>NZ_CP120700.1:0-107436 GCF_045571475.1 Bradyrhizobium sp. ORS 86 | reverse complement strand
GGTAAAGTATGCTCCATCCGCCGAAAATTGGCCTGAAACCTTACGTCGTAGCTATACCATTGTGGTACTATAGATTTCACCATATCAGAATAATATCTCCATCGCACGCCGGCATTCCCGGCGGCTAAGATTAAGAGAAACTTCGCGGGCAGGCGCGAACTCAAGGGCTTATTGCTTTGCGGCAAACCGTGCCCGTTGCTGTGTCGATTTGCCGCCGGGCCGGACCACGACCAGGCTTCGATCCGTGGTGAGTTCCGTCGAGCCTTCTCGCATTCTATCGACGTCTACTTTTTCGGGGGGTGACGATTAATGGCTGGCGTGAGACGGGCCTTTTTCTGGGCAACGACCGGCCGATATCTCGTGATGCTCGTTAACCTTGCCGTGGCGTTCATCATGGCTCGGCTAATTGGGCCAGCCGCATTCGGCGTTTCCGTGATCGGTGGTGCGGCCTATGCGATCGCAGAAGCACTCCGTGAGCTCGGCGGCGGCGCCTATCTGATCCAACAACGCGAGCTAACTCTCGAAAAAATCCGCACGAGCGTCACAACGAGCGTCATAGCCTCTATCGCGATATCACTGTGCATGTATTTCAGCGCCGACTTGGTCGCGTCGTTCTATGACCTTCCCGAAGTGAAGCGTTACATCCAAGTCGCCGCCATCGCCTACGTCCTGGGTCCATTCATATTCCCTGTCTTCGCTCTCATGAGCCGAGAAATGGCATTCCGTTCCTTTGCGCTTGTAAATGTCTCGATGGCGGTCTCCGGTGGGGCCACAGGTATCACACTTGCACATTTGGGGTTCGGATATATGTCACTTGCCTGGGCGAGCGTGGCATCCACAGTTGTTGGAAGCGCTCTATGTTTTTTCCTTTACTCCAATCATTCGATTTATCACCCGACCCTAAGCGATTGGCGTAGCGTGTTGGGCTTTGGCGCGTTCGACAGCGCGACTGCTCTGATTGCCGCCATCGGCGAACAGGCCCCTTATCTGGTGATCGGTCGCGTGCTCGATTCAGCTAGTGTGGGAATTGCACAGCGCTCTGTCTTGCTGTCCGTTTTTCCGGAGCGTGTGATTCTTGCCGGCGTGAGTGCGGTGGCCCTACCAACTTTTTCTCGCAGTGTGCGGGAGAACTCGGATACGCGAACCACTTATCTCAACGCCATTGAACTGATTACCGTCATTCAATGGCCCTGCCTGATCCTTCTGGCTGCTCTTTCGACCCCACTGATCAAATTGCTGCTTGGAGCTCAATGGCTCGAGGCAGCATCGCTGGTCAAAGTCTTGTGCTTTGCGGCCGCCTTCTCCTTTCCCTTTGCGCTTCAGTATCCAATCCTCGTTGCAGTCGGCGGTGTCAAATCGTTGCCACTTCTCGTCGCAGGGCAAGCAATGTTGAACACTGCAGCCGTTGCCATTGTCGCGAAACAAGGCCTTTTCGCGATCGCATGGTGTTTGGCATGGGTGGTCCCCTTAAACGCTCTGGTTGCCGTCACAATCGTTCGTCGACACCTCCGATTCCGCTGGCGTGAATTTTTCGCCGCGTTGCGCAGCAGCATCGCCGTGTCAGTTCTGAGCGCGATCGGACCGGCCTTATTGATCTGGAACAAAGGCACCTCCGACTTGTCAATTGCAGCGGCCTTGGCTGGCACGCTCCTTTTCGCATTTGGCTGGAGCGCAGGCCTGATCTTGACGCAGCACCCATTACTTCACGAGTTACTGCGCGCCTTGAGACGGTCGAAAGCACTCTATCAACCAACTGTGTGATGTCCTTGCCAATCTCAAAGCTTTCGTGGTGCGCTGCCGACCAATGTAGACGGCAGGTGGAGTTGCACTGAGGCGATGCTGATCCCTCTGGCGGAAGGGTGCTGCAGGCCACCCCAGCAGAACCCGATCTCCGACCCGCAACACTTAAGGCGTCAAGGCGCTCATCAGCGTCCGGTGAGCCTGGCCGGACTGAGGAGCGCTCCTCAGGCAAGTGCGCAACCAATCCAGCATCACCACTAACAAAAGGATCGATACGGGTACATACAAGGCAGCTCCGTTGAGTTGGATGGTGCCGTGCCGGGCTAGCATCACTACGGCGACGGCGGCCAGATACATGAAGAGGTTGGCAAGAAGAAAGGACGTAGCCGTCCGCAAGGGGTTCGCAAGAACCAGAAGCACGAAGAATGAGGCATAGTAGCATCCAGGTGTGGTCATCACCATGATCACCACGACACCCGATGCGAACACCGTGACGATATCTTGAGATTTCCAGGCAAGGTGCAAGCAGGCCGCGATCAGCGCGCCACTCGCCAAGAGGATGAGCCACAAGTGCTCCCGTTCCGTCTGCGCAACATCGATGGCAATGCGCGTGTAGACATACAAGCTCGTCGGATCAACGAGATCTCCGCGCATATTGGCAAGGCTGGCACTGAGAGGAACCCTGAGCCCGACCGCGTTGGGTCCCATCACGCTGCCGAGAAGCGACAGTCGCTGGATTGATTCCAGCCACGCTTCCGGGCCACGCCCGGCCAGGCAACCGAGCACGATCAATGCGACGACACTCGCTGCAAATCCTAGCGCAAATTGGCCGGCTCGGCCTTTTTCCTCACGCCAATGAAAGATTGCAAAGGCTGCCAAAGGAACCATCATGAAAACGGGAAACACGCGGCAGCAGGCCGCGTAAGCAAGCAAAGCACCCGCCAGCTTGTTACGGCCGCGCTCCAGAGCGGCGGCGCATAGTAGCAGGGAGGCCAATACGTCCTGGCGCAGAAAGGCGCCACCGATCCAAAAGTAGCGCGAGCAGTAGCCTAAACCGAATGAGAGGGAGACCGCCGCCAGAACCTCCAGGCCGAACACACGATAGACTACGAGACCTGTGAACGCCAGCAGGAGGAAATCTAATGATGCGTAAGCCGCAACGGTCAGCCGCCGAAATGGAAACCAAGCCGTGACAGCGCGCTCAACTGCAACGTGGGCAGGAGTGGGATTGTAGCCGTGATCAAGAAAGATATCCGGGCGAATGCGAAAGTGCGTTGCGTCGTCACGAAACGCGGCCCATCGCGCATCCGAAAAGCGCGTGCGCACGTCTCGCTGCAAATCGGCGAGCTGTGCAATCGGGATCACTTCGTTGGTTTTCAGGTTGCGAACCCGGGCCGGTGGAACGAATTCCGGATCTTTTTCCTCGAACGCATCGAGCGTCGCGGCGTAAATCCCGTCATATCCAAGCTCCGGAAAGTACTTGGAGCCCAGTACGTAATGAAATTGATCCCAGATGTGGAACGCGGTGCCATCGATGTGCAAACCACCAAAATTGAGGTATCCCAGAGTTCCAATTACGACCAGACAGCACGAGAGTCGCGCTCGGCGCGGCTCTCGCTGGGCCGAGCGCATCCGCTGGAGCGCCCAAAGAACGAACAGCGACGCGAGAATCGCAATAGCTTTTAGAAGAGCTTCTTTAGGTTCGCTCATCTTGCAAGGCGTACAAGCCGGCAGACATTGTCCTCAGCGTTGTTCAGTGAGCGCCAACGAATTCCGCGGCCCGCTGAAATCTCGGCGAACAAGCCACGTCCTCGAAATCGAGCGAATCCAGCTTCGCGCCGGGGAGATCGGACGAGGCAGAACGTCCGCGCCCAGATTGACAGCACCAAACAACTACAACTGGCTCGCATACTCTCCGCATTTCTGAAGATCACCCTGATCGGAGCAATGGAAATAGGTCGGACACTCTCAAATACCGAAAGAATGGCGTATCTGGATCGCCATCCGATCGATTGCAGCGGTGTATTTCCCGCCCATGAACCGCTGGTCCGCAAAATAAAGTCCGACGAGTATAGCCAATCCGACTAAAATACCTTTCATTGATCGAGCTCCAGGTGAGCTGTGAGCTAGTATTCTTGAAAATACGGCTATGAAATACGTCTCCGGGATGTCCGCGACGATCAGGCAAAAATAAGCTAGGCCCGAAACTAACCTCACGGGTCAATTTCACGCTCCCATCACATTTAATCTCAAATTAAATCCCATCACAAGGGATGGCGAGGGCTAGCGAAGCAAATCGGGCGCCTCCCCAATCCAGGAAAATGGCCCGCCTCGATTTCTGGGGTTGGGATTTGAGGCGGGCCAAAGGCTGGCTATGCACCGGCTCTTTCGTCCGGACGCGGCCGCAACCTAACACCGACCCGGTTTGCAGACATGCCAATTTCTGGCATTAATTCGAGGAGCAAAGCAGTCCTATGTTGGATCTTACCGGCCCAACATCAAAAACGTGGTTCAGCGGACCAGGCGATTTAAATACGACACCACGAGGGAGAAGACTGATTGCCGATGATACGCGTCCACGAACGCATGAATGTCCCTGAGAACCAGCAACTCGAGCAGCTCCTGGAGCACGCGAGAGGCGCATTCAGCAACGCGATTGATCCCGAACTCCTTGATCTGGCTCGGATCGAAAAGGGTTGGATTTCCCAACGAGCTGTCGTTGAGGAGTATTATCGTCTTCTGGATCTCCGGAAGCGACAACCCGAGCTCCCGGAGCAGAGACGCTGGAAAGCACTCTTCGACTTCAGGAAATGGCTCGTGTCAGTCGTTGGGGGCTCGCTACCATGACCGGATTACTTGCAGATCAAGCACGCCCGGCCGGTGCTCCCAGACTGTCATACTTGGCCTCATCTCACTGGGCATGTAGGCTGCGCAGCACCGTAGAACACGGATCGACGGCCCCAAAAGCCCAGCGGGGTCAGTGTCCCTTGATTGACGAATGTCGTAGTGCCGAGGACGGGAGTGTCGGGACTGTCTACCCATCGACAGCCAGTGTGGAACGGGGCGTGGTAATATCCATAGTCGGGGCCCCAGGTGTAAGCAAACGAGCGTCCAATCAGGTGCACGCTGGAATCCCGGCGAACTCTTGCGTCCGCGGCAATCGGCACGGTCGCTATGAGCAATGCCAACAAACCTGTCTTGGCCAGGCAAGCGGCCACTTCCCTCATGACGATTCCCTTCCCCTAGTGGTGTTGCGCAACCCATAAGCTACCGCGTGTCGGCCGATTTGTCGATTTATATGCGCGATTGGCTACATTCGAGTGCTCTGCCGCATCCAAGGGATACGGCCACGCCAATCGGGCTCAATATCTGCAGGAAAGCTTTGGCTATCGGCCATGCGACCAGGCGTGGCCCGCGAGCTTGCCAAGGGCCGTTGGTCGGAAGGCTCGTCGATCCGATGAGGGATGCCGGCTGATAGCCGCCCGCCCACATTTCCACAGCCAAAGAGTCGATCGGTTGCCCCAACGACGTCGGGCAAGCCAATGTCCGGCCGGCTGTTGCCGCCAGGCGACAGTGTCACATAGGCCAGCGAGGCGCGGAAACGGGAGCGACAATGCTTGACCCGATTCCAACTCCCGATTTCATCGCATTGCGCTGTCGCCGATGTGCCGCGCCGCCGACGCAAGGAGATCAATTGCCGAGCGTTCCTCCGTCAAACGACGCTCGATGAACTGGCGTTCGAGCGGCGTGAGTGGCGTCGTCAGCAATTGACGGTACCGAATAACGTTGTTGTGATGCGTTCGCAGCCGCACGAGGTTCGTGTCCGCCTGAGACGCCCCTTTCGGCGCCTCGACGCCAACCGGCGGATTCTCATCGCAAAATTGGCCACCGATCCGATCCACGCCGGAGATCGGCGGGGTCGTGATTCCAGAATTACTCATTTAAAAAGTCCTTAGATGTAATCGTTCCATTTAACAGCAGATAAAGCGGTGGCGCAACCACAAGCGCGTCGCCTTGAAGCGTGGGGCATGGGCGACGGCTAACGATTAACCATAATTAGGTGATGCAAATGTGCTCGACAATTCTGTCGCCGTTGAACTTACCTTGGACACAGCGACGTAGGCGAACTCTCGCTAGGCAGGTCCACGGGCGCCTCATCCGCGGGATCAGTGCCGGCTTGCGTCCGCACAAAGTGCAATTCCCTGATCTCGCCTGGCATCATGGATAGAAGGAGACAATCTTGCGGTTTTAGCCCGAAGTCCGCCAGCTCGGCGGTTGCGCCGGCCGGAACGAGTGTCAACACCCGAGCGATTGCCTCGTCGCGCGGCATCGCCGCGGCCCACACCCGCACTTCACGATCTGCGGTCGCAACACGGATCAAGACGACTTCCGAAGCGTGTGTTTGGCCCATTGTTCTGACACCCCACACTCCAAGCAGCAGCCTTACTCTGGCAAGATTTTAGGGCGAAGCTGTGACTTCTTGCGGCTCTGTCCGCGAACCACTCGAGCGGCTTGCGCGGACCAGTTGGTCCTCAACACTTCCGGAAACACTCGCAGTTCTACCGGTCACCTGCCGGTGTCATAACATGGACTTGAGACGACCCCGCCGCCAGACTTCGGAGCGAAGTGCGAGCTGACTACGCATCGACGCTGTCGATTGAACCACGTCGTGAAACAGGATTTCGGTCGGAAGCCAGCGCAACTTCGACTGGTCGCTACCCGTGGAGAGATTCAGCAGAGAGAAGCCTCGCTCAATCGCCCACTTGATGATCTCGACGACGAGGGTGGTCATGACGCCATACTTCCTCCAGTCCGGATCATATCCCGAGAAGTAGAGATAGAGGTCTCCCCCGAGCACGAAAGCAATGCGGGAGGCAACGGCCTTTCCATCGACCTCGAGCTCGAAGAAGCGGACCAATCCGCGCGACGCCATCACGCCGATTACTTCATCGAGAAATTTTCGGCTTCGGGTCGTGTGAAAATTGTCGCGATGTTGCTTCATGTCGACAGCGGAGGAGCGCGCACGATGAAGCTGAAAGAAACGGCGGAGACTGTCGTCATCGATGTCCTCACAACCCACGGCACGCAAAGCAAAGCGGTGCCCATCGCGCTCAAGAAACTCGTATCCTTTCCTTATGCTTTTGCGGGTATTGTTGGAAAGTGTCGAATGTAACTCTTCCCACCGACTGGGCAGCTTTATGATGTAGTCGGGCAGCAGCCGCTCTGATTTCAGTTTGGCAGTCGACAACTGCCCGATCCCTTCAGCGCGAATGCCGCTCCATTTGAGCAGGTCCCAGTTTTTTTCTGTCTCGCTAAAGTGCCTCACCAGAGCGCGGAGCACTGCGTCCTGGTGTCGGACGTCACAGACGAGACCCCGGATTTCGGTGAGACTAGGGTCCGTCCCGAAGAACTGTATCTTGGACATACGCAACGGACCGACGCCTGGTTCGTAAGTCCGCATCAGTGGGGCAACCGCGACAAGTTCTCCATTCGCGGTACGAACCTCATGAAGGAAGAACTCATCCAGCCTCATCATGCCGGCACGAGAGAAATGCTTCCACCACAGTTGATTCCAGATCGGCGAGGTGAACGGTGTGCGCGGAGTGAGCTTGCGATCAAGGTCTTCCCACTCCTGCCAAAGGTGCTGGAAGGCCGTTGAATGTGACAGTCGATTGACCACCAACGTCGTTGTTTCTATCATTCGAATTTCGGGCTTATATGAATTTCAATACCGTGCGAGCAAATATCTTTAACGTGTAAAATTCGAGACTACCCCACACCGACTTGTACGTCGCATTGGTGTAGGTTTGCGCCGCGCGAAGATCATCAAGATCCCTCTGTGCAAGCACAGGCGCGTGCATGAGCGACGGGCTTCCAATTCGATATTTAAGTCCAACTTGCTCGAGGAAGCACACGTCAAATTGTCGCATGGCTCTTGCGTAGAGGTCAACGTCCTCGCGCAGACGAAGCCGGCGATCAAATCCGCCGAGCTGCTCGAGGCATCGGCGGCGCATGACGCCGGCGCCGCAAACCAATAAAGCCCAATGGAACATAAGACATGCCACGAAGGCTCGGCGCGAGCGAAGCCGCTTGCAAAAGGAAGCGAGCTTAGCTGCTTTCCGAAAGTAGGCTCGCTCATGTTCCAGTTGCTCAGAAGCGCAATCGCCGAAGGGGTCAATTCGGCAGAAAACAACACCGATATCGGGGTGTTGGGTAAATGCGCTCTTGACGGCCGCATAGTGGCCGTGGGGGACGACATCGTCGTCGTCGAGAAAGTGCACGAATTCCCCCCGTCCGTGAGGCCAACCCAAATTTCTAACGGCGCTCGGAAATCCGCCGGAAGGTTTGGGGTTGGCGAGATAGGTAATCCGCGGTTCGTTCATGCTCTCGACGACCTTTTCCGCGGACCGCTCCGGACTGTCGTCAACCACAATGATCTCAACCTCTACCTCGCGTTGCTCAAGCACACTTGAAATGGCTTCACGAAGTTCAGTTGGCCGGCGGAACGTAGGAATGACCACTGTGAAATCGACGCACTGCAACATTTGTCACCGAGCCAAAACGGCTAATTGTTTTCTGGAACTTGACTATCTGCGATTAAATTACCGGTTCGTTCAATGCGCCGTCAGCTACCCCTAATGGATTAGCCCGTTCCACGATTACGACCTTTCTTCGGCCATTGGGCAAAACGAAACAGCGATTGGCGTCGATTGCTGGCAAGGCAATGCAATCCCTGGAGCAAGTCGTGCCATCAGCACGGTTCACGCACTGCTCATCGGCTCTCGCCACCAAATCAATTGGCGGATCGTCTACTCGATCAAGCCGCGCCCGCCACTAACGCATAAGGATCGGCATTCCGAGCGTGGCTTTTGATAAATCGTAGCACCGTGGCGTGCCATCCGCATAGCGGGTAGGTTGTCGGATAGTTCCATCTTGCGCTGGATGGCGCGGCTCGCCGAAAGAGTATTGACGTGAACGTCGACCCTGCCCCCCAAAGGGGGAAGGGGCCTACGACGCGGCTTAGCACTGGGCGGCCAGAAATGGCGAAGCTTTGCCGCCGCTCCAACCCTTCGAAAGCCGATATTCTAGATCGATAACGCGGTTCGATAGCAGACCGCATAGCTCTCTGCGATCGCTGTCGCGGTAAAGCGAGAGCGCACCCGTTCGAGCGCACCTTTTCGTGCTCGCGCGAGAAAGTCGGGATCGCTGAGGAAACGCTCTATTGCTCGCACCAAATCGCGTTCGTCGCGTGGCTCGACGATGATGCCTGTCACACCGTCTTCTATGATGTCCGGAATTCCTGACCATCGTGATCCGATCGCCGGCAACCCTAGCGCCATGCCTTCGAGGAGACAGAGTGGGAACATCTCACCGGCCTCATAGCTCGGCAACACGACGACATGAGCTCGTCGCAGCAATGCCGGCACCTCGCGATGATCAACTTTGCCCGTGCAGTCGACAGTTTGACGCAAGCCGAGACGGTCGATTTCTGCTTCAATCCGAGTGCGGATCGGCCCATCACCGATAAAGACTGCGCGAAGTCTGGGATAACTAGGCGTCAGCTTTGCCAACGCTGCAAGCAAGTCGACGTGCCCTTTTCCTTCGACCATCCGGGCGACCAGCACAAGGGTGAGTTCCCCGGTGGAAGGCGCAGGCGCGACTCCCGAGAACAACTGCTCGTCGACACAGAACGGAATCACCTTTGCGCGATCGGGCGAAATACCCTCCCGGCAAAGTTCTGCCGTCGCGGCAGCGTACGGCATAGCAATGGTCGAAGCTATCCGCTTCTCAATCCACAAGGTGATGTCGGCGAGCAAGTCCCATTGAGGCTCGAACCAGCTCAACGTTCCGTGATGGGTGACCACGACGCGGGTCCGCGCCAGTGCAGCCGCGATGAAGCCGTCTAGGCAGGAAATCCCAACCGCCTGGATGTGAAGAACGTCGTTCTGTCCGAGCATCCGACGCAGCACATGGATCCGCCGCGCCCGCAGGATTGCGGTGCCAAGCTTGCGGAGAAATCGATGTTCGAACGGCCGTTCGGAAGGGAGGTCGTACACGCAAATGCCGAGATCGTTCGCGATGGTGCGCACGTCTTGTCGATTGCTCAAGTCCATCACAATCGACGGAATGAGACCCGCGCGCTTCTGGGCCGCGCAGAGCTGCAGGATGAACGTCTCGACACCGGTCATACCGAAATTTGTGCCCATATAGTGCAAGACCCGAACCTTCGAACGCGACTTTGTCGTCGTCACCTCTCCGCGAAATGCAGGCAGCGAACTTGCAGCAGCGAATGGCCAAAGGGTCCTGGGGACTCCTTCAGCAATAATCGCTTCCAGAGGAACCGAGATGCCGCCCAGCGGCATGAAGGTGAGGAGCGTCAGTCCAAGTAGTTCCGACATCTGCTCGAACGCGCCAAGTGCGGCAAAGATGTAGACAGAAACCATGACCCCTGGAGAAATTATCATCCGATAATGCCAATTGGTGAAAAACACACAGGTCTCACGTTCCGCTGAGCGCGTGTATGCGACCTAGTGGCGCAATCGCTTATCGTGTAACTAGTAGGAGAAGTCGATGGGATCATCGAGGGCGAGGACCCCGGTGCCACTCAGTAACTCCGTTTCAAGTAAGCAAGAAGGTCCATTGCTCGACAATGATTCCTTCGCCGGTCCGCGTGGCGTCGAGCTAACGGCTATTGTCGCGATGGGGTCAGTTAACTCGTATAGTTCATTTCGATTGCGAAATTCGCTCGAAGCGGGCAGGGCGGCAACGAAGAGTCTGGCAAATTCCGCGCAGGGGTGTAGACTTTGTCCTCCAAGCGAGGGCGTGGCTATGCGATACCTTGTGATTGCACTTCTGATGTGGACATCGTCTGCTCAGGCTCAGAACTGCCAGTTCGCGGCCGGCCAGGCTCAATGTGGGAGCGGCTTGTCGGCCAACGGCAATGGAGCCACCACTTATTGGAGCAACGGCGACGTCTCCCAGCGGTTTGGCAGCACCACCTATAATAGTGACGGCACGAGCTTCCAAAGCTATGGGAATACCACCTACTTCAGCAACGGCACGACGGCGCAGACATATGGCAACACGACCATTTTCAGCGATGGTCGCTCGTGCCAGCGCTATGGTGATCAGTTATTCTGTTACTAGGCGTGAGACGCTGTACCCCTAGCTTTTTGCAAGCGTCACCTTCACGCGTTTCGGACCACGATTTTCGAGCGGATTGCTAGGCGCGTCCACCTTGCCCACGAATTCGATGCGGTTCTCAAGGCGCGGCTCCAACGTCAACGAGAACATTCGGTTCGTTCGCAGCATTCGCTGGAACTGAACCTTGAGCAAATAATCCTATATTTGGCGAAGCATACGCGTCCAGGTCCAGCCATTGGGGCAGCCCGCTAGACCGGTTCCTCGCACCGTCGCCAATAAACCCCCTAGCAGTTTAAGGCCTTTTCATCACGCTGGCCCCGGAATGACCGCTGGTAAGCCAGTATTAACCCTATTTCCCTAAACCTTTACGCGAGATTAGCTGACTATTGGGCAATTTGCCGCCGATGACGCGATTGTTCCTGCTCCTCGTCGCGATTGCGTTGGATCTTGGTGCCTGCTGCAGGGGCCCAGCGGTCTATAGACCAACACTGGTCACCGCGACACATTCGGACGCCCTTGGCCGGCCACCCGTTCGGCGCGCTTCCTTGGTCAGAAAACATGCGGAGCCCGTGCAGAAGGTGGATGCAGTCCCCGCGGTTGTGAGGCCGACCGAGCACGTTCCCACCGATGAGGATTTGGCCAAGCTGAAACCTTATTCCAAGGAGTGGGGCGCCGCACTGGATGCAATGAATCGAGCTGCCGACGAAAGGTTGAAAAGGATTCTCATCATCTGCCGAGGCTGCTTGTCGCCGGCGCCCGCCGATCAAACGGGCTCAATCCCTCCATTGACCCAAACGGGGTGGATCGGAGAGCGATCATTGCAAGCAAAAGGGGCATTGGGTTCGAATGAGGTAACCAAATGACAGCCGGCGGCCATTCTATCGATGACTGTGGTGCCGCTTAGAGATCCTGGGTAGCCGAACGTTTCACGCCCGCTGCGGGTAAGCTGAGAGAGAGATGTCCTGTTTCAGCCGGTAGTGATCCATGCTCGGCGGACGCATCGCATCTCAGACGTGGTCACTTCCGTGGGCTCACCTCGTGCTGCCTTCGCAGTTCATCCAGATATCCCACGAGTTCGGATTGGCTTGTCTCGAACGACGGCACAGATGCACGGCTGCCAACGGCCGGACGGAGAAAGAAAAGCCCACTGCAAAGAGAGGCCACTCCTCCGGCAATGAGTGTCCACCCGATCGCCTCCATTCTCTCCTTAAGAGATGCGCTGAATCGCCGCCGATCGTACGCCCCGAGAGTAGGGGCCTAGGACATCCGGCCAGCTTCCTTTCGGGTAAGGTTCATGCGAGCAGGCACACCATTGCTAGTACGCGTTGCGCTGCTTGATCACTTCAACGAAGGTTTTGGCCAGGATTTGGATATCCAGCCTCAGGCTCCAGTTGTTGACGTACCAAAGGTCCAGCCGAACCCTTTCTGCAATTTTGTCGATTGAAGGAGTGGCCCCCCTCGCACCGTTGCACTGGGCCCAACCCGTAATGCCCGGCTTGACGTTCTGGCGAACCGCATAGTCGCGTAGCATGCTCTCGAACTGGACATCATGAGCCAGGGCGTGGGGGCGAGGTCCAACCATAGACATGGTGCCCATCAGCACATTGAATAACTGAGGTAGCTCATCGAAACTGGTTGATCGCAATATGCGTCCGATTTCCGTCACGCGGGGATCGTCACGCGTCGCCTGAGCGACCGCTGCGCCATTTTCCTGAACCGTCATGGTCCGGAATTTGAATATGGTGAAGCGCCTGCCGTTGAAGCCTTTACGATCCTGCCTGAAGATAACTGGACCGGGACTATCCATCTTTATGGCGATGGCGGTTACGGCCATAATTGGTGAGAAAAATACAAGTGCCAGCAGCGCCAAGACAATGTCGATAATGCGCTTCACGAATCGTTGAGCCTCACTAAGAGGAGCACTCTGGACATTGATCGCCAGCGACCGAACGCACTCGGATGATCGATTACTCGCCAGCGATCGAACACTGACATCTGGCAGCAGCTGCGCGGCGACCGGAAGCACTCTTATGTGATTGCGAACGAACTCAAGACGCGTCGTGTCTGTCCAAGGCAGCGCAAGCAGAATTTCTCGACAATCATGACGCCTCACGAAATCAATAGTTGACGTCATAACCGCAGCATCAGCAGATGCCGACACGGAGGGGTCTGCGTCGCTCAGCGTAAAGCTCTTAACTTCTCCCGCCCAGAATCGCGCCAATAATCGCTGGCTTCTTAAGCTTGCGATCTCATTGGGCATGCCGACGACAACCGCGTGCCGCCTTCCAACCGCTCTACGCGACACCGCTTCCCTGAGGATGATCTTCGAGAGGTATCGAGCAACGAACAGAGACATTGGCGCCAAAAAACAGAAGACGACGAACGCTCCTCGTGAATAATCGGGACCAATCTTGAGAAGAAATGCAAGTAGGACCAGCAGCAACGCCGTGACACACCAGCAAGAAATGATCTCGCCGGTGCCAAGGCGCGGGCTCATAGCGTCCAGGAAACTATAATGCCCCCTGCCTCCCATTCGGAGAACGTAGAGTAGCCCTGCAAGGATACCGATTGCGCAGTACGGCAGCAGATTGGGTAGACCGTGGCCGGTCAGGAACTGATAGCTGCTCCCAGCTCCGACACTAGATAGCAGTATGGTAAACAGATCTGCCGTAGATAATAGATAGGGGATTGCGTCTTCAGATATACGCAGTGGCGATCCCGCCGATGCCACCCCGAGCCGATCAACATCGTCGCGAACGTCAAAACTGTCTGTCAAATCAGCACCAGATAAATAAGCAGACAACAATCGCTAATTCGGGAATATTGATTTAAATGCTAGTTAACGTATTTTAGAACTATAGGCAAAAAACCGACGGCGCGCAAATAATTAATTAACCAACCCGATGTCCGAACCACTGCCAGCGAGCCAAACCCATGGGGTTGCTGCCACCATTTGCCGAGGGCTCACGGATGGCTCCGCACGCAATGGAGGAAAGAGCCGCCGCATCCAGTCGAGAGAGCGACATTTCGCTCGAGAGCCACGGCTCCGGGTTTTGGTTCGCCGCGGGTTTCACAAAATGCTTGAGCCGATTTGGCCGAAATGCACTTGCTTCCTGATTCTCGTTGCTGCGTTCGCGATAGTAAACGATGCTCGGGTGCAGGCAGGCGAAAAGGTCGGACGCTCGATCCGCTCTGCCGCTCCGATTCCCATCAAACTGTGTCCGAGTTCAGTAAGTGCCGGTCGACGTGTGGTCGATCGACTTGCGCCGAACAGATCTCTGCCGGAGGGCATCACGTTTGCGACGGACTGGAACCGGATCCAGACCGGCGGCTGGTACGGTCGTCAGGCCGTAGACGACTGTCGCATCCATCCCGACGGCTTTCGGACGAGTCACGGCGATATGGCCGTTCGCGTTGAAGTCCAGCCGCATGACGATCCGCTTGCACTGAATGCGAACAGTGAACGCGCTGAAATGTTTTCGATGCAGGACAGCGACGGCAGGGAAATCAGGGAAGGCGTAGCGAGCGGCACTCAGTACTACGCTACAAGCTACTACTTTCCGACCAACTGGAACGGACAACAGCTACCCTGGTCGGCATTTTCGCCCATCGACTGCGCAACCGAGCATCAGAATGCGTGCAACAGTTGGTCCTATGTCTGGCAATTCTACGGGTGGGGCAGCCTCGCTGCCGCGCAGCGGACAATTGATGAACCCCCGACATACACATTTAATAATGTGAGACTATCGGATGGAGGGCTGGTAAGTTTAGGCAAGTGGACCGATTTCATTTTTGAAGTGGATTGGACTTCCGGAACCTATGTGATTTGGCGGCGCGACGAAGGAAACGATCGGTTCAAGTTGACACTTCAGGGGATCGCGGCTGTTCCTTCCGGTCAACGAATCTACGTCAAGCAGGGCCTTTATCGCGGAGGGAAAGTCGGGGGCCGAACTGACGTCCTGTGGATCGGACCGACGGTTCGTGGCTCGAGTTTTTCCGCAGTGGAGCGACAGGCGTTCGGCACCAGCAGCGAGGCCGCTCGTGACCGAGAGTAGCACCGGGGCGGCTTCATAAAGCACATTGCGCTAGATCGCTTGATATGTTGGTCGTTCAATGTATCTCGGATAAAGGCTTCGCGACTACTATTTCAGCCCTGCCTCGCGGGGGTAAGAGAATTAGCCCATGGTCAAGGTCAGTATCATTATCAAGACGCTTAACGAACAGGCGAATATTGCAAGAGCCACGAAAAGCGCGCTTGCTGCGGTCGAGGATTGGAAGGGCGAGGTCGTTGTTGCCGACAGCGCTTCGACGGACAATACAGTCGCAATTGCAAAAGAGTTCCCGACATCGGTCGTCGTGTTGGAAGAGGCTTCCGAGCGAAGATGCGGTGTCGGACCCCAATTGGGCTATCAGCACAGCTCCGGTGAATACGTCTACGTCCTTGATGGCGACATGGAGCTCGATGCTGAATTCCTCCGCAAGGCAGTGTCAATTCTGGACTGTGAACTGACCGTAGCGGGCGTTGGCGGATACATTCAGGAGATGCGAGCCGACAATCTCGAGCTTCAGGGCCGCATCAAGCGATTCCAGCGTGCACGCAGAAAGAACCTTCTGGATGTTGATTGCCTCAACGGAGGCGGTCTTTATCGGCGCACCGCGATTTCGGAAGTGGGTTACTTCTCTGATCGAAACCTCCACGCTTTTGAGGAGTATGATCTCGGAGCACGGCTTAGAACGAAGGGCTGGCGCCTTGTGCTGCTGGAGGACAGGGCCGTCGATCACTATAGCTATGCGATGGGAACGTGGCGATTGCTGTGGCACCGCATTCTGAGCGGTCGATTTCTGAGCGCGGGGGAGTTGTTTCGCGCAGCACTGCCTGGCCGATATCTATCGCGGCTACTCAGAGAAGTCCGCATCGTGCCGCTCTCGATCGGCGTCTGGGCCTATTGGGCGTGCTCGATCTTGGCTGCCACATTGACGGCCCCGGTCGCGGTGCTCTTGACTGCACTTGTGGCGCCCGTGGCGGTGATGGCGATCCGGACAAGGTCGCTCAATTTGGGCTTTTTCAGCGTGCTTACCTGGCATCTTTCTGCAGTGGGATTTGTCCTTGGCCTACTCAGGAAGCGCAATCCTCCGGCCGACCCGATCCGCAGCAAGATCATTCAGTTGGTCGGAATCTGAGCACGATCAGTCGCTCGAGAACACAGTCAAGCTGTTCGCGACGATAGCTCCATTCCGGCCGCCTCGTGGCTTGTTCGACTGAACTCACGACTCCTGGTGGAGTTCAATCCGCCCACTTCGCCGCCGCCGACACCTTGCCGGACCTAACCCAACAAGGCTGATGCATAACCGGAGGCAGTCCATTCCAACACCAGTCTGACTAGGTGCGCCGCAGCATAACGGGCGCTCAACGAAGATCGCCACTAGCGGAGCATTTACCCGAATCAGCTAGGGTCAACGGATAGGCCTCGTTCTGGCCTGCAACCGAGCCAGAGGCCGCCTTCGCCACGGGATCGGCTCAGGCGGGCCGCGAAGCTAGGTTTTAGTGTGCTTTTCGGGAAACACCCATTTGAAAATATTAAATTTTCAGCTCCCTGCCATCCTACTCCGACGCGGCGCCGTGGTAGAGCGGAGTTGCAATTGGGGGTGAGGGGCATGGGTTTCCGCCTTGGATTTTTGACTGCGCTAATTGCTTTGGCACTCGGTGGGTGCGGGGTTACGCCGGTTGCCGGACCGCAGAGCTGGGATATTGCGTCCGGTCAGAGCAACGTTCCCTATGCCCTCGTGCGCTTAAGGCCTGAGGTCCTCAACGTTCTCGCTGCCCATGCCCCACGGATTGCAGGCAGGATCGCCGACCAGCGGGGGCCCCAGACGGTCGTTGTAGGTATCGGCGACATTGTGGGTGTGACTGTCTACGAAACGGGCGCCGGCCTTTTTGTTCAGAACGAAACGGGGGTGCGCCCCGGCAATTTCTTCACCGTTCCACCCCAGGCGGTGGGCGTCGACGGCAACATTACGGTCCCGTCGGCGGGCTCCATACCTGCCAAAGGGCGCACCATAGCCGAGATCGAGCGCGCCATTGTCAGTGCCCTGAAGAACCGCGCGCTTGCACCCAGCGTTGTCGTCACTCTGCTCGATCAACGCTCATCGGCGTTCACGGTTCTGGGTGACGTGCGCAGCGCGGGTCGTTTCCCGGTCAATCCCGGTGGCGAACGTATTCTGGAGGCGATAGGGCGGGCAGCCGGACTGGTGGGGGCAGGCAATGAATCGTGGGTCGTCCTTGAGAGAGGCGGCAAGAAGGCCGCGACTCCCTTTGGCGCCCTTATCGATGAGCCGGCAAACAATATATATGTCCGACCGCGCGACGTGATTTACGTGTTTCGCGAACCGCAAACGTTCGTCGCCTTTGGCGCGTCAGGTCGTCAGGGTCAATTCCCGTTCGAAGCGTGGCGCGTTTCCCTTTCTGAGGCGATTGCAAAGGCCACTGGCCTAAGCGACCTCACGGCCGATCCTGCAGCGGTCTTCGTCTATCGCGGGGAAACGCGCGAGGTCGCGTCACTCATGGGGGTCGATGTTTCGCAGTTCGATGGGCCGGTTATCCCGATCATTTATCAAGTCGATTTGAGGGATCCCGGGGGCTATTTCCTCACCTCCAGGTTCGAGATGCACAATAAGGATGTGCTCTACGTCTCGAACGCTGCCTCGGTCGAATCCACAAAGTTCATGAATTACATTCGGACGATCGTGGCAACAGCTCAGGATCCAGTCACACTTGCGAACTCCATAAAAGCCTTGAGCACGGGTACGGGAGCAACCATCGTAACACAACCAATTCCGGCCGGACTGTAGACTTAGGAGATCATGCGGCCTGGTCCAGCGATATGGACAGCGGTGCTTGATGCTCTCTCTGCCTTCACGATCACGTTTCGGCCTGAGCTAACTCGTGGCTGACGTGATGCTATTTGACGGGCAAGGGCGCGGTTATCCTTGAAGTGAGGTCGGTCGTGCCAATTTCCATGTTGGCGAACTGAATGGCGAACGGCGTCGCGATCGGACCGTAACCGCGATAGATTCCGAACTTCCAATAGGCCTCGTTGCCAGTTGCACCGATGGCTCCAACGAATTGAACAATCTTGTTGCCGTCGAGCCAGACGTCTAACTGACCGCCATCGGCCCCACCCTCACGCAAATGGAATACGAGATTGTGCCACTGATTGCGGTTCAATGGCCCGCTGTATCGCACATTCGTCGCTGGGCGCGGACTAGCGGCCTCGCTGTAAATGATCAGTCGCCCCCGTTTGAAATGTATGTGAAAGGGCCTGATCTTGGACCCATGCATCTGGCTGATTGCCGTCCAGTCTGACTGATAGTCGGCACCGGGCTCGATGAACAATGCGTAAGCGCCCCAAATATCGGCGCCGTGGGGAAATCTGCGCTTGTAACCATCCAGTTCAGAACGTTCCTTGTTTTCACCGGACTCGCGATCCTCCGCCCATTCATCCCCGGCACGGACCTCGAACCGCGTGATATCCGTCGCACTTGCTGTCGATCGACCAATACTCCAATCACTCATGGCGGATTCGGGCACATAGTTGATGCCCCGGATGTTGATAGGAGCTTTCGAACCAGCAATCGGTCGCCAGCCTGTCCGTTGCGGGTCTTGGGCCAGGGAAATGCAAGTCAACGACAAAACCGCAACAATGGATACCGCGGCTGCGGAAAACGTCTTTTGTGCGTTTTGCATGCTCTGCCTCTCACCAAAGGTCGCAAGTCAACGTGGAAGATGGCTCCTGGAAAGCGGGTCACCTCGGTCACTTCTGGAGCCCGCGCCATCGGCCTGCGCTCGGGAGGCATCAACGGGCCACGATGACATCAGCGGCGCCTAAGCCCTCAATGAGCCGGCTGATGCGCCAGCGTTCGCTGCTGGCCTAGTGCTTGTGTCAGGCGTCGGGCTGCATAGCCGGCTCCGAATGCAAAACGCATGACCGGACCAAAGCAGTTGGCTGATAGGGTGCCCAGAAAGTAGAGACCGGGAATGGACGCTTGAAATTCTCTAGAGAGTACTGGAGTTCCAGCAGCGGTCTTCAATCGAGCCCTGATTTCCTGGCTAAGGAACGGCAGCCTTTGAACATCGAGCTTGTAGCCGGTCGCGGCAATAATGTGTTGCGGCTCGACCTTCAGCCTTGCGCCGTCAGCCGCTCGCAGCTCGAGCCTGATCCGATCCCCTTGACGTTCGGCTCGCTCCAAAATGCTCCCAAGAAGCAGGCGTGGACCATTCTCCACCTTCTTTCGTATAAACCAGGCTCCGGCCGGTCCATGCGACCTCCGAACCACCCTGTGGCGCAGAGTGCGGGGCAGTTGACGAAACAGCCAAGGCGCGTCGCCATATAGCTTGTAACGCCAACCTGGACCGATTCCGCTCATGGGCTTCCTGATTTGCTGCCACGTCGATCTGGAGAACTCCCTGATCGAGTCTGGTTCCTCGTTGAAGTTCAGCTTGTCTCGTCGCGCAATCATCTGCACATTCGCGCCGAGGTCGTAGAGCAACGCGGTGATGTCTGTGGCCGACGAGCCCCCACCAACGACCACGACGTCTCGTGACCGAAAGCACGTCAAATCGTGGTGTTCCGAACTGTGGGTCAGAAGTTCGGACGGAAGGCCTGCGAGGGCAGGAGGGACATACGGGAAATAGGAGATGCCAACGGCCACCACGACGCGCCCGGCCGTTACAACCTCGCCATCTTCCAGGGTAACAGAAAATCCTCTCGGATCGCGCGCGATACTGGCCACGTGTCTCTCATCCAGCTCGGTCACCATCGCATCCTTGAATGCAAGCCCATAGGATACGAACGTCTCCAGACCGACTGGTATTCCGATGTCCGCGTAGGCAATGCCTTGCTTGGCACAAAAGTGCTTCAGCGTGAAACCATCGTTAGGAGCGTACAGGTCGGATGCAAAGCCGTCGGACTTCAAGTACATGCCACGCGGCATTTGCCGCTTCCAGAAGTCCATCGGTTTCCCAAAAATTCGGAACTCAATCCCCCTTGCGCGCAAATGCGCGGCGAGCGACAGACCGTACGGACCGCAGCCGACAATCACAACCGGAGAGTATGAATTCATTGGGTAACCCTTGGATCAGAAAACTTGGACAACGAAAACGCTTACGTAACAACAACCGGTCAGCGACGCTGACCACTTAAATCAACTCGCACGCCCGGGTTGCTCCGGATATGAGTCCTTGCTCTGCTCTGTCAGACGGCTTTGTCGATTCTGGCGTCTCATTCCTAGTCTCTTCACAAAGCCCATCTTCATTGCGGACTTCAATAGCGCGAGAACCAACTGAGGATCATCCCAAGGAACATCAATCTGGGCCGCCCCGAACCCGTATGTCCCCGACCTCTGTATCTCCTGCGGGAAGAGAGCAATCAGCCCGCGCATCTCCTCGTCGCAACCCTGCAATGGTGACGGCTTGCCAGTCATCTGTGCGTAGAGCATGGCAGCTAGATCCGCTGCTCCTCCCCGCAAATAACAGGCCGGAGTAACTCGCGGGTTCATCTCGATAAACCATGCGCGGTTCTCCGAATCGAGAACGAAGTCAAATCCGATCAATCCGGACAGCTTCAATCGACGTACAAGTGTTTCAACGGTCTTCGTCATCTCGGGCAAGTCGACGATCTCGACCGTGGAGGCAGGTCCAAAGGTGTACACTGTCTTATGCACCCGTACGCTTATCCCCGCGAGCACACGGCCATGCCAGCACAACACAGCCCGGTTCGCAGGCCAGCCACTGACAAACTCCTGCAGACACACGCCGGCTCCGTCTCTCGCTCGCGAAGGAGCTGCCGAAAGCCAGGTCCACCTCCCGATAAACTCTCTCAGGGCCGTCGGCCAACCGCTCGGCAACCGGAATACGCGGATTGCGGTCTTTGCCTGTTCAGGATCCTCGACGATACGTACAAGCTTGCCTCCCCACGATCCATCCGCCTTAACCAAAATGGGGTAACGGACTCTCTCGAGGACCTCGTCGCATCCCTCATGCGCAACCGAGATTGTCTTTGGGCAGCGAACTCCGAGCGCCGCGGCCAACCGCAGCAATTCAGCCTTTCTCTCCACGATCTCGAAGCCGTCGGGTGCCCCAAGCGATCTTTCGATCAAACGACAGATCATCTTCGCGTGGTTTGTCTGTGGACCATTCCCGCACTTCGCATGGATACGGTGCAGTTCCTTGACGGACGGATCATCGGTGCAGATCAAGAGCTCCGGCGTACATTCCTGGATCGCCCGAACGATTGAGCTCGCACGCGCTCCCGGGCGATAGTGGAAGTGTCGATAGACCGCTCGCGTCTGGGAAACAAACCCTCTCCTTGGCGAAATCGCGGCGACCGCGAATCCCGCATTCGCTAGCGCCAACGCGACACGCGCGGGGATAGGCCACCGCTTAGTGGACACGATCAGAACACAGGGCGTAGCTGCACTCATTGCCGGCGCCATCATCAACTTGGCATCAGACGACGCGGACCAGGACCGACCTCCGTCGCCAAAATCGGGCGTTCAAAATTCCTCATTCGTCCGACGCCGCATTCCAAATTTCGTCAATCTGCCGCGCGAAGCGTTTGGTGGGCACTAGTCACTCCCAAGCTCTACCAACAGAAGTATCCCGAACCGCTTTTGCACGGGTTGAACGAGGCTCATATCATCAGCATATTGGCATCATGTCGAGATGTTCGCGTCCCCTCGACGAACTCGAACGTCTGGACTCCTCCCGTCAAATTTGAAGCCGCAACCGCGGAAAATACGCTTCCCTCGGATAAGTCCATTATCTGAATCATCTTTTCCTCGGACGCCTCGTCCGAACGCCATTGCATCTCCCAAGCACCAGCGCGGTCCAAGGGGACCGTGAACGCGTCAAGCTTTACTGAAAGCCCAACGCCCATAGCTTTCACCAATGCCTCCTTGCGGGTCCAACATCGAAGGAAGCAATGCAATCGGCTCTCGCCTTCAAGTTCAGAGATCACCTCGAGCTCGCGTTCGCTCATCACGCTCTCGGCTAACGAGCCAATGTCGGGAATTCTCACCCCATCGCTATCCTCCACATCGACCCCTACCGGTTGGTCGATCGTGACAGCCAGCAATGCCGTCGATTTGCTGTGAGCCAGATTGAAGTGCAATCGGCCGTCGCTCGGCCCGTCCACTGCCGGTTTGCCGTTCTCATCGACTTTTATAGCGACGCCGGCAGGCTCAATCCCGAGATAACCGCCCAGCACCATCCGCAGCAAAAGCCTGCTTTGACAGAAGCGTTCTCGATCAGCAGCAAAGCGAAACGCGTCGGCCCGCCCACGCTCGTCGTCGGTCATCATCTGCCAACCGCGCTCGGCCAGCTCACCATCAGCGAAGCGCAGCCGCCAGATATCGACCGCTCCGCGCGCGGGCCTGGCTCGCAATTCGACGGCTTGCTTGCCGCCGACCAGCCTCAGCTCTGCGTCTCGATAGTGCACAGCCAAATCGAACTCCTCCGTCACTCGAATTCGCGCCAACTGCAAGGCGGACGCGTCTCCGGCTAGCCCCTTCGGCTCACAGCACCCCTCTGGTCGCCAACATCCGCGACGACGGGACCGGGCGCGCATTCGTTAATCCACTCGCCGACATCGATGAATTCTACAGCGTCATGCGACCTCAGAAAGCCGAGCACGTCGTCGACTGCACGCCACACCGGCTCGTTGTGCGCCAAATGATGGGTCAGCAGACCGATCGGCGTATGGGGCGATCGAATGCCCAAGCGTCTGCCTCGCAAATGCTGAACGAGTTGATCGGCGACAACCCTGGCACCCTGCGCCGTCCTTGCGCTCCAGTCGATGAGGTCGACGTGAACGTCAATCCGAGGGCTGCCCTTGAAATGAGGAAGCCTGATTGCAGCGTTCCACGGCATACACGAGCCGATCCGCAGGAGCATCCGCTCCAATTCGTTCGGCATGAGAGACACTCCGAAAAATCCGATGCTCGGCAGAGCTTTGGTCAGGGCGGGCGCGATCCGATTGAACGGGGGCACGAAGATGGGCTTCGACGTGCCAAAGTGCTCTTTGAACAACCGTAAAGCGAACTCCGCATCGCTGATCATGTCTGAGATCGGGCGATCGGGCCCAAATTCGGCGGGCCTCTTACCGCTGTTATAGTTGATGTGTTTCCAACCGTGACACATCGGATAGAACTGTCCCGGATTATCGCTGATGAACTCGCACAACCCTGGTGCGATCTTGCCTGGAATGATCGCCAGCCCGATCCTCGTATCGAATTTTGCAGCAACGTCGCGCAACCGAACCAGATTCTCGGACACCTCGAACGCGTCGTCGTCGCGAACCCACAACCTGGCCTTTAAACTCGCGTCCGCCCACGCATCCAGTTCACGGCGAGCCTCGTCCCAAAGATTCATCTTTTGCAGTCTCACAACGTACTAATAGCGAACCCAGGGTTCGATTGATGGCTCATGACAATTGCGTGCAGCGTCTGATCCGTAGCCGCGGACGGGCGGGATCCGCCGATCGGCGCGTAATGCCGCAACTGCGGCTTCTGCATCTAGCTTCATTCAGGCGTTTTCTGCCCGGGCGTAGACAGCATTCTCCTCGCCGACCCGCCGTCCAGTGGCACGATAGACCGCGCGCGTGGCCGCCCGGGCCGCACGCGCGCCGAAGTACAGACCGTTGTTGAACACGCCCTTGCCCTGGGCGGAAGGAATATCGAGGCCCAACTCTGACAGCCGTCCGCGGATCTTGTGGATCAAGCTATCGCGGCGAGTACTATCGGTATAGTACGTGAAGCTTACCGTAATTGAGGGTTCGTCGCCGACCTCAACCAGGTGCGGACTTGTGGACGGCATGTAAGCTCCCTGCCCCGGACCAACCTTGAAGCAGTGTGCGAGTTTCCGAAACTCCTCCCGCCAAGTGATCAGGCTTCGGTCGTGTCGCGAGTGAAATCGGTCGCGTGCTCGATCGCTGACCACCCGCACATCGTCGGGCTCCCAAACGTAGATCGTTTTCTGTCCCTTGATCTGAAGGATGAAATTGTGCTCCTTGTCGACGTGGAAAGGAGTGACGGTTTTCGGCGAGCTGACAAAGATCCAGCCGCCGCGATAGCTCATCCCGGGATCCTTCAACTCGACGTTAGGTTGGACGCTATCTAGCACCTCGTCCACCAGCTCGCGGTAAATCGGATCGGTCTGCACGTTCAGCAGGGACATCCACGCCTGCGCCGCCGCGATATGTTCCATCGTTCGCACCAAAGGCTGCTTCACGGGATGCAAATCAGGCGCGTTGCTGAAGGAGGTCCCGGCCTCTGCGGCATTTGTATGCGCCCTGATGCGGCCTTTGCTCTCCAAGCGCTTAGCCAGTTCGACCAATTCCTCTATCTGAAGCCTCGGATGATCTGAAATCCTATGAGTCACGGGCATGACCGCCCAAGGATCGAAATGAGCCCAATCTAGTTCAATGAGAGAGGCAGGGTTCGACAGCATCGCGCCGCTCCAAAATTTAGATTATAGCTAAAGTATATCAGTTCGGATTATATCGAAGTACATCAAAACCGCCAGGATGAGGCACATTTGCTCTTGAGATTAACGGCGCCGTGGGCCGGGTAGACCTTTCCCCGGCCACAGCTCCGGATCGTATGGATTAACCGTCAGCCATTCTCCGTTATTTTGCGGGCATCAATTTCGTGGCACTACAGATATCCTAAACTGACCAATATCAGAGCCTTTTCGATTTGGCAGGCATTGTAAATGACAAAAACACGGCCGTTTCGAATTTTGATTGCGACTCCATTCGGTGAACATCAAAGGGGCGGGATCGATCGCCTGACCGACCTCATCGTTGAAGATGTCCGCGCCAGCCATGGGGACCTTATGATTTCCCGGCTGGTCACCAGGGGGCCTGGAGCATTATTGGCCTCGCCCGTCGTATTTGCGCAGGCATTATCGGCACTCTGGACCGCCAAGCGCAGTGGCCACGTCGATCTCCTGCACATTAACGTCGCTGCGGGAGGGAGCGCCGTCCGAAAGGCCATTCTTGCGCGCTTTGCCCAAGCACTTGGAATTCCGTACATCGTTCATCTTCATGGATCCCGATTTCAACAATTCTGGCCGTCTGCAGGACCGCGCACGCGTAGATGGGTCGACCGCATGTTTGCCGAGAGCTCGGCCGTGATCGTGTTGGGAAATGTCTGGTCCGAACTGGTTCGCGCTCATGTCCCAGGCATCGAGGACAAGATCGTTGTACTTCCCAACGCAACGGCGCCAGCGTGCATTGGTCACGAGCCGGCTCCAGATGGACGCGCCAGAATCTCCTTCCTCGGGGAGCTCGGTCAACGTAAGGGTACCCCCCAACTGATAGAAGCATTGGGACTTCTCGCCGATCGTCAGGACTGGACAGCCACGATAGCCGGAAACGGACAGATCGAAGAAACCAAGGCCCGAGCCGAACAGCTTGGCATCATCGACCGCGTGAAGGTGCCAGGCTGGCTGGACGCGGCGGCAACCAACGATGTGCTGCGGAGCTCGGACATATTTGTCCTGCCGTCCTTCGCCGAGAATTTGCCAATGTCCATTCTCGAGGCGTTTGCCTTCGGTCTTGCCGTCGTTGCTACGCCTGTTGGCGCAGTCTCCGATGTAGTCCGCGACGGCTCAAACGGTCTGCTTGTGCCGACCGGGAACGTGGATGCACTCTCGTCCGCCCTTCGCAGGCTGATAGCCGATCGATCACTCCGGACCGCGCTCGGCGCCGCGGCCAAAGTTGACCACGCAACCAAATATGAAATCGGAACCTACACGACCCGCCTGACCGAAATCTGGAAGAAAGCCGCTGGCCTTTGAACAAGGCGGCTAGGGGCAAGCGCGGCCCGCACCGCCGGCGCCGGCCGCCATTAAATGTTTGCCCAGTTAATCATTTTTATGTAATTATATGGATCGACCTCGTTTAAACGCAGTACACTCTTCAAAGCAACAATTCCGATCCATTAGTTCCATCCTTTTCCTTTTTACAGTGATATTAAAAGCATGAGAGTTAGTGTTTTTGGGCTAGGCTACGTCGGCGCAGTCACCTCCGGCTGTCTCAGCTCGTTCGGTCATTCGGTAGTCGGCGTAGACCCAGCCGACACCAAAGTTGCCCTTATCAATCAAGGTAAAGCCCCGGTGATCGAAAAGGGGCTGGACCAGACAATCTCCGAGGCCGTTGCAAGGGGGGCTTTGCGAGCAACGAATGATGCTCGTGATGCTGTACTCGCCACCGACCTATCACTTATCTGTGTCGGCACGCCCAGCAAACGAAACGGCGACCTGGATACCACCGCGCTCAACCAGGTTTGCACCGAGATCGGCACCTCGCTGCGTGAGAAACAATCACATCATTCAGTCATCGTGCGATCCACTGTATTGCCGGGCACGATACGAAATGTGGTCATCCCGACACTCGAGAAAGCCAGCGGCAAGAAGGCCGGCGTCGATTTCGGCGTCGGATCGAATCCCGAATTTCTGCGTGAAGGCACGGCGCTGGACGACTTTATCGCGCCCCCCAAGACCGTGCTTGGTGTTGAGGACGAACGGACGGCCGCCAATCTGGAAGCCCTCTACGGCGCCATCGAAGCCCCACTAATCCGCACCTCGATCGAGGTTGCTGAGATGATCAAGTATTCTGATAACGTGTGGCACGCCGTGAAAGTCGCCTTTGCCAATGAGATCGGGGTGCTCTGCAAGAGTCTCACTATCGATAGTCATGAGGTGATGGATATCTTCTGCAGAGATTCCAAGCTCAACTTGTCAAGTTACTATCTGAAGCCTGGTTTCTCGTTCGGCGGATCGTGTCTGCCGAAGGACGTGCGCGCGCTCACCCACAAAGCTCGCTCGCTCGATCTTGATCTTCCGCTCCTTGGATCAATTCTGCCATCCAACGAGAAGCAGACCAGCCGCGGCTTCGAAATGATTGCTCAGCTAGGGAAGCGGCCCGTGAGCATCCTGGGCATGAGCTTCAAGGCAGGAACGGACGACCTGCGCGAAAGTCCCATACTCGAAATAGTCGAACGGCTGATCGGAAAGGGTTATGACGTTCGCATCTATGATCGAAACATCAATCTGTCCAAGCTTGTCGGAGCAAACAAAGACTATCTGCTGCGAATGATTCCGCACGTATCGTCGCTGCTAGTCGAATCGCTCGACGAGGCTCTTTCACACGGGGAGATCGTCGTCATCGGCAATGCGGATCCTGAGTTTCGCGCGATCGCCGATCGCGTTCTGCCGACCCAGTACGTGGTTGACCTCGTGCGTATCAAAGACCACCGACGGTTGAATGGAAACTACAATGGCATCAGCTGGTAAAGCGACGCTTCCGAAGCGGATCCTGATCATTGTCGAGAACCTTCCGGTGCCCTTCGATCGCCGGGTCTGGAATGAAGCCACGACCTTAGTCAATGCTGGATATGAGGTCAGCGTCATCTGCCCCGTTGGACACGGCGCATCCGCCCGTCGTGAAGTTATCGACGGCGTGCATATCTATCGACATCCGGTCATCGAAGCCCGCAACATGTACTTCTATTTTGTGGAGTACGCAGTTGCACTGTTCTGGGAGTTTCTGCTGGCTTGGCGGGTACTCTTCGAGCGGGGATTTGACACCATTCATGCGTGTAATCCTCCCGACCTCATCTTCCTAGTGGGCGGTTTCTTCAAAATATTCCTGGGAAAGAAGTTTGTCTTCGACCATCACGACATCAATCCGGAGCTGTTTGAGGCGAAATTCGGCAAGCGAAATCTGCTCTATCGAGTTGTCACCGCACTTGAGCGCCTAACGTTTGCGATCTCGGATATTTCCATCGCGACCAACAATTCGTATCGCAGCATTGCTATCGAGCGGGGCCGCATGGATCCGGCACGCGTTTTCGTCGTACGATCTGGCCCGAACCTGGAACGGCTCCGAATTGTCGCTCCGACTCCCTCGCTAAGGAAGGGTCGCACCTTCTGCGTTGGCTATGTCGGAGTGCTTGGAGCGCAGGAGGGCATTGACTATCTGCTCGCGGCGGCTCGTCACATCGTTTACGATCTCAAGCGCAACGACGTGCAGTTTTGCATAGCCGGCGGCGGCCCTGAGCTGGAGCGGCTCAAGGCACTTGCCGTTGAACTTGGCGTCGACGACTACGTGACGTTTGCGGGACGAGTTCCCGATGAGCAACTTCTCCGTATTCTGAATACCGCCGACGTCTGCGTGAACTCGGATGAATTCAATCCGATGAACGACAAGTCGACCATGAACAAGATCATGGAATACATGGCTCTCGCCAAACCGATCGTCCAATTTGACCTTACTGAGGGTCGGTATACGGCGCAGGAGGCGTCGCTTTACGCGAGGCCAAACGATCCAGTCGACTTTGCCAGCAAGATCCTCGACTTGCTCGGCGACCCCGAGCGCCGCCGGCGCTTGGGCGAATTCGGACGGGATCGTGTGATCAACCAGCTCGCCTGGCCACACGAAGCTCCGAAGCTGCTCAAGGCATACGCAGCTCTATTCGACCAAACTCTAGTTGCCAAGACCCGGTCACCGAAGTTGAGCGTGGCAAGCGGGTCGGACGTTCTGACCAGTAACGTGGTCAGGCGGCTTTTGACCCCTCTTGTATCCCGGAAATAATGCTGATGGGTTCATTCTGGACCAACATCAAGGCAGACGCATATCGCATCAAGGGCAGACCAGCATCGATCAGCTCGATCTTGGTGCTGGGGGCCCTTAACCGAAGCTTCCGACCTATCCTGACGCTACGGCTCTGTCAGGCGACCGCCGGCTCGAGGCCTCTACTTAACCTGATCGCGCGGCTATTCCACCGTTTCGCCCAAGCCAAGGCTGGGATCGATATGCCATCCGTCCTACGCGCTGGTCCCGGGCTAACTATCGTGCACGGATGGGGCCTTGTCGTAAACAGGGACGCCATCCTCGGTTCGAATGTAACGCTGTTCAACGGGGTTGTTATCGGACGCAAAGACAAGATCACAGCCGAGGGTCGCGAGACCCACTACCCCGTGATCGGCGACGATGTATGGCTCGGACCACAGGCGATCATTGTCGGCGGTATCGAAATTGGAGACGGCGCGATCATCGGTCCAGGCAGTGTGGTCACCAAGAGCGTTCCGCCACATTGCGTTGTCGGAGGAAACCCGGCTCGCATTTTGAAGTCAGGAGCACTCCCTGATGTGATGAACCGAGCGCCAATGGAGGGACAAGACCCGCAAACGATAGCGATTTCATCAGGCATGGCGCAGGACAATGTCAAAGCGCGCTGGCAGGGTACCGGAGCCACAACTGAGGGTTTAATCATTTCGGATTGTCGACTATACTCAGACAGGGAGGGAATTTAGAGCACCATCCCTGTTCG
Organism: Bradyrhizobium sp. ORS 86; assembly: GCF_045571475.1. Lineage (NCBI taxonomy): Bacteria > Pseudomonadati > Pseudomonadota > Alphaproteobacteria > Hyphomicrobiales > Nitrobacteraceae > Bradyrhizobium > Bradyrhizobium sp. ORS 86. Next base: position 78,159 of record NZ_CP120700.1, on the reverse strand, counting down.
ATTAACCAACGAGGCGATACAGAACGTCATAGTCAGCAATTTGGCTGACCTCTAGGTTTCCGACGATTATACTGCACCCGGTTTAATTGTTATTTTTTGATTGTTGGCTTGGCTCTCCTTCGCGCCTTTGACGGTGACCGGCCGAGGTGAAAAATACAAATGGCAGGCTCAGAGCTCAATTTGTCGGCTCACCGGATGGACCCACAAAGGTCATCCCTTCTCCCATCAGAGACGCTAAGCCGGTCCTTTGAACGGCAGGCAGAAGCGACGCCGGACGGCATTGCGATCCAGTTCGGGTGTGAACGGCTCACGTATCGCGAACTCGACGAACGCTCAAACCGGCTCGCCCGGCTTCTCCGCCAGTCAGACCTGCATCCAGACGCACTGGTGGCCATATGTTTCGAGAGATCTTTCGACCTGATCATATCGATGATCGCAACGCTTAAGGCTGGTGCTGCTTATCTACCGATTGATCCGTCATATCCGACCGATCGGATCACGATGATTCTCGAGGACGCGAAACCGTCCGTCATTTTGACGCAGGAAGCCTTTGCCTCCAAGCTGTTGAGCCGCGATGAAGTGCGATCGGTTATCTGCGTGGACCGAGATCGCGACGTCGTCGCGCTGCAGGATGCAAGCCCACTCGGTGACATCGCTTCGCCGGACAACCTTGCTTACGTCATCTACACATCGGGCTCAACGGGCCGGCCAAAGGGTGTGATGGTGACACACCGAAACGCAAGTCGCCTTTTTACGTCGACAGCCGATTGGTACGATTTCGGCTCAAGCGACGTCTGGACCCTGTTCCACTCATCGGCTTTCGACTTCTCTGTCTGGGAAATTTGGGGATGTCTCCTTACCGGGGGACGCCTCGTATGCGTGCCTTATTGGGTTGCTCGTTCTCCGGCCGATTTCTACCGGCTCCTCGTCGAGCAGCAGGTCACGGTGTTGAATCAGACGCCGGCTGCATTCTATCAACTCATCCAAGTTGAAGAGGCTGGTACGGTTGGACAGTTGTCGCTTCGTTACGTCATATTTGGCGGAGAGGCACTCAACTTTGCGGCACTACGCCCGTGGTTCGCACGACATGGTGATCGCAAGCCGCAACTGATCAACATGTACGGGATCACCGAGACGACCGTCCACGTGACCTATCGACCGGTGACAAGCGCGGATTCCCGCGTAGAGACCAGGAGCTTAATCGGCACTCCAATTCCGGATCTGCGGCTCTATCTGCTGGATTCCGAACTCCTCCCTGTCGCGAAGGGTGAGATAGGAGAGATCTACGTCGGAGGGGCGGGAGTCGCGCGCGGCTATCTCAATCGGTCGCAACTTACCGCTGAGCGCTTTCTCTCCGACCCGTTCGCAGAGGGATCACGAAGCCTGATGTACAAGTCGGGAGACCTGGCACGTCTCACCGAGACAGGCGATCTCGAATATCTTGGCCGTGGCGATACTCAGGTAAAAATCCGGGGCTTTCGTATCGAACTTGGAGAGATCGAGGCGACACTCACGGATCACGCTGACGTGCAGCAAGCGGTCGTCGTCGCGCGGAAGGGCGCATTCGGCGAGCCGAAACTGTTAGCCTACTTTGTTCCGAAACCGTCACGATCTCCGGCGCCGCAGAGCCTGCGCGACTTTCTCGCGACACGTCTTCCCGAGCACATGGTACCCTACGCTTACGAGGAGCTCGGCGCATTCCCGTTGACGATAAACGGGAAGATCGATCGCGACGCCTTGCCAGCGCCTCGGGAGACGGTTCGCGACGGGCGCGAACTCGCGTCAACCCCAATGGAGGCTGCCGTTACCGAGATCTGGCGCCAGCTCCTCGGCGTCAGAGACATCGGGGTGGCCGACAATTTCTTCGACCTTGGTGGCGACTCTCTGCTTCTCGGCGCCATGCACAGCGAGCTCCGCAACAGATTGAGGGTCGATGTGCCAATCACCGTTCTGTTCGAGTTCACCACGATTCGCGCTCTTGCCCGCCGGCTAAGCGATACTCTCTCGATCGCCTCATTCGATGAGGCCAAGCAGAGAGCGCAAAAACAACGCGCAGCCTTCGCCCGCCAGCACGAACAGCGCCGGAAGGATAGACCGTGAGCGATTTGGACGCGGAGAGTCACACTCTTGACGGTGTCGCCATCATCGGCATGGCAGGGCGATTTCCCGGTGCGCGCAGCGTCTCTGAGTTTTGGCAAAATCAGCTCGACGGAATCGAGTCTATTTCACAATTCGACGTCAGTGAACTCGAGGCCAGGGACCAGAAAGCCGGGACCGGTGCGTCAGGCTATGTGAGAGCTCGATCGGTGATCGACGATGTCGATCTGTTTGATGCGGAGTTCTTCGGGATCTATCCCCGCGAAGCTGAACTGATGGATCCCCAGCAGCGGCTATTTCTCGAATGCTGCTGGGAGGCCATAGAGGATGCCGGTTATGTTCCGGATACCTATCCGGGCTTGATCGGCGTTTTCGCGGGTTCCAGTCTTTCATCGTATTTTCTGTCGCGGCTGTGCACGACGCCTGGTTTCATAGAACGGTTTACTTCGGGCTATCAGATTTCGAACTACACCGAGATGATTGGAAACAGCCTGGATTTCCTATCCACGCGCGTTTCCTATAAGCTCAATCTGCGCGGCCCAAGCTTCACAATGCTATCGGCGTGTTCGACGTCGCTGTTATCCGTAACGCAGGCATGCCAATCACTGCTGACCTACCAGAGCGATATGGCCCTCGCCGGTGGCGTTTCGATTACTCTGCCTCAGCGACGAGGTTATCCCTATCAGGATGGGGGTATGGCGTCGCCGGACGGACACTGCAGAGCGTTTGATGCCGATGCGCAGGGTACGGTGTTCGGCAGCGGGGTAGGCGTCGTATTGCTCAAGCGTCTGGACGACGCGATCCGAGACGGCGACCAAATCTATTCCGTAATTCGCGGCTTTGCCGCCAACAACGATGGATCGGCGAAGGTCGGCTATACAGCGCCCAGCGTCGACGGCCAAGCAAGCGTCATTGCTATGGCCCACGAGGCTGCCGGAATTGATCCGGCGACAATCGGATACATCGAAGCCCACGGAACTGGAACCCCCCTGGGCGATCCAATTGAGCTCGCCGGTTTGACGAAGGCATTTCGTGCGAGTACCTCTCGCGAGCAGTTTTGTACGATCGGTACTGCCAAAACCAACGTTGGGCACCTCGACATCGCGGCGGGTGTCACCGGCCTGATTAATGCTTCGCACATTGTCCGGCACGGTGTGTTTCCTCCCACACTGCATTTCAAGCGTCCCAATCCCAAGCTCAACCTTGAGAGCAGCCCGTTTCGGATCGTAACCCAGCGGTCTGAGTGGAAATCCGACGGAGACCCCCGCCGCGCTGGCGTCAGCGCGTTCGGCGTCGGCGGAACGAATGCACATATCGTCCTGGAGCAACCTCCCGAGCGCCAACGCGAGCCGTCCACCAAGCCGAATAATCTGCTTGTCCTGTCGGCGAAGTCGCCGACGGCCCTTGAGCGTGCGACGGACAACCTTGTCGAGCATTTGCGTTGCCATCCAGAGCTCGACTTGTCCGACGTCGCCTGGACGCTCCAGACTGGACGACGGGCATTCGCTTACCGTCGAGCCGTGGTCGCTGGCTCGACCAGCGAGGCAATACCCGCGTTGTCGACGCGCGACCGCAAACGGCTGCAAACGCGCTCTGCGCCCGGCGATCCCCCAACGATCTACTTCATGTTTCCAGGGCAGGGGTCCCAGCATGCCAACATGGCACGCGAGATCTACGAGGTAGAACCGGTCTTTCGTCAGACGGTCGATCAGTGCGCCGAGCTACTGCAGGAACACCTTGGCCTGGACCTTCGCGATCTCCTCTATCCGCCCGCAGATGCGAGCGAAGCCGCCAAGCGATCCGTTACGGACACGATTATCGCCCAACCGGCCATCTTCACGGTTGAATACGCACTCGCCCAACTTTGGATGAGTTGGGGCATTCGGCCGACGGCGATGGTCGGCCACAGTGTGGGTGAGTTTGTGGCGGCGTGTCTTGCGGGTGTGATTTCACTCGAGGATGCGCTGAGGTTGGTCGCGCTGCGAGGTCGGCTAATGCAAGCGCTTCCTGCCGGCGGCATGCTTTCAGTCCGCCTTCCGGAAAGCGAAATCAGCAAACTGATCCCGGCATCTTTGTCGCTTGCCGCCGTCAACTCACCCTCTCTTTGCGTGGTGGCCGGTCCGAATGAAGCGCTTGAACAGTTTGAGCGACAGCTTGGCAACGGCATTGCCTGTCGACGGCTGAAAACGTCGCATGCGTTCCATTCCGCGATGATGGATCCTCTTGTCGATCCACTTACTGACGCTTTCGCCAAGACGAAGCTCCTTCCGCCTAACATTCCGTATGTCTCGGGCGTAACCGGGACCTGGATAACAACGGCGGAGGCCACCGATCCCCGCTACTGGGCCCGCCACGCACGCGATTCCGTCCAGTTCTCCAAGGCAGTCCAGGAGTTGCGGAAAGCGCCTGGGGCCGTCCTCCTGGAGGTAGGGCCCGGCAACGCTCTTGCCATGCTGGCGCGGCAACACTCCGACCGCTCCGCAGACCAGACGGTCGTCTCATCGCTTTCCGACGGCTTTTCCGGTGAGGGTGATCGCGACGCACTTTTGACCGCCCTTGGCGCCCTGTGGGTCGGCGGCGTCCAACCAAACTGGACGGCCCTCCATGATGGGCTGCATCCCCTGCGCGTTTCCCTGCCGACCTATCCCTTTGAACGTCAGCGTCATTGGCTTGAGCGCATTCCAGCAACGAATGACGGACCTGCGTCCAAGCCTGATGGCTCGGCGAACGGCATCGACAGCGACGTTCAGTCAACTCCGAAAATGGAAGCCGTAACCATGGCGCCCAATGTGACTTCCCAGCCTCAGACCAGTCCAGCGGTCGCGCGGGCGGCCAGACTCCGGACTGCTCTCATCGAGATGTTCCTCAACTTGTCCGGCATCGATGTCGCCTCGGCGGAAGACGGAACAACGTTCCTCGAACTCGGCTTTGACTCCCTGTTTCTGACCCAGGTTGCACAGGCTGTTCAGGAGCAATTCGACGTCAAGATCACGTTCCGGCAGCTACTCAACGAGGTTTCGAGCCTTGCCGCTCTAACTCAGTATGTCGACAGCAACCTTGCTCCACACCTCTACGCGGAGCCGGCGGCATTGGAGCCGTCCACCAAGGATACGCTGCCCGTATCCACGGCCGGAGCTCCCGCGACCATCTCGGCTGCCTCATCCGCGCTCGCCGCGCCGACCGTTTCCGCGCTAGTTGCCGACACTGCTCTCGAGCGCGTGATGCGTGACCAGCTTCAGGCCATGAACCAACTGTTTGCCAGACAGCTCGAGACGCTCCAAGCCGGAGTAGCCAGGTCCTCCAGCCCGATCGCCTCCAGCGCCACGGACGTTGCGCCAGCGGTCGCTCGGCAATCAGTCGATACCAGACCCGTTCCGGAGCTCCCGCCCACCGAAGCGAGCAAGCCGCACGGCCCCTATAAGCCGCCTCAAGTCGGCACGTCTCAAGAGCTGACCGAGCAGCAGACCACGCATCTGAAATTGCTGATCGATCGCGTTACGCAACGTACGGCCAAATCGAAGAGCTTCACCCAACGATATCGGGACGTGCTTGCGGATCCCCGCGTCGTCTCCGGCTTCCGTCCACAATGGAAAGAGATGGTCTATTCGATCGTCACCGACCGTTCGAAAGGGTCCCGGCTATGGGACATCGATGGCAACGAGTACGTCGACCTCGTCAATGGCTTCGGCCCAATCATGCTCGGACATCGTCCGGACTTTGTGGAACGCGCGATCGAAGAGCAACTCCACGCCGGATTTGAAACCGGACCGCAAAGCCCACTCGCCGGTGAAGTTGCGCACCTGTTTTGCGAGATGACCGGCAATGACCGCATGGCATTCTGCAACACTGGCTCCGAGGCCGTTCTCGCGGCCATCCGCGTGGCCCGCACAGTCACCGGCCGAACCAAGGTCGTCATGTTCGGCGGCGACTATCATGGCCTATTCGACGAGGTCCTCGCCAAGGGTTTTAAAGATAGGACCGGTGACCCACAATCCGCTCCGATAGCGCCGGGCATTCCGCGGCAAAGCGTATCCAACATGATCGTGCTCGATTATGGCGCTGATGATTCGCTCGAATGGATCCGACAGAACGCTGGCGATCTGGCGGCCGTGCTCGTCGAACCTGTTCAAAGCCGCCATCCCGCACTGCAACCCATAGATTTCCTCAAGGCTCTTCGCGAGATCACAGCGGCGGCCGGCACGGCGTTGATCTTCGACGAGGTTGTCACAGGCTTTCGTGTTCATCCGGGTGGCTGCCAGGCCTTGTTCGGAATCCGAGCTGATCTTGCGACCTATGGCAAAGTCATCGCCGGCGGCATGCCGGTCGGCATTCTCGCAGGCGGCCGGCGCTTCATGGATGCCCTTGATGGCGGTGCGTGGCAGTTCGGAGACGACTCCTATCCCGAAACGGGCGTCACCTTCTTTGCGGGTACGTTTGTACGCCATCCGCTCGCTCTCGCAGCGATGCGAGCCGTCTTGCTACATTTCAAGGAGGAGGGTCCCGCACTCCAAGAGCGTCTGACTCGTCGAACGGCTGCGCTCGTCCATCGGCTCAACGATGTGTTGCAGGAGCAGAACGTCCCGACCCGCATCGAAGCATTCGGCAGCTTCTTCTACTTCGGCTTCCCAACGTCGGAACGCCTTGCGAGCCTCTTCTACTTCTACATCCGCGACAAGGGCGTCCACATTCGGGAGGGCTTTCCGTGCTTCCTCACGACCTCCCACAGCGAGGCCGATCTCGACATCATCGTCCGCGCGTTTCGGGACAGCGCAATCGAGATGCGACGAGGTGGCTTCTTCTCGGAGCCGGCCGGCGCACTCCCGCCTGTGCAGCTTGTGGAGCGCACGGCCGAGACGGGTTCTCGTATCCCAGACCCGATTCCGCTAACTGAAGCACAACGCGAGATATTCCTTGCCGCCGTTCTCGGCAGCGAGGCTTCTTGTGCGTTCAATGAATCATTTGGCATTCGCCTGCAAGGTGCGCTCCGGATTGCTGACCTTCGCGAGGCGGTGAATCAGGTGATCACCCGACATGAAGCCCTTCGCTCTACCATAGATGCCGAGGGCCGCTTCATGCATGTCATGCCGGCGCTTTCGCTGGACATCCCGGTTCGCGATCTGTCGTCCCTTCCGCCAGACGCACGTGACGCCGAATATAAACGCGTTCTGGCTGCAGACGCTTGCCAGGCCTTCGATCTCGTCCGCGGTCCGCTCATTCGAGCGGAGATCGTACGGCTTGATACAGCTCACCACCAATTGAACGTCACATCTCACCATCTTGTTTGCGACGGATGGTCGGCCAACCTAATCGTCGACGAGATCGCAACTCTCTATTCGGCGAAGGTCGGCGGCACACATCCCGAAATGAACGAACCAGTCCCATTCAGCAAGTATGCGAACGCGCAGGCTGGCATTTCCGGCACGAATGCGAGCGTTGAAGCGTACTGGCTGGGCCGATTCCGCGATCTGCCAGCTCCGCTCGAGTTACCGACTGATCGCCCGCGACCTTCCGTCAAGACCCACGCGGGCGCGACCACGCGGTACCACATCGATGCCGAGTACTATCGCAAGATCAAGCAGATGGGTGCGAGGCACGGTTGCACGCTGTTCGCCACGCTCCTCGCAGGCTTCTATGTGCTCCTGCACCGCCTCAGTAACCAAAGTGACATTGTTGTTGGCGTCCCAACCGCGGGGCAGAGCGCCCTCGACGAAAGCAATCTCGTCGGTCACTGCGTCAACTTCCTTCCCCTCCGCACCACGATCGAGAGCAGCATGCCGTTTGACGCGGCCTTGAGCCAAGCCAAACGTGTCCTGCTCGATGCATATGAACACCAGACATACACGTATGGTACTCTGGTACGGAAGCTCGGCGTTACCCGTGACCCCGCTCGGTTACCGCTGATGGAAGTTCAATTCAACCTCGAGCGTCTCGGTACGGGTACGCGTTTCGCAGAGCTCGATATGGCAGTCGAGCCAAATCCAAAAGCGTCGGTGATCCTCGACCTGTTCTTTAACGTCATCGAATCCGATACAGGATTGACGATCGATTGCGATTACAATGTCGATTTGTTCGATGAGGCCACGGTATCGCTGTGGATGCGGTACTATGAAACACTCCTCCTCGACGCCGTATCGGCTCCGGAGAAGGCAGTATCCGATCTGTCGATCATGACCGATGAGCAACGCTCGTCTCTCATCGCCACGCTCAATCCAGCCCCGGTCGCTATCCCACCGTCTCGCTCGATCGTTGATCTGTTTGAGCAACGAGCCGCCCAGAGCCCGCAGGCAATCGCGGTACAATTCGCCGACGAGCGCGTCACGTATCGGACACTCAACGCGCGCGCCAACCAGCTAGCCCGACACTTGCAGCGGGTCGGCGTGACGCCGGCATCGATGGTCGCGACGAGCTTTGAGCGTTCAATCGACATGATCGTGGCGATGCTGGCTGTCCTGAAGGCGGGGGCGGCCTACGTCCCGCTGGACTCCTCGTATCCACTGGAACGATTGACAATGCTGATGCAGGACGCGAAGCCAAAGGTCCTGCTGACACATAAAGCACTCGCGGACAGCCTGCCAAAGGACGGCGCGACGCTTGTCCGTCTCGATGCGGACTGGTCGAACATCAGCCGTGAAGACGCAAGCAATTTGCCCGCGCTCGCCACTCCTCAAAGCCATGCTTACGTTATCTACACGTCCGGGTCTACGGGCAACCCGAAAGGCGTTCTCGTCAGTCATCATAATGTCGTCAGACTGCTCAAATCGACGGAGCAGTGGTTCGGCTTCGGCGAAACGGATGTATGGACCTTATTCCACTCGTCGTCATTCGATTTTTCGGTATGGGAGATCTGGGGCTGCCTCCTGACCGGTGGGCGACTTGTCATTGTCCCGTACCTTGTCACCCGGTCGCCACAGGAATTCTACAATCTCTTATCCGACGAACGCGTAACCGTCCTCAATCAGACTCCGGCGGCATTCTATCAACTGATCCAGGTCGAGGAGTCGGGCGAGACCAAGCCATTATCTCTTCGGTATGTGATCTTCGGCGGCGAAGCCTTGAATTTTGCCAGTCTACGCCCGTGGTTAGGGCGCCATGGGGATCGACGCCCGCAGCTCATAAACATGTACGGAATCACCGAAACAACCGTGCACGTTACTTACCGTCTATTGAACGCAGACGACATCGCCAGCGAAGGTCGCAGCTTGATCGGAACTCCCATTCCCGATCTGCGGCTCTACGTCCTCGATGCAAACCGTCGTCTCGTACCGCCCGGGGTGACCGGCGAGATCTATGTCGGCGGGGCAGGGGTTGCGAGTGGTTATCTGAACAAGCCAGACCTGACTGCAGAGCGCTTCATCGCTGACCCGTTCGCCGGCACGCCCGATGCGCGTATGTATAAGTCCGGTGATCTTGCCCGCGTGCTTGCTACAGGTGACGTTGAGTATCTCGGCCGGGCCGATTCACAAATCAAGATTCGGGGCTTCCGCATTGAGCCGGGCGAGATCGAAGCAGCCATGGTCGAGCATCCGGCCATTGAGCACGCGGTCGCCACCGTCCGCAGAGATGACGCGGGCGATCCTCGGCTAGTTGGCTACTTTGTCGCAAGGTCAGGGATCACAATCGCTCCCTCGGAAGTGCGGCAGCTTCTCCAGAGCAAACTGCCCGCGCACATGGTTCCGCACGCTTGCGTTGCCATCGATTCCGTGCCTTTGACCATAAACGGAAAGGTTGACCAGCGCAGACTGCCGGCGCCGGCTTTCGGTCAAGCCGTTCAATCCAGAGAATACGTGCCACCGACGACTCCGCACGAGCAGGCGCTTGCAACGATCGTCTGCGAAATATTGAAGCTGCCAAAGATCGGAGTGACCGACAATCTATTCGAGCTGGGGGCCGATTCGCTCCACGTGTTTCAAATCACGTCACGAGCCGCCAAGGTGGGCCTGCCGATAATGCCGAAGCTCGTGCTTCAACAACGAACGATCCGCGGCATCTTGGCCGAACTGAAGCAAGACCAGACCGCCGCTCAATCACAGACCATCACACCGGTTGAACGGAGCATGTATCGGGTTAAGCGGGAGGTGACTCGCAGCAGAAAAGCGCAGGACTGACCATCAAATGATCGCATTGAGCCCCATGCAAGGAGGTCGGACACCGGGCACACAAGCAAGGTCCGATGACGACGTGCTAGCATTTCCAATCTCCCCTGCGCAAAAGCGCATCTGGCTCGCGCACGACGATCAGCCGGCCTACAACGCGTCTTTCCGATGGGCTCTGACAGGGAGGTTGGATCTTCCTGTCCTACAACGATGCTTCAATGACATTGTCGCTCGCCATGAGGCGTTGCGCGCAACGTTCGCGCGCATCGATGGGGAGCTCCATCAGCTCATATCGTCATCGTTGCGACTACTGATCCCGGTCACCGATCTAAGTAGTCTGCCAACTTCCGACAGGGACACGGAGGTCGAGCGGATGTGCCTTGCCGAGGCGACGCGGCCATTCAACCTCGAAAAGGGCCCCCTCATTAGGGTCGGCCTACTGCACATCGCCGAAGAGCAGTATGTCCTTATGCTTACCTTACATCACATTATCTGTGATGGATGGTCCATAGGCGTCATCATGCGCGAGCTGCGGACGCTTTATTCGGCTCTGTCCGAGGGCAAGCCCCCAACCCTGGCTCCGCTACCGATCCAATTTCCCGACTACGTCATTTGGAGCGCCGAGCGCGCGCGGAGCAGCCGCGAGCAGGAATTGGCGTATTGGACGTCAAAGCTCCAGGGGTACCGCCCGTTCCGGTTACAGCCGGACAGACAGGTCTCGGGCAATCGCACCAACGATGGCGCGATCGTGTCGCGTCTCTTGCCGAAAGACTTGACGGACGCCGTAAGGGCCTTCAGCGAGCGCTACTCCGGCACGATGTTCAGCACTACGTTGGCAGCTTGCGTTGCCGTCCTGCACCGGCATTCAAAGGCGACAGACATTGCAGTCTGGACGCCACTCGCGGGCCGCAATTTGGCAGAGCTCGAGGGACTAATCGGACTGCTCGTCAACCAGGTTGCGATCAGGCTAGATGCCTCAGGAGATCCACGCTTTGCAGAACTGGCTGCGCGAGCCCGTGACAACGTGTGGGAACTCCTCGCCCATCAGGACCTTCCCTTCGAGACCGTCGTTGAAGCACTCGATGAGGACGACAAGCCGCCAGAGGGACCTTTCTGTTTTGTGAATTTCGTCTGTCAGCGAGCCTTCGGTGGCGCAGTGCATTCGGAGTTTGACTTTCCGAGCGTCCGGGTTCGGCCCATACCATCAATATCACCAGGTGCACTCTATGACCTCAATTTCTTTCTCGTAGAGCGCGAAGACGGCTGGCGTTTGTCGCTCGAATACAACACCAACCTTTACACTCCGGCCACCGCTGCTCGGCTGGTCGACGACTTCGATCACACCCTCCGTGCCGTTGTTTCAAACCACGATATACGGTTGTCCGGGCTGCCCGGTCCAACCAATGATGAGGCTCCGACACTCGGCTCGGGGTCTAGCAATAGTGTTCTTGGACCCGTCGCTCCCTCGCTCCCCATTGAAGATGATCCGGATATCTGCACGCTTCCGGCCAGCGTCAGCCAGCTTCGATTCTGGCGCCTATCAAGATTGAGACCGGATAGCTCTGCCTTTAACATGCCGGCCTCGATCCGAATTGGCGGCTCTCTCTCGGTCCCACTCCTCCAGGAAAGCCTAAATATCCTCGCTGCGCGGCATGAGATCCTTCGCACGACCTTCAATGAATCCTCAGGAGAACTGCTCCAGGTCATCTCAAGTCATGAGACCTTCCCGCTGCAGCATTCGGACCTTCAGAACGCATCCGAGCTGGACGATTTCAATCTTGACAACGTGCTGCGCGACGAAGCCCACGTTCCATTTGATCTTGAGCGCGGGCCACTGGCCAGGGCTAGGTTGTTCCGTCTCGGGCCGCAGGATCACGTGCTGATTGTTACGCTCCATCACATCATCTCCGACGGTTGGTCGCAAAGCATACTTCAACGCGAGCTTTGGGCTTCGTACGAGGCACTTGCCGAGAGGCGAGAGCCGGACCTCCTGCCAATGGCCATCCAGTACGCGGATTTCGCGGTCTGGCAGAATGATTGGTTGACCTCGCAGGAAGCCGTTCAACATCTTGCTTATTGGATGAAGTCGCTTGCGGGACCGCTTCCCGTGCTGGACTTTCCGACCGATCATATTCCTGGCCAGCGGCCAGACGTGCGTGGCGCCGTTGAGCGCGTGCAATTGCCCGATCAGCTAATACAGCGATTGAAGAGCCGCGGCCGGTCGGCGAACGTCACGATGTATATGCTGACGCTCGCGGCTTTTGCCGTACTGCTCGAGCGCTACACGTCTCAGCATGATTTGACGATAGGGTCACCGAGTGCAAATCGCAACTCGCAGACGGAGCCGGTGATCGGCCCATTTTCCGGACCGATTGCCCTCCGGCTCAACCTCGCCGACGATCCCACTTTGAACGAGGTTCTCAAGCAAGCCGGTCAAGTGACCATGGACGCGCTCGACCACGCCGTGTACCCCTTTGAGAGCATGATGGAGCGGCTCAAGATGCGGTCGGTTCGTGGCCGCAATCCTCTTTTTCAGTTCTACTTCCTTTATCAAACAGCGTTTCTTCAACACCGCGAAGCAGCAGGACTGGCAATTGCGCCAATTCCTACGGTGAGCGTCGGCAATCCTTTCGAGCTGCAGCTTGCGATCATTGAACGCGGCCACGACGTATGGCTGAACCTGGAATATGATCGCGGCTTGTTCGAACCTGGTTCGGTGCTCAACATCTTATCTTACTATACGCACATTCTTGAACAGATCGCAGCCGATCCAGAGCAACGGATTTCAGCGTTGCGGTTACCACCTGGCGCCAGAGACTCCGCTAGATCTGTGTCAGAAGAGATTCGGCCGCGCGATTTCTTGGCACCGCGAAATGCTGTCGAGACGCAGTTGGCTACGATCTGGGAAGCACTTTTCGATCTACCACAAGTCGGCATTCGCGATGACTTCTTCGAGCTGGGCGGCCACTCGCTTCTCGCGGCATCATTGATCTCCAGGATCGAGACGGAATTCGGCACTAAGATCGATCTTTCCCTCCTATTGGTCGACCGCACGATTGAACAACTCGCCGAAGCCATCATGGGTGTCGACGGGAGCCGGCGCTCATCGCTGATCCCTCTTCGCGCATCGGGAACCAAGACCCCCCTGTTCTGTGTGCACGGTGGCGGTGGTCACGTGCTTGGATATGAAGAACTGGCGAAGGCGCTGCCTAGCGATCAGCCGGTATACGGCTTAGCATCGCCCGAGCTTGACGGTGTTCAACGAGCCATGACCGTTGCCGAACTCGCCCGCTTTTACAACAGCGAAATCCGCCGCATTCAGCCCCAAGGGCCATACCAACTCTGCGGTTACTCCTTTGGCGGCTATGTCGCGCTCGAAATGGCAGCGCAACTCATCGCGCAGGGGGAGGATGTCCCAGTCCTTGTGATGTTGGACACGGGCAACTCCGGGTACTATCGACATCTGCCCTTTAACCAGTGGACACGGTTTTGGAGCGTGCGGATCGCTGATCGGATTTGGCGCTACTACCGGCGGCTGGCAGACCATAAGATCGACGTCGCCCTTTCCAGTGCGTTCTTCTTTGTCCGAAAGAATGTGCGCTTAAGGCTGTGGACGCTTGCTCAACGGGTATTTCGCGTTGCCAACCGTCCGATGCCAGTGCAACTGAGGGACAACTTAACGATGTTCAAGGCCACGGCACGGTCATATGAGCCGCGGCCTCTCCAGGCTCGAATCATTCTATTCCGGGTCGACGGGCGGGATCCTGAGTATAGCCTCAATGAGTCACTTGGCTGGGAGCTTGTTGCCCAGAAGGGTGTCGACGTTCATCACGTACCGGGCGATCACCTGTCGTTCATGCGTCAACCCATTGTTGGAAGGGTTGCCGAGCAACTGCAGCCTTATCTGACATGAGGCTGCCCTGCGGGCCATCGGATATCCCTGCGGGACGAGCCGCCTCTCCGGGAACGGTTGGTAGCCACAGGCAGACCAATGCGCACACTTGAGCTTTCCGTCGCCGTCGGGCTCTTTGTCTATCTTGCAGACCAGCTCTCGGGCCATCGCCACGGCTATCTCGGATTGCACTATCTACCCTTCATCTGCGTTGCGGCCGCGGTCGCGCACGTCTGGTTTGAGGGGTACCGATGGCAAATGCTGCCGATCTATCTCGTAGTTGCTGGCTGCGCCATGCAAGCCATCGTTCCGCGTTGGACCTCCGACGTGCAGTTGCAGTACTTCAGTTGCTTGACAGGTCTCTTTCTCCTCGGAGGCGGCGTTGTGTTGAGCACCGTCTTCCCGGTATTCGAACTTCCCGCGCCGGATGGGCTGTACGCGGTCGGAACCGAGGTCAGACATGTCGTGGACCTGCACAGGCTCGAGCCCGCGGAACCCTCCAACCCGCGCGAGTTAATGCTTCAGATCTGGTATCCGGCAGGCAGATCGGTCAAGACGGAGTTGGCTCCTTACCAGGAGCGCGCGACTACGACGGGTTGGGATGCTCATTTTTCACTGGCGAAGACCCATTCCGCCATCGACGCGCCGCTTGCAGTCTCCGAATCGCGCTATCCGGTCGTGCTCTACGCGCCATCATGGACTGGCATGCGCACGGAGAACACACATCTGGCGGAGCAACTCGCAAGTCACGGCTATGTCGTCGTCGGAATGGACCATCCCTATAGCTCGCTCGCAACCGCCTTTCCTGACGGTCGGGTGATCAGGACCAAATTGTCCGACGAAGGCTTTTATTCTTCCGATCGGTCATTTCGCCGTTTTCTCGAGACGGCCGAGATGGAAATCAGGATCAGGGCAGACGATGCGCGATTTGTCCTGGACACCCTCCATGACTTGAACGAGGCTGACCCTCACGGCCGCTTCACCGACCGGCTCAACCTCAATCAAATCGGCATATTCGGTTTCTCTCTTGGTGGAGGTGTTGCCGCACAAGCTTGCTGGCTCGATCACCGGTTTAAGGCCTGCCTCAACATGGACGGCCTAATGGCTGGCGAATCCCTAAGCAGAGGTACGAATGCGCCTCTCTTCACCATGAGTGAAGCCGATCCGCTCCCCCCAGACTCACTAGCAAACATTACTCCGACGAAGCGTCGCGAAATGACACTCGATCGTGAACAGTTCGTGCAGATGCGGGCGTTGCTATCTACATATGGAGGCTACTGGCTCACCATTAAGCGAGCCAAGCATTTCAACTTCTCGGATTATCCGTTTTCGTCTCCAATACGGCTGTTTGGTCGTTCAGGTGCAATCGCACCAACGAAGGCGGCCCAGATCGTCGACAAGTATGCCCTTGCATTCTTCGCATGCTACCTCAAGGGTACTACCCAGCCTACATTGGAAGATGCCCCAATCGACGCCCCGGATTTCCAATTTCAAAAGACGAGGCCCGCCTTGTGCCAGTCGGGTCCAACGGCGGTTACATCCCAATCCGGCAAGTAGCAGGCGCTCGTTCGCCAGCAGACCGAGCCGTTCCCCGGAACCGATGGTCCTCCCTTGCACAGGACATGGGCCGCGGGCCAGCACGACGCCCAGCCGTAGGCCACCGAGGGGTCTCCAAAATTGAGCTGGACGTCAGTTGCCGGTTAACCAAACAGCCCAAGCTTCCCTTGTTCGACCGTATGTGACCGTGAGCCGCCGTGACAATTCTGAACGGAATGGGTATTTCCAGGGTATTACTATTGGGGCGCCGCTGCGATTGGCTTAGCGGTGCGCTTCCAGAATTGGGCCGGGAGAATTCCTGATCGAACGGCCGTCCATTTTGAAGCTGACTCGCGGGCCTTTCTCGGACTCGCGATCCCGAGCTAGACGTCGATCGTAACATGTCCAAATTGCCACAGACGCTCCAACGCTACCGTTCGTCCTTTCCAGTAATCGTGGTTCAGGCCGCCATCGGGCGCCTCCTTGCTTTCCTCAGGTCACCCTACCTTCGTCACCGCGGCGCCTATGCGACTTTAGAAGAAGCCGTCGCCTCTGTACGGCGTGGCGCGCTTGTTGGATACGATAACGATGAAGTCGTTATGCATTCATTCGAATATATGTCCGAACTCAAGCTCGAGGATTACCCGATATTGTTCTGGCTCGGCCGTCTAGCGCAATCGACCAACGTCATTCTGGACGCCGGCGGACATCTTGCCACCAAATACCGAGCGTTCCGAACGCACCTGCCACTTACCGAAACGGCCGAGTGGATCATCTACGATGTCCCCGCGATCGTTCGGGCGGGACGCCGGCTCGTGGAGCGGGGAGAGCTCCAGGGTCCCAAATTCATCGATAACTTGGCCGACGCGCCCGACGCAGACGTTCTGCTCGCTTCCGGCTTGTTGCAATACCTTGATGTTCCGCTTGAGGACTTCTTGAGAGAGCTGCCCGCTTTGCCGCGCCACCTGCTGCTCAACAAGGTTCAGACCCGCGACGGCCCAACCGTAATTACCCTCGAAAACTTCGGCTGCGCCGAAGTCCCCTATCAGATACGCGACCGGGTGGAATTCGTGAGGTCGCTGGAAACACTTGGCTATGAAGTTGTCGACGAATGGTCGATTCCCGCGCTGTCTCGAACAATACAAACCCATCCTCATTTGGGACGGTCGACAAGCCGCGGCTACTATGCTCGGTTGCGCAGCAAATGACGGTCGGCGGCTGAAAAGGTAAACGGGAGAGAATGCCTCTTTGTAACAATCCATCCCGGTACGGTTCGCCAGGCCAATGCTCGAGACACCCGGTGGAAGGACGTGTTGCTCCCCGACTGGCGACCGAATAAGGTCGACCAAGGTAGTGGTTCGTCAACCAGATAACTCATTTCGATTAGATAGGCGGACAGCATTCGTGCCGCACAAGTATCGTTTAATCCTTTCTCAATCGCGCTTAGGTCTTCACACTGAGGCTAAAGCTCAATTGCGCGCTGCAGACCTCGCGCCGGAAGTCATCCAACATGTCTAGCGTTGCGGCGTTTCTGCAGCCGAAATTACCGATGCTTCGGCTGCTCGCCGGTTCGATCAGCAGCCTGGCGATTGGGGTCTTGGCCCAGGCGGTGGCCTTTGTCCTGCTCGCTCGGTATCTCGGCACGACCCAGTTCGGGGAACTCACGACTATCAGCGCAGTGACGGCTTTGGCGAATACCTGGTGCGGGTTCGGCCCCGGCGAAGTCCTGCGACGGATCGTCAGCCGCGACGCGTCCGATTATCCCGAAGCGCTCGGGCACACCATCTTGATGATTCTGATCACGGGAATCGTTCTGACGGTCCTGCTGATCGGCGGGATGCTGATGTTTCCTCCACCGGACGGTGGCATTGGTTCAGCCGAGCGGCTGCAGATCCTGCTCCTGCTCGTGCCCATCAACGTGATGTTCCCTTCCTTCTTCAACCTCGTCGAGAACGTTTTTCTGGCCCACGGCGATTTCCGGCGTGGCAACTTCATTAATGGCGGCAGTGGAGTCGCACGCGCACTCGCCGCGGTGGTGGCCTGCGGCCTGTTTGGCGTCACATCATTACGGGACTGGGCGCTATGGTGGGCAGCCGTTCATCTGGCGATCGGCGTGATCTGTGTGATCATGATTCGACGGTTTGGCCTCCCGCGCTGGAACATCCTTCGTCGTGAGGCTTGGCTGGGCGGGAATCTGGCCTTTTCAAGCTTTCTGATCATGCTTCGGCACAACGTTGACGTACTTGTTCTCAGCGCCGTCACTTCGCCGGACTTCGTTGGCGTATATGGCGCGGGCCGAAGATTGATAGGCGCCGCACTCGTCGTCCCGGGCGCCTTCGATAGGGTCATCTACGGTAAGCTCGCGGTCGCCGGCAAAAATGGCGCTCGTGCCAGTCTGCGTCTGGCAACGAAGTATCTTCCCTATTCGCTATTGATCAGCGCGGCGACGAGTGTAGGTCTCTTTCTGGTTGCACCATACGCATCCCTTGTCTTCGGTCACGCCTTTGCTCCCGCTTCAGATGTCATAAGGACGTTGGCCTGGACAGTTATTCCAACCGCCGTGCAGTTCTTGGCATTCGACGCCCTCAATGCGGCAGAGCATCATAAAGTCTCAACGATCGTAAGTGGCGTCACGAATACTGTCGGCGCACTGATGGTTGTCTTGCTTGGTAGCACATACGGGACAGTTGGCATCTATGTCGCGCTGTACTTCTCCGACCTCGCACGCGGAGGAGGGCTTTGGACAGCCCTCAACATGCTGGCCGGTGGTCGACAGTCCGCGCAAACTCGGGCCGAGCGATCATAGAGAGAACCGCCCGTCATGAAGTCTGATCGAGTGGTTGATTGACCCAACGGCTCTTGTAGGTCCTCATTTAGGAATGACAGGGCGTCTCTTGTCCCTCTTCTCTTCAATGAACCGTACGCCGACCTGTGCGCCCTCGACGCGGACCAGTTCGCAGCGACGATAGGCTAATCCTCTTGACGACAGCAGTAGGAAGAATTCTTGCGCTCGCAGCACGTCGAGCGTTCCGTCGACTTCCAGCCTGGCACCACTCTGCGAGACGTCGAGCAGGACACAGCTCCGTCGCCAAGTTCCGTCGATGCCCATGAGGTTCACCGGGTAGCGTGTCTCGAGCCGAACCCGCTCCGCCTTGCGGTTCCCATATGCCATCAGCGTTCTCCGGCCGTAGCTGAGAACGTCGCGGTCAGTTCGGTGATCGAGCCGAACCGGATCGTACGCTGCGCGATCGAGAGCGAGAGCGCGTCAAACATATGTCTGGCGCCATCCAATTCCTTTATCGCGACCGCTCGCTTGTCCTCCCGGTTCTTGACGATGGCGGCAGTTGTATCCCAGTTCAATCGCGACGCCCTGCAAGCGACAATCAAGCCCGTGATATCAGCGGCTTCCATCAACGGCTCGATCGCCTCAATCGGGACGGTCGCGAGTTGCGCCAATGCAGCTACAACATTGCTGCGCTCGCCTCTCATGGCGAAGCGATTGACGCTCGAATCGTTCAATTGCCCGGCCTTGTTAAGGGCCGAAACTGTGGCCTGCGCATCCACGTAGTTGATGATGGGAGCCTTCCGCGGGGCACCTGCATCGATGGCGATGCGGATCGCACTCTGAGCGGATGCCGGGGCACATTTGACAAGGCGAGCCAGCAGGCGCGGGGGCACCCTCGAAATCAGACCGCTAAGGAAGCTGGGTGGTAGGTCGCCGCGCGATATCAGCGAGCAGGCGATGTCTTCGTCGCGTTCGGCCGCATCGACCAACATGGCGAAGCCCGCGCCGTCGATGACGGCGCCGGGATTGCGAGCCAGCGCCCGCGCCACGTTACTATCCCCGCGCATCAACAGGATGTCCACGAGTTCTCGATTCACGGTCTTGCGGCTCGCGATGGCACAAAGGTGCCCCTCGGCGCGCATCCACGCGATATCGACCAGATCGGCATCGGGAATACAGTCGCATTGCCGCAAGATGGGCGCGGCCACATCGGCGTCATCGTGATTGGCCAGGCGCCGGGCCAACTCTCTTGGCACCGGGCGCAAATCGGCCAACGAGCGGCTGAGCATGGTCAGACTTCGTAACGCTACATCCTCCGTCAAGCGGATCAGAATGTCGTCGAACATATCGATATGGCGCTCACTCAGCCGATGAGCGTACTCAATGAAGAGTTCGGCCACCTGCCGCAACATCTGCTCACGGCGGTCCGGCAGGCTGGCTCTCAAAACATAGTCGAGTTCGGCAATAAGGTCAGTCGAGGCAATGGCTCTCATGCGGCACCTAAAACAGCTCCGCGACAAGAAACGTCATTATTCCCAAGGCAAGTTTGCCCGTTAAACGTTAACGCACATTTTAGAGAATGAAGGGGAACGAACAAACAGCTTGCCAGCGACCTCGCCGGCTTCTCAATTACGCGGCTTCTGCCGTTCGTTGGGGGGCCGCGTCGAGCGCGAACTGATTCCGAAGTATAACCGATGCCGCTGGATAACTGGCCGACACCGCGCATCGTTCATAGCGCTCATCCGGGCCTGCCCGGCTGGCCGGTCTCCGAGGGAGACTGCGCCGGCATCGCACCGTTCGCGACTACAATGAGCGAGCTATTGATATGACGCACGCTCGCGGCGGCGATCGGAGCGCTAGTACAAAGCAGATCGATCAGCCGCACCGTCCGCTGCGATTGCCCCTACGACATCAATGGCGCCGCTGCGACGGCCCTCGAACGCGACCCGCTTAGCCAAGCGGTCGCGGCGATCTCGCCGGACACGGTGCGTGTCTGCTCCAGTGTCCGAGGCCGACCAACGCTGGTGACTTCCACGTTCGACGCGACCACACTCGGTACAATGAGGGTGCCGTTCACGCTAGTGCGTATAACCATATTGCGCATAGTGCTTATTGACGTAGTAGCTGCGGTTCTCCGCGTCATACTTGTACAGCTTGTCCATATCAACTTTGTTGAGGATCACGCCCAGGGTGTTTTCAGTGATGCTTGGTGCTCTCCCGAGAGCATGTTCGACGACATCCACTTTTGTCGCACCCCATTCGACGACAAACAGGTACGCATCAATCAAATGCGTCGTCGCCTTCGCGTCGATAACAGGCGCGAGAGGCGGCAAGTCAACAATCACGTAGTTGTATTCGCCCCGCAGCTTGTCGATGAACATCTTCGTAAGCTGCGCGCCCATGATTTCGTTGCTTTGAACAAACAAGCTCTTGGTAATCGTAGGCAGGAACGACAAATATTTTGACTGATCGGACCAAAGCGCATCAGCTAACGACGACCTTCCCGAAATGACGTCCAGGAAGCCCACGCTGGCCTTGGGAGCAAGCGTCCGAGTAAGCGCCGGATTTCGCAGATCGAAATCCAGCAGCATGACTTTGGCGCCAGCCGCGGCAATCGTCAGCGCAAGAGATGCTGCGATAGTCGACTTGCCCTCTCGAGGCAGCGACGACGTTAAGCCGATCACCTTGGCTCCCTTGCTCGGGCAATTCAGATCTATCGCCAGCTTTATCGACCTCATTGCTTCGGCACTGCTTGAAAGGGGCGCCTCGATGCTGGCCCACGCCGCGCCCTTTGAACGCAAGAGCTGACGCTCGCCCGCCGGAGCTACCGTACGACCGGCATCTGGCTCCACCGCGTCTTCCTTCCACAGGGGCACGGGCGTGATGCAATTCATCTGCAGCTTCCGCTCTATCTGCCCGACACTGCGAAACCTGTTGTCGGTAAACTCGCGGAGGAGAGCCAGCCCAATTCCGATCGATATCCCACCGCCGAGAATGGCCGCCAGGATCTTCAAGGTTGACTTAAATTCGCGATCCAGGGGCGGAGCGGCTCGCGTGATCACCCGCGCTTCGGTAACGGGAAATGACTTCTGCTCAACGGATTCGAGGTACCGCTTGTTCAGATTATCATACAATTCCTTGGTTGACGTTGCCGTGCTCTCGAGCTCTCGCAACTTGACCTGATTGCGATTCGACGATTCCGCTTGGGAAACAGATTGAGCCACCTCAGCTTCAAGGTTCTTCTCTTTCCGGACTGCGAGATCGTAGTCGCTCTTGAACGCCTCTCCAACCCGACGAAGTTCGTCGATCATTGCTGAGCGCACCTGCACGACCTGATTGTGCAAATTCATCACTGCGAGGTGCTCACGACCAAACTTCGCTGTCCACTCCCGCTCTCTGCCGGTAAGCTCGATAAGTTGACCTCGCAACTTCGCGATTGTCTCGTTAATTGGAACGTCGGTCACGAGCGTGTTCGAGTTTTCGGCCGACAACGCCGCCTGCACAACAGCGTTGACCCGCTCAAGCCGGGCCTTCGCTTCCGACGTTTGTCCCCGTGCAGTGAGGAGCTGGCTATTGAGCTCCGAGAGCTGCTGCTCACTCATGAGCCGCCCGCCCGTATCGATGATGTTATTCTTGGCCTTGAACTCGACTACAGCACGCTGCGCTGCCTGTGTCTGCTCTCTGGTTTCCTTGACCCGGCCTTCCAGCCAGGCACTCGCCTGCCGAGTGGCCTGATATTTCGAATCGAGTTGATCGGCGATGTAAGCATCAGCGAATGCATTAGCAAATTCTGCGGCCCGCGCGGGATTGCCATTTTCGTAGTTGATCTCGATGATCCAGGCGATGCCAAGCCGTTTCACCGTCAAATGCTTCTGAAGCACAGCGACCAGTTGCCGAGTGTACTCGAACTCGGTCAGCGGCTTAGATGAACCGAAGAGACCATCGCTGGGAGGCGGGATGTTGTCGGTTAGATGCAGCTTCTTAATTACTTCCAGCGCCAGTTTCTCCGATTTAATTATTTCAAGCTGGCTCTCGACTGCCGAGGACGTGTCAATGATCAACTCGCCCGCTGGTTGGAATAGTTGAAACTTGGCCGTATCGATCCCCACTGTTGCCGTCGCTTTATAGTTAGCTGGCGCCAGCAAAACGTACAGACCGGCGATACATATCGCTGCTGCGACCGACGCCACGAGCACCCAGGCCTGCCGGCGGAGAAACCCAACGGCCATTTGGATATATTGCGAGGGTGAGCCCGCAGCCGGACTAAAGGATTCAAGTTCAAACGACGAAAGCTTATGATCTTTGCTTACGTGAAGCATCAAAGATTCCAAACTATTTGCTAGGTCGACCGAATGATTTAAATTAGCATGCTCCGGCGGCTTCTTCCATTAGGAACTGTATCTCACTCCGGTTTTTTGCTCTTCCTAGCGTTACCAATTAAAGTTAACATATTGAATTGATGGCCTATTTTTGTTTCTTCATTTGATCGGGCCCCGATGAACCCTAAACTGCTGGCCCAGCGTCCGACGCTGGTCAAGGGTCGCAAGCGGCAGGCGAGCGACGTCGTCGCGGTCGAGTGCACCCCGGCAGGGCAACACAGCATCAACACTGAGACGTTAGATGAACATAGTTCCTGACCGCGCGACGTCTCTGGCAATGGGCACTGCAAGACAGTCTGCCGAGGCCGGGCTCGATGGCGCCTCCACGGCGGCTTTGCCAATTCGATTGCTGCTCGGCGCCATCATCATTTTCTCCTTCCCCGCATTTACGATCCAGTTGGCGTTGGACATGACAACGGGCCGGTGGGTTGGCTCACCCGTGCTCCAACTGGTGACAATCACGACAGAGCTCTTTGTCTTTGCTTCCATCCTGCTTTCCAGGCCAACCGGCAGGCTCGTTCTTCAATGCTGGCCGATCTGGGTCCTGATCATCACGGCGTTTGCATCGGCCGCGTGGTCATACAACCGCGGCGCTACCCTCCAGGCAGCCAATACTTACATGACCACCGCGCTGCTCGGCTTAGTGGTTGTCGGCCTCCTTCCGGGCTTCCGTGGCATCAAGTTCGTGATCAGGACCATGGCGGTGGGATGCCTTTTGAGCATCGTCTGGGTCCTGTGCTTTCCCGAAACCGCGATTCATCAGTTGACCGACCCCTATCAAACCGTTCACGCCGGGCTGTGGCGAGGAGTGTTCAGCCACAAACAGGGCCTGGGCTACTTCTCCGGGCTAACCGCGGGGCTCCTACTGTTCTACAGGACCTCGATCTTTCCAGCGCCCGTGTGGGCCTTCTTTCTCGGTTGCAGCCTTACCTGTCTGGCAGGCACCCAGTCTGCCACCGGCATCGTCGCCGCTGCGATCACTCCCGGTTTCCTTTACATGGCCTATTTTATCGCGCGCCTGCCTGCTCCGTTACGCCAGCCGATGTTTATTAAATGGGCGATCGTCCTCGGATTGGTTGGGATCGGGTTTAAGATTGGCATTCTTGACTATGTCATCGTAGGCATTCTCGGAAAATCGACCGACCTCACCGGCCGTGCCGACTTCTGGCCGATCATCTTGAAGAACTTCTATAGTTCGGGATTTAGTTTGCAGGGTGGAGGCTTCGGCGCAAAGGTTGCGGCGGACATGTCTGAATGGAGTGTCGATAATGGCTTCATCGACAAGTTTCTGGAGTTCGGATATCTTTTCACACCAGTTATTTATGGGATTTTTGTTGCGACCTTACGGGGTGGAATCAGACTGGTGGTCACTGGTCGCCCGGAGTGGGCACGAACGAATATTTTCCCTTTTGCGATCTGGTCGGTCACCCTCATTCTAAACATTACGGAAAGTAACTTCATGACGAAATGTCTGAGCACAGTTCTGATGTCGATGGCGGTCGCCCTCATATTCCAGCAGCGGGAGCTCAGCACAGGTGCGCCGCGTTTTCGCGATGTGTCAGGCCGATCTGGTCTGCGCGGCTGAGCTCGTGCGGCTGACGTGCCCTACACGTGTGCAGACTGCAGAGGTTATCCGATGCGTAAGACGTCCTGTTCTTCGGTGAAGTGTTCAAACGCGTCGGGCGTGCCGTAAGCCGTCCGGTCCGCCTACTTATGAATCGTGAAATGCGCCGCGCGAATTTTGAGGTATCACGTGATGAGCATGACTATGGCGTCAAGGCCGGACGGATGCGATCAGGACTCTCCTGTTCGCGGTCGCAGGGCATCGATCATGGGGGACGTCCGTCCCGAAGTCCTCGCTGGTGGAATTATCAGAGACGACGGCGAGATTGAGTTCTTTCTCCGCGTGAATGCTCTGCTACGCTCCGACATGACTGTGCTGGATCTGGGTGCCGGCCGGGGCGCGGTGTTCATGAGCGGAAAATGGGAGCTGAGGGAGCGGCTGGCCAAACTGCAGGGCAAGGTGCAGAGAGTGATCGGGATTGACGTTGATGATGGAGTTCTGGATCATCCGTACCTGGATGAGAAACACGTCGTTCAGGTCGACGCGCCGCTCCCGCTGGCAGACCAATCAGTTGATTTGATCGTCGCCCATTGGGTTTTCGAGCACGTTCAAAATCCCGCTCACCTTGCCTCGGAGTTCTTTAGGGTCCTCAAGCCCGGCGGGTGGATTTGCGCTCGCACTCCGCACCGTTGGAGCTATGTCGGCATTGCGACTTGCTTGCTACCCGAGGGGCTCCAGCGCGCTGTACTCAAGTGGATCAAGCCTCAGTTCGAAGCGCAGGACAAGTTTCCGACTGTTTACCGGCTGAACTCTTTCAGCGCGGTAAGGAGGTACTTCTCCCAATCGAAATGGCTCAATTGCTCCTACGGCGTAAATTCCGCGCCCCGCTATCATTTCGAAAGTCGCTCGATATTTCGGCTTCTCTCCGCGTATCAATCCGTGGCGTGGCCAAAGACGGACCTCATCGTACTTATTCAGAAACGACTTTGATGAACTATTGCAGGCCTTCGGAGCGGTACAGCACCGTTCAAGCCCGAGTGCCATCAGGCATCGCGCCAGGCCCTTTGTCGGAAACGCATTCCATGCCCTGCTCAGACCACTCACAATTACAACTGGCCGACGAGCGTGTCCGCCTGGTTCGTATCGCCTTGTTGCTTGGTGCCCTTTTCGTCGGCATTCACGCGAGCTTGTTTTATTTTGACCTAACCGACCCTGCTGCTTTCCTCAGAGGTGATCGCGCGATTGATCGGCTTGCGCATGTTGATGGGCTTCTGGCGGCGGGTTCGTCGACAATCGTGCATGCGGCTCTTGACTCCGGAGTTCCGGGAGACTTCCTGCAGCATGCGGTCTTGTACGCCATCGGAGGACGCTATCTTGTAATTATCACCCAGGTTGCACTGCAGTTGTTCACGGTTCTTCTTATGTATAGCTTCGTGGCACGTACTTCCGGCAGTGCGAAGGTTGCCGCCGCGGCAGGAATACTCATCGTCATCATGCCGGGCAGTTTGCTGAATCCGCATCTGCTGGTCACCGAAGCGTGGTTCACCACACTTCTCCTGATCGGTACCGTAAGCGTTTGCGAGGCCGTTGATACGCCGCGCGCCGCGCCTTCACCATTTTATCTTTACCTTGGCTTCGCCAGCCTTGGATTGGCATCCGCCATTCGACCGCAGGGGCTGTTGATCCCTTTGGTGCTAACACCGTATCTTCTTTTCGCATTTCCCAAAGCGCGAGGAAGATCACTGAAGGCCGCGCTTCTGGCGTACGCCTTGTTTCCGCTTTCCTGGATGACGCTTAGATTCTTGCTGGTCGGAGACTTCGGTCTCGGGTCATCCAATGCGGACCTTGCCACAAATCTGGCATTCCGCGCGGACCGTATCCTATCGCTACCGCTCGACAGTACCGGCCGAATGGATTTGCTCCCATTCATCCGCCTCGCGGCGGCTCATCCCTTAGCGTTTCTCAACACGATCTATGCTGACGCCTTCAATTTGATACTGAATCCAGGGGCAAATCATCTGTTCGGCTACTACCTTCAATTTGGGGAGACTCTCAATGGATTTTCCTGGCTCAAAGTCAGAGATCAGTCGGGGCTGGGAGGCGTCGTCGCCGAATTGCTCACCCGAAACACCACACTAGTGGCGCTCTTCGGGATCTGGACGGCGATTCACGCGGCAGTTCTGCTTGGGGTCACTATGGCCGGCATGGAGATCGTTCGCGACAGACACCGCATGCCCCGGTGGATCTGGATTGTGATGATTGTCGTCGTGACGACCGCATTCTCCGGCTTTGCGGCAGGTCTCGTCCGGTGGGACCTTCGTTCTGGGATCGAACCTCTGCTTGCCATCTTGGCTGCCTATGGACTCTTCGGGCGTCGCCTCATAGGCGGTCCCTCGCGGCCAGTGAGTTTGCAACCAGACGCCTGCAACTTCTATCGCGATCCAGGCCGACTGACACCTGCGGAGCGAAGCAACTAGAGTCTTAGCCTTTTGAACAATCGCTCCGGAATAACACGGATCACCGCCATGATGATTCGCCAAATTGGTCTGACGTACAACACGTCGGCACGCCCGTTCTCTGCTGCTCTGTAGATTACCCGACCGACTTCGTCGGGCTCGGCTGTCAGCGCTGACGGCAACTTCATGTCTTGCGTCATTCGGGTATGGACGTATCCAGGCTTAATTGTCACGACGCGAACACGCGACGCGGCCAACCGATTTCTCAATCCAGACAAGAACGCCGTAAAGCCTGCCTTTGCAGCGCCATAAACATAGTTGGACGCGCGACCCCGGTCTCCTGCCACTGAACTGACGCCGACGAGCGTTCCCCACCCGCGCGCGCTCATCCTCTCAGCGAACAGTCCAAGAAGCAGCGCCGGCCCCTCGAAGTTCGTGCGCATCACCGTGCTCGCGTGGTCAACGTCGCGTTGCGCACGCTGCTGATCGCCCAGCTCACCGATCACGCAAATGACCGTATCGGGCAGAACGGGCAGTCGATCGACAAACCCTTCGAACTGATCGATATGCAATATATCAAGCGCTCGTAAGTCCACCTCTGCACCGGTTCTGGTCTTGATATCGCGAACGTTCCGCTCGGCTGATTCCGGGACTCGAGCGGTCACGATAAGCCGATACCCGGCGTCGCCGTAAGCGACAGCGGTCGCCAACCCAATGTCAGAGGTGCAACCAAGAAGTAGCATCGTTTTCTGCGTTTGCATCAAATGCCCAGTCTTTCAGACAAGCGAGAGACGATCCGAGCGTCGGCCCCCACCGATCGCCTGATGTCACGGAAAGTTGCCAGACCGGGGTAGCTTGCCTCGAAGGTCTCTCGAGATTGTCGAGCGTCCTTGGCCAGGTAAATTCGACCTCCGGCCCCGACAACTACCCGGTCTATCTCCTCGAGAAGTGAAAATAACTTTGGGTCGACGGGAAAGTCGATTGCAAGCGTAAATCCATTGATTGGAAATGACATCGTGCCAAATCCGTCGCCCAACTGCTTGAGTACCGCCAAGAATGAGGCATTTGCTCGGTGAGAGATCCGGTCAAGCACCTCGCCGAGCGCCGCTGTGGCGCGACCCGCCGGCAGCACGCTTTGATGTTGTACAAATCCGCGCCGACCATAAATCCGATTCCACGCGCCAACGCCGTCAAGAGGAAAGAAGTAGGGCTCCCAGTGCATGAAACCTGAAACATTCCCGTTCGCGGAGCCGCGTCTAAAGTAAGCTTCGTTGAATAGGCCGACCGTCGTCCGATTGAGCGTCCACGATGGAAGGTCGAATGGAACGCTCACTCGCCTTCGTGCACGCTTAGGGAACAGTTCTCTGAACCTCGCCGCCGCCGGAAGCTCGTCTTGCCTTGCATGCTCCCCGACATAAATGAGCGACCGTCCCATGGCCGCTCCCCGAGCCAGACAATCAATCCAGGCGACTGAATAGGTCGCATCGGCCGTTTCTTGCAACGCCTTTATAGCACCATCAAGGTTCTCAGTGACGACCGTTCGGGTCCTGATCCATCCGCTTTCGACCCGCCGCAGACCGAGAGTCACTTCGATTATGGTTCCGGTAAGCCCCATCCCGCCGATCGTCGCACAGAAGAGGGCCACGTTTTCCGCCCGCGAGCAGGTGACGAGCTCCCCGTTCGGGAGGACCAGCTTCAAGGCGTGCACGTGATGGCCAAACCCACCGTCACGATGATGATTCTTGCCGTGC
This sequence comes from Bradyrhizobium sp. ORS 86, assembly GCF_045571475.1. Taxonomy (NCBI): domain Bacteria; kingdom Pseudomonadati; phylum Pseudomonadota; class Alphaproteobacteria; order Hyphomicrobiales; family Nitrobacteraceae; genus Bradyrhizobium; species Bradyrhizobium sp. ORS 86. The sequence continues at coordinate 49,606 of NZ_CP120700.1, read as the reverse complement.
ACATCCGCCGCGACCATTCCGCCAACGGTGACAAACTGCGTCCCCGGAACAACGGGCGGGAAAAATCCTCGCGGCAGAAAAACATCAATAATGTCGGATAGCAGTACTCCGGCTTCGACCGTCAGCTCCCCTGTAGCGGGAGAGAAAGCGATCATTCTGTTTAGTCCGGCAACCTGTAGCGTGGTGTCTCGACCAATTGCAGCGTCGCCATAGGCCCGGCCGTTGCCACGTGCAACATAGCCACTGGACCCGCGGAGGATCTGCCCAACCGCATTTGGACACATGAGCTTGGTTGCCCGGCTCTCATGAAAGGGGAAGCGTCCCCAGCCGGCGAGTCTCATAGCTATCCTGCTTCCTGAACACGAAGACCTTATCCAACGAATACTTCGCCGCGTAGCCGACGATCAAACCGATGATGGCCCCGACACACTTCGCGGTCTCTGAATGCCATACATGCCAGAACGTAAGCTCCGTTGCCCAAAACAACGCGGTGGTCGCCACCCCAAATGCACCATAGAGGACAATCTTTTTTAGCTCGCTGGCCGACGACGTATAGCTGTCCCTGAATATCCATCGTTTGTCGAGAATGTATTTTAACGCAAAGCCTGCCGCGGTCCCCGACACCATCGATACCGCAAGCGGTGTCCCCGGCGCCGTGACGTAGACGACCGACTCCTGGACTCCCAGATTGCCCAGCATCGATACAATCGCGAAAAGAATGTAGCGCACGGCGACGGCCATCGTGGGCGATTCCATCAGATGGCGGCAAGAATAAGTGCGCCGACGATAAACCCTGCGACAATACTGTTCTTGTCGCGCAAGGCGAATGCGATCGGATCGTCCTCCATGTGTCGGCGGTGCGCCATCATCAAGGCTCGACTAATCCAGTATAGAAGAACGGGGCAAATAAACCAAAGGAATTGAGGACGTCGGTACAACGAGTGTACCGCGTCGGACGAGATGTAGAGCGCGAAGACAGTGATGGCATTGAAGCCGGCCGCAGCAGCGAGTCCCGCGACGACATCGAGATCGCCGAGCTTATAGTTGCGGTTCGCTGGCTCGGGCAAGCCGGAGTCTACGCGTACAGCTAGTTCGACATAACGCTTGATCAGCGCCAATGCCATAAAGAAGAACATCGAGAAGGCCAGCAGCCACTCGGAGAAGGTCACCTGAACAGCCACGGCTCCGGCAACAAGGCGAATCACATAGAGCATCGCCAATGCAATGACATCGACAAGCATCTTTCGCTTGAGTACGAAGGAATACGCCGTCGTCAAAATGAAGTAACCGAGCAGAACGGCCATAAACTGCAACGAAACGAGGGCGCCGATTGCCGCTGCTACAGCAAGGAGCATCGGGACGGCGACAACAGCATCTCGAAGCGGGATTAAGCCGCTCGCCAACGGACGATTGCGCTTAGTTGGATGCAGACGATCCGCTTGGAGATCGATCAGATCGTTCAGGACGTATACGCCGGAGGCGCAAAGAGAGAAGGCTGCAAACGCCAGAACGGCTTCGCCAATTGTGCTGATGGAGAATTGATGCGCGAGAAGGAGAGGGACAAACACCAGTATGTTCTTGGCATACTGGTGGACGCGCAGCAGCTTGGTCCAAGTGCGCCAGGTCGGGCGCTCCGCCGGCAAATGTTCAGCGTTCAACCCAAGTTGCGCGAGCGTGCGCTTCACGCCGGCGGGAGCTCGGATCGCAATCGCGTTGACGGCCGACGTCCACACCGGCAGATCGGCCCGGTCGTTGCCGATATAATCATATCCACATTCCCGAAATTCTAGGTCGAGGCGCTCTGCCTTCGCGTGAGCGGCAAGATTGACATCTCCGTCCGACGCAAACCAACCGGCGAAAACGCCGAGGTGATCGGCGACCGCCTTGACCAGGCGCTGGTCACTTGCGGACGCAAGATAAACTGGACGTCCCAGCTCCTTGGCTTGTTGGATGCGAGCCAACACCGCGTCGTCGTAAGGCAGGGCCGCCGGATCGAACGCGGCCGACTTCGCCAGCCGCTCCTTCAGCACGGCTTTTCCTCGAAGCAGTGCAGCGCAAAGATCGATGATCGAACGGGGGTCTCGTCCGAGCTCCGAGAAACCAGTTTCCAGCAAGAGGTCCGATCGGACCAGAGTGCCATCGAGGTCAACGACCAAGGGCCTGAGTTCGGAAGCGACCCTTGGCACTGGCGAGGCAATCGTCAGCATCGAAATGAACCTCATTAAAAAATATCGTCAAAACTGCTCAGGAATAATGCCCCCAACTCTAAGCCGACGGCGTCCAAAAAACGAGTCCGTCACGGATATTTCGTAAACGGGAACTCGCGCGCGGCGTTGGTGGCGGATACACCGCGCCGAATCCGCGACATGTCGGCGGGCCGAGAGTACGGTGAGGCAGCCAGCAATTCCGAGAGCTGGTCCTTCGAGCGATCGGGGCACGCACCCCCAGCATTATTCGCGGGCGGCTCCACGGATCTGCGTGATCCCAGACCAAATGCCGCACCTTGTTCAAAACCCCTAGTATTTTGGTATTATCGCACCGTTGATTTGATTTCAGCGGCGATGAGCCCACCATTGTCACACTTTGAACAATCCCGGTTCCTAGCGCTGCCGCATTGGTCGTTAACCATGTTCATGTTGGGCGACACCATCAGAAGAGCGACAGGATCATCTCGCAGGGACAGCAGCGAGCGCCCTCGTCGCAATTAACTGGAAGATCTAAGAAGGCAGGGGGACCATGCTACTGACATCAACTAATCAGAAATTAGCACGGCGGGAAAAGCAGAACTCGCACAATCGTAGCCTGGCAAACGACGCAACAAATGCAACGGTCCGATCGGGCAAGCCTGATCAATCCGCGGCTTTTCTAAAACTATACTCTTTTAAAGAGCAGGTTCTTCATGAGTGCCACTTAGTTTGATGCACAGTTTTAATTAGTTCGACCACCGCATCAACGCACTTGTGGACCATGAAGGGACGCAATTAAATGGCCGTACAGATTAATCCGCCCGTCATTCTGACGGCATCGCCTGACGATATCGCCGTCGACAGAGATCCAGGCACGAGCTATTCGGACACGCTGACTCTCGTCGGGACCGCTACTCCCAACAGCACGATCACCGTCTACGACGGCAGCACTCAGCTTGGCACGGCAACGACGAACGGCAGCGGCGTTTGGTCATACGAAACGACGTCCCTGACGGATGGCACGCATAGCTTTACCGCCACGGCGACGCTGGCCGGGACCACAAGCGCAGCGTCCTCAGCGCTTGTCCAGACGGTGACGGGGGCAATCTCCAATTTTTCGCCACTGACCGATCAATGGTCGGCCCCGATCACGGTCGGCGGCATGCCTTACTACGTCGAAAACGCGAACGTTAACGGCAACGCGCCCTGGGCCATCAAGCAAATCGACAGCCACACGCTACGATTCCAACTGCAACCCAACGACGTCTGGGCGGACAATGACAGCCATCGTAGCGAGATCAGTGGCGGCACCATCTTCTCTCCGACTTCAACCATCAACCTGTCATATCAGTTTACGGTTCAGCCGGGCTTTAATGACACAAGCAATAACCTGGCGTGGCAGATCCTTGGACAATTTCACGGAGACGACAATAACGCGACCTACCAATCGATACAGGGAGGAAGTCCGCCTTTCGCATTCCATCTGACGGGCGCCAACGGCGTCGGCGAAGGTGATTATCTTGCTATCCAGGCTTTCTATGCGCTTCCCGGGCAAACGTCTTGGACCGCAGCCACTCTGCCAGGCGACCAACTGAACGGCTATTTGTGGGTTTCGCCTACTCCGATCGTTCGCGGTCAGCCTATCGACGTGCAGCTTGAGGCCAACTTCCAGAACAATTCAAATGGCTTCCTGGAGGTCTGGATCAATGGCCAGCAGGTTGTCGACTATCACGGCGCGCTCGGATACGGCGGCGGCGTCTATTGGAAGGAAGGCATCTACGAGGGCTGGTCTAGCAATCAAACGATCACCGTCGATTATTCAAACACTGTCATCACGACCGCCCCGGGCGCTCCGCTGATCCTCGGCGACGTCGTAAATGGCAACCAGGTGCTGCTGAATGGCACTGCGCAAGCCAACAGCACAGTCACGATCTTTGACGGCTCTACAAAGCTTGGCACGGTAGCGACCTCGTCCAACGGTTCGTGGTTCTACGAGACAAGCGCCCTTTCGATTGGTAGCCACAATCTCACTGCAACGGCGACTGACAGTGCTGGGAATACCAGTGCGGCCTCGTCGGCTGCCAGTGCAACGATCGCTTCCTTTACCGGTCCGATCATCACGAGTGTCGCTACTTCAGCTCCGGCCGGCGAGACTGTCGTTGGAACGAAGATCACGTTTACGGTGAAGATGAGCTCGGCCGTATCGGTGACCGGCACCCCGACCCTGACGCTCAATGATGGCGGCACGGCCGTCTATAGTGGAGGCTCGGGCAGTAATTCTCTGACTTTCACCTATACGGTCGGCGCGAGCGATAGCAGCGTCAAAGGACTCGCAATCACTGAGGCAAATCTACCCAGCGGCGCAGCGATCAAGGATGCTAGCGGAAACGCCGCGATTCTGACGGGCGCACTCGTTCAATTCCCGGGCGTGACTATCAACGCGCAACCGGTCAGTACCCCTGTCTTCGGTGACCCAGTCGACAATGGGAACGGCACCTTCACATTTACTGGGACCGCCGGTGCCAACACGACCGTTTATTTTTCGACGTCGTATGGCACCGCCTTGGGTAGCGCGGCAGTCGATGCATCCGGCCACTGGACATTTACCACGCCGAGCTTTGCTCCCAACACGTGGAACAGCATCCAGGCCTACGACGTCAATGCCCTCGGCGACATGAGCGCAATTGGCCATGAGAACGGCGTCGGTTTCGGCAATTCCTCGAACGTGCCGCCATCTCCGACCATCACGGGAAACGCCCTGGTTAACAACGCCGTCACACTCTACGGCACCGTTGCGGCCGGCTTTTCGATTACGACCGTGACGATATTTGACGGCACCACGCAGCTCGGTACCGCAACTGTCAACAGCGACAATACATGGTCTTTCACGACCAAGGCGCTTGCCAACGGCGTCCATAGCTTGTCTGCCAAAGCTACGAGTTCGTCAGGTACCAGCGCTATCTCGATTCCCGATCCGATTTCCGTTGGCCCGCTGTCAATTGGCAATACCCCGACACCCACCGCGGTCGTATCTCTAGTGACCTCAGGTAGCGGCATCACGGCAGGGGCGGGCGACCTCGGCGTGGGAAGCATCGTCACCTTGACTGTGAACCTGAGCACGGCAGCTACCGTGAGCGGGGGCGCACCGACCCTGGCGCTCAACGATGGCGGCATCGCAACTTACACAGGCGGTTCGGGCACCAACGCGTTGACCTTCAGCTACACGGTAGCAGCGGGTCAAAACACCTCCGATCTGGCGGTGACGGCGGTCAATCTCAATTCAGCGTCGGTAAAAGACAGTAATGGCAACGCCGTCGACCTGAGTGGTGCGGTAACGAATCCCGTCGGGACCCTGCAGATCGACACGGCCGCCCCGACGGTCAGCTCGCTTGTGATATCAGGTAACGGCATAACGGCGGGAAGTGGCACCATTGGCGCCGGCACCGTCGTGACGCTGACGATGGCGATGAGCGAGGCTGTGACGGTCGCAGGCGGCACGCCCACGCTGACGCTGAACAATGGCGGCACGGCTACCTATAGCGGCGGCTCGGGCACGAATGCGCTGACATTCAGCTACACGGTCGCAGCAGGTCAGGACACCTCCGATCTGGCGGTGACGGCACTCAACCTGAATTCAGCGTCCGTCAAGGATGGCGCTGGCAACACTGCCAACCTGGCGGGCGCGGTAACGAACCCCACCGGAACGGTGCAGATCGATACCACAGCGCCGGCGGTCGCGTCCGTTGTGACCTCCGGCAACGGGATCACATCGGGAAGCGGCCTTCTCGGGGTCGGCAGCATAGTGACGCTGACAATCAATCTGAGCGAGGCAGTGACGGTCGCCGGGGGCACGCCCACGCTAACGCTCAACGATGGCGGTACGGCTACCTATAGCGGCGGGTCGGGCACGAAGGCGCTGACCTTCAGCTACACGGTAGGCGCTGGTCAGAACACCTCCGATCTGGCGGTGACGGCACTCAATCTGAATTCGGCAACTATCAAGGACAGCGCCGGCAACGCTGCCAACCTTGTCAATGCCGTAACGAATCCCGCGGGCACACTGCAGATCGAGACCACCCCGCCACTCATCACGTCGGTGGCATCGGCAGTGTCCGGGAGTAGCGTCATTCTGACTCTGTCGTTCGATGAATCCGTGACGGTGACCGGCACCCCGACGCTGACCCTCAGCAACGGCGCCACCGCGACGTACGCAGGCGGTTCAGGCACGACTGCGTTGAAGTTCAAATACGTGACGACTAGCCCCCCCAGCACGCTTGTCATCACCCAAGTAAACTTGCCGAACGGCGCGTCGATTCGTGACGTCGCGGGAAATGCAGCAAGCTTGACAGGCAATTTCCTTGCGAATCCCGGAGTGCCGCCACCGGCGTCACAGTCTTCCGGCTCGCAGAGCGACACCACGCCGCCGACCGTTGCTTCGGTCGTTGCCTCCGGAAACGGCGTCACGGCCGGCTCGGGCACGCTCCCGGTTGGTAGCACGGTCACCCTGACCGTAAACCTGAGCGAGGCGGTGACGGTTGCCGGGGGCACGCCGACACTGACGCTGAACGATGGCGGCACCGCGACCTACACCGGCGGCTCAGGCAGCAAGGCACTGACTTTCTCCTACACTGTGGCAGCGGGTCAGAATACTTCCGACTTGACGATCACCGGCGTCAACCTGAACTCGGCAACGGTGAAAGACGGCGCTGGCAATTCGGCAAACCTTAGTGGGGCGGTGACCAATCCCTCGGGCACGCTGAAGATCGACACCACAGTGCATCTGACACAAGTCGGCAATAGTTATTACCTCGATAATAGCGCCGGCTCCGGGCCATCTCTGAAGCTCGACGGATCCGACTATCAGTTCAGTTGGTTTGCACCCGTTGCAGCCGTGCGGACCGCAACAGGCTATGAAGTGGCCCTTAAGGAAAACGGCCAAAGCCTGTATATGATCTGCACTACCGACGCCAACGGCAATTGGACGGCAAATCTCACTCCGATAGTCTCGGGATCGAGCTCGACGCTGCAGCCATATGAGGGCGTCTTCCACGCCGATCTGAATGGCGATGGGGTCATTGCCCTGTCCGGCACCGGGACCACGGTCCGCTCTGGCTCCTTGGTCATCGGCAGTGGCGCCTCAGTGGAAATTCCAGGAGCCTATTCGGGATCGGTTAGCTTCGCTGGCGCTGCCGGCACCCTGGTCATTGACAACTCGGCCCAGTTCTCTGGCTCGTTTTCTGGCTCGCTAACTACCGGCGATCGTATCGACCTGACCGACATCACCGCCGGCGCCGGCGCGTCCCTGAGCTACGCAGGCAACAGTTCTGGTGGAACGCTGACCGTCAGTGATGGAACACATACGGCGAAGCTTGGGGTGGTTGGCAATTACTCACTCGCCAATTTCACTGCATCGAGCGACGGGAAGGGCGGAACCATAATCGTTGATCCACCCGTCGCCGGCCAATCCTCTTCCAGACTATCTCCGTCGGCGGCGTCGGATACCTGGATAGCTTCGATCGATCAGCGTCTGGCGCTGTGGTCTCAACAGATCGCGTCGGCCTTCCCGAGTTCCGGGATCGACAGCGGCGGAAGGTCGACGATCGGCATGAGCGATGTCGGCGGACATAACGTGCAGCCGTTGGCAAGGCCGCTCGTGAGTCCGATGAGCCAGCACTCACTCGGATCGTGATTGACACAGTGGGGAGGCGCAAACGGCCAGGATAATCTGCTGCCTCCTCGCCACTATGATCTACATCTCCTGTGCAAGCGCTTCTTCAACCGAGAAGCGCTTGGCGCTTGTAGTTGGCAATGCAAACTATAGGGCTCAAAGGCTTGCGACTTCGACGGGTGACGCTGACCTTGTCGCCCACGCCTTGCAGTCCGCCGGATTCGAAGTAACCCTTGCCCGAGATCTCGGCGCCGGCCAGTTGAAGAAGACATTTCTCGACTTTATCGAGAGAACCTCGGAGGCGGGACCGGACACTTGGATTGGAGTGTACTTTACCGGTTTTGCACTGCAATTCGGCGGCGACAATTACCTGTTACCTGTCGACATGAATGCGGAGATTGCCACGGGGACGGACTTGCCACAATCGGGAGTGCAGCTCTCTGAGATCGCCCGTACGTTTTCGAATCTCCGTGCCAAGGCCACCTTCATCATCCTCGATGCGGCGCGCCGAAATCCGTTTTTGATCGCGGGACAGCCGCCAGCCAGCGGGCTCGCCTGGTTCACGACCTTGCCGGATGTTCTCATTGCATACAATGCGTCCCCGGGGACCGTCTCGCCGGATGTCAAGGACAAGGATCGCTACGGGTCTTATGCCTCGGCTGTCACGGAGATGGTGCGAGATGGGAATTCCGACGTTGTAGACCTCTTTACGCGTGTGCGCATGCGTGTAAATGAAGCGACACTCGGCACGCTAGTGCCCTGGCACAATTCCGGCCTCAAATCACCGGCGCTCCTTGGATCAGTCGCTGCGGCAAGCAATGCGGAGGCGAGGCACACCGCACCGATATCCGGCCTTCCCACCCAACATGCCTACCTTGCAGCGCTTCGGCGCGACACTCTGGATTCCTATGCAGACTATCTGGCAGACCATTGGAAGGAGCCAGAGGCGAAGCGCATACGTGCGCTGTTGGCCGTGAGACGCGAAGCCGTTATCTGGCAACTGACTTGCTCCGCCAGTACGCCGGATGCGCTCTGGTCGTATCTCGAGTTTTTTCCTGAAGGACCGCATTCCAGGGAGGCTCGCAGCAGCCTTGCGAGGCTTAACGCATTCATTTCGCCTCCGACCGCGTTCAAGAGGATGGAATACGAAGTTCCTTCACCACTTCCGGACGAAGCAACGTACGTTGACCGACCCGTCATCGCTTTTGATGATCCATCGTTCGGGTTTGAGGCGTTGATGCCGACATCTCATGATAATTCGGGAGCCTCTTCGGCGCGGCCGGCAATGACAGTCATCTCGGCGCGCCCTGTCGAGCGCACATCCACTTCGTCAATAGCTTCGGCTGAGGCCGCATCCTGGTCGAGCTTACCCTTCACTCCTTTACTATTCCCGCCCTCAAGCCTGATATCTGACGAGCTCGCCAAGAAACGCGCGGTCGTTCCCCCGATTGTAGCAGTGCCGTCCGCGTATTCGGATCCAGTCCAGGCCTCCACCCGATCAACGATCGGATCGTCAGGCCAATTTCCGCATTGGGCAGCGTTTGTCGCCTTACCGCTGGCGGCGACCAAGACGACAGATCCTCTCTTTACGGGATCCCTGGCGCGGGGAGCGTCCGGCGAAGCTGGAGCGGCATATCCGAGGACGGATACGAACGTTACTGTAATCGATCCAAATCCTGATGAACCAAAGATACCTGCTGCGGCGAGGCCACGTCTCCTCGTCGCACCTCCCAAGGCCGCATCCGCTTCGAGGGGCAGGTCTAAGCCCCATCGTGCGGTTGGGTCGCCGTCTTCACCCACCCAGCAAATTCAATCCAGGCCCGCACCTGGTCTTCACTCGCCCTCGCCGGGGACCCAGGCGCCCGCCTCTATCCGCTGAACGTGTCAACGCTCGCGCATCGTCTCTTGCTTGTATTTCATCAGCGGCGACAACAAATAGCTGATCATGCGGCGCGATCCCGTCTTGATCTCGGCTGTAACTGCCATGCCTGGCGACAGGCTCACCACCTTACCGTCTACCTGAAGCTGTGGATGGGCGACGGAGATCCGCGCCACGTAGTTCATTTCCTCGCCCTTTGGCTCGCTCGTAGCTGTCATAGATCCTGTGCCCGACCTGTCGGCGGTCTTTTCGCCAGGAACCTCGCGCGCAACCGAGTCGGACGAGACGCTCAACACCTTTCCGTGCAGAAGGCCGTATCTGGTGAAATCAAATGTATCGACTTTGATCTCGACTTGGTCACCTGCATGAATAAAGCCGATATCCCGATTGTTGACCGAGGCCTCGATCTCCAATTGATCATCAAGCGGCACGATCACCATGAGCGGCTGCGCGGGAGTAACCACCCCGCCAATCGTGTGGACCGCCAATTGCTGAACCGTACCGGACACCGGGGCCGTCAAGAGCTGAAACTTGGCACGCTGTTCAGCCTTGGAAAGATCGGCCGCAAAGCCTGCGGCCTTTCTCTCGGCTTCAGCGAGCTCGCCTAACAACGTTCTCCGAAACTCGGCTTTGGTCTGCGAACGAGTCTCGATAATCGTTGCTATCGCCGCTTGCATCTCCTTGGCATGGCTCTTTTGAACCAAGCGCTCCTGCTGGCTCTCGGTGAGCTGTTGCAATACCTCGAAATACTGCAACCTCGAACCAAACTCATTGAGGGTCTTGCGGATATTGACGCGCTCCTCGATGGTCGGGATGACCGCGTCGAGCTTGTCGACGGTTGCCGAGATTGTCGCCAACGCGGCTTCCTTCTGTGCTCTCTGTCCGTCCAGTGATGCGATCTTGGCCCGATATTCGGAAACCTGCGCGATCAAGAATTGCCGTTGCATGGCCACCAAATCCGGATTGGCGCCCTCCGGCGGACGGAATGCGCCAACTGGGTCGTCGGTGTCGGCGAGCGCAGCTTTCAGACGCGCGATATCGAGCTGGGCCGACTGCAAATCGCTCTGCAGATGATTGACTTCGCCTTCGTTGATGGTGGGATCGAGTTCGATCAAGCTCTGACCGGCATTGACGAACTCACCTTCAGAAACCCTGATTGCACGGACCACTCCCGTCTCGAACGGCTGAACCACCTTGCTGCGGCCGGTCGGAATGACCCTTCCGGTGGCAGTCGCAACGATATCCACACGCCCGAAACTCGCCCAGGCAAGGCCCACGACGAACAGTGCGACAATGGTCGCTCCGATAGCGCGCCCGAGCGGGGAGGGAGGGGTCTCAACGATTTCCAGGGCGGCCGGCAAAAATGCGAGTTCGTCCGCCGACCGCTGTTTGGAAGCGAGCGGAAACGGTACGATTTTTGATGCCGACTTAATCATTCCCGAGCCCCTCATAGTATTGCCCACTTTTTAGGCAATCTCCTGATCACAGTCCGCAGCATACTGCTATTAATTATTTTCATTCGGACCTAATTAATGGCCAAGACTGAATTATCCTTTGTGATTGCGGATATTTTTTGAAGGACCCACACCAAATCATCGCCCTAATGTGGGCTATAAGTTTACCAACACAAAATACGATGATCACGCAACGCGCCCGGCGTCGGCGCGACTGACCGATGGGGCAAATGATGACTGCGCATTCGGATGCACCCGGACCAAACGATCCGGGCCTCATAGCCCTCGTGATGCTACTGCGTTTTCACGGCCTCAGCGCGGACCCTGCCCAAATCCGCCATCACTCTGGCATGGCGCAAATTGGCACTGCCGAAATGGTGCGCTGCGCGCGTGAATTTGGGCTGAAGGCGCGCGAAATCAAGAGCGATTGGGCCCGTTTGCTCAAAACACCCCTGCCAGCGATCGCCGCGCTCAAGGACGGCGGATTTCTTCTCCTTGGCAAGGTCGGCGACGACAAAGCCGTCGCTCAGTCAGCGAAGACCCCTCGTCCGGAATTGATGAGCAGGGCAGATCTCGAGGCGATCTGGGATGGCCGGCTCGTTCTGATGACCAAGCGCGTCAATCTCACCGAGTTGACGCGCCAGTTTGACCTGTCGTGGTTTCTTGGCGCTATCCGCAAATATCGGAACCAATTGCTCGAAGTGTTGGCTGCATCATTTTTTCTGCAGCTTCTCGGACTGGTATCGCCGTTGTTCTTTCAGGCGATCATCGACAAAGTACTGGTGCACCGGAGCCTCAGCACACTCGATGTGCTCGCCATCGGATTGATCGGGATAGCCGTATTCGAGACTATCCTCAGCATTCTCCGAACATATCTGTTCTCCCACGCAACCAACCGTATCGACGTCGAACTCGGCGCAAGGCTCTTCCAACACCTGCTCGCGTTGCCGACGGCATATTTCCAAGTGCGGCGGGTAGGGGATTCGGTTGCGCGCGTTCGCGAGCTCGAAAACATCCGCAACTTTCTCACCAGCTCTGCATTGACCCTGGTCATCGACCTTTTCTTCACCTTTGTCTTCCTCGGAGTGATGATTTTCTATTCACCTCTACTGACCGGGATAGCCCTTGCAGGATTTCCTTTCTACATTGCGATCTCCGCCGGAGCCACGCCGAGATTCCGCCAGCTTCTCGACGAGAAGTTCAAGCGCGGCGCCGAGAACCAGGCCTTTCTTGTTGAGTGCGTGAACGGGGTCGATACGTTGAAGGCAATGGCGGTCGAGCCACAGATGCAAAGGCGCTGGGAGGAGCAGCTTGCCGGATACGTCGCAGCGAGCTTTAGAGTTCTCCGGCTGGGCAACAACGCCAGCAACAGCGTTCAGCTCGTGAACAAGCTCGTGATGGCCGGTATTCTATATTTTGGGGCCAAGCTGGTCATTTCCGGAGGAATGTCAGTCGGCCAACTTGTCGCATTTAATATGCTGGCAAGCCGGGTCAGCCAACCAGTGCTGCGTCTCGTCCAAATATGGCAGGATTTTCATCAAGCCCGAATTTCGGTTGATCGTCTTGGCGACATCCTGAACACACCTCCGGAGCCCAGATTCAATCCAGCTCGCACGGCACTGCCAACCATTCGAGGCGACGTGACGTTCGAGCACGTGGTTTTTCGATACCGAGCGGACGGACCCGAGGTTCTGCACAATGTCAGCTTCAACGTCTCGGCGGGTCAGGTCATCGGCATTGTGGGCCCCTCCGGCTCGGGCAAGAGCACCGTCGCGAAGCTGATCCAACGCCTGTTCATTCCCGAGAGTGGACGTGTGCTCATTGATGGTGTCGATCTGTCGATGGTTGATACATCCTGGTTGCGCAGGCAAGTCGGTGCCGTGTTGCAGGAGAACGTCCTGTTCAACCAGTCCGTGCGTGACAATATCGCGCTGCCGGATCCGAGCATGCCGATCGAGCGCGTGGTGGAGGCTGCAAAGCTTGCTGGAGCGCATGAATTCATCCTGGAGCTTCCGGAAGGCTACGACACCGTCGTCGGCGAGCGAGGAGCTAGTCTATCTGGCGGGCAGCGTCAGCGAATAGCCATTGCTCGGGCACTCGTGACAAATCCGCGCATCCTGATCTTCGACGAGGCGACGAGCGCTCTCGACTACGAAAGTGAACGTATCATTCAGGACAATATGCGGCGCATTGCGCAGGGGCGAACAGTCTTCATCATCGCCCACCGTCTTTCCACGGTGCGCAGAAGTAATAGGATATTCACTATTGACCGTGGCCACCTGGTGGAAGACGGCACTCACGACGAACTGATCAACAGCGGGGGTCGATACGCAGCACTTCACCGAATGCAGGCCGACATCCAAGAGGTGCTGTAGTAGCTGCTACAACTTGTGGGGACCTCTGGATGGTTCCTTGCAGGAACGCTTGAAATATTGCATTACTGTGTAGGCTGGATCGCAACTGCCTATCGAACGTTTCTTGGCACAGCCAGTTTTTGCCTGCCCGTTCGACTTGCCGTAGAATACGGTAGGGTTCGCAACCTGAGCCACGATCCCCCGGGACCAGAAGGACTCCGAGATCTCTGCCAAGACCCTTAGACTGGCAACGCCGCCTTCTCTATAATCCCGCGAATCAAAGATCGAGACCCACGTAAATGACCCAGAAGCTGAATTTCGACAGTATGTCAGTCGATGAAATGTGGCAGCTACACGAAGAAATCGGTCGGATTCTATCTGCGCGGCTAACGACCGAGAAGCGGGAGCTGGAAAAGCGCCTGGCCCAGTTGCGCCGCGAGGATGATGTGAGGCAGGCGATTGGCATTAGTGCGCAAACGGCGCCGGCAGTACGTCAACGTCGCAAATATCCCCAGGTACTACCTAAATACCGCAATCCCAAGGCCCCATCTGAAACGTGGTCAGGGCGTGGGAAGCAACCGCGCTGGCTAGTTGCCGCGCTGAAGACGGGTCGTACCATCGAGGAATTCGCGATTGGCAAATCCGAACCAAAGCGAAAGGGAAGCGAGCGCCACGCGAGGGGGCACGCATCCCGCGCTTAGCGCTGAACGGAGATTTGCGCGCCTTCAAGCTCGAAACGTCGTCACGCCTTCAGACCGTGGCCGTTTAGGAGGCTGACCGAACCGGAAGCGGCCTGGCGCATGCCGCTGCAACCATCTGGGCTTAAGTGCCGAGCCTTTTCCAAGCCGCGCCCCCGGATGCCGTCTAATGGCAGTGCGTGTCCACCATCATGCGAGGACTGTTGCGCTACAAGCGCCATTCAGGGGCAGATCTACTGAAGCGTCTTGATCCCATCATCATTCGATGGAGGTTGGTGCTGTGGCCAAATCGCGCGCCCGCACTCCGCCATTTTGACCTGCCGCCTTAACCGGACCAATTCGGAATACATACTCGCAAGTTCCTGACTGTCCGTCCTATTAGAAACAACATGACGATCTGTAAGGGACAACCTGCTCATAAACTCTCCCTAATCACCTGACAAATATCGATTTAGCAATTTTCGTGCTCTTGTGTTTCACCAAGCAAGAGCTGGACCATTCAGCAGGACTCTCGCGTCCTCAAGGCGCGATCTTGCGCAGCTTACGCCACGACAACAGCTCAAGCCTGATTAGACGGCACGCTCCAACGAATCCTTCGCCGCCTCATCGGCAACGCGATCGGGAGAAATACAACAGTTAAGGGCGATCTTCCGTACCCGAATAAAAGACCTTGCAAGTATGAACTTCCAGTACACTGTAGGTCGTTGCTTCCGAGGCCTACGAGCGGCGCTACTATATGCCGCAATTTGAGCGCGTCAACAACACCGAACCGCGCTGAGTTGCCCCCGCCAAAGGCGGCAAGCTCGTTGGCCCGCTAAGCCAACGCAGGATGCCGACGTCCCTAGGTCCGAGTGACCTGCGAGGCAGGTGCGCGCCCAACGACACTGATAACAGGCACTCGTCAACAGACAAAGCTGGGCAGATCGTCAAATACTCCCTTGACGGGCCGCGCTGAATGCGCGGTACATTGCATATTTAATATTTAAATGTTGGCCAGCTTGCTTGAATTAATTTCTGCCGAAACCGGCCAACGCGCCGCGCCAGGATAATTAATGATGGAACGGATCGCGCTCTTCATTGATGGCGCCAACCTTCATTTCTCAGCGAAAGCCTTGGGTTTCGAGATCGATTTCAAACGGCTGTTAGCGGAATTTTCGGTACGAGGGCAATTGGTGCGAGCCTTTTTCTATACGACGATTAGCGACAGCCCTGATTTTGTTGGCTTACGATCATTGATCGACTGGTTGGATTACAACGGCTTCATGGTCAAGACCAAGCCCGCGAAAGAATATGACGACGGAGAGGGGCGTCGGCGGGTCAAGCGGAGCATGGGCGTCGAACTCGCTATTGATGCCATGGAAATTGCAGATCGGATGGACCACGCCTATCTTTTTTCTGGCGATGGCGACTTTCTCCGTGTGACCCAGGCGCTTCAGCGGGCGGGCGTCCGCGTGACGGTCGTGGCAAGCGCTCGCACGAAACCTCCGCTGGTTGCCGCGGAACTGCGAAGGCAGGCCGACAACTTTCTTGAACTCGGCGATTTCAGGCGAGCGATCGAGCGACACCCGACACATGAGCTTCGCGTTCGTGCAAGAGACCTTTAAAGACCTCATCAAGCCAAATGGTCCGACTATTTCGTGGCGTCAGAAGGACCGCCATTTTGCAGATAGCCAGCACAAGATCATGAGACGAGCTATCCTTAGTCTGGCGGCAGCCCTTTGGCTGGCTTTTATTTGCTACGCAACATTGTCTCCGCTCGCTAGCCGACCAGGATTGCTGGGCGACACCGCACTCGTCGTATTCCTTGAGCACGTTTGCGCATATGCCTTGCTCGGCCTGCTCCTGCGTTTCGCCATTTGCAGTCGACCCGTTCTGATTATTGTGCTTGTTGCCTCGATCGCGTGTATGCTCGAATGCTTGCAGGTATTTACGGCTGATCGCCATGCTCGGTTGCTCGATGCCGCGGAAAAGATTGCCGGGGGCTGGCTGGGTGTAACTGCCACCCCCATGGTCGCCACGATTGCGAGCCATCTTTCCAAGATGCGACCCGAATTATGGACAAGGGGCAAAGCCAAGAGGAGAGAGCCTCAGCCTCACTCGCATTAAGCTGGAGTTTCGCGATAGCCCTCAAGGCGCGCCCAGTACGTAAGCCGATCGCTGGGCACGTCTGTGGGTTCGTCGCTCAAGGCATCATGCTTATCCCTAAAAGCGCTGGAACTTGGGAGCCTGCCGGGCGACCAGTCCAAGCACACTCATGTCTGTTTGGATGGCCGCCCCCAAAGTAGCGTCACAGGCCTACCAAATATATGAGAATAAATGCCGCTGAAAACTCAATTTCGCATAATATCGATTATGGAATGTTTTCCTATGAGTTTCCCGCAAAACGAGGTTTCAAACGCGAGCGCCGGAGCGCTTGTAAAGGACTACCCTAATGGCTTTAATGTTCTAGACCTCTCGATCGTCTGACAAACGCCAACAGAAGGCTGGATATGCCAGACATAGACTTGGTCGACTGGAGCGTCGAAGAATTCCGACGCCTACTCGACCAGCCGCTCGACGCAAGCGATGTTGTCGCATCTCAGGCGGCACTGCAAATGATTATGGGTGACCGATCGCTGTCCGCGACGGCGATGTCTACTGATGTGACCCGGGGAACGACCGACGCAGAGACCCCCGCATCTACGCAAGAAACGCTGGTAAACGATCTGGCGCCCGGTTCTCAGTCAAGGCCGGCTTCGTCCAACGACGCGCGTTCTCAGACAATGCCGCGTTCGGATTCTTCGGGATGGCAGACGCTTCTTCCACGTCCTGACATCGACACCGAGCCGGACGGTGCTGCTACGCCGGAGTTCTACGCCCTGAACGCGGTTCGAAGATTCGCGCGACGCGCGGTCGGCGCGTTGAGATCGGACGGCTTGGATACAATTGCAGAGAGCAACCGGCCGCGCGTTAGTCCCAATAGGGAGCAGCAAAGTCCGCGGCAAACGCCGTCAGATACGACACAGCTTGCCACTATTTCGAGCCCGACCACTGAAACCCCGCCGCCGCCCGGCAGGGCTAGTGACCAGGAGCAGTCCATCCGGAAGGCGATCCTGGTCCTCAATGTACAAGTAACCTCGTCTGAGCCAGACAACGGCACCGAGCCCACCAACACCTCAGGAGCGACAGAGTCTATCCTTGGCCAGACTGAGAACCCTGTCCAGTTGACGTCTTCATTTTCGGAGGATGCTGCGCAGGCGGCTCCGCCCTCCGCACTAGCGGAGCCGTCGGCACCGCAAGCCGGTGCCGATCGGGACGCTGCTGCTATCTTTGATGACAGTGCGCTCGTGACACTGGGCGGAAGCGGGTGCGAGGCCGGCTATGGAGGAATGCAGCCGCCACCTTTGGGTGTCAGCCAAGCAGAATTCATGGCAGTAACGCAGACGTCCGAGACAACGGACGCCGGCGAACCCGAGGCGCTGAACTCTGGCGGATTTGAAGCATCGACCGCCGTCACGCATTCCGTGACAACTGCTTCGACTGCGAGCCAGCCACCGCCAAATCAAGATTCCACTGAAGACACTCTGCGCGACATCGACGCGCAGCAGATGATTGCGCCGCTGGGTAGGCCATACGGGCTTTCACGAGCGCTTAGCGAGGCAGACGTGATACAGCCGGATCCCAATCAATCCGGCTTTGGGCTAGGATCCAACGAGGATCGTGAACCTGGGCCCGGTTTGCCAGATGGTGCTCCGTCGACGACGGTCGCAATCGGACGGATCGACGAAGTCGATTGCGCTCACGAAGAGCCCATCGAAGAGAACGCTCTACTTGCAGCAAGCGACGTGACGGAGCTCGTTGCAGCTTACACAGAACTACCAACGGAACCAACGGATCAGGATCTCATTCCCGGAGAGAGAATTCGAGAAGATTCGTACCTACTGCCCGCTCCTACCCCCGAACGATCTGCTATCGAAGCGCACGCTCGGCTGGAATCGAGCTCAAACGCAAAAGAAGACCCGTCAGCGACCGCCCATCACGCCCTGCAGACGATCTCGGTATCGCAATCCGTTGGAGTGAACGGAAATCGTCCAGTTCTCGCTCTTCCTGGGACTTCCGGCCAGGCGGCAGCGGGCTCCGCAACGCGAGAGTTCGCCGTGGAACGCGGCAGCCTTGAGCGCCAGCAGACTCAACCACCCTTGGCACTTCCTGCGGCTAGCCATCAGTCGCTTCTAAGGGCGGTGATACAACCAGACATTTGGACGGCCTTGGCCGACCGGGAGCGTGCGATCGTCCTGCGCTGGGCCCTAAGAGACATCAGAGGTATGCGGCTAAAGATGTCCCCTGTGGGCGCGGACACCCTGCAGACCCTCGTCGACTTGAGCCTCGTGGAAATGGCGAGCGGATCACCTGTGCTAACCCCCGAGGGCCGGGCAGCGATTGCCTAACGGGAGAATGAACGCGCGTGAGACCCACGGGCTGGAGCAGTAAATCTACGGGATGTTTAACCCTTTTCGCGGACATCAAGCTTAATTCTCGAGACCGTTTGCGCAAACGGCATGACCGAGTCAATTTACGGCTAGCAGGCCGCACGCAGTTCTCGAATTAGCGAAGCCGCCGCGTAGTGCGATTGCCAAGGCGGTCCTCGGTCACTTACTGCTTGGAACACACTTCACATGAAGCATACTTTGAACAATTTAGACAGACGCTCAGACGTCTCCGATCTCGATGGGCTAGAACTCCGTTATCGCGAAGTACAGCATCTAAGAAAGCTGGTATCCCAGCTCGAGAGCCCATCGGCCGGTGCGGTCCCGCCAGCGCCCCTTCATGCCTCGGACCATCGGTCTCTCCATTGACCCACCCGGCGAAACCCGCCAACGCGGACTCCAAGACTACGGCGGACCTCCCCCTCGCGAGTACGTCTCGGTCGTTGCGTCAGCGGGAGCAACAACTCCATCCAATACCGATCAGCATTGCATGGATTACCGTGAGCGCGATTGCGATGATCGGCTGGTTCACCGGGCTGCTCTGGGCCGCTTCGTATCTCGCGCGATGGCTGATGTCCTGAAGATGCCCCTCCTCCCACAGATGCGAGTGTCCTGCCATCAACACGGACCAAGGCCCCCAGCAAAGCCCCTCACGATCAGAACTTTAGCTGGCTGTCTCGACAGCCGCTGGGGGTTTCGTCAATCGAGGGGCTTCGAAGCGGAGCTTTGCAGCCATCGGGGCTAACCGCCTTCGGGCAATCCACCAACCCGAAACTTTCCCGCGGCCGTCGTCGTCCCAACTCTATCCAAGGGAGCATGCCGCTCTTTGGATATGGATCGAAGCCCGGGCGACAGATCACAACTCAATGAATTGTGCGACTTGGATCATAAGGGCACGAGGCAGCCGGCGACTCCGTACCGTCCGAAAGGACGCTTTCAAGGTCGGCGACCAGTTTTCTCAAGTGCTGTAGTTCGCGATATCGCAAGCCGAGATCATCACGATCGCTGACAATGGCCATTTCGGCCTCGCCACCCAACGGATTGTCTTTCATTGCAATACTCCAGCATCGATCAATACATCGTGCCGCTGCCAAGCACGGCCAAATTTCGGAGCCGAAAAAAACTTTCGGTATGACCTTATAGTACATGGTGGCGCGATATCACTGCAACTGAACTTTGGGGAGCTGCGCTTCCGTTTCGTGCGCTGACTGCGACCTCTCCCCTCGTTTCCTGCCAGCTTGTTGCGATTGCTCCATTGCCAACGCTCTCCACCATCGAGAGCCTCTCCGGTGACTGCAGCCTCGGACTCTTGCACTTCGGTCCGGCGCGCTCACTGCTTTTGTCGCGCTTGAGAAGCTGAGATAGGCAAATCGAACGGAGTTATGTGTTTCGCGTTGGCAACGTCGCAGACTGCCAAAGCGGTCTGGTCGGCTGCCGCCCTTGAGCGATGCACCAGCTCGTATTTTCAAACAGGCCGCGACAGTCGACAAGCTCAAACGTATTCGACCAATCAGGTCACTCGTGAGCCGACAGGTCTCAACCTGTTCTTCTTCAACGCAGGTCTGAGTACAGAGATATATTGAAAGTCCCGATTGTCCCGGACCGAGCGACAGCCTAACCCCATCGGACTTCCGCTCCGGTGGCTCAAGCGAAGATGTCGCTGCATGCTTGCAACCGGCATCTAAGGACAGCCTCGTCCGACCAGCGAGCCCTGCGGTGGGGCAGGCTCTCAACCCAACCGTGCCTGATCCAGACCAGGCTGGAATCGACCCAAGTTCTGCCAGCTATTTCAATCGGTTATATTACGATTTCATGGGCCGCAGGCGCTGGAATAATCGACGCCATCGAACCTCCATTTTAATGAGGTAACATTGTTAATGCGTGTTAACCATATCCCCGACACATTCCAAAGCGAATGGTCGGATCTCATCCGCGAACTCGAGAATCAGTATGGTCACGCGATTGGCTGGCATGGTCTCACTCATCCTTTGCCTCGGCGGCTGCTGTGCCGGGACAGGGTGTCTAGTTCAAACAGCGGGACCGGCTCGCATCGCCCCTCCTGCTTGGGATGGCCTCGCTCAGGTTCCTGATCGTCGTGTTGCAGTGGAAGATCGCGGTGAGCGCCGACCGGCCCATGCTTCAAAACAACGTAAAGAAACCTCGTCGGCGAACCGGCCACCCGCTGCAGCCGATAAGCTTGCCGGTTTGAAGCCGTACTCGAAAGAATGGGTGGCGGCCTATAACAAGATGAATGAAGAGGAAGACGAACGGTTATCTCGAATGATGGTGATTTGCCGCGGCTGCCTGGCTCCCAAGCGGACGGCAGCGCCTCCTCATTTAGCTTCAGATTCCATCTCCTCCGCTCGCTCTGCGCATTCGGATTAGGTCCACGAGGGCGATCCCTCCTGAAGACCGGGATCCTCCCGACACGCGCCGGCGCACGTCAACGCTCAACCAATGTCCGAAGCGAAGGGATCGAGCATTTGAACCGCTTGCCCGAACCTGCAGACCAATAGGTTGGTTGAGAGGGACCCGGCGTGACCGAGATAACGCGACTTGGAGTCGAGAAAGTATCGCGACCCTTTGCGTCGGTCCTCAAGGTCGCCTGGGTCGTCTTGTGTGCAACTTCCATGATTGGCTGGTCCGTGGCGCTGTTATGCATCGCCATGCAACTCGCGCGGTGGCTGTTTGCCCAATCTGTCTAGAACACCAGTTCGGACAATTTCACCGCGAGACAGATGATCATGCCCCAAAGCGCTATGTTAATCTGAAGTACGAGTGGCATCCCGTGTCCCCGAAAACCAGGCCTTCAGGTCGGATCGCATGCAGCGCCGACGAACATCGGTAGATTAGGCCATCGATCAGGTTAAGGTTTGATCAGCAGCCCGATCCGTAATTGTACGGTTGAATGGCTCAGATGACCCAAGCTATCACGCTTGTTTCTCGATATTGCATCGAGACGCGCCGGTGCCGAGATGGACGATCAGCATCCTGTCTTAGGGCTTGGAGCCGCCGAGTAGTTTACGTCAGATTCGATTGCAGGTTTATGGATTGAACGGGACGCCTGATGATCAAGCTTGCGGCTCGCTCCTTCATTCTCCCCGGACAGCACGGTGACCCGCATGTTCCGCGCCTCGATTGGCCTGGCAATCAGGGCGCTGACATAGATCGCGAGGACGAAGCCAATAGCCAACAGCACGCCCACGGATGCCAGCAGGATATCTACAATCAACATGAGTCACCCGCGGTTGCACCCTGCCGTGTTAGTAAAAGCACAATGCGCGCGAAAGTTCCGGGATGCCCGACCGGGACGTTACGGTGGGCTAATGAAAGAAGTATTTCCAACCCCGCGACGAGCTGCGCCAGGTTTGCGTGGATTTGACGTTGACCGGATTGGTCCGTGAGCCGTCGCAATTGCCGCACTGCACTCGCGCCTGGATAATTCTGCTCCGCCCCCGCTTGTTAAAGGCATATAGGTTGCGCCGACCCCACGTCGACCAGGCGATGCGACAACGCATTCTCGCCATCAGAGATGGCGTAACACTGGGATCAAATCAGACGGGAACAATAAGAACAATAAGTGATTAACTCGAGCGCAATTTAGGGTCACTTCCCTGGAGCTCGATAATGACCGACGAGAACCTCGCGCTCTTGGCCGTCGGGGCTGCGCAAGAAATCCTCGAGGAATATCTAGAACCTCGGCCACGCACCAACGAACGTCTCATCCTCGATCGCCTCGTGGAGATACTCGAACAACCTAGCCTGATCATAGCGGTTGGCCGAATGCAGCGCGATCATCGCTTGACTGACGATTAGCCGTTCTAACCGCCCCCGCCTATTTCGATGTTCATGGCAGCCGATGCAGCCTGCATCGGCCAAAAAGAGGCCGGCGGTTCTTTGGGAAGACGCCGGCATCCAGGTGCCTGTTTAGATTTTGACCTCTATCCGTCCAAAACGGTTCAAGATACCTACGATTTATTCTCGCCGCTGCGGTCGCCACTACTTTAGTACCGCGCCGCCGCGAAACAGCGGCACGACGCTCGGCGCCCATCCCGATATCGGATGAGTAATCGCACCATGGCAACCAAAGGCCCGGCTCTCGTTTGCCATCCTGCGCCAATCGTCCGCACTCGGACGACAATAATGAAGCCGCCTCGCTTAGAATGCGAGCTCAGCAATCTTTACAATCGCGCAGGCTATCATTCCCCAGATCGCAACGTTCACCTGAATTACAGCTAGCATTTGCGTCCCCTAGCCGCTCGAATCGAATTGCGAAATTCCACCCAGGAACCATGAGTTCCCGCCAAAGTGGCAGGATTGCGGCGCGCGTCTCTATGTTGCGGCGCACCCACAATATAAACAGTTAATACAAATTAGGCGCCTTGCCGATGGCCCCGACCTAGGCGCTACCAGCAGCGCGAATGCCCCGACAAGTCGCAATCTCAAGACGCCCTCATGATATTAACCTGCGAACCAATGTTCGCACGCCTCGTACTAACACATAGGTTTGCAATCGCCGGACACGATGATCGGAAAGGACGCCCATCATTCGCACCGGACGACGTGTTATGGCGGATCCAGCCGCGATCCAACTGGCATCAATTCAGGAGGCCTTTTGCACGACGAATACATTTCCCCGGATGATTTGGCCGCCGCTCGTTACGGCTATATCTATCTTTGGCAACACCAGGGCCGACGGCATCAAAGGTGCCGCGTGCTCGCGCGCGGAACGATGTACACATGTCTTGTCGAGTTTCCGGATGGCTATCGGATGGTTACTAGCGTTAACGGATTAAAGGAGGTGCGCTCGAGCCCTCCGGATGCGCCTTGACCATTCGTCGCTGCGAACACGAGCAGCTAGCTTGGGCCTGCCTAGTTGGCGCCACGCGAGCTGATCTTCCATTGAGGAGTTGACTGCTACCAACGGTGGCGGCCGAGCCACAACGCAGGCCTAGTTCCTGTGACCTCATCTTGAGGCCCGTAGAAGTGCTTGGATTTGGCTAGTCGCAGTCGCGCCAGCGACCGGGCCGCGGAATAAAATCGGCAAGCTCACGGCGCGTTGCCCATTTAGCCAAGGCTGTCGCACGTCTTGTCCGGCATCTGGCACATCTGCGCGATCGCGCAAATTCACCGTAAGAACTCGGGACGCGGTCGGTATGGTCAGACCCGTCGGAAGACGTGAAGAACCGTTCGCGACGACGACGTGCACTTACGATCAATCTGATCGCCAGCACAAAGGATAGTGACGCGCTGCTCGCGCTCCGATAATGGCCGGCCGATCATAGCGCTGGCGCATAGCGCAAGCACAAATGCGGCTACCAGCAGCACACCCACCGCGAGCAGCAGGACATATGCGATCCACATCTGGTTCCCCTAAGGCAACGCTGCTATGCTAAAGCACGATCACTGCCGAGGCTCTCCGCGCCAATGACCGACCCAACGGCGGAGAGTGCCCACCCATGTCGATGCTGCCAGATTCGAGCAACTCCGGGGCGGTACAGTGGCAATACCGAAGCGATTTTGAATTATCACGCCGGCATTCGAGGGCAGAAAGTCGCGCAAATTCACGCCGCCAAAGACCGCAACAGGCCGATCGCCCGGGTCCCAGTGAGGATTGAGTGCTGCTAAGCCAAGTGCAGCTTAGAGTCGTATGCGCTGGAAAGGCTTTTGGGGGCCATCTAGCGTCGAGCTAGCTCGGGTAACACATACTCGCCACGTCGGACGGCAGCGAGCGAGCGCGTACTATCTTATTCCTTCGCGGCAGCCCGGCGGTACGCGCTGCGATCGGCTTACTTGCACAAGCACCAGCATTGCCTACGGTCGTACAAGCACCCGCAGAACACCCTAGTGAAAGTAGAGCACTATGATGATCGCAGACAGCAATACGCCTATAATGAAATCGCGGATCGTCATGACTAAAGCTCACAGAAGGACTTAGAACTATTGGGAGGCACTCTACACCGCGAGCTGACCTGCCGCCCAGTCCCCAACCAGAAGATTTGAGGGAGCGCTCTCGATCTCGGTGTTGTCCATGGAGGACGGCAACCGGTATCATCGGCGCCGGCTGCTCCGCGCGGAGGCGACAAATGATGGCGAAGGCTTCTCGCCCAGCGTCACCGAATCGACGCCTTGAGACCGTTGTCGTCCGAACAGCTTGAACTAGTTGACTCGAGGAACCTGATCTCGCAGTCCGCGTGCATCACGCTTGTAGCATTGCTTTTGCGGCGATGCACTTCCGTGCAGGCGAGGTTCCAGATTTAACCTCGGAGCGACGCATAAAGCTTAACAAGCGACTTCAGTTGCGTGTTGTGCGTGAACAATTAGCCTCGCCGTACCGGACAATTGCCCACCTGTCCGGGTCCACCATGGCGAGGTCGTCGCGTCAGTATATTCGATGCGGCGGCTTCGTTCTGGAATTGAGCGCCATGCAGGCGATCCAAGATCGTTCTGCAACAACGACGATTTGATGCGCCCCCTGCTCTGGGATCATGTCGAACCTGCTTTGCCACCGTCCCTCGGCATCAACTGTGCTCAAGAGATTTGCTCAACTGAAGTCATCGCTCTCTTCGATCCGCGCGGTCGATCAAGGCCTCGACTGTCGGCAATATACGCATGACAACCGCTTCTATTCCAGCGGCAGTTGGATGCAGACCATCCGACAGTTTGAGCCGGGCATCGTCGACAAAAGCATCGTCGAAGGCCGGGTAAAAAAGCACATTGTGTTCGGCAGCGAGATCACGGAACATCGCGGCAAAGGCATCTTTGTATTCGTCCCCACCGCTCGGTTGAGTTCGCACCCCGCAAAGGAGCACCGCAATCCGTCGGACCTCGAGCTTGCGCAAGATCGTCGTGAGCGCTGCACGAGTGACACCCGGGTCGAATCCCTTCAGCATGTCATTAGCACCGAGTTCGACGATCACGGCATCGGTATCGTCAGGGACCGATTGGTCCAGCCGTGCTAGGCCCCTTGCGGCGGTGTCACCACTTACACCCGCATTGGCGACTTGCACAGGTTGACCTCTAGCCCTCAGTGCAGACTCAAGTTTGACCGGAAAGGCATCCCGACTCGGGACGCCTTCACCAGCAGTAAGGGAATCGCCGAGCGCAACGATCCTGATGACCTTCGGTTCGGCGCAAACGCCCTGGTTCACGGCCCAGGCCAGACCAATGCAAGCTACGACGGCAATGGCTATGGGGCGTGTATTGATCATGTCTATGCCGGCGGTGATAGACCGAGCTGTCGTTCCGCCCGCATTTCACAAGGGCTCATCGTGAATGCGGGCATCGCTGCCGGATAACACAGCCATGCTGTTTGCCCTGCAAGTAGCCGCGACGCCACACCCACGGACATAAGCGTATGTTTCTCACAGGGAAAGGTTGGTCACCTCGCTGTCGGGGATTTAATCATTTCGGTCGCCTTCAGACAACCATTAATTGTCTAAAGAGGATGTTGCATGGTTGCGGCCGCTATTTATTTAAGCGTCCAACGAGGGTGCGCCTCCGCGTCAAATAGCCGGCTACGGCTAATCTCGATAACGTTGAGCGCGTCCCGTACCGGGTGCAAGTTGGGCAAGGTGAGGACGGAACCACTTGGCCGCGGCACGCCGATTTGGGCTCTAATGGCGGCTCTATACTCAATTTGCAGAGTGAGTATAAATTCTCGCTGGACGCTAGGCTTCTCCTCGGTTATACTCATTTTTGTGCGTTGAGTATAAATCCGGATACGAACCATGCCGGCCCCTTCCCTGGCTGCCCAGACGACCTATGCCGAGCTCCTGGAGCGCACGGCGACCGCCGCCTTCCAGTCCGCCTTCGCGGACAACGGCTCGTTCACCGCGAAGAGTATCAACGGCCGCAAGTACTGGTATTTCCAGGCCGGCACCGGCGCCGAACGGTCCCAGCGCTATGTCGGGCCAGAGACGCCGGACCTCCTCGAGCGCATCACCCGCCATAAGGAGGTTCGTGAAGACGAACGCGAGCGTCGGGCACTTGTCTCCACCCTGGTCCGATCGTTCGGTTTTCCCCGTCCCATTCCCGAGATCGGGGACGTGATCGCGGCGCTTGCCAGGGCTGGCGTCTTTCGCCTTCGCGGCGTGCTAGTTGGAACGGTTGCCTATCAAACCTACGCTGCAATGCTTGGCGTTCGCCTCTCCGCTGGCTCGTTGCAGACCGGTGACGTAGACATTGCCCAATTCAAGAACGTCTCGGTGGCGGTCGAGGACTCCACGCCGCCCGTCCTGGACGTGCTGAAGGAAGTGGACAGATCCTTTCGGGCCGTTCCTCACATGACTGACGGCCGCCGCGTGACCAGCTATGCCGCCAAGGGCGGCTTGCGCGTCGACTTTCTTACACCTCACCAGGGCAGGGAAACCGGCCACCCCCAAAAGCTGCCTGCCCTAAACACAGATGCCCAGCCGCTTCGCTTCCTGGATTTCTTGATCCGCGAGCCGGAGCCTGCAGTCGTCCTGCACGGCGCGGGTACCTATGTGCACGTGCCGGCTCCAGCACGCTACGCGGTTCACAAGCTCATCGTCTCCCGCAGGCGTCCAGAGGGGTTTGCAAAGCGCGATAAAGACCTGCGGCAGGCCGAGGCCTTGCTCGCAGCTCTTGCGGAGAGGCGACCCCATGAGATGAAATCTGCATGGGAGGAAGCCTATGGCCGCGGCCCCAAATGGCGCCAATTAATGCTGGAGGGGCTCGTTTTGCTCGCGGCCGCTGTTCGGGACGCGGTGCTCAAGACCATAGGCGCACCTCGGTCGATCATTCCGGGCATCGATCTTTCCTTCGATAATCCTCCTGCCCGCTATGACTTCAGCCGCGATATCGTGATGTTCCAAGGACAGGGACTCGGCGGCGCAGTCGACTGCGCAGTCAGCCGCGAAGCGCTAGACGACCATTTCGGTGCCTACGGTCTCAGGCAAGAGGGGCGGCTGGAAGCATTCTTCAAGAACAGATCAAAGATCGAAGAGATCGCTCGCACCAAATATTTGTTCTCCCCGGTGGAGGAGCCGCGTGCCGTCCTGCTCGGGACATCCGACATTGAGGAATTATCCCGGAAGGAGCTTCGTGTCAGGGGGGAAACTGCCAGGTCATCGAGGAAACGGCGGGCGCCGAAGCGCACGTAGGGCTCTCCTTCACCGCCCGACCCTGCGTTTGATGCCCATCCACTCGGATATGCCTCCAGCCCGACCGGAAAGCGATTGTCCACGTGTGCTCCAGCATGAGATTGGCGCCGCCCGCGAGCCGTCCCGACGGACACGGAGCGGCCTCATCAATGCCCAGCATGCCCTGGTCGCCATTTGGCGACAGGACTCCGCCGGGGACAACGCATTTCGAGCTCGGCGGCCGCGCCCTTTGTTGGCACGGCTACACCAGAACGCCCCTGATCGAGCGCCCCGGAACACGCTTTCCTGTCAGATTTCGGTTCAATGAAACCATTTCCCTCCCATCACGAAATCCGGCTGAAACAATCGACAATTATCTCCCGTCCAGTTCATAAGGGGAAGTGTCATGATGGAAGTAACCGTCGGGCTGCTATTCGCCCTCAGCGCCGCCGTCTTTGCCGCACATGCCTACGACGCCATTCGGCTTCACAGAGGCGCCCGTCAGATATGATCAGCGCACGCTGTGGTCTGAGCCACGTCCCCCGCGGTGCCGCTATTCTGCGCTGGTCGACTACGTTGATCTGCGGCCCACAAAACCAACTGAAAATGCCCGCATCACCGCGCGGCCGTCAGCTTCGCCCCACATCAGATTGTGCTGTGGTCCCGAAGTAACCGCGCTTTTTCCCGCCGTATTAATATATAAAAACGCTGGGTAATTCCAGGCTCAGTGATTACGCCTAAGCTGCGTTACGAATATATTCCGCCTTTGCGCTCGCAGACGCCTCCCCGCAAGTAAAATTAACAGTTAGCCTCATGTGAACAGTTTCACAAATCTGTGGCACTAACTTTGCTAAAATTCAAGCGCTGGGGATTGCAGGGCCCAGCGTGAGACAGGCGCCGCCGGGACAAGTATTTCGAGCCTGGCGGTGCATTTTTGATCTGCCGGCAGAAGCGCTCGGGCGAGCCGATCTTGATACCTTGAATAGCACAAAGAGGATTACTATGAGCCAGGCTAATGGGGCGATGGTCGCTCTGCGCACCACCGAATTCGCACCCCAATCTGAGGAATTACAGCGATCGCTGACAACCACCTCTCGAACGCAGCCGCAGGGACTGAATGCGACGAAGGCAATGACCAGGGTGGTCGGATCATCGCCCCTGTCAATCGAACGACTTGATTGTGGGCCAGTCTCCTCTCAAGCCCTCGCTCTGAACCCAAGCATAATCCAAGCCTCAGAGCGGGTCGGATCGATCATCAAGATGGCGTGGATTATTTTGAGTGGAATCTCCATGGTCGGCTGGATGATCGCGCTCTTCTGGGGGGTGCAATACATTGCGCAGTGGTTGTTCAGCTAGAGGCCGACACCTGCTGATCGCAAATCGGCGACAACGTCGTCCCGAAAAGCATGGCCCTTCAGCTCGTCCCGAGGGCGCGGTTCATCATCATAGCTCGATTATGAATCCGCCTATTGTCGTCGCGGCGGCCGCCGCTGCGGCGCCCGCGACGACGGTCTCGGTCGCGAGGGTGCGACGCTTGACTTGATAGGCATTTCGGTATCGCGGACCTCGGCTTGCCGTATAAACAGAACCGTTAGCCCGCTTCATAAGCGCTAAGGTCACCGAGAAAAAAGTCGTGGCGCTGATGAAAAGCCACCAATTCCATGACCAAGACATGTCGCAAGTTCCATCGCCGGTGATTTACTTATAATTACCGCTTCTAACGAACATCGAAATTGCGGCAAACTGCCCCATGGCTTCGCGCCGCGCGCTCACGGAGACGTAGCGTGCTCACGAATCCTGTCAGCATCAGACGATCCCAGATGCATCGTCGAAGGGTGTGTTTGACAGACCAAGTAAAATCGTTATCGAGATGTATTTGGACGAAGACACTACTGAAAATTTTCTTCCAGGAGCCTCGAACTTCTCGGACTTCGCCAAGCATATTATCTCGGTAACGTTATCCTTCTATGGCGGGTATCCTTTGCACAGCAAAATGGTGCCGGTTGAAGAGACTTGAACTCCCGACCTCCGTCATACGATGACGACGCTCTACCCCTGAGCTAAACCGGCTAACTCACCAAGCAATCATATTCGAAACTGAAGCAGGTGTCGTTCTCAAGACTTTAACGTTAAACTTTGAGACTGTCAGCTCAATGTAAACGACATAGGACACACTCGATCACTGGTTCCACAGCGCTCGCTAATGATCCCGAGGCATCGAACGGAAGCGTCAGCGGACGCTAGAGGCAGTCCAAATATTCGGCCTTCCACCCCCTGACCGCGATTGAGACGGCGCGCACTATCCATGCTACTCCACCCGAGCATTTACAGCCTCGCGTTTAATCTATTTATTTAATTCACCACTGTGATACGATCGATTTAGTTTTTGGACGTCCGCCTGCGTTGGTACGCGATGGCGTTTCTTGGTTGGGCATTTGCACACGAGGAGAACACCCCACTAGGCAAGACTCTTGAGCGACCAATGCCAACGGCCGGCGCGTCCAGGCGTCGGCAGAAGAACCAATATTCCAAGTGTATTTTCGCGTGACGGAGACCACGGCCAGCATCATCAGCGGACTTAATGCGCATGCGCCACTCAATTGGGACGGCCCCCAAGGATCGAGAAATCATCATCGTTGAAGATGCGCGGAGCGGGGCCTCTGATCGAGTTCGATGGTCGCCGCAGACGGGTCGTTGGATCAAGGAAAACGGTGATCCTATCAGCATCACTCCAACGCATTGGAGCCCAATACCGACCGATCCCCATACTACCGTATCGGACGGGATCACGGATCAAGACCGTGAACATCTTGAATTCCTAATCGCACAGACCGCGAAAAGAGGAACGCAGTCCGCGGCTCTCAGCTCTGCCAAGCAGGCCCGATCATTTTACAAGATCGTTGCTATCGTCATAGCGGTGGTGCTCGCATCGCTTTTGCCGGACTCTTACTATCGGGAGGCGTTGGCTCCTCAAGGCTACATCGACGTACGGCACATCTTCCAAATCGCCATGGAGCAGCTTTCAGCGCAAATAGATTCGGCCCCGAAACGGTCGGCAACAGGAGTTCCCGGCATTGCCGGGCGGCAAGACCGGGTGCCGCCGGAACCATCCAGCCAACCCGATATCAAGATGCCGAGCGCGGCTCGGGCCAATGATGCCGAACTTATGGGCGTTGCGGACAAGTTTTCCGCAGACCCGCGTGACCGCAAGCGGTCAGCCGCGCTCGAAACTGAACTGGCCGCAGTTCGTCAATCTCTCGAAGACGCCAGGGCGGCATTGAGCCGGGCTGAGGCCGAGATTGCCCGGCTGAAAACCACGGCCAATGTTCACTTCGAGAGTATGCAAGACCGTAGAGCGCTCGCGGCCGTCCTCCCAGAGCAAACCGCGGCTGGTGCGTCACTCAGTTCGCTAAAGAACGAATCGCATCCACCCTTAGCCTATCGACCGATAATTGGTGCAACGATGCCCTTCACAGCTTGGCGCGCAAGCCAGCAGCATTCCGAGTTCGCGACCGGAGTGGGACTCCTCGAGATCATCCAAAGAGGAGAAGCAGGACGACTGCGGCAACTGCTAAAGGTCGTGACCGCCGACCGCGAACGGGTCCCTCTGCACAATCTCGAACTAATCTCTCAGGTCGGTTGTTCAGCACCGTGGCGTCACCAACCCAGATCGCTCATCGCTGCAGAGAATGATGCTGGAAGCAGAGCGAAGCCTGGCTCGCCTACAGCCTTGTGCGTCCATCCGCACGAATCCGGTCCGCGGGGGGACATCAAGGCAATTCGCTAGCCATCGCTGTTGCCAGGCGCTCTGGCGCGCCTCGCCACAGCTTCTCGCGCATTCAGCCGGCACCCTTCATCCCGACCGATCACACACCTTTGGTCGGTCGTGTTCCGCTTGATGGCCCCATTTGATTACTTCGAGGCTTCCTGAGAACTCGGCTAGCCAGCCGGTACGGCGCCCGCAACCTGTCGAGACCAGAGAACACAACATCTCGATAACTTCTGGGTTCAGAAGCACAGAGAAGCCTCATTCCGCCGGCTTTCAAAGTATCACTCATGACCGACTGGCCTGGTGGCCGTGGCCGGAGACCTAGTCTCCTCATGATCGAGTTGACCTGATAGATGTGAGCTTTTCTGTCGAGCTCCGTCATGCAGAAGTTTATGCTGACACTGATCGAGACGCTGCTTCCATTTCTAACCCAGTGAGGGGCCAAAGGAGGATGGTGGACGGCCACTCCCGGAGCCAATTGGAAACGCTTGCCGCGATCGCCTAACTGTTCTCGATACTGCGCGCCATTTAGATCACCGAGATAGAATTTCTCAATCTCCGGATCGGGGAGGAGCTCGCGATCGTTCGGATCGAAAAGCCAAACGTCCTTTTCGCCCGCAATCTGGCACAGGAAATTGGCCTCATGGTCAATATGATAGGGCGTAACGATGTTGGGTGACGATATGAACACCGTCATCTGCGCCCAAGTGACGTTCGACAGGACCTTTTGACCGAGGAGATCCTCCACATCCAGTAATGCCTGCTGCAGCAGCTTTTGATAGTCGGAGCTGACAGCATTGATATTGCTGATCTTGACGTAGCTATGAGAGTGAGTCAGCCCGCCAATAGCGCTTGCAATGCGAGTTCTATCCGCCATTTCCGAGAATTTTGCGTTGGTCTTTCCCTGCCCACCCGACACCACGAACCGATCGGGTCGATCGTGCGCTATCCAGAACGCTGCAGCGTCTTCCAGCGCGGCGAGCGAGAAGAGATCACTGTCCGCGAGATAGTGCCTCAACGAGAATGCCGAGATGCCAAAGTGCTGCTGGAATTCTACGGTCTCGGCGGAGAGAACAGGCGAGCGTCTATCCATACGCTCAACGCGACGCCCAGGAACAACCATCGAAATGGCCTCCTCATCGTGATCAAATTAACGTCGACCCGAGGAGAATCAGGGAGAAATATCGCCCTCTTCCGCGGGCCTATTAACGATTTCGGATGCAATAAATTTCAATGCAATAAATGCCTGACTGCACCCATCCTAGCAGACCAACCTGACAAGAAGCTTGCAGCGATTTGTATCGGAATATTTCTGACGAAAGCTGCCAGTCCTGCAGAGGATGATGCAACTCGCCAATGGCGGCTTCAGGGCCAAGCCTTCTCACGGGTAGATGGCGCGCAGGGCGCACCTTCGGATCCTATCAGGCTGATCGACGCACCTCGACCGCGCCTTTCCAGGCCCTCGCGCACAACAAGCGACATTTAAAGCATCGCAGAGCAATGACAAATTGAATTGCGTTTAAAATCTCGTATTATAAAGCTTAATTGTTGAAGTTTATTGCCAAGAATTTGCCCCTGCGTAGAGTGCGACCTCGATCGGCGAAGCTCGAGAAGTATCGCCGACCTTGGTATTTGGATACAGTTTTTTATATATTTGAACCGTCGGTGTTTCATGTCTGGAGAATTGCGCCGCCAATATCTGGAATTGAAGAGATTGCGGAGGATAGTGGCGGACCTTGAGAATAGGCTTTTGGCGAGCCGACCGCCCCCGAACGGCGAAGATCAGGCCAAGGCTGCCGAGTCGATTGGTTCAAGCATGCCACCGAACGATCCAGAAGAGTAAGAGATCGCCGGCTATAAGGTAAGCAAGGGAGATGCGCGGCCGCAGGTTTCTTCCGATCCAGCCTTACAGCGAACGGTCCTTCCTGAAGAACGGTATGCACCGCTTCGCAGCGGCATCTGTGTTAGGGCCCCGCTAGTGGAAGCTGGGTCGAGATCCCGAAGGCCGCAAGCACCCGTCAGGTCTGATCGAAAGTCACGAAGCGGCATGAATTCCCAAAGAGCGAAGGTCGGCTCGACGGCGGCGGACATCCTCGACGCCCATGGTGGTGTTGGTCCCGGCTTTGATGCGCTGCGCCTTGTGCTAGCGGTTTGGGTCTTCACCATACACGCCATGTTCATCTGTAAGGGAGCGTACGCAGCGGAGCAGTTTGCGAGCGATCCGTTGCACAGGATTATTGCCAGCCCGGTGCTGCCCATGTTTTTTGCGGTCAGCGGATATCTTGTCACCGGTAGCGCCCTTCGCATTAGGAGCACAACGACCTTTCTGCTGTTCCGGGTATTTCGAATCGCACCTGCACTCATCGTCGAGGTTACTCTAAGCGCGTTGATCCTGGGACCATGGCTCACCGACAAGGGTCTGCTGGAGTATTTCTCCGATCCTCTGTTTTTCAGATACTTCCTGAATATTGTGGGCAACGTACAATTCTTCCTGCCCGGTCTGTTTGCCCAGAATCCGGTACCTGGCGCCGTCAATCTCAATCTATGGACATTGAAGCCGGAGTTCTTCTGTTACGTATTCATGTCGGCAATGATCCTTTCAAAGGTGATCTTCAGCAGGACATACTTCGGACTGATCGGTCTGTTGGTGTTGCTCTCAACGACGGCCTACATCGTCGGGGGTGGCCAAGCGTACAATTTCTTGGGCGTTGCGGATTGGAAGATCTTGGTCGTCGCCTTCATCGTCGGGTGTTTGTCCTTCCAGTGGAATGACCGCATCGTCGTCTCGGGCAGCTACGCCGCGATTGCCTCAATTGTCGCCTCCATCGCTGTTGTTTACCCGCCGTTGGCGGTGCCCGGCGTGCTCGCACTCACCTATATCGTCGTCTACATCGGTACTCGGAAAGTTCATCTTCCAAGATTTCTGACGAACGGAGACTACTCTTACGGAATCTATCTATTTGGTTTCCCGATCCAGCAGACCCTGGTCCATTTCCTGCCTTCAGACTACAGAACTGGGTGGCTCGTGTTGATGCTGGGACTTCCGCTCACACTTGGATTTGCCATGCTTTCCTGGAATTGCATTGAGAAACCGGTCCTGCAGCTTAAGAACAAGCTGAGAGCGAGCCCTCGCGGCCCGTTCCGAACCTGGCGCTCCAAAGAAATCGGGCTCGAGCAGATCCGGTAACGCGGTTTGTATCAATCTCCACGAAGTACTGATCGCCTCCCCACCAGATGCTCAGCAGCTCGTTTATCTTGGTCGGCTGGCTCTCCAGCCTTGTCCTGTGGCTCTGTAAAAATGACGCTTGAGCGCCTCGTCGTTCAACGTTCACATGACTCGCGCAAAGAGAGCCGCTTGGACTACGGACGCCTGCGCAGCGCGCGGTCGAGCGGCATCATGCGTATAGCCCTCCCTCTCCGCCTGTCTTTTGCTTGCGCCAGAGCGCCATGATCTGAGGGCCGATCGAGTAAGTACCGGCTTTCGCTCTCGCCGTGAGGCCGCGCAGATAGCCCCCTGGACTCTTGATTTCCGATGAGCGCTGCAGAATTGCGGCGATTGTAACCGCAGCGTCCGCCTCCCCCATCTCCTGAACGGCCTCATCCCAAGCACTCGGGCTAATGCCTAGTGTTGATCGCACCACGCGAGCGGTCGCCAACAGGTCATTCCAGCTCGAAATCCCGTGGCGGGCGTACATTGCGATATCCGGGCACGCCTTCAGAATGAGTCCGAGAGGGAAGCCGACGGATTGGGCTCTGTCAGGTTTCTCGATGGTTTGATCGGTCCCGGCTACCGCCGCCCCGCTTCGTTGCGAAGCTGGTTCAAGTTCAGTAAGGGGGTCTGTATTTGTATTCTGATATTGCACGCCGGAATGGCTGGCATTGCCGTCCGTTTTCTGTGCAGAGATATGAGAATTCAGCAGCTTGCCCGTCTCGACGGCGAGCTCATTCAACCTCGCTGCCAATGGCTCCAATAGCGTTATGGAGGCCATTCGAGGCAACCGCTGGCTCAGTCCGGCAAACTGTTTCTGCAGTGCGGACCAATCACCGGGAGCTCCGTCCTCAATGGCGATCGCAATCATCTTTGCGATGTCACGACGCAAGATGGTGACGCGCTCCCTCGCCAACGCAGCCAGGCGCCGTTGTTGCCGAACCTCGTCGGCCAGTCGTTCAAATTCTTCGGCGCGGGCGATTATCGGTGTGAGGTCGAATCCAAACGCCTGCTCAATAGAGCCGTCGCCGGCTCTGCGAACGTAGCGCTTTCCGTTCGGACTGTCCCGGCGAATGATCATGCCCCGACTTACCAAGGCACTCAGGTGACGCCGCAAGGTCGTCCCTGCCATGCCGTGTGTCCGCTCGCTGAGCGAGGCATTCGATGGAAAGACGACGAGATCTTTACCCGGCGTAAGAACTGTCTCCGGCAGGCAAGTGAGCAGAGCATTCAGAACAGTCAATGCTCGGTCGGAAATGACAAGGCGATCTTTCGCATCGGTAATTGCGCGAAAGATTTTCCATTTATGAATTACCCTGTCATCTGGACATAGAGAGGCGTTCGCCTGGCTTGCAACCATGGCAAGCGTCAGCGCTCGGCTCCCAAAGGGAGCCGTCGGGTAGCTGTTGTTCATTTTCCTTGCCTTCTTTAGGCAAAGAAAAAGCGCTCGGCGAATCGTTACCGCTGCAAATAGGCTTGACTAGGATTCGCGACCGTGATTCTCTAAGGCTGCTTACACGTTAGAGAAGGCTTCCGGGGCGGAAACGTTTCGGGGGCCTTTTTCTTTGCTTTTTGCTCCTTTGTTGGGGTGCTTACGCCTTACTGAATCCGCTTGTGGATGCTCCCATAGCCGCAATGCCGTTTAGACGGCCTAATCGAGCTCATGTCATCCACGCGTCCTCTGATAATCCGAATAGAGTTCCGCCAGACGTTCGACAACATATTCGCCAAAGCCAGGCGCCGCCTTTTCATCCAGTGCGAGCATTGTCCGTTCTGGGCGCCGGTCTATTGAAGCCACTCTCCTCCCATCCTCCGCGGTCCAGATGGTTGCCCGCCCTTTTTCTCTGCGGGGAGAGAGTGCTGCGCAGACCGAGGCGAAGCGTGCATCGGAATCGGATGCTAGGAATGGATGGCTCATGAGAAGCTCGGCGAGCCCTGCTGCTGCATCCCTGCCCTGCAGAAGCATTTCCAACTCCATCCACCTTCGGCGTCCCACCTTGGGTGCCGGACCTATGGCATTGACAAGCGACCTCGGAATGGCGCGCGCAACACCGATAAGACGGGAAAGCTCCGTCTTGTCGACACTCAGGGCCAGTCCGATCGTGTCCCGCTTGAAGCCGCTGTCCTCAAGTGCGACGGCATAACTTGCCCGTTCGATGAACGACAGATCACGTCGCTCGCCATTCTCCTTCCCTTGTGCGACGACCAACTCGTCGTCCGTCAGCTTCCTGACGATGGCCCGCACGGGTCGCTTCAGCTCACTAAGAGCTCGCACCCGGCGATGCCCGTAGGCCGTTTGAAACCGCGACGGATCGTGTGGGTGTGGCCGCAACAAAACGGGGACAAGTTGCCCGCTCTCCTCGATTGAGCGCACAAGCGCCGTATGATCGGCTTCCGTATCCGGCATCCGGTCCGGAACGATCGAAGCGTCGATCAGCGAGGGATCGATTTCAACCACGGTCTCGCCACTTGCGAAACGTTCGGCAAGCGCCTTGGCCGCATGGTTCTCCGCCGAAAGCTTCTCTAGCGATCGGCTCATCGCTCCGACGGCACCTCTGATCCCGAAAGTCGGCGACGTGCGTTCTGGCTCGGTGGATTGGACGCTTTGACCGGGGGGTCCAAGGTCGTCCATCAAGCCACTTAGGAGATTCTTGCGCCCCATTACGTCCTCCCCCAGGCGGAGAGCATGAGATTCTGGATTTCCCCGTTCACACCATCCAGCGACTCCATCGCGCGATCGTAGGTTGAACGCGTGAACTGCTCGCGAGGGACTTCGTAGAGGGTTTGCTTAGTGATGCCGGCATCGCTGATCGCTGTGCTCTTCAGCATCATGTTTGTAATCATGCGATCGCCAAAGAGGGCTCTCATGAAACCCACCATTTGCGCCTGCGGACCGTCGCCGGGCTCGTATCGCGTCACGAGGTATCGCATCCAGTCGTAGTTCATATTCCCGCCAGCCTTCGCCACCACCTCGAGCAAGTCGGCCGTCATCAGCAGGAACTGCGACATCGACATGACGTCGAGCATTTGCGGGTGGACAGGAATCAGAACGGCTGTGGCTGCACAAAGAGCTGAAAGGGTCAGGAACCCAAGCTGAGGCGGGCAATCAATGACGACGACGTCGTAACGGTGTTCGACCGTCGCCAACACGCGAGCAACGCGAGCAAAGAACAGCGGATCACCGGATTGGCGTTGAGCCAGCGCCTTTGGCGTCTCGTGCTCAAATTCCATCAGCTCAATGTTCGCCGGGACGATATCGAGATACGGGAAGTAGGTTGGACGAATGATCTCGGCCAGATCACGACGTCCGTCGCCATATCGGATCGCACCGTACAGCGTGCCGTTCTCTTCGACGTCAAATTCCGGCTGATAGCCGTGGAGTGCGGACAGCGACGCCTGAGGGTCAAGGTCAACCGCCAGAACCCTGAACCCCTGCAGCGCAAGATGCTGGGCAAGGTGGGCCGCGCTCGTCGTCTTGCCCGACCCTCCCTTAAAGTTGACGACTCCGATGACCTGGAGGTGGTCCCCTTCCCTTCGGTTCGGCAGGTACCTCCGTGACGCTTTGCCGGTCTCGTCGAGATATGTACGCAGGGCCTGGATATCCTGGAGCGAATACAGCCGACGGCCTCCAGCCGCGATTTCTGGCTGCGGACCCTTCCCTTCCAGGGTAAGTTGTCGGAGATAGGAATCGTTAACCCCGATCAGCTTGGCGGCTTCGCCCGAGGAAAAACGACGCAGAGTTTTGGCGGCTTTCGGCGGAAAGAGCTTCAGCCGATGCGCAACGAGCTTGGCTGACAGCTCACGGGCGTCAGCCGCGATGAGCTCATGAATGGCCGTCGGCGGATGGTCGGCCACCGTATCTATTCTTCGTCTTTCGTCTGCTAAAGACACGGCTCGCTCTCGTTTTTACGCTGATCGTTCGAAAAACGGTGACTTGGCGTTAGTACGACAGATTCTCTAGCGGCCGGCAATAAAGAAAGGGTTAACGACGGATTAAGGAATCCGAGGTGAGTTTAACGATCAACGTCCTGCCCACTCCTGATCGCTCGAGCCTCAACGGTCGAGCTTGCCTCCGAGAAGGCCCTGTTGGATGAGCCATACCTGAGCCTTCGACCCACATGCCGTCCAGAGACCTTGCTGCTTCACTAACTCCAGTTTGTGAAGGCACGATGCAAAATGCATCGTGCTCGCATATTGACCACCTCAAGATCGATCCGCCCCGTCATTGCGTTCGGATGCTTGCTGGGCGAATGCTTGCCGGACGAAAGAAGGCCGCGGACAACCTACCAGTCCAGCGGGCTCCCCGGCTTGGTCCAGGCGCGCCATGGACGGGATTTGCGGGACAGTTTCGATGGGATTCGTTGTTTTCCGGCGTCGGATGGCACAAGCACGGCGCGGCTCGGTTCGATGCGGAGGAGGCGCCTTGCCTGGCTTGTCGCGGTCACTACCGTCGGCGCGCCACCAGCCGAACGAAGGACTTGCAAAGTTGACCGCGGTCAACACCAGAGCCGACCTATCCGCCTGAGTAAACAGATCTCTGTTCGACAACTTTGGATGCGCTCAGGCGGTGATCTTCCGTCGACGCGACTTCCGCTAGCTTCGTCCAACGACCGCCGGCTCCGTCAAAGAATTTGCTCGAGGTCTCTTGCCCCGAAAGTCTGCTGCAAATGGACGATGGAAAGGGGATCGTGAGCGGCTCAGATGGCGGCGGCAAGGCTACCGCTGATATTGTCTCGCGGCCGGAAGGCTCCGACGCTGAAGTTGACCGCGGTCAACTTCAGTCCTTCGTGATGCGTCATCTATAGAACGCGCGCGGTCGGCGATTGCGCTCTGAAGTGCGGAAGACTTCGGATGAGACGCGCCCGTGCCCGGCTCGGCCCGCGATGGGCCTGTTGGAGATTCGGTCGAAGCAGCATCGCCACAACATGAACGGCGGACGCACAGCCTAATCGGAGCGGAGCTTGCCGGAGCTGGGATGCCGGTGAAATCATCGCTTTCGCCGGGCCTTTAGGCCGGCCGACATCGCCGCAGAGCAAAGTTGACCGCGGTCAACTTTGCTCTCTGGTTTGGTGGACCACAGCTAGCGATCAAGCCCGCCGGCGAAGATAAGAGGGTAACGATCTGCTGGGCGTCATTATGGTTAACATACAATTAAGCCGCTGAGGGGTTGACCGCGGTCAACTGAAAGGACCAAAGCCCTAACAGCGGACAGCCTCTCAGCGTTTGACGCCGCCGGCAGGAGAAAACAAGCAACGCCGCTGCCGTGAGCAGCAGATCTGATGGCATTGATCCGGAGGGTAGGGACGTCCGGCCGCTCAACCAGGCAAATTCGGCCCGCTTTGCATCTCACCTCCACACGGCCACGCAAGCCAAAATTGGAATGGCCGTATCCCGATCGACAATGACCTGCAGCCAGGGACGTCTCCCCGACGGCAAGGCGCAAGGACACCACCACGCGGGCAGGCTTGCTATTGCCGTTTGATACAGTATGGTCGGATTGCCCTACCAAGCGCGGCCAGACCAGATCCGCGAAGTCCGCGACCAGTACCAGAAGCTAG
This sequence comes from Bradyrhizobium sp. ORS 86, assembly GCF_045571475.1. NCBI lineage: Bacteria > Pseudomonadati > Pseudomonadota > Alphaproteobacteria > Hyphomicrobiales > Nitrobacteraceae > Bradyrhizobium > Bradyrhizobium sp. ORS 86. The sequence continues at coordinate 9,262 of NZ_CP120700.1, read as the reverse complement.
AACCAAATTAGCTTCCGTCCAATTCAAACACGCACGTGTTTTCAATGCCTTGGGCGACCTATCAGATTCCCGATCTGTCCTGGTCAAAGATGGCGGTTCGAGTCGCGGAAGCCGAAGATAAGCTGGCTCGTTTGGATGAGCGGCTGTTGAAGAGCGAAATACGCGAGGGCTGGCGGCGCAGAACAGATTTTCTCGAAGTGATCTCGAGCGTGTGGTTGGACGGCGAAGCTGTTCATCTGGACGATCTGGTTCTACATGACGCCATGATGGACAACGGCGCTCCAACCGCCGAACTGACCAGGGCGCATTCCGTTCTTCGTTTGCGCCGCCGCATTGCCACCTCCGTCGTTGACTGGAGAACTTCGGCAACCTCTGTCATGGACATTCTGGGTCGCAACACGTCGGCTGTAACCGTCTCCAACCCTAATGAAGAGAGTGACCAGTTCGATCCGAGCGACGAACTCGAAGTCGCCCTTACCGCCATCGACCGAGCTATGCTGCGCAGCGAAAGCCTGCTTGAGCGAATGGACTACCCGGTCGAGCAAGTCGGCGTCGAGAAGGCACGGCGGGCAGAGCGGATCGAGGAATGGCTCCAGATCGTCCGGCAAACCGCCGCGCTTCCGCCGACGATTGCTGCGGTGATCGCCCAGGACGCGTGGACCGAGATTGCTCCGCTCGGCTTCGATCGGGGAGAAGGCCGGCTGCTGGCGGCCTCGCTTCTTAGTCTTCGAAGGAAGACCGTCTCCCATATGACCCTTTGGAGTGTCGGCGAACGAACCGTCCCGCTAGAGCACCGCCGCGGTCGACAAACTGATCTCCGCTATGCGGCTGGCCTGAGCTCTCTCGTCGCGGCGGCGGAGGAGGGGATGCGCCGTCATGAGACCTGGCTCACGGCCAAGCGGTTGCTGGCCCGCAAGGCAAGGGGACGTCGTTCCACGTCACATTTGCCGGCCTTGATCGACCTCCTGATCGACAATCCTTTGGTTTCTGCAGCAATGATCTCAAAAGAGTTGCGAGTCAGCCAACGGGCGGCACTAAGCCTTGTTGCACAACTCGGGGTCCGCGAAATAACCGGCCGAGATCGCTTCCGAGCGTGGGCCGTGACCTAGCCTAGGCCGCCGCTCGGCACCGCTTCGGTGGCTGTTGGCCAATCACGCCAACCGCTCAGGCTATCCAACGATCCGTGACATCGACCGTGGAAGTCGATTCCGATCGAGTGCGTTCGAACTTGGTGGTCTCGCACCATTTGACCACCAGATCCTCGAGGTCCTTCCTGGACTGGGCGGAACTAAAGGTGTGATCCGCATCCTGAAAGAACTCCAACCGCAACGAGCCACCGAAACTCACGTTGGAAAAGGCGTTGATGAATTGTTCACGATACGTCTGGCGCGGGGCATGATGCCGGCCGGTGCAGATGACCAAAAGCTTTATGCTCGCCTTCACCGCCGCGTCGTAAACTTCCTCCAGCGACGCCCGGGCGTCCAAGCCCTGGTAGGCGAGGTGCTGTGGTGCATTTTCCCGATACAAACCATACGAAAAGCGCTCGACCAGCCGTCGCATAAGCTTGCTTTTGTGAAGTCTGAAGTTTCTCCAACTTCGGACATCACGCAAGCGACGGGACGCATAATCGACGAAGTAGCGCGCAGTTGGCGGAATGTAGGGGTCAATCAGCACCGAACCGATCACGCGGGAATCCGAGAAGCCGTAAAGGATTGCGTGATCAGCTCCTGAACACAGACCGACCAGGATGAACCGGGAGATTCCCTGCGTCTTCTCCAGCCAACTTAACGCTGACCCGATGTCAGCAAAATTGGACTGGAGCAGTGGCTGCTTTGACCTATGCGTCGCACTGTCGCCAAGGCCTGAAAAGTCAAATCTCAGAACCGTAAAGCCCGCCCGGGCAAGCCTGCGCGACATCGCCACATACATCCGATGATGGCCAACGCGGTGGATGGTTCCCGTATTTAGGATAACGACTGATAGCCGATCAGCGGGGAAGGGGCGGGCAGGCTGAGCAACAATTCCTATCAGCGCCTTGTCCGGTCCAAAATGAGCGACCCGCTCGACGAAATCGTGCTCTATCCCAGCCACTTGAGAATCCGTTCGCAGACTTCCACCGGCAAGCCCTCGTCCCGTTCAGCAGCATCCTTCCAAGGTGGCGGGGCCTGGAGCCTGGCGACTTCACCTCCGGAATCGAAGAAGCCGCTGAAAGCGCCATCCGGAAGCCCCGTCTCCGTGAAGACGGCCAGCATCCTCATGGAAGCTGGCGCCTGATAGGTGCTTAAATCGATATCCGCCAATCCCCGGACGAATGCAGATGAAACGAGGAGTCCTCCGAGTTCGGAAGCGAGACCAGCTTTTGATTCGGCATATGCTGCGGAATCGGATGTCTTTCCGTAATGGTTGTCAATAGGACACAATAGCGCCTGCAAGTAGTCTGCTCCGGACAGGATGGGATCCCAGAGCACAGCGCTCTGAATCTCGGCGGACAGCCGAGGGACTGTCTCGGCCAGGAGAGTGGCGCCAAGCCGCAAACCGATCGCTGCAACATGAGTGGCGCCACTCATATCCTTTAGTTCACGCAAAGCCGTTTGGATGTCGTCCTTCCAGCCGTCGAGGTCTGCCTCGGTGGTTTCTCCTCCGGAATCTCCCGCGCCGAAATAATCAAAGCGCAGCGTGTCAAAACCGGCGGCAGCTAGCCGTTTCGACAGCAGACGCATCGTTCGATGAGCATTGGTATACTCGACACCCCATGAGCCGCAGAGCAATGCCGCGCGCACATCCGCGCTTCGCACCGCGGCGGGCTCGTAGGCTCCAAAGAGACGGCGCTGCTTTGATCCGAAGAAGAGAGGCAACATGTTCTAGATTGCTATGCTGTTCCTTCGGCGACAAATTCGGCGATTTGTCGCAGGTTCTTAAAATAGAGCGTACGCGGGTCAAGTGTTCGCCCCATCTTCTGCCGGACGATGCCCACCATTCTGACGGCCAAGAGCGAATGGCCACCGAGCTCGAAGAAATTGTCGTCAGCGCTGATGCGTTCCACCCTGAGCAAATCCCGCCAGACGTTCGCAATCAACTGCTCCGTTCCTGCAGCCGGCTCAACGTAGTCCGTCGAAGCGTGCATCTGACTGGTGAACGGATCGGGCAGAGCCTTCCGATCTACTTTCCCGTTCGGCGTAAGAGGGATCGCATCGACGGGCACGATGAGCGAGGGGATCATATAATCCGGCAAATGATCCCGTAGCTGAGCTCGCAGCTCGCTTACAGTGGCAACCTCGGCCTTATGAATAACGTAGGCGACCAGACGACTATCCCCCGGGGTCAGTTCGCGAGCAACGACGACCGCTTCTGTCACAGAAGCCTGCTGCCGAAGAACGGTCTCAATCTCGCCGGTTTCAATCCGAAAGCCACGAACTTTAATCTGGCTATCGATTCGACCAAGGTGATGGAGCAGACCGTCAGCGTTCCATTTTCCGAGATCACCAGTCCGATAGACCCTCTCATTCCGCTGAACGTTGAAACGATCGGGGAGAAACCGTTCGGCTGTCGCTTCCGGCCGATCTTGATAACCGACCGCAACCCCCGCGCCAGCGATCAAGATCTCACCCGAAACACCAATTGGCGCTAGCTCGCCGTCATGATCGACAATGTAAACCCGCGTGTTGTCGATAGGACGCCCGATCGAAATTGGTGCATCGCCGCGCTCGATACGCGCCACCGTCGACCAAATCGTCGTTTCAGTTGGGCCGTACAAATTCCAGAGTTCTCCGACCCGGGCGAGCAACGCATCAGCAAGGTCGCGAGAGAGCGCTTCTCCACCGCACAATGCGCGCAGGTTACCATCTCCCTTCCAGCCCCCATCAATCAGCATTCGCCAAGTGGCTGGGGTCGCCTGCATAACCGTTGCCCGGCTTTTTTGTAGCAGACTGGACAGGGTGGCTGCATTCGAAGCCGATTCCCTCGAAACCAATTCTATGGAGGCGCCGACACTCAACGGCAGATAGAGCTCAAGCCCGGCAATATCGAACGAAACCGTCGTTACGGCGATCATCACATCATCACGAGTCAATCCCGGCACCCGCGACATCGACAGAAGGAAATTCGAAAGGGAGTCATGCGAAATCACGACACCTTTTGGCTGACCTGTCGATCCCGACGTGTAGATGATGTAGGCGATCTTCCCATCGGACGAGCCGGTCACCGGGTGGGCGGCGATCATTTCGCCTCCATCGCGCATAAGCGTAGCGCTATCGTACACCCGCAGACCATCAGGCACCGTCAGCCGTTCCTTGGATTCGGGATCAGTAACCAGCGCGGTTACACCGCTATCGGCCAACATGTAAGCCAGCCGCTTGGCAGGAAAGGACGGGTCCAGAGGAACGTAGTAGCCACCTGCTTTCTGAACACCGAGCAGCATCACGATCAAGTCGATTGACCGCTTCAGGCAAAGGGCGACACCCGCATTGGGGCGAACACCCAGTGTATGCAGATTTTTCGCAACAAGGCTCGCGCTTGCGTCGAGATCAGCATAGCTGATCGTCTTCCCGTCAAAGGTGACCGCCGATGCGTTCGGTCGTCTAGCTACCTGCTCCTCAAACATTGCAATGAAACGCGGCCTGTCCGCCGGGACAAGGGTGGCATTCCAACAATCAAGCAGCAATCGGCGCTCGCTGGCCGGCAGCATCGGCATCGATCCGATGCCCTGATCAGGATCGTTCGCAATGCTTTCGAGAAGCTGGAGGTATTGAGCAGAGAAGCGCTCAACTGTTCGACGTTCGAACAGATCCGTATTGTACTCGAATGTTACCGTGTTCGAGAGCTGGGCATCCACCGACAGACTCAATTCAAACTGCGCACCCCCTCGGTCGATAACCGCAGGCTCCCATTTCAGCCCGTCGAACGACACGCCGTAGAACGGAGTGTTTAGCATGTTGAACATGACTTGCACGAGCGGCGCTCGGCTGTTGTCGCGCGATTGCGCGATCTCCTGCACCAACCTGTCAAACGGAACATCCTGACGCGCATAGGCATCCAGCGCGGCGCCGCGAACCCGCTTTAGAAAAGCGAGAAAGCTTGGTCGTTCGGATAGATCCACACGCAGCGCCAAAGTGTTTACGAAGGTACCGACCAGATTCTCCAAATCGCTCTGGGTCCGATTAGCAATCGGCACGCCGATTGCGAAATCTTCCTGTCCAGTCAAACGGTAGAGCTGAACTGCGAATGCAGCCAGCATCGTCATGAAGAGGGTGCATCCCTCACGCTTACTCATACGATCGAGCTTAGAGAGCAATGCCGCATCAACCGATGCCCGGTGGCTGGCACCATTCAACCCGCGCACCTGGGGCCGAGAGAAATCCGTCGGCAACTCGATCGACGGCAATTGGTCCAGTTGCCGCTTCCAGTAAGATAGCTGGTCGTCGCTATGGTTTTCGTGCGCACGTTGCCATTTTGCGTAGTCCTGGTACCGGAGCCTAACGGGCTCCAGATTGACCGGGCGTCCAGCACGCAGGTCGTTGTACGCAGACGCCAGTTCGCGAGCGACAATACCAACCGACCACTGGTCACCTGAGATGTGATGAAGCGTCAGGTGGAGCAGGTGCTCGTCGTCCGCGATCCGAAACAGAGACGCTCGCAGAACCGGCCCGCACGTCAAGTCAATCGGCGTGCGGGCATCACGTTGAGCCCTCGCAATAGCTTCTGCAGGAGCTGCATCACCGAGCGAGCGCAAGTCAGTCACAAGCAACTCTTGGGGGCGCCACGGCTCGACCTGCTGCTGCACCTCGCCGTCCACTTCACGAAATGTACTGCGCAGATTCTCGTGCCGTCGACACACCTCATTGAGCGCTCCCGAAAGAGCCTCTCGGTGCAGAGGACCGATAAGACGTACGGCACCACTCAGATTGTATGCGGAGTTTTGCGGATCGAGCGACTGGATCAGCCACATCCGTTGCTGCGAATACGAGAGAGCGGTCGGATGTTCCTCGATGGACTGGGTTGTTGCCGGCGTGATCCTCGTAGGCCCTTCGCCAATATTGCTCGAAAAATGTTCCGAAGCTCGGCCGGCGGCGACAATGGGCGAAATGGGGATCTGCCTGTTCTCGTCCCGAGCTTGCTCGATCCGGCGAGCCAAGTTCTCAAGTGTTTGAGTTTCGAAGATCGTATGCAGCGGCAGTTCTACATTAAACACGCGGGACACCCGCGACGCGACTTGGGTCGCGAGTAGGGAGTGTCCGCCGAGGTCGAAGAAACTATCACGTCTGCCAAAGTGCTCGATCCGGAGCACTTCCTGCCAAATCGCATGCAGTGCCACTTCCGTGGGTCCTTGTGGCGCGATGTCGGCGCTATCTTTCGGCCAGCCTCGCGCGGCAAGGGCCCCTCGATCCGGCTTACCGCCTGCGCTCAGGGGCAAAGCGGCGATCGCGACGTATGACGACGGCCACCATTGAGGGGGCAATGCTCGTTCCAACTCTGATTGAATAGCTTGAATCTGCGCGCGCAGAGCAGACGCGCTGGAGGATGGCTGTCGCTCGGTGAAGTAGGCCAGAAGCCCGGGCTCGGAAGACGAATTCTCGCAGACTATCACTGCTGCTTCCTTCACCCCCGCGATCTGGCTCAGGCATGTCTCAATACGGTGCAAGTCTATGAGAACGCCCTGATGCCTTATCTGCAGATCACTGCGACCGAGAAATTCAGCCACGCCGTCTGGTCCCCACCGCCCGTAGTCACCGGTCTTGTAGAGACGCTTCCCCTGATTGGGTAGGTCGAACGGACATTCGACAAACCGTTGCGCCGTGAGCTCGGGTTGACCGAGATATCCGCGTGGAACGCCAGGGCCGCCGATATAAATCTCACCAGCGCCACCAACCGGTACCGGCCGCATGGATCGGTCGAGCACGTAAATATGTGCGTTTGCAAGTGGGCGCCCGATTGGAACCTTGCCGGGGAGGGCCGTAGCGTCGTACGGCCAGTGGGCAACTTCGAGATCCGACTCCGTTGGAGCGTACAAACTGTGAAGTTGCGCTTCCGGGAGGAGCTGAAGGCACCGCGCGGCCAACGGGGATGATATCGGCTCACCGCTGCAAAAAATGCGGCGCAAGGAGCCACACGCCTCAATGCCCCCGCAGTTCAGAAGCGAGGGCAGCGCTGATGGGCATAGAAGTGTCGTGGTGACTTCGAACCCGTCAATCACGCGTTTCAGATATTCCGGTTCAATGTCCCCTTGCTGCCCAGTGACGACCAATTTTGCGCCGGTCGTCAGCGGCCACAAAAGCTGCCAGATCGAGCGAGGAGATCCCAGCGAGCCGTCCCGCACAACACAGTCGCTGCTCATTAAGGGATATTCCCTTTGCATCCCTAGCAATCGACCGAGCACGCCGATGTGCTCTTCCATCAGTGCTTTCGTTATTCCTGTTTGGTCCGGCGCAACGGTAACGTAGGCGAGACATCCCTGCGACAGACCAACGGCCTCCACGTCAATATTCGTCTCTGGCAGTTGAGCTAGAGCGTGACTGATCTCCTCGATTACGATAGCTCTAGTCGTCGACTTCGGAAGGAGCGCTCGTTCGCCAGCTAAAACAATCGACGGGCTTATATCTTGGAGCACACGCTCCAATTGGTCCTTTCCCAGCGCGGGATCTATTGGGACGCAGGCCGCTCCCGCCTTCAAAGTACCGAGCAGCGCTACGACCATTTGAACAGGCTGATCCGAGCAAATGGCAACGAGGACCTCGGGACCTGCGCCTTCGGCTCTTAGGTAATGAGCCAACCTGTTGGCCTGAATATTGAGCTCCGAATAGGTCAGGGAGGCATTCTCACCCAAGACAGCGGGCGCCTCCGGCGTAGCGCTGACGCGCTCTTCGAACAGCTCATGGACGAACTTGTTGAGCGGAAGAGCCTGTCCAGGGTCATTAAACCCAATCAATATTCGCGCACGTTCCGCGTCAGAAATGAGGTCAGCCTGGCTACCAATCGTATCAGGTCTGACTGTACACTGATCAATCAGCGCACACAGCCTTTGTAAGTGTTCGTCCAGTTGCCCGAGGGTATATCTGGCAGAGTTACCGACAACATCTATTCGATGTCCTGTATTGGGCGAGCTGCCATAGTAGACGAACTGGATATCGTCGACACGCCAATTGCCCAGCGGCAATCGACGAATGGCAAATCCGGCAAACGTGATGCTCTCGTCGAGCGGCATATAGTTTGCGAAGACAGAGAAGATGTCGGCGCCACGCGGCGATAACCCGAAATCCCGCCGTAAATCTTCGATGCGGTAAAGCTGATGACGAAAGGCTTCTCGTATCGCACGTGCCGTCCGGTGAAGATGAGCATTGAAGTCTTCGTCTGGGTGGACCGACAGCCGCAGAGGGATCACGTTGGCGGCCATGCCGACCGCGCGTTTCGAATGGTGCCCAAGCCGGGCAGCAACCTGCATGCCCATTACGAGGTCGCGCGCCCCAGTCATGCGATAGAAATAGAGAGCTACCGCAGCCATAACCACGGCGGCCGCGCTCGCGCCGTGTGTGCGGCCAAGTGCCTCGAGATCAGCATGGCTTGGAACGAAGCCCTGGATCTGCAGCACGCCCGGATTTGGCGGAACGGTGTACGTGGACAGGCTTACCGGTTCCGGACGATCCTTGAGAATGTCGGACCAGTAGCTCTGATCCCGGACGTATTGCTGAGATTGTCGATAAGCTTCCTCTGCTTCAATCAGATCATTCAGCGAGCCAAAGGATCGCGGTTCGCTTGAAATACCGGCAGCCAACTCGCCGTAAAGCTCCGCTACCCGGCGAAGCAGCAGCACCCATCCGTAACCGTCGTTAACCAAGTGGTGGTTAACTGCATACCAACAGTAGCGATCGGAAGCGATGCGGAGCAGCGCGAACCGAAACAGGGACTCGCGAGTAAGGTCGAACGCACGGTTCATATCCGCGCGCATCCAGGCCTCGGCTGCTGAGCGCGGCTCGTTCCTTTGACCAAAGTCAACGAACGGCAACTCCCAATTGTCATCTTGGACGAGGTACTGTCTTGGACCATCCAGCGTCTCACTTATTCGGAGATGAAGGCCGGCTGCTTCCTTTACCGCCTGCCGCAACGCACGCTCGAACACGGTGCTGTCGACTGCTCCATGGATCTCAACGCATTCACCAATATTGAATGCGGGATCGCTTGGATCGAGCGCTTGGGCAAGCCAAATGCTGTGCTGGCCTTGCGTTAGTGGACGAAGCCCCGAATGATCGAAATTTGATTGCCCAAAATCCAA
>NZ_CP120699.1:7102500-7708738 GCF_045571475.1 Bradyrhizobium sp. ORS 86 | reverse complement strand
TGCCTTCGTACTTCCAAGTCTGAGAGATGTTTGTTGCGAAAGCGCCGCGCTGGCTGCCTGCGACGGCGCGACCTCTAGCGGGTGCTGCCTGCTCCAGACAAAGCTCTCCCGTGTGACGACAATGCGTCACCTGTCAGATCAGCCGTTTGGAGAAGAAGCGTCCCGCGAGGTCAGCGCGTACTCGACGGTCTCTGGGAGCTAGAGCCGGAGTCCGAGGGGTTGATTACGGCACCATTGGAAGTCTGCGCTCCAGCGATCGTGGTGTCGACCGCAGTGATGATCCCGTAAGTCATTAGTCCTCCCCCTCCCGCCGCGACGTATCGCGACAAGCTATCAACTTGCTGGTGTCTTCAAATTCAGTTGCTGCTACCGAACACCGAGATGCCCGGCGCCGCCCCGCCGCGTGTCTTCCTCATCAACCCGTCCGCTCGCTTCGCGTTCCAGCCTGCCAGACTCTGACGATCATTCCTGGTCTCTCTTGTTCGAGGCATCAGGAAAATCCCGAGGCCCCACCGGAGGAATTTTGACACAGGTCAACCGCCCTCATATCGCTATGAGTTGTCAGTCTAGCTTCGCTTGGAGAGCGTCGCTAACGCGCACACCGCCGCCGATTTGCACGTCCGCCCTTGGGTCTCAAACCGCGCTGATCTGGAGAGCCATGGGCGTCGCGGACAACAAACAAATACACCAAGCGGATTTCCTGACAATCCGTGGATTCGACGGAGAGCGAGACTCTTCGCGACTGTTGCGTCGCGGCCAATGCAATACCGCGAAAGCAAGTTTTTGAATCAGCGCACAGAATCGCGCGTGTCACAGACGGCGGTGTAATACTAAAATTTTTTCATAGAAAATTTACATTCGCCATTGCGACGGTCGATTTTCCAATCGCTGCTCAGCACTATGTGCATAAGTAACTCGCGAAGCGTGATTTTTCACGATTGCTTTTACAGGGTAACTCCCGCCTCGCAGTTTTTCGAAAGAGGTGCCGCGCGCTATTCCATCTACCTTGCGTAGAGCGAGATGATTTACGCTTAAGCTTAACGTGTCGAGCGAGAAGCGCCTGTAGAAATACGGATGCGGTGAAACACAACGCGCGCGCTCGGTTGCACAGCAGCACGATGCTTCTTTGCCTGACGAAATTGCCTCGCAGCACACAATCAAGCGGCAGACAAACAAAAAGCCCGGCGAGAGAGCCGGGCTTCGTGAGCGATGTGTCTTTGTCGTCAGCTCACTGCGCCGCGAGCTTTGCGATCTGGTGCGAGAGGCGCGACACCTTCCGGCTCGCATTGTTCTTGTGAATGATGTTCTTCTGCGCGGCCTTCATCAGTTCGGGCTCAGCGCGCGTCATCGCCTTGAGTGCTGCTTCGCGGTCGCCGCGCTTGATCGCCTCCTCGACGGTGCGAACCGCGCCGCGCATCTGGGTGCGCCGCGACTTGTTGATGATGGTGCGGCGGGCAATCTTGCGGGTCGCCTTCTTGGCGGAAGTGGTATTGGCCATGGTCTCAACTGTCCTTCGGCGGTGATCGCTCGGTGGTCGGGCTCGCGCGCACCGGCCGGTTCAAATCTCTACTCGGGTGTATTGTCCAAGGGTGTTCTTGAGCAAGGGTGTTCTTGAGGCGGCCATGCCAGGGAGCGGAACGCTGCCCCCACATGCGGCACTGTCCAAAGAACAGCGGCGGCAGGATTGCGCCCGCCGCCATCGGCCGGTCTTATAGATGCCGCAGCCCCCAGCGTCAACGCTTTCCGGGCCCAAAAAGAGCCCGAAATTGGCTCCCGACGCCCGGATAAGGCCCTGAAGAGGTTGAATTTCCGGGGGGCGCCCGGTAAGGCCTGACAATCGGGGCGCGACAGGGAATTGGGGTGACGCATGATCCGCGGTTTTTTCCGTCTCATCGGCCTCGTCCTGCTGGCCGGCGGATTCATCTTCCTGGTCTATGATGGCGCCCGCTACGTCGCCGACCAGAGCCTGCGCTTCACCCCGTTTGGCCAGTTCTGGAATGACGTCCACCAGTCCAGCCAGCAGGCATTCCGCGTCTGGGTGGAGAGCCACGCACCGTGGCTCTGGAACGGCGTGATCAGGGTCATCCTCGATCAGCCGGCGTTCGCAGTGCTCGGTATTGCCGGCATTCTTCTGATGGTCCTGTTCCGGCCGCGCAAGCCGCTGATCGGCTACACGCGGGACTGAGCCGCGCGATCGCAGCCGCGGGCAACGGGGCTGCCATCGCCAGCGCAGGGACATATATATTGGGCAGCCGGCCCGCAGGCCCTCGCCGCGTCGGCCGATGTCCTGCCTGGAGGTAATCCATGTTGTTCATGCGCAAAACCACCGCGTTGCCGAGCGCCGCCGAGGCGCTGCCGGGCCGCGCGACGCCGATCCCGACCGCGACCACCCATTTCGTCAATGGCAGCAAGTTGAAGCCGCCTTATCCGCAAGGCCTCGAGCAGGCCGTGTTCGGGCTCGGTTGCTTCTGGGGCGCGGAGCGCAAGTTCTGGGAGCTTGGCGACGGCATCTACACCACGGCCGTCGGCTATGCCGGAGGCCACACGCCGAATCCGACCTATGAAGAGGTCTGCTCCGGTCGGACCGGCCACACCGAGGTGGTGCTCGTCGCGTTCGATCCCAAGAAGATCTCCTACGAGACGCTGTTGAAGACGTTCTGGGAGAACCACGACCCGACCCAGGGCATGCGGCAGGGCAACGATATCGGCATGCAATATCGCTCCGCGATCTACACCTTCAGCGATGCGCAGCGCAAAGCCGCCGAAGCATCCAGCGCGATGTATCAGAAGGCGCTCGCCGCCAAGGGGCTCGGCACCATCACCACCGAGATCGCGCCGGCTGGCGAGTTCTATTTCGCGGAGGACTACCACCAACAATATCTCGCCAAGAATCCGGCGGGCTATTGCGGGCTCGGTGGCACCGGGGTGTCCTGCCCGATCGGCGTCGGCATCACGGCCTGATCGCATTCGCAATCGACGGGAAGCCCAATTCTGGCTTCCCGTTTCTGCCATTCGACCGCGCGCAAAAACCCTTTGTTAACCATAATCGGTGCAAGACTGAGGCTGTCTCGCTATGAGGGATGGGTCCGGTGCGGGTTGTGCGCGCGTTACGATTGCCGATCACTGTCATCACGACGGCGCTCGCGCTGTCCGGCTGCATGAGCACGTCAGGTCCGGTCGCCGTCGGCCCGCAAGGCAGCCTCGATTCCATCGCCTATGGACAGACCTACGCGCAGGCCCCGGTGGCGGACGCGAGCGGTGGCGGTGCCATCAGTGCGATGCGCTCGGCCTTCGCAAGCTCCCCTCGCGGCTACGTCGCGCTGGCCGCCCCGGCCGCCTACGCCGCGCCATCACGGCCGTCCCGCTACGACAGCGCCTATCATCTCGATGCCGGCGACAGGCTGCGCGTCGTGGTCTATGGCCAGGAAGGCCTCACCAACACCTATGCGATCGATGCCGCCGGCGCGATCACCATGCCGCTGATCGGCTCGGTGCCGGCGCGCGGCCGTACGCCGGCTGGGCTCGCTGCCGAAATCACCGCACGGCTGCGCAACGGTTATATCCGCGAGCCTTCGGTGGCAGTCGAGATCGAGGCCTATCGCCCGTTCTTCATCCTGGGCGAAGTCGCCGCTCCCGGCCAATATCCCTACGTGCCCAACATGACGGTGGAGAGCGCGGTGGCGATTGCCGGCGGCTTCTCGCCGCGCGCCAAGCGCGACAGCGTCACCTTGACGCATACCGACGGATCCGGCTCCGGCCGCTTCGTGGTGCCGCTCGGCACACCGATCGGCCCCGGCGACACCGTGTTCGTCAACGAGCGCTGGTTCTGACGAAGGGCAACGTCCTTCGTCATTCCGGGGCGATGCGCTTTGCGCGCCCCGGAATGACTAGCGGGAGGGCCCATTCCTACCGCTGCAAATGCTTGGCAAAGAACGCCATGCTGCGCGGCCAGGCGGTGTCGGCACTCGCCTTGTCATAGCTTGCACGCTCGTCGCAATGGAAGCCGTGCTGCGCGCCGGGATAGATGAAGATCTCGACCTCGGGCCGCTTCGACCTGATGGTCTCGACGTCGCTCAAGGGAATGCCGGCGTCCTTCTCGCCGAAATGCAATTGGGTCGGCACCGTCGGCTTGTCGTCGGCAAAGCGGACGATGGCGCCGCCATAATAGCCGACGGCCGCGGAAAGGCCCGACAGCTTGGTTGCCGCCGCATAGGTGACGCTGCCGCCGAGGCAGAAGCCGATGATGCCGATCGGGCCGACGGATTTCACCGCATCGATCGCGGCCTGGGCGTCGCGCAACATGGCGGCCCAGTCCGGATTGGCGACGAACTTCCGCGCGTTGGCGATTTCGTCCGGCGCGTAGCCGCTCTGGAAGTTCGGCTCGATGCGATCGAAGATCGACGGCGCGACGGCAACGTAGCCTTCCTTCGCCAGCCGGTCGCAGACCGAGCGGATGTGATGGTTGACGCCGAAGATCTCCTGGATCACGACGATCGCGCCCTTTGGCGCAGCGGCGGGATCGGCGCGGTAGGCGCCGAGTTCAAAACCATCCGAAGCCTTGAGCTTGATATCCTGTCCCATGGGTCGTCCTTGTTGGGTTAGAGATTGCGTGATGGGTTGGCGATGCGCGACGCGCTATTGCCACATCCAGTTCTCGCCCCAGTCGCCCTTCCAGCCGGTAAGCCGCCCCTTGCGAAATTGCAGATAGAGACGGTCGTGGTGCGGGAATAGCCCGCTGCCGCCGACATCGCGAAAGGTCAGGAAAACTTCCCCGCCGGGCCGACCGCGGACATAGGTGAAGGGTGTGCCGAGCGCGCGCCGCGCCTCGTCAACATCCATACCGAACACCAGTGGCGTGGTGTTCGACCGCGTGATGGTGGCGACCGAAGGCCTGGCCGAGCCGTCGAACGGCGGCAGCTTCTGAGCGCTGGCGGCCGTGCTGCCGGCGGCCAGCAGCAAGGCGATGGCGACCACCCTCATGATGCGGCTTTGCCCGCGGCGTCGGCCTCGAGGCCGTCCAGGAACGGCAGCACGGCATCGATGAAGGCCTGCGGCTGATCGATGTTGACGGCGTGTCCGGCGTTCGGGATCACGGCCTTGCGGGCGCCGGGGATCTTTGCGGCCATGTAGTCGGAGGCGGCCAGGAAGGGCGAGTCGTCGGCGCCGACCACGACCAGCGACGGCACCTTGATGTCAGGCAGCGATTCGATCACCCGCGCATCGCGTTGCGCCAGCATGCCGCGCGCGGCGAGCGCGAGGCCCTTGGCATTGCGATGCGTCACGGACGCGCGCTCGGCGCTCAGCGACTTCAGCACGTCCAGCCCTTCGCGGTCGAACCGGTCGCCGGTGTCACGGGCGCGCTTGTTCCAGACCTCGCGGGCATCGTCCTTCTTGAAGCCCGGGCCGGTGTCGATGATCAGGAGTGCCCGCACCCGCTCAGGATGGGCGCGATGGAAGGCGAGCGACATGTAACCGCCGAGCGACAGGCCGCCAACGATCGCCTTGTCGGCACCGACGGCGTCGAGCAGGGCGGCGATGTCGCCGACCGTCAGGGCCTCGCTGTAGCTCGCGGGGTCGTCGGGATAGTCGGACAGGCCGTGGCCGCGCATGTCCCACAACACCAGCTTGTGGTGTTTCGACAGCGCCTCGATCTGGCCTTGCCACATCGCCGAGGTCGATGAATAGCCGTGGGTGAGGATCAGCGGCGAGCCGCTGCCGTAGACCTCGTAGTGGATGTTGACCCCGTCGCGATTGAGCTTTGGCATGATGGCTCCCCGTTTTTTCAAGGCCATTCGATCCTAGCGCGATCCGTTTGCCGTTGAGAAATGCGCGGACGGCAGAGGATGCCGGCAAACCGGCCTGTCATCGGGATCGCCGCGACAGATGCGTGCCGCATCGCACAATCATTCGCTTCGAAAATGATTCTTTTCGAACAGTTCCAAATTGGATTGCCTCTAGACGGTAACCGGATCATTCTCGTGGCACCTGTCGCTGACCCGGTGGGCGGCAGCCACGAGCCAAAAAGTGAATTGCCGCCGTAAGCGGCTTCATACACCGGAAGGGGAGAGAGATGCCTAATCTCAACATCAATGGACGGAATATGTCCGTCGAGGCGGCGAACGACACGCCGCTGCTATGGGTCATCCGCGAGCAATTGCAGATGACCGGCACCAAATTCGGTTGCGGCGCGGGTCTCTGCGGCGCTTGCACGGTCCACCTCAACGGCGAAGCGGTGCGATCCTGCCAGACCTCCGTCGCCGACGCCGTCGGCAAGAAGATCGTCACCATCGAAGGGCTCTCCGCCAAGGGCGATCATCCCTTGCAGAAAGCCTGGATCGCCGAGCAGGTCCCGCAATGCGGTTACTGCCAGTCCGGCCAGATCATGCAGGCAGCAGCCTTGCTGTCGAAGAATTCCAACCCGACGAAGGATGAAGTGGTCGCGCATATGGACGGCAACCTCTGCCGCTGCATGACCTACTCCCGAATCCAGAAGGCGATCCTGCGCGCGGCATCCGAGATGCGCACCGCGTCGGCCACCGGAAGCGAGCGGAGGCCCACATGAATAGCCACGTCAAAATTTCGCAAAGTGCATCCGCCGACCTCAGCCGCCGTTCCTTCCTGGTCGGCAGCGCTGCAACCGGGCTCGTGCTCGGCTATGCTGCCGTTCCCGGCGTCGAACAGGCGCTGGCTGCGGCGCCCGCTCATTTCGAGCCGACGGTCTGGTACGCGATCGGCCACGACGGTCTCGTCACCGTGACCTGCGGCAAGGCCGACATGGGTCAGCACATCGCCTCGACCATGGCACAGATCGTCGCCGAGGAACTCGGCGCGAACTGGAAGGACATGCGGGTCCAGCTTGCATCCAACGATCCGAAGTTCAACGATCCTGTGCTGGGCGCGCAGATCACTGGCGGAAGCTGGTCGACGATGATGAACTTCGATGCGATGAGCCGCGCCGGCGCGGCGGGCCGCATCGCATTGACCGAAGCGGCCGCGAGCGCCATGGGCGTGCCGGCCGGCGAGCTGGTGGTCCGCGACTCCGTGATCAGCCATCCGAAGTCGAAGAAGTCGATGTCGTTCGCCGACGTGGTCAAGAGCGGCAAGGCGACCAAGACCTTCACTGCTGATGACCTCAAGGCGATCAAGCTGAAATCGCCCGAGCAATACACGATGATCGGCGTCTCGGTGCCGCAGATCGACATTCCCTACAAGACCAACGGCACCGCGAAGTACGGCATCGACGTCATGCTGCCGGGCATGGTCTACGGCGCCCTGGTCACGCCGCCCGTGCGTTACGGCGCCACCGTGAAGTCGGTCGACGACTCCGCGGCCAAGAAGGTGCCGGGCTTCATCAAGGCCGTTACGCTCGATGACAAGACCGGCACGACCACCGGCTGGGTAGTCGCGGTGGCCCACACCTACGCCAATGCCCGCAAGGCGGCGGCGGCGCTCAAGATCGACTATGACGGTGGTCCGAACGCGAAGCTGTCGAGCGAATCGCTGCTCACCGAGGCCAAGCGGCTGCAAGGGCTCAGCGATTCCGGTCAGTTCTTCGTCAAGGACGGCGATCCGGACTCAGTGTTCGGCTCGGCGGCGAAGGTGATGGAGGCGGAATACACCACCAACATCAACATCCACTGCCCGATGGAGCCGATGAACGCGACGGCCGAGTTCAAGGGCGACATCCTGCACGTCTATTCCGGCAACCAGTTCGCGACGCGCACCGGAGCGATCGCGGCGGGCGCAGCCGGGATCGATCCGAAGTATGTGGTGATGCACCAGATGTGGCTGGGCGGCGGCTTCGGCCGGCGTCTCGACGCCGACATGATGGTGCCCGCAGTGCAGGCGGCGAAGGCCGTCGGCAAGCCGGTCAAGGTGATCTATTCGCGCGAGAACGACATGACGATGGATTTCTCGCGTCCGCTCACCTACCAGAAGATCAAGGCCGGCATGGACGGCGACGGCAAAATCGTCGCGCTCAGCCACGACGTGGTCTCGGCCTGGCCGACCGCGCGCTGGGGAATCCCCGATTTCCTGACGCCATCGGTCGACAAGAAAGGTCCGCTCGATTCCTTCACCGTGAACGGCGCGGACTTCTTCTATACCGTGCCGAACCACTATGTGCGGGCGATCAAGAACGAGATGGCGCACAATGCCACCCCGTCGGGTCAGCTTCGCTCGGTGGCCCCGGGTTGGACCTTCTGGGCGGTCGAAAGCATGATCGACGAGATCGCGCATGCGACCGGCAAGGATCCGGCCCTGTTCCGGGTCGAGCTGCTCGACGGCAAGGGCAAGAACGATGGTGGCGCGCAGCGGCTGCGTAACACGCTGCTCGCCGCGATGGGCCTTGCCGGCTACGGCACCAAGAAGCTGCCGAAGGGCGAAGGCATGGGCGTGGCCTGCGTGTCGTCGCAGGAGCGCGCCACTGCAAGCTGGACCGCCTGCGTCGCCCACGTCGCGGTGGCGCCGTCGGGCGAGGTGACGGTGAAGAAGCTGACGGTCGCAACCGACGTCGGCACGCAGGTGAATCCCGACGGCATTCGTGCTCAGGTCGAGGGCGCGGCGCTGTGGGGCATGTCGCTTGCGCTGTTCGAGAAGGCGACGTTGAAAGACGGCGGCATCGAGCAGACCAACTTCGACAGCTACACGCCGCTGCGGATGAGCCAACTGCCGGAGGTCGCTGTCAACGTCATCGCCAATGGCGAAAAGGCCACCGGCGTCGGCGAGCCCGCGGTGACGGTGGTGGCGCCGGCGATCGGCAACGCGGTATTCAACGCGGTCGGTGCCCGCGTCCGCGGCCTGCCGATCTCCGCGGAGGCGGTGAAGGCGGCGATGAAGGCATAAGCGTCGCTCGCCGCTGAAAAAGATGATCCGCCGAGAGTTTTCTCGGCGGATTTTCTTTGTCTGGCCGGCCTGATTTTGCTGCCGAATTGCGCTGTCCTTCAAATTGTATCCATTGCGCTCAACAGCCGTTCATCATCCCCATTAAGCGGGAGGGAACATCTCGTCGGGTAGCGTTGGCCGTCGGTCGTACCGCGACGGGGAATTCATGACTGCCTTGGCCAACAAGACTTCGAAGCGCCGTTTGTTGCTGGCGTCGGATAGAAGCGATCAGAGCAACGAGCTCGCCAACATCCTGCGGTCGGTCGGTGAGGTCGATACCATTCCGACCTCGGAAATTCCCGAGCGTCCCGCCGGCGATCTCGCCGGCATCGTGGTCGATATCAATCTGCGCTCGCCGGAGAGCGTGCAGCTCGTACGCGCCAAGCTGCAAGGCGACGCCTATCGCGAGATGCCCAGGCTGTTCGTTCTGGCAGATGCGCTGCACCACGCCTCGATGCAGGCTTGGGCGCTGGGCGCCACCGACACGATCTCGCGGCCGTTCGATGCGCGCGGCATCCTGCAGCGGATTCGCGCCGCATTCCCTGACAACAGCGGCTACGACGAGACCGACCGCGGCAAGGCGCTCAACCGCGGCGTCGAGGCGGCGCACGGGGTGATGGTCAAGATCTTCGAGCGGATGCGCGCCGGCGAGCCGCTGAAGTTCGACGACATCGTCGCCGCCGAGAACAAGATCCTCAAGGCGATCAAGCACAATTCGCTGCGCGAATGGCTGACCACGGTCGGCTGCCATCACCAGGAGACCTACCGCCACTGCCTGTTCGTGACCGGCTTTGCGGTGGCGTTCGCCCAGCATCTCGGCATGCGCGAGGACGATCAGCGGCGGCTTGCCCGTGCCGCCCTGCTGCATGATGTCGGCAAGGCCTTCATTCCGGTGGCGCTGCTCGACAAGCCCGGCGCGCTGACGGTTGAGGAGATGGCGGAGATGCGCGAGCATCCGCGCCGCGGCTACGAGGCGCTGGCCGCGCAGGGCGGCTTTCCGCCGGAAATGCTCGACGTGATTCTGCACCACCACGAATTCCTCGATGGCACCGGCTATCCCAACGGCCTCAGCGGCAACCAGATCAGCGACATCGTCCGCGTCACCACGATCGTCGACGTCTATGCCGCGCTGGTGGAGAAGCGCGCCTACCGGCTGCAATTCACCCACGCCAAGGCGTTCTCCATGATGGAGGACATGGGCGGCAAGCTCGACCAGCAATTGCTGCAGGCGTTCCGTCCCGTGGCGTTCGGGCACTATTAGATCTGGGCTTGGTCATTCCGGGGCGATGCGAAACCCGGAATCTCGAGATTCTACGATGTGCAATTGCACATCGTAGTTCAACGCTGCGCGTTGCCCCGGAATGACCTGGTTGGGCTAGCCAATCAACGCAAGTCCTCCACCTTACCTCCGCCTAGATTCCGATGATCATCGGCGCGACCGATGCGCACGCGGCGAGGACCAGCATGGATACGACAGCGACCGGGAATCTCGATATCCCCGCCGACATCGCGGCGACCCTCGTCGATCCCGTCGCCTATGCCGATCAGCGCATCCATGACGCCTATCGCTGGCTGCGCGCCAACAACCCGCTCGGGATTGCGCGGCCGGATCGGTTCGACCCGTTCTGGGTGGTCACCAAGCATGCGCATATCCAGGCGGTCAGCCGCCAGAACGAATTGTTCCACAATGCCGACCGCCCGACCACGCTGACAAATCAGGCGCTCGAGGAGCGCGTCCGCAAGATCACCGGCGGCCCCAACCTGGTGCGCTCGCTGGTGCAGATGGATGCGCCCGATCATCCGAAATATCGCGCGCTGACGCAGGGCTGGTTCATGCCGGCCAATCTCAGCAAGTTCGAGGGGCGCGTCCGCGAGATCGCGCGGGCCACGGTGCAGCGCATGCTCGACAGGGGCGGCGCCTGCGATTTCGTCGCCGACGTCGCGCTCGGCTATCCCCTGCACGTCATCATGGAGATTCTCGGCGTGCCCGAGGCGGACGAGCCGCGCATGCTGAAACTGACGCAAGAGCTGTTCGGCCCGCAGGATCCCGACACCGCACGCGTTCGCGAGGCGCTAGGCGCGGAGCAGGTCTCCGCGATGTTGCAGGCGATCATCGCTGACTTCTCGGCGTACTTCCGCAAGATCACCGAGGACCGCCGTCGTAACCCGCGCGACGATCTCGCCACCGTCATCGCCAATGCGAAGATCGGCGGCGACTACATGCCGGAGCACGATCAGACCAGCTATTACATGATCGTCGCCACCGCGGGCCACGACACCACCTCGTCCTCGACCGCAGGCGCGATCTGGGCGCTGGCGGAAGACGGCAGCGAATTCGCCAAGGTCAAGGCCAATCCGGAGCTGATCCCGGGCCTGGTCGACGAGGCCATCCGCTGGATGACGCCGGTCAAGCACTTCATGCGCTCGGCGACAGCGGACACCGAGCTCGGCGGCCGCAGGATCGCGAAAGGTGACTGGTTGATGCTGTGCTACGCCTCAGGCAATCGCGACGAGGAGGTGTTCGAGGATCCCTATCGCTTCCGCAGCGACCGCAAGCCTAATCGCCACGTCGCCTTCGGCTACGGCGCGCATCTCTGTCTCGGCCAGTATCTGGCCAAGCTCGAGATGCGCATCCTGTTCGAGGAGCTGCTGCCGCGGCTGAAGTCGCTCTCGCTCGACGGCGAGGTGAAGATGACACAGGCCTACTTTGTGAATGGGCCGAAGAAGCTACCGATCCGCTTCGAGGTCAATTGAGCTCTCACCGTCATTGCGAGCCGTAGGGTGGGCAAAGGCGCGCAGCGTCGTTCCCACCATCGCGTGCGTGTCACGAGACGATAGGCACGCTTTGCTTTGCCCGCCCTACGCTCCTCGCAATGACGGTGCTGAGACCTACTCCAGCATCTTCCGCAGCTCGGCCTTCGCGACCTTCTCCAGCGTCGAGCGCGGCATGTCGTCGACGAAGCGGATTTCCCGGGGCACCTTGAAGTCGGCGAGCCCTGCGCGGCAGGCGGCGATGACGTTGTCGTGCAGGTCGGTTGGCAATGCGGCGACGCCGGCCTGCGGGATGATGAAGACGACCGGCACCTCGTCGAGCATCGGATGCTTTTTCGCCACAACCGCGGCCTCGCGCACGCCCGGCACCACGGCGATCACCTGCTCGATTTCGGATGCGGCGACATTTTCGCCGCCGACCTTGAGCATGTCCTTGGCACGGTCGCCGAACTTGATGTAGCCGCGCTCCAGCATAGTGACGCGATCGCCGGTGATGAAATAGCCGTGCTCGTCGAAACTGTCGCGCGTGGCCTTCTCGTTGTGCAGGTATTCGGCGAACAGCGACAGGCCGCGAATGCCTTTGATCAAGAGGTTGCCGGTCTCGCCGACGCCGGTCGGCGTGCCGTCGTCATTGACGATGCGAATCTCGTATTCAGGAGCGGCACGTCCGATCGACATCGGGGTGTTGGGCTGATCGACCTCGCCGATGATGCCGTGGGTGATGGTTTCGGTCATGCCCCACCAGCCGATGATCTTGACGCCGAACACGGCAAATGGCGGCGGGTCGTTCACGGCGGTGCCCCAAAGCCGGAACTTGTGGTTCGGCGGGATCTCGTGCTCCAGCAGGGCCTTCATGCAGAACGGGATCGTCGAGGTCCAGGTGCAGCCATGCTCGAGCGCCACCGGCCAGAAACGGCTCGCCGAGAAGCGCGGCTGGATCACGCAGGAGCCGCCGACCCACAGCGTCGACAGCATCGAGTAGGCGAGCGCATTGGTGTGGAACAGCGGCAGATAAGTCTGGTGCACGTCGGTTGCGTGCAGGTCCTGATGCGCGGCGTTGATCTTGGCGCCCCACAGCGCGTTGGCATGGGTCCACAGCACCGCCTTGGGCCGCGACGTTGTGCCCGAGGTGTATTGCACGCTGCACGGCGCCAGCGGATCGGTCGCGCGTCGCGGTCGGTCAGCGCTGTCGGCAAACAGCGATTCAAAGCTGTCGCCGCCTGCGGGCACCTGCGCGGGCGGCTGCCCCGCGTCGTGCGAGATCACCGCGATCCAGCGCAGGTCCTTGCAGTTGGCGGCGACTAGTTCGGCATAGGCCGGCTGGGTGATGGCTGCGACGGCGCCGCAATGGTCAGCGAAATACGCCATCTCGGCGGCAGCCGAGCGGGTGTTGGTGGTGACGGCGATGGCGCCGAGCTCGACGCAGGCGAACCACGACATGACCGCCTCGATGCAATTGTCGAGATGGATCAGAACGTAGTCGCCCTGCCTGATGCCGCGTTTGGCGAGGCCGGCTGCAAGCGCGCCGACGCGC
The DNA here is from genome assembly GCF_045571475.1 of Bradyrhizobium sp. ORS 86. Taxonomy (NCBI): domain Bacteria; kingdom Pseudomonadati; phylum Pseudomonadota; class Alphaproteobacteria; order Hyphomicrobiales; family Nitrobacteraceae; genus Bradyrhizobium; species Bradyrhizobium sp. ORS 86. Next base: position 7,695,549 of record NZ_CP120699.1, on the reverse strand, counting down.
TCGTGGAATTCGCCGTAGCTCCAGCGCTGCGCCGGCGCATCGAACGGGGCCCAGATCAGGAACGGGTGATCGCGGCGCACCTCGGCACGCATCTTCAGCAGCCATGGCACGTCGAGCCCCGCGAACGGTCCCACGATACCCGGTGCCACCTCCACATTGGTCATGCGTCCTCCCGCGCAGCTTCAGCGGCTGCTTGTTTGATGTTGTCTGAGGATCGTTCTGCCACTGGATTGCGCGAAGGGCAAATGGCACAGTTGATGGGTCGTCATGGCCGGGCTTGACCCGGCCATCCACGTTTTCCTCTGAAGAGAGCGCGCCAGGACATGGATGCCCGGGTCGAGCCCGGGCATGACGATCTTAATTCGCGGATGTTTCGGCGCGCGTCATGGCGTCAATTCTCATACGACGAAATCTCGATCAGACTGCCGTCCGGATCGCGGCAATAGACCGAACGCAGCGTGCCACGTGCGCCTTGCTTGGCCACCGGACCTTCCTCGATCCGGACGCCATTGGCCTTGAGATGCGCGACCACCTCCTCAGGCGTGCTGGTGGTGAGGAAGCAGAGGTCGTCGCTGCCGGCCGTTGCGTGATCCGCGGTGAACCACTCGACCTTGCCGGCATCGCGCGGCCGCACATTGATCTTCTGGTTGCCGAACACCAGCGAGGTGCGCGGTGTCTTGCCCGCACCCGGATCGAACACCTTCACTTCCATGCCGAGGATCCTGCTGTACCAGGCAACCGAACGCACGACGTCCGTGACGTTGATCACGAGGTGGTCGAGCGCATTCACCTTGACTGACATGATCGATCCCTTTGGCTTAGCCTTTCGTCGCGGGCACCTGCGCATGTGTCGCACTGGCCGCACCAGATATTGTTTGTTAAAAGCCCAGCGCACGCAATTCAACAGAAACGGGCGGGGAGTCAAACCCTGCCGCGTCGGGAGAAAACTTCATGATTTCACGTCGCGCCACGCTGGGCCTGATCGGGGCGGGGATTTCGACATTCGCGATCGGCCGCGCATCCGCAGCCGATTATCCGGCGCGGCCGGTGCGCTGGATCGTCGGTTATCCGCCGGGCGGCGCCACCGACATCATCGCGCGTCTGATCGGGCAGCGATTGTCGGAGAAGCTCGGGCAGCAGTTCGTGATCGAGAACAAGCCGGGTGCCGGCAACAACATCGGCACCGAGGCTGCGATCAACGCCGAGCCCGACGGCTATACCGTGCTGCTGGTCAATCCGGCGAACTATATCAACGCTTCGCTCTACGCGAACTTGAAGTTCAATTTCGTGCGCGACGTCGCGCCGATAGCATCCTTCAATCGCGTGCCCAACGTGATGACGGTCAACAAGGATGTCCCGGCCAAGACCGTTGCCGAGTTCATCGACTATGTGAAGGCCAATCCCGGCAAGGTGAACATGGCCTCCTCCGGCAACGGCACGTCGGTGCATCTTTCCGGCGAGATGTTCATGTCGATGACCGGTTGCAAGATGCAGCACGTGCCCTATCGCGGTGCCGCGCCCGCGATCACCGACATGCTCGGCGGCCAGGTGCAGGTGATCTTCGACAACATGCCCTCGATCATCCAGCACATCCGCTCCGGCGCGCTGCGCGCGCTCGGCGTGACGACGGCAGAGCGTTCATCGCAACTGCCCGACGTGCAGGCGATCGCCGAGACGGTGAAGGGCTACGAGGCGAGTGCGCTGTTCGGCATGGGCGCGCCGAAGAACACGCCGAAGGAGTACATCGCCAAGCTCAACAGCGAGATCAACGCCGTTCTCGCCGAACCTGAGATGAAGAAGCGCCTGGTCGAGCTCGGCGGCGATCCCTTGATCCAGACACCGGAAGCCTTTGGCAACGACATCAAGGCCGAGACCGACAAGTGGCAGAAGGTGGTTCAATTCGCCGGTCTCAAGGTCGAATAGGCGCTTTGCGAACTGTGCGACAGGCCGGCCGGGAGGGCGCCGTTTCGATCGGGCCGGGTTCGCCGCCAAGCGAGCTCGGTATTCCATGCGTCATGGCGGAGCCGCGAGCCGGTGTAGCGCGCTCGTGCTGGCCAGCAGCGGAATAAACCGGCATAGAGGAACCTTGATACGGTGTGCCGCGCTATCTCTTGCGGCGTCGTGAGAGAGGAGGTTGGACCATGCGTACATCGCGATTGGCAATGCTTGCGGCCGGAGCCGTCATGTTCACCGGTGTCGCAGGCGTTGGTCCCGCTTCCGCGGATCCTTATGACTATCCATGGTGCGCACAGGGCCCGAGCCTGGGCTATCCCGGTGAATGCGCCTACCAGACCTACGAACAGTGCCTTGCGAGCGTGTCCGGCCGTTACCTTTATTGCGGCGAGAATCCGCGCTTCCTGTTTCGCGAGCCACCGCCGCCGCGCCCCTATTCGCGCCGGCACGTTCGCCCGTACTGACAATCGGCCGTGATTCCGACGAAGGCGCCGCGCGCCGCGGCGCCTTCCTGTCATCGAAGCCGCCGCGAATCTGCGCCTCTAGAGTATGTCCGGTTTTCGTTGAATCAGAACCGACGCTCTAGATTCCTGTTTTGACGCGCTTTCTTCGCGCGAACCGGTATCCACTCCGAACACGCTCTAACGCGATCGTGAAGCGAAGGCCTTGACGTCGCGCCGTTTGCGCATATACTAAACCATATGGTTAAGTATCAGGATGAGACGCTGGACCGCACCTTCGCGGCGCTTTCCGACCCGACCCGACGGGCCCTGCTGGCACGGCTCGGCGAGCGGGAGAGCCTGTCGGTGAGCGAACTGGCCGAGCCGTTTGCGATGTCGCTGCCCGCGATCATGAAGCATCTCGACGTGCTCTCGGATGCGGGCCTGATCGCGCGCGAGAAGACCGGCCGCACGGTGGCGTGCCGGCTCACCGCCCGGCCGATGGAGCAGGCGATGAATTGGCTCAATCGCTATGCGGAGTTCTGGTCCGATAACCTCGATCGCCTTGCCGCCTTTGTGGAGGAGAACCCATGGCCAACAAGTCCGCAGTCGAAGCCGCCGCCGGCGTTGCCGCGCGCCCCAGCCTCACCCTCACGCGACGTCTCCGCGCGCGGCCGGAAAAGGTCTATGCCGCGTGGACCGAGCCGGAAAACCTAGCGCAATGGTTCGGGCCGGGGCAGGTCAAGCCCGGCACGACACATGCCGATCTCGATGTTCGCGTTGGCGGACGCTATCGCATCAGCTTCACCGGGCCGAAGGGCGAGTATCACGAGGTCGGCGGCGTCTATCGCGAGGTGGTGCCGAACGAGCGGCTGGTGTTTAGCTGGGCCTGGCACTCGACCCCCGAGCGCGAGTCGGTCGTGACGATCTCGATCAGGCCCGATGCCGGCGGCACGCTGCTCACCTTCCATCACGCGCAGTTCGTCGATGAGACGGCGCGCGACAATCATCAGCGCGGCTGGACCGAGTTCCTCGGCAATCTGCAAAACTTCGTCGATGCCTGAACGCAACGAAAGGAGCATCCGATGCATCAGCACAAGATCGTCTCCCGCAACGAATGGATCGAGGCTCGCATGGCCCTGATGGCCGGCGAAAAGGAGCTAACGCAAGCGCGCGAAGCGTTGAGCCGGCAGCGGCGCGAACTTCCTTGGGTCAAGGTCGAGAAGGACTATGTGTTCGACGGGCCGGACGGCAAGATCACGCTCGGCGATCTCTTCAAGGGCAGGCCGCAGCTCGTGGTGCAGCATGTGATGTTCGCGCCCGAATGGGACGCGGCCTGCAAGAGCTGCTCGTTCTGGGCCGACGGCTATGAGCGCATGGTGCCGCACCTTGCCGCGCGCGATACCACGATGGTCGCGATCTCGCGTGCGCCGGTCGCCAAGCTCGAAGCCTTCAAGAAGCGGATGGGCTGGACCTTCGATTGGGTTTCGTCGGGCAATAACGACTTCAACTACGACTACGGCGTCTCGTTTACCCGCGAGCAAATTGACAGAGGCGAGGCTCAATACAATTTCGGAACCACGCCGCCTTACGGCGACGAGCTGCCAGGAATCAGCGTGTTCTATCGCGACGAGACCGGCGCGGTGTTCCACACCTATTCCACTTTCGCGCGCGGCCTCGACATGATGAACGCCGCCTATCACTATCTCGACCTGACGCCGCTTGGGCGTCACGAGGAAGGGCTGCCCTATCCGATGGATTGGGTGCGGCTACGTGACCAGTATCAACCGTCGCAGGTTCAGGCATCCTGCTGTCATAGTTGAGAACGGTCTCCCACGCCGTCATTGCGAGGAGCGCTGGTGCTCGCAATGACGGTACAACCACGCAACAGGAAGCGCCCGATGCCTTACGTCGATGGATTCATCGTCGCTGTCCCGAAGAAGAAGCTCAAAGCCTATACGCAACTATCGAAGAAGGCCGGCAAGATCTGGCGCGAATATGGGGCGCTCGATTATCGCGAGTGGGTCGCCGACGACGTCAAGCCGGGCAAGCTGACGTCGTTTCCGCAAAGCGTGAAACTGAAGCCCGGCGAAACCGTGGTGTTCGCCTGGATCACCTACAAGTCGCGTGCGCAGCGCGACAAGATCAACGGCAAGGTGATGGCCGATCCTCGCCTGGCGTCGATGGATCCAAAGACGGTGCCGTTCGACGCCAAGCGGATGATTTATGGCGGCTTTGCCAGCCTGGTAAAAGTGTGAGGCGTTTCGCCTCATTCTTGCGATAACCAACGGTTAAGCATGTTGATGGACGCGCCGTCGCGATCCGGCTTGCCTTTGCTTGGCAATCCCATATACTTTGCAATACAAAGTTCGGGTGAACCGATGCGCGACCTCGACAAGGCCTTGGCGGATATCCTCGCCATTCGTAGCCAGATTGCGGCGGGAACTGCATTTCGCGGCTACGGTCCCGCCACTGTTGCCGCGACCAGCGGCATTGCGCTCGTCACCGCACTTGCCCAGTACCTCTGGCTCGACGATCCCACCTCGCATCCGATCGCGTTCCTTGCCGGCTGGGCGGCTGCGGCGCTGATTTCTGCCGTGCTGATCTGGATCGAGATGCAGGCGCGGTCGCGGCGACATCACTCCGGATTAGCCGATGCGATGATTCAGCAGGCGATCGAGCAATTTGTTCCCGCGGCGATTGCCGGCGTGCTGCTCGCGATCCTGCAATGGAAGTTTGCTCCCGAGACGCTGTGGATGCTGCCCGGCCTGTGGCAAGTCCTCGTCAGTCTCGGCGTGTTCGCCTCGGTTCGCTTGCTGCCGCGCACGATTGCGCTCGGCGGCGCGTGGTATTTTGTGTCGGGCTTCACGGTGCTCCTGATCGCCAGTCAGAGCCACGCGCTGTCGCCCTGGACGATGGGCCTGCCGTTTGCGATCGGCCAGCTCGTGCTTGCGGCGCTGCTCTATTTCGCCTCTGGAGAGATCGATGTCGAAGACTGACGCGACCACCGCGCCGTTCGCCTATGACGGCCTTGATCGCATCATCCACGAGAAAGCTCGGCTTGGCCTCCTGACCTCGCTGATGGCGCACCCGAAGGGTCTCGCCTTCGCCGATCTCAAGCAGCTTTGCCGTCTGACTGACGGCAATCTCAGCCGGCATCTGCAGGTGCTGCAGGAGGCCGGCCTGGTCGATGTCATCAAGGGCTATGAAGGCAACCGTCCGCATACCACCTGCCGCCTGACTAAGTCCGGCCGGCGCCGTTTTCTAGATTATCTCGTCGTGCTCGAACAATTGGTGCGCGATGCCGCGAAAGCCGCTGGCCCCGACGAAGGCGCGCCTCGCCGCCTCGGCATCCAGACCGTCTGATTATCCCATTTTTTGCCCGGAGACTTTGTGATGCAAAGTAACGTCGCGCTCAAGCCCGAGGTGGCTGCTACCCGGCTGCATGTCGGCATCATCATGGACGGCAACGGCCGTTGGGCCACGCGCCGCGGCCTCTCGCGGCTGCGCGGCCACGAGGCCGGGGTGGAAGCCATTCGCCGCGTGGTCGAGGCCGCGCCGGACCAGGGCGTCGGCACACTGACGCTCTATGCGTTCTCGAGCGACAACTGGCGCCGCCCCAAGGCCGAGGTCGCCGCCTTGATGGCGCTGCTGCGGCTCTATCTCGCCAACGAGGTCGCCGCACTGGTGCGCAACGGTGTTCGTCTCACCGTGATCGGCCGGCGTGACCGGCTGCCCGACGGCATCGCCAGCGCCATCGCGCGCGCCGAGGCCGCGACTGCCAATGGCACGACGCTGCATCTGCGCATTGCGATCGACTATTCGGCGCGCGATGCGATTCTGAACGCTGCGGCGCGCGCAGGCGCAGTCGGCGAGCTCAGTCGCGAGACCTTTGCCGATCTCATCACCGGCGAGGCCGGTTTGCGCGACGTCGATCTGATCATCCGCACCTCGGGCGAGAAGCGGCTGTCGGACTTCCTGCTCTGGGAGGGCGCCTACGCGGAATTGCACTTCACCGAGCGGATGTGGCCCGAATTCGATGCCGACGATCTCGCCGATGCGCTCGCCTCCTTCCATCGCCGCGAGCGCCGTTTCGGCGGCCTGACGGCGATCGCGCCGGAGACTGTGCCGAACCTCTAGCGCGGCAGCCACGTTTGCCACGATCGCTGCTGCAAAGGCCCGGCCCGGGGGCCGGGCTCTCTCAGCGTTGAACCTCGACGCGTCAGCCGCGACCAAAATGCGAGGCATGGCGTTGGAGGTCGCAGATGACGGCTTTGGCTCAATCGATCGTACGTGCGTTTTCCGCCCATTCGCTTCAAATCGCGATTATCCGGAATCTTGTATTGCTCGCGCTCGCGGTGCTGTTTGTCGCGGTGCTGAGGGCCACCTACGGTCTCGATCTCAGTCCGGGATTCTTTTGAGCCGAGCGCCGTCTGTTCCGCCGCAAGTCATATTAGGTTAGCCGGACCAGGCTAGCTAAGCGCACGCTTCCCTTGCACCTCGAACCCGGGCCGATCTCTCATGGATAAGCCGATGCGCTGCCAATGCGGCAGGACGCGAACCATTGCGCTCGACAAGCATTTCCGCACCGCGCTGGTGTGTCTGACATGTGATGAGATCGAGCTGGCCAGGCCGGTCAAGGCAGAGCAAGGGGCGTTGGCCGCCCGATAGCGTGGTCGTTTTCGGCCCCAAAACCCGCTAGGCTTCGCTGTCCGAAACGCTCGAAGCGAAGCCAGCCGATGCCGCAAGATTCCAACGCCCAAGCCGCCGTGACGCTCGCCGATATACGGCGCGCCGCGGCCGTGATCCGTGACTCGGTCCTGGTCACGGTGTGCAACGAAAGCCGCACACTCGGCGCAATCTGCGGCTGCCGTCTGTTCCTCAAATTCGAGAACCTGCAATTCACCGCGACCTTCAAGGAGCGTGGGGCGCTCAACCGCCTGCATGCGCTGTCGCCCGACGAGCGCAAGCGCGGAGTGATCGCAATGTCGGCCGGCAATCACGCCCAGGGAGTGGCATACCACGCGAAGCGACTCGGTATTCCCGCCACCATCGTGATGCCGATCGGCACGCCGATGGTGAAGATCGAGAACACCCGGCGTCACGGCGCCGAGGTTATCATCACTGGACAGACCCTGGAGGAGTGCTTCGCATTCGTCGGGACCTATGCTGCCGAGCACGGCCTGATCCTGATCCATCCCTATGACGATCCGTTGATCATTGCCGGGCAGGGCACGATCGGGCTCGAGATGCTCGAGGCTGTGCCTGATCTTGACATCCTGGTGGTGCCGATCGGCGGCGGCGGGCTGATCTCGGGGATTGCGACCGCGGCGAAGGCACTGAAGCCGTCCATTCAGGTCATCGGCGTGCAGGCGCGGCTCTATCCATCGATGTACAACGCGATCAGGGGCGAGCAGTTGCCGATGCGCGGCGATACGCTGGCCGAAGGCATCGCGGTCAAGGCCCCGGGACAGATCACCACAAAGATCTGCCGCACGCTGGTCGACGACATCCTGCTCGTCAGCGAGGATCAGATTGAGCGCGCGGTCGCGATGCTGATCTCGATCGAGAAGACCGTGGTCGAGGGCGCCGGCGCGGCCGGGCTCGCCGCCGTGCTCGCTACGCCGGAGCGTTTCGCCGGCCGCAATGTCGGCCTCGTGCTGACCGGCGGCAATATCGACACCCGCCTGATCGCTTCGGTCTTGACCCGCGAGCTGGCGCGCGAGGGACGTCTGACGCAGCTTGCGCTCGATATCGTCGACCGGCCCGGGCAACTCGCCGCGGTGTCGATCCTGCTCGCGGAGGCCGGTGCCAATATCATCGAGGTCTCACATCAGCGAACCTTCTCCGATCTGCCGGCGAAGGCGACGCTGCTGGAGCTCGTGATCGAGACCCGCGATCGCGCGCATCTGGAGGACGTGCTGGCCAGGCTCGGTGCGGCGGGGTTTGTGGTGCGGGAGAGCTAAGCGCGATCCGGAAAAGCGTGAAGCGGTTTTCCGAAAAGATCAAGCTCAAACAAGGAGCTAAAGCGCGATGACGATTCGACCCAATCTCATCGCGCTTTAGGTAAGCAAGAGCCGATCTCGCCATAGCCATTTGCGCGCACGCTGTTCCGTCATGCTGAGGAGCGCGGAACGCGCGTCTCGAAGCATGCGCGGCTCCGCCGGCGGTCGTTCATCCTTCGAGACGGCCGCTTCGCGGCCTCCTCAGGATGACGGCTCTTGGGTTGGCAGATGGGCTCTCATTTCTTTGCCGCCAGCTCTGCGAGCTTGGCGATCGTGTTGATGTTGCGGGCGGTGCCTTTGGCGGCCGCAGGAATCTTCAGCTTCGAGCGGCCCATGCCGCTGCCATAGGCGACATAGATCTCACGCTTGCCGAGCCGCACCTGCTCGTCCTGCTGACCCCTGATATCTTTCAAGGCGTCCTTTGCCGGCGGATCGTCGAGGAAGATCGCGACCGTGTAGTTCGGTGGCTCGTTCGGGAACGGGTTGGCCTTCAGCACGGCGGCGACTTCTTCGGCGCTGCGGACCACCACGCCGACCGGCTTGCCGGCGTAGGCGTCCAGCCGCCTTTCCAGCGCGGCCTTGACCTTCACCGCGCCGTGCTTGGAGGAAAACACCACATTGCCGCTGGCGATGTAGGTTTGGACCTCGCCGAACCCTTCCTCGACGCACATCGCCTTCAGTTCGGTCATCGGCAGCTTGCCGGTGCCGCCGACATTGACCGCGCGCAGCAGGGCGACATAACGGGGCATTGTAGCCTCAGCGATGATGATGCGGTCCTAGGCGTCGTCTTTCTTCTTCGCTGGCTTCTTCGCCGGCGGCGGCTCTTCCATCGCTTTCTTGATCGCTCTGGCATAGGCATCGGCCGCATTCTCGGCGGAGTTCTGCAGCCGCTTGGCGGTCGCCGTTGCGTTCAGCATGGTGCTCTTCGCCATGAAGCGGAAGCGCGCCTTGGTGTCCTTGTCCTTGGCCTTGGCGGCGCGCGCCACCCACACGGCCTGGCGCTTCTTCGCGGCTGCCATCAGGGCCTTGGTCTGCGTTTTTGCGGTTTGCCGGATGACGGCGTCGAGGTCGGCTTCAGCCATTCAGATGCACTCATTGACTGTGTGTGCGCCGGAAGGGCGCACGGACAGGGGGAGGACGCTATCACTAGCGTACCCGGCGCGGTTTGAACATGCAGTCCTTTGCGGCCGCGATTGTCTCCGGCCGGCCGCTCCGGCATAACCGGTCTGGTCAGAGGAGAGCGGCCCCGCGGATGATGGCGCGGTTCAGTCGGCGCGACGTACTGATGCATACGGCGGCGATGGCTGCCGCAGGCACGATGGCAAATGCGTCCCATGCAGGGTCGGCGCCGCTCCGCGTCCTGCGGCAAGCCCGGGACATCGATGCCGTGCTGCGCGCCAAGGTCGATAGTGGAGCGGTCCCCGGCGTCGTTGCCATGGCCGCCAGCGCCCAGGCCACGATCTATGAGGGGGCCTTTGGCGCCCGCATGCAGGGTGCGGCGGGAAAAATGTCCGTCGACACCGTGTTTCGCATCGCCTCGATGGTCAAACTGTTGACCTCGGTCGCGGCGCTGCAACTGGTCGAGCGGGACAGGCTGAAGCTCGATGAACCCGCGGCCGATGTCGACCCGGCGCTCGGCGCGCTCGAGGTTCTCGCCGGATTCGACGCCAAGGGGACTCCGCAGCTTCGCCCGCCGCGAAGGCCGATCACGCTGCGCAACCTGCTGTCGCATACATCGGGCTTCAGCTATCCGTTGTGGGACGCTGGCGTCGTGCGCTACCTCCGGGCCGCGCGGTCCGATCCGGCGCTGCCGCGCAGCGTGCTGATGTTCGATCCGGGCAGCCGCTGGGCCTATGGCGGCAGCCTCGATCATGTCGGCCGGCTGGTCGAGATCGCGAGCGGGCTGACGCTCGATCGCTACTTCCAGGATCACATCCTCCGTCCGCTTGGCATGAGGGATACCGGCTTCACCATCTCCGAGCCGCAGCGCACCCGTGAGGCGCATCTGCACGTCCGCCAGAGCAACGGCGCGCTGGAGCCGCAGCCGCTGGAGAAGCACACGGTGTCCAGGCGATTCTCGGGCGGTGGCGGCATTTACTCCACCGCGCCCGACTACCTCACCTTGTTGCAGACGCTGCTGAACGGCGGCAGCTTTGCCGGCACCTCGATCCTGCGGCCACAGACGGTCGCGCTGATGGCAGCCAACCAGATCGGCGAGCTCGACGCCGGCGTCATGAAGACGACCAATCCGGCGATTTCGAACGACGTCGATTTCTTTCCGGGCGTTCGGTTGCGCTGGGGTCTCGGTCATATGATCAACCTCGATCCGGTCGAAGGCGGCCGCAAGGCGGGCAGCCTGACCTGGGCCGGCCTCTACAACACTTATTATTGGATCGATCCGGCCTCCGGCATTGCTGCGGTGATCATGATGCAGGTCTTGCCCTTTGCGGATGTCAGCGCACTCGCAACCTATCGGGCGTTCGAGCGTGCACTCTACCGGACGCGTGTCGCGACGTGATATATATGGTCGATGACGCAGCCGCGGACCGTGCCGAGGTGCCGATGCGAACCCTCAACCGAAGAAGCCTGCTTGGCGGCCTTGCCCTCGTCGCAGTGCCCCGCCCATTGCTGGCGGCGACAGCGGAGACGCTGAACGTCGACGCCGGCGACGGATCCGTCGCACTGAGCCGCTATGGTGCCCCAGGCAGCGGCAAGCGGTCCGCCGTGCTGCTTCTGCACGGCTCGCGCGGCTTCGATCTGAAGCCGCGTGCCTATGAACGCTACGCCGATGCGCTGACCGCAGACGGCATCGACGCTTATTTCGTTCGCTACTACACGGCGGCCGACGAGCGCGCGTTCGAGACGATGCGTTCCCGCGAGACCCGCGAGGCTTACGAGATGGGGCGTTACGATACCTGGGCTGGGCGGGTCTCCTCCGCGCTGGCCGCTGTATTGTCACGCGCGGATAGTTCCGGCCGGATCGGCCTGCTCGGATTCTCGCTGGGCGGCTACGTTGCCGCTGCCACGGCGGCGCACGACGCACGCGTTTCCGCGCTCGCGGTGCTGTATGCCGGCATGCCCGGAAAAATTGCCCCGGAGGTGAAGCGTCTGCCGCCGCTGCTCGAGCTGCATGGCGAGGCCGACCGCAATGTGCCGCTTGCGGAAGGCGAAGCGCTGGTCAAGCTGGGCAGGTCGGTCGGCGCGTCTGCGGAGATCGTCACCTATCCCGGCAAGGGCCACGGCTTCGACTTCGCGGACAACGATCCGATGACGGCCGATGCGGTCGGCCGTGTGTGCCGCTTTCTTCAGGCGCGCCTGAACACCACTTGAGGTCGTCCGGCTATCCCGCCGCGCCGCGAGGCCTCACGCCTCAGGCGAACCCTGCGGCGTTCTGGTGCCGGCAAGCAGCCCAGCCAATTCCACCTGTCGCCTTTGCCCGGTCTTCGCCAGCACCGCCTTGAGCTGGTTGCGCACTGTTTCGCGCGAGATGCCGAACGCTGTGGCAATCGTCTCAACCGTACGCCCCTCGGCGATGCCGCGTGCGACACGCGCTTCCGCCGGCGTCAGATCGAACAGACCTTGCAGCACCTCCGCCGTCGGCACGTCGGACGGTACGACCGGCGTCACCATCACGATCGCCGACGCGCGATCGAAAAGGTCCTGCGCGGCTCCGTGGATCGGCACCACATGCACGATCATCGGTGGGCGGTCGTCCTGCGCCGCGATCGGGACCGAGCGTACCTCGACGCTGATCACCCCATGATCGAGTGCCGCCAGCGCCTGTGCGAACAGCAGGTCGGCGCTGGCCGGCGCCAGCGTCAGACGGTCGGTGCGGTCCTGCATGACGTCGGGCACTAGGCGGTCGAACAGGGTGTTGGCCGTCATCAACCGGCCGCCGCGGCGTACCACGGCCGCGGGCAGCCCAAGCATCGCCAGCGACTCGGTTGCCGCCCTTGCGCGCTCCATGCCGAGCCGCGCGGAGAGCAGAGCTGCGCGCGCCAGATGCGGGCGCAGCGCGTCGAGCTGCTTCACCGCCTCCTGCTCGATCGGTCCGCGATCATATTCGCGTTCGACGCTGTAGATCAGCACGTCGCCGCTCGGTACGGGGATCGCGGTGCCCGCGCCCCATCCGAGCCCGCGCGGGCGGAAGAATTCACGGATCTGCAGATCCTGCTGCACCTCCTCGGGGGAAGCGAACACGTCGATGTCGCGCAAGAAGCCGGCATGATTGGCGGCAAGCAGACGCGGCAGACGTCCATTGCGCTCGTGCCAGCGGCCCTCGACATAGGCGACTGTGTCGTCGTGCATGTCGGGGGAAGCAATCCAGCGCATGTCGTGCGGATCTGCCGTCAGCAGCACGACCCCGCGTGCGCGCGCGATGCCGCCGACCTGATGCAGCACCTGTGGCCACAGCTCCGGAACGACCGCGGCTTCATAGACCAGTTCGATCAGATGCTCGTGCAGGTCGTCTTTCATCAGACTTTCCGGAGCAATGTTACCAGGCAGATAAACCCGCCGGCCACGGAAATATTTCCTTAGAGCGATTCGAATGGACGCGGGAGTCCGTGATACTCCGGGGAGACGACGGCGATCGCTGCGAGGCAGCAAGCCGGGCTCGGTCCGCGCCACGCGGAGCCGCGCCGGAATGCAGATTGTTGACGAGTTGAAACGTTCTGAAGCGTTGAGAAATCAATCGGCAGGAATGCCGCGAGCACGCGCTCGGAATCGTAACATCTTTGCAACGCCGCTCGCGAACATTCGAGCATGAACATCCTTTAATTTGCGTCGCTGCGGCTCCTCACGCCAGCTAGGCGGACGCAAGGTGACCCATGATCAGCCGCAGGGCGCTGTCCGGATTGTTGATGACGCTGGTCGGTCCGGCTTCGATGGCCGGCAGCGACGACCTTGGACTTGGCCATTGCCGCGGAGCTTGCGCCAACGTCGATCTGCCAGCCCTCGGCTATGACGCGTTCTGCCGCTCGTTCTTCGATATCGCCGCAAGCGGAAAGCTGAGGGCCGGCGCAACAGGGCCGGACATTCGACGAGAGATGAGATCGCTGTTCCTGGAGCGTCGTCTCTATCGCGCCTCCAGTGACGAGATGCGTGTCCTGTGGCGGAGGACGCAGGATCGCTTCTCCGTCGTGAAGGTCGAACTCGATCTGGAATGCGGGCTGCCGGTGCGCGGATGCCTCGGAATTCCCGATGGTGAGGCCAAGGGTCTGGTGCTGCTGGCCCACGGCATGGCCAGCACACCGGAGCGGTGCTTCGTCGACACAGATCCGGACTACATGAATGCCATCGGCAAGCAACTTTGCCAGGACGGTTACGTCGTCTGGTGCCCCTACATTGTCCAGATCGGCAACCAGGAAAGCCAGAACAACATCGCCGCTATGCTGGCGTCGCATCACATCTCCGCTCACAACGTGTCGTGCGCATCGATCGATGCGGGCGAAACCGTTTGCAGGATAGTGACCGGGCTATCCGGTCTGAATGTGGGCGTATACGGCGTGTCCTGGGGCGCGTTCCTGGCGCTTCATCTCGAAGCTGCGACCGGGCGGATGAGGCCGACTGTTGTCTCGGGATATATGCGCGACGAAAAGAAATTTCTGATGTCGCCGACCATCAGCAAGAATCTCGGCATCGAGCTCGCGAGCTACATCCATTTTAGCAGGAGCCGCACCAAATATGTCGGACGAGCGCTGGCGAGCCTGATCTCCCCTTGCCCTCTTTTCGCCGAACTTGGAAACCGCGACGTTGCAAACTCGGTCGCATGTGGACGGGATGAGAAGTTCGCGGAGATGCAGGCGGTGTACGCAGCCTCTGGCCACGGGCATTTGATCGACATGATCGTCTTCGACGGCGTGCATGAGGTCAATGGCAAGAGCGCCAGGCCATGGCTGCAGGCGCGCTTGGCATCGCCGGCCTATCAAGCGACGTCCCGTCTGAAGAACGCGATCGCCTTGTGAAGGGGCGTGGCCGCCTCAAGTCGGCCTCAATGCGCGCCGAACCTTGCCAAGCGCATGTGATGACCGATGGACTGGAGCGCATCACGCTCGCGGCGGGCGAAGCCGTTCATGGGCGCACCCGCGGTATCGTCGTCGTGACGCCTTGATCGCAGGCGCGTACTAATGTGCGCACGCAGCATCGGGCACGGCGAGGCCGGGAACACGCCGAAGCGAAGCGGCAACTCGCGAGCATTTGAGCACAATTGCAGCGGCGACCAGCGCCCGTCCGAGGGCGCCATTCCCGTGTCGCGAGCACAGATGCGGAACGCACGATCCGGTTACAGCATTGTCGGATGTGGATTCTGCGCGTTATGATCTGCTGCGCGCAACCAGCCTATCCCGGCCTTCGCGCTCGAAGGAACTCGATCTCAACTCTGCAGGCGGTGACCGGGGTTCGACAACATGAATGGTACCGAAAGTATGCGCGGTCGAACGGCGGGTCTTCTCATATCAGCAGGACTGGTGGTTGCGGGGATATCTGCGGCCGACGCTCAGCCGGCACCTGCAGGGCCTCCGGGCGTGGGCGTGATCGAGGCGGTCAAGCGGCCGGTGACCGAGTCGAGCGAGTTTCTTGGTCGCGTCGAGGCGACCAACCGCGTCAATGTGGTCGCGCGCGTCACCGCGTTCTTGGACAAGCGGAACTTCGTCGAGGGCGCCGAGGTCAAGTCCGGCGATCTGCTCTATCAGCTCGAGCGCGGTCCGTTCGAGGCCGACTTGGAATCGAAGAAGGCGCAGGTCGCGCAACTGCAGGCGACGCTTGTCAACGCCAAGCTGACGACGAACCGTGCCAAGGCCCTGCTCGGCGGCCCAGCCGGTCAGCAATCGACCTATGACGCCGCGGTCGCCAATCAGCAGAGCCTCGAAGCGCAGGTCCAAGCCGCGCAGGCGCAGGTCGATCTGTCCCAGATCAATCTCGACTACACCGAGATCCATTCGCCGATCGACGGCAGGATCGGGCGCACCGCGGTCACCGAAGGCAACGTGGTGACACCCAGCTCGGGAACATTGACGACGATCGTCAGCCAGGACCCGATGTATGTCACCTTCCCGGTGTCGGTGCGTGAGGCGCTGAACCTGCGCGCTCGCTATGCGACACGGGGTGGCTTCAACGCGGTCGTCATCCGGCTGCGCCTGCCGGACGGCCGGCTCTACGACAAGGTCGGTGAACTCAACTTCGTCAACAACACCATCGCGCAGAACACCGACACGATCACACTCCGCGGCACCATCCCGAATCCGCCTCTGTACAAGCCGACTGAAACCGGCGGCGCGATCCGCGAACTCACCGACAACGAGTTCGTGACAGTTCTGTTGGAAGGCGTGCAGCCGGTCGAGGTGCTGGCGATCCCGCGCGCGGCGGTGCTGTCGGATCAGCAGGGTGAATATGTCTATGTCGTCGGCGCGGACAACAAGGCCGAGCAACGGCGGATCAAGCTCGGGCAATCGACGTCCACGATCGCGGCGGTGACGGACGGACTCTCGCTTGGCGACAAGGTGATCGCCGAGGGGGTGCAGAAGGTGCGGCCGGGCGAAGTCGTGGCGCCGGGGCCGGCCAGCGCGATGATCCAGTCGAGCATGAAAGCGTCCGCGGAAGGCAATGGCGGGGCCGGGGCTTCGAAATCGGGCGCTAACCCATGATTTCCGCGGTCTTCGTCGATCGTCCGCGGCTAGCGATCGTCATTGCGTTCGTGATCACGATCGCGGGCGCGCTGGCGCTGTTGCAGATCCCCGTCGCCCAGTTCCCCGACATCGTGCCGCCGCAGGTCACGGTCTCGGCGGTGTATCCCGGGGCCTCCGCCGACGTGGTGGAATCGAGCGTCGCCCAGCCGCTTGAAGCGCAGGTCGTCGGCGTCGACAAGATGCTCTACATGAAGTCGACCAGCGGCAATGACGGCAGTTATACGCTGACGGTATCGTTCGCGCTCGGCACCAATCCGGACATCAACACGGTCAACGTCAACAACCGGGTGCAGAGCGCGCTTGCGCAACTGCCGACCGAGGTGCAGGCGCAGGGCCTGACCGTGCAGAAGAAATCCTCGGCCGTGCTGCAGTTCATCGTGCTGTACAGCAAGAGCGGCAAGCAGGACCCGCTGTTCATCACCAACTACGCCATCATCAACGTGCTGGATGCGATCTCGCGCACACCCGGCGTCGGACAGGCGTCGCTGTTCGCGAAACTGAACTACTCGATGCGGATCTGGTTCGACACGCAGCGGCTCACCAGCCTCAACCTGGCGCCATCGGACGTGATCGCCGCGATCAGGGCGCAGAGCGTGCAGGCGCCGGTCGGCCGCATCGGCGCGCGCCCGATCAGTAACGATCAGCAGTTCCAGTTCAACGTGCAGACGCAGGGACGTCTCGCCACTTCGGAACAGTTCGGCAATATCGTGCTGCGGGCCAACCCGGACGGATCGGTGCTGCGGATCAGGGACGTCGCTCGCGTCGAGATCGGCGCCCAGAACATGGACTCAGAATCGCGGATCGACGGCAATCCCGGCGTACCGATGGGCATCTATCTCGCTCCCGGCGCCAACGCCGTGACGACCGCGAAGGCCGTCCAGGCCACGCTCGCCAAGCTGTCGGAGCGGTTTCCGCCGGAGCTGACCTATCTCGTGCAGTATGACTCCACGACCTTCGTCTCTGATACGATCAAGGAGGTGATGAAGACGCTCGGCGAAGCCTTCGTGCTCGTCGTGATCGTGGTGTTCCTGTTCCTGGGCAATCTGCGCGCCACCGTGATTCCGGCGGTGGCGGTTCCGGTCAGCCTGATCGGGACCTTCGCCGTCCTGCTGGCGATGGGCTATTCCGCCAACACGGTCTCGCTGCTGGCGATGGTGCTCGCCATCGGCATCGTGGTCGACGACGCCATCGTGGTGGTGGAGAACGTCGAACGCGTCATGGAGGAGGAGCCGGAGCTGTCGCCTGCCGACGCGACCAAGAAAGCCATGGCGCAGATCACCGCGCCGATCATCGCGATCTCGCTGGTGCTGCTTTCGGTGTTCGTGCCGATCGCGTTCATCCCCGGCATCTCCGGAACGCTGTTCCGTCAGTTCGCGGTGACGATCAGCGCGGCGATGGTGATCTCGGCGCTGAATGCGCTCACGCTCTCACCGGCGCTCTGCGCCGTGTTCCTGCGGCACGGCGGACCGCGCCGCGGCATCATGGGACGGGTGCTCGGTGGCATCGATTGGGTCCGCGACCGCTACGCCAGCATGGTTCGGCGGCTGTTACGTCTGGCTTTGCTGTCGCTGGTCGCCGTCCTGGTGTTCGCCGGCGGGATCTTCGGCGTGTCGCGGATCACGCCGACGGGCTTCCTGCCCGAGGAGGACCAGGGCGCATTCTTCATCTCCGTGCAGTTGCCCGACGGCGCATCGGTGGCGCGCACCAGCGAGGTGACCAAGCAGGTCGAGGCGTTGCTGAAGAAGAATCCGGCCGTCGATCACGTGCTGTCGATCATCGGCTTTTCGCTGCTCGACGGCGTCAGCGAGCCGAATTCGGCCTTCATGGTGGCCAGGATGAAGCCGTTTGCGGACCGCAAGGCCGTCACCGATTCGGTGCAGGCCGCGATCGGGCAGACCTTCATGGCCGGCGCGCAAATCCGCCAGGCCTCTGTCCTGCCGTTCAACCTGCCGCCGATCATCGGGCTTTCCACCTCGGGCGGCTTCGAATACCAGCTCGAAGCACTCGAGGGGCAGGACCCCGCTGCGCTCGGCAGCGTGATGGGTGGATTGATCGGCGCCGCAAACCGCGACCCGCGGCTGACCCGCGTGTTCTCGACCTTCACCGCGACCAATCCATCGATCTATCTCGACATCGATCGCGCCAAGGCGCAGGCGCTCGGCCTCAACATGGCCGACGTCTTCACCGCGCTGCAGGCCACGCTCGGCGGCATCTACGTCAACAACTTCAACCTGTTCGGCCGCACCTGGCAGGTCAACGTGCAGGGCGAGGCCGCCAACCGCGCCGACATCCCCGATATCTGGCAAATCTATGTGCGCAACAGCGGCGGCGAGATGGTGCCGATCCGCTCGATCGCAAGCTTGCGGATCGTCACCGGCCCGCAGGTGATCACCCGCTACAACAATTATCGTTCGGTCACCGTCAATGGCAGCCCGGCGACGGGCATATCCTCGGGCACGGCGCTTGCGGCCATGTCCGAGGTCTCCAAGGCGACGCTGCCCGCGGGCTATTCCTATGAGTGGACCGGCACCGCCTATCAGGAGCAGGCGGCCTCGGGTCAGACCGGCATCATCCTCGCGCTCGCCGTGCTGTTCGCCTATCTGTTCCTGGTCGCGTTGTACGAGAGCTGGACGATCCCGATTCCGGTGCTGCTGTCGGTCGCGGTCGGCGTGTTCGGCTCCTATCTCGCCATCAAGGTCGCGGGATTGAATCTCGATCTCTATGGCCAGATCGGCCTCGTGGTGCTGATCGCGCTCGCGGCCAAGAACGGCATCCTGATCGTCGAGTTCGCCAAGGAGCAGCGCGAAGCCGGCCTGCCGATCCGGGAAGCCGCGGCCCTCGGATCGCAGATGCGCTTCCGCGCGGTCATGATGACCTCGATCGCGTTCATCCTGGGCCTCGTTCCGCTGGTGGTCGCGACCGGCGCGGCCCAGATCAGCCGCAGAGCGGTTGGCACGGCGGTGTTCGGCGGCATGCTCGCCGCAAGCTCGATCGGCATCTTCCTGGTGCCGATGCTCTACGTCACCTTCCAGCGCTGGCGCGAGGGCGTGAAAAATCGGTTCGGTCGCAAGGACAGGGGACCCGACGCCCCGGCCCACGACCGGCCGGAGTGACAGCGACGGTCTTGCTGAGAGCGTAACGGTTTGATTTGCGGGGCAAATTGTCCCTCTGTGCCGGCACAATGGCCCTCGCGGCCACGTCGCGCCGCAGGTCGGCCGGTTGAATTCGCAGCCACGGAGCCCTATGCGTGAGCGCCATGGAAACCCTCGTTGCAACTGCAAAGCCCTTGAGCTCCTGGTCGCGCCACCGGGCGCATCCCGGCAAGCCGGCGCCGTTCCTGCCGATGAGCCGCGCCGAGATGACGGCGCTGGGCTGGGACGAATGCGACATCGTGCTGGTGACGGGCGATGCCTATGTCGACCATCCGAGCTTCGGCATGGCGATCATCGGCCGGCTGTTGGAGGCTCAGGGCTTCAGGGTCGGCATCATCGCGCAGCCCGATTGGCAGTCGGCCGAGCCGTTCAAGGCGCTGGGAAGGCCGCGCGTGTTCTTCGGCGTCACCGGCGGCAACATGGACTCGATGGTCAACCGCTACACTGCGGACCGCCGGCTGCGCCACGACGACGCCTACACGCCGGACGGAGAAGGCGGCCGGCGGCCGGACCGCTGCACCATCGTCTATGCCCAACGCTGCCGCGAAGCGTTCAAGGACGTGCCGATCGTGCTCGGCGGCATCGAGGCGTCGCTGCGCCGCATCGCGCATTACGACTACTGGTCCGACAAGGTGCGCCGCTCGGTGCTGGCGGACGCCAAGGCAGACCTTTTGCTCTACGGTAACGCCGAGCGTGCCGTCGTCGAGGTGGCGCACCGGCTCGCCAATGGCGAGGCGCCGCGCGATCTCGACTCGATCAGGGGCGTGGCGCTGTTCCGCCGCGTGCCCGAGGATTATGCGGAGCTGCATGCCGACGATCTCGACACTGCCGACGAGGGCGCGGCGCGCCATCCCGGCAATGTCGTGATCCGCCTGCCGGCCTGCGAGCAGGTCGAAGAGGATCGCGAGGCCTATGCCCGCGCCTCGCGCGTGTTGCACCGGGAGAGCAATCCCGGCAACGCACGGCCGCTGGTGCAGCGCCACGGCGACCGCGACCTGTGGCTGAACCCGCCGCCGATCCCGCTGACGACAGCCGAGATGGACGCCGTCTACGATCTGCCCTACGCCCGCGCGCCGCATCCCTCCTATCGCGATGCCAAGATTCCCGCATGGGAGATGATCAAGTTCTCGGTGACGATCATGCGCGGCTGCTTCGGCGGCTGCACTTTCTGTTCGATCACCGAGCATGAGGGCCGCATCATCCAGAACCGCTCGGAGGGCTCGATCCTGCGCGAGATCGAGCGCATCAGAGACAAGACGCCGGGCTTCACCGGCGTGATCTCCGACATCGGCGGGCCGACCGCCAACATGTACCGGATGGCGTGCAAGGATCCCAAGATCGAGGCGGCATGCCGGCGGCCGTCCTGCGTCTTCCCCGAGATCTGCCCGAATCTCAATACCTCGCATGACGAGCTGATCCGGCTCTATCGCAAGGTGCGCGAGGTAAAGGGCATCAAGAAGGTGATGGTTGCCTCCGGCGTGCGCTACGATCTCGCGGTGGAGAGCCCCGCCTATATCAAGGAGCTCGTCACCCATCACGTCGGCGGCTACTTGAAGATCGCGCCCGAGCATACCGAGCGCGGCCCGCTCGACAAGATGATGAAGCCGGGCATCGGCGCCTACGACCGCTTCAAGCGGATGTTCGATGCCGCGGCCGAGCAGGCCGGCAAGAAGTACTATCTGATTCCGTATTTCATCGCGGCGCATCCGGGCACGACCGATGAGGACATGATGAACCTCGCGCTCTGGCTCAAGAAGAATCGCTACCGCGCCGATCAGGTGCAGACCTTCCTGCCGTCGCCGATGGCGACCGCGACGGCGATGTACCACACCGGCGTCAATCCGCTGCGCGGCGTGCGCCGTGGCGCGAGCGACCAGGTCGAGGCGATCAAGGGGCTGCGGCAGCGCCGGCTGCACAAGGCGTTCCTGCGCTATCATGACCCCGACAACTGGCCGCTGCTGCGCGAGGCGCTGAAAGCGATGGGCCGCGCCGACCTGATCGGCTCGCGTCCCGATCAACTCGTGCCCGCCCACCAGCCGCCCGGCACCGGCAAGGCCGCCGGCACCCGCCGTCCGGTGCGCCCCGGCGGCAAGACGCCGCGCTTCACCACCAAGGGCCTGCGGATGGGCAAGTAAGCGAGCATCGCCCGGTGTCTGATGCGGCCGCGCTTTGCAGGCGGGCCGCTTGGCTTCTTACCAGTATTTCTGGGCCGGACGAACCTCAACCGCACCCCCCAAGCGGGCAGCCGGGATGCGGGCGGCCAATTCGATCGCCGCATCAATCGTGTCGGCTTCGAATTCCAGATAGGCTCCCACTGCGTGTTCCTGGTAGGGCCCTTGCGCGGTTACGGTCTCGCCGTTCTGCACGCGAACGGTGACAGCGTCTTTCGGCAGGCCAGCCGGCAGTCCCGGCGTTACATTGGGCGTCGCGGTCACGGCCGCGTATTGCGCGGCCACAGCCTGATACTCGCTTTCACTGAGCGCCTTCGCGTCGAAGTCCTTCGGCTGATAGATGAACATCAGATATTTCATGGCGTTGATCTCCAGGGTTGATCGAACTTGGGCTCCTGCGTTAGCCCCTATCCTATTGACGAAGCGAAGCTCCATTCCGTGACAGGACACGTCACGCAACCCGGTCTTTTGTGAAGATCACTGCTCATCGAGATTTGCCAGATCGATGCTGTGAAGTCTGTCGGGATTGGCGATGAGCTCGATCTCAACGATCTTCGCATCGTCGACAGTGAAGACAAGGACGAGGGCTGGTTCTTCGCCTCGAAACCACGCCGCTCCGACGGCGCCATTCACGAGCATAAGACGCGTCGCCGGCGCGCGCCCCGAGAACGCCAGCGCCCGTTTCGCAATGGTTGACGCGCCGCGAAGCTCCATTGCGACGTCGCTGCGTGCCGCGGCTTCGTCCGCCCGGAGCACGACGTCGGGATCGAGCACGGCGACGAGGGCATCGAAGTCACCGGCACGAGACGCGGTCAGAAAGGCTTCCACAATCTGACGCCGGCGAGCCGGATCAGCCTCGGGGACTGACCTTTCTCCCTGCACATGGCGGCGCGCGCGGCTCGCAAGCTGGCGCGTGGCTTCGACAGACCGCGCAACAATCGGCGCGATTTCGTCGAAGGGCAGATCGAACATGTCATGCAGGACGTAGGCGACCCGCTCCGCCGGGGGCAATCTCTCCAGGACGACGAGCAATGCCAGCCCGATGGAATCGGCGAGCATTGCTTCCTGCTCCAGGTCGATCACGTTCCCGCCACGCGCGACCGCCTCCGGCCCGAGCAAGTCCAGGGGCTCCTCGCGCCGGACCTTGCGCACACGCGCGCGCAGGATGTCGAGGCACACCCGCCCGACGATCGTCGTCAGCCATCCGCCCATATTCTCGACGCCATGTGCATTGGCGCGGCTGATTCGGAGCCAGGTTTCCTGCAAGGCGTCGTCAGCCTCGCCGACCGAGCCGAGAATCCGGTAGGCGACCTTCCGCAATTGAGTGCGATGAGCTGTGAACTGCTCCGTGAGCCATTCCCGTTCGCCCATCAGCCACATCTCCTTGGTGCCAATTCATCATAACTATGACGAATGGGCCCCCGGTCAGCGTGACAACGAGAACCGCGGGTTCCAACGCTTGTCAGCCACTGCTCATTCCGCTGCGGCGTCGGCGACGGGTTGCAAGCGATCGGCCTCCTCGGCGCTGATGGTCGGCGCCGATCCTTCCAGGGGCCGCCCGGACGTCTCACGCATGAACAGTACGGCAACGAGGCCGGCCAGCGCCGCCAGCATCGCGTAGTAGGCGGGCATGTCATCGTTGCCGGTGACGCGCACCAGCCACTCCGCCACCAACGGCGCCGTTCCGCCGAACAGCGAGGCCGACACGTTGTACGCGATCGACAAGCCGCCATAGCGGATCGCCGTCGGAAACATGGCCGGCAGCGTTGACGGCGTCGTTCCAATGAAGAGCGTCTGGCATAGAGCCAGGACCAGGAGGCCCGTCAGGACCGCGACAATGGAACCGTGTTGCAGCAGCCACAGTGACGGCAAGGACAGCGCCAGGTAGCCCACACAGGCTGCGAGCAGTACCGGCCGTCGCCCAACCCGGTCACCCAGCCAGCCGACGCACGGAATCGCCGCCAGCATCACCATCATGGTCAGCAGATTGAGGGAGAGGCTGTGCGTCGTGTCGTAGCCCAGCGTTGCCGACAGGTAGTTTGGCATGTAGGTGAGTACCAGGTAATTGGTGACGTTGAGCGCCAGCACCAGGGCCATACAAAGCAGGACAACGCGACGGTGCTCGACGGCGATGTCGTATAGTCGGCTCCCGCCGGACCGCGCGTGCGCTCTCTTCTGTATTGACGCGAATGCCGGCGTCTCCGAGAGCTTGAGCCTCAGATAGAGCCCGATAACGCCGAGCGGTCCGGCAATCAGGAACGGCACCCTCCAGCCCCATGACTCCATCGCTGCGTCGCCGAGCGCCGCCGTCAGGCCGGTGACCAGGGCTGCGCCCAGGACGAATCCCGAGATGGTCCCGACCTCCAGGAAGGACGCGAGGAATCCGCGCCGTCGATCGGGTGCGAACTCGGTGACGAACGTGGAGGCACCGCTGTACTCGCCGCCGGTCGAGAAACCCTGCACCAGGCGCGCGGCAAAGAGCAGAACCGGCAACCAGATGCCGATCGATGCATGGCTTGGGATCAAACCGATCGAGAAGGTGGCCGCCGCCATCGCGATGATCGTGGTGGCGAGGATGCTTCGGCGACCGATCCGGTCACCGAGCATTCCGAAGAAGAATCCCCCGATCGGCCGAGCCAGAAAGGCGACTGCGAATGCGGCGAGGCTGGAGAGCAGTTGGTGGCATCGACGAGGATGCGACCCAACGACAGTGTCGGCTTCAGAGCGCCATGTCGAGTTCTGTCTTTCCGGTAGCGGAACTGGCGCGCCAGCGTCGACGAAGATGGGCACTACAGCCTTGTCAAAGCGCAGTGACGACCGTCTGAGCCCGCGACAGGCCGCGCTGGCGCAGCCGCGGGGCATCGCAGCATCGCGACCCCGTCCCACTGCAGCATGCCTTCGTTGACAGCCGCCAAGTCGCGCTCACCTTGGTCTCTCCCCGCTGGGTAAGGATTGAAAGAAGGGTTGTTCCTCTCGTGATCTCTCGTTTGCTCGCCCGTTCATTTGTCTGTCTGCATGCGTGGGTATCTGCTCATCTCTTCCACGATGATTCCCTATCCGGAGATGCGCTCCAACAAGCATGTCCGCGAAGATCGTTGACGTGGTGCAACCGTCCCAGGCGACGTCAATCGCAACCGCCGTTTGTTCCTTCCGGTTCGCAGGCCATCGATCGCGTGCGGTCATCACGATTCGAACGCGCAACCTTTGCCTTCGAGGCAAAGGTTCCAAGGACGATCTGTCCAGACACGCCGCTGAATTGGTATGCAGCTTTTTACCCATTGATCTGTCTTGCCAATAGATTGCGAATTCGATGAATCTGGGCGCCGATGACTGTTGGATCGATCCGCATGCCGAAGACCTTGCGCCCGATCGTGTCGTTGCTGCTGGGGCTCGCGTTCCTGCTGGCAGGTAACGGCCTGCAATTCACTTTGCTGCCGTTGCGCGGCAACGCGGAAGGATTTGACGAGCTTGCGCTCGGCGTCATCAGTTCAGCCTATTATGTCGGCTTCGTCAGCGGCTGTCTGCTCGCGCCTTACCTGATCGTGCGCGCAGGGCACATTCGCGCCTTTACAGCAATGGTGGCGGTGGCAGCGGCCGTGGCGCTTGCCTACGCGCTCGCACCGGTGGTCGCGGCCTGGATCGTGTTCCGCGGTGTAACTGGCCTCTGCCTCGCCGGTCTCTATCTGGTGGTCGAGAGCTGGCTCAACGATCGCGCCTCGAACGAGACTCGCGGGCTCGTGCTGTCGGCTTATGTGGTGGTCAATTATGGCGCCATCACACTTGGCCAGGGTTTGGTGACGCTTTATCCGATCGCCGAGCCTGGGAACTTCATGGTGGCCGCCATGCTGTCCTCATTGGCCATCGTCCCGGTGGCATTGACCCGCGCGGCGCAACCCGCACCGATCACCATCGTCAGCTTTCGCGTCGGGCAGCTATATCACGCGGCGCCGGTCGCGCTGATCGCAAGTTTCATGATTGGAGCGGCTAACGGTGCATTCTGGGGCCTTGCGCCGCTGTCGGCCGCCGGCAGCGGACTCAGCATCGATCAGGTAGCGCTGTTCATGAGCACGGCGGTGCTGGCTGGAGCGATCATCCAGTTGCCGGTCGGCCGTCTATCCGATCGCGTCGATCGCCGCTGGGTTCTGCTTATTCTCTTGATCGGAGCTGCCGCCGCGGGCGTTGCCTCGTGGCTGATCTCCGCATCGGGAACGACGCTGCTGCTATTCGGCATTCTCTTCGGGGCGCTCGCACTGCCCGGCTATTCGCTTGCCGCGGCCCATGCCTACGACAAGACACCGGCGAGTGACGTCGTACCGATCGCCGCTACAATCCTGCTCACCAACGGCCTCGGTTCGGTGGTCGGGCCTCTCATTGCCGCCACCTTCATGTCGGCGGAAGGACCGCGCGCGCTATTCCTGTTTACCGCGACTGCCCAGGCGTTGCTTGCGGCCTACGTATTCTATCGCACACGTGTCCAGGTCTCGCTTGCCTCCCCGCGAAAGACCGAGTTCGATCTTGCCACAACCGCACTCGTGGGCACGGTGGTCACGCACGATGCGCTGGATCCGGCCGATCCCTCGATCGTTATCCCGGAGGGTTATGCGCGTGCACCCATGCAAGCCGGTGCCAGGTCGGCTCCGCCGTCGGAGCGCTGACGGTTCGCTGCTTGCCGTGGCATCAGGCGCCACCCTCATTGGGACGCCAACCATGCGCGTTCAAGTCGAGCTCCATCCCAATGACGACGGCACGCCGATGCTGCGGGCGCTTCATTTCGATAGCCGTCGGATCGAGGTCGTTGAAACGGTCGATCAATGGTACGGGCCGGACTACCGCTACGTCAAAGTCCGAGGCCACGACCGGGCGTTGTACATCCTTAGGTTCGACGAGACGCGCGCTGACGAAGAGCGGCGCTTGGCCGCCAAAATGTTGCTCCGGAGCCCGATGTGACTTCGACTGTCTGGCCCCGCGCGGCAAGTCGCAACAGCTTGCGATACGGCCTACGCCGTCGTGTCTTCCCCATATCGCAGGACCTGAACCTTTTCCAACGTGATCAGCCCACTCGTCATGATGCCATCGAGCACCGGCAGGAAGCCGTTTATGTTTTCCTCGCTGTCGACGATCTCAATAACCAGTGGCAAATCTTCAGAAAGGCGGAGGATCTTTGTCGTATGGAGTCGGCTCGACTTGCCGAAACCCATCG
Organism: Bradyrhizobium sp. ORS 86; assembly: GCF_045571475.1. Classification (NCBI taxonomy): domain Bacteria; kingdom Pseudomonadati; phylum Pseudomonadota; class Alphaproteobacteria; order Hyphomicrobiales; family Nitrobacteraceae; genus Bradyrhizobium; species Bradyrhizobium sp. ORS 86. Next base: position 7,668,943 of record NZ_CP120699.1, on the reverse strand, counting down.
GACCGCGCAATACGGTTGCACCGGCGAGATGCCGTTCGCGCGCCTTCAGGACAATCGCCTCGTATAGCGGTGATCCGTCACACTGATCGTCCTCGCCGATAAATATCCGGAGCAGGACAGCCTGTTTCGGAAGTTGCATCGTTAGCTCCCCTTCAAGCGGTTAAGTCGGCTCGCGATTGTTTGGCCCAACCATACTGAAACCAGCCAGGCGATGGTGGAGGCGACAATGTACATCAAAGCCGTTTGTTTCATTCCCGAATGGAACAGCCTGAAGGTTTCCAGGCTGAACGTCGAGAATGTTGTGTAGCCTCCGCAAAAACCGGTCATCACGAACTGGCGTTGCCGCGCGCCGGCGAAGAGCCTCCCGTCGGGACCCGTCAATACAGCGTAGAAGCCAATGATAAAGGACCCGGTGGCGTTGATGAACAGGGTGGCCCATGGAAACTCTGTTCCTGTCTGCAGAGCCACTGATACAAGAAATCTTGTCAGGCCGCCGACGACAGCCCCTGACGCCACACAGGCGTAAAGCATCGCGGCATTCCATCGATCAGCCATCGTTGAATTGGATTTGCGCACCATGGGGATGGACTATGTCGAAAGCCATTCACTGAGCGAAAAGCCGCATGTCACCGCGGAAAGGCAGAGTATCAGCGAAAGTAAGACGTTGCCGACCGCGCGACCGGTTTCGCCATCGCGAGCCAGCGAAAGCGTCTGCAGGCTGAACGACGAAACCGTCGTATAGCAACCGAGAAATCCCGTCACGGCAAACAGCCACGGATTGGTTGACGCCATCAATGACGATTGATCGGTGGCCAGACCACCCAAAATTCCAATCAGGAAGGCTCCACTGACATTGATGATCATTGTGCCCCACGGAAAGGTCTCGCCCACGCTTCGGGCGACAACGCCTGAGATAAAGTAGCGTGCACAGCCCCCCAGCACGCTGCCAATCACGATGCAAACAAAGCCACTCAGCACGTCCGATGTCCTCTTTGAAGCCTGTTGTTACCGCTCAAGATCAATTTCTCTGATGATCATGTGCATTCTAGCAATCCCCGGGCCAACCGCTCGCCGGATCGCGACGATCGGGATCAGAACAGCGAGAAAGCGATAGGGTTGTCGATTGCTCTGGAGCCGCGACACCTCCGCTTTCGAGCACAAAACTTGATCCCGCCCAGAAGCAACAATGCAAGATCAGTCAGAATGCGGTATAGCCATCGGCACACCGCTTGTGGAGCTTGCTAGTTCGAACTGCATCGGGAGTCATGGCGGCACCTGTTGGTTCGGCGTCTCGTGATGCATTTTCCAGTTCCGGTTGCCTCTCCGCAAGCCGTCGCATCGGCAGCCTCCAAAAAAACAGCTTCAAAACCCAGGGGGATCGCACAAGGTGATCCGGTTACGCCTTGATAGCTGCTCTCTTGATCCATCCCGGATCGAGGCCATGGGCAATTGTGAAGGTGATCCGCAGTCGCGTTGACAAAACGAAGATTGTACGACGGGTGAAAAATGGCTCTACTGAGCCTTCTTTTCCGCTTCGGCATGTCGGCGCATTATCTCCTTGGGAGCGGCAAGCTCGGAATCACAGGCTTGCCAATCTCGCGTGCCAAGCGACAAAGAAGTTGCCGAGATGAACGCAAAAAGAGCATCAAGCCACCGTTCGGGCAGGGGCCAACCATGAATGTTCGATCTGGGTTTTTGGAATCCATTGGCAATACGCCATTGATCAGGCTGCACGCCGCGTCGGATATCACGGGTTGCGACATCTACGGCAAGGCCGAATTCCTCAATCCCGGCGGATCGATCAAAGATCGTGCCGCCTTGGCCATCGTCAATGACGCGGAGCAGCACGGGCTGCTCAAGCCGGGTGGCGTCATCGTGGAAGGCACAGCCGGCAACGTGGGTATTGGCATTGCGCTCGTGGCCAATGTGCGCGGCTATCGCGCCGTGATCGTGATGCCGGACACGCAAAGTCAGGAAAAGAAGGACATGCTGCGGCTCTGCGGCGCCGATCTTCGCTTGGTACCCGCCGTGCCGTACTCCAATCCCGGTCACTATGCCCGCTATTCCGGTCGCCTCGCTGAGGAACTGGGCGCACTCTGGGCAAACCAATTCGACAACGTCGCCAACCGCGATGGCCACTATCGCACGACTGGCCCCGAAATTTGGCAACAGACGGACGGAAAGGTGGACGGCTTCACCTGTGCGGTCGGCAGTGGCGGGACCTTGGGTGGAGTTGCGCGCGCTCTCAAGGAGCGCAATCCCAACGTGAAGATTGCTCTCAGCGATCCAATGGGCGCCGCCCTCTACAATTGGTTTACCAGGGGTGAGCTGACGACAGAAGGCGACTCGATTACAGAGGGCATCGGTCAAGTACGCGTGACGAAGAACCTTGAAGGCACGCCGATCGACATTGCTTACCAGATCACCGATGAGGAGGCGCTACCCGTCTTGTTCGACCTGATCGAGCATGAGGGGCTCGTGCTGGGCGGTTCAAGCGCGATCAACATCGTCGGGGCCATGCGGCTTGCACGCGATCTCGGCCCAGGCAAGACCATCGTCACCATCCTCGCGGACGGCGGCCAACGCTACCAGTCCAAGCTCTTCAATCCGGACTTCCTGCGCAAGAAGAACTTGCCGGTGCCGCCTTGGATGAAGTGAGGGCGACGTTCCGCTGGAGGAGCAGGAGCGCCTGTTGGTCGAGTCTCGCGCTTGATCGGAAGCGCAACGTGAACTGGGAGCGGCACAACCGCGAGTGCTCGTAAGCGTCTTAACGCGCGATTGTTGCGGGCTGCCGCATCGAGCGCGATACCGGCAGGCCTTGCAGTACCCAGTCTTATCTCGAAGTGGCGCGCCGGTCAGAACAAAACCCCGAACTCGCATGTAATTGAAATCTCACTCTGACGCAGCGAGGATGCGGATCGGGCGGTCGGGCGTCAACCCGCCGACGGACGGTGACAACCTCCTGATGATGTGACTGACGGTTACCAAGCCAGTCAGGATAGTCCTGTCAGCATAGTCCTGGCGCGACCGCATTCGCGTCTGCAAAGCAATCTGGTTCTCTTCATTTTGTGAGCCGTAAACGTGATCTGGCTCACAGATATCTTCTGAAAGCGGGGGTAGGAGTGCTGTGGTACTACTTGCGATTGATCCGCGGGTGACGTACCCTAACTACATTGAATTCATGGAGGCGGAATATGAAATCGCTTCTATTTGCAGCATTTATAGGCCTATCAGTTGCCGCTGGCTTTTTCTCTCCCTTGAGTCCGGCGGTCACGTACGCGATGGCCGATCCGCGTTAGCCCGGAGCGACACTCCCGAACGTCCGGGCATATCCCAGTTCCTGAGAGCTTCGTCCCGAGGCGACTCATGTTCATCATGTTTTTTCTTTGCCTGCTTGCGCTGCTGGCCGTCTGGGTTTTGGTACCGCTAATCCCAGCAGTCCTTATTTATAATCGCTTTCCCAATGCGCCGCTTGTTGCGAATGGCCCGCTGGCAGGCTTGACGATTAATACCGGTGGGGCGTTTGCGGCCTATTTAATTATCTTGTTGGTTATCACTCCACTGGTGTTCAGCGCTAAGGATTATATTCACGAGGCCACGCGACCATACTGGGAAATCAGGGGCGAGCTAGTTCTCCTTGATGAAACAGGAAATCCGATTCAAGTTTTGGACAACGTTCTCGATCGAATGGACGTGCGAACTCATGATCCTAACATACTAGGACACGACGGCACAACGTTAAGCTTCAAAATCCCCGAAGCAGACGATGGAAGCCTTCCCTCTTCAATTGAGATTTCGTTTCCGGATTCCAACTTCAAGGCTCAGAAGAGTATACCGCTGAGACAACAAGCATCGTCCGGGTGGAAATTTTGGAAGTGGTTTGATCAAACGGATACTACGGAAACGAGGGATATCTTTCGTAAGCGAATAAACGTCGGCAAAGTCATCATAAGACCGGTGCCGACTCCTCAAGCATACAATTCGACGCAGGGAATGGATAAACCTAAACTCGCAACGCAATAGGCTTTCGAGTTATTGAACGCCGTATTCGCGAAACCGATCTGCTATCGACGGATCTCCGCGCTTGGCGAGATTTATCTCCTCATTTCCCCCGGCCGCGTCTCCCTGTTTGAGCTTGGCAACGCCCTGTCCATACAATGACGTCGTCCGACCCGGCTGGACCAGCAGCGCCTGACCGTAGTCGGCGACAGCCTTGTCGTACTTGCCCATCTTCAAATAGACCAACGCTCGGCTGTCGAGTGAGTACGGATCGTTCGACTGAAGCTCCAATGCTTGATTGCAATCAAGCAGGGCGGATGGAAGATCCCCTATAATTGCTCGTGCCCAACAGCGATTATTCCAGCCGGTCGGATCTTTGGCGTCGAGCTGGATAGCCTGTCCGCAAGCCTCGATGGCGTTGCTAAACCTGCTGATCTTTATATACACACTGCATCGGCCCAGATACGCCTTGGCGTTTTTTGTATCCAATCGTAAGGCGTCATCGTATGCCTTTAGGGACTTGTCATATTCGCTCTTCTGGTTAAGGGCATTTCCCAATCCCACGTAAGTGTTCGCTTGGCTCGGATCGAACTTGATGGCGCGGTGGCAATCGTCAAGAGCTCTTTCGTAGTCCCCACGGGCATTGTATGCGAAGCAGCGATTGTTGAGCGCGTTGGCATATTTTGGGTTTAGCTCGATAGCTTTCGTGTAGTCGGCGATTGCTTTCTCGTATTGGCCGACACTTGTTCTGATGTTTCCTCTATTGTACAGCGCAACAGTATTGCTTGGGTCGAGCGCAATCGCACTATCATAGTCCTGCAGCGCTTGGTCGTAGTTGCCCTTGATGTTGTAATAGCCATTGCCTCGAGAGATGTATGCTTGCGCTTTCTCATGCGAGGATCGCTCTGCAGAAGTTATGACTGCCGTACAAGCAGGAATAAAGGTTTCGGCGGCTTCCTGAGAGCAAGTTGCCAGATCATCCGCTGCCGCTCTAGAAGGGATCGACGGCAACATTGCAAGTGTTGCGGCGACACACGCCGGTACTAGAATGCCCAACATTCGCTGGATTCGATGAACGGAATTCAGAAAGGGATTGGTTCTTCCTTTGGACATGTCCGCTGGCCCTCGTCTTCAAATGCAACTTCAGCTTGACCCGCGCCCCCGTTGATAGCCGTCTGCCTCCTCGCGAAACGCCATCGCGATCGCTTCGCGGATCGGTCCAGTCTCGCGCGGGAGACCGTCGAAAGTCCCTGAGCCTTGGGCTAGATCTCCGACAACGGGAACGACGAACGAAGGATCATCGCTCTCAAGCGATGCTTCCAGTGATCGGTCCCGCCGGCGTGCATACACTGCCGCACGCTCAAGCTCTGCTTGGAGGACACGCCGAAGCCACTCATTGCTGCGCCAGTGACTTCTCGCACTCACTATCTGGCTAGTCACCTAAGAGCTCGCTCGCTCGCACCTTGAGCCGACCCGGCTCAATGAGTCCCTCGTCCGGCCGCACGGCTTCGGGTGCCGCCAGAGATTCATCAATGCCGACACTCGCGATCCTGCTCCAATCAAACAGGAAGAGGTCCTGATAATAGCGGGCGATGTCCTGATCAAAAAAGATTAAGCTTGCGTCGCGATTGAGCGATGTCCCGGCGCGCGTCCAGTTGTGGCTCCCGACCACAACCGTCTCGCCGTCGATTATGATGCCCTTGGTGTGACAGTTCGTTTGAACGCGCACCTTAGCCTTGCTGGTATCAAATCCAAAATCTTTCATGCCGGTCAGTGTCTGGCGCATGGTCGGAAAACGGCGGAAGATGATGCGCACGTCGATCGCTTGGTTTTTCTGCTTGTCGAGCAGAGCCTGCAGCAGACTTTCGAAAACGTTTCCGTTCTCGCCGGATGCCCGCGCGTCCAGGGATTGGTTCTGGAAATAAACGCTCCTAGTCGCACTCTGGATAAGCGGCACCACGTGGTCAGCATAATTGTCTGGCGTAAGCAGCGGCTGCACCCGCACCTTGCGCTTGATGTTCAGCGGAGGGCGGTACTTGACCGCGACCTTTGCCTCTTCATCTGTCGCCCTGAAGTACGCCTCCGATACCCAGAACTCCGGGTCGGGGGGGGGCGGGGCCAATGCCTCCTCCAACGCGGCCGCCTGTGTTTCGTCGCGCAGGAGATATTTTTCGATGAGGGAGGCGAGAGGCTTGTTGGTAAGCAGGATATGCCAATCGCGATCATACCGCTGAAGCAAGGGCGGTGATTGATCGCCATCCTTGATTGGATCAAACGGTGCCTGGTTTGACGAACGCCAGCTCCCACTCGAGAGCCACATCTCCTGCTGGTCGCGAACGGCCACCTTGATGTGATAGGACGTCGCAAACAGGCGATTCGGACCTGACACAGACGCCCACGCGAAAGACAGGCGCTTGCGTGCCGCTTTGGTTAGAGTGTCGACAGTAGCCTGTTCAGTGAGGTCGTTGGCGGTCGTAGCCTCCTTCGTTTCATCTCGATTTTGCAGCACGAGACTCGTCTTGCGCCCCGCCGGCTTGATCGCCGCTACGCAGGACTTGACGACGTGAGGCGCCGTGAATTCGTACATTCCGATGGTTAGCTGCTTCTTCACGCGTCCGAAGAACGGTTCTAACATGGGCCAGCCGGCGTCCGGCCCGGCATGAGCCACCACCTGCATCGGCTCGTTGAATTCGACCAGCGGCATATTAGTTGGCTTCTCGTATTTGGCGATCAGTTCGCGCCGTGCCTCCTGCATGGCTTCCAGTGTCAGATAGGATTCGCGATCAGCGACGGCGCCGACGGCAACGTCGACAGGGATTCCATTGATCGATTCAGGGAGCGGCGTCAGGCCGGCCGCGGCAAGTTCCGCAGGCTCGAGCTTTTTCTTCACGGAAACCACCAAGCATCGCTCGTCAGTGATCCAGCCGTCGGTTACCCGGTAGCCGGGCCTGATCGAGATCACATCGGCCCGATTCAGCAAGGTGCGTCGCCCCTCAACCACGGCAGCGGTCAACGCGTCGGGCGAAGGCGGCTTTGACGCGTCGGGAGCGGGCCCCTTCGTGGTATCTCCCGGTACGACGGATAGGTTGAGATCGGCCGCACCGCCGGTCAGATCTCCGAGCGAAATTGTGATCTGCAAGGGAACGACAATTGTCGTGCTCGTCATGGCATCACCGGTCTGATTGAAGTTGGCCGAAGTGGTCGAACTCGTAGCATCCTGCGTCGCGTCCGAGGGCCGCGACGAGGCTGTGATGGAAGACGCCTGTTTGACGCGGGCGAGCAGCTCCGAGATTACGGGCGCCGGCACCGCGTAGTTGGTCTTGAGAAACACGCCCGAGAAGTGAAGCGCGGCCGCCTCACCCGTGAGCAGGTCCAGGACTGCCGACCCTGAATTGCCGCCCAATGTCGTGCAGTCATGCGTCAGGGCATCCGCTTCGAACCCGGTCACAAGACCGGGGGCAAAGCGCTTCTTGTCGAACACATTCCCGAAGATCTTCGCCATCAAATCCTGGTCCGGGATGCGCGGATCCTGCCCCGGATAGCCGACGACGCCGACCATCGTTTTGTTCGGCAAAAGCGCGCTCGCCAGCTTGATCGGACGCGCGAGCGGTCCCTTGCTTGGAGCTAGCCGAAGAAAGGCCACATCGGGCTCGGTATCGCGAGCAATATAAAGAATATCCCCGATCGCAAAGCGGGCTGTGGCTGGATTATCAATCTCCTCCAGGAAATCGATATCGGCAGCCACGGGATTCCGACGATCGAAACCGAGCTGAAACGCAAACCCGTTCGGCCCGCGCTCGGCGAATTCCAACGCAACGTGTCTGTTGGTCACGATCAGATTCTGCTCGATCAGCCAGCCCGTACCGACATAAGGCAGACCGATCGGCCAGTTTGTTGCCTCGACGCGGCCAACGGCCGCGATCGAAGGTCCGAGCACGGCGGCAGCTTGCTGTAGTCTCGTCTTCCAAACTCCATCCTCGGCGGAAGTTGTGTCCAGATCGATCTTTCCGTCGATCACGCCAAATACGGGCCGTCCGACCCGCTGCACGATAGACTCCAATTCAAGATCCGGCGCCGCGGCTTCCGCAGCAGGAAGCTTCGAGATGCCCCTCAGCCCTTCAACCGCATCCGATAGCCAGGACGGCTTGCGCCTGGCGCCAGCGAGCTTGCGGACATGTGCCGCGAGCTCCGGATCATTCGCCAAAATTCGGTTGCGCGCCCGTGCGAGATCTCCAACCGTGTACGGCATCTTCCTGCCCCGTCATACACCAACCGTTCAGGTTCCAAACCACGACGAACCTGTGTCTGAAAAAGCCGTCACGCACGCGAACTGAAGTCTTTGACGATGCTATCGGCTGTCCGGAACGCCAGCGCCGAAAGAGTCAGCGTTGGGTTAGCGGTACCCACGGTCGGAAAGGTGCCGCTTCCAACCAGATAAAGGTTTCGATGATCATGTGAGCGCTGCCAGGAATCGACGACTGACGTCTTCGGATCGTCGCCCATACGATAAGTGCCCATGACGTGACCCGCGCCACCGTAAGTGAGTGGTACCGATTTGCCGTCGATCATCTCCTCGAAGCCGGCGGGATCGCCGTCATGGCGCTCGGTGAAGTCCTGCGCTTTCAGCTTGCCGAAGATCAGCCCTTTCATGCGAAACGCCGTGACGATGCCCTGTCTCGTATAATCGGAGATGTCGTAGGCAATCTGCGGACGTGGCAAATTTAACCCGTCGGAGACCGAAGACAGCGTGACACGATTGTTCGGGTCGGGGTTTTGCTCGCACGCAAATGCAATCCGGAACTGTCGCGGAATCAAGTCGCTGAGCGTCGAAGCGAGGCCAGCGCCAAGCAGCGCGCTGTTGTCGGCTGCCAATTGACTGAATTTGCTCTTGTTGAGCCCACTGGAATTCATCCCGTTGATGAAATCCAGCGTCGTCACGTGGGGATCGGCGCCGAACGCGCCACCGCCAACCGTGAAATTCCAACCTTCGTTGCCGAAACTGACTCGGAAGGCGGCACGCGTGGCGCGGAATGGACCGTCACAGAGATCGCCGATAGCAGAGGTGATGAGCGGACCGCGATAAGGATATACCGGCTTTGAATTTGCAGGCAGCAACCCCCAGGTAACGTATTGAGGGTGGTCCATCAAATTTCGCCCGACCATGTCGCTGCTGTTGGCCACGCCGTTGGCAGTCCGGCCCCCATTCTTTGACATCAGCAGGAGCCGCGGCGTCTCAATACCGTTCGCGGCGATCACATATATCTTGGCCTTGATGCAACCATTTCCCGTCTTCGGTCCAGCCTCGTCCTTGTACGTGATGAAGTTGATCCCACTGACGAGATTATGCTCATCGACCAAAATCTCGCTGGCGACCGTACGATCCTTCAGTCTCGCCCCGTTATTCGTCGCTTCATTCAACGTAATGGTCGGATCATATTTGGCCTGGATAGGGCAAATTGGAATGCAATTGGTATTACCCGCGCAGGCGCGGCGATTTCGATAGGGCTGGGAATTGCGAGCCACCGGCAGGCTCCGCAGCCTGAGCCCGGTCACGGGCTTGTCCATTCCCAGAAAGTTGGTCTCTTCAGCGCTCAACTGCGCAAGGGCGGCGCCGATGCGTTGGTCGGATAGCGAAGGCGGAATTCTGGGCATCGGGTAGTTCTTGGAAAAGGTGATGCCGCAGAAACTTTGCTCCTCCACGTCACCGGACACACCGAGCTCAGCTTCCGCTCTGTCGTAGTACGGGCTGATCGTATTGTAGTCGATCGGCCAATTCGGCAGGTTTTTGTCGTACATCTTCATGCGAAAATCGTTCGGCACGAGCCGCGGTGTCTGGCCAAGCCAATGGGACGTGCCCCCGGCGAGGCGTTCGTAGGTGCTCTTGAAGGGACGATTGCTTTTGCTCTGATCAAGATAGGCTTGATTAGGATCCTTCCAGTTGGAAGCGGACAAGGTGAGCGAATTGGGCCGTCCGGCGGCGAGCTTCGCCGGATTAATGTTAATCACCTTGTCCTTGTTATTCGGATCGGGTTCAGTCAATGCCGGAGGGTAGGGACTCTCCGGCACTTTGACGGTCGCCTTGTAAAAGCGTGCCAGATATTCGTTGAAATTCGGCAGAACTCCCGGACCCGCCTCGAGAATAACGATATCGAGACGCTTCCCATTGATGGGCTTTCGGCTCAATTCTTTCGCGATCAGGGACCCGGCGAACCCGGATCCAATAATCGCGACATCGCACATGACGCAATCGTCGGCCACAATCGCCTCCTTAGGGAATTGTTGCGGTGATGACGCCGCGATTCGATTTTTCGACGGGATTGTTCGGATCGCTCGGATCGCGCGACCAGTAACCGAACTGCAAATTGCTGTAGCCCATCGGGTGGGCTCCTATGATTTGCCAAACCAGTCCCTGGGTGTATGCCTTCGAGGAGACGACGACTGACGGAGTAGGTGCGCGTTTTCCAGGCGCAGGTTTTCCGTCCGTAACGGTATTGGCCTTCAGATCTCCCGGCTTGTACCAGGAGCCCAGATACCAGAGCAGCACAATGCTGCGGGCCAGGAACTTGGTATCGTCATCGCTGGCGTTCACCGCAGCGAGGATACTGGTTGCCGACTGACGATTGTCCTTGGCAGTCTGAATTAGTTTGCCGAACGACGACGTTGAATCGTTGAGCACAATCCACTTGAAATAGTCGTTCTTGACATTGATCGGATCGACGCCGGGATCCTGATCCAATATGTCCTTCGCACTATCCAGGTTGAACTCTGGCGCCAGATTGACAACGTGAACTCCGGTGAGCGCAGCGGAAAGCAGCAGGAACGCCATCATATCCTGCTTCGAATTCACGTCTGGTCCTGCGGCATAGGCCGAACCGGCGATGGGCGCTACGGCCGCCGCCGCAGTCGCCGCTACCGTGCCGGCGAGCACCGCGCGACGTGAAAATGAGCCGTCGGGCTCCGAGTGGGTCGCGCCTGATCCAGAGTTGCGACTATGCTTCGGTAATGTTGCCATGGTGCTCCCCACCATTAGATTCCAACTGACGGCGGCTGATCACGCCGGTCGAGCTACTGCGCCTTTTCCAGCATGAACGTAAAATCCGATTGGTTCAGACGTATCTGGCCTGGCTTCGAAGCCGACGCGCCTGCTTGGAAGCCGACCGCATTTCCATGGCAGGCGATGCAACTCGATGACGCGAGCGGGACATCTCCTTGGCTATATGTCTCAAGCGTAGAATTCGCCAAGAATGTAGGCGCCGGAGAACAGGTCATGTCGGGTTGCTTGACAAAATCGGTCTGAGGGGCTGGAGCGCTGGAGCTTTGCGAGTGCAGCGACGTGCAAGCGAATGCGCTGGGCCATTGCGTGCTGAGCAACATATAGTTCTTCCAGACGCTGCCATCTGGAAGCATGCTGTGAAAGACGGCGTTCATGTTCTTGGCAGCATCGGTCAATGGCGTTTCACGAACGATCTGACTTTTGAACGAATTGTCCTTTCTGAAGCGCAGCTCCAGGGCCGGATCGGGATCCCATGGTTGGGGTGGTGTCGCGTTTTCGGCCGGGCAGTCGGCTTTACATGTGACGCTGAAGAAATTGTATGAGCTGTCCAGCTTGTTTGTCGCGACTTCATTTCTATCCGGCACGTTCTTCACATGTTCGAAAGACGTCCAGATCCACTGCGGCCGACCTACGGTCTTATGCACCGCATGAAAGCCGACCAAGCCCAGGGTTTCGGGTAGACACCGCCGCTTGTCGCCCGGGGGCGTCAAAACGAGTGCTCTCACCATGTGGAAGTTCTTTGCCGCTATCTCTTCAGGCGTCAAAATCTTCCAGGAGACCTTGAGCATGAAGGCGCCAAACGCGGCACCGGAATTCTGGCCCGGCGGAAAATCAACCAGAAGACCGGCATTGGCTGCGCTCGCCTGACCAGCCTTGGTATTCAGATGATGCCGCATGATGTAGTCGAACATCTGCCGGTTCATCAGAATATCGAAGATGGCGTAGCGCCCATTCTGATCGATGAGCGGGCCGGTCTTGAACGGCTCATTGAAACTCTCCTCGATCATCTTCACGATCATTCGATCGGGCATCTGCTTATGCTGATCGCGACATTCCCTTGGCACCAATCTCTCGCGCTCGGCCTTCATCCCGTTCGGGTCAATCGGCCATCTCGGGGGTTGCAGATCGGACGGAAGCATCACGTCAAGAAGCTGCTTGAAGTTGTTCGCATCCTCCCATCGAGTAGGCGTGTCCGCCTGCGTCTTCTCGCTATCGATAGGCGTTCCGTCGGCTGGCGAATTCAGCGCGATAAATGTGCGCCACGAATAAAAATCGAAGCCTCGCTGCAGGTTTTCCAAGCCGGTCGCTTCGATTCCTGCAGGGTCACCTTGCGCGCTCGTACGTACGTTTTCCTGACATGGCAGCCCCGACTTCAAAACCTTGTCTCTGCTTGCGGTGTCAATCGGAAGCAGTCCCGGAGGCAAGCCTGGACCAGCCAACCTACCCTTGAAAGGATCGAATATCTGCGTCCCGTTACATTGGAGGCCAGGCGCTTGGACTTGAGCCCCTGGCGGGGTGGCAGCCGTTTGGGCCATTGATCGCACCGACAATGCCAACAACAAGATCAGGCCAATCCCATTTGCGAGGTGAGCGGCACACAATCGGCTGCTGCGCATGATCGACATCCCTTTTGTGGCGACCTACGTGATCGAAGAAATGGTTGAGTGCGTCAAAAACCCTCGGAAGCAGAAACGAAGTCGTGCATGCCAATGATTAGCGAACAGGTCGCGTCACTCAAAAATTTAGCTAACGTGCCAAGCCGGCGAGATGTCGCTAGGGCTTGCTTCTTGGTATGGTCGAAACGCGCGGTGCGCCCGCCGGTTAACCGGCGAACCCTGATTTCGCACCCGGGGCGAGCAAACAGTGCACCGCATTTGCACAATCGGCACATGTTGTTTGTGAATCATTCGATCGATATTGCGATCGCGGCTGTGGGCCATGTCGTCTCCCCTCACGTCAAGGGGTTGCATGACATCCTAGGAATTAGAGTCAGTAATCGGAGAAAAACGACACACGCTTTAATTGCGACAACAATAGCGTGCTTTCGATGACTTCGCAACCCAACAATGTTGGGCGGCTCAGGCCGTGGGAAAACCCAAGCTTGGCGACGGGCTTCTCGCGTCAGAAGCAGTGACGGCGTTTTTGCAAAGCAGCAAATTTGGAAGGCTCGGGTGGCGCTGTGCCAATATGAGCCCAAGCGCGCTGCTTGCCGCGAGCGTTGCGCTCAGCCGCGCAAGAGCAAGTCGAAACGACCTTGGCTCATCGCGCCCGGGATTGGCCTCCTGAGAAGCCAGACAGCCCTGAGAAGCGCGGCGACGGCTTTGGAACGGTCGGTCAAAGCGACCTTAGAATTCTTGAACTGCGTCATCTTGAGCGAGCCGTCGTCGGAGACGGCGAAGTCTTCTGCGAACGCGATGTGCAGGACTTCATTCGATCCCAGCGAAAGCCAGGCAAGGACGGTCTGATAGAGCTGATGGGAATATTCCAGCAGCGCGGCCTCGGCTTGCCGAGCAACTTCTTCCGATGGGATGTTTATCGCAGTCGTATCAGCAGACACTACGACGAGTATAGCGCGAGTCGTGCTGGTCAGCGTTCGAATAGTGGGTGCAATCTTTTGAGCAGTCCTGATGTTCGGAATGACAGTCTCAAGAACGCTTCATCATGTTGTTGGGCTATTGGCATTTCCCAATATCGCCACGCGGCGCTGGCCCGGCACCATGCAAGGCGTGGTCGTATGTGCGGAGCGTCGGAAAGATCGAGGCCGCGAAACAGATTGAGAGTCCGAAACGGACATCGTCCAAAAAGCACCGACGAATTCCCCGCTCGAATCCCGACGGGTTCGCGGTTTTGTTCGGAAGTGGTGAAAAATGGCGCACCCGACACGATTCGAACGTGTGACCTTTGCCTTCGGAGGGCAACGCTCTATCCAGCTGAGCTACGGGTGCGTGCAGGGCCTCATTTAGCTGATTGGCCCGCGAACGGCAACGATGTTGTCCGGCCCGGCGTTGGCTGTAAACTGGCCGCCGCCATATGGAAAAGGGCTGTGTTTCGAGGGAGATCGGCATGCGTCCGCTGGAATTCGGCTGGTATTTGCCCACGCATGGCGACACCACGGCCTATGGGCTGATGGAGGCGCAGGTCGCCGGCTCGCCGGAACTCTGCGAGCGGGTGGTCAGGGCCGCCGAGGACGCGGGGTTCGAATATCTGCTGATTCCGGTCGGCTCGGTGTGCTGGGAGGCCTGGATCACGGGCGCCTTCATGGCGGCGCGCTCGGCCCGGATCAAGCCGCTGATCGCGGCGCGGCCGGGCTACATCAACCCGGTGCTGCTGGCCAAGATGATCTCGACCTTCGACCAGATGTCGGACGGGCGGATCTGCATCAATCTGATCGCCGGCCAAAACGAGAGCGAGGTCGAGGCCGAAGGCGTGCGCTACGCGAAAGAGGAGCGGTACGCGCTGATGGAGGAGGAGGTCTCGATCCTCAAGGCGCTGTGGACCACACGCGGTCCGGTGCATGTCGAAGGCAAGTTTCACACGATCTCGGGCGCCCATATCCGACCGCGGCCAAAGCAGCAGCCGTTCCCGAAATTCTATCTCGGCGGCGGGTCGCGGCAGGCCTGGGAATTGTCGGCAAAGCATTCCGACGTGCATCTGTTCTGGGGCGACCTGCCGGAGCGCATCGCCGAGAATATCGCCGAGATCAGGCGGATGGCGCGCGCCCATGATCGCGAGGACGCGATCGGCTTCGGTATGCGGTTGCAGGTGATCTGCCGCGAGAACGAAGCGGACGCCTGGGAGGCGGCGGACCAACTGGTGCGTCACGCCACCGAGCGGCAGAAGCAGGAGATGAAGACGCTCTATAACCGCTCGGAGGCCAATCAGCGCGTGCAGCAGCTCGCGCGCGACTACGGCGATCTCTTGATGCCGCATCTGTGGACCGGCATCACCAAGGTGCGGCCCGGCGCCGGCATCGCCGTGGTCGGCAATCCCCAGCAATGCGCTGCCACGCTGCAGCAATTCATCGACGCCGGGTGCCACTCCTTCTGCCTGTCGGGCTATCTGCACGACGAGGAAGCCGAGCGGTTCGGCCGGCTGATCCGCCCGATCCTCGCCGCGAACAATCCCGGGCGGCTCGCCGCCTGATCGTGATCCGGAAGATGTGAGGCAGGTTTTCCGAAAGTTCATGCGTGGAGAGCAGCACGACGCGCGATAATCCGGCCCCGATCGTATCCTGCCGGAATGCTCTGCACCTGGAGTCGAACCCCATGCATAAGCGAGGCTGGCTTGTTGCGCTGACGCTGCTTGTCGTGACGGCGGCCCACGCGCCTGCCGCATCTGCCGTTGATACGGGAGCCGAGCGCTATCGGAAGCCGGTCAAGCAAATCGGCAGCGCGCGCGTCGCGGTCGGCGCGGCAACCTTTCCGCTTTACGTCTCGGCCGACTGGTCGAAGCCGTTGCCGGACATCACGCGCGCAGTTCTCGTCCTGCACGGCGTGCTGCGCAATGCCGACGACTATTTCCGCTCTGCCCTGGACGCGCAAGCGGCGGCTGGCGAGGCCGGCAAGACGACGCTGATGATCGCGCCGCAATTCCTGACGCAAGCCGACGTCGATGCGTTCAATCTCCCCGAAAACATGCTGCGCTGGACTATCACGGGCTGGGAGGGAGGCAATCCCGCGATCGCGCCGGGCCCGGTGAGTTCGTTCGAGACGCTCGATGCCATCCTGGCGAAGCTTGGCGACCGCACGCTGTTTCCGAACCTGAAGCAGGTGGTGGTGTTCGGCCATTCCGGCGGCGGGCAGGTCGTGCAGCGCTACGCGATCGCGGCGAACGGCGATCAGATGCTCACGGGAGAGGGCATCGGCGTGCGCTATGTGATCGCCAACCCGTCCTCCTACGCCTATTTCAGCAAGGACCGGCCGGAGCCCGCGATCGCCGCGAGCTGCCACGGCTACAACCGCTGGAAGTTCGGCATGGACGACCGTCCGCCCTATCTCGCCGCGCCGACGCCGGCCGCGCTGGAGCAGGCCTATGTCGCACGGCGCGTGATCTATCTGTTGGGAACGCTCGACACCAATCCCAACCATCCCGCACTCGACAAATCCTGCATGGCGGAGGCCGAGGGTCCGTATCGATATGCGCGTGGCCACGCCTACGTCGCCGTCATGAAGGCGCGCGACAACGGCACGCCGAACCACAGCGAATGGGACGTGCCCGGGGTCGGCCACGAAGGCGGCAAGATGCTGACATCACCCTGCGGTCTCACCGCAGTGTTCGACATTCCCGGCTGCGCGGCCGCGCACTGATCGCGAGACCGGTGCATCACGCCGGCACGATTGCCTTGCCGATCGGCCACAGCGCGATGCCGGCGAGCTTGAGATGCGCCCAGGCGAAGGGAATGCCGATGATGGTCACTGCCAGCAGCAGCGCGGTGATCAGATGCCCGATCGCGAGCCACCAGCCGGCGAGGATGAACCAGATTACGTTGCCGATCAGGCCGAGCGGCCCGGTGCCGGTGTCGCTCTGTCCGGTCAGCTCGTCGCGGCGCACCGCGCGCGAGCCGAACGGCAGCAGCGTATAGACCGCGATGTTGAAGGCGGCGCGCGCCCAGGGCAGGCCGATGATGGTGATCGCCATGATCACGGCAGCGACCAGCCAGCCGAACGCCATCCATGCGCCGCCGATCAGAATCCAAAGGATGTTCAGGAGAATAGATACAGGCTGCATTGGCTGATACCTTCGCGCCGCGTGGGACCGCCCGGAATATAGGCCAGCGGCCGGCGCTACGGTAGGTACGGCCCAGAGCGTTTTCGAGCGAAGTGGATACCAGTTCGCGTGAGGAACGCGCATCAAAGCAAGAATCTAGAGCTTCGGTTCTGATTCAATCAGAACCGAATGCTCTAGGCGCGCGCGAGCGCAGGTGCGCCGCACGCGGCGAGCAGATGCCTCAGTTCGGCGGCCGGCTTCGGGGCGCTGAACAGGTAGCCCTGCATCTCGGTGCAGCCGAGCTCGCGCAGCAAGTCGCGCTGTTGTTCGGTTTCGACCCCTTCCGCCGTCGTGGTCATGTTGCGCGAGGTGGCGATGTTCACCACCGACTGCACGATCGTCGCCGAGCCGTCGACGGCGATGTCGCTGACGAAGCTGCGGTCGATCTTGATCTTGTCGAACGGGAAGCGCTTCAGATAGCTCAACGACGAATAGCCGGTGCCGAAGTCGTCGAGCGCGATCCTGACACCGAGGGCACGCAACTGGTGCAGGATCGCGAGCGCCACCTCGTCGTCGCCGATCAGCACCGCTTCGGTGATTTCGAGCTCGAGCCGGCTCGGCTTCAGACCGGAGGCGTCAAGCGCAGTTGCGACCTTCAGCGCCAGCGAGATGTTCTTGAACTGGATCGGCGACACGTTGACGGCGAGGCGGATGTCGTCCGGCCAGGTCGCGGCCTCCATGCAGGCGGTCCGCAGCACCCATTCGCCGAGCTCGCCGATCAGGCCGGTGTCCTCCGCGACCGGGATGAATTCCGCCGGCGAGATCATGCCGCGCTCGGCATGGCGCCAGCGCAGCAGCGCCTCGCAGCCAGTCACCTCGCCGCTGTTGAGGTCGAGCAGCGGCTGATAGTGAATCTCGAAGCCGCCATCGGTCATCGCCTGCCGCAGGTCCTGTTCCATCGTCAGCCGCGCGCGGGCCATCGCGCCCATCTCGGGCTCGAAGAAGCGGTGGGTGTGGCGGCCCCCAGCCTTGGCGCTGTACATCGCGATGTCGGCATTCCGGATCAACTGATCGAGGTCGGTGCCGTCCCGCGGTGCCAGTGCGACGCCGATGCTGGCATCGGTCGACAGATGATGGCCGAGGCAATCGCAAGGCTGCCGGATCGCGCGATGCACGCTGGCGACGAAATCCTCGACATCGCCAATGCCGCGGATCGCGGTCTGGATCACTGCAAACTCGTCGCCGCCGAGCCGCGCGATCAGGTCGCCTTCACTCAAGCAGGCCTTGATGCGGCCGGCGATGGTCTTGAGCAGCTCGTCGCCGACATGGTGTCCGAGCGAATCGTTGATGCCCTTGAACTCATCGATGTCGATATAGAGCAGGGCGAATTGCTGGCCTTTCCTGGCCCGTTCCAGCTCGCGCTCGATCTGCTCACGGAACAGCACGCGGTTCGGCAGGTCTGTCAACGCATCGTAATGGGCGAGATGGGCGATCCGCTCATTGGCACGCCGCCGCTCGGTGACGTCGTCCACGACGGTGATGATGTAGCGCGGCATGCCGGCTTGGTCGCGGATGCCGATCCGCTGCGACGTGATGTAGTGCTCGCCAGTCACATGGCTGAGCCAGCGGTGCTCGTCCTTGAACAGGCCATCGACCGATTGCAGGACAGTGTTGTCGTCTTCGGCGATCACTGCCGCGAGCTCCGGCGGGAAGATGTCGACCGCCGTCTTACCTATGATGTTCTCGCGCGAGGTGCCGAAATGGGTCTCGGCGACGCGGTTGACCAGCAGATAGCGGCGGGTGTGCGCGTCCTTCACCGTGATCTGCGAGGGAATGTGGTCGACGATCTCGCGCAGGAAGGCGTTGTTGCGGTCGCGCTCCTGCTCCAGGTTGCGCCGTTCGGTGATGTCCTCGAGCGTGGCGACCCAGCCGCCATGGGCCAACGGCTGGTTGACGATCGAGAAGCAGCGTCCGTCCGCGGTCGGGGTGACGACCTCCATCACCTGTCCGTTGGCGATATTGGCCCGCACCGTCGTGCAGAACGCGTCGAGGTCCCCGACGAACGATCCGCTCAGCTTGCGGTGCCGCATCACCTCCTCGAAGCTGCAGCCGGGCTTGATGAGCCCCGGCGATAGGCCACACATCTCGAGGTAGCGCTGGTTGCAGACCACCACGCGGGCCGCAGTGTCGAACAGCACGAGGCCCTGGATCATGTTGTTGAGCGCGGTGTCGAGCCGCTGCCGCTCCGCGACCAGCCGCTGCCGCGCCTCGTGGTTCTGCCGCATGATCTGCCTGATCAGGGTGAACAGAATCAGCGCGACAGTAGCGGCAGCGAGCGTCGCGGCGGAGATCAGGAAGCGGGTCTGCGCCCGCCAGTCGGCGAGCGCGGCCTCGATCGTGTTGGTGGCGATGACGACGGCGGGAAAATGGCGGAGCTTCGCCGCCGAGCCGAGCCGCGCGGTGCCGTCGATCGGGCTGATCATGCGCATCGTGTGCTGGCCGCCCTCGCGCACGGTGAGCTCCACCAGCCGCGCGGCGGAGAGCTTGCGGCCGATCAACGCGTCAACATGCGGATAGCGCGCGAGCAGGGTGCCGTCGGTTTGGACCATGGTGATCGCAGCGCTCGTCCCTGGCGTGACCGAGGCAAAGAACTTCTCGTAGTTCAGGGGATCGATCCGCCGCGTCATGACGCCGAGGAAGCCGCCGTCCGGCCCACTCAGGCGGTGGGCGATGATGGTGCTGAGACCGCTGATCAGTATGCTGCGCAGGGTTTCTGTGCGCACCGGCTCCGGGTGCGCATCGAACTTGAAGCTCTTGAAATAGTCGCGCCCGGAAATGTCGAGTCTCGCCGGCGGCGGCAAATCGCCGGACCAGGTGATGACCTTGCCGTCGGCATCGAACAGCGAGATCTTGCCGAGGAACGAGACGCTCCTGGCCTTGATGATCTGATGCGCCTCCGGCGTCGACATCCTGGTCCTGAAGAGCTCCGGCGAACTGATCTCGGAGATCCGCAGCTTGTCGATCATGGTCTCGGCGATGATGTCGGAGTCTTCGAACTGCTGATCGAAGTGGCGGGCGAGCAGCAGGACAGTGTTCTCCAGCTCGCGCTCGCTGTTGACGAGGGCGCGTTCGCGGAATTCGCCGACCGTCATGATGGTGCCGGCGAAGATTGCAGTCACCAGCAGGGCGCCGCACACGCTCAGCCACAGCACCGGCCCGCGAGGGGCCGCCGCGACCCGCCATCGCCTTGTACTCGGTTCTGATGGGACGTCCGCCTGCCCCTGCATCGATCCACGCATGCCATACCCCTGCCGGCATGGATAAGCCGCAGAGTTCGCATAAGCCGTTAGGAAAATCGGTTACTCAACGCTTAATCGGAACGGATGTGTTTTGAGCGGAATGGTTGTGTGGCCGCAACCAACTCAACAAGCTCCATTTTTCAGGAGTCGAAATATCAGGTGCGTGGCGAGCTTGGCGGCTGGGCCCGAATTATTTCTCTGAGCGCCGGCGCGGTCGGTATGACCTGGTGGGTCAGGGGCGTCGACCGGGCTCGGTCAGACCCATGCTGCGGATCAGAAGATCATAGACATGCCGCGTCAACGGCACCAATGCGCCGCGTCGGGTCCAAAGAAAATAGGTCATATCAGGAAGTTTCGGCAGTCCGTCGGCCTCGCCCAGCACCCTGAATTCAGGATTGAGGAAGTCCACTCCGCGCGCGGTGACGCCAAGGCCGGCGCGCAGCCCCGCCTTGATGCCTACCAGATTGGGGGCGACGTAGTTTGCGCGCCAGGCGACGCGTGATTGCTCGAGGGCGTTGAGGGCAACGCGCCTGAAAATGCTGGGCTCATCGGCGAGCACCAGCGGCACGGGTTGCGCGGGGTCGTGAACATAGTCGGCGGAGCACAGCCAGACGGTGGGGGTCCGACGAATCACCATGCCCTCCAACGTTTGATCGAACCGGGTGGAGACCGTCAGATCAATGTCGCCGGCATGGAGGGCCTCCATCAGAAACGGGCTGCGATCGACGCGGATCTCCATCTTGATGCTTGGCAGGGAGCGCGCGACATGCGTGAGGATGGTCGGCAGCAGGGAATCGGCGACATCAAGCGGCGATCCGATCCGCACGGTGCCTTCGAATTGCTTCCCGGTCATGGTCCTGACGGCTTCGTCATTGATGACGAGAATCTGCCGCGCGTAGCGCACGAGCATCTCGCCTTGTGGCGTGAGGACTTTGCTGCGGCCACGTTGCTCGAACAGGGGCATGCCGAGCATTTGTTCCAAGCGCTGCATCTGCTGCGTCACGGCGGATTGTGTCCGCAGCACCGTCTCGGCTGCGGCAGCGAACGTTCCGCGTCGGTCGACGGCGACCAGCGTCCGAAGGAGGTCGATATCGAGATTAATCATTAGACCTCCTTAAGAAGTTTCATAAGAATCGCTAATGCTTTCGCCTGCCATTCTAATTTGTGCCGGTGTCGGAGCAAACGTAGCGTAACCTCACAACCTTGAAAAGAAGAGGAAACCAGCGTGACGTCTGCGCACCCTCATATGAGCGCTATCCATTCGGCGGTCTCAAACATTAGAGATGCTTTAGATGGAGGTGCCACGCCCGACAAGTTGCAGGTCGCGCTGGACACCGTCCTGGAGCTCGCGTCCCATCGCGACTGGTGGGCGAGCGACCGGTACCCGGCGCCCACGGAAGGTGAGCAGCAGGCTCGCTATCTGATCACGCAAGACGACGATCAGACCTACGCGCTCTATCTGAACGTCATGCGGTCCGGCAAAAAAATCCCTCCGCATAACCATACGACATGGGCCTGCATCGCGGCTGTCGAAGGCGCCGAGACCAACTACCTCTATGAGCGCCTCGACGACGGCTCCAGACCGGGAGTCGGCGTGCTCGGCGCGCCGAAAAGGGTGGTCATCGAGCCGGGCTCCGGCATCGCGCTGATGCCCGACGATATCCATTCGGTGCACATCGAGGGTAACGACATCATCCGGCACCTGCACATGTACGGTCGTGCGCTGGAGACGCTCGACGAGCGCCTCGTCTATGATCTGGAAAAGGGCACGTGCGAGGTGATGAAGATCGGCGTGAAGACGCGGAGCTGAATCTGTGGATCAGGATTCGCTGAGCGCCTCGACGCGTCTTCTGCGCGCCGGTCGCCCCCATGTCGGATGGGTGAATACGCCGGTGACACGTGCGAGCACCTACGTGTTCGAAAGCGTCTCGCAATGGCGGCAAACGCGCGCGGTTCGGGAAGAGCAGCGCGTCGCCTCCTATGGGGCACGGGGGACGGACAGCACCTTCGCCCTCGAGGACGCGCTGGTCGAGTTGGAGGGTGGACATCGGGCGCAGCTCTTTCCAACGGGACAGGCTGCGATTGCGACAATGATGCTCGGGCTGCTGCAGCCCAACGATCACGTGCTGGTCACCGACGCCGTCTATGAGCCGGTTCGTCGCTTCTGCGCCAAGCATCTCGTGCGACTTGGCGTCAAGGTCGAGTTCTATTTGCCCGATGGCAGCGACATCGCCTCGCGACTGCGTCCGGAGACTAAGCTGATCTATGCCGAATGTCCGGGATCGCTGGCCTTCGAGATGTTGGATTTGCCGGCGCTTGCTCAACTGGCGCGGCGGTGCGGCTGTCTTCTGGCCGTCGATAACACATGGGGCTCCGGCCTGCTCTATCGTCCGTTGTCGCTTGGGGCCGATATCTCCGTGCTGGCCGCGACGAAATATCTCGGCGGTCATGCCGACGTGATGATGGGAGCACTCGTCAGCAACGAGCGGGCATGGAAAGCCATCCAGCTCGCATCGGTCGATTTCGGCCAGACCGTAGGCGCCGACGATGCGTATCTGGTGTTGCGCGGCTTGAGGAGCCTGGCGCCGCGTCTGCAGATGCATGAACGCCATGCCATGCTCGTGGCGCGCTGGCTGGAGCAGCAACCGCAGATCGCCCGGGTGATCTGCCCGGCTCTTCCGAGTCATCCAGGACATGAGATCTGGCGTCGCGACTTCAGCGGCACGAACGGCCTGTTGTCGCTCGAGTTTCGCCAGGAGTTCTCGCAAGCCGACGTCGAGGCGACAATCGATCGGCTCCGCCTGTTTGGCGTGGGGGCCTCATGGGGCGGCTTCGAAAGTCTGGTGGTGCCCGCCGATATGATGAAAGCGCGTACGCTGTGCGACTGGTCGCAGCGAGGCCGCGTCGTCCGCCTGCATATCGGGCTGGAGAACCCGGAGGATCTTATCGCCGACCTCGGTCAGGCCCTCGCGCCGCTCAAGCCCTGACGTCGCGGCGGTTCGGCTTTGAATAGTTCCCACATTTTCTCTTCGGTCCTCACCGATCACATGAGCCAAGGAACGATGCCTTCCCAATCCAAGACGACGATCGGATGCCTCACCGCAACCGCCCTGAAAGCCTGGCTGGACGACAAGGAGGAGATTGCCCTCATCGATGTCCGCGAACACGGTGAGTATGGCGAGGCCCACCTCTTCTTTGCGGTGAACGCGCCTTTCAGCCGTCTGGAATGCGAGATCACGCGGCTGGTGCCGCGGCTGAGCGCCCGGATCGTCGTCTATGACGAAGACGGCGCAACCGTTGCCAAACGTGCCGCCGTGCAGCTTGCCCGCATGGGGTATTCCGACGTGTCCGTGCTGGAGGACGGCGCAAAAGGATGGACTGCAGCCGGCTACAGACTGTTTGCTGGCGTCAACGTGCCAAGCAAGACATTCGGTGAACTGGCCGAACACTTCTTTGAGACGCCCCGAATTGGCGCCCGCGAGCTGGCCGAGCGGATCGGGAGGAAAGACGATCTGATCGTGCTCGACGGCCGCACGTTCGCGGAATTCAAGAAGATGAGCATCCCCGGCGCAACCTCATGCCCGAACGGAGAGCTTGCGCTTCGTGTCGATGATCTGGTGCCGAGCAGGAGCACCACTATCGTCGTCAATTGCGCGGGGCGCACCCGCAGCATCATTGGCGCGCAGACGCTGATCAATCTCGGGCTGCCCAATCCCGTCATGGCCCTCGAGAACGGCACGCAGGGCTGGTTCCTTGCGGATCTCGAGCTTGAACATGGCGTGCAGCGTCGCCACGACCAGGCCGTGAATCCGGCCGACATCGAAGGCCGGCGTGCGCGAGCCCAGGCACTCGCGGATCGATTTGGCGTCGAGGTCGTCGATGAGAGGACGGTGAGACGCTGGCTCTCCGAGACGCATCGCACGACCTTCCTGTGCGATGTGCGCACTCCGGAGGAGTTCGCGAGCGGCTCGCTGCCCGGCGCCCAGCATACCCCGGGCGGGCAGTTGATCCAGGCGACCGATCAATACGTCGGCGTGCAGCGCGCGCGGCTCGTGCTTTTCGACGATGAGGGAATCCGCGCCCGGGTCGTGGCGAGCTGGCTGACGCAGATGGGTTGGGAAGCCGTCGTTCTCAACGAAGGTGTCGCTGCCAACGTTGCGGCAATGCCGGTCACCGCGATCCAGCCCTCGCCGCCCGCAGCCCTGTCCGTCGAGGAGCTGGTGGACGAGCTGCGCCAAGGTGGGTGTCAGGTGGTGGATATCCGCTCCAGCACGGAGTTTCGCGCCGCCCATCTCGCCGGCGCGCGCTGGTCGATCCGGCCGCGCCTCGACCGCCTGTCCCTTGCGCTGGACGAGCCCGTGATTCTGATCGCCTCGTCGCCCGGCGTTGCGGCTCTGGCCGCGGAGACGCTGCGCGAGCAGGGCGTGACCGACGTCCGAATTCATTGCGGGACACCGGAGGACTGGCGCGGGGCCAAGCTGTCGATCGCCGCTACCCCTGCCGAGCCGCCAGATGCAGATTGCATCGACTTCCTGTTCTTCGTGCACAACCGGCACGACGGCAACAAGCAGGCCGCACGCCAATATCTTGAATGGGAGACGAACCTCGTCCGGCAGATCGACCCGCAGGAGAGGGCACGCTTCGTCTTTCGATAACACCGAATCAGGAGAGCAGAACGATGCGAGGAAGGCCGTACGCGAATACTTTGGGAATCACCGTCTTCGCTCTTTTCCTGACGGCCGGCGCCGCGCATGCCGACCGTCTCAAGGAGATCAAGGAACGTGGCAAGCTCGTCTGCGGCACGCAGAGCACCAGCGTTCCCTATGCCTATCAGGACCAGAGCTCACGCACCTTCGTCGGCTATGATGTCGATATGTGCAAGGCTCTCGCCAAGGGTCTCGGCGTCGAACTCGAGCATCGTCCCCTGTCCACCGAAGCAAGAATTCCCGAGCTGAAGCTTGGGCGGGTGGATGTTGTGGCGGGATCGATGGCTTATCTGCCCGAACGTGCCCAACAGGTCGACTACAGCCTTCAATATCTGCGGGGAGAGATCAAGGTGCTGGTCCGCGAAAGCGCAGGCATCGCCAACCTTGCCGGCCTCGCCGGCAAGCGCGTGTGCGCTTCGAAAGGATCGAGCTCCGCCGCCATCGCCGAGCGGGTCCTGACCAACAGCCGCGTGATGGGCTTCCAGGACGTGGCCGCGTGCAATCTCGCGCTACAGAGCGGTCGCGTCGACGCTTTTACGGCCGGCGAGCTGGTCCTCAAGCGTTTCCTCAACGCGTCGGAGGCATCGGCCGAGCGCTATGCGTTGCTGCAGGAGCCGACGGCGGTCGAGCACATCGGCCTCGTGGTCGACAAAGGAAATCCGGAGCTGCTGGCGGCCATCAACGGCGTGATCCAGAAGATGGATTCCGATGGCGAGCTCGACGCCATCTTCAATCGCTGGATGGGCAAGGACACTGTCTACGGCCTGTCGCGCAACTTCAAGGTCGAACCCGTCAGCACGGCGCAATAGGGCGACTCCAGTGAATTTCGACTGGAGCTTCCTGGCGAGCCAAAGCGTTGCGCCCCGTCTGTTGTCGGGGCTTGCCACCACGCTGGAACTGTTCGTCGCGTCCTGGGCCGGCGGCCTTCTGATGGCCTTTGTCGTCGTCGGATTGCGGGCAATTCCGTTTCCGCCGCTCGGCTGGATCATGCGCGTCTTTGTCGAGTACCACCGCAACGTCCCGACAGTGGTGCAGATCATGGTCTGGTATTTCGGCGTGCCCGAGGTTCTCCCGGACCCGATCCGCCAATGGATCAATCAGAACCAGTCGGAGTTCATCTTTGCGGCGATCGCCTTGTCTCTCAATGTCAGCGCGTATTTCTCGGAAGACGTCCGCTCCGGCCTGCGTGCCATCCCCAAGACGCAGCAGGAGGCGGCGAGAGCGATCGGGCTGTCGGCCTTTTCGGCCATGCGCTATGTGACGGTGCCACAAGCCGTCCGGATTGCCGTGCCACCGCTGCTCAACCGCACGCTCATCCTGTTCAAGGATACCAGCCTGGCCATGGTGATCGGCGTCGCCGAGATGACCTACCAGGTCAAGGCGATCGAGAATCTGACATTCCGTTCGCTGGAGGTGTTCGCAACCGCGACCGTCGCCTATCTCGCGCTGTCGCTGACGATCATGGGCTTGGGCGCTTGGTTCGGCAGGCGATTCCCGCCAACCTTCAAGGCCTGATGATGATCGAGCTTATCCAACAATACGGGGCGCTCTTCCTCGTCGGGTCGTGGCCGAACGGTCCATTGGGCGGATTTGCTGCAACGCTGATCCTTGCCTTCCTCGGCATGCTGCTCTCATTTCCGATTGCGATCGTGATCGGCATCGCCCGCACCGGAGCCTTGCGCGGCCCGCGGCTTCTGGCGACCGTCTGGGTCTATGCCTTTCGTGGCATTCCGCTGGTCATGATCATCTTCTGGGCGTACTTCGTGCTGCCGCGACTGACCGGCATCGCTGTGCCCGCATTCGTGACCGCGCTGTGCGCGATCGTCGTCTATGAATCGGCGTTTCTGGGCGAGATCGTGCGTGCCGGCTTGCAGGGGCTGCCCGCCGGCCAGGCTGAAGCCGCGCGCTCCGTTGGGCTGAGCTACGGGCAAACGATGTGGCACGTCATGCTGCCACAGGCGCTGGCGAATATGGTGCCGTCGATCGTCAATCAGTTCGTCTCGACGATCAAGGCAACGTCGATCGTGTACATCATCGGCGTTCAGGAAGTGACGTTTGCGGCGCAGCAGGTCAGCAGCATGGAAGTCGGCAAGGCGTTCCAGACCTTCATGGCTCTGGCGTGCTTCTACTTCGCGGTTTGTTACCTGATATCCCTGATCGCGCAGTATCTGGAGCGACGGATGCACCGAAGGCAAATGGGCATTGCCTGAGTGAGCTGCACAACGCGTGGAGACCATGATGCGGACAAACATGATCGAGCTGGACGGGGTCAACAAATGGTACGGCAGTTACCATGCCCTGAGTGATGTCACGGGTTCAGTGACGAACGGCGAGGTGCTCGTCGTGTGCGGACCATCGGGGTCGGGCAAGTCGACCTTGATCCGCACGATCAACCGTCTGGAGCCGATACAGCGTGGCACGATTCGGATCGGTGGCGAGGACATTTACAAGCAGGGAAGGGACATCAATGCATTGCGCGCCGGCATTGGCTTCGTGTTTCAGCAGTTCAACCTGTTCCCGCATCTATCGGTCCGGCAGAACATCACGCTTTCGCCGGTGAAGGTCGGTGGCATGTCCCGCGCACAAGCCGACGAGCTGGCGGATTCGCTGCTTGCAAAGGTCGGACTGGCGCACAAGGCGGATGCGATGCCTGCCAACCTGTCAGGAGGTCAGCAACAGCGGGTGGCGATCGCGCGTGCGCTCGCGCAACGTCCGCCGGTGATTCTGTTCGATGAGCCGACCAGTGCGCTCGATCCCGAAATGGTGGGCGAGGTGCTGTCCGTCATGAAACAGCTCGCGCAGGACGGCATGACGATGATGGTGGTCACGCACGAAATGGGCTTCGCCCGCGACGTCGCGGATTGGATCTGGTTCATGGATGAAGGGAAGATCGTCGAGCGGGCGAGGCCGGACCAGTTCTTCACGTCGCCGGAACACCCCCGCGCGCAGAAGTTTCTATCCGACATCCTGAGGCCGCATAACGCATCCTCCCACTGACCCGGACGTCAGGCGCGCCGATCGTGGCTCGTCCAGCCGGGCAGGAGCACGTCCAGCATCGCCTGACCTCAGCGGCGGAAGCCGTTGGCGCGCGAATAGGCCGCGCGGTTCTCCGGCGTCGGCCGCGCGGCGAGGCTCGCGCGGCTCTCGCTGGCGAGCGGGGTTGCGGGCTTCAGGTCTTCGAGAAAGATCGGCTTGGCGAAGTAGTAGCCCTGCGCGTAGCGGATCCGGGTCGCGGCCTGCAGATAAGTGAGCTCCTCGTAGGATTCGATGCCCTCGGCGATCACGGTCATGCCGAGCGCCTCGCTCAGCGATTCGATCGCGCGCAGGATGCCCTGGCTGCGCGGCCGCTTATGGATGTCGGTGATGAAGGAGCGGTCGATCTTGATCTCGTCCGCGGTGATGTCGGCAAGCGCCGACAGCGACGAATAGCCGATGCCGAAATCGTCGATCGAGATGCCGACGCCGATCTTGCGCAGGATCGGCAGGATCTGGTCCTGGAAATGCGACCGGGTGACGAACGCATCCTCGGTCACCTCGATCATGAAGCGCTTCGGAAACCCGGTTTCTTCGATCGCGCGGGCGAACGCGCGCATGAATTCGAGATTGCCGGCCTGCTTGGCGGCGACATTGATGCTGATCGTCGTAGTCGGACCGAATGTGTCGTTGATCAGGTCGATCGACTTGACGATCTCCGCCAGCACCAGGAGCGTCAGCTCGTCGATCAGCCCGAGCTCGACGGCGAGGTTGATGAAGGTGCCGGGCGCCTGGATCACGCCTTCGTCATCGCGCAGCCGCACCAACGCCTCGATGCCCATGACCTCCTGGGTGCGGATGTCGACCTTGGCCTGAAACGCGCAGCAGAAGCGCTTTTCCAGGATCGCCAGCCGCAGCGACTGCTCGATCTTCATCCGCGCCAGCGCCTCGCGCTCCATGCTGGTGTCGAAGAACGCGGTCGAGCCCTTGCCGTTGTTCTTGACGCGGTACATCGCGATGTCTGCGTTCTGCCGCAGCGCCTCGTAGCTCCTGCCGTGCACGGGATAGAGGCTGACGCCGATCGAGGTCGAGGCAAAGATCTCGGACTGATCGATGAAGAACGGCGCCTTCAGTCGCTCCTGCATGATGCGGATGAACTCCGCGACCTCCCGCTCGCCGCTGACCGGGTTGAGCAGAAGCAGGAATTCATCGCCGGAGATGCGCGACAGGATGTCGGTGTCGCGCAGGGCGTGTCCGAGCCGCTTGGACAGCTCAATCAGCAGCGCATCGCCGATCGCATGTCCGTAGTAGTCGTTGATGTGCTTGAAATTGTCGACGTCGAGGAAGGCGAGCGCGAACTGGTCGTGTGATCCGTCGCTGCGGATCAGGCTGTTGACCCGGTGTTCGATCACCCGCCGCGTCGGCAGGCCGGTCAGCTCGTCGTAGTAGGCAGAGCGAAACAGTTGGTCTTCAAACGCCTTCTGCGCGCTGATGTCGGTCGAGCTTGAGATCAGCAGGGTACGTCCGGCGATCTGCACCGACCGGTGCGAAGTGAGAAACACGTGTTTGGAGGCGCCGCAGGTCAGCGT
This sequence comes from Bradyrhizobium sp. ORS 86, assembly GCF_045571475.1. Taxonomy (NCBI): domain Bacteria; kingdom Pseudomonadati; phylum Pseudomonadota; class Alphaproteobacteria; order Hyphomicrobiales; family Nitrobacteraceae; genus Bradyrhizobium; species Bradyrhizobium sp. ORS 86. Next base: position 7,639,617 of record NZ_CP120699.1, on the reverse strand, counting down.
CTCCTCGATCACCACGGGGCGGCCGTCGCGCAGCATATCAAGGGAGGCTTCGTGGCGGTCGTCGATCGCCGACGGCTGGCTGGCGGCAAGCTGCAATTGCGCGGCGGCGGCTTCGTTCACGACGAGGAATTCGCCGTGCTCGTCCTGCACCGTCACGCCGGTGGGCAGCAGGCGAAGAAGATCGCGCAAGATGTGCAATTCATTGCTGGAAATGCTCTCATTGCCGGTCGCTGACACGCCGGGCTGAAAGTCGTGTTTGACAAGATTATGCATGGGCCGAGCTTGGCAAAGTCCCTTGTAGTTTTGGTTAAGCGGAACTGTGAAAAGCCGTGACAGAATGAACTGACGACGGCTTTCGCAAGCGGTCGCGGCAATCGTCATTAACAGACTATCAATGCGAAACGGAACCGCTCGCGAAAGCGATTGAGGTTCGCGCGGTTGCGCGTCGCGCGCGAAACGCGGTGTCGGTACAGAGATGTCGTGTCAACTGCTGGGAAGCCGGCACTGCATGGTGCAGTGAACGCCGGTCTTCAGATAACTGATCTCGGTCTTGCCATCGAACGGCCGCAGCGCCGATTTCAGCAGCTTGGTGCCGAAGCCGGCTTCACCGATCGTCTCGACCGCCGGTCCCTCGGTCTCATCCCAGATGACGTTGAGACGGTCGTCGTCCACCGTCCATGACACCTGCAGGAATCCGCGCGGCGAGGAGAAGGCGCCGTACTTGCCGGCGTTGGTAGCGAGCTCATGGAAGATCAGCGCCAGCGACACCGCGAGCTTGGCCGGCAGGAACAGTTGCTCGCCATTGAGGGTGAACCGCACATGACCGTAGGGCCCGAGCTCCGAGCGCAGCAAATCCTTGATATCGCAGCCATAGCCATCGACCCGTGCGATCAGATCGTCGGTCGCCGACAGCGCGCGGATGCGGTGATCGATGCGCTCCCAGACGTCGGGCCGGTCCTGCAGCGCCTGGTGCAGCACGGCGTGAATGGTCGAGGACTTGTTCTTCAGCCGATGCTGCAACTCCTCGACCACCAGCTTGCGGTATTGCTCTTCCTCGATCAGCCGCTTGGAATCCTCACGCTGTTGCATGACCAGGGAGCGATAGTGTTCCACGCCCCAGATCGCGATGCCGCACACCGCCCAGAAGATCATCAGAAGCGCGAAACGGGCCGGATCGACCGTCGTATTACTGAAATTGAAGACGATACCGAGCAAGCCGCTCACGATCGCGGTCGCGATCCCGATCCTGAACCCGCCAAAGGCGGTCGCAAAGAACACGGCCGGGAAATACGGCGTAAAGAACACGTCCGGCCGGATCTGGGCCAGCCCGTAACGGGCGGCCGTCGCCAGAGCGAGACAGAGCAACGCAACGGCGATCGCAACCGGCAGTGAGGGCTGGAAATTGCCCTGCCAGCCTTGCCTGAACTCGTCGATCCATTTCGTCATGTGTCGTTTCACTTCACGTGATCACATGCCCCAAAATAAGGCCGCTGCGACCGAAAAACCGCAGTTGTGTCCTTCCGGCCACAGATGGACCCCGCGCGCCGTGAGTGTGGCGCTCGCTTGCGTCGTCCCGGTCGCGCGGCGAAAATCGACGGTATCAATTGGGGATGGATGGGGCTTGGCATGAGACGGCGGGACAGCGAGGTCGCGGTGACCCGCGAGGTCGACAAGGCGGCGCAGCGGACCCGGCGGGCGGGTTCCGTCATTCCGCGCAAGGCGTCCGATCTGGGTGAGAGATAATCGTCGTCGCCGAGGCAGACCAGTATGAATGCCAGGCTCGAGCGAAGGCTGCGTTATCTTGCCTCGATCATCGTGGCCGGCTGTCTGATGAGCGTCGTGGTCAACCTCGGCCAAGGTCGCCATGAGGCGGCGCAGATGATCGCGGGTTTCGCCTATGCGCTCGTGACGTGCGTGGTGATCGGCGGAATCGAGCTCTTCATTCTTCAGGGGCCGTTGGCGGAGCGGCTCAACCGCCTGTCATTCATTCGTCTGCTTGCCGTGCGCAGCACGATCTACGCCGTCATCATCATCGCCATCCAGTTGTTGCAGATTGGCGAGCGCGCGGCAGGCTTGCGCCTGCAATCGTCCGTCAGGGATTTCGGCCTCAGCATCGTCTATTCCGCAGCGATATCGGTGCTGCTGAATCTCGGCTTCAGCATCGCCAATCTGATCGGTCCGCGCGTCTTCATGAATTTCGTCACCGGGCGCTATCATTCGCCGGTCGAGGAGAATCGCTTTGTGCTGTTCGTCGACATCGCGGGATCGACCGGGCTTGCGGAACGGCTCGGCGGCATCGGCATTCACCGTTTTCTCGATCGCACCTTCCGCCTGCTCACGGACTCGGTCGTGGACTATCGCGGCGAGGTTCTGAACTATATCGGCGATGAGGTGATCGTGACCTGGCCGGAAGATCTCGGGTCGGTCGATTGCCGGCCGCTGCGGTGCTTTGTCGCGATGCGCGACACGCTGCAAAACGCAGCGTCACAGTTCGAGCGTGAATTCGGCGCGGCGCCGCAAATCCGCGGCAGCCTGCATTTCGGACCGGTGATCGTCGGCGAGATCGGCGACGTCAAGCCGGCGATCGTGTTCAACGGCGATGTCATGAACACCGCGGCGCGGCTGGAAGAGCTGAGCCGCAAGGTCGATGGCGGCTTCCTCGCCTCGCGCGCGGCGATGGCGCGCTTTGCCGGGCCGTTGCCGGTTCCATTGCATGACCTCGGCACGCTGCCGATCCGCGGCCGGGTGGACGGGATCGAGGTGGTCGGGATTGGAGCGACGGTTTAGCCCTTGATCTCTCCGCAAGCGGAGCGGCGGTACTGTCTTGTTGCGGTGTACGCCAGCGCTCGCAAATCGCCACGTTCGGGCGCGCGAAACGACGGCAGGGCCGCAAGCCCAGCGCATCATGTGACAACTCGCAGCCAGGTTGAGAAGGCTTCGATGCTGGGCTGCTCGGGATGATGGGCGACGTGAACGGCGTAGTAGCCGTAGCCCGGCAGCGACAGATCGTGAGCCTTGACGAACGTTCCGCTTCTGAGCTCGCGTCCAACGACAACGTCGCTGAAGATCGCGATTCCTTCACCCGCGGCCACGGCATCGATTGCGTGCAGTTCTTCCCTGAAACTCAAATGCCACGCCTTGTTGGTCTCCGGAATGGCAGGATCAATTGATCGCGCGGTCGCGAGCCAGCGGGACCACGTCGGCGCATCACGGTCGCGATTCATCCAGTCGAAGTGGATCAACGGATAGTGCAGGAGATCGGCGGCGCGTTCGATCCGTCGTCCTCCCCTCGCCAACAATTCGGGACTGCACACTGGAAAAAACGTGTCGCGAAAGATCTCCGTGCCGCTGAGATCAAGCGGCATGTGCCGCGCGTAGCGAATTGCGATATCGGCTTCTCCAGTGCGCAAATCCAGCACCGCGTCGGTCCCGATGATCTCCAACGGAATCTTTGGATAGGCCTCGCGCCACTTTGGCAACCGAGGCACCAGCCAACGGCTGGCAAAGGCATTTGGACTCGTCACCCGCAACCGCCCGTGACTGACGCGCGGGGACGCAGAGGCGATCGCGCTGGCGAATGTATCGAAGCCGCTCCGGATCACCGGAAACAGTCGTTCGCCGGCACTGGTCAGTTCGAGGGGACGCGGGCGACGACGAAACAGCGGCTGACCACAAATATCCTCAAGGATCCGGATCTGGTGGCTGATTGCGGTCGGCGTCACCCCGAGTTCGTTGGCCGCCTCGCGGAAGCTCATATGCCTTGCGGCCGCCTCGAAGGCACGGAGGGAACCCAGGGGCGGAAGCTTTCGCATTGTCCAAGCGTAGGTGAATTCAGCTCATGTGGCGACTAAGAAATTCGATTTTGCCGGGAATTAAGGGCTATGCGACGCTTGCCGCCGTCAACGCCGCATCGCAGCGGCGGATCGGGAGGCCGCCATGGACGCAACCGGGCTTAACGAAAGACCTAATGGTCAAGCCGCTGATGCCGCCGCCCTGAGACGGATGGTCCGCGGCGACGTGGTGCTGCCGGGCGGCGTGGCCTACGATCAGGCCCGTAAGGTCTGGAATGGCATGGTCGATCGACACCCGGCCGCGGTTGTCTATTGCGCCGGCTCCGACGACGTCATTGCGGCCGTCAATTTCGCGCGGTCGCAATCCCTGCTGGTCGCCGTGCGCGCCGGCGGCCACAACATGGGGGGCGCCTCGGTGTGCGACGGCGGGCTCGTCATCGATCTCTCGCGCATGAAGCAGATCGTGGTCGATCCAATCAGGCGGACGGCGCGAGCGCAGGCGGGTCTCAATCTCGGCGAGTTTGATGCGGCAACGCAGGCGCACGGCCTTGCGACCACGATGGGCGTCAACGCCGACACCGGGATCGCCGGACTGACGCTGGGCGGCGGCTTCGGCAAGCTTGGCCGCAAGCATGGTCTCTCCTGCGACAATCTCATTTCAGCCGAGATCGTGACGGCGGACGGTCGATTGCTGTGGGCAAGCGCTACCGAACATCCGGACTTGTTCTGGGCCATCCGCGGAGGCGGCGGCAATTTCGGTATTGTCACGAATTTTGAATACCGGTTGTTTCCGGTCGGTCCGATCTTGTTGGCCGGCTCGGTGTTGTATCCGTACGATCGCGCGCGCGACGCGATGCGCTTCTATCATGCGTTTGCGAAGGCCGCTCCGGACGAACTGAGCCTGGATGCGGCGCTGGTGACCATGCCTTCGGGCGAGCGGGCGTTGAGTATATCGGCCTGCTATGTCGGTCCGATCGATGAGGGAGAGCGGGTCGTCAAGCCGCTGCGCGCCTATGGAGCACCCATTCAGGATGAGATTGCACCGCGTCCCTACGTGGAAATCCAGGCCGCCGGAGATCCTCTGTTTCCGCGCGGCCGTCGTTACTACTGGAAGGCGCAGTTCCTGCGCGAACTGTCTGACGCGGCGATCGACACGCTCCTGGCGTCATATGCGACTGCCGCCGCGGAATCGCTGCTTGTGTTGCAGCACGTCGGCGGCGCGATTGCGCGCATACCGGTCAGCGCCACGCCCTATGCTAACCGTGACGCGCTGTACGATTGCTTCCCCATTTCGATCTGGGACGATCCGGCAGAGGATGCGGCGCGGATCCGCTGGGCGCGCGAACTGTGGGAGGCTATGCGACCTTTCTCGACCGGTGGCGTCTATGCCAACAATCTCGGCGAAGAGGGAACGGAGCGCATTGAAGCGGCCTACGGCGAGAATTTTGCGCGGCTGGTTGCGCTCAAGACCAAATATGATCCGGCCAATTTCTTCCAGTCGAACCAGAACATCAAACCCGCAAGCGCGACGTCCGGACGTGCGGATTGATCGTGGCACGTCAAACTGGTTGTGCGAGCAAACGCCATCGATGGCAGCCGAGCCACGCGATTTCCGCTTTGTCCTCAGGTGCAAACGCTCATGAGGACTTGCGCTGGGCCGGCTTGATCACCACCCGCAGCCCGTCGCGCGGCTTTGGAATCGGCCACATCTGCCATTCGGGCTTGTAACGCTGCGGCAGCGACACATCGAGATTCTGCACGAAGTGGCGGGCGAAGCACTTCGCCTGCATGTTGGCGAAGTGCAGGCCGAGGCACATATGCGCGCCGCCGCCGAACGGCACCCAGGCGAAGCGGTGACGGCCGCGCTGTGCCTCCTCGGTGAAACGCAGCGGGTCGAACCGGTCAGGCTCCGGCCAGATGTCCTTCATGTGATGCGTGAACAGCGGATTGACGCCGACCGCGGTGCCGGCGGGGATCGCGTATCCCCTGAAGGAAAAGTCGCGCACCGCGCGCCGCGGCATCGAAGGCACGGGCGGCTTTAGACGCAGCGCTTCCTTGAACGCCATCTCCGATAACGGCATCGCATTGAGATGGTCCAGGCTGGTCGGCTGGTCCGCCGCGATGCCGAGTGCTTCGACCTCGTCGCGCAGCTTCTGCTGCCATTCCGGATGGGCGGCGAGCTCGCCGACGAAAGAGGTCAGCGATGAGGTCAGCGTGTCGTGCGCTGCCATCATCAGGAAGCTCATATGATCGATGATGTCCTGCTCGGAGAGCAGCGCGCCGTCGTCATGCTTCAGTTGGCACAGTTGCGAGAACAGGTCGTTGCCGCCGCCGCGGGCGCGCCGAATCGGGATCTGCTCGGCGAAATAGGCGACGATGCGCTTGCGTCCCCTGACGCCGCGCGCCATCTGCGTGCCCGGCCATGGTCTGCGGATCGGTGCCACTGCCGCCGCCACCATGTCGACGAAGGCCCGGTTGACCTCGTCGACCTCGGGCCCGATGTCGGCGCCGAGGAACGAGGTCGCGGCGAGGTCGAGCGTGAGCTGCTTCATCGCCGGATAGATCAGCATCTCCCCTGGCTTGGCCTTCCATTGCGTCACCCGCGCGGCGATGCCGCGGTCGAGCTCGGTGAAATAGGACTTCATCGGCTCGCTCTTGAAGGCGACCGACAGCACGCGGCGATGCAGGCGGTGCTCCTCGAAATCGCGCAGCATCAGCCCGCGCGGAAACAGCCGGCCGAGGATGTTGTCCCAGCCATGTTCGGAGGAGAACTGCTTGGCCTGGTCGAACATCACGAGCTCATTGGCTTCGGGGCCGAGCAGCACGATGCTGGTTTCGCCGAACATATGGCTGCGGTAGCACAGACCGTATTTCGCGGCGTTCTGCTCGATATGTCCCTTGGGATCGGCCAGCACCTGCAGCGTCTTGCCGATGATCGGCCAGCCTTCGTCGCCCGGAATGTGCTTCAGCGCGTTACGTTTCGGCGGCGTGACCGTGTAGGGGGTGGGTGCCACATTCTGCATCGACATGGCCATTGCTCCAATTGGGATGCCATTGCCCGGAGACGATCGGACAAAATGGAGGCCGGTCGCCCGAAATCAACACGCTGGAGAACAAGGTCTGGTCCGCAACTAACCCTTAGCCGCACTCGCGTCCGCTCCGTCCGGCAGGTCGTGCAAGCCATGCCAATCTAACCGAAACCAAGCCTGCGCGGGAAGAAAACAACGAGGCTGATGGCATTCCTGCGGATTTGTGATCGCGCAGGCGATTGTGCAACTGACCAGTGCGCGCATGAGGGAGACGGTGACAACCAGGCCCAGTCTCGCCGGGGCGAGCACGTATAAGCCTAACCCATCGCGCTGGGAAAGCCGGGATTGCTCCGGTTACACCTGTGGTCCTACCCCCGAGCTTTCTACCCTTGCTCGGGACCCATGGGTGCGATCGGCACCCGGCTTTCCCTGCGCCATCTCAATGAGGCGAAACAAAGAAGCAAACCTCGGGCAATTCATGTCGCGAGAACGTAAAGCCATATCTTCACGCCTGTCATCGCCCGCGAAGGCGGGCGATCCAGTATTCCAGAGGCCGCAGTGATTGATCCGAGAGGCCGCAGCGTACTGGATCCCCAGCATGCGCGGGGGATGACGGCGGAGAGATGGGTTGCGTCGCGGAGCCTGTCATCGGGCGCGCGTTCGCGACCCGTTGGCTCCTCGCAATGACGGGGTGAGACATCGGGCAAGAACTATCCCCGCTGTCGCCCCGGCCTGCGCCGGGACGACAATGTGGGGACGCGGCTCCGGGCTCCTGCGGGTGCAGAGACTCGTCGCTTTCGTTGCTTGCAATGACGGCGGAAGGGTCGCGTGCTCAAATCCATCCCCGTCACCCTGAGGAGGCCGCAAGGCGGCCGTCTCGAAGGGCGAACGGCCACCGTCAGGGCCGCGCATCCTTCGAGACGCGCGTGCCGCGCTCCTAGGATGACGGGTCAAACAGCCTTGCAAAGAAAATGTCCGGCATATTGGCTGCCTTACGCCTTCTGCTTGGCGGCCGCCTTCTGCAGATCGGGCGCATTGACCGTGGGAATGGCGACGCGGCCGGGGCCGGTTTGTTGAAGGGCCGCGGCGGCCTTGTCGTTCTCCATGATTTTGGCCATCACCGCCTGACCGGCGCGCTCGAACACCGCGCGGTTGTCGATCACGAACTGGCGCGATTTGCGCAGGCCGTCGATATAGCCGTTGATCTCCGGGATCACGTAGCGCGCGACCAGGTCCCAGCTCCGGCGGGTGTTTTCCGGATTGGCCCAATCATGCGCGAAGCCGATGATCGCGCCGACGCCGCCCGACACGTTCACGAGATTCTTGATCATCTTGATGAGATCATCCGGCGTGCCGATGGTCGAGGCCGCGCCGTCGACAAAAGCCGTCTTGTCGACGGCCTCGTCCGGAGAGGAGAACGCGGTCAAGCCCGGCCGCATCAAGGTGCCGACATTGTATTCGTTGTGCCAGCGCATCAGGCCGGCGCCGGCCTCTCGCCGCGCCTGCTCGCGGGTTTCGGCGATATGCCACGACAGCAGCACGCGCCAGTTGGAGCGGCTCACGGTGGTGCCGGCCTTCTTGGCGGCATCCTCGGCGAACTGCCATTGCTGCGGCAGCGCCATCAGGCCCTGCGTCGACATCGAGCCGAGCGAGATGATGCCGATGCCGTACTTGCCGGCAAGCGTCATGCCCGACGGCGAGATCTGCGAGGCCACCACGAACGGCATCTCCTCCTGCAGGGGCAGGATCTGCAGCGCGGCGTCGTGCATCTCGAACCAGTCGGTCTTGACCGTGACGCGCTCGCCGTTGAACAGGCGGCGGATCACCGCGATCGCCTCGTCCTGGCGGTCGCGCTGGGTCATTGGGTCGATGCCGAGCGTGTGGGCGTCGGAGGCCAGCGCGCCGGGGCCGGAGCCGAAGATCGCGCGGCCGCCGGTCATGTGATCGAGTTGCGCCATGCGCTGTGCAACGTTGAACGGGTGGTGATAGGGCAGCGAGATCACGCCGGTGCCGAGCTTGATGCGCTTGGTGCGCTCGCCGGCCGCGGCCAGGAACATCTCCGGCGAGGCGATCATTTCCCAGCCCGAGGAATGGTGCTCGCCGCACCAGAATTCGTCATAGCCGAGGTCGTCGAGCTGTTCGACGAAATCGAGGTCGCGGCGGAATTGCAGCATCGGATGCTCGCCGATCGGGTGATGCGGGGCGAGGAAGGCTCCGAACTTGAGGCGCGCCATAGGTCGTTCTCTCCGGCTTATTTGTTATCGGGGGCTTTCGATCAACCTACGGGGTGGGCCGAAGCATGGCAATGCTTGGAGGCTGCGGCGCCCGCATGGTTGTTGCGCAAATCGGCGGCACTTGCCGCCGTCCGGAATGTTTCCCAGCGCGTCAACGCAAGTTGCGCCCGGGTCGAGCGTCCGTGATCCGCTGCTTACCTCGGAGGTAATCGAACGGATGACCGGAATCTGCTGGTGTGGGCCTCGGGTTGTTTCGGGCAGGACCACAGCACATGCATCAGATCGTTTCGGCGCGAGCGGATACATCCCGCCGCTGGTGGGTCCTTGCGATCGTCGTCGCCGCGCAGTTCATGTTCGGCGTCGATGCCTTCATCGTCAACGTGGCGATCCCGACGATCGCCGCGGAGCTGCAGGCGACGCCGGCGCAAATCGAGGCCGTGATCGCGATCTACCTGATTGCCTATGCGACGCTGGTGGTTACCGGCGGCCGGCTCGGCGACATCTACGGCACCAGGAACGTGTTCATCGCCGGGGTGGCCGGCTTCTCGGCGACGTCGCTGTGGTGCGGCCTCGCGCAATCCGGTCCCGAGCTGATTGTGGCGCGGCTGGCGCAGGGCGCCACCGCGGCGCTGATGGTGCCGCAGGTGCTGGCGACCCTGCATCTCTTGTTCTCGGATGCCGCCCGCGCACGCGCCTTCGGCATCTATGGCATTGTGCTCGGGCTCGCGGGCGCCGCGGGCTTCACGCTCGGCGGCGTGCTGGTGACGCTCGATCTCGCCGGGCTCGGCTGGCGCGCGGTGTTCTTCGTCAACGTGCCTAGCGGCGTCGTCATCATCGCGGCGGCGCTGAGGATCATGCCGACCGTGCCGCGCCGCGTCGGCACGCGGCTCGACATCGCAGGCGCGCTCGTGCTGTTCGCGGGCCTGTTGTGCCTGATCGGCCCGCTGCTGTTCGGCCACGATCTCGGCTGGGCACCATCGGTGTGGCTGGTGATGGCGGCGGGCGTTGCGATCATCGCCGGCTTCGTGCGGCTGGAGCGCGCCGTGGCGCGCCGCGACGGCATGCCGTTGATCGATCTGGCGCTGCTGTCGGACATCGCCTTCATGCGCGGATTGGTTGCGGTGTTCTTCTTCTTCTTCGCCAACCTGTCCTTCTACCTTATCATGACCATCTTCATGCAGAAGTCCCTGCAGATTCCGCCGCTGCAGGCGGGGCTGGTGTTCGTGCCGCTGGCGCTGACCTTCGTGGTCGCCTCGCGTCACAGCGGCGTGCGCGCCCGGCATCGCGGCACGCTGGTGCTGATCGAGGGCTGCGTCTTGCAGATCATCGGCCTCACCGCGCTAGTTGTCACCGTCGAGATGACCGCAGAGCCGTCGGCGTTGCTGCTTGCGCTGGTGCTGATGATCGTCGGCTACGGCCAGGGACTGGTGATGGCGCCGTTGTCGAGCGCGGTGCTCTTGACCGTGAAGCCCGCGAGCGCCGGCGCAGGCTCGGGCATGTATGGAACGACGACGCAAATCGGCAACGCGGCGGGCGTCGCTGCAATCGGCGCGGTATTCTTCGCTGTCGAGGCTGCGATGTCGGCACGCGTGGCGCTGTTTGCGGCATGCGTATTGTTTGTGCTGTCGGTCGCGATTTCAGCCGCATTTCTGTCATCGATGCGTCGCGCCAGCGCATGATCCGAAAAGATGAAGGCCGTTTTCCGAAACATCATGCTCAAATAGCAAGACGATCACGCGTTAACGCCGATTCTCACGTTTTGGAAGGATTGACAGCACACGGCCTTTTCAGTTTGCAGTGCAGCAACTATCTGGTTTGGTAACGCCAGAACAAGAATCACCTCAGGAGTTGCTGTTGTCACTGGTCAACAACGTCGAATTTCTGCGTCATCTGCCCAAGATGAACGCGTTCAACGGGTTGGGTGCGCTCGCGCCCGCCGTGCCGACGCCGCTCGTCGAGACGACCGAATTCGGCGCCAATCCCGGCGCACTGAAGATGTTCTCGTTCGTGCCTGCGCAGCTTGCGCGGTCGCCCGCGCTCGTCGTCGTGCTGCATGGCTGCGGCCAGACGGCTGCGTCCTACGATCTCGGCACCGGCTGGTCGACACTCGCCAGCCATTATGGCTTCGCGCTGCTGATGCCGGAGCAGCAGGCGATCAACAACGGCAATACCTGCTTCAACTGGTTCAATCCGGAGGACACCGCACGCGGTCAGGGCGAAGCCTGCTCGATCAGGCAGATGATCACGCATATGGTCAATGCGCATCAGGTCGATCCGCGGCGCATCTATGTGACGGGATTGTCCGCCGGCGGCGCGATGGCGTCCGTCATGCTTGCGACCTATCCGGACCTGTTCGCGGGCGGCGCGATCATCGCCGGCCTGCCGTTCGGCGTCGCCACCAATCTGCGCGAGGCGCTGCATGCGATGATGCATGCGAGCGCGCTGTCCGCGCCAGAGCTCGGCGAACTCGTCCGCAACGCCTCGCGGCACAAGGGCGCGTGGCCGAAGATCTCGGTGTGGCACGGCAGCGCCGACCGCACCGTGCATCCGGGCAACGCCGATGCGACTGTGCGACAATGGCTTGACGTCCACGGCCTGCCGCTTGACGCGATGTCGAAGTCCGATGTCGACGGCCACCCGCGCGAGGTCTGGTGGAATGGCGACGGCGAGACGCTGGTCGAGTCCTACACCATCACCGACATGGCGCATGGCACGCCACTCGGCCTTGCCGACAATGACGAGCGCTATGGCGTCGAGGGCGCGTTCCTGATCGAGGCCGGAATCTCGTCGTCGTACCGTATCGCCGAATTCTTCGGCCTGACCGGTCAGGCGCGTCAGCCGCATGCGGCGCCAACGGGCGTCCCACGCGAGGGCGCCGATACGATCTCGATGACGATTCCGGTGACGGCGACGGAGCCTGCGACGGCAGCGGCATCCGGCCGCCGCAGCGCCCGTCCACGCAAGGCACGGAGCAGCGGCGTCAATGTCGGCCGCGTCATCGCGCGGGCGCTGACCGCCGCGGGGCTGATGAAATAGCGGGCGAGACTGGCGCTGCGGTGGCTACATCTCGCCGGTCAGGAACGGGTTCGTCATCCGCTCCTGGCCGATGCTCGAGCCGGCGCCGTGGCCGCAGATGAAGCCGACGTCATCGCCGAGCGGCAACAGCTTCTCCTTGATCGATCGGATCAGCGTCGGGTGGCTGCCGCCGGGCAGGTCGGTGCGCCCGACCGAGCCTGCGAACAGGACGTCGCCGACATGGGCGAAGCGCAGCTCGTTGTTGAAGAACACCACGCTGCCCGGCGAATGGCCGGGGCAGTGCAGGATGTCGAAGGTGAGATCGCCGATCGAGACCTGGTCGCCCTCGTCGAGCCAGCGGTCCGGACCGAAATTGCGCACCCCGGTCATGCCGAAGCGCGCGCCGCTCGAGACGACATTGTCGAGCAGATATTTGTCGGCGATATGCGGTCCCTCGATCTTGACCTGCAGCGCGTCGCGCAGCTCCGCGGCGCCGCCGACGTGGTCGATATGGCCGTGCGTCAGCCAGATCTTCTCCACCGTCACGCCGGTCTGCTTGATCGCGGCCTGGATCTTCGGCACGTCCCCGCCGGGGTCGATCACCACGGCTTTCTTGCTCGGCTCGTGCCAGATGATGGTGCAGTTCTGCTCGAACGGCGTCACCGGCACGATGATCGCGCCGGCCTTCGGTTTGGTTTCGGTTTTGTCGTCCATGACGTCACCATAGGCTTCCAGCAACAGCCGTCAACACGGACGGGAACTGCCGCTGACCTGGCGTGTGATCTCAAAACGGACCGTGGTAAGGTCGCACTCGACGGAACGAATTCGTGAGCAGCCCGCTATGCCGTTGCTCGCAATCATGATCTAGGTCCTCGCAGTCCGGAACTCCATGACCCAGGCCCCCAAACCACCGCTCGGCGGACCCCGGACCACTGCCCGCGCATTCTCCGTCGCGGACCGCATCAACACCTCCGGCCTCGAGCGCGGCGACGTGCTGGCCACGACCCCGCTGGCGTTTCGTGTCAATGACAACGGCGTCGCCGTTCTGTTTCGCTACGGCGTCGTCGTCCTGATCGGACTCAACGCGCTGGAGGAGGATGAATTCCTCCGCAGCCTGCAGTCCCGCATGACCGGTCCATTCACCCGGCGCGAGGAGGAAATCGCGATCATGGAGGTCGCCGCCGAGAAGGAAGATCAGATTCCGCCCGGCGGACCGATCTATCTGCAAAGCCTGTCGCCGGAGCGCCTGATCCTGGTCGGCGAGGCCTTGGCCAAGAGCGTGGTGCTGGCGCGGCACGAGCGCGAGGTCGCGGCGGTGTTCGATGCCACCGAGCCGTTTGCACGCGAGCTCGCCAAGAGCGGGCAGGTCAATGGCGGTCGGATCGCGATCCTCAAGCACATCGGCAACGCGCTGTCGCTGCGCCACCGCGTGGCCGGCCCGGTCGAGATCGCGGAAAAGCCTGACATTCTCTGGGACAAGCCACAGCTCGAGCGGCTCTATTCCCGGCTTGAAGATGAATACGAGTTGAAGGAGCGTGCGGAAGCGCTGAACCGCAAGCTCGCCGTTATCGCCGAGAGCGCGCAAGTGCTGACTGATATCATTGACACCGGCCGCTCGCTGCGACTGGAGCTGATCATCATCCTCCTGATCCTGTTCGAGGTCCTGATCTCCATCTACCAGATTGCGATGGGCCGGCACTGAGCGTCATCTTTCCGTCCCGAATTGTGCGTCATCCCTGAACCCAGGCGGCAACGGGCATTGCCCTGCCTGGGCCCGGCGGCGAGATGGGGTGGGAGATGGATCAGGGCGACACGGACTGGTGGCGGCACGGAATCTTCTATCAGGTCTATCCGCGCTCGTTTCAGGACAGTGACGGCGATGGCGTCGGCGACATCAGGGGGATCATCGACCGGCTGCCCTATCTGACGGAGCTCGGCGTCGATGCGATCTGGCTGGCGCCGATCTTTCCGTCGCCGATGGTCGATTTCGGCTACGACATCTCCGATTACACCGGCATCGATCCGCTGTTCGGGACGATGGAGGATTTCGACGAGCTCGTCGCGGCCGCGCATGATGCCGGGCTCAAGCTGATTCTTGATCTCGTTCCAAACCACACCTCCGAGCAGCATCCCTGGTTCATCGAGGCGAAGGGCTCGCGCGAGAACGCAAAGCGCGACTGGTACATATGGCGTGATCCGGGGCCCGACGGCGGCCCGCCCAACAACTGGCTGTCCGAATTCGGCGGCAGTGCCTGGGCGTATGACGAGGCCTCGGGCCAGTATTACTATCACGCCTTCCTTGCCCAGCAGCCCGATCTCAACTGGCGCAATCCCGAGGTGAGGGCGGCGATCTACGACGTGATGCGCTTCTGGCTGCGCAAGGGCGTCGACGGCTTTCGCGTCGATGTGATCTGGCACCTGATCAAGGACGCCGAATTCCGCAATAATCCGCCGAACCCGCATTACATCGAGGGCCGGCCGCCGCACGAGACACTCCTCACGCAATATTCGACGGACCAGCCCGAGGTGCATGAGGTCATCTCCGAGATGCGCCGCGTCACCGAGGAGTTCGACGATCGCGTGCTGATTGGCGAGGTCTATTTGCCGCTGCACCGACTCGTCGCCTACTACGGCAACGATCTGCGCGGCGCGCAGATGCCGTTCAATTTCGCGCTGCTGTCGACCCTGTGGAGCGCGCGTTCGGTCGAGAAGATCATCATCGACTATGAAAAGGCGCTGCCGCCGGGGGCATGGCCGAACTGGGTGCTCGGCAATCATGATCGGCCGCGGGTGGCGAGCCGGGTCGGGCTCGCGCAGGCGCCGGTCGCCGCGATGCTGCTGCTCACACTGCGCGGGACACCGACGCTGTACTACGGCGACGAGATCGGCATGCGCCAGCTCGCACTCGCGGCCGATCAGGTGCGCGATCCCTTTGAGAAGAACGTGCCTGATATCGGCGTCGGCCGCGACGGCTGCCGCACGCCGATGCAATGGAGCGCCGAGCGCAATGCCGGGTTCTCGACGGAGAAGCCGTGGCTGCCGCTGGCGCGCGATTACGCCAGCGACAACGTCGCGAGCCTCGAGGCCGACGGGACGTCGATGCTGAACCTCTACAAATCGCTGATCGCGCTGCGGAAGCAGATGCCGCAACTTGCCCGCGGCACCTATGAGCCGGTGGCAGCGCAGGGTGACATTCTGCTCTACCGGCGGCGCAGCGCGGAGGGAGTGGCGGTGATTGCGCTCAATCTTGGCACAGAGGCGGCGGCGATCACCTCCAGCGCCGTCGGCTTCAGCAACGAGATCCTGCTGTCGACATTCATGGACCGGCAAGGCGAGAAGATCGAAGGCAAGCTCGAACTGCGTGGCAATGAGGGCGTGATCCTCGGTCTGCCGCTGGCGTGACCTGACGTCTTTTGCGACGTGAGCACGAAGCTTGGGCTCTCTCGCCGCCGACGGCGCCTTCCGCAGCGGGGTTGAACAGTCGATTCCAGCTACCGAACCAGCGGCAGGGCGGTTCCGTCGCGAGTTAGCAGCCGAATCCGGTGCTGCCGTTGTGCGGCGGAATCGGCTAACCTTGCCATGATGGAATCGCCCGCCCGCCAGATCGCGCTTGTGCCCGCGCCCGACCGACGCCAGTCGGAGACCGCGCTTGCGATCGCGCGCGGCACGGCGAGGCTTTTGAGATCGCTGGGCTTCTCGTGCATCAGCGAATTACCGTTGCCGTCCGGCCGCCGCGCTGACTTGGTCGCGCTCAATGAGCGTGGCGAGATCTGGATCGTCGAGATCAAGTCGTCGGTGGAGGATCTGCGCGCGGACCAGAAATGGCAGGACTACCGGATGCATTGCGACCGGCTGTTTTTCGCCTTCACCCAGGACTTGCCATGCGAGCTCTTTCCTGCGGACACCGGCCTGATCATCGCCGACGCCTATGGCGCGCATTTGCATTGCGAGGCGCCGGAGCATCGGTTGCCAGCGCCAACGCGCAAGGCGATGACGGTGCGCTTCGCCATGGCCGCCGCGCAGCGGATCAACCGGCTGGTCGATCCGCAGGGGCATAGCGAGTTTTGAAGACGGTGACGTAGCCCGGATGGAGCGCAGCGCAATCCGGCTGAGCCTTTTCGCGGAAGGGTCTGCCCCGGATTTCGCTTCGCTCCATCCGGGCTACAAAAAACAAATGGCCGGGGCGAACCCGGCCATCGCAAAACAGTTGCAAAACGACGCTTACCGCGGCGCGCGTTTGGCGAGGATGCGCTGCAGCGTGCGACGGTGCATGTTGAGCCGGCGCGCGGTCTCCGAGACATTGCGGTTGCACATCTCGTAGATGCGCTGGATGTGCTCCCAGCGCACGCGGTCGGCCGACATCGGGTTGGTCGGCAACTCGGATTTCTCGGTGCCGCTCGCAAGCAGCGCAGCGACGACGTCGTCGGCGTCGGCCGGCTTCGACAGATAATCCACGGCACCCATTTTCACCGCGGTGACCGCGGTGGCGATGTTGCCGTAACCGGTGAGTACGATCGCACGCGCATCAGGGCGCTTGCTCTTCAACGCCGAGACGACGTCGAGGCCGTTGCCGTCGCCAAGCCTGAGGTCGACGACCGCGAATGCGGGTGCGGCGCGGCCGATCTCGGCGAGACCGTCGGTCACGGTATCGCATGACTTCACCGAGAAGCCGCGCGTCTCCATGGCGCGCGACAGGCGCTCCAGGAACGGCTTGTCGTCCTCGACGATGAGGAGCGATCGGTCGGTGTGCTCATTCAGTTCAGCGATGGCGTTCACGGTCGATTTTTCCCTGTGGCAGACCGCTTGTATATGGGGTCGCAGTACGGCGCTGCCAAGGCAGCCGAAAGTCGCGGCCGCTGCATGCGTAATGCCAGACGTGCGATTGAGAATTGTTCTTAAGACGCGCTCTCGCCGTCCGGCGCGGTGCCCTCGAAGCGCTCGCGTGGCCAGACGATC
The DNA here is from genome assembly GCF_045571475.1 of Bradyrhizobium sp. ORS 86. Classification (NCBI taxonomy): domain Bacteria; kingdom Pseudomonadati; phylum Pseudomonadota; class Alphaproteobacteria; order Hyphomicrobiales; family Nitrobacteraceae; genus Bradyrhizobium; species Bradyrhizobium sp. ORS 86. Next base: position 7,622,592 of record NZ_CP120699.1, on the reverse strand, counting down.
TGGGCGACCGCGCCGTGATCGGGAAACACGCGGTTGGTGAACGACACTTTGGCGCCGGTGCGCTGCAGCAGCGTTCTTGCGATGAAAACGCCCAGACCAAGGCCTCCGCGCGCATTTTGGGCCTCGTCTGCGCCCCGACGACGCGACAGATAGGGCTCTCCGATCCGTTTCAGCATGTCGGGCGCGATGCCGGGACCGTCATCGGAGATCACAATCTCGACAGTTTCGGCATTCCACCACGCATTCACCTCCACCGACTGATGCGCGAAATCGACGGCATTTTCCAAAATGTTTCCGACGCCATACAGGATTGCGGGGTTGCGGGCGCCGATCGGCTCGGGTGTCGCTGCGACAGCAAGCCGCACCTTGATGTTGACGCCGAAGTCGCGATGCGGCGCCACCGCCTCCTCGATCAGCGTCGACAGCTTCATGTTGTCGAACGGCGCGCCGGTCGATGAGAGCTGCGCGATCTTGCTCAGGATGTCGCGGCAGCGCTGCGCCTGCTCGCGCAGGGTCTTCAGGTCGCCCGCGAGGTTCGGGTCATGCACCGTCTTTTCGAGCTCGCGCGAGATCAGGAAGATCGTCGACAGCGGCGTGCCGAGCTCGTGCGCGGCGGCGGCGGCAAGGCCGTCGAGCTGGGTCAGATGCTGTTCCCGCGTCAGCACCAGTTCGGTTGCGGCCAGCGCGTCGGATAGCTGTCGCGCCTCCTCCGTCACCTGAAAGGCATAGAGGCTGGTGACGCCGATCGCGAGCAGGATCGAAAGCCAGACGCCGAGCAAATAAATCGGCGGCAGCACTAGCGGGTCATCGGCATCCCACGGCAGCGGAAGGTGATAGAAGAATAGCGCCGAGGCGCAGGCGACCGCGAGGCAGCCAAGCGCGATGGTCAGCCGCACCGGCAACACCGTTGCCGAGATCAGCACCGGCGCGAGGAACAGGAACGAGAATGGGTTCTGCAGGCCGCCCGTGAAATAAAGCAGCGCAGCAAGCTCCACGATGTTGAGTGCGAGCAGCGCTGCGGCATGGGGCGGCTCCAGCCGCTGCATCGGATTGAAGGCAATCTGCAGTCCCAGGTTGAGCAGCGCCGAAAATGCGATGATGCAGACGCAAGGCACGATCGGAACGTCGAATTCCAACCCCTGGGCGACGACGAAGATCGCCACCAATTGGCCAAGCGCAGCCAGCCAGCGCAGCCGCAGGATCGTATCCAGGCGGACATTGCTACGTGGCTGGCGAAAATCGGAGGTGGCGACGTCGGTCATATCCGGACCTTAGCTGTGCTATCGGTAGCGCACAAATTCGCGACTTAACGCAAGGAGCCGGCGCAAGCCTTGCGCTTATTGTCGCAATGGCTCAATGAACGGCCATATGCAACAGAGCGAGACAGGTCAGGGGCAGCCGCCGGCGGCCGATCTGGGTGGATCGGCGGCGATCGACGTCGCGCATCTGGTCAAGGTCTACAAGACCACCCGCGCCGTCGACGACATTTCCTTCCGCATCGCGCGTGGCAGCATCACCGGCCTGCTCGGCGGCAACGGCGCCGGCAAGACCACGACGATCGCGATGATCATGGGCCTGGTGCTGCCGACCTCGGGCCGTGTGCGGGTGCTGGGCGCTGACATCCCCGAACAGAGCTATGACGTACTCGGCCGGATGAACTTCGAAAGCCCCTATGTCGATATGCCGATGCGGCTCACGGTGCGGCAGAACCTGACGATCTTCGGTCGCCTCTATGCGGTGAAGCATTTGCGCGAGCGGATCGACCAGCTTGCCGCCGATCTCGACCTGAAGGATTTCCTCGACCGCGCCAATGGCAAGCTCTCCGCCGGGCAGAAGACGCGCGTCGCGCTGGCGAAGGCGCTGATCAACCAGCCGGAACTATTGTTGTTGGACGAGCCGACAGCGTCGCTCGATCCCGACACCGCCGACTGGGTGCGGCAGCATCTGGAGACCTATCGCAAGACTCACAACGCGACGATCCTGCTCGCATCGCACAACATGCTCGAGGTCGAGCGGCTGTGCGACCGGGTCATCATCATGAAGCGCGGCAAGATCGAGGACGATGACAGCCCCGACGGGATCATGGCGCGCTACAACCGCGATACACTGGAAGAGGTGTTTCTCGACGTCGCGCGTGGCCGGGTGCGGGAGGGGGCGACGTGAGCGAGCTCGTCAGCCGGCAGCAGCACCGGATTTCTCTGCAGCGCATCAACGCGATGGTGCTGCGCTATTGGTATCTGTTGATGTCGTCATGGCCGCGGCTGCTGGAACTGGTCTACTGGCCGGCGCTGCAGATCATCACCTGGGGCTTCCTGCAGACCTACATCTCACAAACCTCGGGCTACTTCGCCAAGGCCGGCGGCTCATTGATCGGTGCCGTCATCCTCTGGGACATTCTGTTCCGTGGCCAGCTCGGCTTTTCGATCTCGTTTCTGGAAGAGATGTGGGCGCGCAATCTCGGCAACCTGATGATGAGCCCGTTGAAGCCGATCGAGTTCCTGCTCTCGCTGATGATCATGAGCCTGATCCGGCTCGCCATCGGCATCATCCCGATGACGCTGATGGCGCTGTTCTTTTTCGGCTTCAATTTCTACGCCATCGGGGTGCCGCTGATCGCGTTCTTCTGCAATCTGATCTTCACGAGCTGGTCGGTCGGCGTGTTCGCCTCGGGCCTCGTGCTGCGCAACGGTCTCGGCGCAGAAAGCATCGTCTGGACGCTGATGTTCGCGGTGATGCCGCTCGCCTGCATCTACTATCCGGTCGAGGTGCTGCCGGTCTGGCTGCAATATGTCGCCTGGGCCCTGCCGCCGACCTATGTGTTCGAGGGCATGCGCGCACTTCTGATCGACCACATCTTCCGCGCCGACCTGATGCTCGATGCGCTGCTCATCAACGCGGTCCTGTTCGCCGCATCCTTTGCGGTCTTCCTTGCCCTCTTGCGCAGTGCCAAGCGTCACGGGTCGCTGCTCAGCGCTGGTGAATAAATGTCACTTTCCCAAGGAATTTCGCCCCTTTAGGCGAATCTTGCCCCCAAATGTGTCCAGCGGCGCATTGACGCATTATTTTGCATTGGTCAGTATGCTGCGGCGCAAAACAGGGGTCTGAACGACGATGCCGATTGGTGAATTTGGCGGGGCACCGCCACTGGTGGCGGAAGGCAGTCCAGCACTCACGACGCCGCTCTACTGGATGTACGAGATGGCGCATGCCTCGCTCAATCCGGCGCGCGCGGTGACCGACGCCACCAAGATTCTGTTCCAGAATCCGCTCAATCCGTGGACGCATACCGAGTTCGGCAAATCGATTGCCGCCGCATGCGAGCTGTTCGAGCGTACCACGCGCCGCTACGGCAAGCCCGAATGGAACCTGCCGACGACCGAGGTGAATGGCATCCGCACCGCGGTCGAGGTCCGTTCGATCTGGGAAAAGCCGTTCTGCCGCCTGCTGCACTTCGATCGAAAGCTGACGCGGCCGTTGCGCGCGCCCCAACCACGCGTGCTGATCGTGGCGCCGATGTCGGGCCATTATGCGACACTGCTGCGCGGCACGGTCGAGGCATTCCTGCCGACGCATGAGGTTTACATCACCGACTGGGCGGACGCGCGCATGGTGCCGCTCGCGGCCGGCCGCTTCGATCTCGATGACTACGTCGATTACGTCATCGAGATGTTGCACACCCTGGGCGGCAACATTCACGTCATCGCGGTGTGCCAGCCGTCGGTGCCGGTGGTCGCGGCCGTGTCCGTCATGGAAGCGAACAAAGATCCCTTCGTGCCGCTGTCGATGACGTTGATGGGCGGGCCGATCGATACACGGCGCAATCCGACCGCGGTCAACAACCTGGCCGAAGAGCGCGGCATCGATTGGTTCCGCAACAACGTCATTACCAAGGTGCCATTCCCGCATCCCGGCGTGATGCGCGACGTCTATCCGGGATTCCTGCAGCTCAACGGCTTCATCAGCATGAACCTTGATCGGCACATGGACGCGCACAAGGCGCTGTTCGCCAATCTGGTGAAGGGTGACGGCGATCTCGTCGACAAGCACCGCGAATTCTACGATGAATATCTCGCGGTGATGGACCTCACGGCAGAGTATTACCTGCAGACCGTCGACCTTGTGTTCGTCAAGCACGCGTTGCCGAAGGGCGAGATGACCCACCGCGGCAAGCCGGTCGATCCGTCGAAGATCCGGCGTGTTGCGCTGATGACGGTGGAAGGCGAAAAGGACGACATCTCCGGTCTCGGTCAGACCGAGGCAACGCACGCACTCTGCACGGCGATTCCCAATCATCGCCGCGTGCATTACGTGCAGAAGGGGGTCGGCCACTACGGCGTGTTCAACGGCTCGCGTTTCCGCTCCGAAATCGTGCCGCGCATCTCCGATTTCATGGTTTCAGCCGCCAATACGCGGCTTTCCCTGGTCGCAGCGGCCGAATAGGTATCATTTCGGCTGCGATTTCGGTCGCAGCATAAGCTGCTGAATTGACTAAAAGAATTCCGATTCTAGGCACGCTCAAGGGATGAGTTTTCGCTCATTTCTTGAGCGTAGCTTCTAATCGTGATTCATTGGAAAAATTCCGGTTCCAGCCCCAGCCCATAGGGGGCGAGAATCAGCCGACCCCTGTATATTGGGCAAATGATTTGTTTTTGCGCCGAGCCATTCCGCTGGCGGCGGATATGGCAGAGTTCGGGTGAACTCCTGCTCCCCGGACTCTCAGACATGGCTACTCGTGCGCTCCTCTATCGGCGGCCCGCCGAACCCGCGACCCTTTTGGTCAGGCACGGCTCTCAATTCTTCACCGTCAGGCTTCGCAGACACAGGCGCGCGCGCCGTTACACACTGAGAATCCATCCGACCGACCGTGAAGCAATCCTGACAATGCCGCCGCGCGGCACGATCGTGGAAGCCAAGGACTTTGCGAACCTCCACGGTGGCTGGATCGCCGCCCGTCTCGGTCGTCTGCCAAAGGCTGCGCCCTTTCAACCCGGCACATTGGTGCCGTTGCGCGGGGTACATCATCGCCTCGTTCACCGCGCCGGCGAACGCGGCACGGTCTGGACCGAGACGCGAGACAGCGGCGAGAAAGTGCTGTGTGTTGCCGGTGGCGTCGAGCACATGGACCGTCGCGTGCATGACTTCCTCAAGCGCGAGGCGCGCAAGGACCTGCAAAAGGCCGCGCAACTCTACGCCGCGGAACTTGGCGTCCGGGTGCGACGAATCTCGATTCGCGATCAATCCAGCCGCTGGGGTTCATGCACCTCGGCCGGCTCGTTGTCGTTCTCGTGGCGGCTGATTCTTGCCCCGCCCTTCGTGCTCGACTACCTCGCGGCTCATGAAGTCGCTCATCTCGTCGAGATGAACCACTCGCCGCGGTTCTGGAGGGTGGTCGACAAGGTCTGTGTGTCGGTCGACCGCGCCAAGAACTGGCTCGACACTCACGGCAACGACCTGCATCGCTACGGGATTCTGGATTAGTCGACGGTCGTGTCCAGACTGAACTGTCATCGCCCGCGAAAGCGGGCGATCCAGTATTCCAGGGACGTCTGTGTCTAAACCGAGAGCCCACGGCGTACTGGATCCCCCGCATTCGCGGGGGATGACGATCATGTTGTCAATGGAAGCGCTGCTGGTAGATGGGGTAACGGGGCCCGTTACTCCATCTACGAGCTGAAAGCGCTCAGCGACGTCCGCCGAACAGGCGATCCACCAGCCAGCCGTCCAATCCGGCGGCGGCTTCGGGCCGCGCGTTCGGGTTGGGCGGTGCGGCCGAGGCGCGCACCGGAGCCGGTGATCGATAATAGCCGCCGCCGGCTTGGGGCACCGGGACTGGCGGTGATTGCATCTGGGCCGCTGGGACTGATGGCGGCATGATCTGCGAGGAGATCTGGACCAGGTTCGCCGGTCCCCAGTTGCCTTGCGAGTTCGGGATGGAAGCGACCGGCACGCCTTGATGTGCGGCCTTCATGAAGCGCGACCACACCTCCACGGGAAGACCGCCGCCTGTCGCCTTCCGGGTCGGCGTGTTGTCGTCATTGCCGAGCCAGACGCCGGTAACGAGATTAGCGGTGTAGCCGATGAACCAGGCGTCGCGATAATCCTGACTGGTGCCGGTCTTGCCGGCGGCCGTCCAGCCGGGGATCTCGGCCTTGCGGGCAGTGCCGGAGATCAGCGTTTCCCGCATCATGCTGTTCATCATCGCATCGTAGCGCGGCTCGATCACCTGGTTCGGCGGATCGGCCGGACGGTCGTAGAGAACCTTGCCCGTGCTGGTCTTGATCCTGGTCACCACATGCGGCGACACCGCGTAGCCGCCATTGGCGAACGGCGCATAGGCACCGACCAGTTCGAGCACGGACACTTCGGACGTGCCGAGCGCAATCGAGACATTCGGTTCGAGCTTCGAGGAGATGCCGAGCCGGTGCGCGGTGCGCACCACGTTCTTCGGGCCGACTTCGAGCCCCAGCCGCACCGCGACCGTGTTGAGCGACATCGCCAGCGCCTGGGTCAGCGTCACCGAGCCGAAATATTCGTGGGTGTAGTTCTCGGGCTTCCATCCCTTGATGTCGAGCGGGGCGTCCTGACGGATCGTGTCCGGCGTCAGGCCGGATTCCACCGCGGTGAGATAGACGAACGGCTTGAAGGCCGAGCCGGGCTGCCGCTTCGCGGTGACGGCGCGGTTGTACTGGCTTTCGGCGTAGTTCCGGCCGCCGACCATGGCGCGCACCGCGCCATCAGGCGACATCGCCACCAGCGCGCCCTGGCTGACATTGAACTTCACGCTCTTGGCCGCGAGCTCGTCGATCACGGCGGCTTCGGCGATATTCTGCAGCTTCGGGTCGATCGTGGTCTGCACCACGATATCCTGGTCGATCTGGCCGACCAGATCGTCCAGCACCTCGCTGATCCAGTCGGCGACATAGTTGACGGTGCCGGCGCCGGGCGGCTTCACGTTGAGCAAGGGCTGGCCCATCGCGGCTTTGGCCTGCGCCTCGGTGATGAACTTGGCGTCCGCCATCGCTGCCAGCACGACCTGTGCGCGCTGCTCGGCGCCTTGCGGATTGCGGTTCGGTGCCAGCCGAGACGGCGACTTCACGAGGCCCGCGAGCACCGCGGCTTCCGCCAGCGTCACGTCCTTCGCCGACTTGCCGAAATAGCGTTGCGCCGCGGCCTCGACGCCGTAGGCGCCCGAGCCGAAATAGACGCGGTTGAGATAGAGTTCGAGGATCTCGTTCTTGGAACGCTTGCGCTCCAGCCACAGCGCGAGCTCGGCCTCCTGCAGCTTGCGCTGGACGGTGCGCTCCTGGGTGAGGAACAGGTTCTTGGCGAGCTGCTGCGTCAACGTCGAGCCGCCCTGCGAGACGCCGCGATGCATCAGGTTGGCCACCGCCGCGCGCAGGATGCCGAACGGGTCGATGCCATAATGCGAATAGAAGCGGCGGTCCTCGATGGCGATGAAGGCTTTCGGCAGATAAGGCGGCAGATCCTTCAACGTCACGTTGGCGCCGGCCATTTCGCCGCGCTGTGCCAGCACGCTGCCGTCGAGGCCGACGATCTGAATGGTCGGCGGGCGCTTCGGGATTTCCAGCGACTGGATCGGCGGCAGATGTGCGCCGACCCACACCACGACACCGATCACGGCGATGCACGCCCACAGCCCGAGCACCGCACCCCAATAGAACAGGCGGCCGATGCCGAAGCCGCGCGACTTGCCGCGGCGCTTGCTTCCGCCGCGCGGGGCGCGCGGTTTCTCGCCTGAATCTGTTTTCTTGGGCTTGGATTTGGCGGGCTTGTCGTCGCCGCCGCCTGGAATGCGATCATCGGGCGACAGTCGCAGGTCGGCAAGCGCGGCCGGAAGCCCGAACAGCGGCTCCTTGCGCGCTCCGCCTTTCTTCCGTCCCCACGCCATCCACAACGCTCACACCGGCGCTTCAGTTCTGATCGAATCGGAACCGAAGCTCTGGATTCTTGGTTTGACGCGTTTTCTTCACGCGAACCGGTATCCACTTCGCTCGAAAACGCTCTCGTCCGGCGCGAAACTAGCGCTCCCGGTTTAAGGGGCGGTTACGCAAAGTTTAACGCGGGATTAGGAGGTGAGGCGGCGCGTGCTAGATAGGAGTGGAACAAGCAGCAAAGGAGCGCCGCATGGGCCATATCGATCCGACCAAGGACGTCTTCGCTCAGTTCCGTGACAACAATCGGCCGGGCCCGATTCACATGCTCAACCTGGTGCGCTTGCGCGAATGGGCGGCCTATCCCGACGGCCGCAAGGCGACCGGTGCCGAAGCCTATGCTGCTTACGGCCGCGAAAGCGGCCCGGTGTTCGAGCGGCTCGGCGGTCGCATCGTCTGGCAGGGGCGGTTCGAGTTGATGCTGATCGGCCCGCAAGAGGAGCGCTGGGATCACTGCTTCATCGCGGAGTATCCGAGCGTCGGCGCCTTCGTCGAGATGATCCGCGATCCCGTCTATCGCGAGGCGGTGAAGCATCGCCAGGCCGCGGTGGAGGATTCCCGCCTGATCCGCCATGCCGTGCTGCCGGTGGGGAAGAATTTCGGCGAGATTCCGAAGTGACGATGTCGGCCATCGGCTGACATGCGTCATGCGCGGGCCCGACCCGCGCATCCATCGAAGAGAGTGGTTCTGGTCGATGGATTGCCGGGTCGAGCCAGCTTTATCGCCGTCATCCTGAGGAGCGCGTTCTTGCGCGCGTCTCGAAGGATGCACGGCCCGGCTGGTGGCCGTCGACCCTTCGAGACGCGCTACGCGCTCCTCAGGGTGACGGTGATGGGTCGAATGGCGAGGCCCAAAAAACAAATCGGCGGCCCGTAGGCCGCCAATTGCATTTTCAACCTGTGCGAACCACTAGCCCGCGGGGCCGGCGTCCTCGAGGATCGGGCCGAACAGCTCCCAGCGCTCGCCGTTGAACCGCATCATCTGAAGCTGCTTGTTGACGCGGTAGTCGTTCGGCGCAGTGTTACCCTTGATACCGGGCAGCGCCATGTCGAGTTCGACGTTTTTCAAGTTGGTCGCTTGCTTCAGCACGTTCTCACGCGTCAGATTGTCGCCGCACTGCTTCAGCACGTGCACCATCAATTGCGCGGTCGAGTAACCGTAAGTGTTGAAGTTCGAGTTCTTGTCGCCGTCCGGATAGTACTTGGCCATGAAGTCGAAATAGCGCTTCATGCCCGGATCGTCCTTCCACTGCGGATCGGCCGGATCCTTGCCGTAGTTGGTGCTGATCAAGCCCTTGGAGGCTTCGAGACCCGCCGGTTGCAGCACGGCGCCGACCGAGGTGGCGTTGATGTCGACGATCTGGATCGGATGCCAGCCCATTTCGTAGATCTTCTTGATCGCCTGCGCGGCCTGCTTCGGCGTCGAGGCCGAGAAGAACAGATCGGCGCCGGCATCCTTGATCTTGATGATCTGGGAATCGACGGTCGGATCGGAGACCTCGTAGGAGGCTTCGGCCACGATCATCTTGGCAGCCTTGTCGCCGAGGCCGGCCTTGATGCCGTTCAGATAATCCTTGCCGAGGTCGTCGTTCTGATAGAGCACGCCGATCTTGGCGTTCGGATGCTCCTTCAGGATGTACTGGCCGTAGATGCGGCCCTCGACGAAGTAGTTCGGGTTGAAGCCGAGCGTCCAGGGGAAGTTCTTCGGATCGGTGAACTTCGAGGCGCCGGTCGCGGCGAATAGCTGCGGCACCTTCTTGGCGTTGAGATATTTTTGCACGGCGGCGTTCGACGGCGTGCCGACGATCTGGAACGTCAACAGCACCTCGTCGCTTTCGACGAGCTTGCGCACCTGTTCGACGGCCTTGGGCGGCGAATAGGCGTCGTCATACTGGATCAGGTTGATCTTGCGGCCGTTGATGCCGCCCTGATCGTTGATCATCTTGAAATAGGCGGCCTGGGTCTTGCCGATGCTGGCATAGGCCGACGCCGGGCCGCTGAAGGGGACGGTCTGGCCGATCTTGATTTCGGTGTCGCTCGCGCCGGGATCGTACTTCTTCTGCGCCAGGGCCGGTGACGTCGCCAGCGCCATCGCCAGCGCCGTTCCCGTCACCAGGTGGAAAATCCCATTCCTCATAATGCTGCTTTCCTCACGTGATTGATGGTTGGCCGATGATCTCGTCCGCGGGTTCAAATTCCCGAAGGTGCCATCGCTTGCGACGGATACTGGAGGAACCCTTGTTGCAACGCAAGACGAGCGATGCCGAAAAAGCCAGCGATTTCAGTCAACCAAAGTAGGGGGCGGCGCAAAAGAAACCGGCGCGGCGGCAAGCGTTGCGCTCCGCTTCACCACACCCCGCCTGCGGGCAAGGCGGAGTCTCCGCGGGGCAGCCAGGTCCGCGCCCACGTCAGTCGTCATCGCCCGCGAAACAGCATGCGGGCGATCCAGAGACATTTGCAATTGAGCCGATAGGCCGCGGCGTACTGGATCCCCGCTTTTCGCGGGGATGACAGTGTGCGCAGTCTTGTCGCCGAGCGACCTAACCCGCCGGGCCGGTATCCTCGATGATCGGGCCGAACAGCTCCCAGCGCTCGCCGTTGAAGCGCATCATCTGCATCTGCTTGTTGATGCGATAATCCTTCGGTCCTGTCGTGATCGACATGCCGGGCAGCGCAAGCGACGGCACGAAGTTCTTCAGGCTGGTCACCTGCTTCATCAGGTTCTCGCGGGTGAGGTCGTCGCCGCACTGTTTGAGCACCTGGATCAGCAACTCGGCGGTCGAATAGCCGTAGGTGTTGACGGTGTTGAGCTTGTCGCCTTCCGGGTAATACTTGTCCATGAAGGCGAAATAGGCCTTCACGCCGGGATCGTCCTTCCACTGCGGATCGGCCGGGTCCTTACCGTAGTTGGTCGAGATGATGCCCTTGGAGATGTCGAGGCCGGCAGGTTTCAGCGTCGCCGACACCGGGCTCGCATTGATGTCGAGGATGTGGACCGGGTGCCAATCGAGGTCCGCGACCTTGCGGATCGCCTGCGCAGCGAATTTCGGCGTCGAGGCGTCGTAGAGCAGATCGACGCCGGCGGCCTTCAGCTTGACGATCTGGGAGTCGACGGTCGGATCGGTCAGCTCGTAGGAGACTTCCGCGACGATCATGCTCGCCGCCTTATCACCGAGCCCGCTCTTCAGGCCGGTGATGTAATCACGGCCGAGATCATCGTTCTGGTAGAAGATGCCGATCTTGGCGTTGGGGTGATTGGCCAGGATGTATTTGGCGTAGATGCGGCCCTCGGACTGGTAGTTCGGATTGAAGGCGATGGTCCAGGGGGCGGCTACCGGATCGGAGAAGCGCGAGGCGCCGGTCGAGGCGAGCAGTTGCGGCACCTTCCTGGCATTCAAGTATTTCTGCACGGCGGCATTCGACGGCGTGCCGATGATCTGGAAGGTGAACAGCACCTCGTCGCCCTCGACGAGCTTGCGTACCTGCTCGACCGCCTTGGGCGGCGAATAAGCGTCGTCATACTGGATCAGGTTCAGCTTGCGGCCGTTGATGCCACCCTGATCGTTGATCATCTTGAGATAGGCGGCCTGGGTCTTGCCGATGCCGGCATAGGCCGATGCGGGACCGGAGAACGGCACAGTCTGGCCGATCTTGATCTCGGTGTCGGTCGCACCGATGTCGTATTTCTTCTGCGCGGTAGCTGAAGTAACGGACAACGCGATCGCAAGCGCACTCGCAGCGAGCAATTGCACGCTTCTCATGTCGTGACCTCCCATGTTGCCGATGATCTTGTCCGCGGGAAGCTTTCCCCGTCGGATGTCATCGTTGCGGGGATGATGGAGGAAGGGGTAGGCCATTGCAAGGACGCCGGCTGCGCGCAGTGTCGCGGGATTCGGGTGGACGCCGGCGTCGGCAAGGTGAAAGTATCACCGCGCGAGATCGATTTCCGTGAGTTGACCATGGCTAAGCTGAAGACACCACAAATCTTCAACCTCGACCGTCTCAAGACCCCGATCGGAACCGCGCTGCTGGTGACCGATGACGACGGCATGCTGCGTGCGCTTGATTGGGACGACTACGAAGCGCGGATGCTCGAGCTGCTGCGGCTGCACTATGGCGCGGTGACGCTGCGGGACCGCCGTGCGCCGCACGAGCTTCGCGACGCCTTGAGCGGCTATTTCAAGGGCGACCTCGATCGGCTCGCCGAGATCAAATGGCGCGTCGCCGGCACCCCGTTCCAGCAGAAGGTATGGCACGCGCTGCCGAAGATTCCAGCCGGCACCACCATGAGTTACGGCGCCCTGGCGGCGAAACTGAAAGCGCCGAACGCAATGCGCGCCGTCGGCCACGCCAATGGTTCCAACCCGATCAGCGTCGTCGTGCCCTGCCACCGCCTGATCGGCGCCAACGGTTCGCTGGTCAAGTATGGCGGCGGACTGGAGCGCAAGCGCTGGCTGCTGCGCCACGAGGGGGTTGAGGTTTAGCGCGCTTGCGAAGAGCCGCGCCTGACGACTGATCAACGATCAATCCAGATCCTCGCTGAGCATGTTTCGCAGGTCGCGCACGATATAGAGGAATACAACCAGCGAAGGCACCCACGCGAGTATCGCTCCCACCAGCATCGCATCCACTGTCGTCATGGCGGCTCCTTTGAGCGTTCCCCGCTCGCGTCGCTAGATCAATTTCTTCGCTGCATCACCGGTTCGGGGCAGAGGGTAGAGCCATTTCCAATAGGCTCGGTTGCGCTCCAACTGCCGCTTGTAGGCCTCGCGGCACTTCGTCGAGCAAAACTGCTCAAAGTGCCAGCTCCGCCGGATCAGTCCGAAGGGGCGCCTGCACTCCGGATTGCAGCAACGGTTTGTCATGACGCGGCCTCCGCATTGGCTCGCTGCATCCAGCGAATGAAGTTCTGCTGACCCTTGTAGAGACACAGGCGCCCGCAGTAGCGTTCACTCGCCGGATTTCGCAGGGAGATGATCTTGGGATCTTCCCCGTCACACTCAGAGCAGCGCGGTTCTGCACGCATGGTGACCTCCCTCCGGGCAGCGGCCATCTTTCGATCACGATGTCTGATGCTGCCTTTCGCCATCCTCGAAGATGACGACGCCAAGCCTTGCGCCGTCGTCGCTTATCTTCAACTTGTCTAGATGTTTGCGGGGACTATCCTTGCGTATAGTCCGCCTGCAGCGTTCGGTTGACTCATTCGATCGCAGGTGCACCGACCTGGGCGAGGGCGGTATCAAGGCATCTGATCAGCACGTCCCCGTCGAACGGCTTGATCAGAAAGCAGATCGCCCCCGCCTTCAGAGCGCGGACGCGATCGCTCTCGACCGAGAAGGCCGTAATGAAGATGAATGGCAGGCGCCGCCCGTTGGCAAGCAGGTGGGCTTGCAGGTCGAGACCGCTCATGGCCGGCATTCTGACATCTGCGATCACGCACGATGTGTCGTTCAGGTGCTGCGACAGCAGGAATTCTTCCGCCGACGCGAATGTATGAACCATGTAGCCAAGCGACCTGACGAGATTGTAGGTCGCGGCACGAACCGACCCATCGTCGTCGACGATTGATATGACCGGCGGGTGAGGCAAGAGGATCCTTCCTGGGGGCGACTAAGGGAGCGTTCGCGGCGTCCGGTGCGGTCTTGCTGTTCGCACAGTGCGTCGCGAGGCCGCGCCAGAGAATCATACTTAGGTTTGCGGCCTGCCGGATGCGGGCCCAATCCCGAGCATTTGCGCCATCCGCACCAGGTCCGGCAACGACTTCGCTGCCATTTTCCGCATGATGTGCCCGCGGTGGATCTTCACGGTGATCTCGGCCACCCCGATTTCGGCCGCGATCTGCTTGTTCATGAGGCCCGCCGTGACGAGGGCCATCACCTGCCGCTCGCGAGGAGTGAGGTTGGCGAACGCCGCACGCAGATCGGAAAGGACCTTTGCCTCGTCGCGGCGGCCTCTGTCGCGCTCGATCGCGGTCGTGACCGCATCCAGCATGTCCTGATCGCGGAATGGCTTGGTCAGGAAGTCGACAGCTCCGGCCTTCATCGCCCTGACCGTCATCGGGATATCGCCATGGCCCGTCATGAAGATGATCGGGATATGAATGCCGGCCTTTGCCAGCTCGGCCTGAAAGTCGAGGCCGCTCACGCGCGGCAGCCTGATGTCAAGGATCAAGCAGCTCGGCGCGTCCGGAAGCTTGTGCTGCAGAAATTCATGCGCCGAGGTGAACACCTTGACCCGCAAGCCGACCGATCGGAAGAGATTGCTGAGTGCATCTCGCACCGATGCGTCATCGTCGACGACGAAGACGATCGGTTCCTCGGCGCTTGCAGGAGTGTGAGGCGATGCAGCGCGCCCGATCACGATGCACGGTCCTCCTGATACAATGGCAACGTGAACTGAAACGTCGCGCCCGGACCGGCGCTAGCGGCCATCGAGAGGCGGCCGCCATGGGCCTCGATGATCGAGCGGCAGATCGATAGCCCCATGCCCATGCCGGCGGATTTGGTGGTGAAGAAGGCATCGAACAACCGATCGGCATTCTCGGCGGCAACGCCGGTGCCGCAGTCGCTGACAGTGACCAGGATATGCCGGGCTTCATCCTGACGTGTTCGGATCACGAGTTCTCGCGGCCGATCCGTCACGCCCTGCATCGCCTCGATGCCGTTGATGACCAGATTGAGGATGACCTGTTGCAGCTCGATGCGATCGGCCAGGACCAGCGGCAGCCCGGGCGTGAGTTCCAGCCGCAGCGACGCCCGGTGGCTCAGCAGTTCGTGCTGCACCAGACTGATCACCTCGTTGACGACGTCATTGATGTCGAGCGGTGCTTTTTGCTCGACCGTCTTGTTCACCAGCGCGCGGACGCGCTGGATGATTTCGCCTGCCCGACTGCCGTCCTTGATGATCGCTTCCACCGCTCCGCGCGCTTCGTTCAGATCGGGAGGCGCCCGATCGAGCCAGCGCAGACATGCGGCGGCATTGGTAACGACGGCGGCTAGGGGCTGGTTCACCTCGTGGGCGATCGACGCGGCAAGCTCCCCCAGAGCCGTTACGCGCGTAACGTGCGCGAGATTGGCCTGAGATTCATGCAATTCCGCCTCGGCTCGCTTGCGCGCAGTGACGTCCTCGCATGCAATCAGCACGATCAATTGATTGTCGGGCCGCCGCACGGCCTTGGCATTTTCACGAACCCAAAGCCGCGAACCATCCTTGCGAACCTTCTGGATCTCCCAGCTCTGGGTTTGGCCAATATTGTCGAGACATGCTGCCACATTGCTCTGGACCAGGGGCCGGTCTTCGGCGGCAAAAACGGTCAGGACGGATTGCCCGAGCAATTCGTCGACAGAGTAGCCCAGTTGCGCCGCGCCGAACGTGTTGACGGACAGGACGGTGCCTGTTGCATCGACCATGAAGTACATCACCGGGTTATGCTCGAACACCTCCTTCCATTGCGCCTCGCCGTTGCGCAGCGCCTCGATCACGCGTTCCTCGTCCTTCGCGGAGTTCACCAGGCGCATCATGATCAATGTGGCGGCCAGCGAGGCGACAAGCAGCGCGGCGGCAACCAGATATGCGGTGGTCGCAGGCTGCGGACCAAGCACCAGCCAAATGCAGGCTGCTGTCCCGAGCGCCAGCACCATGCCGCCGAGCAGCCACTGCTCGGCCGGCCACTTCATCGTCGGATTACGCATCATCGGCAGCACAAAGCAATTGGCCATCGCGGGCCGCGCTGCGTCGCTAGGTGACCATTATCATCAGCGGCGACAACGTCGCCCTTCAAATATGCCGAATACTAGCAGCTTTGCTCAGGGGGTGCACTGTTCGATCTGGCCCTCTGCTGTCCGAGGCAAGTTATCTTGCCTTCCCGGAGGCAAGCCGGGCAGCGCAAACCGCAAAGCCGGGCCGATGCCGAACAGACCGATTGGACCTGCGGTCCCATGATCGCCGGTCATGCCGCAGGCTTCGCCGCCTGGTCCTCGCTCGACAGCAGATGCAGCACCGCACTCTTGATCGCGGCCTGCCGGGTCGGCGCGGTGATCTGGGCGCCGAGCAGGTCGGTGACATAGAACACGTCGCGGGCGCGCTCGCCGAAGGTCGCAACATGCGCGGAGGCGATGTTGAGGTTGAGCTTCGAGATCGCCGTGGTGAGCTGGTAGAGCAGGCCGGGCCGGTCGAGGCCGGAGACCTCGATCACGGTGTAGCGATCCGACCACTGGTTGTTGATGGTGACCTCGGGCTCGACGACGAACGGCCGCGCCTTGCTGCGCACGGCGCGCCGCGCCACCGCCTCGGGCAGCCGCAGCTTGCCCTCCAAGACGTCCTCGATCATCTGGCCGATCCGGGTCGCGCGGCGGCCCTCGTCCTCGTCGCGGTCGTATTCGCGCGAGATCGAGATGGTGTCGACGGCGCGGCCGTCGGTCGTGGTGTAGATCTGGGCGTCGACGATGTTGGCGCCGGCCGAGGCGCAGGCGCCTGCGATGATCGACAGCAGCCAGGGATGGTCGGTCGCCAGAATCGTCAGCTCGGTGACGCCGCGGACCTCGTCGAAGCCGACATTGATCGCGAGCTTGTGGCCGGCCTGCTCGCTGGCGCGGATGAAGCGCGCCTGGCGGATCTTGCGCGGCAGCTCGACCTTGAGCCAGTAGGCCGGATAGTGCCGGCCGATATAGGCGTTGAGTTCGGCTTCGGGCCATTCGGTGAACGCGGCGCGGAATTCGGCCTGCGCCACCGCGATGCGCTGGGCGCGGTTCACCTCAGAGAAGCCGCCGGTCAGCACCGGCTCGGTCTCGTAATACAGCGTGCGCAAGAGCTGCGCCTTCCAGCCGTTCCACACGCCGGGGCCGACGCCGCGGATGTCGGCGGTGGTCAGGATGGTCAAGAGCTTCATCTGCTCCACCGACTGCACCACGGCGGCGAAGTTCTCGATCGTCTTGCGGTCCGACAGGTCGCGCGATTGCGCCACCGTCGACATCGTCAGGTGCTCCTCGATCAGCCAGGCCACCAGCTCGGTGTCGGCCGGAGAGAAGCCGAGCCGCGGGCACAGCCGCCGCGCCACCTTGGCGCCCGCGATCGAATGATCCTCGGGCCGCCCCTTGGCGATGTCGTGCAGCAGCGTGGCGATATAGATCACCGGGCGGTGCTCGGGACGGATCTTGCGGAACAGATCGCTCGCGACCGTGAACTCCTCGTTGCCGCCGCGCTCGATCTCCTGCAGGAAGCCGATGCAGCGGATCAGATGCTCGTCCACCGTATAGTGGTGGTACATGTTGAACTGCATCATCGACACGATCTTGCCGAAGGCGCGGATGAACTGGCCGAGCACGCCGGTCTCGTTCATCCGCCGCAGCACGATCTCCGCGTTGTCGGAGGTCAGGATCTCCATGAACAGGCGGTTGGCTTCCTCGTTCTCGCGAAGCTCGGTATTGATCAGCTTCAGCGAGCGGGTCACCGTGCGCATCGCGTCGGGATGGAAGGCAAGGTCATTCTGCTGCGCGAGCCGGAAGATCCTGATCAGGTTGACCGGGTCGTGCTTGAAGACGTCGGGTGCCGCGAGGTTGATGCGGTTGTTGTCGACGATGAAGTCGTCGCTGCCGGTCACCCGCCGCCGCTTGGCGCCGGGCCGGAAGCGCGCCACCATGCGGCTCAGCACCGGCGCGGGTTTGTTGTGCTCCTCCTCGAGCCTGGCGCACAGGATCGCGGTGAGGTCGCCGACATCCTTGGCGATCAGGAAGTAGTGCTTCATGAAACGCTCGACGTCCTGCATGCCGGGATGCGAAGTGTAGCCGAGCCGCACCGCGATCTCGCGCTGCATGTCGAACGACAGCCGTTCCTCGGCGCGGCCGGCGAAGAAGTGCAGGTTGCAGCGCACCGACCAGAGGAAATCGGCGCAGCGGCGGAAGGTGCGGTACTCCTGCGCGTCGAACACGCCGCGTTCCAGCAGCTCGTCGGTCTCGCGCACGCGGTAGACGTATTTGGCGATCCAGAACAGGGTGTGCAGGTCGCGCAGTCCGCCCTTGCCGTCCTTCACATTGGGCTCGACCAGGTAGCGCGACTGGCCGGCGCGGCGGTGCCGCTCCTCGCGCTCGGCGAGCTTGGCGGTGACGAATTCGGAGGCCGTGCCCTGCACAACTTCCTTGTCGAAACGCCCGACCAACTCGTCATAGAGCGGCCTGTCGCCGGTCAGGAACCGGGTCTCCAGGATCGCGGTGCGGATCGTCATGTCGCCGCGCGCCTGGCGGATCGATTCGTCGACTGAACGCGTGGCGTGGCCGACCTTCAGCCCCATGTCCCAGAGGCAGTAGAGGATCGCTTCCGCCACCTGCTCGCCCCAGGCGGTCTGCTTGTAGGGCAGGATGAACAAGAGATCGATGTCGGATTCCGGTGCCATCAGCCCGCGGCCATAGCCGCCGGTCGCGACCACGGCCATGCGCTCGGCGCCCGAGGGGATCGGCGAGGGATAGAGGTGCTTGGTCGCCGCCTCATAGAGAAGGCGGATGATCTCGTCCTGCACGAAGCAAAGCCGTTCGGCGCAGCGGCGGCCGTGGCGGTCCTTCAGCAGCAGCGCCTGCGCCGTGGCGCGCGCCGCGATCAGTTCGGCCTTGAGCAGTTGCGCCATCGCGGCGCGAAATTGGTCCTCACGGCCGGCATGCTTCTCAGCGAGTGCATTGACCGCCGCGGTGATCCGCGCAGTCTCGAAACGATCATCCGCTGCAGGGCGGATCTCGGCTACGACGCTATCCATGCTTCCATCCGATAACGGACCGGGCGTTTGCTGTCACTGACCAAAGTATAAGGACAGCAGCTCCATGCTGTTTCATCGGCGAGGCGAGCAAGATCGTTCTCGCGCCGCCTTGCAAAGGGTAGAGATTTTCTCGTTGACCGCAAGACTAACGCATTGAAATAAAAGGATGTTTTTTATCAGGTCAAGGAGAGCGGAATGTCATTGGTGTCCCGGCGCGCGCTGGCCGCGCTGTTCGCGGTGTCGGCGCTGTTTCCCGGCACAGCCTTCGCTGCCGATACGCTGAAGGAGATCCGGATCGACTGGGCGACCTATAATCCGGTGTCGCTGGTCCTGAAGCAGAAGGGACTGCTGGAGAAGGAGTTCGCCAAGGACGGCATCAGCATCGTCTGGGTGCAGTCGGCCGGGTCCAACAAGGCGCTCGAATTCCTCAATGCCGGCTCGATCGATTTCGGCTCGACCGCGGGGTCGGCGGCGCTGGTGGCGAAGATCAACGGCAATCCGATCAAGTCGATCTATGTCTATTCGCGCCCCGAATGGACCGCGCTGGTGACGTCAAAGGATTCCAAGATCACCTCGGTCGCCGATCTCAAGGGCAAGCGCGTCGCGGTGACCCGCGGCACCGACCCGCACATCTTCCTGGTCCGCGCGCTGCTTGCCGCCGGCCTCACCGAAAAGGATATCACGCCGGTGCTGCTGCAGCACGCCGACGGCAAGACGGCGCTGATCCGCGGCGACGTCGACGCCTGGGCCGGGCTCGATCCGATGATGGCGCAGGCGGAGGTCGAGGACGGTGCGAAACTGTTCTACCGCAAGGCGGACGCCAACACCTGGGGCATTCTCAATGTGCGTGAACAGTTCCTGAAAGATCATCCTGACATCGTTCGCCGCGTGCTCGCCACCTATGAGGAGGCGCGGCAATATTCGCTGGCGAACTATGACGAGCTGAAGAAGACCTTCATCGCTGTCACCAGGCTGCCGGACGCCGTGGTCGACAAGCAGCTCAAGGAGCGCACCGAGCTGACCCACAGCCGCATCGGCGCCCCGCAGCGCGAATCGATCCTCGCCGCCGGCCTTGCCCTGCAACAGGCCGGCGTGATCGACGCCAAGACCGACGTGAAGGTCGCGCTGGATTCACTGATCGACGACCAGGTCCCGCTGCCGACGAATTAGCTCTGCCGTACCCTCTCCCCTTGTGGGAGAGGGTGGCTCCGCGAAAGCGAAGCCGGGGAGGGGTTCTCTCCGCACGGCACAAACTCGGCAGTGGAGAGAACCCCTCATCCGGCGCGGACTTCGTCCGCGCCACCTTCTCCCACAAGGGGAGAAGGAAGAGGGCGCCGGACTTTTTTCGGCTCCCTTGCAATCTCACGAAGAGTCTTTCCTGCGATGGCCATGACTGTTGACCTGCCTACGCTCCGAGAGAGCGATGCGACCGCGACGCCTGCAGCGCCGGCGCGATGGTCGCGTTGCGCACGGCCGGCGCTCGGGCTGGCGCTGCCGCTTGTGCTCGCGCTGGGCTGGGAACTCGCGGTCTCTCTCGGCTGGTCCAACGGCCGGCTGGTGCCGCCGCCGTCAAAGGTGTTCGCGACCATCGTCGAGCTAGCCCGGAGCGGCGAGCTGACGCGCCATATCCTCGCGACGCTGTGGCGCGTCGGCGCGGGCTTCGTGCTCGGCGTGGTCGCCGGCACGATGTTCGGCGCGATCTCCGGCTACTGGAATTTTGCCCGGCGGCTGCTCGATCCGACCGTGCAGGCGCTGCGTGCGATCCCATCGATCGCCTGGGTGCCGCTGTTCATCCTGTGGCTCGGCATCTTCGAGACCTCGAAGATCGCGCTGATCGCGGTCGGGGTGTTCTTCCCGGTCTATCTCGGCGTGATGGGCGCGATCCTGTCGGTCGATCGCAAGATCGTCGAGGTCGGTCGCGTCTACAGGCTATCCGGCTTTGCGATGATCCGCCGCATCCTGTTGCCCGCGGTGCTGCCGGCCTATGTGGTGGCGCTGCGTGTCGGGCTGGGCCTGGGCTGGATGTTCGTGGTTGCCGCCGAGTTCATGGGGGCCTCCGAAGGGCTCGGTTACCTCCTGATCGACGGCCAGCAGCTCGGCAAGCCGGCGCAGATCCTCGCTGCGATCGTGATCTTCGCCATTCTCGGCAAGCTCACCGACTGGCTGATCGAGATCGCAGCAACGCCGCTCTTGCGCTGGCAGGACGCGTTCGGCGGCGTGCCGGGAGGGCACTGATGCTGGCGCTGAAAGAGGTCGGCAAGACCTATCCCAACGGGGTCCATGCGCTGGAGCGCTTCTCGGCCGAGATCAAGCCGGGTGAGATCATCGCCATCATCGGCGGTTCCGGCTGCGGCAAATCCACGCTGTTGCGTGCCATCGCTGGGCTCGATCGCGCCACCACCGGCACGGTGACGCTGGACAATGCGGTGATCTCATCGCCGCACGCCAAGATCGGCATCATCTTCCAGGAACCACGGCTGCTGCCCTGGCTCAGCGTCGCCGACAATATCGGCTTCGGCCTCGCCGACCTTCCGTCCCGCGTCCGGCGCGAGAAGGTCGCCGCGGCGCTCGCCCGCGTCGGCCTCGCCGACAAGGCCGCGGCCTGGCCGCGCGAGCTCTCCGGCGGGCAGGCGCAGCGGGTCGCGATCGCCCGCGCTCTGGTGCCGCAGCCCGAGGTGCTGCTGCTGGATGAGCCGTTCTCCGCCCTCGATGCCTTCACCCGGCGCGATCTGCAGGACCATCTGCTCGATCTCTGGGCCGACACGCGCCCGACCTTGATCCTGGTCACCCATGACGTCGACGAGGCCGTGGTGCTGGCCGACCGCGTGATCGTGATGCGGCCACGGCCGGGCCGGCTGTTCGAGCACATCACCATCAATCTGGCGCGGCCGCGCGACCGCAATTCGGAGCTGTTCGACAGCTTCAAGCGCCGCGTGCTGACCGCGCTCGACCGCTCGCTGGACCGCAACGTGCCTGATGTCGCGGACAAATCGAGCGCCGGCGAAGCGATGTGGTGGTGACAGCGGCGCGTTAAGGCTTTACACCGGCATAAAGAACAATAGCCGGGAGCAGAACCATGGACTCCGCCGAACTCCGCGCAATGCAGGCCCCGATCAAGGAACGCTACAAGGCCGATCCGACGGCTGCCGTGATCACGCTGAAGGCCAAGGGCTCGATCGATAACGAGAGCATTTCCTGCAAGGTCGAGACTGGCCGCGCGCTCGCGGTCGCCGGCCTCCACCCCGCAACCGGCGGCTCCGGGCTCGAGCTCTGCTCCGGCGACATGCTGCTGGAGGCGCTGGTCGCCTGCGCCGGCGTCACGCTGAAGTCGGTCGCGACCGCCGTCGAGGTGCCGCTTAGGGTCGGCAATGTGTTTGCTGAGGGCGATCTCGATTTCCGCGGCACGCTCGGCGTCGACAAGGAAGCCCCGGTCGGCTTCCGCGAGATCCGCCTGCGCTTCGATGTCGGCACCGACGCACCGCAGGACAAGCTCGACCTGCTGCTCAAGCTCACCGAGCGCTATTGTGTGGTGTACCAGACCATCAAGAACGGCCCGAAAGTCACCGTCTCGATGCAGCGGGTGTGAACGGGTTTCATCGGTGTCGTCCCGGCGAAGCCGGGACCCATACGCCGTGCCTTCCCGTTGCGAGCCGCGCTGCCCGTCGACTTTCGCTCCCCACGACCAGTCGTGGTTATGGATCCCGGCCTTCGCCGGGACGACACAGTATGTCCCCCGATCTCCATTTCCTCCTCATCCTCGTGCTGCGCATGGCGGTTGCGGCGGCGTTCGTGGTCAGCGCGTCCATCATCACGGAGCGTTCGGGGCCGGTGATCGGCGCGCTGGTGGCAACCTTGCCGATCTCGGCAGGACCGTCCTACACCTTCCTCGCGCTCGATCATGATGCCGCCTTCATCGCCGAGGGCGCACTGTCGAGCCTGCCGGTGAATGCCGCGACCATCTATATGGGCCTCGCATATGCCGTGCTGGCGCAGCGTTGCAGCATGTGGATCAGCGCCGGCGCCGCGATCGCGCTGTGGCTGGTGCTCGCCACCATCATGCGCCAGTTCGAATGGTCGCTCGCCGGCGGGCTGATCGTCAACGCCATCACCTTTGCGATCTGCATCCCGCTGCTCAAGCCCTATCGGCACGTCGCCAAGATGCCGCTGATCGCGCGGCGCTGGTACGACATCCCGCTGCGCGCCGCACTGGTCGCAAGCCTGGTCGGGACCGTGGTGACGGCGTCGAGCTGGGTCGGTCCGCGCGTCACCGGCGTGATGGCGCTGTTTCCGATCGTGTTCTCCTCGATGATGCTGATCCTGCATCCGCGCATCGGGGGACCTGCCACCGCAGCCGTGCTCGCCAACAGCGCCTGGGGCCTGATGGGCTTCGGCCTCGGCGTTGCCGTGCTGCATGTCGCGGTGTTGCAATTCGGCTCGGCGATCGGCCTCTGCTGCGCGCTCGCCACCTGCATCGTGTGGAATCTGGTGCTGTGGTGGAACGGGCGGAGGAAAGCCGTGAAGGCGTCCTAACCTCCCCTTGAAAAGGGAGGTCGCTTTGCTCGCCAGAGCAAAGCGGGTGGGGGTCTGCGTTCTCCGAGAACAGCATCGTCTGCGGCTGACCCCCATCCCGACCTTCCCCCTTTCAGGGGGAAGGAGAAGGATCATCCGTAGCCCGGATGGAGCGGAGCGCAATCCGGGGCTTCCTGGTGCAATCGGTGAAAACGTTCCCGGGTTTCGCTTCGCTGCATCCGGGCTACGGAATTATCGCTTCGGCAGTTTTGCCTGCAGCGCATAGAGCGCCTCCAGCGCCTCACGCGGCGACATCTCGTCGGGATGCAGCGCTTTCACGGCCTCGACCAGCAGATCGGCCTCGCTCGGCGGCACGTCCTCGGCGGCGGCGCGGGAAGGGACGGCGAACAGCGGCAGGTCGTCGACCAGCGCGCGCGCGGTCTGGCCGCGGTCCTGGGCTTCCAGCTTTGCCAGCACCGATTTGGCGCGTGCGATCACGGCAGGCGGCAGGCCCGCGAGCTTCGCGACCTGGATGCCGTAGGAGCGATCGGCCGAGCCCGGCAGCACCTCGTGCAGGAAAACGACGTCGCCCTGCCATTCCTTCACCCGCACCGTGGCATTGAACATCCGCGGCAGCTTGGCCGAGAGCGCGGTCAGCTCGTGATAGTGCGTCGCGAACAGCGTGCGGCAGCGATTGCTCTCATGCAGATGCTCGATCGCGGCCCAGGCGATCGAGAGCCCGTCGAAGGTCGCCGTGCCACGGCCGATCTCGTCGAGGATCACCAGCGACCGCTCGCTGGCCTGGTTGAGGATCACGGCCGTCTCGACCATCTCGACCATGAAGGTCGAGCGGCCGCGCGCCAGATCGTCGGCGGCGCCGACGCGCGAGAACAGGCGGTCGACGATGCCGACCCGCGCCCGCGACGCCGGCACGAAGCTTCCGATCTGCGCGAGCAGCGCGATCAGCGCGTTCTGGCGCAGAAAGGTCGATTTGCCCGCCATGTTCGGGCCAGTGATCAGCCAGAGCTGGCCGGCCCCCACCCTACCCTCCCCCGCTTGCGGGGGAGGGTAGGGTGGGGGTACGGGAGACAGATCGCAGGCGTTGGCGATGAACGGCTGGCCGTCGCGCTTCAGCGCCTGCTCGACCACCGGATGCCGGCCGCCTTCGATCGCGAAGCCGAGCGAGCCGTCGACCTCCGGCCGCACGTAGTTGTCGTCGATCGCGAGCTTGGCGAGCGCTGTCGCGACGTCGAGCATCGCAAAGGCATGCGCGGCGTTGCGTAGATCGTCGCTGGCGGCGAGCGCCATCGCGCTCAGCCGCTCGAAGATTTCCAGCTCGAGATTGAGCGCGCGCTCGCCGGCGTTGGCGATCTTGGCCTCGGTCTCGCCGAGCTCCGACGTGGTGAAGCGGACCTGTCCGGCCAGGGTCTGGCGATGGATGAAGGTGGCGTTGAGTGGCGGCGCCAGCAGCTTGTCGCCGTGCTGTGCGGTGACCTCGACGAAATAGCCGAGCACATTGTTGTGCCGGATCTTCAGCGTCTTGATGCCGGTGTCCTCGGCATAGCGCG
This sequence comes from Bradyrhizobium sp. ORS 86, assembly GCF_045571475.1. Classification (NCBI taxonomy): domain Bacteria; kingdom Pseudomonadati; phylum Pseudomonadota; class Alphaproteobacteria; order Hyphomicrobiales; family Nitrobacteraceae; genus Bradyrhizobium; species Bradyrhizobium sp. ORS 86. The sequence goes on along the minus strand of NZ_CP120699.1, from coordinate 7,597,822 downwards.
CCTGCATCGCGGCGACCACGAGGCGCGAGGCGTCGCGCAAATTCCGGCTTTCGTCGAGCGCGGCCTCATAGCCCTCGCGGACAAAGCCGCCATCGCGCTTGATCAGCGGCAGTTGTTCGCTCAAGGCGCGAGAAAATTCCTGCGCGAGATCACGCGATGGCCGGCGCAGCGCGGCCATCACGGCCACGATCTCGGCCGGCGGATTGTCCGTCAGCGCGAGCAGCTCGAGGGCCTGGTCGGCGGCCAGGATGCCGTCGCGCAAGCTTGCCAGATCGCGCGGGCCGCCGCGGCCGACCGAGAGCCGCGCCAGTGCCCGCGACATGTCGGGCGCCGCACGCAGCACGGTTCTGATGTCTTCGCGCGCGGCACTGTCGGTAACGAAGGCCGAGACCGCATCGAGCCGCCGCGCGATCACGGCAACGTCAGTCAGCGGCGCAGCAAGGCGCTGCGCCAGGAGCCGTGAGCCCGCCGCGGTCACCGTGCAGTCGATCGCATCGAGCAGCGAGCCGCGGCGCTCGCCGGCAAGCGTGCGCGTCAGCTCGAGATTGGCGCGGGTGGCGGGATCGATCGCCATCGTGGTGCCGGCCGCCTCGCGCGCCGGCGGCGACAACGGCGGACGTTTTCCGACCTGGGTGCGGTCGATATAAGTGACGGCGGCGGCCGCGGCAGTCGCCTCCAGCCGCGACATCGCCGAGAGGCCGTCCATGGTCGCGACCGCGAAATAGTCGCATAGCCGCCGCTCGGCAGTGGCGCTGTCGAACACATCGCGGGTCAGCGGCGTCACTGACGGCAACTCACGCAGCGTGGGCGCAAGCTCGGCGTCGCCATAGAGCGCGTCGGTGACGATCACTTCGTTTGGATTGATGCGCACCAGCGTCGCCGCGAGCTCCGCAGTCGAGCACTCCGTCACCATGAATTCGGAGGTCGAGATGTCGATCCAGGCAAGCCCGAGCCGATCTGCGCCCGCCGAGCCGCGCGCGCGGGCGATCGCCAGCAGGTAGTTGTTGGTGCGGGCGTCGAGCAGCGTGTCTTCGGTCAGCGTGCCCGGCGTCACCAGCCGCACCACGCCACGGCGGACCACGCTCTTGTTGCCGCGGGCTTTCGCCTCCGCGGGATTTTCCGTCTGCTCGCACACCGCGACTCTGTGCCCGGCGCCGATCAGGCGGTGCAGATAATCCTCGGAGCGCTCGACCGGTACGCCGCACATCGGGATGTCCATGCCCTGATGCTTGCCGCGCTTGGTCAGCACGATGCCGAGCGCCTTCGAGGCGATCTCGGCATCCTCGAAGAACAGCTCGTAGAAATCGCCCATCCGGTAGAACAGCAACAGCCCGGGATGGGCGGCCTTGATCTCGAGGTATTGTTCCATCATCGGCGTGACGCGCGACGGCGCCTCGGCGGGGGTGGAGTCAGGCGGGACCGGGATGGACTGTTGAATTGTCATGAGGCGCGGAAACTACAAAATTTCGCCGTGCGGTCCTATCCGAGAGGACCGGGTTTTCCACCTTCTCCACGACCTCGGATACGGCAAGGCATCACAGCAATGCGCTGATGCCACGCAGCCGCGTCAATTGACCTGTGGCGGGCACACTCCTAAAACTCCGCTCAAGTTCCAGCCTATCCAGCGCCTAAGCCACGGCATTCAGGGAGAGATTCAATGCGTGATGTGTTCATTTGCGATGCCGTCCGGACTCCGATCGGCCGCTTTGGCGGTTCGCTCGCCAAGGTGCGCGCCGACGATCTCGCCGCGGCCCCGATCAAGGCGCTGATGGCGAAGCATCCGAACCTCGACTGGAGTCAGGTCGACGAAGTCTTTTTCGGCTGCGCCAACCAGGCCGGCGAGGATAACCGCAACGTCGCGCGGATGGCGCTGCTGCTCGCCGGTATCCCTGAGTCGGTTCCCGGCCAGACCTTGAACCGCCTTTGCGCCTCCGGTCTCGATGCGGTCGGCGCCGCGGGTCGCGCGATCCGCGCCGGCGAGATCGATTTCGCGATCGCGGGCGGCGTCGAATCGATGACGCGCGCGCCGTTCGTGATGGGCAAGGCGGCGGAAGCGTTCTCGCGCTCAGCCGACATCTACGACACCACGATCGGCTGGCGCTTTATCAATCCCCTGATGAAGGCGCAGTACGGCGTCGATGCGATGCCGGAGACCGGCGAGAATGTCGCGGAGGAGTTCCAGGTCTCGCGTGCCGATCAGGATGCGTTCGCGATCCGCTCGCAGCAGCGTGCGGGCGCGGCGATCGCGTCGGGCTATTTCGCCGAGGAGATCATCCCGATCCAGGCGCCCGGCGGCAAGGCAGGCCCCATCACAGTCGACAAGGATGAGCACCCGCGCCCTGAAACCACGCTCGAAGGCCTCGCCAAGCTTAAGCCGATCGTGCGCAATCCGGGTACGGTCACCGCGGGCAACGCATCCGGCGTCAATGACGGCGCGGCCGCCATGATCCTCGCCTCCGAGGCCGCTGTGAAGAAGCACGGCCTGACGCCGCGCGCGAAGATTCTCGGGCTCGCGTCGGCCGCGGTGCCGCCGCGCATCATGGGCATCGGCCCGGTGCCGGCGACCAAGAAGCTGGTCGAGCGGCTCGGCATCAAGGTGTCGGATTTCGACTTGATCGAGCTCAACGAAGCCTTCGCTTCGCAGGGCATCGCCTGTCTGCGTCAGCTCGGCGTCAAGGAGGATGCCGATTTCGTCAATCCGCATGGCGGCGCGATTGCGCTCGGCCATCCGCTCGGCATGAGCGGCGCGCGCCTGGCGCTCACCGCCGTGCACGGCATGGAGAAGCGGGGCGGGAAGCTTGCCTTGGCAACTATGTGCGTCGGCGTCGGCCAGGGCGTTGCGGTGGCGATCGAAAAGATCAATTAAACCAATAGCTTGGAAGGACTTAAAACAAACCTTCCCCGAATTGGTTATGTCCTATAATGATCTTCGGCAGGGCTCGCGGCAGGCGGGCCCACGGAGGACTTCGCCATGACCCTTCACTATCCGCTGCAGTCGCTTGCAGCGCATCCGGCGCGGCTGTCGCCCGCCTATCGGTCCACGGTCAAGCGCGCGCCGACGAAGCCGTTGATCCCGATGCGGCACACGCTCTCCGAGCTGACGGGTCCGGTCTATGGTCATGAGACCGTGCGCGAGCACGACAACGATCTCACCATCCAGGCAAAGGGCGAGCCGCTCGGCGAACGCATCATCGTGCACGGCTACGTGCTCGACGAGGACGGCCGCGGCGTGCCGAACACGCTGGTCGAGCTGTGGCAGGCCAATGCCTGCGGCCGCTACATCCATGTCGTCGACCAGCATCCGGCGCCGCTGGATCCGAATTTTACCGGCGCCGGCCGCACCCAGAGCGATGCCAAGGGCTATTACAAGTTCATCACCATCAAGCCCGGCGCTTATCCGTGGGGCAATCACCACAACGCCTGGCGGCCCGCGCACATCCACTTCTCGGTGTTCGGCCATTCGTTCGTCTCGCGGCTGGTCACGCAGATGTATTTCCCCGGCGATCCGCTGTTTCCGTTCGATCCGATCTTCAACTCGGTCGCGGACGAGAAGGCGCGGGCGCGGATGATCTCGTCCTTCGATCTCGAGAACACCAAGCCGGAATGGGCGCTCTGCTACCGCTTCGATATCGTGCTGCGCGGGCAGAGCGCCACGCCGATGGAGACCAGGTAAGTGTCGAACCCGCGTCCTGATGGAATCACGCCGTCGCAAACCGTCGGCCCCTATTTCAAGTACGGCCTGACGCCGAACGGCGAGTATGCGTGGAACGACGCCTTCAGCAACAATCTGCTGACACCTGATGTCTCCGGCGAGCGCATCCGTATCGAGGGCAAGGTCTATGATGGCGACGGCGCCGTGATCCCGGACTGCATGCTGGAGATCTGGCAGGCCGATGCGCAAGGGCGCTTCTCCGATCCGCAGGACAGGCGCGCACTGCCGAACTCGTCCTTCAAGGGTTTTGGCCGCTGCGGCACCGACACGAGCGGCGGCTACGCCTTCGACACCATCAAGCCGGGTGTGGTGCCGGATCCCGATGGCAAGCCGCAGGCGCCGCACATCCTGCTCGCGGTCTACGCGCGCGGCATGCTCTTGCATCTCTACACGCGGATCTATTTCGACGATGAAGCCGGCAACGCCGGCGATCCCGTGCTCGCGCTGGTGCCGGAAGATCGCCGCGCCACCTTGATCGCCAAGCGCAAGGCGGGCGCGGGCCATGTCTATACGCTCGACGTCTATCTCCAGGGCGACAACGAAACGGTCTTCTTCGACGTCTGACACGGAGGGTGGGGATGCCGCGCGACCGCTTCCTCACGGGTCTGATTGGATATCCGATCACGCATTCGGCCGCGCCCGCGATGCATGAGCAGGCCGCGACGGCGCTCGGCGTTCGCTGCCACTACCAGCTCATCGAGGTTAAGGGCGCCGGCCGTGACGATCTTCGCGCGATGCTCGACGGCGTCAGGCGGCTCGGCTTCGCCGGCGTCAACGTCACCTTTCCCTACAAGGAAGCGATCGTCGATCTCCTGGATGAGCTGACGCCGGATGCCCGCGCGATCGGCGCGGTCAACACCGTCGCTGTCGATGGCAACCGTCTGATCGGCCACAACACCGACGCCACGGGTTTTGCGCGCGCGATCGCACCGTTGCTCACGGCCGCGCCGCGCGGCGCGATCGCCTTGATCGGCGCAGGTGGCGTCGGCAAGGCGATCGCCTTCGCGCTCGCCGGCCTTGGCGCCGGCGAGATCAGGATCTTCGACGCCAATACCGACAAGGCTGCACAGCTTGCCGGCCAGGTGCAGGGCGGCGTCGCGGTTCGCAGCGTCGCCGCCGCGGTCGACGGCGCTGCCGGGCTGATCAATGCGACGCCGGTCGGCATGCTGCCGAGCCATGACACGCCGGTGCCGGATGCGCTACTGCATCCGGCGATGTGGGTTGCCGACGCCGTCTACACCCCGCTATGGACGCCGCTGCTATCCGCGGCGAAGGCCAAAGGCGCCGCGGTGCTGACCGGCCGTGACCTTGCGATCAACGCCGCGGCGGATGCGTTCGCGCTGTTCACGGGGATGACGCCACCGGCGCACGTCATGGCAAATGCATTCGACGCCGTGATGGCGGCGCGCTACGCTTCGCCGGCGTGACGCACAGAGGCATTGCCCATGGCGAAAATCAGGATCGGTCTGGCCGGCTGCGGCTTCGCGTCGGAGCTGCACATGGTGGCTTATCGGCGCGTCTACGGCGTCGACGTCGAGGTGACGGCGGTCGCGGCGCGCGGCGATCATGTCGTCGAATTCGCCCGCAAGCACCAGATCCCGACCACCTATCGCAGCTTCGCCGAACTCGTGGCTGATCGCGAGCTCGACGTCATCGACATCTGCACGCCGCCCAATCTGCATGCCACGATGATCGTGGTGGCGATGGAGAGCGGCAAGCATGTGATCTGCGAGAAGCCGTTCAGCGGCTATTTCGGCCGGGAAGGCGATCAGCAGCCGATCGGCAAATATGTGCCGAAGGCGCTGATGTACCAGCGCGTGATGGAGGAGATGGAGGCAACCCGCGCCGCGATCGAGCGAACCGGAAAACTCTTCATGTATGCCGAGGACTGGATCTACGCGCCCGCCGTGACCAAGACCGCGGAGATCATCCGCGCGACCGGCGACAAGATCCTGTTCATGAAGGGCGAGGAGAGCCATTCCGGCTCGCACGCCGCACATGCCGCGCAATGGGCGATGACCGGCGGCGGCTCGCTGATCCGCATGGGCTGCCATCCGCTGTCGGCGGTGCTCTATCTCAAGCAGGTCGAAGCGCGTGCGCGCGGCGAGACGATCACGGTTGCGAGCGTGACCTGCGACGTCGGCAATGTCACCACCGGCCTCAAGCCGGAGGAGCGCGCCTTCATCAAGGCCAATCCGGTCGATGTCGAGGACTGGGGCACGCTGACCTTGACCTTCTCCGACGGCACCAAGGCGACGGTGTTCTCCGGCGACATGATCATGGGCGGCGTGCGCAACCTGATCGAGACCTACACCTCCGGCGGCTCATTGTTCGCCAACATCACGCCGAACACGCATCTGGTGAGCTACCAGACCTCCGAGCAGAAGCTCGCCGGCGTCTACATCACCGAGAAGGTCGACCGCAAAACCGGCTGGCAATATGTCTGCCTCGAGGAGGAATGGACCCGCGGCTATTTGCAGGAGATCCAGGACTTCATGGAATGCGTCGCCACCGGCCGCCAGCCGCTCGCCGACCTCGCGTTGGCCTACGAGACCACGAAGGTGAACTACGCCGGCTATTGGGCCGCGGATGAGGGGCGGCGGGTGGTGTTGTGAGGGGCGCCGGGACTGCGCTCCCTCTCCCGCTCGCGGGGAGGGCCGGGGTGGGGGTGTCTCCGCTTGCGGCGCTCCCCAAGGGGAAAGAGCCCCCACCCGCATCGCATCTATGATGCGATGCGACCTCCCCCGCAAGCGGGAGAGGTGAAGCTAGATCGCTGAGGCACAACCCTACGCCGCGTAGACCGAGCCCTTCGGCAGCGGGAACACCGGGTCCTGCGTCCTGATGTTGGTCGGCCACACCACCGAGATGTGCTCGCCGGCGTTCTGCATCACGACCGGCGTCGAGCGTTCGTTCTGGCCGGCCATCGGCGTGCCTGGCGGATAGAATTTTACGCCGTAGCCCTGGATGGTGCCGCCGGGTGGGATGTCGACGTCGAGCGCGGCCTTGCGGATCGCCTCCGGATCGAAGCCGCCATACTTCTCCTTGGCGACGGGCAGCACATTGTTGAGCAGGATCCAGGTCTGGTTGAAGCCCATCGAGCAGTGCGGCGGCACCTCGGTCGCGTTGGTCTTCTCCTTGAAGTGCGCCACCATGATCTTGGTGAGATCGCCGACCCCCGGCGCGAGCTTTGTGGGATCGAGCAGTTGCGCCGGCACCGGATCGATGTTGCAGAAATTGTCGATGTCGGCGCCGAAGGTGGCGCGCAGCTTGTCGAGCTGGCTGTAGCCGGCGCCCGCGCCGAACAGCATCTTGAACTTCAGCCCACTCTCGCGCGCCTGGCGCAGGAACAGGGTGATGTCGGGGTTGTAGCCGGCATGCGAGATCACGTCGGCCCTGGCGCGCTTCAGCTTGGTCACCAGCACGGAGAGATCGGGCGCTGCGGCCGAATAGCCTTCCTTGAGCACGATTTGCAGCCCGGCCTGCTTGGCGAACGCCTCGTCGGCGGCGGCGACGCCGACGCCATAGGGGCCATCCTCGTGGATCAGCGCGACCTTGACGTCCTTCGGCTCCACCCCGAGCTTGGCCTTGGTGTGCTCGGCGAGGAAGCCCGCAAAGGCCTGGCCGTACTGGTCGGAATGGATCTGCGCGCGGAAGACATATTGCAGATTCTTGTCCTTGAACACTGCGGTCGACACCGCTGTCGTGATCCAGAGGATCTTCTTGTGCTGCTCGACCTTGGCGGCGAGCGGCACCGCATGCGCGCTGGAGAACACGCCCAGGATGATGTCGAGCTTCTCCTGGTTGATCAGCCGCTCGACCTCGTTGATGGCGACGTCGGCCTTGCTCTGCGAATCGACCTTGACGGTAGCGACCTTGTACTTGCCGCCGATGCCGCCCCGCTCGTTGCACAGCTCGATCGCGATGTCGGTGCCGACTGAGGAGGCGACCGAACCTCCCGCCGCGAACGGTCCGGTCATGTCATAGACCGAGCCGATGCGCACCGTTTCCGCCTGCGCCTGTGCGCGGGTCCAATCGAAGCTGAAGGCAGCGGCGGCAGCCGCAGACGTCTTCAGCAGCGTCCTGCGTGAAGTCGGCATCGCATCCTCCCCATTGAACCGCCATTTTTGATGGGTTTTTCTGCTTTTTTGCGAAGTATTGGGAGAAGGGGCCTGAAAGTCAATCTATGCGCAAGTCGTAGCTGGGCGTTGATGAGGCTTACGCCTTGCCGCCCTGCCCTGGCGCCGGCGCTGGAATTGACGACGGACTCCGCGCCCCGCCAGTCTCCGAGGATGCTGCCGCATCGCAACTGCCGGATGCGGTCGGATCGCAGACCGATACCCTGATGTTGGCGGTCACCATGCCGCGCTCGTCGATGAAGACGAGGTTCGTCGTGCCGGGATTCAATGCCTCGATAATGACCGACCGATCGCCGACGGTGTGAACGTCGACGATACGGAAATCACCGAGCATCACAGTTGCGAAGGTTTTGTCCAGCACGAGCCTTGATGCCGTGCCCGGCTGGAGCACGAGACCTTCGGCCCGCGCGCCGGAGACCGCGGCGAACAGCAAGATGGCCAGGACGGTTGCGCGAAGACCCGTGATCATCGCAACGCCTTTGCGGCTGGTTTGCCTCGGAAGGGTAAGGCGCTTCAGGCACGGCGCAAATGAAGTGGCCCACACTTCGTGAGGATCTCATTGGTTCCATGACTGCGTGCGGCCGCCGCGGCACACGACCAATCGGCTTTCTACAGCGAATGAGCAAAATAGTAGTCCGCCGCTCGACGCTTGCCGAGGGCAATGGCGGATTACGCCTTACGGCTGATCTGGCCTCGTTATTGAAATCGTTTTTTTAGGAGGAGCGGTGGGCTTGCTAAGCTGTCATCGCCCGGCTCGACCGGGCGATCCAGTATTCCAGAGACAGTTGTGATTGAACCGATAAGCCGCGGCGTACTGGATCGCCCGCCTTCGCGGGCGATGACACCGAAAAGGACGTCTGGCCGTGCGACCGGGGCGCGGACGACGGCTACTACTCCATCACCGCCGCATGATCCGGCGGCCCGGACTGGTTACGCAGCGTGGTCTTGGTCGAGCTGATCAGGATCGCCAGCGGCAGCGAGACCAGGATGAAAATCATCATGAGCTGGTAATCATGCGCGAAGGCGATGATCTGCGCCTGCAGCTTGACCATCACGTCGGCCAGCGCGCGTCCGGTGTCGGTGTTCAGGTTGAGCTTGCCCGCGACGTCGGGCATCTGCAGCGCATGGTTGAACGGGTTGATGTGCTCCGACAGGATCGCATAGGTGCGGCGGGTGCCCTGGGTCAGCTCGGCGGTGACCAGCGAGATGCCGATCGAGCTCGCCATGTTGCGCACGAGCGTCAGCATCGCGGTGCCGTCAGTGCGCAAATGGGCGGGCAGCGTCAGGAACGAGGCGGTGGACAGTGGCACAAAGACCAGGCCGAAACCGAAGCCCTGCATGATGTTCCAGGTCACGATCTCGGGCACGCCGGTCTGGTCGGTCCAGCCGCTCATGTAGAACAGCGTGATCACGATCAGCGCGAGGCCGGCGATGATCAGCGTACGCGCCTCGATATAGGCCATCAGGCGCCCGACCATCATCATCGCAACCAGGGTGCCGGCGCCGCGGGTCGCCAGCAGCAGACCGGCGGTGATGATCGGATAGCCGATCACGTTCTGCAGGTAGGGCGAGGCCAGCGCCATGGTCGAATAGAGCGACAGCGAGATCACGATCATGAAGATGCTGCCGGTGACGAAGTTCTTGTCCTTGTACAGCGCGAACTGCACGAAGGGGCTCGATGTCGTCAGCGAATGCGCGAAGAAATAGTAGAAGCCGACGCCGGAGATGATGAACTCGGCGATGATCTCGTTGGATTCGAACCAATCGAGCTGCTCGCCGCGGTCGAGCGCGAGTTGCAACGCGCCGACGCCGACCGCGAGCGCGATGAAGCCGAACCAGTCGAACCGGCGCGTGCGGTCCTGCTTGGTCTCGTCCATGAAGATGATCTGGCCGAGCACCGTCAGCAGTCCGAACGGCAGGTTGACGAAGAACACCCAGTGCCAGGAATAGGTTTCGGTGAGCCAGGCGCCGAGCGAAGGGCCCATGATCGGGCCCAGCATCACCCCCATGCCCCAGATCGCCATCGCGGTGGCGCGTTCCTGCAACGAGTAGGAGTCGAGCATCACCGCCTGCGACAGCGGCACCAGCGCCGCGCCGAACACGCCCTGCAACAGGCGGAACAGCACCATCTGGTTGATATCCTGCGCGAGCCCGCACAGCACCGAGGCGATGGTGAAGCCGGCCGAGCAGATGATGAAGATGCGCTTGCGCCCGAAGCGGTTGGCGATCCATCCGACCGGCGCGGTCATGATCGCGGCCGCGACGATATAGGAGGTCAGCACCCAGTTGATCTGGTCCTGCGAGGCCGACAGCGAGCCCTGCATGTAGGGCAGCGCGACATTGGCGATGGTGGTGTCCAGCGCTTGCATGATCGTCGCCGTCATGGCGCATACCGTCACCATGTTCCGGCGCAGGCCGGGGACGGCGGATGGCAACGGCTCGGTCATTCAGTTCAGTCCTGTTGGTCCTGAGCGTGGGAGATCATCTCGGCCGCGCACGGGCGGCGGTCGCAATCAGGTATCGCGGCTGTCGTCCCCGCGAATGCGGGGACCCAGTATTCCAGAGGCCACGCCGTGAACCGCAAGGCCGCGGCGTACTGGATCGCCCGGTCGAGCCGGGCGATGACAGCGGCGTGTATGGCGCTCATAGATCGACATCGTATCGTCAATCTTGGTCTTGGTGCGCGGACGCCGGCGCGAGGCCGAGCAGGCCGGCCAGCGTGCGGCGATGGTTGGTGTCGATCGTGGCGTAGACGCTCATGCCCGCCTTCAGCTTTTTGACGAACGGATCGTCCTTGTCGAAGTAGATGCGCACCGGCACGCGCTGCACCACCTTGACGAAGTTGCCGGTGGCATTCTGCGGCGGCAGGATCGCGAACTGCGCGCCGGTGCCGGGCGACAGCGAGCCGACCGTGCCCTTGAACACGTGGTTGGGGAAGGCGTCGACGTCGAGCGTAACCGGCTGGCCCACCGCGACATAGGTGAAGTCGCTCTCCTTCGGGTTGGCGTCGACCCAGGGATGGTCGACGTCGATCACGGAAAACACGGGCGAGCCCGCCGCGACGAAGCGGCCGAGCTGGATCTGGTCAACCTGGGTCGCGACGCCGTCCATCGGCGCGCGCAGCACGGTGTGGTCGAGGTTGCGCTGCGCGTCGTCGAGCTTGGCCTTGGCCGCGGCGTAGGGCGGGAACTGCTCGATCGGAAGGTCGACATTGCCGAGTAGCTGCGTCTTGGCGTTGGAGATCTGCTGCCTGATATATTGCGCGAGGCTTTCGGCGGTGACTTGCGCGTTCGCCGCGTTGTCGAGGTCGAGCTGCGAGCCGAAATTCTGCTTGGCGAGCGTCGATTTGCGCTCGACGTCGCGCTTCTTCAATTCGATGCTCTGCTGCGCGAATTCGAGCATCTTGGTGTTGATCTTGATGTTGTCGACCAGGTTGTCATAGGTCGTCTTGGTCTGGTCGAGCGCCGCCTTGGCCTGATCGACGGCGAGGCGGAACGGCACCGGGTCGATCTCGAACAGCTCGTCGCCCTTCTTGACGTGCTGGCCTTCCTTCACGACGATCTTGTCGATCTTGCCGGAGATTTCCGGCGTGATCAGCACCTTCTGCGCGCCGACATAGGCGTCGTCGGTGCCGACATAGCGGCCGCCGTTGAGATAGAACACGACGCCGCCGATCACAGCGACGATCGGCAGTACCACGAGCAGCAGCGTGCGGCGGCGGCGCCGCAGGCGGCTCATCAGGCTGCGCCGCGGCTTGCCGGAGCTCTGCCCTGATGGCGACAATCCCGGATTGCTCTTCTGCTCGGGCGCCAGTTTGAGGACGGTTTCAGCCATAGCGCTGTTCCTTTCGGGAGGAGTCGCTGGCTGGGCTTTGGATGGCATTGCGAACGTTTTCCTTGATCGATTCGAGTTGGCTGAGCATGCGATGCGCATCGGTGGGATTGATGCCCTCGAGCGCGGTCGCAGTGAGTTCGGAACGGAGGCCGGCGAGCTTGCCAAGCAGAGGGTGCGCGGCCTTCTTCAGATAAAGGCGGTTGACGCGGCGGTCGTTTTCGTCGCCGCGGCGCTCGATCCAGCCATTGTCGCACAGCTTGTCGATCAGCCGCGTCAATGTGATCGGCTGGATATCGAGCTGTTCGGCGAGCTCGGTCTGCTTGAGCCCCTCGTTGCGTTCCACCTTGGTCAGGACGGCCCATTGCGCGCGGGTGATGCCGTAGCGCGCGGCCTCCTTGTCGGCGTAGACGCGGATCAGCCGGAACACTTCGCCGAGCGTAAAAAGGAAATTGGTCTCCACGGACCCGGGCATGCTCCTGCCTCCATAAGCTTGGGATATAATAAGCTTGCTTATTAATTCTGCATGCGGGGTTAACGGGGAGCTGCCCCGCATTGCGCACATGGCTCGGGCGCGGGACGCCCGGCGCGGGCTTGGGGACCCGGGACAAAGAATGTTACATTTCGTCAGAAATGAGCTTGGCCAAGCCGACATTCCCTGCGCCCGATCACGATCACGGCCGTTGCGCCGCTGACGCGATGACCCATGCCGAGCAGGTTTGCGCTCGCCGAGAGCAGAAATTCACCCCGATCCGCCGTCAGGTGCTGGGCGCGCTGCTGTCCAGCCATCGCCCGCTCGGCGCCTATGAGGTGATCGACGAACTCGCCAAGTCGATGCCGCGGCCGGCGCCGATCACCGTCTACCGTGCGCTCGACTTTCTGATGGAGAACGGCCTCGTCCACCGTATCGAGAGCCGCAACGCCTTCCTCGCCTGCGCCCACGACCACGACGAGACCTCGATGGTGGCGTTCCTGATTTGCGAGCATTGCGGCTCGGTCGGCGAAATCCCGGCAGCTCCGGTCGCGCAAAGCCTCACCGCCGCGGCGCGGGCCTCCGGCTTCATCCCGAAACTTTCCGTCGTCGAGATCGCCGGCACCTGCGCGCATTGCCGGAAAGCGTGATGATCGCGTTGTCCAAAGCCATTGCCGCGAAACTGCTGCACCCCCTCTCCCGCTTGCGGGGGAGGGTTGGGGTGGGGGCTCTCTCCACGAGTCATGCCGCGGAGAGAGCCCCCACCCGCCGCGCTCCGCGCGTCGACCTCCCCCGCAAGCGGGAGAGGTAAGCGATCCCAACAAGCCAAATCAACAACACGGCAGCAAGCCGGCCCGCGAGGAAACGTGTCGACGCAAGCGATCACCAGCAACGCCGCAAGACCTGTCACCGCCGGGCACGGGTTGCCGCCCGGCGCCATCGCGATCATGCTGATGCTGTGCGTGAGCTGGGGCTTCAATCAGCTCGCGGTCAAGCTCGCGCTGCCCGACGTGCCGCCGATGTTGCAGGCGATGATCCGCTCCGCCGGCGCGTTGCCGGTGATGCTGATCGTCGGCTGGATGCGCGGCGTGAAATTCTTCGAGCGGGACGGCACGCTGCTTCCCGGCCTTGTCGCCGGGCTGATGTTCGGCGTCGAATTCGTGCTGATCTTCACCGGGCTGGTGTTCACCTCGGCCTCGCGTGCCTCGGTGTTCCTCTACACCGCGCCATTCTTCGTCGCGCTCGGCTCGCATCAGTTCCTCGGCGAGCGGCTCAGCCCCGTGCAGTGGAGCGGCCTGGCACTGAGCTTTGCCGGCGTCGCGCTCGCGATCGGCGTGCCGCAGCCCAACGTCGACGCCAAGGTGCTGCTCGGCGACCTCCTGGTGGTCGGCGGCGGCGTGCTGTGGGCGGCGACCACGCTGGTCGCCAAGGGCACCAACTTGCGCAAGGCCGCGCCGGAAAAGGCGCTCGGCTATCAGGCGGCGGTGTCGGTCCCAATCCTCGCGCTCGCCTCCTGGATCTCCGGCGAGCGCATCACGCAGATGCCGAGCGCGCTGTCGATCTCGCTGCTCGCCTATCAGGCGATCTGGGTGGTGGGCTGCACCTTCGTGATCTGGTTTGCGATGGTGAAGACCTATTCGGCGAGCAAGCTGTCGGCCTTCACCTTCATCACGCCGCTGTTCGGCGTGGTCGCGGCCTATTTTATCATGCACGACACGCTGACCGCCGTGTTCGGCGTCGCCGCGCTGCTGGTGATCGCCGGGCTCTATCTCGTCAACAAGCCCGATCCGAAGGTGACGCCAGATCCGAACGTGCCGGCGTGACCCGTCATGCCCGCGCATGCGGGCATCCAGTACGCCGCGGCCTCTCAGATCAAGCACTGGCGTCTCTGGAATACTGGGTCACCCGCCTTCGCGGGTGACGACACCGGATGGGTCCCTGCGAATGGCGGCCACGAACCGCACTGATCAAACCCTACCCCGTCTCGATCGGCAGCTCATCGTCTTTGGCCCACTCCCCCATCGAGCCGTCATAGAGCGTGAGGTTGTGGTAGCCGAGCCGATGCAGTTGCAAGAGGTCGACGGTTGCGGAGATGCCGCCGCCGCAATAGGCGATGACGCGCTTGTCCCTGGTGATGCCCTGGGCTGCGAACACAGCCTCGGCGTCCTCCAAGGACACAAAGGTCTTGCTCTTGGGATCGACCAGCGTTGCCGCCGGCACGCTGACGCTGCCGGGGATGCGGCCGGGCCGGCCATAGCGGCTCGACTCCAGTCCCTTGAAGAATTGTGGGCCGAGCGCGTTGACGATCACGGTGTTGCGGTCGGCGGTCGCGGCCAGCACGTCGTGCTTGCCGACGAACAAATCGGGCTTCGGCCGCGCCGTAAAGGTCGCGGGCGGATAGCCGCCAGCGAGCCCGGTCTCGATGTCGCGTCCTTCCGCGGTCCATTTGTCGATGCCGCCGTCGAGCACCGAGGCGCGCTCGAAACCCAGCGCGCGCAGCATCCACCAGAAGCGGGTCGCCCACATCGCGGTGCCGATGGAATACAGCACCACATGGCTCGTGGCCGAGATGCCGTGGCGGCCGAACGCGGCCTCGAGCTGAGTGACCGGCGGCATCATGAAGCGCAGCGCGGTCTGGGCATCGGAGAACTCGGCCTGCAAATCGAGGAAATTCGCGCCCGGGATATGCCCGGCCTCGAAGGTCTGCCGGCCCGAGACCACGATATAGGGCACGCCGCTGCCGGCCGGCGCCGGCTCCAGATAGGCGGTGCAGTCGAACAGGCGCAGCTCGGGCCGGGTCAGGATGTCGGCGAGTTCCGCCGTGGTGATCAGCTCGCTGTGGTCGGCCATGTCACGTCCTCCCGCATGTCTTAACGGGATGCTAAGATGCGCCGGATCACATGAAAAGCCGCGACTTCGCCCTTTGATTCACCCCAATCCGGTCCAATATAGCGGGGCATGCACGTTGCCGTCGCATGGCTTGAATTCGGCCTCGATCGACGGCATAAGCTATTGAATTCACTCCGAAACACGATCGTATGGCCTGCTTCGCGCAGGGCTCATCGCTCCCTTGGTGAATGTCACCAAAACCTGATATTCGAGACGCCATGAACAAGCCCGAGATTTTGCCGCAAGACGACGTCGCAGGCCCGCAAGCCCGGCATCAAACCACCCAGGTCATGGTCGGCAACGTCGCCGTCGGCGGCGGCGCGCCGATCGTCGTGCAGTCGATGACCAACACCGACACCGCCGACGTCGAGGGTACCATCGCCCAGGTCGCAGCGCTCAGCCGCGCCGGCTCCGAAATGGTCCGCATCACCGTCGATCGCGAGGAGGCCGCAGCCGCCGTTCCGCATATCCGCGACGGCTTGCGCAAGCGCGGCATCACCACGCCCTTGATCGGCGACTTCCACTATATCGGCCACAAGCTGCTCGCCGAATATCCGGCCTGCGCCGAGGCGCTCGACAAGTACCGCATCAATCCGGGCAATGTCGGCTTCAAGAACAAGCGCGACACCCAGTTCGCCGACATCATCGAGATCGCCAACAAGAACAACAAGCCGGTGCGCATCGGCGCCAATTGGGGCTCGCTCGACCAGGAGCTGCTCACCAGGCTGATGGACGAGAACACGGCGTCGCCAAATCCGCGCGATGCCCGCGCGGTGACCCGCGAGGCGATGGTGCAGTCGGCACTGTTGTCGGCCGCCCGCGCCCAAGAGCTCGGCATGCCCAAGAACAAGATGATCCTGTCGGCCAAGGTGTCCGCCGTGCAGGATCTGATCGCGGTCTATCAGGAACTGGCGCGCCGCTCCGACTATGCGATCCATCTTGGCCTCACCGAGGCCGGCATGGGCTCGAAGGGCATCGTGGCGTCGTCGGCTGCGCTCGGCATCCTGTTGCAGCAGGGCATCGGCGACACCATCCGCATCTCGCTGACGCCGGAGCCCGGCGGCGATCGCACGCTGGAAGTGCAGGTCGCGCAGGAATTGCTGCAGACCATGGGCTTCCGCACCTTCGTGCCGCTGGTTGCGGCCTGCCCGGGCTGCGGCCGCACCACCTCGACCACGTTCCAGGAGCTGGCGCGCTCGATCCAGGATTTCATCCGCGACGAGATGCCGACCTGGAAGACCAAGTATCCCGGCGTCGAGCAGCTCAACGTCGCTGTCATGGGCTGCATCGTCAACGGCCCCGGCGAATCCAAGCACGCCAATATCGGCATCTCGTTGCCCGGCACCGGCGAAGCGCCGGCTGCGCCTGTCTTCGTCGACGGCAAGAAGTTCCGCACCCTGCGCGGCCCGACCATCGCCGCCGAGTTCAAGGCGCTGGTGATCGACTACATCGACCAGCGTTACGGCAACGGCGCCAAGCTGCCGGAGACGGCGGGCGTCGCGGAGTAGCTTTACTCGGCACGTAACCCAATCGTCGTCCCGGCGAAAGGACCGTAGCCCGGATGGAGCGCCAGCGAAATCCGGGACAATCCTGCCATGCACGAGGTGCTCCCCGGATTGCGCTTCGCTCCATCCGGGCTACGATGTTTCGTAATCAAGAAACATTGGGAGAGCGCCCATGAGCTCACTGTCCGGCAAGCAGGGCCCGCGCTACCGGCACGTCGCGGACGAATCCGAGCCCTATGAGACCATCGGCGTCGAGAAGCTGACGCCGATCATCGGCGCGGAAATCTCCGGCGTCGATATCGGCAAGCTTGTCGATGGCGACGCGCGCTCCAACCGGCAGATGGACGAGATCCATCGTGCGCTCGCCGAAAACCTCGTCATCTTCTTCCGCGACCAGCACATCACCCCGGCCCAGCATCTCGCCTTCGGCCGCAAGTTCGGCGAGCTGCACGTGCATCCGGCCGCGCCCAATGAAGGCGATCCGGCGCTGATGAGGATCTATGCCGACAAGGATTCACCGCGCGCCAATGGTGAGGGCTGGCACACCGACGTGTCGTGCGATCTCGAGCCGCCGATGGGCTCGATCCTCTACATCAAGCAGTGCCCGCCGCGCGGCGGCGATACGCTGTTCGCCAACATGTACGCCGCTTATGAGGCGCTGTCGGACCGCATGAAGGCCTATCTCGACGGGCTGACCGCGCTGCATGACGGCGAGCAGACCTATCGCGGGCTCTACGCCAATTACGGCGTTGCCGACAAGCAGAGCTATCCGCGCGCCGAGCATCCGGTGGTCCGCACCCATCCCGTGACCGGGAAGAAGGCGCTCTACGTCAATCGCGGCTTCACCCGGTTCATCGTCGGCATCCCGCGTGACGAGAGCGACGCTGTTCTGGCCTATCTCTATCAGCACGCGGAGAACCCGCTATTCCAGTGCCGCTTCCGCTGGACCGAGAACGCGATCGCATTCTGGGACAATCGCTGCGCCCAGCACCGCGCGATGTGGGATTACTGGCCGCACACCCGCGCAGGCACGCGCGTCACCGTGAAGGGAGAGCGGCCGGTGTGAGGGTTCGCGTAGGATGGGTAGAGCGAAGCGAAACCCATCATCTAACTGCGCGGGTGCAAGTGATGGGTATCGCTTCGCTCCACCCATCCTACGATTCGAAACGAAAAATAAATCCGGGAGATCGCCCATGCTTCGCGCCGAAGACAACAAGTTCCTCACCGAGTCAGGTGCAGGAACGGGGATGGGCGAATTGCTGCGCCGGTTCTGGATTCCGGTGCTGCTGTCGGAAGAGCTGCCGGAGCCGGATAGCGATCCGAAGAAGATCACGGTGCTCGGCGAGGACTTGCTCGCCTTCCGCGACAGCCGCGGCGTGGTCGGCGTGATCGATCAGTACTGCCCGCATCGCGGCGCCAATCTCTGGCTCGGCCGCAATGAGGAATGCGGCATCCGCTGTGTCTATCACGGCTGGAAGTTCGATACCGACGGCGCTTGCGTCGACATGCCGACGTCATATCCGGACCTCAATGCCAAGGACCTGATCCGCATCAAGTCGTACCCGGTGCGCGAATGGGGCGACATGATCTGGGCCTATATGGGCCCGGCCGATCAGGTGCCGGAATTGCCGGCGCTGGAGATGGCGCTGCTGCCGCGGTCACACCGCTTCGTCACCAAGAAGTGGCAGGACTGCAACTGGGTGCAGGCGCTGGAAGGATCGATCGACACCGCGCACTTCACCTTCGCGCATCTCTCCTTCGAGAAGGAGGAGAACGAGATCCTCGACATCAAGCGGCATTTCGTGAATCCGCTGACGCGCGTTGCGACCGATCACATGCGCTGGATCGCCGAGGACCCGCGCCCGGTGATCAAGATCAATCCGCATGAGGCCGGCCTCACCGTCGCCGGCGGGCGGCTCACCGGCAGCGACAACATCTACTGGCGCATCGCCCAGTTCCTGATGCCGATCCATTCCTACGCACCGAGTTCGATGCCGGGCGAGAACATGTTCGGCCAGAGCTTCGTGCCGGTCACCGACACCAATTGCTGGATCTACACTTACGCATGGAATCCGCATCGCCCGCTGACCGAGGCGGAGCGCGAGGGTTACCGCAACGGCAACGGCGTGATGGCGGTGGTCGACGAGAACTACGTGCCGCTGCGCAACAAGTCGAACGACTATCTGATCGACCGCAAGCTGCAGCGGACCAAGAGCTACACGGGGATCAAGGGTGTCTCCGAGCAGGACGCCGCGGTGCAGGACAGCCAGGGGCCGATCGCCGACCGGACGCGCGAGCATCTCGGGCCGACCGATCTCGGCATCATGCACTTCCGCAAGCTGGTGATGGATGCCGCCCGCGCGTTGCAGCAGGGCGACGCGCCGCCGCACGTCAAGCGCCAGGACCGCTACACCGTGCGCTCCGGCGCCTGCGTCACCAGCAAGACCAAGGATCTCACCGCGGTGATGATCGAACGCTTCGGCGATCCCGCAGGCTTCGTCGGCGGCCCCGGACAGAACGCGGCCGCGGAATGATCCTTGCTGTCGTCCCTGCGAAAGCAGGGACCTATAACCACAGTTGGAAACTGCTGGAATAGGCCGTGGCCACAACCTGTTCCAACAACGTCGATCCGTGGTTGTGGGTCCCGGCTCGCGCGGAGCCTGTCATCGGGCGCCGATCGCGCGACCCGTTGGCTTGCCCGGGACGACATCGGGACTACAACGGAATCCGCCGATACTCGCGGTTGGAGAGGCTGGCTTCCTCGAGGTCGAGATCGCGCTCGATCCGGCGGCGCGTTTCGTCGGTGATCTTGCCGTCGCGCAACAGCGCATGGATGAACTTGCGCTCGGAAGAGATCAGTTCGCGCGTCAGCTCGGTGCCGGCCGCGGAGGCGTCGTGCTTGTCCGGGTCGAGGGAGTCGGGCAACTGGCTGAGGCGGATTTCGTGCCGCGAGCGCAACAGCTTCACCACCTCGTCCGACAATTCGCGGTCGTCGGTAATGGCATCGAGCGATTTCAGCGCGGCCGCCAGCGCGTCGCGCCGTGCCGCGATCTCCTGCTCGTGCTCGGCGAGATGCTCGCTGCGGCCGTCCCTGGCGAGGCCCAGCCAGCGCACCACCGGCGGCAGGCCGAGGCCGAGCCCGACCAGGGTTACGAAGATCACTCCGAAGGCCACGAACAGGATCAGGTCGCGGTAAGGGAAGGGCTCGCCGTCCGGAAGCGCCAAAGGCAGAGCCAGGGCCGCGGCGAGCGACACCGCGCCGCGCACGCCGGTGAATGCGACCACGAACACCGCCCGCCAGGACGGCAGCGGATCGCGCTCGCGCACGCGTCGGCTGATCCAGCGTGGCAGGTAGGTGCCGGGAAATACCCACACGAACCGCGCGACGATGACCATGACCGCGACCAGCGCGGTGGCCGCGAGGATGTCGTGCAGCGGAAACGCCTTCGATCGCTCGAACAGCGAGCGCATCTGGAAGCCGGTCAACAGGAACAGCAGCCCCTCGATCACATAGATGACGAGGTCCCAGAAGAAGATGCCCTGCAGGCGCGTCGCGGCCGAGATCAGCAGCGGCCCGTTCCAGCTCATGTAGAGCCCGCAGGCGACGGTGGCGATCACGCCGGAGCCGCCAAAATGCTCGGGGATCCAGTAGGCGATGTAGGGCGTGATCAGCGACAGCGTGATCTCGACCTGGGGATCGCGGGCCCGGCGGCGTGCGCGCAGGCTGAGCCAGCCGACCGCGGCGCCGAACAAGATCTCGCCGGCGACGATGACGAGGAACGTGCCCGTCGCCTTCGGCAGCGAGAACAGCCCGGTCGTGATCGCCGCCACGGTGAAGCGATAGAGGATCAGCGCGGTCGCGTCATTGGCGAGGCCTTCGCCCTCGAGCACGACCATGATGCGGCGCGGCATGCCGAGCTTGCGCGCGATCGCAAGCGGCGCGACCACATCCGGCGGCGCGACGATGGCGCCGAGCAGGAAGCCGACGCTCCAGGGCAGGCCGATCAGATAGTAGGTTGCGGCCGCGACCATGAAAGCCGTGAAGATCACGCAGCCGACCGACAGCAGGATGATCGGGCGCAGATTGGCCTTGAACTCGCGCCAGCTCATCGCCACGCTCGCCGAGTAGATCAGCGGCGGCAGCACGACCAGCAGCACCAGCTCCGGCGGCAATTCCACCGACGGCATGCCCGGCACGAAGGCGAGCGCGATCCCGACCAGCAGCAGCAGGATCGCCGGGGCAACGTTGACCCGGCGCGCCAGCAGCGCGGTTCCCGCCAGCACCGCCAGCAGGGTGAGAAAGATCTGAAACTTGGCTTCCATAATGGCTCAATTCGCCCGGAAACCAGCGCCAGTCAATGCGGATCGGCCGGCCCCGGGCGAAGTGCCGGCGATCACTCCTTGAGGTCGTAGCGATAGGATTTCGAGACGATCTGCCAGCCATCGGCAAGCTTCATCGCCACCAGGTAGTCGGTGAAGTAGCGCGGCGGGAGCTGGCAGCGAACCTTGATGAAGGCGGTCTTGTCGTCGGAGCGATCGATGGTGACGATGAAGTCCTCGCGCGGCTTGCCTTCCGCCTTCGCCGATGGCCGCTTGCGCACACGCTCAAGCCAGTCCGGCACCGTCAGCACCTGCAACTCGCCCTTCTCGACCCAGCGAAGGTCGGCAGAGGGATGGAAGATTGTGCCGAGCTTGTCGGCGCTGCCTTCGTAGAGGCCATCGAAATAGGTCTGTACGACAGCTTCGACGCTCGATCGATCTTGGCTCATGGGTCAGTCCTCCCGGCAGGAATTGGCGGTGGCAGGATTTAGCCATGAACCGCTGGATTACACCATCGCCGCCGCCAAACTTCCGCGTGAAGGGAGGAAGGCGGAAATGCAGCGAGTGTGCCGCTCGGCTAGATCGCGCTCGCCGCGATGTTCACCATCAAGGCCAGCAGCGCGGTGTTGAACACGAACGAGATGATGCCGTGCACGGTCGCGGTGCGGCGGATGATCCTGTCGGTGATGCCGACATCGGAGACCTGCGCGGTCATGCCGATCACGAACGAGAAGTAGACGAAGTCCCAGTAGTCGGCCTCGACATGCTCGTCGCCGCTGAGGAATTGCAGGCCGCCGGGCTTCCTGCCGCGGTAGAAGTCATGGGCGTAGTGCAGCGCGAACGCGGTGTGAACCACCGCCCATGACAGCGCGATGGTGACGACCGCAAGCGCCAGCGCCGTCGGGTTGTCCTTCGCCGCGCCGAGCTCGGAAACGATGGCGGCCAGGCTGGCAAATGCGCCAAGCGCCGTCAGCAGCAGGATCAGGAAGCGCCCGTCATCCTGCACGATCGCATTGCGCTTGATGTGGCTGATGTCACAGCGCAGCATCATGACATAGGCGAGCACAAGATAGAGCGCGGCGAAGGCATCCCAGCCGGCGAGCAGGCGCGTCACGACGTGCGCCGATCCCGGAACCAGCAGCGCCACCAGGATGCCGAAGATAACCGACACGAAGGTGCGCGGCCGGCCCACGATGACGCGGACCGGCAGCGGCAGCTTGCGGAAACGAACAAGGCGGTCCTCGAACTCCTTGCTCATTTCGCTAGTGCCGTGGGTTAGTTCTTGCGCTCGGCGACGAAGCGGGACGTCGCCCGCAGCACCTCGCCCCGGCTGCCGAACACCGACAGCGCCGCATCGGCACGTGCCAGCAGGTCGCGTACGCGCTGTTTCGCGCCATCGATCCCGAGTTGGGTGACGAACGTGGTCTTGCCGAGCGCCGCATCAGCGCCGGCCGGCTTGCCGAGGGCAGCCTCGTCACCCTCGACGTCGAGCAGGTCGTCGGCGATCTGGAAGGCCTCGCCGAGCGCTTTGCCGTAATCGTCGAGCGCCTGATACTCCTTCTGCGTGGCTTGGCCGAGGATCGCCCCGGCGATGCAGCCGAAGCGCAACAGCGCGCCGGTCTTCATCTGCTGCAAGCGGGCGACGTTGACCGGCTCGCGGTCGCCGAAGCGGCCTTCGCCGGCGAGATCGAGGATCTGGCCGCCGGCCATGCCGCCGACCCCGGAGGCGCGCGCCAGTGCGCGGGTCAGGAGCAGGCGAACCGTGGCGTCCTTGTGGATCGCGTCGCGGGTGATGATGTCGAAGGCGATCGTGAGCAGGGCGTCGCCGGCGAGGATCGCGGTCGCGTCGTCATAGGCCTTGTGCAGCGTCGGGCGGCCGCGGCGCAGGTCGGAATTGTCCATGGCCGGCAGATCGTCGTGGATCAGCGAATAGCAATGGATGCATTCGAGCGCCGCACCGGCCATCAGGGCCGACTCCCGGGGCACCCCGAACACCGCCGCGCTCTCGACCACCAGGAACGGCCGGAGCCGCTTGCCGCCGCCGAGGCTGGAATAGCGCATCGCCTCGATCAGCCGCTTCGGACGCACGATCTCGTCGGTCTCAGTCGCATCAGACAGCAATTTCGCAAGCAGGGCTTCGGTATCCTCCGCGGTCTGGTCCAGCCGCTTGGCAAAGTCTGCAGTACCGGTCGTCATCAAGAATTGCTCCAGATCGATTTTCGGCCGGACAATCGTTGATGGCACCGGCTTCGTCAATTCCACCCTGCGACGGAATGCGCCTTAAAAGTGCTGGAAAAACCGTGAATTATGCCGCCGACGTCAGGTGCGCCGGCCCGGTTCTGGCCGCGGGCCGCGTCCCCGCCGGGACTCTCGTTTTGCGCATCGTCCGAATTTTATTGCTGGTTTTGCTGGCCTTGCTGGTGCTGCCCTACGCGGTGACGCCGTTCTATCGCACCGGCCACCCGGTCTCCGCGCTGATGGCATGGCGGACGCTGAAGGGCGCGCCGGTCACGCGGCATTGGGTCGATTTCGGTGCGATGTCGCCCTATCTGCCCCGTTCCGTGGTCGGTTCCGAGGACGCCCATTTCTGCATTCACCGCGGGATCGACTGGGGCGCGCTGCGCGAAGTGCTCGACGATGCCGAGGATGGCGAGGTGGCGCGCGGCGGATCGACCATCACCCAGCAGGTCGCCAAGAACCTGTTCCTGTGGTCCGGACGGAGCGTGATCCGCAAGGGCCTGGAAATACCGCTGGCGCTCTGGATCGATTTCGTGCTGCCCAAGCAGCGGATTCTGGAAATCTACCTCAATATCGCCGAAATGGGCCCATCCGGGCAGTTCGGAGCCGAAGCCGGCGCCCAGTATGCCTTCGGCCGGTCGGCCGGCGCCCTGTCGCCGCGCGAGGCGGCGCTGTTGGCGGCGATTCTGCCGAATCCGGTCAAAAGGAGTGCCCGGAACCCGGGTCCGGGGGTGCGCCGACTGTCCGGCACCTATATGGCGCGGGCCAACAGGGTCGGGCGCTGCTGGCGTGAAAATCGCGGCACTTGAGCGGATTTCGGGCGCATTTTGCTCCATCCCACCCTAGATTTACGCGATCCCTTCCTCTATAAGCGCGGCCTTACCGGCATCGCAGCTTGCGCTTTCAGCGCTGGGCCGTCCGCATTTCGGACGATGCCTCCGCAACACCCTAGAGGACACCGTTATGGCCGTTCCCAGAAGAAAAACCTCGCCGTCGCGTCGTGGCATGCGCCGTTCGGCCGATGCGCTCAAGACCCCGACCTACGTTGAGGACAAGGACTCCGGCGAACTGCGCCGTCCGCATCACCTCGACCTGAAGACCGGCATGTACAAGGGCCGCCAGGTTCTGAAGGCCAAGAAAGAGTCCTGATCGGACGTTCGGCCCGCGTCGCAACACCTGCGGCGCTGCGCCTGAATTCGACCAACGAGTGCGGTCAAGACGGGCGCGTTTGCGGCGGAACGGATGCATCGCCGCGCTGCTTGGTTCTCCCTGAATAAGGCGCAAGCCCGATGGTCGGTTTTCCGCTGCTCCTGATTCCGCTCGCGGTCTACAACATCATCGTCTTCCTGATGCCCGGCGTGTCCTTTACGGAGCCGCTGATCAAGCTGACGTTGATGTCGGGCGAGGAATGGCAGATCACGCTGAGCGACATGCTGCTCGCCGCCGGCGTGCTGCTGTTGCTGCTCGAGATCATCAAGGCGGCCCGGCCCGGCGCGAAGTATCTCACCGATCACCTGCTGTCGCTGATCGTGTTCGGCGCGGCGGCCGCCGAATTCGTGCTCTGGCCGAAATTCGGTACCTCGACCTATTGCCTGCTCGCGCTGCTGGCGCTGGTCGACTTCATCTCGGGCATCGCGCTGCGGACGCGCCGCCGCGCGCCGGCCGTGGCCGCGGCATCGAGCGCCCGCGCCAGCATGTCCGCGCCGGTGACGAACGATGCGCCGCAATCCCAGCCCATACCGGCACCGGTCGCCGCGCCTTCGCCACAACCACCTGCCGCGCCGGTTCCGCCGGCTGCGTCTGTCGCGGAATCCGTGCTGGTCGATCAGACCCCGCCAAAACCCTCGGTCGCCTCACCGGACCTGCAGCCGGGCAACCAGCCGCCGTCCGACACGCCGAAGCCCTGACGATTGATTGTTAGAGCGGGATGCGGGTCAGGTTGAATCGACTCGCGGCGGCTTCGGTCGACCTCTCCCAAGGGGGAGGTGACCTCCGCCGTTGTTTCAGATCAAGCCAATCCCATCATGCTAGATGATTTGCCGGGTCCGCCGCGCGACGCTGCGGCGTTCGCGGAGATGCTGATCGTAGGCGCTTCGCGCATCGGCCGGTGATCCCCGCCGCAGCCTGCGCGTCTGCGGTTCGTGCTCGGCGGTCGCGAGCAATTGCGCAACGAAGGAGGGATCGGCGTTGACCAGCGGCACCTTGGGTGCCCAGTAAGTCGTCGCGGTCAACGGGACCAACGCCGTGCAGGCGGGCTGGACGTTGCTTGCAGCCTCCTCGTCCTGGGCATCTGCTTGATCGATATCGAACATTGCCAATGGGACCTGGTTGAGCCGTCACATTTTGGGACGTTGAGTCCCTGTGCTGCCTTGTCACGGCAAGTGTCATGCCGATGGCGCCCAATCCGTTCCGGGGTGCCCTCAAATGTGGTTTCCAGATTATTTATCAACTTCGCCTAGCGTTGGATTCGCCGGAACCACTATCTTGGGGACGTAGAATCACCGCGCGGTGTTCCAAATCGAGGCAAGTCCGATGCCCTCAGTCCCGCCTGCTGCCAGCATCCTCGCCTCTCTGGGCCAGGCGACATTCGCCTGGGATTTGGCGACCGACGCGATCGCCTGGAGCGACAACGTTGCGGCGGTCTTCGCCGACATTCCCGAGGCGGCCCTCGCCAGCGGCGCGGAGTTTGCCAAACTGATCGAGCCGTCGCGCTCGGTGCGCCGCGAGGCGGTCGGCCAGGCCGCGCCGGCGAGCGGCGAAGCCGTTCCCTATCGGATCGAATACGGCGTGCGCGCGGTGACCTCCGCGCCCGTGATCTGGATCGAGGAAACCGGTGTCTGGTTTGCAGGCGCCGACGGCAGGCCGGCGCACGCGCAGGGCATCGTTCGCATCAACAACGAGCGCCACGCCCATGACGAGCAGCTTCTGAAATTGTCGCGGCACGATCCGCTGACCAACGAGTTGAATCGCACTCACCTGATCGCCTCGCTCGCGGAGACCATCGAGGAGTGCACGCGCTTCCGCACCTCCTGTGCCTTCATGCTGATCGGCATCGACCATCTGGCGCGGGTCAACGACGCCTTCGGCTTCGACGTCGCCGACGCCGTCATTGCCGAGGTCGCGAAGCGGATTCGCGCGCGGCTGCGCAGCGGCGACATGCTCGGCCGTTTCTCGGGCAACAAGTTCGGCCTGATCCTGCGCAACTGCACGGTCGACGACACCAATGTCGCCGCCGAACGATTCCTCGCCGCGGTGCGCGACGACGTGGTGCCGACCAAGTCCGGCCCCGTGTCGGTGACCGCCTCGATCGGTGCCGTCACCATCCCCAGGCACGCAAAGTCGGCCGAGGAGGCGGTCAACCGCGCCCAGGAGACGCTGGAATCCGCCAAGAGCCGCCGCGCCGGTTCGTTCGCGATGTGGAAGCCGAATGTCGAGCGCGACGCCCAGCGTCGCGTCAACATCCGCGTCACCGACGAGATCGTCACCGCGCTGAACGAGCGGCGGATCGTGATCGGGTTCGAGCCCGTGGTCGAGGCGCGCTCGCGGCAGCCCGCGTTCTATGAGTGCCTGGTCCGCATGGAGCAGGAGGATGGCCGGGCATTGCTCGCGCCTGACATCGTGCCGGTCGCCGAACGGCTCGGCCTGATCCGGCTGGTCGATCACCGCGTGCTGGAGCTGGCGATCGCCGAGCTCGCCACGGCACCTGGCGTGCAGCTCAGTCTCAACATCTCGCCCGACACCACGATGGATCCGGACTGGTGGGCCACGATCGAATCCTTGATGCGCGCCCATCAAGGCGTCGGCGAGCGGCTGATCGTCGAGATCACCGAGACGGTCGCGATCCAGGACATCGATGACGTTCGCGGCTTCGTTACGCGGCTGAAGAATTTCGGCAGCAAGATCGCGATCGACGATTTCGGCGCGGGCTACACCTCGTTCCGCAACCTGCGTAAGCTCGGCGTCGATATCGTGAAGATCGACGGCGCCTTCGTGCAGAACATCGTGCATTCCGCCGACGACCGCGCCTTCGTGCAGACGTTGATCGATCTGGCCCGGCGTCTTCAGATCAAGACGGTCGCCGAATGGGTGCAGGATGAAGAGGCTGCGGTGATGCTGCGCGAATGGGGCTGCGATTTCATCCAGGGCCGGCTGATCGGGCTTGCGTCACCGGATCGGCCGTGGAGCGGGCAGCCCGAGAAGGCAGTGCCGGCCACTGGCTGAGCGGCAACAAGCTGATCCGCAACGTTGGTCGTCATACCCGCGAAAGCGGGTATCCAGTACGCCGCGGCCTCTCGTTCACGCACCCGACGTCTCTGGAATACTGGATCACCCGCATGCGCGGGTGATGACAGCCGAGATGCGTGTGGCCGCGGGCTGAAGCGCGATGATCGGCTGATCACCGCGCTCCAGATTCTCGTCTTGACGCGTTTTCTTCACGCGAACCGGTGTCCACTTCGCTCGAAAACGCTATGGCTGTTCGTCAGCTAATCTCGCCGGCAAAGATGTCCTTGCGGATCACGGCATGGACGCCCCAATTGCCGTCGACGACCTGGGTCACGCCGAAGTCGACACCGAGCGAGATCAACGAGATCGCCTCGTCCTCGGTCAGCTTCTTCGTCGTCATCAGGAAGGTGCGCATCTTGCGGAATGCGTCGCGCAAGGCGAGGTCGACCGACGATTTCTTGTAGATGTCGGTCTGCGCGCTGGAACCCAGCTCGCTGAGATAGTTGGCATAGCTGAAGCCGTGCACCAGCCATTCGTCCTTGGTCTCCAGCATCGGGTAATCGAGTGACTCGAGCGCGGTGCCGGCGAGATCCGCCTTCTTGTGCAGAATGATCTGGAAGGTGCCGTTGAGCGAGCATTCGATCGCGGTGCCGCACAGTTCGGAATCGCCTTGCGATGCATGCGAGTCGCCGACCGACAGCAGGCCGCCTTCGACCGCGACCGGGTAATACATCGTGGCGCCCTTGCCGATGCGCCAATTGTCGATGTTGCCGCCGGTGTAGCT
Source organism: Bradyrhizobium sp. ORS 86 (assembly GCF_045571475.1). Lineage (NCBI taxonomy): Bacteria > Pseudomonadati > Pseudomonadota > Alphaproteobacteria > Hyphomicrobiales > Nitrobacteraceae > Bradyrhizobium > Bradyrhizobium sp. ORS 86. The sequence goes on along the minus strand of NZ_CP120699.1, from coordinate 7,569,711 downwards.
CGGCGGAATCGAATCGACGAAGTCGGCTTCCTTGGGCGCGAGCCCGATCACGCCGAAATGCGGGCGCACCGGGATGCGCACATTCTTCAGAATACCGTGGTTCTCCTTGACCGTCGCATGATCGACGGGGACGCCGGGATAGTCGATGGTCTTGTGCACCACGCCGAACGGATCGGTCTGCGGCGTCCAGGTGAAGTTATAGACCGCGCGCGCCCAGTTCCGCTCGCCGGTCGCGTCGACCTCGTAGATGGTGACCACCTCGCGCGGCTTCGGTTCGGTGATCAGGTCCTTGTAGTGGAAGCCCCACCATGCGGCAGCATTGCTGCCGAATGCCTTGCCGGCATATTTCGGGTTGGCACTGGGCCGCGGGGCCACGTCGATGATCCGCACCTCGAGCACGTCGCCCGGCTCGGCCCCGCGGACGAAGACCGGCCCGGTGCAGATATGCACGCCGAGGCCTTCGCCGGCGCCGCGTCCGTAGATCGAGGCGTCCATCGGGCCGGCGCCACGGCGGTCGACGCCCTTCTTCTCCTTGGTCCAGAGGTAGACGCTCTCGACGCCGGGATCGCCCTTGACCATGCGCTCGGCATCGTCGTTGGCATGGTGCGTCAGCGCCTCGATGGTGATGAAATCGCCGGAATTGATCTCGACGCGCGGCTTCAGCGTCTTGCTGAAATAGCCCCAATGCACGGTGTCGGCATTGGCCGGCAGGTGGTGATAGGCGCGCTGCGCCGGCTGATGCTTCTCCGCGGCCGCCGCCATCTTCGGCGTCACCAGCGAGATGCCGCCGGCGGTCATCGCCGCGGCGCCACCGGCCGCCGCGAAGCTCGATCGCAGGAACGAGCGGCGTTCCCGGTCGAGCGTGTCCTTGAATTGCCGATGATGCAGTTCGAAGTCCGGGCAGTTTCTGTCGTCACCTGCGCACATCTCGCTCTCCTGCGGTTGGAAAAGTGCTTGCGAGAGTGCATTGCGCCGCGCCGCTTCGACATGACCGGGCGCGCCCAATAATTTGCCGGCCGCTCGCGTCGAGCGCTGCGCGAGGGGCGGGCGACGGCGGCGCAAAGTGCGTGGGATGGCCAACTTCGCATCGCGGCACGGCTGCCACGATCAAGATTTTGGCCGTATTCGATCAAGTTCGGCCGGCTCCGTTTGCGGGCGGCCCGTCGTCGGCGGACGATCGTCGCGGCGTCTTGCACGAAGGCTGGGCAGCGTGTGCCCCAGCAACATGCTTGCCGCGCCAGTGCGATCGGTGCACGCTGCGTTCACGGCTGTGTGACTTGGGGGCCGCGGTGCGGCGGCCTGGAGGGGTGATGGTCGCCACGACCTATCGGATTTCGATCGATGCGATTCCGCGGCAGAACCAGCGGGAGGTCTGGCGCGAGGCGCTGGCAGGGCTCCTGCTCGATTGCCGGCTGCCGGACACCGGCCCGTTCCAGTTCGGCGAACTGAGCGCCAAGCGCTCGACGACCGGCGCGCAATTGGCGCTGCTGCGCTCGAGCGAGCAACAGATCGTCTGCAACGGTCATGCGGCGTCGGCGGCCGCGCCGGCCCGGGTGGCGATCATCTTCCATGCCTATGGCCGCGGCAGCATCGCGACCAGTCAACGCAGTTGCGAGTTCGCCGATAACGACGTGTCGGTGTGCGACCTGCAATCGGCCTGGTGCATGACCTTGCGCGAGGATTTCGAACTGCTGCTGCTCGAGCTGCCGCGCGAGCGACTGCTCGGCCGGCTCGGGCACAATCGCCTGCGCCTGCCGATCGTGCTCGGCGCGACGATTGCGGCCGCGGCAGTACGCCCGGTGATGCGGACGCTGGGCGGCAACTTTTCGATTCTGGACAAGGCCGATCTTGCCACGACCGAGGTCGCGGTCACCGAGCTCGTTGCCGGCGCGGTGCTGGGCGAAACGCGGCTCGATGCCGAAGCCATGACGCAGGTCCAGGCCGGACATTTGCGGCGGGTCGACGCCGCAATCGAGGCTCAGCTCGGCAATCCCCATCTGACGATCGCCGACATCGCGCGCCAGGAGGGCCTTTCGCAGCGCTATCTACAGCGGCTGTTCGAGCGCCAGAACACAACATTCTCGACCTATGTGCGCGAGCGCCGGCTGGAGCGCTGCTGCAACGATCTGATCGATCCGAACTATTCCGACCAGCGGATCGCGGACATCAGCTACCGCTGGGGGTTCTCGGATCAGGCCCATTTCAGCCGCATGTTCAGCGCGACCTACGGCACCTCGCCGCGCGAATTCCGCAAGTCGGTGCCGCGCGATGCGGAGATTGAGCGCACGCGGGGTCGGCCCCGGCTCGCGCGCAGCACTGCGACGGTGCTGCGGCTCGCGCCTGGTACGGCAGCGCGGGACGGCGCCCTGCGGCTTGAACCGGCCACACCGATCGAGCCGGCAACGACGCTGCCGGAAACGCGCGTCTCGTCACATCACCTCACGGTTTCGAAGGAGACCACTCATTGGGGCTATCTCAGCCGCACCATCCCGCCGGTGATGTGCATCGAATCGGGTGCGGTGGTGACGATCGAGACGCTGACCCAGCACGCCTTCGACGACCATGAGCGCATGATCAAAGGCGATCCGGGCGCCGAGAGCGTGTTCCACTGGACCGCCGAGCGAAAGGCGGTCGAGCGGCGCGGCGCCGGTCCGATGGACGGTTCGATCTTCGGCCGTGGCGCCGGCGAGGGATTTGGCGTGCACATCTGCACCGGCCCGGTCCATGTTCGCGGCGCGGAGCCGGGCGATGTGCTCGAGGTGCAGATCCTCGACATCTGGCCGCGCCCTTGCGCCAACCCGGCCTTCGCCGGCAAGTCGTTCGGCAGCAACGCTGCCGCCTGGTGGGGCTTTCAGTACAATGACCTGATCGATCCGCCGGCCAAGCGCGAGACCATCACCATCTTCGAGACGGATGCGCAGGCCGAATGGGCTCGCGCGGTCTATTCCTATCGCTGGACGCCGCAAACCGATCCGTTCGGCGTGCGCCATGACACCATGGATTATCCCGGTGTGCCGGTCGATCACGCCAGCATCGAGAAGCGGCCCGGTGTGCTGGCGGGCGTGCGCATTCCGGCGCGGCTGCATTTCGGCTTCATGGCGGTGGCGCCGCGCGAGTCCGACATCATCGATTCGATCCCGCCCGGATATTTCGGGGGCAACGTCGATAACTGGCGGGCGACCAAGGGCACCACGCTCTATCTGCCGGTCGCGGTGCCGGGCGCGTTGTTCTCGATCGGCGATCCGCATTTCGCGCAAGGCGACGGCGAGGTCAACGGCACCGCGCTGGAGCTTTCGCTCACCGGCCAGTTCCGCTTCGTCCTGCACAAGAGCGGTCAGGGGACCAAGCCGCATGTGGAAGGGCTTGCGCACCCGCTGCTGGAAACCGCGGAGGAGTGGATCCTGCACGGCTTCAGCTACGGCAACTATCTGCGCGAGCTCGGCCGCAATGCGCAGTCGGAAATCTACCAGCGCTCGTCGGTCGATCTCGCGCTGCGCAACGCGTTCCGGGCGACGCGCAAATTCCTGATGGAGGGTTATCACCTCAGCGAGGATGAGGCGCTGGCGCTGATCTCGCTCGGTGTCGATTTCGGAGTCACCCAGGTCGCCGACGGCAATTGGGGTGTCCACGCGATCGTGCGCAAGAGCCTGTTCGGTCAGGCCGGCGGGTGACGCTGGCCTGAACCCGGATTTGCGACGCGGCGGCGATTGGTCAGCCGGCCGAGCGACGGCGAGGCGTCACTCGTCCTTCTTCGGCTGCGACATGCGCTCGAGACGTTCCTGCATGTCCTTCATCTGGCGGCGGAGGTCGTCGATGTTGTTCTCGTCGGGCGCAGGCTCGGGCACCTTCTCGGGCTCCGCATTCGTGCGTTGCGGCACGAACGGCTTGAACATCGAGAAGGTCTGCTGGAACAGCTCCATGTTGCGGCGGACCTGTTCTTCCAGAGGTGCGAACGGGGTGCCGCTGAGGGCGCCCGCGATCTGCTTGCGGAACTTCTCCTGCTCCTTGGTCAGCGTCTCCAGTGATTGCTCGAGATATTTCGGCACCACCATCTGCATGCTGTCGCCATAGAAGCGGATCAACTGCCGCAGGAACGTGGTCGGAAGCAGGTTCTGCCCGGCCTTGTTTTCCTGCTCGAAGATGATTTGCGCGAGCACGGAGCGGGTGATGTCGTCGCCTGTCTTGGCGTCGTAGACGAGGAAATCCTCGCCTTCCTTCACCATCGCGGCGAGATCCTCGAGTGTCACGTATGTGCTCGTACCGGTATTATAGAGCCGCCGGTTCGCGTACTTCTTGATCGTAGTCGGTTGTTCAGATTTTGCCATGGGCTCACACTTCAAACACCGAAGGATCCGGAACCCGGCAGCATCGCCGCAGGGCTAAATGCAACGCATCGCAGCAAAGGTAAGCATTTTCAAAGCCGCTCGGCTACCGTTTTGTGCGGCACGGTTAATCCCAAAGCATAGGGATTGCTCAGGAAACTGCCAAGGGTGCCAATTTGAGTGCGTCGCGGCGCGAATTCGGCCCACAGTCCGATTGACAGGTCTCGATCGGCTTTACAGGATGACTAACTAAGAGACAGGCCCGCCAACCGGCCGCCCGCCGTCGAAAAAATCCAGCTACAACCAAATAGGAGATGTTCATGTCAGACGATGTCGTCATCGTCAGCGCCGCCCGCACCCCGGTCGGCAGCTTCAACGGCGCGTTCGCCACCACTCCCGCCCACGACCTCGGCGCGGTCGCCATCAAGGCTGCACTGGAGCGCGCGGGCGTCGAGCCGGGTCAGGTGTCCGAAGTCATCATGGGTCAGATTCTCACCGCCGCGCAGGGCCAGAACCCGGCCCGCCAGGCCTCGATCTCGGCCGGCATCCCGGTGGAGAGCCCGGCCTGGGGCGTCAACCAGCTCTGCGGCTCGGGCCTGCGCTCGGTCGCCCTCGGCTATCAGGCGCTGGTCAACGGCGACTCTTCGATTGTCGTCGCCGGCGGCCAGGAATCCATGAGCATGGCCCCGCATGCGCAATATCTGCGCGGCGGCGTCAAGATGGGCGGCCTCGAACTGGTCGACACCATGATCAAGGACGGGCTTTGGGATGCCTTCAACGGCTACCACATGGGCAACACGGCCGAGAACGTCGCCAAGCAGTACCAGATCACCCGTTCGCAGCAGGACGAGTTCGCGGTCGGCTCGCAGAACAAGGCGGAGGCGGCGCAGAAGGCCGGCAGGTTCAAGGACGAGATCGTCCCGGTCACCATCAAGACCCGCAAGGGCGACGTCGTGGTCGACGCCGATGAGTATCCGCGCCACGGCGCTACCCTCGACGCGATGGCCAAGCTCCGCGCGGCCTTCGAGAAGGATGGCACCGTGACCGCCGGCAACGCCTCGGGCATCAATGACGGCGCTGCCGCCGTGGTGCTGATGACCGCCAAGGAAGCGGCGCGGCAGGGCAAGAAGCCGCTCGCGCGTATCGTCTCCTGGGGCCAGGCCGGCGTCGATCCCAAGATCATGGGCACCGGTCCGATCCCTGCCTCGCGCGCGGCGTTGAAGAAGGCCGGCTGGAACGTCGCCGATCTCGACCTGATCGAGGCCAATGAAGCGTTCGCCGCACAGGCCTGTGCGGTCAACAAGGACCTCGGCTGGGATACGTCCAAGGTCAACGTCAACGGCGGCGCGATCGCGATCGGTCATCCGATCGGTGCGTCGGGCGCGCGCGTGCTGGTGACCTTGCTGCACGAGATGCAGAAGCGCGATTCCAAGAAGGGCCTCGCGACGCTCTGCATCGGCGGCGGCATGGGCATCGCCATGTGCGTTGCACGCGACTGAACAACAGGCAGCGAGGCGGCCACATGATGAAAAGATCGTCTGTGAACCGCGGCGCGAGCTGATAAATAAGATGCCCGGCCACGCGCCGGGCATCTTTGTTTTTGTACGCGAGTGAGTGCAAAACGCCGGAGTCATTCCGGTTGTAAAAGACGGCCAAGGAGGAAACGGACATGGCACGTGTTGCATTGGTGACGGGCGGAACGCGGGGCATCGGAGCTGCGATCAGCAAGGCTCTGAAGGCGGCGGGCTACAAGGTGGCGGCGACTTACGGCGGCAACGATGCGGCTGCCGAGAAGTTCAAGGCCGAAACCGGCATCCCCGTGTTCAAGTGGGATGTTGCCTCGTTCGATGCCTGCGCGGACGGCGTCAAAAAGGTCGAGGCCGAGCTCGGTCCGGTCGACGTGCTGGTGAACAATGCCGGCATCACTCGCGATACCGCCTTCCACAAGATGACGCTCGAGCAATGGAATGCCGTGATCAACACCAATCTCGGCTCGCTGTTCAACATGACGCGGCAGGTGATCGAGGGCATGCGCGCCCGCAAGTTCGGCCGCATCATCTCGATCTCCTCGATCAACGGCCAGAAGGGCCAGTTCGGCCAGGTCAATTATTCCGCGGCGAAGGCCGGCGACATCGGCTTCACCAAGGCGCTCGCGATCGAAAACGCCAAGGGCGGCATCACGGTCAACGTGATCGCGCCCGGCTACATCAACACCGAGATGGTGCAGGCGGTGCCGAAGGACGTGCTGGAGAAGAGCGTGATCCCGCAGATCCCGGTCAACCGCCTCGGCGAGCCGGAGGAGATCGCGCGCGCGGTCGTGTTCCTGGCCGCCGACGATGCCGGCTTCATCACCGGCTCGACGCTCACCATCAATGGCGGTCAGTATCACGCCTGATACGAAAAAGCGTCGCGTCGCAGGCGTTATCCGTCAAGTCGCGATGCCCGGCCTTGTGCCGGGCATCAACGTCTTTACAAGGGTGTCCCGAATGATGACGTGGATGGCCACGGCAGCTTGAGCAGCAGATCTGTTCTGCGCTCGTGCCCGGCCGCGCCGGATCCTGCCTGATGACGACTCGCACCGCCACCCTCGTTGGACTGACCGCCATCCTGATGTGGTCACTGCTCTCGGTCATGACGGTTGCGACCGGGCAAATCCCCGCATTCCAGCTCGCCGCCATGACCTTCGCAATCGGCGCGGCGGTGGCGTTCGCGAGCTTCCTGTTTCGCACCTCCGCCTTCGCTGCATTGAGGCAGCCGCCGGTTGCCTGGGCCGTCGGCGTCGGTGGACTGTTCGGTTATCACGCGCTGTATTTCCTGGCGCTGCGCTTCGCGCCGCCGGCGGAAGCAGGCCTGCTCAACTATCTGTGGCCACTCCTGATCGTGTTGTTCTCTTCATTGCTGCCGGGCGAGCGGCTCGCTGTCCATCACATCGTCGGCGCGCTCTTGGGCTTGGTCGGCACGGTGCTGCTGTTCGCCGGCAACACCGGCAGCTTCGCGCAGAGCCAGATTCCGGGTTTCGTGGCCGCCTTTGTCGCTGCCTTCGTCTGGGCGACCTACTCGGTGATGTCGCGCCGGCTCAAGGCGGTGCCGACAGATGCGGTGGCCGGCTTCTGCCTCGCCACCGCGGTGCTGGCGGCGCTCGTGCATTTGATGGTTGAGACCACGGTGTGGCCCGCGACGCCGCTGCAATGGCTTGCGGTGGTCGGTTTAGGCATCGGGCCGGTGGGTGCTGCGTTCTTCGCCTGGGACATCGGCATGAAGCGCGGCGACATCCGCGTGCTCGGCGCCGCATCCTACGCCACGCCGCTGCTGTCGACCGCCTTCCTGATTCTCGCGGGTTTCGCCAAGCCAAGCGCCAACATCGCCGTTGCCGCGATCCTGATCGCCGGCGGCGGCCTGATCGCCGCCAAGGATATGGTGCTGAGAAAGAGAATGTAGGAAAAGTAGGGTGCGCAAAGGAGCGGAGCGACGTGCCCACCATTCTTGACGTGCCCGTGATGGTGGGCACGCTTGCGCTCTACCCATCCTACGAGATGAGCTGTTACGACGTCGGCTCCCAGCCTTTCGGTGCCAGCTCGAAATTCGCGAACTCGAACCCTGGCGCCACGGTGCAGCCGACCAGCGTCCAGTCTCCCGTGCTTTCCGCGGCCTGCCAGGCACCCGCCGGCACGATCGCTTGCGGCTGTTCGCCATTCGCGACATCCGGGCCGAGCGTGACGCTGTGCTGTGCGCGGCCCTCCTGCGCAATCCGCAGGAGCAGCGGCGCCCCGGCGTAGTAGTGCCAGACCTCGACTGCGTCGATGCGATGCCAGTGCGAGCGCTCGCCGCGCGCGAGCAGGAAGTAGATCGCGGTCGAGCAGGCGCGGCCGCCGGCGTCGCCGTGCTCGTCGCGAAACGTTTCGCGATAATGCCCGCCTTCCGGATGCGGCTTCAACTCGAGCCGCGCGATGATCTCGGCAGCCGAGGGCCGTGACATCAGGACTTGTTCTTGCGTTCGCGGAGCTCGCCGAACACCTCGGCCGGATCGGCGCCTTTCATGTGCAGCTTTGCTGCAACCGAAGGTTCGTCGGCACGCAGGAACACATTGGCCTTCTTCTCGTCGCCGAGCAGCACCGGGATCGTCGGCTTGTTCTCGGCGCGCAGCTTCGTGACCTCGGCGGCGCGGGCCTGGAGGGCCGGATTGTCCGGCTCCACCGTCAGCGCGAACTTGACGTTGGAGGCGGTGTATTCATGGCCGCAATAGAGCCGGAAATCGTCCGGCAACGAGCGCAGCTTCAGCAGCGAATCCCACATCATCGGGTAGTTGCCTTCGAACACCCGGCCGCATCCGATCGAGAACAGCGTGTCGGCGGCGAACACCGCCTTCTCGCCGTCGAACACATAGGAGATGTGGTCGAGCGTGTGGCCGGGCGTCTCCACCACGCGAGCCAGCAGGCCGCCGACCTTGATCACGTCGGCGTTCGCGGCGCGCAGGTCGACATTGGCGATCTTTGCCGACTTGTCGTGCGGGGCGACGACCCGGCAGCCGTATTTCTGCTTCAGCTCGGCGACGCCACCGACATGGTCGCCATGGTGATGGGTGATCAGGATGTCGGTCAGCGTCCAGCCTTCGCGCTCCAGCGCCTTGATGATGGGCGCGGCCTCCGGCGCATCGATCGACGCCGTAGCCTTGGTCGCGGGATCGTGGATCAGGTAACCGAAATTGTCGGTCAGGCAGGTAAAGGTACGAATTTCTGCGGCCATGATATCTCCACGAAGTGCTGGGGCTTAGGCGCTAAGAGGCCAAATATAGGGGTGAAATATGGCGTTAACGCTCCGACGGCAACGCAATTTTCCGCGCGCCGCGGCCGCACGCGGCATGTTAGGTTTGGCCCATGGACGTCATCGACCTCCGGGATTTCTATTCGCAGCGCCTCGGCATCGTGGCCCGGCAGCTCATCAACCGCGGAATCCGCGAGCGCTGGCCCAATGCGGAAGGACAGCGCGTGCTCGGGCTCGGCTATCCGACGCCCTATCTCGGCCTGTTTCGCGAGTCCTGCGAGCGCTGCATCGCCTTCATGCCGGCAGCTCAGGGTGTGCTGAAATGGCCGACCGGGCGGCCTGCGCTCGCGACCCTGATCGACGAATTCTCGATGCCGCTGCAGGATGCCGCAGTCGACCGCGTGCTGCTGGTGCATGCGCTGGAGATGTCCGACGATCCGGAGCGGCTGTTGCGCGAGGTCTGGCGGGTGCTGGCGCCGTCCGGGCGGCTGATCGCCGTGATCCCGAACCGCCGCGGCGTATGGACGCGCACCGACAACACGCCGTTCGGCCATGGCCGGCCGTATTCGCGCGCGCAGATCACACAACTGCTGCGGCAGACCTGGTTCACACCGACGGCGTGGGGCGAGGCGCTGTTCATGCCGCCGGTTCAGGGCGGCTGGTTCCTGCGGTCGGCGACGGCATGGGAGCGCGTCGGCGCGGCGTTGTCGCTGCCCTTCGCCGGCGTGCATATCGTCGAGGCCAGCAAGCAGGTCTATCGCGCGATTCCCGCGCACCGCGAGCGGACGCGGCTGATCCCCTCGCTGCAGCCGGTGCTGGTGCCGTCATCGAGCGCGACCCGCGGCTGAGGCGAACGCCGGTTCGCGCGAAACAACGCGCCAACGCTGACATGCGGAGATCGGTTCTGACGCCGTCAGAACCGAAAACGCTCGGGCAAGGCGCAAAAGCAAAGGGCGGGCCGCCTCAAGCGTCGCCCGCCCTGTTCGCAAGATTGATCCGAAACGTTACTCGTTGCCGGGATTGGCGTCCTCGCTCGGCGCCGGCTGCGCGGCCATGTCGGGACGCGGACCGTGCGGCCGGCGGCGGCGGCGCGGGAAGCGTTCGCCGCGCTCGCTGCGTTCCCCGCCGCCATTGCCTTCATAGGCGCCATTGGCCGGCGGCTGCGGGCTTCCGGTGATGAACGAGGGCAGGCGATCAACACCGCCGGGATCGGCCATCACGGGCTGCGGCTGGTTCTGCGGCTGCGGCTGATATTCGCGCGGCTGCGGACGATGCTCGCGCGGCTGCTGCTGGTCGCGCTGGTAGGGCTGCTGGCCGTTGTCGCGCATATAGGGCTGCGGCTGCGGCACGAACCCCGGCTCCTGGCCGAAGCTCGAATAGCCGTCGTCGTCGCCGTCGTCGGGCAGCGTGACTTCAGCGTCGGGACGCGGCTGCTGCTGATTCTGCCGGAATTGCTCCTGGGCGGCCGCGATGATCCGGTAATAGTGCTCGGCGTGCTGGTAGTAGTTCTCGGCGGCCACGGGATCGCCCGAGGAGCGCGCATCGCGGGCAAGCTGGACATATTTCTCGGCCACGTGGGAGGCGGTGCCGCGAATCTTGATGTCGGGTCCGTTCGATTCGTACACCCGTGTCAGGGGATTCTGGCCGCGCCGGTTATTATTGTTGTTATTGTTATTGTTCCGGTTGCGCATCCGCTTGTTATTCTGACCGTTTCTCATCTGTCGCCTTTTATTCCAGCCCTGAAGTTATTGCCGTCCATTGCTTCAATCGATTCGGCGCGCGCTCACGCGCACGGAATCGCACTACCGTTCGAAATTGGCTTCAATGTTGCCGACCATCGCGTTCAGCAAAGACGCGTTCCCCAACCGCCGACGACCTCGCCGGCGACCAAATCATTCCGCCCGTCGAGACAGGCTCAGCTCTCTTGCGTAAGTCTTCAAGCGCAATAGCAGGCTTTCGTTCGCTTGGCGGTCGAGAGCGGCACAGCCCCGGCTATTGCGCTCTATGTGACCTGCGTTCTTGGAACCTTTCAATCGGCGGGTTCTCGTCGAGAACCCTGGACATCACCCGTAGGTCACGGGGCCAGCACCGATGTTGTGCCCGGAACGTAGTCGTTCCCGGGGGATATTCCAAGAGGTTTTTTTGCGTTCCAATAGGACTTTATCGGGGCAGCCGGCGGGCCGAGACCGCCCTAGGGACGCCCCCGAGATCGGCCCTGGGCCGTCCTGTCGGGGATAACCCCGATACGGTCATCAGACCTTCAACATCATCGCTTTGGCCGAGGCCGACTTCTACAACCAGAACGCCACCCGATGTCAAAAGACCCGCGGATTGCGAAATCAGCGCGCGGTAGGCATCGAGTCCGTCCGTGCCGCCATCGAGCGCCGCGCGCGGATCATGGTCGCGCACTTCGGTGGCGAGACCTGCGATGTCGGCTGTGCGGATGTAGGGCGGATTGGACACGATCAAGTCGAACGTGCCAGTGAGGCCACTGCCATAGTCACACATAATCCAGCTTGCACGATCCGCAAGTCCGATCTCGGCGGCGTTCTGGCTTGCGGTCTGCAGCGCTTCAGTCGAGATGTCGGTTCCGAAGCCACGTGCGTTTGACAGTTCCGAGAGCAGCGCCAGCAGGATCGCGCCGGAACCGGTGCCGAGATCGGCGATCCGCAGCGCGCGGTCGGTTGCGCCGTCGGCACGCAGCAGTTCGAGCGCGCGCTCGACCACGGTCTCGGTGTCGGGACGCGGCACCAGCGTCGCGGCGGAGAGATGCAGCGGCAGCCCCCAAAATTCCTTGGTGCCGAGAATGCGCGCAACTGGTTCGCCGCCGAGGCGGCGTTGCACGAAGCCTTCGAGGCGACCCGATTCGCCCTCTGTGATCGCGCGGCCTGCTGCCGTGATGATACCGGTCAGATCGAGGCCGAGCGCGGCGCCGACCAGCAGGCGCGCCTCGAGTTCGGGCGCATCGATGCCGGCGGCCTTGAGGCGCGCGGCAAGCGCGCGCCTGATGGTCTCGACGGTCAGGCCGCTCTTGTCGGAAGGTTCGCTCATCGCGCGTTGTTAGCCGATGGCCGGTGCGGCGTCGATATCACTTGCGCCGCGCGCCGACGACGCGCACGGTCGGCCTTTGAATGTGACGATCCGGAAGCGACGCTCATGACGCCCTATGACGACCAGAATATCTTCGCCAAGATCCTCCGCGGCGAAATCCCGAGCTTCAAGGTCTATGAAACCGACCGGACCTTTGCCTTCCTCGACATCATGCCGCGCTCGCCTGGGCATACGCTGGTGCTTCCGAAAGCACGAGCGCGCGGAATCCTCGATGTGGCGGAAGATGACCTTGCCGAGGTCGCCCGGTCATCGAAGCGGATCGCCGTCGCCGCGATGAAAGCCTTCGACGCGGACGGCATCATCATCCAGCAATTCAGCGAACCCGCCAGCGGCCAGGTGGTGTTTCACCTGCATATGCACGTGATGCCGGTCAAGGATGGCGTGGCGCTGCTGCCGCCGCAGACCCGCAAGGAAGACATGGACGTGCTCGCCGATCATGCCCGGCGGATGATCGCGGCGCTCGGAAGCTGAGCGCGGCTGTATGGACTAAAGCGGGATGAGTTTTGGTTGAATCGACTTGGCGCGGTCTCGGTTCACCTCTCCCCGTTGGGGAGAGGTCGGATTGCGCCTGGCGATGCGAAGCATCGTCCAGTGCAATCCGGGTGAGGGCTCTTGCTCCCTCGATAGAACGTAACCCCTCGCCCGATTTGCTCCGCAAATCGACCTCTCCCAAGGGAGAGGTGAACTTTGGACGCCGTTCCAGCTCAACCTAACCTCATCAGGCTTTAAACGCCGAGATAGCGCTGCAGCACGTCGGGTTGCGCCTTGATCTCCTGCGCAGGCCCCTCATGGACGATATGTCCATTGTTGATGATGTAGATGCGCTCTGCGAGCGCGAGCGTCGCGGCGAGATTCTGCTCGACCAGCACGATGGTCTGTCCGGCCTCGGCAAGGTCACGGCAAGCCTTCATCAGGTCGCGCACGATGACCGGCGCCAGCCCCTCGAACGGCTCGTCGAGCAGGATGATCTTCGGGTCGCGCACCAGCGCGCGCGCAATCGCCAGCATCTGCTGCTCGCCGCCCGACAGATCGGTGCCACGATTGCCCCGCCGCTCCCTGAGCCGCGGAAACATCTCGTAGATGCGATCCAGCGGCCAGCGCTGCGAGGCGGTCAGCCCGGCGATGACGAGATTCTCCTCGACGCTGAGGCTGCCGAAGATGCGTCGCTCCTCATGGACGAGCTGCATGCCGGCCTGCGCAATCCGGTGGCTCTTCCTGCCGGCGACCTCGGTGCCGTCGAACATCACCGAGCCGCTGCGCGGCGTCACCACGCCCATCAAGCTCTTCAGCGTCGTGCTCTTGCCGGCGCCGTTGCGGCCGAGCAGCGCCACCACCTCGTTGCGCTCGACGCGCAGCGAGACGTCGAACAGGATATGCGAATCCCCGTAGTAGCTGTTCAGTCCGTTGACCTCGAGCAGACTCATGCGGCGAGCTCTCCATGCACGCCGCCGAGATAGGCCTCCTGGACGGTCGAGTTGTTCTTGATCTCTTCGGGCGTCCCTTCGACCAGGACGCGGCCTTCCTGCAGCACAGTCACGCGCTCCGCGAGCTCGAACAGCGCGTCCATGTCGTGGTCGATGATGATCATCGTCCGGCCTTGGCTGATCGACTTCAAGAGCTTCACGGTCTCGACGCGCTCGCGCGGGCTCATGCCGGCCAGCGGTTCGTCGAGCAGCAGCAGGCTCGGCGAGGTCGCCAGCGCCAGTCCGATCTCGAGCCGCCGCTTTTCGCCATAGGCGAGCTCGGACACCGGCGTGTCCGGCCGTGCCGCGAGATTGACCAGCTCGAGGGTGTGCTGTACCTGCTCGGACAGCCCGGGAATGCTGTCGATGCTGCGGAACAGATCGAGCCGGAACTTGCCGCGCAGCGCCGACAGGGCCGCGATCACCAGGTTCTCGCGCACGGTCAGCCCGGCGAACAGTTGGTTGACCTGATAGCTCTTGGTCAGGCCGAGCTGGCAGACGTCGGTGACATTCATTCCGGTGATGTCGCGGCCCTCGAACAGGATGGTGCCCGAGGTCGGGTGAACCTCGCAGGTCAGCATCTTGAAGAAAGTCGACTTGCCGGCTCCGTTCGGGCCGATGATGCCGCGCAGCTCGCCATGGTTGACGGTGAAATCGATGTTGCTGTTGGCGATCAGTCCGCCGTAGCGCTTGGTCAGGCCCTTGGCCTGCAGGATCGGGCCGGAGGGATCGGCTGCCGCGCGCTGCCGGGCCGGCATCGGTGTGGCGGCGATCTGCCGGGCGGGGCTGACTTCCTGCGGCTCGCTTTCATCCGGCGCCGTCTTGCGGCGTTGTCCGGTCAGGAGCTGGTAGAGATCCACGAGGCCGCCGACGATGCCGCGGCGCAGGAAGCACACCAGCAGCACGAAGACGATGCCGAGCACGAGCTTCCAGGCGGCGCCGAGCCCGAGTGCGGCCTGCAGGAAATCCTGCAACGACAGCCAGACGGCCGCGCCGACCAGCGGTCCGAACAGCGTGCCGCGACCGCCGATCGCCGTCTGCATCACGAGCTGGCCCGAGGTATCGAAGGTGAATGCGTCGGGCGGCATGAAGGCCTGCAGCACGCCGAGCAGGCCGCCGGCAAATCCGGCATAGGCGGCAGCAATGACGAAAGCGGTCAGCTTGTAGCCGTGGATGTTGTGGCCGACCGCCGTCGCCCGCAACGGGTTGTCTCTGATGGCGCTGAAGATGGCCCCGACCGGCGAGCGCACGATGCGCAGCGCGATCACGACGCCGATGAAATAGCACAGCGCCAGGAACTGGTAGAGCGACCAGCCGGTGGTGAAGTGCAGCGTGGTGAAGCCGAGATTGAAGCTCGGGGTCGGCACGCCCGGCAATCCATTCTCACCACCGGTGAAGTCCGACAGCGGATTGAATTCGACGAAGAAGAACACCTCCGCGATCGCGACCGTGATCATGGCGAAATAGATGCCGGTGCGGCGCAACGCGATCAGGCCGATCAGATAGCCGGTGGCGGCGGCGGCGATCATGCCGATGATCAGCGCCAGCACGACGTTCGGGAAGCCGGCCTGGGTCAACAGATACGCCGCGACGAAGCCGCCGGTGCCGTAGAACGCCGATTGGCCGAACGACAGCAGGCCGGTGAAGCCGAACAGGATGTCGAAGCCGAGACCGAACAGGCCCCAGACCAGGATCCGGTTCACGGTGTTGGGTGCAAATCCCAGCAGCGGCAGCAGGAAAGGCGCGGCGATCAGGCCGATGGCCGTCAGGGTCTCGATCAGGAAGGGGCGCTGTTTCAGCATTGTTGATCCGTCGTCATTCGCGGCCCTGCGTGCCGAGCAGGCCGTGCGGTCGCAACACGAGCACGAGCGTCATCGCCGCGAACAGCATGACGTAGGCATAACCGGGGTTGAACATCGAGGTGATGCTGATGATCTCGCCGGCGATCAGGCCGCCGAGGATCGCGCCGGGAAACGAGCCGACACCGCCGATCACCACCACCACGAAGGTTTCCACCAGGATGTCGTCGCCGACGCCGGGCGTGAGCGAGACCACCGGCGCATTGATGATGCCGGCAAAGCCCGCGGCCATCGCGCCGATGCCGAACACGATCATGAAGACGCGATAGACGTTGATGCCGAGCGAATCGACCATCACCGAATCCTCGATGCCGGCGCGCACGATCATCCCGAGTCGGGTGCGGTAGAGGACCAGGAACAGCCCGCCGAGCGCCACCGCGACGATGCCGACGACGGCGAGGCGATAGGTCGGATAGAACAGGAAGCCGAGCGAGGTGATGCCCTGCAGCGCCGCCGGCGGCGGCACGACCTGCGACTGGCTGGTGAAGATCAGCCGCACGATCTCGACGAAGCAGATGCCGAGGCCGAACGTGACCAAAAGCTGGTCTTCATGCGGACGGTGATAGAAGTGGCGGATGATGACGCGCTCCATCACCACGCCGAGCAGCATCACGAACAGCGATCCCGCAACGACCGCGAGGACGAACGAGCCGGTGTAGGTGTAGGCCACGTACCCGGCGTAGCCGCCGATCATGAACATCGCGCCGTGCGCGAGGTTGAGCACCCCGAGGGTGCCGTAGATGATGGTCAGTCCGGAGCTGATCAGCGCCAGCAGCGCGCCGAGCGCGAGGCCGTTGAACAGTTGCGAGACGAAATTCGGCCAATTGATCATGGCGACACTTCACATGGCCTGCTCGACGAATGTGTGCCGTCGCAAGCATTCCGACACAAAACGGCGCCGCGGGCGAGTAACTCCGCCCACGGCGCCCTGGTTCCCAAGCTCAATCAGGTGTAGTCGCCGAGATGGCAGCCGAATGCGTCCGGCTTCTGCATCAACTCGTCGCCGGGGACGATCTCGATGACCTCGTAGTAGTCCTCCTTGTTCTTCATTTCCTTTTCCATCTTGCCCCGGACGATGATGACCGGGCGGACGCACTGATGATCTTCCGGGCGATAATGGACGTCGCCGACCAGCGACGGGAGGGTCTCGCCCTTCTCATAGGCCTTGATCACGTCGGGCGGATAGAAGCTGCCGGCCTCCTCGACCATGCGGGCCCAGTGCGCGAAGCTGATATAAGCGTTCTCCGCGCCCCATTCCGGCTTGTAGCCGTACTTCTTGTCGAAGGCGTCGTTGAACATCTTGGCCAGCGGATACTTGTCCTCGATCGTCCACCAGTAATCGGTCGCGGCATAGACGCCCTGCATCAGGCCGCCGGTCTCGCGGGCGATGAACGGCACCTGGTAGGGCACCACGAGCTTCATCTTGTCGAGCACGCCGAACTGCTTGGCCTGCTGCGTCGACAGCACGGCGTCATGGCCCCAGTTGACGTTGATCAGCACGTCCGCGCCGGAGTTCGCAACGTTGAGCAGATATGACGAGTAGTCGGGCGCGCCGAGCGGCGACACCTGGTTGGTGGTGGTGGTCCAGCCCGCCGCGGCGAGGTGGTCCTGCATCGACTTGGTGACGGTGTGGCCGTAGGTATAGTCCGGCGTCAGGTAGGCGGCCTTCTTGTTCTTGCCGAACTGTTTGATCAGCACCGGTGCGATCGCGGCCGCGGCGGTCTGACCGAAGAAATTCTGACGGAATCCGTAGCGTACGCAGTCCTTGCCGGTGGTGTCGTTCGAGCCGGATATGCCGCAGACGAAGATCACCTTCTCGCGCTGCGCCAGCTTATTGAGCGCCACCGCGACCGCGCTGGAGGTGCCGCCGGTGATCATCACCGCCTTGTTCTCGGTGATGAAGCGCTGCTGCGCCTGCACGGCTTCGTTCGGCTTCGCCGCGGAATCGGCCACGCCGAACTTCAATTCCTTGCCGAGCACGCCCTTGGTGGTCTTCGGCGAGATCTTCTTGATCAGCTCGTGCCCGCTGTTGATGTGCTCGATCGCGAGCTGATAGCCCTTGAGCTCGTCCTCGCCCTGAACCGCGTAGGTGCCGGTGCGCGGCACCGAGATTCCGATGAAGACCGAAGAACCGGATGAGCCGGCGGGATAGGTCCCGATCGCCGGGTGATCCTCGGCCAATGCCGGTGCGCTAAGCGAAGCCGGAAGCACCGTGCCACCGATCAAGCCCGCGCCAGCTTGCAGCAGGGTACGACGCGACACGTTCAGTCCTCTGCCCGGCCGAAACTCCTTGGTGCTCATCGTTCAATATCCTCCAAACACATGATTATTGGCGCGCATAATCACCCCTCGCCGGATCAGGTGACCCGCCGCGAGATGCGCCGGCTGCGCTTGCGCAGCCCATTTAGCGTAGCATTGTCCTCCAGCATATTTAGTCAATGTCACTTTCGTCGAACTATGTCGGCCCACGACATATCGAGCATTTACCGATCAGCGTCCGGTCCTGTAATGAGGAGACATGATCGAAGAAACGTCGGATCGGAGGGAAGGCCCAGGCGGCGGTGCCGCACACCCGAGCACCGCGTCGGAGCCGTGCGCCTTGAGCGTCCGCGCGCTCAACGTGCTGAAGGAATTGGCGGTCGAACTCACCGGCGAGGTGCCGCCGAAAGCGGGTTGGGAGCCGCCGGACGATCTGCTCCGCGAACTGACGGCCCGCCATCTTGCGACCGCGCGCAATTGCGGGCCGCAAACGACGCGCGAAATCGTCGATTGGGCTGAGGCGCGCGGCATCTCGATTCCGTTGCCGCATCACGCCGGCAAATCGCTGTCGGAGGTGTGGGGCGACCTGATCGAGCGGGCGTCGGCTGGACGTCTGACCCGGAGCGAGATCACCGAGGCGCTGGAGAAATCGATCCGCCGCAGGAGCCCGCGCATTCCGGTCGCCTTCCAGATCGTGCTGCTGAAGATCCTGAGCTCGAGTTACGATCAGTGGCCATCGCCTTGATGGCGCGGGCCTCCGGCTAAGTCGTTGAAAAATGTAAGGTGCGACAGCGCGCGCGATGGTTTGTTCCGCCTCGGCTTGCTAGCGTCATCCCGTTACCGCCATCGGGGCGGTCCGAGCCTGCACAGGGATGACGACTGAATGCCTCCAACAAAGCAGCGACGCGCGCCATCGGACACCACGAAGCGCGGTGTGGCAGCCGGAACGGTCGATTACGAGGCGCTGGCGAGGTTCCGATACCGGCTGCGGTCGTTTCTGGCGTTCAGCGAGAATGCGGCGCGGAAGGCCGGGCTGACGCCGCAGCAGCATCAGGCGCTGCTTGGCATCAAGGGCTTTGTCCATCCCGGCCCCGCGACCGTCGGCGATATCGCGCGGTTCCTGCTGATTCGGCACCACTCCGCCGTCGAGCTGATGAATCGCATGGTCAAGCTCGGGCTGATCAGCAGGGTTGCCGATCCCGAGGATGCCAGGCGCGTCCAACTCAAGCTGACCAAGAAAGGCGAGCAGAAGCTGCAGGCGCTCTCGAAGAAGAATGTCGAGGAGCTTCGGCGTGCCGCGAGCCCGGCGCTGCACCGCTTGCTGAAGTCATCGCCACCGCCCGGCGAGCCGTGAACGGCGGCGCGCTCGGCCGACCTGCGGGCGCCCGTTACGCGGTCGCGCCCTGCGCTGCGAGCTGCGCGGCCTGGTGCTCCGTCGTCAGCGCATCGATCAGTTCGCCGAGCGCCTCGCCCGAGATGACCTGCGGCAGCTTGTAGAGGGTCAGATTGATGCGGTGGTCGGTGACCCGGCCCTGCGGAAAGTTATAGGTGCGGATGCGCTCAGAGCGGTCGCCGGAGCCGACTTTCTCCTTGCGGTCGGCCGAGCGCGCGGCCTCGACACGCTGGCGCTCGGCATCATAGATGCGCGAGCGCAGGATGTTCATCGCCGAGGCCCGGTTCTTGTGCTGCGAGCGGCTGTCCTGCATCATCACCACGATGCCGGTCGGGATGTGCGTGATGCGGATCGCCGATTCGGTCTTGTTGACGTGCTGGCCGCCCGCGCCCTGCGCGCGCATGGTCTCGATCCGCAGATCCTCGTTCTTGATGTCGACGTCGACGTCCTCGACCTCGGGCAGCACGGCAACGGTGGCGGCCGAGGTGTGGATGCGGCCCTGCGTCTCGGTGTCGGGCACGCGCTGCACGCGATGCACGCCGGACTCGAATTTCAGCTTCGCGAACGCGCCGCGGCCCTGCACCTCGGCGATGATTTCCTTGTAGCCGCCGACGGTGCCTTCGCTCGCCGAGATCACCTCGACCTTCCAGCCTTGCAAGGCCGCGAAGCGCTCGTACATCCGGAACAGGTCGCCGGCGAACAGCGACGCCTCGTCGCCGCCGGTGCCGGCGCGGATTTCCAGCATCACGTTGCGGTCGTCCATGGCGTCCTTGGGCAGCAGCGCGATGCGGATCTTCTGCTCGAGCTCGCCGATGCGCGCCTGCAGCGTTTCCAGTTCGGCTTCCGCCATGCTGCGCATCTCGGGATCAACGGTGGCGTCCGCCAGCAGCGCCTCGGCGCCGGCAAGCTCGGTGCGCGCATTGCGATAGGCCTTCACCGCATCGATCAGCGGATTGAGCTCGGACAATTCGCGCGTGATCGCAACGTAGCGATCCGAGTTCACCTGGCCCAGCAACGCGGCCTCGAGCGAGGCGTGGTGGGCGATCAGGATGTCGAGTTTGGCTTCGGGTAGCATGGGCGGTTCTCGGAAATTGCTGACGACGGGAGCTGGGCGCAGACGACGGCAGCGTCGCTACAAGGCCAGCCCCTCGGCTTCGGCAAACTTCGTCAGCGCCTCGCGGATCGATACGCTGCCGGACGGCGCATCGAGCAGCGGATTGATCATCGCCTCGGCCTTTTGGGCGTCGAGGTCGAGGATCATCGCCTTCACCGGGCCGTGCGCGGTCGCCGACAACGACAGCGAGCGGTAGCCGAGCGCGATCAGCGCCAGTGCGCCGATCGGCTTCGAGGCCATCTCGCCGCACAGCGAGGCGGCTTTCTTCGCGGCCCTGGCCTTGCGCACGATGTCGCGCAGTGCGCGCAGGATCGGTGCCGACAGGATGTCGAAGCGCTCCGAAACCTTGGCATTGCCGCGGTCGACCGCGAACAGGAACTGGAACAGGTCGTTCGATCCGACCGAGACGAAATCGACCCGCTTCAGCAGCTCGTCGAGCTGATAGAGCAGGGCCGGCACCTCCACCATGGTGCCGACATCGATGCGCTCGGGCAACGAGTGGCCGTGCTGGCGCAGATAGGTCAGCTCGCGCTCGACGATCGCCTTGGCCTGGTCGAACTCGGCGACGTCGGAGATCATCGGGAACATGATCTTCAGCGCACGGCCGCCGCCGGCGCGCAGCAGCGCGCGGATCTGGCCGCGCAGCAGGCCCGGTCGGTCGAGGCCGAGCCGGATCGCGCGCCAGCCGAGCGCTGGATTTTCCTCGATCACCGTCTCCATGTAGGGCAGCGCCTTGTCGCCGCCGATGTCGAGCGTGCGGAAGGTGACGGGCTTCGCGCCCGCAGCGTCGAGCACGGTGCGGTAAAGCGCGAGCTGGTCGGTCGAGCGCGGCAGGGTCGGGCTCACCATGAACTGCAACTCGGTGCGGAACAGCCCGATGCCGGCGCTGCCGGTGTCGTCGATATGCGGCAGGTCGATGGTCAGGCCGGCATTGATCAGCAGCTCGATCCTCTGGCCGTCCCTGGTCACGCAGGGCTTGTCGCGCAGTGCCGAATATTGCGCCTGCCGCCGCGCGCGGAAACGCACGCGTTCGGCGTAAGCGGATTCGATCTCGGTCGAAGGGCGGACATAGATCTCGCCCGAGATGCCGTCGACGATGATGGCGTCGCCCGGATCGGCGATGCCGGGTGCGTTCGGCACCTCGCCGACCGCGGGGATGCCGAGCGCGCGCGCCACGATCGAGACATGGGAATTCGCGGTGCCCTCCTCGAGCACGAGGCCGCGCAGCCGCTTGCGGTCATAATCAAGCAGCGCCGCGGGGCCCATCGCGCGCGCGATCAGGATGGCATTATCGGGGAGCTGCTCGCGCGACGGCGCGTGATCCTGCCCGACCAATTGCCGCATCAGGCGGTGGCCGAGATCCTCGAGGTCGTGCAGGCGGTCGCGCAAATAGGGATCGGTCGAGCGCAGCATGCGCGCGCGGGTATCCGACTGGACGCGCTCGACGGCGGCCTCCGCGGTCAGGCCGGTGGCCACCGCTTCATGCAGCTTGTGCGACCAGCCCTGGTCGTTGGCGAACATGCGGTAGGCTTCCAGCACCTCGCGATGCTCGCCGCCCTCGGCGACGTCGCCGCGCTCCAGCAAGTGGTCGAGATCGGTGCGCAGCTTGGCCAGCGCCGCGTCGAGCCGCTTGATCTCCTTCGGCAGGTCCTCGGCAATGTAATTGGTGATGACGACGCGCGGCTCGTGCAGCACCACATGGCCGAGCGCGATGCCGTCGGACAGCACCGCGCCGGTCTTGTGGAGCGAGTGCCGCGCCGCCGGTTCCAGGCCGGGCTGCGCGAGCGAGGCGAGCTCGCCGGAGGCGATCATCTCCGCCAGCACCATGGCGGTGGTCTGCAGCGCCTCGACCTCTTCCTCGACATAGGTGCGCTTGGCGCGGTTCTGCACCACCAGCACGCCGAGCGTGTTGCCGGCGCGCAGGATCGGCACGCCGAGGAACGAGTGGTAGATCTCTTCGCCGGTCTCCGGGCGGTAGGAGAAGGCCGGGTGGCTCTGCGCGTCGGAGAGGTTCAGCGGCGTCGCTTCGCTGGCGACGAGACCGACGAGGCCCTCGTGGGCGCTCAGCACGGTGCGGTGCACGGCGTCGCGATTCAGACCTTCGGTGGCATAGAGCTCGAGCGTGTTATCGACGCGCAGCACATAGCAGGAGCAGACCTCGGCCACCATGTTGGCCGCGATCAGCACCACGATCTTGTCGAGGCGTTCCTGGGCGGAGACTTGCTCCGCCATGGTTTCGCGGAGCCGTCTCAACAGGACGCGGGGACCTCCCGACGCGCTCCGCATATGCTTCAAGCCCTCCCCACCAAGCCAGCGAGCGGGATCGCCGGCCGCTGGCGCAAAATTCGTCAAAACCAACAATTTTAGTTATTCGGCGTCGCCGCAAGCGCCGGCTCCCGCCGAATCGGGATCGCCAAAACTGTGGCACAGTTTGCGGCAGCCCACCTGACTGGCCGTATAGCCAATCGAGGCTTGCTTTGCCAAGCAAAACGCCTGCCAGTAGCAAATAACGTCTGCGTCAGCCCAATGCTGCGTCCGCTAAGAGAAATTCTAACTCCGGGGTGCGGCGCGGGAGGTACGGCGAGTGCCCTGTGTCGTCGTTCCGGGGCGTCACGAAGCGGCGAACCCGGAACCTCGGGATTCCGGATTCGATGCTATCGCGTCGTCCCGGAATGACGCCGGAAAGAGTCCGCCTGTCGCCTGGTGCGCCGGTCGCGCTTACGCCTGATCGAGCCCGTACAGCGTGTGCAGGGTGCGCACCGCGAGTTCGGTGTAGGCGGCGTCGATCAGCACCGAGAACTTGATCTCGGATGTGGTGATGGCGCGGATGTTGATGTTGCGATCGGCGAGCGCCTTGAAGGCCTTCGCGGCGACGCCGGCATGGCTGCGCATGCCGCTGCCGATCACCGAGACCTTGGCGACGTCGGTTTCGGCGTCGAGACGCGCGTAGCCGATCTTCGCCTTGGCGGCGGTAATGGTATCCCTGGCGCGGTTGTAGTCGACGGCCGGAACGGTGAAGGTGAGATCGGTCGTCTTGCCGTCCTCCGACACGTTCTGCACGATCATGTCGACGTTGATGTTGGCATCCGCGAGCGGCCCGAAGATCGCAGCCGCCACTCCCGGCTTGTCCTCGACCTGGCGCACGGAAATCTGGGCTTCGTCCTTCGTGAAGGCGATGCCGGTGACGACGTGCATTTCCATGATTTCCTCCTCGCTGCAGATCAGCGTGCCCGGCGGCTGGTTGGCGTAGGGGTCGATATCCTCGGGTTTGTCGAAGCTGGAGCGGACGAAGATCGGCATGTTGTGCACCATGCCGAGTTCCACCGAACGGACCTGCAATACCTTGGCGCCCTGCGAGGCCAGTTCCAGCATGTCCTCGAATGCGATCCTGTCGAGCCGGCGCGCCTTCGGCACCACTCGCGGATCGGTGGTGTAGACGCCGTCGACATCGGTGTAGATATCGCAGCGGTCGGCGCGCAGCGCGGCCGCGATCGCCACCGCCGAAGTGTCCGAGCCGCCGCGCCCCAGCGTGGTGATGCGGCCGGTCTGCTCGTTGATGCCCTGGAAGCCGGCGATCACGGCGACCTCCTTGCGCTCCTTGAAGCGGCTGATGATCTCGCTGCCATTGATATCGACGATGCGGGCCGACGCATGCGCGTCCGAGGTCTTGATCGGGATCTGCCAGCCCTGCCAGGAGCGTGCCTGGATGCCGAGGCCCTGCAGCACGATCGCAAGCAGCCCGGAGGTGACCTGTTCGCCCGAGGCGACCACTGCGTCATATTCGCGCGCATCGTGCATCGGGGAGGCGTCGCTGCACCAGGCGACCAGCTCGTTGGTCTTGCCGGACATTGCCGAGACGACGACGGCGACCTCGTGACCTGCGTCGACCTCGCGCTTCACGTGCAGCGCGACGTTGCGGATTCGATCGATGTTGGCGACGGACGTACCGCCGAATTTCATCACGAGGCGGCCCATGACGACGCGTCTATTCCTTTAAGAGGATAAGTGGGGTAACCCGCGCCCAAAACCGCAAGCGCGGGGACCGAAAGGCGCGTATACATACCGGCGCGCCCGGGGGCAAGCCGGTTCCTGGGGATGATTCGGCCGGTTGCGGGCAGCTTGTGGCGCAGGGGTGACTCGAAGGCGGATCGGATGGGACGTTACATCGACCAAATCCTGCAGCCGGGCGAAAAGGTGCTGTATTCGACCAATGCGCACTGGATATTCTATTGGCCGGCCATCATCGCCTGGATCGTGGCGCTCGTGCTTGCGATCCTGTCGCGCATGACAACCGTGGACGCTCTGGTCATGCTGTGCCTGGCCGCGGCGGCCGTGGTCGCCGTCGCGGCGCTGTACTGGACCGCCGCGGCCTGGTTCCACCGCTGGACCACGGAAACCGACGTCACCAATTTCCGCGTCGTGCACAAAACCGGCTTCATCAAGCGCCGCACCTTCGAGATGAGCCTCGACAAGGTCGAGAGCGTCGACGTCAACCAGAGCATCCTGGGACGGATCCTCAACTACGGCGACGTGACCATCCGCGGCGTCGGCGAGGGCGTCGAGACCATCAAGACCATCGCCTCGCCGCTGGCATTCCGCAGTTCGATCACCGCGCGATAGGGGCGCGCAACCATGGCCATGCAGACAAGTCTTTCCTCATCCACCGCCAGCTCGGTCGATCCGGCCGAGGTCGCGAAATTCTCGAAGCTGTCGGACGAATGGTGGGATCCGCACGGCAAGATGGCGCCGCTGCACAAGATCAATCCGCTGCGCCTGGCCTATATCCGCGACGCGGCGTGCCGCAAGTTCGAGCGCAACGTCAAAAGCCTGAGCTGCTTGTCGGGGCTACGCTTGCTCGACATCGGCTGCGGCGCCGGGCTGTTGTGCGAGCCGTTCACGCGGCTCGGCGCGCAGGTGATCGGCATCGATCCCTCCGCCACCAACATATCAGCGGCGAAGCTGCATGCCGACAAGGGACATCTGTCGATCGATTACCGCTGCACCACCGTGGAGGAGATGGACCCGCGCGAGCGTTTCGACATCGTGCTGGCGATGGAGGTGGTCGAGCACGTCACCGATGTCGGCGCCTTCCTGAAGCGTTGCACCGCGATGCTGAAGCCCGGCGGGCTGATGGTGGTCTCGACGCTGAACCGCAACTGGAAGAGCTTCGCGCTCGCGATCGTCGGCGCCGAATACGTGCTGCGCTGGCTGCCGCGCGGCACCCACGATTGGAGCAAGTTCGTCACCCCCGCCGAGCTCGAGCGCTATCTCGGCGACAACGGCCTCACCGTCACCGAGCAGGCCGGCGTGGTCTATAATCCGCTCGCTGACAAATGGAGCATCTCGTCCGACATGGACGTGAACTACATGGTGGTGGCGGAGGAGGTGTGAGGCTGGCTCTCCAGCCTAGGCCGCACGACCGGTGTCGTCCCTGCGAAAGCAGGGATCCCTAGCCACCGGCTCGACTGGTCGGACGAAGTCAGCGGTGCCATCACTCGCGACCTCGTTTTGAAGCTGACGATCGTATAGATCGCGTCCGCCCATCGCACCCCAAACCGCACCCTGTGGTTATGGGCCCCTGCTTCCGCAGGGGCGACGCGGAGTTTGTGGCGCGACTGGTGGAGATGTGAGACGGTGTTGCCATTCGGCAGGTGTCGTCCCTGCGAAAGCAGGGACCCATAGCCACCGGCCCAACTGATCGGACGAGGTCAGCGTTCCCATCAGTCGCGACGTCGTTTTGACGCTGACGATCATGCAGAGCGCGTTCGCCCATCGCACCCCAAACTGCACCCTGTGGTTATGGGCCCCTGCTTCCGCAGGGGCGACATCGAGCTTGTGGCGCGACCGGTGGAGATGTGAGACGGTGTTGCCATTCCGCCGGTGTCGTCCCTGCGAAAGCAGGGACCGATAGCCACCGGCCCAACTGGTCGGACGAGGTCAGTGTTCCCATCAGTCGCGACCTCGTTTTGAAACAGACGATCATGCAGAGCGCGTCCGTCCATCGTGGCCCCAAACCGCTCCCTGTGGTTATGGCCCCCTGCTTCCGCAGGGGCGACGCGGAGTTTGTGGCGCGACTGGTGGAGATGTGAGACGGTACGGCCATTCGGCAGGTGTCGTCCCTGCGAAAGCAGGGACCCATAGCCACCGGCCTATATTGTTGGGCGAGGTCTGCGTTCCGAGCAATGTATTACGTCTACATCCTCGCAAGCCGGCGCTATGGCACGCTGTACATCGGCGTGACGAATTCGGTTCAGAAACGGCTTGAGCAGCACAAGGCAGGCATAGGCTCGTCGTTCGTCAAGAGGTATGGCGTCTATCGCCTGGTGCGCGTGGAATCGTATCAGCGCGCGGAGGAGGCTATCCAGCGCGAGAAGCAGCTCAAGACATGGAAGCGCGATTGGAAGATCGAGCTGATCGAGCGCGATAATCCGGAGTGGCGGGATCTGAGTGATCTGCTTGTCTGACTGGTGGGCCTCAAACCGCTGCCTGTGGTTATGGGCCCCTGCTTCCGCAGGGACGACACCGCACTTGTGGACACTCTGCAATCCAGTCATGCACTGACTGAGTTTGACCGTACCGGCGCTAATCGGCACGCTGCGTGCATAGTCCCGCCCGGTACGAATTTCCTTCGCGCATGTTCACGATCACCTCGCTGTGGATTCCCTTCACCATCGTTGCCGCGTTCGGGCAGGTGGCGCGCAATGCGATGCAGCGGCACTTGACGGGGCCGCTCGGGACCTGGGGCGCGACCAACATCCGCTTCCTGTTCGGGCTGCCGTTTTCGGTGGTGTTCTTCGCGCTCGCCGCCGTCGCAACCGGTGATCACGTGCCGTGGCCGGCGCCGTCGTTCTGGCCGTGGCTGGTGCTCGGCGCGCTGAGCCAGATCGTCGGCACCGGCTTCATGCTGCTGGCGATGAACGACCGCTCCTTCGTGGTGACCACGGCCTACATGAAGACCGAGGCGATCCAGACTGCGATCTTCGGCTTCATCTTCCTCGGTGACCATCTGACGGCGGCGAAGGTGATCGCGATCGTGATCGCGACCATCGGCGTCGTCATCACCGCGCTGCGGCCCGGCGGCCAGAAGAGCTTTGCCAATCTGCGCCCGACCGTGCTCGGCCTCGGCGCGGCGGCCGTGTTTGCGATCTCGGCGGTGAGCTTCCGCGGCGCGATCATCACGGTGTCAGGCGTCTCCTTCGTGACGGCGGCGTCATACACGTTGATGTGGAGCCTGTTCGTCCAGACGCTGATCCTGTCGGTCTATTTGCTGCTGCGTGCGCCGGAGGTGCTTAGGAAAATCCTCGGCCTGTGGCGGCCCTCGATGTTCGCGGGCTTCATGGGCGCGTTCTCCTCGCAATTCTGGTTCCTGGCCTTCGCGCTCACGGCCGCCGCCAATGTGCGCACGCTGGCCTTGATCGAGGTGCTGTTCGCGCAGGGCGTGGCGTATGTTTCGCTCAAGCAGCCGTTCTCGCTGCGCGAGCTCGCCGGCATCGTCCTGATCGTGATCGGCGTCGCGCTGTTGATTGCCGCTTAGAGCATGATGGGATTAGCTTGATCTGAAGCAGCGGCGGAGGTCACCTCTCCCCGCCGGGGAGAGGTAGACAGAAGCCGCCGCGAGTCGATTGAACCCGATCTCATCGCGCTTTAGAGGCGCGGTTCTGAAATCAACCCTTTGCCGCGATCAGCACGGCGCCGGCCGAGATCAGCGCAATGCCGATCCAGCCATAGAGCGAGGGGCGTTCGCCGAGGAAGACGACGCCGAACAGCGCCACCAGCACCACGCTCAGCTTGTCGATCGGCGCGACCAGCGTTGCGGGGCCGAGCTTGAGCGCGCGGAAATAGCACAGCCACGATGCCCCGGTGCCGAGCCCGGAGAGCAGCAGGAACAGCCAGCTCTTGCCCGAGATCGGTCCGGGATGAGTGAATTGCCCGGTCGCGAACAGGATCGCCGACAGCGTGACCAGCACGATCACGGTGCGGATCAGGGTGGCGAGATCGGAGTTGATGCCCTCGACGCCGACCTTGGCGAAGATCGCGGTCAGCGCGGCGAACACCGCCGAGAGGAACGCCCAGACCTGCCAGGTTGATGTCAATTCCTGTCTTCCGGCAGCGTCGGCAGCGGCGAGACCTCGACGCCCTCGTCGATCAGCGCGCGCGCCTCCTCGGGCGACGCCTCGCCATAGATCGGCCGATGCTCGATATCGCCGTAGTGCATCTTGCGCGCCTCGTTGGGGAAGCGGTCGCCGACATTGTCGGCATTGTTCACGATGTGGTCGCGCAATTGCTTCAGCTTGGCGCGCAGCTCGCGCTCATGCGCCATCATCAGTGACGTCGATGTGGTGGCCGCTGTCTCCGCCGGCGCCGATGCCTCGGCAGGTGCCGGGGCGGCGGTCTCGCGGCCCTTCTTGCTGATGATCTGCGGCGCCATGATCGCGCGCTCGACCTTGGCCGAGCCGCAGGACGGGCAGTTGATCAGGTGCCGCCGCTCCTGCGATTCATACGCTGACGAACTCTGAAACCAGCTTTCGAACTCGTGGCCACGCTCGCAGCGCAGGGTGTAGCGGATCATGCCGAGCCCCGGACGAGGTGCAGATGCTCCGGACCGGCCTTGGGGTCGGCGATGCCGAAGCGCCGGCCGTGCTGCAACGACGGAATGTTCTTGCGTGCCGTCTCCACCTTGGCCGGATCGATGGTGGCGAGGAATACGCCGGGCTCGACGCCGCCCTCGGCGAGAATCTCGCCCCAGGGATCGATGATCAACGAATGCCCGAAGGTCTCGCGCTTGTTCTCGTGCAGGCCGGCCTGGGCGGCTGCGAACACGAAGCAGCCGGTCTCGATGGCGCGTGCGCGCAGCAGCGTATGCCAGTGCGCTTCGCCGGTCTTGCGGGTGAAGGCCGAGGGCACGGTGAGGAACGAGGCGCCGGCTTCGGCCAGCGCGCGGTACAGCGCCGGGAAGCGCACGTCGTAGCAGATCGTCAGTCCGATCCGGCCCCAGGGCAGGTCCGAGATCACCGCGGTCTCGCCCGGCTGGTAGTTGGCCGATTCGCGATAGCTCTCGCCGCCGGGCAGATCGATATCGAACATATGGATCTTGTCGTAGCTCGCGAGCACATTGCCCTCGGGCCCGATCAGGAACGAGCGGTTCACCGCCTTCTCGGGCGAGTAGCGCAACGCCAGCGAACCGATATGCAGATGGATCTTCAGCTCGGCGGCGAGCGCGCGATAGGCCTGCAGCGACTTGTCGTCTTCTTCGCTCGCCAAATGCTCGAACAGCGCCTTGCGGTTGAGCTGCATCATGTTGCTGACTTCGGGCGTCAGCACATAGTCGGCGCCCTGCGCCGCGGCCTCGCGAATCAGCCGGGTGCCCTGCTCGAGGCTGGGCTCGGGCAACAGGCCGGTGCGCATCTGCACCATCGCAGCGGTGAAAATGTTGTCCGTGCTCATCAGGCGCCGCCTCCGTTGGCCAACAGGCCGTCGAGCTTGCCCTCGCGGTCGAGCGCATAAAGCTCGTCACAGCCGCCGACATGGGTCTTGCCGATGAAGATCTGCGGGAACGTCGAACCTGCGCCGGCGCGGCCATACATCTCGTCGCGGTAGGCCGGGTTGCTGGCGATGTTGAATTCGGTGAAGGCGGCGTTCTTGCGCGTCAAAAGCGATTTGGCCGCGGTGCAGTAACCGCAGCCCGGGCGGGTGTAGATTTCAATGGCAGCGGTCATGGTGCGCTCGGTTGCAACAGAATGTGAGATTATATGGGAGCGCGGTGGCTATCGACAACCCGGGCGAATACCAGCACATCGACCTGCGCGGCTTTGGCACGCAGCAGAGCCCGCGCGCAGGCCGTTACCGTGGCACCGGAGGTCAGGACGTCGTCGATCAGGATGACGCGGCGGCCTTGAATGTCAGCCTTGCGCTCATCTGCCACCTTGAATGCGCCCTGGACATTGCTGGCGCGCTGTGCACGCGACAGCCCGATCTGCTGCTCGGTGGCGCGGACGCGCCGCAACGCGGCAGAGGCCATCGCGACGCCGCTGTGGCGCGAGATCACCTTGGCCAGCGCGGCGGACTGGTTGTAGCGCCGGCTCCAGCCGCGTTGCCAGTGCAGGGGAACCGGAACCAGCACGTCGGCATCACCAAGCAATTCCTTGCCCGCCCGCGCCATCCAGCGGCCCATGGTGGGGGCCAGATCGGTGCGGTCCTGGTATTTCAGTGCATGCACCAGCGTGCGCGCGACGTCATCATAGCGTACCGCGGCGCGCGCTCTGCTGTAGGCCGGCGGATTGGCGATCGCCTCCATCGACAATAGCTCGGGCCCGGGGTCGTAGACGAAGGGAATGCCGAGCCGCGGGCAGTAGGGCGGTGCGATGAACGACAATTTGGCCCAGCACCCCGCGCATACGCCCTCGCCGGCGACCGGCTCGCGGCACGACACGCAGAGCGTCGGCAGCGCAATGTCGAGCACCAGCCGCGCCGTTTGCGCGCAGGCGCCGCCGACAGCGCCGAGCGCGCTGCGCAGATGGCCTGCAATGGAGCGTGATGGTGATGCGGCGGCGTCCATGGGACGGAGGCTAGCGTCTGGGCAGCAAAGCCTCAACCCGCATTGCCTGCGGCCGCGGTCCGGCGTAACCAGCCGGCATGGCACCGAACCCGACCACCGCCCCGATCCTGTTCGACCGCGCGCTGCTCGGCATGCGGCTTGCGCGCGCGCGGCGCGATGGCGCAGTCACGTTCTTGCTCGACCGCGCCACGGAGGACATGGCGGACCGGCTGCACGCCGTGTCGCGGAGCTTTTCCGCGGCGGCAGATGTGTGGACGCCGGGCGACGGGCTCGCCGAGGCGCTGCGCGCGCGCGCCGGTTCGATCAGCCAGGTCGAGTTTGCGCCATCGGAGGCGCTGCCACTGGCGCCGGAATCGCTCGATCTTGCAGTCTCGGCGCTGGCCTTCCAGTTCGTCAACGATCTGCCGGGCGTGCTGGCGCAAATCCGCCGCGCGTTGAGGCCGGACGGACTGTTGCTGGCAGCGATGCTCGGCGGCGATACGCTGACCGAACTCCGGCAAAGCTTTGCCGCGGCGGAGGCCGAATGCGAGGGCGGCGTCTCGCCGCGCGTCGCGCCGTTCGCGGATCTGCGCGACATCGGCGCGCTGCTGCAGCGGGCCGGCTTTGCGCTGCCGGTCACCGATGTCGACCGCGTCGTGGTGCGCTATGCCAGCGCGTTTGCGCTGATGGCCGATTTGAGGCGGATGGGCGCGACCAACGTGCTGCGCGAGCGCCGCCATATGCCGACGCGCCGCGCCACCATGCTGCGCATGGCGCAGATCTACGGCGAACGTTTCGCCGACGCCGACGGCCGCATCCGCGCCACTTTCGACATCGTCTGGCTCTCCGGCTGGGCGCCGCACGAGAGCCAGCCGAAGCCGCTGAAGCCGGGCTCGGCCAAGGCGAGCCTGGAAGCCGCGGTGAAGGGCACGAAGCGTTAGGGGCGCGCGATGCAAGGGTGATGAGGTCGCGTGGTGTGACGCCTGGAATCGAGAACCATCCTCAGCGTCGTCCCTGCGAAAGCCGGGAGCCATAACCACAAATGCCAATTGTTGGGCGATGCTGGAACGACGAGTCCCTTCAACAAAGTCCGCCGCGGCGTATGGGTCCCTGCTTTCGCAGGGACGACGCCTGGAGGAGCCGCAGCAGCCTCACATCACGATTTCGGAATAATGGAATAATGCCGGTGAGTTGCCTGGCGTGTCAAGTCGCCGTGCCCTGGCAGCGGAGGCTACTTTGCATGGGGTTGTTTTCGATATTTTTTCAGCGCGCCCTGTCCCGCGAGGGAGGTGGCAAGGACAAGCATTTCCCGTCGTCCCTGCTTTCGCAGGGACGACACCTGTTGATTGGCAAGAGTGCGGTCGCAGCTCACAACAGCAGGTCGATCAGATGCGGCAGTAGCGGGATGTCCGCGGGCGGCATCGGGTAGTCGCGCAGCTTGCTCGCGCGCACCCAGGCGAGGTTCTGGCCCTCGCGCGGCATCACCGTGCCCTCCCAGCGCCGGCAGATGTAGAGCGGCATCAGGAGATGGAAAGTCTCGTAGGCGTGGCTGGTAAAGGTCAGCGGCGCGAGGCACGGCTCGCTCACGGTGATGCCGATCTCCTCATGCAGCTCGCGAATCAGCGTCTGCTCCGGCCGCTCGCCGGGCTCGATCTTGCCGCCCGGGAATTCCCACAGGCCGGCCAGCGCCTTGCCTTCGGGGCGCTGCGCCAGCAGCACGCGCTTGTCGGCATCGACAAGCGCGCAGGCGACGACGAGGGTGAGCTTGATAGCGGCCATGCGATGGTTCGGTTACGATCTTCAAGCTTTCATTACCAAGCAATGTCCCGCGGGCCAAACGCGCGCGCGTAGCACATTACGACCGATAGTCGCCGTTGATCGCGACATATTCCTTGGTGAGGTCGCAGGTCAACACGCGGTCGCGGCCCTTGCCGAGGCCGAGGGCGACCTTGATCTGGATCTTCGGCGCCTTCATTGCCTCTGACACTTCGGTCTCGTTGTAGGACGGATCGCGCGCGCCGCTCTTGGCGACGCGGATGCCGTTGAAGGAGATCGAGAGCTTGTCGCGGTTGGCGGGCTCGCCGGCCTTGCCGACCGCCATCACCACGCGGCCCCAATTGGCGTCCTCGCCGGCGATCGCGGTCTTCACCAGCGGCGAGTTGGCGATCGACATTGCGATCTTGCGCGCCGACGGTTTGGTCGTCGCGCCCTCGACCACGACTTCCACCAGCTTGCGCGCGCCTTCGCCGTCGCGCGCCACCTGCTCGGACAGGTTGGCGAGCACGGCGTTGAAGGCCTTGGTGAACGCCTTCAGGCGCGGGTCGCTGGCGCGGGTGATTCTCGGCGCGCCATCGGCTGCGGCGGCGCCGGTCGCGAAGGCGAGCAGCGTGTCCGAAGTCGAGGTGTCGCCGTCGATGGTGACGGCGTTGAAGGTGTCCTCGACACCGGTCTTGAGCAGGGATTGCAGCACCGCGGCCGAGAGCGGCGCGTCGGTGAAGATGAAGGACAGCATGGTCGCCATGTCGGGCATGATCATGCCGGCGCCCTTGGCCATGCCGTTGATCGTCACCTTGGCCTTGCCGAGCTTCACGGTCGCGGTCGCGACCTTCGGAAAGGTGTCGGTGGTCATGATCGCCTTCGCCGCATCCATCCAGTGATCCGGCGTGGCGGTCTCGGCGAGCCTCGCCAGCACGCCATTGAACTTGGTGGCGTCAAGCGGCTCGCCGATCACCCCGGTGGAGGCCAGGAACACTTCGCCGGTCGAGCAGCCGACCGCCTTTGCGGCGATCTGCGCGGTCAGCGCGGTGGATTGCTTGCCGGTCTTGCCGGTGAAGGCGTTGGCGTTGCCGGAATTGACCACGACGGCGCGCGCCTTCCCGCCCTTCAGCTTGGCGCGGCACCATTCGACCGGCGCCGACGGGCATTTCGACTTGGTGAACACGCCCGCCACCGTGGTGCCCTCGTCGAGCAGCGCCAGCAGCACGTCGGTGCGCCCCTTGTAGCGGAT
Organism: Bradyrhizobium sp. ORS 86; assembly: GCF_045571475.1. Lineage (NCBI taxonomy): Bacteria > Pseudomonadati > Pseudomonadota > Alphaproteobacteria > Hyphomicrobiales > Nitrobacteraceae > Bradyrhizobium > Bradyrhizobium sp. ORS 86. The sequence continues at coordinate 7,535,888 of NZ_CP120699.1, read as the reverse complement.
GCCGGCGGCCGCGGTCGCAAGCTTCACGCCCGCGATCACGGGCATGTCGGGAACATCGGTCGGGGCGAGGGGAGAGACGGCGGTGGACATGGGAAGGCTTCCGGCTACGGGGAGGGAAGCGCTCCTTATCATTTCGCTCGCTGAAGCGGGAGAGGGCGAACGCGGGAATGAGGCCCGTCATCAAGCGTTCAAGGATCCGTAGCCCGGATGGAGCGAAGCGCAATCCGGGGTTGCCGTGCCGCGGATAGGTCTGTCCCGGATTACGCTTCGCTCCATCCGGGCTACAAGGCTGTCACTCACTATTCAAAGAACTTCATTCAAAGAACTTCGTCCCGGCCCCCTCTAACCTCCCCCTGAAAAGGGGAGGTCGCTTTGCTCGCAGAGCAAAGCGGGTGGGGATCTACTCGCTCCATGAGCAACGGTGCGTGTGGTTGACCCCCATCCCAACCTTCCGCTTTTCAGGGGGAAGGAGAAGAATCCGAGGCGACAACGAGGCTGCAAAACGCAAATGGCCGGGACGAGCCCGGCCATCGCGAATTCAATACTGCGGCGTCGCGACGCTTACTTCTTCGCCGGCGGCGCCATCTTGTTGTCGGCGGGCTTCGGCGCGTCCTTGGCCGCATCCGCCGGCTTCGCCGCGTCGTCGGCCTTGGCGGCGTCCGTGCGCTCGACCTTGGCGGCTTCGCGCAGCTTGGCGACATAGTCGGCCTGCGCCTTGCGGGTCACGTAGGTCTCGATCTGGCCCTTCACCTGATCGAAGTCCGGCGCCTTGCGGTTCCGCTTCTCCTCGACCTTGATGATGTGCCAGCCGAACTGCGACTTCACCGGATCGGAGATCTTGCCCGGCTCGAGCGAGAAGGCAACCGCGGAGAATTCCGGCACCATCTGCTCCTTGGTGAAGAAGCCGAGGTCGCCGCCATCGGAGGCGCCGGGGTCCTTGGACTTCTTCTTGGCGAGCTCGGCGAAGTCGGCGCCCTTGTCGAGCTCGGCCTTGATCGCCTTGGCCTCGTCCTCGGTCTCGACCAGGATGTGGCGCGCACGCACCTCCTGCTCGCCGCTGATCTGCTTGGCGGCCTCGTCGTAGACCTTCTTCATGGCATCGTCGGTGGTCGCGGCCTTGCCTTCGGTGGCGAGCAGGCTGTCCATCAACAGGCGGTTGCGGGCGAAGGCGAGGCGCTTCTTGAACTCGTCCGAGTTCTCGACCTTCTTGTCCTCGGCGGCCTTCGCCACGATCTTCATGTCGATCAGGAAGGACAACACGTTGTCCTTGCGGGTCGCCGGGTCCATCTGCTGCAGGCTCGGGCCCAGTTCTTCCTCGGCGAGCGCCACGTCGCTGGCGTGAATCTCGGAACCGTTCACCTTCGCGAGCACCGGGTCGGAGTCCGCCCGGGCCGGAACACCGGCGGCCAGGAGTGCGACAAGACAGCCCGTCGCGGCCAGGGTGGCCAGGCCGAGGCGCAGGCCAGTTTTCGTTTCCGGGAGCGAGGTGGTCATACAATATCCTTGTCTCAAAGGGGGGAAGCTTGAGCGGGCGGACACTCGCCCAATCGTACGGCGTTGGCAACGCGAAAGTCGGGCAAAATGATGAATTCCCTGACATCTTGCCAGCGTTGACAACCTACCGACCGGGCCATATCTCTCACCCATCGTGTCAACGGCGATAGCGCTTATTTTGCTGCGTTTTTGGCCGTTGAACCTTGGATGGTCTGTTTCCCACTCAGTTGGCGGATCAACCCCGGTTCGGGGCTCGACCCGCAGCGCGTCACGGTGAGTTGATGGGCGACCCGGTGGACTATTTCTGGCTGTAACGCAAGACCGAAGAACAGGAATTACGCATGATCGGCGCGCTCGCCCGCAAGTTTTTCGGCTCCGCCAACGACCGTCGGGTCAAGGGATACCAAGCCCGCGTCAACGCCATCAACGCTCTGGAGCCGGAGCTCGTCAAACTGTCAGACGAGGAGCTCAAGGCCCGCACCGCGGAATTCAAGCAACAGCTCGCCAGCGGCAAGACGCTGGACGACATCCTGGTTCCAGCCTTTGCGACCGTGCGCGAGGCGGCCAAGCGAACGCTCGGCCAGCGCCATTTCGACGTCCAGCTCATCGGCGGCATGGTGCTGCACGAGGGCGACATCGCCGAGATGAAGACCGGTGAAGGCAAGACGCTGGTCGCAACGCTCGCGGTCTACCTCAATGCACTCGCCGGCAAGGGCGTCCATGTCGTCACCGTCAACGACTACCTTGCCCGCCGCGACTCCGGCTGGATGGGCCAGATCTATTCCTTCCTGGGACTGACCACCGGCGTGATCGTGCATGGCCTCGACGACGCCGAGCGCAAGGCAGCCTATGGCTGCGACATCACCTACGGCACCAACAACGAATACGGCTTCGATTATCTGCGCGACAACATGAAGTACCGCTTGGAGGACATGGTCCAGCGCGGGCACTATTATGCGATCGTCGACGAAGTGGACTCGATCCTGATCGACGAGGCGCGCACGCCGCTGATCATCTCCGGCCCGCTCGACGACCGCTCCGAGTTCTACAACACCATCGACTCCTTCTTCCCTCAGCTCGACAAGTCCGACTACGAGGTCGACGAGAAGCAGCGCACGGTGACGCTGACCGAAGGCGGCATGGAGAAGATCGAGACCCTGCTGCGCGATGCCGGCCAGCTCAAGGGCGATTCGCTCTACGACGTCGAGAACGTCTCCGTCGTGCACCACATCAACCAGGCACTGCGCGCCCATACTCTGTTCACGCGCGATAAGGATTACATCGTCCGCGACGGCGAGGTCGTGATCATCGACGAGTTCACCGGACGCATGATGCCGGGCCGCCGCTATTCCGAAGGCCTGCACCAGGCGCTGGAGGCGAAGGAGCACCAGCCGGTGCAGCCGGAGAACCAGACGCTCGCCTCGATCACCTTCCAGAACTATTTCCGGATGTACGAGAAGCTGTCGGGCATGACCGGCACGGCCGCGACCGAAGCCGACGAATTGTTCGACATCTACAAGCTCGAGGTGGTGGAGATCCCGACCAACCTGCCGGTGGCGCGTCTCGACGAGGACGACGAAGTCTATCGCACGCAGGGCGAAAAATACGCCGCAATCCTCGCCGAGATCGAACGCGCCAACAAGCGGATGCAGCCGGTGCTGGTCGGCACGGCGTCGATCGAGAAGTCGGAAGTGCTCGCGGAGTATTTGCGCAAGCACGGCTACAAGCAGATCGACTTCAGCTCCGGATCCGGCATGGAGAAACTCTATGCCGCCGCGCGCGCCGGCAAGCCGGCCAAGCTGTTCGCGGTGCTGAACGCGCGCTTCCACGAGCAGGAAGCCTATATCGTGGCGGAAGCCGGCGTGCCGGGCGCGATCACGATCGCGACCAACATGGCCGGCCGCGGCACCGACATCAAGCTCGGCGGCTCGCTCGAGATGCGGATCCAGCAGGAGACCGCTGACATCACCGACGAGGCTGAGAAGGCCGCCAAGGTCGAGCAGATCAAGGCCGACATCGAGCGCTTCCGCGAGATCGTGCTGAAGGCGGAGGAAGACGTCGAGGTCGAGCCCGCCAAGGGCAACAAGCCGGCCAAGACCGTGAAGAAGCCGGGCGGCCTCTACATCATCGGCTCGGAGCGTCACGAATCCCGCCGCATCGACAACCAGCTCCGCGGCCGTTCCGGCCGTCAGGGTGACCCCGGCCGCTCGAAATTCTTTCTGTCGCTGGAAGACGATCTGATGCGCATCTTCGGCTCCGACCGGCTCGACAGCATGCTGCAGCGGCTCGGCCTGCAGGAAGGCGAGGCCATCATCCATCCCTGGATCAACAAGGCCCTCGAGAAGGCGCAGCAGAAGGTCGAGGCGCGCAACTTCGACATCCGCAAGAATCTGCTCAAGTTCGACAACGTCCAGAACGACCAGCGCAAGGTGATCTTCGATCAGCGCGTCGAGCTGATGAAGGACGACAGCGTCGCCGAGACGGTGGCCGACATGCGCCATGCCTTCGTCGAGGATGTCGTCGCCAAGCACATCCCCGAGCATGCCTATGCCGAGCAGTGGGACACCGCTGGCCTGAAGGACGAGCTCAAGCGGGTGCTCGATGTCGACCTGCCGGTCGACGAATGGGCCAAGGAAGAGGGCATCGCCGACGAGGAGCTGCTCGCGCGCATCGACAAGCATATCGACGAGCACATGGCGGCCAAGGTCGCGCAATGGGGCCCCGACGTGATGCGCTACGTCGAGAAGACCATCCTGCTGCAGACACTCGATCATCTCTGGCGCGAGCACCTGATCATGCTCGACCATCTGCGCCAGGTGATCGGCCTGCGCGGCTACGGCCAACGCGACCCGTTGCAGGAATACAAGACCGAAGCCTTCAACCTCTTCCAGGAAATGAGCGCGCACTTGCGCGAGGCGGTCACCGCGCAATTGATGCGGGTCCAGATCGTGCCGCCGGAGGAGCCGCCGCAGCCGCTGCCGGCGATGGAAGTGCACAAGCTCGATCCGAACACCGGCGAGGACGAGATGGCGTTCGCGCAGGCCAACTTCGCGCAAGCCAATTTCGCCCAGGCCTCGCTGGTGCCGAAGACCCCGGCCGCCGACCGCGATCCGAACAACCCCGCAAGCTGGGGCAAGGTCGGCCGCAACGAGGATTGCCCATGCGGCAGCGGCAAGAAGTACAAGCACTGCCATGGGCGGTATGCGTAAGGCGCGATAATCCGCGGTTGAGATCGGTCGCGAGCTGCTTCTCCTCTCTCGCTTGTGGCGAGCGCTGATTGTGCTCGGCGTTCGGTGTCGGTTTTGGTTAATCGACCCGCATCCTTGTCATGCCCGGGCTTGAGCCGGGCACGACGATGCTGCCACGTCAGCGCACGTTCGCCGATCAGCCGGCAAACGCCCTATCGAGATCGGCGATGATGATCTTCTTCATCTTCATCATGGCCTGCATGGCGCGGTCGGCCATATCGCGATCGAGTACGCAATGAACGATCTGCGATAGTTTTAGAGCCGAGCCACTAACCGCCGTGGTCGAAAAACAAGGCGCCAGATCGAACTGAAGTCCGTTGAAAGGCTCGACGCTCTGCCAACAGCAGGCACTGCTCGCCCCCGCGAGGACAGCAACGCGCGCGATGTGTACCACCTATCTGAAGTCAAAGCCGAAGCTCGACGAATGCTGGCGATCCTTTACAAGAAGGCTCCATGGCAATTTCTGGTCACTGATTAAACCATCCATATGGAACCGCGACACGGGCTGCTCGTTCAAGCAGTGGTCCGCGAACCTTCATTGAGGTAAGATTCGAGCCAATTTGATAAGTTACTTCGTCGACTGTGTAGATGCCGTACAAATAGCCAGCCGGTAGCTGGTGCTCATCCGCAAAGTATATGTTCATGAGGAGTAGGTATTGCTCGCCGGGTCGCATCTTTGCGATTGTGAGTTCGCGAAGCGGAATGTCGGCGACTTTCTGTTCTGCTTGTGCAGCCGTGCCAAATGTTGAAATCAGGTTCTGCAGAGCGTCAGATCTCGGCATCTTCTCCAACGATCTGCGAAAGCGCCGCGCTGGGACCGCAGAGTTGAACTCCTTGACCACTCGGTTGTACTGATAAGAGTCGTGAACCTTAAGAGATACGTTATCCAAGGCATCTCGACCGGTATTCTCCAGCAGCAAGAATGTAAATCCGATCCGGCGATCAAATCGATTCTGGATTGACTCGCATTCCCTGCGCCAATTCTTCGGCAGTAACCCGCTAAGCTCGTCCGCATTTGCCAGTGAGCCTCCATCGATCAACGGCTCAAGAAAGAAGCAGCTTCGTTCGTCTCGATTCCCTAGAGATGCCCGCCACGCGACGCTGGCAGCAGCATTTTCCTTCCCGGCTAGGTCGGTCCACATTGTCGTTAGCAGCGGCCGAGCATTCTTGAAGGGCCATTGTTGGATAAATTCGGCTAGCTGGGTCTGGACATCCTTGTTTTTGACGTGCGTTTTCAGGACGGATTTATAATCCCTACCTAATTCGCTGCTTGCGAAACGAGGACTGGGGATTAACTCCATCAACAATGGCACCTCGAGCGCTCCAAATAGCCTTATATACTGGACGCCAACGACGCCCTCGCTAGAGTTTGCCGAGCGGGAATCGCGGAAGGCATTTAGAAATGATTGATACTGCGCTGCCCCGCGATCTTCCGGTTTGGCTATTTCGATATGATCCGCGTCGATAGGATCGAGAGGTCCTGAACAAAGGTGCGAGGCGCTGGCCTCGTCGACGACCACTCGCTTAGCGATCGGACGCTTTTCGTAAGCGCATCGCGTTGGGAATGGCATGTTCGCAGCTAGCCACCTTCGATTCAGGTTCGAGAGAAAATCATTCGACTGCAGCCGCTTCATGTTTGCCAATTGAGGGTTGTCGCTTGCTAAGGCGGCCCATGATGCCAGTTCGCTTCCCAGAGAAGGTGTAGCCAAGAGATATAGCAGCTTGGTGTGTCCGGCGATGCCTCGATTCTTGAGAAGATAAGACCGAACAATTAATCCACCCATGCTGTGGGCCAGAAAAACAAGATTCCGATGAGAGCTCACCCCATCAGCATCGAAACGAATTCTCATGTCTTCCGACATCTCGTCGACTGAGAGCCCAACGTTAAAGAATCTGCTTGGATACTCGTAAACGTAAACGTCTGCTGTTCCGAATGCCGGATCATCGGCCACTAGTTGCGGCCAATATGCCTTAGCGCTAGACCAGGTTCCAATAGCGTCTCCCGTTATTCCATGAACGAAAACGATCACGGTATCGGCAGGAGGCGTTGAGCGCTTTATGAATTTCGAGTCGGTCCCGAACGCCTGCGTCACAAGTATTAGAAGCCACCCCGCAATGATCCCGGCCCGTGTCATAACTATGCCGCGCTCCTACGCTCAACTTGTGCCGTCTTGCTCTCAAGTTGCAAATGTTCTGGCGTGTCTATCTTGCTAAATGCATCAATGATCGAACAAAAATAGCTCGCCGCCCTGTTCTTGAAGAAGGGAGGCGATCCTCGCTGACGTCCCTTCAACGTATTTCGCTGCGTCGCTACTGGCCGACGATCTAATCTGCCTTATAATCACAATTGATTCGGTCCGCTGATGCAACTCGGTGAGCTCGGCATACAGGCGCAGATCAGCGATCTAGGGTCAACGCTACTTCTTTTCGATTGTTGTCGTTCAAGTGGCGATCGCGCGGCGCTAGCGCATCGTTGCCATAAGGCGGTGCGCGTTGATAGGGCTGCGAAAGCGCGGGGACACCTCAACTGCGCACGATGCGTGGGAGAACGATCAGGCCAACTTCCGCTAGCGTGAAAGGCGCGCGGCCCTTTCGGGATCGGCAATTCGACCTGATCGCATTGCGTCTTTAGGCAGGACAACCTAGCTCGTCGATGGCTTGCGCGCGGTGATCAGCCCACGTCCGCCGATCAACCCGCAAACGCCCTATCGAGATCGGCGATGATGATCTTCTTCATCTTCATCATGGCCTGCATGGCGCGGTCGGCCGCTTTGCGGTCGGGGTCGCCGAGGTAGCGGCCGAGTGCTGATGGCACGACCTGCCAGGACAGGCCGAATTTGTCCTTCAGCCATCCGCAATTGGATTCCTCGCCGCCGTCGGCGGTGAGCCTGGTCCAGAAGTAATCGACCTGCTCCTGGGTCTCGACGCTGATGAAGAACGACACCGCCTCGTTGAACTTGAATTTCGGGCCGCCGTTGAGCGCGTGGAAGCGCTGCCCCTCGAGCTCGAAGCTCGCCATGAAGTCGTTGACGGTCTCGATCCTGGCGTTGGGGAACACCGATTTGTAGAAGGCCACGGCCTCGCGGACATTATTGTCGAGCCAGAGGAACGGCGTGATCGAAGTCATAGGGAATGGTCCTTGCTTTGCTTTGGTGAGGTGGGCCGAACCTTCGCGGTCGGTCGCGGAGGTGGCGCCGCGCACTGGACCCTAGGCGGGCGTGCTGGATCCATTTGGCGGCCTAGCCCTAGGACGAACCGGCGGGCGTCTGCCCGACAAGCTGGACCTTTTTGGTGGCGCGGACCGTCGTTTGTTTCGATGGCGTTGCCCCGGTGCATTTTCGGTTCTGATCGAATCAGAGCCGAAGCTCTGGATCCTTGTTTTGACGCGCTTTCTTCACGCCAACCGGAGTCCACTTCGCTCGAAAGCGCTAGACGGGCCGATTGCCGCTTGATCGATATAGGGTACCCCCCTATATTAGGCTATTATGTCGCACACCATCAAGCACAAGTCGAAGCTGATCGGCCGGATCAGGCGTATCAAGGGACAGATCGAGGCGGTCGAGCGCGCGCTCGAATCCGAGCTCGGGTGCGCCGACGTGCTGATGCTGGTCTCCTCGGTCCGTGGTGCCGTGAACGGGCTGACTGCCGAGCTGCTCGAGGAGCACATCCGTCATCACGTCGTTGATCCCGCGCATGAGACGGATCCCGCGAAGGCGCAAGGCGCCGCGGATCTGATCGACGTGGTCCGCACCTATCTGAAGTGACGCGATGACCGGTTTCGCCGAGCTTCTGCAGCAGGGCTCCGCCCACGCCTGGCTGTTCGTGCCGAGCGCGATCCTGCTCGGCGCACTGCACGGCATGGAGCCGGGCCATTCCAAGACGATGATGGCGGCATTCATCATCGCGATACGCGGCACTGTGCTGCAGGCCGCGCTGCTCGGTCTGTCGGCGGCGGTCTCGCACACCGCGATCGTGTGGGCGGTGGCGCTCGGCGGCCTGTATTTCGGGCGGCAATGGAACGGCGAGCAGGGCGAGGCCTATTTCCAGGTCGCCTCAGCCGTCGTGATCATCGGCATCGCCGTCTGGATGGCGTGGCGGACCTGGCGCGAGCAGAACGGCGAGGATCACCACCATCACCACGACGAAACGCAGCGCGTCGAGCTCGGCGATGCCGCGCTGACGCTGTCGATCTTCGAGGACGGCGTGCCGCCGCGCTGGCGGATCGCAGCCGAGCGGGGCGCACTGCCGTCGCCGAAAGACGTCATGGTGGAGACGGAGCGGCCCGACGGGACCAAGCAGTCGTTCGCGTTCGTCGCCAAGCAAGGCTTCCTCGAAAGCGTCGACGAGATTCCCGAGCCGCACGCGTTCCAGATGCGCCTGTCGCTGCACGGACACCCCGATGTATTCGAGGCGACTTACGAAGAGCATGACCATTCGCACATGAATCTGGGCGAGGAGGACGATGAACACGCCCGCGCCCATGCGGCCGACATCCGCAAGCGCTTTGCGGGACGCACCGTGACGACATGGCAGATCGTGCTGTTCGGCTTGACCGGCGGGCTGATCCCGTGTCCGGCCGCGATCACCGTGCTCTTGCTCTGCATCCAGCTCAAGCAGCTCAGCCTCGGCTTCACGCTGGTGTTGTGCTTCGGGATCGGGCTTGCGATCACGATGGTCTCGGCCGGCGTGCTCGCTGCACTGAGCATGCGGCACATCGAGCGGCGCTGGACCGGCTTCAGCCGGTTCGCGCGCCATGCGCCTTACGCATCGGCGGTGCTGATCGTGTTCGTCGGTCTCTACACGGGGTGGCTGGGCTGGAGCGCAATCTAGCCGAGAGCGTCGCTCGCCGCGGCAAACGCGACCAGCCAGCAGCCGTCAGTTGGCGCTGCCGATCAGATTTTCCAAAAGACGCTTGAGCTCGTTGGTCGACTTGTCGCCATAGCTCTCGACGATGTGCTCCTCCTGGCTCATGGCCAGCGAGTTCAGCCGGCGGCTCAGCGCCTTGCCGCGGTCGGAGACGAACATCAGCACCTTGCGGCGATCCTTCGGGTCCTGGACGCGATAGACCAGCGCGTCCGACACCATGCGGTCGATCATCTTGGTCAGCGTCGGATGGTTGAGCAGCACCGCCTCGGCAAGCTCGCCCATCGAATGTCCGTTGCCGTCGGACAGCACCTTCAGGATGCGCCATTGCTCGACCGGCACGCCTTCCTTGCTCAGGCGGGTCTCCAACTGCCGGTTGATCTCCCGGTTCGCTTGCGCGAGCAGGTAGGTGAGATGTTCGGTGATCGGGGAGTTTTGTTTCGGCGGTTTGGCCACGGCTGCGATCTGGGATCCTGACCCGGTTGAATGAATGTCCGGCAACTCATGCCGTTTCTATATGCACTTCAATTGTTGAATATTCAATATTTTCACCTAGGATAATCCTCCAACCAAAAGGGCGGGTGCCGCGGACCGCCGTGCTGGCTGCGTTGCGTTGTGCTTCCCAGACAGGAGTTGGCGTGCTTTCGACGGTTGCTTTCCAGGCATATGGCGGTCCGCCCGTCCCGCCGCCGCTGCTGTTCAGGGATCCGTCGTCATGCGCGGCTGAGCTCGATCTGTCGGTCGGCAGGCACGGCGCGTCGGCGCGCCGCAGCGCCAACAGCAAGCTCCGGGTCGGCAATTTCATCACCTTCTCCGGCTCGCCGGGCATCTGGGGCCCGAGCTCCACCAACAGCGTCCTGCTCGCGGTCGCCGAGATCAACAAGCGCGGCGGCATCCTCGGACGCGAGATCGAGCTGTCGATGTACGACGCCGGCGGCCCGATCGAGCAGGTGGCGCGCCGCGCCGAAGCTGCGATCCTGCTCGACGAGGTCGACCTGTTCATGGGGTCGCATATCAGCGCGGTCCGCGTGGCGTTGCGCAAGGTCACCCGCAACCGCATCCCCTATGTCTACACCCCGGTGTATGAAGGCGGCGAGCGGACCCCGGGCGTGATGGCGATCGGCGAGACCCCGCGCTGGCAGATGCGGCCGTCGATCCACTGGCTCGCCGAGGTCAAGAAGGCGTCGCGCTGGTACCTGATCGGCAGCGATTATGTCTGGCCCTGGCAATCACATCGCGCGGTGAAGTCCTATATCGCCGAATCCGGTGGGCAGGTGGTCGGCGAGGAATTCGTCCCGCTCGGCGAGGACCATCACGAGCCGCATCTGGCGCGGATCCGCGCTGCCAAGCCGGACGTCGTGCTGATCTCGCTGATCGGCACCGACAGCATCACCTTCAACCGCGCCTTCGCCGAATCCGGCCTTGCCGCCACCACGCTGCGATTCGCCGGCGCGATGGACGAGACCGTGCTGCTCGGCATCGGCGCCGACAACACCGAGAGCCTGTTCTGCGCCTCCGGCTATTTCGCCTGCGTCGGCTCGCGCGACAATGACGATTTCATGGACCGCTACCGTGCGATGTTCGGCCCGCATGCGCCGCCGATCGGCTCGGTCGGGCAGTCCAATTACGAAGGCCTGCGCTTTCTCGAGGCGGCCGCCGAACGTGCGGGAACCCTGGCAATGGAGCCGCTGTCCGCCGCGGCGCGCAACGTCGTCTATCGCGGCGCACGCGGACCTGTCACCATTCGCAACGGCCGCGCCGAGATGCCGATGTATCTCGCCGAGGCCGACGGTCTCGATTTCAGGCTGGTCAAGGCGATCTGAAAGGCGGCATCATGGCCCGCAAGAGGGCGAGTGCCGCGGTTGCCGGCGAAACGTCCCGGGCCCCTGATGCCAGACAGGAGTGGGAGTGCACGCGACGGTCAACGTCCAGGCTCGCAGCGGCTTTGCCGCTCCGCCATCGCTGCTGCTGAGGAACCTCGCGGCGCCGTTGGCCGAACGGGCGATGTCGCCGAGCGATCGTGCGGTATTCGGGCGGCGCGGGGCCGACAGGCGGCTTCGCGTCGGCGCCTTCATCTGCTGCACCGGCTCGCCCGGCGTCTGGGGGCCGTCCGGCATCTGTAGCGCGCAGCTTGCGGTCGCCGAGATCAACAGGCGCGGCGGCATCCTCGGACGCGAGGTCGAACTCTCGATCTATGACGCCGGCGGGCCGATGGATGACGTGCTGGAACGCGCGGAACAAGCCATCGACGTCGACCAAGTCGCTCTCATCGTCGGCTTGCACACCAGCGCGGTCCGCGTCGCCATGCGCAAGGTCACCCGCAATCGCGTCCCCTATATCTACACCTCCGTCTATGAGGGCGGCGAACGGACGCCGGGCGTGATCGCGATCGGCGAGACGCCGCGCTGGCAAAGCCGGCCGTCGATTCACTGGCTGGCCGAGATCAAGAACGCCTCGCGCTGGTATTTGATCGGCAGCGACTATGTCTGGCCGTGGCAGTCGCATCGCGCGGTCAAGCGATACATCGCGGAGACCGGCGGGCAGGTGGTCGGCGAGGAATTCGTCCCGCTCGGCGAGGACGATCACGAGCCGCATCTGGCCCGCATCCGCGCCGCCAAGCCGGATGTCGTGCTGATCTCGCTGATCGGCACCGATAGCATCGTCTTCAATCGCGCGTTCGGTGAGTGCGGGCTCGCCGCGACCACGCTGCGATTGGGCGGCGCGATGGACGAGACCGTACTGCTCGGCATCGGCGCCGACAACTCCGAGAATCTGTTCTGCGCCTCCGGTTTCTTCCCGGGTGTCGGCTCGCGGGCCAACGACGACTTCCAGATACGCTATCGCGCGATGTTTGGTCCGAATGCTCCTCCGGTCGGCTCGCTCGGTCAATCGAGTTACGAGGGCCTGCGCTTTCTCGAGGCCGCGGCCAGCAAGGCCGGAACCCTGTCGATGGCGCCGTTGCTCGCGGCGGCGCGCAACGTGGTGTACAGCGGCGCCCGCGGCCCGGTCGCGGTCCGTGACGGCCATGCGCGGATGTCGATGTATCTCGCCGAGGCCGATGGTCTCGACTTCCGGCTGATCAAGCCGATCTGAGGCCGTGCCGGCGATCCGCGCGCGTCGCAGTTTGAAATAATACTTGAAAAGGAAAATATTTCCGTTTTGAATGCCGTGAGGAGGTGGACGGTTCGCGCGCATCGCGCGCGTCCCACGCCTCGCGCCCAAGGGAATGCCCAAAGCGAAATCAAGAAGCCAAGGAGAGCGCGCCATGACAGTTGTCCTTCCCACGCCAACCCAACTTCGTGCCGTCGCCGAGCAATGCGGGCTGTCACTGACCGAAGAGGACGTAGCCTCGTTCCGCGGCCTGATGCAGGGCTCGATCGATGCCTACAACCTCATCGCCGCGATGCCCGACGAATTGCCCGAGGTGAAGTATCCACGCACGCCCGGCTATCGCCCCGCGCCGGACGAGAACAAGCACAACGCCTGGTATCGCAAGGCGACGGTCAAGGGCGCGTCCTCCGGCAAGCTCAAGGGCAAGACGGTGGCGCTGAAGGACAACATCATGCTGGCCGGCGTGCCCATGACGAACGGTTCCTCGACGCTGGAAGGCTATGTGCCGGATTTCGACGCCACCATCGTCACGCGGATGCTCGACGCCGGCGCCGAGATCGCCGGTAAGACCCATTGTGAGCACTTCTGCCTCTCCGGCGGCAGCCACACCAACTCCTACGGGGCGGTGCACAATCCGCACAAGATGGGCTACTCGGCCGGCGGCTCGTCGTCTGGCTCGGGCGTCGTCGTCGCGCTCGGCGAAGTCGACATGGCGATCGGCGGCGACCAGGGCGGCTCGATCCGCATGCCGTCGTCGTTCTGCGGCACCTACGGCATGAAGCCGACCTGGGGGCTCGTGCCCTACACCGGCATCATGCCGATCGAGATTTTCGTCGACCACACCGGCCCGATGACGGCGACGGTGGAGGACAACGCGCTGCTGCTCGAAGTCATCGCCGGCGACGACGGCTACGATCCGCGCATCAAGGCGCCGGAAGTCCAAGAGTACACCAAGGCGCTCGGCGCCGGCGTCAAGGGCATGAAGATCGGCATCCTCAAGGAAGGCTTTGAGCAGCCGAATGGTGAGGCCGCGGTGAATGAAAGCGTCCAGGAGGCGGCCAAGCGCTTCAAGGATCTCGGCGCCTCGGTCGAGACCGTGTCGATCCCGATGCACCTGGTCGGTCCCGCGATCTGGACGCCGATCGGCACCGAAGGCCTGACCCAGACCATGATGTTCGGCGACGGCTACGGCCTCAGCCGAGGAGACCTCTATTCGACCTCGCTGATGGATTTCCATCGCGGCTGGCGCCGTCAGGCCAATTCTCTGTCGGAGACCACCAAGCTGTTCATGATGCTCGGCACCTACATCAACAACAATTTCGGCCCGCGCTTCTACGGCAAGGCGCTCAACATCTCGAGGCGCCTGGCCGCGGCCTATGACAAGGCGTTCAGGGATTACGACCTGCTGCTGTTGCCGACCACGCCGATGAAGGCGCCGCCGCTGCCGGCAGCCAATGCCAGCCGCGAGGAATATGTCGCCCGCGCGCTCGAGATGATCTCCAATACCGCGCCGTTCGACATCACCCATCACCCCGCGATGTCGCTGCCTTGCGGCATGGTCGACGGACTGCCGGTCGGGTTGATGCTGGTCGGCCGCATGTTCGAGGAACAGACCATCTACCGCGCCGCGCATGCCTTCGAGCAGAGCGGCGACTGGAAGAAGATGTGAGGCGCCGCTTGTCGCTGTTACCGACCCGGACCGGACACCATGGCTAGCAGCTTTGCCGCGGCGTTCGAAATCGTGAGCTTCGGCGCGATCATCGTGCTGGTCGTGCTGGGGCTCGGCATCATCGCCAGCATGATGGGCATTTTCAACTTCGCGCAGGGCGAGTTCGTCCTGCTCGGAGCCTATGTCACCTATCTGGCGTCCGCCCACGGCGCGCCGGTCTGGGCCGGCATGGTCGCCGCGCCGTTCGTTGTCGGCGCGCTCGGCTTCGTGCTGGAGGCGCTGATCATCAGGCGCTTCTACGCCGCGCCGATCGTGGCGATGCTCGGCACCTATGCGCTCGGCCTGATCATCCGCGAGGCCGTGCGCGGCCTGATCGGCGGCTTCTACCTCACGGTGCCGGAGCCGATCGGCGGCTCGATCGACCTCGGCTCGGTGCACATCTCGACCTGGCGCTTTACCATCATCGTGGTCACCCTTGTGGTGATGGGCGCCAGCTATCTGTTGCTGGCGCGCACCTCGTTCGGCTTGCGCGTGCGCGCCACGCTGGAGAACCCGGCGCTGGCCCGGGCGTCGGGAATCTCCACGCCGCTGATCTACGGCGCCACCTTCGCCTTCGGCGCGGCGCTGGCAGGTCTCGCCGGGGCGCTGATCGTGCCGGTGTTCAGCCTGTTCGCCGATCTCGGCATCCGCTTCCTGATCCAGGGCTTCGTCGCCGTGATGGTCGGCGGGGTCGGCTCCTTCATCGGGCCGGTGGCCGGCGCCGGCGTCATCGGCACGCTCAGCGCCGCGCTGCCGTGGATCATGTCGCCCGTGGTCGCCGACGTGCTCGTCTTCGTGCTCGCAATTGCCTTCATCAAATTCAGGCCGCAGGGCCTCATTTCGGGAAAAGGGATCTAGTCAGATGTCAATGGATCATAGCCATCTCACCCGCCGCCGCTTCATGAGCAATTTCGCTTTCGCCACCGGCGCCATTGCGACCGGCGTCGGAAGCTGGGTGGTTCGGCCGGACTGGGCCAACGCCGCCGAAGCCCCGATCAAGGTCGGCATCGCGACCGACCTCACCGGGCCGATCGCCTATGCCGGCAATGCCGACGCCAACGTCGCTAAGATGGTGATCAAGGAGATCAACGCAGCCGGCGGCCTGCTCGGCCGGCCGCTCGAGCTCTATATCGAGGACACCGCATCCAACGAATCGGTCGCAGTCGGCAACGTCCGCAAGCTGATCCAGCGTGACAAGGTCGACATGGTGCTCGGCGGCATCACCTCGTCGATGCGCAACGCGATCAAGGATCCGATCGTGGCCCGCGGCAAGACGCTCTACATCTATCCGCAGCTCTACGAGGGCAAGGAGTGCACGCCCTATCTGTTCTGCACCGGGCCGACGCCGGCGCAGCAATGCGACGAATTCATTCCCTGGCTGATCAAGAATGGCGGCAAGAAGTTCGCGCTGCCGAGCGCCAACTATGTCTGGCCGCATACGCTTAACGTCTACGCCCGCAAGGTGATCGAGGCCAATGGCGGCGAGGTGGTGTTCGAGGAATACTACCCGCTCGACCAGGTCGACTTCTCCGCCACCGTCAACCGCATCGTCTCCAACAAGGTCGACGTCGTCTTCAACACCGTGATCCCGCCGGGCGTCGGCCCGTTCTTCAAGCAGCTCTATGAGGCAGGCTTCCTCAAGAACGGCGGCCGGCTTGCCTGCGTCTACTATGACGAGAACACGCTCAACATCAACCAGGCCAACGAGATCGAGGGGCTGGCGAGCTGTCTCGATTACTTCAAGGCCCTGACCAAGGACGACCCGGCCAGCGCCAAGATCCAGGCGGCCTATGAGAAGGACTTTCCGGGCAACTTCCTGTTCGCCGCCGGCAGCGCCGCGACCGGAACCTATCGCGGCCTCAAGCTGTGGGAAGCGGCCGTCAAGGAGGCAGGCAAGGTCGACCGCGAATCCGTCGCGGCGGCGCTCGACCATGCCAAGATCGCCGAGGGTCCCGGCGGACCTGCCGAGATGGTGCCGGGCAAGCGCCACTGCAAGATGAAGATGTATACTGCGGTCGCCAAGAACGGGACCTATGAGATCGTGGCGCACAGCAACGGCCTCGTCGACCCCAAGGAATGCTGAGCGAGAGATGGCAGCAGCAAAGCAAGCCGTCGCCCGCCTCAGCGAGGGACCGGATGTCGTGACGGGTGAGGGTGCACCGGCCGCCGGCGTGCCGGCGGGACGTGGCGCGGCAGGACGGCAGGTGCTGCCGATCGTGGAAGGGCTGGTGCTCTTGATCGCACTGCTCCTGCCGCTGGTCTTGCAGGACTATCTGACGGTGTTCGCCACCCGCGTGATCATCCTCGCGCTGTTCGCGCTGTCGTTCGATCTGGTGTGGGGGTATGCCGGCATCATGAGCTTCGGCCAGGCGCTGTTCTTCGGCGCCGCCGGCTATGGCGTGGCGCTGATGGCGCGCGACCTCGACATCACCTCGATCTTCCTGATCCTGCCGGCGGGGACGCTGATCGGGCTTGTCGCGGCGCTGCTGCTCGGCGGCTTCCTGCTGCTCGGGCGCTATCCGGCCAGCGTGATCTTCGTCTCGCTCGGCACGCTCACCGGCTCGTACGCGGCGGACCGGCTGGCGCGCGGCTGGTACTATCTCGGCGGCCAGAACGGCATTCCGTCGATCCCGTCGCTGTCGCTCGGCTCGACCGACATCTCGGAGGGTCCGGTCTATTACTATCTGGCGCTCGGCATCCTCGCCGTCGTCTATCTGCTGTGCCGCTTCCTGGTGCGCTCGCAATTCGGGCTGGCGCTCGCGGGCTTGCGCGAGAACGAGCAGCGCATCGCCTTCTTCGGCTACAAGGCGCAGCATCTGAAGGCGATCGTGTTCGCGATCGGCGGCGCCATCGCCGGGCTCGCCGGCAGCCTCTATGCTTTCCACGAAGGTTTCGTCTGGCCCAACATCCTGGGCGTCGTGTTCTCGACCCAGGTCGTGCTCTACGTCCTGTTCGGCGGGTCCGGCACGCTAATCGGTGCCGTCATCGGCACCGTGATCATCGAGGGCGTCAGCTTCTGGCTGTCGGACAATTACCGCGACATCTGGCCGATCATCCTCGGCGTGCTGCTGCTGCTGGTGATCATGTTCCGCCCGCTCGGGCTGATCTCCTTCGTGCTCGGCGAGCGCGAGCGGGTCGGCCGCTTCGGGAAGGCGCCGAAGGAGACGCACAATGCCGCTCCTTGAAGCGTCAGGCATCAGCAAGGTGTTCGGCAAGCTGACCGCGCTCGACGGCGCAGGGCTGACCGTCGGCGAGAACGAATTTCACGGCCTGATCGGCCCGAACGGCTCGGGCAAGAGCACGTTGATGAAATGCGTGGCCGGCGCCGAGGTGCCGACCGCAGGCAAGGTCAGTTTCATCAACGCCGACATCACGGCGTTCACGCCGACCGAGCGCGCCCGGGCCGGCATGAGCCTGAAGTTCCAGATCACCTCCGTGCTGCCGACTTTGACGCTGTACGACAACATCCTGCTGGCGCTACAGGCGCAGTCGTCGCTGGTCGAACTCGTGTTCTCGCGGACGCGCCGGCGGTTGCACGATCAGGTGATGGCCATGCTGCAGCAGTTTCGCCTCGCCGATCGCGCCAATGACGCCGCGGCGACCCTGTCGCACGGCCAGCAGCAATGGCTCGAGATCGCGATGGCGCTCGTCGGCAAGCCGCGGCTGCTGCTGCTGGATGAACCGACCGGCGGCATGAGCCTCGAGGAGCGCCGCGTCACCGGCGAGCTGCTGCAGCCGATCAAGCAGCATTGCTCGCTCGTCATCGTCGAACACGATCTCGATTTCATCCGCGACATCTGCGACCGTCTCACCGTGCTCGACCAGGGCAAGGTGCTGGCGACCGGAACGGTCGCGGAAATCCAGAGCAACAAGAGCGTCCAGGAGATCTATCTGCGCCGTGCCTGACCAGTCCTTCCTCGATATCAGGCATCTCGATGCCGGCTATGGCCGCAGCCAGGTGCTGTTCGACGTCAACATCGACATTCCCTGGCGCGGCGGCGTCGCGGTGCTCGGCCGCAACGGCGCCGGCAAGACCACGCTGATGAAGACCATCGTCGGCGAGCTTTCGAGCTCGCAGGGCGAATTGTTCTTCGATGGCCGCGACATCACCCGCCGCCGTACCGAGGAGCGCGTGCGCTCGGGCATCGGCTATGTGCCGCAGGAGCACTCGGTGTTCGCGCGGCTGTCGGTGCGCGACAATCTCGCGGTCGGCTCGCTGTTCAATCGCGACACGAGCGCGGTCGACCGCGTGCTGGCGATTTTCCCGAAGCTCGGCCAGCGCCTCGATCAGCCGGCCGGCACGCTGTCCGGCGGCGAGCGCAAGATGCTGGCGATCGGCCGCGCCATGCTCGGCAATCCCCGGCTGCTGCTGCTCGACGAGCCGACCGAAGGCGTCTGGATCGGCGTGATCGAGGAGATCACGGAGCGGCTGATCGAGCTCGCCAAGGAAATCTCCGTCGTCATCGTCGAGCAGCATCTCGACCTCGCGCTGCGCGTCGCCGATTACGCCTATGTGCTCGATCGCGGCCGGGTCGCGTTGCAGGGCGCAGCGAGCGATGTGCGCAACGATCCGGAGCTGCTGCGCTATCTCGCGCCGTAACTGGCAACTGCAATGTAGCGGCGATCATCCACTGCGCGTTCCCCACAGGGTCCACAGCCCCAACAACAACAGACCTGAACGAAACAAGAATTGTGTTACCCATGTCGTCGGTGTGAACTGTTACCTATGTTGCCGGTTGCACAGTCCGCCGGTGCGTCCCTCACGTGCCAATCACTGACTTGCCCGACGGCGCCCGAAATTCTGTTTCACCTTCGCGACTTGCGGCGACGGCGAACGAGAAGCCGTCGTTTCGTGAAAGCGTGACAGCGGCCCAAATTGGGTCCTTCGGCATACGTGATGTCAGTTGATGAATTCACGGAAACTATACCAAATACGCGCATGAACCCGGGATCGTGACGGCCTTCGCTCCAAGGTTGTCGCGCGATATGCTAACGGATTGTCGCGTGATTTTAGGTTAGCGTTTTGGTCGGGGACCGATGGTCGCTCGCAGATGGTCGCAAGGGCAGGCCCCCACACCGGTAGCACGTCACCGCTGGCATGAGGAACGGTCGCTACGGTGCGCCATCAGGATGGCCCGCATGGGCTACTGGGAGTCGCAGAGCGCCGCCGCGACCGATTTCTGGATATCGCCTGAGCTCGCCGCCTTTTACGAATTCGAGACGGTCGACGGCTTCATCCCGATCGCCACGGTGCGCCGCCGATACCTGCCTGAAAGCCGGAAGCTTCTGGACGCGCATTACGCGGCCTGCTGGGCCGAGGGGCAGCCCTATGTGGTGGAGGCGAAGCTCCGCAAGTCCGATGGCAGTCTGCTCGACTGCATGGTGCATGGCGAGCCGGAATTCGACGCGCAGGGTCAGGTCCGACGGGTGTCCGGCATTGTCCGCGATGTCACCGAAGAGACCACGGCGCTCCGGCGCCTGGCCGAGAGCGAGCAGCGGCTGGCCGATTTCGTCAGCACCGCGTCGGACTGGTGCTGGGAGAGCGACGCCGCCCACCGGCTGTTGCCCTACCCGAAGTCGCTTGCCGGCAATGCCGCGTTCCAGACGGTAGCCGCCGGTGGGCGAGCGCGTTGGGAGCTGGCCTATGCACCCGAGGACGAGGAGGCTATGGCGCGGCACCGCGCCGACATGGAGGCGCACCGCCCTTTCCGCGACTTCATCTATACGCTGATCGGCCAGGACGGATCGCGCGTCAGTATCCGCACCAGCGGCAAGCCCATCTTCGCCGATGACGGCACCTTCCTCGGCTACCGCGGCACGTCCAGCGACATCACCGAGCTGAGAGCGGCGCAGGCCAAGCTCGACGAGCGCACGCGGGCGCTGCAGGAGGCGCATCGGCTCGGCAAGATCGGCACCTGGAGCTACCGGCTGGACATCGGCCGCACGGTGTGGGCGCCGGAGCTCTACCAGCTTCTCGGCTTCGACGCTGACAGGTTCGAGCCGACCGACGAGAACATGAGGCCCTATTTCCTGGACGGCGACGCCGATCGCTTCCGCGACGTGCAGAAACGTGTCCTCCGCACCCGCAGGACCGAGTCCATGGACCTGCGCATCTTGCATGCGGACGGCACCGCCCGCGATCTGGCGGTGATTTGCAAGGCGGAGGTCGCCCACGACAGGGTCATCGGCATCATCGGCACCGTGCAGGACGTCACCGAGCGCAAGGAGGCCGAGCGCCAGCTCGAGATGCTCGCCTACACCGACCCTTTGACCGGCCTTGCCAACCGCGCGCTGTTCAAGCGCCAGCTCGCCGCCCTGATCGAGGGCTGCGCCCTGGACGGCCGGGGCGGGGCGTTGCTCCTCATCGACCTCGACCGCTTCAAAGAGGTCAACGATTCCCTCGGGCATGCCGCAGGCGACGAGTTGCTGATCCGGGTGGCGACCGCGCTGCGGCTGGAGCTCGGGCCGCGGGCGTTCATCGCACGGCTCGGCGGCGACGAATTTGCTGTGCTGGTGGAAGGATGCGGCAAGTCCGACGCAGCGCTGACCGGGCTTGCCGACCGGATCATCGCCAGGCTGTCCGGTCCGGTGGATCTCTCCGAGGGCGAGGCCTTCATCGGCGCTACCGTTGGCATTGCCCGCTTGCCGGAGCACGGGGTCGCGGCCGAGACCGCCATGCGCAATGCGGACCTGGCGCTCTACATGGCGAAGGAGGCCGGGCGCGGCCGGGCTCAGTTGTTCGAGCCGGTCCATGCCCAGGCGGTCGATCAAAGGCTCGATCTCGGCCGGCATCTGCGTCACGCCGTGGAGGCCGGCGCCCTCACGGCCCACTACCAGCCGCAGGTAGACCTCAGGACCGGCCGCGTCACCGGCTTCGAGGCGCTGCTGCGCTGGACCCATCCCGAGCGCGGGCCGATCTCGCCGACGGAATTCATCCCGATCGCCGAAAGCTCAGGGCTCATCGTCGATCTCGGCCTGTGGGTGCTGCGCGAGGCCTGCCGGCAGGGCCGCGCCTGGCTGGATGCCGGGCTGCCGCCGCGCTCCGTCTCGGTCAATGTCTCGCCGGCCCAGGTCTGGAGCATGGATTTCGAGACGGCAGTCTCGGCCGTGCTGGCGGAGACCGGCCTTCCGGCCGAGTTGCTCTGCCTGGAGCTGACCGAAAGCCTGTTCGTCGATCATACCGAGCAGCGGATCAGTCGTACGCTGACGGCTCTCTCCGGCCTCGGCGTCCGGTTGGCACTGGACGATTTCGGCTCGGGTTATTCCTCGCTCGGCTACCTGACGCGTCTGCCCTTCGACCGGCTGAAGGTCGACCGGGCCTTTGTGGACGGCGTTTCCACCGCGCCGGAGAAGCGCAAGCTGCTGGGCGGCATCATCGCCCTGTCGCGCGGGCTGGGCATGAAGGTGGTGGCGGAGGGAGCCGAACTGCCGGCCGAGGTGGACGTGCTCGGCGAGCTCGATTGCGATTTGGTGCAGGGCTTCGTCTTTTCCCCGCCTGTCGTCCCCGACGAGGCGCTGCTGGTGGCCGCCAGCATCGAGCGCACGGCGCGGCGGATATAACTCATCCGTCGTCAGATCATTCCGGACTGATCGGGCGGTTCGAGAAGCGGCTTCGACTCCTCATGTCCCCTCAGTCGTCATGCCCGCGCAGGCGGGCATCCAGTACACCGCGGCCTCTCGGCTCACGCACCGGCATCTCTGGAATACTGGGTCACCCGCCTTCGCGGGTGACGACAGCGCAAGATCGGCTGTTTGAAATGTGAATCGAGCGTCCCGGCGCGCCGCTCCTTCGCGAACGGAGCAGGCAAAATGTCGCGTCTACTTCATCGCCGAGAAGCGGTTGTCGAACGAGCTCGACTGCACCACCGGCGCGGAGCCGGCGAGTTGGGTGCTGGCGCTCGCCGCCGGGGCAGGCGCTGCGGCTGCGGTATCGGTGACCGAGGGCTTCAGCGCCGGCTTGGCGGCCTGCTTGGTCTCGTGCTTCGCCTCGTGCTTGGGCGCCACGCGAACCACCGATTGCGGTTTTGCATCGGCGACCTTCGGCTTCGGCTGCGCAGGGGCGGACGGTCGCGCGGCGGTCGCCTGGGATGCGTCGGCGGTGGCGCCGTTGCCGACCTTGCGGGCGAAGCTGGAGAAGACGCCTTCGGACGCGCCGGCCGTCGCGACGCGCGTCGATGAGGTGGCCGATGTCGTCGCCACCACAGGCTCGCTCTGCTCAGGCGCGAGATTCGGCTTCGGCGGATTGACCGTTCCGGGGATCGTGCCCGGCGCACGCGACAGCGCCAGCGATTGCAGGCTCTGGCTGTCGCCGCCGTCGGAGAGGCCGGTGGCGCCTTCCGGAATCTTCGAAGCGAAGATCTTGTTCATGCCGCCGTCGATGCCGGTGTTCATGCGCGCCACCGGCGTGCCCTTGGCGATCAGCCGGGCCATCTCGGTGTCGTCGCGCTGCTCCTTCTCGCGCACGGCGCTCGCGATCTCGTCGGGGATCACATAGGCCGGGCACTTGGCGGAGGCGTCGAACACCGGATCGCGCGTCGCGTTCGGCGGCCTCGTCGCATCGAAGACGTACTTCTTCTCGCAGAAATCGACCTTCGGCTCGCGCTTTGTCACCTCGAAATGATCATTGCCGACCTTGATCATCTTCCAGAACGGCATGTTCGGGTTGTTGCGGTGCTTCGCCATGTTGGCCGCCGTCATCCGGAACGGATAGGCCTGGAACTGGAAAGCCTTCTGGCCGCCGAAGAAGGACTCGCGGCCGAGCGCATAGATCTCCGCGATCTGCTCGTCGGTCATCGCGTAGCAGCCGCGCGACGAGCAGTCGCCATGCACCATCAGCTCGGAGCCGGTGCGGCCAAGCGAGCGGTCGAACGCGTTGGGGTAGCCGGTGTTGAACGACAGGTAATAGGCCGACTGCGGATTCATCTGGCTCGGGTTGATCGAATAGAACCCTTCCGGCGCCTGGCGGTCGCCTTCGCGGATCTTCGGGCCGAGATCGCCCGACCAGCGGCAGATCGGATATGTCTTGAGCAGCGCGAAGTCGCCCGAGCGGGTCCGCTTCCAGACCTCGAGCTCGGCTTCCTGCTTGAACAGGCGGATCAGGATCGGCGATTGCAGATCCATGTCCTTCTCGGCCATGGCGGCGACGAGCTTCGGCGGGACCGGCTGGTTGGCCTTGGCGTTGTTGGCGAGGGAGATCTGGTCGCTGTTGCAGCCGGCGAGCAGCACGCTCACCGCGAGGGCCGCGGATGCCAACAGCGCGCGAACGAGCGTGCGATGAATCAAGTCCAAGCTCCACACCCACCGGGCGATTTTCGCGACCCCAACACGGCGAATATGCCCTGAAGCCATTGTCTAAAATATTAGCCTTCGGCCCCCATGCTCGCAACCTGAACGGGGGTCACCCGCCCTTAACGTAACAGGCATGGTTCAAGGAACGTTAAACACCCGCCTCCGGCTCAATTGCGGCCAAAATCGGTGATTCGGAGAAAAATCCGCTTAATTCGGGCGGGCTAGCCGAGCTTGCGGCCGATATCGAGGAATTTCTGACGCCGCTGTTTGCGCACCGCGTCGGGATCAAGATTTCGTAGGTCGTTGAAGGCCTGGGCGATCGCGTCGCCGGTGGTTGCGATCATTGCCGCCGCGTCGCGGTGGGCGCCGCCGGCGGGCTCCATGATGATCTGGTCGATCACGCCGAAGCGCAGCATGTCCTGGGCGGTGATCTTCATGCTGTTGGCGGCTTCTTGCGCCTTGGTGCCGTCGCGCCACAGGATCGAGGACGCCGCCTCCGGCGAGATCACGCTGTAGATCGCGTGCTCGAGCATCAGGACGCGGTTGGCGGTGGTGATCGCGATGGCACCGCCCGACATGCCTTCACCGGTGACGATCGCGACATTGGGGACGCCGAGCGACAGGCACGCATCGGTCGAGCGCGCGATCGCCTCGGCCTGGCCGCGCTCCTCGGCGCCGATGCCGGGATAGGCGCCCGCGGAATCGACAATTGACAGCACCGGGATGCCGAAGCGGTCGGCCATCTCCATCAGCCGCACCGCCTTGCGGTAGCCTTCGGGGCGCGCCATGCCGAAATTGTGCTTGATGCGGCTCTCGGTCGTGGCGCCCTTTTCCTGGCCGACCACGCAGATGCTCTCGCCGCGGAAACGGCCGAAGCCGCCGATCAAGGCCTCGTCGTCGGCGAACTTGCGGTCGCCGGCCATCGGCGTGAATTCGGTGATCAGCGCGCCGACGAAATCGGTGAAATGCGGGCGCTGCGGATGGCGCGCCACCAAGGTCTTCTGCCATGGCGTCAGATTGGCGTAGAGCTCGGTCAGCGCCTGCTGCGCCTTGTCCTCGATCCGCGCGACCTCGTCGCCGATGTCGCTGCCCGAGGCGGCAAGCGCGCGCAACTCGTCGATCTTGGATTCAAGCTCGGCGACGGGTTTTTCGAAGTCGAGATAGCTGCGCATCGGGTCGGGCATCAACTCAATATAAGGAGGAACGGTGCGAGGGGCGAAGCGTTTCGGCGTGAGGTGGAGAAGCTTTGTAACTTCAGATGGTTAACGCGCGTCCGGGCTGAACGGGCGCCCCAGGTCGCGGGCAGGTGACGCTGTTTCCGCGCAGATGCCGCCGAAGTCAAGGCGGATGACGCGATGGTATCCGCCTCTTCGATCCATGTAGCCCGGACGGAGCGAAGCGTAATCCGGGACAAGTCGGCCCATGGATAAAGTGTCCCCGGATTTCGCTGCGCTCCATCCGGGTTACCGGTGCTCCATGCCGCTAGGATTTCTCCGCCAGCGGATGCAGGTCGCGGACCATGCTCTTCAGCCGCTCTTCGACCACGTGGGTGTAGATCTGGGTCGTCGAGATATCGGTGTGGCCGAGCAGGGTCTGCACGATGCGGAGGTCTGCGCCATTGTGCAGCAGATGGCTGGCGAAGGCGTGACGCAGCACGTGCGGGGAGACCAGCCGCGGCGCGAGGCCGGATGCGGCGGCGAGCTCCTTCAGGTCGCGGGCAAAATGCTGCCGCGTCAGATGGCCGCTCTCGCCGGAGGAGGGAAACAGCCATTTCGACGGCGCGGCCTTCTTCTCCGGCTGCATCACCTGCATCGCCGCCAGATAATCCGCCATCGCCTGGCGCGAGGCGTCGTTGAGCGGCACCAGCCGTTCCTTGTTGCCCTTGCCGCGGACCACGATCATCCGCGCATCGCGCCGCGCCGCCGAGACCGGCAGCGACACCAGCTCGGAGACACGCAGGCCGGTGGCGTAGAGCACCTCGAGCAGGCAGTGCAGCCGCAGCGCGCGCAGCCGCTGCGCCGGCGAGGCGTCGGTCTGCGTCAGCTCCTTGGCGCGCGTCAGCATACGGTCGACGTCGGCGATCGACAGCACCTTGGGCAGGCCGCGCCCGCGCTTCGGGCCGGACAGAATCGCGGCGGGATCATCATTGCGTATCCGCTCGTTGAGCAGGAAACGGCAGAGGTGCCGCATCGCCGACAGCCGACGCGCCACGCTCGACGACTTGAACCCTCTGGCATCGAGGTCGGCGAGATAGGCACGGAGCGTCTCGGTATCCGCGCCGGTAAAGTTGCTGCCGGTACGGCTGAGGAATTCGGAGCAGTCGGTAAGATCGCGCCGGTAAGCGTCGAGCGTGTTGCTGCCGGCACCCTGTTCCGCGGCAAGCATGTCGAGGAACAGCGCGATCAGGTTGGCATCGGAGGTCTTGGCGGGAACTTTGGCGGCAGTGTTGGAGCGCATGCCGCGAATCATAGCGCCTATTTCTTGAGGAACTTCTCCGGTGGGACGGTCACGGTCATTTCCCGCGGCTTCGGATGCACAAAATTCGCCAGCGCGAAGATGATGCCGTAGCCGATCCCGAAAATCACGGCGACGACCGTCAGGAAGCGGAACAGGCTGGGCATGGAGACGACTCGGACGGCGAATTAACCAATGAAATCATCCAACATGTTCCCCGCGCGGTTGCAAGAGTCGCTGGTAACGGTATCGCCGGGGGTAGTATAGGTGACTGGAATTCCAGCAATTCATCCGCCAACCGAGCTTTTTGATGTCCGAGACCGCCGCACCGGCACAAACCCATCCGACCCTGGAGGCCGACATCGCGGCCGCGCTGGGATCGCGGTCGATCGTGCTGGTCGGCATGATGGGGGCGGGCAAATCGACCATCGGCCGGCGGGTGGCCGCGCGGCTGCGGCTGCCGTTCACGGACGCCGATACCGAGATCGAGACCGCGGCCGGCATGACGATCCCGGAGATATTCGAGACCCATGGGGAATCTTACTTCCGCGACGGCGAGGCGCGGGTGATTGCGCGCATCCTCGATCACGGCCCGATCGTGCTGGCGACCGGCGGCGGCGCCTTCATGCGCGAGGAGACCCGCAACCGCATCCGGGACAAGGCAATCTCGATCTGGCTCAAGGCCGATGTGGATGTCATCATGCGGCGGGTGCGTCGCCGCGCTGATCGTCCGCTGTTGCAGACCGCCGACCCCGAAGCGACAGTCAATCGTCTGCTCGGCGAGCGCGAGCCGGTCTACCGGAACGCCGACCTGACGATCGCCTCGCGCGAGGTGCCGCATGACCGCATCGTCGACGAATGCCTGGAGGCCCTGCACGCACATCTGTGCGGCAGCCGTCCGGGCACAGACCCAACGCAGGATGGATAGAATACCAACTCATGACCGCGCCCCTGAAACATCCCGCTTCTGTGACCGTCGACGTCGCGCTCGGCGACCGCGCCTATGACATCGTCATCGGCCGCGATGTGCTGGCCTCGCTCGGCGCGCGGATCGCGGCGCTGCGGCCCGGCGTGCGCACCGCCATCGTCACCGACCGCACCGTCGCCAGTCACTGGCTGGAGCCGGCCGAGGCCTCGCTCGGGGCCGCAGGCATTCCGACGGCGCGGATTGTCGTCGAGGAAGGCGAGGGCTCGAAGAGCTATGCCGGGCTGTCGCAGGTCAGCGAAGCGCTGATCGCGGCCAAGATCGAGCGCAACGATCTGGTCATCGCGCTCGGCGGCGGCGTGGTCGGCGATCTCGCCGGCTTTGCGGCGGCGATCCTGCGCCGCGGCGTCGATTTCGTGCAGGTGCCGACCTCGCTGCTCGCGCAGGTCGATTCCTCGGTCGGCGGCAAGACCGGCATCAACTCGCCGCAGGGCAAGAACCTGATCGGCGCCTTCCACCAGCCGGTGCTGGTCATCGCCGACACCTCGGTGCTCGACACGCTGTCGCCGCGCCAGTTCCGCGCCGGTTACGCGGAGGTCGCGAAATACGGCGTCCTCGGCGACGAAGCCTTCTTCGCCTGGCTGGAAAAGAACCACGCCGACATCTTCTCGGGCGGCGCGGCGCGCGAGCACGCGATCGCGACCTCGTGCCGCGCCAAGGCGGCGATCGTCTCCCGCGACGAGCGCGAGACCGGCGAGCGCGCGCTGCTCAATCTCGGCCACACCTTCGGCCACGCGCTGGAGGCCGCGACCGGTTTCTCCGACCGCCTGTTTCACGGCGAGGGCGTTTCGGTCGGCATGGTGCTGGCCGCGCAGTTTTCTGCGCAGCTCGGCATGATCTCGCCCGATGATGCGGCGCGGATCGAGCGTCACCTGTCGGCGGTCGGATTGCCGACGCGGCTGCAGGACATCGCCGGGTTCGCGCAGGAGGGGCTGGCCGATGCCGACGCGCTATTGGCGCTGATGGCGCAGGACAAGAAAGTCAAGCGCGGCAGGCTGACCTTCATCCTGCTGGAAGCCGTCGGCCGCGCGGTGATCGCCAATCATGTCGAGCCGGCGCTGGTGCGCGATTTCCTGCAAGCCAAGCTGGCGACGCATTAGGGCAGGGATGTCGACCGGAGCGGCGCGGCATCGGCGACAAAGCAGATGCGGATCTTCGGGGAGATCATGCTCAAACACTGTTCGGGTGAAGCAAGTTGGACTGGATAGCCTTCTCCATCGTGATTGGCTGCCTGCTGGTCTCCGCCTTCTTCTCGGCGAGCGAGACGGCGCTGACGGGCGCCTCGCGCGCCAGCATGTTGCGGCTCTCGAAGCAGGGTAACGGCGAGGCCACCGTGGTCTCCAGCCTGATCGCGATGCGCGAGCGGATGATCGGTGCGCTGCTGCTCGGCAACAACATCGCCAATATCGGCGCGTCTGCGCTGGCAACCGGCATCTTCACCGCCTGGTTCGGCGATGTCGGCGTGC
Organism: Bradyrhizobium sp. ORS 86; assembly: GCF_045571475.1. Lineage (NCBI taxonomy): Bacteria > Pseudomonadati > Pseudomonadota > Alphaproteobacteria > Hyphomicrobiales > Nitrobacteraceae > Bradyrhizobium > Bradyrhizobium sp. ORS 86. The sequence goes on along the minus strand of NZ_CP120699.1, from coordinate 7,507,271 downwards.
TCTATGCCACCGGGGTCATGACAGTGCTGGTGGTGATCTTCGCGGAGGTGCTGCCCAAGACCGTCGCCATCAACGCGCCGGACCGGGTGTCGTTGTTGGTGGCGCGCCCGATGCGGCTCACGGTTTTGGTGCTCGGGCCGCTGCTGTCCGTCATCGAGGGCATCGTCCGCGCCCTGATGAGGCTGTTCGGCATCAAGATCGGTGCGTACCAGGCCATCCTGTCGCCGACCGAGCGCCTGCGCGGCGCGGTCGATCTGCTGCATCACGAGGGCAAGGTCGAGAAGCTGGACCGCGACATGTTCGGAGGCCTGTTGGACCTGCGTGAGCTGCAGGTCTCCGACGTGATGGTTCACCGCACCGAGATGACCATGATCAATGCCGACTTGCCGCCCGAGGAACTGGTGCGGGAGGTGCTGGCAACCGAGTACACTCGCATTCCGCTCTGGCGAGATAAGCCGGAGAACATCATCGGCGTGCTGCACGCCAAGGACCTGCTGCGCGCGATCCGTGCCAACGACGGCGACACCTCCGCGATCGATGCCTCCGCCATCGCGCTGCCGCCCTGGTTCGTGCCGGAGATGCGCCCGGTCTCCGAGCAGTTGAAGGCGTTCCGCCGCCGCAAGACCCACTTCGCCCTCGTGGTCGATGAGTATGGCGAGGTCGAAGGCATGGTGACGCTGGAGGACATCCTGGAGGAGATCGTCGGTGATATCTCCGACGAGCACGACGTCGTGGTGGCCGGCGTGCGCGCCCAGCCGGACGGCTCGGTCGTGGTCGATGGCTCGGTGCCGATCCGCGATCTCAACCGCGCGATGGATTGGCATCTGCCGGACGAAGAGGCGACCACCGTCGCCGGCCTCGTGATCCACGAGGCGCGGTCGATCCCCGAGCGCGGCCAGAGCTTCACCTTCTACGGCTTCCGCTTCCGCGTCCTTCGCCGTGAGCGCAACCGCATCACCGCGCTGCGCATCGTCCCAATTCCGCGCGAGGCGGGCGAGCTCGACGAGAAGAAACCGAAGCGGGCGGGGACGGCGTTCTAGCGGCGTGGCGAGTCGTGTCGATCTATCACCGTCACCCTGAGGAGCCGCGAAGCGGCGTCTCGAAGGGCGACGGGCACGAGCGATGGCCGTTCATCCTTCGAGACGGCCGCGTTGCGGCCTCCCAAGGATGAGCGGTCGTGCTGCTACTCGATGTCGATCGAGATACCCGAAAGCTTCCAGGCGCCATCGGAGGGGATGAAGCCGAGCTGATATTTGACCTGCTTGGGCGTGGTATCGAAATGGCCCTTCAGTTGCAGCACGCCCTTGTCGTCGACCTTGGCGTCCTGGTCCAGCACGATCGGCTTGGCGACGATCGCGTCGAACACCGCGTGCTTGTCGATGAGATCCTTGAAGACGGTCCTCAGCTTGTCCGGCGGAAACTGGTCGCGGAACGGCTTCGAAATCTTGGCGTGGAACACGATGAAATTATCGGCGGCCACCGCGTCGTTGAGCGAGACCAGGATGCTTTTGATCAACACTTCCTGGACGAACGGGCTCGGCATGTCGAGCGCCGATGCCGGCTGCGTGGCGCACGTCAGGAGCAGGCCGGCAGCGGCTGCGATCGACTGGAAGCGTAGCCAGCGAGGGATCATCGGGCGGCCCCCTTTAATCGGCCGGCGATGTGATCCGCAAGATTGCCTGCTCGGATATGGAGCAGGTCCATCGCCGGGAGTATTCATCCTCATTAGAGGAAAACCGCCGCGGCGTCCCTGGGCAAGCGCGAGCTAGCGCCGGTTTTCCCCGGGGGCGTTCGCGTGGATCGCCAGGGCGTGCACAGAGGCCGAAAGTTCCTGCGCCAGCGCCGCATTTATCATACGATGGCGCTCGACCCGGCTCTTCCCTTCGAAGGTCGGAGATACAATATACACCCTGAAATGCGTCTCGCCGCCTGGCCGATGGCCGGCATGGCCTTCATGCAGATGTGATTCATCGACGACGTCGAGGCTTTCCGGCAAGAAAGCTTCACGCAACTTGCTTATGATAGTGTCTTTCGTGCTCATGGCGGCGAATTAGGTTCGCGACGGCCTTTCGTCAATGGTGCAGCGGGAAACGAGGTCTGCGCAATGTCAAGACTTGAAGAATTGTGCATTGCGTAGTCAAAGACAACATGCCGATCGATTCATCAAAATTCTTCGACTCCATTCGCATCAAGCCGACCAAGGTGAGTGCGAAGCGCCAGGCGCAGGCCGGCCAAGAGGCGGTCACTTGCGAGTGGGCGGGTTGCCAGAACAAGGGCGCGCACCGTGCCCCGAAGGGTCGTGAGAACTCGCGCGAGTATTGGCACTTCTGTCTCGATCACGTTCGCGAATACAATCAGTCCTACAATTTCTTCCAGGGCATGAATCCGGAGGACGTCGCGCGCTACCAGAAAGACGCGCTGACCGGCCATCGCCCGACCTGGAAGATGGGCGCCAACAGCGGCGGCAAGAAGGGCGAAGGCGATTTCGACGCCGCGTCCGATCCGTTCCACATGTTCTCCGAGCTCAACGGCCGCGGCCGCTGGCGACCGGGGCCGGGCGCCCAGGCCAAGCCGGAAGCGCGCAAGGTCATGAACGCCGAGCGCAAGGCGCTCCAGGTGATGGGGCTCGGTGCCGAGGCGACGCTCGAGGACGTCAAGGCGAAGTACAAGTCGCTGGTGAAGCAGCACCACCCCGACGCCAATGGCGGCGACCGCTCCACGGAGGATCGCCTGATCGAGATCATCAAGGCGTACAACTACCTGAAGACCGTGGTGCGCGAGGCCTGAAGTCTCTCGCCTTCGTCGCCCCTGCGAAAGCAGGGGCCCATAACCACCGGCGCTCATTGTTCACACGAGATGTTGGTCTGATTGCCCCGTTGACGGGCCGCGGCGTATGGGTCCCTGCTTTCGCAGGGACGACGGCGGAGTGGATGCCTCCGCCGTCGCATTCGACAGCTTATTTGCCAGAACCCTTCGGCATCGCCCCGACATAGGACGAACTCGGCCGGATCAGCCGGCCGGTGCGCCGCTGCTCCAACGCGTGCGCGGTCCAGCCTGCGGCGCGGGCCACGGCAAAGATCGGCGTGAACGCCTGACGCGGGATGTCCAGTGCATCGAGCAGGATCGCGGTGAAGAACTCGACATTGGTCTCGAGCGGCCGCTCCGGCTTCTTCTTGCGCAACGCTGAGCGGATATAGGCCTCGACCTCGCCGGCGAACGGCAGGTCGGCACCGTCGGCCGCCAGCCGCTCGATCGCAGCCTTCAGCACGTCGGCGCGCGGATCGCGCACGCGATACACCCGGTGGCCGAAGCCTGGCAGCCGCTCGCCGCGCGCCAGCGCGTCATCGACCCACGGCTTGATCCGCTCCCGCGTGCCGATCGCATCCAGCATCTCCAGCACCGGCTCCGGCGCGCTGCCATGCAGCGGACCGGTCAGCGCGCAATAGCCGCCGGTGATCGCCGCGAACAGATCGGCCTGCGTCGACGCGATCACCCGCGTGGTGAAGGTCGACGCGTTCATGCCGTGATCGCAGACGGTCACGAGATAGGCATCGAGCGCGGCAACTTCGCGCGGCGCGGCCTTGCGGCCGAGCAGCATCCGCAGCGTGTCGGCGGCGTGACCGGCGTTCGGATCCGGCGCGATCGGATCGCGGGCCTTGGCGCGCTGCACTAGGGCGCCCGCGATCACCGGGAAGGCGCCGACAATGGTCGCCTCGTGCTCCAGCCCGCTCTGCGCGCGAAGGCCTGCGATCGCGGCGCGGAAGCCGTCGATGATGGACATGCCGCGCGTCGCCGGCAACAGGTCCGGCAGCCGGGCGAAGGCGCGGTCGCGGGCGGCACCGAGACTGGCGCGGACATTGGCCTCGCTGAGCGACTTGCCGGTGGCGCCGTTCCACAGTCGCGCGGTGACACCCTCGAAGCTCGACTTGCCCGCGAGGTCGGCGAGGTGCTCGCCGGCTATGATCAATTCGCCGCGCTCGCCGTCGACATGGCTCAACACGGTCTCGGCGGCGGGAACGCCGTCCAGACCGATCCGGCTCTTGGTGAGAATCATGTTCATGCCCGATCTCCTTGCTTCACCCCGCAAAAGTCGGACCTCTCGACGTATTGATCAATCTTGATTATATCAATCAATATGAAAAAATCCGCTGAGCTTTACCTCTCCGCCCGGGAAGCCGCCGCCGAGCTCGCGATCTCGCCGGCCACGCTCTACGCCTATGTCAGCCGCGGGCTGATCCGCTCCGAGCCTTCGCCGGATTCGCGCAGCCACCGCTACCGCGCCGAGGACATCAGGGATTTGAAGCAGCGCCGCGCGCCATCGCCCGAGCCGCGCGGCTTGCGCAGTTTCGACGTGGACCTCCCGGTGATGGATTCGGCGATCGCGACCATCACCGAGCAGGGCCCGATCTATCGCGGCGTGAACTGCGTCGAGCTCTCCGAACGCGACACGCTGGAGCACACCGCGACATTGCTGTGGGATGTCACCGGCGTCGATCCGTTCGCGCCGGACAATTGTCCGCACGTCTCGGACGAGATGCGGATGATTGCGGAGGCCGCGCGCCGCGCGCCGCCGATCGACCGGACCGTCGCAGTGCTGGCGCTGGCGGCAAGTGCCGATCCCGGCGCCTTCACCCGCGCGCCCGACGGCCGCGCGATGGTCGGCGGGCGCATTGTGCGGCTCCTGGTCGCGACCATGCTCAATGCACGAACGTCGGCGGAGCCGTTGCATCAGCAGGTGGCCCGCGTCTGGGCGCCCGACAACAAGCACGCGCCCGATCTGATTCGCCGCGCGCTGGTGCTGCTCGCTGACCACGAACTGAATGCCTCGACTTTCACCGCGCGCTGTGCCGCGTCGACCGGGCTCAACCTCTATGACGCCGTCATTGCGGGACTCGTAGCGCTGAAGGGCCCGAAACATGGCGGCGCCGGCGTGCTGGCCTCGCATCTGGTCAAGACCATGATCGACAACGACGTCGCGCCGGTGATCCGCGAGCGCGTCGCGCTCGGCGAACGCTTCGCCGGCTTCGGCCACGGCGTCTACAAGAAGGGCGATCCGCGTGCGATCTCGCTGCTCGAGGCACTGACCCGCGCCGGCGCGCCGCGCAAGTTCACCAAGGAGGTGCCGGAGCGGATCGCGGAGGCGACCGGCGAGTTCGTGAACATCGATTATGCGCTGGCTGTGCTGGTGCATGCGTTACGGATGCCCGCCGGCAGCGAGCTTGCGCTGTTTGCGATGGCCCGCAGTGTCGGCTGGATCGCGCATGCCAGCGAACAATTGCAGCATGGCAAGCTGATCCGGCCCCGCGCGCGCTATGTCGGCCCGGCTCCCGGGCGCGGCGGCACGACCAACAGCCTTTGAGACATTTATTTGGACCGGGCCGGTTCGATCAGGCCGCCGCCGTGCCGGCGGCGGATGGTCCAGACCGCAAGCGTGATGATCAAGGCGCAGCCGACCACCGCAAAGATCCAGAGATGTTTGCCGACATGGCCGTGATGCGGCAGACCGGCATAGTCGTGCAGCGCGGTGATGGCGAGCACGCCGGGCAGCACGTGCGCCGGCGCCCAGAGCAGGATTGCGGGGATGTTGACGGCGTAGAAGCGCGCCGGGGGCATGTCGAGCGCCCCTGCCGTGATCGGGACGAAGGCGCGAATCGGCGGCACGAAGCGGGCGAAGAACACCGCGAGCACGCCCCAGCGGTTGAAGAAGGCCTCGCTCTGCGCGATCACGCCCGGGTAATTGCTCAGCGGCCAGGTCGAGAGGATCTCGCGCTGGCTGCGATGGCCGATCAGAAAGGCGCTGCCATCGCCGAGCGCCGCGCCCGCCACCGCCGCGGCCAGCACCAGCCACAACTTCAGTTCGCCGCCGGGCACCAGCGCGCTGAGCGCGAGGATGATGGTCGAGCCCGGCACCAGCGAGCCGGCCACCGGGACGGCTTCCAGCAGGGCGGCCAGAAACAGCGTCAGATAGGCAAGCCATGCGTTGGCCGAAACGAAGCTGATCAACGGGTCAAGGAAAGAGGTCACGAATATCCTGCGGCCGTGGAACCGGGTTGCAGACCTAACAACTCCGGGCCGCCGGGAAAAGTGCCGGGCAGGCGGGCGCCGCGGTGGTGCGGCGAAAGTACGGCGTGATTCGCAGGGCAGCCTTCCAAAAACCGAACGCCGCCCCTATCTTCATGATAGCACAATGGAACTTTGATTAGCCCCCGGGCTTCTTCCAGCCGCTGCTCTCTGCTAGGCTTGTGCGAAGCACCCAATCCGCAGCCAAATGCTTAAATCTGGTTTCGGGACTGCCCGGGACCTCGGAGGATGAATGACGACCGCCGTCCAGACCAAAACGCAGGAACCCGTCGGCTTGCCCGACATGAAGGTGTCGGTCCGGCAGGTCTTCGGGATCGATAGCGACCTGGAAGTTCCCGCTTATTCCGAAGTCGACCCGCACGTGCCGGAATCGGATCCGGACTATCGCTTCGATCGTGCCACGACGCTCGCGATCCTCGCCGGTTTCGCCAAGAACCGCCGCGTGATGGTCACCGGCTATCACGGCACCGGCAAGTCGACCCATATCGAGCAGGTCGCGGCCCGCCTCAACTGGCCGTGCGTGCGCGTCAACCTGGACAGTCATATCAGCCGTATCGATCTCGTCGGCAAGGACGCGATCGTGGTCAAGGAGGGCAAGCAGGTCACCGAATTCCGTGACGGCATCCTGCCCTGGGCGCTGCAGCACAATATCGCGCTGGTGTTCGACGAATACGACGCCGGCCGCCCGGACGTGATGTTCGTGATCCAGCGCGTGCTGGAGGTCTCCGGCCGGCTCACCCTGCTCGACCAGAACAAGGTCATCAAGCCGCATCCGTCGTTCCGCCTGTTCGCGACCGCCAACACGGTCGGCCTCGGCGACACGTCCGGCCTCTATCACGGCACGCAGCAGATCAACCAGGGCCAGATGGACCGCTGGTCGATCGTCACCACGCTGAACTATCTCGCTCATGACGAGGAAGTGGAGATCGTGCTCGCGAAGGCGCGGCACTACCGCACGCAGGAAGGCCGCGACATCGTCAACAAGATGGTGCGGCTTGCGGACCTCACCCGCAACGCGTTCGCCAACGGCGACCTGTCGACGGTGATGAGCCCGCGCACGGTGATCACCTGGGCCGAGAACGCCGACATCTTCAACGACATCGGCTTCGCGTTCCGCGTCACCTTCCTCAACAAGTGTGACGAACTGGAGCGGCCGCTGGTCGCCGAGTTCTACCAGCGCTGCTTCAATGTCGAGCTGCCGGAATCCTCGGTCAACGTGGCGCTTAGCTGATCCATGCTAACAGTCTCCGTCGAGCGCACCCTGATCCAGACCAAGAAGGCGGTGCTCGACGGATTGGCGCGCTACAACAACGAGAAGATGGGGAAGCAGAGATACAAGCGCTTCGCCATCTCGCTCCGCGACGGCAACGAGATCGTCGGCGGCATCGTCGGAGAGCTTTGGACCGCGGTGCTGTTCATCCAGTACTTCTGGATGGAGCAGAAGTTTCGCAACAGAGGTTTCGGAGCGAAGCTGATCGCGGCGATCGAGGACGAGGCGCGGCGCTTCGGAGCCACCCGGGCCTATGTCGACACGATGAGCTTCCAGGCGCCCGGTTTCTACCGTGCCAACGGCTATCAAGAGTTCGGTTCGATTGAGGGGTATCCCGGCGGCGTGACGCGCCATTGGTTTACGAAATCGCTATGACAACCTCCAACATCAAATTCCGTCCCGGTTCGAAGGAAGCGCCGACCGAGCCCTTCAAGCGCTCGGTCACCGCGTGCCTGCGCGCCATCGCCAAGAAGCCCGAGCTTGAGGTCAGCTTCGCTGCCGAACGCCCCGGACTTGCGCCCGGCAAGGCGCGGCTACCGGAGCCGGCGCGCAAGATGACCAAGCGCGATGCCGCGATCGTACGCGGGCATGCCGATTCGATCGCGCTGAAGATCGCCTGTCACGATCCCAAGGTGCATCGCAAGTTGATGCCCGGCAATCCGCAGGCACGCGGGGTGTTCGAGGCGGTCGAGCAGGCGCGCGTCGAGGCGATCGGCTCGCGGCGGATGTCCGGTGTGGCCAAGAACCTCACTGCGATGCTCGACGATCATTTTCATCGCGGCAAGTATGACGAGATCACCGATCGCGCCGATGCGCCGCTGTCGGATGCGCTGGCGATGCTGGTGCGCGAGCGTCTCACCGGCCTCGCTCCGCCCGCGGCCGCCAAGAAGATGGTCGATCTCTGGCGCCCGGTGCTGGAGGACAAGATCGGCACGCGGCTCGACAAGCTGAGCCGCTTCACCGAGGACCAGGCCAGGTTCGGCGACCTGGTGCATGATCTGTTGTCGGCGCTCGATCTCGGCGACGAGCGCGACATGGATACCGACGAAGACGATCAGGACGAGAGCCCGGACGGCGACAACGATCAGTCCGGCGCCGAGGGCTCGCCCGATTCCGACGCCGCGCAGGAGATGAGCGCCGATCAGGCGCAGGCCACCGCCGAAGAGATGAGCGAAAGCGCGATGGAGAGCGCGCAAGCCTCCACCAGCGACACGTTCGACGACGGCGAGCTCGGCGACGACGAAACGCCGGGTGAGGCGACGCGGCCCAACTCGCGCGGGCAGAACGAGCCGCGCGGTCCGGAATATCATGCCTTCGCGCCGAAATTCGACGAGGTAATCGCGGCCGAGGACCTTTGCGATCACGACGAACTCGAGCGGCTGCGCTCGTATCTCGACAAGCAGCTCGCGCATCTGCAGGGCATCGTGGCGCGGCTCGCCAACCGCCTGCAGCGCCGCCTGATGGCGCAGCAGAACCGCGCCTGGGAGTTCGATCTGGAGGAGGGCATCCTCGATCCGGCGCGGCTGTCGCGCGTCGTCACCGATCCGTATCACCCGCTGTCCTTCATGCATGAGAAGGAGGCGACGTTCCGCGACACCGTGGTCACGCTGCTGCTGGACAACTCCGGCTCGATGCGCGGCCGTCCGATAACGGTCGCCGCGACCTGCGCCGACATCCTGGCGCGCACGTTGGAGCGTTGCGGCGTCAAGGTCGAGATCCTGGGCTTCACCACCCGCGCCTGGAAGGGCGGGCAGTCGCGCGAGGCGTGGCTGGCCGCGGGCAAGCCGGCCAATCCCGGCCGCCTCAACGACCTGCGCCACATCATCTACAAGTCGGCGGATGCGCCGTGGCGGCGGGCGCGCAAGAATCTCGGCCTGATGATGCGCGAGGGCCTTCTCAAGGAGAACATCGACGGCGAGGCACTCGACTGGGCGCACAAGCGCCTGCTCGCGCGCCCCGAGCAGCGCCGCATCCTGATGATGATCTCCGACGGCGCGCCGGTCGACGATTCCACGCTGTCGGTCAATCCCGGCAACTATCTCGAGCGGCACCTGCGCCACATCATCGAAGAGATCGAGACCCGCTCGCCGGTCGAGCTGATCGCGATCGGTATCGGCCATGATGTCACGCGCTATTACCGCCGCGCCGTCACCATCGTGGACGCCGAAGAACTCGGCGGCGCCATCACCGAAAAGCTCGCCGAGTTGTTCAGCGAGACCCACGGCGCCGCGCCTGCACAGGGCACCCGACGCAGGCTCCACTCGTGAGACATGCGCCCACCTGTTAACCGCCGCCGCTTCGTGCAGGATGTGGCGGCGGCGCTGTTGACCGCCGCGCTCCCAGGCCTTGCGCAGGCGCAGAGCGCGCCGCTGACGCCGCCGAAGCGGGCCGCCAAACCCAGCCCCTATTCCGTCAGTGAGCCCGTCTCGATCGAGGTCAAGGCGCGGCCGCTGCCCTCGTTCGATATCCGCGATCGTTCGCGGACGCGGTTCGGCGCGCTCGAATATCGCAGCGGCCTGATCCTGACCTCGCCGTTTCCCGGCTTCGGTGGGCTGTCGGGCCTGCGTCTCGATCCCAAGGGCGAGCGCTTCATCGCGATCAGCGACAAGGGAAGCTGGTTCACCGGTCGTATCGTCTATCGCGGCCGGGAGATGGTCGGGCTCGATGACGTCGAAGCCGCGCCGCTGCTCGGGCCCGACGGCAAGCCGATCACCTCGCGCAACTGGTACGATTCGGAATCGATCGCGCTCGATGGCTCCGTGGTCTATGTCGGGCTCGAGCGCGTCAACCAAGTGCTGCGCTACGATTTCGCCAAAGGCTTTACCCGTGCGCGCGGCGAGGTGGTGCCGATGCCGCCGGCGGTCAGCAAGCTTCCGCGCAACAAGGGGCTCGAGGCGCTGGTCTTCGTGCCCAAGGGCCTGCCGCTTGCCGGTACGCTTCTCGCGCTGTCCGAACGTGGACTTGATCCAAGCGGCGATCTCATCGCCTTTCTCGTCGGCGGCAAAACACCGGGCCAGTTCAGCATACGGCGTACCGAGAGCTTCGATATCAGCGATGCGGTGTTGCTGCCCTCTAGCGACCTGTTGATCCTGGAGCGGAAATTCTCCTGGATCGGGGGCGTCGGCATCCGCATCCGTCGCCTCGCGCTGTCGGAGATCGGGCCCGGCGCCGTCGTCGACGGTCCCGCGATCTTCAACGCCGACCTCGGCAACGAGATCGACAACATGGAAGGCATCGACGCCCATGTGACGGCGGAGGGCGAGACCGTGCTGACGATGGTCTCGGACGACAATTTCTCACTGATCCAGCGCAACCTGCTGCTGCAATTCACGCTGCTGGAGTGAGGTGCCCCGCGCTGGCGCATTGCTGGTCTGCGCACGGGCTCGTTTCGTCGGGCGGACGGTTGGTGATTTTGCGCACGCCCTCTATCTTAAGCCGCACACTCCCTTCCTCAGCTCCGGATAGTCCCGCATGAGCGCCCTGTTCTCCCCGATCGAGTTGCGTGGCCTGACACTTCCAAACCGCATCATGGTGTCGCCGATGTGTCAGTATTCGGCGGTCGACGGCTCGGCCACCGACTGGCATTTCACGCACATCAACATGCTGGCGCTGTCGGGCGCGGCGATGTTCTGCATCGAGGCGACCCATGTCGAGGATATCGGGCGGATCACGCCGGGCTGCCTTGGCCTCTACAGCGACGCCAACGAGGCGGCGCTGAAGCCGATTCTCGCCTCCGTGCGCAAGCATTCGAAGGCGGCAGTTGCCATGCAACTCGCCCATGCCGGCCGCAAGGCGTCGAGCCGGCGCCCGTGGGAGGGCGGGCAGTTGATCCCGATCGCGGAGGGCGGCTGGCAGACGGTGGGACCATCTGATGTCCCGCACAAGGACGGCGAGGCGCCGCCGCTGGCGCTGGACGAGACCGGCCTGAAGCGCATCCGCGACGCCTTCGTCGCGGCGGCCAAGCGTGCCGAACGGCTCGGCATCGACGCGCTCGAACTGCACGGTGCGCACGGCTATCTCTTGCACCAGTTCCTGTCGCCGATCGCCAACAAGCGCACCGACAAGTATGGCGGCTCGCTGGAAAACCGGATGCGCTTTCCGCTCGAAGTGTTCGATGCGGTGCGGGCCGCGTTCCCGGACCACAAACCGATCGGCGTCCGCGTCTCGGCGACCGACTGGGTCGAGGGGGCCTGGGACCTTGCGCAGACGGTTGAATTTGCAAAAGAGCTGCACAAGCGCGGCGTCGACTGGATGGATGTCTCGTCCGGCGGTGTCTCGCCGCTGCAGAAGATCCCGCTCGGGCCAGGCTACCAGGTGCCGGCGGCGCAGGCTGTGAAGGAGGCTGCCGACGTCACCACGATGGCGGTCGGCCTGATCACCGAAGCGAAGCAGGCGGAAGAGATCGTTGCCTCCGGCAAGGCCGACATGGTCGCGCTCGCCCGCGCCATGCTCTACGACCCGCGCTGGGGTTGGCACGCTGCCGCCGAGCTCGGCGGCGAGGTCAGCGCGCCGCCGCAATACTGGCGCTCGCAGCCTTCGACGCAGAAGGCGCTGTTCGGGAAGACCACGTTCGGGGCGAGGTAAGTTGGCCACGTCGTCATTCCGGAATGTGCGTCAGCACCAGAACCGGAATCTCGAGATTCTCAGGTGCGCAATGCGCACCATAGTTCGATGCTGCGCATCGCCCCGGAATGACGATACGATTCAACTAGCCATTATTCTGCCGCAACCAAAGGAGGTACTCTTCGATCGCGTGCGGAAGACACGCGGAGAACAACGAGGAGAGGAGCCCTTATGGAACTCGGATACTTCGCGATGCCCTCGCATCCGCCGGAGTGCGGATTGAAGGAGGGCCACGATTGGGACTTGCAGACCCTGCGCTGGCTCGATGAGCTCGGCTATCAGGAGGCCTGGATCGGCGAGCATCACACCGCGCCCTGGGAGCCGCATCCGTCGCCCGATCTCTTGATCGCACAGGCGCTGCTGCAAACCAAGACCATCCGCATCGGGCCCGGCGGCTTCCTGCTGCCGTATCATCATCCCGCCGAGCTCGCCAACCGCGTCGCGGTGCTCGATCATCTCTCGAACGGACGGCTCAATTTCGGCGTCGCCGCGAGCGGCTTGCCGAGCGACTGGGCGATGTTCAACGTCGACGGCATGTCGGGGCAGAACCGCGACATGACCCGCGAGGCGCTCGAGATCATCCTGAAGATGTGGACCGATCCGGCGCCGTGGACCCACAAGGGCAAGTACTGGACGGTGACCAAGCCGGACACGATGTTCGACTTCCTCAAGCCGCACATCAAGCCGGTGCAGGCGCCGCATCCGCCGATCGGGGTTGCCGGCCTGTCGAAGAATTCCGACACGCTGAAGCTCGCCGGCGAGCGCGGCTTCATCCCGATGAGCCTCAACCTCAACCCGGCCTATGTCGGCAGCCATTGGGAATCGGTCGAGGCCGGCGCGGCCAAGACCGGCCGCAAGCCGAGCCGCAAGGACTGGCGGATGGTGCGCGAGGTGTTCGTCGCCGACACCGACGAGGAGGCCTGGAAGCTCTCGGTCGGCGACATGATGGGCCGGATGATGAGCGAATACTTCCTGCCGCTGCTCGGCCATTTCGGCTTCAAGGACTATCTGAAGCACGCGCCCGACGTGCCGGACAGCGACGTCACCGTCGAATATTGCGCACGCCGGAATTGGATCGTCGGCTCGCCGGCGACCGTCACCGAGAAGATCGAGAAGATCTATCAGGAGGTCGGCGGCTTCGGCGTGCTGTTGGTGTTCGGCTTCGACTACAAGCACAAGCCGGAGGCCTGGCGGCGCTCGCTGGAATTGCTCAAGAACGAGGTGATGCCGCGGCTCAAGCATCTCGACGCCTCGCTCGGCCGCGCGGCGTAAGGGTAAAGCGCGACGAGATTGGGTCGAATCGACTCGCAGCAGCTTCTGTCTACCTCTCCCCGACGGGGAGAGGTGACCTCCGACGCTGCTTTCAGGTCAACCTAATCCCATCATGCTCTAAGAATGGTGCGGGGCGGTGTCTGCTGCCCCGCGCCGTATGTTGGTGGTCCAGCCACGCCGGCGCGTCGCGGGCGCCACGTCACAGCAACTTCACCGTCACCTTCGCCTGGCCCTTGTGATCTCGATAAAACCAGTCGGAGAGCCACGGCAGTCCGATGACGGCCTCGTTGACATAGAGGAAGATCTCGCCGCTGCGGTCGGCCGTGAACCTTGCCTTGTAGACTTGCGGGTCGGTGCTCGGCACAGGCGCCGGGTCCAGAAAATATTCATCGACCCCGGTTGGCCCGACGCGCGCGATCAGTCGGTACCAAGGCCGGAACAAGATGCGCCGCAGGAAGATCGTCGCGTATCCGCGCCAGCGTTTCGAAGGCTCGCTGGTGGACGTCCGGTATCCGACCGGCGTGACCGACCGTCCGTCGTCCTCCCAGGGATCCGTCATGGTGACCGCGATTTCGTACCTGAAGCCGGTGCGCACCGTGAGCCCGGTCGGCGCGCAGATCGCGCTCGTAGCGAAGTCGGCCGCATCTTGCGGGATGCCTTTGTCGACGGCGACAAGCTTGTCGGCCGCCGTCCCCCGGCAGTATGCACCCATCGAGTCCGCCGCGTTGAACAGAAAATGACTCAGCAGCGTTGCGCCGTACCAGACCATGGCGGCGGTGAGCACGAACGGAACGACGTGTCGTTTCCCGACGTTGAGGATCCACTGATAGATTGTGCTGGTGCGGAACGTGTAGATCGCGTCGTGCACGATCCCCGAGAGCGCGGCCGGCTTGGCGCGGTCGCGCCAGATGATCCGCATCTTGTCACTGATCGTTGCACTGAGCGCGCTGCCGACCGTCATCAGCACGATTACGGCGATGATGCCGCCGGCGAACCATTCCGGGTTGCCCGCGTACCAATCGGTCCACCAATGAAACGAATTGGGCAGGAACGATTCGACGAAGCGCACCAGCTCGGAAACCATCCTGAAGTGGGAGTCGAACTCGTGCTCCTTGTGCTGGTTATGGAAGAGCCAGAACGCAGCCAGGTGCAGCGACGCCGCCAGCGTGGCGAAGTATGCAATCCGGCGCATCCAGACGTAGTTCCAGAGCTTCTCCTGAGCCGCATGTCGTGCCGGCGCGCCGGCCGGGGTTTCAAACGTTGCGGAGCCCAGCGGCGTGATCTGGCCGCTTCGTGAGACGATGACGTAGTTGGGCGGAAGTCCGATCGGAGCGTAGGCATTGCAGCCGCTGTCGATCCGCTCGAACACGCTTTCGTGGATCTTCGGCATTGGCACGCTGACGCCGACGTAAGGGTCGTTGCAGAGATCAGCGACCTTGCGCGGACCGTATCGGTAGTACGCGCCAAGCCCGGCGCGCGAATCGTACAGGCGGCCGTCCTTGTCCTCTGAGGACCTGATCGATCTGATCGCATCGGGGTCGGCGACGGGCGCGCTCTTGAAGACGAGACCGCGCTTGACGGCTTCGTCGACCAGCCACGCCAACGGCACGAACGCGACGGCATCGTCGGGGTAGCCGCCGCCGACATTGGCATGCATGCCGACGAACCACACCTGGACGAGGCGCTCGCCATCGATGGTCGCCGGCACGGGCGGCGGAGGTTGCCCCGGCTCGTGCTCGGTCCAAAGCACCGGGTGGAAGGTCGTGCGTTCGTCGTCGAGGGCCAGCGCGTGCCGCGCGCAGTTGACGCGTGGGCTGAGAATCCGGTTCGGCAATTCGAGCGGCCACACCCAGTTGCTGATGCCGCGCGTCATCTCGTCGATGGGAAGACCATAGGCCGCGACGGTATCCCAGATGCCGATGAATTCGATCGCCGGGACCGGCTTCCGCGCGATCCGTGCATACGGCTTGTTGCCCTTCAGGCGGTCCAGCATCGGCACGAGGATGTAGTCGCGAATGGCGCGGAACAGCACCTCGATGCGCCACACCGAGTGGTAACCCTTGGCGCGGTAGGCGCGGTAGGCTTTCACCGCACCGTCGTGCAACTCGGATTCGGGGTCGGCGACGATCAGGCCTTGATCGAGGATCAGCGCGGCGAGCACGCGCACAGTGAACGCACCGCGGCTGAATCCGAACAGGTATATCTTCGAATGATCCTGATGGTCGTAGTTGCGGCAGATGAACTTGTACGCGTCCAGGATATTGCGCTTGAGGCCATAGCCGAAGGCGCCACCAAGAATGGCAAGCGGAACGAAGGACGAGGTGCCGACGCCGTCATCATATTTGGCGGCCTGGCAATTGCTTTGTAGATCAAGTGCCTGAAAGACCCGCCACACATTGGTCCGCCAGACGCTGGAGGCGGCATTTCCGGTACCATCAGACAGAATGATGATCTTGGGACTAGCCATTGAAATGTGCTCGTTGACAAGAACTGAACCAACAGGTCACGAGGACGACCAAGACCGTCCTGCGCTCCGCGTCGGCCGGTCGCCACAATGCACGGTCACGTCGTGCCGAGCCAGAACCGCGTCTCGGTTTCGGCCCATCCCTTGCCGATGCGGCTGCTCAGCCATGTGTCGCTGCGCTTCAGCCCCTTGTCCTTCTGACCCTCCGGCGTGTTTCGCCAGGCCTGCCAGCGGTACTGGCCGTAGATGCTGATGATGCGCGCGGCATAGGTCAGCGCCAGTTGCGAATCGCCTTTGACAATCACGAGGTTGTCGTCGTTCTTGGTGCTGGCGCGGTCGCTGAAATTGTGCGAGCCGGTCATGACCACCGGGGTCTTGCCGGCCGGATCAAGCACGATCACCTTGCTGTGCACGGCGATCATGAACTTGCCGGTGTTTTTGATCTCGCCTTGCCACCAGTCCGCGGTCTTGTTGATACCGGCCGGCCGGATCACGTCGGCGATCTGCTTGCCCTTGAAGACCTGTTGCTGGCCGTCGCTGGTCAAGAGTTGCAGTTGATCCTTCGGGCTGTCCTTGCCCTGTGCCGGGAAATTGTTGAGCACGCCGCGCACATAGAGGTTCTTGTCCTGGGCCTTCTCCAGGATCGGGCCGAGCAGACCCTTGTTGCCGGGATTGAGCATCAGGCACACCACGCCATGCTCGGCGCCCTCGATCATCCTGGTGGCTTCCTTAAGATCACCGCTCTTGGTGGTCGGCGTGAACCAGACACTGATATCTGACTTGCCGATGGTGAAGGGCCAGTCTCGATCGCCCGCCGTCGCCAATTCCCTCGGAGACTTGCTGCCGTCCGCATAGATCATCTTCCAATGATCGTGATAGGCGGCGGCGATCTCGTGGTCGGTGATCTCGAGCCCGTTGTTGTTCTGGGCACAGAGTCCGGTGCGTGTCCAGTTGGTGCTGCCCGTCCAGACCACCTGCGGCTTTTGCGCGCCGTCGCAGAACACCGCGAACTTGTTGTGGGCGTAGCGGCTCGGCAATCTTGCGGCGAACGATGTCGACGCCGGCCTTTTTCAACACTCCGGCGCTCTTCTCGGTGTCCTTCGCCGTGGCGTCGGATTTGCCGGTGCTGTTGCCGAGCACGACATGGGCCTTGCCCTTCAGCGCGGTCAGCGCGGCGATCAGTTCGGGATCGTTGAGCTCGTACAGCGCGAGATAGACATCGCGCTTCTTTGTCCTGGCGTCGGCCAGCAGCGCGAGCAGGCGGGCGCCGAGCTGCCCCATGAGGAAGTCGCGAATCTTGTTGCCCTTGGTGGAGATCGCCTTGTCCAGGGTTTGCGCCGGTTTGCGGTCTTGGCCGATCGCCCGCGACAGCCATTGCGCCGAGATCGTGCCGCGGTTGAACCACGGCTTCAGCGGCCCCGTCGGCATGGCGGAGACATAGTCGCTCCATGTCGACGGCGCGTTGGCCGCGGGCTTCACCTTGCTGTCGCCGTCCTTGAGAACCGGGACCACGCCGTAGCGAACCGGCGCATCGCTCGGGGCCAGGAAATCGGTCCAGTTTGTCTTCTGTACCGGCCATTCGGTGCTTGGCCGATGCTCCCCGTTCTTGTGGCCTTGCGCCTGATCCTCGAAGCCGACCCAGGTGTCGACGACGCTCGCGCTCTTGCCCTGCTGCTGGCGATACAGCGCAAAGCCGAGGCAGTTCGGAATCATGGCCGACACCTCCCAGACCACGAAGATGCCGTCGGTGGTTGGAAAAGCCTGAATTCTTGAAACCATGGTGATGCCTCCGAATCGCTGTCGAGAAATATTTGGTCAACATGAATTGGACGCGTCGGATTGCCCCGGTCGCGGTGCCGCAGCCGTGGGAAGTATGACAGTTGAACTGCAACCGTGTCTGTAGGCTGGATCACAGATTGCGGTCACAGACGAAGTCGCGCTCATGTGAGCCGACTGCGGCTTTCAAGACCCGGCGAAACGGCCTAGCTTTGCGGCTGCAACCGATGAGGGCACCACAATGCGGGCCCGCGTGCGAAAATTTGCT
The DNA here is from genome assembly GCF_045571475.1 of Bradyrhizobium sp. ORS 86. Classification (NCBI taxonomy): domain Bacteria; kingdom Pseudomonadati; phylum Pseudomonadota; class Alphaproteobacteria; order Hyphomicrobiales; family Nitrobacteraceae; genus Bradyrhizobium; species Bradyrhizobium sp. ORS 86. Next base: position 7,489,517 of record NZ_CP120699.1, on the reverse strand, counting down.
CATATCCTGGAACGGCTCGGCCTTGCCATGGCGGGGGCGGCGAGCGGCCTGTTCGTGGCGGTCCATGTCGGCTCCAGCGTATCGGTACTGACTTCGCAGGCGTTTCTGCTCATCATGATGCTCTGCGGCGCCATCGGCTTCTATCTCGGCATCGACACGCCGCAGCTCGCCTTTGGTGCCAGGAATGGCAAGTCGCCGCGCGAGATCGACGCGGCGGAGTTCCTCAGCGCGGTCGGAACTTTCCTCGCGACGCTGGTCGCATTCTTCTCGGTCGGGGTGATCGTGTTGCACGGCGAGCCGCATATCGCCTGGACCGCCACGGTCATGGTCGGTTGGGTCCTCGGCGTCGCCATGCAGATCGTCGCCGGCACGATCACGCGCACCCGCGCGTGACCTCATGACTTGCGCGCTATTCGGAGCGTTGCGAGAGGGGTCTTGAGCGCTGCTCAAGCGTACATTGGAGACCGCCTCGGCGGACGTCACTCGGTGCGCGTCCCGAACGTCATGCTCGATTATCTCCGCGCGGAAAATCCCGGTGGGTCGGAGCATCTCGCAGAGGGCTGGCACGATACCGGCGACATCGTCACGGTCGATGCGCAAGGCTTCATCACGATCAAGCGCTGCGCCAAGCGCTTCGCCAAAATCGCCGACGAATGGTCTTCCTGTCGGCGATGCCGCCGCGCTCGCCAACGACCTCGCGGCTACGCCCGCCAATACCACCGCGCGGCAAGCCGAGCCGGAGCCGTTGCAGCAGCAGGTCGCATGACGGTTGTGCTTTTCGGGAGCATGTTGTCAGATGGCTGGCAACTGCTCCTCAAGAAAGCACGACCATGCTGGACACACTGAAGCCGGCTCGAGAGGAAACGCCCGACATCGTCGCGGCCGACTGGATCGCCGCCCTCAACGCCGCGCTTGCCGCAGGCTCTGCTGACGATCTCGCCGTGCTGTTCGCGCCCGACGGCCATTGGCGCAACATCTTCGGGATCTCTTGGCTGTTTGCGACCTTTAGCGGCCGGCACAGTGTCGCCCCTGAGCTCTCCCAGCGCGCCGCCAAAGCCCACGCCGCGGGATTTCGCATCGACGACCGTGCGTTGATACCGCGGCACGCTGTCGTGGCCGGACGTGAGGTTATCGAGGCCGTCTTCACCTTCGACACCTCGCATGGCCCCGGCACCGGCGCTGTTCGTCTGCTGCCCGGTGCCAACGGACATTCCGTGGCGTGGACGTTCTCGACCATGCTCGACTTCGATTCGATCTGCGACGCTCGTGGCGCAAGAGCAGCCGACAGCATCCACGCCCGCGACTTCGCGGCGCCCGATTGGCTCGAGCAGCGGCACGCCTCGCGCGCTTACGCCGATCGCGAGCCCGACGTACTGATCGTCGGCGGTGGCCATGCCGGCATCGCGGCCGCCACCGAGTGCAAGCGGATCGGGCTCGACGTGCTGATCGTCGATCGCGCGCGGCGCATCGGCGACAATTGGCGGCTGCGCTATCGCGGGCTGAAGCTGCACAACAAGACGCCGGTCAACCACTTCCGCTATCTGCCGTTCCCGCAGACCTTTCCGGACTACATCCCGAAGGACAAGATCGCGAACTGGCTGGAAAGCTATGTCGACATCATGGAGCTCGATTTCTGGACCGAGACCAAGTTCGAAGGTGCTGCCTATGACGAGACCGCGCAGCGCTGGACCGTGACGCTGCAGCGAACGGACGGCGCGCGCACACTGCATCCGAAGCACATCGTGCTCGCCACCAGCGTCAGCGGCACACCGAACATCCCTGAGATTTCCGACATCGAGCAGTTCAAGGGCCGGGTGCTGCATTCCAGTAGATTTGCCGCCGGCCGCGAATGGTCGGATCGGTCGGTCGTCGTGTTCGGCACCGGCACCAGCGCGCATGACATCTGTCAGGAGCTGCATGCCGCGGGCGCCGATGTCACCATGGTGCAGCGCAGCCCGACCATGGTCGTCAATGTCGAGCCTGCGCAGCTCTACGACAGGACCTATCTCGGCGACGGCCCGCCGATCGAGGTGCGCGACATCCTCAATTCCGGCGTGCCGTTGCCGGTGATGAAGATCGCGCACAAGCTCATCACCGACGAGGTGAAGCGGCTCGACGCGCCGTTGCTGTCGCGGCTGGAGCGCGCCGGCTTCCGGCTCGAATTCGGTGAGGACGGCACCGGCTGGCCGCTGAAATTCCGCTCGCGCGGCGGCGGTTATTATTTCAACGTCGGCTGCTCCGAACTGATCGCCGATGGCAAGGTCCGCCTGATCCAGGCCGCCGACATCACAGGCTTCACGGCCGATGGTCTCGCGCTGAAGGACGGCTCTCAATTGAACGCCGAACTGTTCGTGCTGGCGACCGGCTACAAGGGCCTCGATCACCTGCTCGCGAAGCTGTTCGGCGACGACGTCGCAAGGCGCGTCGGCCGCGTCTGGGGCTTCGACGACACCACGCAAGAGCTCCGCAACATGTGGACGCGCACGGGTCAGCCCGGCCTCTGGTTCACCGGCGGCGCGTTCTCGCAAGCCCGCATCTATAGCCGCTTCATCGCGCTGCAAATCGCCGCGATCGAGGCCGGCACCCTTTCCAAGCACCTGACCTGAAGGACATCAATGCCACTGCCCCTCGATCCCGTCATTGAGAAGATCATTCCGCTGCTGCCGCTGCGCGACCCCGCCACCATGACGCCGCAGAGCGCGCGCGATTCGCTGCGAGCGCTGGCGGCGCAGCGCGCGGCGGTGCCGCCGCCGCCGGTCGATGTGGCGCGCGACATCGAGGTCGAGGGCGCCGCGGGCAAGCTCGCTGCGCGGCTTTATCGCAACGGCAGCGGACGCGCGCCGACCGTGATCTTCTTTCATGGTGGCGGCTGGGTCGCCGGCGATCTCGAGACCCATGACCGCCAGGCGCGCAACCTGGTGATCGAGACCGGTGCCGTGGTGATCTCGGTCGATTACCGCCGCCCGCCGGAGACGCGCTTTCCCGGCGCGTTCGAGGATGCGTTTGCCGCTATCCGCGACGTGATCGCGCGGCTCGATGAATTCGGCGGCGATCCGCAGCGCGTCGGCGTCGCCGGCGATTCCGCCGGCGGCAATCTCGCCGCGACCACTGCGCTCGCCTGCCGCGATGCCGGCATCAAGCTCGCCGGGCAATTGCTGGTCTATCCCGTCACCGATCTCGTCGGCAATTTCGCCGATGCCGCGGAGAATGCCAGGTTTCCGTCGCGCGCCGAGAATGCGGAAGGATACTTCCTGTCGCGCGCGGTGATGGAGTGGTTCTGCGGACATTATCTCGCAGACAAGGCCGACGGCGCCGACTGGCGGGTCTCGCCGCTGCGCGCGACCAGCCTCAAGGGCGTCGCGCCGGCCGTGGTCACGACAGCCTGGTTCGACCCGCTGCGCGATGAGGGCCACGCCTACGCCAAGGCGCTTAAGGCCGCGGGCGTGCCGGTCGCGTATCACTCCGGCGAAGGCCTGATCCACGGCTATTTCGGCCTCGGCGACACCTCGGATGTCGCCCGCGCCGAAGCGCGCCGCGCGCGGGCCGATTTCAAGCTGCTGCTGGAGCGGGGAGTTTCTTAGCTTCCTCGCGTCCCGGCCGTTGTTGTCGGGGAAGTCTAACCTCCTCGTCGTCCCGGCCAAGCGAAGCGCGAGCCGGGACCCATAACCACCGCAGCGTGTTGTTGCAACGGGCTGTGGCCCCGGCGTCGTACCACACCGACATTCTGTGGTTATGGGTCCCTGCTTTCGCAGGGACGACAATCCTGGCGTGGATGGTTTTGCGTTCCGCAAATTTCCCTTCGCCCCCTCAATCATTCCCGATGGTGTCGCCGAACAGCTCCCAGGTCTCGCCGTTGAACTTCTGCAGCCGCATCGCCTGAATCGGGAAGTAGTCGGTCGGCGAGGTCTTGATCTTGATGCCGGGCAGCAGCATCGGCAGCGTGGTGTCGAGGTTGGCGGCCTGCTTCATGATGTTCTCGTGGGTCAGGTCGTCGCCGCACTGCTTCAGCACCTGCACGGTCGCCTCCGCCACCACATAGCCGTAGACGATGAGCTGGTCCTGCAGATTGCCGTCCGGGAAGTATGTCTTCATGAAGTCCTGCCAGGCGATCACGTCCGGGTCCGCCTTCCACTGCGGATCGTTGGGATCCTTCAGCGAGTAGGACGAGATGATGCCCTTGGAGTATTCGAAGCCGGCCGGCTTCAGCACCGAGGACACTGAGGTCGAGGTCGCCGCGAGGAAGAACATGTCGGGCTTCCAGCCGATCTCGCCGATCTTCTTGATCGCCTGCGCCGCCTGCTTGGGGATCGCGTGCATGAACAGCACGTTGGCGCCTGACGATTTCAGCTTCACGATCTGGCTGTCGACCGTCGGGTCGGTCGATTCATAGGTCGCTTCCGCCACCACCATCTTCGCGGTGTTCTCCGGCCCCAGCCCCTTCTTGAAGCCGTTGCCGTAGTCCTTGCCGGCGTCGTCGTTCTGGTAGAACAGCGCGATCTTGGCGTCCGGCTTGTTGGCCAGCACATATTTCGCATAGACCGCGGTCTCGGCCTGGTACGACGGCTGGAAGCCGATCGTCCACGGATAATGCGCGTAGTCGCCCCACAGCGTGGCGCCGGCGCCGACGAAGAGCTGCGGCACCTTCTTGTCGTTGAGATATTTGCGCACCGCAAGGCCGGTCGGCGTACCCAGCGGATTGAGGATCGCGGCGACCTCCTCCTGCTCCACCAGCTTACGGGTCTGCTCCACCGTCTTCGGCGGCGAGTAGCCGTCGTCGAGCGTGATCAGGCTGATCTTGCGTCCGTTCACGCCGCCCTGGTCGTTGATCATCCTGAAATAGGCGGCCTGCGTCTTCGCGATCACGCTGTAGGCCGATGCCGCGCCCGAGAATGGCGAGGTCTGGCCGAGCTTGATCTCGGTGTCGCTGGCGCCGGTGCCGTATTTCTTCTCGGCAGCCTGCGCCTGTGCCGCGAGCGCAATCGCCGCCGCGACCGTGATGGCCTTCCACATCATTCGAGAGCCTCCCTTTTGCGTTTATTGTTGTTCGCAAGGGAGAGCTTACGCAGGCCGCGCGGATCAGGCTTGTGGCGAGAAGCTGGGGCAGGGATGCGAAAATGCGGCTGCAATGCAGCCAGTTACCGTTGCCTCCGCGAAGCGGGATGCCGGCCGCTATTGCCTGCCGTTAAGCGGAATGTCGCTCTACTTACCTCGCCCCGCTTGCGGGGAGAGGTCGGATCGCATGGAGCGTAGCGGACATGCGATCCGGGTGAGGGGGTACAGGTACGTCCGCAAGCTCACTTGTGGAGAGATGCCCCTCACCCTGACCCTCTCCCCGTGAAGCACGGGGAGAGGGAAACCCTCTCGCCCTACCGCACGCTCCCCGTCGTCTCCGGATCGGTCGGCAGCACGATGGCGCCGGCGCGGCTGGCCGCGGCGGTGGTGATCATGCCGGGGTCGCCCACGCGCACATTGCGGGGCGGGTTGAATTCGAGGATGAACAGCGCGGCCGTTGCCAGCACCGCCACGGCGGCGGACGCGAGCGCAGGCACCAGTCTTCCGCGCGTGTCGGATGCGCGAACTTGCATTTACCAATTCCTTTGCGTGGGTCGTTCTTAAGCTACGATCTAGGTGGGGCCCGGCTTCTTCCCAAGGGTGCGGCGCACGCGCCTCACGATGAGTTGTGCCGACCGTGATCCTCTTCACGGTCCCGCTAGTGTTGCGGAGGGTGCCGCGCCGAATCGCGAGCGTGGTTGAGCGTCTCGTTAGACTACAAATTTATGAAAGAGATCGCGGCGTTTTGCATGCGCCTCATGCGCGCGTGATGCGAGCTTTAACCTTTGAAATCTTCTTTGTTTAAAGGCATTTCTCGTTAACTCTTCTTTCACTGGGCGCCGCTCTCAGCGCTCGCACGGCCATCATGGCGGGACCTGTCAGCAGTAGGGTTCGTCGCAGGCGAACTTCTCCTGCCAGCTTTTCCCGCAAATTAGTCCATCGATGCCTCGGCGAAGGCGGAAGCGAGCCCGCAAAGACAATCCATCTCTGATTTGCCTCCGCGATGGATCGCCTTGCTGCGCGCGCAACGACTCGAAGCAAATTATCCTTCGCCGCTTCCGTCGTCGCGCGCATTCACGGCGGCGCGCCGCGACGCGCGGTGGCTGGATGAGGCCTCCGTACGCGACGCCCGTCGTGTCGAGACTCTCCTCCATTCGACGAATTTGGCGTCGGATTACTCCGCGAGCGGGAGAGGAGAAGCCGAACCAATATTCGCATCTCCGAAAGGCGAATTGTGAATCAGGAAGTCCACACAGTAGTAGCTCGCCTTAACAAGAAAAAGAGACGAGACGATTGTGGTTCTAAAGTTAGTTGTCAGCATTCTGTTGTTCGCGAGCCTGTTTTCAATCTTCGCGCCGCCCCGCTTCCTGGGTTCGAACAGCCGCCAGAAGGCTATCGCCGCGGCGTTTGTTGCCTGCGTCATTCTCGTCTTTCTGCGAGACGAAGCCGAGCCAACGCTGGTCGAATCGAAGCCGATGCAAGCCGCTGTCGTTGGACAAAGCGTTGCGATACCCCGATCTCAGCCGGACCGATCAAGCGAGACGTCGCCCCAGCCGTTGCCGTCACCGATGCAGGAGCGCACCACGGACCTCCATCGAAGTTTCGTCCGCGGAGAGCAGGTCGAGGTCGTCAGGGTCTCGGCCATGGGTCTGTTCCGTGAGTACGATCGCAACGAGGTTGCAACTGACTTGCGCCTCAAGGGGAAGATCGTCGAAATCAACGGGAAGGTCGCGGCCATCAACAAGGACTTCTTCGATAACGTCTACGTCGAACTCCAGACGCCCAATCAGTTCATGTCTGCGAGCGTGCGGCCGATCAGCTCCGAGACCGACAAGATGGCGCGCCTGCATAAGGGACAAGCCGCAACATTCCGATGCGAGACCATGGGACGATTCATGGGGGCGCCGTCAGGCAAGGGCTGCGTGCTGATGGACTGAGGAGGTTCGGAAGTCGCGACGATGGGTATCGTCGATGCGTCCAAAAACTTATCACCACCACTCGAAGGCGAGCGTTGATTGAATCGCCTCTGCTTCAACGATCCCTAAAAGCAAAAATGGCGGAAAACAAAAACGGCCGGGTCATCCGACCCGGCCGTTCAAAACTCTCTTCCCGCGAATTCCGCGTCTAACCGCGCTCAGCTCGCCTTCTTCACCGGCGCGGGCTTGCCGACCTTCTTCTCGATCGCGCGCTTGAGTTCGAGGGCGCGGGGCGAGAGCACGTCGGCCTTGGCCTTCAACAGGTAAGCGTCGAGGCCGCCATTGTGGTCGACGCTCTTGATCGCGCTGGTCGAGACGCGCAGGCGCACGTTGCGGCCGAGCGCCTCCGAGATGAAGGTGATGTTGGCCAGGTTCGGCAGGAAGCGCCGCTTGGTCTTGATGTTCGAGTGGCTCACCTTGTGGCCCACCTGGGGGCCCTTGGCCGTCAGTTCGCAGCGCCGGGACATCTTACAAAATCCTTTTCCATCCCCGCCTCTTGATCGGGCGTGCAATCACACGGCCCGCGCGGGGGTTTTGAATTCGCGTCCATTTTCCAGGAACCGCGGGTGTATAGGGGCAGATCGCGAAAGCGTCAAGATTATATCGCCGCATGGGCGCCCCGGAAATTGCCGGTTCATAAGCCGTTCCAGCCACTTAACGCCTGAGATGGCAACCATATAAAGGGCGTATTCGGCTGCAATTCTGGTTCCATAAAGACGCGCGCGGGTTTGACGAGGCGTGTTCGGGCGCAAGGCGGCGCCCTCTTTTGCGGAAACACGCGTTGTCTGGCCAATTTGTCTGCCTAAATGACACGATCGAGCGCCGATAGCAGGACCGTCAGGTAAGTGACTACCCCGATTGCCATTTTGCCGCCCTCCGGGTGGCTGCTCGGCCTGTTGGCCGGCGCATTCATGCTGTTCGGCTCCGAGGCCGCCAAGGCCCAGGGGCGGCTCGATGCGCAGTATGAAGCAACCCTCGCCGGCATCCCGGTCGGCAAGGGCTCCTGGACCATCGAAATCGGCGACGACGCGTTCTCGGCCTCGGCCCAGGGCGGCACCGCCGGGCTTCTGAAGGCTTTCACGGGCGGCACCGGCACCGGTGCCTCGCAGGGCCGCGTCGTCAACGGCGCGCTGGTGGCGACGTCGTACACCGCGACCACTACCACCTCGAAGAAGTCTGAGACGATCCGGATGGTGCTCGCCAATGGCAACGTCAAGGATGCCACGATCGAGCCGCAGCCGCCTGTCGATGCCGACCGCATCCCGGTCACCGACGCGCACAAGAAGGGCGTGTTCGATCCGATGACCGGCTCGATGCTGCGTGTGCCCGGGAATACCGAGCTGTTGAGCCCGGATAGCTGCCGCACTGCCGCCGGCGTGTTCGACGGCCGCATGCGTTACGATCTCAAGCTGGATTACAAGCGGCTGGAGACGGTAAAGGCCGAGCGCGGCTATCACGGCCCGGCGCTGGTCTGCGCAATCTATTTCGTGCCGATCGCGGGCTACATCCCCGATCGCCCCGTCATCAAATATCTCGCCGCCCAGCGCAACATCGAGATCACGCTGGTGCCGATCGCCGGCACGCGTATCCTGGTGCCGTTCCGCATGACGATCCCGACCCCGCTCGGCCCCGCGATGCTGGAGGCCACCTCGTTCGTCACCGCCGCCGCCCCGCCGCGCGTGGCGAAGACGCAGTAAGGATCGTTTCGCGGCCGAAACTGTCTACCGTCATCCTGAGGAGCGCGCTCTTGCGCGCGTCTCGAAGGACGACGCCACCGGCCGGGCCGTTCATCCTTCGAGACGCGCTGACGCGCTCCTCAGGATGACGGGTCTAGTTTGTAGTCCGATCAGCGAAGCGCGATCAGGGAAGGACCTGCGGAACACGACAACCGGCACCGGAATCCAGTTGACTCTTGACCGATTCTGATTCGACTCGGCGTTGTCTGCAATTTAAGGAACCGAGCACCTGAAACGCCGGCTTGTGGACCCCATATAAACTTGATCTAGTGCCGCGGCTTGAGAGTTGCCCGAGATGTTGCGGTGAACGTTTCAGGCCTGGAAGGGAGTCAGCGATTCGGGCGCGATTCGTTCTCAACTCGTTCCGGAGCTTAAATCTGGCGCGAGAAGCGTCGCATTGTGAGACGGATTTTGCGAAAGGACGCGTGATTCATGCTGCATTGCTGGATCGCGCTGGAGCGACGATATTGAAGGAGCGCGCTGCATGTTCTCCGTCGCCCCGCTCTTGCGGGGGCGCGACGAGCAAAGCTCACGCTGCGAGGGTCGGGGTGAGGGGCCCTCGCCACGAGCGCGGCGCGCGGATAGTCCCCCTCACCCGGCGCGTTGCGCCGACCTCTCCCCGCAAGAGCGGGGCGAGGTGACTTTCTAGGCGCGCATCGCGCGACACGCGGCAAGAAGAAACACCTGCACAATATGGCTTTCTCAACTTCGTTCGGAAATGACCGCGTGCCCGGCGCAGGCGTCACCGCCGTTCTCGGGCCGACCAACACCGGCAAGACGCATCTGGCGATCGAGCGGATGCTGGCGCATTCGTCGGGCGTGATCGGCCTGCCGCTGCGGCTGCTGGCGCGCGAGGTCTACAACAAGATCGCCGATCGCGCCGGCGAGGAGAGCGTCGCGCTGATCACCGGCGAGGAGAAGATCAAGCCGAAGTCGCCGCGCTTCTGGGTCTCGACCGTAGAGGCGATGCCGCGCGATCTCGACGTCTCGTTCCTGGCCGTCGACGAGATCCAGATCGCCGCCGATCTCGAGCGCGGCCATGTCTTCACCGATCGCATCCTCAACCGCCGCGGCCGCGACGAGACGCTGCTGCTGGGCGCTGCGACGATGCGGCCGATCATCGAGCGGCTGCTGCCGGGCGCCTCGATCGTGACGCGGCCGAGATTGTCGCAGCTCGAATTCGCCGGCGACCGCAAGATCACGCGGCAGCCGCGACGAACCGCAATCGTCGCGTTCTCCGCGGATGAGGTCTATGCGATCGCCGAATTGATCCGCCGCCAGCATGGCGGTGCGGCGGTCGTGCTCGGCTCGCTCTCCCCGCGCACGCGCAATGCGCAGGTCGCGATGTTCCAGAACGGCGACGTCGATTATCTCGTCGCCACCGATGCGATCGGCATGGGGCTCAATCTCGACGTCGATCACGTTGCCTTCGCCTCCGACCGCAAGTATGACGGCTACCAGTTCCGCCGGCTGACACCCGCCGAATTCGCGCAGATCGCAGGGAGAGCCGGCCGCGCGACGCGCAACGGCACCTTCGGCACCACGGGGCGCTGCGCGCCGTTCGAGCCGGAACTGGTGAACGCGCTGCAGAACCACACCTTCGATGCCGTGAAGATGCTGCAATGGCGCAACGCCAGGCTTGATTTCGCCTCGCTCGGCGCGCTGCAGGTGTCGCTGGCGCTGCCGCCCGGGCACGAGACGCTGACGCGGGCACCGGTTGCGGAGGACCAGCGCGTGCTCGATCACGCCGCGCGCGATGCAGAGGTGCGCGATATGGCGCATGGCGCGGCCGCCGTGGAGCGGCTGTGGGACGCCTGCCAGGTCCCGGACTATCGGAAACTGTCGCCGGCCGCCCATGCCGAACTCGTGACCACGCTGTACGGCTTCCTGATGCAAAAGGGGCGTATCCCTGACGCATGGTTCGCCGCCCAGGTCGACCAGGCCGACCGCACCGACGGCGATATCGACACGTTGTCGGGCCGAATCGCGCAGATTCGCACCTGGACCTTCGTCGCCAACCGGCCGGACTGGCTGTATGACCCGGAGCATTGGCAGGGGATCACGCGCGAACTCGAAAATAAATTATCCGATGCGCTGCATGAACGGCTCACAGAGCGTTTCGTTGACAGGCGGACCAGTGTATTGATGCGCCGCCTGCGGGAGAACTCAGTTTTGAATACGGAAATTGGCAAAACCGGCGAAGTGATCGTGGAAGGTCATGTGATCGGCCGGCTCGATGGATTCACCTTTGCGCCCGACGCCGCCGAAGCCGGCTCCGACGCCAAGGCCCTGCAGGCTGCCGCGCAGCAGGTGCTGGCGCGCGAGATCGACGTGCGTGCCGAGAAATTGGGCGCCGCGCCCGACGAGCAGTTCGTGCTGACCTCCGACGGCACCATCCGCTGGACCGGCGATGCGGTGGCTAAATTGGTCGCGGCCGACGACGCGCTGCATCCGCGCCTGCGCATCATTTCCGACGAGCGACTGACCGGCGCCTCGCGCGAAGCCGTGCAGAACCGGCTCGACCTCTGGCTCAAGACCCATATCGAGAAGCTGCTCGGCCCGCTGTTCGAGCTCGCCAAGGCGGAGGATCTGCAGGGCATCGCCCGCGGCATCGCCTTCCAGCTCGTCGAAGCGCTCGGCGTGCTCGAGCGTGCCAAGATCTCCTCGGAGATGAAGGATCTCGACCAGCCGTCGCGCGCCACCTTGCGCAAATACGGCGTGCGGTTCGGCGCCTATCACATCTACTTCCCGCAGCTTTTAAAGCCCGCGGCGCGCTCGCTCGCCTCGCTGCTGTGGGCCGAGAAGCAGAACAATGTCGATATGGGCGCGCTGTCGAACGTGCAGCATCTGGCCTCCAGCGGCCGCACCTCGTTCCCGGTCGACAAGGCGTTGCCACGCGATGCTTATCGCGTGCTCGGCTATCGCCAGTGCGGCGAGCGCGCGGTGCGCGTCGACATCCTGGAGCGGTTGGCCGATCTGATCCGCCCGGCGCTGGCCTGGCGTGAGACCTCGCCGGGCGAGAAGCCGGCCGGCGCATTCGACGGCCGCGGCTTTGTCGTGACCCAGGCGATGACCTCGCTGACGGGATCGGCAGGCGAGGATTTCGCCTCGATCCTGCGCGCGCTCGGCTATCGGATGGACCGCCGTCCGCCGCTGCCGCCGAAGCCCGCCGAACCGGCGCCGGCCGAAAGCACCGAGGCCGCTGCCGCCGAGACGCCAGCGGAGGCAACCACTGACATCGCCGCCGAGACGCCGGTCGAGGCGAGCGCGGACGCTGCCGTTGAGACGCCGGTGGAGGCAAGCGCCGAGGCGCCGGCTGCGGATGCCGCCAGCGATCAGCCGGTGTCCGGCGATCCCGCCCCGTCCGCCGCGCTGCTGCCCGAAGTCGGCTTCGCTCCCCCGGCCGATGAGGCCGCTCCGGCCGCTGCCGAGGCGTCATCCGACGTCGTCGCCGACGCCGCACCAGAGCCTGTGGCGCTGGCCGACACGCCCGCCGCCGAAACGGTGGCCGCTCCTGTCGTGGCTGCCGAAGCACCCGCCGAGGCCACGGCTGGCGAAGCTGTGCCGGCCGAGGCTGCCGCAGTCGAGGCTGCCGCCGCGCCCGAGACGCCGGCCGAACCGCAGCTCGTGGAAGTCTGGCGTCCTGGCGGCCGCTCCGACGAGCAGCGCCGTCCGCATCATCGCGGGCACGACCGCAGCCGTGGCCGTCACCAGGGCAAGTCCGCCGAGGGCGGTGCACAGGCCATCGAAGGCGGCGAGGGCGACAAGCGTGAGCAGCATCGCCGGCCGCGCCGCCACCAGGATTTCCGCACGCCACGTCCCGGCGCGCCCGCCGATGCGTCAGCGGCGCCTGCCGAGGGAGCGCCGCGCGAGGGCCGTGACCAGCGCCGCGAGCGCTTCGAGGGCAAGGGCCGCGATCGCGACAACGAGCGCCGCCGCGACAACAAGTTCGGTGGCGACCGCAAGGGCGAGCGCGGCGATCGGGATCGCGGCGGCCGCGATTTCGGCCGTGACAAGGGTGGTCGCGACAAGCGCGACGGCGGGCCGTCGCATCGGCCCTATGCGTCGAGCGCGCCGCGCGAGCGGGACCGGCCGATCGATCCGAACTCGCCATTCGCAAAGCTCGCCGCGCTGAAGGAACAGCTCGCGAGCAACCGCAAGGACTAGCAAAGCGTTTTCAAGCGAAGCGGAGACCGGTTCGCGTGAAGAAAGCGCGTCAAACTTAAGAATCCACTTGGACCGACAGCGCCTCGACAAATGGCTGTGGCACGCGCGGGTGGTGAAGGCCCGGACCAGCGCGGCCGCGCTGGTCGAATCCGGTCACGTTCGCATCAACGGCGTGCGCGAGAGATCGCCGGGGCATGCAGTCAAGCTCGGCGACGTCGTCACCGTGGCGCTCGACAACAGCGTCCGGGTGCTGAAGGTCGCGGGCTTTGCCGAGCGGCGCGGCGATGCCACCTCGGCGCGCGTGCTGTACGACGATTTGCAAGCCGGCAAGGAGTAATTATTTAGGGGCTGCAATTCGGATTAGCGCCGGAACGCCTGCACTTTGGGAGCCCGCTTCCCTTGCGGCTGCGGTATTCCTGCGCTAGGCAACCCCTGAAAAAGTTGACCGTTTTCGGAGTTTTGGATGACCTACGTCGTCACTGAAGCCTGCATCAAATGCAAATATACCGACTGCGTTGAGGTCTGCCCCGTCGACTGCTTCTACGAGGGCGAGAACATGCTGGTCATCCATCCTGACGAATGCATCGATTGCGGCGTGTGCGAGCCGGAATGCCCGGCGGACGCCATCAAGCCGGATACCGAGCCAGGCCTGGAAAAGTGGCTCGAGGTCAACCGCGACTACGCCAAGAGCTGGCCGAACATCACCCAGAAGAAGGACTCGCCCGAAGACGCCAAGGAATGGGAAGGCAAAGAGGGCAAGTTCGAGAAATATTTTTCTCCGAACCCCGGAACCGGTGACTGATTCGCTGGAACTACCCCGGTAGGCGCGGGCTTAAGCTCCGTGCCGGCCCGATGACGGCCTGCTGATTTAACCCTAATGACGGACATATGACCGCATGGTCCTGACTTATGTCCGGAATCGGGCGTAAATCATTGATTTTTGCGGAAAATGTGCTATATCGAGCACATTACAAGCCAAGAACCCGCTGCCATGCGTATCCTGTGGCTTCGAGGTTCCCGCAAACTCGAACAGGGGCGTGGCAGTTTCCGCGCGCAGGCTGTGTCACAGAAAACGCGTAAAAAGAGTGCTTCAAAGACGACCAAGAAAGCCGCTGTTGTTGCTCGCAGCGCACTCAAGGGCCGTGCCAAGGCGCCTGTGAAGGATGCCAGGAAGGCTTCGGCCGCAAAGTCCTCAAAGAACAAAAGAAGCGTGATGCCAGAAAAGACTGCCAAGACTGCCGCGAAAGCGGCAGCTTCGAAGACCTCTGCTGCCAAGGTCGCCCCCAAGTCCGTCGCCGCGCCCAAGCCTGCCGCAAAGGCTGCCGCTCCCGCCGCTGCTCCGAAGGTTGCCGCCAAGCCGGCCGCCGCGCCGCGCGTGGAGGAGAAGAAGGTCGTGACCCAGCGTCAGGGCTTCAAGGCCAATGAATTCGTCGTCTATCCGGCTCACGGCGTCGGCCAGATCCTGGCCATCGAGGAGCAGGAGATCGCGGGCGCCAAGCTCGAGCTGTTCGTGATCAATTTCATGAAGGACAAGATGACGCTGCGCGTTCCGACCGCGAAGGTCGCCAATGTCGGCATGCGCAAGCTGTCGGAGCCGGCGCTGGTCAAGAAGGCGCTGGAGACGCTGAAGGGCCGCGCCCGCGTCAAGCGCACCATGTGGTCGCGCCGCGCCCAGGAATACGAAGCGAAGATCAATTCGGGTGACATCGTCGCGATCGCCGAGGTGGTCCGCGATCTCTATCGCTCGGAATCGCAGCCCGAGCAGTCCTACTCGGAACGCCAACTCTATGAAGCGGCGCTCGACCGCCTGTCGCGCGAAATCGCCGTGGTGCAGCACTCGACCGAGACCGAAGCGGTCAAGGAGATCGAGAGCCAGCTCGCCAAGAGCCCGCGCCGCGGTGCCAAGGCCGAAGCCGCAGAAGGCGACGCCGAGGGCGATGCCGACGGAGACGATCTCGATTCCGACGGAGACGATGCCACGGTGGCCGACGAGGCCGCCTGAGCCGCTTGCCACAGAATTCAGACGGAAGGCCCGGTCGAAAGACCGGGCCTTTTGCTTTTCCAGCGAGACTCGCTCAGTACGACCGCTGCTTGATGCCCCAGCGGCCGTTCTCCGACGTCACGATCCAGAGGTTGCGATGATGGCTCGCCACCGATCCGTCGGCGCGATCGCGGGTGTATTGCACCAGCAGATGAACCTTGCGCGGACTGACCAGCACAGGATCCTTGCGCTGATAGGTGCTCTTTGCCCATCCCGTGGTGCGCGCCAAGTCGTCGAAGAACGACGTTGGCAGGTTGCCCGGCGCGTCCCAGACCACGAGCTGCTCGCCCGAGAGGATGATGTGCGGGAAATGCAGCAGTGCGTCCATGCCGGCGAGATCTCGGGCATTGAAACGGTCGGTGAAATCGTCGATGCAGCGGATCGCCGCCGCGATGACGGTCGCGTCGTCGGCGTCATCCTGGCTCGGCTGGAAGAGATTGTCGGCACTGCTCATGCCGCTGCTATACACCGTTCGGGAAATGAGCGGCAACGGAGCCCGCATCCCTTTATTCGTAGCCTGGATGAAGCGAAGCGAAATCCGGGACTGCTCTGTCCGTGGACATGTCAATCCCGGATTGCGCTGCGCTCCATCCGGGCTAGGCCGGGCCGCAGCTACTTCACCCGCTGCTTCTCGAGCTTGCGCGCCAACGTGCGGCGGTGCATGCCGAGGCGGCGGGCGGTTTCGGAGATGTTGAAATCGGTCTCGATCAGGGTCTGGTGGATGCGCTCCCATTCCAGCGTCTTGATCGAGGTGGGACGCGCGCCGACCTCGATGTCGGCGTTGCCGGCCGCCTTCTGAAACGCCGCCTCGATGTCGTCGGTGTTGGAAGGCTTGGCCAGATAGTGGCAGGCGCCGAGCTTGATGGCCTCTACCGCAGTGGCGATGCTGGCGAAACCGGTCAGCACCACGATCAGCATCTCCGGATCGTGCGCGTGTAGCGCTTCCACGCAGGCAAGACCGGAGGCGCCGCCGGCGAGCTTGAGGTCGATCACGGCATAGCCGGGCGATTGCTGCTCCAGCAGATGGCGGACCTCGTCGAGCGAGGTCGCGACGACGACGCCGTAGCCGCGGCGCTCGAACGATCGTTTGAGGGTGCGGGCAAAGCCGGCGTCGTCCTCGACGATCAGAAGCTGGCGTTCATCCGTCAAGCTCGTCTCCGATCACTAACGTCGACAGCGGAAGCTCGAGCCTGACAGCGGCGCCGATATCGGGCCGGTTGCGCGCCGTCACCACGCCGCCAAGCTTGCGCACGACATTGACGACCAGGAACAGGCCGAGGCCGCTGCCGGGGCTGCCCTTGGTCGATTGATAGGGCTTGCCGACGTTCGGGAGCATCTCGCGCGGAAAGCCCGGGCCGCGGTCGGTCACCGACAGCACTAGCGTGTCGTCCTTCCGCTCTGCCATCAGTTCGATCCAGTCGCGCGAAACCTCGGCGGCATTGTCCAGCACATTGAAGATCGCCTGTTTGAGCGCAATGTCCGACACGATCGGCAGATCGGCGCCGAACGCATTGCGGAAATACAGCGTGGCCGAGGGCCGCGTCGTCCGCCATTCGTCCACCAGCGCGGTCAGGAAGGCCGCGACCGTGGTCGGCGCGGAGCCTTCGCCGCGCGCCTCGCCGGCCGACAGCAGGATGCCCGTCACGATCGATTTGCAGCGCTGTAGCGACGTCTCCATCTCGCCGAGGTCCTGCGACAGCTCGGGGTCGGAGCTGAGCGCGGGCATGCGGCGCCAGTCGCTCAGGATGACCGAGAGCGAGGCGAGCGGCGTGCCGAGCTCGTGCGCGGCCCCGGAGGCCAGCAGGCCCATCCGCACGATATGGTCCTGCTCGGCGGCATGCTGGCGCAGCGCGGCGAGGTGCGCATCGCGGTCGCGCAGATTGCGGTTGATGCGGGTCACGAACACCACGAGCAGCACGGCGTCGAGCACGAGGCCGATGAACGTGCCGGCGATATACCGGCTGAACGGATCGCCAAATCCTTCGTGCGGCAGCGCCAGCGGCTGGTAATAGCCGGTCAGCCAGGCGTAGCTCATGCAGACCAGCGCCACCAGCGACCAGGTCGATGGAGCGTCGAGCAGCACCGCGCCGAGCGTCACCTGCAGCAGATAGAGCGACGTGAAGGGATTGGTGGCGCCGCCGCTGAGATAGAGCAGGGTTGTCAGCGCCGCCACGTCGAGCGCCAGCGCGATCAGCAGCTCGCGGTTGTTGATGTCGGCGCGGTAGCGGACCCAGAGCAGGCTGACGAGATTGAGCGCCACCAGGCCGCAGATCACGCCTGCCATCGGCAACAGCGGCAGGTCGATGCCCATCCAAAACTGGACAAAGGCGATGGTGGCGATCTGGCCGATCACCGCCGTCCAGCGCAACTGGATCAGCAGCGCCATGTTCTTGCGATTGGTCGCAGCGTCGGTCGGCGATGGCGCGGTGAGATCGAATGACAGGCCGGCGGGCGCGCTGCCGGCAGGCGGCGTCACGGCACCTTCTGCCGCCGTTTCGTCGTCATGCGGATCCGATGTGCGCTCGAGCATCTGGGCCTGGGTTGCGAGACAGGTTGCGTGCTGCGCCGATCAGGCGGCGCACGGCGGCGCGTCGGGGATCGGAGCCGCCGGCGCGACCCCTGCCGCGCACAGCGCGCAGCAGTGCAACCGCCAGCATAAAGGCGAGCGTGAACCATGTCAGTGCGTAAATCAGGTGGCTGTTATGAAACCGCACCACGGTGAGTCCGCCGACCGGGTAACCGCCGGGATTCGGGGTGGCGTCGGCATCGATGAAGAAGGGCGCGACCTGCGACAATCCATGCGTGGCCGCGATCGCGGCGACATCGCGCGAGTACCAGCGGCCGGCCGCGGGGTCGTTGCTGCGCAGAAAGCCGCCCTTCGGTTCCGACATCCGCAGGAGGCCGGTGAAGCTCACCACGCCTTGCGGAGCGCCCTCGCGCCGTGTCGCGGGATCGCGCTTCTCGGCGGGCACAAAACCGCGGTTGACCAGCACGGTGGTTCCGTCGGTCCTTCGCAGCGGGGTCAGCACCCAGGAGCCGGGACCGTCGTCGGTCACGGCCTGGACCAGGGTTTCGTCCGCATGCAGGAAGGTGCCGGTCACGGTGACGCGGCGGTATTCATCACCGGCGGCCGTCACGGCAGGCCACGAGGAGGCGGCCGGCAGCGGAGCGGGGGCAGCGTGAATGCGCTGCTCGACCCGCTCGATCAAGGCCAGTTTCCAGGCCCTGCGCTCGATCTGCCAGACCCCGAGCGCGGTCAGCAGCACCACGCCCAGCATGCCGAGCGTGAGGAGCAACACAGAGGGCCTGGACGACCGCATCGTCACGGCATCTGGCTCATGTCGTGCATCGGCATCATGTTGATGTTGAGGTGATGCATGACCCACAGCGATCCGGTCAGCGCGATCACCACCATGATGACCGTGAAGATCAGCGCCATCATGGTCCAGCCGTTCTCGGACCGGGTGTTCATGTGCAGGAAGTAGATCATGTGCACCACGATCTGCACCGCGGCGAGCAACAGCACGATCAGCGCGGTGACCTGCTTGTCCGCGATTGCGCCGGTCATCACCAGCCAGAACGGCACCGCGGTGAGGACGACGGAGAGACCGAAGCCGATCAGGTAGCTCGAAAGCGTGCCGTGCGCCGCCGCGTCGTGGGCGTGGTGGCCGTGATCGCCGGCGTTGGATGGCAGGGCGTGAGAGTCTGAGGTCATCGCAGCATTCCCAGGAGATAGACGAAGGTGAAGACGCCGATCCAGACCACGTCCAGGAAGTGCCAGAACATGGAGAGGCACATCAGGCGGCGCCGGTTGGCCTCGATCAGGCCGAAACGCGCGACCTGCACCATCAGCGTCGTCAGCCAGACCAGGCCGAAGGTGACGTGCAGACCGTGGGTGCCGACCAGCGTGAAGAACGACGACAGGAAGGCGCTGCGCTGCGGCGTCGCGCCCTCGTGGATCATGTGCGCGAACTCGGTGAGCTCGATGCCGAGGAACGCGAGGCCGAACAGTCCTGTTATCGCGAGCCAGGCCTGCGTCGCGCCGATCTTCGATTTCTCCATCGTCAGCATGGCGAAGCCGTAGGTGATCGAGGAGAGCAGCAGCATCGTCGTGTTGAGCGCGACGAGGTTGAGATCGAACAGGTCCTTCGGCGCAGGACCGGCGGCGTAGTTGCCGCCGAGCACACCGAAGGTTGCGAACAGGATCGCAAAGATCAGGCAGTCGCTCATCAGGTAGATCCAGAAGCCCAGCATGGTGCTGGCGCCTTCGGGATGCGCGTGCTCGTCGATGACGTGGAAGACCGGTTCGGAATTCTGCGTGGAGACGGTTGCTACAGTCATGACTTTGCTCCCGCGGAAAGCAAATGCGTCCGCGTGTCTTCGACCCGACTCACTTCATCCGCCGGGATGTTGAAGTCGCGGTGATAGTTGAAGGTGTGGCCGATCGCGACCGCGAGCAGCCCAATGAAGCTGACGGCAGCAAGCCACCAGATGTACCAGATCAGGCCAAATCCCATCACCGTTGCGAGGCCGGCGAGGATGATGCCGGTTCCGGTATTGGAGGGCATGTGGATCGGCTTGAAGCCGGACAGCGGACGCTTGTAGCCGCGGCGCTTCATGTCCCACCACGCGTCGTTGTCGTAGACGACAGGCGTGAAGGCGAAGTTGTAGCTCGGCGGCGGCGACGAGGTGGCCCATTCCAGCGTGCGTCCGTTCCAGGGATCGCCGGTGACGTCGCGGAGCCGCTCGCGCTTCAAGAAGCTCACCGCGAACTGCACCAGCATCGAGACGATGCCGAGCAGGATCAGGAATGCGCCGATGCCCGCGATGATAAACCAGATTTGCAGGCTCGGATCGTCGAACACGCGCAGGCGGCGGGTGACGCCCATCAGGCCGAGCACATAGAGCGGCATGAAGGCGACATAGAAACCCGTAACCCAGAACCAGAATGACAGCTTGCCCCAGAACGGATCGAGCTTGAAGCCGAACGCCTTCGGGAACCAGTAGTTGATGCCGGCGAACAGGCCGAACAGCACGCCGCCGATGATCACGTTGTGGAAGTGCGCGACCAGGAACAGGCTGTTATGCAGCACGAAGTCGGCCGGCGGCACCGCGAGCAGCACGCCGGTCATGCCGCCGATCACGAAGGTGAGCATGAACGCCACCGTCCACATCATCGGCAGCTCGAAGCGGATTCGGCCGCGATACATCGTGAACAGCCAGTTGAACATCTTCGCGCCCGTCGGGATCGAGATGATCATGGTGGTGATGCCGAAGAACGAGTTCACGCTGGCGCCGGAGCCCATCGTGAAGAAGTGGTGCAGCCAGACCAGGTAGGACAGGATGGTGATGACGACGGTGGCGTAGACCATCGAGGTATAGCCGAACAGCCGCTTGCCCGAGAACGTCGCGGTCACCTCGGAGAAGATGCCGAACGCCGGCAGCACCAGGATGTAGACCTCGGGATGGCCCCAGATCCAGATCAGGTTCACGTACATCATCGGGCTGCCGCCGAAGTCGTTGGTGAAGAAATTGGTGCCGACGTAGCGGTCGAGCGACAGCAGCACCAGCACGGCCGTCAGCACCGGGAAGGAGGCGACGATCAGGACGTTGGTGCAGAGCGTGGTCCAGGTGAAGACGGGCATCTTCATCATCGTCATGCCCGGGGCGCGCAGCTTGACGATGGTGCAAATCAGGTTGATGCCCGATAGTGTCGTGCCGACGCCGGCGACCTGGAGGCCCCATATGTAATAGTCGACGCCGACGTCAGGACTGTAGCCGATATTCGACAGCGGCGGATAGGCGAGCCAGCCGGTGCGGGCGAACTCGCCGACGAACAGCGAGGCCATCACCAGCACCGCGCCGCCGACCGTCATCCAGAAGCTGAAATTGTTCAGGAACGGGAAGGAGACGTCGCGGGCGCCGATCTGCAGCGGCATGATGTAGTTCATCAGGCCCGTGACCAGCGGCATCGCCACGAAGAAGATCATGATCACGCCGTGCGCGGTGAACACCTGATCGTAGTGATGCGCCGGGAGGTAGCCCTCGGAGCCGCCAAAGGCGATCGCCTGCTGCAGGCGCATCATCAGAGCGTCGGCGAAGCCGCGCAGCAGCATCACGATGCCGAGGATCATGTACATGATGCCGATGCGCTTGTGATCGACGGTGGTGAACCACTCGCGCCACAGATAGCCCCACAGCCGGAAATAGGTGACGGCGGCGAACAGCGCGAGGCCGCCGGTCGCGACCACGGCGAAGGTGCCGACCAGGATCGGCTCGTGCAGCGGCAGCGCGTCCAGATTGAGGCGGCCGAAGATCGCCTTGATGATTTCAGGATTGTTGAACATGCGGCCCTCTTAGGACTCTGATTTCGAACGCTGCCCAAACAGCAGCGACGTCGATGACGGATGGGCGGGAGAGAATGGCGGGCGCTTCATGCCGACGCCGCGCAGCGGGGTCATGTCCGACGGCGCGAAGATCTCGCGCGACGGCGTGTCCTTCAGCTCGTCGATCGAGCAGATGCCGGCGACGAAGGTCGGCTGGTTGCCGAGCGGCGCGCCACGCCTCGCGTATTTGTCGTAGGTCAGCGGCAGCGTGTTGTTGAGACCCTCGCGGCCGAGGCCGCCCTTGGCGTCGATCGCCATCATCTCGCTCACGCACATCTTGCCAGTCTCGACGCACATGTTGAGGATCGCTTTGTAGAGGTCGCGATCGACCGAGCCGTAGAGGCGAACCGGTTCATTCTGGCTCGGGCGCTCGAGCTGCAAATAGTCGCTGCGGCCGAGCATGTTGCTGCTGGCCTTGGCGTTCGTGATCCACTTGTCGAAATCGGAGGCCGAGAGGCTCTTGAACGCGAAGTGCATGCCGGAGAAGCCGGCGCCGCTGTAGTTGGCGGAGAAGCCCCTGAAGGTGCCCTGCTCGTTGGCGACGGCGTGCAGCTTCGTCTCCATGCCGGGCATGGCGTAGATCTGGCCGGCCAGTGCGGGGATGTAGAAGGAGTTCATCACGGAGGACGCCGTGATGCGGAAGCGGATCGGGCGATCGACCGGAGCGGCGAGCTCGTTGACGGCGGCGACGCCGTAGTCCGGGTAGATGAACAGCCACTTCCAGTCGAGCGCGACCACCTCGACATTGAGCGGCGCGTCCTTGCTCTCGATCGCTTTGCCGGCATCGATGCGGCCAAGCGTGCGGTAGGGATCGAGCAGATGGGTGCCCATCCAGGTTAGCGCACCCAGGCAAACGATGATGAGCAGCGGCGCCGACCAGATCACGAGCTCGAGCTGGGTCGAGTGATCCCACTCCGGCTCGTAGGGCACGGCGGTGTTGGATTGGCGGTAGCGCCAGGCAAAGAACACCGTCAGCGCCATCACCGGCAGGACGATCAGCAACATCAAAACGGTGGAGATGACGACGAGGTCGCGCTGCTGGGCGGCGACGTCGCCGGCAGGCGCCAGGACGACGAAATCGCACCCGCCGAGCAGGGCCACAAACGGCAATAAGGCCAATAATTTCAAGGCGCGCACAGCTTACCCCGCTGGAATTTTATGAGTTCCGCCAAGGGGTAGCTGCGATGCAACAAAACGGACATTGGACAATTTGTCCAATGTTGCACTGCGAGATAGGGCGCGAAACAGTCGATTGGACCGCGCGGCAAAGTCTGTCCGCGGCCTCACTCCAAGGACGGTTCACGGCGCGATGGCACAGGCCCCAGCAATGGCTCACGGCAACCCGGCGACTTCTTCAGGTCACGGGCATGCAAAACCCGGCGAAATCGCCATCGGCGTCATCATCGGACGCACCTCGGAATTCTTCGACTTCTTCGTCTACGCGATCGCCTCGGTGATCGTGTTTCCGAAGCTGGTGTTCCCGTTCGTCAACGAGCTGACCGGCACCCTCTAT
Source organism: Bradyrhizobium sp. ORS 86 (assembly GCF_045571475.1). NCBI lineage: Bacteria > Pseudomonadati > Pseudomonadota > Alphaproteobacteria > Hyphomicrobiales > Nitrobacteraceae > Bradyrhizobium > Bradyrhizobium sp. ORS 86. The sequence continues at coordinate 7,466,646 of NZ_CP120699.1, read as the reverse complement.
TCCTTCGGGCTGTTTGCGCTCGCCTTCGCTGCCCGACCGCTCGGCACCGTCATCTTCATGGCGATCGACCGCCGCCACGGCAAGGGCGCCAAGCTCATCATTGCGCTGTTTCTGCTCGGCACGGCCACGGTGGCGCTCGCATTCCTGCCCGGCTACAGCGAGATCGGTGTGGCGGCGATCTGGCTGCTCGCTGCGGCGCGGGTCGCGCAGGGTATCGCCTGGGGCGGCGCCTGGGACGGTCTCGCCTCGCTGCTCGCGATGAACGCGCCGGCGCGGCATCGCGGCTGGTTCGCGATGGTGCCGCAGCTCGGCGCGCCGCTCGGGCTGATCGTGGCGAGCGCGCTGTTCGCCTTCTTCGCCGGCAACCTGTCGGCGGAGGATTTCTTCGACTGGGGCTGGCGCTATCCGTTCTTCGTCGCCTTTGCCATCAACGTCGTGGCGCTGTTCGCGCGGCTGCGCATGGTGGCAACGGATGAATATTCCGAACTGTTCGAAAGCCGCGACCTGCAGCCGGCACCCGTCGGCGAGACGGTGAGGCAGGAGGGCCGCCACATCCTGCTCGGCGCGTTCGCGCCGCTGGCGAGCTTTGCCCTGTTCCACATGGTGACGGTGTTTCCGCTGTCCTGGGTGTTCCTGTTCACCAAGGAAAGCCCGGTGCGCTTCCTGATCATCGAGATGATCGGCGCGATGGTCGGCGTCGCCGCGATCGTCGCCTCCGGCATGATCGCCGACCGGGTCGGCCGCAAGCCGTTGCTGCTGGGCTCGGCGATCGCGATCGCGGTGTATAGCGGCTTCGCGCCGCAACTGCTCGATGCCGGTCCGCTCGGCGAGACGGTCTACATGGTGCTCGGCTTCGTGCTGCTTGGTCTCTCCTTCGGGCAGTCCTCGGGCGCGATCGCGTCCAGCTTCGCGCGGGCCTATCGCTACACGGCCTCCGCGCTGACGTCGGATTTGGCCTGGCTGTTCGGCGCCGGCTTCGCCCCGCTCGCTGCGCTGTTGCTGGCAACCCATTTCGGGCTGATCTCGGCGGGCGCATATCTGTTGTCGGGCGCAGTCTGGACCTTGCTCGCGCTGTGGCTGAGCGGCCTGCGCGAAGCCGAGGGGTGATACCTGTAGCCCGGATGGAGCGCAGCGAAATCCGGGACCGCTCTCCCCGCGGACGGACTTGTCCCGGATTGCGCTGCGCTCCATCCGGGCTCTTCTCCTTCCCCCTGAAAGGGGGAAGGTGGGGATGGGGGTCAGCCGCTGGCGACGCTGTATGCGGAGAGAGAAGATCCCCACCCGCTTTGCTCTAGCGAGCAAAGCGACCTCCCCTTTTCAAGGGGAGGTGGGAATGCCCCGCAAATCAGCCGATACATCTACATCTACATCCTCACCGAAACAATCCGTCGACGCGGAACGAATATCCCACGCCGATAATATAGTTCGGTGAATTGCGGTTGAGGCCGAACGCGACATGGACGTCGAGCTGCTGCGTCGGCGTCACATGATACATCCCGCCGGAGTTGATGAGCTGGGTCGGCCGCGCGCCATCGGGATAGTCGCCGACATATTCGGTGAACACGCTCACTCGCTCCGTCAGCTTGCGCTCGATCACGAAGGTCGTCTCGCTGATGTGCCGTCCCGTCCGCTCGGCCGGACGGACAAATTCGGTGAACATGCCGCTGACGCCCCAGCCGTCATGCAGCTCCCATGACCACGGCAATTGGATATAGGGCTGAGCGCCGCGCCCGGCGATGTCGGTTGCACCGGTCGGCAGCGCGACGCCGGCCGTGATCGACAGATCGATTTTGCCGGGCACCGGGCTGATCTGCCATTTCACCGCCGGGGTGACATCCGAGAAGCCCGACACGGCGGACGATTTCAAACGGCCGGAGTAGCTTGGCAGGTCGACCAGGACCTCGAGGCAGGGCGCAATGCCCAGCCGCCACCGGCTGTTGCTGCCGTCGATGGTGCGGCCGCCGTCACGCGAGGTCAGGTTGACGCCGTTCTCGTTCTGCAAACTGCCGACCGGCACGACGATACTCGAATTGGTAACGTCGGGCCGGTCGGTCGCGATGTCGTCGCTCGCCTTGGGGCAGCTATCCGCGCGTGCGGCGGAGGCTGCCGCAACTGCGAGCACAGCGAGCATGCGAGCGACGGCGCCGAGGCGATTGAGAAACACTGGGGATGCTCCAATGGCGCGGCGCGGCTGCGGAGGTGGCAGCTCCGATATGGATCGGCGGGCGCGTACGGATATTCCCGGCCTAGTGAAAAAACTTCAGGGATGAGGCAGGCGTCGGCCGCGTATAATCATTTGGCGCGCAACGAGGGCTACGCGATCGCGCCTCAATCCACCACGATCTTGACGCGGTCGCGCGGCTTCACCTGCGCGTGAGCGTCGAGCCCGTTCAGCACGCGGAAACGTTCGGCCGGGTGATCGACGCCGGCCATCCGGTGCGACAGCGATTCCACGGTGTCGCCCGGCTGCACGTTGATGACCTTGATGCGTAGCGGCCGCGCGGCCTGGATCTCCTCGAGCGTCAGGCGGCGGAACGAGTTGACGGTCTCGCGCGCATTGCGTTCGCTCTCGGTGGTCTTCTGCTTGGCAGCGAAGATGAAGCGGTAGACGTCGGTGCCGAAGCGCAGCGCATAGACCTTGAACTGCCACTGGTCGCCATGGGCCGTGGCCGACGCCGCCGGGAAGCCGTTGATGTTGAGGTCTTCGGTCGATGACTTCTCGACGCCTTCCATCCAGCCGGAATTGAGATAGTCGCCGAGCGACTGCTCGGCCGGCACCCGGACGACGTCGAAGCGCATCGCCTGGCTGCCGCCCTCGCGTACGCCGATCACGGCTTGTGCGGTGTTGTCGAGCGTGAAGTTGTCGGGTGCCGTGAAGGTGAAGCCGAGCTTTGGATGCAGGAAGCGGCGGCCGCGTACGAAGCCTTCGCTCGGGTCCTCGCCATAGACGATGTTGTCGATCGCGGCGAGATAGGCCTCGCGGTCGCGGTCGTTGTTCTCGGGCGAGGTGTATTGCCGCGCGATCGCCTGGGCATTGGCGACGCGCTCGGGCGTTGCCGGGTGCGACGACAGGAAGTCCTGTGCGCGGGGATCGAGCGCGGTCCTGCCGATCTTGAGCGCCGCGTTGCGCTCCATCGCGCTCAGGAATCGCGAGGCGCCGTAGGGATCGAAATGCGCCCGTGCGGCGATCCCGACGCCGATGCCGTCGGCCTCGAATTCCTGCTGCCGCGAGAAGCTCGCCATCGTCAGCTTGGTCTTGGCCAGCGCCAGCGCGGTCAAATCGGGATCGTTGCTCATGTCGGTGACGACGCGCGTCACCACGGCGGCCTGCCGAGCCTGGTCCTCGCGGATCGAGGCGTGCTTGGCCAGCACATGCGCCATCTCATGGCTGAGCACGGAGGAGAGTTCGGAGGTGTCGCTGGCGAGCGCAATCAGCCCGCGCGTCACGTAGAGCTGGCCGGTCGGCAGTGCAAAGGCGTTGACCGCGCCGGAATTGAGGATGGTGACCTTGTAGGCCTGGTCGGGCCGATCGGAGGCCGCAACCAGCCGCTCGACGATCTTGCTGATCAGCGCCTCGAGCTTCGGATCGTCATAGGCGCCGCCATAGGAGGACAGGATCCGCTCGTGCTCGCGCTCGGTCGCGGGCGTTTGCTGCACGATGCGGTTCGGCTTCACCGGGACGGCCGCCGCCGCGGTGGGCGCGACCTGCTCAAACCGGCCGACATTGCTGCAGGCTGCGAGCATCAGCGCGGCGCAGACGAGCGGCAGCGCAGCCGCAAGGCGGCGGCCTGTCACTCCCTCACGCCGTCCTGCACGCTTTCTCAAGTCTACAGCTCGCAATTGTTGAATGAACCGGCCGGGGTACGGCCAGTACGGGCACATCCCCTAGTTCTCGCCGAGCACTTCAATCTGCCCCACCCGGAGCAATTCGATACGTGGCCCACGTCGCGCTTCCACCCAGCCTCGGACGCGAATCTTTCGATTTTCGAGGGACTTGGGCGCGAGCCCGGCCGCCTCAAACGCAGGGACTATGCGCTTTGAAATAGTCGCCGCAAAGTCCTGTGTCCAGTTTCGGCCGAAATTCAGATAGGTTGTGGCCCCGGCCTGCCGTACCGACAAAACCCGGCCCTCGACCACAGCAAACCGACCGATTCCGGCCAAAATATCGCCCGGACTTTCGGCGTTTTTTATGACGGTGGCCTCGCCCCAGGTTCCCGCCCGGGCCCGCCGGGCCTCGGCCTCCGCGGCCATCAGCGTCGCCGCGCAATCCTTATCGGTCACGTCGGGTGACACCAGCGCGAGGCCGCGCCGCAACAGCTCGCCCTGCACGGACGTGTCGGCGTCGGCGAGGAAAGCATAGGCCGGCTGACGGCCGTAGCGGTCCGGCATGTCGTCGCCGCCGCGCAAGGTCACCTCGCGCCCGGCCAAGATCCCGGACAAGGCTGCGCGGGCCTTCGCCACGTCTGCCACCTCGATGCCGGCGAGCCTGACCTCGCGGCCGTCGTCCAGACGGAAGCTGCGTGCATCGACAACAGCGGCAACGCGGCCTTCGCCCTGGGTCTCGAAGTTGCATCCTGCGGCGTGGCCTCTGCCGCAAGCAAGCAGCGCCGCGCAGACTATGAGTGCGCGGCGAATGGATATCGGCGGAATCCACATCGACCATCCTTGCATCGATCGATCTTCGCACATTTCAGCCATTCCGTTCAGCGGAAAACGTGAGCCAGCTCCGCGACTTGCCGCTGTGAATGGCATGCGGCATGATCCCGCGCGCGTGAAACGGACCGGCCGCGATGGAATGCGGCGCGGGCTTCCAGGGAGGGGTTTGATGAGACGAGTTTTGGCCGGCGTGCTGGCCTGCGTGCTTGCGATTTCGGCGAATACAGCGCTGGCGCAGGAGAAGCCCCCGTTGAAGCTCGGCGGTATCCTCGACATGTCGAGCCTCTATGCCGACATCACCGGCTCCGGCAGCGAGACCGCCGCCAAGATGGCGGTGGAGGATTTTGGAGGCGAGGTGCTCGGCCGCAAGATCGAGGTCGTCGTCGGCGACCATCTCAACAAGGCCGACCTCGCCGCCAACATCGCCCGTGACATGTTCGACAACCAGCATGTCGAGATGATCTTCGACGTCGCGGCGTCCGCAACTGCGCTCGCCGCCGCCGAGATCGCCAAGGCACGCGGCAAGATCATCATGTTCAACGGGCCCGGCTCGATCCGCCTCACCAACGAGGCCTGCGGTCCCTATACCGTGCACTACGTGTTCGACACCTTCGCGCAGGCCAACGTCACCGGGCTCGCCGCGGTGAAATCCGGCCTCGACACCTGGTTCTTCCTGACCGCGGACTACGCCTTCGGTCAGGACCTGGAGAAGGACACCTCCAACGTGGTGGTGAAGTCCGGCGGCAAGGTGCTGGGCAGCGTCCGGCATCCGATCAACACCTCGGACTTCTCATCCTTCCTGCTGCAGGCGCAGGCCTCGAAGGCTAAGGTGATCGGGCTCGCCAATGCCGGCGGCGACACCATCAACGCGATCAAGCAGGCCGCGGAGTTCGGCATCAGCAAGGGCGGCCAGAAGCTGTCGCCGCTGCTCGCCTTCGTGACCGATATCGACAGCGTCGGGCTCGATACCGCGCAGGGCCTGCTGTTGGCCGAAGCCTTCTACTGGGACCTCAACGACGACACCCGTGCCTTCACCAAGCGCTTCATGGAGCGCACCAAGCGGGTGCCGACCTCGGCGCAGGCCGGGGTCTACTCTTCCGTGCTGCATTACTTGCAGGCGGTGAAGGCCGCGGGCACCACCGATTCGGCCGCCGTCATGAAGCTGATGAAGGAGACCCCGATCAACGACATGTTCGCCAAGAACGGCAAGATCCGCGAGGACGGCCGCATGGTGCACGACATGTACCTGTTCGAGGTCAAGAAGCCGTCGGAGTCCAAGGGCCGCTGGGATGATTACAAGCTGCTCGCGACCGTGCCGGGCGACCAGGCGTTCCAGTCGCTGGCGGAGTCGCGCTGTCCGCTGGTGAAGAAGTGACGGAGTGACGAAGTCACGTGACGCCACAACAACCAACAACAACGAAAGGCAAAACGCCATGAGCGACAACCAGATGGTCCTCCAATCCCTCGACCAGGGCCTGCTCACGATCATGATGAACCGTCCCGATCGGCGCAACGCGCTCAATCCCGACATGACGCGCGGGCTGGTGGATGCGGCGCGCCGCGCGCAGGACGATCCCGAGGTGCGCGCGGTGCTGATCAAGGGCGCCGGCGGCACGTTCTGCGTCGGCGGCGACGTCAAGTCGATGGCGGAAGGGCGCGCGCCGCTGCCGTTCGAGACCAAGATGGCGAACCTGCGCCGCGGCATGGAAGTCTCGCGCATCCTGCATCAGATGCCGAAGCCGGTGGTGGCGCAGCTCGACGGCGCGGCGGCCGGCGCCGGGCTGTCGATCGCGCTGTCCTGCGATCTCCGCGTCGCCAGCGCCTCCTGCAAGATCACGACCGCCTTCGCCAAGGTCGGCTTCTCCGGCGACTATGGCGGCACCTATTTCCTCACCAAGATGCTCGGCAGCGCCAAGGCGCGCGAGCTCTATCTGATGTCGCCGGTGCTGTCGGCACAGGAGGCCCTTGGTCTCGGCATGGTGAGCAAGGTGGTGCCAGATGCCGAGATCGATGCGGCGGCGCTCGAAGTCGCGCGATCGCTGGCGCAGGGACCGTCGGTGGCGCTCGGCTACATCAAGCGCAACATCAACAATGCCGAGACGATGACGCTGGAAGCCTGCTTCGACGGCGAAGCGATCCATCACTCGCGCGCCGGCGAGACCGCCGACCACAAGGAGGCGGCCAAGGCCTTCGTCGAGAAGCGCAAGCCCACCTTCCAGGGACAGTAACCGATGGCCGAGTACATGCGGCTGCGGCAGATCTGCCTGGTGGCGCCGCAGCTCGAGCCCGTGATCTCGGACATCTCCGCGATCATGGGCCTCGACGTCTGCTACCGTGACGGTAACGTCGCAAAGTACGGCCTGGAGAATGCGCTGCTGCCGGTCGACACCATCCTTCTCGAGGTGGTCGCGCCGTTCCAGCCGGGCACGGCGGCCGGCCGCTTCATCGAGAAGACCGGCGGCCGTGGTGGCTATATGGCGATCTTCTGTTGCGAGGATCCCGACGCGCGCGGTGCCAAGGCCAATGCGATGGGCGTGCGCACCGCCAACGTGATCACGCACGCGCCCTATCACGGCGTGCAACTGCACCCGCGTGATTGCCGCGCTGCCTTCATCGAGTTCAATCATACCGACGGCAGTGACGACATTCTCGGCCCCTATCCGCCGGCCGGTCCCACCTGGCAGCAGTCGATCCGCAAGGATACGACCCTGGCGCTGACCGAGGTCGAGATGCAGAGCCCCGAACCGCAAGCGCTGGCGGAGCATTGGGGCAGGATCATCGGCATCGCCGCAACCGACACGACGCTGAAGCTGCCGAACAGCACCTTCCGCTTCGTCAAGGGCGAGACCGAGATCATGAGCGGCCTGACGTTCAAAGTCGCGAACAAGACGATGGTGCTGGAAGCCGCGAAGGCCAGGGGCTGCGCGGTGCCGGGTGACGAGTTCCTGCTCTGCGGCGTGAGATTTAAGGTGACGACCTAGTTGGTCGTCATTGCGAGGAGCTCGCGACAAAATTGCAAAGCAATTTTGCGCTGAAGCGACGAAGCAATCCATATGCTCCGCATATGCCGCGCGATGGATTGTTTCGCGGAGCCTATCATCGGGCGCGCATTCGCGCGACCCGTTGGCTGGCAATGACGGAAGACTGTAGCCCGGATGGAGCGCTTTGCGGCGGATGAGCAGCACCCGGATTGCGCTCCGCTCCATCCGGGCTACGTATCTACGACCGGTCATCCTTCGAGGCGGCCGCGTTGCGGCCTCCTCAGGATGACGGGCGTAGGATTGAGCTCGTTGCGGCAATTCAATATCGTTGGCGCCAACAACAACAATCGGAAACGTCCCCATGCCGCATCCGCTCGATTCCTTCTTCGCACCAAAGAGCATCGCACTGATCGGCGCTTCGCGCGATCACGAGAAGATTCCGGGCCGGCTGCTCGGCATGCTGCGCAAGAACGGCTATCCGGGCAACCTCTATCCGATCAATCCGAACTACGACGAGATCGACGGGCTGAAATGCTTCAAGTCGATCGCCGACATCGGCGCGCCGATCGATCTTGCCGTTATCGTCATCCCCGCCCGCGCGGTGTTGGCGGCGCTGGAGCAGTGCGCGGCCGTCGGCGTCAAGAACGCCGTCATCATCTCGTCCGGCTTTGCCGAGGAGGGTGGCGACAGCGCGGCGATGCAGGATGCGATCGTGGCGCTGGCGCGGAAGACGGGCATGCGGATCTCGGGCCCGAACGCCGAAGGCTTCTACAGCCAGGTGCAGAAGGTCGCCGCCACCTTCAGCCCGACCGTCGACGTCAAGCCGGACGCGCCCGATCTGGTCGCGAGCCAGCGGCGAATCGGCATCGTCGCGCAGAGCGGTGGCATCGGCTTTGCGATCTATCACCGCGCCAAGGCGCTGGGTGTCGCGCTCAGCTACGTCGTCAGCGCCGGCAATGAGAGCGATCTCGGCGCCGGCGAGTTCCTCGACTACATGGTTCAGGATGCATCCACCGATGTGATCCTGCTGTTCATCGAGGGCATCCGCGACGTCGACAAGTTCACGGCGGCGGCGAAGCGGGCGGCGGAACTCAGGAAGCCCGTGATCGTGACCAAGGTCGGCCGCTCCGGTGCCGGCGAGCGTGCGGCCGCCTCGCACACCGCGAGCATGGCGGGCTGGTCGGCGGCCTATGACGCGGTGTTCGCCAAATACGGCTTCATCGTCTCCAACGACCTCGATGAGGCCGTGACGATCGCCGCCGTTCTCACCACCAATCCGCTGCCGAAGGGCGATCGCGTCGCGGTGCTGACCGTCTCCGGCGGCGCCGGCATCTGGAGTGCCGACACGGTGTCGATGCAAGGCCTGCGCGTGCCCGAGCTCTCAACGGCGGTCCAGAGCCGGATCAAGCAGTGGATGCCGTCCTATGGCGCGGCGGGCAATCCGGTCGACGTGACCGCGCAGGGCGTCTCCAGCGGCGGCTTGCAGAAGAGCATCGAGCTGTTCGATTCGTCCGATGAAGTCGACGCGACGCTGGTGGTGCTGTCGCTGTCGAGCGAGACGCGGATGCCGTTCAAGGAGGACGAGCTGAAGCCCGTGATCGCGGCGCAACGGAAGCCCGTGGTGTTCTATTCCTACACGCTGCCGTCGCAATTCGCGCGGCGGGAGCTGGCGAAATCCGGCGTCGTGGTGCTCTCGGGACTGACGCATGTCGGAGTCGCGATGCGGCGCTTGGCCGACTATGCGAAGTTCAGGCTCGTGCCGGAGATGGAGAGCGTGGCGTCGCCGGGGCACGATCTCTCTGTGTATCTGAAATCGAAGGTGCTGTCCGAGTTCGACAGCAAGTCGCTGCTGCGCGCGGCCGGCATCGCGCTGCCGGAAGAGGTGCTGGTCACCGAGCGCGACGGGCTCGACGCCGCACTCGCGCAGGCCGGATTTCCTGTTGTCATGAAGATCCAGTCACCTGATATCCCGCACAAGAGCGAGCTCGGCGGCGTTCGCATCAACATCCGGTCCAAGGGTGAGGCGTTCACGGCCTATCGCGATATGCTGGAGAACGTGCAAGCGCACCGGCCGCAGGCCGCGATCCAGGGCGTGCTGGTCGGGCCGATGGCGAAGAAGGGCGTCGAGATCATCGTCGGCACCATGATCGACAAGACGTTCGGGCCGATGGTGATGGTCGGGCTCGGCGGCATCACCACGGAGCTGTTCAAGGATGTGGTCTATCGTCCGGCACCGGTGAGCGCGGCGGAGGCATCGGCGATGCTGGAGACGCTGAAGGCCGTGCCGCTGCTGCAGGGATTCCGCGGCGCGCCGAAGGCGGATGTCGCAGCGCTGGCGCGATTGATCTCGGAGATATCGCTGCTGGCGGCCCGGCACGCCGGCGAGATCGCGGAGATCGAGGTCAATCCGGTGCTGGTGCACCCGGAGGGGCAGGGCGTCACCATCGTCGATGCGCTGGTGGTGCCGAGAAAGTAGTGACTTCCCCTCACGTCGCCCCGGCGAAGGCCCGGGCCCATAACCACCGAATTGAATTGTGAGAGAAGCCGACGCCGCTTGTACCCTTTCCGCGGACCGCGGCGTATGGGTCCCGGCTTCGCCGGGACGACCGTGTTGAGAGAGCCGCGTTTGCGCGCTTACCGGCCCTTGAAGTTGGCGATGCGGCGCTCGGCTGTTGCCTTGACGCCTTCCTTGAAGTCTTCGGTGGCGCGCAGCTTGGTCTGCTCGACCAGCTCATGGTTGGTTGCGGCGAGCACGCGGTCGGCGAGCCCGGCGCGCATCGTGGCGCGGGTGGACACGAGGCCGAGCGGCGAGCATTCGGCGATCTCCTGCGCGAGCTTCATCGCGGCAGCGCGCACCTGGTCCTGCGGCACCAGCACGTTGGCAAGGCCCCAGCGATAGGCCTCCTCGCCGGTGACGCGGCGGCTGGTGTAGAACATCAGCTCCGCATTGTTCTTGCCGATCAGCTCCGGCAGCGTCGCGGTGAGGCCGAAGCCCGGATGAAAGCCGAGCTTGGTGAAATTCGCCGAGAACCGCGTCTCGGGGCAGGCGACGCGGAAGTCGGCCGAGACGGCAAGCCCGAGGCCGCCGCCGATCGCGGCACCATGCACGGCCGCGACGATCGGCTTCTTGTTGCGGAAGATGCGCACCGCCTGAACGTAGAGGTGGTTGATTGGCAGGTTCGAGGCTGGATCGGTCTTGGCGCGCTCCTCCTGCTCCTGGCGGGCCGGATCGCCGAAATTGGCGCCGGCGCAGAACGCCTTGCCTTGCGCTGCAAGCACCGAGCTGCGGATCTCGATGTTGTTGTCGAACTCCTCCAGCGCGTCGGCGATCTGGTTGATCAGCGAGACGTCGAAGAAGTTCAGCGGGGGTTTGCGGATTTCGATCAGGCCGACGTGGCCGTGGGTTTCGACGCCGATATCAGTGTACTTGGTCATGATCTGTCCTCGTTGAATCTGTGTGGGCTCGCGCGGCTAGCGCAGGCCCAGGCCGCGGGCGATGATGCCGCGCAGCACCTCGGTGGTGCCGCCCTGGATCGTCAGCTTGGGCGCGGTCTTGATGGCGAAGTCGAGCTGCTTTTCCAGCGTCTCGCGGTTGGTGACGGTCTCCTCGACGAAGGCGGCAAGATCGCGGACGCGATGCGGGAGCTGCTGCTCCCACACCGTGCCGATGTCCTTCACGATGGAGGCTTCCACCACCGGCTCCTTGCCGGCCTGCAACATGCCGGCGACCGACACTGACATGCGGCGCATGGTGTGGACCTGCGCCACCAGGCGTCCGATGCCTTCCGCGCTGCGGGTGTCCGGATTCTTGCCGACGGCGCGCACCAGCTCGGTCAGCACATAGTAGGTCTCGAGGAAGCGTTCGGGGCCGCTGCGCTCATAGGCGAGCTCGGAGGTCGCCTGCTTCCAGGCTCCGTCGATCTCGCCGAGCACGTGATCGTCGGGCACGAAGTAATCGGTGAACACCACCTCGTTGAACTCGCGCTGTCCGGTGATCTGGCCGATCGGGTTCACCTGAATGCCCGGCTGCTTCATCTTGACCAGGAACTGGGTCAGGCCGTGGCGGCGGTTCTCCTTGGTCGGCGGCGAGGTGCGGAACAATGCGATCATGTAATCGGCGATGTGCGCCGACGAGGTCCAGATCTTGGTGCCGTTGATCAGATAGCCGCCGTCGGTCTTGGTCGCGCGGGTCTTCGCCGCGAACAGGTCGGAGCCGGAGTTCGGCTCGCTCATGCCGATGGCGAAGCAGAGCTCGCCGCGGCAGATCCGCGGCAGGATATCCATCTTGATGTGCTCGGGCGCGTATTTCAGCAGCACCGGCCCGCTCTGGCGGTCGGCGACGAAGAAGCGCCGGGTCGGCGCGTTCGCCACCCGCATCTCCTCGGTCACCACATAGCGTTCGAGGAACGAGCGTTCCTGGCCGCCATATTTCTTTGGCCAGGTCATGCCGAGCCAGCCCTTGGCGCCGACGCGGCGGGAGAACTCGGGCGCGTCATTGTCCTCGCGGTTGGGCGCATGGGGATCGAAGGTGCCGGCGGCGATTTCCTCGGCGAGGAAGGCGCGCACCTCCTTGCGGAGCTGCTCGCACTTTTCCGGCAGGCGGATCGGATCGAAACGAAGGGCTGCGGTCATGTGATGTCTCTAATGTCCGGATCTCAGCGCGAGGCCACCAGCGGCCACAATTCGTCGGCGCCACGGTCGGCGACGCGCTTGCCGAGCTCGACCGCCCAGTAGCTCTCGGAGCCGAAATCGTCGCGCCAGGCGAGCGCACGCAGCGAGTAGCGGTGCAGAATATGCTCGACGGTGAAGCCGATCGCGCCGTGCACCTGATGCGCGATGCCGCCGCCCTTTTCCGCCGCTTCCGAGCAGCGGATCTTTGCGGACGCCGCTTCGAGGAACACCGCGTCAGTGTCCAGCGACGTCGCGTTGACGATGGTGTCGGCTGCCGAGGTCGCCGCGGCCAGCGCCGCGGCGGACTCGCCGGCGAGACGGGCAAGGTTGTGCTGCACGGCCTGGAATTTCGAGATCTTCTTCTCGAAGGCGACGCGCTCGTTGGAATAGCCCACCGAGATATCCAGCAGCGATTCCAGTGCGCCTGCGATCTGCAGGCTGCGCACCACGCCGCCCATCAGCATCAGCGTGGTCTGGTCAAAACCCTTCGGCGCGGGCTTGAGGGAGATCGGCTGCACCTTGTCGAGCGTGACGGTGTCACTGTGATCGCCGCCGAGGCCGATGCCGGATTCGATCCGGCACTTCGCGGCGTCGACCAGCGCGATCGACGTGCCGCCATTGCCGTGGGCCAGCACCGCGACATGCTTCGCCTCTTTCGCGAACGGCACGCCGCGGGCGCGGCCGGAGAGACTGCCGTCGGCATTGAGCGTGATGCGGTCCTTCGGGCTTGCCGGCACCACCGTCATCTCGCCTTCGGGGGAGGCGATCTTCGCCTGCGTCAAGAGCCATCCGGCGAGCATTGTTTCGGCCAGCGGAACAGCGATCGCATGCCGCCCGGCAACGTTGAGGACGCTGAAGCCTTCGGCGAGGCTGGCGCCGGAACCGCCGAGATCGTCCGGCACCCAGGAGAGCGGCAGGCCGGCTTCGGTCAGCGCCTGCCACAGCGGCGCTTTCCATGCGCCCTGCTTGTCGTGATTGATGGTTTGGGCATCTGCGAGATCGGCGAAAATCTTTTCCGCAGTCTCGGCAACGATGTTCTCACTCTCCGCCACAGCGTTCCTCGTGTTGATTTGGCTAGAGCCGGCTCTCGGCCGGTCATGCTTCGCGGTGTTGTCTTGCGCTCAATGATGCGGAAAAGCCATAGCTGTGACAAGCGCTGCCCGCAGGGCCGCTTGCGGCTGCGGCATGCGAACAGCCATGCGACGAATCTAATTCCGCAGTGCGGATTTCGCAGATTTTCCGGGACGGCCGCGCGCAATATGGTATGCCCCCGCCGGACTTCATGTGTCAGAGAACAACGAAGAGGAAAACGCAGATGTCGAAGGAAGGTTTGTGCGCGATCGTGACGGGATCGGCATCGGGACTCGGCGCCGCCACCGCGCAAATCCTCGCCACGGCCGGTGCGCGCATCATCATCAACTATTCCAACAGCAAGGCGGAGGCGGAAACCACCGCGGAAGCCTGCCGCAAGCAGGGCGCCGAGGTGCTGGCGGTGCAGGGCGATGTCTCGCGCGATGAGGACTGCAAGAAGATCGCCGCCGCCGCGCAAGGTTGGGGCCGCCTCGACGTGCTCATCAACAATGCCGGCACCACCAAGCATGTGCCGCATCACGATCTCGACGGGCTCACGGCGGAGGACTTCCAGCGCATCTATGCCGTCAACACCATCGGCCCGTTCCAGATGGTGCGCGCAGCGCGCAGCCTGCTTGAGGCCGGCGCAAAGGCCTCGGGCCGGCCGTCGGCGGTGGTGAACGTCTCCTCGGTCGCCGGCATTTCCGGCGGCGGCTCGTCGGTCGCCTATGCCGCGAGCAAGGGCGCGCTCAACACCATGACGCAGTCGCTGGCGCGCGCGCTCGCGCCCCTGATCCGCGTCAACACGGTGTGCCCGGGCTATATCGATACGCCATGGTTCACCAAGGGTCGTGGCGAGGCAGGCGCCAAGCAGGTGCGCGATGCCGTGGTGGCGCGGGTGCCGCTGAAGGTGGCGTCGACGGCGGAGGACATCGCCAATCTGGTCTGCTTCCTGGCGAGCCCCGCGTCGAGCAACATGACCGGCGAGTTCGTCCGCATGGACGCCGGCATGCATTTGATTCAGTGAATGTGATTCAGTGAATTGAACGTCGTCATTCCGGGATGGTGTGTTAGCACCAGACCCGGAATCTCGAGATCCCACAATTCGCAATTGCGAATTGTGGTTCGATGCTACGCATCGCCCCGGGATGACGCCTACGGCGTCATCTGTTGCTCGAATCCGGGATCACACGCGCCGCGACCAGCCGGTTCCAGATAAACAGCACCACCACCGCGCCGATCGTGGCGGTGATGAAGCCTGCACCCTGCTCGGGCCCGTAATGGCCGATCGCCTGGCCGACAAAGGTGGCCAGGAACGCGCCGGCGATACCGAGCACGGTGGTGAGAATGAACCCGCTCGGGTTGTTCGGCCCCGGCGACAGGAAGCGCGCAATGATGCCGGCGACGAAGCCGACGATGATCACCCAGATGATGCCGCTCATATCAGTGGTCCTCCTCGGATGGAATCAAACCGCCGTTACAGCCTGCCGCTCAGCTCGTCACCGCTCGGCAGCCGCCCGTCCGGCGTCAGGTGATTGATCGCGTCGGGCAAGTACCGGCTCAGGCCCTGCAGCAGATCGTCGCGCGACATGCCGCTTTGCGACGCCAGCGAGTCGATCTGGTCGGCGCCGAGCGCGTTGGCGAGATCACCGGGCGAGATCTGCTTGTTGGGGCCGTTGCTCACCCAGGAATTGGCCGCGTCGCCGTGACCCTTCTGCTGGAGCTGGTTGAGCAGGTCGCCGAGGCCGCCGCTCAAAACCGTGCCGGCCGCGCCGCCGGCGAGCAGTCCGCCGAGGCCGCCCTTGAGCACGTCGGAGAGTCCGCCGGACCCGCCGGGAAGGCCGGCGGTCACATTGCCGGGCGGCAGCGGAGCCTGTGACGGCGTCGGCGTCGGAGCCGCGGTGCCCGGCTGGTTGCCGCCGGTGAAATGCTTGACGGCTTTCCAGGCGAGCAGCGCCAGAATGGCCATCGTCATCGGCGACATTCCCCCGCCGCTGGAGCTGTCGGATTGTGTGCTTGGCGCGCTCGGTCCGCGGGGGCCGTTCTGCATGCCGTTGAGTACATCGAGTAAACCCATGGTCGTCTCCTGCCGCAACTGTGCCCCGAACGCGAAACATAGCTGCGGCCCATGACGGTTACAAGGCGACACGCCCGCGCGGCGGAGCGCCGAATAGGCAGGCATCCCAAGGTCTGCTATCGAGCCATAATTGAACGGATGCTCGGGGAGATGAACAGGGATCGGCCGATCGGCATTGCAGGCGCCGGCAGCATCGGCTGCTTTGTCGGTGGCATGCTGGCGGCATCCGGCCGCCGCGTCGCGCTGCTGGCACGGCCGCGCGTCATGCAGGAGATCGCGGCCGGCGGCCTGCGGGTCACCGATGTCGACGGCTCCGAGCAAGTTGTCGCAGCCGATCGGTTGATGCTGTCGGACGATCCGTCGATCCTCGCCGACGTACGCGTGCTGCTGGTCACGGTAAAGAGCGCCGACACGCGCGAGATCGCCGATCTGATCGCGCGCCATGCTTCGCCCGATGCCGTCGTGGTCAGTTTGCAGAACGGCGTCGGCAACGTGCCGCTGCTGCGCGAGCGGCTGCCGGGCCGCAGCGTGCTCGGCGGCATGGTGCCGTTCAATGTGGTGGCGCTCGGCGATGGCCGCTTCCATCGCTCGACCTCGGGCGACATCGTGATTGCCCGCGACGCCGCCGGCACCGCCGCACGCCTGTCGGCACCGGGTCTCGCCATCCGCGCGACCTCCGACATCGCCGGCGTGCAGTGGGGCAAGCTGATCGTCAATCTCAACAATGCGCTGAACGCGCTCTCCGATATTCCGCTGCGCCAGCAGCTCGCGCAACGCGACTGGCGGCGCCTGTTCGCCGATCAGATGGCGGAAGGAATGGCTGCGGTGCGCGCCGAGGGCATCAGGCCGGTGTCGCCGACGCCGCTGCCGTCGAGCTGGATGCCGCCTCTGCTGCGGCTGCCGGACACACTGTTCATGATGCTGCTCGGCCGCACCATGAAGATCGATCCCGGGGCACGTTCCTCGATGTGGGAGGATCTGCAGCGCGGCCGCCGCACCGAGATCGACTATCTGCAGGGCGTCATCACCGCGATCGCCGATCGTCGCGGGCTGGATGTGCCGCTGTCGCGCCGCGTCATCCAACTGATCCGGAGGGCGGAGGCCGACGGCAAGGGCTCGCCGGGGCTGACGCCCGAGCAGATCCGCGGTGTCGTGTCATGATTGCGGCCGCGATTGCGTTGCCGCATGTGGGGAGGAAGCCATGAAGCCGGTTTGCATCGTGCTTGTCGCGCTTGCGGCGTTCACTGCGTGGTCCGCGCAGGCCGCGCCGCCGACCGTGGTGCCGTCGCCGGGCTATGATGCGCGGTTGCAGGAGCAGCGAGCGCGGATGGCCGCATCAGGCGAGCGGCCGGTGCCGGCTGCCAGGCACATTGCGCCACGACATCGCAAGCGTAACCACACCCATTGATGCTCGGTCGTTCTCGGCCACCATTTGAATGGGGCGGTCCGGGATGACGGTGTTCGTCCTCGTGTTTGGCTTTGTGCTGAGCCTGACCGCTACAGCAAGCGCGGCCGACTATGCCGGCGCCACGTGGCTATTTGCGTCAGCGCGACATTCGGCTGTACTGCTGCACGCCGAGAACATGACGAGGCGATGTCAGCTCCGCTTCGCCGGCCGCCCCGGGGGCGATGGCTGAAAAGTGAACAGCTTCTTGAGATCATCGAGGCTTTGCGACAGCCGGGGCCATTCGCACGAGAAGGAGTTCTTGGCGCACTGCGCGGCCCTGATGCGCGCGGCCTGCTTGACCGGGCTTGCGACCGGGATCGGCACGCGCGCCGGTACACTGTGCACCGTGGCCGGCGGGATCTGCTTGGGCTGCGATTGTTGCTGTGGCGGTGGTTGCTGCAGCTTTTCCTCTTCCTGAAGCTGCTTGGCGTTGAGCGCCGCGACGATGTTCGAGCGGCGCTGCTGCTCGAGATAAACCGTGTATTCCTGATCGATCTTCTTCTGCTCGTCCGGCGTCGGATTGGGACCCGCGATGTCGAAGCTGCGGTCCTGCATGAAGTCGTAATAGGTGTAGCCGCCGCCGGGCTTGCGGCGCCCGGCAAACTTGGCGTTGCACTCGCCGAGTTGCGCGGTCTTGTCTTCCTTCGTCTTCGCCTTCTCGGCGATATCGGCGCATTCCTCGAAGTCTTTCGGTCCGCTGCGCCACCACTGCGCATGCGCGGTCACCGGCGCCAGCTCAAGGCAGGCGGCCACCGCGGCAATGGCATATACCGATGAACGGCTCGCAATCACGGACAAGGTCCCAGCGCAAATCAGCGGTCACGATTTCCGCCAATTTTTGCCATTTTGGGGCAGCTTGTCACGTCCGTTGTGGAAGATTGCGGTGCCTGTGCGGTGTGACGGATCGGACACAACGGTCAAAATTGACCTGTATTCTCAATATCAAGGGCTGGTTCCCTTGTGTGACGCGGTTCGTGCCGCCCACGGTAATGTGGAACTTGGAAGCCTCGACCGCGGCCGCAATCGCCGCCGAGACCTCGCTCACAATCCGTGTCCTACACCGAACGCAGATGGTTGCGGCGGCCCGGATCGCCGAGCGCCACGCGGCAGAAGCTCGCCGCGACCGCCACCACGTCCTCGAGCGGTTGCGGATATTGCTTCGACACCCAGCGCAGCGCGATCGAGATGACGGCGCCGACCATGCCGTTCGACAGCAGCACCGCGGTCGAGCCCTTGCCGCTTCGCTTCGGATCGATCAACGGCGGCACCAGGATGTCGCTGAAGGTGCGCAAGGCATCGAGCTTGACGGCATCGACGGCGGGACTGATGCCGGAGATCTCGAGCAGGAAGACGCGCGCCGGCTTGGGATGCTGCCTCAGCCGCGTGAAATACAGCGTCAGCGCCGCGCGCAATCTCGCCTCGGCGTCGTGGCCTGCGGCAGTG
Source organism: Bradyrhizobium sp. ORS 86 (assembly GCF_045571475.1). NCBI lineage: Bacteria > Pseudomonadati > Pseudomonadota > Alphaproteobacteria > Hyphomicrobiales > Nitrobacteraceae > Bradyrhizobium > Bradyrhizobium sp. ORS 86. The sequence continues at coordinate 7,448,300 of NZ_CP120699.1, read as the reverse complement.
GCTGCTGTCGCCATCTCCTCATGCAAATGGCCGACGACGTGGGTATAGGCCGCGATCAGCAGTGCCTCGCTGTTGGCGAAGGATTCGTAGAAATAGCGCTCGGTGAGCTCGGCCGCCTCGCAGATCGCCTTCACGGTCGCACCGCGATAGCCGACCTCGCCATAAACCTCGATCGCCGCGTCGATCAGCTTGAGCCGCCGCTCAGTGCGGCGTTCCTCGGCGTCCATGCCGCCATAGAGGCGGGCTTTCCGGCTGCTTGCCATGAAAGTGTATTGACATGGCGTGTTGTCAGATGTCAAGTATCTGACAAGAATTGTTGTCAAATCGAACGGTCACGGGAGGCCGAAGGAGAGTCGAGGCAATGTCCGCTCATTTCGATGTGTTGATCGTGGGCGCCGGGCTGTCCGGCATCGGCGCCGGCTACCACTTGCAGACGAAGTGTCCGGACCGCAGCTATGCCATCCTCGAGGGGCGCGACTGCATCGGCGGCACCTGGGACCTGTTCCGCTATCCCGGCATCCGCTCCGACTCCGACATGTACACGCTGGGCTATTCGTTCCGCCCCTGGACCGAGCCGAAGGCGATCGCCGACGGCGCGTCGATCCTGAAGTATGTGCGGGAGACCGCGCGCGTCTATGGCATCGACAAGAACATCCGCTTCAATCACCGCGTCGTGCGTGCCGACTGGTCGTCGGCGGATGCGCAATGGACGGTCGAGGTCGAGCGCGGCGCGGAGAAGACGATCGAGCGCTTCACCTGCAACTTCCTGTTCATGTGCAGCGGCTACTACAAATACGAGCACGGCTACACGCCCGATTTCCCCGGCATCGCCGAGTTTGCCGGCCGCGTCGTCCATCCGCAGAAATGGACCGACGACATCGACTATGCCGGCAAGAAGGTCGTGGTGATCGGCAGCGGCGCCACCGCGGTGACGCTGGTGCCCGAGATGGCCAAGCGAGCGACGCATGTCACGATGCTGCAGCGTTCGCCGACCTATGTCGTGGCACGTCCCGACAAGGACAAGGTCGCCGACTGGCTGCGCGCGCGGCTGCCGGCGAAGCTCGCCTATGGCATCACGCGCTGGAAGAACGTGCTGTTCGGCATGTATTTCTACCGGCTCTGCAAGCGCGATCCCGAGCGCGTCAAGAAGCTGATCCTCGGCGGCGTGCGCCACGCGCTGGGGCCGGACTACGATATCGCCACACATTTCACGCCGCGCTACAATCCATGGGACCAGCGGCTCTGCCTGGTGCCGAACGGCGATCTGTTTCGGTCGATCCGCAGCGGTGCCTCGTCGGTGGTCACCGACCAGATCGAGACCTTCACGTCCCGGGGCATCAAGCTTAAATCCGGCAAGGCGCTCGACGCCGACATCGTGGTGACCGCGACCGGGCTCGATCTCCAGGTGCTCGGCGGGCTCGAGATCAATGTCGACGGGAGCAGCGTCGATCTTTCGAAAACCATGAACTACAAGGGGCTGATGTATAGCGGCGTGCCGAACCTTGCCGCGGCCTTCGGCTACACCAACGCGTCCTGGACGCTGAAATGCGACCTGACCTGCGAATATGTCTGTCGCATGCTCAATTACATGAAGGCCAACGGCTACGCGCAGGCGACGCCGCGGCGGAACGATCCGACCGTCGCTGAACTGCCCTGGGTGGATTTCTCCTCCGGCTACATCCAGCGCGCTGCCGCCAAGTTCCCCAAGCAGGGCTCGCGCCGGCCGTGGCGGCTTTACCAGAACTACGCGCTCGACATCGTCAGCCTGCGTTTCGGCTCGATCAAGGACGAGGCGATCGAATATCTGCCGGCCGGCCGGATCGCGGCCGCCATCGGATCAGCATCGAAGCCGGCGGGGCAGACGGCGTAGGAACCGGTTCGCGCACGGCCGACCTGCCTTCGACTTCGTGCATGCCGACATCGTCGCAGACTGGCGATCCGCTGGCGGCTCTGCTATGGAGGGCCACGCCCGCGAACAACGGGCTCGCGGTCCCGTAGCTCAGCCGGATAGAGCGACGGTTTCCTAAACCGTAGGTCGGAAGTTCGAGTCTTCCCGGGATCGCCACTCGCCCCGAGGCGGGTAAGTTCTCTCCCAATCTTCGACGGCTTTCTCGGACTGTCATCCGGGTCGCCGCTCGCCCATGCAGCGCCGGCCGAGACAAGTGCCCTTCGTCACTTTCAGTGTTAGCGGCATCCGTGCTGCGATGGGATGTCCGGGAAATTGCCCATGCCCGGAGACTGAACCAGCGCCGCCCGCGATTATACTCCGCTGGGGCGGCGCTGCGCGTTTGCGGCTGTGTCGCGGCGCGCGCCTGCGGCATATGATCTTCGCCACCTGGCGTATCGGCGCCGGGGAGCGGCAATCGCTGGCCTCCGGCGAAGCCTGGTAGGCGCGGCAAAGGCGGCCGCTCTCGTCATGTGACTTTTGCTGGACGCCTCATCCGCCGGGGGCGATAACGGCTCGGAAGACCATCCCAAAGCACGCCGCATGCCGAAACCTCCTCCCGTTCCGTCCGCTGGTCGCGGGCAAAATCAGTCCCAGGCGCTGCAACGTGCGGCGGTCGCGTTGCAGATGGGGCAGCTCGTCGAGGCCGAGCGGCTTGCAGCCGAGGTGCTGAAGGCGAGCCGCACCGACGTCGCTGCGGCGTCGATCCTGGCGCGGGCGCTGATCGCCCAGAACCGGAGCGGGGAGGCGATCGCGCCGCTCGAGCGTGTCGCGCGCCGCATCGAAGATGCTGCCATCGAGACCCTGCTCGGCGCGGCACTCGGCGGCGCCGGGCGCCGCGACGAGGCGATCGACCTGTTGCGCCGGACCACCGCGCGCTGTCCGCCATTCCCGCCGGCGTTTCAGGAGCTGGCAGGGCAGTTGGCCGGGGCCGGACGCCTCGACGAGGCGGTGGCTGTCGTCGAGCGCGCGCTTGACCTCGCACCAAATGCTGTAGAGCTGGAGCTCAGCCTTGCGCGTCTGCTGCTTCACCGCAATGAGCGCGCCCGGGCACGTGCGCTGCTTGTCAAGGCGCGCGCCGCAGCGCCTGGGCATCCCGAGGTCCTGACGACGCTGGCGCGTGCGCTGCTGCTCGACGGCGAATGCGCCGCCGCTGCGGATCTCTACCGCCAACTGCTGGCGCTGCGTCCCGAGGATGCCATGCTGCGCGCCGATTTCGCCGCCTGTCTGCTGGAGATGGGGCAGCGCGAGGCCGGCGAGGCCAACCTGCGTCAGGCCATGCGCGGCCGGCCGCAGATGATCGGACGCGCCACCTACGCGCTGGCGCTATCGTCGCACGGCCGCTTCTTCTTTCGTCCAAGCGCAGTGAAGAGATTCCTGAGCGAGCCGGGCTGACGTGGGAGAGGGCCGTCTGGCTGCTGTGTCCACCAACCATAACGTCATTGCGAGCGGAACAATCCATGGTCCCGCATATTCGGAAGCATGGATTGCTTCGTCGCGGAGGCTGTCACCGGGCGCGTTCGCGCGACCTTGGCTCCTCGCAATGACGGCGCTGGTGTCAAGATCGCGCCACACACTCCCGTCGTCCCGGCCTAGTGCGCAACGCGCACGGGGGCCGGGACCCATTACCCCGAATGTTCATTGTTGCGCGACGGTGGGGCCACGATCCCGTTCATCATCAAATCCGGTGGTGATGGGTCCCGGCCCCGTGCGCGTTGCGCATTAGGCCGGGACGACGGGAGTGGATGGGGATCTTGGTCGTCGCCAGAGACGACGCATGGAGAGAGACGCGGAGGCATCCTCTTCCGCGGTAGTTCAGCTTCCGGGGCGACCGGCGAGTTGCGGCACGAACATGTCGCTCCACTTCGCCGGCTTGACCTTGATCGAGCCCGCCTTGTGCATGAACTCGGCGAATTGCATCACGCCTTCCGGTGTCGCGGTGAAGCGCGCGTCCTTGTCCTCGATCATCTGCTGCACCTCGGCGGGGTCAACCTTGACCTTCGAGTTCTTGGCGTAGATCTCGGCGGCGAGCTTCTTGTCCTTGGCGATCAGCGCAGTGGCATCGTCCATCGCCTCGATGAAAGCCTGGGTCATCTTGGGGTTGGCGTCGACAAACTTCTTCGGTGCAAAGGTGACGTCGAGCGTAAGATTGCCGAGATAGTCGACCGAGTTGAGCACACGGTGGATGCCCTGGCTCTTGGCTTCCAGATACTGGAACGGGGGCGAGGTGAAATGGGCCTTGACCTCGGTCTTGCCGCCGACGAGGGCCGCCAGCGCCTCCGGATGCGGCAAGCTGATCGTCATCGGATCCATCTTGGCGTAATTGGCATCGCCGAATTCCTTGGCGGCGATCATCTGGAGCACGACGGCGGCGAGCGAGGTCTTGATGCCGGGCAGCGCGATCTTGTCGGTCGGGGTGAAGTCCTTGAGCGACTTCAGCTCCGGCTTGTTCGCCATCAGCCACAGCGAAGTCGAGCTCATGCCCGAGACGCCGACGACCTCGACGCCGGGGATGCCCTTGGCCTTGGCCCAGAGCGTGACGAAGCCCGGCGCGCCGGTGCCGGCGAAATCGAGCGTGCCGGCCATCATCGCGTCGTTGATGACGTTGCCGCCGTCAAGCATCAGCCAGGTCACCTTGATGTCGCCGAGCCCGGCGGCCTTAGCGCGCTTCTCCAGGAACTGCTGGTCCTGCATCACGATCAACGGCAGATAGAGGATGCCGAAGCCCTTGGAGATGCGCACTTCGCTGACCTCGGCGCGGGCCGGGGCGCCGAGCGCTGCCGCGAGCACCGCGGCAGCCGCGAGCGAGCGGACGATGGTCTTCAATGTCATGTATTTCCTCCTTCTTGGAATGGCGGCCATTCGGCCTGGTTACAGTTGTCGTCAGTGCTGCATGCCCCAGCGACGGATCGTCCTGCGCTCGATGTTGGCGAAGATGACGTTCTCAACGAAGAGGCCAATCAGGATCACGGTGAAGAGGCCGGCGAACACGTTCGCGGTCTCGAGCTGGTTGCGGTTCTCGTAGATGAACCAGCCGAGCCCACCCGAGCCTGACGAGACACCGAAGACGAGCTCGGCGGCGATCAACGTGCGCCAGGCGAAGGCCCAGCCGACCTTGAGGCCGGTCAGGATCGCCGGGAAGGCTGCCGGGATCAGGATGAGGCGCACCAGCTTCAGGCCGCGCAGACCGTAGTTCTGCCCGACCATCCGCAGCGTGTTCGAGACCGAGCGGAAGCCGGCGTGGGTGTTGAGTGCGATCGCCCAGAGCACCGAATGCACCAGCACGAAGATGATGCTGCCGGTGCCGAGCCCAAACCAGATCAGCGCCAGCGGCAACAGCGCAATCGCCGGCAGCGGATTGAACATCGAGGTCAGCGTCTCCAGCAGGTCGGCGCCGATCCGCGAGCCGATCGCCAGCGTCGTGAGCAGCGCCGCCAGGCCGATGCCGATGCCATAGCCGATGACCAGCGTCTGCAGCGAGACCAGCATGCGCTGCGGGATGACGCCGCTCGCGACGTTGCTGACGAAAGCTTCGACGGTTTGGCCAAAGGTCGGGAACAGCAGCGGGTTGCCGAGCCAGCGGCCATAGATTTCCCAGGCCACGGCGAGGACGGTGAGGATCGCCGTCTTGCGCACGAAGCCGAGACGATAGATCCGCTCGGCCGGGCTGAGCGTCTTGGCGACCACGGGGGCGTCGCCCGACTGGACGTCGCGGATGATTTCCGGACGGAAGCTGACGAGATCGGTCATGTCGGTCGCCTCGGCTCAATGGCTCGCGAAGAGCATGTCGTTGATGCGGGTCTCGAGCGCGGCTTGCTTGCCGGTGCCCATCTCTTCCGGCGGCACGCTGTTGAGCTCGGCCTTGACCTCGCCCGGATGCGGCGAGAGCAGCAGGATGCGCGTGCCGACGCGGATCGCCTCCTCGATCGAATGGGTGACAAAGAGCACGGTGAAGTGCGTGTCGTCCCACAGCCGCAGCAATTCGTCCTGCATCTTGCGCCGCGTCAACGCGTCGAGCGCGGCGAACGGCTCGTCCATCAGCAGCACGTCGGGTTCCATTGCCATGCCGCGGGCGATGGCGACGCGCTGCTTCATGCCACCAGAGAGGGTGTGCGGATAGCTGTCGATGAACTTGGTCAGGCCGACCTTGTCGATATAGGCGCGCGCCCGTTCCTCCGCCTCTCCTTGGCCGGCGCGGCCGGAGGCGGTCAGGGCGAACACCACGTTCTCGCGCACCGTCTTCCAGGGCAGGAGCTGATCGAATTCCTGGAATACCATCATTCGGTCGGGACCTGGCCCCGACACCTTGCGCCCTTTCAGGCTGATCTGCCCCTCGACGGGAGTGAGATAGCCGCCGATCGCCTTCAGCAGGGTCGACTTGCCGCAGCCGGACGGGCCGAGCAGCACGAAGCGGTCGGACGGATAGACCTCGAAGGAGACCCGGCGCGTCGCGGTCACCACGGCGTCAGGCGTCTTGTACTGGAGCGTCACACCCGCTACGGAAAGCAGCGGCGACGCGAATGCGGCATCAGATGGCGCGAGCATGTGGCCCTCCCTTGTGTTGTGCCTCGTGTTGTGTCCCTGCGCACTTATGGGCGCTTGGGGGATGAGATAGCGTGGCTCACTGACGCGAAACTGACTCAGGACGCCGGAGGCTCCCGTTTGCGGGTACTCGTTGTCGAAGACACCGTCGATATCGCCGAGGCCGTGGTCATGCGCCTCGAGAAGATCGGCCACGCCGTGGACTGGGAGCGCGACGGCCTGACCGCCGCCGAGCTGCTTGAAGTGCAGCCCTACGACCTCGTGATCCTCGACCTGACGCTGCCGGGTCGGGACGGAATTGCGATCCTGAAGGGCATGCGCAGCCGCAAGCTCGCGACGCCGGTGCTGGTGCTGACCGCCCGTTCCGCCGTCGACGAACGGATCGGCGCACTCGATCTCGGCGCCGACGACTATCTGGTCAAGCCCTTCGACTATGGCGAGCTCGAAGCGCGCGCCCGTGCCCTGCTGCGTCGCAGCGCAGGCCAACCCGACAACCTGCTGCGGGTCGGGCCGCTGGTCATCGACCGCGCCGGCCGCGTCGCGACCGTCGCCGACAGGCCGCTCAATCTGACCAGGCGGGAGCTGACGGTGCTCGAAATCCTGGCGGCGCGGCCCGAGCGCATCGTTCCCAAGGAAGAGCTCGTCGAGCAGCTCTTCAATTTCGATCAGGAGGCGAGCCCCAACGCTGTCGAGCAATTCGTGGCGCGGCTGCGACGCAAGCTCGGCGATGCGCCGATCGAGATTCGCACCCTGCGCGGCCTGGGCTATCAACTTGCGGCACTTTGATCTGCGCCACTCGCTGCGCATCCGCATCATCGCCGTCTTGTCGGCGGTGCTGGCGCTCGGCGCGGTGATCCTCGGCTTTGCCGGCTGGCGTTCGGCCACCATTGCCGCGCAGCAAGCCTATGACCGCATGCTGAGCGGCGGGGCGATCCAGATCGCCGAGAACGTCTATGTGCAGGGCGGCGTTGTGACGCTCGAGCCGCCCGTATCCACCATCGCGGCGCTCGCGGCCTACGATCTCGTCTTCTACAAGGTTGTCGACCCCCGCGGTGTCGTCGTGGCCGGCTACGAAGACCTCGCCTCCGAAGCGAAGCCCGAACAGATTCGCAATGGAGTGGTGATCGAGGACGGACTTTATCAGGAGCAGCCCGTTCGCATCGCTACTGTCGCCAAGCAGATCGAAGATCCTGCGGTGGGCGGCTGGGTGACCATCGTGCTGGCCCAAACCACCGAAGCCCGGCGTGCCCTGACGCGTGACCTTACGTTGAAGGCGCTCGGCGTCATCGCGGTGATGAGTGCGCTCTCGCTGCTGGCAACGGGCTATGCCGTCACCTTCGCCCTGAAGCCGCTCACGCGCATCGAGCGCGAGATCGTTGAACGCCGCCCGGATGATCTGCGGCCGCTTCAGACCGAGCCGCCGGTCGAAATCCGCAACCTCGTGCATGCCATCGATGATTTCATGCGGCGGCTCTCGGATCGCATCTCGCTGATGCAGCGCTTCATTGCCGATGCCGCGCACCAGATCCGCACCCCTCTGGCGGCGCTCGACGCCCAGGTCGAAATCCTGTCGGCGACGCCGCCGTCGCGGCAAAAGGCCGTCACGGTGGCGCGCATTCGGGAGCGGACGTCCGAGTTGGGCCGGCTCACCGGCCAGCTTCTCGATCACGCCATGGTCATTCACCGGGCTGACGCTGTCGCCATGACGCCTATCGACCTCAACGGGCTGGCAAGGGGCGTGCTGGCCGCGGCGGTTCCGTTGTCGCTGCCGCGCGAGGTCGACATCGCTTTTGTACCGGCGGAGCTGGCGCCAGTCGTGAATGGCGACGCGGTCAGCCTGCGTGAAGCGCTGGGTAATCTCATCGACAACGCGCTGAAACATGGCGCTCGCAGCAGGCTCGTCGTGTCAGTCGGTGCCGATGACGGCAGGGCATGGATCGAAGTCGCCGACAATGGTGACGGATTTGCCGTTCCGCCAGACGACGTCATGCGGCCCTTCGCGAAGGGACCGGAGTCCACCGGCTCCGGTCTCGGCCTTGCCATTGCGGCCGAGGTCGCTCGGGCGCACAAGGGAGAAATCGCGATCTGCCGCGAGGCAGCGATGACGCGCGTTCGTCTGCTGCTCACGACATAAGTGCGGCAGTTGGGTCGCGTTCGGCGTTTAGATCAGCCGCATTCCCTTCAGGCTCGCATGTCCGTTCTTGCCGACGATGATGTGGTCGTGCACCGCGATCCCGAGCGGTCTCGCAATTTCGACGATCGCCTTCGTCATCTGGATGTCGGCCTGCGACGGTGTCGGGTCGCCGCTCGGATGATTGTGCACCAGGATCAGCGCGGTCGCCGACAGTTCGAGCGCGCGCTTGATCACCTCGCGCGGATAGACCGGCGTGTGGTCGACGGTGCCGGTCTGCTGCACCTCGTCGGCGATCAGTTGGTTGCGCTTGTCGAGGAAGAGCAGGCGAAACTGCTCCTTGTCGGCAAAGGCCATGCCGGAGCGGCAGTAGTCTATGACGTCGTTCCACGACGACAGCGCGACACTGCGCCTGATCTCGCCCTTGGCGATTCTATCAGCGGCGGCGGCGATCAGCTTGAGCTGGTTGATCGAGGCGTCCTTGACGCCGTCGATCTCGCGCAGCCGCGCCACCGGCGCATGCACGACCTCGGCGAATGAGCCGAACGTCTTCAACAGCGCCTTGGCGAGCGGCTTGGTGTCGCGGCGCGGGATCGCGGCGAACAGCGCCATCTCCAACAGCTCGTAGTCGCTCAGTGCCGCCGGCCCCGCCGCGTAGAAGCGCTCGCGCAGCCGCTCGCGATGGCCGTGATAGTGCGGCGTCTCGTCGGATTCGGTCGGGCTGTCGGCGGGCTTGGCGGGCATCGGTCACAACCATGCCGTGCCCGCCGGGTTTTGCAAGAGCCGATGCTAATTCCCGGTTTGCCTCGGCCGAACCGTTGACCTACCGTTCGTCATCCTGGAAATATCGGGAGAGGTGTGGCCGTGACGTCATTCAAGGTGATCCGGGCGCGCGCCGAGAAGCGCAAGGGCGGTGCGAAGGCGCTGGAGAAGGTGCTGCCACAGGTGGCGACAGCGAAGGCGCTGGCCAGGCTCGGCGACGACCGCGTGCTCGCTGAAATGACCAAGCGCGTGTTCTGCGCGGGCTTTGCCTGGAGCGTGATCGAGGCCAAATGGCCGGGGTTCGAGGAGGCTTTCCTCGGCTTTCAGCCGGCCAAGCTCGCCTTCAAGCCCGACGAATTCTGGGAAGAGCTCACCAGCGACGCCAGGATCGTGCGCAACGGCGCCAAGATCATGTCGGTGCGCGACAACAGCCGCTTCGTGCAGGAGATCGCGCGCCAGCACGGCAGCTTCGGCAAGTTTCTCGCGGCCTGGCCGTCAGCGGACGAGGTCGGGCTATTGGACTTGCTGGCCAAGCGCGGTAGCCGGCTCGGCGGCAATACCGGGCAGATGCTGCTGCGCTTTCTCGGCTGGGACGGCTTCGTCACCTCGCGCGACGTGGTTGCCTGCCTGCGCGACGCCGGGCTCGGCATCGCCGAGGAGGTCAAGTCGAAGCGCGATCTCGCCAGGGTGCAGGTGCAGTTCAACGCCTGGGCGAAGGAGACCGGCCTGCCCTACACCCACATCTCGCGCATCTGCGCGATGTCGATCGGAGAGAATTATACGCCCGAGGAGATCAGCGCGCGGACGCGGAGCGATGCATGATCGCTGCCGCCGCCGATTATGCCGTCACACCGCGACCCAGGGCTTCTCGCCGTGGCGCTCGGACAGCGTGAAGATCTCGACGCCGTCGGCGGTGACGCCGACCGAATGCTCGAACTGGGCCGACAGCGAGCGGTCGCGGGTCACCGCAGTCCAGCCGTCGGACAGGATCTTCACATGCGGCTTGCCGAGATTGATCATCGGCTCGATGGTGAAGAACATGCCGGGTCGCAGCGTGACGCCTTCACCGGGGCGGCCGATATGAATGATATTCGGCTCGTCGTGGAACAGGCGGCCGAGGCCATGGCCGCAGAAATCACGCACCACGCTCATGCCTTGCGGCTCGACATAGCTCTGGATGGCATGGCCGATGTCGCCGGTGGTGGCGCCGGGCTTGACCGCGGCAATGCCGCGCATCATCGCTTCATAGGTCACCTCGATCAGCCGCTCGGCCTTTCGCGCGATGCCGCCGATCGCATACATCCGGCTCGAATCGCCATACCAGCCGTCGACGATGAAGGTGACGTCGATGTTGACGATGTCACCCTCCTTCAGCGGGCGGTCGCCGGGCATGCCGTGGCAGACCACGTGATTGATCGATGTGCAGGTCGAGTAGCGATAGCCGCGATACATCAGCGTCGCCGGATAGGCGCCGTGATCGAAGGCGAACTTGCGGACGAACTCGTCGATGACGGAGGTCGGCACGCCGGGCTTGACGATGTCGGTGAGCGCGTCGAGGCACTTCGACACCAATGCGCCCGCCTTGCGCATGCCGGCAAAGCCGCTTTGCCCGTGCAGCTTGATTTGGCCGGTCTTGCGCAGGGAGGTGTCGGTGGCGTCGATATAGCTCATGAGCGGGTCAAGTCTGGAGGAAGGGGCTGATCTCAAAGGACAATGTAATGATCGGGGCAGCCGGTGCAAGCCAAGGTTGGGCATGGGGACGATGCCCAAACGCCTGATTTCCGGGCAAGATCCGGGCCCGCTGATCCGAAGCAGCGTCGGAGGTCACCTCTCCCCGACGGCAGAGGTCCGCCGAAGCTGCCCGCGAGTGGGTTCAACCTAACCCCATCCCGCTTTAGCTGGACACCTCGACCACGCTTTCGACCGGGAGGGCGCCGCCGCGGACGCGGAGTTCCCGCACCGGATAGGGCACGCGGATGCCGTGACCCTTGAAGGCATCCCACAGCGCCAGCATCACGTCGCTCTTCACCCTGTCCATGCCGTCGGGATCGGCGATCCAGAAGGTCAGCGAGAACTTCATGCCGAACTCGGCGAATTCGGTCAGAATGCAGCTCGGCGGCCTGCCCTTGATGGCGCGCTCATGGGCTGCGGCGGTGTCGATCGCGAGCTGGCAGACCAGCCTCGGATCGGCATCGTAATTGGCGGCGAAGGCGATCTTCACCAGGGTGTTCTTGTCGGTATAGGTCCAGTTGGTGACCTTCTGCGTCACCAGATCCTCGTTCGGGATCAGGAATTCGCGGCCGTCGCCGGCGGCGACCGAGATGTAGCGCGTCTTCATCGCGCTGATCTTGCCCGAGCTGTCGCCGATCGTGACGAGGTCGCCCGGCTTCACCGATTTGTCGACCAGCAGGATCAGCCCGCTGATGAAGTTGGCAACGATCTTCTGCAGGCCGAGGCCGATGCCGACGCCCGCCGCACCAGTGAACACCGCAAGCGCCGAGAGGTTGATGCCGACCGCGTCGAGCGCAATCGCGATCGCCATTACCATCAGCCCGATGCGGATGATCTTGACCAGCAGCACCTGGATCGAGGGCGTCAGGTCAGTGGAGCGGTTGATGCGGCTCTCGGCGTAATTGCTGGCGATGTTGGTCAGCCACAGCGCCACGATCAGGAGCGCGCCGGCCTTGATCAGCAGCAGTGGGGTCAGCCTGAGGCCGCCGACCACGACCGCGACCGAATCCAGCGTGTCGGCGGCCCAGTCGAGCTCGCCGATGATGCTGAGCGCTGCGACCACCCAGGCCGCGATCGAGACCAGCTTGACGATGAAGGCGTTGTCGATCACCGACGTCACCAGGCGGATGACCAGCCAGGCCAGCGCCAGCTTGGCCGAGACCGCGATCAAATAGCTGCGGCTCGGCCAGGTCGCGTGCCACATCACGATCCGCGAGGTGATCATCAGCACCGCGAACACCGCGGTCGAGGCGCTGGCCACCATCACGCGGGCGAAGTGCCGGAGCGGCAGCGGCCAGCGCGTCGCCAGCGACGACATGTCGCCCCGGGCATGAATGGCGGTATCGGCGGCGTAGGAAATCCCGGCGGCCGCGAGGATGATGCCGAATTGAAGATAGAACCAGGGCGAGGCGATCTCGGCGCCGACCGAGCGCGCCGCCATTTGGATGGCTTCCAGGACGTCCTTGAGGCTCATGTCCATCGGCAAGATCTCAACTCAAGCGCGGGTCAGGCAAATGTGATTCGAATGGCCGGTAGAATCCCACAAAGGCGGGCAAGCGACCATCGATACAACACAGTGTCGAGGCGATCTGAGGCTGTAAAACCGGGCACATTGCCGCTGATGACAGAAATGGGTTGGCGTCCAAGTGTGGCGACGATAAGGATGCAATTGCAAGTATTTGATCCCACCGAAGGCGCATGGCTTCCCTCGACTCGGTCAGCATAGCAATCCTGCTTGGTGCCGTTCTGGTGATGGCCGGCATCCTGTCGAGCCTGCTGGCATTGCGGTTCGGCGCCCCCCTGCTGCTGGTGTTCTTGCTGGTCGGCATGCTGGCCGGCGACTCCGGGCCCGGCCACCTCCAGTTCGACGACGTCCGCACCACCTACCTGGTCGGCTCGGTGGCGCTGGCGCTGATCCTGTTCGACGGCGGCTTGAAGACGCGATTTGCCAGCATCCGCACGGTGCTGGCGCCCTCGATGATGCTGGCGACCACGGGCGTGCTGCTGACCGCGCTGATCACGGCGCCGGTCGCCCACTATGTGCTCGATCTCAACTGGACCGAGTCGCTGCTGGTCGGCGCCGTCGTCGCCTCGACCGACGCTGCGGCGGTGTTCCTGTTGGTGCACACGCAGGGCCTGCGCCTGCGCCCCCGCGTCGGTGCGACGCTGGAGGCCGAATCCGGCACCAACGATCCGTTCGCGATCTTCCTCACTTTGATGCTGGTCGAGTTCATCTCGATCGGCCAGAGCTCGGCGTCGCATATCGCGATGGAGTTCATCCAGGAGGCGGTACTCGGCGCCGTGATCGGGGTGATCGGCGGCCGGCTGGTGGTGCTGGCGCTGAACTATGTGGCGCTGCCGCAGGGCCTGCACGCGCCGTTCGTCACCACCGCGGCGCTGGTGATCTTCGGCGGCTCGCAGATGGTGCATGCCTCGGGATTTCTCGCCGTCTATCTCGCCGGCATCATTATCGGCAACCGGCCGACCCGCGCGCATAATTCCGTGGTGACGTTTCTCGACGCCGCGACCTGGCTGGCGCAGATCGTGATGTTCGTGCTGCTCGGCCTCCTGGTGTCGCCGCACCGCCTGCTTTCGAGCGTCGGCGGGGCTGTGGCGGTGGCGTTCGCGCTGATGCTGGTGGCGCGGCCGCTGGCGGTGCTGATCTGCCTCGCGCCGTTCAAGTTCAACTGGCGGGAGAAGGTGTTCATCGCCTGGACCGGCCTGCGCGGCGCGGTGGCGATCTTCCTGGCCTCGATCCCGATGCTGGTCGGCCTGTCGAAGGCCTATCTCTATTTCGACGTCGCCTTCGTCGTCGTCATCATCTCGCTGCTGCTGCAGGGCTGGACCCTGGCGCCGGCGGCGCGGCGGCTGCATGTCGCGCTGCCGCGCACCGAGCGCGGCCCGCGGCGCGTCGAGCTGGATTTGCCCGGCCAGCTCGAGCAGCAACTGGTCGGCTATCCGGTCCGGCCGAAGAGCCTGTATTTCCGGCGCGGCCTGATCCCGTCCTGGTCGAAGCCGACGCTGGTGATCCGCGACGAGCGGATCCTGACGCCGACCGAGGCCGATCCGGTCGAGCCCGGCGACTATCTCTATCTGCTGGCGCCGCCGGAGCGCGCCGAGGCGCTCGACCGCTTCTTCGTCGACATGCCGCCGTCGGCTGCGCCCGACCCGCATCTGCTCGGCGATTTCATGGTGTCGGGCGAGCATACGCTGGGCGAGCTCGCCGAGATCTATGGCGTCAAGGTCGACGAGATCCAGGCCAGATTGACGTTGGCGGACTACTTCGATGTCAATCTCGACCGCACGCCGAAGGAAGGCGCCGAGCTCGCGCTCGATACGATCGTGCTGGTGGCCCGCAATATCAGCGGCGGCCGCGTCAATGTCGTCGGCCTTCGCCTTCCCGAAGAAGAGGAGGAGCCTGTGCCGGAGACGCGGATGCGTATCGTCCGGCGCAAGCTTGCGGACATCTGGGCTTCGGTCGCGGGGGTCTGAGCTTCAAGGACGGGAGACCGGTCAGGTCTTGCGCAGGACATTCGAGCCCGGCGCGAGGGTCCTGAGCATCTTCGCCAGCTCATCGTCGAGCGGCGGGGGCGGCGGCTCCGTCGAGGCGGCATCGCGCTTGGTCGCATCGGTAAGATTTACGCCGGAAATCTCGGCGAGCGCCGCGAGCAGCGTCGCGTCGGCCTCGCTGGCCGGCGCGGCGTGCTGGGGCGGGACAGGTGGCGACGCAGCGGCGGGTGTGCCGTCCGGCTCGCGCGTCGCGTCCGGACGCCGCGGCGGCGCTGCCGGCGGCCTTGGCGGATCGGCGCGCTTGGCGGAGGCCTCGGTGACGGCCGTGATCAGGGACGCTTCGAGCGCCTCGGTCGGGTTGGCCGGCGATGCCGGCTGCGATGCTCGGGTCGGCGCAGGTGGAGGGATCGGCTCGCCGCCGCTCGCCCTTGCGATGATACCGTCCACGATGCCGCCGAGCCGGTTCTTCTCCGGTGCGACGAGATAGTTGGTCGCAAGCTCGTCGACATAGTGCGGACCGTAATCGGCAAGCACCTTGGCGAGCCGGGCAATATCGGGATCGCTCGCGACCAGCCGGTCCCACGCCTCCCGGTCGTAGGGGGTATCGCCGGTCCTGGCCGGCCATGCCATCCGGCGGGGCTGCGGTGGCGGCTGACCGTCGTGCCGGATGACGGGCTCCAGGGTCGGCGGCTGCAGGCCAGCGCCGACAGCCGGCGCATTGAACCCTGCGGCGGGCGCGGCCACCGCCACATTGGTCCGGTGCCGGCCGCGCTCGGCGACCTGTAGCGAGATCAGGCCGAGGCCCATCAGCAGAAAGCCGACGGCCGCCCACGCGACCGTCGCGCACAGCACCGCGCCAATCAGCAGCAAGATCCAGCCAGTCAATCGCACGACGCGTTTTCCCTCATGCGTCCGATCCGACGCCAAGGGGCGTCCAACGGACAAGGCGGGCCATCTTACGCCGGCTTTCGGGTAAACGGCCAGCTATGACGTCGCTGTCAGCACCTTGACACCGCCGAACGCGGTCACCTGCCCGCGGCGCAGCATTACGATCTGGGTGGCAAGCTGGCGCAGTTCGGCGGCGTCGTGGCTGACATAGACCATGGGGATACCGGCCTCGTCCCGCAGCCGCACCAGATAGGGCAGGATCTCCAGCTTGCGGCCCTCGTCGAGCGCACCCAGGGGCTCGTCGAGCAGCAGCAGCCGCGGCTTCGACAGCAGCGCCCGGCCGAGCGCGACGCGCTGGCGCTCGCCGCCGGAGAGCTTTCCGGGGCGGCGGTCGAGCAGCGCGCCGATATCGAGCAGCTCGATCACGCGCTTGCGCTGCGCGGGATCGTCGGCGAGGCGGTTCATGCGGCGGCCGTAATCGAGATTTTGCCGGACATCGAGGTGCGGAAACAGCCGGGCATCCTGGAAGACGTAGCCGATGCGGCGGCGCCAGGTCGGGACGTGGATGCTCGCCGCGGTGTCGTCGACGGTCTCGCCGTCGATCGCGATGGTGCCGCGGTCGGGGCGCAACAGCCCCGCAATGGTATTGATCAGGGAGGTCTTGCCGGAGCCGGAGGCGCCGAACAGCCCGGTGACGCGGCCCTCGCTGGCGAAGGATGCCGCAAGCGTGAACTCGCCGAGCTGCTTGGTGATGTCGACGCGCAGCATCGCTATTGTCCGTGCAGGCGGGCGGTCGCGCGGCGCGCGAACCACTCCGCGGCGACCAGCGCGCCCATCGCGATCACGATCGAGATAATCACGAGCCGCCCGGCGGCGCTATCGCCTTCCGGCGTCTGGATCAGCGAGTAGATCGCCGACGAAATGGTCTGGGTCTCGCCGGGGATGTTGGAGACGAAGGTGATCGTCGCGCCGAACTCGCCGATCGCCTTGGCGAAGCCGAGCACCATGCCGGCGAGCACGCCCGGCAGCGCGAGCGGCAGCGTCACGGTCGCAAACACCCGCCAGGGCGCGGCGCCGAGCGTCTCGGCCGCCTGCTCGAGGCGCCGGTCGATCGCCTCGATCGAGAGCCGGATCGGCCGCACCAGCAGTGGAAACGCCATCACGCCGCAGGCGAGCGCCGCGCCGGTCCAGCGGAAAGCGAACACGATGCCGAGATGATCGGCGAGCCAGGCACCGGCCACGCCGCGCCGGCCGAAGGTCAGCAGCAGCAGATAGCCGGTGACGACCGGCGGCAGCACCAGTGGCAGGTGCACGAGCGCATCGAGGATGGATTTGCCCCAGAAATCGCGCCGCGCCAGCAGCCAGGCGAGCGCGATTCCGAACGGGGTCGCCACCAGCGTTGCGATGACGGCGACCCTGAGCGAAAGCAGGATCGCCGTCCATTCGGTCGGCGAGATCTCGAACACGCTTACGTCGTCGGGTTGATCAGGAACTTGAAGCCGTACTTCCCGAGGATCGCCTTCGCCGCGGACGAGCGCAGGAAGGCGAGATAGTCCGAAGTCTCCGCCTTCGCATTCGTCGTCGCTGCCACCGGATAGATGATGGCGGGATGAGTGTCGGCCGGGAAGGTGCCGACGATCTTGACGCCCGGCTCGACCTTGGCGTCGGTCGAATAGACGATGCCGAGCACGGCTTCACCGCGCGCCACCAGCGTCAACGCGGCGCGCACGCTCTCGGCCATTGCAAATTTCGGCTCCGCCGCCTGCCAGGCGCCGAGCTTCTCCAGCGCCGCCTTGGCGTATTTGCCGACCGGCACCGCCTTGACATCGCCGGTCGCGATCTTGCCGTCGCCGGCGAGCTTGGCGAGGTCGAAGCCCGGGGCGATGTTGACATTGTCGATCTTGGAATCCTTCGGCGCGATCAGCACGATCGAGTTGCCGAGCAGGTTGACGCGGGTCGGCTCGTTGATGGTCTTCTGCTTGATCGCATAGTCCATCCAGTCGGTATCGGCGGAGACGAACACATCGGCCGGCGCGCCCTGCTCGATCTGCCTGGCAAGCGCCGAGCTGGCGGCATAGCTGGCGTTGATCTTGACGCCGGTCTTTGCGGTATAGGCCGCGTCGATGTCGTCGAGCGCGTTCTTCATCGAGGCCGCGGCAAAGACGGTGAGCGTCTTGTCGTCGGCTGACGCGGGCGAGTGCATCGCGCCGAGCAGGATGACGAAGGCGGTGAACAGTCCGGCAATGCGTAACATAGGAAGCGCTCCGTGCGACCACGCGCGCGAACGAGCGCGCGCAAATCAGGCGTTGGTGGATTCTGGGTCACGATCGGCGGAAGCGCTGTTCCGCTGCTCTCCGGAGGACTTACGGTCGTCAGGGAGATCGCACTGCAAACATAGCAGGCTGAGGCTTACGGTAAAGCCGCTTTGTCCCACGATCGTCCTATTGGCTCGGCTGGATCGCGATCGAAATCGAACTCTCCCTGGCGCCGCTGACTTGCAGCACGAAGGGACTGGCGGCGAGCTCATACTTCATGGTCTTGCGGATACCGTCGCAATCGGTCGCACCGCTGAAGGCCTTGGGCTTGAGCGAATGGCCGTCCTGCACCACGTCGACCCAGGCGCCGGCCGAGAGGCTGATGGTGTAGAGCCCGGCCTTCGGTGCGGTCTTGAAGCTGGTGAAGCCGGCAAAGGTGCCGTCCTTCGGCGCCCGCTCCGGCGGCGCCGGAAGCTTTGCATCGGCGGGTGCGACCAGCGCGAGCGTGATGCCCGTCGACGGTAACGCCGGCTGTTCGCTGCCTGACGCCAGCCTGGCGCGATCGGACGCGGTGAGCGCGGCGCGCGCCTGGTCGATCGGCCATTTGAACTTGTCACAGCCGCTTGGTTCCTCCGCGGTGAAGGCGGGGGTTGAAGCGAGCAATAACGCGACCGCGAGGAGCGAGCTGCGCATTTCTAGTCCACTGCGATCATGACGTCGGAGGCCTTGATCACAACGATCGCTTGGCCGCCCACTTTGATGCCGAGTTCGTCGACGGCCTCGTTGGTGATGGAGGACGTCATCACGTTCCCGCCGATGTCGATCCGGACATGAGAGGTGGTCGCGCCCTTTTTCACCTCGAGGACGGTGCCCTTGATCTGGTTGCGTGCACTGATGCGCATGATGGAATCCTTCAACGTTGGTCGTCACAGGAGTGACGACCTCCGCATTGACAAAGTGGAGGTGAGCTGGATCAACGGCCCTGACCCGCGGCTCGCACGCGCTTACGGCGCGACGACGTGGTCATGATAGCGCATTTCTGACGCGCCGGAATAGCGCCTGACAAAGATGTTATTGCTTGGCGTCGGGCGCTTTCAGCACGGCTTTGCAGTCCGCCGGTAGTTGCGCCAGCGTCATCGGCGGGCGCGGCTTCGGTGGCTTCGGCGGCGGCTTCGGATGCAGCACCGAGTCCTTGAACCAAAAGGCGAGATCGGAGGGCTTGCAGCCTTCGTCGCCGGATTGCGACGGCTGTCCCTTGCATTCGCGGCTTCCGGGCGGGCATCGCATCCGGATGTGGAAGTGGTAGTCGTGGCCCCACCACGGCCTGATCTTCGACAGCCAGCTCCGGTCGCCCTTGGCTTCGCGGCACAGTGCTTTCTTGATCGCGGCATTGACGAAGATCCGCTGCACGGCAGGCTCCTGCGCCGCATCGCGAAGGACGAGCACATGGCCGGGTGTGAAGACGCGCGGATCAACGTCGAGCCGGTCGTCGCGCACCATCATCACTGCCGACGTCTCTTCGCGTTCTTCGCGCGACAAGGTGTGGTCGGGCATCGGCGTCAGCCAGATGTCGGCATCGAGCCCGATCTGGTGGCTGGCGTGGCCGGACAGCGCGGGACCGCCGCGCGGCTGACCGATGTCGCCGACCAGAATGCCGGGCCAGCCCGCGTCCTTGTGCGCCTTCGCCGCAAGCCGCTTCAGCAGCGCGATCATGGCCGGGTGGCCCCAGTAGCGGTTGCGCGACAGCCGCATCACCTGCCAGGTATCGCCGTTCAGCGGCATCTTCACCGCACCGGCGAGACAGCCCTTCGCGTAGGAGCCGATCGCCTGCGTCGGCATCGCGGCCGGCAGCACCTTGCGCGCGAACAATTCCTTCGCCGCGAGTTTCGGATCGTTGGGGTTGGCGAGCGGCGGCAACGGCTTGGGGTCAATGGTGCCCTTGTCCTGCGACCAGGCGGAACTGGTGGCGACGAGGATGGAGAGCAGAAGCGGGATCAGAAACAGGCGGGGTGTCATTCGGATCACTCTGTGCACGCGAAGCTAGCATGGATTTGCCGTGAGCGGACGGCGCTTTCATCGCAATTGATTGATCGCCCACAGCCTGAATGATGACTGCGCTGGGATGCGCATCGGAAGTGACGCGTCGCGCCTTAACTCGACGATAACGCTATCGCGCGTTGACACATATTCGTGCGCTTCAGCAAGTTTCAGCGCGTCCATTGTGCAATCGCACGTTCGTTTACGCGTTCCTCACCATGCCCCGGCGCTTCCACCTCGCGAATGAGCGGCGGCGTCGATTGCATGGCGTTGTGCGCTCGCGCAATGCGAGTATTCGCCTTCAAAGCGGGCAGGCCGCGGGCGCACATCCTGCGTCGTTCCTCGTCAATAGATACCAATTTTTCAGATGCTTATCGCAGAAATGCCGCCAAGCTGGAATGCGCGTGGGGCGTGCGATGCCGATAATGCGGCCAAAGAAAATCAAGAAACCGAAGCAAGGTGCAAGGCGGCTTCACGGCGGCCATCGGGTCAAACCTGCACCGAACCTGTCGGGCGGTTCGCACCGTGCCGCCAGCGCAATCGGCGAGCTGGTGCGCCAACGTGCGCAGGCCGAGGCGGCGATCGCGGAAGCACGCAGGTCCAACGAGCGGCTGCGCGAGGCGATCGACATCCTGCCGCAGGGCATCGTGTTCCTCGATGCCGAGGGCCGCTACATTCTCTGGAACAAGAAATACGCGGAGATCTACAAGCGCAGCTCGGATCTGTTCGAGCATGGCGTGCGGCTGGAAGACACCATCCGCATCGGCGTCGAGCGCGGCGATTATCCGGAGGCCGAGGGCCGCGAGGAGCAATGGATCGCCGAGCGGCTGAAGAAGATGTACCAGCCGGGCGAACGGCACGAGCAGGTGCTCGCCGACGGCCGCGTCGTCCTGATCGAGGAACGGCTGACCTCCGATGGCGGCATTGTCGGGCTGCGCGTCGACATCACCGAGCTGAAGCAGCGCGAGGCGTCGTTCCGCCTGCTGTTCGATGGCAACCCGGTGCCGATGATCCTATGCGCGCTCGATGGCGAGCGGATTCTCAGCGTCAACGATGCGGCGGTCGCCCACTACGGCTATGCCCGCGCCGAGTTCGAGAAGCTCACGATCCGAAGCTTGCAGGCGTTCGATCCCGAGCTGCCCTGGGCCGCCGGGCGCAGCACCGATGAACAGGCGGCGCGGACCTGGAAGCACGTTCGTGCCGACGGCACGCTGATCGATCTTGCGATCTACTCGCGCCAACTGATGCACGGCGGCCAGCCGGCCATGCTGCTCGCGCTGATGGACATGACCGAGCGCAAGCGCGCCGAGGCGCGGCTCGCCTTCATGGCGCAGCATGACAGCCTGACCGGCCTGCCGAACCGCACTCTGTTGCGCCAGCAGATGGACGAGATGCTGCAGCACACCCGCCGCAGCTCGGACAAAGTCGCGGTGCTGATGCTCGGGCTCGACAACTTCAAGGCGGTCAACGACACGCTCGGGCATGGCGTCGGCGACAAGCTGCTGCGCGGCGTCGCCAAGCGGCTGCGCTCGACCTTGCGCGAGGAGGATGCGCTGGCCCGGCTCAATTCCGACGAGTTCACCATCGTGCAGAGCGGCGTGGTCCGGCCCGAGGACGCGGTCTTGCTGGCCAAGCGCATCCTGGATGCGATCGGCGAGCCATATCTGCTCGACGGGCATTCGGTGGTGATCGGCGCCAGCATCGGCATCGCGATGTCGCCCGGCGACGGCGAGGATTCCGAAAAGCTGTTGAAGAGCGCCGACATGGCGCTGTCGCGCGCCAAGCGCGACTTCCGCGGCACCTTCTCCTTCTTCGAGGCGGAGATGGATGCGCGCGCCCAGAGCCGGCGCAAGATCGAGATCGACCTGCGCGAGGCGATCCAGAACGAGGGCCTGCGGCCGTACTACCAGCCGCTGGTCGATCTCGCGAGCGGGCGCATCACCGGCTTCGAGGCGCTGGTGCGCTGGCCGCATCCGGAGCGCGGCATGATCTCGCCCGGCGAGTTCATCCCGGTGGCGGAGGAGACCGGCCTGATCAACCCGCTGGGCGGGCTGATGCTGCATCGCGCCTGCATGGATGCGGCGCAGTGGCCGGATGACGATGTCCGCGTCGCGGTCAATCTCTCGCCGCTGCAATTCCGCACCGGCAACCTGCTGTCGCTCGTCACCGACGCATTGAAGCGATCCGGCCTGCCAGCGCGGCGGCTCGAGCTCGAGATCACCGAGACGCTGCTGCTCGAGAAGAGCAGCCAGGTGCTGGCCACGCTGCACGCGCTGCGCGCGCTCGGGGTGCGCATGTCGATGGACGATTTCGGCACCGGTTATTCCAGCCTGAGCTATCTGCGCAGCTTCCCGTTCGACAAGATCAAGATCGATCAGTCGTTCGTACGTGACCTCGGCGCCAACCGCGACGCGCAGGCGATCGTGCGCTCGATCGTCAGCCTCGGCATCGGGCTCGGCGTCACTATCACCGCGGAGGGCGTCGAGACCGAAGCCGAGCTGAGCTGTTTGCGCGCCGAAGGTTGCCACGAGGGACAAGGCTTCCTGTTCAGCCGCGCCCGGCCGAACGCCGAGGTCGTCAGCCTGCTGCAGGCGCAGCGCGGGGCTGAGGCGGGGACCGCGCTGGTGGCGTAGGGAAGCCTGGGGCGAGATGTTGTTACTTTGAATCGCGCGTCGGGCTCCGCTTTACCTCGCCCCGCGTGCTCTATGACGCCTTCTTGTTCAGGAGAACCGTAGGGTGGGCAAAGCGAAGCGTGCCCACCAATGTGGTCTTCTGTGCAGGAGACGGTGGGCACGGCGCGATGCGCCTTTGCCCACCCTACCGGATCACGCTCCGGCGGTTGCCTTCCTCAGATGATAGGTCAGCGCCAGAGCGACGCAGTGGCGCAGCGCCGCCTCCGGGAGCTTGTCGGCGACGTCGAGCAGGATCGCGCGGTTGCCGCTGTAGCTGAGTTCGGGATAGAGTTCGCGGAACGTCTCGACCAGATTGGTCTGACAATGGAAGTAGACCGCGACCTGGTCCGCGGCCGCCTTGACCTGGTCGATGCGAACCGTGCTGCCGCTTCCCGTCTCCGTCGTCAGGTAGCTCGGCTGGCCCCATTTCAATGTCTCTTCCAGCGCGCCGACGCCTCTGGTGGCCTTCGCCGTGTCGAGGATCAGGCGCCGGAGCGCCAGCAATTTGGCTTTGACCGGGGCAGGGTATGCGTCGAACAGCGCATCCGCTGCTTTCGCGCGCGGTCGTCGTGCGACCTTGCTGGTCGGTGCTGCCGGCTTGCGCATGGTGGTCTCCGCGGGGAGGACGCAGCGCATCTGTCTACCACAGAACCGATGTGACTCGTGGCGAAAGCCCCCACCCCGGCCCTCCCTCCGCAATCGCATATGAGTCTGCGGAGGTTGTCTGCGGCTCCTTCGCCTCTCCCGCTTGCGGGGGAGGCCGACGCGCGCGGAGCGCGCGGCGGGTGGGGGCTCTTTCCACGAGTCGACTCGGGGAGAGAGCCCCCACCCCAACCCTCCCCCGCAAGCGGGAGAGGGAGCGCAGTCCCTTCGGGGTTGCACTCAAATCCAAGCCCGTCATGCTTCCAAGACGCTGTGTCGCCGGTCAGGCCGCGTTGCGCAGTCCCGCGAGGAACGTGTCGACGCTGTGCGACAGCGCGGAGGCGTGCTCGCCGAGCTGGCTCGACGTGTCGAGCACGTTGCCGGTGAGGGCCCGGGACTGACCGGCGGCCTCGCTCGCGCCGGCGACATTGGCGGAGACTTCGCCGGTGCCCGCGGACGCCTGCTGCACGCTGCGGGCGATCTCGCGTGTCGCCGAGTCCTGCTGCTCGACCGCCGCCGCAATCGCGGTGGCGATGCCCGAGATCTCGCTGATGGTCGCGCTGATGTCGCCGATGGCGCTGACGCAGTTGCCGGTCGCCTGCTGGATCGCACCGACCTGCCCCGCGATCTCCTCGGTGGCCTTCGCGGTCTGGCTCGCGAGCTCCTTCACCTCGGCGGCGACCACGGCGAAGCCGCGGCCGGCTTCGCCGGCACGGGCTGCCTCGATGGTGGCATTGAGCGCCAGCAGATTGGTCTGGCTGGCGATCGCGCTGATCAGGCGCAGCACATCGCCGATCTTCTCGGCGGATGCGGCGAGGCCGGCCACCATCTCGGTGGTCTCCTTGGCCTTGACCACGGCATTGTCGGCAACGTGGCTGGAATGGGTGACCTGACGGCCGATCTCGGTGATCGAGGACGCCAGCTCCTCGGTCGCCGCGGCGACCGCGTTGACGCTGGCCGACGCCTCTTCGGAGGCTGCGGCCGCGGCTGAGGTCCGCTCGGAGGCGCCGTTGACGCTCGTCGTGATCTCGTTGGCGACGCGCTGCATGTCGCTCGACGATCGCGCGACCGCGGCAACCATGCCCTTGACGTCGGATTCGAAGCGGTCGGCCATCTGCCGCTGCAAGGCCCGCTTCTCGAGCTCCGCCTTCGCCTTGTCGGCCTCCTGCGCCTCGCGCAATGAGCTGGTTTCGATCATGCTGCGGCGAAACACGTCGACCGCCTTCGCCATGGTGCCGAGCTCATCGCGCCGATCGCTGCCGGGAATCGTGACGCTGGTGTCACCGCTCGAGAGGCGATTCATCACCGCGGTGATCGCGGTCAGCGGCCGGGACAGGCCGCGGCCGAGCAGGAACGCGAGCAGCACGGCCGCGGCCAGGATCGCCACCGTGCCGAGGATCAGATTGCGCTGCGCGCTCGCTGCGGCGGCTTCGTAATCCGTGGTGTCCTTGATGATCTCGAGCACGGCAACCGGCTGGCCGGCATAGTTCCTGATCTGCCCGAGATAGAGCTCGACCGCATGGCCGTTCAGCGTCGCGTCACGCAGCAGCGGCTCACCGTGCATCACGCTTCTGAGCTCGTCCTGGGTCGCGACCACGGTGTCGCCGAAGGTCGAGGACAGCCGCCTGAAGCTCTGGCCGTCGAACGAATGCACGGCGAGGTCGATGCCGAAGCGCTTCTTGGCGCGGTCGACGAATTCCTTGCCGAAGGCGGCGCCGACGTCGACATTAGCCAGCGTCTTGCCGTCGCGCATGATCGGGGTCATGCCGAAGATCGAAAGCGCTTCGCGACCGGGCTCGACGCCGACGATCGGCTTGCCGGTCTTGATCGATTCCACCACCGTCGTGCGCCGGGTGGAGGCATCATCGCCGAATACCCTCGGCGCGTGGACGCGGTAGAAGCCGGTCGCCGGAGCCTGCCAGAACGAGATCAGCGGAATGCCTTGCGCCTTCATCGCCGCCCAGGGGGCGCCGAGCAGCTTTCCGAGGCCCTCGCGGTCGCCTTTGGCGATGGCATCCTCGACCGGCGGCAGGGCGGCGATCACCGCCGAGACCGCCAGCGCGGCACGGCCCTCATAGTCGATCGCCGCAATCACACTGTCATATTGCAGCTTGAGCTGCTGATCGAGCGCCAGCCGCGTCAGCGCGCGCTGCTGGCTGATGGAGAAGCCGCCGAGGATCGCGCAGGCGACCGCAACGGTCAGTGAAATCGCCAGGATCAGGCGGGCGGCAATCGATTGAAGGGCGAACATGGGACCAGCGAAACTCCAGGCATTAGCGCCGGCCGCAAGGTCTCAGAAAAATCTTAACAACCGGATGTTGCGCCGCCGGTATTCCTAACCCGACCATGGCCGCCGGTGCCTACTTTCGTACCATTCGGCTAAACCGAGATGAGGTTTGGTTGCACAAGTCGGACCGCGGACTCGCTTCGCCTCTCCCGCTTGCGGGGTCGAGACGAGCGAAGCTCGCTCTTAGGCCGACGCGCGGAGCGCGGCGGGTGGGGGCTCTCTCCGCGATGGGATTCGCGCGATAGCCTACCCAGCCGTCCCTCGCAGGGGTAGGGCAATTGCATTTGGGGGAAAAAGCGCCCGTGGCCATCCTTCGAGACGCCCGCCTTTGGCGGGCTCCTCAGGATGACGTCTTGTTTTGCGGCACCATAGTAGACCCTCATGGTGAGGAGCGCCGCTTGCGGCGCGTCTCGAACCACGAGGCCGAATATGTGCGCAGCCGCCGAAGGCGAAGGCGGCATATGCGATAGCCCCGGTAAGCACGGGGAGAGGGAGCGCAGCATCTTCGCGGTCGTTAAGGCGCGTACTCATGAGCGCCAGCGGTCCGATGTCCGCTTCCGGAGAATAAGCGGATATCGCGAAGCCACGTTGAAATCGGTCGAGAATGACCCGTTGCGGACGTCCGATCTCACGAGGCGTTTCCAATAAACATGTAACGGCCGATGCTAAGATTATTCGGGTAGATCCGATCATTGCCTGCGGGCTTGCCCTCCAGCGATGTAATCCACGGCAGCGCTTCGCGGATGTTGGCCACGAGCGGATCGCTTGTGATCTCAACGGATGCTCCCGCAAATTTGGCCGAGGAGCCGAAGTCGGACGGTATATCGTCTATACTTATCGTCTTAGCTGTTGTTGGGTCTCGCGGATTTGAGAGCCACAACAAACGTGGGAGATTATCGAGGGCGAGTTCGCGTTTGCCGTGGAGATTTACAAGTTTGGACAGCCCTTCATTTGAGTCCCTGACGCCAAATGCGCGAGGAACAAGCCAGAGTGCGCCCCAACCCGCATTGCTATTATGCCAACCCCAATCATCGGCTGTTAACGTCGCAACCACTACGCCATGCTCTCCAAGATCAACTAGCGCCGCCTGCCCGCGCAATTCGGGTGAAAATGATACCAGCTCTGGCAGAACGTGCGCATACCAGACCACCTCGACTACACTTGAACCCGAGTGGAGTTTGCCGTCCGTCTCAATATTGACGGTTAAGCGGTAGCGATAAGTGTAGGTCGGATAGAAGAATTTATAGGTCGCGAAGGCAGCGACGAGCACTATCAGGGTGACAAGCAGGAAGCGCTTCATGGGAAGCAACTTAAGCGTTTGTCCAGCGCAATGTGCACAATCATGGCCATTGCGTTAACAGAAGCTTGCCTGTTCTCCAGCCAAACGTGACTTCCGCTTCTGGGCCCAAAACGGGCATGCCGTGGTCACCCGGCGATGTCCGGTTTTAGGGGATAGAGGCGACATGGTGGATGTACGCGCCCTAGAACGAGCCGTGACTCCGCTTCACCGCGCCCCGCGTGCGGGAAGAGGTCGGAATGCATCGTGAGATGCGTTCCGGTGAGGGGGAGTCTCCGCAAATGCAGCTATGGCCGCATATGCGGAGACGGCCCTCACCCCAACCCTCTCCCCGTAAGTACGGGGCGAGGGAGCGCAGCGTCCTCGCGGTCGTTAGGGCGCGTACCCAGAAGCGCCAGCAGTCCGATGTCCGCTTCCCGAGAATGAGCGGACATCGGAAAGCCGCGTCGAAATCGGTGGAGAATGATCCACAGCCGACATCGAGGACCTGCTTCCTTCCACTTCAGATGCGCTCAATCGGAGAGGAAGTCGCAGGGCGCGATGCAACTCTCACGTCCTTATAAGTCGATCGAATGGCACTGAGTACCGCTTCGTCCGACGATGTGACCTCGTAGAAAGTGCTGTCTATCGCGCGTATGACGACCCATGCGTCGCGCTGTTCCGGGAGGGTCGCGACGAATTGCCCCCAAATGACCTGCCATGTTTCCTGAGCAGCCTCCGAAAGCGTTGCACCGCTGACTGATGAACCACTGGCCGCGAGTAGCTCCAACTGGTCCTGTCCCGGCTGACCTGGTCCCGTGATCATGAATTCATCAAAGGAACGGCCAAGCTCCAGATGATTCATCCTGACGGGCGAAACCGTCCAACTAGCTTCGAGTGAGCGAGGAGCAAGCAAATCGATCAGGTCGCGAAGATCAAGCGCCAGAGCTCCATCGCGATAATCGTAGATGCGCAGCGTTGTCATCGGCGACCCCAGATCAGGTGAGCCTCATCGATAAAGTGCAATTCGCTGAGATGCACTGACTCTCGAAGCATCGATCGAACGCCGATCAAATAGGCCTGGACGGCATCCATCTGCTGCTCAGTGAAACCAGTCCAAAAGTCCTGCCACCAGTTTCCGGTCGTTCGGCGTTTCCTGCCCGCTGGCAAAAGACATTCGAGAGGCCAATCGATATATCCGAAATCACTCAAACCGCCGACCAAAAGGGATGGCAAATAGTATCGAAAGGCATTCGGATCGATATACGCTCTAGCAGTGCTCGCCTGAGCACTCGTCATTGTCCAATCTAGCATCGTTACGTCAACCCAAGGACGATGCGCGATCCGCTTGGCAAGTTCTTCTGGAATGTCACCGACGAGCGGTTGACTATCACCGATCCAAAACCTTTTGGGCACTGGCTTGACCGGAAACGCGATGTGTATGCGTTCAGATAGTTCGTCCACTGTCATGACGATGCACACTGCTCGCGGCTTCAGACCCACTCACTAACGAAGTTGTAGCAAGCGCGTCGCTCTTTTGAAGAGCCTGCCCAAGGAGTTGGTTTCCATTTGGTTCCCGAGCGCGGCAAGCTTCGAGCGATGAAGCGCCTGTCTAGTCTTGGCCTGTCCGGTTTCTTGGGCAGAGCCGACATGGCGGATCTACGAGTACGCGCCTGGTTCATCCGACTTCATCACGCCTTAGCGTGCGGTCGGCGGCGCAGCCAGATTGCCCGACAGGATCGCCTTGCCGGCGTCTTCATACTGGGTGTCGCGCGCCTGGATCTGCTGGGCGATCGCGTGCATGTCGCGGAAGCGCCGCTCGAACGGATTTTTTGCGAACACCGCGGTGGCGCCGGCCATGTGATAGGCGGTGTCGACCACCGCCGCCGATTGATGGATGGTCCAGGTCGAGGCGATGCGGATCGCGACGCGATGCGCCTCGGTCAAGGGATCGCCGCGGGCGAGATCCTGCCAGACGTCGTTTGCGGTCGCATAGAGATAGGCGCGGGCAGCGCGCAGGCTCGCCTCGGTGCGGCCGATCAGGCCCTGCACGGCGTTGTTGTCGCGCATCGCCTTCAGCCCTTGTGGTGTCTTGCCGCGCGCAAGCTCGGTCGCCGCGTCCAGCGTGGTGCGCGCGACGCCCAGAGATGTGGCGGCAAAGCCCATGCTGAACACCATATTGGTGGAGAGCTTGTACAGCGGGCCTGCCTCGCGGAGCGCGGTCGGATCGTCGCGCAGCGCGGCGAATTGTTCGGGGATGAAGAGATTCTCGACCGAGTAGGAATCGGTGCCGGTGCCCTTCAGTCCGATCACGTCCCAGACATCGTGCATGGTTGCCGACGACACCGGAAACAGGATGGTGCGGATTTCCGCCGAGCCGTCAGGCTTCTTGCGCTGTGAGCCGTCGGCCTCGACGACGCGGACATGGGCGCCGAGCCAACTCGCCTGCCGTGAGCCCGAAGCAAAATCCCAGCGCGCATTGGCGCGGTAGCCGCCCGGCTCGGCGCGAACCTCATGGGCGATCGCGCCCCAGGCCAGGATGCCGGGTGCGGTGTTGAAGATCGCGTTGGCGGCGTCGGGCTCGAGATAGGCCGCGGTCATAGCGCAGACGCTGCATTGGCCGAGGCACCAGGCGGTGGAGGCGTCGACCTTGGCGATCTCCTCCTGCATCTGCATGAAGGCGTCCAATGCCGCCTCGGCGCCGCCGAAGCGCTTCGGCAGCAGCGCGCGATAGAGCCCGTTCTCCACCAGCGCCGACGTGACCGCCGGTGTCAGCCGCCGCGTCCGCTCGATCTCGTCGGCTTCACTTGTGATCAGCGGCGCCAGCGCGCGCGCCCGTTCGACGAGGTCGAAACCCTGCGGCCTGCTCATGCGTGTCCTCTGCCCCTTTTCACATTCTTGGTGGGCGGGGGCACGATGGTGGCTTATCCGGTGGAAGAGGGCAAGGCGGGGTGGCATCATCGCAGAGCAGCCATCGAAGTCGCGCGACGGTCGGGGCGGTACGAGATGTGTCCGGATCGGTGGAGTGGACCGTCGCAACGGACGCAGGGCGAACATGTTTTTGTGGTAGCCGCAGCTCAGATGCCGGTTGTGCGTTCCATCCCAGTGAGGTTCGGCCATGCTCAAGCTCCCTCCGCCGATCTGGACGTTGATCTATCTCGTTGTTGGCGCGGCGCTGAGCTGGTGGCTCGGCTGGCCGGCGCTTCCCGGCCTGCCGATTCCGCTGCTCGGGATCGCGCTGGTGGTGATCGCGTTCATCGCGCCGGTGTGGGCGTTCCTCCTGTTCCGGCGCGAGGGCACCGAGATCGAACCGACATCGCCGACCAATCGCGCGCTGGTCACCAGCGGTCCCTACGCCTTCACCCGCAATCCGATGTATTCCGGCCTCGTGCTGCTCGCGCTGGGTATCGCGATATGGGTCGGGGCCTGGCCGATGTTGATTGCGCCGGTCGCGGTGTTCGCGACCGCCAATTGGGTGCACATTCCCTTCGAGGAAGCCAAGATGCGCCGCCAGTTCGGCGCGGCCTATGATGACTATGTCGCCCGGGTGCGGCGCTGGGTCTGAATCGCATATGCCGCCTTGGGAGGCTGCGTGCGTACTCGGCCTCGTGGTTCGAGACGCGCCGCAGGCGGCGCTCCTCACCATGAGGGTCTACTATTGTGCCGCAAAACAAGACCTCATCCTGAGGAGCCCGCCACAGGCGGGCGTCTCGAAGGATGGCCGCAGGGCGCTTTTCTCCCCAAATGCGATAGCCATATCCCGCCGGGGAGAGGTGCCCCCGAGCTGTTGGTCAACATGATCCCATCATGCTCTATCCGCAATTCCAGGCGCGGCCGATCGGCGTCCAGGTCCAGCACGGGCCGAAGCTGCCGCCATTGTAGCGGCCGCGATAGAAGCCGGGCCGGCCGAAATAGTGCCAATCACCGCCATACCAGTACTGCGGCGCATAGTCCGGGTAGCCGCGGGCGGCGCCGCGCGGACCAAGCACCGGAATGGTCGGATTGGGCGGCTGCCGGTAGCCGGGCAGGAAGCCGTAGCCATGCCAGCGCGTGCTGCCATGCCGCTTCTTCGACGACGCGGCCGAGCTCAGGTCCGGTTGCAGCAATGCGAGGATGACGACAAGGAGGGACAGGATGCGCAACATGATCGAAGCTTAATCGGACCGCCACGCGATGGCGATTCAAATCATGGTGCGTTTTGTTGCTGAGACAACGATGGACATCATGCGCGCGTCCGGTAGCACGCCTGATATCCACTTCCGGCTACTTTGCATGGGGTTGTTTTCGAGATTTTGGGTTAAGGCCGGATCGGCGCCGTGACGATGTCTCAGCTATCCACCTTGAGCGCGGCGATGAAGGCTTCCTGCGGGATGTCGACCTTGCCGAACTGCCGCATCTTCTTCTTGCCTTCCTTCTGCTTCTCCAGAAGCTTGCGCTTGCGCGTGATGTCGCCGCCGTAGCACTTCGCGGTGACGTCCTTGCGCAGCGCGCGCACGGTTTCGCGCGCGATCACCTTGCCGCCGATCGCCGCCTGGATCGGAATCTGGAACATGTGCGGCGGGATCAGCTCCTTCATCTTCTCGACCATGGCGCGGCCGCGGCCTTCGGCACGGGTGCGATGCACCAACATCGACAGCGCATCGACCGGCTCGGCGTTGACCAGGATCTGCATCTTCACGAGGTCGGCCGGCTTGTAGTCGGTCAAATGATAGTCGAACGAGGCGTAGCCCTTGGAGACCGACTTCAGGCGGTCGTAGAAATCGAACACCACCTCGTTGAGCGGCAGGTCGTATTTCACCATCGCGCGGGTGCCGACATAGGTCAGCTCCTTCTGCGAGCCGCGGCGGTCCTGGCACAGCTTCAGCACGCTGCCGAGATATTCGTCGGGGGTGAGGATGGTGGCCTCGATCCACGGCTCGTCGATCTCGGCGATCTTGACCACGTCGGGCATGTCGACCGGGTTATGGATCTCAAGCTCGCTGCCGTCGGTGAGCTTCATCTTGTAGATGACGCTCGGCGCGGTCGCGATCAGGTTGAGGTCGAACTCGCGCGACAGCCGCTCCTGGATGATCTCCAGATGCAACAGGCCGAGGAAGCCGCAGCGGAAGCCGAAGCCGAGCGCGGCGGACGTTTCCATCTCGTAGGAGAAGCTCGCGTCGTTCAGCCGCAGCTTGCCCATCGCCGCGCGCAGCGTCTCGAAGTCGTTGGCATCGACCGGAAACAGGCCGCAGAACACCACCGGGATCGCCGGCTTGAAGCCCGGCAGCATCTCGCTGATCGGCTTCCGGTCGTCGGTGATGGTGTCGCCGACGCGGGTGTCGGCGACTTCCTTGATCGCCGCGGTGATGAAGCCGATCTCGCCGGGGCCGAGCTCCTCGACCTGCTCCATCTTCGGGGTGAAGAAGCCGACACGTTCGATGTCGTAGGCGGCGCCGGTGCCCATCATGCGGATGCGCTGGCCCTTCTTCATCACGCCATCGACCACGCGGATCAGCACGACCACGCCGAGATAGACGTCGTACCAGCTATCGACCAGCAGCGCCTTCAGCGTCGCGTCGCGGTCGCCCTTCGGCGGCGGCAGGCGGGTGACGATCGCCTCCAGCACGTCGGGCACGCCGAGCCCGGTCTTGGCCGAGATCATCACGGCATCGGATGCATCGATGCCGATCACGTCCTCGATCTGCTGCTTCACCTTCTCCGGTTCGGCGGCGGGCAGGTCGACCTTGTTGAGGACCGGCACGATCTCGTGGTTGTTGTCGAGCGCCTGGTAGACGTTGGCGAGCGTCTGCGCCTCGACGCCCTGGCTGGCGTCGACCACCAGCAGGGAACCCTCGCAGGCCGCCAGCGACCGCGACACCTCGTAGGCGAAGTCGACATGGCCAGGCGTGTCCATCAGGTTGAAGACGTAATCCTTGCCGTCCTTGGCGTGGTAGTTCAGCCGGACGGTCTGCGCCTTGATCGTGATGCCGCGCTCGCGCTCGATGTCCATGGAATCGAGCACCTGTTCCTTGCCCGCCATTTCGCGATCCGACAGTCCGCCCGTCATCTGGATCAGGCGGTCGGCCAGGGTCGATTTGCCATGGTCGATATGGGCGACGATGGAGAAGTTGCGGATGTTGGAAATCGGGGCGGTTGTCATGGGGCGCGGGATAGCATCCGCACCCCCCAAGCGGCAACCATATTGCGGTATTTTGCAGCGGTGTGACCGCGAATCACGGGTGGCACCGTCATTGTTTCCCCGGCCTGTTCTGCCAGGTCCGAGGCCGCCCAACCCTGGATCTGTCGAGGCGCCGGACGCTCGAGGCGCAGCTCACGCCAAGCTGATTTCACTGGCGGCAAAAACGCGCTAAAGGGCGGTGAAATCCGAATGAGACATCATCGCGCTGTGGCTTCCTGTTGGGCATGATCTTTTCGGAACACCGCTTCGCACTTGTCCGGATCATGCCGTAGGCGCTGACCATGTCGACTGCCTCCTATCTTCCCGCCGCGCGGCGCGCGAACCGCCGGCTGACGATCCGTCGAGTGGCCGCGTGGCTGGTCTCGCGGGCGACGGATCCCCAGACCGGCCTGTGGCTCGTGATCAGCTTCGCGCTCGTTCATGCGGTGCTGTGGACGGCGATCCTCATCAAGCTCAAGGCGGCGCAGGACGTCCACATGGACGTTGCCGAAGCCTATGGCTGGGGCCAGCGCTTCCTGCTCGGCTATGGCAAGCATCCGCCGCTGTCAGGTTGGATGGCCGGCGTCTGGTTCAAGTTCTTCCCGGTCGCCAACTGGTCGACCTATGCGCTTGCGATGGCGACAGTGAGCTTCGCCATGGTGGTCTGCTGGCTGATCGCGCTGCGCGTCGTCGATCGCCGCCGCGCGTTTTTCAGCGTGGTGATGCTCGCGCTGTACCCGATCTTCAATTTCAAGGGCTTCAAGTACAACGCCGACCTGGCGCAGCTCGTGCCGTTGCCGTTGCTCGTGCTGGCCTATCTGAACGCGTTCGAGCAGCGGAGCGTGAGATCCGGCCTGTTGCTCGGCTTCGCCGGCGCGCTGGCGTTGATGACCAAGTACTGGGTGCTGACCATGATCGGCGCGATCGGCCTTGCCGCGCTGATCCATCCACAGCGGCTGGCCTTCCTGCGCTCGCCGGCGCCGTGGGTTGCGATCGGCACGATGGCCGTGCTGATGATCCCGCATCTGGTGTGGCTGGAGGAGGTGGATTTCCTGCCGCTCACCTACGCCGGCGACGTCTACGCGCTGTCGAGCCGCGCGCTCAACGTCGAGCTCGTGATCGGCTATATCGGGCACAATCTCGGGCTGCTCGCCGCGCCGGTGCTGCTGGGCCTGCTGGCGCTGTCATTGAGCTCGCTGTCGTGGCGGCCCGCGCGGCTCCTTTGGTCGAACCGCTCCAATCCGGAGCTCAATCGCGCACAGGCGCTCAACGTCTGGATCATCCAGATCATCGTCGCGATCGGGCCGCCGCTCGGCGCACTCGCGTTCACCGTCTACATGAAGACCGACTGGGGCATTCCGCTGTTCTTCCTGGTGCCGCTCGCGCTGGTCGCGATCCCGCGGGTGCGGATTCCGCGCATGGCGCTGTTCACCATCACCGCGATCTGGTTCGTAATTACGGTCGCCATGCTATTCGCCGCGCCGAGCATCGCGACGCAGGAGATGGCGTCCAGCCACAACACAGCCTCGACCTATGCCGCCCGCTCGGAGCTCGCGCGTGAGCTGACCCAGACCTGGCAGGCCAAATTCCATTCGCGCTGGGCCGTCGTCGCCGCTCGCTCCGACATCAGCGAGCCGATGACGTTCTACAGTCCCGATCATCCGGCCGCGATCACGCCCGGCGAAGTGTCGTCCGGATTGGCCCCGCTCGAGGACGCCAGGCGTTACGGCTTCATCGGCATCTGCGACACCACCGATCCGGTCTTCCTGAAGCCGTGCGAAGCGTGGATGGCGGAGCATGCCAAGGATGCCGAGCCGCTGGTGATGACCACGCAGCGCTTCTATGGCGGCCATCCGGGCCCGTCGACGGTGTGGAAGGTCTATCTGGTGCCGCCGGCGAAGTAGCCGCGCCGGTGCGCCTTACGCGCCTTCTTCGTTGAACTTGCCGGCGACGAGTTCGGCGATGGCGTCGAGCGCTGCCTGCGCTTCGGGGCCCTTCGCGGAGACGATCACCGTGGTGCCGGGCCCGGCCGCGAGCATCATCAGGCCCATGATCGAGGTGCCGCCGACGGTCTCGCTACCGCGCGTGACCCAGACCTCGGCGTTGAAGCGCTCGACCGTCTGGACGAATTTGGCTGAGGCCCGGGCATGCAGGCCGCGCTTGTTGACGATCAGGAGCTCACGGGAAATGGCGCCCGCTGGCACGCTCGGGCCGACTTCGTTCGCGCCCGAGGTTTCGTCGTTCATTTGCCTGCGAGAACGCGGCTGGCGATGGTGACGTATTTGCGGCCGGCTTCCTGGGCCATCGCGATCGCATCGGGCAACGAGCGCTCCTCGCGAACCTTGGCAAGCTTGACCAGCATGGGAAGATTGATACCCGCGAGCACTTCCACCTTCGGGCGGCTCATGCAGGAGATCGCAAGGTTCGACGGCGTGCCGCCGAACATGTCGGTGAGGATCGCAACGCCGTCGCCGCTATCGACGCGATTGACCGCTTCGATGATGTCGCTTCGACAGAGATCGGAGTCGTCCTCCGCTCCGATCGTAATTGCTTCAATTTGTTTCTGTGGACCCATCACGTGTTCGAGCGCCGCTCTGAACTCGTCGGCAAGGCGCCCATGGGTCACCAGCACTAGACCAATCATCGGAAACTCCTCGTGGGCGCTCTTTGGTGCACCGCACGAACGCGCCACTTTGACCATCCAGAGGCCCTGCGCAAGAGGGCATCTTGGCTAGTCTCCCTGTTCCTGGCGATAGAGAGGGGAGGCTGCGCCGACCAAATCGGACGCGATAGTGGATGTGATATGGTTACCAATTCCCTTTCCACAATCGGCCGCAAGATTACCGGGACATGAACTTTCAGTTGTCGTTAGCGCGGCGACAACCAGCGGCAGGGGTTGGAAGCCGGCAGCGACCGGAATTCTCGGTAGCAAAACACCATTTAGGTCGATCTTGAGAGCTTCCGGCGGCGGCAGCCGCTCCGCGTCCTCGGCCGCCAAGTCGACGACGAGCCCGACCCTGGCCTGCCCGACAAAGTCGCAGCGGCGGATTCCGAGGCCTCGGATCTCGATCAGGCCGGCCAGTTCCCGTGCCGGCCGGACCCACAATTGTTCGCCGGCTGTGTCGAGATGGACACGGTCGTCACCCACCAAAATGGCGGTCGGAAGCTGTCCGGAGCGGCCGGCGAGAATCAGATCGAACGCCAGGCGGGACTTGCCCGCGCCCGACGGCCCCCGGATCAGCACGGCACGCTCGCCGACGAGAACGGCGGATGCGTGCACGCTGACGTTGCGGCTCATAGTGTCGGCAGCCTGACCACGAAGCGTGCGCCGGCGATCGTGGGCTTGCCGTCCTCGCCGGCAGGGCCATGGCGATTTTCAGCCCAGATGCGCCCGCCATGCGCTTCGATGATCTGCTTGGAGATCGAGAGCCCAAGGCCGGAGTTCTGGCCAAAGCCCTGGTGTGGGCGGTCGGTGTAGAAACGCTCGAAGATCCGCTCCAGCGCATCCTGGCCGATGCCCGGCCCGTCGTCGTCGACGACGATCTCGACCTCGTTGCGGACGCGGCGGCAGACGATACGCACCTTGTCGCCGGGCTTGGAGAAGGACTGCGCGTTCGACAGCAGGTTCGAGATCACCTGGCCGAGCCGCGAATCATGACCCGGCACCGAGAGCGTGTCGGTCGGTCCGCGGCCCTCGAAGCGGGCCTCAACGGCGACATCGTGGCCGAGCCGCGTCTCGTTGGCGACGCCGGTCAGCGTCGTCAGCAGCCGGCGCAGGTCGACCTGTGCCATGTCCTGGCGCTGCAGCTCGGCATCGAGCCGGCTGGCATCCGAGATGTCGGAGATCAGGCGATCGAGCCGCTTGACGTCGTGCTCGATCACGGCGAGCAGCCGCGCGCGGCTGGTGTCGTTGCGCGCCAGCGGCAGCGTCTCCACCGCTGATCGGAGCGAGGTCAGCGGATTCTTGAGCTCGTGGGCGACATCGGCGGCGAACATCTCGATCGCCTCGATGCGGCTGTAGAGCGCGTTGGTCATGTCGCGCAGCGCGCCGGAGAGATGGCCGATCTCGTCGCGGCGCCCGGTGAAGTCCGGAATTTCGACGCGGGTCTGGATGCGGTGGCGGACACGCTCGGCGCCATCGGCGAGCCGCCGCACCGGACCCGCGATCGTGCTTGCCAGCAGCAGCGACAGCATGATCATGACCGCGGATGCGACGCCGCCGACCTTGAGGATGGCGAGGCGTTCGGACATCACCATCTGGTCGATGTCGTCGCCTTGCGTGGTCAGCATCAGCGCGCCGCGCACGGCGCGGAAATGCTGCACGGGGACCGCGACCGACACCACCACCGCACCGCGTTCGGTGACGCGCACCATGCTGCTGTTCAATCCCTCGAGCGACTTTGCGACTTCCGGATAGCCCTTGCCGCCTTCGGGCCCGAGCTCGCGATAGATCGGCAGGTCGCCGCGGTTGAACCAGGTCTTGATCGCGATCTTGCTTCTCTCGTACAGCGACGGCTTCTCTGACGGCGGCGGCAGCTCCATGCGCAGCACGTCGCCGCGTGCGAACAGGTTGCGGCTGTCGAGGATCAGCCCGCCGTCGCGGTCGAAGATGCGGGCGCGCGTCTTGGTCGGCGCGATCAGGCGGCGCAGAATCGGCGCCACGCGCTCGGGATTGATCGGGAAGTCCGCCGATTCGTCGGGCTGACCGAAGCTCTCGCCGGGCTTCAAATCGAGCAGCCGATCGGGATCAATGGTGACGGTGTTGCCTTCCACGGTCGCCGATGCGGCGATCGCCTCCGAGATGATCTCGGCATAGACCATCAGGCTCTGCGTGCGCGCCTCGATCAGGCCGGCGCGAAACTGCGAGAGATAGAGGATGCTCGCGACCAGCGCGACGAGGCCGGCCAGGTTGAGCGAGACGATGCGGCGCGTCAGGCTCGAGAACGACAGCGCGAAGAAAAACTGACCGGCACGGCGCAGCCAGCCGAGCGGGCGCCGCCAGCCTTTTTCCTGCGCCACGTCGTCAGCTATTGCATCGTGTTCGAGGAGCAGTAGCGCGTCCTCGGTGTTCAGTCCCTGCTCGGGCTGCGTTCGATCAAGCACTGCCAAAGCTGCCGGTTGGTGTGGATGTCGTCCCGCGAAGCACGTAATCGCCCGCGCGACGTTACCCCAGCCGCGCGGGCCCTGTCAGTTAACAAAGCATCCCGGAAGCGCAGATCAGGCTTCCTTGAAGCGATAGCCGACGCCGTACAGCGTCTCGATCATCTCGAACTCGTCGTCCACCACCTTGAACTTCTTGCGCAGCCGCTTGATGTGGCTGTCGATGGTGCGGTCGTCGACATAGACCTGGTCGTCATAGGCGGCGTCCATCAGCGCATTGCGGCTCTTCACCACGCCGGGACGGGTGGCAAGCGCCTGCAGGATCAGGAATTCGGTCACCGTCAGCGTGACCGGCTCGTTCTTCCAGGTGCAGGTGTGGCGCTCGGGGTCCATTCGCAGCAGGCCGCGGTCGAGCGCACGGGCGTCGGGCTCCTTCGGCGGAGCGGTCGGATCCTTGGGCTGGCCGCGGCGGAGCACAGCCTTGACGCGCTCGACCAGCAGGCGCTGGGAGAACGGCTTACGGATGAAATCGTCGGCGCCCATTTTCAGGCCGAACAATTCGTCGATCTCCTCATCCTTGGAGGTGAGGAAAATCACCGGCAAATCGGACTTCTGCCGCAGCCGCCGCAGCGTCTCCATGCCGTCCATGCGGGGCATCTTGATGTCGAGGATCGCCAGGTCGGGCGGCGACGTGCGAAAACCATCCAGCGCCGACGCACCGTCCGTATAGGTCATGATGCGATAGCCTTCGGCTTCGAGCGCGATCGAGACGGAAGTGAGAATGTTGCGGTCGTCGTCGACCAAGGCGATTGTGGGCATGTGCTGCTTTCACAATGAGAGTGGCTTAAGCGGCGGGCATTCCAGCGACGCGCCGTACAACAGGGCTTCGAACGCGGTCAACGAGCAATGCAAGCTGGGCTGAAGTGTGACCGAGTTCCGCAAAAAACGCTTCTGCGACCCATGCGTTGGACCCCATATAGCACCCTGAGATCGTGAGGAAAGGCCCTTTTTCGCTCAGAAATCGGCCGGTTCCGCAATAAAATGACCCGATAGGCCCATGCAATCGACCCCCGATTTCAACTCCGCTCGGCTCGCCCGCTCGCTGCTTCGACGCAGCCGTCAGGGGGCACTCGCCACACTCATGACGGGCAGCGGCGATCCCTACTGCTCGCTGGTCAATCTGGCTTCCCATCCGGACGGCTCGCCGATCCTGCTGATCTCGCGGCTAGCGCTGCATACGAAGAACATCCTGGCCGACGGCAGGGTCTCGCTCATGCTGGACGAACGCGCTGAAGGCGATCCGCTGGAAGGGGCACGGATCATGCTAGCAGGGCGGGCGGAGGAGGCCACTGAGGCTGCGGTGCCGCTGCTGCGCCGCCGCTATCTCGGCGTCCATCCCTCCGCGGAAGCCTTTGTAGATTTTAAGGATTTTGCATTCTTTCGGGTCCGGCCCACCGGAGCCCATCTGGTGGCCGGATTCGGCCGGATCATCGACCTCAAGCCGGAGCAGTTCCTCACCGATCTCAGCGACGCTGCGCCCCTGTTGGAAGCAGAGGAGGGCGCGGCGGCGCATATGAATGAAGATCACCGCGAGGCGATGAATCTCTACGCCACGCGCCTGCTCGGCGCGGAGAGCGCGGATTGGATCTGCACCGGCTGCGATCCCGACGGCATTGACATGCAGGCAGACCGCAAGACGTTGCGACTCGACTTCCCCGAAAGGGTCACGACCGGCACTGAACTGCGCAAGATGCTGATCCGCCTCGCCGCCGAGGCCCGCGCCAAGGGATCATCGCATAGCGGGTAATCAAAAGGACCATCGATCGGCTCGAGCGTAGCCGCTGCGACGAGGCATGGTGTCGCATGGCTGCTGTTCGGCGCGACCGAGCGGGACGTTTGGCGATGCAGGCGTCGGCCCCGGGGACGCTGACAGCGCGATCATTTTGCGCCGGTGAATTGTCGTCGCCGACAGCGCGAACGCGGCGCAAGAAAACGCGGCACAAGAAAGATCATGACGTCGGGAAGATTTGCGCGCGACGTAGAGCACTGAGCCGAGTGGTCGCTGATTGCGTTATCATCAGCAGCGCGGCACGGCCGCGCCGCTGACGATCAGATGTCATCTGCGGAACCTGTGCCGCAGTTGTGCATTGACATGATTCAGCTTCGGCCATGGCTCGTTAGCCGTGGCTGAAGTTGCGCGACCGAAGCTCGGTGCAGATCGGGTGATGCTATCCGTGCAACACGAGAGTGGACAACATGCGCGACGTGGTGACGTTGCGCCAGGTCCTGACGAAGCGTCTCGACGATGCATCGTCGCTGCGAAATGCATACCCGGCATTCTCGGTCATTTTCGCGCTGATCGGACCGCGTCTGCCTCACGCGCTGGCATCGTTTGTGCATTGCAATGCTGTGATTTCAGGGAAAACAGCGATCAAACGTCGCGCAACTCCGGTGAAATCGACACGAAAGCGAAAGCGAAGCGAAACAGTCCCGCGATGCGGCATATACGCGACATGACGAGCCCGCCTTGGAATAAACCAAAACCCGGTGGACTAGCTTGGCAAGCCCGGCGATCCCCACTATTAGGTCGCCGGACCGGAGCCGGAAGGCTATATTCAACAGGCGGTCACCGCGGCGGGGCGCGTTTGGCGACATTCGCGCGAGCAAGGATACGCGGGTTCGAGGAGGTTCTTCGTGCAAGAGACGGGCGTGCATAACGGTGCCTTCGGCGCCGACAAATTCGGCTTAAAGAATCTCAGGGGCGTGCATTGGAATTACGGCGCGCCCCAGCTCTATGAGCATGCGCTGCGCAACAATGAAGCGGTGCTCTCGGCCGATGGCGCACTGTGCGCGGACACCGGCGTGTTCACCGGGCGGAGCCCGAAGGACAAGTTTACGGTTCGCGACGGGCTCACCGACAAGAGCATGTGGTGGGCCGGCAACCAGTCGATCACGTCGGAGCAGTTCGCGGCGCTCTATGCCGACTTCCTCAAGCACGCCGAAGGCATGACGCTGTTCGCGCAGGATCTCTATGGCGGCGCCGATCCGAAGCATCGCATCAAGACGCGCGTCTTCACCGAGCTTGCCTGGCATTCGCTGTTCATTCGCACGCTGCTGATCCGCCCCGAAACGTCGGAGCTCGCGAGCTTCGTTCCCGAACTCACCATCATCGACCTGCCGAGCTTCCGCGCCGATCCGAAGCGCCACGGCGTACGCTCGGAGAACGTCGTCGCGATCGATTTCGCCCGCAAGATCGTCCTGATCGGCGGCTCGCAATACGCCGGCGAGATGAAGAAGAGTGTCTTCACCACGCTGAACTACTATCTGCCCGAGAAGGGCGTGATGCCGATGCACTGCTCGGCCAATGTCGGTCCCGATGGCGACACCGCGATCTTCTTCGGCCTGTCCGGCACCGGCAAAACCACGCTCTCCGCCGATCCCAAGCGCACGCTGATCGGCGATGACGAGCACGGCTGGAGCGAGGACGGCGTCTTCAATTTCGAAGGCGGCTGCTACGCCAAGTGCATCAAGCTGTCGGGCGAAGCCGAGCCGGAAATCTACGCTGCAAGCAAGCGCTTCGGCGCGGTGCTGGAGAATGTCGTGCTCGGCGCGAACG
The DNA here is from genome assembly GCF_045571475.1 of Bradyrhizobium sp. ORS 86. Lineage (NCBI taxonomy): Bacteria > Pseudomonadati > Pseudomonadota > Alphaproteobacteria > Hyphomicrobiales > Nitrobacteraceae > Bradyrhizobium > Bradyrhizobium sp. ORS 86. Next base: position 7,406,749 of record NZ_CP120699.1, on the reverse strand, counting down.
ACCGCGTGCCCGATTTCGACGACGGCTCCAAGACCGAGAACACCCGCTCGGCCTATCCGCTCGATTTCATCCCGAACGCCTCGCGCACCGGCTGCGCGCCGCATCCGAAGAACGTGGTGATGCTGGCCGCCGACGCCTTCGGCGTGATGCCGCCGATCGCCAAGCTGACGCCGGCGCAGGCGATGTACCACTTCCTGTCCGGCTATACCGCGAAGGTCGCCGGCACCGAGCGCGGTCTCGGCAACGAGCCGCAGCCGGAATTCTCCACCTGCTTCGGCTCGCCGTTCCTGCCGCGTGATCCGTCCGTGTACGGCAACATGCTGCGCGACCTGATCGCCAAGCACAACGTCGATTGCTGGCTGGTCAACACCGGCTGGACCGGCGGCAAGTACGGCGTCGGCCGCCGCATGCCGATCAAGGTGACGCGTGCACTGCTGACCGCCGCGTTGAACGGCTCGCTGCGCAATGCCGATTTCCGCACCGATCGGTATTTCGGCTTCGCGGTGCCGACCTCGCTGCCGGGCGTCGAGCCGCATATCCTCGATCCGATCAAGACCTGGGCCGACAAGGCCGAGTTCGACAAGACCGCGCGTGCGCTGATCGGCATGTTCCAGAAGAACTTTACCAAGTTCGAAGCGCAGGTCGACGCCGAAGTCCGCGCCGCTGCGCCGGAAGTGAAGCTGGCGGCGGAGTAAGCCGCGCACCGATCGCACGATCTGAAAAGGCGGCCTTCAAGGCCGCCTTTTCCTTTTCAATGACCGTCCTGCAAACGAGCGCACCTCTCGATCCGTCACCCTGAGGAGCGCGCACTTGCGCGCGTCTCGAAGGGTCGACGGGCACTGGCTGGGCCGTGCATCCTTCGAGACGCGCTACGCGCTCCTCAGGATGACGGGACCGGTGCAGAGCCCGCTTCGCTGTTTGTTACTCACCCATCTCCGGCAACACTGCGTTGCTCGGCGTCGGGCGGTCGGTGATCTGCAGGCCGAACAGGCTGCCGATCAATTCGACCGCGACGCGTGCGGTGCGGCCGCGCTCGTCGAGGAAGGGATTGAGCTCGACGATATCGAGCGAGCGCACCAGTCCGGAATCGTGCAGCAGCTCCATGATCAGATGCGCCTCGCGATAGGTCGCCCCGCCGGGCACGGTGGTGCCGACACCGGGCGCCACCGCAGGGTCGAGGAAGTCGACGTCGAACGAGACATGCAGCACGCCGTTCTTGGCCTTGACGCGATCGATCACGCGACGGGTCAGCACGGCGACGCCGAACTCGTCGATCTGGCGCATGTCCGCGATCGAGACGTTGCGCTCTCGCAATAATTTGCGCTCCAGCGGATCGACCGATCGCGTGCCGATCAGGTCGAGCTGGTCGGGCGGAATCGAGGCGCGCGGCAGGCCGCCGAGCAGATTGTCGAGCCCGTCCTCGCCGCACAGGAAGGCCGCCGACATGCCGTGCATGTTGCCGGTGATGGTGGTGGCCGGCGTGTTGTAGTCGGCATGCGCGTCGACCCACAGCGCGAACAGCGGCCGGCCCTTCTCCTGCCAGTAGCGCGCGACGCCATTGATCGACCCCATCGACAATGAGTGATCGCCGCCCATGAAGATCGGAATCGCGCCGGAATGCGCCAGCCAGTAGGCGCGTTCGGAGAGCGCGCGGGTCCAGGTCTTCACCTCGTCGTAGAATTTGGTGTTTGCCGGCACCGGGCCGTCGGCAACGACAGCCGGGATTGCAAGATTGCCGTGGTCGTCAACGGAAAAGCCCAGTTGCTCGAGCAGGCGCGCGATACCCGCCGTGCGCAGCGCATCGGGCCCCATCAGCGGACCGGCCTGCGCCGCGCCGATCTCGATGGGAACGCCAAGCAGCGCGATGCGCGAGGGTCTGGAATTGTCGGCTTCGGACATGCGGCAGTGCTCCCAAAGGCGTGAAACAGAAGCGACGCGCCAATGTTCCTTCAACCTATGAAATAGGCAATCCGGCCGTGATGGATCATGTGGATATTTGCCTTCCCGTGGGCTTCGGCTCTGATCGAATCAGAGCTGAAGCCCGCGTTCACGCGAGCCGGTGTCGGCTTTGCGCGAACACGCTGCTACGCCTTGAAGTAGGCGATCTGCGTCGTGGTGGCGAGCAGGCGGCCGGACGGCGACCATAATTCACCATGCTGGTCGCCGTAGCTCTTGTGGAAGGTCTTTGCATCGGCCACCGCGAGCAGGCGGGTGGTGTCCTCCGCGTCGAGGTCGACGGTATCGGCGTGGAAGTAGGTCGTCAGCGACACCGTGCCGAACGGCACCAGTTCGTGCCGCGCGTGGAAGATGCGGCCGAAGAAGGCGTCCGACATCGACATCAGCGACAGCGCGTCGACCTTGCGCGGTGACCGGTCGGCGATCCAGAGTTTTGAATAGGCGCTCGACGGCTGCTGCGGTGCGGCGCTGCCGAGCTTCGGCTCGCCCTCGACGAAGCGGAAGTCGTACTGATTGGCCCAGGTCATCGCGAGCTTGGGATAGGACCGGAGCTGCTCGAACGGCGTGGCGCCGGGAAAGCTGGCCGGCTGGTGCGACCATGAGGGCCGGCGCTCGGCAAATACGGCGGTCGCCAGCGTCGCGACGTCGCCGCCGCCCTGCGTCATCTCGACCGACCAATGCTGGCTCGAACGATTGGCCTTCACCAGGCGGACGTCGAGATCGAAGCTGCCCTCGGCGACCGGCGCGCAATAGTTCACGGTGAGCGCCAGCGGATCGCCGGCGCGCTGAGGATGCTGCATCAAAGCCCGCAGGATCGTCGCGGCGGTGCAGCCGCCGAACGGCCCGACGAACGCCCAGTAATCCGGGCTGGTGCGTCCCTGCCAGCGGCTGTCGCCGGCGGTGACGGCCGTTGCTTCATCGAAAAGGTGCGGGGTCTTGGTGAGCATACGAGTCCTTGATCGCAGACGTTCGTCTCTGTCATTGCGAGCCAACGGGTCGCGCGAATGCGCGCCCGATGACAGGCTCCGCGAAGTAATCCATGCTTCCACAAGCGGAGACATGGATTGCTTCGTCGCTATCGCTCCTCGCAATGACGCGCAACACCAGTACCCCGGCAACGGTGCCGAATTCAATGACGTCGGACGTAATCGATTTCCGCGCTCCGGGATTACCCCTTGGCCTCGCGTCGCGTGCCGAGCAGTGGCGGCGCGGTCGGATGCACCGGCACGTGCCAGATGTCCTCGGCATATTCGCGGATGGTGCGGTCGGAGGAGAACCACGCCATGCGCGCAACGTTGAGGATCGAGGCGCGCGTCCAGGCCGGGATTACCTGCCAGCGCGCGTCGATGCCGCGTTGCGCATCGTAGTAGGAATCGAAATCGGCCGAGACCATGTAGTGGTCGAGAAAGCGCAGCGCGTGACCGATCGAGGCGAAGCGGGCGGGATCGCCTGGCGAAAACGCGCCGCTCTCGATGGCGCGGATCGCGCGTTCCAGCCGTGGCGATTTGCGGATCACGTCGCTGGCGTCCAGTCCCTGCTTGCGGCGGACCATGACGTCGCCGGCCTCCATGCCGAAGATCGCGATGTTCTCCGTCCCGACCCAGTCGCGGATTTCGATATTGGCGCCGTCGAGCGTGCCGATCGTCAGCGCGCCGTTCAGCGCGAGCTTCATGTTGCCGGTGCCGGAGGCCTCCATGCCGGCGGTCGAGATTTGCTCGGAGAGATCGGCGGCCGGGATAATCACCTCGGCGAGGCTGACATTGTAGTCGGCGAGGAAGGCGATCTTCAGCTTGCCGCCGAGCGAGGCGTCGTTGTTGACGATCTCGGCGACGTCGTTGATCAGCTTGATGATCAGCTTGGCGTAGCGATAGCTCGCCGCCGCCTTGCCGGCGAAGATCTTCACGCGCGGCACCCAGTCGCGCTGCGGCTCGTCCTTCATCGCGTGGTAGAGCGCGATGGTCTCCAAGATGTTGAGCAGTTGCCGCTTGTATTCGTGGATGCGCTTGATCTGCACGTCGAACAGCGCTGACGGATCGACCTTGACGTTGTTGCGTTCGCCGATCAACCGCGCCAGCGCCAGCTTGTTGTGGTGCTTGACGTCGCGGAAACGCCGCTGGAACTCGAGGTCACTGCTGTGCTCCTCGATCCGTTCGAGCAGCGAGAAGTCGTCGAGCACGGCCTCACCGCACGTCTCGCGCAACAGCGCGGTCAGACCCGGATTGGCGAGCATCAGCCAGCGGCGGAAGGTGATGCCGTTGGTCTTGTTGGTGATGCGTTGGGGATAGAGATGATGCAGATCGTGGAACACGGTCTCCTTCATCAGGTCGGAATGCATCGCCGAGACGCCGTTGATGCGGTGCGAGCCGACGAAGGCGAGCTGGCCCATCCGCACGCGGCGGCCGCTTTTCTCGTCGATCAGCGACACCGAGGCGCGATATTCGATGTCGCCGGGGCAGCGCTCCTCGGCGAGCGCGAGATGCTGCTGGTTGATCCGGTAGATGATCTCGAGATGCCGCGGCAACAGCCGCTCGAACAGCTCGACCGGCCAGGTCTCCAGCGCCTCCGGCAGCAGTGTGTGGTTGGTGTAGGACAGTGTGGCGACGGTGATCTTCCAGGCCTCGTCCCAGCGGAAATTGTGCAAGTCCACCAGGATCCGCATCAACTCCGCCACCGCGAGGCTCGGATGGGTGTCGTTGAGCTGCACGGCGGCCTTCTGCGCGAGGTTGCGCAAACCGCCGTCGGATGCGAGGTGCCGCTTCACGAGATCCTGCAGCGAGGCCGAGACGAAGAAATATTCCTGGCGCAGCCTGAGCTCACGTCCTGCCGCGCTTTCGTCGTTCGGATAGAGGAATTTGCAGATCGCTTCCGCACGCGCCTGCTCGGCGCTCGCGGACACGTAGTCGCCCGTGTTGAAGACGTCGAGCTCGAGCGGATCCGGCGCATGCGCCGACCACAGGCGCAGCGCGTTGACGCGCTCGCCGCGCCAGCCGACGATCGGCGTGTCGTAGGCCATCGCCTCAACGGTTTCCGCCGGGTGCCATACGGCGCGATCGCGGCCCTGCTCGTCGACATGCTCGACATGGCCGCCGAAATGAACGTTGTAGACTACCTCCGGCCGTTGGAATTCCCAGGGGTTGCCGAAGCCGAGCCACTCGTCGGGATATTCCTGCTGCCAGCCTTGATTGATGATCTGGCGGAACAGGCCGAAATCGTAGCGGATGCCGTAGCCGATCGCCGGGATTGCGAGGGTGGCCATGCTCTCCATGAAGCACGCGGCGAGACGGCCGAGGCCGCCATTGCCGAGCGCGGCATCCGGTTCGCATTTGCGCAAGTCCGAGAGGTCGACGCCGAGATCGCCGAGCGCGGCCTCGAACAGCGGCAACAGCCCCATATTGTTCAGCGCGTCGGTGAACAGGCGGCCGATCAGGAACTCGAGCGAGAGATAATAGACGCGCTTGGCACCGGCGTCGTAACTCTGTTTTTCGGCGGTCAGCCAGCGATGCACGATACGGTCGCGCAGCGCCAGCGCCGCCGCCTTGTACCAGTCGCGCCTGGTCGCCACGGTCGCATCCTTGCCGATCGCAAGCCGCAGCTTGGCGAGAATCGCGCTCTTGATTTCGGCCAGTGCCAGCTCGTCGACCGGCTGGTTCAGTGCCGGGTAGTTTGTTTGTTCCTGCAACGCGCCAATCCCTGCCTTTCAGACTTCCGGATCACGACGCATGGCACGCGTCATGATCTCAACTCTCTATTTGAACGTGACCAGTTCGAAAACCGGTTCCACCTAGCCAGGCCACACTTCGCCACAATGATACGCACGTTGCGCCGCAATCGAAACCATTGCGAGCCTGCCGTGCAGTGCGCTGCCGTGATTTTATGCAAGGACCGGGCCGACCTGGGAACCCTTCGAACCTGCCATCACCGCTGTTATAGTCAGCTTCCAAGGCCGAGATCTTGCGACACCTTAACGGAGGATGCGCGATGAGGCTATTGATAGAGATCGTGGCCGCAACCTTGCTCGTGATTTGCATCACTGCCACGAGCGCGGCCTACGCAACAGCTAAAATCGGCCACATTGCCGACGTCCTGAGCTGCAGCTTCAGCGTCACCCCGAATGTCACGCCGCGCGCAACGGGAACACCGTGGTGATACGGATTCCCTGGACTTAACGAGCTCTCTACAAGAGGAATTGCCGCGCGTGGGGCAGGCACATTTCATTCCGAAGCAATTTCTACGGCGGGCCGCTGACATGTTCAGCGGCCCGTATTGCTTTTGTAGCTCCTTCGTGGGGATGGCGTCCCTCACAACTCGTCGCCCCGGCGAAGGCCGGGGCCCGTAACCACAGTTGTCAGAGAAGATGGGATAGATCGCTCCACTCTGGATTGTCCTGCTCAATCAGACGAATCTTCCAGTCGCGGCGCCATTCCTTCAGCGCTTTCTCCCGTGCGATTGCCTCCTGTGGTGAAGCGTAGATCTCTACGTAGACCAGTCGCGTGACGCCGTACTTCTTGACGAATTGCGAACCGCGTCCGGAGCGATGCAGCATGAGCCGATTTCGAAGATCGTTGCTCATTCCAATGTAAAGTGTCCCATGGCGGCGGCTGGCGAGAATATAAACGTAATAGGCTACTGAGTTCATCTCAGGGCCGATCGCGCAAATGTTCCAGCAGCGGTGGTGATGGGCCCCGGCCTTCGCCGGGGCGACGCAATTGGTGAATCAGAACAAATTAAGAACACTTTAGCAAGTCTTTGATATATCATTGTGATTCGGCACCCCTGCCGGCACAATATCTATGGCCTATCAGCCTTCGCGAGGACTACATGTCCACCATCGCCTTTGATCAGTTCGCTCTGACCCGCATCGCGGATTTCGCACGCTCGCTGTCGCGGCTGCATCAGGCCTCGCGGCGCCAATGGGTCGATGACGATCAGCTCGACCGCGAGTTCAACGCGGTCTGCATGTCGATCTGGGGCTACACCACGGATGATTTCAGCGACGATCTGTTCTCGCTCGAGGATCACGCCTGGCTGGATTCGCTCGACGAGGCCCATGCGCGCATCTTCGCCGCCGAGCAGGGCTACGATCTCGTCGACGATCAGGGGATGCTGACGGACTGGTGGGGCTATTGCTGGATGATCCTCGCCGAGAAGCGCGGCATCCTCAATCCGGAGAACCGCGCCGCGGCGCGTGCAGCGATCGAGGACAAGTATCTAGCCGCGCCCAATGTGATCGGTGTGATCGTGGCGCGCTGACTATGTGTCGTGACGTGATTCCGTGCGACCTTGCACCTGAGAACCCCAGGATTCCCCGGCGCGCACTGCGCGTCTGAGGTCTCCTGCTGCGCATCATCAGGGAGTGACGGCTGAGGCCGTCAGTTCACTTCCGCCCGCTTGGCGGGCTTCGGCGCCGGGGTCTTTGGCGCCGCCGCGGGCGGGGCAGAGGGAGCGGCGTCGCGGCTCGTTTCCGGCGGTGGCGCGTCGCTGCCGGCGTCGGCGCCAGCCGGCGCGACCTTCATTTCACCGAGTCGCGCACGCACCGCGGCCGTCAGCCCGGGATAGGACGCGACCGGGGTGAAGTCGAACGCCTGGTCGTTGCCGACGCGGATGCCGGTGTAGGCGACAAGGCCGTCGCTGGTTGCGACCACATCGCCGGCACGCAGCGAGACGTCGAGCGTGAGGTCGACCGGCGCGAGGCCGGCCGGGTCGCGGCCATTGCATGTGCAGTCGGCGCGCAGCGCCTTGCGATAGGCGTAGGCGTTCTCGCTGTCGGCGTAGCGCTCGCCGGTGGTCGATGCGGCGCTGTCGATGTTGCTGCCGTAGTAAACCTTGGTCGGGCTCGCCGGACAGAATGACTGGCAGAGCTGCACCGGCGTGGCGTTGCCGCGCATGGTCAGCGGGAAATATTTGCCATCGCAACTGCGCACGCAGAAGGCCGGTCCCGATCCCGCGACGCGCGGTGCCGACGTCGGCGCGGAGGGCGGCCGTTCCGCCTGCTGGTTGAGGCCGAACGGATCAGGGAAGAAATTGGGTTGCGGCGCGGCTTGGCGCGGCGGCTGCCGTTGCCCGCCGCCGAAGAAGAAGTCGAGCAGGCCTTCGGCTGATGCTGGGACAGGCATGTTGATGGCGACGCCGGCCAACGCGGCGGCGACAAGCATCAGGCGACGCTGCATGCGCCGATCGTTCAATCCTGTACGCAACGCTCGCTCCACCCGATCGAAAGCGCCGCGGCGATCGTTGCCTCGGCACGATTCACCCTAGTGTCGGATGGTAAACGAGCGATTGATTATGGTGAATCTAGGGAGGATCGAGCGTGCGCCCGGTTCCATTCGTCATGCCTGGGTGAAACCCGGCCACGAGAGCATGCTGTGAGAGTTCAGCCCTTGAGAAACTCGCCCGCCGTGAACAGCGCGCGGAACGGTAGCCCAGCCTCCGCAAAGGTTTCGGTCGCGCCTTCTTCGCGATCGACCATGGTGAAGACCAGCGCGACCTCGCCGCCGGCCTCGCGCACGGCCTCCACCGCTTTCAGCGCCGAGCCGCCGGTCGTGGTGACGTCCTCGACAATCACGATGCGCTTGCCTTGAAGCGTCTCGTCCTTGGCGAGCCCTTCCACCGAGAGCCGCGCGCCGTGCTCCTTCGGTTTCTTGCGCACGAAGAAGGCCGCGATCGGATGGCCCTTCAGCCAGGAGAGCTGCGCGATGGCGCCGGCGAGCGGCACCGCGCCCATCTCGAGGCCGCCGACGAAATCGAGCCTGTCGTCCTTCAGTGCCTCATAGGTGAGCTCGGCAAGCAGCGCCGCGCCCTCGGGGTCGAGCATCGTCGGCTTCAGGTTGAAATAGAAATCGCTCTTGCGGCCCGACGCCAGCGTGATCTCGCCGCGGCCAAACGAGCGCTTGCGGATGATCTCGGCGAGGCGGGCACGGGAGGCTGATTTCGACAAGGCTTTTTCCCTAAGGGTTCGAGGCGGGCGGCAATCTATCGGCGCTTTCCGGCACATTCCAGCGCTGAAATGACATCGTCAACAGCGCCCGCGCGGCGATTTTCGGCTGACACATGTGCGGAAAGCACGGGTTGTGCGGCCTTCCGGTTCCCCGTAAGCAGACGCCAAACGCTTGCGAGGAAACGACAATGACCATCGAACTCCACACCTGGAACACGCCGAACGGCCGCAAGATTTCGGTAGCGCTGGAGGAAATGGGCCTGCCCTACAAGGTGATCCCGGTCAACATCACCAAGGGCGAGCAGATGGCGCCCGCGTTCCTCGAGATCAGCCCGAACAACAAGATCCCGGCGATCGTCGATCCAGACGGCCCGGGGGGAAAACGCGTCAGCATCTTCGAGTCCGGCGCGATCCTGCTCTATCTCGGCGAGAAGACCGGCAAGTTCCTGCCGAAATCGCTCGCCGAGCGGATTCCGGTCTATGAGTGGCTGATGTGGCAGATGGGCGGGTTCGGCCCGATGCCGGGCCAGGTGCACCATTTCATCGCGCTGGAGAACGAGCAGGACCGCGCCTACGGCCTGAAGCGCTACACGGCCGAGACGCGCCGGCTCTATGGCGTGCTGGATCGCCGGTTGGCTGGCCGCGAATTCGTCGCCGGCGACCTCTCGGTTGCCGATTTCGCGATCCTCGGCTGGGCCTGGCGCCACCCCCGCCACAAGGTCGATCTCGCCGACTTCCCCAACGTCAAGCGCTGGTACGACGCACTGATGGCCCGCCCCGCCACGAAGCGGGGCATGGAAGCCAAGCTGGATTGAGGGGGTGAAGGTTCTTCCCTTCTCCCCTTGTGGGAGAAGGTGGCTCGCATCGACAGATGCGAGCCGGATGAGGGGTTTGTATCCGCGGATAGAGACCCCTCACCCGGCTTCATCTCGCTCCGCTCGATTTCGCCACCCTCTCCCACAAGGGGAGAGGGTACTTGCTAGGCCCGTCGCGTCTCGAGCGCCATCTTCACCGCAAGCCCCGTCAGCACCGTGCCCATCAGCCAGCGCTGCACCAACAGCCAGGTCGGGCGGGTGCCGAGGAACAGCGCGATCGAGCCCGCGGCAAGCGCGATCATCGCGTTGACGCTGACGCTGATCGCGATCTGGATCGTGCCGAGCGCAAGCGACTGCGTCAGCACGCTGCCGCCGGCGGGATCGATGAACTGCGGCAGCAACGCGAGATAAAGCATCGCGATCTTCGGGTTGAGCAGATTGGTGACGAAGCCCATCGCGAACAGCTTGCGCGGGCCGTCGATCTTCAGCGTCTTGACCTGGAAGGGCGAGTGGCCGCCGGGCCTCACGGCCTGCCAGGCCAGCCACAGCAGATAGGCCGCGCCGGCGAGGCGCAGCGCGTCATAGGCGTAGGGGATCGCGAACAACAGCGCGGTGATGCCGAAGGCCGCGCACAGCATGTAGAACACGAAGCCGAGCGCCACGCCGCCGAGCGAGACGATGCCAGCCGCGGGCCCTTGCGTGATCGAGCGCGAGATCAGGTAGATCATGTTCGGCCCCGGTGTCAGCACCATGCCAAGGCAGATCAGCGCAAAGCCGAGCAGAGCGGATGTGTGGGGCATGGCGGGTCTCGCGAGGGATGCACGCACTTCTAGCGTGCCGTCAGTCGCGCGGCCATTCCGGAATTGCTCTCGGAGCAATGTAGCGGAGATGCGCCCTCACCCGGATGGCATCTGCGATGCCATCGACCTCTCCCCAAGCGGTAGGGCATTGCGTTTGGGAGAAAAGCGCCCTGCGGCCATCCTTCGAGACGCCCGCCTTTGGCGGACTCCTCAGGATGAGGTCTTGTTTTGCGGCACAATAGTAGACCCTCATGGTGAGGAGCGCCGCTTGCGGCGCGTCTCGAACCACGAGGCCGAGTACGTGCACAGCCGCTCAAGGCGGCATACGCGATAGCCCTGCCCCAAGCGGGGAGGGGCGAGGCAAGCACTAATGCGCCTCGTCCCAGTTGGTCGCCGCGCGCGCATCGACCTGCAATGGCAGCGACAGGATCACCGCCGGGAACGGCGCGTCCTGCATCACCTTCTGCACCACAGGCAGCGTGGCCGCGACCTCGTCATCGGGCGCCTCGAAGATCAATTCGTCATGCACCTGGAGCAGCATCTGCGCCGACAGCTTCTTTTCTGTGAGCGCGTCCTCGATCCGGACCATGGCGCGGCGGATGATATCGGCCGCGGTGCCTTGCAGGCGGGCGTTGATCGCGGCGCGCTCGTTGAAGGCGCGCACCGAGGCGTTGGAGGCCTTGATGTCGGGATAGTACATTTTTCGGCCAAACAACGTGGTGACATAGCCGTTCCTGCGGCAGGAATCCTTGGTCTCGTCCATGTACGCGCGGATGCCCGGGAAGCGCTCGAAGTATTTCTTGATGTAGGCGGAGGCTTCCTCGCGGGCGATGCCGAGCTGATTGGCGAGCCCGAACGCCGAGATGCCGTAGATGATGCCGAAATTGATCGCCTTCGCACGGCGGCGCACCTCGCTCGGCATGTCCTTGATCGGCACGCCGAACATTTCGGATGCGGTCATCGCGTGAATGTCGAGGCCGTCGCGGAAGGCCTGGCGCAGCACCGGAACGTCGGCGATCTCGGCGAGCAGCCGCAATTCAATCTGCGAATAGTCCGCCGACACCAGCTTGTGGCCGGGGGTGGCGATGAAGGCACGGCGGATCTTGCGGCCGTCCTCGGTGCGAACCGGGATGTTCTGCAAGTTCGGCTCGTTCGACGACAGCCGGCCCGTCGTCGTCGCGGCCAGCGCGTAGGTCGTGTGCACGCGATGGGTCTGCGGGTTGACATAGGTCGGCAGCGCATCGGTGTAAGTCGATTTCAGCTTCGAGACCTGGCGCCACTCCAGAATCTTCTTCGGGAATTCGTGGCCCTGTTCGGCGAGCTCATCGAGCACCTGCGCGGTGGTCGACCAGGCGCCGGTCTTGGTCTTGCTGCCACCGGGCAATCCCATCTTGCCGAAGATGATGTCGCCGATCTGCTTCGGGCTGCCGACATTGACCGGCTCGCCCGCGATCTCCTGGATCTCGGCCTCGACGCGTGCAGCGGTCTGGGCGAAATCGCCCGACAGCCGCGACAGCACCTGGCGGTCGATCGAGATGCCACGCCGTTCCATCCGCGCCAGCACCGCCACCAGCGGCCGCTCCAGCGTTTCGTAAACCGTCAGCATCCGCTCGGCGATCAGGCGCGGCTTCAGCACCCGCCACAGGCGCAGGGTCACGTCGGCGCTTTCGGCCGAATACTCCGCCGCCTTGTCGATCGCGATCTGATCGAAGGTCAGCTTGCCCTTGCCGCTGCCGACCAGCCCGCCGTAGTTGACGACGGCATGGCCGAACCAGCGCTCGGCCAGCGACTCCAGCGCATGCGAGCCACGGCCCGCATCGAGGGCGTAGGACATCAACTGCGCATCATCATAGTTGCGCAGCGTGATGCCGTGCTGCGCCAGCAGCACCGCGGCGAACTTGACGTTGAATCCGACCTTCTGGATGCCAGCCGATTCCAGCAGCGGCTTCAGCGCGTCCAGCACCTCGGCGGTCTTGAGCTGGCCGGGCGCAAGCCCCGCGTCGAACAGGCCGGCGCCGCCGCCGGGCTGCTTGTGGCCGAGCGGCACATAGCAGGCCTCGTTGGGCGCCAGCGCCAGCGCCAGTCCGGAAAGCTCAGCCTGCATCGGGTCGATCGACTCCGACATCGCTTCGACCGCGAAGTGACCGGTGTCGTGCACGCGCGCGAGGAATGCCCGCAATTGATCGAGACTGCCGATCGTCTGGTAGGCCTTGCGATCGAAACTGATCTTGCGGATCGCCTCGCCGCGGGTTTCTGCGAGCGCAGCCGGCGTGCCCTTCAGGCTGGAAGCCTTGTCGTCCCGGGCCCCGGCCGGCTTGGCGCGCGGTTTCGCCGTCGCGGTCGCGACCCCGCCCGCTTCCTGTCCCGATCCGGGCGCCGGCTTCACATCCGAAGGTGGCAGCGGCGAGAACACGCTGGCGCCGCTCTTATTGCCGGGATCGGCCTCGACGTCGGCCGGGTCGATCTGCGAATACTCGGCGACGCGGCGGGTGAGGGTGGAGAACTCCATCGCCTTGAGGAAGGCGATCAGCTTGCGCGCGTCGGGCTCGTGCACCGCAAGATCGTCGAGCGGCACTTCGAGATCGACCTTGTCGTCGAGCAGCACGAGCTGGCGCGAGATCCGCGCCTTCTCGGCATTCTCGAGCAGCGCCTCGCGCCGCTTCGGCTGCTTGATCTCGGTGGCGCGAAACAGCAACTGGTCGAGGTCGCCATATTCGATGATGAGCTGCGCCGCAGTCTTGACGCCGATGCCGGGAACACCGGGCACGTTGTCGGTGGAGTCGCCGGCCAGCGCCTGCACCTCGACCACCTTCTCCGGCGGCACGCCGAACTTCTCGATCACCTCGTCGCGGCCGATGCGGCGGTCCTTCATGGTGTCGTACATCACGACCTTGTCGGTGACGAGCTGCATCAGGTCCTTGTCGGATGACACGATCGTCGTGGTCGCGCCGCGCTCGGTAGCCTGCCGCGCATAGGTCGCGATCAAATCGTCGGCCTCGAAGCCGATCTGCTCGAGACAGGGCAGCTCGAAGGCGCGCACCGCCTCGCGGATCAGCGCGAATTGCGGGATCAGGTCGTCCGGTGCCGGCGGCCGGTGCGCCTTGTAGTCGGGATAGAGCTTGTTGCGGAAGGTGATCTCGGACTTGTCGAACACGATCGCCAGGTGGGTCGGCCGGTTGTCCTCGGGCATGTCGCGCAGCAGTTTCCACAGCATGTTGCAGAAGCCGAGCACGGCGTTGACCTGCAACCCGTCGGATTTGCGGTTCAGCGGCGGCAGAGCGTGATAGGCGCGGAAGATGTAGGACGAGCCGTCGACCAGGAAGACGTGATCGCCCTTCGCCGTGGCCTTGGCGGCGACGGGTTTGGCGGCGGCGGTCTTGGAAGCGGGCTTGGCGGAAGTTTTGGAGGCTGTTTTCGGCATGGCCGAAATCTAGGGATTTTTGCGCAAATTGACAGCCTTAGCTGTGTGGATTCTGGGTGTGCCGCACAGCCAAATCGGTGGATTTGACACCGATACGCGCGTGCGGATCCGTCATCCTGAGGTGCGAGCGGAGCGAGCCTCGAAGGATGAACGGCCCCACTGGTGGCCGTCGACCCTTCGAGACGCGCGCAAGAGCGCGCTCCTCAGGGTGACGGGGTAGCTGCGGAATAGATTACGCCTTGTCGCCGGTCGGCGAGAACAGATAGCCGCCGCCCCGGATGGTCCGGATCACCGAGGGCTTGGTCGGATCGAACTCGATCTTGCGGCGGATCCGCATGATGCGGAGGTCGACGGCGCGGTCGAAGGCCTCGGCATCGCGCGCATTGGCTAGTTCCAACAGCCGCTCGCGCGACAGCACGCGCTTGGGGTTGGCCGCGAACACCTTCAGCAGGCCGAATTCGGACGCGGTCAGCGGGTGCTCGTTGCCCTCGTCGTCGCGCAGCGCCTGGGCCTCGAGATCGAGCCATTTGGTGCCGAACCGCACCAGTTGCTCCTTTTCCGCCTTCGCGCTCGCCGGTTCCGGCGCCGCCGCCTTCGCCGGGCCGCTCCGGCGCAGCACCGAACGGATGCGCGCCATCAGCTCGCGCAACTCGCAGGGCTTGGCGACATAGTCGTCGGCGCCGAGCTCGAGCCCGACCACGCGGTCGATCGGGCTGGCAGTAGCCGTCAGCATGATGACGGGGACGTTGATGCGACTCTTGAGATCGCGGACGATCGACAGCCCGTCTTCCTCGGGCATGTTGAGATCCAGCACGACGAGATCGGGCGTGGCGGTCTCGATCTCCTTGCGCAGGCTCTTGCCGCCATCGCACAGCGTCACGCCAAAGCCGTGCATCTTGAGATAATCGCCTACCATTTCGCGGGCCGGCGCCTCGTCGTCGACGATGAAGATATGCGGTGTCTGGCTCATGATGCCTCTGTCGCGGGCAATGTAACCGTAAAGGTCGACCCCTGTCCGGGGCCCGGGCTCTGCGCGGTCACATGGCCGCCATGCATGTCGATGATGCGCTTGACGATCGAAAGCCCGAGGCCGGTTGAACTCTCGCCCGCGGTCGGCTTGGCCGAGAGCCGCTGGAACCGGCCGAACAGCCGCCCGAGGTCCTCAGGGCTGAGGCCGGGACCCTGATCGGCGATGCGGATCACGGTGCTGTCGGCCTCGTGGCTGACGGCGACCGTGATCTTGCCGCCGATCGGCGAATATTTGATGGCGTTGCTGACGAGGTTGTCGATCGCCTCGCGGATGCGGTCGGCGTCGCACATGGTGACGAATTGCTGCGGCCCCGAGACCGAGATGCTCTGCTGCTTGTTGATCGCCGAGGGCAGGTTCGCCTCGGTCACCTCGTTGACAAGGGCTGCGACGTCGACTGGCTCGCGGCGGATGGTGATGTCGAAAGCGTCCGCCATCGCATCCGAGATCAGATGGTCGACCATCGAGGTCAGCCGCTTGGTGGCGTCCCTGATATGCTCGACCTGGGCCGTGACGTTTTCTTTGGGCGAGCCGGCGCCGATCAATTCGGTCAGCATCTCGGTGCGGCCGAGGATCACGCCGAGCGGATTCTTCAGGTCGTGGGCTACGGTGCCGAGGATCTCGTTCTTGAAGCCATTGGCACGCTGCAGCCGCAGCCACTGCGCCGACAGCCGCCGGTTGGCCTGCATCAGCGCGCGGGTGCGCTGCGCGACGCGGTCTTCGAGCTGGGTGTTGGCCTCGTGGAGCTGCTGATAGAGAATCACGTTGTCGAATGCGATCGACAGCCGGCTCGAGAAGATTTCGACCAGCGCGCGGTCGGTGTCGGAGAGCTGGCGCTCCGCCTGCAACAGCACCACGACCTCGCGGCCGCTGCCGGTGCGTGAATAGAGCACGCTGCGGTGGTCGGCGAATTCATTCTTGCGGCGCTGGAAGGCGGCTTCCACCATCTCGCGCAGGTCGGGGTCGAGCGCCTTCGAGGAGGTGGTGCCGATGAAGCGGCTGTAGCAGCCAGAGCAGGCCAGCACCGAGAAATCGTCGGCCGCGGCATTGCCGTTGTCGCGCAGCACCAGAATGCCGGCACAGTCGACATTGAGCAGCGAGGCGAGCTGGGTCAGCACGCCTTCGGCCAGCCGCTGCATCGATTTGAAATCATACAGTGTCGAGGCAGCGTCGATGATGATCTCGAGTCCGCGCCGCGTCTGCACCATGCGCTCGAGCTGCTGATAGCTGCGCAGCGCCGCGGTCAGCGAGGTGAACAGCTTGTCGGCGGTGAGCTCGGTCTTCGCCTTGTAGTCGTTGATGTCGTACTGCACGATGACGCGCCGTTCCGGTGCCTGTCCGGGCTGGCCGGTGCGCAAGATGATGCGGACGGTCTCGTTCTTGATCTCGTTGCGGATGTATTCGACGAGCTCGAGGCCGGCGACGTCGGTCTCCATGATGACGTCGAGCAGCACGGCGGCGACGTCGGGGTTGTCGCGCATCAGCGTGCGACCTTCGGCCGCGGAATAGGCCGAGAGGATTTCAAGCGTCGCGCCGTTCAGATTGTAGTCGCTCAGTGCGAAACGGGTGCCCTCATGCACCGCGTGATCGTCGTCGATGACGGCGATCTTCCATTTGCGGGCCGGCGAATCCTCCGGCGGACTCTCGGTATCGTCGATCAGGTGGAGGACATCGTCCTGTTCGGCCATTGACTGGTTCCGTCGGCTGCTGCGTCAGTGATGGTGGGCTCGCCCCTGGCGATCCTCGGCATGATAATGCGAAAAGTGGTGCCTTGTCCCAGCCTTGACTCCAGCATCATGCGTCCGCCGAGCTGCTGGGTGACCAGGTTGTAGACGATGTGCAGGCCGAGACCCGTGCCGCCGTCGTTGCGGCGCGTCGTGAAGAACGGGTCGAACGCCTGCCGCTGCACATCCGGTGTCATGCCGGCTCCGTCGTCGGCGAAGATGATCTCGATATCGTCGGAACCGCGTGCCCGCGCCGAGATCGTGATCGTGCCGGAGCGGCCATCGGCGAAGGCATGATTGACGGCGTTGAGGAAAAGATTGGTTAAGATTTGCCCATAGGCGCCGGGATAGCCGTCGATCAAGATGCCCTCGGGCACATCGACCACCAGCGTGACGGCGGCCTTCTTCAGCACCGGGCGCAGGCTCGCGACGATCTGGTCGGTCGATTCACTCAAGTTGAATTGGCGCCGCTCGGCATGCGACCGGTCGACGGCGACCTGCTTGAAGGATTGAATCAGCTCGCCGGCGCGCTGCAGATTGGCCACGAGTTGTTGCGATGCGTCTCGCGAGGTGCGGACGAATTCGTCGAGCTTCGAGCGGCGCAGCGGCCCGGTCTTAAGCTCGCCCTCGAACATTTCGGCACGACGGGCGAAGCTCGAGGCAACCGTGAGGCTGATGCCGATCGGATTGTTGACCTCGTGCGCGACGCCGGCGACGAGGCCGCCGAGCGCCGCAAGCCGCTCGGCATCGATCAGATTTTGCTGCGCGGTGTTGAGCTCGAGCAGCGCGGACTCGGCCTTTTCCTTGGCGGTGCGCAGCTCGTCCTCGGTCTTGCGCTTGGCGATCGCATTCTCGCGGAATACCTCGACGGCGCGGGCCATCGCGCCGACCTCGTCCCTGGCCGATGCGCCCTGCACCGGCCGGTCGAGATCGCCCGAGGTGATGGCGCGCATCGCCGCCATGATCTGCGCCAGCGGCAGCCGGATCGACAGCGCGATCATCACGCCGGCAGACATGATGACGCCGAGAAAGATCACCGCGATCGACAGCACCCGGCGCGAGATGGATGAGAGCGTCCTGTCGAAGGTCTCCTGCGCCTTCTGCTCGCGCTGGCGCATCTTGGTCGAGAGGTCGTCGATCGCGCCGATCGCGTCGGCCTGGCTGGCATCGACCGTGTTGCGCAGCAGATCGGTGCGGTTGGCGAGCTGCTCGCTCAGCTTGGCGAGGCCGTCGCGCAGCTCTGCCGTCTTGACCTTGAGCCGCGTCAGCGCCATGCGCTGCAGGTCGTTCTCGGCGAGACCGGTCATGATCGGGATCGTCTTCTCGATCGTGTCGGTGTTGCGGCGGGCTTCTTCGGCGGATTCCGGGGCGAGCGACAGATAGTAGGTGTTGGCGGCGACCAGCAGCGAGGTAAACGCCTCGCGCGACTTGCCGAGCGAAGGCCAGATCAGCGCGTCGCGATGGCCTGTCGCGCCTTCGATGATCGAATAGAGCCCCGCCATGTCCTTGGTCGGCGCCAGCACCTGCTCGTTGTAAGTCTTGGAGATCTTCGCCTGCACCGCGCGCAACTCCCCGAAGCCGTCGAGGAAGCGGCTGGTGACGCGTTCAAGCTCCTCCACCGACCCCGACAGCATCGGGTCGGTCGAGGCGCGCGTCGTCAGCGTGCCGAGCACGGCCTCACGCAGCAACAGGATCTCCGCGAACAGGTCCGGGCTTGGCTGGTTGATGTAGCGATGGATCAGGTTCTGCAGGCGGCTGGTCTCGCTCTCGAGATTGGCCAGGATCCGGTCGGACTTCCGTACCTGGCGGACATCCTCCCAGGCCGAGCCGAGCACCTTGGAGCCATTCCAGATCAGCACGGCGAGCACGACCACGACAGCGGAATTGAGCAGCGCGATCGAGAGAATGCGCCAGCGGATCGGAACCGACCGCAGTAACTGGACAATGCGAAAGCGGCCCTGCGGTCCGAAGCCCGGCAGCGGTCTTGCATTCCGGTCCTGTTGCGGCGCCGCCAAGTTTCGGTCACTCCACCTTGCGTTCGACCAGCGCGGCTGCCGTAGGATCGCGCTCGGGATCGGCTTGGACGCTGACCATCGCAGCCCCGAGCGGCTTTCGGTCGGAATCGGTCACGGTTTTGACGCCGGAGCCCTCGGTCTGTTTCTGGAATTCGCGTGCAAGCGCGTGCGCCGAAGCCGCCGTCAACGACAGCGCGACAACGAGCGTCGTGGTCCGCGAAAGGCAGGCGCGGCAGTACACAGGCAACAATTCCCCTTGTGATCTGTGTCCAGGGCAGGAAGAAAAGGTTCAACACTTTTTTAGCAGAAGGTCGGCGGTTCGCCCATTGGTCAAATCGTTAATTCCGCGCCGCAACCGACCGTGTCGATTGAAACTGCCGACGTTGCGGCTTATGACGGCACATCGCCACCGGGAACGGATCGTCGTGAAGTTCACAAGGAAAGTCCTGCAGCTCGTCGCAGCGGTCCTTTTGCTTGTGTCACCTGCGCAAGCTTCGACCGAGATCATGTGGTGGCACGCGATGTCGGGCGAGCTCGGCAAGCAGGTCGAGAAGCTCGCCGCCGACTTCAACGCTTCGCAATCCGATTACCGGATCGTGCCGGCCTACAAGGGCAATTATACCGAGACCGTCACCGCGGCGATCTTTGCATTCCGCTCGCGCAGCCAGCCGGCGATCGTTCAGGTCAACGAGATCGCCACCGCCACCATGATGGCGGCGCGCGGCGCCATCTATCCGGTGTTCGAGCTGATGCGCGATCAGTCGGAGGCGTTCACGCCGTCGGCCTATCTGCCGGCCGTCGCCGGCTATTACGCCGACGTCGACGGCAACATGCTGTCGTTCCCGTTCAATGCCTCGACCCCGATCCTCTACTACAACAAGGACATGTTCCGCTCGGCTGGGCTCGATCCGGACCTGGCGCCGAAGACCTGGCCCGAGGTGGGCGCGGCGGCGAAGCGGTTGCGCGCGGCAGGCATGATGTGCGGCGTCACGACGTCGTGGCCGTCCTGGATCAATATCGAGAACTTTTCCGCCTTCCACAACCTGCCGATCGCGACCCGGGCCAATGGGTTCGGCGGGCTCGACGCGCAACTGATCTTCAACAATCCGATCGTGGTGCGTCATATCGCGCAGCTCGCGGAGTGGCAGACGACGAAGATCTTCGACTATAGCGGCCGCGGGCAGGCGGCGGAGCCGCGTTTCCAGAAGGGCGAATGCGGCATCTTCATCGGCTCGTCGGGCACGCGCGCCGACATCAAGGCCAATTCGAAGTTCGAGATCGGCTACGGCATGATGCCGTATTATCCCGATGTGCAGGGCGCGCCGCAGAATTCGATCATCGGCGGTGCCACGCTGTGGGTGCTGCGCGACCGTCCGCCCGCCGAATATGCCGGGGTGGCGAAGTTCTTCGCCTATCTGTCCCGGCCCGAGGTGCAGGCCGCCTGGCATCAGAACACCGGCTACCTGCCGATCACCCGCGCCGCGTTCGATCTGACCCGCACGCAAGGCTTCTACGACCGCAATCCCGGCACCTCCATTTCAATCGAGCAAGTCACGTTGAAGGAGCCGACCGACAATTCGAAGGGCATCCGGCTCGGCTCGTTCGTCCTGATCCGTGACGTGATCGAGGAGGAGCTCGAGCAGGCCTTTGCCGGCAAGCGAACCGCGCAGGCCGCGATGGACAACGCTGTCGAGCGCGGCAACCGTCTGCTGCGCCAGTTCGAGCGCGCCAATCCGGACCAGTGAGGGGACGTCTTACCTCCCCTTGAAAAGGGGAGGTCGCTTTGCTCGCCAGAGCAAAGCGGGTGGGGATCTGCTCTCTCTCCAGACACCGTCGTTTGTGGCCGACCCCCATCCCGACCTTCCCCCTTTCAGGGGGAAGGAGAAGAGTCAGTAGCTGGATCCCGGATTACGCTCCACTTCAGACGAGCTGTGATGATGTCGCCAATGCTGCTTCCACCCTTGACCCACCACGACACCTACCGTGCCTGGCGTAGCGACACCTCGCGTTGGCTGCCGGTTGTGCGCGAGATTGCCGATGGCCACGGATTGCCGTGCGATGCCCTGCATGTGTTCTCGACCGGCACCAATCTCGTCGTCGGGCTCGGTGGCGATCTGATCCTCAAGATCTTCCCGCCGTTCCTGCGCCCGCAATTCGTCTCCGAGCACGCCGCACTGACGTTGCTGCGCGGCAGGCTCGCGATTCCGACACCCGAGATCGTAGCCGTCGGCGAGCGTGACGACTGGCCCTATCTTGTCATCACCCGCCTCGCCGGCGTCGTGGGCTCGGAGGTGTGGCCGTCGCTACCGGGCGCGCAAAAGGAGCGGGTGCTCGCCGAGATCG
This sequence comes from Bradyrhizobium sp. ORS 86, assembly GCF_045571475.1. Taxonomy (NCBI): domain Bacteria; kingdom Pseudomonadati; phylum Pseudomonadota; class Alphaproteobacteria; order Hyphomicrobiales; family Nitrobacteraceae; genus Bradyrhizobium; species Bradyrhizobium sp. ORS 86. Next base: position 7,385,714 of record NZ_CP120699.1, on the reverse strand, counting down.
GCGCCGTGATTGCCGAGGTGCAGCGTGTGCCGCCGGGCGCGCTGTCGGCGATCGAGCCGCGCTGGGATGCATATATGCGCCAGCAGATCGCGCAGTGCAGGGCCCGCCACGAGCGGCTCGGACTGCCGCAGAAATTCCTCGCCGGGCTCGACGATCTCCTGCGCGACGCGGCTGCGCTGATCCCGATGGATGCGCCGCCGGTGATTTTGGTCGGCGAGTACATTCCGGAGAATTTCCTGCTGGCGCAAGGTGGCGACGGCTGGCACCTCGCCGGGCTGTTCGATTTCGGCGACGTGCAGACCGGATGGGGCGAGTACGATCTGCTCGGTCCGAGCGCGTTCATGGCGGCCGGCCATCCGCGCCGGGTACGCAGCTTGTTTGATGGCTTCGGCATCGCGCGCCAGGACGTGACATTCGCGCTGAAGCGGCGGCTGATGGCCCTGATGATGCTGCACCGGGCATCCGATCCGCTCAGGCACATCTGCATCGAAGGCTGGCCGGACAGGGCCAGCGACCTCGTGCAGCTACAGGAGTTGATCTGGCCTGGTTAAAGCGTAATGAGATTAGGTTGAGCTGGAGCGGCGGCGGCGCTTCACCTCTCCCTTGGGAGAGGTCGGCGCGCAGCGCCGGGTGAGGGATCACGGTCTCTCGTTAGCGCTGCGGCCCCTCACCCGATTTGCTTTCGCAAATCGACCTCTCCCCGTTGGGGAGAGGTGAACCGAACGCGAGGCTAAGCCGATTCGATCGAAATTCATCGCGCTTCAGTGGCGCGAGCTTCGTCAGGTGAAGCTGGCGAGGATGTGCAACAGCCGCGCGCGGTTCTTCTCACCGATCTTCTCGGCGACATGTCGCTCATGCTCGGCGGCGAGCCGCTTGAATTGTGCCAGCGCGGCCTTGCCTGATGCGGTCAGATGCAGCGCGTGCGAGCGGCGGTCGGTGGCGGACGCGCTGCGGCTGACCAGATTGCGCCGCTCCAGGCTGTCGAGCAGATGCACCAGGCGAGCGCGCTCGATCCCGAGCCGCTTCGCCACCGCCATCTGGCTGAGCCCCGGATTGGCGCCGATCACGGTCATGACCGAATATTGCGTCGGGCGGATGTCGGCTTCGGCGAGCGTCTTGATGAAATCCTGGAAGATCCAGAGCTGGAAACGCCGCACTGCATAGCCGGCGTGGCCGGCCAGCGCGTCGAGGCCGATCTCCCGCTCCGGGGCGTCGCTCCGTACGCCGCCATTCGCGCTGCGCGCCGCGGGGCGGCGAATTGCCGCTCCCGCTCTGATCGTCTTGCGTGACGCCTGATGCTTCCTTGCCATGACCGGATGCTAGCGCACCCGGCGTCACCAGGGAAAGATTGTTGTTGACGACAACAATCGGTGCCCGCAACATTGTGACCAAAGAGCCCGACGGGAGGCGCGGCACCTCGCTGCCGCGATCTGCGCAATGCGGGCGAGGAGGAATCATGACGATGGCGAGCGGAGACAATCCGGGCAGCCTGTTCGCGACGCCCGCGATCGTGGCCGATCACCGTGCCGACGGCAGCATTCTGATCCGCTCCACTACGCCGCTCAAGGAAAGCGCCCGCTGCGTCGGCGATTGGCTGGAGCAGTGGGCGCGGCAGGCGCCGGATCGCATCTTCCTGGGCGAGCGCGCCAATGCCGAGGTGCCCTGGACCACCGTCACTTATCGCGATGCGCTCGGCATCGTGCGTCGCGCCGCCTCCTGGATCCTGGCGCAGGGGCTGAGCGCGGCACGGCCGCTCGTCATCCTCTCCGACAACAGCATCGAGCATGCGCTGTTCGCGCTCGCCGCCCAGCACGTCGGCGTGCCCTCGGCCGCGATCTCGCCGGCCTATTCGCTGATGTCGAAGGACTTCGACAAGCTGAAGAGCATGGTCGGCTTGCTCGAGCCCGGCGCGATCTATGTCGCGAGCACCAAGCCGTTCGCGGCGGCACTGGCCGCGATCAAGCCGCTGCATCGGGCGACCATCGTCAGCGGCAGCCCCGATGATGCCGACGCATTGCCGTTCCGCAGCATCGCGGCGACGGCGGAAACGCCTGACGTCGCAACGGCGTTTGCGGCGGTGACACCGGATACGATCGCAAAATTCCTGTTCACCTCGGGCTCGACAGGTACGCCGAAGGCGGTGATCAACACCCAGCGCATGCTGACCTCGAGCCAGCAGGCGAAGGCGCAGACCTGGACGTTCCTGGAATCCTCCGCCGACGATCTGATCATCCTGGACTGGCTGCCCTGGAGCCACACCTTCGGCGCCAACCACAATTTCAACCTGGTGCTGCGCAACGGCGGCACGCTCTATATCGACGGCGGCAAGCCGGCGCCCGGCCTGTTTTCGACCTCGCTCGCCAATCTGCGCAGCGTGGTGCCGACGGTGTATTTCAACGTGCCGCGCGGCTTCGACATGCTGATCGCGGCATTGCGCACCGACGAGGAGCTGCGCCGCAGGTTCTTCGCCGGCACCAAGTTCGCCTTCTATGCCGGCGCGGCGCTGCCGCAGAACCTCTGGGATGCGCTGGAAGAGCTGTCGCTCCAAACTGTTGGCTGCCCGCTGCCGATGGTTTCGGCCTGGGGCTCGACGGAGACCTCGCCGCTCGCAACCGATTGTCATTTCCTCGCCAAACGCTCTGGCAATATCGGCGTGCCGATCCCCGGCACCGAACTCAAGCTGGTGCCGTCGGGCGACAAGCTGGAGGTTCGGGTGCGCGGCCCGAACGTCACACCGGGCTACTGGAAGGCGCCGGGTCTCACGGCACAGGCCTTCGACGAGGAGGGGTTTTACCTGATCGGCGATGCCGTTACCTTCGCCGATCCCGACAGGCCCGAGCTCGGCCTGTTCTTCGACGGCCGCGTCGCGGAGGATTTCAAGCTCAATTCCGGCACCTGGGTCTCTGTCGGCACGCTGCGCGTCGCCGGCATTACGGCGCTGGCGCCGCTCGCGCAGGACATCGTGGTCACGGGTCATGGCCGCGACGAGGTCCGCTTCCTGGTGTTTCCGAACATCGCCGCCTGCCGCGCGCTGGCCGGGCTGCCCGAGAGCGCCGACATCAGGGATGTGATTGCTCATGCCGGCGTTCGCGGCGCGATCGCACAGGGGCTCGCAAAACTGAAGGCGCAGGGCGGCCATTCGTCCGCCCATGCCACCCGCGCGCTGCTGCTCACTGAACCCGCCTCCGTCGACGGCGGCGAGATCACCGACAAGGGCTACATCAACCAGCGCGCCGTGCTGACCCGCCGCGCCGCGGCGGTGGCGGTGCTGGAGGACGATGCGGCGGTCGAGCCGATTGCTTGTGCGGGGTGAGCTTGTTCGTCGTCCGAGACGATTAGGATTAGGCACCGCTCCAGCCGCGTTGGCAGTGCGCCCTCTCTCGGGGGATGGCCGGGGTGGGGCGCTCCCCCACGAGTCCCGCTGTGCAGAGCGACTGTAGGCCGGATGCAGCGAAGCGAAATCCGGGGCTTCACCGCGGATGGTCCTGACCCGGATTGCGCTGCGCTCCATCCGGGCTACCCGCTTTTCGCTGTCTCGAAGACGCCCTCGCGCAAGCGGACGAGGTGAACCCGACCGCCGTAGACCGCTCCGGCTGGATTCCAGGGTGTACTTCCTCTTGCCGCGCTGCACGCGCGCGGTTTTTAGTTGCCTCAGCAACTAAGCTGTGCGAGCTTCGGTGCCAATCGGGCAGGACCGGTCAACGGCCATGCGTTTGGGAGGAGATTATTGCGCAGCACAGCGCGATCGGCACGGACCATTGTCGCAAGCCTTCGGAGTGTCGCGGTACTGCGGCGGACCGCGCACGGCTCGGCCGCGCGCTCAGCTCGGGCTTTGCCCGGTCACGTTGCCGAGATTCTCATGCAGCCGGCGCAGCAGGTCGATCAGCAGCTCGCGCTCGTCCTTCTTCAGGCAGGACAGCAGCCGCCGCTCGCGCTCCAGCGCCGCGACGATCACCTTGTCGTGGACGGCGCGGCCGCGGGCGGTCAGGGTGATCGAATGGGTGCGGCCGTCATCCGGCGCGGTGCGGATGGTCACCAGCCCGCGCTTTTGCATCGCCGCGAGGTTGCGGCTCACCGGCCCCTTGTCGAAGCCGATGACGTGGCAGATCCGCGATGCCGGAATGCCCGGCTCGATCGCAAGCTGCGATATGATCCGCCATTCGGTGACATTGACGCCGAAATTCTTCTGGTAATAGGCGGTCGCGCTGTTCGACAGCTTGTTGGCGATGAAGGTGATGAACGCCGGGACATAGCGGTTGAGGTCGAGCAGCGGGCCGTTGGCGGCTTCTGCGGGATCGGCCGGTTTCGGCCGGCGGGGCTTTCGGGGAAGGGGCTGACTGCTCATCTCTCGAATCATCGCTGCGAAACCGTCCGGGAGCAATAGACATGCGCTCCTTCTTGACAAGATCAAACCTCGGGAGGTCCTGATGACTGCAACAGCCAGTACGTCCGTTCCGCATCTCGACGTCGACCCGTTCGCGCTCGACTTCTTCGCCGACCCGTTCCCGGCACATGAGCGGCTGCGTGAGGCCGCACCCGTGGTCTATCTCGACAAGTGGAATGTCTATGGCGTGGCCCGCTACGCCGAGGTCCATGCCGTCTTGAACGATCCGGCGACCTTCTGCTCCAGCCGCGGCGTCGGCTTGAGCGACTTCGCCAAGGAGAAGCCGTGGCGGCCGCCGAGCCTGATCCTGGAGGCCGATCCGCCGGCCCATACCCGCACCCGTGCGGTGCTGAGCACGGTGCTGTCGCCGACCGTGATGAAGCAGCTTCGCGGTCGATTTACCGCCGCCGCGGAGGCACGTGTCGATGCGCTGCTGGAAAAGCGTCGCTTCGACGCGATCGAGGACCTTGCGGAAGCCTATCCGTTATCGATCTTCCCGGATGCGCTCGGCCTGAAGCCCGAGGGCCGCGAGCATCTGCTGCCCTATGCGAGCCTGGTGTTCAACGCCTTCGGCCCGCCGAACCGGCTCCGCGAGGAGGCCATCGAACGTTCGGCGCCACATCAGGCCTATGTTGCCGAGCAGTGCCAGCGCGATAACCTCGCGCCCGGTGGCATCGGCGCCTGCATCCATGCCCACGTCGATGACGGCGCGATTACCGAGACCGAAGCGCCGCTGCTGGTGCGTTCGCTGCTGTCGGCTGGTCTCGACACGACCGTCAACGGCATCGGCGCCGCCGTCTATTGTCTGGCACGCTTTCCCGACCAGTTCGAAAGGTTGCGCGGCGATCCGACGTTGGCGCGCAACGCCTTCGAGGAAGCGGTGCGGTTTGAAAGTCCGGTCCAGACCTTCTTCCGCACCACGACCCGCGACGTCGAGCTCAGTGGCGCCAGGATCCCGGAAGGCGAGAAGGTGCTGATGTTCCTGGCCGCGGCCAACCGCGATCCGCGCCGCTGGGAACAGCCCGACACCTACGACATCACGCGTCGCACGTCGGGCCATGTCGGTTACGGCTCGGGCATCCACATGTGCGTCGGCCAACTCGTCGCCCGCCTTGAAGGTGAGGTGATGATGGCGGCGCTGGCGCGCCGCGTTGCCAGGATCGAAATCGTCGGCGAGCCGAGGCGCCTTTTCAACAACACGCTGCGCGGGCTGGGCAGCCTGCCGGTCGAGATCACGCCAGCGTGACGAAGACTTGAGGCCGGCGACTGGCTGGCTGAGGAACGAGGAAACGGAGGGGACAATGAGGGGCTTTGGGGTGGGTCTGGCGCTGGCACTGGCCTGCGCCGTAGGGACCGCGCGGGCGGAAATTTCCGACAACGTGGTGCGGATCGGCGTGCTCAACGACATTTCCGGCATCTTCCAGGACACCAACGGCATGGGCTCGGTGGAAGCCGCGCGCATGGCGGCGGAGGATTTTGCCGGCGGCGGCAAAGGCATCAAGGTCGAGATCGTCTACGCCGACCACCAGAACAAGGCCGACGTGGGCTCGGCGATCGCGCGCAAATGGCTCGATGTCGAGGGTGTCGACGCCATCGTCGACGTGCCGAACTCGGCGGTCGGCCTCGCCATCAACACCATCCTGCGCGACAGCAGGATGACGTTCCTGGCGTCATCGACCGCAAGCTCCGACCTCACCGGCAAGGCCTGCTCGCCGAACACCATCCAATGGGTCAACGATGCCTGGGCCACCGGCAACACCACTGCGGCCGCGATGATGCAGCGCGGCGGCAAAGACTGGTATTTCGTCACGGTGGACTACGCGCTCGGCAAGGGCATCGAGGCCGAGGCCACCAACTACATCGAGAAGCACGGCGGCAAGGTGCTCGGCTCCAGCAAGCATCCGCTCGGCACCTCCGATTTCGCTTCCTTCCTGCTGCAGGCGCAGAATTCCAAGGCCAAGGTGATCGGGCTCGCCAATGCCGGCGGCGACACCATCAACGCGGTGAAGCAGGCGGCCGAGTTCGGCATCCAGCAAAGCGGCCAGACCATGGTCGCGTTCCTGCTGTTCGTGAACGACGTCCACGGCATGGGCCTGAAAGTCGCGCAGGGCCTGCAACTGCTCGAAGCCTTCTACTGGGACATGAACGACGACACCCGCAACTTTGCCAAGCGCTTTGCCGCCCGTCCCGGCATGAACGGCAAGATGCCGAGCGGCAACCAGGCCGGCGTCTACGCCTCAACGCTCGCCTATCTCAATGCCGTCGCCGCCACCGGCAGCGACGACGCCAAGGTAGTGGTGCCGCAGATGAAGGCGATCATGGGCAAGGACAAGTTGTTCGGCGACGTCACCATCCGCCAGGACGGCCGCGTCATTCATCCGATGTATCTGTTCGAGGTGAAGAAGCCGGAGGAGTCGAAGTACCCGTACGACTATTACAAGCTGATCGCGACGATTCCCGCGGATCAGGCGTTCCGGCCGCTCGCCGATGGTGGATGTCCGCTGGTGAAGTAGACGCTGTTTCCACGCGCACCGCTGGGCTCCCTCCCCCCTTGTGGGGCAGGGCTATCGCATATGCCGCCTTGGATGGCTGCGCACGTACTCGGCCTCGTGGTTCGAGACGCGCCGCAAGCGGCGCTCCTCACCATGAGGGTCTACTATTGTGCCGCAAAACAAGACCTCATCCTGAGAAGCCCGCCAAAGGCGGGCGTCTCGAAGGATGGGCCACAGGGAGTTTTTTTCCCAAATGCGATTGCCCTACCTTGTGGGGGAGGGCTGGGGGGAGGGGTTTCTCTCTACATGGCGTACCGCCTGGAGAGACCGCAACCCCTCACCCGGATCGCATGCGCTTCGCTTCATGCGTTCCGGCCTCTCCCACAAGGGGAGAGGCGAACCGAGTTCGCCGCGAGAATTCGTCCCTCGTCGCTACGCCGCCTGCGCCGCTCCATCGGCCGGCTTCACTCGCGCCAGCATCTCCGCGGCCATCATCACATGCGCGGTCGAGAACGCCAGGATCGTCAGCGTAGCGCGATGCACCTCTTCGGCCGACATGGCGCCCTGGCCGACGTCGGGATAGTCGAACGTGCCGGTGACGTCCGACAGGAACACCACCTTGTAATTGTGGAACATGGCGTCGCGCGCGGTGGCGTGGCAGCAGTTCTCGGTCGTGGTGCCTGAGATGATGACCGTGGTGATGCCCCATTCGCGCAGGATCAGGTCGAGGTCGGTCGAGAAGAACGCGCTGTAGCGGTGCTTCTTGATGACGTGCTCGCCTGGCGCAGGCGCCAGGTCCTTGAAGATTTCGACGCCGTCGCTGCCGTCGACCAGTGACGAGCGGTCGGCGATCGGCGCGTAAAGGTCGTCATAGAGTCCCATGTCGCTGCCGTCGCGTCGATGGACATGGGCGGTGTAGATGACGCGGATGCCCTTGTCGCGGCAGGCTTTCAGGGTCTGCGCCAGCCGGGGCACCATCGCGGCGGCCTGGGCCGAGCGCAGCTTGGCGCCGTCGGCCACGAAATCGTTCTGCATGTCGACAACGATCATCACGGTACGGGCCGGATCGATGATTTCGCATTGGTAGCCCATCGGGTGTCTCCTCTCCTGGTGGGAGACATCTTCTACATCGGCTGCGGCCGCAGCTCTTGGCTGCGCTTGCCAGTCGCTGGACTCTGCTTGCCAGAACCGGGCGACCGACGCAGAATATCCGGCGCCGGGTTGAGCGGGAGCATGGTCCAGTGCAGGCCCACCATCACACAGTCGCGGTCAGGCCGGGTGACAGCTTCGATCGCTGGCATCACGTCACCTGCCGCGAGTTCTCGCTGACCGAGTGCCGCCGCCTGGCGAACGACGCGTTTCAGGCCTCGATCGCGATCCACCATTTCGGCCCGCTGGTCATCAACGACATCTGGTCGAAGACTGCGGCCGCCGATCGCATCAGGGTGATGCGCAGTTCGGGCGACACAAGAAAGGATTCGCGCGATTATTTCATGCTGTGGCTGACGCTGCATGGCGAGGTCAGCTTTGCGCAGAACGGGCGCGACGCGCAGATGCATCGCGGCGATCTGATGTTGCACGACCAGTCGCAGCCCTTCACGCTCGAATTCGCACCGCAGGCACACGCGATCATGGTGTCGATCCCGCGGCCGTTGCTGGTGTCGCGACTGCCGGACGCGCACCGCCTGACCGCGCGGCGGATCGGCCGCGAGTCGAAGGTCGGTGCATTGGCGAGCTCGTTCATCCGCCAGTTCGTGCGGTTCGATGATGACGCCGGGCCCGCGGCTATCCGGCTCGGCGCCGCCGCGCTCGACATCTTCGCGACAACGCTGCAGTCTGAACTGACTGACGATTCGCTTCGGCATGGCGACGAGCGGCTGGCGCGGGTCAAGGCCTACATGCTGGCCCATCTCGACGACCCCGGGCTCGATCTCGACAGCATTGCCACCGCGCAGAACCTGGCGCCGCGCACCCTCAACCGCCTGTTCGGGCGCGAGGGGACGACGCCGATCCGCTGGCTCTGGCAACAGCGCCTCGCCGGCGCCTACAGCGCGCTCGCCGAGCGGCGCTTCGCCCACGTCACCGACGTTGCGCTCGCATTCGGCTTCAGCGACGTCTCGCATTTCAGCCGCGCCTTCAAAATCGCGTTCGGCCGCTCGCCGCATCACGTGATGGGGTGAGGCGAGTCTGTGTCAACTGGCTCCGCTGTGCCCCTCTCCCATTGTGGGAGAGGGCTGGGGTGAGGGGTATCTCTCCATGCGGCGTACCGCGAGGAGAGACCGCAACCCCTCACCCGGAGCGCATTCCGCTTCGCTTCATGCGTTCCGGCCTCTCCCACAGGGGGAGAGGCGAACCGAGTGCGCAGCCGATTGCCCCGTCCCCTTGAGGAGCGCGGGTTGCGCGTCTCAGAATGACGGAACGAGAATTGCGCCTATCGCCGCTGCACGCCTACTGCCCCACCTTGCTGCTGCCTTGCGTGATCAGCCGCGCGGCGCGCTGGTTGCGGGCGTGGATCCAGAGCCAGCTCAGCGCGACGCTGAGGCGGTTGCGCAGGCCGATCAGGAAGTAGATGTGGGCAATGCCCCAGATCCACCATGCGAGCGCGCCGCGCAGCTTGAGCCAGCCGAAGTCGATCACCGCGAGCCGCTTTCCGATCTGCGCGAGGCTGCCGGCGTGCTTGTAGCGGAACGGCGGCAACGTCCTGCCCGCGAGCCGCGCCTTGATCATGGCTGCCACATAGCGGCCCTCCTGCTTGGCGGCCGGCGCGATGCCGGGCACCGGATTGCCGTCGGGGTCCTTGATCGTGACGGTGTCGCCGACCGCGAAGATCTCGGGATGGCCCGGTACCGTCAGATCGGGCTCGACCTGCAGGCGGTAGGCGCGGTCGGCTGGCGCGTTCAGCCATTCGGCGGCACGCGAGGCGCGCACGCCGGCGGCCCAGACGATGGTGCGTGCCGCCAGCGTCTTGCCGCCATAGACCACGCCGTCGGCCGAGCATTCCGTCACCGCTTGGCCCAGTATCACCTCGACGCCGAGGCTCTCCAGCGAACGCTGCGCATAGGCCGACAAGTCCTCGGGAAAGCCCGCCAGCACGCGCGGGCCGGCCTCGATCAGCACCACGCGCGCCTTGCGGGTGTCGATGTGGCGGAAATCGCGCGGCAGCGTGTCGTTGGCGAGGTCGGCGATGGTGCCGGCCATCTCGACGCCGGTCGGGCCGGCGCCGATCACGACGAAGGTGAGCAGCGCCGCGCGCCTCTCCGGATCGATCTCGCGCTCGGCGCGCTCGAAGGCAACCAGGATGCGCCGCCGCAACGTGGTGGCGTCCTCCAGCGTCTTCAGTCCCGGCGCGAACGGCTCCCATTCGTCATGGCCGAAATAGGCGTGGCGCGCGCCGGTGGCGAGAATCAGCGTGTCGTAGGGAACGCTCTCGCCGTCATCGAGCAGCACGCGTTTTCCTGCGACATCGACGCCGTTCGCATTGGCAAACAGCGTCGTCACCTCGTGACGGTCGCGCAACAGATAACGGATCGGCCAGGCGATCTCATTGGTCGCGAGCGACGCGGTGGCGACCTGGTACAGCAGCGGCTGGAACAGGTGGTGGTTGCGGCGGTCGATCAGCGTGATCTCGACCGGCGCGCCGGCAAGCCCGAACGCAGCCTCGAGCCCTCCGAAACCGGCGCCGACGATCACCACACGATGAGGTTTGGCCGGCGCGTCTGTCATCCGATTTTGTCCCCGGTTCGAACGGCTTCGTCACCTGCGATTATGTATTCATTCGCAGCTCCATTCCAAGACGAATTGCCGGATCGCCCGATAGCGAAACCCTATCGTCATGGCCTCACGCATCCTGCGGTGCGGCCGCGGCCAGCGCGCGGTGGCGTGCCGGCAGAACAAGTCCCGCGGCCGCCCCGGCCAGCGACAGCGTTGCGGCAAGACTCATCGCCGCGGCAAATCCGCTCGCGAAATGAACGGTAGAATCAGCGGCGCCGTTGGCAGAGAACTCCGCCACCAACGCGGCGATGCCGAACATCCCGCCGAGGAAGCGGCCCATGTTGAAGGCGCCGGAGGCCTTGCCCATCTCGGTCACTGCCACCGCGCTCAGCACCGCGTTCTGCGCCGCCGGCATCGCCATCGAGACGCCGACGCCGGCCAGCACCAGCGGGGCGACCAGGGCGGAGTAGGGGACGGTGGGGCTCACGATCTCGCTGATCCAGCCGAGCCCGATCGCCTGCATCAGCAGGCCCGTCACCACCAGCGGCCGCTCGCCGAACCGGTTGACGACGGCGCCGGCGACCGGCGCCGTGACGAACAGCGTCGCAGTCCAGGGCAGCAGGCGAAGCCCGGCGCTGAAGGCGTCGAAGCCGAGCGTGGTCTGCAGGAACTGCGGCAGCAGGAACAGCACGCCATACATCGCGGCATAGAACAGCACGCTCGCCGCCATGCCAGACGCAAAGGCGCGCGACCCGAACAGCCGCATCGGCAGCATCGGCGCTGCCGTGCGCAATTCCCACAGCACGAAGCCCGCCGCGAACACGATTCCGGCGGCCAGCGTGCCCATCACCTCGGTGCTTCCCCAGCCGACGGCGTTGCCGCGCAACAGGCTCCAGACCAGCGCCAGCGCCGCGGCGGCAACCAGCGACAGCCCGGTGATGTCGAGCGGCGCGGCCGGGCCAAAACTTTCGCGCAGCCGCGTCAGCACCAGCGCGACCGCGATCAGGCCGATCGGCAGGTTGATCCAGAAGATCCAGCGCCAGCCGAGATGGGTGGTGATGAAGCCGCCGATGGCGGGCCCGACGATCAGCGCGCAACCCGTGATGCTTGAGAAGATGCCGAGCGCGCGGGCACGCTCATCCCGGCCGAACGCGCCGCTCAGGATCGCCATCGCCAGCGGCATCACGAGTGCCGCGCCGGCGCCCTGCAGCGCCCGGGCGGCGATCAGCGCCTGCACGTTGCCGGCCAGCGCGCAGGCGGCCGATGCAACGACGAACAAAGCGATCCCGGCTGCGAACATCCGCCGCCGACCGAAGCGGTCGCCGAGCGCCGCGCCGGTCAAGAGCAGCACCGCGAAGGTGAGATTGAAGGCGTTGACGGTCCATTGCAGCGTCTCCACCCGACTACCGAAATCGGCACGGATGGTCGCGAACGCCGTCGTGATGACCATGGCGTCGAGCGCCATCATGAAGGATGCCAGCGCGGTGACGCCGAGCACCCAGAGCTGCCCGGTGCGAGAGATCGGGGTCTGCATGTTTGCTCTCCATTGCGGCGCCGCCCTGTTGCGGCGCGCTTCGTCGCCAAGACGAGGCGGAAGAGGCAAAGGATGCGGCGCGAAATTATTTTTCCCGGGCCGCATCCTTTGCCGACCGGCAAACGTCCTTGGGGGATGATGACCCCCCAAAAGGAGCGACCGATGAGACGGACCCTGATCAGGTACAAGGCGAAGCCGGAGATGGCGGACAAGAATGCCGAGCTGGTGAAGGCGGTATTTGCCGAGTTGAAGGCGGCGCAGCCGGACGGCGTGCGCTATCTGACACTGCGGCTGGAGGACGACACCTTCGTGCACTTTGTCGAGGCCGCGTCCGAGGACGGCTCGAGCCCGATCCCGAAGCTTGCCGCGTTCCAGGCCTTCCAGGATGGTATCCGCGACCGCTGCGCCGAGCCGCCGCTGGTGCGCAGCGCCAGCATCGTCGGCAATTACCGTATGCTGGAGCAGTCCTGACCGGGTCCGGAGTGGAATGATGTCAGCATCGCCTGCCGTCGATATCAACCAGCACCTTTCGGCGTTGCGCCCGAAGCTGCATCGCTATTGCGCGCGCATGGTCGGGTCGGTGATCGACGGCGAGGATGTGCTGCAGGACACGCTGATCAAGGCGGTGGAAGCCTTCGCTTCCGCCGCCCCGATCCAGAACGTGGAGGCCTGGCTGTTTCGGATCGCTCACAACACCGCGCTCGATTTCCTCAGGCGGCGCAACCGCCAGGAAGCGCTCCGCTCGCCGGAGGAGGTGGACATGATGACCGGAGAGCTCGATGACGTCACCCGCCGCGAGATCGCAGCGGCCAGCCTGCGCACCTTCATGCGCCTGCCGGTGGCGCAGCGCTCGAGCGTGATCCTGATGGACGTGCTCGGCTGCTCGCTGGCCGAGGTCTGCGACATTATGGATTTCAGCCTGCCCGCGGTGAAGGCGGCGCTGCATCGCGGCCGCACCCAATTGCGCGCATTCGCCGACGAGCCGGACGATGCACCGCGGCCCGGCCTGTCGGAGACGGACCGGGTCCGGCTCAACGCCTATGTCAGCCGCTTCAACGCCCGCGACTTCGACGCCATCCGCGCCATGATCGCCGATGACATCAGGCTCGAGCTCGTCAACCGCACCAGGCTGAACGGCAAGGCCGAGGTGTCGCGTTATTTCGGCAATTACGCGAAGGTCGGCGACTGGCACCTGGCGCCGGGGCAGGTCGAGGGGCGGCCCGCGATCCTGGTGTTCGACCCGAACGAAGCGAACGCGCTGCCGAAATATTTCATGCTGCTCGACTGGTCCGCCGACAAGCTCGCCGTCATCAGGGATTTCCGCCATGCGCCCTACGCCATCGACGGCGCGGAGTGGGCGGTGGATGCGGGGTAGTCCCGCCGCGCTGTAAATCGTCGTTGCGAGCCAACGGGTCGCGCGAACGCGCGCCCGATGACAGGTTCCGCGAAGCAATCCATCGCACAGCAAGCCGAGAGATGGATGCTTGGTCGCGAGCTCCTCGCACTGACGATCGAGAGTGCGCATTCTACTCGAACACCGTCATGCCGAGGTGCGAGCGGAGCGAGCCTCGAAGCACGACGGCCACCAGCGGGGCCGAGCATCCTTCGAGACACCGCTTCGCGGTTCCTCAGGATGACGGTTCAGACGGCTTGTGCAGGGGCGACGCGTGAGGATGCAGCGAAGCGCGAGGACACCCTACTTCGCTCGCCCGCCGAATTCGCCGTTGGCGATGCGCGCGATGCGGTTGGTGGCTGCGGCTGGCGTGCTGCTGTTGCGTCGGACATCGCCCACCGTTCCGCTTTGGTCGCGCGGCAGTGGCGATGTCGCGTCGGAATGACCGCTCGGCCAGACCAACAACGCCAGCATGAGGGCGGCATTGATGAGCCCGCCAATCAACGTTCCGGTGATCTGCGGATTGATCGCCCATTCCGGATGTCTGCCCGCGATCACCCTGTCGATCACGATGAGCACGACCCACCCCACCATCACGCATACCGGGTCCCATCCGATATCGCGGACCCGCATCGATTGCAGCATGAAGCTGACCGCAAGCGCGGCAAAGAAGGCGATCTGCATCGGGCCGCTGCCCGCGGCCTGTATCAGCAGCACGTCGGTCCGGCCGCTTCCCGGCGTCGTGCCGGTCACCCCATAGGCCAGCAGCACAAGGCCTGCGACGAGCGTGAAGATGCAGAGCACAAAAGGCACCCGGCTGATCCGGGCGTTGAAGCCGAACAGGTAACCCAGCATATGACGCGTCCCTTTCGCCCGACCGTCGCCTCGAACTGCTTTCCGGACCGTGAAAGCGCCGCGGTCTGGCCGGCGCGTGGTTTCCGTTCGCTTTATCGAATGCGTCAATTCTGCTGTGCTGCGCCACGGAGCGCAGGGCCACCTGCGACAATCGTTGCCCTCGCAACCGGCATTATATTTCTTGCCACGGCTGGTTTGTACGAATTATGGTGCAAAGTGCTGGGGTATGCGCCGAAGGTTCTAAATGAGGGCCGTCGGTTCATGCTTGCTGCAGACTTGCGATTTCGCGCACAAAACAAGGCATCGAAAACGACGCGCAAAGCGTGACGCCGCCCCGGGCCGACAACGGGCCCGGCAGGATATTGGTTGAGGAGGGGAGTGACTATGAACAAGGCATTTTGGCTGGCAGGCGCCATGGCCATGGCGCTGGCGCAGCCGGCGACCGCGGCCGACACCATCAAGATCGGATTTGTCTCGACCTTCAGCGGCCCGACCGCCGTGATCGGCAATGACATGCGTAATTCCTTCGAGCTCGCGCTCGACCACATGGGCCGCAAGATGGACGGCAAGCCGGTCGAGGTGATCTACGAGGACGACCAGCAGAAGCCCGATATCGGCAAGCAGAAGACCGAGAAGCTGGTGCAGTCCGACAAGGTCGATTTCATCGTCGGCTACATCTGGTCGAACGTGCTGCTGGCTTCGCTGAAGACCGCGGTCGATAGCAAGACCTTCTTGATCTCGGCCAATGCCGGTCCGTCGCAGCTCGCCGGCGAATTGTGCTCGCCTTACGTGTTCTCAACCTCCTGGCAAAACGACCAGACGCCCGCGGCGATGGGCCTCTACATGAACCAGAAGGGCGTCAAGTCGGTGTTCCTGATCGGCCCGAACTATGCCGCCGGCAAGGACATGCTGGCAGGCGTGAAGAGCACCTTCAAGGGCAAGGTGGTCGGCGAGGAATATACGGTGTGGCCGAGCCAGCTCGATTTCTCCGCCGAGCTCACCAAGGCGCGCAACTCGGGCGCGGAATCGATCTTCGTGTTCTATCCCGGTGCGGCCGGTGTGCAGTTCCTGAACCAGTACGCCCAGGCCGGCATCAAGCAGCAGATCCCGCTCTACACAGCGTTCACCGTCGACGAATTGTCGCTGCCGCTGCAAAAGGACAACGCGATCGGCATTCCCGGCGCGCAGGAATGGGTCAATGACCTGCCGAACGAACAGAACAAGACGTTCGTCGCGGATTATCACAAGAAGTATCCCGGCCTGCGTCCGACCTATTACGGCGCCCAGGCCTATGACGCCGCTCAGCTCATCAACAGCGCCGTCGTCGCGGTGAAGGGCGACCTCACCAAGAAGGACGCGATGAAGGCGGAGATGGAGAAGGCCAACTTCAAGTCGCTGCGCGGCCCGTTCAAATACGGCAACAACCACATCCCGATCCAGAACTTCTACCTGCAGGACGTGGTCAAGGGCGCCGACGGCCAGCTCTCGCTGAAAACGGTCGCGACCATCGTCAAGGACGACCAGGACAAGTTCCACGACAAGTGTCCGATGAAGTGATCCTCGGGTGATCTTGGCGCGCGGCTTGCTTCTTGCACCTCGCCCCGCTCTTGCGGGGAGAGGTCAATCGCGAAGCGATTGGGTGAGGGGTTCTTTCCGCGAATTCGACTCGTGGAGACAGCCCCTCACCCCAACCCTCTCAGGGCGAGCCCTGCTCGTCCCGGCCCCGCAAGAGCGGAGCGAGGGAGACTCCGCACCGTGCAATGCGGCGGCGCGCTTGCGCTGCCGCTGTTTCATTTGAAGGTGACGTAGCCTCACGATGTATCTCGTCGTCGAACAACTCCTGAACGGGCTGCAATTCGGCCTCCTGCTGTTCCTGCTGGCGGCCGGCTTGACGCTGGTGTTCGGCATCATGGACTTCGTCAATCTGGCGCACGGCTCGCTCTACATGATGGGCGCCTATTTCGCGGCGACGTTCGTGGCATGGACCGGCAGCTTCGTGCTCGGCGCGCTGCTGGCGCTCGGCGCCACGCTGCTGCTCGGCATCGTGCTCGAATATGTCGCGCTGAGACATCTCTATGGCCGCGACCACCTCGACCAGGTGCTCGCGACCTTCGGCCTGATCCTGTTCTTCAACGATGCCGTGCGGCTGATCTGGGGCCCGGCAGGTCTCGCGCTGCCGCTGCCGGCCTGGCTGACCGTGCCGCTGCAGATCATTCCCGGCGTGTACTATCCGGCCTATCGCCTCTTGATCATCACGGTGGCGCTGGCGGTCGCCGCGCTGCTCTATCTGGTCGTGATGCGCACCCGCGTCGGCATGCTGATCCGCGCCGGCGCCTCGAACCGCGAGATGATCGGTGCGCTCGGCATCAACATCAAGCTGCTGTTCACGCTGGTGTTCGGGCTCGGTGCGGCGCTCGCCGGCCTCGCCGGCTTGATGCAGGCGCCGATCCTCACCGTGCAGATCGGCATGGGCGAGAACATCCTGATCCTCGCCTTCGTCATCATCGTGATCGGCGGCATCGGCTCGATCCGCGGCGCGTTCCTGGCGGCGATCTTCGTCGGCATGATCGATACCCTCGGCCGCGCCTTCCTGCCTGACCTCCTGCGCAAGGTGCTGAGCGGCGCTGCGGCCTCGACCGCGGCGCCGGCGCTGTCCTCGATGCTGATCTACCTCCTGATGGCGATCGTGCTGGTCGTGCGGCCGGAGGGGCTGTTTCCGGCGGCCAAGCGATGATGCCCAAGCTCAACCTCTCCAATCTGGTCGCGGCGCTGCTCTGCGCCGCCCTGGTCCTGCTGCCGGTCTATTCGGCGGTGAGCGGCAACATCTTCATCCTCACGCTGTTCACCCGCATCGTGATCTTCGCGCTGGCGGCCGCGAGCCTGAACCTGATCATGGGCTATGGCGGCATGATGAGCTTCGGCCACGCCGCCTATCTCGGCATCGGCGGCTATGCGGTCGGCATCCTCGCCGCCGAGGGCATCGGCTCCGGCTTCATCCAGTGGCCGGTGGCGCTCGCGGTCTCGGCGCTGTTTGCGCTGGTGATCGGTGCGCTCTCGCTTCGCACCCGCGGCGTCTACTTCATCATGATCACGCTGGCCTTCGCGCAGATGGCCTATTACGTGGCCTCTGGCCTGTCGCGCTACGGCGGCGATGACGGCCTCACCATCTACAAGCGCAGCGATTTTGCCGGCCTGATCAACCTCTCGGATCGCACGCAGTTCTACTATCTCTGCCTAGCCTGCCTGTTCGGCGGCCTCTATCTGATCTGGCGCATCGTCAATTCGCGCTTCGGCCTGGTCGTGCAGGGCGTCCGCTCCAACGAGCAGCGCATGCAGGCGATCGGCTTCCATGCCAACCGCTACCGCCTGGTCTGCTTCGTCATTGCCGGCACCATTTGCGGGCTGTCAGGCGCGCTGCTCGCCAACAACACCGACTTCGTCAGCCCGGCGGTGATGTACTGGACCCGCTCCGGCGATCTCATGGTGATGGTGATCCTGGGCGGCATGGGCTCGCTGTTCGGTCCCGTGCTCGGCGCCATCATCTATCTGGTGCTGGAAGAGCTGCTGTCGCAGTTCACCGAATACTGGGCGTTGATCATGGGGCCGCTGCTCCTTTTGATCGTGCTGTTCGCGCGCGGCGGCATCATGGGCCTGCTCGGGAGGATGGGCCGTGTCTGATCCCTTGCTCCGCGTCGACAATCTGGTCCGCCGCTTCGGCGGCATCACCGCGACCGACAACCTCTCGCTGGAGGTCGTGCCGGGCGAATTGCACGCAATCATCGGCCCCAACGGCGCCGGCAAGACCACGCTGATCAGCCAGCTCACCGGGCAGTTGATGCCGAACTCCGGCACCATCCGGTTCGGCGGCCGCGACGTCACGCGGCTGCCGTCCTACAAGCGCAGCCGGCTCGGGCTGGCGCGCTCGTTCCAGATCACCTCGCTGCTGAAGGATTTTTCGGCGATCGACAACGTCGCGCTCGCAGCCCAAGCCCATGACGGTCACTCCTTCCGCTTCTGGGGCAATGCGCGGAAAGAGCCACACCTGCGCGAGGCTGCGCGCGCCGCGCTGGAGCGGGTCGGCCTCGGCAAGCGCGCCAATGTGCTGGTGTCACAACTAAGCCATGGCGAGCAGCGCGAGCTCGAACTGGCGGTCGCGCTCGCCACCAGGCCGCAGCTCCTGCTGCTCGATGAGCCGATGGCCGGCCTCGGCGTCACCGAATCCGCGCGGATGGTCGCGCTGCTCAAGGAGCTGCGCAAGGAGGTGACCATCGTGCTGGTCGAGCATGACATGGAGGCGGTGTTCGCGCTCGCCGACCGCATTACGGTGCTGGTCTACGGCCGCGTCATTGCCTGCGACGTGCCCGATGCGATCCGCAGGCACGACGAGGTCAAGCGCGCTTATCTCGGCGAGCAGCACGCGGTGACGCGCCATGCCTGAAGCAAAATCGGCTGAGGCAAAAATGGCTGAGACCCTGCTCGACGTCGACGCGATCGAGACCTGCTATGGCCTGAGCCAGGTGCTGTTCGGCCTGTCGCTACAGATCAAGGCCGGCGAGATGGTTGCGCTGATGGGCCGCAACGGCATGGGCAAGACCACCACCATCCGCTCGATCATGGGCCTGACGCCGGCGCGCTCCGGCGCCATCCGTTTTGCCGGCGAACAGGTGCGGGGCCTGCCGTCCTACAGGATCGCCAAACTCGGCATCGGGCTCGTGCCGGAGGGGCGCCAGATCTTCCCGAACCTGACCGTGCGCGAAAATCTCGTGGCGGCCTCCGGCAATCGCCTGGGCAGCCGTGATCCGTGGACGCTGGACAAGATCCACGCGCTGTTTCCGCGGCTTGCCGAGCGCGGCAGCAATATGGGTGTCACGCTCTCCGGCGGCGAGCAGCAGATGCTGGCGATCGGCCGCGCGCTGATGACCAATCCGAAGCTCCTGATCCTCGACGAAGCGACCGAGGGCCTCGCCCCCTTGATCCGCGACGAGATCTGGAGCTGCCTGTCGATGCTGAAGGGGCAGGGCCAGTCAGTGCTGGTGATCGACAAGAACGTCGAGAACCTCGCCCGCATCGCGGACCGCCACTACATCATCGAGCGCGGCAAGACGGTGTGGAGCGGGACGAGCGAAGAGCTGATCGCCGAGCCGGATCTCCAGCACAAGTACCTGGGAATTTAGAACACCGTTCTCGCACCATATTCAGCGTCGTCCCGGCGAAAGCCGGGACCCATACGCCGCGGCCTCTCGTTTGGCTCCGCGGGGAGCCGGCTGTGCAAACCAAATACCGACTGTGGTTATGGGTCCCGGCTTTCGCCGGGACGACAATGGGCCCTCAAAACATCTCGAAATATTCGCGATGTTCCCAATCGGAGACCTCGGCCTGAAACCGCTCGATCTCCGCGTTCTTGATGTGGACGTAGTAGTCCACGAACTCCGGCCCCAGCGCCTGGCGGAAGAACGGATCGTCGTGGAGCGCAAACACGGCCTCGCGCAGCGACTTCGGCAGCAGCGCGGCCTTGGTCTCGTAGGGCGTATCCGCCGACGGGCCGGGATCGAGCGTGCGGTCGACGCCGTCGAGACCGGAGAGGATCTGGCTCGCCATGTAGAGGTAGGGGTTGGCGGCCGGCTCGCCGATCCGGTTCTCCAGCCGTGTCGCGGGATCATCGGCGCCGCCGAGCACGCGGATCATCACGCCGCGATTGTCGCGGCCCCAGATCGCGCGATCGGGCGCCAGCGAGTAGGAGCGGTAGCGCTTGTAGCCGTTGATGGTCGGCGTCGTGAACACGGTCGAGGCCCGCGCATGCTCGATCAGGCCGGCGAGATAGGCGCGGCCGAGCGGGCTCAAGGGCTCGCCGGTCTCCTTCGCCATGAACGCATTCTCGCCGCTTGTGCGCGACACCAGCGATTGGTGCAGGTGCCAGCCGCTGGCGAACACGTTCGGCAATTTCGGCCGGCACATGAAGGTGGCGTGATAGCCATGGCGGCGCGCGATCTGCTTCACCGCGGAGCGGAACAACACCATGGTGTCGGCCGGCGCAAGCCCCGTCGTCGGCTGGAAGGTGAACTCGCACTGGCTCGGGCCGAACTCGACCTCAACCGAGCGCAGGGGCAGGCCGAGCGCGAGGACATCGCGGCGGATGATCTCGAGCGCCGGCTCCATCAGGTCGTAGCGCTGCTCGGTGAGATATTGGTAGCCCTGCGACAGCAGGCTGACATCAGGCGGCCGTCCCGGCTGGCCGGCATCTTCCGGCGCCATATGGGCGTCGTCGAGCTTGAAGAGATGGAATTCGACCTCGAGCCCGGCGACGAAATCATAGCCGCGGCCGGCGAGCTGATCGAGCACCTTGCGATAGAGATTGCGGGTCGCGAACGGCACCGGGCGGCCGTCGCTGAAATAGAGGTCGCAGAGCAGCCAGCCGGTGTTGGGCGCCCACGGCAGCACGCGGAACGTGGTGGGATCGGCGACCATCAGCACGTCGGCCGCGCCCTCCATCTCCTTCATGCCGAAGCCGCCGCCGGCGGTGAACACCGGAAACACCGTCTTGTGTGAGGTGTCCTTGGCCAGCATCGTCGTGGTGATGGAGCAGCCGCCCTCGAGCGAACGCACGGCTTCGCTTGCGATCAGCGTCTTGCCGCGCAGGATGCCATGCTGGTCGGGGAACGACAGCCTGACGACTTCGAGGTTGTTCTCCTCGACGATGCGGCGAAGGCGCTGTGCGGCCTCCTGCTGCTCGTTCGACCACAGGCCGTGGCTCTCGACAAAGCTCACTGCGTCACTCCTTCACTTCTCCCTCGCCCCGCTCTTCGCGGGGAGAGGGTTGGGGTGAGGGGCTCCCTCCGCCGCTTCGATTCGTCGATAGACCAGTACCCCCTCACCCGGATCGCATCTAGCGATGCGACATAGCCGAAGCTTCGCTTCGGCGTCCTTGAGAACGGCCGCCGAAGGCGGCCTATGCCTCTCCCCGAAAGCGGGGCGAGGTGAAACAAGCAGCGGTGACACACTATTGAATTCGCCATCACTCCGCCGCCGTCAGATGAGGCACCTTGCCGGCGATCTCGCGCGGCACGGGGGCGGCCCACGGCGCGCCGCGGCGGCGCTTGACGTCGACCTCCATCCAGTAGAGCTCCCACCCTTGGGTCGGGCCGATACCGTCCATCGTCGCCGGGCCCTGGATGCTCCGCGCGGTGGCGTCGTCGAGGAACAGCATCGGCTTCTCGCCGCCCGCGACCTTCTCGATCTCTTGCCGCAGCAGCCGGCGATACTGCACGATCGCCTTGTCGCTCTGGCCGAGATGCTCGTTGGTGCGGTCCTGGATCGGGCCCATCGATTCCACCGCCCACTGGTCGTGGACGTTGATGTCGGTGCCCATGCCGGTATAGGTCGCGGTCGCCTGCTCGTGCGGGTCGAAGCCGTAATCGTTCGACTTGTTCTTGCGCGACTTGTAGTCCGGCAGCTCGTAGAGCTCGAGCCGCTGGTCGCGCATCTTCTGCTTGTCGACCGGGTTCGTGTAGCTGGTGAAGATCGCGTACCAATAGCAGTTCTCGTCATCGACGGGGACGTGCCACTGCGTGATCGTCATCTCCGTCGACATCGGGATCACGAAGCCGTGCGGGAAAAGCTGGTTGGTGACGCGCACATGGGTGCGTTCGCCATCCAGCTCGCGCAGCGCGATCAGGCGCAGGCCGTATTCGGTGTGCTCGACATTGATAATCGGGCGATCATATTCGCGCAGGATCTTGGTCATCGGCATGTCAGAGCCGGCCGAGGCGCCGCGGAACTGCTTGCCATAGGCGGCCGACGTATCCTCGTCCTCGAAGAAGCGATGCAGATAGGAGGCGTGTGCCGGGTCGATGCCGACCTCGAGGGCCTGCAGCCAGTTGCAGTTCATGTGGCCCTTGAACGCGAAGGTGTGGCTGTCGGGTGCGACGAAGCAGTCGAGCTCCGGAAACGCCGGCGGCGCGCCGTCGCCGAGAAAGGCCCAGAGGATGCCGCTCTTTTCCACCACCGGATAGGAGCGCTGCCTGATGCCCTTGCAGAGCTGCGAGCCCGCTGGCTCGGCCGGGGTCTCGATGCACTGGCCGCTCGTGTCGAACAGCCAGCCATGGAAGGCGCAACGCAGGCCGCCATTCTCCAGCCGGCCGAAGGCGAGGTCGGCGCCGCGATGCGCGCAGTGACGGTCGATCAACCCGTAGCGACCGTCCTCGCCGCGAAACAGCACCAGGTTCTCGCCGAGCAGCCGCACGGGGCGCACCGGGCGCGGCCCCTGCAACTCGTCCACCAGCGCCGCCGGCTGCCAGTACATCCGCATCAGCTTGCCGCATGGGTCCTTACGGCCGGTGCGGGTGATCAGGTCGTTCTGCTCCTGGCTCATCATGGCGGCGTCTCCTGAATTTGGATTTGTTCGCCTATTGAACGAATGTGCGAATTATGCCATGTCTGATTGGGGCAGCAAGTCCAATTTTTGAACCGTTCAAAGCCGCAAACCCATGCCCAAGCTGAAGCGGACCGATCAGGACGAGCGCGCGACCGACTTCGTCGAAAGCCTCGACCGCGGCCTGCGCCTGTTGCAGGTGTTCGGCACCGTCACCGGGCCGGCGACGCTGAGCGATCTCGCACGCGCCGCCGATCTGCCGCGCGCCACCGCACGGCGCATCCTGTTCACGCTTGCGCATGGCGGGTTCGTTGCGACCGACGGCAAGCTGTTCACGCTGACGCCGCATGTGCTGACGCTGGCCGGCTCCTATCTCCAATCCAACCAGGTGGTCACGGTATTGCAGCCGGTGCTCGATCGGATCGCAACTTCAGCGCAGGAGATCGCTTCGCTCGCGCTGCTCGACGGCGACGACGTTGTGTTCGTGGCGCGCTCGAGCCCGACGCGGGTGTTCTCCGCCGGCCTCGACATCGGCTACCGGCTGCCGGCGTTCTGCACCTCGGTCGGGCGCGCGATGCTCGGCCGGCTCGCCGATGGCGAGCTCGCGACACGGCTGAAAGCGATGCGCCGCGAATCCGTGACGCCGCAGACCGTGACCGATCCGAAGCGGCTGCTCGCCACCATCATCGCCGATCGCGCGCAAGGCTATTCGCTGGTCGACCGTGAGGCCGAGCCGCACTTCCGCTCGATCTCGGTGCCGGTGCGCCGCTACGACGGCACCATCGTCGCTGCCATCAACATGGGCGCCCATGTCGACCGCGTGCCGAGGCAGGAGTTGATCGATCGCTTCCTGCCGCTCCTGCGCGACGGCGCGGAGGATGTGAAGAGCCGGCTGCTGTGAAGGAGGCTCACAGCGCCACGCTGCGCAGGCCGAACGAGCGCGCCTCGTTCTGCAGCACCGGCCGCACCGAGTCGATCAGCCGCGCCGCGGCGGCGTCGACCGAAAGGCCGGCAGTGTCGACCACGGCGGAGGCGCGCGCGTAAAGCGGCTCGCGGCTGACCAGGATGTTGCGCAATTCCGCCATCGCGGAGCGGTCGTCGGCCATCGGGCGTAGATCGCCCTGGCGGCGGACGCGGGCCATGTGCTCCTCCGGCTCGGCCCTGAGCCAGATCGTGTAGAACGACGACAGGATCAGGTCGAAGGTCAGCGGCTCGGAGACGATGCCGCCGCCGGTCGCCAGCACCATCAGTTCCTTGCGCGCCAGAAGCTGGGTCAGCGCCGCCTGCTCCATGCGGCGAAAGCCTTCCTGACCGTAGAGCGCGATGATCTCGGCGACCGACAGGCCATTCTGCGTCTCGATCTCCTTGTTGAGCTCGACGAAGCTCCAGCCGATCTTCTTGGCCAGCATCCTCCCCAGCGTCGTCTTGCCGGCACCGCGCAGGCCGATCAGCGCAATGCCGGAGAACGAGGCGCGTCGCGGCGCCGAGGCGCTGCCGCCGGCGAGGATGTCCTTGGCCTGCGCGATCTGGTTCGCCGAAGCTTTCCGCAGGAGATCGCGGATCACGGCCCAGTCGGGCACCGGCTCGCTCGACGGGATCAGGTCTTCGAGATGCGCGCCCATCGCGCCTGCGACGCGGCGCAGCAGCACGATCGAGACATTGCCTTTGCCGCTCTCGAGCTGGGCGATGTAGCGTTCGGAAATGCCTGAGACCTTGGCGAGCACCTTGCGCGACATGCCGCGCAGGGCGCGCATCGTCCGCACGCGCTGGCCGAGCTGTTCGAGGAAGCCGGTTTCCGGATCGTTGTCCTGGGTCATGATCCCTATGGAGCGCGCGGGTTTCCGGAAACATAGTGCCGATGAGCATTGACAGCAAGCCGATGTAGTGGCTTTGTATGAATTATAATTCTTAAATTCACAGGAGAGGGAAGCGTGGCGCGTCTGGGTCCGAGGAGCGGGGCATGACTTACAACGCGGTGACCTGGCTGCTCGATCGCAATGTCGACGAAGGCCGCGGCAACAAGGTCGTCTTCGACGACACCGTGTCGAAGCTCACCTATGGCGAGTTGCAGCAACAGACGCGCCGGCTCGGCAACATGCTGCGCCGGCTCGGCGTGCGCCGCGAAGAGCGGGTTGCGATGATCATGCTGGATACGGTCGATTTCCCGATCGTGTTTCTGGGCGCGATCCGCGCCGGCGTGGTGCCGGTGCCGCTGAACACGCTGCTGACGTCAGAGCAATATGCCTACATCCTCGGCGATTGCCGTGCGCGTGTGCTGTTCGTCTCCGAAGCGCTGCTGCCGGTCGTGAAGGATGTCATCGCTCGGATGCCTGACCTCGAACATGTCGTGGTCTCGGGCCAGGATGCGCACGGCCACAAGAAGCTCTCCGACGAGCTCGCGCGCGAGGGCAATGCGTTTGCGACCGCGGCGACGCATGCCGACGAACCGGCGTTCTGGCTCTATTCGTCGGGCTCGACCGGCATGCCGAAAGGCGTTCGCCATCTGCATTCCAACCTCGCTGCGACCGCGGAGACCTATGCCAGGCAGGTGCTCGGCATTCGCGAGGATGATGTCGGGCTCTCCGCGGCCAAGCTGTTCTTTGCCTATGGCCTCGGCAATGCGTTGACCTTCCCGATGTCGGTAGGCGCCAGCACGGTGCTCAATTCGGAGCGTCCGACGCCGGCGGTGATGTTCGCGCTGATGAACAAATATCACCCCAGCATCTTCTTCGGCGTGCCGACCCTGTTCGCCGCGATGCTGAACGACGAGGCGACGAAGGCGCAAGCCGCGGGCGATCGCCTGCGCATCTGCACCTCCGCGGGCGAGGCATTACCGGAATCGGTCGGCAACGCCTGGAAGTCGCGCTTCGGTGTCGACATCCTCGACGGCGTCGGCTCGACCGAGCTGTTGCACATCTTCCTGTCGAACGCGCCCGGCGACATCAAATACGGCACCTCGGGCCGACCGGTGCCCGGCTACAAGGTGCGGCTGGTCAACGAGCTGGGTGCCGAGGTGGCCGACGGCGAGGTCGGCGAACTCTTGGTCGATGCGCCCTCCGCCGGCGAAAGCTACTGGAACCAGCGCAGCAAGAGCCGCTCAACCTTCGAGGGCGCGTGGACCCGCACCGGCGACAAATATGTCCGCGACGCGGAAGGCCGTTACACCTTCTGCGGCCGGGCCGACGACATGTTCAAGGTCTCCGGCATCTGGGTGTCTCCGTTCGAGGTCGAGAGCGCACTGATCACCCATCCCTCGGTGCTCGAAGCGGCCGTGGTGCCGGAAGCCGATCCGGAGGGACTGTTGAAGCCGAAGGCGTTCGTGGTGCTGCGCCCCGGCAGCTCGACCGAGGGGCTGCATGAGGCGCTCAAGGAGCACGTCAAGCAGAAGATCGGGCCGTGGAAATATCCGCGCTGGATCGATGTCGTGGAGTCGCTTCCGAAGACTGCAACGGGCAAGATCCAGCGGTTCAAGTTGCGGGATGGCGCGCTGTAGCCGTCGCGCGTCGTCCCGGCGAAGGCCGGAACCCATACGCCGCGGCCTTTGTCTTTGAGAGATGCTGTTCGACGGCTTTTGCGCAACAATTGAATCCTGTGGTTATAGGTCCCGGCCCCCCGTGCGCAATTGCGCACTAGGCCGGGACGACGAGTGAGGAAAGCGCGATCATGCAGAACCTGAATCCCTCCGGCTTCCTCACCATAGATGGCGCCGATCTCGAATACCGCATGATCGGTCCGTTACCGGATGCAGCGCCGACCATCGTGATGCTGCATGAAGGGCTCGGCTCGGTCGGCCTGTGGGGCGACTTCCCGGAGAAGCTGCAGGCCGCGACCGGTGCCGGCGTGTTGGTCTATTCGCGTGCGGGCTATGGCGCCTCGAGCCCAGTCAAGCTGCCGCGCCCGGTCGACTACATGCATGTCGAGGCACTGGAGGTGTTGCCGAAGCTGCTCGATCAGATCGGCTTCCGTCGCGGCCTGCTGGTCGGCCATTCCGACGGCGCGTCGATCGCGGCGATCTATGCCGGCTCGCGCCAGGATCATCGCCTGCAGGGGATCGCATTGCTCGCGCCGCACTTCATCGTCGAGGACATTTCGGTGAAATCGATCGCCGAGATCAAGGCGGCGTACGAGACCACCAACCTGAAGGAGAAGCTCGCGCGCTGGCACAAGGATGTCGACAACGCGTTCTATGGTTGGAACGGCGCCTGGCTCGACCCGAACTTCCGCGACTGGGATATCTCCGATTATCTTGCCTATATCCGCGTGCCGGTGCTGATCGTGCAGGGCGTCAACGATCAATACGGCACGATGCGCCAGGTCGAGATCGCGCGCGAGGAGTGCTACTGCCCGGTCGACGTCGCGGTCATCGACGGCGCCGGCCACTCGCCGCACCGCGAGGCGTCCGCCGTGACGCTGGAGGCAGTCACGGAATTCGCGAGGGCGGCGCTGCGCGACGACCGGACGTTGGCGGCCTGAGGGCTGCGCACGCTGCTTCATCGTCCAGGTCTTTGGCCGATCGGGTGATTTTACGAACATGAAACAAAATGCATGTTTCTGCATTTTGAACTAGACCAACTCGAAAACATGCATTATTATGCATGTGTCGAACCGACAAGGTCAAACAAACAACGTTGAAGGGTGGCCCAATGGCTGGCGACGATCGCGTCCTCGCAGGCGGGGCGAAATACATCGATTTCCAGACCGAGCCGTCGCGCTATCGGCACTGGAAGCTGGACGTTGCGGGCGACGTTGCGACGCTCACCATGGACGTCGACGAGAGCGCCGGCCTGTTCGAGGGCTATCAGCTCAAGCTGAATTCCTACGATCTCGGCGTCGATATCGAACTGGCTGATGCCGTGCAGCGGCTACGCTTCGAGCACCCCGAGGTGAAGGTCGTGGTGATGCGCTCGGGCAAGAACCGCGTGTTCTGCGCCGGCGCCAACATCCGCATGCTGGCCGGCTCGACCCACGCCCACAAAGTCAACTTCTGCAAGTTCACCAATGAGACCCGCAACGGCCTGGAGGATTCCAGCGAGAATTCGGGCCAGAGCTTCATCACCGTCGTGAACGGCACCGCGGCCGGCGGCGGCTATGAGCTGGCGCTCGCGACCGACCACATCATGATGGCCGACGACGGCGCGGCGGCGGTGGCGCTGCCCGAGGTGCCGCTGCTCGCAGTGCTGCCGGGCACCGGCGGGCTCACCCGCGTGGTCGACAAGCGCAAGGTGCGCCGCGACCATGCCGATTTCTTCTGCACAATCGAGGAAGGCATCAAGGGCAAGCGCGCTGTCGCCTGGCGGCTGGTCGACGAGATCGCGCCGAACTCCAAGCTCGAAGGCAAGCTCGCCGAGCGCGTCAAGGAATTCGCCGCCAAGTCGAAGCGCAACGGCGCGGGCCCGGGCATCGCGCTGACGCCGCTGAAGCGGACCATCGACGACAGCGCGATCCGCTACGGCTTTGTCAGCGTCGATATCGATCGCGCGGCGCGCATCGCGACGATCTCGATCAAGGCGCCGGAAGCGGCACTGCCGGCAAACATCGACGGCATGATTGCGCAGGGCGCCTCGTTCTGGCCGTTGCAGGTCGCACGCGAGCTCGACGATGCGATCCTGCATCTGCGCCTCAACGAGCTCGGGATCGCGATGCTGGTGTTCAAGAGCCATGGCGACGCCGCCAACGTCGTCGCCTATGACGGCTTCATCGAGGCCAACAAGGCGCACTGGCTGGTCAACGAGATCAGGCATTACTGGAAGCGCGTGCTCAAGCGCATCGACGTCACCTCGCGCACGCTGGTGACGCTGGTCGAGCCCGGCTCCTGCTTCGTCGGCACGCTGGCCGAGCTCGTGTTCGCCGCCGACCGCTCCTACATGCTGATCGGCCAGAAGCAGGGCGACAACCGCGCCCCGCCGACCATCGAGCTGACTGCGATGAATTTCGGGCCGTATCCGATGAGCCACGGCCTGACCCGGCTGCAATCCCGCTTCCAGGCCGATCCGTCCGATTTGGAGCGCGCGCAGGCGTCGATCGGCAAGGCGCTCGATGCGGAGCAGGCCGAGGAGCTCGGCCTCGTCACCTTCGCGCTCGACGACATCGATTGGGACGATGAGGTGCGCGTGTTCTTCGAGGAGCGCACCTCGTTCTCGCCCGACGGTCTCACCGGCATGGAAGCCAATCTGCGCTTCGTCGGGCCCGAGACCATGGAATCGAAGATCTTCTCGCGCCTCACGGCGTGGCAGAACTGGATCTTCCAGCGGCCCAACGCGGTCGGCGAGGAGGGCGCGCTGCGCCGCTACGGCACCGGCCAGAAGGCGCAGTTCGACATGACGAGGGTTTAGGAATTTTCGCCGTCATCCTGAGGTGCGAGCGTTAGCGAGCCTCGAAGGATGAATATGACCAAGCCAGCATCCTTCGAGACGCGGCGAAGACACCGCTCCTCAGGATGACGGTTGAGCAAGACGCGATACACGTCGAAACGATATCCAGGAGCACGGCCATGAACGTGAACATCATGAACGTCGATTACTCGACCAAGATTCCGAACAACGTGAATCTCGCCGAGGACCGCCAGGTGCTCAAGGCGCTGGAGGGCTGGCACCCCGGCTACATGGACTGGTGGAGCGACATGGGCCCGGACGGCTTCCAGGAATCGCTGGTCTATCTGCGCACCGCCTATTCGGTCGATCCGCGCGGCTGGGCCAAGTTCGATTACGTGCGGATGCCGGAATATCGCTGGGGCATTCTGCTTGCTCCGCAGGAGGAAAATCGCGTCATTCCGTTCGGCGAGAACTACGGCAAGCCGGCCTGGCAGGAGGTGCCCGGCGAGCACCGCGCGCTGCTCCGCCGCCTGATCGTGATCCAGGGCGACACCGAGCCGGCGTCGGTCGAGCAGCAGCGCCACCTCGGCAAGACCGCGCCGTCGCTCTACGACATGCGCAATCTGTTCCAGGTCAATGTCGAGGAAGGCCGCCATCTCTGGGCGATGGTCTACCTGCTGCAGAAGTATTTCGGCAGAGATGGCCGCGAGGAAGCAGATGATTTGTTGCGCCGCCGCTCCGGTGACGCGGATTCACCGCGCATGCTCGGCGCGTTCAACGAGGCGACGCCGGACTGGCTGTCGTTCTTCATGTTTACCTACTTCACCGACCGCGATGGCAAGATGCAGCTTCACTCGCTGGCGCAGTCGGGCTTCGATCCGCTGTCGCGCACCTGCCGCTTCATGCTGACCGAGGAAGCCCACCACATGTTCGTCGGCGAGACCGGCATCACCCGCGTCGTGCAGCGTACCTGCGATGCGATGCGGGAAGCCGGCATCACCGATCCGACCGACATCGCCAGGGTCCGCGCGCTCGGCGTGATCGACCTGCCGACGATCCAGAAGAAGCTGAACCTGCACTATTCGCTGTCGCTCGACCTGTTCGGTTCGGAGGTGTCGACCAACGCCGCCAACGCCTTCAATGCCGGCATCAAGGGCCGCTACAAGGAAACCACGATCGACGACGATCATCAGCTCAAGACCTCGACCTATCCGGTCATGAAGCTGGTCGACGGCCAGATCAAGATGGTCGACGAGCCGGCGCTCACCGCGCTCAACATGCGCCTGCGCGACGACTACACGCAGGATTGCGTCAAGGGCATGCTGCGCTGGAATAAGGTGATCTCGACCGCGGGCTATGACTACAAGCTCACGGTGCCGAACACCGCCTTCCACCGCCAGATCGGCGAGTTCAAGGACGTTCATGCAACGCCCGACGGCCTCTTGATCGACGATGCGACTTGGGCCAAGCGCAAGGGCGAGTGGCTGCCGTCGAACGAGGACGGTGAGTTCATCGCTTCGCTGATGAAGCCCGTGACCGAACCCGGCCAGTTCGCCTCATGGATCTCGCCGCCGAAGGTCGGCATCGACAACAAGCCCGGCGATTTCGAATATGTGAGGATCGAGAGCTGATCGCTCAAGCGGTCTTTCTCCTCCCGGAGAGAGCAGGAGAGGGGTGAGCCGAGAGGTCCCTGGCTCGCCCCTTTTCTTTGTCGAGCGCAGTGCGCTGACGGCCGCAACGACGTGCTCGCCGGCATGAAAAGCGCGACCTCGCGATGCAAAGCGCGGGCCAGCCTTGAGCGTGATCGTCGCGGCCTGTCATCACCCGCGAATGCGGGTGATCCAGTATTCCGGAGAGAGTGCGGCAGGAATCGAAAGGCCGCGGCGTACTGGATGCCCCGGTCAAGCCGGGGCACGACAGTGAGATTGCGGCCGGTCGCTGGGCGCTACCCTGCGATCTCGGCGCCGGCATTGGCGTAGACCACGCCGCCGTCGACCGCGATGGTGGCTCCGACGACATAGTCGCCGGCCCGCGAGGCGAGATAGATCGCAACCCCCGCCATATCCTCGTCGGTGCCGACCCGCTGCGCCGGCACGCGCTTGGCGACATCGTCCGCGTGGTCGCGCGCGGCCCGGTTCATGTCCGACTTGAACGCGCCCGGTGCGATCGCGGTGACGTTGACATGGTCCTTGATCAGCCTGGTCGCCATGCGCCGCGTCAGGTGGATGACCGCTGCCTTGCTCGCTGCATATGAATAGGTCTCCATCGGATTGACGAAGATGCCGTCGATCGAGGCGATGTTGATCACCTTGGCGGGCTGCGCTGCGCTGGCCGCGGCGCGCAACGGCTTCGCCAGTGCCTTGGTCAGAAAGAACAGCGACTTGACGTTGAGGTTCATCACCTTGTCCCAGCCGCTCTCGGGAAATTCGTCGAAATCCGCGCCCCACGCGGCGCCGGCATTGTTGACGAGGATGTCGAGCCTCGGCTCCAGCTTGATGATCTCGCCGGCGAGCTTCTCGCAACCCTCGACCGTCGAGATATCGATCGGCAGCGCGATGCATTCGCCGTCATAGGCGGCCGACAGCTCCTTGGCGGTGGCTTCGCAGGGCCCGGCCTTGCGCGCGGTGATGTAGACTCTGGCCGCGCCCTGCGCGAGGAAGCCGGCTGCGATCATCTTGCCGATGCCGCGCGATCCGCCGGTCACTAATGCGACGCGGCCTTTCAGTGAGAACAGATCTTTGAACATGCGTTCCTCCGTTGAATTATTGGAGGTTCTGGGCGCAGCCGGCGATCGAGTCAAGGAAGAGGAAACGCGACTGGGAGCATGGCTTGCCAGCTCCTCAAAAGGGGAGGCCGCTTTGCGCGCAGAGCAAAGCGGGTGGGGATCTGCTCTCTCCCCAGACACCGTCGTCTGTGACCGACCCCCATCCCGACCTTCCCCCTTTCAGTAGGGCGATCGCATATGCCGCCTTGGGCGGCTGCGCACGAACCCGGCCTCGTGGTTCGAGACGCGCCGCAAGCGGCGCTCCTCACCATGAGGGTCTACTATTGTGCCGCAAAACAAGACCTCATCCTGAGGAGCCCGCCGAAGGCGGGCGTCTCGAAGGATGGCCACAGGGCGCTTTCTCCCAAATGCGATTGCCCTGCCCCTCTCAGGGGGAAGGAGAAAACTGAAAATCCGAGGCGGTATCCGATGCATGCATCATGCTGCGTCGATGCGGCGGAAGCCGTTCCACATCGCGGTGGCGGCGCCGGAGGTCAGGACCGGCAGCAGGCGCGCCTCCTGGTAGTTGCCGTTCAGCGAGACCCGTTGCAAGGCGGTCAGATGATCGGCGCTTTCGGCGAACAGCATGCCGGGCCGTGTCGTTACCGCTGTCCTGAAGCCGATCGTCTTGGCGAGCGCGAATTCGCGTTGTCCGGCGGCCGTCCTGTCGCCGTAGGGATAGGCGAGATGCAGCGCCGGCCGCTGCAAGGCGTCCTCGATCCGCGCACGGCTGGTTGTGAGCTCGAACGATGCGATCGTCTCGCTTTGCTTGGCGAGATTGCAATGGCTGACGGTGTGCACGCCGATCGTGACCAGCGGGTCGTCGGCAAATTGGCGTAACTCATCCCAGGACAGGCAGAGCTCGCGTGCGATGGCGGTGTCGTCGATGCCGTGACGGATGCAGAGCGCGGAGATCTCGCGCTGCACGTCGCATTCGCCTGGCAGCGCGCGCAGCCAGTCGTGGATGCGATCGAACGCGGCGCGCTTGGCTTGCACCGTGGAGGTGTCGAGCCGCGTCGTGCTGCCGCCGATTGGCACCTCAATGGCTGATGCCGCCGATATCACCCGCTCCAGCGCAATCCACCACAGCCGGCCGGAGCCGTCGGCGAAATCGCTGGTGACGTAGACGGTCAGCGGCGCCTCGAACTCGCGCATCACAGGCAAGGCGAAATCGCGGTTGTCGCGATAGCCATCGTCGAAGGTGAAGCAGGCGAAGCGCCGGGTGAAATTCCGCTCGATCAGTCGACGATGAGCCTCGTCGAGGCTGATGATGTCGATGTCGAGCGCGCGCAGGTGCGCAAGCGTTGCGCGCAGGAAGTCCGGCTCAACCTCGAGATGGCGATTCGGCTGGAACGCGTCATCGCGCCCCGGACGGACGTGGTGCAGCATGAAGATGGCGCCGACGCCGGCGAAGACCGGCCGCAGCAGGACGTGCGCGCCCGAAAAACACAGTGCCTCCAGCCCGGCGCGGATCACGGTATTACGAAGCTGCTTCATGAGGGCACGGGCGGGCCGATTTGCATTCCGCCGCAAACTTAGCGAAAGACCACTGAAGAAACTGTTAGCCTGATCGGAACAAGGCGGCTCTGCCGGGGATGCGATTTGGGGTTTGACAGTCAGCCAAGGGTTTGTTTTCTCTCTGATTCCCGAGCCGCAGGACCCTGAATGCACGGACTTTTCAAGTGGAGTAGCAAATGGTGGCCGGGGGTGATTCCGCTGGTCGTCTTTTGGGGTATTGCAGGGTGGACCAGCACGGCGACGGTCGAAGCCGATCTTGCCGCGCGCGCTAATGCCGCACTCAAGGATACCGTCCTCGACAAGCGCCGCATCAGCGTCGATGGCCGCGACGTGACCTTTGCCGCCAATGCGTTCTCCGAAGATGGCCGCCTCAGCGCGGTGGCGTCGGTCGAAGCCGTGCCGGGTGTGCGGCTGGTGAACGACGACACCCGCCTTGTTGCCGAAGCCAAGCCGTATGTCTGGTCCGCCGAGCGCGACGTCGGCCGGGTGACGCTCGGCGGCAATGCGCCGCTGCCGTCGAGCAAGGGCAAGCTGGTGGAGGCCGCGAAAGCCCATCTCGGCGGCGTCGAGGTGGCGGATCAGATGGCGCTCGCGCGCGGCGCGCCGTCGCGGTTCGACGCCGCAGCGCTGCTGCTGCTCGACCAGATCGGCAAGCTAAAGGACGGCAAGATCACGCTGACCGACACCAAGGTCAGTCTTGCAGGCATGGCGCGCGAATTGGGCGGGCGCGAGGCCATCGCGGCGGCGCTGAAGAACCTTCCGGAGGGCTATTCGATCGCCACCAACGACGTCCAGGCTCCGCCTTACGTGTTCCAGGCCTACAAGGATCCGGTCGCGCTGACATTGACGCTGACCGGCTACGTCCCTGATAACACCACGCATGCGGCGCTGGTCGCCGCCGCCGGCCGCAAATTCTTCAGCGAGAAAGTCGTCGACAACCTGAAGGCCAGCATGGGCGCGCCGTCCGGCTTTGCCGCGGCCGTGGTGCCTGCGCTCGGCGCGTTGTCGCGGCTGTCGACGGGAACGCTGGTGGTGTCCGATCGCGAGGTGAAGCTGTCGGGCGATGCGCTCTATGACGCCGCCGCCGGCCAGATCCGCAGCGGCTTGGGCAAGGAGTTTCCGCAAGGCTGGCAGTACAAGGCCGAGGTCACGGTCAAGCCGCCATCGGCGCCGGTCGATGCCTCGGTGTGCCAGCAATTGTTCGCCGACATCCTGGTGAAGGGGCGGATCCGCTTCGAGTCGGGCAAGGCCGATATCGTGCCGGATTCCGTAGGCCTGCTCGATCGTCTGATCGAAACTGCGATGCGTTGCCCGACGACCAATATCGAGATCGCCGGGCATACCGACAGCGACGGCGATGAAGCTGCCAACCAGGCGCTGTCGGAAAAGCGCGCGCAGGCAGTGGTGGATTATCTTGTCCGTGCCGGATTGCCGGCCAACCGCTTCACGGCAGTCGGCTTCGGCAGCACGCAGCCCGTGGCGGGCAATGACACCGAAGACGGCAAGGCGCAGAACCGGCGCATCGATTTCGTGGTGAAGTAGCGATGATAGCGGTCGCAACATTCTTCTGGGGTTGGCTGCTGGCGGCACTGCTGCTCGGCTTCGGCATGGGCTGGATCGCCGTGGTGCATCGAGCGCGGGGCGTCTCGAAGGCCTGGATCGGCTGGCTGTCCGTGCTTGCCGTCGTGCTGGTCGCCGCGTCCTTCTCACACGTCGTGCCCGGCCGCTTCGGCTATTGGCTCGATCTCTTCCTGGTCATGTTCGCGCTCTATCTTTGCGGCTGCGCCGTCGGCTCGTGGCTGCGCGACTGGGTGGTTTCGCGCAGCAAGCCCGTAAGCTGACCTCAACCCCTTGATCCATCATGCCTGAGCGGCGCCGCCAAGGGCGTGCGGGCCGCGGTCATTTTGTCGCTTGACAATCAATACGTACGTACGTATTAGTTGGGCCATGCCAAAACCCTCTCTCCGCGATGCCATCCTCGACGCCGGCCTGAAGGCCATGTTCCGCACCGGCTATCACGGCACCAGCGTGCGCGACGTCACCGCCGCCGCCGGCGCGCCGCAGGGCTCGTTCACCAACCATTTCCGCTCCAAAGAGCTGTTCGCCTCCGAAGTGCTCGACCGCTACTTCCTCTATGTGCGCGGCCTCGTGGCGGACGCGCTGGGGGACACCTCGCTGGCCGCGCGCGAACGGCTCAGGCGCTATCTCGATCTCATCACCGGCAAGCTTGCGCATGACGGCTTCACCCGCGGCTGCCTGATCGGCGATTTCAGCCTGGAGGCATCCGGCTCCAGTGAGATGCTGCGCGAGCAGCTCGACGCGATCTTCCGCGAATGGCGTGAGCCGTTCGCCGCCTGCATCGCGGAGGCGCAGGCCAAGGGCGAGATCGCGTCCGACTTCGAACCCGACGAGCTGGCCGAATTCCTGCTGGCATCCTGGCAGGGCGCGATGCTGCGCATGAAGGTCGAACGCAGCGCGGCCGCACTCACCCGTTTCAAGACGATCGCATTCCAAACCGTGTTCAAGGAGCTGCCATGACCTTCGCTACCGATACCAGCCTGCATCACCGGCCCATCCGCGGATCCACGATGGCCTATCGCGAAACCGGACGCGGCGACGCGCCGCACGTGCTGTTCCTGCACGGCAATCCGACGTCGTCCTACATCTGGCGCAACATCATGCCACTGGTCGCGCCGGTCGGGCATTGCATCGCGCCCGACCTGATCGGCTACGGCCAGTCCGGCAAGCCCGACATCGCCTACCGCTTCTTCGATCACGCGGACTATCTCGATGCGCTGATCGACGATCTCGGCATCGGCTCGGCCTATCTCGTTGCCCAGGACTGGGGCACCGCGCTGGCGTTTCACCTCGCGGCGCGTCGTCCCGATTTCGTGCGCGGGCTCGCCTTTATGGAGTTCATCCGCCCGATGCGCGGCTGGCCGGACTTCCACCAGCATGACGCCGCCCGCGACTTGTTCCGCAAATTCCGCACGCCGGGCGAGGGTGAGGCGCTGATCCTCGACCATAATGTTTTCGTCGAGCGCGTGCTGCCGGGCTCGATCCTGCGCAAGCTCAGCGAGGAGGAGATGGCCGCCTACCGCGCGCCGTTTGTGACTCGCGAGAGCCGCAAGCCGACCTTGATGCTGCCGCGCGAACTGCCGATTGCAGGCGAGCCGGCCGATGTCGACCAGGCGCTCACCGCAGCACATGCCGCGCTTGCGGCCTCGACCTATCCGAAACTGCTGTTCGCGGGATCTCCCGGCGCGCTGGTGTCACCGGCCTTCGCTGCGGATTTCGCCGCAACCCTCAAGCATTGCGCGGTCATTCAACTCGGTGCCGGCGCCCACTATCTGCAGGAAGATCATCCGGAAGCGATCGGCCGCTCGGTCGCCGGCTGGATCGCCGGGATCGAAGCCGCCAACGCACAACGCCCCGCAGCATGAAATGATGGGAGAGCACGCCATGACCGACATCTCGATCACCTATTGCCGTCCCTGCGGTTACGAGAAGCGCGCCAGGGAGGCCGCGGCGCTGCTGCATGAGCGCCTTGGGCTCGATGCGGAGCTGGTGCCCGGCAAGGGCGGCATCTTCGAGGTCAAGCTTGACGGCAAGGTGGTCGCCAAGCGCGTCAAGGGGCATTTCCCAGATGCTGCGGAGATCGTCACCGCCGTGGCGGCGGCGCGGGCATGACGATGAGCGGACCTGCTTCTTCTCTGCCCTCATGGAGCGACGATCTGTCCGCGGTCGATTGGGACGAGCTGTCGGCGCTCTACCGGGTGGCGCCGCTCGGCGACAAGAGCGCCGCCGACCTGGGGCTCGTGTTCGGCAACAGCATGTTTCGCGCCTTCGCCTTCGATGACGGCCGGCTGGTCGGCGCCGGCCGCGTGCTCGCCGACGGCCGCGATTGCGCCTATCTCTGCGACATCGCGGTGCATCCAACCCATCAGGGCCGCGGGCTCGGCAAGGAGATCGTGCAACGGCTGGTCCACCTTTCGGCGGGGCACCGCAAGATTATTCTCTATTCCGTTCCGGGCAGAGAGCCGTTCTATGCGGCCTTCGGCTTTCGTCGCATGACGACGGCGATGGCGATTTTCGAGAATCCGGCCAAAGCGCTTGCCGCGGGCTATCTGTCCGACGACGGGCCGCAATCCTGAGACGGCGCGTCGCTGCGTCGCGCCCGCTGTCCGTAGTTTTCCGGGATGCCGCGCGGGCGACTTGGCGGGCTATCTGACGCACCCGTGCGTCAAGGCCTTGTCGGTGCGGGGGGAAACGCTCAAATTTGTCGATGCGCCGTCATGAGGCGTCCCTAATATCTTGAAGAAACGCGTTTTATTGTCGTTTGACGAATTCCACTCGCGCTCAAAACGCGCTACAGGGTTCGGGGAACAGCGGAGCGTCGGCGGGGTTCGCCCGGGAGCCGCCGTCGCGGGATCGCAATTCGAGGTCTAGATGCTGGAAGCAATACGCAGGGCGATGGCGTTTCTGCGCCAGAAGCAGATCCTGCATAAGCTGGGTGTTGTCATCAGCATCGCCGTTATCGGCATCGCCTGCTACGTTCTCTATCATATGCTGCGCGGCATCGACACCCACGAGGTGGTCGAGGCCATCAAGAGCACCGAACAGCGCCAGATCGTGCTGGCGGCGCTGTTCGTCGCAGCAGGCTACTTCACGTTGACCTTCTACGACCTGTTCGCGGTGCGCGCGATCGGCCACTCCCATGTCCCGTATCGCATCAACGCGCTCGCGGCGTTCACCTCCTATTCGATCGGCCACAATGTCGGCGCCAGCGTCTTCACCGGCGGCGCGGTGCGCTATCGCATCTACTCGGCCTGGGGCTTGAACGCGATCGACGTCGCCAAGATCTGCTTCCTCGCCGGCCTCACCTTCTGGCTCGGCAACGCCGCGGTGCTCGGCCTCGGGATTGCCTATCATCCAGAGGCCGCCGCCAACATCGATCAGTTGCCGCCCTGGCTCAATCGCACCCTCGCATTCGCGATCATCATCGCGCTCGTCGCCTATGTAGTCTGGGTCTGGACTCAGCCGCGGGTGGTCGGCCGCGGGCCATGGACGGTGACCTTGCCGGGCGGACCGCTGACGCTGCTGCAGGTCGCGATCGGCATCCTTGACCTCGGCTTCTGCGCGCTCGCCATGTACGTGCTGGTGCCGGACGAGCCGAACCTGGGATTCGTCGTGGTCGCCGTCATCTTCGTGTCGGCGACCTTGCTCGGTTTCGCCAGCCATTCCCCCGGCGGCCTCGGGGTCTTCGACGCCGCAATGCTGGTCGGCCTCTGGCAGATGGACCGCGAGGACCTGCTAGGCGGGATGCTGCTGTTCCGGCTTCTCTATTATATTGTCCCGTTCGTCATATCTGTAATCTTGCTGACGTTTCGCGAGGTTATTGTCGGCGCCCGACTCAAACAGCTTCCGCAGGCTGATTCGGGGCCGCGCGTCGAGCCGCACCACGAGGCGGTTTTCGTCCGTAAGCGCGGCGACTCCGGCGTCTGATTGAAGCGGCCAGATCGCTCCTCGCGCGACGTCGGTTGACCTCGTCCGGGCGAGATCTGAACCGAAGGGAAGAAAGCCGCCGCGATGGCAATCGATGATACATCCTCCTCCATGTTCTCGCCGTGGCCGGACCGGTTGCGTCATGCTGCGATCATCCTGCTGGCGGCCGCCCTTGCGCTGAGCGTGGTCGTGGCGCTCGGCGAGCTGTCGCCGGTGCGCGCCGCCGCGGTGTTCATCTGCATCGCGGCCGCGGCCCTGGTGCCGTGGCGGCTGCACGATGCGGCGACGTCGCGCGAGGATGCCCGCAGCGTCAATCCGGTCGAGACCGCTGCCGTCAGTGCCGTTGTCGCCGGCATGCCGGACCCGGCCGTGCTGCTGGATCGCGCCGGCCGCGTCATCCACCTCAACGCGGCCGCCGCCCAGCTCGCGCCGGCGCTGCGCAAGAACGAGCTGGCGCAATTTGCCCTGCGCTCGCCCGAGATCATCACCGCGCTGCGCGAGGCGATCGCCACCACCGAACCGCGCCGCGCCACCTACACCGACCACGTGCCGGTCGATCGCTGGATGGAATTGGTCATCACGCCGGTTCCGGTGCCGACGCTGTTCGGCGGCACCGACAAGTGCATGCTGATGACCTTCCACGATCAGACGCCGCTGCGCCGGGTCGAGGAGATGCGCGCCGACTTCGTCGCCAATGCGAGCCACGAGCTGCGCACGCCGCTCGCCGCGCTGTCCGGCTTCATCGACACGTTGCAGGGGCCGGCGCGGGACGACGCCCGGGCCCGCGAGCGCTTTCTCGGCATCATGCACATCCAGGCCACCCGCATGGCGCGGCTGATCGACGATCTCTTGTCGCTGTCGCGGGTCGAGCTCTCGGCGCATGTCCAGCCGGAAGCCCTGATCGACATCATGCCGATCATCCGCCAGGTGGTCGACGGGCTCGAGGCGCTGGCGCGGGAGCGCCAGGTCGAGATCGAGCTCGACCTGCCGGAGGCCCCGGTCATGATTGCCGGCGATCGCGAGGAGTTGCTGCGGCTGTTCGAGAACCTGATCGAGAACGCGCTCAAATACGGTGCCTCCGGCGGCCGCGTGATCGTGTCGCTGAGCCAGCCGGCGCCGGGAGAGGCGAACCCCGAAATCCGCGTCATGGTGCGGGATTTCGGCCCGGGCATCGCGCCGGAGCACCTGCCGCGGCTGACCGAGCGATTCTACCGGGTAGACGTCGGCGACAGCCGCAACCAGGGCGGAACCGGCCTCGGATTATCGCTGGTGAAACATATTCTTAACCGTCATCGCGGGCGTCTTTTGATCGAAAGCGTGCCGAAAAGCGGCGCGACCTTTACCGCCTGTTTTCCGCGTCCGAAGACCCCGGTACCGGTACAAAGCTGAGCGTTTTCAGGCGCTTAATACTGTCATCCAACTGTCATCCAACCTTCGTAAAAGCAGCACCGACCGCTCCTAGATGGACCGGCGTGAGCGCGATCGGGCGCATTCGGCGCTTCGCTCAGCAAGGGAGATCAGCATGAATTTCATCAAGACAATCGTCGCTGCCGGCTTGGTCGCCGCGTCGACGTCGGCCTTCGCTGCCGATATTACCGGCGCGGGCGCGACATTTCCGTTCCCAATCTATTCGAAATGGGCCGACGCTTATAAGAAGGAGACCGGCAACGGTCTGAACTATCAGTCGATCGGCTCGGGCGGCGGCATCAAGCAGATCCAGGCGAAGACCGTCACCTTCGGCGCCAGCGACATGCCGCTCAAGGTCGAGCAGCTTGAGAAGGACGGTCTCGTCCAGTGGCCGATGGTCATGGGTGCGATCGTTCCGGTCGTGAACCTCGACGGCGTCAAGCCCGGCGAGATGGTGTTCGACGGCGAGACGCTTGCCAACATCTATCTCGGCAAGATCACCAAGTGGGACGATCCGGCGATCAAGAAGCTCAATCCGAAGGTCAACTTGCCCTCGGCCGCGATCACCGTAGTCCGCCGCTCGGACGGTTCGGGCACCACCTTCAACTTCACCAACTATCTCTCGAAGGTCAGCGCTGACTGGAAGAGCAAGGTCGGCGAGGGCACCGCGGTCGAATGGCCGACCGGCGTTGGCGCCAAGGGCAACGAGGGCGTGTCCGGCAACATCAGCCAGACCAAGAACTCGATCGGTTACGTCGAGTATGCCTACGCCAAGCAGAACAAGCTGACCTACACTGGGTTGGTCAACAAGGGCGGCAAGACGGTGCAGCCGACGGTCGACGCCTTCCAGGCCGCCGCTTCCAACGCCGACTGGTCGCATACGCCGGGCTACTACGTGATCCTGACCGACCAGCCCGGCGACAAGTCCTGGCCGATCACGGCGGCGACCTTCATCCTGATGCACAAGGAAGCGACCGATAAGGCGG
Organism: Bradyrhizobium sp. ORS 86; assembly: GCF_045571475.1. Classification (NCBI taxonomy): domain Bacteria; kingdom Pseudomonadati; phylum Pseudomonadota; class Alphaproteobacteria; order Hyphomicrobiales; family Nitrobacteraceae; genus Bradyrhizobium; species Bradyrhizobium sp. ORS 86. The sequence continues at coordinate 7,344,486 of NZ_CP120699.1, read as the reverse complement.
CGTCCCAGGAAGCGCTCAAGTTCTTCCGCTGGGCGTTCAAGAACGGCGACAAGATGGCCGAGGAGCTCGACTACATCCCGATGCCAGGCAATGTCGTCCAGCAGATCGAGAAGACCTGGACCTCCGAGATCAAGAGCTAACTCCGACGTTTCGAACCAAAGCTGTGCCGCCCGCGGGGCGGCACAGCTTCTGCAACCGGATCCGGACTCCGTCATTATCGCGACAAGCCTGGAGTCCGGGAGCGGCGCTCCGGAAGGCGCAACGGGAACGGCGTCGGTCAAAGAACGTCGGCGACGATCGCTTCGGGGCGTAGCGGATTGCGTAGCCTTTACATAGTAGAGAGGGGATTGGCGTGGCAGACATGGCTGTTCAGAGCGATGTGATGGAAGCTGCCGGAACTTACGATCGCGCCAAGGCCCTCAGCGCGTTCAAGCTCGGTGATGCCACCTTTTACTGGATCACCCGGATTTCGGCGATTTCGGTTCTGTTGATCCTCGGCGGCATCATCCTGTCGTTGATCGTTGGTGCTTGGCCGGCGATGAAGGAATACGGGTTCGCCTTCCTGTGGACCCAGCGCTGGGCTCCCTCGGCCGATCCGCCGGTGCTGGGCGCGCTTGGTCCGGTCTACGGCACCCTGATCACGTCGGCCATCGCCATGCTGATCGCCATTCCCGTGGGCATCGGCATTGCCGTGTTCCTGACCGAACTCTGCCCGCAATGGCTGCGCCGGCCGATCGGCATCGCGGTCGAGTTGCTCGCCGGCATCCCCTCGATCATCTACGGCATGTGGGGCTTCTTCGTGCTCGGCCCGTTCCTCGCCAACACGTTCCAGCCGTTCATGATCCGGATCTTCGAGGGCGTGCCGGTGCTCGGCAGCATCTTCGCCGGTCCGCCGTCCTATCTCAGCCTGTTCAACGCCTCGCTGATCCTCGCGATCATGGTGCTGCCGTTCATCACCGCGATCTCGGTCGATGTGTTCAAGACCGTGCCGTCGGTGCTGAAGGAAGCCGCCTACGGCATGGGCTGCACCACCTGGGAGGTCGTCCGCAGCGTCGTGATCCCCTACACCCGGGTCGGCGTGATCGGCGGCATCATGCTGGCGCTCGGTCGTGCGCTCGGCGAGACCATGGCGGTGACCTTCATCATCGGCAACTCGTTTCGCATCTCCTCGTCGATCTTCGCGCCGGGCACCACGATCTCGGCGGCGATCGCCTCCGAATTCGCCGAAAGCGACGGCCTGCACCAGTCCGGCCTGATCCTGCTCGGCCTGCTCTTGTTCGTGCTGACCTTTTTCGTGCTCGCGGCGGCGCGCTTGATGCTGCTGCGTCTGGAAAAGAAGGCGGGGAAGTGACGCCATGAACCCGATCTACAAATCCCGCCGCCGCAGCGACATCGTCGTCCGCGCTCTCTGCGTCAGCGCCGCGCTATTCGGCGTCACCTGGCTGGCGCTGATCCTGCTCACGCTGCTCTACAACGGCGTCGCAGGGCTGAGCGTGCAGCTCTTCACCCAGAACACCCCGCCGCCTGGCTCGACCGAAGGCGGTCTGCTCAACGCCATCGTCGGTTCGATCATCATGACCGTGATCGGGGTCGGTATCGGCGCGCCGCTTGGCCTGTTCGCCGGCACCTATCTTGCCGAGTACGGTAGACATGACAAACTCACCTCGGTGATCCGCTTCATCAACGATATCCTGCTCAGCGCGCCGTCGATTATCATCGGCCTGTTCATCTATGGCGCCGTGGTGGTGCCGATGCGCGGCTTCTCGGCGATCGCCGGCTCCCTGGCCCTCGCGGTGATCGTGATCCCGGTCGTGCTGCGCACCACCGAGGACATGCTGCTGCTGGTGCCTAATCCGCTGCGCGAGGCGGCAAGCGCGCTCGGCCTGCCGCGTTCGCTGGTCATCAAGCGGATCGCCTATCGTGCCGCCCGATCGGGTCTGATCACCGGTGTGTTGCTGGCCACCGCCCGCGTCGCGGGTGAAACCGCGCCGCTGCTGTTCACCGCGCTCTCGAACCAGTTCTTCAGCCTGAACCTGACCAGCACGATGGCCAATCTCCCGGTGACCATCAACAACTTCGTGCAGAGCCCCTATGCCTACTGGAAGGAGTTGGCCTGGAGCGGTGCACTGCTCATCACCTTCACCGTGCTCGCGCTCAATATCGGCGCGCGCATCCTAGGTGCCGAAAGGGCCGCAAAATGACCGAGCTTTCCGTTTCGATGACTGCCGCGAGCCACGTCCCCCAGGTGCCGCTTCCAGAGGCGCCGCCGAAAGTGACGGTGCGCAACCTCAACTTCTATTACGGCGAGCACCACGCGCTGAAGAACATCAACCTGACGCTCGGTACCAACCGCGTCACGGCGTTCATCGGCCCGTCGGGCTGCGGCAAGTCGACCCTGCTGCGCATCTTCAACCGGATGTATGATCTCTATCCGGGTCAGCGCGCCGTCGGCCAGTTGATGCTGGACCAGACCAACATCCTCGACCCCAAGCTCGACCTCAACCTGTTGCGCGCGCGGGTCGGCATGGTGTTCCAGAAACCGACGCCGTTCCCGATGACGATCTATGAGAACATCGCCTTCGGCATCCGCCTCTATGAGAAGATCTCGAAGTCCGAGATGGACGACCGGGTCGAAAAGGCGCTGCGCGGCGGCGCGCTGTGGAACGAGGTCAAGGACAAGCTGAACGCCTCGGGCCTCTCGCTGTCCGGCGGCCAGCAGCAGCGCCTGTGCATCGCGCGCACCGTCGCGGTGCGACCCGAGGTGATCCTGTTCGACGAGCCGTGCTCGGCGCTCGATCCGATCTCGACCGCCAAGGTCGAGGAGCTGATCCAGGAACTGTCCGAGGACTACACGATCGCGATCGTTACCCACAACATGCAGCAGGCGGCGCGCGTCTCCGACAAGACCGCCTTCATGTATCTTGGCGAACTGATCGAGTTCGACGACACCAACAAGATCTTCACCTCGCCGAGTGATCGACGCACCCAGGACTACATCACCGGCCGGTTCGGCTGAGGAGACAAGCGATGGTTTCTGAACATACCGCCAAGGCATTCGACAGCGACCTGCAGGAACTCACCCGCCTGGTCGCCGAGATGGGCGGCCTCGTCGAGCGCATGATCACCGAGTCCGTCGATGCGCTGATCCGCCGCGACGTCGCGCTCGGCAAGCGCGTCGTCGCCGCCGACGTCGAGATCGACAGCCTGCAGCGCATCATCGAGGAGCGCGCGGTGCTGACGATTGCGCGCCGCCAGCCGATGGCGATCGACCTGCGCGAGATCGTCAGCGCAATGCGGGTGGCGACCGACCTCGAACGGATCGGCGACCTTGCCAAGAACATGGGCAAGCGGGTCGCGGCGCTGGAGAGCGATTTCCAGCCGCTGAAGCTGATCCGCGGCCTGGAGCACATGACCGACTTGGTGCTGTCGCAAGTCAAGTCGGTGCTCGACGCCTACGCCGCACACGATTTGCCGGCCGCGATGGCGGTCTGGAAGGGCGACGAGGAGGTCGACGCGATCTGCACCTCGCTGTTCCGCGAGTTGCTCACCTACATGATGGAGGATCCGCGCAACATCTCGTTCTGCATCCATCTGATGTTCTGTGCCAAGAACATCGAGCGGATCGGCGACCATGCCACCAACATCGCCGAAACCGTGTTCTACATGATCGAAGGCCAGCAGATCACCGACAAGCGCCCGAAGGGTGACATGACCACCTTTGCCACCACAGTGCCGGGCAACGGCTAGCTGAAGGTGCTGGTTCGCGTTCGGGCAACGGATCAACACAGAGAAAGACCATAGACCGATGAGCGCACGCATTCTGGTAGTCGAAGACGAGGAAGCGCTGACGACGTTGTTGCGCTACAACCTCGACGCGGAAGGCTACGACGTCGAGACGGTCGGGCGCGGCGACGATGCCGACACAAGGCTGAAGGAGCGTGTTCCCGATCTCGTGGTGCTTGACTGGATGCTGCCCGGCCTCTCCGGCATCGAGCTGTGCCGCCGCCTGCGGGCGCGACCCGAGACCAAGCAGCTTCCGATCATCATGCTGACGGCGCGCGGCGAGGAGAGCGAGCGGGTGCGAGGCCTCGCCACCGGCGCCGACGATTACATCGTCAAGCCGTTCTCGGTGCCGGAGCTGCTGGCGCGCGTGAGGGGCCTGTTGCGCCGCGCGAGCCCTGAGCGGCTCGCGACCGTGCTGACTTACGGCGATATCGAGCTCGACCGCGAGAAGCGTCGCGTCGCGCGCTCCGGCCGGCCGATCGATCTCGGGCCTACCGAGTATCGCCTGCTCGAGTTCTTCCTCGAGCATCCCGGCCGCGTGTTCAGCCGCGAGCAACTCCTCGACAGCGTCTGGGGCCGCGACATCTATATCGACGAGCGGACTGTCGACGTGCACATCGGCCGCTTGCGCAAGCTGCTCAATCCCGGCCGCGAGCAGGATCCGATCCGCACCGTGCGCGGTGCCGGCTATGCGCTCGACGACCGCTTCGCCAAGGCGGAGCCGCAGCCGTAAGGCGCGGCAGCAAATAACCACAGCGTCGTCCCGGCAAAAGCCGCGACCCATAACCCCGAATGCAAATTGTTGCGCGAAGTTGGAACGACGAGTCCCGTTCACAACACAAGCCGCAGCGTATGGGGCCCGGCCTGCGGCAGGACGACGCTGGTGACGTAGAGGTGGTCCCTTCACAAAAAAATCCCCGCTTGCGCGGGGATTTTGTTTCCACGGCCTATGCTACTCACCGGGTCGGCGGCTTGTTGGCGGGCCTGCGCCGGTCGGCAGCCGGCTGGTAGGCGATGCGCGAGTGGTGCGCGCAATAGGGCAGGCCGGTGAGCGCCTTGCCGCCGCAGAAGAAGAATTCGGGGCTCGAGGGGTCGCCGACTGGCCAGTGGCAGGTCGCCTCGTTCAGCTCGAGCAGCGACAGCCGTTGGCTCATCGGCACCACATTGTCGTAGGCGACCGGATCCGGCTCCAGCTCGACCTCGAAGGCGTGGGCGAGCGCGGTGTTGCCGCGCGAGACCGGACGCGCCACCCGCATCATGTGTTGGGCGGGACGGGCCTTGCGCTGTCGCGGGGCAGCGGTGGAAGGGGCCTTGGCACGGCCGGACAGGCCAAGCCGATGCACTTTGCCGATCACGGCGTTTCGCGTCACATTGCCGAGTTCCGCCGCAATCTGGCTGGCCGACAGGCCCGCCTCCCAGAGCTTCTTGAGCTGCTCGACGCGATCATCGGACCAGGTCAATACCGTCATCGCATTCTTCCCTTCGCCTTGCGCCGGCCAGTCATCGGAGCGGCGCTGCGAGCCAAATCTGACAAATATCCCTGCGGTCAGAATCCCTTAGCCCTCGCCGGACGCGGTTTTGCGCCCGAACGTGTACGCAGAACGAAAGCTACTTAGAGGGTCCAGTACTGCCGCACGAGATGTCGTATCCGACAGTCCAAACGCTACAATATGGCGTGACTCTGGCGCAAGAGTCCGCGGCAGCGCGTCCACATGTTCCGACACTTATGCATTGCAATGAGGCTTTTCCACCTCACCGGAATGCTCCGGATTGCGCGCGTTTCGCACTGCAGGAAGGCCACTTCGTAGCGATTGACAGAGACTGCCCGCAGCATACAATGCCCGCCACGTGCCGCCCGAAAAGGCGGCACGTTTTGTTTTCCGAAGCTGGCCGTTGCTGCGCTGGCGTCAAGGCACGCGGCAATTGTCGGCCTCAAACCCGTCAGTGATTGCCATGACCAACAGCGCCACGTCGCATCTGCTTCCCGTCTTCGCCAGGGTCGATCTCGGCTTCGAGCGCGGTGAGGGCGCTTGGCTCATCGCAACCAACGGCGACCGCTATCTCGATTTCACCTCGGGCGTCGCGGTGAACGCGCTCGGGCATGCGCATCCGCATCTGGTCAGGGCGCTCCAGGAACAGGCGACCAAGCTCTGGCACATGTCGAACCTGTTCAAGAGCCCGGACGGCGAGGCGCTCGCCGCGCGGCTCTGCGAGCAGAGCTTTGCCGACTACGTATTCTTCTGCAATTCCGGCGCGGAAGCGACGGAAGGCGTGATCAAGCTGGTTCGCCATTATCACTTCTCCAAGGGACATCCCGAGCGCTACCGCATCGTCACCTTCGAAGGCGCGTTCCACGGTCGCACGCTCGGAACGCTCGCCGCCACCGGTTCCGCCAAATATCTGGAGGGCTTCGGTCCGCCGATGGACGGCTTCGACCAGGTTCCGCACGGCGACATCGAGGCCGTGAAGAAGGCGATCGGACCGCACACCGCCGGCATCCTGATCGAGCCGGTGCAGGGCGAGGGCGGCGTGCGCTCGGCCCCGCAAGCCTTCTTCAAGGCGCTGCGCCAGCTCTGCGACGAGCACGGCCTGCTGCTTGCATTCGACGAGGTGCAGACCGGCATGGGCCGCACCGGCGAATTGTTCGCCTACAAGCGCGTCGGCGTGACGCCCGACGTGATGTCGCTCGCGAAGGCGCTCGGCGGCGGGTTCCCGATCGGCGCGGTGTTGGCGAGCGCAAAGGCTGCGGCCGGCATGGCACCGGGCTCGCACGGTTCGACCTTCGGCGGCAATCCGCTGGCGGTGGCGGCGGCCAATGCCGTGCTCGACGTGATGCTCAAACCCGGCTTTTTCGATCACGTGCAGAGGATGTCGCTGCTGCTCAAGCAGAAGCTTGCTTCGGTCGTCGATCGCTATCCCGGCGTGATTTCGGACGTGCGCGGCGAAGGCCTGTTGATCGGTGTTAAGGCCGTGGTGCCCTCGGGCGACCTCGTCACCGCGCTGCGCGAGCAGAAGCTGCTCACCGTCGGCGCCGGCGACAATGTCGTGCGATTCCTCGCGCCCCTGATCGTGACCGAGGCCGAAATCGACCAGGCCATCGGAAGTCTCGAGCGCGCCTGCTCCGCGCTGTCGGCGGCGCAGCCGAAGAAGGCGGCCGGATGATGAGCAAGCCGGTCCGCCACTTCCTCGACATCAACGAATTGCCGCTCGGCGAGTTGCGCAACATGCTCTCGGCCGGTGCCGCCATGAAGGCGAAGCTGAAGGCCCATGAGAAGGGCAAGAAGCCGCTCGAAGGCAAGACGCTGGCGATGATCTTCGAGCGTCCATCGACCCGTACGCGGGTCTCGTTCGACGTCGGCATGCGCCAGCTCGGCGGTGAATCGATCATGCTGACCGGCGCCGAGATGCAGCTCGGCCGCGGCGAGACCATCGCCGACACCGCGCGCGTGCTGTCGCGCTATGTCGATGCGATCATGATCCGCATCCTCAACCACGATGCGCTGCTGGAGCTCGCAGCGCACGCCACCGTTCCCGTGATCAACGGGCTGACGCGACGCTCGCATCCCTGCCAGGTGATGGCCGACCTGATGACCTTCGAGGAAAATCGCGGCTCGATCGAGGGCAAGACGGTGGCCTGGACCGGTGATGACAACAACGTGCTCGCCTCCTGGGCGCACGCCGCCGAGCGCTTCAAGTTCAATCTCAACGTGGCGACGCCGCCGGAGCTCGCACCGAAGAAGGCGATGCGCGACTGGATCAAGGCGACCGGCGCGCCGATCGTGCTTGGCAGCGATCCGGAGGCCGCGGTCCGTGGCGCCGACTGCGTCGTCACCGACACCTGGGTGTCGATGGGCGACAAGGAGGGCGAGCACCGCCACAACGTGCTCAGGCCCTATCAGGTCAATGCCAAGCTGATGTCGCTCGCCAAGCCCGACGCGCTGTTCATGCACTGCCTGCCGGCGCATCGCGGCGAAGAGGTCACCGACGAGGTGATCGACGGTCCGCAGTCCGTCGTGTTCGACGAGGCGGAAAACCGCCTGCATGCGCAGAAGGGCATTCTGGCCTGGTGTTTTGACGCGGTCGCGTAAGGCCACCACAAGACTGTCGTCCCGGCCAAGCCAACGGGTCGCGCGAATGCGCGCCCGATGACAGGCTCCGCGCGAGCCGGGACTCTTACGCCGCGACCCCTGAAAGAGGCACGAGGGGAGACGCCTTGTGCCGCGAGAAAATCCTGTGGTTGGTCCCTTGCTTTCGCAGGGACGACGTCGATCCTCGGTATGCTGAACCCCTTTCGTTTTGTGGTCCGAGACCCCAGATAGAGCGCCATGGTTCCACAATCCCCCGACACCAAAATCGCTGCCGAGGCGCCAACCCGCGCGCCATCGGCCATTCCGGTTGACGACGCAGTGCTGGCCTTCGAGGTCGACGCGCTCGACCTGCGCGGCCGGCTGACCCGGCTCGGCCCGGCGCTCGACGAGATCTTGCACAAGCACGATTATCCGCCGCCGGTCGGCAAGCTGCTGGGCGAGGCGATCGTGCTGACCACGCTGCTCGGCTCGTCGGTGAAGTTCGAGGGCCGCTTCATCCTGCAGACCCGCACCGACGGCCCGGTCTCGCTCCTGATCGTCGATTTCCGGGCGCCCGACCAGTTGCGTGCTTATGCGCGCTACGACGCCGCCCGCCTCACGCCGGGCCTCAGCTCCGGTGAGTTGCTCGGCAAGGGGCATCTGGCGATGACCATCGACCAGGGCTCGAAGACGAGTCGCTATCAGGGGCTGGTCGCGCTGGAGGGCGGCAGCCTGGAAGATGCGGCCCACGAGTATTTCCTGCGCTCCGAGCAGATCCCGACGCGGGTCCGTCTTGCGGTCGGCGAGGAGATGCGCGGCGGCGAAGGTGGCAAGCTGCACTGGCGCGCCGGCGGCATCATGCTGCAATTCCTGCCGAAGGCGCCGGAACGCGCCAAGCAGGCCGATCTGCATCCCGGCGACGCGCCGGAGGGCACGATCGCGCATAGCGTGCCCGAGGATGACGCCTGGGTCGAAGGACAGTCGCTGATCTCGACCGTCGAGGATGTCGAGCTGATCGATCCCGATCTCTCCGGCGAGCGGCTGCTCTACCGCCTGTTCCACGAACGGGGCGTCCGCGTCTTCACTCCGCAACCGCTGCGCGCGCAGTGCTCCTGCTCGCGCGACGCGGTGTCCGCGATGCTCAAGAGCTTCACGCCGAAGGATCGCGCCGACATGGTCAAGGACGGCAAGGTGGTCGTGACCTGCGAATTCTGCTCGTCGGTCTACGAATTCACGCCAGACGAAGCGGGCGTGGAGTAGGGCACGGTCGTCGCCACAACGAGCGCGTCGTCACCCGCGAAAGCGGGTGACCCAGTATTCCAGAGACGTTTGTGAACGATGAAAAGGCCGCGGCGTACTGGATGCCCCGCATGCGCGGGGCATGACATCTTAGGCTAATTCAGTACGCGCTTGCCGTCCGGGCTCGGGCTGTCGAGCGAGAAGGTCGGCACGTCGATCTCGAAGCGCTCGCCGCTCTCGCTGACCATCAGGTAGCTGCCGGTCATGAAGCCGGAGGCAGTCGGCAGCGGTACGCCCGAGGTGTATTCGAAGCGTTCGCCGGGGGCGAGCACCGGCTGCTCGCCGACCACACCTTCGCCACGCACCTCCTGGCGGCGGCCGGTGGCATCGGTGATGATCCAGTGCCGCGTGCGCAACTGGACGGTCTCCGGGCCGGAATTGATGATCACGATCGTGTAGGACCAGAAATATTCACGCCGTTCGACCGACGAGCGATCCGGCATGAAGTTCGGCTCGACGGTGACTTCGATCTGGCGGGTTACGGCGCGGTACATGCAGCAAATTCCGATGGTGCTGGAGCGTGGTCCGGAAAGTCGGTCGCGGCGTTCCGGATCGCTGAGACAGCGCCATCATACCGAATTGAGCCGCCGGAACCAATCGGTGCCGGGGCGGCGAAAGGCCGGTCCATTCCGGACCGGTTCATCGCGGTTTCAACATAGTTCCGTCCTAGAGCGCGGCGGCATGCCGCCGCTGCCAGCGCTTTGTCCGCAGGTCGCGCACCGATATTGTCTTCTCAGCATGGCGTGCGAGTATCCCGCAGCCGACATGGTGCTTGATGAGCTCGATTGCCGATCCCATAGCGAGTTCGCCCGCGGCGGAAGCCACGGCGGCCAAGACCAAGGCGGTCGCGCCGGCGATCACGCTGCCGGCGGCGGGCGAGCGTGAGCTGCGGCTCGATTTGTTCCGCGGGCTCGCGCTCTGGCTGATCTTCATCGATCATCTGCCGACCAATCTTCTGACCTGGCTCACGATCCGCAACTACGGATTCTCCGACGCCACCGAGATTTTCATCTTCATCTCCGGCTACACCGCAGCGTTCGTCTACGGACGCGCGATGCAGGAGGCGGGTTTCACGATCGCGACCGCGCGGGTGCTGCGCCGGGTCTGGCAGATCTATGTCGCGCACGTCTTCCTGTTCACGATCTTTCTCGCTGAAATCTCCTACGTCGCGACCTCGTTCGAGAACCCGCTCTACACCGAAGAGATGGGGATCATGGATTTCCTCAAGCAGCCCGATGTCACCATCGTCCAGGCGCTGCTGCTGCGCTTCCGCCCCGTCAACATGGACGTGCTGCCGCTCTACATCGTGCTGATGCTGTTCCTGCCGCTGATCCTGTGGCTGATGAAGTGGAAGCCCGATGTCACGCTCGGCCTGTCGGTGCTGCTCTATGCACTGACCTGGCAGTTCGACCTTTACCTGTCGGCCTATCCGAACGGCGTCTGGGCGTTCAACCCGTTCGCTTGGCAATTGCTGTTCGTGTTCGGCGCCTGGTGCGCGCTCGGCGGCGCGCGACGGATGTCGCGCATCCTGGCGTCGCCGATCACGATGTGGATCTGCATCGCCTATCTGGTCGCGGCGTTCTTCGTGACGCTGACCTGGCACGTGCCGCAGCTCGGTCACGTCATGCCGAAGATCATCGAGCAGTGGATGTATCCGATCAACAAGACCGACCTGGACGTGCTGCGTTTCGCGCACTTCCTGGCACTTGCCGCGTTGACTATGCGCTTCCTGCCCAAGGATTGGCCGGGGCTGAAATCGCCCTGGCTGCGACCTTTGATCCTGTGCGGTCAGCATTCGCTTGAGATATTCTGCCTCGGTGTCTTCCTCGCCTTTGCCGGTCATTTCGTGCTCGCCGAGGTGTCGGGCGGTGCCGCACTGCACGCCTTGATCAGCGTCTGCGGCATTCTCATCATGTGGGGCATGGCGTGGATCATTTCGTGGTACAAGCACTCCGCCGACAAAGGCGCCTCGCGAACGAAGGGCGCCGGCGGCAACGCCGATCTGGCGGGAGGGGGAGCATGAAGTCCGCGCGGACGATGCTGGGTCTGACGCTGCTTGCCGCGTGCCTCGCGGTGTCGCCGGCGCGGGCCGGCGACACCGCCGCGGCCGAACCGCCGCAACCGCCTTGTGACGTCCCGGCCTATCTGCTGGCGAGCGAGAGTTCGCTGCCGAAGGTCACCGACGCGATCAAGGACGGCCGTCCCTTGGAGGTGCTGGTCGTCGGCAGCCGCTCCTCCACCATCCCCGCCAACGAGGCGAGCGCCTACCCGGCCCAGTTGCAGGCGGCGCTGAAGGAGGCACTGCCGACAGCGACGATCAACCTCTCCGTAGAATTACAGGCAAAACACACCGCCGAGGAGACCGGGGGAACCCTCGTTAAGCTTGTTGAGGCAAAAAAGCCGACTTTGGTTATCTGGCAGACCGGGACCGTGGATGCTATGCGAGCGGTCGATCCCGATGATTTCCGCGGCGCGGTCGACGACGGAGTTGTTGCGTTGCGGAATGCCGGGGTCGACGTGGTTTTGGTTAATCTGCAATACAGCCCACGTACGGAGACGATGATCTCTGCGCCGCCATATCTGGACAATATGCGCGTGGTGGCCCAGCAGCACGATGTCCCGCTGTTCGACCGGTTCGCGATCATGAAGCAGTGGAGCGATGCCGGGTATTTTGACCTGTTCAGCACCGCGCACGGCGTCGATCTGGCCAAGCGCGTGCACCTCTGTCTCGGCCGCGCGCTGTCGAAATTCGTGATCGATGCCGCCCATCTGGGCTCGACGCAGCAGAATTAAAGGATCTGGAGTTAATGCGTTTTACCGTCCCTTTTCGCCCGATGACATGGCGGAGCTTGTGCGCCGTTGCCGCGCCCCTGCTGCTGGCGCCTGCTGTGGTCGCTCCGCTTCATGCGCAGACCGCGCCGGCCGACCAGCATGCCGCGCTGTCGCCGGGCGCAAAGACCGACAACGCGAAGCCTGATGCGGCGCAGACTGCGGCGACGTCGGCCGCTCCGGCAAGCTCCACCGACCAGCGCAGCGCCGCCGCCTCGGCACTCGACAAGGTCAAGCAGGCTGCGAAATCCGCCAGCGACATCTTCCGCCGCGTGCCCTGCCTGCAGCCCAAGGGCGTGCCGAACACCACCGGCTCGCTGCCGCACGTCGCAGCCAAGCTCGCCGACGGCCGCCCCGTCGTCATCATCGCGTTCGGATCGTCTTCGACCCAGGGCTACGGCTCGTCGGCGCCGGAATTCACCTATCCCAACCGTCTCGCCGCGCAGTTGCGCCGGCACTATCCGTCCGCCGACATCACCGTGCTCAATCGCGGCATCGGCGGCGAGGACGCGCCGGAGATGATGAAGCGGTTGCAGACCGAGGTGATCGACGTGCACCCCGATCTCGTGATCTGGCAGGTCGGCACCAATGCGGTACTGCGCAACCTCGATCCGAAGGAGACTGGCAAGCAGGTCGAGGATGGCGTGGCGCGGATCCAGGCCGCGGGCGCCGATGTGGTGCTGGTCGATCCGCAATATTCGCCGCGGGTCACCGAGCGTCCCGAAAGCGCGCGCGGCATGGTGAAACTGCTCAGCCGCATCGCGGCGCTGCGCCACGTCGGCATCTTTCCGCGCTTCGAAGTGATGCGCGATTGGCACGAGCAGCAGGCGATCCCGATCAATGACTTCGTCATCTCCGACGGCCTGCACATGAACGACTGGGGTTACGCCTGCTTCGCGCAGTTGCTCGGCGACGACATCATCCACTCGGTCGGCCAGATCAAGCTCGGCGTCAACGTCCCCTCCGACGTGCGGGCGTATCGGCCGATGTGATCTTTCCACTTGCTCGTCATGCCGGCCTTGAGCCGGGCATCCACGTCTTGGTCTCCACGCACGGAAGACGTGCATGGCCGGGTCAAGCCCGGCCACGATGATTGGAAAGGATCACCCAACCTTGACGTTGCCGCGGTAATCCGCTCCTTTGGCCCCGATAAATCACCTTCGGGATGCCTTAAAGGAAACGCTCATGTCTTTCGTGCTGGCCATCGATCAGGGCACCACCTCGTCGCGCGCCATGGTGTTCCGCGGCGACATCTCCATCGCGGCGGTCGCGCAGCAGGAATTCCCGCAGCATTTCCCTGCCTCGGGCTGGGTCGAGCACGAGCCGGAGGACATCTGGGCCTCGACCGTCATGGTGTGCCGCGAGGCGCTGGAGAAGGCCGGCCTGAAGGCGAAGGACATCGCCGCGATCGGCATCACCAACCAGCGCGAGACCACCGTGGTGTGGGACAGCGCCACCGGGCAGGCTGTGCATCGCGCCATCGTCTGGCAGGACCGACGCACCGCCGACATCTGCGCCGCGCTGAAGGCTGAGGGCCATGAGCCCACGATCTCCGCCAAGACCGGGCTAATCATCGATCCCTATTTCTCCGGCACCAAGGTCGCCTGGATGCTCGATCACGTGCCGGGCGCGCGCGAGCGCGCCGAGCGCGGCGAATTGCTGTTCGGCACGGTCGACAGCTATCTGCTGTGGCGGCTCACCGGCGGCAAAGTGCACGCCACCGACGCCACCAACGCATCGCGCACGCTGCTGTTCAACATCCACACCGGCGAATGGGACGATGATCTCATCAAGCTGTTGCGGGTGCCGCGCTCGATGCTCCCGGAGGTCAAGGATTCCTCTGCCCGTTTCGGCGAGAGCATCCCGGATTTGTTCGGCGGCCCGATCGCGATCTCCGGCATCGCCGGCGACCAGCAGGCCGCGACCATCGGCCAGGCCTGCTTCGAGCCGGGCATGATGAAATCGACCTACGGCACCGGCTGCTTCGCGCTGCTCAACACCGGCACGACGCCGGTCGCCTCCAAGAACAAGCTGCTCACCACCATCGCCTATCAGCTCGGGGGCCAACGCACGTATGCCCTCGAAGGCTCGATCTTCGTCGCGGGAAGCGCGGTGCAGTGGCTGCGCGACGGGCTCGGCATCATCAAGCACGCGGCCGAAACGGGCCCGCTCGCCGACAAGTCGGATTCGATGCAGAGCGTCTATCTGGTGCCGGCCTTCGTCGGCATGGGCGCACCCTACTGGAATCCGCGCGTGCGCGGCGCGCTGTTCGGGCTGACCCGCAACACCGGCCCGGCCGAGCTCGCGCATGCGACCTTGGAGAGCGTCTGCTACCAGACCTTCGATCTGTGGGCCGCGATGCGCACCGACTGGCCGGAGGCGAACGCCGCCAACACCGTACTGCGCGTCGACGGCGGCATGACGGCATCCGACTGGACCATGCAGCGCCTCGCCGATCTGCTCAACGCGCCGGTCGATCGCCCGATGATCCAGGAGACCACGGCGCTCGGCGCCGCCTATCTCGCCGGCCTCAACGCCGGCGTCTATCCGGAGCCCGCGAAATTCGCCGACAACTGGCGGCTCGAGCACCGCTTCAAGCCGGCGATGAGCCAGGCCACCCGCGAGCGCAAGCTCGCCGGCTGGGCCCGCGCGGTGAAGGGCGTGCTGGCGAGCGACGAGGGGGAATAGTGGCGCGAGCACGCTGCCTACGCCTCTCCCGCTTGCGGGGGAGGCCGGATCGCATCGTAGATGCGATACGGGTGGGGCTTTCTCCGCGTAATGATTAGTCCCATCGCGGCGACACCCCCACCCCAGCCCTCCCCCGCGAGCGGGAGAGGGAGCCGCCCCGCTGCGGTCCATAATCAACAACAACCATCGGAGAGAACAACATGAACACGGATCTCAACCGGGTCGCAAAACTGCTGAGCGCCGCGATCTGCGCCGCGATGCTGACTGTGCCCGCAGCCGCGCGTGAAAAGGAGAACCCGCTCGTCTCGGCGCGCCAGGTCAAGACCGACGTCGCCGGGCTGAAGGCGCCGGGTCAGATCCTGGTCGATGTCTGGGGCATTCCGCATATCTATGCCGGCAACGAGCACGACCTGTTCTTCCTGCAAGGCTTCAACGTCGCGCGCGACCGGCTCTGGCAGATCGATCTCTGGCGCAAGCGCGGGCTCGGCCTGCTGGCGAAGGATTTCGGCCCCGCTTATGCCGAGCAGGACAAGGCGCTGCGCCTGTTCCTCTATCGCGGCGATATGAAAGCCGAGTGGGCCGCCTACGGCCCCAAGGCGAAATCCTATGCGGAGGCCTTCGTCGCCGGCGTGAACGCCTATGTCGCCGACGTCCGAGCCGGCAAGCGCGCGCTGCCGATCGAATTCCGCATCGCCGGCACCATGCCCGATCTATGGTCGGCGGAGGACGTCGTCCGCATCCGCAGCCATGGCCTGACGCGCAACGTCGCCTCCGAGGTGAAGCGCTCGCTGGTCGCCTGCGCCGCCGGCCTCGATGCCGATCGCTTCCGCGTCAAGCTGGAGCCGGCCTGGACCACGAAGATCCCCGATGGCCTCGATCCCTGTAGCGTGCCGAAGGCGGTGCTCGCGGCTTACGATCTCGCCACGCGCCCGGTGAAGTTCGCCGCGCCAAAGGACCAGAAGGCTGCGCTGGCGCATGATCCCGACACGTTCCTTAGCGAGGCCGACCGGCAGCGCGACACCATCGGCTCCAACAACTGGGTGATCGCGCCGTCGCGCACCGCGACCGGCCGACCGATCCTCGCCAACGATCCGCACCGCGAGCACTCGGTGCCGTCGCTGCGCTACATCGTCGGCCTCAACGCGCCCGGCATCTCCGTGATCGGCGCCGGCGAGCCGGCGCTGCCCGGCATCTCGATCGGCCACAACGACACCATCGCGTTCGGCCTCACCATCTTCAACGTCGATCAGGAAGATCTCTACGTCTATGAGCTCAATCCCGACAATCCGAACCAGTATCGCTATGGCTCGGGCTGGGAGGACATGCGCATCGTCCACGAGAAAGAGCAGGTGAAGGGCGAGGAGACCCGCGACCTTGAGCTCAAGTTCACCCGCCACGGCCCGGTGATCTATGTCGACGCCGCCAACAAGCGCGCCTTCGCGGTACGCTCGATCTGGTTCGAGCCGGGCACCTCGGCCTATTTCGGCTCGTCGGATTACATGACTGCGAAGAACTGGAACGGCTTTCTCGCTGCGATGCGCCGCTGGGGCGCGCCGTCGGAGAACCAGGTCTACGCCGACACGTCAGGCAATATCGGCTGGGTCGCCGCCGGCAAGACGCCGCGTCGCGTCAGCTATGACGGCCTGATGCCAGTGCCCGGCGACGGCCGCTACGAGTGGCAGGGCTTTCTGTCGCTCGACGATCTACCGAAGCTCTACCGCCCGAAGCAGGGCTTCATCGCCACCGCCAACCAGATGAACCTGCCGGCGGACTATCCGGTCGATGAGCGCCGGGTCGGCTTCGAATGGGCCGACAGCGCGCGCTGGCAGCGCATCACCGAGGTGCTGGAGAACAACAACAAGGTGTCGCTGGCGGATTCGATGAACCTGCAGAACGACGACACCGGCATGTTGGCGCGCCGGCTGGTTGCGCTGCTCAAGCCGCTGTCCTCCGACGATGCCAACGTCAGGAAGGGCCTTGATCTGCTGAAGACATGGGACGCGCGCGACACAGCGGATAGCGCCGCGGCCGCGGTCTATGAGGTCTGGATCGCAAACCACCTCGGCCCGGTGCTGCTCAAGACCACGGCCCCGAAGGCCGCTGATCTGATCGCGCCTGAAGCCTCCAGCATCTCCGCGATCGTGGCCTATCTCGAAAAGCCCGATAGCGCGCTGGGCAGCGATCCCGCAGGCGAGCGCGATCGCGTGCTGCGCGATAGCCTCGGCGAGGCCGTCGCCGATGTCATCTCCAAGCTCGGGCCCGATGCGTCGACCTGGCGCTGGGGCCGCCTGCACGTCGCACAGTTCAGTCACGCACTGATGCCGCTCGCCGACAAGGCGACCGCCACGCAGATGCAGGTCGGCCCGCTCGCCTTCGGCGGCGCCGCCAACGTGCCGCGCGCGGCCACCTACCGCCGTTCCGACTATCACCTGATCTCCGGCGCCTCGTTCCGCATGGTGCTCGACGTCGGCAATTGGGACGCCAGCCGCACCATCAACACTCCCGGTCAATCCGGCGATCCCTTCAGCGGCCACTACCGCGACCTCGCGCCGCTATGGGCCACCGGCCAATACGTGCCGCTGCTCTACAGCCGCGGCGCCGTGGAGGCCGCGACCGCCGAAGCGATCACGCTGACGCCGAGGTGAGTTAGGGGACGCCCGCAAAAACTCTGCTGTCGTCCCGGGCAAGCGCAAGCGCGACGCGGGACCTATAACCACGATTGCGAATTGATTGGCAACGCTGTGGCCAGGTTATGGGTCCCTGCTTTCGCAGGGACGACTGCGAACATTTGGCTGATACCTCGGCTTGCTTCACCTGCTCCTGCAGGTCGAGCATCGCCTGCAACGTGGAAACAGAGGTCGCGCAATGCTGCTGCCCGATGGCTACTCCGATGTCCCCGCCGGCAGGATCGCCGCCGTCGTCACGCATCTTGAGATGACCGCGCGTCCACCGCGGCGCCACGACCCGCCCGGCGTATGGCGCCTGCGCCGGGTTGAGCGGCCCGCGCTCGACTGGTACCGCGATCTCTATCGCCGCGTCGGCGAGGAGTGGCTGTGGTTCTCCCGCGCGCGGATGAGCGATGCGACACTCGCCGCGCTGAACCACGCGCCCGGCGTCGAGGTCCATGCGCTGAGCGCTGATGGAAGCGACGAAGGCCTGCTCGAGCTCGATTTCCGCGAGCCCGGCCAGTGCGAGCTCGTCTTCTTCGGCGTCAGCTCAAAGCTGATCGGCACCGGCGCGGGCCGCTACCTGATGAACCGCGCGCTCGAACTCGCCTGGAGGAACGACGTCGTGCGCGTCTGGGTGCACACCTGCACCTTCGATCATCCATCCGCGCTCGCCTTCTACCAGCGCTCGGGCTTCCGTCCGTTCCGCCGGCAGATCGAAGTGGCGGATGATCCACGGCTCGATGGCACCGCGCCGCGCGATGTGGCGCGGCATGTGCCGGTGATCGAGTGAGTAGCTGCACGCTTCGTGTCGTATATTGCAACGCGGCGCCGCTCGGCTAGGATGGTGCGAAGCGTAACCCGCCGATCGCATCGTCATGCCCGGGTCTGACCCGGGCATCCATCTTCAAGGAATCTCCTGGAGCGATGGATTGCCGGGTCAAGCCCGGCAATGACGAGTGTTGAACAATGTTCCTGATCGGCCAATATGACTCGCCCTTCGTTCGCCGCACGGCGATCGCGCTCAAGCTCTATGGCTTCACGTTTCAGCATAAGCCGTGGTCGACCTTCGGCGATGCCGAGCTGATCGCACCTTATAACCCGCTGCGGCGGGTGCCGACCTTGGTGCTCGACGATGGCGAGGCGCTGATCGATTCGGCGGCGATCCTCGATTATCTCGACGAGACCGTCGGACCCGAGCGCGCGATGCTGCCGTCGAGGGGAGCGGAGCGGCGCCACCAGCTCCGGATCTGCGCGATCGCCACCGGGCTCGGCGACAAGTCGGTCAGCCTCGTCTATGAGAGCGTGCTGCGCAAGGAGCAGCTCAAGCTCTGGGTCGACCGTTGCGAGGCGCAGATCACGGGCGCGCTCGACGCGCTTGAGAAGGAGCGTCGCACGATCACGACGCCCTGGCTGTTCGGCGAGCGGATCGGGCATTCCGACATCGCGGTGGCCTGCGCGCTGCGCTTCACCGGCGAGGCGCATCCGCATCTGTTCGACACTCGCTACCAGGCGCTGAAGGCCCACGCCGAGCGCTGCGAGGCATTGCCGGCGTTCAAGG
Organism: Bradyrhizobium sp. ORS 86; assembly: GCF_045571475.1. Taxonomy (NCBI): domain Bacteria; kingdom Pseudomonadati; phylum Pseudomonadota; class Alphaproteobacteria; order Hyphomicrobiales; family Nitrobacteraceae; genus Bradyrhizobium; species Bradyrhizobium sp. ORS 86. The sequence continues at coordinate 7,325,593 of NZ_CP120699.1, read as the reverse complement.
AGATCGTCCAGCCGCTGGCGCCGCCGAAGGGGTAGGCTCCGGGGAAATCTCTCCACTCGTCATCCCCGGGCGATGCGTCAGCGTCGAACCCGGAATCCATTGATCCACTGGTTATGCGCCCGATGGATTCCGGGGTTCTCGCTTCGCGAGCCCCCGGAATGACGAAGACTGTGGAGGTGCGACATAGGCGGAAGCATGGATTGCTTCGTCGCGGAGCCTGTCATCGGGCGCGCGGTCGCGCGACCCGTTGGCTCATCGCAATGATGGTGTTGAGACTTCGCGTGAGAACTATCCGCGGCGTCGTCCCGGCGAAGGCCGGGACCCATAACCACGAATGGTCATAGTTGTGCGAGGCCGGAACGACGAGCCCCGTTCACAATATCCGCTGCGGAGTATGGGTCCCTGCTTTCGTAGAGACGACGGGCGGAGAGGTCTGTATGCAAAAGCTGCGGCTCGCCCGCGCCTACTTCGCCCGCATCGCCTCTGGCGTGTCGGGCTGCGCGGACGGATGTGCCTTGGCGAAGGCCGGCAGCGCCATCGCGGTCTCGTGGATGCGCTTTACGGTCGGCCAGGGCGACAGGCTGATCTGCTGGTTGATCGCCGCGGTGACATGGCTGACCAGACAGATGTCAGCGAGGCCGGGGGCATCGCCGTGGCAGAACTGACCGGTCGCCTTGTCACGAGCGAGATGGCCTTCGAGCGCGACCAGCGTCTCGACCGTCCAGTGCCGCCGCCAGGCGTTTTGCTGGCTGTCGCGCAAATCGAGCTCGCGGTCGAGATAGCGCCGCACCCGCGGTGTCAGCAGCGGATGGCCCTCGCAGGCGACCATCAGCGCCAGCGCGCGCACCCGCGCCCGGCCGAGTGCGTCGGCCGGCAGCAGCGGCGGAGCCGGATGGGTCTCGTCGAGATAGTCGATGATCGCGAGCGACTGCACTAGCACGCTGCCGTCGTCGGTCACCAGCGCGGGCAGCGCCATCTGCGGATTGAGCTTGCGGTAGGCATCAGCGCGATGCGCATCGGCGTCGAGGTCGACCAGGATCACCTCGGCCGGCACCTGCTTCAGGTTGAGCGCGATCCGCACCCGAAAGCTCGCCAGCGACCGCCAGAAGGAGAAGAATTGCATGGCCAGCTCACTCCGCGATTCTTCCCCTCTCCCCTTATGGGAGAGAGTGGACGCGATGCGAAGCATCGCGGACGGGTGAGGGGTTCGTGTCCGTGGATAGAGACCCCTCATCCGTCGCGGACTGGGTCCGCGACACCTTCTCCCACAAGGGGAGAAGGGAAGGAAGAGTTACCCCGCGCCCACCTTCTTCTTTCGCCAGGCCAGGTGCACGGCGCAGGTGCAGCCCTGCGGGTGCGAGGCGAGATCAGCTTCGGCAACGTCGTTGGCCGGGGTGGCGGCCGGCGCGATCGCAGGCTCCTTCGCGCCATCGGCCGACGGGATGTAGTTCAGGATCGGCGCGAGCCAGCGCTCGATCTCGGCGGGCGTCATGTCCTTGCGCGCGGCGTAATCCTCGACCTGGTCGCGCTCGATCTTGCCGACGCCGAAGTAGAAGCTCTCGGGGTGCGAGAAGTAGAGCCCCGAGACCGAGGAGCCCGGCCACATCGCAAAGCTCTCGGTGAGCTTCACGCCGGCGGTGTTCTCGGCATCGAGCAGCGCAAACAATGTCCGCTTCTCGGTGTGGTCGGGTTGCGCCGGGTAGCCAGGTGCGGGGCGGATGCCGTCATATTTCTCGAGGATCAGCTCCTCCGACGTCCAGGCCTCGTCGGGCGCATAGCCCCAGAACTCCTTGCGCACGCGCTGGTGCATGCGCTCGGCAAAGGCCTCGGCCAGGCGGTCGGCCAGCGCCTTGCACAGGATCGAGGAATAGTCGTCATTGGCGTTCTTGAAGCGGTCGGCGACCGCATCCTCCCCGATGCCCGCGGTGACGACGAAGCCGCCGATATAGTCGGCTACGCCCGACTCCTTCGGCGCGATGAAGTCCGACAGCGCGGCGTTGAAGCGGCCCTCGCGCTTCTCGAGCTGCTGGCGCAGTGTGTGGAAGGTCGCGATCTTCTCTTTGCGGCTCTCGTCGGCATAGACCTCGATGTCGTCGCCGCTCGTGTTGGCCGGCCAGAAGCCGATGGTGGCGCGGGCGGTGAACCACTTCTCCTTGATGATCCTGTCGAGCATCTTGCGCGCGTCGTCATGGAGCGAGCGGGCGACTTCGCCGATCTTGGGATCGTCGAGGATCGCCGGGAAGCGGCCAGCCAGCTCCCAGGTCTGGAAGAACGGCGTCCAGTCGATGAATTCCGCAAGCTCGGCGAGGTCGTAGGCATCGAAGCTCTTCAGGCCGAAGAAGGCCGGCTGCTTCGGCGGCGCGGCGGCAAAGTCGACCGCGACCTTGTTGGCACGGGCGTCAGCGAGCTTCAGCCGCTTCTTGTCGGCCTGAGCGCGGAAATGCGCCGCCGAGATCTTGGCGTATTCGGCGCGCACCTCGGCGGCATAGGCCTGATTCTTCTCGGGCGACAGCAGCGAGGAGGCGACGCCGACTGCGCGGCTCGCGTCATTGACGTGCACCACAGGCCCGCTGCGATAGTTCGGGTCGATCTTCACCGCGGTGTGCACCCGGCTGGTGGTGGCGCCGCCGATCAAAAGCGGCAGCTTCAGGCCCTGCCGCTCCAGCTCGCCGGCGAGGAAACTCATCTCGTCGAGCGAGGGCGTGATCAGGCCGGACAGGCCGATGATGTCGGCACCCTCCGCCTTCGCGGTCTCGATGATCTTGTTGGCGGGCACCATGACGCCGAGGTCGATGACCTCGAAATTGTTGCACTGGAGCACGATGCCGACGATGTTCTTGCCGATGTCGTGGACGTCGCCCTTCACGGTCGCCAGCACGATCTTACCGGCGGCGCTGCGGCCGTCGCCAGTGACGCCGTTGGCGAGGTTACGCGCCTTCTCCTCCTCCATGAACGGCATCAGATAGGCGACCGCCTGCTTCATCACGCGCGCGGACTTCACCACCTGCGGCAGGAACATCTTGCCGTCGCCGAAGAGATCGCCGACCACGTTCATGCCGGCCATCAACGGCCCCTCGATGACGTCGAGCGGACGGGACGCGTTCTGCCGGGCGGCCTCGGTGTCCTCTTCGATGAACTCGGTGATGCCGTGCACCAGCGCATGGCTCAGCCGCTTCTCGACCGGCCATTCGCGCCAGGCGAGATCGGCCTCCTTGGCCTGCTTCTCCTTGCCGCGGAATTTCTCGGCGAGCGCCAGCAGCCGCTCCGAGGCGCCAGGATCGCGGTTGAGGATGACGTCCTCGCACACCTGGCGCAGCTCGGGGTCGATGTCGTCATAGACGATCATCTGTCCGGCATTGACGATGCCCATGTCCATGCCGGCGTGAATCGCGTGATACAGGAACACCGAGTGCATCGCCTCGCGCACCGGCTCGTTGCCGCGGAACGAGAACGACAGATTGGAGACGCCGCCCGAGATGTGGGCGCCCGGCAGGTTCTGCCGGATCCAGCGCGTCGCCTCGATGAAGTCGACGCCGTAATTGTTGTGCTCCTCGAGGCCGGTCGCGATCGCGAAGATGTTCGGATCGAAGATGATGTCCTCGGGCGGGAAGTCGAGGCGATTGACCAGGATGTCGTAGGCGCGCTTGCTGATCTCGGTCTTGCGCGTGAACGTGTCGGCCTGCCCACTCTCGTCGAACGCCATCACCACCACGGCGGCGCCGTGGCGCTTGGCGACCGTCGCTTCGTGGATGAACTTCTCCTCACCTTCCTTCAGCGAGATCGAGTTCACGATCGGCTTGCCCTGGATGCATTTCAGACCGGCCTCGATGACGTGGAATTTCGAGGAGTCGACCATCACAGGCACCCGGGCGATGTCGGGCTCGGCGGCGACGAGGTTGAGGAACGTCACCATCGCCGCTTCGGAATCGAGCAGGCCCTCGTCCATGTTGACGTCGATCACCTGGGCGCCGTTCTCGACCTGGTCGCGCGCGACCTGAAGGGCTGCTGTGTAATCGCCGGCGGTGATCAGCTTGCGGAAGCGCGCCGATCCCGTGACGTTGGTGCGTTCGCCGACATTCACGAACGGAATGGCGTCGGTCAGCGTGAACGGCTCGAGGCCGGACAACCGCAGCCGCGGTGCGATCTCGGGCACCGCGCGCGGCCTGTGCGGGGCAACGGCCCGTGCGATCGCGGCGATATGGTCGGGCGTGGTGCCGCAGCAGCCGCCGACGATGTTGACGAGGCCGGCTGCAGCAAACTCGCCGATCAGCCGCGCCATGTACTCCGGCGTCTCGTCGTACTGGCCGAACTCGTTGGGCAGGCCGGCATTCGGATAGGCACAAACGAGCGTGTCGGCGACGCGGCCGATATCGGCGATGTGCGCGCGCAGATCTTCGGCGCCGAGCGCGCAGTTGAAGCCGATGGTGATGGGCCTGGCGTGACGCACCGAGTGCCAGAACGCTTCCGGCAATTGCCCGGAGAGCAAGCGGCCGGACTTGTCGGTGATGGTGCCGGAGATCATCACGGGCACGTCGATGCCGCGCTCCTCGATGATCTCGGCGATCGCGTAGAGCGCGGCCTTGGCGTTCAGCGTGTCGAAGATGGTCTCGACCAGCAGCATATCGGCGCCGCCGTCGAGCAAACCGCGCGCCTGTTCGCCGTAAGCCTTACGCAAATCGTCGAAGGTCACCGCGCGGTAGCCGGGATTGGAGACGTCGGGCGAGATCGAGGCGGTGCGGTTGGTCGGGCCGAGCGCACCGGCGACGAAGCGCTGCTTGCCGTCCTCGGCCGAGACGCGTTCGGCGGCGGCGCGCGCCAGCCTCGCGCCCTCGCGGTTCAGTTCGTAGGCGAGGTCCGACATGTCGTAGTCGGCCTGCGCGATCGAGGTCGAGGAGAAGGTGTTGGTCGCGACGATGTCGGCACCGGCACGCAAGTAAGCGGCGTGGATGTCCTCGATCGCTTTGGGCTGGGTGAGGATCAGGACGTCGTTGTTGCCCTTGATGTCGCGGTGGAAGTCCTTGAAGCGCGCGCCGCGAAAGGCAGCCTCGTCGAACTGCAGGCCCTGGATCATGGTGCCCATGGCGCCGTCGAGCACCAGGATGCGCTCGCGGGCGGCCGCAAGCAAAGCGTTACGCTTGGGAGAAACAGGCACTCTCATGGGTCAGGCAGCTTTCTGGGCACCGTTCGGCCGGATGCCGAGCAGATGGCTGATTGCGAACACGAGGTCCGCGCGGTTCATGGTGTAGAAGTGGAAGGTGTCGACGCCATGCTTGAACAGCTTCTGCACCTGGCCGGCAGCCACGGTGGCGGCAACCAGCTTGCGAGTCTCGGCATCATTGTCGAGGCCGTCAAATTTTTCGGCGAGCCAGTCCGGCACGCTGGTGCCGGCGCGGGTCACGAAATTGCGGGCCTGCTTGAAATTGTGCATCGGCATGATGCCCGGCACGATCGGGATCTCGATGCCACGCGCTCGCACCCTGTCGACGTAGCGGTGGTAGAGGTCATTGTCGAAGAACACCTGGGTAATCGCGCGCGTAGCGCCGGCATCGACCTTGGCCTTCAGCGTGTCGATGTCGGCCTCGAAGCTGGCGGCTTCCGGATGCTTCTCGGGATAGGCCGAAACCGAGATCTCGATATCGCTATGGCGCTTCTTGATCCCGGCGACGAGCTCGGGCGAGCTCTGGTAGCCGTCCGGATGGGTGAAGTAGGGCGTGCCGATGCCGCCGGGCGGATCGCCGCGGAGCGCCACGATGTGGCGGACGCCAACTTCGTGATAGCGATCGACGATCTCGTCGATCTCGCCGCGCGCGGCGCCGACGCAGGTCAGATGCGCGGCCGGCAGCAGCGCGGTCTCCCGCAGTATGCGGGTGATGGTCGAATGGGTGCGCTCGCGAGTCGAGCCGCCGGCGCCGTAAGTCACCGAGACGAAGTTCGGCGTCAGCGGCGCAAGGCGGTTGATGGTCTCCCACAGATTGCGCTCCATCTCCTCGGTCTTTGGCGGGAAGAACTCGAAGGAGATCTTGGGGGTTTTGGGTGCGCGGTGCCCGCTCGAGGCGGGCGAGGTGATCTCGGTCATGATACGCAAGGGCTCCGCAACACGTGGGCAGGCGTCTGGCTCGAATATGGAGGCCTCAACATAAGCGAAATGGTCCTCTCCATACAGCCCATCGGGTATGGGAAATTGCCCACTATGGGCTGATATGTGGTTCGATCCTCTCGGCAAACGAAGAGAGTGGGTAGATAAGGTTGTCGTTCGTCGAATAGTTAACTTATTGAAAATATTGTATGAAAAGGATTGGTCGTGCGACCATTGTTGGCTATAGGTGGTGGGGAGGATGATCCCATCAGAGAATTATTATAATTCGTCCCAATCCACGCGACGGCCGCTGCCATGGGTATCGACCGTTCGTAGCGGGACCGACCTGCGCGGCCGGGGCCTTTGTCGGCGCTGCCAGCCACACTAGGTTGTTCGCCATGATCCCGCTGTCCGTCCTCGACCTGTCGGTCGTCACGTCAGGCACCAAGCCGGCCGCCGCACTGCGCAACAGCATCGACCTGGCGCGCCATGTCGATGAGCTCGGCTATACCAGGTACTGGCTTGCCGAGCACCACAACCTTGCTTCCGTTGCGAGTCCTGCGCCCGACCTGATGATTGGGCAGATTGCGGCGGTGACGCAGAACATCCGTGTCGGCTCCGGCGGTGTGATGCTGCCGAATCACGCACCACTCGTGGTCGCCGAACGCTTCAAGATGCTGGAGGCGCTGTTCCCCGGCCGGATTGATCTCGGCCTCGGCCGCGCACCCGGCACCGACGGCGCCACGGCCTACGCGCTGCGCAGCCGGCTCGACCGCCGCGAGGGTGATGATTTCCTCGAGCGGTTGCATGAGCTGACCTTGTGGGAGACGCGCGATTTCCCCGCCGGACATCCCTACAACAAGGTGGTGGCGATGCCGGACGATACGCCGCTGCCGCCGATCTGGCTGCTCGGCTCGAGCGATTACTCCGCCGAGCTCGCGGCGCAGGTCGGGATGGGCTTTGCCTTCGCGCATCATTTCGCGACCCATGATGCGGTTGCCGCGATGACCGGCTATCGCGCGCATTTCACGCCGTCCGGTTGGCGCACCGCGCCGCAGGCGATTCTGGCCGTGGCCGTCGTCGCGGCCGAGACCGATGCGGAGGCCGAGAAGCTCGCGAGGTCGATGGATCTGAACCGGCTGCGCCGCGACCGCGGCCAGTATTTGCCGCTGCCGAGCGTGGAGGAGGCCGAGGCCTATCCCTACACCGATGCCGATCGCGCCTCGATCGCACGCAACCGCTCCCGGTTCTTCGTCGGCAGCCCCGCGACCGTGATGGCCAAGCTACAGCCGCTCATCGCGGCGACCCAGGCAGACGAGTTGATGGTGGTCACCGCGGTCTACGACCACGCGGCGCGGAAGAAGTCCTACAGCCTGCTCGCCGAGGCGTTCGGGCTGCAGAAGAAGGCGGCGTAATGATCGTCGTCCCGGCGAAGGCCGGGACCCATAACCACCTATGGTGATTGTTGCGTCATTCTTGAACGACGAGTCCCACCCGCAACGTCCGCTGCGGCGTATGGGTCCCGGCCTTCGCCGGGACGACGTTTGGAAGGGCGGCCCGTGGAGCCTAATCCCGTATCTCGCTGAAGGTCGCGCGGAACGGATGGCCGGGATAGACGCCGACGATGCGGAATTCGCGCGAGAAGAACTTCAATTCCTCCAGCGCAAAGGCGAGGCCGCGGTCGTTGGGGTGACCGTCGACGTCGGCATAGAATTGCGTGGCGAAGAAGTTGCCGTCGACCATGTAGCTCTCGAGCTTGGTCATGTTGACGCCGTTGGTGGCAAAGCCGCCCAGCGCCTTGTAGAGCGCCGCGGGCAGATTGCGTACCCGGAAAACAAACGTGGTGACCAGCGGCCCCGAGCCCTGCTCGGCCCATTTGGCCTCACGCGCCAGCACCACGAAGCGGGTGGTGTTGTGGGCCTCATCCTCGATGTCCTCGGCGAGGATATCGAGACCGTAGATCTCGGCAGCGAGCCGCGAGGCGATCGCCGCCACGCTGCGGTCGCCGCGGTGGGCGATGTCGCGCGCGCTGCCGGCGGTGTCGCCGGCGACGAGCGGCCGGATGCCGAGCTTGCGGATCATGCGCCGGCACTGTCCGAGCGCGTGGACATGGCTCTCCACGGTCTTGATATCGGCGAGCTTGATGCCCTTGATCGCCATCAACTGATGGCGGACCGGCAGGAACCACTCGCCGACGATGAACAGGCCGGAGTCCGGCAGCAGATGGTGGATGTCGGCGACGCGGCCGGCGACCGAATTCTCGATCGGGATCATGCCAAGATCGGCCTCGCCCGAGGAGATCGCGGCCAGCGCGTCCTCGAACGTCGCACAGGGCATCGGCTCGGCGTCGGGATAGGCCTCGACGATCGCGATATGGGAATTGGCGCCAGGCTCGCCCTGGAACGCGATTTTCAGCTTCTTGGTCATGTGTCTTTCCTGCGGGCCTTTTAGCACCCGGTCAGGCTTTGGAAAGTATCCGCCGGGCGGTTTCGAGGTCGGCGGGGGTGTCGACGCCCCGCGGGACGGTGTCGACGATGGTGACGTCGATCCGCATCCCGGCCTCCAGCGCGCGAAGCTGCTCGAGCTTCTCCTGCAATTCCAGCGGCGAAGGCGGCAGCCGCACGAAGCGCTCCAGCGCGGCACGCCGGTAGGCATAGAGGCCGATGTGATGGTAGCGCGGCCCGTCGCCATAGGGCGCGGTGGCGCGGGTGAAATAAAGCGCGCGCAGCCGGTTCGCCCCGATCGGCGAACCGACCGCCTTCACCACGCTGGGGGCCCGGTCCTCGTCCTCAGTGTGGATCTGCGAGGCCAGCGTCGAAATATCGACGGCGGGGTCAGCCAGCGCCGGCATCACGCTGCGAATGGTTTCGGGCGTGATGGTCGGGAAATCGCCCTGCAGATTGACCACGATCTCGGCCGTGCCGTCCGGATCCAGGATCGTCATCGCCTCGTGGACCCGGTCCGAGCCCGACGGATGGTCGGCGCGGGTCATCACAACCTCGCCGCCTGCCGCCTTCACCGCGTCGGCGATCTCCGATGTGTCGGTGGCGACCGCAACCCGGCCGATACCGGCCGCCTCCGCTCGCCGCAGCACATGGACGATCATGGGCTGGCCCGCGATGTCCAAGAGCGGTTTTCGGGGCAGCCGCGTGGCGGCCAGGCGGGCGGGAATCAGCACCAGGGTACGCGGTTCGGTCATTCGTGTCGGGGCCCGTCCGGCCTACGGAAATTGATGGGGAGGGGGTTGAATCCGGCGCGTTTATACGGGTTGCCAGAGCGCGGGCAAACCGATATCTCAAACGCTGCTTGGGGGGCGGTGCGATAGGCCGATTCCCAGGTCCTTCCGCGCGGCCGTATTCCCGGCCTGAAGTCGACATTCAAGGCCCGGAGCCTGACCCGAAATGGACTCCTTCGAACTCAATAAGATTCTCGGTGCGCTTCTCGGCACCTGCATTGTTGTCTTGGTGACGAGCTTTGCCGCTGGCGCGGTGTTCACGCCGAAGGTGCCGGAGAAGCCGGGCTTTGAGATCGCGGTGAAGGAGGAGGCCCCTGCTGGTGGCGGCGAGGCTGCCGCGGCCAAGTCGGAGCCGATCGAGAAGCTCCTACAGACTGCCTCGGTCGAGAAGGGCGCCGCCGCGGCCAAGAAGTGCCAGGCCTGCCACACCTTCGAGAAGGGCGGTCCGAACCGCGTCGGCCCGAACCTCTACGGCATCGTCAACGAGCCCAGGGGCGAGGGCCGCGGCTTCAACTTCTCGGCCGCGATGAAGGCCAAGGGCGGCACCTGGACCTTTGACGACCTCAACAAGTTCCTCACCAACCCGAAGGGCTTCATCCCCGGCACCGCGATGGGCTTCGCCGGCGTTCCGAAGGACAGCGAGCGCGCCGACATCATCGCCTATCTGAACTCGAATTCGGAGCATCCCGCTCCGCTCCCGACGGCTTCGAAGTAGCGGTTTGGTTTTCGCGATCAAGCGGGAACGAAACGGCCAGGCAATGCCTGGCCGTTTTTGCATGAGCGTCCGGTGTCGCGGGCTTGTTATCGGGACGTTTCGCCGCAGCGGGACGGTTCCTGGGTTATTATCATGAGGAAAAAGCAACGTAATTTGTCGAACCGTTGCCTTATATTGGGTCCCATGTAACCGGGGGCCGCAAGCAGGAAAGACGAATTTGGCGATCACCCGACGACATCTTCTTCAAGGTAGCGCGCTGGCCGCGATGGCTCCCGCGCTTGGGCTCAACTCCGGCTTGTCGGTCACGCCGGCCTTCGCGGATGACGCCCCGAGCGGGCTCAAATGGCGGCATGGCCTGTCGCTGTTCGGCAACGTCAAATACCCCGCCGACTTCAAGCGATTTGACTATGTCAATCCGGATGCCCCGAAGGGCGGCCTTGTCCGGCAAATCGCCATCGGCACCTTCGACAATTTCAACATCGTCGTCTCGGGCGTGAAGGGATCGATCGCCGGCGGCGTCGCGCAGATCTATCAATCGCTGACGACGCCTTCGCTCGACGAAGTCTCGACCGAGTATGGATTGCTGGCGGAGGCTGCAAGCTATCCCGACGATTTCTCCTATGTCGTTTATCGTCTGCGCCCTCAGGCCAAGTGGGATGACGGAGTGCCCGTTACTCCGGAAGACGTGATCTTTTCGCTCGGCGCCTTCAAGACACACCATCCGATGTTTTCTGCCTACTACAGCCACGTGGTGCGAGCGGAGAAGGTCAGCGATCGCGAAGTGAAGTTTGTCTTCGATATGCCGGGCAATCGCGAACTGCCGCAGATCGTGGGCCAGTTGACGATCCTGCCCAAGCACTGGTGGGAGGGCACCGACAGCCAAGGCCGCAAGCGTGACGTTTCCGCGACGACGCTGGAGAAGCCGCTCGGGTCGGGACCATATCGCATCAAGGAGTTCGTCGCGGGACGGACAATTACTCTGGAGCGGGTCAAGGATCACTGGGCGCGCGACCTCCCGACCAATGTCGGCTGCTACAATTTCGACGAGCTGCGCTACGAGTACTTCAGAGACCCCACGGTTGCGATCGAAGCGTTCAAGGGCGATCAGATCGATTGGCGTACCGAGAACAGCGCGAAGGCTTGGGCGACCGCCTATGATTTTCCGGCAGTCACCGACAAGCGCGTGGTGCTGGAGGAATTTCCCAACCGCAGCTCCGGCATCATGCAGGCCTTCGCGCCGAACCTGCGTCGCGCCAAGTTCGCTGATCCGCGGGTCCGGCGGGCTTTGAACTTTGCCTTCGATTTCGAGGAGATAAACAAGCAACTGTTCTTCGGGCAGTACAAGCGGATCTCCAGCTATTTCGACGGTGCCGAGGAGCTGATGGCGACAGGCCTGCCACAGGGCAAGGAGCTCGCCATTCTCGAACCGCTGCGTGGGCAGGTGCCGGCCGAGGTATTCACGACGGCCTACACGAATCCGGTTGGTGGAAATCCCGAAGCCGTGCGCGACAATCTTCGAGAGGCATTGCGCCTGCTCAAGGAGGCCGGCTACGAGGTGCGCGACCGCAAGCTGGTGAATGCAAAGAGCGGCGAGCCGTTCTCGATCGAATTGCTCAGCGAAGATCCGAATTTTGAAAGGGTCATGCTGGCCTACAAGCCCTCACTCGAGCGGCTTGGAATGTCGGTCAGTGTGCGAACGATCGATCCAATTCAATATGAGAACCGACTTCGCGATTGGGATTTCGACATCGTCGTCGCATCCTGGCCGGAATCCTTGTCTCCCGGCAACGAGCAGCGCGAATTCTGGGGAACGAAGGCCGCCGACGCGCCGGGATCCCGCAATATCGTCGGCATCAAGAACCCGGCGATCGACAAGCTGATCGAGCGGGTGATCTTTGCGACGGACCGCGAAGATCTCGTCGCTGCAACCAAAGCGCTCGACCGCGTGTTGTTGTGGAATCATTACGTGGTCCCGCAATGGAACTATCCGAAGGTGCGCACGGCGCGCTGGGATCGGTTCGGTCGCCCGGCCGAGTTGCCGAAATACGGTCTTTCGGGATTCCCGTTGATCTGGTGGTACGACGCCGACAAGGCGGCCAAGCTCAAGAGTTCATAGGTTTAAGGATTTGCGCATGGCGCTACTTACCCGTCGGCACGCACTCGGTCTCGGCATCGGTGCGTTGAGTGCTGCAGGATTTCGCGCAGCCCCTGCAGCCGCCGACAACGGAACCGAGATGCACGGCATGTCGGTGTTCGGCGACCTGAAGTATCCGGCGGACTTTCAGCAGTTCGGCTATGTCAATACGAAGGCGCCGAAGGGCGGGCTGTTTTCGCTGATCCCGTCGGTGCGCAGCAACAACCAGTCCTACTACACCTTCAACTCGCTCAACGCCTACATCCTGAAAGGCGAGGGCGCGCAGGGCATGGACATGACCTTCGCGACGCTGATGTCGCGCGCCAATGACGAGCCCGATGCGATGTATGGCTATGCCGCGAAATCGGTGCAGATCTCGCCGGACAAGCTCATCTACCGCTTCACCATGCGGCCCGAGGCGCGCTTCCACGACGGCTCGAAGCTGACCGCGCAGGACGTCGCCTTCTCGCTCAACGTGCTGAAGGAGAAGGGCCATCCGCTGATCATCGTGCAGTTGCGCGACTTCGTGAAGGCGGAGGCCTCCGACGATGCGACCGTCGTCGTGACCTTCGCGCCCAATCGCGCGCGCGACGTGCCGCTCTTCGTCGCGGGCCTGCCGATCTTCTCGAAGGCCTATTACGCGACGCGGCCGTTCGATGAATCGACGCTCGATACGCCGCTGGGCTCGGGGCCGTACAAGGTCGGCAAGTTCGAGGTCAATCGCTTTATCGAGTTTGACCGCGTCAAGGACTGGTGGGCGACCGACCTGCCGGTCAATCGCGGCAGCTACAATTTCGACACCGTACGCTACGAATTCTATCGCGATCGCGATGTCGCCTTCGAAGGCTTCACCGCCAAGAGCTACTTGTTCCGCGAGGAGTTCACCGCGCGCGTCTGGGCGACCCGCTACGATTTCCCCGCGGTGAAGGACGGCCGCGTCAGGCGCGAGACGCTGCCCGACGACACGCCGTCCGGCGCACAGGGCTGGTTCATCAATACTCGCCGCGACAAGTTTAAGGATTCGCGCGTGCGCGAGGCGCTGATCAACGCCTTCGACTTCGAGTGGACCAACAAGACCATCATGTACGATGCCTATGCGCGAACGGTCTCGCCGTTCCAGAATTCGGACATGGTGGCGGAAGGACCGCCCTCGTCGGAAGAGCTCGCGCTGCTCGAGCCGTTCCGTGGCCAGATGCCGGACGAGGTGTTCGCGCTGCCGTTCGTGCCGCCGATGTCGGACGGTTCAGGCCAGGATCGCACGCTGCTACGCAAGGCGGCGCAACTGCTCAACGAGGCCGGATGTGTCATCAAGGACGGCAAGCGGGTGCTGCCGAACGGTGAGGCATTCACCATCGAATTCCTGGCCGACGAGCCCTCGCTCCAGCCGCACCACGGGCCCTTCATCAAGAATCTCGGGACGCTCGGCATCGATGCGACGTTCCGCCTGGTCGATGCCGTGCAGTATCGTGCGCGGGTGGAGGATTTCGACTTCGACCTGACCATGCAGCGTTTCAGCTCGTCGGCAACACCCGGCGACAGCATGCGTCCGTTCTTTTCCTCGCAGGCGGCCAAGACCAAGGGCTCCTACAATCTGGCGGGCATCTCCAGCCCCGTGATCGACGCATTGATCGAAAAGATCATCGGCGCGAACAGCCGCCATGAGCTGACGGTCGCCTGCCGCGCCTTCGATCGCGTGTTTCGTGCCGGCCGCTATTGGGTGCCGCAGTGGTACCGCAACACGCACCCGATCGCCTATTGGGATCAGTTCGATCATCCGGAGAAGCCGGCGAAATATGCGTCGGGCGTCGGCGCGCCTGACAACTGGTGGTTCGATGCGGCCAAGGCCGCGAAGCTCGAACAGGCGAAGTAGCCGATGAGCGCCTATATCGCCCGTCGCATTCTCCTGATGTTGCCGACGCTGCTGGGCATCCTGTTCGTCTCCTTCGTGGTCGTGCAGTTTGCTCCGGGCGGACCGGTCGAGCGCGTCATCGCGCAGATCAACGGCGCCGACACCGGCGGCACCTCGCGCGTGTCCGGCGGCGGCGGCGATTTCGCCGCACAGCGCGGCCAGAACAGCGGCGCGGCCAGCGCGATCAACTCGAAATACCGGGGCGCGCAGGGCCTCGATCCGGACTTCATCAAGAAACTCGAGGTCCAGTTCGGCTTCGACAAGCCGGCGCCGGAGCGCTTCGCGCTGATGGTCTGGAATTTCGCCCGCTTCGATTTCGGCAAGAGCTATTTCCGCGACATCAGCGTGATCCAGCTCATCAAGGAGAAGCTGCCGGTCTCGATCTCGCTCGGGATCTGGATGACGCTGTTGACCTATCTGATCTCGATCCCGCTCGGAATTCGCAAGGCAGTCCAGGACGGATCACGGTTCGACACCTGGACCTCGGCGGTGATCATCATCGGCTTCGCCATTCCGGGCTTCCTGTTCGCGATCCTTTTGATCATCCTGTTCGCCGGCGGCTCGTTCTTCAACATCTTCCCGCTGCGCGGACTGACCTCCGACGGCTGGTCGCAATTCCCCTGGTACTGGAAGATCATCGACTATTTCTGGCACATCACGCTGCCGATCATCTCGATGGCTCTCGGCGCCTTCGCCACCATGACGTTGCTCACCAAGAACTCGTTTCTCGACGAGATCCGCAAGCAATATGTGATGACGGCGCGGGCCAAGGGCTGCAGCGAGCGGCAGGTGCTCTATGGTCACGTCTTCCGCAACGCCATGCTGATCGTGATCGCGGGCTTCCCGGCCGCGTTCATCCACGCCTTCTTCTCCGGCTCGCTCCTGATCGAGACCATCTTCTCGCTCGACGGGCTCGGCCTGCTCAGCTTCGAGAGCGTCCTCAATCGCGACTATCCGGTGGTGTTCGGCACGCTGTTCATCTTTTCGCTGGTCGGGCTCGTGGTCAATCTGATCTCCGATCTCACCTATATGTGGATCGATCCGCGGATCGATTTCGAGGCGCGGGAGGTCTGATGACGATGCTCGCGCCAAAGCCGGTCGAGACCTCGACGCAATCGCCGCTCGGCGAGGCAGTGCCTGCCACGCGCCACGGCTTTGCGCCGTCGCCGCTGAACAAGCGGCGCTGGCTGAACTTCAAGGCGAACCGCCGCGGCTACTGGTCGTTCTGGATATTCCTCGTGCTGTTCGTGGTGTCGCTGTTCGCCAACGTCATTGCCAGCGACAAGCCGCTCGTCGTCAAGTATGACGGCCATTACTATTGGCCGGTGCTGTTCAGCTATGCCGAGACCACCTTCGGCGGCGACTTCGAGACCGCGGCCGACTATCGCGATCCCTATCTGCAGAAGCAGATCGCCGCCAAGGGCGGCAGCATGATCTGGCCGCCGATCCGCTATTCCTACGACACCCGCAACCTCGATCTGCCGACCCCGGCGCCATCGCCGCCCACCTGGTGGTTGACCGAGGCGCAGTGCAAGGACGTGGTGCAGCGGAAGGGCCTGAAGAGCTGCCGCGACCTCGAATATAACTGGCTCGGCACCGACGATCAGGGCCGCGACGTCCTCGCGCGGCTGATCTATGGCTTCCGCATCTCGGTGCTGTTCGGTCTGACGCTGAGCATCCTGTCCTCGATCGTCGGCGTCGCCGCCGGCGGCGTGCAAGGCTATTTCGGCGGCTGGATCGACCTCACCTTCCAGCGGCTGATCGAGGTCTGGACCGCGATTCCCTCGCTCTATCTGCTCCTGATCATCTCGGCGGTGCTGCCGCCCGGCTTCTTCATCCTGCTCGGCATCCTGCTGTTGTTCTCATGGGTCTCGCTGGTCGGCCTGGTGCGCGCCGAGTTTTTGCGCGGGCGCAACTTCGAATACATCCAGGCGGCGCGAGCCCTCGGTGTCTCCAATGCGGTGATCATGTTCCGCCACCTGCTGCCGAACGCGATGGTCGCGACCATGACGTTCCTGCCCTTCATCGTGTCCTCCTCGGTGATGACGTTGACGGCGCTGGACTTCCTCGGCTTCGGTCTGCCGCCCGGATCGCCGTCGCTCGGCGAATTGTTGTCGCAGGGCAAGGCCAACGTGCAGGCGCCGTGGCTCGGTCTCACCGGCTTCTTCTCGGTCGCGATCATGCTGTCGCTGCTGATCTTCATTGGCGAAGCCGCGCGCGATGCCTTCGATCCGCGCAAGACGTTCTCGAAGGGCTGACGCATGGATGCCATCAACCAGCCGCTGCTCGATGTTTCCGAACTCTCGGTTGCGTTCGGTCCCTCGGTCGCGGTCGACCGGATCTCGTTCTCGATCAAGCGCGGGGAGTGCGTCGCCCTGGTCGGCGAGTCCGGCTCGGGAAAATCCGTCAGCGCGCTGTCGATCCTGCGGCTGCTGCCCTATCCCGTGGCGTCGCATCCCTCCGGTGCGATCCGCTTTCGCGGCCGCGATCTTTTGACCGCGTCCGACCGGGAGATGCGCGAGGTTCGCGGCAACGACATCTCGATCATCTTCCAGGAGCCGATGACCTCGCTCAATCCGCTTCACACCATCGAAGCACAGATCGGCGAGATCCTGTCGCTGCACCGGGGCATCGGCGGCGCGGCGGCTCGGGCGCGGACGCTGGAACTGCTGCGGCAGGTCGGCATCCCCGAACCGGAGACGCGGCTCAAGAGCTATCCGCACCAATTGTCGGGCGGTCAGCGCCAGCGGGTGATGATTGCGATGGCGCTCGCCAACGAGCCAGATCTGTTGATCGCGGACGAGCCGACCACGGCGCTCGACGTCACCGTGCAGGCGCAGATCCTGACGCTGCTCGCGGAAATCCGCACCCGGCTTGGCATGAGCCTGCTGTTCATCACCCACGATCTCGGCATCGTCCGCCGCATCGCTGACACGGTCTGCGTGATGAACAACGGCAAGATCGTCGAGCAGGGCCCGGTCGAGCAGGTCTTCACGGCGCCGAAGCACGCCTACACCCGCGCGCTGCTCGCGGCCGAGCCGAAGCCCGATCCGGCACCGCCGCAGCCCGGAGCGCCGGTCGTGATGTCGGCGGACAATCTCAAGGTCTGGTTTCCGATCAAGCGCGGCCTGTTGCGCTCCACCGTCGGCCACATCAAGGCGGTCGACGGCGTCAGCCTTGCGGTGCGCAAGGGCGAGACGCTCGGCGTCGTCGGCGAGTCCGGCTCCGGCAAGACCACGCTGGGGCTGGCGCTGCTCAGGCTGATCTCATCAGACGGACCGATCGTATTCCTCGGCAACGAGATCCAGGGCCTGCGCTTCAAGCAGATGCGGCCGTTCCGCCGCGACATGCAGATCGTATTCCAGGACCCGTTCGGCTCGCTCAGCCCGCGCATGTCGGTAGCCGATATCATCGCCGAGGGGCTCGAAGTGCACCAGCGGGAGCTATCGCGCGAGGAGCGCGAGGCGCGGGTGGTGAAGGCGCTGAGAGATGTCGGCCTCGATCCCGAGTGGCGCTTCCGCTATCCGCATGAATTCTCTGGTGGTCAGCGCCAGCGCATCTCGATCGCGCGCGCGGTGGTGCTGGAGCCGAACTTCATCGTGCTGGACGAGCCGACCTCGGCGCTCGACATGTTGCTCCAGGCGCAGATGGTCGACCTGTTGCGCGATTTGCAGCGCAAACGCGATCTCACTTACATGTTCATCTCGCACGATCTGCGCGTGGTGGCCTCGCTCGCAAGCCACCTGATCGTGATGAAGTCCGGCAAGGTCGAGGAGGAGGGGCCGGCCTCCGCGCTGTTCAAGAACCCGAAGAGCGACTACACCCGCGCACTGTTCGCGGCCGCATTCCGGCTGGAGACAGACGGCGAGGGAGCGGTGGCGACGTAGCGCAAGGCGCGAGCTCCAATATTCAGCTCCATTGTCCGAGCGCGCAGCAGATGGACGCTCGTTCCCGCTGGTTCTGACGTCGGCAAGCGAGTTGGCTCTAGCCGGATACTGCAACCCGTGTTAGAGTGAAGCACATTTGCAGTTTCTGATGATATTATAGGACATTTCGCTATGACCACCCAGGGCGAGATAACGCCTGATGTTGCCAAGGAAGTTCTGAGGCTCAGCGAACTCTACGTTGACGGCACCCTTCGCCTATCACTTGCAGCGGACAGCAGGGCTCTGAGTATCTCGAGCATGCTCGCGGCAGCTTCAACGCTGCTCGTGGGCTACGGGGCGTCCACATTGCTGACGCTGACGGCATTCGACCATCAGAAGGTTGCGCTCGGTATCGCCGCTTTGTGGTGTGGCGGCATGTTCGCTGCGGCTCTGATTTTCTCGGTTCGCAGTGTTCGGCCGCGCAACTTCAACATCGCGGGAAATCTGAAGAGCGGCTGGTCGGACACAGAACTTCGGGGATCGTTGGTTGATGCCCTCTTGTCGCAAGCATCGGTCTACGAAGGGCAAGCTCGGCTTAACATTCAAACCCTATCCGGCAATGCGGTATTGCTGAGAACCGCACTACTTCTCACGGCAATTGCTGTTCCGAGCGCAACTGTCGTCGGCCTGCTGATCCTATTGTCAGGGAAGTTCGTGAAGTAGGAGATGATCGATGCCAACAACCCCACCCACCCCAATTCAGAAGCCTGTTCCAGCACAACGGCCGAAGCCTGGGGAACAGGACCAACAGAAGGTTGGTCCAGGCTGAGCGGAACGCGCGCTGGCAAATCTTCATTGGGCAACCAATGCCGATCTCCGGCAATGGCGCAAGCCGCTGCGAGGCCTAGGCTAGCCGCTTGATCGCGGCGACCTCGCTGCCGGCGGCCTTGATCCGCGCGATGGCGGCTTGCGTGGGCTCGATCACAGTTGCCATATGATGCGCGTTGGCGTGCACGATGGTGGAGGCGTCGCGCACGATAGCGACATGGCCTTTCCAGAAGATCAGGTCGCCACGCTGCAGACGCTTCTGCTCGGCCGCGCTCAGGTCCCTGCCAAGTCCCTCCTGCTGCATGTCGCTGTCGCGTGGGCAGCCGGTGCCGGCCGCGGTCAGCGCGACCTGCACGAGGCCGGAGCAATCGATGCCGAGGCTCGACTTGCCGCCCCAGAGATAGGGCGCCCCGACGAAACGCTCGGCTATCGCGACAAAATCCCGTTCCATCGAATCGAGCGGGCCGAGATGCAGGCGCGGCAGGTGCCAGCCTTCGCGGGTCACGGCGAAAGGGCCGTCCTCGCGGACGATAGTCAGCTTCGTTCCCATCGCCAGCGCGTCGGCCGGCGGCAGCTTGATCGACGGTCCTGGAAAGGCAAGCGTGCGCAGCGCTGTCACCTTGTGGGTCGCCGCAGCGAGGGGCCTGGTCAGCGCAGCCTCGGGGATCCAGCCGACATAGCCATCATCGGCAAGTTGGCCCCACGCCCAGCCTTCGCCATTGCGGTCGTAGATGGCGATGCGCTCGCCCTTCAGCGCCTGCGTCATCTGTTCGGCATCGGCGGCCGGCGCGCTGCGGAGCGGAGCAATGGCCTCGCCGACCTCGAATTCCTCGCCCTCGACGAAGCGTGCCGCCTGGACTCTGCCCTCGAGATATTTCGCGGCAAGGTCATCGCGGACCGGGGTCAGGCGCGGGTCATGCATAACGCTGGCTCAGCAGTTTGTAGATCGCACGCGCGGCTTGGCACTCGCCGCCCTCGGGGCGGCCGGGCTTCGCGGTCGGCGTCCAGCCATAGATATCGACATGCAGCCACGCTTTCGCGTGCTCGACAAAGCGTTGCAGGAACAGCGCGCAGGTGATCGAGCCGGCGAAGCCGCCTGACGGCGCGTTGGTGATGTCGGCGGTCTTGGAGTCGAGCCAGGCGTCGTAGGCGGGCCACAGCGGCAGGCGCCACAGCGGATCGTTCTCGCTTTTGGCGAGGGCGGCGATGTCACCAGCGAGCGCCTCGTCGTTGGTATAGAACGGCGGAAGATCCGGTCCCAGCGCCACGCGCGCCGCGCCGGTGAGCGTGCCCAGATCGACCAGCAGATCGGGCTTCTCCTCATCGGCCAGCGCCAGCGCGTCGGCGAGCACCAGCCGTCCCTCGGCATCGGTGTTGCCGATCTCGACGGTGATGCCCTTGCGCGACCGGAAGACGTCGAGCGGGCGGAACGCGTTGCTGGCGACCGCGTTCTCGACCGCCGGGATCAGCACGCGCAGCCGCACCTTCAGCTTGGCGTCCATCACCATCTGCGCCAGCGCCAGCACGTTGGCGGCGCCGCCCATGTCCTTCTTCATCAGCAGCATGCCGCTCGACGGCTTGAGATCGAGCCCGCCGGTGTCGAAGCAGACGCCCTTGCCGACCAGCGTCACCTTCGGATGCGCCGGATCGCCCCAGGTCAGCTCGATCAGCCGGGGCGCGCGCGCCGAAGCCATGCCGACGGCGTGGATCAGCGGAAAACCCTGCTCCAGCGCCGCGCCGGTGATGCAGTTGAAGCCGGCGCCGAACCGCGTCGCCAGTTCCTGCGCCGCGCCGGCAAGCTCGGCCGGACCCATGTCGTTGGACGGCGTATTGATGAGGTCTCGGGCGAGTGCCGCCGCATTTGCCATGCGCGTGATGTCGGCGGTGTCGACCCCGTCGGGCCGCACCAGCCGCACGCCAGGCGCCTCGTTCTTGCGATAGCGGCCGAAGCGGTAACAGCCGAGCGCGAAGGCGAGCGCGGCAAGCCTGATGTCATGCGGCGCGTTGGCGAAGCGGTAAACGCCCGGCGGCAGCAGGCTGGGCAACGCGCCCGGCCGGAACGGATCGCGCGCCTTGTGGCTGTCGTCCTCGAGACCGAACAGCACCTGCGCAATGCTGCCGTCGGGGGCTGGCAAGACCAGGCATTTGCCGGGCTTGGCTGCAAAGCCGTTGGCGTCGGCGAACTGCCGCGCCGGCGCGGGCAACTCGCTCCGGATCGCATCCCATGTCGTCTTGGTGACGAAAGTGATCGGGATCGCGTCGGCTACGGGTGCGGTTTCGAACACGGATGACATGTGATTCTCGGCTGTTCTGGCGTCGTAGGTCGCTACTACACGCCTTTCGGTGTGGATGGTAGCGCGGCAGCGGTTGGCGGCATCGGCAGTAACAGAACCCGTCGCCGCGTTGGCGGGAACCAAATTAACCGGACGTTAGGGTTAACAGTCTATTGCTGGCCCATTCGGCTCGTTCCATTTGCCCGATTTCGTGAGTCAAATTGCCATGCGTGGACAGTCCAGTCTGGGCCGGCTTGCTGCCCGGCATTTCGCTTCCGCGGCCGTCGTGGTGATCCTGGCAGCGGGCCTCGGCGGTTGTCAGACCATGTCCGACGTGACGGGATCCCTGGCGACCCGGACGCCATCCGCGCCTGATGATCCGCACCGGGCCGCGGAAGTTTATGGCGAGCGCTACCGCAAGAATCCGAAGGATGTCGACGCTGCGTTAGCCTACGGCCAGGCATTGCGGGCCACCGGCCAACGCGCGCAGGCCTGCGCCGTGCTGGAACAGGCGACCATCGCCAATCCGGGCAACCGGCTGCTGCTTGCCGCCTACGGCCGTGCGCTCGCCGACAACGGCAATTCGCAGGCCGCTTTCGACGTGCTGAGCCGCGCGCACAGCCCGGACAATCCGGACTGGCGCATTCTGTCGGTGCAGGGCACGACACTCGACAAGATGGGCCGCCACGACGAGGCGCGCCGCTACTACGCCAGCGCGCTGAGGATCGCCCCGGACGAACCGTCGGTGCTCTCCAATCTCGGCCTCTCCTACATGCTGACTAAGGATCTGCCCAAGGCTGAGGAGACTCTGCGCCGCGCCTATGCCGGCGCGCGCAGCGACGGGCGGATACGGCAAAACCTCGCGCTCGTCGTCGGCCTGCAGGGTCGCTTCACGGAAGCCGAAAGCATCGTCAAGGCCGATCTGCCACCGGGCGAGGCGGAGGCCAATGTCGCCTATCTGCGCGACATGCTGAACCGCAAGGACGGCCCGCGCACCGCGTCGAAATCCGCGCCGGTAGTCGCCCAGGACGACTGAAGCAGAGGCGATCAGCAGGCTGCCGTCTGTCGGACGTAACCCGCAAAAGCAACGCCCGGCCAAGCCGGGCGTCGTCGTTTCCGTATCTCCCGCGCGTCCTAATAGATCGCCGTCAACTTGATGTAGGACGGCCCGAGGATCACGATGAACAGGCAGGGCAGGAAGAACAGGATCATCGGCACGGTCAGCTTGGGCGGCAGCGCCGCCGCCTTTTTCTCGGCCTCGTTCATCCGCATGTCGCGATTTTCCTGCGCCATCACGCGCAAGCTCTGGCCGAGCGGCGTGCCGTAGCGTTCGGATTGCTGCAGGGCGAGGCACACCGACTTGACGCCCTCGAGCCCGACGCGACGCGCCAGGTTCTCATAGGCGGCCTTGCGATCCTGCAGGTAGGAGAGTTCGGCCGTGGTCAGCGCGAATTCCTCCGACAACGCCAGTGACTGTCCGGCGATCTCCTGGGCCACCTTGCGGAAGGCGACCTCGACCGACATGCCCGACTCGATGCAGATCAGCAGCAAGTCGAGCGAGTCGGGGAAGGCGCGCTTGATCGAGAGCTGACGCTTGGCGATGGCGTTCTTCAGGAACAGCATCGGAGCCTGGAGGCCGGCATAGGCAGCCGCGACGCAGATGCCGATCTTGATCGGCATCGACCAGCCGGCGCCCACGATGAAGAATGTGTAGACGATGGCGGCCAGCAGAATCACGATCGGAGCGACCGCGCGCGCGAACAGGAACGTCACATACGGTGCGTGGCCGCGATAGCCCGCCATCACCAGCTTCTCGAGCGCGGCCTCCTGAGCCAGCCATTTGGTGAGGTTCAGGTCGTCGACCACCTTGGAGACGATCTGCTTCGGCGTCTGCCGCAGCGCCACCTTCTCCGTCTTGGCCAAGCGGTCGCGCTCACGCTGCCGGATGCGCTCGCGCTCGCTGGCGACGGCCTTCATGCGCTTGTTGAGATTGCCTCCGGCGAACAGCGGCATCACCAGCGTATAGACCGTGGCGCTTGCCGCGAAGAAGGCAAGCAGCATGGTCATGAACCTGACGTCGTGGAGCTTGGCGACAAGGAACTCGATCATGCTGCACCGTCAGAAATCGAAGTTGATCATCTTCTTCATCACGAGAACGCCGATCGACATCCAGACGGCGCAGCACACCAGCATCAACTGGCCGGTCGGATGGGTCCACAGCAGCGCGATGTAGTCGGGCGTCGTGATGAACACGAGCAGCATGACGATCGGCGGCAGCGATCCGATGATGCCGGCCGAAGCCTTGGCTTCCATCGACATCGCTTGGATCTTTTCGGCCATCTTCTTGCGGTCGCGCAGCACTCTCGACAGGTTGCCGAGTGCTTCCGACAGGTTGCCGCCGGATTTCTGCTGGATCGCGATCACGATGCCGAAGAAGTTCGCTTCCGGCAGCGGCATGCGTTCATAGAGTCGGGAGCAAGCCTCGGCGAGCGGCATGCCGATCGCCTGGGTTTCGATGATGGCGAGAAATTCGCTGCGCAGCGGTTCCGGCGAATCGGCGGCGACCACTTTGATCGATTCGAACAGCGGCAGACCGGCCTTGATGCCGCGCACGATGACGTCGACGGCATCGGGCAGCGCCTTCAGAAATGCCTTTTCCCGCCGCTTCTTCAGGAAGCTGAGGAGCCAGCGCGGCAGGCCGAAACCCATCGCAAAGCCGATGCCGGCCGCGCCGAGCAGGCCGCCGCCGGCCAGGAATGTAGCGCCGAATCCGAACAAGCCGAGCACGCCGGAGATGATCCAGAATTTCTGTTCGGACCATTCCAGCCCGGCCTGCGAGATGCGCATGCCGAGCGGAATCTTCTTGTCCTTCTGGCTCCGCGCCTCCAGCTCCTTCAGCGATCCCTCGACCTGCTCGCGGCGTGAGCGCTGCGACCGTTCGGGACCGCGCGCGGTGCTCGCCTCGGAGCGCGCCACCGACGCGCGACGGGACTCGGCCTTCTTTTCCCCGGACAGATAGGGATACAGGAAGACCCAGGCGAGGC
Source organism: Bradyrhizobium sp. ORS 86 (assembly GCF_045571475.1). Lineage (NCBI taxonomy): Bacteria > Pseudomonadati > Pseudomonadota > Alphaproteobacteria > Hyphomicrobiales > Nitrobacteraceae > Bradyrhizobium > Bradyrhizobium sp. ORS 86. Next base: position 7,301,513 of record NZ_CP120699.1, on the reverse strand, counting down.
CGCCCACGGTTGTGGCGGCAAGGAACGCCATGGCAAGGGTTTGCATCTGCATCTTGCGCTTCCTCAGGTCGGCGGCGGCGCTTCGGAGGCATCGAGCGCCGCCGCAAGCCGCTTCTCTTCGTTGTAGTAGCGCGCGCGTTCCCAGAATTTCGGCCGGCCGATGCCGGTCGAGCGGTGCCTGCCGATGATCTTGCCGTTGGCGTCCTCGCCGATCATGTCGTAGAGGAAGATGTCCTGGGTGATGATGGTGTCGCCTTCCATACCCATTACCTCTGTGATGTGGGTGATGCGGCGCGAGCCGTCGCGCAGGCGAGCGGCCTGGATGATGACGTCGATCGAGGCGCAGATCATCTCGCGGATCGTGCGGGATGGAAGCGAGAATCCGCCCATGGTGATCATCGATTCGCAGCGCGACAGCGCCTCTCGCGGGTTGTTTGCGTGCAGCGTGCCCATCGAGCCGTCATGGCCGGTGTTCATGGCCTGCAACAGGTCGAACGCCTCGGGTCCGCGGACTTCACCGACGATGATGCGCTCCGGGCGCATACGCAGGCAGTTGCGGACCAGTTCGCGCATCGTGACCTGGCCTTCGCCCTCGATGTTCGGCGGGCGGGTTTCCAGCCGCACCACGTGCGGCTGTTGCAGTTGAAGCTCGGCGGCGTCTTCGCAGGTGATGACGCGCTCGTCGTGCTCGATGTAATTGGTCAGGCAGTTCAGCAGCGTGGTCTTGCCGGAGCCGGTGCCGCCGGAAATCAGCACGTTGCAGCGGACTCGGCCGATGATCTGCAGGATGGTCGCCCCTTCCGGCGTGATCGCGCCGAACTTGACGAGCTGCTCCAGCGTCAGCTTGTCCTTCTTGAACTTGCGGATGGTGAGCGCGGGGCCATCGATCGCCAGCGGCGGGACGATGGCGTTGACGCGGGAGCCGTCGGCGAGACGTGCGTCGCAGATCGGCGAGGATTCGTCGACGCGCCGGCCGACCTGGCTGACGATGCGCTGGCAGATGTTCAGAAGCTGCTGATTGTCGCGGAAGCGGATGCCGGTGCGCTGGATCTTGCCGCCGACTTCGATGAACACGGTGCCCGCGCCGTTGACCATGATGTCGGCGATGTCGTCGCGCGACAAGAGGGGCTCCAGCGGTCCGTAGCCGAGCACGTCGTTGCAGATGTCGTCGAGCAGCTCCTCCTGCTCGGCGATCGACATCACGATGTTCTTGATCGCAATGATCTCGTTGACGATGTCGCGAATTTCCTCGCGCGCCGATTCGCTGTCCAGCTTGGCGAGCTGGGCGAGGTCGATCGCCTCGATCAGGGCGCCGAAGATCGTCGCCTTGACCTGATAGTAGTTGTCCGAGCGGCGCGTTTCGACGGCGGGCGCCGGCGCCACCTTGGCCGGGGCGAGCGGCGGCGACGATATCGCCGGTGCGGTGGACTCGCGCGGCATGGCCGACGGCCCGGAGGGCTCCGGGGTCTGGAATGCGGGCTTGGGCGCCCGCAGGTCCGAATCGCTTCCGCTACGCTTACCAAACACGACGTCTTGACTCCACGCGGGCCGCTACTTCGCCCGCAACTTGTCGAGCAGGGGTGACAGGAACGAACTCTTCGGCTTCTTGGTCTCGCCGCGGCCGGTCAGCCGCTGCGCCATTTGCAGGAACATCTCGACGGCGCGATGATTGGCGGAGATCTCCGCGATCATTTGGCCGTTGTTGGCGGCCGAACCGAAGATTTGCGGATCGAACGGGATGGCGACGATCGGCTGGCTTTCGATCGCCTTGGCGAACTCGCCGGCCGCGATCTCAGGGCGTTTCGGCACACCGACCTGGTTCAGGCAGTACAGCGGGGCGCGGTCGTTCGGCCGCGCCGCCTTCAGCAGGTCGAACATGTTCTTGGCGTTGCGCAGATTGGCAAGGTCGGGCGCGGCCACGATCAGGATGTCGTCGGCCGCGATCAGCGCTCGCTTGGTCCAGCCCGACCATTGATGGGGTACATCGAGAACGATGCAAGGCATCGTGGTGCGCAGTGTATCAAAGATCGCGTCGAACGCTTCGGATCCGAAATCGTAGACCTTGTCGAGCGTCGCCGGCGCCGCCAGCAGGCTCAAATGGTCGGTGCATTTCGACAGCAGGCGGTCGATGAAGGCGGTATCGACGCGGTCGGGCGAGAACACAGCATCCGCGATGCCTTGCGCCGGGTCCTGATTATAGTTGAGGCCGGCGGTACCGAATGCGAGATCGAGATCGGCGACGACGGAATCCAGCGCCAGATCGCGGGCGATCGCCCAGGCGACGTTGTGAGCGATCGTGGAGGCGCCGACGCCACCCTTGGCACCGACGATGGCAACGATGCGGCCGACCGCCTTGGCTTCCGGCGCCGAGAACAGGTTGCAGATCGCGCGCACCACGTCGATCGCCTGCGCCGGCGCGATCACATAGTCGCTGACGCCGCGGCGAACCAGCTCGCGATACAGCGAGACGTCGTTGACGCGGCCGATCACGATCACGCGGGTGCCGGCGTCGCAGACCGTGGCGAGCTGATCGAGGCCGGCCAGGATGTCGTTGCGGGCTTCGGTTTCGAGAACGATGACGTTGGGCGTCGGCGCCGAGCGATAGGCCTCGATGGCTGCCGCCATCCCGCCCATCTGGATCTTGAGGTGGGCCTTGGCCAGGCGGCGATCTTCGCCCGCCGACTGCACGGCGGCAGCAGTCTCGACCGTCTCGCAGAACGCCTGGACCGAAACCCGCGGCGCCGGCGCGATATGATCCTCCGCGGGCGACGTGACGTCCGGCTGCTCTTCGGAGTTTTGTCTCGCGTAGGTGATCATTTGCCAGTGTCGCTGAGTTTGGCCCTGTCGGACTCGGGATACGTCGTCGCGGTGGTGGTCCCCTTGCGGTACTTGTCGAACGCGATGTTACGACGCGGCGCATAGGCCGGAGTTTCGGCGCGCGGCTGCACGATATCCGTCGGATCCTCGACCATGGCCGCGAAGTTGCGCTGTGTGGCGCAGCCAAAATTGTAATACTGCTTGTTCTCGATGTAGGACTTGTTGTGGATCGACGGGCCGAGGTCTTCCGGCCACAGCCCGCACGGTCCGGCGACCGCCGTCATCTTCGGATAGTTCACCCGGATCGCCGGCATCTGGCGCGGATCGTCGGGATGATATTTGCGGACGGCGACCCCGCGCGGTGGCACGCCGGCGGCGGCGAACGTGGCCTGGATCTCGCGCAACGAATCCTGGGCGGCGCGGGCGTTCGGCGTGTCGACGGGCAGGTCGATACTGACGGCGCCGGTGCCTTCACGCATCCAGTCCCGCGCCATGCCCATCACTTCGGCGCGCTGCTCGGCGGTCAGGCCGCCGCGGCCGCGGCCGACGAAGACCACGATCGAGCGATCAGCCTCGGTGACCGCGATCGGATGACGCTGGCGGTAGTCGGCCGGCGCATTGATCATCGCGAGGCTGTCGTCGTTGGTGTGCTGACAGGCGCCGAGCGCCACGGAAAGGCCGAGGAGCGCCCCGCTGAGACAGAGGGCGCGCTTCCAACCGGCGGGTGTCATGAATGTCGTCTGCGTCATCGTCCCCGCCTCAGTCGGTAATGAAGCCGTAAGTGCCGCGGTAATTCCGCGCCGGCTCGGTACGTCCCGGTACGCCGTAAATGCGATTGATGCTGCCCAGCAGGTCGGCCTGCGGATCGGACGCATTGGCGAAGCCGTCATCCGGTCGCGACAAATCCTTCTGTGCCACCGCGCGGACGACGTAGGGCGTGACCAGCACCATCAGTTCGGTCTGCTTGTTGACGAAGTCACGGCTGCGGAACAGCGTGCCGAGCACCGGGAGCGAGGCGAGGCCGGGAAGGCCGTTGATCGCCTGCTTGGTCTGGTCCTGGATCAGGCCCGCCATCGCCATCGAACCGCCCGATGGAATTTCCAGCGTGGTTTCGGCGCGCCGGGTCTTGATCGAGGGAATCGTCGTTCCGCCCTGGCCGCCGGTCAGCGCATTCTCGTTCGATACTTCCGAGACTTCCGTCATCACCCGCAAGCTGATCCGCCCCTCGGTGAGCACCACCGGCGTGAAGTTCAGCGAGATACCGAATTTCTTGAAGCTGACCGTCTGGACACAATTGCCGATCGTGCCCGTCGACGACGTCTGACAGGTCACGCCGGTCGGAATTGGAAATTCCCCGCCCGAGATGAAGGTCGCCGATTCACCGGAGATCGCCGTCAGGTTCGGCTCGGCGAGCGTCCGTACGATACCCGCGCTTTCCATCGCGCGGAGCGTCGCCGAGACCGAGGGCGTCGCGCCGAACGAGGTGGTGATCTCGTTTGTCGGCACCAGCGGCGCGGTGTTCGCCGTGAACGGATTGCTGTTGTTGAACTTAACGACCGCGGTGCCGTAGTTGAGGTTGGCGGTAAGGTCGATGCCGAGCTGCTTGACAAGGCTGCGGGAGACCTCGGCAACGGTGACCTTCAGCATCACCTGGTCGCGGCCGCGGACCGCGATGGAGTTAACGACCTTGTCGGCGCTGCCGGCGAGCCGCGTTGCGATGTCATTGGCCTGCTGCGCCTCGATCGGGCTCGATGCGGTGCCCGACAGCATGATACTGTCGCCGATGCCCTCGACCTGGATATCGGCGTTGGGCATCACCTGCCGCAATGCGGCGCGTATGCCGTTCAGGTCGCGCTTGACTGCGATGTCATAGGCGGCGATCTGCTGGCCGGCGGCGTCGAAGAACACGATGTTGGTCTGCCCGACCGTCGCGCCGATGATGTAGGCGCGCTGCGCCGAGCGGACGACGGCATTGGCGATCTTGGGATCGGCGACCAGCACGTCCTTGATGTCCCGCGGCAGATCGATCACCACGGACTTGCCGATGCCCAGCGACAGGAAGCGCGCATTCATCTGGCCGTCGGCGGAAATCGGCGCCGGGACGCGATAATCGCTTGCCATAACCGGGATCAGCGCCGGGTTGAGCGTGAATGCTGCGATCGCCGAAAACGACAGGGCACGGACCATAGAAGTCCGCATCGCCCGTTGAGTTGCCCCGCAGCTCATCCCCTGTGCCCTCATCGTCACTTCTGCATCGTTGCCTGGCTGGCAACGCCGTAGCGGATGACGTTCACCGTCTCGCCGCGTCTGTTGTGGTTGTCATCGGTCGGCAGGTCGGTCGCGTTGAGATCCGCGATGCTCCGCAGCGCGAGCGACAGCGTGCCGCTCTGGCGCGCGCGCGCCAGCGTCTCGGTCTGCTCGGGCTTCAGCTCCAGCGTCACGGTCTTGCCGATCACTGCGTTGGTGCCGTCCTTCTCCTTCGGAGCCTGATCGATCGCGAGCACGCGGACATTGGTCAGAATCACCTCGGAGTTGACGACGTCGGTGCCGGCGCGGTCGGGATTCTTGTCGCGCCGGGACAGCAGGACATCGACCCGGTCGTTCGGCAGGATGAAGCCGCCGGCTGCCGTCTCAGGCGATATTTCGGTTGATACGGCGCGCATGCCGCTCGGCAGGATTGCCGCCATGAATCCGCTTCCGTCGGCCTTGACGAGCTTCTGCTCGCGGATCGGCTCGCCCTGGATGAACGGGGCGCGGGCAATCGAGCCCGTCACGTCCTTGATGGCGTCGGCCCGGGTGTCGCGGCGCATGAAGCTGTTGCTGGCGGTCGCCGCCGGCCAGGTCTGCCACTGCAGGTCGTCAGGCTTCACGGTCTGGCCGAGACCGATGTCGGACCGTGCGACCAGAATATCGACCGTCGGCAACTGGGCGACGGGCGCTGCGACCGGGGCGGGCTTGTTGTCGCTTCCGCTCGCGAGATAGAGCGCCGCGAGGCCGGCGCAGCCTGCGATGGCGAGGACGACAATGCGGGCCGTATTCATCACGCTTCACTTTCCACATGACACCGCGACGCTGCCGCCGCCGTGATGGGAGTTGACCAGCTATTCGTCAAAGCATGGTTAATGAGGCGTATCTAAATCGGCTTAACGGCTGGTTACCCGTCGTTCTCAGCGCATGGCGAGATGGGCGAGATCGATCGTCTTGATCCAGACGGTCTCCGGATAGACGAGCAATGCGCCGAGCGCGAGCGCGATCCCGTACGGGATGCCGGTCCGCTTGTCGTGCAGGCGGGCGAGCCACGTCTGGGAGGCGAGCTGGTAGGGCAGCGGCCACAGCCTGAACTGCAGGAGCAGCATGGTCAGCGCGCCGCCGAACAGCGATGCCAGGACCAGGTATTCGAGCAGGTGCTCGAAGCCGAACCAGAGGCCGACCGCCGCCGCGATCTTGGCGTCGCCGCCGCCGACCCATCCCATCGCAAACATGGCGAACGCCACCGCGAGCACCAGCGCTCCGGCGCCGACATGGCTGAGGATGTCGTGAACTCCCATCCCGGAGAGCGGCGCCAGGACTGCGAAGCCGGCGAGCAGCGCCAGAGACACCCGGTTCGGGATCGTCATGGTCAGCAGATCGCTCGCCGCCGCGAATGCCATCAAGGCCGGAAACAGCATCAAGCGCGCGATGTCGATGATCATGGATGAAACGCCATCAAGCTGGGGCTGGGATCGAAACCCGACGCTAGCTGCCAATGGTGAACAATCGGGAAAGGACCGTTCGCAGCCTTTGAAGACGAGGACGATGGTCCCGAAACAGTAAAGGTCCCGGGAGCGCCGGGACCTTTGAGGCGAACTCGCGGAAACTGCTTACTTGAGCGAGGTCGAGATTGTGCTGAAGGTGCCGGACAGCGCCTTGCCGACGCCGTTGACCGCAGCGATGATCGCGATCGCGATGCCGGTTGCGATCAGTCCATACTCGATGGCGGTCGCGCCGGACTCATCCTTCGCGAAGCGCGAAACAAGGTTCTTCATAAATGACTCCTGTGTACACGTGGCTGGTCGAACTATAGTTGGTCTGGCCGGCGTTCTCAGCACCGTGACCATTGCGGCACCCTAGGTTTCGACAATTGCAGCGCAGTTAATTTGATCGCGCAAAAGTGGCCGGACCCCGCAGTTGTTGCGCACAGTAAATTTGGCATTAAGCCGATTGCGAAAATCGCGCTAGTTTCCGGGATCTCAGGGTCGATCAGGATTCACGGGTCTTTAAGCGCAACTCGATACCCATCAGGGCTGCCATTGAACGAGACCGCCATGCCCTCACTTCCCCTTGAAGTCATCGAGATGCTCGGCCAGACCATGATCAAGGTCATGCCGATCACGGCAATGCTGGCGGTCATCTTCACCGTGCTGACCCACTTCTGGGCCTGCAATCCCGGCAAGCCCTGGTGGCAGAAGCGCGAGCTCGTCACCGATATCTGCTACTGGTTCTTCGTGCCGGTGTTCGCGCGCGTGTTTCGCATCGGGCTGCTGGTGGTTGGCGCCGCGGCGGTCTTCAACGTGCACGGCGCGGACGAATTGGTCGCATTCTACGATAACGGACACGGACCTCTGTCGAAGCTTCCGCTTGTGCTGCAAGCGATCCTCTTCCTGGTTGCGTCCGACTTCATGCTCTACTGGCTGCACCGGATGTTTCACGGCGGTGACTTCTGGAAATACCATGCGATCCATCATTCGTCAGAGGATCTCGAGTGGATTTCCGCGGCGCGCTTCCACCCCGTGAACTTGCTGATCGGCACGATCTCGGTTGATGTCATCCTGCTGATGGCGGGCATCTCGCCGAATATCATGCTGTGGGTCGGCCCGTTCACCACATTCCACTCGGCCTTTGTCCACGCCAACCTGAACTGGACGTTGGGTCCGTTCAAATACGTAATCGCGACGCCGGTCTTCCACCGCTGGCATCACACCAGCGCCGATGAAGGCGGCGACACCAACTTTGCCGGCACCTTTCCGATCTGGGATATCCTGTTCGGAACATTCCGGATGCCCGCCAACGTGCTGCCCGAGAATTACGGTGCCGACGACAAGGCAATTCCCGCCGAGATCGGCGGACAACTGGCCTACCCGTTTCGTCAATGAGTTGATTGTCCGGCCTATGCCGCCATGAGCTCAGAGATCGCCACCATTCCACGGGAGAGAGCCTCGGTCTTCGGCGAGGTGCCCGCCTGGTTTCTGGTGGCGTGCGGCATCTATGGGCTGCTGCTGTTCGCCGGCAGCAGCATGCTTGCCGACTCAGACACCTACTGGCAGATCGCCGTCGGCCGATGGATTCTGGATCACGGCACGGTGCCGTCGGTCGATATCTATTCGTTCACCAGGGCCGGCGAACCATGGATGTCGTCGTCATGGCTTTCGCAGGTTCTGTACGCGTTGGCCTACGATCTGGCCGGATGGACCGGACCCGCGGCGCTGGCCGCGATTTGCATCGCCGCTGCATTCGCGCAACTCACCGCCATACTGAGCGGCCGGATACCCTCGATCTCTGCGAGCGTGGTTGCGCTTGCCGCATTTGCGCTGTCGACCCCGCACCTGCTGGCCCGTCCGCACGTTCTGGTGCTGCCGGTCATGATCGCCTGGACCAATGGTCTGATGGGCGCCAGCGAGCGCCGCGAGGCGCCGTCGTTCTGGCTGCTGCCGTTGATTGCGCTCTGGGCCAATCTACACGGCGGATTCCTGTTCGGCCTGGTGCTGGTCGGCGCATTCGCACTCGACGCCATCTGGAGCGCCGCGCCGGCGCAGCGGCCGCCGCTGGCGCTGCGCTGGACCGGCTTCGGGATCGCCGCGCTGGCCGCGTGCTGTGCGACGCCCTATGGTTGGGGTTCGATCCTCGCTTCGCTGAAGATTCTAAGTCTCGGTGAACTGCTGCATCTCATCGGGGAATGGATGCCGGCGGATTTCGGCCGCATCGGCGGTTTCGAGTTTACCATTCTCGCCCTGATCGCCGCTGCGCTCTACCGCGGCGTGAGGCTGCCGCCGCCGCGGATCGCCCTGGTGCTCGGCCTGCTGTACATGGCGTTGTCCCACGTCCGGAATATCGAGATCTTCGCCCTGTTGCTGCCGATGGTCGTCCTGACGCCGGTGGCGGCCCAGTTCGGCTTGCAGGCGGCTCGCGTGGTCCGGCTCAGGGCCGCACCGGCAGTCGCGCTGCTGGTGGCGCTCTGCGGTTCGACCTGGGTTGTTGCCGGAAGCGATCGCATCGCGCCGCCTCGCGCGCAATCGCCTGTGGCCGCGGTCGACGTGTTGAAGGCGCGCAACGTCAAGCGGGTCCTCAACGACCTTCCGTTCGGCGGCTACCTGATCTGGCGACAGGTGCCGGTGTTCGTCGACGGCCGCGCCGAGCTGTATGGCGAGACGTTCGATGTCGCTTATTACCGTGCGCTACAGCTAAAGGATGTCGATTGTTTCATCGATCTGCTCCGCACTTACGGCATCGATGCCGTGATGCTCGAGCCGACGACGCCCGCGATCAAGCTGCTGGATCACATCGGCGGCTGGCAGCGTGTCTACGCTGACGATCACGCGGTGGTTTACGCGCGCACCGCCAATTGACCACTCCTGGCTGTGGCTGCTGCTGCCGCACCGATGCGGGCGCTTCGACATACTCGCGATCTGCGTCGATCGGTCAGGCGCCGGCCGGCAGCGCTTGCTGAGCCTGGATCGGCGTCGCCGTATTCTGGCGACGGACCAGAAGGATTGCACCGATGGTCAGGGCGGCGCCGGCCAGCACGTCGCAGAGGTGATGACCTCCGACCGGCATCGTTGCCAGGATCATCGTTCCATTCACCGCCAGTACGGGGATCAGGAGCCAGCGCGTATCGCGCGCGGCATAGGCCGTCATCACCCCCAGCATGGTGTGGAACGAAGGAAAGCTGACGATGCCGTCAAGGGCCGCCAGGTCGAAGACGGAAAGCGTTCCGTCGCGGAGAGCGACGAAGCTTCGATAGAACGGCCACATCTCGCGCGTGGCCGAAAAGTTCGCGAACAGGTGCGGGGCCGGGTGAAAGTGCGCGAAGGCGCCGGCTGCCGGCACCAACGCCATGCCGATGCATACCGCCACGGTGCTCAGACTGAGCACGGCCAGGAATTCCGCGATCCTGTCCCCGCGTCGCCGCAGCACCATCGAGATGAGGACCAATTCGGAGATCAGACCGAGGGCGTTGTAGGCCCTGACCAGCAGTTTCACGACCAGCGGGCTCGCGTTCGTTGCCTGCAGGAAGCCCGGCCAGTCGAAGCCGAGCAAGTGATCGATATCCGCCAACACGTCGTCCTTCGCGGGCAGGTTCGCGGCGGTGATCAAGTAGGTCAACAGCGCCCCGGCGACCAGCAGTCCGCCGATGGGCAGGACGGCACGCCACAGCAACTCCGTGAGGAGCAGCACCCGTCTCAGCAGAACCGCCGAGCGCCGATCGTCTCCGGCAAGGCGGGCGGATGCGACGGCGATAAAGAGGCCGGCGAGCGCTGTGCAGGCGACGCCTTGCAGAAGGACGATCCAGTTCGAGGGTGCAAACTCAAGTCTCGAGCCTTGCAGCCAGATCACGTCGACGAGGACGTACCCCAGCACGCAGGACCAGACGATGGCCATATGTCGCTGCGCGGCTGCACCGTAGTCGCTGAACATGAACCAGCGTCCCAGGGCGGCCCGGATCCGGACCGGATCGAGCGTCAGGCCGCGGATGCCGGAGCTGGCGGTGCGCTTCTCGATCCCTATCGACGACACGTGAGCCCCCTCGCGGTTTGCTCGGCGGAAGCTGCGCGAGACCCCTTAAGATTGCTATAATCTGAAACGTAAGGTTCAGGTGGCGGCGCTGCTCGACGGCATTGTGTGAGCAGTCTTCCAGGCCCAGCCATCCCGATCCGTGCCGTCCCAAAGCGCGACGAGATGCGACTGGCCCGGCGTCGCGCGCCGGCCTATCGTGTTGCCGGGGGCAGGACTCGGCTAGACGATAGTCGACCGAGGCGCCGCGGCATCCGCTTCAATTGGCGGAGCCATTTTTGCTCTTCTTAAATGAATTGCGGTCAGATTTGCCACGTCGGGCGCCGGTCCGCTGCGTATCGCTTTTGCCGGCTTGTCAACGTCCCGGGGTAGAGTATGTCGTTTCAGTCCCACTGTACTCGCGCCGTCACGCGCGTTGGATTTTTCTCTCTGGTCGCGGCCATGCTGCTGTGGCCCACCGTCTCCACGGCTGCGCCGGATCCTGACCGGATCGCGGTCAATGTTGACCAGGCCAAGCTCGTCAAGCTGCCCTCGGGTATCGCCACCATCGTCGTCGGCAACCCGCTGATCGCCGACGTGACGCTGCAGAATGGCGGGGTCGTCGTCGTTACCGGCAAGGGCTATGGCGCGACCAACTTCATCGCGCTCGACCGCACCGGCCAGGTGCTCGTGGATCGTCAGATCCAGGTCGAAGGCCCGACCGATCAGCTCGTCACTGTCTATCGTGGGGTCGACCGCGAGACTTATAGCTGCATGCCGGTCTGCCAGCGCCGCATCACCCTCGGCGACGGCGAGACCTACTTCAAGGCGACGATGGACCAGGCCGGCACGCTGAGCAGCCAGGCCGCCGGTTCGGGCGCTGCGGCCAAACCGACGAACTGAGCCTTCCTTAACCCCCGGCGCATTCGCGGACGCCGTGGCACCGTCGATCGCGGGCCGGCAATCCGACACGGTTAGGATTGACTTAACGGAACGGGCCGCCCTGTCTCGATCTGGGGAAACACTTCAACAATGAGTCTTCGCTAGTTGTTGCCGCCAGTCATCTGGGGTCGTTGATGTCGCTGCCCGGTCGTTTTTCCTTCAAACGTCTCCGACGCTTTCACCGCAACCGCCGCGGTTCGGCCGTCGTCGAGTTTGCGCTGGTCGCGCCGCTGTTCTTTGGGTTGCTTTTCGCGATCATCGAGACGGCGATGATGTTCTTCGCCGGCCAGGTGCTGGAGACAGTGACGCAGGACTCCGCGCGCACGATCCTGACCGGTCAGGCGCAGAACGGTCAGGTCACGGGTTGTTCGACGCCCTGCACGCAGGCGCAGTTCAAGGCCTTTGTCTGCAAGCAGATCAACATCCTGTTCGACTGCCAGAACGGCATCTATGTCGACGTTCGCAGCTACCCGGCGAACCAGTTCGGCTCCGTCAACATCACTCCGCCGATCGATTCGAGCGGCAACTTCCTTCCGGCCATGCAATACAATATCGGTGGCGCCGGCAACATCGTCGTGGTCCGCCTGTTCTATCAATGGCCCCTGTTCGTGACCGGGCTCGGCTTCAACGCCGCCAACCTGAACAACAACAAGCGGCTCTTGACGGCGACCGCAGCTTTCAAGAACGAGCCCTTCTGATGCGGACCATGCAGCGGGTATCACGCATCCGGCTTCGCCTGCGCCGCTTCGCGCGCGACGGACGCGGGCTCGCGGCCGTCGAATTCGCGATGGTGCTGCCGGTGATGCTGGTGATGTTCTTCGGCACCGTCGAGTTCTCGTCCGGTGTCGCCGTCGACCGCAAGGTGACGCTGGTGGCGCGAACGTTGTCCGATTTGACCTCGCAGTCGACCGCGGTGGCGGACAGCGATCTCAGCAACTTCTTCAATGCCAGCATCGGCATCATGACGCCCTATTCGGCGACGCCGGCGAACATGACGATTTCAGAGCTCTATGTCGATCCCAACACGCTCGCCGCCCGCGTGCAGTGGAGCCAGGGCGCGGAACCGCGCGCCCCGACCAGCACCGTCACGATCCCTCCCGCGCTGCAGGTCGGAGACACCTATCTGATCTTCAGCGAGGTGAACTACCTCTACAAGCCGACAGTCGGCTGGGTGATGACATCGGCTGGCATCAAACTCAGCGACGTCGCCTATACCCGCCCCCGCCAGTCGAGGTGCGTCTACTATACCGGAAGCTCCGGAACTGTGCCGACGACGGGTTGTCCGACCAATTAGGGCGCTTTCGGCCGGAGTGCACACCGGTTCGCGTGAAGCTTCAGTCAGAACCGAAAATGCCTCCAGGTCGCTGACGCGACGGTTCGTCAGTGAGCCAGACAAAAAAGGCCGCATCCGAGGATGCGGCCTTTGTTGTCTTGGACGGCAATTGCCGGAGCTTCACGCGCTCCGGAAACCGGCTTATCCGGCGGCGCGGAGGTTGTCGGCCGAGGATTTGCCGGAACGGCGGTCAGCCACGATCTCGTAGGAGATCTTCTGGCCTTCACGCAGAGTGCCAAGGCCGGCGCGCTCGACAGCACTGATGTGCACGAACACGTCGTTCCCGCCTTCATCCGGCTGGATGAAGCCGTAACCCTTGGTCGCGTTAAACCACTTCACGGTTCCCATGCTCACGTGGGTAGTCCCTTCTCAGATAGACAGTTCAAGACCCGCTTGGTCAGCGGGGTGGTGAGATCGAATTTTTGGAAGGGTCGTCAGCGTCTGAACCGGCTGTACCGGTGTTAGCTAATGTCGTCCGGCCGAAAATCGATGCCTGATATTATTCGATAGAACGGTTCAAAACAATCCTGACGTGCGCGATTTTTTGGCCGGCGCCCGCGCCGGCCATTAATTGCGCAGGACATCGGGGTGTCATGCGCGCAGCAGTTGCAGAAGTTTCGCTCAGCGGCGGCGGAACTGGCCGCCACGCTGCTGGCCACCCCGCGGCGGACCGCCGGGGGAGCTCGGGCGCTCGTCCTTGTGACGGAAGATCAGTCGGCCCTTTTCGAGATCGTAGGGCGACATCTCGATCGTCACGCGGTCGCCGGCCAGCGTCTTGATGCGGTTCTTCTTCATTTTGCCGGCGGTGTAGGCAACGATCTCGTGTCCGGCATCGAGTTGGACCCGATAACGAGCGTCGGGGAGGATTTCGGTCACCAGTCCTTCGAACTGGATCAGCTCTTCCTTAGCCATGTGTTTCTCCAGATCGAGCGACGGCTAGTGCTGCGGTTGCTTGTTGCGGTTGGGTTGCGATTTCGGCCGGCTCTCGCGATGCAAGAAGGCGACGCCCTGAATGCTTTCGCTGCTGCCGGCCTGCGACGGACGTGGCGACTCGCCCCGGTTCGTCTGCGGCGCCCCATTATTACCACCTCGACGGCGGCGACGGCGAGGGCCTTTTGCGCCTGGAGTGGCCTCATTCCCACGGACATTATGTGCGCGCGGCGCAGAGCGGCCGCCGCGGTGCGGTTGGGAAGGCTGCGCCGGCGCCGCAGCGTCGCGGTTGCCCGGCGTGCGGCGGTCTTCCCGCGGGACCGCGATGCGGATCAACCGCTCGATATCGCGCAGATAGCCCATTTCCTCGGCGCCCGCGATCAGCGAGATCGCGACCCCGTCGGCACCGGCCCGTGCGGTGCGGCCGATGCGGTGGACGTAGGTTTCCGGCACGTTGGGCAAGTCGAAATTCACGACATGGCTGATGCCGTCGACATCGATGCCGCGCGCGGCGATATCGGTCGCGACCAGCGTGCGGACCTCGCCGGAACGAAACGCCGCCAATACGCGTTCCCTGTGGTTTTGCGATTTGTTGCCGTGAATGGCGTTGGCCTCGATGCCGGCCTTGGCGAGACCCTTCACCACCTTGTCCGCGCCATGCTTGGTGCGGGTGAAGACCAGGGCGCGGTCGACCGGCTCCTGCTTCAGGAGCTGGGCCAGCACCGCCGGCTTGGCGGCGAAATCGACCTGGATCGCGCGCTGGGCGATCCGGTCGGCGGTGGAGGACACCGGCGTCACCGCCACACGGGCGGGGTCGCGCAGCATCGCCTCGGCGAGCTCGGCGATGTCCTTGGGCATGGTAGCCGAGAAGAACAGCGTCTGCCGCCGGATCGGCAGCTTGGCGACGATCTTCCGGATGTCGTTGATGAAGCCCATGTCGAGCATGCGGTCGGCCTCATCGAGCACAAGGAACTCGACCTGATTGAGCTTCAGTCCGTTGCTCTGCACGAGGTCGAGTAGGCGGCCGGGGGTCGCCACCATGACCTCGACGCCCTGCATTACCGCACGGACCTGACGGCCCATCGGCACGCCGCCGATTGCGAGCGCTGAGGTGAGGCGGATGTGGCGGCCATAGGCGTTGAAGCTGTCGAGGATCTGCCCGGACAACTCACGGGTGGGCGAAAGCACCAGCACGCGGCAGCTCTTGGGCTGCGGGCGGACCCGGTTCTCGAGCAGCCTATGCAGGATCGGCAGCGCGAAAGAGGCCGTCTTGCCGGTCCCGGTCTGGGCGATGCCGACAACGTCACGGCCGGCGAGCGCAAGCGGGATAGTCTGGGCCTGGATTGGCGTCGGCGTGAGATAGTTTTCCTCGCGCAGCGCGCGCGCGATGGGATCGGCGAGGCCGAAATCCTGAAAGGAAGTCAAAAGATTGGTCTTTCCATAAAAGCAGTCGTCGTCCCAGCCGATATCGCCGGGATCGCACGAGGGCATCGGGACACCCGCGTGTCTAGGGCATCTAGCTGAGTTGGCTGATAAGGCGAGCCAGAAGCCGTTGAGACGGCCAAGAACACGCAGCTCGCGGGTCGCTCCGCGATTCTCGCGGCGACGCCTCAGATATGGCCCAGGAACACGGCGCTTTCAAGATGCCGCAAGTGCGAGAACGCTGACGGGCAGCCCGATCATCGTGCACACTGACGCGGGTTCGTGCCGGAAATTTAGCCAAAACGCCAAGTTTGCTTATTAAATAATCAGATTGCTTCTTCGGCATCCATCGGCGTGGCTTAATCATTGGGCAGTCGATTTCCGTACTTCCCCGGAACTCGCGAAATTGTCTAGCCGGTTCATTGGCTTATCGGGTGCACAGCCCGTGGCACGGTTCTTGCGATTCCGTTAACCGCAGGCGGCCAGACGGGCCGTTTCGCAGCGTTCACGCCTGCGTCAGGGAGATGACATTTCATGCTTACTCAGCTTACTCACGATATAGCGACGATGACTCGTCGCCGCGCCCTCGCGGCGACGGCCGGCCTGGTTTTGGGTCTGGCTGCGTCCTCGCCGTTCTCGCCCGCGCAAGCGGCCGATGACACCATCAAGGTTGGCGTTCTCCATTCGCTCTCCGGCACCATGGCCATCAGCGAGACCACGCTGAAGGACACGATTCTTTTCCTGATCGACGAGCAGAACAAGAAGGGCGGCGTGCTCGGCAAGAAGCTCGAGGCCGTCGTGGTCGACCCCGCATCGAACTGGCCGCTGTTTGCGGAAAAAGCGCGTGAGCTGATCACCAAGGACAAGGTCGCGGTCGTGTTCGGCTGCTGGACCTCGGTGTCGCGCAAGTCCGTGCTCCCGGTGTTCAAGGAGCTGAACAACATCCTGTTCTATCCCGTGCAGTACGAGGGCGAAGAGTCCGAGCGCAACGTGTTCTACACCGGTGCGGCGCCGAACCAGCAGGCGATCCCGGCCGTCGACTATTTGATGAAGGAAGAGAAGGTGAAGCGCTGGGTGCTTGAAGGCACCGACTATGTCTACCCGCGCACCACCAACAAGATCCTCGAGGCCTATCTGAAGTCGAAGGGCGTTGCGCCCGATGACATCATGATCAACTACACGCCGTTCGGCTTCTCCGACTGGCAGACCGAAGTCTCCAAGATCAAGACCTTCGGCTCAGCCGGCAAGAAAACCGCCGTGGTCTCCACCATCAACGGCGATGCCAACGTTCCGTTCTACAAGGAGCTCGGCAACCAG
This sequence comes from Bradyrhizobium sp. ORS 86, assembly GCF_045571475.1. Taxonomy (NCBI): domain Bacteria; kingdom Pseudomonadati; phylum Pseudomonadota; class Alphaproteobacteria; order Hyphomicrobiales; family Nitrobacteraceae; genus Bradyrhizobium; species Bradyrhizobium sp. ORS 86. The sequence continues at coordinate 7,285,006 of NZ_CP120699.1, read as the reverse complement.
GGCATCAAGGCGACCGACATTCCGGTGGTCGCGTTCTCGGTCGGTGAGGAAGAGCTCGCCGGTATCGACACCAAGCCGCTGGTCGGCCATCTCGCCGCCTGGAACTACTTCGAGTCGATCAAGACGCCGGCGAACGAGAAGTTCATCAAGGAGTGGCAGGCCTACACCAAGAACCCGAAGCGCGTGACCAACGATCCGATGGAAGCGCACTACATCGGCTTCAACATGTGGGTGAAGGCGGTCGAGAAGGTGAAGTCGACCGATCCGGACAAGGTGATCGACGCGCTCCCCGGTATCGAGGCGCCGAACCTCACCGGCGGTGTGTCGAAGATGCTGCCCAATCACCACATCACCAAGCCGGTGTTCATCGGCGAGATCAAGGGCAACGGCCAGTTCGATGTGGTCTGGAAGACTCCGGGCCTGGTGGCCGGCGATGCCTGGTCGAAAGAGCTCGAGGGCTCCAAGGACCTGATCGGCGATTGGGTCGGCAAAAAGTGCGGCAACTGGAACACCAAGACCAACAAGTGCGGCGGCCAGGGCTCCTGATACGACGCATGATCCGGAAAACTGCGTAGCGGTTTTTCCGAAAAGATCGTGCTCAAACGGGAACTTCTGAGCTGATCCACGACACAACACGACCTTCCAAGACACTGGAGAAGGCGGCATCGCTCGCCGCCTTCTCCTCACACTCCTGCCGGGGTTATCGACGTGCTTGTTTATTGTTTTGATCGCGTTCGCGCGCTGCTGCTATCCATTCTGCTGCTGACCTGCCTCGTCGTCCCGGCCCTCGCCGGGCCGTTCGAGGACTCGGTCGCCAAATTCGCCAATGACGACTTCTCCGACACGGAGACGGCGATCGGCGAGGTCGCATCCTCAGGCAATCCGCTGGCGTCGGCGATCCTCGGCGCGCTGCAGGATGGCCGGCTGTCGGCCGACCCGGACACCAAGAAGGTGTTCGTCACGCGGAGCGACGGCAAGATCATCGACGCCGCAACGGGGGCCGCCGTCGACAAGCTGCCGGATAACGTCGCGGACGTCCGCGTCAACAATCGCCTGCGTCGCACCATAGCGGCGGCGCTCGGCGGCCTGACGCTGCTGTCACCGGATCCGGCCAAGCGCCTCGCTGCCGCGCAATCTGTGCTTAAGAGCCACGAGGAGAACCTGCTGCCGACGGTGGACAGCGCGCTTGCCAAGGAGACCAACAAATCGATCAAGCAGGCCTTCGCCGAGGCGCGCGCCGCGATCATCCTGTTCAAGTCCGATGCCTCCGACAGCGACAAGCTCGACGCCGTCGCCGTGATCAAGGCGCGCGGCGACCAGGAGGCGCTGGCGCTGCTCAATGACGTCGGCACCGATCAGCCGCCGCTGGTCGCAAAAGCTGCCAGCTCCGCGATCTCCTCGATCCAGAACAATCTCGCGATGTGGTCGGCGGTGCAGAACGCCTGGTATGGCATCTCGCTAGGCTCGGTGCTGCTGCTCGCTGCGATCGGGCTTGCCATCACCTTCGGCGTGATGGGCGTCATCAACATGGCCCATGGCGAGATGGTGATGCTCGGCGCCTACACCACCTTCGTGGTTCAGGAGGTGATCCGCGGCCGCTATCCCGCTCTGTTCGACTATTCGCTGTTTATCTCCGTGCCGCTCGCGTTCCTGGTCGCGGGCGGCATCGGCGTGTTGATCGAACGCACCATCATTCGCTTCCTTTACGGCCGGCCGTTGGAAACCCTGCTGGCGACCTGGGGCCTGTCGCTGGTACTGCAACAGGCGGTGCGCACGATGTTCGGGCCGACCAACCGCGAGGTCGGCAATCCCTCCTGGATGAGCGGCGCGTTCGAACTCGGCCAGATCACCATCACCTACAACCGGCTCTGGATTCTCTGCTTCACACTCGCGGTGTTTGCCATCCTGCTTGCAATGCTGCGCTACACGGCGCTCGGACTCGAGATGCGTGCGGTGACGCAGAACCGGCGCATGGCGGCCTCGATGGGGATCGCCACCTCGCGGGTCGATGCCCTGACCTTCGGGCTCGGCTCAGGGATCGCCGGCATTGCCGGCGTGGCGCTGTCGCAGATCGACAATGTCAGCCCCAATCTCGGCCAGAGCTACATCATCGACAGCTTCATGGTCGTGGTGTTCGGCGGCGTTGGCAATCTCTGGGGCACGCTGGTTGGCGCCTTCACGCTCGGCATCGCCAACAAGTTCCTGGAGCCGGTGGCCGGCGCGGTGCTCGGCAAGATCGCGATCCTGGTCCTGATCATCCTGTTCATCCAGAAGCGGCCGCGCGGCCTGTTCGCGCTCAAGGGACGGGCGGTGGAAGCATGAGCCCGCACATCCTCACCCGTTCTCTGGACCGCGCCGCGACCAGCTTCATCCTGATCGTCGCTGGCTTCGGCGTGCTGATCCCGCTATCGAACCTGCTGTTGCCGCAGGGCTCGGTGTTCCACGTGCCGACCTATCTGGTGGCGCTGTGGGGCAAGTATGTCTGCTACGCCATCCTGGCGCTCTCGATCGATCTGATCTGGGGCTATTGCGGCATCCTCTCGCTCGGCCACGGCGCGTTCTTCGCGCTCGGCGGCTACGCCATGGGCATGTACCTGATGCGCCAGATCGGCAGCCGCGGCGTCTACGGCAACCCGATCCTGCCCGACTTCATGGTGTTCCTGAACTGGGACAAGTTGCCCTGGTACTGGTACGGCTTCGACAAGTTTTGGTTCGCGGCACTGATGGTGCTGCTGGTGCCGGGCCTGCTGGCCTTTTGCTTCGGCTGGCTCGCCTTCCGCTCCCGCGTCACCGGTGTCTATCTCTCGATCATCACGCAGGCGATGACCTATGCGCTGCTGCTCGGCTTCTTCCGCAACGATTTCGGCTTCGGCGGCAACAACGGCCTGACCGATTTCAAGGACATCCTCGGCTTCAATGTCCAGGCCGAGGGCACGCGCTGCGCGCTGTTCCTTTTGAGCTGCCTCGCGCTGATCGTCGCTTTCGCGATCTGCCGCGCGGTGGTGACCTCGAAGCTCGGCAAGGTGCTGATCGCGGTGCGCGACGCCGAGAGCCGCACCCGCTTCCTCGGCTATCGGGTCGAATCCTACAAGCTGTTCGTGTTCACGCTGTCGGCCTGCATGGCCGGCGTCGCCGGCGCGCTCTATGTGCCGCAGGTCGGCATCATCAATCCGAGCGAGTTCGCGCCGGGCAATTCGATCGAGGCCGTGATCTGGGTCGCGGTCGGCGGCCGCGGCACGCTGGTCGGTGCGGCGATCGGCGCGATCGTCGTCAACTACGCCAAGACCTACTTCACCTCAGGGCCGCTGGCGCCGTACTGGCTGTTCATGCTGGGCGCGCTGTTCATCCTGGTCACGCTGCTCTTGCCCAAGGGCATCGTCGGCACCTTCAACTCCTGGTGGGAGCCGTGGAGGGCGCAGCCCAGCTCGCCCGATGCCGAGAGTGCCGCGCGCGAAGACGGCGTCGGCGCGCCGAAGATGGCGGAGTAGGCTCATGAACGTGATGGATACCCGCGCTACCTCGGCCATGCTCTATCTCGACGGCGTGCACGTCTCCTTCGACGGCTTCCACGCCATCAACAACTTGTCGCTGACGCTAGAGCCCGGCGAGATGCGCGCGATCATCGGTCCGAACGGCGCCGGCAAGACAACGATGATGGACATCATCACCGGCAAGACCAAGCCGGACGAGGGCACGGTGCTGTTCGACGGCACTGTCGATCTGACCCGGCTCGATGAGACCCGCATCGCCGAACTCGGCATCGGTCGCAAGTTCCAGAAGCCGACCGTGTTCGAGAGCCAGACCGTGCAGGACAACCTGCTGCTCGCGCTCAATGTCGATCACTCCGTGCGCGGCACCCTGTTCTGGCGCGGCAGCAAGGCCGAGTCCGAGCGGATCGACAAGGTGCTCGAGACCATTCGTCTCACCGATGCGCGCAACCGGCTTGCCGGCAGTCTGTCGCACGGCCAGAAGCAGTGGCTGGAGATCGGCATGCTGCTGGCGCAGGACCCGAAGGTGCTGCTGGTCGACGAGCCGGTCGCCGGTATGACCGACGTCGAAACCCATCTGACCGCCGAGCTGCTCAAGCAGATCAACAAGAACCACACCATCGTGGTGGTCGAGCACGACATGACCTTCGTGCGCGAGCTCGGCGTCAAGGTGACCTGCCTGCACGAGGGCTCGGTGCTGGCGGAAGGCACCATCGACCAAGTGTCGTCGAACGAGCGGGTCGTCGAAGTGTATCTGGGGCGTTAAGCGATGCTGAAGGTCGACAACATCAACCTCTATTACGGCGCAGCGCAGGCCTTGCGCGGCGTCTCGCTCACCGCTGAGCCCGGCAAGGTGACCTGCGTGCTCGGGCGTAACGGCGTCGGCAAGACCTCGCTGTTGCGCGCCATGGTCGGGCAGTATCCGATCGCCTCCGGCGCGATCAATTTCGACGGCAAAGACATCACCGCGCTGAAGCCCTATGAAAGGGCGCGGCGCGGCATCGGCTTCGTGCCGCAGGGCCGTGAGATCTTTCCGCTGCTCACGGTGGAAGAGAACCTGCGGACCGGTTTCGGCCCGCTGAAGCGCGAGGACCGCAATATCCCCGACGACGTGTTCTCGCTGTTTCCGGTGCTGGAGACCATGCTCGGCCGGCGCGGCGGCGACCTCTCCGGCGGCCAGCAGCAGCAGCTCGCGATCGGCCGCGCGCTGGTGATGCGGCCGAAGCTGCTGCTGCTCGACGAGCCGACCGAAGGCATTCAGCCCTCGATCATCAAGGATATCGGCCGCGCTATCTCTTACTTGCGCAACCTCGGCAACATCGCGATCGTCTTGGTCGAACAATATCTCGACTTTGCCTGCGAACTCGGCGACAGTTTTGCCGTGATGGACCGGGGTGCGGTGAAATATGCCTGCGACCGCGCGAACCTCGATCCCGCCGAGATCAGCCGCCAGATGGCGCTGTGAGTACGATGTGACGCCGCGTCTTGCGGCGCGCGCAAGGGAGCGTTTGGGGGAATGCGGACCGGGATCGCAGGTGCAGCGGCGGCGACGTTTGCGGCCAACCGCGCCCAGGGCACGGTGCGGTTCGACGTGCACAGCAAGGACGGCGTCACCCGGCGCGGCGATCTGCACGAGTCGGGCTCGCTGCGCGTGCGCTTCCCGTCACCGGAGCACGAGGGCCTGTCCGCGATGCTCGTCAACACCGCCGGCGGCATTGCCGGCGGTGACCACTTCGAGATCGCGATCACGGCCGGCGAGGGGGCTCGCCTGACGCTGACCACGGCCGCGGCAGAAAAGGTCTATCGTGCATCGACAGCGTCTTCGAGCGAAGTAGGTACCGGTTCGCGTGAAGAAAACGCGTCCAAACAAAATGAGAGCGCGCCCGCGCGGCTGAATATCGCGCTGAAGGTGGATACGGGCGCACATCTCGCCTGGCTGCCGCAGGAAACGATCCTGTTCGACCGCGCCCGCATCCAGCGGCGCTTCGACATCGATCTTGCCGAAGATGCCTCGCTCTTGCTCTGCGAGATCGCGGTGTTCGGCCGCGCCGCGATGGGCGAGACCATGCGCCATGGCGAGTTCGTCGACCGCTGGCGGATGCGCCGCGGCGGCCGACTGGTGTTTGCCGAGACGGTCCGTCTCGACGGCGAGATCGGCAAGAAGCTCGCCAAGCCTGCGGTCGCGGGCGGAGGTACAGCGATCGGTACCGCGCTGATCGTGCCGGGCGATGCCGTTCTGGTCGAGCGCCTCCGCGAGGCATCCGAGGGCTTCGGCGGCGAAGTCGGCATCTCCGCCTGGAATGGCTTTGCAATGGCGCGCTTCTGTGCCCAAGATGCCGCCCGGCTGCGCGCCGACATGATGACGCTGCTGAGCCGTGCCTCCGCCGCGCCGCTGCCGCGGCTGTGGCTCAACTGAATTCCTGAACGACAGAGTGCTCGCATGAATTTGTCTCCCCGTGAAAAGGACAAGCTCCTGGTCTCGATGGCGGCCATGGTGGCGCGCCGTCGGCTCGAGCGCGGCGTCAAGCTGAACCATCCCGAGGCTATCGCGTTGATCACCGACTTCATCGTCGAGGGCGCGCGCGACGGGCGCACGGTCGCCGAGCTAATGCAGGCCGGCGCCAAGGTGCTGACGCGCGATCAGGTGATGGACGGCATTCCGGAGATGATCCACGACATCCAGGTGGAGGCGACATTCCCCGACGGGACCAAGCTCGTCACCGTGCACGAGCCGATCCGCTAGCCACGAACCGTCATTCCGGGGCGGCCGGAAGCCGAGCCCGGAATCCAGAGATTGTTGATCGAGATTCCAGGTTCGATGCTGCGCATCGCCCCGGAATGACAGGAGAGACAGATGATCCCCGGCGAACTCTTCATCAAGGACGGCGAGATCGAGCTCAATGCCGGCCGCAAGACGGTGACGCTGTCGGTCGCCAATACCGGCGACCGACCGATCCAGGTCGGCTCGCACTATCATTTCTTCGAGACCAACCCGGCGCTGAAATTCGACCGAAAGAAAGCCCGCGGCATGCGCCTCGACATCGCCGCCGGCACCGCCGTCCGCTTCGAGCCCGGCCAAACCCGCGACGTGCAACTCGTCGCACTCGCCGGCAAGCGTGTGATCCACGGCTTCCGCGCCGAGGTGAAGGGCAAGCTGTGATCCGGGCCAGAGACGATCTTGGTTTCGTTGTGATTGATCGTGAGGTGAGCCCGTCGGTCAGGCTTCCTCCCCCCTCTTGTTCGCCGAAGCCTCGGCGAAGGCGGATGCGGGGGAGGGGTGGGGAGAGGGGTAAGCTCCGAGCGTTGACGGCTTCTCGATCCTGCGCCAAGTGCGAGTACTATCGAAACGGAGCGCCGTAAGCCGATGCTTCCCGCGATCCGTCTGATCTCTGAAGCTGCCGAGTTCGCTGCGCGCCGTCATAACGGGATGGCGCGCAAGGGGCGGGGGAGCGAGCCCTATATCAACCATCTTGCCGAGGTTGCGAACCTGCTCGCCGCCGTCACCGATGGCGCCGATGCCGAGCTGGTCGCGGCCGGCTGGCTGCACGACAGCATCGAGGACACCGGGACCACCCGCGAGGAGCTGGCGCGTGAATTCAGCGAGCGCGTCGCCTCGCTCGTCGTCGAATGCACCGACGACATGAACCTGCCCAAGGCCGTGCGCCGGCAAAAGCAGATCGCGGACGCCCCGCACAAAACGCCCGGCGCCAAGCTGATCAAGATCGCCGACAAGGTCAGCAATATCGGCGCGCGGATCGTGCCGCATCCAGGCCAGGACGAGCGCGACGATCTCGCCGATTATGCAGGCTGGGCCGAGCAGGTGGTCGCAGGTTGCCGGGGCATCAATCCGCGGCTTGACCGCATTTTCGACGACACCATTGCGCGCGCGAGGGCTGCGCTCACAGAAGCAGGGGGCTGACATGGCCGTCAAGACCAAGCGTTCCGTCTATGCCGACATGTTCGGCCCGACCACCGGCGACAGGGTACGGCTCGCCGACACCGACCTCATCATCGAGGTCGAGAAGGATCTCACCACCTACGGCGAGGAGGTGAAGTTCGGCGGCGGCAAGGTGATCCGCGACGGCATGGGGCAGTCGCAGGTGACCAACGCGCAGGGCGCCGCCGACACCGTCATCACCAACGCGCTGGTCGTCGACCACTGGGGCATCGTCAAGGCTGACGTTGCGATCAAGGACGGGATGATCGCGGCGATCGGCAAGGCCGGCAATCCCGACATCCAGCCCAACGTCACCATCGTGATCGGTCCGGGCACCGATGTGATCGCGGGCGAGGGCAAGATCCTCACCGCCGGCGGATTCGACAGCCACATCCATTTCATCTGCCCGCAGCAGATCGAGCATGCGCTGATGAGCGGTGTCACCTCGATGTTGGGGGGCGGCACCGGCCCGTCGCACGGCACCTTCGCCACCACTTGCACGCCCGGCCCGTGGCACATGGGCCGGATGATCCAGTCGTTCGATGCCTTTCCGGTCAATCTCGGCATCTCGGGCAAGGGCAACGCGTCGCGCCCGGCGGCGCTGGTCGAGATGGTCAAGGCCGGCGCCTGCGCGCTGAAGCTGCACGAGGACTGGGGCACCACGCCGTCGGCAATCGACACCTGCCTCTCGGTCGCCGACGATCACGATGTCCAGGTGATGCTGCATTCGGACACGCTCAATGAATCCGGCTTCGTCGAGGATACGGTGAAGGCGTTCAAGGGTCGCACCATCCATGCCTTCCATACCGAAGGCGCCGGCGGCGGCCATGCGCCCGATATCATCAAGATCGCCGGCCTGAAGAACGTGCTGCCGTCCTCGACCAACCCGACCCGGCCGTTCACCCGCAACACCATCGACGAACATCTGGACATGCTGATGGTGTGCCATCATCTCGATCCCTCGATCGCCGAAGACCTCGCCTTCGCCGAGAGCCGGATCCGCAAGGAGACCATCGCTGCCGAAGACATCCTGCACGATCTCGGCGCGCTCTCGATGATGTCATCGGACTCGCAGGCGATGGGCCGGCTTGGCGAAGTCATTATCCGCACGTGGCAGACCGCCGACAAGATGAAGAAGCAGCGCGGGGCGCTGCCGCAGGACAAGGGCAACGACAACGACAATTTCCGCGTCAAGCGCTACATCGCCAAATACACCATCAATCCCGCGATCGCGCATGGCGTGTCGAAGCTGATCGGCTCGATCGAGAAGGGCAAGCTCGCCGACCTCGTGCTGTGGTCGCCGGCCTTCTTCGGCGTCAAGCCGGACTGCATCATCAAGGGCGGCTCGATCGTGGCCGCGCCGATGGGGGATCCCAACGCGTCGATCCCGACGCCGCAGCCGGTGCACTACCGTCCGATGTTCGCCGCATTCGGCAAGTCGCTTACCGCATCATCGGTGGTGTTCACGTCGAAGGCCGCCGCAGCGGGCGGCCTCGCCCGCAAGCTCGGCATCAGCAAAAAGCTCTACGCGGTGCAGAACACCCGCGGCAAGATCTCCAAGAAGAGCATGATCCACAATGACGCCACCCCCGAGATCGAGGTCGATCCCGAGACCTATGAGGTCCGCGCAGACGGCGAGCTGCTGACCTGCGCGCCGGCGGAGGTGCTGCCCATGGCACAGCGTTACTTTATGTTCTAAAACCGCTCCCGGTAACCAGAGCGTTTTCGAGCGAAGTGGATTTCCGGTTCGCGGAAAGAAAACGCGCCAAAATAAGACTCGAGCCAGAAAAGAAAACCGGGAGGAATTTCCGTGATTTACGTCGTTGCCACGCTGACCATCAAGCCCGAGACCCGCGCCGAATTCATCGCCGCGGCAACGGCCTGCATCAAGGAGACCCGCAAGGAGGCGGGCAATATCGCCTACGACCTGCATGAGAGCGTCACCGACAACAGCAAGATGGTGTTCGTCGAGCAGTGGGAAAATGCCGAGGCGCTGGTGCCGCATCGCGCCGCCGAGCACATGAAGACGTTCGGCCGGGTCGCGGTGAAATGCATGGCCGCGCCGCCGAAGATCGAGGTGATCACGCCCGAGAAGGTCGACGTCCGCTAGTCAAGAAGAACAAGGAGCCAATCCATGATCTATGTCATCGCCACCACGCCGATGAAGCCGGAGAGCCGCGAGGACTTCATCAAGGGGCACAAGGCCTGCACAGCCGAGACCCGCAAGGAGAAGGGCTGCGTCGCTTATGACGGCCATGTCAGCGTCAACGATCCCAACCTCTACGTGGTGGTCGAACGTTGGGAAAGCCGCGAGGATCTCAACGCGCACGCTCGCGCACCGCACATGAAGGTGTGGCGGGAATATTCGTCGCAAATGAAGACCGGGCCGACGGTGATCGAGATCATCAGCGACGGCAAGGTCGAGAAGTTCTAATGTGGTCCCGTTTAGTGGCCTCATGGTTCGAGACGCGCGGCGGCGTCGCGCTCCTCACCATGAGGATCTAAGATCTCATCCTGAAGAGGCGCGAAGCGTCGTCTCGAAGGATGAAGCCACCGAACGTCGAGATATCGAGGCAGACGAGCATGATCCGCGCGACCAAGGTTCTGGGACTTTACCGCTGGAAGGAGCTGCCGGCCGACACCGTTGTGCTCGATTTCGACGACCGGCACCGGCGGCGGATGGCGATGACGGGGACGCGCGGGCTCGAGTTCCTGCTCGATCTCGAGGCCGCTGTCGCGTTGCGCGGCGGCGATGCGCTGGTGCTGGAGGACGGCCGCCTCATCGAGGTGGTCGCCGCTCCGGAGCCGCTCGTGGAAATCCGCGGCAGCGATCCGCACCATCTGATCCGAGTCGCCTGGCATCTCGGCAACCGCCATCTGCCGACGCAGATCATGCCGAAGGGCCTGCGCATCCGCAGGGATCACGTGATCGAGGCGATGGTGAAGGGACTGGGCGCCCGCGTCATCGAGATCGAAGCGCCGTTCGATCCCGAAGGCGGTGCTTATGCTGGCCACGCGCATGCCGAGGAGCCGCATGCACACGGCCATACCGGGCACGATCACGCCCACGGCCATGCGCATGATCATGGCCATGATCACCATCATTCCCATGATTATCATCACGGCGATGATCACCACCACGACGCCCATTGCGGTCACGATCACCATCACGACCACTCCCATGCTCATGACCACAAATGAGCCGGCTCCCGCCGCGGTCAGCGACGGGATGACGGAGGGCGAGTCGGGGGCGCTGTACCGATTGATGACGTGGTTGTCGCCGTCATTTCCAGTCGGCGCGTTCTCCTATTCCAGCGGCATCGAATGGGCGGTGGAGGCCGGCGACGTCACGGACGCCGCATCGCTTCGCGGCTGGCTGGCTGCGATGCTAACCGACGGCAGCGGCTTCTGCGACGGCGTCTTGCTGGCGCAGAGCCATCGGGCGGTGTCCGATCAGGATCATGCCGCATTGAGCGTAGTCGCCGAGCTCGCTGCTGCGCTTGCACCGTCGCGCGAACGGCAGCTCGAGACCACGACGCAGGGCCGCGCCTTCATCGACATTGCGCGGGCGGCCTGGAATTCACCCGGCCTTGACGCGATCGTTGCGGCGTGCGGCACCCCAATCGTCTATCCGGTCGCCGTCGGCCTCGTCAGCGCGGCACACGGCATCCGGCTCGCGCCGTCGCTGCGCGCTTTCCTCCACGCGGTAGTGTCGAGCTGGATTTCTGCGGGCAGCCGGCTGATCCCGCTCGGGCAAACCGACAGCCAGCGCGTGCTGGCCGATCTCGAGCCTGATGTCGCGGCGACTGCAAGTCGCGCCGAGGCAGCGTCGCTCGACGATCTCGGCAGCGCGACCTTCCGCGCCGATCTCGCAAGCTTGCGTCACGAGACGCAGTATACGAGGTTGTTCCGGTCATGATGTGCGACGACAACAGAGAGAGCTTCTGACATGCCCACTTCCCACGGTCCGTTGCGCGTCGGTGTCGGTGGCCCGGTCGGCTCCGGCAAGACCGCGCTGATGGACCTGCTCTGCAAGGCCATGCGCGAGCGCTACGACATCGCCGCGATCACCAACGACATCTACACCAAATGGGATGCCGAGTTCCTGGTGCGCTCGGGATCGCTGACATCGGATCGCATCGTGGGTGTCGAGACCGGCGGCTGCCCGCACACCGCGATCCGCGAGGATGCCTCGATGAATCTCGCGGCGGTCGCCGACATGCGGGCCAAGTTTCCCAACCTTGATCTGGTGCTGATCGAATCCGGCGGCGACAACCTCGCCGCGACGTTCTCGCCGGAATTGGCCGACCTGACGATCTATGTCATCGACGTCGCCGCAGGCGACAAGATTCCCTCCAAGGGCGGCCCCGGGATCACGCGGTCCGACCTGCTGGTGATCAACAAGATCGACCTCGCTCCCTATGTCGGCGCATCGCTGGAAAAAATGGACACCGACGCCAGGCGGATGCGCGGCGAGCGGCCCTTCGTGATGACCAACCTGAAGAAGAGTGACGGCCTCGACCGCATCATAAGCTTCATCGAGAGCAAGGGCGGCCTTCGGTCGCAGGCGGCAGGCGAGGCCGCCAAGGCGGGCTAGCCGTTAATCATTGTGGCGGCCGCTGGGGCCGTTCCGTCATCCCCCGCGCAAAGGCTTCGCCTTTGTCGCTGCAGGAGCTGGCACGCGCGTCTCGAAGGATGAACGGCCCGGTCGGTGCCCGTCGCGCTTTGGGCCGGCCGCTTGCGCGGCCTCTCCAGCGTGACGGAATTAGCAGTCCGCGGATCTGCTTGCCGCAAAAAAGCTGCGCAATCGCCGGAACAATTTCCCAGTTCGCCGATTAGCAATCTCTGGCGTCGCCACAGATCAGCCAGTGGCGTCGGCGTTAATGTTGCCGAGCAGCTCTTGTTGCGTACCGATGATCGCTACTCCATATTCCGCAGCGATTGGCGTTCATCGCACCCTGATTTGTCGCCGCCCCCGCAGACTTCAGATGCCTTCCATCGCCTTCTGTCACCCCTTGATTGCCGAGTAAGCGAGTGGTTCGGCTGGGCTTTATCGTTGCCTTGATCGCGCTGATCGGAGTGCTGCTTTCCGGTCTCGCGGCCTATCGTGTGCACGATCAGGAGCTCGCGCTCGACAGCATCGCGCTGGCGCGGGCGATCGATGTCCACGCCAGCCTGGTGCAGGACCGTCTGACCGAGCGCGAGTTGCTGGCACGGGTGGCTTCCGGCCTGTTCCGCTCGCCCTCGACGGTGAAGGCCAACATGCTGCAGCCGCTGCGCTCGGCGATCTACGCCTTCAAGACCGATTTCGTTGTCGCCGCCTGGATTGCGCGGCTGAAGCCGACTGAGCTGCCGGCGGCTGAGGCGGAGCTGAAAGCCGCCGGCTTCACCAACCCGTCGATCCGCGACTTCGATGACCAGCCGCTCGATCTCAAGGCGCTCGACCGGCCAATCAACGTGCTGATGGACGTCGAGCCGCGCAATCAGGAAACCCTGAGCATCCCGGGCCGCGCGTTCGATCGCCATTCAGTGGTCGGGCCGATGCTGGCACGGGCGATGGCGGAGGCCAAGCCGGTTGCGTCGGACCCGATCCCGCTGCTGCGACAGAATGGCCCGGTCGGTGTCGCGCTCGCCGCCCCGGTGTTCCAGGAGCATGCGTCGGAGCCGGCCGGCTTCATCACCTTTTCGTACGAGCTGTCGTCGCTGATGCTGACCAATGACGACACCTCGCTGTTTTCGGTGGCGCTGAAGGACCCGCGCGATTCCAACGACGAGTTCATCGCCAACGAGCAGGGCGTCGTCACCTCGCGCGCGGTGCGCCAGGATGGACCGGCGCCGTCGATGGTCCGCACCGTGACCTTCGGCGGGCGCGACTGGTCACTGGATTACTACGCCAAGAGCAACGCCACGATGCGCGCACAGCAGACCGCGACGATCGTCGCCGCGATCGGACTGGCACTGACCGGCATTGTGTGCGGCCTCTTCGGCTATGTCGCCTACAACAACCTGCGTCTGAGCCGCGAGATCGAGGTGCGGATCGGCTTCGAGCGCCGGCTGACCGCTGTCATCGATGAGCTCAACCATCGCGTCAAGAACATCCTCGCGGTGATCCAGTCGATCGTGACGCGCACGCTGCGCCACGGTTCCGACGTCGAGGTTGCACGCGAGCTTCTGATCGGCCGCATCCACGCAATGTCGAATGTCGTGACGCTGCTCAGCGAGAGCCAGTGGCAGGGCGTCAAGCTGAAGGGCCTGTTCGAGTCGCGATCGATCCCGCATGCCGATCGGATCGCGGTGAACGGCCCCGACATCACGGTCAGCGCCCGCGCGGCGCAATCGCTGTCGCTGTTGTTCTTCGAGCTTGCCTCGCATTCCGACGAGGGTCTGTCGCTGGTCGGCAAGCACCCGCACATCGTCGCCAATTGGGAGGTCAACGGCGACGCAGCGGACGCGATCTTCCATTTCCGCTGGGAGGAGTTCAACACCAGCGAGGCCACGCGGCGGCCGGACAGCGACTTCGGCCTCATTCTGCTCGACCGTGTCGCGCCGGAAGCGCTTGGCGGTACGGCGAAGCGCTATTTCACCGACGTCTCCTATGTCTATGAGCTGATCGCGCCGATGGATACCGTCGTCGACATGACCGAGCGCGACCGCACCGAGCAGTTCTCCGCCCCGGTGCGCCCCATCAAAATCAAATAGCGCGCTGGCAGCATCTCGCCGGCTGCAATCATGGGGGAGTGGCCATCGTTCCGTGTTGCGACGATGCAGCCATGAGCGGTCCACGGAACCTGCCCGTGGGACATCCGCCGCCCTCCCGGCTGCTTTGCAACTCATTGTTAAACCTTCATTGAGCATGCTTGGGGCTAATGGAGCAGGATACCGTCTGAGGACCCCGATGCGGCTTTGGGTCAGCCTGGCTTTGCTGGCGGCAATTTTGCCGGCAGGGCTGTCGTTCGCCTTGACCGGGACGGAGACGCCGGACGACCTTGCGAAGGTCCGGGCCAGCTATCGCCGGCCAGATGCCGTTCCCTTCCCAAGCAGCAACCCCTATTCCAAGGCAAAATCCGATCTTGGAGAAATGCTGTTCTTTGACCCGCTGTTCTCGCGGTCGAAGACGCACTCATGCGCGTCCTGCCACAACCCATCGCTGTCCTGGGGCGACGGCCTTCCGCGCGCCATCGGGGAGGACCCCAAGGGGCTGCCGCTTCGCGCACCAACCCTGATCGACGTGGCCTTCATCGAACCGCTCGGGTGGGACGGCAAGTTCAGGACTCTCGAGTCCGTCGCATTCGGACCTATCGAGAGCCCGGCCAACATGAACATGACGGAGCCGGAATTGATTGCCCGCCTCTCGGCGATCCCCGGTTATGTCGATGCGTTCTCCCGTGCCTTTGGCGACGGCGCGATCACGCGGCCGCGGATCGAAGCCTCATTGGCGACCTTTGAGCGCTCCATCCTGGCCGGCGAGGCGCCGTTCGACCGCTGGATCAACGGAGACGATGCGGCAATCAGCGCGGCCGCGCAGCACGGCTTTCGAATCTTCAACGGCAAGGCGCGCTGCTCGTCCTGCCACAGCGGCCCGTCCTTCTCGGACGGATCCTTTCAGGACATCGGTACTGCCAAGGGTAAAGACATCGGGCGGGGCAGCTTCTTTCCGACCTCCGTGAAGCTGCGGTACGCATTCAAGACGCCGACATTGCGCGACGTTGCGCGCCGCGGGCCGTATATGCACGACGGATCGGTCGCGACCCTGGAAGACGTCATCGAGCTGTACAACAAGGGTGGGATCGATCGGCCGAGCCGGTCGCCGGACATCAAGCCGCTGTCCCTGACGGCAACCGAGAAGAAGGACCTGATCGCCTTCCTTCAGACGCTGACTGCATCCTCGCCACCGTCCGCCGTGCCAAGGCTGCCGCGCTGACGGCCGACTGACTCGCGTCAGGATACGCTCGGCAGCACCCAGCCCATCAGGCCGAGACCCACGACCAGAAGCGCGCCCGCGCAGATTTCCAGGGCGTCGGTCCGCTCCGGATACCGTTTTGCTCCGAGGGCCAGCACCGACCCTACCCCGACACTCACGACGCTCAACGCTCCGAGCATGTACCGGCCTCCCTGTCCGCCTTGTCGGCGCTTCATTACGACAGGTCGAATTGAGGCTCCGTGCCGGAATTAGCTAAAATCCGAGATAACTGACGGAAAGCGCCGGAAGGCGCCCCCCGGACCATCGTTAACCACGAAACAACCAGTGGGTGTTGGCTGGAAAAAATCGTTAAAATTTGATGTAAGATGAATAAATCGTTGATGTTGGGCGGTAGTTAAAATGTTTAGTGGGTGGGGGCGCGGTGCCAGTTCGGCACCGGTTGGGCGCTCCGTGTTCGCCAAATGCATTCTCGGGATTCTGTTTTGCGTCGTAGCGGCGCAAGAGGCCGAGGCGCATGTCAAATGGTTCTGTGCCTATGATGTCGCCGGGCAGCCCCGCGGTCTCGAGAATGTGCTCTGCCAGGATTTCGAACTGCTGCTGGGCGTAGCCGTCTTCTGGCTGTTCGCCGGCTGTCTGATCGAGCCGACCGCGCTGGGTACGGCAACGATCCACGCCCTCGACCGGATCACCGAGCCGCTACGGCTGCGCACGGAGACGATGATCCGCGCCGTCTGTGCTTTCTTCTTCATCTCGATCTGGGCCGTCGGCGGAATCCTGCTGACCCCGGAGTTGAAGACGACGTCGCCCCTCGTGGGCGTGCTGCAGCTTGGCATCGCCGCCGGCATGCTGTCGCGACGTACACTGCCGCTGTCCGCAGTCGGGATCGTGATCCTGTTCGGAATCGGCGTGCACGACTACGGCGTCTTTCACCTTGCCGACTATCCGATTTTTCTCGGCATCGCAGCCTATCTGGCGCTGGTCGGGCTCAAGAAGGATCTGTTCGGAATTTCGCCGCTCGATGTGGTCAGGTATTCGGCCGGCGTGACGTTGATGTGGGCCTCGATCGAAAAATGGGCTTACCCGGAATGGAGCTTCCCGCTGCTCGTCGAGCACGCCACCATCACGCTCGGCTTTGACAACGAATTCTACATGCGCGCCGCGGGCATGGTGGAATTTACGCTGGCCTTCGCTCTGCTATGGACGCCGCTGATCCGGCGCTGTGCGGCCGTGGTGCTGACCGGGATGTTCATCAGCGCGTGCTTCGAATTCGGAAAGATCGACGCGATCGGGCACTCCGCGATCGTCGCCGTCCTGCTCGCGATCGCCTGCGACGATCGGACGTCCGCGCGCGACGTTCGTGCGGCGTGGCTCGCACCTGTTAGCCTTTGCGCGGCGCTGACCGTGACGTTGTTCGTCTACTATGCCGGTCACGCCGCGCTGTTCAACACGTCGATCTTGTAGGATCGCTTGAGACCGCTATTTGGCGACGTGGACGGTCAGCTTCATCTTCGGATGAATGCCGCACAACACCGTGTAGTCACCGGAGACGGGAAAGACGACGTCATATTTGCTGCCCGGCTGCTGATCGCCGGAGTCGAAGCTGAACTTGTCCGAGCTCAAATATGCGTGATGCAGGAGTTCGCCGTCGTCGTTAATGAAACGTAAAGTTTCGCCACGCTTGATCGAGATCTCCGCGGGCCTGAATTCCCGATCCTTCTGTGAGATGGCAAGGGGGCTCGCGCCCAGTGCCGTTCCGACCAGCGCTCCTGCGATCATTGCGGCCGCAACCTGCACGCCGCCAAACCTGCCCAGCCTCAAATCGCGCAACAAGCCTGACTGCATGTGACCCCCGCTTGAAAGTCGGACATCAGGCATCCTACGGCGCAAATGGTGCGTCCAGGATTACCCGCGATGATGATTATCGGTGGTTGATCTTAACGATTTTGGCATGAGTTGCCGTCACAACTAGCGCTATTTACGCATGCAGTTTTCTTTCCACTGCGTCAGGTGTTCTGCGTGGCTTGAGTAACGTGTACTGCGGCGGGACACGGACATGGACCTTCGCTCCAGCCTGAGAACGGGAAGTGTTGCAGTGTTTCGGTTTGTTGCCGCCTGCGTGTCGCGTGTCGCTTTGACCAAAGGCTCAATTCGTACTCAAATTCTCATTTTCTCGCTGGCGATGAGCGCCATTGCGGTCGCGCTCGGCGGATACTCGGTGCTTGGGATCCGCCATGCCGGCGATCTGGTGGCCAGGACATTCGACAAATCGTTGATGTCGATCAACTACGCGCGCGCCGCTGGCGCCGACTTTGCCGCCATGCGGGTGGCATCGTCGCAACGCCTGCTGACCACCGACCCGGCGGCCCGCGCCAGGCTCGACAGCCAGATCGAATCGCTGGCGAAGACGCTTTCCGAGGATCTCAGCGTTGCGGCCGATCGATCGCAATCCTCGCGGGCCGCGAAGGCCGCCGCCAAGGTGCAGGAAGCCGCCGATGCCTGGATGGCACTGCATCGTCGCGCCGTCGAATCATCTTCCGAGGGGGCAGCCGCGTCGGGCGAGCGGGCACCGCGCGCGTCGGTCGGCGACGTCGACCGTTACTCCGAGATCGTCAGTCAGCAGGTCGAATTGCTGGTCAACTATACGGCGGGCGACGGCTTTCTGTTTCGGCAGCGGGCGCTCTCGACGATCAAGCGCGATCTGCAGCTCAACGTCGCGGGGTTGACCGCGGCGCTGTTCTTGTCAGCGCTGTTTTCCTGGTTGTTGGCGCGCCGCATCATCGGACCGGTTGCCATTGCCTCGAAGGCGGCAAGGCGTATCGCCGGCGGCGATCTCGACGCGACGATTCCCAAGGGCGGCACGGACGAACTCGGCACCCTCCTGACCGCCATGGAAACCATGCGGGACAACATCAGGCGCACGGTCGATCAGGAAGTGTCGCAACGCCGCTCGGCGCAGGCGAGGCTGTCCGATGCGCTGGAGACGTCGCGCGAAGGCGTCGTGCTGCTGGACGCGGACGGCGAGATCGCCCTGGCGAACTCGCGCGCAAGCGAGCTCATCC
Organism: Bradyrhizobium sp. ORS 86; assembly: GCF_045571475.1. Lineage (NCBI taxonomy): Bacteria > Pseudomonadati > Pseudomonadota > Alphaproteobacteria > Hyphomicrobiales > Nitrobacteraceae > Bradyrhizobium > Bradyrhizobium sp. ORS 86. The sequence goes on along the minus strand of NZ_CP120699.1, from coordinate 7,266,601 downwards.
GCCTCTCGCCCCAGCTTCTGCGTTCGGATCGCATCGATACGGCGGCGCCGGCCGATGGCGAGGCCAATGGATTCGCGAGCGAAGCCCAGCTTTCCGACGGCCGATGGTTGCGCGTGAGCAGGAGCGAGACGCAGGAAGGCGGCGTCGTTCTCGTCTACAGCGACATCACCACGCTGAAGGAGCAGAAGGCGGAGCTGCACGCCACCAATCTGCGGCTCGATGCGGCGCTGACCCACATGTCGCAGGGCTTGTGCCTCTACGACCGCGACGGCCGGCTGCAGGTCGTCAACCCGCGCTTTTGCGAGATCTTCGATGTTTCGCCCGAACTGATCGTGCCGGGGATGACGCTGGAGGACGTCCTCGAGATGAGCGTTGCGGCAGGCAATCATGGCAGCCGTACCGTGGCCGATCTGCTCGCGGAGCGCGACCGGTCGATCAACGGGCGCGAAGGAGGCAACTATCTCCAGCATCTGAGCGATGGGCGCATCATTTCGATCGCGCAGCGGCCGACGTCCGACGACGGCTGGCTCGTCACCTGCGAGGACGTGACCGAGCAACAACGGGCCGAGTCGCAGATCGCGTTCATGGCCCGGCACGATGCCCTGACCAAGCTGCCGAACCGAACCTTGCTCGCCGAACGGATCGAGCAGGCTGTGGCGCAGGCCGGCCGCGGTCTCGGCTTTGCCGTCTTCTGCCTCGACCTGGATAATTTCAAGCAGGTCAACGACACGCTCGGGCATCCGGTGGGCGACGAATTGCTGTGCGCGGTCGCCGACCGGCTCAATGCCTGCGTCCGCGAGGTCGATACCGTGGCGCGCCTGGGCGGTGACGAGTTCGCGGTCATACAATGCGGCATCCAGAACGCCGAGGACACCGAGCGCCTTGCGCGGCGCATCGTCGAGTGCGTCGGGGCCCCGTACGAGCTGAGCGGACATCGTGTCGTTGTCGGATGCAGCGTCGGAATGTCGGTGTCGCCGGGCGACGGCACGACCGGCGAGAAGCTGCTGAAGAACGCCGACGTGGCGTTGTATCGCGCCAAGATGGAGGGCAGGGGGACCTGGCGGTTCTTCGAGCCTGCGATGGACGCCAGCCTGCAGCGCCGTCGCGCGCTCGAGCTCGATCTCCGCGAGGCGATGGTGAGGGACGAGTTTGCGCTGTTCTATCAGCCGCTCTATGACCTGCATCTCGACCGCATCTGCGGCTTCGAGGCCTTACTGCGCTGGCATCATCCCAAGCGGGGGCTCGTGCCGCCCGACCAATTCATCCCGATTGCGGAAGAGATCGGGCTCATCGTGCAGCTCGGACAGTGGGTACTCAACCGCGCCTGCGAACAGGCCGTCACCTGGCCGAGCGAGATGAAGCTTGCGGTCAATGTCTCCGCGGCGCAGTTTCGCGACCCGGGTCTGATCGACATCATTTCCGGCGCGCTCGCGGCTTCGAAATTGTCGCCGCGCCGGCTCGAGCTCGAGATCACCGAATCGGTCTTCCTGGCCAACAGCAGCGAGACCATTGCAACGCTGCACAAGCTGAAGGCGCAGGGGCTTCGGATCGCGTTGGACGATTTCGGCACCGGCTATTCATCGCTGAGCTATCTGCGCAGCTTTCCCTTCGACAAGCTCAAGATCGACAAGTCGTTCGTCCGGGACGCGACCGCGGCCCACGGATCGAAATCGATCGTCCGCGCCGTCATCAGCCTTGGCAGAAGCCTCGGCATGACGACGATCGCCGAGGGCGTCGAGACGGTCGAGCAGCTCGACCACATGAGGGCTGAAGGCTGTAACGAGGCCCAGGGCTTCCTCTTCAGCCACCCGGTCCCGGTGACCGAAATCGCCGCAAAGATCCTGGAGCTGAGAAACGGCTTCAAGGCCGACGCATTCAGGAATGCGATGGCGAGCTAGCTCGTGTTGCGCCTCTGACGCGTGATCCACTCAGTGTCATTCCGGGGCTCGCGAAGCGAGAACCCGGAATCTCGATCCACGACCTCTGGATTCCCCGATGCGCGATTGCGCATCTGAGGTTCTCGACTTCGTCGCGCCCCGGAATGACGGAATGGACTGTCAGAGACACAACACTCGCGGCGCGCCCGCGTTGCCGGATTTCCCGGCTCCGTGATGGCTACGGCATATTCCCCTTGGTGCGGGTCGCTGAGCGAATTCCACCGCGCTTGCACCCCAAAAGAAAAGGCGGCCTGATCGGGCCGCCTTTCTGCTTCAGCGTGTCTCGTACCTAGCCGCCATTGCCGCCGATCACGGCGCGTACGGTGTTGTCGGGGCCGAAATCCTCGGCGCTGTCAACGTAGAGCAGGGCACTCAGCTTCGATCGCGCGCGGTTGACGCGGCTCTTGATGGTGCCGACGGCGCAGCCACAGATCGCCGCAGCGTCCTCGTAGGAGAAGCCGGAGGCGCCAACCAGGATCAACGCCTCGCGCTGGTCCTGCGGCAGCTTGTCGAGCGCGGCACGAAATTCCTCGAACTCCAGATGCGCGGCCTGCGACGGCTGGCTCTTCAGCGTCTTGGCATAGTTGCCCTCGGCGTCCTCCACCTCGCGCCTCCGCTTCCGGTAGTCGGAGCGAAACAGGTTGCGCAGGATGGTGAACAGCCACGCCGGCAGGTTCGAGCCCGGCTGGAACGAGTCGATGTTGGCGATCGCGCGCAGCAGCGTCTCCTGCACCAGATCGTCGGCGCGGTCGCCATTACCGGACAGCGAGATCGCGAACGCACGCAGACTCGGCACGGACGCCAGGATGTCGTCGCGGAGTTCATTCGTGAGAGGCATTAGTCCCCTCCATTGTTCTTGTCAGCGTCGCCCCCGGCAACCGCGGCCGCGGCAGCCTCCGGTCCGTCGAGTTTGCGGATCAACTCGGCAAAGCGGTCGGGCACTCCCTGTCGCACCACGTCGTCATACATGGCGCGAAGCTGGTGGCCGATTCTTGATTGAATCTCGGCGTTGAGACCGCCCTGCTTCTTTACTTCCTTCATGATCTGATCCACGTTTCCCCGAGAGTTAAGTCTCTGATTTCCAAGTCATTTCCTCGAACAGAGAGGTTGGCCGCGTCGCCTCGTCGGTTGGGAGCTAATGCAAAGTTGCGCAGAAAGTTCCGGGATGCTGGAACAATTTCGTGGAACTTTTTTGCCTTTCGCGCGTAGTCGGGCATGCAGGGGAACCGGGGTTGCCCTAGGAGCTTGATACGTCGCCGCTTAGTGCATCGGCGCAGGACAACGGATTTCAGGCCGCAGGGCTTAAGAACAGGATGGAGTGGGAATGTCCCGATCGCAGGTCGTTGCTGAACATCTTCCGTTGCTGCGCCGCTATGCTCGCGCGCTGACGGGAAACCAGGCGTCGGGAGACGCCTATGTGGGCGCCATGCTCGAGGCCCTGCTGCAGGATGGATCATTGCTGGATCAGACGCACGGCCCGCGCGCCGGTCTGTTCCGGCTGTTCACCCAGATCTGGAATTCGGTGTCGGTGAACAATGACAACGCCGACGTTGCGACGCTGTCGCTGCCGCCGGAGCGCAGGCTCTCCAACATCACGCCCTTGCCGCGCCAGGCCTTCCTGCTGCTGTCGCTGGAAGGCTTCTCGGAGGAAGAGGTGGGCTACATCCTCGGCACCGACATCGCCGAGACGCGCAAGCTCACCGATGCCGCCGGCCGCGAAATGGCCGCCGAGATCGCCACCGACGTGCTGATCATCGAGGATGAGACCTTCATCGCGATGGACCTCGAGAGCCTGGTGAAGAATCTCGGCCACAATGTCATCGGCGTCGCCCGCACCCATTCAGATGCGGTGGCGCTTGCCAAGAACAAGAAACCCGGCCTGATCCTCGCCGACATCCAGCTTGCCGACGGCTCGTCGGGCCTCGATGCGGTGAACGAACTGCTGCGCACTTTCGAGGTGCCGGTGGTGTTCATCACCGCCTATCCCGAGCGCTTCCTGACCGGCGAGCGGCCGGAGCCGGCATTCCTGATCTCGAAGCCATTCCAGCCGGCGATGGTCTCGGCGGTCGCGAGCCAGGCGCTGTTCTTCCAGCGCAACTCGCGCAACCGCACCGCGCGCGCAGCGTCGGCATGATGTCCTGAATTCAGATAGGCTGGCAGAACCTGGTACCGGCGCGCCGAAAGGTGCGCCGGTTTTTTTTCGTGGCCGCGGATTTTTCGCGACCCGACATCCGGCGCAAGCGGTGGAGCCTCGTGTGTCCGCCTGCTAAGCGCATGCCATGGATACGACGCGGCGCGATAGATCGATCGGCTTTCTCTGCCTGGTGGTGACGGCGTGCGGCTGGGCGCTGAATTGGCCGCTGATGAAGCTGTTGCTGCAGCAATGGCCGCCGCTGTTCGCGCGCGGGCTGGCCGGGACCTGCGCGGCGGCGATCCTTGGGCTGCTGGCGCTGGTCCGCGGGCAGTCGCTCGCCGTGCCGCGCGATGCGATTCCGCGGCTGCTGTTCGCCTCGTTCACCAACGTGTTCGCCTGGATGGGCTTCGGCACGATCGCGATGAAGTTCGTCACCGTCGGCGAGGGCGCGCTGCTGGCCTACACCATGCCGATCTGGGCGATGCTGTTCGCCTGGCCGGCCCTCCATATCCCGCCGACGCTGCGGGACCTTGCGGCGCTGGTGCTCGGCGTCGCCGGCGTCGTGCTGCTGCTGGGCGGAGGCGGCTTGGCCTTCACCGCAGGCAAGCTGACCGGCATCGCGCTCGCGCTCTCCTGCGCGATCCTGTTCGCGCTCGGCAACGTGCTGAACCGCAAGCCGCTGCCGATGCCGCCGCTCACCGTGGTCGCCTGGCAGGTCGGCATCGGTTGCCTCGTGATGCTGGTGCTGGGTGTGCTGTTCGAGCACCCGGACTACACGGCGATCACGCCGCTCGGCATCGGCTGCTTCGTCTATATGACGCTGATGCCGATGGGCATCTGCTACCTCACCTGGTTCGAGACGCTGCGCCGCCTGCCGCCGACCTCGGCGTCGACGGGCATGCTGCTGGTGCCCGTGATCGGCGTGGTCTCCGCCGCGATCATCCTGGGCGAACCCTTGGGCCTGCGCGAAATCGGCGCCATGGTGCTCACCCTCGGCGGCGTGACGCTGGCGCTGCAGCGGGCCTGATGCAGCGCCTCATCCTCTGACAGCGGAAACGGAACCGCCGTCGACCGCGCGCGTTCTTTGCAAGAGAGGAGCTTAGCCATGCGCAAGGCACTCGCGCAGCTAGATGAAGAGCAGAGGGCGCAGCTACTTTATATCGCGGACCTCGGCACGGCGACGTTTTCGTCGGCGCTCGTGGTCTGCATCCTGAAGGGGATCGTGGACCTCTTCAGCGGAGCTTGAGCCAGCGCCGCATCGTGCCCCGTGCACGGACGTGCCGTCAATCCTTCGCGGGCACGTCCGGCTCGCTGTGCGTGTGCCCTTCAGGCCCTCGATTGAATACCCCAAATTCGCTGGACTTCACCCCGACCGCGGCATCAACCGGGGGGCCGGCGAGGCCGAGCTTGAGCAGTTCACGCACCGCCGCAGCGCGGGTCGGCATCCGGTGCTTGAATCGGAAGTCGTCGATTGCCGTCAATTCCTCGGGTGAGAGCATGACCTGAAGACGCTCGGCGCGAAGCTCACTCATTGCAAGCCACCCAAACTTAGCCAATTGAGCAATTTGCTGAACAAACCAATTCGCGTCAGGTTCCTCAAGCCCCGACAAAAAAGTCAAATTAGTAAAATCATCAAGTGATATCAATGGCTTGCAGGTATTTTGAGCGGAACGAATCTGGTGTCTGGCTCTTTCTATGATGGAGAGAGGTCATGACGGACGAGATCAAGCTGCCCCGCAAATTATCCGATGAGCCTGCCGCGCCAGAGCCGCTGCGGCCGAGCCACGCGCGGGTCATCGAGCAATTGGACCGCTGGGCCAATAGTCCGGGTCTTCAACCGCCAAAGGTGGACGATGCAGAAGACGATTCGCAAACGGAAACGATCTGAGCCGCACACATTCGAGCAGCGTCTCCAGGAGCACAGGTTGCGGCTTGAGAGTGAACTGGCGCGGCTGCCCGCCGGTGCCGGTGCCAAACGTGAGCAGGTTATCGCCCGCATCGAGCAATTGCGGGCCGCGGCCGAACTGAATGCGATGCTGTCGCGATGATTGGCAAGAGCGCTGGCTCAGCAAACGCAGCGTTTGCGGCATTCAGCACATGCTGAAGCAATGAGACTTGAATCGGCGCGGGTGCCGGATGTCCTATCCCGCTCCTCTGCAAGCAGGCAGACGAAGGAAGCGGAGCGCCTTCATCAGTCCATTCCAATTTCATCCCGCTTTGTCAGACGCGTCTTCCGCGGCGCGAGCGACGGGCGTTCGCGCCGTAGCGCTCTTAAGCCGGCGCGAGGTTGGGTTGGAACGGCAGCGGGGTTCACTCTCCGTTGGGAGTGGTCGGCGCATTGCGCCGGATGAAGGCTTTCTTGCTAGAGCCGCGGCCCCTTTGCTGCGCGTATCACCCCTTTTCATCGCGAAGAGGTGAGCCGAGGCTGCGGCCAGACCGATTGGGTCTTGGCGCACCTTTAATCGGTCGGGCGGCGGCCGGCGCGCGCGTTCAATGGCTCGGCCGGCTTCCGCCGCAGTGCCTCGGGGAGGAACGCCTCGCTGCGCTTGGGCGATGCGTCGGCACGCACGTCGGCCGCCCATTGCTCACGTTCGTGCGAGGTCTGGTTGTCGTCGAATGTCCGCTTCACGTCGGTCCCATCGACTGGATCGTTAACGCCGTGCTGGCTCACCGAGGCGCCGGCGTGGGCGGCGCTGTGGATATCGCTGGGATCGTCCATGACGTGCTCCGCTTGCGGTTCTTGATATCTGGATTAACGTGGCCTGTTCGCGTGCCGTTCCAAAAATGTGAAGGGCTGGAGGCGTGATCCGTGGCCCGGAATCCTTGGCTCACGCAGGACCAGTCGGTAGTATGCAACCCGTTTGGGGCCCAAGACCGAAGCAAGACCGAAGCAAGTCCAAGGCAGCTCCAAAGAAAGACCAGGGAAAGACGGGGAATGAAGCATATCGACGTCGCAGTGATTGCTGCCACCTTGTGGCTGCTGGCGTCGATGGTGCTGGACATCCTGACGCCGAAATCCATCACCGCGCTCATGCTTGCAGGCGCGCTCGCCCCGCCATTCCTGATCGGGATCGGCATCCATTTCGCGCGCGAATATTTCAAGGCGAAGCGGCGCAGCTACCGGCCGCCGCCCCGATGGGACGAGCGCTTCAGGAACTAGAGTTCGGCCAGAGAGGCTGTTCACCTCTCCCCGACGGCGAGAGGTCGATCTGCCCAGCAATCGGGGCCGCGGCTCCAACGAGAGATCGTAACCCTCACCCGGCGCTACGCGCCGACCTCTCCCAACGGTGAGGTGAAGACTTCATCTCATCACCGTCAGAGCAAATGAATGCCGGTTCGCGTAAAGCAAACGGCTCAAAATTCGAGTCTAGAGTGCGATGAGATTGGGGCCTGTACTCGTTAATCGATTGGTCGACCGATGTCTGCTCACCGCCCAACAGAAGAGAAGAAGTGGAGATAGCCCGAACATCGCAGAAGGAGCCAGATCAGATCACCGCCAGTCCTTGAGAAACTGAAAATTGGCGCGCCGTCCGAATTGGCCTTATTTCGCTGCGTTCTTTGTATCGCTGGATTTAATGATCGTCAAAATCTGGTCCATGGTTTCTTTGTCGGCTTTTGGATTGTGCTCCATGCGCCAGCCATTTTCGACATACGTAGGTGTCCTATCCTCAAAGCCATGATGGACTCCTTTGAAAATAACCGTTTTGATCAAACCATTCTTTCCATCAATGGCCGCGCATAGCTTGGGATTGTTGGCCATGTCCTCGTCACCGGTGAAGATCGTGACCGGAACGGCAAAGTCGAATTTTTCCATTTCGTTGCAAGCCGGGGAAATAGCAAACGATCCAGCAAATTTGTGATCACGATGACCGGACGCTGCCATCCTTGTCGCAAGCATGATTGCGGTGGTGCCGCCATTGCTGCGTCCCATTACGAATACTCTGTCCGGGATAGCTCGATCGCTTTCGATAAGCCACGCCAGTGCAGAGTAGGCGTCCTCTACTCGCCGCCACCCCCAATGGTAATTAGGGGCGCCGCAGGTTCGTTTAACCTGGCGAGGACCAAAGCTATCAAGGATGAGCACGCCGACGCCTTCATCGAGTAGCTTTTTTCCTTTCTCTTTTGCCCAGTCGAGCACCGGTTTTGTCCAGCCGGTGCAGCCGTGCATCAGAATGACGACAGGGACTGGCCCCGTGATGCCGTCAGGATGAATATAGTCGCCTCTAAGATTGCCGGCTTTTTCTACTTTCTTCCCTTCCTCCGGAGCACCATTCATGAAGCGGAAGGTTCGGCCCGTTCGGCCTGCAGTATCCGGCTTCTTGGAATCAAACACCTCATCCGTGGTGTACGTAAAATTTTGCTTCCAAGGAATTGTGACTTCTGCGGCATGGGTCACTGAGCCACTCAGAGCGGCAATCGTTGCTGTGAGAACACATCGAAGAATTTCTCTAGTCGCCATGGGGCCGCCTCCTCCGATCCAAGTCGTATAGCAGGCGCCGCAAGGACTAGCGTCGCCCGCGGCGTCACCGGATTTCCACTCGGATCTTGGACCATCACGGTGTTGTCGTCATTTGATCGGTCCCCGAAATCGATGGAGGCGATTTCCAGGGGGCGACATCACTGACACGCTACAATTGTCACCGACGACTTCTTCGATTGAGCCGCCTAGCTGTGAAGTTGCGAGTTGAGGCCGTCCCAATTTGGTGTCCGTCTGGTTGCCTCGAGAGCGCCGCTCTGGGAATTGCGACGAAAAAGCAGGCCCTTCTGGCCCGAGAGCTCTTTAGCTTTCAGTATCCGGCCATCTTCCAAAAGGATGCGCGCGCCCGCCGTGACATAACAGCCCGCTTCGACGATGCAATCGTCACCCAATGAAATGCCGATACCGGCGTTGGCTCCGATCAGGCAGCGCTCACCAACTGTAATCCGCTCTTTCCCTCCTCCGGACAGAGTGCCCATGATCGACGCTCCGCCACCAACGTCGCTGCCGCTTCCCACAACCACGCCGGCGCTGATCCGGCCTTCGACCATGCAGGGACCAAGCGTACCCGCATTAAAATTGCAGAAGCCTTCGTGCATGACGGTTGTGCCCGGAGCCAAGTAGGCTCCGAGCCTCACGCGATCTGCATCTGCAATTCGCACGTCCGCAGGCGTCACATAATCAGTCATGCGCGGAAACTTATCCACGCCTGTCACCTCAAACGCGACGGCACGCTTTCGCGCGACGATTCGCGCTTCCGGTACACGAGAGCATTCACAGGGGCCAAGTGTCGTCCAGGCAACGTTGGGTAACAGGCTGAAAATTCCTTCAAGGTTCACGCAATTTGGCTGGACGAGCCGGTGGCTCAGTAGATGGAGTCGAAGATATGCGTCGTGTACATCGATGGGCGCAGATGCAAGGGAGTCAATTTCTGTACGAATGGAGACGATGTCGACATTGCGGATGTCGTCGTGTCGCGCATATCCGTCTGCCGACTCACCCAATGATCTGTTGATCTCGTCGCTCGTCAGCCGTACCGTTACCGCCTTGTCGGCCTCCACAACTAGGCGGAGCCGAAGAAACCAGGAATCTAACACGCGACCATCAGCGGCAATCGTCGCAAATCCCTCGCCTCTCGCGCCCCTCAGCTCCATCGCCATTTGATTTTCTCGCCCTACGATCCTGCACGTAGTGCATACGCGAGTTCTCGTAGAAATGGCAACTTCTGGACTCTCAAACGCGTCCGCTTTGGGTCATGCGGCGACATGCTTGGTCCGGCGCCGCGCGCCTGTTTTACCGCCGAAGGCGGACAAGCCGGATTTATGAATCCACCCCATGGGTGGAATTGGCACCACGCTCCCTCTCCCGCTTGCGAGGAGGCTGGGCTGGGGGGCGGCGACCCCAACGGCGAGCTTCGCTCGTCTCGGCCCCGGAAGCCGGAGAGGTGAAGCAAGCCTGCGGACCAGCCGACTCGACCAAAACTCATCTCGCCCTCGAGCCCCGTTCCGGAACAGGCTAGGCTCTGGCAGGGCAGGCGTGCGCTTGTTGCATTGAACTGCGGCAAGGGGGCTTGCTATAGCGTTGCCAAGCGAGGTGAAAACCGCTCGCACGAGGACAACGCAACGGCGAAGGGTACGCGGCATGGCCGACACACTCCCCGATACGATCAGCCGCCTCTACACCGTAGCAGGCGAATATATCGACAGCGATCATCCCGCCGTCGAGCAATTCGCCCGCGCCGCGGTCCCTGCCGGTGCAAGCGCCCGCGACAAGGCGAGCCTGCTGTACAAGGCGGTGCGCGACGGCATCCGCTACAATCCCTATGTCAGCATGCGCACGCCCGAGAGTTACCGGGCGTCCAGCGTCCTCGCCGCCGGTCACGGCTACTGCGTCGGCAAGGCGGCGCTCTACGCCGCCACCTGCCGTGTCCACGGCATTCCGGCCCGTGTCGGGTTCGCCGACGTCCGCAACCATCTCAGCACCGAGAAGCTGCGCCAGAGCATGGGAACCGACCTCTTCACCTGGCACGGCTTCACCGAGGTGTTCGTCGACGGCGCCTGGCGCAAGGCGACGCCGACCTTCAACGACACGCTGTGCGCCAAGCTCGGCGTCAAGCCGCTCGATTTCGACGGCCACTCCGATGCGCTGCTGCATCCGTTCGACGGCGCCGGGCGCGCCTACATGCAATATGTCAACGACCACGGCACCTATCACGACATCCCGGCGAAATTCCTGATGCGCGAGATGGCGCGCGAATACGCCAACATGCATGGCGAGGACCTCTCCGGCCGCGACATGGAGCGCGAGGCGGCGGAGCAGTAGCGGATGATCGTCGCCGTGGGCGCCTGCGCTGACGCAAACCGGCCTCATCGATTGCGCGCCGGCTGAGGGAGCGGTGTCATGGATGCGGAGTTGCCGAAAGCATCGGTGAGCCGTCCGGCCACGGGCTGGCAGGATGCGGTCGCGCTGACCGGCTTCATCCTGGTTGCGGCCGGGCAGGCCTCCAATCAGGTTCTGGCGCGGGGCCTTGCCGGCTCGGTGCCGCCATTTTCGCTGGCGTTCTTCCGCTGGAGCATCATCGCCATCGGGCTGGCGCCCTTTGCGGTCGCGGCGATCCGGGACGGAAAAATCCCGTTGGCGCAGAACCTCTGGCCGATCCTCGCCGCGGGGTTCCTCGGCATGTTCCTGTGCGGCGGCCCGGTCTACATCGCGGGCATCACGACGACCGCGATCCATATCGCGCTGATTTTCGCGCTGTCGCCGATCATGGTGCTGCTGATCTCGGCAGCGCTCGGCATCGACCATATCGGCCCGCTGCAGTGGCTTGGAACGGCGCTCGCGCTCGCGGGCGCGCTTCTGATCGTCTCGGGCGGCCATCTGGCAACCCTGACGCAATCGAGCGCGGCATGGGGTGATCTGCTGGTGGTGTTCGCGATGCTCGGCTGGTCGGGCTACACGCTGGTGCAATCGCGCGTCGCGCCGCAGGCCTCGCTGCTGGCGCGGGTCAGCCTGTTCGCGGCGGCGGGCGCGCTGTTCTCGTTGCCGCCCGCGCTGCGCGAGATCTGGATCGAGCCGGTACAGGTCTTCAACGCCAGGGCGGCCGAGGCCTATGTCTTCGCCGGCCTCGTGCCCGGCCTGCTTGCCTATGCGGGGTTCGCCTGGCTCGGCGGCAAGTTCGGCTCGGTACGGACGTCACTGGTGCTCTACGTCGCGCCGATCGCAAGCGCGATCCTGTCATGGATCATCCTCGGCGAGCCGCCGACCATGCTCCACCTGGTCGGAGGCGTGCTGATCCTCGGCGGCGTCTGGGCGAGCTTGCGAAAGTAACCACGGCGCGCACAGCGGCCGGCTCAACGCTTCAGGGCGGTGCAGACAAAAGCAGGGCGCGACCGGCATCACCACGATCGCGCCCTACGTCGCCGGTCAATGGGGCAGGGGGAATAACCGGCTGCCGTAACGACTCGGAAACCCCCAGAGTCGTTCCTCGCGAGTCAAAAAATTTTTGTACACGGTTAAGTGATTGCGGAGGGCCAGAACTCCACAGCTTTTGTTCGCGTTGTGTCCGGGATCGCCAAGGGAATTTTAAAGCCAATTTTTCACGGGGCGAAGGACATCACCATGTCACAGATTCAAAAGGGAATTTTCGGCGCGCTCGCTGTCGGCCTGACGCTTGGAGCCGTTCAGCTCGCGTCCGGCCATGATTTGATCGGCGGTCAGCAGGTCACCACCACCCCGGCGCCCGAGAGCGCCGTCAATCGCACCACCAAAGCCGACCGTGTCGCGGCGCCGGTGGTCGGCGCGAAAACCAAGACCGTCGCGTTGAAGTTCGACGGGCTTCCAGCCACCTCCGTCCTGGTCCTCGTCCCCGTGATCAAGGAAGAGGCGCGCAACCGTCCTGCGGGGCCCGGACCGGCACGTCCGGGCGAAGCCCGCAAGATCGCCTGCGAGCCCGTCGTCAGCGTGCTGACCGATGTGGCCAAACTGCTGCAACCCGGCCGCTGCGTGACCTGAGCCCGGTTGCGCCGCAAGTTTTCTCGCTGGTAACGGTGACAACCAAGCCCAATCTCGCCGGGGCGAGCACGTATCAGCCGTATTTCATCGCGCAGGGAAAGCCGGGATTGTTCCGGTTTCACCTGTGGTCTTACCCCGGTGCTTTTTTGTTGTACCAGCCCATGGGTGCGATCGGCCTGGGCTGCGCGGGCCGCTACTCCTTCGCTTGTTTGCTGTTGCCCTCCGCGCGGCTCGCCATCAGGCCGAGCGCGAGGCCGGCGATCGCCAGGATCGGGATCAGTCGCTTGGCGCCGATCGCGCGGACGATCTGCAAGCCGGTGGCGATCACCACTGGATCGGTGAATGCATTGGCCGCCGCGGCCTTGGCCATTTTTTCGGCATGCCGTTTCATCTCGCGCTTGCGCATCGTGTAGGCGACGGCGGTGATCACCGTGATGACGAAGAACAGCGCGGCACCCGCAAGGCACGCCTCCACCGGGCCGTAGCGTTGCAGCACGAACACGAAGGCGGCCGCGCACAGGAAGACGATGGCGATGAACAGCGCGACGGCCACGGCCCCGGCGAGCGAGGTCAACCGCAGGGCGTTCCCGGCGGATTGTTTGGCGTCATCGATCAGCCGTTGAAGCATTGCGATGCCTCGCCCGGTAAAGTGCTTCGACAAACGAGGTGGCGACGCGCCAGCGCCGCCACCTCGCCAAGAGACGTGATTTGCGCATGACGGCCACCGCTCGCTTCACTCGCTGAAAGCCATTGGACGCCTACCGGCGCCAGGTGACGCCGATCAGAAAGCCGAGGCCGAGCGCGAGCCCGACGGTCGCCAGCGGACGCTGCGTGATCACCTCCTCCAGCGTGTCCTCGATCGAGGAGGCCGCATCCTGGGCCGCGCCCATCATCGCGCTGCCACGCTCCGACATGTCGTCGAGCGCCGATTCCGCGTTGGCGCGTGCCTCGGTATAGCGGCGACGGGCCTGCTTGCCGGCATTGCCGGCAAAGGAATTGAGCGCGTCGGTGATCTGTTGGGTGAGGGCGGCAATATCGTTCTTCACGGCGATGACATCTTGCTCGAGACGTTCGTAGGTCGCTTTGTCCGTCATGTTCTTGATCCCAAATGCGCTGGACGTGCCCGACATCGAAAGCACTGCGGGAGAGCCTGGCGTTGAAAAAACGCCCCGTGGTTGGCAAAGTTCCCGCGGTGAAACCGCACATTCTCGCCTAACGGGTTTTCTTCACGCGAGCCGCTGCCCGCTTCGCTTGAATACGCTTCTAGCCTTCCGGTAACTGCGACGAACTGACCGGCATCAAATGCTCTTTCACGATCAGCCCGACGATCAAAAGCGGCGACGACAGGAAGGCGCCCATCGGACCCCATAGCCAAGTCCAGAACGCCAGCGCGAGGAAGACCGCGAGCGCATTCAACGACAGCCGGCGGCCGACGATTGTCGGGGTGACGAAATGTCCTTCCAGGAAGGTCACGACGGTGAAGCAGGCCGGCGCGATCAGTCCGGCACCAATGCTCGGCAAAGCGATGACACCGACCGTGACCAGCACCACGAACGTCGCGACCGGTCCGATGATCGGGATGAAGTTCAGCGTCGCGGCGAGCGCGCCGAGACCTGCCGGACGGGGCAAACCGGTCATTGCGCAGATCGCCCCGGTGACGATGCCGACTCCGGTATTGATCATGGTCACGGTCAGCAGGTAGTTGCCGAGATGCGTCTCGACCTCGTTCAGGATCCGTAGCGCGCGCAGCCGCGCCTGCCGTTCGCGGAAGGTCATGACCAGCGCGCGACGCAGATCCTTCCAGCTCGCGATGAACAGGATCAGGGTCGCGATGAACAACAGGAATTCGGTGAAGGTCGGTGACAGGAATTCCAGCGTCGGCTGCACCCATTCGAACTTCGGTGGCTGGAAGGCGGGGAGCGTCTCGGAGCCGCCGATCATGCTCTGCAGCTCCTGCCACAGCGCAAGCGGGCGGTCGAACACGTGCAGCTTCTGCTTCAGGATCGCACCGAGCTCGGGTAGGCGCGAACTCCACTCGACGATCGGCGAGGAGATCAACCCGACCAGGACGGCGACCGCCGCGGCGCACGCGATCACGATCAGCACCGCACCAAGCGGACGCGGGATCCGATAGCGTTCGAGGAAGCTCGCCGCCGGCGACAACATGGTGCCGATGACGAACGCCATGGTGATCGGCAGGAAGAATGCGCGTGCCAGGTCGAGCACCGTAACGACGGCGATCACGAGAAGCGCGACCAGCGCGAAGGCCACGATCTCAGTGCGGCGGATCACCGGCGGCAGTTCGGACTTGCGGTCGGGGACCGGGGCGCCCTCCGGGGTGTCGGCGAGGAAACGTTCACTTGGAAGGACGCGCACAGCCCTCTCCTGCGCGGGCACGAAGGTATCTGCGCCGCGAAGTCGTCCCGCGCGTCGAAATTGTTCAAAAGACAACCGCGTGCTTCGATAAAGGTTCCATCGCGGAATCGTGAGGCCGCGTGGGTTGACAGTCGCGGCCTTGAGATGATTCGCGACGGAACCGCGGGGTGGCTGCGTGCGTTTGTCCCGCATCGCATCACTACGATGCGCATCCCTTCAGGGGCAGCACATGACACAGCAGTCTTTCGTCAGCCGCCGGCTTTCGTCGCGCGCCACGCGCACCTCTGTCCGCACTCTTGCCCTCGCCGGCGTCCTGTTCGTGACGTCATTGATCGCCACCAGCCCGGCCAATGCGCAGGCCAACACCCGGGCGTTTGGCTATGCGTCGACCGAGCCCGACGCGTTTCCGACCGACGGGGTGTTGAACGATCCCGCGACCGGGGACGGTGCTCTGCCGGCGCGTCTGCGCCGCACCACCGTCGCGCTCAACACGACCGAAGCGCCGGGTACTATTATCATCGATACCGGCAACACCGCGCTCTATTACGTGCTCGGCGGCGGCCGCGCGATCCGCTACGGCGTCGGCGTCGGCCGCGAGGGCTTCACCTGGGCCGGAGTGCAGAGCATCAGCCGCAAGGCGGAGTGGCCGGACTGGCATCCACCGGCCCAGATGATCAAGCGCCAGCCCTATCTGCCGCGCTTCATGGCGGGCGGTCCGGGCAATCCCCTCGGCGCGCGGGCGATGTATCTCGGCGCGAGCGAATATCGCATTCACGGCACCAACGATCCGTCGACGATCGGCAAGTTCGTGTCGTCGGGCTGCATCCGACTGACCAATGAGGACGTCACCGACCTGTTCAACCGCGTCAATGTCGGGACCAAGGTTGTGGTGCTGCCAAAGAACGGGCCGCACATCGCCGCACGTGAGCTCGGCCCGACGACGACGGAAATCTCGGTCCGTCCGGGCCCGATGTCGCCGCGCCCCGCGGTGGTGACACAGCGCGCGGGCCGGCAGGCGATGAACATCCCGCTCTCCTCCACGCTGTACTGAGGATTGCATGGTGAAACGGAATGCCAGGCGGTGGGGGCTCGGGACGGCCGTGTTATTCGGCCTCGCGCTTGCTCCCGCCGCGCGGGCCCAGGATTTCTTCTCGGCGCTGTTCGGCAGCCTGATGCGGGGACATCAGCCGGTCATTCAGATGCCGTTCGACGACGGACTCACGCCTGTCGTGCCGCGGGTCGAGCGTCCCCGCTATAGCGGTGGCCAGGCCTATTGCGTGCGGACCTGCGACGGCCGCTACTTCCCGATCTCGGCCTCGGGGAAAGAGAGCAAGGCGGAGATCTGCAGCAGCTTCTGTCCGGCGAGCGGGACCAAGGTCGTCTACGGTAGCGGCATCGACAATGCCGCCACCCAAAACGGACAGCCCTATTCAGAACTGCCGAACGCGTTCCGCTATCGCGACGAGATCGTCGCGGGCTGCACCTGCAACGGCAAGGATTCCGTCGGGCTGGCCGCGATCAAGGTCGAGGACGATCCGACCCTGCGCAAGGGCGACATCGTCGCCGGCAAGGATGGGCTGATGTCGGTCGCCCGCGGTGCAGACCGGCGCGGTGCGCAACTCGCCTTCACCCCGGTGCCGGAGCGCATCCGCGCCAGGTATGGGCATCCGCCTGTGATGGCGCGGCAGTAGTCCGCGGTCAGTTGTCCGGATGATGTCAGGGTCGGAACTGGCCCCGGATGTCGCACGTTGGGGACGGCTACCTTTCACCGACGTCTTCAGGGAGCCTGCATGCTGGTCAGCGTACTCGTCACATTCCTTGTCGTCATTCTCGTTCTTTATCTCATCAACATGCTGCCACTCGACGGCCGCGCCAGACAGATCGCCCGCGTGGTCGTTATCATCATCGGCATCGTCTCGCTGCTGAAGTATCTCGCGGTGTTTTAGTTTCGTCATCGCGAGGAGCGAAGCGATCCATCTATCCGTTATGCCGAAGCATGGATTGCTTCGCTTCGCTCGCAATGACGCGGATGCCGCATTCCAACAAAAAGCCCCGGCTTCACGCCGGGGCTTGCGCTGGTTAACCGAGGTCGCGCGGATCAGCCCGCGGCCTTCGCCTCGCGGCGGCGCGCGGTGAGGATGTACTCGGTGTAGCCGTTCGGCTGCTCGCGGCCCTTGAAGACGAGGTCGCAGGCGGCCTTGAAGGCGACGCCGTCGAACGAGGGCGCCATCGGCCGGTAGAGCGGATCGCTGGCATTCTGCTTGTCGACGACGACGGCCATGCGCCTCAAGGACTCCATCACCTGGTCCTTGGTGACGACGCCCTGATGCAGCCAATTGGCCAGATGCTGGCTCGAGATGCGCAGCGTGGCGCGGTCTTCCATCAGGCCGACATCGTGGATGTCCGGCACCTTGGAGCAGCCGACGCCCTGATCGATCCAGCGCACGACGTAGCCGAGGATGCCCTGGCAGTTGTTGTCGATCTCCTGCTTCACGTCGTCGGGCGCCCAGTTCGACTGCGACACCGGGATGGTGAGGATGTCGGAGAGCTTGGCGCGCTGGCCGCCCTTGGCGAGCTCCCGCTGGCGGGCGAGCACGTTGACCTGATGGTAGTGCAGCGCATGCAGTGTCGCTGCGGTCGGCGACGGCACCCAGGCGGTGGTGGCGCCGGCCTGCGGATGGCCGAGCTTCTGTGCCAGCATGTCCGCCATCTTGTCGGGCGCGGCCCACATGCCCTTGCCGATCTGGGCGTGGCCGGGCAAGCCGTCGATCAGGCCGATGTCGACGTTCCAGTCCTCATAGGCCTTGATCCAGGGCTGCGCCTTCATGTCGTTCTTGCGGATCATCGGACCCGCTTCCATCGAGGTATGGATCTCGTCGCCGGTGCGGTCGAGGAAGCCGGTGTTGATGAACATGATGCGCTTGGAGGCCCGCTGAATGCACGCCTTGAGATTGACCGTGGTGCGGCGCTCCTCGTCCATGATGCCGACCTTGAGCGTGTTCTCCGGCAATCCGAGCATTTTCTCGACTTCGGCGAACAGGTCGCAGGTGAGCTGCACCTCGTCCGGCCCGTGCATCTTCGGCTTGACAATGTAGGCCGACCCGGTGCGGCTGTTCTTGATCTTCGAATGGCCCTTGAGGTCGTGGATCGCGAGCAGGCCGGCGACCGCCGCGTCCAGGATGCCCTCCGGGATTTCCTCGCCCTTGGCGTCGAGCACGGCGTCGGTGAACATGTGGTGGCCGACATTGCGCATCAGGAGCAGGCTGCGGCCGTGCAGCTTCAGTTCGCCGCCCGTGGGCGTCTTGTAGATGCGGTCGGCATTGAGCGAGCGGCTCATGGTCTTGCCGCCCTTCTCGAAATCTGCCGACAGCGTGCCGTTCATCAGGCCGAGCGTGTTGCGATAAACCAGCACCTTGTCCTCGGCATCGACGGCGGCGACCGAGTCCTCCATGTCGAGGATGGTGGAGACGGCAGCCTCCATGATCATGTCGGCGACGCCGGCCGGATCGTCCTTGCCGATCGGATTGTTGCGGTCGATCTTGATCTCAATATGCAAGCCGTTGTTGACCAGCAGGATCGCAGACGGCTGGGCCGTGTCGCCCTGATAGCCGGCGAACTGCGCGCCGTTCTTCAATGCGCTGGCGTTACCGCTCTTCAGCTTGGCGGAGAGCTGCCCGGAGACGACGGCATAGGAGGTGACATCGCTGTGGCTTCCGCTCGCAAGCGGAGCGGCGGCATCGAGAAAGGACTTGGCCTTGGCGATCACCTTGTCGCCGCGTGCCTTGTTGTAGCCCTTGCCGGTCTCGCTCGGATCATGCGGGATCGCATCGGTGCCGTAGAAGGCGTCGTAGAGCGAGCCCCAGCGCGCGTTCGCGGCGTTCAGCGCATAGCGGGCATTGGTCAGCGGCACCACGAGCTGCGGGCCGCAGATTTTGCCGATCTCCTCGTCGACATTGGCGGTCTCGACCTTGTGGGTCGCGGGCTCGGGCAGCAGATAGCCGATCTCCCTGAGGAACGCGGTGTAGGCGTTGATGTCGAACGCCTTGCCCTTGTGGGCGCGATGCCAGTCATCGACCTTGGCCTGCAGCGTGTCGCGGACAGCGAGCAGTTCGCGGTTCCGCGGCCCGAGCTTCTGGATGATGGCGGACAGTCCGGCCCAGAACGCATCGGGCGCGATCCCGGTTTTGGGTGTCGCCTCCTTGGCGATGAAATCGAACAGGACAGGGGCGATCTTCAGTCCGTGGGCGTCGACACGAGTCATGATGGGCTTTCTCAAGAGAACCGGGCGTTTCGAGGCTGTTTTCACGCGAAAATAGCAAAAAACGCGCCAAAGGGCCGCGTTCACGGCTCTTTTAGCCCTAAAAACACGGCTCTGAGAAGGCCCCTGTCGCCCCACTCTCAGGTGTCATGCCCCGCGCGTGCGGGGCATCCAGTGCGCCGCGGCGTCTCGGCTCTTTCACCGCCAGCTCTGGAATACTGGGTCGCCCGGTCAAGCCGGGCGATGACACGTGGAGAGATCAAATATTCGCGGCGAGGTCAGTCAGTTCGTCGAACAGGATGCCGGTCCTTGCCAGCATCCGCTCGATCTCGTCGGTGGCGTCGGCGACCGAGCGGTTCGAGGTGTCGATGGTCAGTTCGTTGCCAGTCGGCGGCTGGTAATCATTGGTGATGCCGGTAAAGGATGGCAACCCGCCCGAGCGCGCTTTGGCGTAATGGCCCTTGGGGTCGCGGGTCTCGCAGACCTCGGCCGGCGTCGCGACGTAGATCTCGCGGAACGCGCTGTCGGCGATGCGACGCGCGGCCGCGCGATCCGCTGCCGACGGCGACACCGCGGCAACGATCGCGATGTGACCGTTGCGCGCGAGGTGGGTTGCGACCTCGGCGAGACGACGGATGTTCTCGGCGCGGTCCTGCGGCGAGAAGCCGAGATCGCCGTTCAGGCCGGCGCGCAGCGTGTCGCCGTCGAGCAGGATCGGCGAGCCGCCATTGCCGAACAACCGCCGCTCCAGCGCACGTGCCAGCGTCGACTTGCCGGAGCCGGGCAGGCCGGTCAGCCAGATCACCGCGCCGTTGTGACGATAGCGCGCGGAGCGCTCGTCGGGACGCAGCGCGGATTCCACCGGCACGATGTCGACGGGCACGGCGGGACGGCCGGCGTCGACCGACAGCACGAGGCCGCCGCCGGCGATGCGGCCGTTGACCTCGATCACCAGGCGGCCGGTGCGCGGATTCTCGGTGTAGGGATCGGTGGCGACCGGCTGCGCCAGCGAGATGTCGATCTCGCCGACATGGTTGCGCGCGATCGCCGCGTTCTCTTCATTCGACAGCGCGCCGGGATCGATCGCCTTCTCGATTGCGACGACGGTGGCACGGCTCTCCTTGGTGCCGAGCC
Source organism: Bradyrhizobium sp. ORS 86 (assembly GCF_045571475.1). Lineage (NCBI taxonomy): Bacteria > Pseudomonadati > Pseudomonadota > Alphaproteobacteria > Hyphomicrobiales > Nitrobacteraceae > Bradyrhizobium > Bradyrhizobium sp. ORS 86. The sequence continues at coordinate 7,246,274 of NZ_CP120699.1, read as the reverse complement.
GGATCAGGATCTGCTCGCCTTTGGTGAGCGGCTTGTCGTGCAGCCAGAAGATCCGCGCGCGGATACGGCGGGTGTCGCGCGGGCTCTGCCCGGGGTGGCCGATGATGTCGCCGCGTTCGAGGAACAGCTCGCGGTCGAGCGTAATGCCAACCGAGCGCCCCGCACTTTGCGGACCGTCGACCGGCGTCACCGGCCAGCTCTCGACCGTCTTGATCCTGGCGATCTTGCCGGCCGGCATGATCACGATCTCGTCGCCCGCCTTGAGGCTGCCGGACTCGATGCGGCCGGCCACGATGCGGCGGTCGTCGAACTTGTAGATCGCCTGCACCGGCAGCCGCAGCGGAAGCTGCGCCAGCGGCCGCGCCGGCTCCAGTGCGTCGAGCGCTTCGACCACGCTCGGCCCAGCGTACCAGCCGATCCGCGGGGTGTGCTCGGCGACGCCGTCGCCGTCGCGCGCCGAGATCGGGATCACGGCGGACGGCGTCACGCCGAGGCCGACCAGGTGCGCCGAAATCTCGTCGCTGATTTCCTTGAATCTGCTGGCGCTGAAATCGACCCGGTCCATCTTGTTGACGACGACCGCGACCTGCTTCACGCCGAGCAGATGCAGCAGATAGCCGTGCCGCCGCGTCTGGTCGCGCACGCCTTCGAGCGCATCGATGATCAGCACCGCGCCGTCGGCCTGCGAGGCGCCGGTGATCATGTTGCGCAGGAACTCGGCGTGGCCGGGTGCGTCGATCAGCACGACGTCGCGCGAACGGGTGCGAAAGCGGATCTGCGTGGTGTCGATGGTGATGCCCTGGTCGCGTTCGGTCTGCAGCGCATCGAGCAGGAACGACCACTCGAACGGCATGCCGCGCCGCGCGCTGACCGCCTTCAGCATTTCCAGCTTGCCGTCGGGCAGGCTACCGGTCTCGTGCAGCAGGCGGCCGACCAGAGTGGATTTGCCGTGATCGACATGGCCGACGATGACGATGCGAACCTGCGGCCGCGTGGTGCCGTTGGGCGTTGCCGAGATCGAGGCGGTGGGAAGGATCATGTTCATCGAAACGCTCGCGCCAATATGAGATCAGAGATAACCGGCGACACGCAGCCGCTCGAACGCATCCTCGGTCTCGTGGTCGAGCGCGCGGCCGGCGCGCTCCGGCACCTTGGTGCCGTCGAGCTCGATCAGGATCTCGTCGATGTTCGACGCAGTCGAGGCGACCGGGAAGGTGATGTCGGCATCGCCCAGCGAGCGATAGCGCTTGCCGTCCCTGGCGAGATAGAGCGGAATGATCGGGATGTTCTCACGCTTGGTGTAGGCCCAGATGTCGGCCTCGGTCCAATGCAGGATCGGATGAATGCGCAAGTGCGCGCCTTGCGGCGGCGAGGCATTGAAATGGTCCCAGAACTCCGGCGGCTGGTCGCGCACGTCCCATCCGCCCTCGATGCCGCGCGGCGAGAACACGCGCTCCTTGGCGCGCGTCGCCTCCTCGTCGCGGCGGATGCCCGCGATCAATCCATCGAAGCCGTGCTTGACCAGTGCCAATTTGAGGCCCTCGGTCTTGCGCGCGGCGGAGCGTGCGGCCGGGGGCAGCGTCGGATCGACGCTGTCGATCGGCGGGCAGGGTTCGACGCGCAGGTCGAGGCCCCATTCCTTTCCGAAATGATCGCGGAAAGCATACATCTCCGGAAACTTCTTGCCGGTGTCGACATGCAGCGCGGGGAACGGGACGCGGCCGAAGAACGCCTTCCGCGCCAGCCAGATCATCACGTTCGAATCCTTGCCGAGCGACCACAGCAGCGCCAGCTTCTTCAGCCGCGCGAACGCTTCGCGCAAAATGTAGATGCTCTGCGCCTCGAGCTCGTCGAGGTGATCCATCGCGGAGGCACCTCGCTCGGCCGAAAATTTCGGCACGGAAGATGCTTTCGAAAGGGCTACGGGCCGTGATCCGGCGGCGGCGGATTCGTTGTCGAGAAGATGCATCTATCGGCCCTTGGCCCGTGGAGGTGAAAATTCTAAAGTTGCGCCGCAATAGAGAAGAAATAATTTTCTCTTTATTGGCCTTGATCGAGAGATAAATAGAAAATAATTTCAGTCAACCCCCAAGTTGGGGAAGCGAGTGTCTGATGCGATACCTGCCCGTCTTTTTGGATCTGCAACACGGCAAAGTGCTGCTCGTCGGAGCCGGCGAGCTTGCGCGCGCCAAGCTGCGCTTGCTGGCTGCTGCCGGCGCCGAGATCCGCTGGTATGCGACCGACGGCGATCATGATCTCGCCGGTCTTGCCGCAGATGAAGCAGCGCGCATCGAGCGCGCCGAAGGCGATCCGCTCGCCGCCGATCTCTCCGATGTCATCGCCATTCTATGCGCCGGTGCAGGCGACGTCGGTGTCGCGATGTCGGCTCGTGCGAAGGCGGTTGGTCTGCCGGTCAACGTGATGGATGACCTCGCACATTCCAGCTTCATCTTCCCGGCGATCGTAGATCGCGGCGATGTCATCGTTGCGGTCGGCACCGGCGGCACGTCGCCCGTGGTGGCGCGACGCGTGCGTGAGCGCATCGAGGCGGTGCTGCCGGCGCGCATCGGCGATCTCGCCGGTTTCATCGGACGCTTCCGCAAGTCGATCCACGCCCACATTCCCGAGTTTTCGCTGCGCCGCCGCTTCTGGGAGCGCATCGTCGACGGTCCGATCGGTGCATTGGTGCTGGCCGGCCACAACGACGAGGCCGAGCAGGCGCTGGATGCCATCGCCGATCCGGTCGCCTTTGCCGGCGCAAATGCGGAAGGCAAGGCCGAAGGGCATGTGACGCTGGTCGGCGCCGGTCCGGGCGATCCCGATTTGCTCACCGTCAAAGCGCTGCGCGCGCTGCAGGACGCCGACGTCGTGTTCTACGACGAGCTGGTGTCACCAGAGATTCTGGATCGGATCAGGCGCGACGCCGCGCGAATTCCGGTCGGCCGTCGTGTCGGCAAGCCCGGCATCGGCCAGGACGCGATCAACAAGCTGATGATCGAGGCCGCGAAGTCGGGCCAGCGCGCGGTGCGGCTAAAGGGCGGCGATCCCTTCATCTTCGGCCGCGGCGGCGAGGAGATCGAGGCGCTGCGCGACGCCGGCGTCGCCTATTCGATCGTTCCCGGCATCACGGCGGGCCTTGGCGCTGCCGCGCAGTTCGAGGCGCCGTTGACCTATCGGCACGAGGCGCTGCGCATCACGTTCCTCACCGCACACAAGGCGCGCGACGCCTGTAACGTCGATTGGTCGGTGCTGACAGACAGGAAGATGACTGTCGTCGTCTACATGGGCATGACCGCGGCGCCGGCGATCCGCGCCGGCCTGCTCGCCGCAGGCCGCTCGCCGGAAACGCCGGTCGGCGTGTTCGCGCGCGTGACGCGCTCCGACGCCAAGGCCGCGGTCGGCACGCTCGCGCGGCTACCCGAACTGGTCAAGAAAATCGATGGCGGTCCCGCCATCCTCATCATTGGCGATGTGGTCGCGCATTCCGCGCCATGGCGTCAATCCAACCTCACCCAAGTCATCACAGAACTGCTGGAAGCTGCCCAATGACCTCTCCGCTCGAACAGAAGAAAATCCGGATCACTGGGCCGTCGGTGGTGACCGCCAACCGCACCTGGGATGGTGCTGTGGTGTACCGCACCACGCAAAAGGGCTGGTCGACCGATCTGCCTGATGCAGCGATCGTCAGCACATCAGATGATGCACGTGCGTTGCTGGCTGACGCGGTGGCCGACGATGTCGGTGCGGTCGGCGCCTATATCGCACCGGTCGAGCTCAAGGACGGCGGCAAGGTCCGGCCCGGCAATCTCCGCGAACACATCCGCGCCAAGGGCGTCACCATCGATCTCCGGGTGCCGGCGTAAGGTTCATCGATCATGTATGCTTATGACGAACTCGACCGCACGCTCGTCAACGAGCGCGTTTCGGAATTCCGCGACCAGGTGAAGCGCCGGCTCTCCGGCGAGCTCACCGAGGACGAATTCAAGCTGCTGCGGCTGCAGAACGGCGTGTATTTGCAACTGCATGCCTACATGTTCCGCGTCGCAATTCCCTACGGCACGCTGTCCTCGAAGCAACTCCGCCGGCTCGCTCATGTCGCCCGCCGCTACGATCGCGGCTACGGCCATTTCACCACGCGGCAGAACATCCAGTTCAACTGGATCAAGCTCGCCGAGCTGCCGGATGCGCTGGCCGATCTCGCCGAGGTCGGCATCCACGCGATGCAGACCTCCGGCAACAACATGCGCAACGTCACCTCGGACCAGTGGGCCGGCGTCGCGCCCGGCGAGATCGAGGATCCGCGCATCTGGTCGGAGCTGATACGCCAGCACACCACGTTGCATCCGGAATTCTCGTTCCTGCCGCGCAAGTTCAAGATCGCGATCACGGCCTCCGAGCACGACCGCGCCGCGATCAAGATCCACGACATCGGCCTACGCCTGCACAAGAACGCCGACGGCGAGACCGGCTTCGAGGTGCTGGTCGGCGGCGGCCTCGGCCGCACGCCGTTCATCGCCAAGTCGATCAAGCCGTTCGTCCACGGCCGCGACATCCTCAGCTACATCGAGGCGATCCTGCGCGTCTACAACCAGTACGGCCGCCGCGACAACATCTACAAGGCGCGGATCAAGATCCTGGTGCACGAGCTCGGCGTCGAGAAGTTCGCCAAGGAAGTCGAGGAAGAGTGGAAGCAGATGGGCGACAGCGAGCTGCGGCTCGAGCGCGTCGCCATCGAGGAGGTTCGCTCGCGCTTTTCCTATCCGCCTTACGAGAAGCTGCCGCACATGCCGGACGAATTGAAGCGGGCCGCGCATGATCCACTGTTCGAGCGCTGGCGCAAGAACTCGGTGGCGCCGCACAAGGTGCAGGGCTATTCGATCGTGACGCTGTCGCTGAAGCCGGTCGGTGGACCGCCCGGCGATGCCACTGCCGAGCAGATGGACGCGATCGCCGACCTTGCCGACAAATACTCGTTCGGCGAGATCCGCGTCGGCCATGAGCAGAACTTGGCGCTGCCGCATGTCGCCAAGCGCGATCTGCCTCAGTTGTTCAAGGCGCTCGAGCGGCTCGGCCTCGCCACGCCGAACGTCAATCTCGTCACCGACATCATCGCCTGCCCGGGACTGGACTATTGCTCGCTGGCGAATGCGCGCTCGATCCCGATCGCGCAGGAGCTGACGCGGCGGTTCGCCAACCACGACACCGCCGAGCTGATCGGCCGGCTGCACATCAACATCTCCGGCTGCATCAACGCCTGCGGCCATCACCATGTCGGCCATATCGGCATTCTCGGCGTCGAGAAGAACGGCGAGGAATTCTACCAGATCACGATCGGCGGCCGCGCCGACGAGAACGCGCAGATGGGCACGCTGATCGGCCCGGCCGTTCCGTTCGCGGAAGTCGCCGATGTGATCGAAGACATTGTCGAAGCCTATCTCGCGCTGCGCGACCGTCCCGAGGAATTGTTCGTCGATACGGTGAAGCGTTTGGGCGTCGAGCCTTTCAGGGAGCGCGTCTATGCCACTCGTTAAGAATGGACGGATCACCACCGATCTCTTCGTCCATGTCGCCGACGGCGCCGAGCTGCCGGGCGACAGAGCGATTCTGGTCACGGCAGAGCGTTTCCTCACCGATCCGGAGGCGCTGCTGCGCCGCTCCGGCAAGCTAGGGGTGCTCTGGCCGAACAACCGCGACCTCGACGAACTGGTGCCGCATCTCGACCGCATCGCCGCGGTCGCGCTGGTGTTCCCGACCTTCCGCGACGGCCGCGCCTACAGCCAGGCGCGCCTCTTACGTGAGCGTCACGGTTATGATGGCGAGCTGCGCGCCACCGGCCAGGTGCTGCGCGACCAGTTCGTATTCATGACGCGTGCCGGCTTCGATGCCTTCGAGGTGAAGAAGGAGGCGGATGCAGATGCCTTCGCCGAGACCATGAAGCGTTATTCGGTGTTCTACCAGCCGACCGGCGACGGCCGTGTCACCGCGCTCAACCGCCGCATGCAGCTTCGTCACTCGGAGAGTGCCGGCCAGTGAGTATCGTCGCACCAGAGCTGACGTTACCGCCGCCCGGCACGTTGCCATCGGCCGATGCGCTCAATCAGGCGCTGCGCACAGCCTCGCCCGCCGAGGTGATCGCCACTGCGTTGAAGACAGTCGGCCGCGAGCGGCTCGCGCTGGTATCGTCGTTCGGGACCGAGTCCGCCGCGCTGCTCAAGGTGATGGCAGATGTCGATCCATCGATTCCGGTTGTCTTCCTCGACACCGGCTGGCTGTTCGAGGAGACGCTGGCCTATCGCGACACGCTGATCGCGACGCTCGGCCTCACTGATGTGCGTTCGATCAAGCCGCTCGACGAGACGCTGTCGCGCGAGGATCCCGACCGCGAGTTGTGGTTCACCGATCCCGACGCCTGTTGCCGGATCCGCAAGGTCGAGCCGCTGGCGCGGGCGTTGAAGCCGTTCTCGGCCTGGATCAATGGCCGCAAGCGGTTCCAGGGCGGCGCCCGTGCCGACATCCCGGTCGTCGAGCACGACGGCAACAGGCTGAAGTTCAACCCGTTCGCCAACGTCTCCCGCGAGGAGATCGAGGCGATCTACACGCTCGGCAAGCTGCCGCCGCATCCACTTGTCGCATCGGGTTATCTCTCGGTCGGGTGTATGCCTTGCAGCAGCCGGTCTGCCCCCGGCGAGGATGCACGCGCCGGCCGCTGGCGTGGTCGGGCGAAGACGGAATGCGGCATCCATACGGCCAAGATGGCGTGATCCGGAAAAGTGTGAAGCGGTTTTCCGAAGAGATCACGCCCAAACAAAGGCTCACACGACAAAGACGTCGCAGCGCGACAGCTTCGTAGCACAGCTACGCTGCGCGGCCGCAAACAATGAAAAGCGGTTTCGTTGACTTGAGACCACTTCACCGCGAGTTATGTCCGGGCGTGTTCCCCGACGTTCTCGGGTTGAATGGAGACAGAAATGATCCGTCGTATCCTGCCGCTGATCGCGGGTTTGCTGTGGGCAAGCTCGGCTTTCGCCGCCGACTATTCGCTGCTCAACGTGTCCTATGATCCGACCCGCGAGCTTTATGTCGACTTCAACAAGGCGTTCGCCGCGGCGTATCAGAAGGAGACCGGCAAGACCGTCGAGATCAAACAGTCGCATGGCGGCTCCGGCTCGCAGGCGCGTTCGGTGATCGACGGGTTGCAGGCGGACGTCGTCACGCTGGCGCTCGCTTACGACATCGACGCGATTGCAGCGAAGGGCCTTGTCGCTCCCGATTGGCAGAAGCGGTTGCCGCTCAACGCCTCGCCCTATACCTCGACCATCGTGTTCCTGGTGCGCAAGGGCAATCCCAAGGGCATCAAGGATTGGGACGATCTGATCAAGCCTAGCGTCGCCGTGGTCACGCCGAACCCGAAGACGTCGGGTGGCGCGCGCTGGAACTATCTGGCCGCCTGGGGCTATGCGCTGAAGAAATATGGATCAGCCGAGAAGGCGAAGAAGTTCGTCGCAGATCTCTACCAGAACGTCCCCGTGCTCGACACCGGCGCGCGCGGCTCGACGGTGACCTTCGTCGAACGCGGTGTCGGCGACGTGCTGCTGGCGTGGGAGAACGAAGCCTTCCTGGCGCAACGCGAATTCGGCCAGGACAAGTTCGAGATCGTGGCGCCGCCGCAGTCGATCCTCGCCGAGCCGCCGGTCGCGGTGGTCGACAAGGTCGTCGACAAGAAGGGCACGCGCGCTGTCGCCGAAGCCTATCTGAAGTATTGGTACACCAAGGAAGGCCAGGAGATCGCCGCGCGCAATTCCTATCGGCCGCGCGATCCTGAAATCGCCAAGGAGTACGAAAAATCCTTCGCCAAGGTTGAACTTTTCACCATCGACGACGTTTTCGGCGGTTGGACCAAGGCGCAGAAGGATCACTTCGCCGAAGGCGGCATCTTCGACCAGATCTACAAGAACTGATCGGCTGGCGCATGATCCGGACCCGGAGGGCCGCGCTAGCGCAAAGTGTGAAGCGGTTTCCTGAAGGGATCATGCGCAGACAAAAAAGGCAAAGCGCGATGATCGTGCTTCGGTTCGAACAGGGGGATTTGTGAGCATAGCGGTCGCACGGCGCAGCACCTTGCCCGGGTTCGGTCTCACCATGGGACTGACCCTGACATGGCTGTCCGTCATCATCCTGATCCCGCTGGCCGGCCTGTTCCTGAAAACTTTCGAGCTCAGCCTCGATCAGTTCTGGGGCATCATCACCAGCCGGCGCACCTTTAGCGCGCTGAAAATCTCGTTCGGGCTGTCGTTCGCCGCTGCTTGCGTCAATCTGGTGATGGGCACCATCATTGTCTGGGCGCTGGTGCGCTACCGCTTTCCGGGCCGGCGGCTGTTCGATGCCATCGTCGATATTCCGTTCGCGCTGCCGACCGCAGTGGCCGGCGTGGCACTGACTCAGCTCTTCGCGCAGAAGGGCTGGCTCGGCGCGCCGCTCGCACAGCTCGGCATCAAGGTCGCGTTCACGCCGATCGGCATCTTCGTTGCGATGATCTTCATCGGCATCCCCTTCGTCGTGCGCACGGTGCAGCCCGTCTTGATCGATCTCGATCCCGAGATTGAGGAGGCCGCGGCAAGCCTCGGCGCCAATCGCTGGCACACCGTGTTTCGCGTCATCCTGCCGAGCCTGATCCCGGCGCTGCTCACCGGGTTCGCGCTCGCCTTTGCTCGCGCCATCGGAGAATACGGCTCGGTGATCTTCATCGCCGGCAATCTGCCCAACGTCTCCGAGATCGCGCCGCTTCTGATCGTGATCCGGCTGTCCGAATTCCGCTATGCCGATGCCACCGCGATCGCGGTCGTGATGCTGGTGGCCTCCTTCCTGATCATCTTCCTGATCAACCGGTTGCAGCGCTGGGCCCAGGCCCGCATTCCCGTGCATTGAGGACCGGCTATGTCGATGCAAACGGGATGGGTCTCCTCCGCGCCGCAGTTGCGGAGCTATGCGACCGACGTCAGCGTCGCGGCTCCGGCGCCGCGTCTGGAGATCGCGCGCGCACAGCCCGTCATGGCGCCGCGCAATCTGCGCACCGAGCCGGGGCCGGTCCGCTTCATCATCATAGCGCTGGCGCTGACCTTCCTCGGTGTGTTCGTCGTGCTGCCGCTGGTCGTGGTCTTTGCCTCGGCTTTCTCGAAGGGTGTCGGCGCCTATCTCGCCGCGCTGGCCGAGCCGGAGGCGCTGGCCGCGATCCGGCTGACGCTGCTGGTCGCGGCGATCTCGGTCACGCTCAACCTCGTGTTCGGCGTGATCGCGGCCTGGGCGATCTCGAAATTCGAGTTCACCGGCAAGACCTTCCTGATCACGCTGATCGATCTGCCGTTCTCGGTGTCTCCGGTGATCTCGGGCCTCGTCTTCGTGCTGCTGTTCGGCGCGCAGGGTTACTACGGCCCGTGGCTGCAGGCGCATAACGTCCAGGTCCTGTTCGCGGTGCCCGGCATTGCGCTGGCAACCGTGTTCGTCACCTTCCCGTTCGTGGCGCGCGCGCTGATCCCGCTGATGCAGGAGCAGGGCACGCAGGAGGAGGAGGCGGCGATCTCGCTCGGCGCATCGGGGTTGCAGACCTTCTTCCGCGTCACATTGCCCAACATCAAATGGGGTCTGCTCTACGGCGTCCTGCTCTGCAACGCGCGCGCGATGGGCGAGTTCGGCGCAGTGTCGGTGGTGTCCGGCCACATCCGCGGCGAGACCAACACGATGCCGCTGCTGGTCGAGATTCTCTACAACGAATATCAGTTCGTATCGTCGTTCGCGATCGCATCGCTGCTCGCGATGCTGGCGCTGATCACGCTTGTCGTGAAGACCATCCTCGAGCGGCGGCTGGATGAAAATGAGGCGCCCGATGGCGATTGAAGTCAAGAACATCGTGAAGACGTTCGGCAGCTTTACCGCGCTCGACAATGTCGATCTCAAAGTCTCCGACGGCGAACTGCTGGCGCTGCTCGGGCCTTCCGGCTCCGGCAAGACGACGCTGCTGCGGATCATCGCCGGGCTGGACTGGCCCGATAGCGGCGAGGTCGCGATCGACGGCGAGAATGCGTTGAGCCGCGGCGCCAGCGAGCGTCAGGTCGGCTTCGTGTTCCAGCACTACGCGCTGTTCCGCCACATGACGGTGTTCGAGAATGTCGCCTTCGGCTTGCGCGTGCAGCCGCGCGCGATCCGCAAGGACGAGGCGACGATCCGTGCCCGCGTCAAGGAGCTGCTTGATCTGGTCCAACTCGATTGGCTCGCCAACCGTTATCCCAATCAATTGTCCGGCGGCCAGCGTCAGCGCATCGCGCTGGCGCGCGCGCTCGCGATCGAGCCGCGGATCCTGCTGCTCGACGAGCCCTTCGGCGCGCTCGATGCCAAGGTGCGCAAGGAGCTGAGGCAATGGCTGCGCTCGCTGCACAACGAGATCCACGTCACCTCGATCTTCGTCACCCACGACCAGGAGGAGGCGCTCGAGGTCGCCAACCGCGTGGTCGTGATGGACAAGGGCCGGATCGAGCAGATCGGCTCGCCCGGCGACGTCTATGACAATCCGGCGACCGCCTTCGTGCACGGCTTCATCGGCGAATCCATCGTGCTGCCGGTCGATGTTGCCGGCGACGCGGTGCGGCTGGACGGCCGCCCGCTGAACCTTCTTGCCGATGGCGTGGCGCCGGGTGCGGCCAACCTGTTCATCCGTCGCCATGACATGGCGATCGGCCCGGCGGGAGCCGGCGCGCTGGAAGGCGCTATCCGGCACGTCCGCTCGTTCGGCCCGATCCAGCGCGCGGAGGTCACGCTGGCCGGGAGCGAAGGCAAGACCGTGATCGAGATCGACGCCCCGCGCGATCGGGAGCTGCAGGCCGGCGAAATCGTCTCGCTGCAGCCCCGCCGCTACCGCATCTTTGCGGCGCAGAGGTAATTCCGCCGGGCTACGGGCTTAAACCTCCCCTTGAAAAGGGGAGGTCGCTTTGCTCGCCAGAGCAAAGCGGGTGGGGATCTGTCTCCACGACATCTGCTGTGGCCTGTGGCTGACCCCCATCCCGACCTTCCCCCTTTCAGGGGAAGGAGAAGCAAGGGGCCCCGTGGGCCACGTAGCCCAGATGGCGGCTTTTGCTGGTCGAAGTCAGCCCCTGTTCACCATTCAGCCACGGTTGGCATGCAACAACGGCGCTCCAACCTTGGGGGTTCTCAGTGACACGGACGATCGTCGCCCTTTTCGGGCTTCTGGTGCTTGCCGGCTGCGCCGCCGAGACCAAAATCCCGGAAGAGCCGGCCATGTATTTGAACATGGCTCAGCCCGGCGCGGTGCTGGACACCCAGGCGGCGGCGATCATGTTCTCCCAATACCGCCAGAACAACGGGCTCGGCACCGTCGTGGTGGATCCGGACCTGACGCGGCTTGCCGAGCAGCAGTCGCAGGCAATGGCCGCCCGCAACAAGATGGACCACGATGTGAAGGCCCCCCTCGGCAAACGGCTTGAGGCCGGCGGCTATCCCGCAACCGTCGCGGTCGAGAACATCTCCGCCGGATACCACACGCTCGCGGAAGCATTTTCGGGCTGGCGCGATTCACCGCCGCACAAGGCCAACATGCTGAAGAGCGGTGTCACAAAGATGGGCATCGCGGCGGTCTATGCTCCGAACACCAAATACAAGGTGTTCTGGACGCTCATTCTCGCGGCAACCTGATTTCGATAAATTCAGCGTGATCCGACCTCGCATCTGACCGATTGACGCCGTCGCGAACTCTCGCCACGGTGCCGCCCGAAGTCATTTCTGACCGAACGGTTTCGAATGAACATGTCGGATTCCGCGCCAGCTTCGGCGCCCGCGCAAGCGCAGCGCGTGCTGGTGCTCCAGGGCGGCGGTGCGCTCGGCTCCTACCAGGCCGGTGCCTTTCAGGCGCTCTGTCACGCGGGCTTCGAGCCGGAATGGATCGCAGGCATCTCGATCGGCGCCATCAACGCCGCGATCATCGCCGGCAACGAGCCGAGCAAGCGGGTGCCGCGCCTGAAGGAATTCTGGGAGATGGTGTCGTCGCCGGTGCCCTGGAATCCGGTCTCGAACCATGAGCGCGCCCGCTCGCTGTTCAACGAGACCAGCGCCGCGATCATCGCAACCTTCGGCGTGCCGGGCTTCTTCGCGCCGCGCATTCCGCCGGCGCCGCTGTGGCCGCCCGGCAGCTCGCAATCGCTGAGCTATTACGACACCGCGCCGCTGAAGAGGACGCTCGAGCGCCTGGTTGATTTCGATCGCATCAACGATCTGAAGACGCGCCTGTCGGTCGGCGCGGTCAGCGTCACCTCGGGCAATTTCCGCTATTTCGACAATTACGAGTTCAAGAAGCGCGGCAAGACGATCGGCCCGGAGCACATCATGGCGTCCGGCGCGCTGCCGCCGGGCTTTCCCGCCGTCGTCATCGAAGGCGAGTACTATTGGGACGGCGGCATCGCCTCCAATACGCCGCTCGATTTCGTGCTCGACGAGGAGATCAATCGCGATCTGCTGATCTTCCAGGTCGACCTGTTCAGCGCGCGAGGCCCGCTGCCGGAGACCTTGCTGGAAGCCGCCGAGCGCGAAAAGGACATCCGCTACTCCAGCCGGACGCGGATGAACACCGACAAGAACAAGCAGATCCACAATGCCCGCATGGCCGTGCGCGATCTCGTCAGCAAGCTGCCGGACTACCTGAAGAACGATCCGTCGGTCGAGCTGTTGCGCAAGGCCTCGAAGGAGAACACCGTCACGGTGGTTCACCTGATCTACAAGAGCAAGAACTACGAGACCAATTCCAAGGACTACGACTTCTCCCATGTCGCCATGGTCGAGCACTGGAACGCCGGTGTCCGTGATGTCCATTTGTCGATGCGTCACAAAGAATGGCTAGAACGGCCGCAGTCCGGGGAAACGATGGTGACTTACGACCTCACGGGGGACGAACCCAAGCCCCCCGAAAGCAGATAGGAGCGAACAAGAATGGGTACGCTGACAGGCAAGACCGCCGTTGTGACAGGCTCGACCAGCGGCATCGGATTGGCTTACGCCCGCGCCTTCGCCGGCGCCGGCGCCAACATCGTCCTTAATGGCATGGGCGTTCCGGCCGACATCGAGAGAGAGCGCTCGGGCATCGAGACCGACTTCAAGGTGAAGGCGGTGCATTCGCCGGCCGACATGACCAAGCCGGCGGAGATCGCCGAAATGGTCGCGCTCGGCGAGAGGACCTTCGGCTCGGTCGACATTCTCGTCAACAATGCCGGCATCCAGTTCGTCTCGCCGATCGAGGAGTTCCCGCCGGAGAAGTGGGAAGCGATCATCGCGATCAACCTGTCGTCGGCCTTCTACGGCATCCGCGCCGCGGTGCCCGGCATGAAGAAGCGCGGCTGGGGCCGCATCATCAACACTGCCTCTGCGCATTCGCTGGTGGCCTCGCCGTTCAAGTCGGCTTACGTCTCGGCCAAGCACGGCATCGCCGGCCTCACCAAGACGGTCGCGCTCGAGGTCGCGCAGCACAAGATCACCTGCAACTGCATCAGCCCCGGCTATGTCTGGACGCCGCTGGTCGAACACCAGATCCCCGACACGATGAAGGCGCGCAACATGACCAAGGAGCAGGTCATCAAGGACGTGCTGTTGGCCGCGCAGCCGACCAAGGAGTTCGTGACCTCGGAGCAGGTCGCAGCGCTTGCGCTGTTCCTGTGCAGCGACGCCGCCGCGCAGATCACCGGCGCCAACCTGTCGATCGACGGCGGCTGGACCGCGGAGTAAGTCCTTCCCCGCGGACTGATGCGGGATTTGTCAGTCACGCGCAGCCGGCTCTGTTGGACCAGGGCCGGCTTTTGGTTGGGGCCAGCGGAAAAGCTATGGCGCCGGCCGCGCCTTGCCGAAGGCAAGTACGTGCAGCCCGAGGCGGGAGCGCACGATGTAGAACAAGAGGACCGTCTCGAAGGTCAGCGACAGCGAAGTCGACGCCGCTGCACCCATGCCGCCGTAGCGCGGCACCAGCGCGAAGCACAGCCCGACATTCATCAGGAACGCCACGGCGTAAGCGGTCGCGCAGATATGCTGGTGGCCGAGCATATTGAGCAGCCGCTCCACCGGGCCGATCGCCGAGCGGACGACCAGCCCGATCGCGGCGATCAGCATGATGTCGTAGCCGGCCACAAAGTTTCGGCCGAACAACCACAAGAGGGGCTCACCGAACGCGAGAAGGGCGATGGTCGCGAGCAGCGAGGGCCAGAACGTCCAGTTGATCGCGTGCGCGACATAGGCCGACAGCCGGTCCTTGTCGCCGAGCGCGTTGTATTCGGCGAAGCGGTGCGCCGTCGTCGCCGACATCGCATAATGGACGAAGGAGACCAACGCCAGCGTCTTCACCACGGCAAAATAGACGCCGACCTCCTCGGACGGACGGAACTGCTGCAGCATCAGCACGTCGGTGTAGGACAGCAGCATGTAGAAGCTTTCGACCAGCAGGATCGGCAGCGCGATCGCAAGCCAGCCCCTGATGTCGTAGGCCTTCTCGCCCGGCTCGACATGCGCGGCGAGGCGGCGGTTCAGCACGATCATCTGGCCGATCGCAGCGACATATACCGCTGCCGCGCTCGCGGCCATCGCGACGGTGGCGCCGAGATGCAGCCCAAGCGCTAGCGCCCCGGCGGTGAGCGCGATGATCAGTCCCTGGCGCACGATGAATTGTGGCATCAGGCCGAGCTGCATCCAGTCATGCGCGCGCGAGATTCCGTCCTGCGTGTTGGCGACGACGAAGGGCGGCAGCGTCAGGCAACCGATATAGAGCGGCACGATCGTATCGGCATCGATCCAGGGTGACAGCAGCCGGACCAGGCCCGCGAGCAGCAGAGCGGCGACCGAGGAGGCTGCAAAGGTCATCCAGCGACTGCCGGAGAGGAAGCCGCGCAGCAAGGCGTAGTCGCCGCTGGTGCGGTACTCCGGGATGATCTTCTGCGCGGAGGCTGCGATACCGAAATCCATCGTGCTGCCGATCAGCAGCACCCAGGTCCAGACATACACATAGATGCCGTAGTCGGAGCCGCTCATCCAGCGCGCCAGCAGGATCTGCGCCAGATAGGCAATGGCGGCGCTGATCACGCGGATGACGAAGATGGTGCCGGCGAGCCGCTTGGTGACGGAAGCCTCGCTGGTGCCGCCAAGCAGGCGCGAGGTTACGCCGCGCAGACGTGCGATCGGGCCTGACGGCGCAGTGGTTGCGGACTGGGTATCCATCACGGCCAAAGCGGGAAATTCCCAAGACGCCGCGAGGCGGCGGCAATGGCTCGATCTATCAACGAAACGTTAACATTGGGTTGGGCGCGGGCACCCGGCGCCGCGGAACCATCCCCTCGGGGTCAGTTCAGATTGATGTTGAATTCGTAGCTCTTGTCGCCGCCGACCAGCGTCAGCTTCAGTGCGGCGCCGTCCGGCCTGGCGCCGGGCGGCAGGCCATCGAGTGCGAAGGTGAAGCGCTTCACCCCGGGCGGCGCGTGCTCGACGAGCTTCGGCACCGGGAGCGCCCAGTCGGGTGTCGGCCCCTCGACGAACAGGCTTAGGTCCTTGGTCTCCGGTGCGGCGACATCGACCAGCACATTGTTCCCATCCCGCTTGACGTCGCGGATCGTGACCGGGTTCGGATCGCCCAGATTGGCGGGCTTCGGCACCGCGTTGAGGGCCTCCGTCAGCGCGCCGTCCTCGGTGCTGGCGACGCTCGCGAATGTCAGCTCGGCCTTCGCCTCCACCGGCACGCAGAGCCGCTCGCACACCGCATAGTTGATGTCGGCGCGCAGCGTCAGCGGCTTGTCGGGATTCTTCGCGACGATGCGCAGCGGCAGCACCACCTGATGCTTGTAGCCGAGCGACGTGCCGCCGGCGCCGTCGTCGAACTGCCGCGGCGCCGGCCACATCACGGTCACCGCTTCGACATTGTCCGACTTGGAGAAGTCGAACCTGGGCGGCACGCCGGAATCGCCAGGTGTGCGCCAATAGGTCTTCCAACCGTCCTGGAGCTGGAAGGCGATGCCGCCGAGCAGCACCGCACCGCTGCGCGATCCCGCAAGCAGCCGCACCGCGGAATGCGCATCCTGCTGCCACGGCGAGGCGTCATCGGCGCGGACCTCGGTTGCCATACATGCGACGGACAAAATAGCGGCAAAGCCGAATGCGGCCCGCAATGGAACTATAACGATCATGAAACGTCTTTACCTGCAACTTTTGTTGCAAACCATTGAATTGCTTGTGATGCATTGCCGCGCCCGGCGCGGAGGTTGATTGACAGAACCGCCACCCAATATCAGGATGCCGGATCAGCAGGAAAGGCCTCTGCCGATGAGCCCTGAAGGCAAAACACGCAAGACCGTCGCGGGCAGAAGCGCCGGCATCGGTCACAACGCAGCCGACGATGGCTACCTCGATGGGCAGTTGCTGATCGCGATGCCGGTGATGAGCGATCCTCGGTTCGAACGCTCCGTGATCTACATGTGCGCCCACTCGTCCGAGGGCGCCATGGGCATCATCGTCAATCGCCCGGCGGGCAGCATCGACTTCCCCGGACTCCTGGTTCAGCTCGACATTATCAAGGAGGCGGACCAGATCAAGCTGCCTGAGAATGCCGAGATGATGAAGGTGATGAAGGGCGGCCCGGTCGACACCGGCCGCGGCTTCGTGCTGCATTCCAGCGATTTCTACATCCAGGATGCGACGCTGAACATCGACGACGGCATCTCGCTGACGGCGACCCTCGACATCCTCAAGGCGATCGCCAAGGGCGCCGGTCCGAGGCACGCGATCCTCGCGCTGGGTTACGCCGGCTGGGCGCCGGGCCAGCTCGAGAACGAGATCCAGCACAATGGCTGGCTGCATTGCGACGCCGATCCGGATCTGATCTTCGGCGACGACGTCGACGAGAAATACGCACGCGCCCTGCGCAAGATCGGCATCGATCCCGGCATGCTCTCGAACGACGCTGGGCACGCCTGAGGGGTGGCTGCCAATCAGCCGCAGGACATGCCGCATACTCGATGTCGTCCCGGCGAAAGCGATAGTCCGCGCAGCCGCCGCTTGCTCGAACGCGCCTCTCCCCTTGTGGGAGAGGCCGGATCGCATTCAGCGAAGCGAAATGCGGTCCGGGTGAGGGGTCGCGGTCTCTCGAGGGATCTCTACTCGCCGATAGACCTAAACCCCTCACCCGGATTGCATCTGCGATGCAATCCGACCTCTCCCACAAGGGGAGAGGTGGAGTATGCCGCGACGGCAGCGCAAGAAACCGCGTGCTACGCCGCCGCGTCCTGCACCACTGTCGGTGCCGTTCCCGCCACCGTGGCACGGCGCATGTCGCGGGGTTGCGACTGGTCGTAGCGGCGCACGCGGTGCACGGTCTGGCGGTTGTCCCACATCACGAGATCATGCACCGTCCATTTGTGCACATAGACGAATTCGGGCTGGGTGGCGTGCTCGGTGAGATCGCGCAGCAAGAGCCGCGCCTCCGGCACGCTCATGCCCCTGATCGCGCCGGCGTGCGATGAGAGATACAGCGATTTGCGGCCATGCACCGGGTGGGTGCGCACCAGGCGCTGCAGCACCGGCTTGAACATCTCCTTCTCCTCGTCGGAGTAGTCGAGGAAACCGAGCGAGCCGCGCGAATACATCAGCGAGTGCTCGCAGATCAGATCATCGATCTCCGCCTTGGTCTCGTCGTCGAGCGCGTCATAGGCAGCGCGCATGTCGGCGAATTCGGTGTTGCCGCCCTTCGGGTTAACGACACGCGCCGACAGCAGCGAGAACTTGGCGGGAATGACGCGGAACGAGCTGTCGGAGTGCCACAGGCAGTTGCCGAGATTGAACAGATGGGTGCGGTGATCCTTCGGCAGCGGCTTGCCGTCCTTGCCGAGGTTGCCGACGTCGTTGAGCCCGGAGTTGAGGCGATAGTCCTCCTTCTTCGTCACCGTGCCGCCGCGGGATTTTTCCCGCTCGCCGAAATTCAGCGCGAAGGCGAGCTGCTGCTCGTCGGTAATGTCCTGGCCGTGGAACACCAGCACCGCGTATTTGTCCATGCCGGCTTCGATGTCGATCGCTTCCTGCTTCGTCAGCGGCTTGCGCAGATCGACGCCGGAGACCTCGCCGACGAAATGCTTGTGAAGCTGCCGGATCAGGACCGTCATGGCGTATCTCCCCGTGCCTTGCGGGCGGTTGACCCGCTTTCGTTTGCGGGAAGGCTACTCCCGGCGCGCGGCCTGTCAACGCATCGTACCGCATGCGGGGTTGCGCTGCTCCAGTGCAGTGGCTGCGCATCGGGCCCAAGCTATCGCAGCAGCTTCACGCGTTCCTGGCCATCAGGCCGCCGTCCACCGGAATGACCGCACCGGTCAGGAAGGAGGCGGCGGGCAGGCACAGGCTCAGCGTCATATGCGCAACCTCTTCCGGATCGCCGTAACGGCCAAGCGCGGTGCGGCGCTTGGCGTAGATCGTCTTGTGCTCCTCGGAGATGCGATCGGTGATGGCGGTGCGGATCGGCCCCGGGCAGATGCAGTTCACGGTGATGCCTTCGCGTCCCAGTTCGACCGCGAGCGAGCGGGTCAGGCTGGTCACGCCGCCCTTGGCCGCGGAGTAGGGGCTGTGCAGCGCGGTCGCGCCGAGCGCTTCGGTCGAGGCGATGTTGACGATCCGCGGCGAAGCCGATTTGCGCAGGTGTGGCAGCGCGGCACGGATGATGCGCGGATGCGCCGTCAGCATCACCGCGATGCCCTTGGCCCAGGCGTCCTCGTAAGCGGGATCGTCGATCGGCACGCGCACCGAGATGCCGGCATTGTTGACGATGATGTCGAGCCCGCCGAAATGCGCGGCGACGTCGTTGACTACGCTCGTGATCGCGTCGCGGTCGGCGACGTCAAGCACCCAGGCTCTTGCCGAGCCGCCGGCTGCGGTGATCTCGTTCGCCACGGCCTGCGTGCCCTCAACCGTGAGGTCGGTGACCGCGACGTTGGCGCCCTCATCGGCGAACACGCGGGCGGTGGCGCGGCCCATGCCGCTGGCTGCGCCGGTGACGAGGACGGTGAGGCCCTTCACCGAGCGGCTGAGCTGCTTGAATTCGGACATGATGGTGCTCGCGGAAAATGCGTGATGCGTTGTGGGGCCGACAAGGCTGACACCGATCCGCAAGCGCGTCAAACCGATCATTTGGTCCGCGCGCGTCGGCAGCGCGTTAACGCAAGTCCGATGGTGGCTTTTCGAAAAGGATCATGCTCAATCGGGCAAAAGCAAAGCGAGAGAGGAACGCGCGATGAACGAACTCGATTTCTCAGGCAAGCAGGTGCTGGTGGTCGGCGGCTCCAGCGGGATCGGCAACGGCATCGCGCAGGCGTTCCGCGCCAAGGGCGCGCGCGTCGCGGTGTGCGGCACACGTGCGCAGGCGAGCAATTACTCCGCCGAGGATGGTTCGCAGCTCGAAGGCCTCGCCTATGCGCAGCTCGATGTCAGCAATCCGCAGGCGATCGACGCGTTCAAGCCGGCCTTCGACCGGCTCGACGTGCTGGTGCTGGCGCAGGGCGCGGTGATTTACCGCCGCGGGGAATTCGCGATGGACGGCTTCCGCAAGGTGATGGAGGTCAACCTGATGAGCCTGATGGCCTGCGCGACCAAATTCCACGACATGCTAAGCGCGAGCAAGGGCTCGCTGATCATCGTGAGCTCGACCGCGGCCTATCATTCCACGATGGGCAATCCGGCCTACAACGCCTCGAAGACCGGCGCGGTCGGTTTGACGCGCACGCTCGGCGAGGCCTGGGCCGAGGACGGCATCCGCGTCAACGGCATCGCGCCCGGCCTCGTCGACACCAAGATGACCAAGGTGACGACATCAAATCCAAAGCGTCTCGAAGGCGCGCTCGAGCGCATTCCATTGAAGCGTCTCGGCACGCCCGCCGACATGGCCGGCGCCGCGTTGTTCCTCGCCTCGCCGCTGGCGTCCTACATCGTCGGCCAGATCATCGTCGTCGACGGCGGGCTCATTCTCTAGTGTGATGATGCTCTAGGAACTCGTTCGCGCGCGCCCGGTTAGCCTTGAAACATCAAGGGAGCACGCGATGGACAAGGATCGGATCTACGGTTCGGCCAAGGAGTTCGCCGGCAAGGCCGAGAGTGCGGTCGGTGATGCGACCGGTGACGCCGGCACGCAGGCCTCGGGCCGCATGCGCGAGGCTGCCGGCACCGTGCAGGATCTCTACGGCCAGGCCAAGGATGCCGCGCGCGACGCCGCCGATACCGCAGCCAATTATGCGAAGGATGCCTATGAGCATCGCGGCGAGACGATCCGCAGCGGACAGAAGGCAGTGGCGAGGTCGGTGCAGGAGAATCCGCTCGGCGCGCTATTGATCGCCGGCGGCATAGGATTTGCTCTTGCACTGCTGATGACCCGCCAGCCGCGCCGTCCGCCGCCGCGCTGGCGCTATTTCGGCTAAGCGAGGTTGTGCAGGCGTGGGGGTTAGTCTTGCTGCGTCACGAACGTTGTATCTCCTCATCATGGGGAGACCGCGAAGCGGGCGTCTGGAACGATGTAGGCTACAGATGAGGCCTGATGGTTCGCCTGACGATGCGCAGGATTGTCCAGCGACATCCAGCGACGCGCGTTCCGCGCTCCTTGCCATAATAAGGATTGTGACGCAGTCGGATCAGCCAACTGGTCCGCTCAACGGGCGACCCGTCGACATTTTCAAACCTCGGAGCGCATCAGCGGATTGGCTTCGGCTATCCGCCCTTAACTGTTCCCGCGCGACGCAGCGCTCACTACTCACTGCATGGGGTTGCGCTGCGGCACCGACGCGGATCGGCCGAGCGGTCGCGGCGGCCGTGGCGGCGCCAGCAGCGGGCGCTGTGGCGCGCCAAAGCCGAAGAACTCGCGGTACCAGGGTTGCGGCTGCGGCGGCGGCGGTTGCATCTGGGCTGGACGGAATGCCCGCTTAGGCCTTTGCGGTCGCGTGATGATCGACCCGTCGGGGGCGATCGCCGTGGTCGTCGGCGGCGGATTGGCCGGCGTCGGCGTGGTCGGTGCCGCCGGCGCCGCGGCAACCGGCGTGTCTCCCTTCGCCGGCTCGCGTTCGATCTCGCGCCGCGGCCAGGCGAAATCGTCGGCGCGGCCGGCGGGCGGCGCCAGCGGTTCGCCCTTCACCAGCGTGCGCGCGGCCAGCGCATCGACGGCGGCGGGCCGCGAGCCCGGTCCGCCGAGCAACTGATCGGAGCCGACTGAGGAGGCGACCAGCGGCAGCACCGGTCCGGCCAGCGGACGCGGCGCGGGTTTGCCGGGTTCGGCGTTGGTGTCGGAGGGCGCAGGCTCATTCGGCAGTGCGATCGGGCCGGAGCGCGCAGCGAGCAGGCGGTTGACCTCGCGTTCGACATAATGGGCGAGCTTGCGTGCGCCCGCCTTGGTGAAGAACACGCCGTCATAGGTGCGTAGCTGGCGGATCTGGCCTTCGAAGTCGGGGCCTTTCTGCAGGAAGCGGCCGGACTCGTCGACGAATCCGTCCCAGACATCGACATAGGTAATGCCGGCCTTGCCGGCCCCGTCGCGATAGAGCGCGTCGAGGAACAGCATGTCCGAGGTGCCCTTCTGGCCGCGGATCGCGGGCAGGCCGACCCACAGCACCGGCACGCCCTTGCTCTTCAGCACATTGATCATCTCTTCGATCTTCTTGCTGTAGAGCTCGGCCCATCGCTCGTCGCGGAATTCGTAGAGCCCGTTCGGCGTGCGCGCAGCCTTTTCAGGTGCGGGCTGCGGCGTGTCGCTCTCATCGTCCGGCGACGGTTCGGAGTCGGATGGCTTGTCGTCGGGCTTAGCAGCGGCATCGGGCTTGGCGTCACCGGGCTTCGCGTCCGGCTTGGCGCGCGCGTCCTTTTTTTCCTTCTCGTCCTTCTTGTCGGCTTTCTTCTCGACCACCGGCTCGCGGATTGCGGTGCGATCGTTGAGGCCGAGCATGACGACGATCGCGTCGGGGTTCTCGGTGGCGAGAATGCCCTTGGCGGCCGCCGCCCAGTCCGCCGGATCGCCCTTGGGTTGATAGCGGATCAGGCCCGACGTCGTCTTGTGCTTGCGGATCACGCCCATGTCGGGCTGATCGGAATAGGCATCCTCGAGCCCGTAGGCGAGCCAGTCGGCCATGGCGTCGCCGAGCACCAGCACATTACGTTCGGCCGCAGCCTCGTGCTTGGCCGGCGGCGGGGCGTGCGAGAAATCCTCGCGCGGCCGCTGCGGCTGGGCCTGCTGCGGTGGCTGATGCTGGAATGGCGCGAAGAAGTCAGACCCGAACCAGCCGCCACGGTGTGGGGCCGGTCGCTGCGGGGGGCCGCCGAAGCCAGGGAAGTTGAAAAACTGCGCCGAGGCGGGTGCGGCGAGGCCAAGCACGAGCACAATCGCGACCGTCAGCGCGACCAGCGGGCCGGCGTCGGTGAAGCTGCGCAAAAATGATCTCGGCTCTCGCATGAATTTCGGTCGCAATAGTCTGGAAGTGCCCAAGCATACTAGCGGAATCGGGCCGCACGCGGGCAGCTTTTCCACCTTAAATCGGGCTTGTCCGGCCGCCGTCAAGGTGCGGGCAAAATACCGAATCTCAGGGTTACCTTTGGGGACCCGGAGCGTCTCGGCGACGGGACCGCGCACCCTCTCCCGCTTGCGGGGGAGGGCTGGGGTGGGGGTGTTGCCGCGAGTCACATTGTGGAGAGAACCCCACCCATATCGCATCAACGATGCGATTTGACCTCCCCCGCAAGCGGGAGAGGTGAAGCCAGCGGGCTACCGCCCCCGCAACCGGTCCAGCACCTCGGAGGTGGCGAATCCGTCGGCGGGCGCCCCGATCGAGACCTGGAAGCCGCGCAGGGCATCGCGGGTCAGGCCGCCGATCTGGCCGTCGGGGGTGCCCTTGTAGAAGCCACGCTGGGCGAGCAGTTGTTGCAGTTCCAGCCGTTCTGCGCGGGACAGCACCCGTTCCTGGCGTGGCCAGGGTTGCACGAAAGGCTGCCCACCGCGCAGGCGGTCGGCGAAATGGCCGATAGCGAGCGCATAGGCTTCTGCCGGGTTGTACTTCATGATCACCCGGAAGTTCTGCAACATCAGGAAGGCTGGGCCCTCGGTGCCGGCCGGCGCCAGCAGATAGGCTTTTTCGGATGGCCGCGGGAACGGCTGGTTGTTGGCGCGCTTCAGGCCGAGATGCGCCCATTGCGACAGCGGCATCGCCTTGGCGCGGTCGGCCAGCATGTAGTTGAAGCCCTGGGGAACCACCACCTCGTAGCCCCAGCTCGCGCCGTTCTGCCAGCCGTCCTTCTTCAGGTTGTTGGCGGTCGAAGCGATCAGGTCGGCCGGATTGTCGACGACGTCGCGGCGGCCGTCGCCATCGGCGTCGACGGCGTAGCGCTTGAATGCGGTCGGCATGAACTGGGTCGGGCCAAAGGCGCCGGCCCAGGAGCCGCGCATCTGTTCGGGACGCAGATCGCCGCGGTTGAGAATCTCCAGCGCGGACAGGAATTCGTCCTTGAAGTAGGCCTGGCGGCGGCCGATGCAGGCGAGCGTCGCGGTCGATTGCACCACGCTGCGGTCGCCCATCTGGGTCGAGTAGTTCGACTCGATGCCCCAGATCGCCGCGATGATGTAGCGGTCGACGCCGTAGGCTCGCTCGGTGGTGTCGAATTGCGGCTTGTATTTCGCGAGGATCTCGCGGCCCTTGGCGAGCCGCGCGTCGCTCACGAGAATGTCGAGATAGTCCCAGATCGCCTTGGTGAATTCCGGCTGCGAATCCAGGAGGTCCATGATCCGCAGGTCGGGCTGGAGGCTCGCGGTGAAGCGCTCGTAGTTCTCCTGGCTGATGTTCCGCCGTGCGGCATCTGGCCACATCTGCGCGATGCAGTTCGGAAAATTCGCCGCCGCCTGACGGATCGCGCCCGCGGTCATCAGCGGATGGCCGGAGGCGCCATCCTCGCCGCTCCAGGGTGGCGCAGCACCGTCCGATCCGGTCGCGGCTTGCGGCGGCTGGTTCGCTTTCGAGAAGATGTTGTCGATCAGGTCGGTCAGCCCGTTGCTCGCCGATTGGGCAAGGGCGCTGCCGGGTATCAGCACAGGGATCAGCAGCGACAGCGCGATCGTGATCGCGCCGATCCGGTAGGTTCTCGATGTTCCCGTCGATCGCATATGATGCGCCTGCCTAAAAATCCGCCGTTTCAGAAGGCCCCGTCACGGTTTCCAACGGCTTAACAAAGGCGAGATTTTGATGACGCGTCATCTGGCCGATTGGAACGGCGGAAATAAGCCGCACCATACATCTGCCTTTCATCTGCCTTTGTTAGCGGCTGCAAACGAGCTACCAAGGGTCGATTGCCCCTCCCACTTGTTTGAAGGCTTCCGATAATCCCATGAAAATCCGCAAAGCCGTCTTTCCCGTCGCCGGTCTCGGTACCCGCGTGCTGCCCGCCACCAAGGCGATGCCGAAGGAGATGTTGACCATCGTCGACAAGCCCTTGATCCAGTACGTGGTCGACGAGGCCAGGGAAGCCGGCATCGAGCACTTCGTGTTCGTGACCGGTCGCAACAAGGGCGTGATCGAAGACCATTTCGACCGCATGTTCGAGCTCGACACCACGCTCGCGCAGCGTGGCAAGAAGGCCGAGCAGGAGATTCTGGCGCAGAACCAACCCGAGGCCGGCGCGATGAGCTTCACCCGGCAACAGGCGCCGCTGGGTTTAGGTCATGCCGTGTGGTGCGCGCGCGACATCGTCGGCAACGAGCCGTTCGCCGTGGTGCTGCCGGATGAGCTGGTGCTGAACACCCCGGGCTGCCTCAAGCAGATGATCGAAGCCGCAGCCACGCTCGGCGACAAGGCGAATGTGCTCGCGGTCGAGGCGGTGCCCGATCATCTCACCCATCAGTACGGCATCTGCGGTGTCGGCAAGCGCACCGGTAAGATCTTCGAGGTCGATGGCATGGTGGAGAAGCCGCCGAAGGGCACTGCACCCTCCAACCTCTCGATCACCGGCCGCTACATCCTGCAGCCGGAGATCTTCGATATCCTCGCCAAGCAGGAGCGCGGCGCCGGCGGCGAGATTCAGCTCACCGACGCCATGATCGGACTTGCGAAGACGCAGAAATTCTACGGCCTCGAGTTCGAGGGCGAGCGTCACGACTGTGGCTCGAAAGCCGGCTTCCTGCGCGCCAACATCGCCTTCGGCCTCAAGCGCGACGATCTGCGCGACGGCCTGCGCGTGGACATGAAGAAGTATCTGGAGAAGTGACGGCGGTCCGCGATGTCGCTGTCATTCCAGAGTCGTGCCGCTTTCGCTCGTGTGAGGTAAGCACTAGCGGAAGGGCTCCCTCCTCCCGCATCCGCCTTTGCCAGGCTTCGGCGGACATGAGGGGAGGGGGAACCCGCCTGCCGGTGCCTTCCTCACATGCCAATCACTGAGTTGCCCGACGGCGCAAGATCCTCACGAAAAAATATTTCGGTTTTCAAGAAGTGCAACTCAGTGTATGAATAACCCCGTCTCACCCGCCTGAGGGGCGCTTCGCGATCGTCACGAGTGCCGGGTCGGGATGCGGTGGACGCCGAGCGTGTGACTGACGAGCGCATGCAAGGCGGACGGCGAAATCGTGCAGGCCTGACGCCCTAGTGGCAGGTGTCCTGTTGCAAGACGCAATTGCGTCTTGCAACGGCGGTGACAACCAAGCCCAGTCTCGCCGGGGCGAGCACGTATAAGCCGTAACCCATCGCGCAGGGAAAGCCGGGCTTGCTCCGGTTACACCTGTGGTCCTACCCCCGAGCTTTCTACCAATGCTCGGGGCCCATGGGTGCGATCGGCACCCGGCTTTCCCTGCGCCCTCTGTCCAAGAGAGGGCGGAACGAAATGCAAAGCTCGGACTATTCATGTCGCGAGAACGTAAAGCCATATCTCCACGCCTGTCATCGCCCGCGCAGGCGGGCGATCCAGTATTCCAGAGGCAGCAGTGATTGATCCGATAGGCCGCAGCGTACTGGATCCCCCGCATGCGCGGGATGACCACGGAGCGGGTCGATGATGACGGTCTGAGGCATCGAGCGAGATCTATCCCCCCACCGTCGTCCCGGCCGAGTGCGCGATTGCGCACGGGGGCCGGGACCCATTACCCCAAATGTCAGTTGTCGCGCGATGCTGGAGCCACAATCCTCTTCCCCAATTCGACCCTGTGGCGACAGGTGGCCCGACACTCGCCAGGACGACTGGGTCTGGCACGACATCAGCTTTCGGCTTTCGCCCGAACGACCTCGGCGCAAGCGTGGTCCGCTGCTCGCTGCACAGCGGAGTGTCTTCGCGTCAGCGGTCAAGCTGCGCTTTTGTGTTGGTCTTCCGAGGATCGATGCTGCTCGGCCTTCCAGGCGTCGAGGTGACCCGGAAGCAGCTCGGGTTCGCGTTCGGCGTCCGTCCTTGGCCTGAAGGCCAGGCCAACGAGTCCAATCACCACGAGAAGGATTCCGGAAATGATCAACCAGTGCGGCAATTCCAACAATGGCATGGCGACACCCCGCTGCCGTTGATGAATGAGCGCCCACCATGATCAGCGTACACCAGGTGGCCGCCTACCGCCATAACCCACAATGGTTAATGCCGATGCCGATGGCCCTCCGGAAATCGTGTTATCGCCTAAAATGGCGACAACGCCCGCCGAATGAGTTAACCGGTGGTCGCTGGAACGTCGAATCCTGCCATCGAGGCCGCTGTGAACGACTACGACGCGCTGCGCGATTACCTGAAAAAGCAGCATCTCCCCGAATTCGTGCTGACCTTCGACGAGATCGAGGCGATCATCGATGCGTCGCTGCCACGCGCCGCGCGGCGCGCATCGTGGTGGGACAGCTTGCGCAGCCCGCAGGAGAAGATGCCGCAGCGCGAGGCCTGTCTCGACGGCGGCTACATCGCCACGCGTCAGGCCGACGGCAAGAGCGTCAAGTTCAAGCGCATACCGCGGGGCGCGAGAGGGGCAACTCCCTAGGTCGTCACCGCCCCGCGAAAGCGGGCGATCCAGTCTTCCAGAAATGTCAGGGCAATACGGACAAGCTGCAGCGTACTGGATACTCCGCTTTCGCGGAGTATGACGTCCGCGAAAGCGGCGGCGGAGTGCCTCCGCCCGAGCCTAGCTCGCCGCTTCCATCCGTTCCTCGGTCAGCAGGCGGGTCGCGGCGTCGGCATCCATTGGCTCGCCGAAGGCGAAGCCTTGCGCGTATTCGCAGCCGAGCTGGTAGAGCTCGACCGCATCCGAATCCGTCTCGGCGCCTTCGGCCACCACCTCCATGCCGAGATCGTGCGCCAGCGCGATGATCGACTTCAGGATCACCGGACGTGTGCCGCGGCTGGTGGTGCGGACGAAGGACTGATCGATCTTGATGGTGTCGAACGGGAAGCGCTGCAGATAGGACAGCGAGGAGTGGCCGGTGCCGAAATCGTCGAGCGACAGCCCGGTGCCGAGCTCGCGGATCCGCGCCAGCATCTGGGCCGCGTGCTCCGGATTCTCCATGACCAGCGATTCCGTCAATTCGATCTTCAGCGTGCCGCGCGCCACGGTGGAGCGCGACAGCACCGTGCGGATGTCATGGATCAGATCGTGGCGCAGCAATTGCCGCGAGGAGACGTTGACGGAGGCGAAGATCGGCTCGCGGGCGCGCATCGCGCGCTGCCACACCGCGAGCTGGCGGGCGGTCTGGTCCATCACGAACATGCCGAGATCGACGATCAGGCCGATCTCCTCGGCGACGTTGATGAACTCGGACGGAGACATCCGGCCGAGCTTGGGATGATCCCAGCGCGCCAGCGCTTCGAAGCCCGCGATCGAACGGTCTTCCAGCCGCACGATCGGCTGGTACAGGATGGTGATCTCCTGGCGCTCGATGGCACGGCGCAGATCACTCTCCAGCGTCAGGCGGTCGGTCTTCCGCGCGCGCATCGCCGGCTTGTAGACGTCGATGCGGTCGCCGCCGATTCGCTTGGAGTGATACATCGCGAGCTCGGCGTCCTTGATGATCTCGTCGGTGAGCGGCGCCTGCGGATCGGACAAGGCAAGGCCGATCGAGGCGGTCAGGAAAATCTCACGGTCGTTGAACGCGATCGGCGCGCGGATGGTCTTGCGGATGGTCTCGGCGAAATTGGTGATCCGCGCCGCGTCCTGCTCGGACAACAGGATCAGGCCGAACTGGTCGCCGGCGAGCCGTGCCAGCGTGTCCTGCGGCTTGAGGATGCGGGTGAGGCGCCGCGCCAGCGTGAGCAGGATGGAATCGCCGACCGCGATGCCAACGGAATCGTTGACCTGCTTGAAGCGGTCGAGGTCGATCACCATCAGCGTCGGCCGCAGGTTCGGCATCGTCTTGGCGAGGTTCGCCACCGCGCTGAGCCGATCCATGAACAGCTTGCGGTTCGGCAGGCCGGTCAGATTGTCGTGCACGGAGTCATGCAGCATCCGCTCTTCCGAGTTCTTGAACTCGGTGACGTCGGTGAGCGTGCCAACCACGCGCGAGACCTCGCCGTCGGAGCCGACCACGGGTCGCGCCTTCAGCGCGAACCACATGAAGTGGCCGTCCGGCGTGCGCAGCCGGAAATCCTGCACCAGGCGGCCGCGGCGCTGGTCGAGCACGCTGTCGAGCGCGGCGCGGAAGCGGTCCTGGTCGAGCGGGTGCAGCACCTCGAGCCATTTGGCGGCCGGGCCTTCCAGCGTGCCGCGCTTCAGCCCGAGCAAGGCTTCGGTCTCGGGGCTGGTGAACACCTTGTCGGCGGAGACGTCCCAGTCCCAGATCAGGTCGCCGGAGCCGGTCAGCGCCAGCGCGCGGCGCTCGACATCGGAGACCACGCCGGTGGTGGCGCCGCCGCCGGCGAAGGCGTGCTGCATGACCGTGAATCCGATCAGCATGACGATCAGCACGAGGCCGCCGAGCAAGGCCGGACCGACGATGTCGTTGGTAACCGAGCCCGCCACCGTCATGCCGGCCGCGATCACCCAGACCACCAGCAGGAACCAGGTCGGGATCAGCAGCACCGCGCGGTCGAAGCCGTGGGTCGAGAGATAGACGATCAGGGCGAAGCCGGCGAACGCGATCATCACGAGCGACATGCGCGCGATGCCGGAGGCGACCGCCGGATCAAACAGCGCCAGCGCCACCAGCGAGCCGAGGAAGGCGAGCCAGCCGATCGTGATGTGCGAATAGCGCACATGCCATCGACTGAGGTTGAGATACGCGAACAGGAACACGAGCAGGGTCGCCGCCAGCATCGCCTCGCCGCCGGCGCGCCAGACGCGCTCGGCGTTGTTCGACATGTCGAGCACTTTGCCCCAGAAGCCGAAGTCGACGCCGATATAGACCAGCACCGCCCAGGCCAGCGCCGCGGCGGCCGGGAACATGATGCTGCCCTTGACCACAAACAATATCGTGAGCACGAGCGCCAGCAGGCCGGAGATGCCGATCACGATGCCCTGGTAGAGCGTGAACGAATTGACCTTGTCCTTGTAGGCCTCGGGCTCCCACAGATAGAGCTGCGGCAGCTTGTCGGTGCGCAGTTCCGCGACATAGGTGACGACCGCGCCCGGATCGAGCGTGATGCGGAACACGTCGGCGGTCGGACTCTCCTGCCGCTCGGGACGATCACCGACCGACGGCGTGATCGTAGCGATGCGCGACAGTCCGAGATCGGGCCACAGCAGTCCGGACGATACGATGCGATAGTGCGGCGCGACGATCAGGCGGTCGAGCTGGTCGTCAGTGTTGTTGGCGAGCGCGAACACCACCCAGTTCGTCCCACCTTCGCGGGCGCGCACCTCGATGCGGCGTACGATGCCGTCGGTTCCAGGTGCCGTGGATACCTGAATGCGATCGGTCTCGCTGCGCTGATGGTCAAGAACGCCGGTAAGATCGATGGCGGGCGCGTCGCTGCGAACGCTGACGGCGTCGAGTGCATACGCGTCGGGCGCAGCAGCAAACATCATGAGACCCAGCGCCAAGAGCGCAAGGCACCTGATCAGACGCAATGTCAGTACTCCGCGATCGACAAACGGCCCCAGCCTGACGATCGGCTCAGGGGTGGCGCGATAGATGCCATGAAAGCGAAGGGAATCAAAGGGTTTCCGCCTTCGGTCCCGGTGCGATCGTTAGACGGCCAACACAATTTTGCCAATATGTTCGCTGGTCTCCATCCGCCGGTGCGCGTCGGCGGCCTTTTCCAGCGGGAAAGTGCTGTCCATCAGCGGCTTGATGCGGCCATCGCGCAAGAGCGGCATTACTTTCGCCTCGATAGCCGCGACCATCGCCGCCTTGTCCGCATTACTACGGGGACGCAACGTCGAGCCGGTATGGTGCAGCCGCTTGACCATCAGCTTGGCAAAATTGGCGGTGGCCTTGGGGGTTCCCGACAGGAACGCGATCTGGACGATGCGGCCTTCGACGGCGGCGGCATCAAAGTTTCGCTCAATGTAATCGCCGCCCACCATGTCGAGAATGACATTGGCGCCGGTGCCGCCGGTGATCTTCTTCACCACGTCGACGAAATCCTCGGTCTTGTAGTTCACGGCATGATCGGCGCCGAGCTTGCGACAGGCATCCGCCTTGTCCTGCGAGCCGACGGTTACGATCACCTTGGCGCCGAACGCTTTCGCAAGCTGGATCGCCATCGTGCCGATGCCCGACGAGCCGCCGTGAATCAGAAGCGTCTCGCCGGCCGTGAGCGCGCCGCGCTCGAATACATTGTGCCACACCGTCATCAGCGTTTCCGGAAGCGCGCCGGCTTCCTGCATCGACAGCGCAGGCGGTACCGTCATCGCCTGTCCGTCCTGCGCGATGCAATATTGCGCGTAGCCGCCGCCGGCGACGAGCGACATCACCTTGTCGCCGATCTTGTGCCTGATAGCGCCGTCGCCGAGCGCTACCACTTCGCCGGCGATCTCGAGGCCAGGCAGATCGCTCGCGCCGGGCGGCGGCGGATAAGAGCCGGAGCGCTGCGCAACGTCGGGACGATTGACGCCGGCAGCCTCGACCTTGACCAGGACTTCACCCGGGCCCGGAACCGGCACCGCGCGGGTCTCCGGCAGCAGCACCTCCGGGCCACCCGGCTTGCTGATGGCGACGACGGTCATTTGCGCGGGCAGCTTGGGCATGGTTCGTCCTTGGTCAGTGAAGGGGCTTGGCGGATGGCATATCGCCTTTTCAGGCGGAGTGGAACGCCGTTAAGCCCCGAACCGTGTCACAAGATGGGCGGCCTTCTCGGGCGCAATTTTTTCAACCAACGGGCCGAGCCTTGCGACCGGCGCGCCCACATCCTCGTCGAGCAGCGGCGCGAGTGGGCCATTGGGCCAGCGTGGAACGGCATCGTCGCGGCCGAACGCGCGCAGCACGCGTTCGGCGAGGTGAGGGATGATGCTCCACGCCAGGGCGGCGCAGATCGCGACCAGGTTCAGTCCGGTCCGCGTCACGACGGCCGCGCGAACGGAATCGGACTTGACGGCGGCCCATGGTGCTGTGTGCTGCAGGTAAGCATTCGCTGCGTCCCAGATCGCGCGGGTCGCGGCGGCAGCGGCACGAAATTCCAGCGCCGTGTGATGACGGCGGAGTATCGCGATGCGCTGCTGCAATTCCTCAGCGAGCCGCCGTTCGGCATCACCAGGCGTACCGCCGTCGGGAATGCGGCCGTCGAAGGCGCGATGGGCGAAGCTGATGATGCGGTTGGCGAGATTGCCGAAGATGTCGGCGAGATCCTTGTTCACATCGGCTGTGAATTTCGCGACGCTGAAATCGGTGTCGGCGCTTTCGGGCGCGTTTGCGATCAACCACCAGCGCCAGAGATCGGCCGGCAATTCCTCGAGCGCCTGGTCGGTGAAGATGCCGCGATTGCGGCTGGTCGAGAACTTGCCGCCCTCATAGCTGAGCCAGTGAAATCCCTTGATCACATCGGCCGTCTTCCACGGCTCGCCGGAGCCGAGCAGCGTCGCCGGGAAGCTTACGGTATGGAACGGGATGTTGTCCTTGCCGAGGAACTGGATGTAGCTGACGTCGTCGGCCTGCCACCACCATTGCCGCCAGTCGCGCCTAGGCGCTGCGGCTGCCCATTCCTGTGTGGCAGCGATGTAGCCGATCGGGGCATCGAACCAGACATAGAACACCTTGCCGTCGAAACCCTCGCGCGGCACCGGAATGCCCCAGGTGAGATCGCGGGTGATGCAACGATCCCTGAGCTCGCAGGTCAGCCAGCTCTTCGCGGTCGAGACCACGAAGGGCGGCCAACCGGAGCGGCTGTCGATCCATGCGCCGAGCTGTGCGATGAGCTCGGACTGGCGCAGGAACAGATGGTGGCTCGCGCGGATTTCGAGTGCGCGGTCACCCGACAGTGCGGAGCGCGGCGCGATCAGCTCCGGCGGATCGAGCAGCGTGCCGCACTGGTCGCATTGATCGCCGCGCGCCGAGGCGTCGCCGCAATGTGGGCAGGTGCCGAGCACGTAGCGGTCGGGCAGGAAGCGCTGGTCGACCGGCGACCAGATCTGCCGCAACTCGCGCGTCTCGATCAGGCTGGCCTCGTCGAGCCGGCGATAGAAGTGTTGCGTCAAGGCATGATTGTGCGGCGAGCTGGTTCGCCCGAAATGATCGAAGGAGAGGCCGAAGCGGCGGTAGATGTCGGCCTGAATCGCATGTTGTTGGTCGCAGAAGGTCTGAACCTCCTGGCCGGCCCTGACGGCGCCGAGCTCGGCGGGTGTGCCGTGCTCGTCGGTCGCGCAGATGAAGAGGACGTCGTCGCCGATCTGGCGTCTGAAGCGGGCGTGGACATCGGCGGGCAGCAGCGAGCCGATCAGATTGCCGAGATGCTTGACGCCGTTCACATAGGGCAGCGCGCTGGTGATGAGAATCTTGCTCATGGGATAAGGTCTTTCGCGTTTGACGATGCCGACCCCCGAGAACTCAAATCGGAAAATAAAAACGCCCTCCCGCGTGATCGGAAGGGCTTGGGGTCGGCTGATGCCTCGCGCGTGGACGCGCGCTATCCCGTCCGGTCAGACTCCTTGCGGTCGGGCCGGGGCATTCGCGTCTGCTGTTGCACGCCTGCGAAAGTCACTGCAAAATTCTCCTCGCATCATCATTTATCATTTCTGGACGTAAGGTGCCAGATCATCATCGCCGGGAGGACACATGCCGATTGAGGACGACGACCGGCCACGGAAGAAAATCACGCATGAGATCGGACAGGATCTCTCGCTGCTGTCGGTTGAGGAATTGACCGAACGGATCGCGCTGCTCACTGCGGAAGTCGATCGATTGAAAGAGGCGATGACGAAGAAGCGCGCCTCGAAGGATGCCGCCAACGCCTTCTTCAAGTCGTAGCGCTGCCGACATCACATCGCGTCGTCCCGGACAAGCGAGCAAGGCGAGCGCGATCCGGGACCCATAACCACCGCTGCTCCTTGCCGCGTACGGCTGGTCCACGGCCGCGCGCCACTCGGGCATTGGTGGTTATGGGTCCCGGCCTTCGCCGGGACGACTCGTGAGGGCGCCTGTCTCAAACTAGGTCAGTGGCCGACATGGCAAACAAAGCGTCAAGAAAACCGTTCATTTACGATCAATTAAGCTTTCTCGATTATGACTGCATTGTCCTCGTTTGGACACCGAGTGGCTCCTGTCCACTCTGTTTGACGCCTCCCTGTTATCAACTTCAAAAGCCGCCGGAAACGGCGGCTCTTTTTTGTGCGTCCCACCGGCTGGAAACCATAAATCCGGTTGCGGCTGGACTCTTCGCCACGCCCGCGCAATGATTTGTTCATCATAAGCCGGCGCGACAGACGCAGGCGGGCGTTACGGTGGTGTGAGGGCGTTAACCATGGCGGATCGTTCACAGAGCGAAGCCGGGCTTGTGCTGTTCAGTGAACGGCTGACCAATTCCGCAGCATTTGGCGTGCTGTTCCGGGAAGGCATGGACTTGGTCGAGCAGACCGCCGCCTATCTCGACGGCGACGGCCGCGCCGAGGCCAAGGCGCTCGAACGGTCGGTCAGCCTGACCTATGCCACCGAAAGCATGCGCCTCACCACCCGCCTGATGCAGCTCGCCTCGTGGCTGCTGCTGCATCGCGCGGTCAAGGAAGGCGAGATGACGCTGACCCAGGCCAATCGCGAGAAGACCAAGGTCAAGCTGTCGGCCGCCGATCCCGGCCCGGCCGATATGATCGCGAAGCTGCCCGAGCAATTGCAGGGCCTGATCGCACGCTCGATGGACCTGCAAGCCCGCGTCCGCCGGCTCGACACCACAATCCACGCCCCGGCCTTCGATCCTTCGGCGATCGGCAACCCGCTGGTGCCGCAGCTCAATCGTCTCAAGGCGGCGTTCGAGCAGTAAGGTCGACGCCAAGCGTCGTCACGACGCGCGGCGTGGTTGGCTGCGCCGCTGCGATCCGTGCCGATCCATCACGCGTCGCAGACGTAACGCAGCGGCCTCCAGTTCCTCCGGCGCGAATCCGCCGAAGCCGAGCATGAGGCCGGGCTGCGGTGCGGCCCGGTACATCGACGAAATCGGCCGCACCACGATCCCGTCGACCAATGCGGCCTTCGCGAGCTGCACGTCGTCAATGCCCTGCGGCAGCCACAACAGCAGATGCATGCCCTGGTCGCTCGGCTGCAGCGTAACGTCATCGGGCATGTGATGGCCGAGCGCAGCGATCAGCGTGGCGCGCCGCGCGGCGTAGACTCCGCGAATGCGCCTGATATGCGCCTCGAACAGGCCCTCCCTCATATACGCTGCCAGCACATACTGGTCGCTGGTCGGTGAATGCCGGTCGAGCAGCGCCCGCGCGCCGGCGAAGGCATCGACCAGCGGCGCTGGCGCGACGACGTAGCCGAGCCGCAGCGAGGGGAACAGCACCTTGCTCAGCGTGCCCAGGTAGATCACGTGCGATGGGTCGAGACCTTGCAGTGACGGGAAGGGATGGCCGGCATAGCGCAACTCGCTGTCATAATCGTCCTCGACGATCCAGGCTTCCTGGTGTTTAGCCCATGCCAGCAGCGCGTTGCGACGCGCCATGCTCATCGGCATGCCCAGCGGATATTGATGCGACGGCGTCACAAAGGCGGCGCGCGCATCGGGGCGTGCGGCGAGGGCCGCATCGACATCGATTCCTTGGGCATCGACCGGCACGCGCGTCGTGACGAGATCGAGATCGTCGAGCACGGCCGTCATGCCGGGATAGGCGGGGTCTTCGGCCCAGACATGATCGCCGCGCGACAGTAGCACGCGGCCGGCGAGGTAGAGGCCCTGTTGGGTGCCGGCGGTGATCACGACCTGCTCCGGCTCGCAATGCACTGCACGCGATGTCCGGACATAGTCGGCAATCGCGCGCCGCAACTCCATCGCGCCCCGCGGATCGCCGTAACTCGCGGGTGCGGCTGCGCGCGACGCCCGCACCCGGTTGCCGAGGCGTCGCCAACTGGCATCGGGCGCCACACTGCCTCCGGGGACGGCGATCGCAAACGGTGTTTCCGGCATCGGCGTGAAGGCCACGGCAACCTCGGCTAGTCGCCGCGCGCGCGGCGGCAACTGGATCGGCTGAGTTTTGGGATCGCGCTCGATCCGCGCGCGGACCGGGCGAGGCGGGTCCGCCAGCGTGGATGCGACGCGGGTGCCCGCGCCGACGCGCGATTCCAGGTAGCCCTCGGCCTGCAACTGCTCGAACGCCTCGACCACCGTGCCGCGCGCGACCCGCAGCGAGGCCGCAAGCGCGCGCGTCGAGGGCAGCAATTCACCCGGCTTCAATTCGCCCTTGGTGATCGCCGCGCGCAGCGCCTGCGCGATCTGGCGTCCGACCTGCCCCCCGGCGCGGTCGACCGCGCCGAGCGAGGGAATGCTGATGATGGCGCGCGGGCGTGGCATAGTGGTTCGGTCAGTATGGTCGAAAATGGTCCTTATCATAGACCACTATGGGGCTATTGTGCGAGCTGATAGCCGATGAGGTTTTCCATGTACGTGCCGCCACATTTCAAGATCGACGAGCTTGGCGCGATCCATGCCACGATGCGGGCATCGCGGCTCGCGACACTAGTCACCGCAACTGCGGACGGGCTGATGGGCACGCCACTGCCGCTCATTCTCGACGAAGGCGAGGGCGATTACGGTACCCTGTACGGTCACGTCGCACGGCCTAACCCGCAGTGGAAGGCGCCGGCGGTCGGCGAGGCGATGGTGATCTTCACCGGCCCTGACGCCTATGTGACGCCGTCCTGGTACGCGACCAAGGCCGAGCACGGCAAGGTGGTGCCGACCTGGAACTACGTCGCCGTGCACGCCTATGGGCCGACCGAGTTCTTCGAGGACGCGGATCGTCTGCTCGATGTCGTGACGCGCCTCACAAACTTGCACGAGAGATCGCGCGCGGAAGTCTGGCGGGTCAGTGACGCGCCGGCCGATTTCATCAAGGCGCAACTGCGCGGCATCGTCGGCATCCGCATGCCGATCACGCGGATCGACGCCAAGAAGAAGATGAGCCAGAACCGCAAGCTCGAGGATCGCGCGGGCGTCGTCGCCGGGCTCAGCGCCAGCGACAATCCGGTTGACCGCGAGGTCGCGGCGATGATCCCGATGGATTGAGGCACGAATGCCTGCCATGGAATTGTACCTCGCGTTCGCGATCACGACCGCAACCTTTGCGCTGATCCCGGGACCCGCCATGCTCTACGCCGCGGCGCGCACGCTCGCGGGCGGAAGGCGCGCAGGTCTGATGGCATCGCTCGGCCTGCATCTGGGCGGTTATGTGCATGTGGTCGCCGCGGCTGCCGGCCTCGCTTTCCTGTTTCACGCGGTGCCGCCGCTGTTCGTGGCGATGAAGCTCGCTGGCGCGGCCTATCTGGTCTGGCTGGGGCTGTCGTTGTTTCGTGACGGCGATGGCGCGAAGCGCCCCGATCTCGCGCCGCTCAGCGTGACGCGCGCGTTTGCGCAAAGCATCGTCGTCGAGGTACTGAATCCGAAGACGGCGATCTTCTTCCTGGCGTTCCTGCCGCAATTCGTCGACGCCTCGGCGAGCCTGCCGGTCTGGGCCCAACTGCTTGCGCTCGGCACGATTGTCAACCTGACATTCTCGCTGGTTGACATCGTCTGCGTGATCTTCGCCAGCGCCGTGATGTCGAAGCTGCGGCGCTCGCACCGTTCGCAGCGGATCATGCAGCGGATCGGCGGCAGCATTCTGGTCGCGCTCGGGGCGCGGCTCGCCTTCCAGGATCGCTAGCCCCCCAAAATAAAAACGCCCCCGCGAAGGGGGCGTTTGCATCTGACCGCGATGGCGGTCGGTCCGGACGACTTTAGTCCTTCTTGAGGAAGCCCGAGAACTTCTTCTGGAACCGGGACACGCGGCCGCCGCGGTCCATGATCTGCTGGGTGCCGCCGGTCCAGGCCGGATGCGACTTGGGGTCGATGTCGAGGTTCAGCGTGTCGCCTTCCTTGCCCCAGGTCGAGCGGGTCAGGTACTCGGTGCCGTCGGTCATGACGACCTTAATCGTATGATAATTCGGATGAATATCGGCTTTCATGGCAGTTCCTTCGGCGCGCCGGCGCCCGTCTCAAGATGTCACGGATACGGGATTTGGCCGGCTCTATAACGCAAGGGACCCCCTAAAACAAGCCAAGAAACGGGCTAAGCCCATCACCGGATTGGGACTTTACCGGATTTGCCAGCCGGGGGTCGGCGGGCCTATCTGGGGGCAAAGAAACCGGTCCTGAATTCATGAGCGTAGCCGAACAGCTTGAGACCCCTCGTGGCGCCCCGCAGCCCCCGCGCGATGCGCTGCTCGAGGAGGAAGCCTTCATCGAGAGCCAGTTGACGGAGCCGGCGAAGAGTCGCGCGCGCCTGAAGCCCTTGCTTGCGCTCGCGCCCTACGTGGCGCGCTACAAGGGGCGCGCGATCCTTGCCTTCATCGCGCTGACGGTCGCGGCCCTCACCACCCTGATCGTGCCGGTCGCAGTCAGGCGGATGATCGATCTGGGCTTCACGCGCGAAGGCGTCGCGATGATCAACAGCTATTTCAGCGTGATGATCGCAGTCGTCGCGGTGCTGGCCGGCGCCAGCGCCTCGCGCTACTACCTCGTGATGACGATCGGCGAACGCATCGTCGCCGATCTCAGGCGCGACGTGTTCGCGCATCTGATTTCGCTGTCGCCGTCGTTCTTCGATTCCGCGCGCTCCGGTGAACTGGTGTCGCGGCTCACCGCCGACACCACGCAGATCAAGTCCGCCGTCGGCGCCTCGGTCTCGATCGCGCTGCGCAACCTGATGCTGTTCATCGGTGCCGCCGCGATGATGGTGATCACGAGCCCGCGGCTTTCCGGCTTCGTGCTGCTGGCGATCCCGATCATCGTGCTTCCTCTGGTCGCGTTCGGGCGCTGGGTCCGGCGGTTGTCGCGCAATGCCCAGGACACGCTGGCCGATGCCAGCGCTTATGCCTCCGAGCTTGTCACCGCGATCCGCACCGTGCAGGCCTATACCAGCGAGCGGTTTGCCAAGACGCGGTTCAGCCGCGAGGTCGAGCAGGCCTATGAGGCGGCGCGCAGCTCGACCAAGGCGCGCGCGGTGCTGACGCTGATCATCATCTTCATCGTGTTCACCAGCGTCGTCGTGATCCTCTGGGTCGGCTCGCACGACGTGCTGGTCGGCACGATTAGCCCGGGCCGGCTTGGTCAATTCATCCTCTACGCGGCGTTCGCCGCAACCGGCCTCGGCCAGCTCAGCGAGGTCTGGGGCGAGGTCTCGGCCGCGTCAGGCGCCGCCGAGCGGCTGTTCGAGATCCTGCGCGTCAAGCCGGCGATCGCCGCCCCCACCACGCCGCGGGCGCTGCCGCAACCGCCGCGCGGTGATGTCGGTTTCGATCGGGTCAGCTTCGCCTATCCGACCCGGCCCAAGGCGCTCGCGGTCGACGGCGTATCGCTGTCGGTGCGCTCAGGCGAAAAGGTTGCAATCGTCGGTCCCTCCGGCGCCGGCAAGAGCACATTGTTCCATCTGCTGCTCCGCTTCTACGATCCGAAGTCGGGCACGATCTCGCTCGACGGCGTGCCGATCCGCGAGGCCGATCCGACCGACGTGCGGGCGCGCATCGCACTGGTGCCGCAGGAATCGGTCGTGTTCGCCGCCAGTGCGCGCGACAACATCCGCTTCGGCAGGCCCGATGCCACGGACGCCGAGGTCGAACGCGCTGCCGATCTCGCGCATGCCAGCGAATTCCTGCGTCGTCTGCCTGGCGGCTTCGAGGCCCAGCTCGGCGAGCGCGGCGTGACGCTCTCGGGCGGCCAGCGCCAGCGCATCGCGATCGCGCGTGCGATCCTGCGCGACGCGCCGCTGCTCCTGCTCGACGAGGCGACTTCGGCGCTCGACGCCGAAAGCGAGACGCTGGTGCAGACCGCGCTGGAGGAACTGATGCGCCACCGCACCACGCTCGTTATCGCGCACCGTCTCGCAACCGTCCTGTCCTGCGACCGCATCCTGGTGATGGACCAGGGCAAGATCGTCGAGCAGGGCACCCACGCCGAGCTGGTTGCCGCCAACGGCCTCTATGCGCGGCTGGCGCGGCTGCAATTCGAGGGCATCTAACACGCGCTGTCGTTGCAGGACGCGCGGCCTGGCGCTGCCCGCGCTCGCGTGAAGGGCGATTGCCTTACACCATGCCACGACGATCCCGACGCGGATGTCGCGATAGATGCGATGCATTTTTGTGTCTTGGCCCGGCACGGCACCGGTCGTAAGCCTTTAGCAAAGCGGCCGGCTTGGGGACCGCGGTTTCGGACAATGCGGGAGTGGCACTATGGGCGGTTTGGTGATCAGCGGCGGCCGGGTGGTGGATCCGGCCAGCGGGATGGATGCTGTCGGCGACGTGGCGGTGCTGGACGGCCGAATCGCCGCTGTTGGCACCGGGCTGGGTGGCGCTGAGCGGCAGATCGACGCGACCGGGCTTGTGGTCGCCCCCGGCTTCATCGATCTGCACGCGCACGGCCAGACCATTCCGGCCGACCGCATGCAGGCCTTCGACGGGGTGACGACGACGCTCGATCTCGAGGCCGGCGTGCTGCCGGTCGCGGCCTGGTATCGCCGGCAGGCCGAGAAGGGGCGAGTACTGAACTATGGCGCCGCCGCCAACTGGGCGTTCGCGCGCATCGGCGCGATGACCGGCTCCAACGAGGAGAGCTCGCTGGAATCGTTCGGCGGCGCGATGCGCGACCGCCGCTGGATCGAGAACGTGGCGAGCGAGAGCGAGGTGGCCGGCATCCTCGCCCGCCTCGGCAACGGCCTGAACGAGGGTGGCATCGGGATCGGCATTCTGAACGCCTATGCCCCGGGCGCCGGCGTGCAGGAATTGACCGCGGTGTGCCAACTGGCGGCAGCGCATGCCGTGCCGACCTTCACCCATGTCGCCTACATGTCGCGCATCGATCCGGAAAGCGCGGCCGAGGCCTATATCCGGTTGATCGGCTATGCCGGCGCCACCGGCGCGCATATGCACATCTGCCATTTCAACTCATCCAGCAAGACCGATGTCGAGCGCTGCGCGGCGCTGATCGCGAAGGCGCAGGCCCAAGGCCTTCCGATCACGGTGGAAGCCTATCCCTACGGCACCGGCTCGACCGTGCTCGCGGCAACCTTCTTCAGCGATCCGCAGTTCGAGGAGCGCAACGGCCTCGGCTACGATTCGGTGCAGCGCGTGACCGACGGCCACCGCTTCGGCAGCCGCGAGGAGCTGCTGGCGGCGCAGGCCGAGGAGCCGTCCACGCTGGTGCTGTGGCACGTGCTCGATATCGAGAACAATCCGCATCACCGCGACCTCCTGGATATCTCCGTGCTCTATCCCGGCGGCGCGATCGCGTCCGATGCGATGCCCTGGACGTTGTCGAATGGCAAGGTCTACACCGGCGATGCCTGGCCGTTGCCGGATGATGCAACCTCGCATCCGCGATCGGCGGGCTGCTTCACGCGTTTCATCCGCGAGTGGGTGCGCGAGCGGCGGGCGATCTCGCTGCTCGAAGGCGTCCGCAAATGCGCGCTGATTCCGGCGGAGATCCTGGCCGCAAGCACGCCGGCAATGCGCGCCAAGGGCAGGCTGCAGGTGGGCGCGGATGCCGATATCGCGGTGTTCGACTACGAGACCTTGAGCGATCGCGCGACCTTCACCGCGATGAATCGTCCGGCCGAGGGCGTGCGCCACCTCGTGGTCAGCGGCCAGCCGTTGATCACCGATGGCGTGCTCGATGTGACGGCGCGGCCCGGCCGGCCGGTGCGCCGGCCCGTCACTGCCGAGAGCTGATCGTGCCGGTCCCGATCCTGCTGGTTGCGGGCTTTCTGGGGGCGGGCAAGACCACGGTCGTGAACCATCTGCTGGCGCATGCCGAGGGCCGGCGGATCGCTGCCGTGGTCAACGATTTCGGCGCGATCAATATCGACGCCGAGCTGATCGCCGGCGCCAGTGACGGCGTGGTGAGCCTGAGCAATGGCTGCATCTGCTGCACCCTGGAAGGTGATCTCATTCGCACGCTCGCCACGCTGCTGCGGCGTGATCCGCGCCCCGAGTTCATCGTGATCGAAACCAGCGGCGTGGCGGATCCCGCCGACGTCGTGCGCAATCTGATGGATCCGGTGATCTGGCGGGAAGCGCCGCTTGAGACCGTGCTGTGTGTGGTGGACGCAACGCAGCCTGCCGCTGGGCTCGACGATGGGCTGCTGCGATCGCAACTGCGGGCGGCCGATGTGGTGGCGTTGAGCAAGGTCGATCTGGCAAGCGCGGAGCAGCGTGCGCAGATGCGCGAGGCGGTCCGGGCGCACCGTCCTACGGCGGTGGTGGTCGATGCGATCAATGGCGAGGTGCCCGCGGCGCTGCTGTTTCCCGCCGACCTCGACCATGTGCCACCGCCGCGCGAGACGGAGCCGCGCCGGCCCGCGGTCGAGCGGTTCGAGACGCTGAGCTGGACCTCGGAACGGAAGGTAAGCCTGCCGCGACTGCAGCAGGCCATCGGCCGGCTGGCGCCGAAACTCGCGCGAGCGAAGGGATTGTTCGAGACGGTGGAGCAGCCCGGACGCTCGACGGTATTTCAGCTTGCCGGCGGACGGGCCACGCTCGCGGCCGGCGAGGCGCCGGCGCCGGATGTGCCGCGCACACGGATCGTGTTCATTGCCGAGATGGGCGTTCTGTCGCGCGCCGAGATCGATGCGATCATGCAAGGGTGCGTCGAGCCTGGATAACACATCAGGCGGGCGGATCGGTCGATCGGCGGATCACGATCGCCGCTTGAGGACGTAGCTATCCATGATCCAGCCGTGCCGCGCGCGCGCCTCGCGCCGCGTGGCGACAATGCGGGGACCGGCTTCGGCGAGCGCACCCGCGATGGTGATCTGGTCGGGCATGCCGAGATAGGCGCCCCACCAGATCTCCAGCCCCTTGGGATCAAGCGTCTGGAACGCTGCGCCGCCGTCGAGCATCACGACGACGGTATCCACGCCGGAGGGCCAGCCGCCGTCGCGCAGCCGCCGCCCGGTCGTGACCAGGAAGGGCTCGCCGATCTCGTTGAGCGGCAACGCATGCGCCGCGCACAGCGCCTGGATCGAGGTGATGCCCGGCACCACCTCGATCTTCGGTAACGGATCGAGCCGTTGCGCGATCCGCAGACTGGAATCATAGAGCGATGGATCGCCCCAGATCAGCAGCGCAACGTGTCCCTCGCGTCCGAGATGGTCGGCGATTTGCCGCGACCACGCTGCGGCGACGGCGTCATGCCAATCGTCCACGCCCTTGCGATAGTCTTCCTCGGCCGTGTCGCGCACCGGAAGGTCGAATTCCGCAACGCGCGTCCGGTCATTGGTCAGCACGTCGGCACAAATCGTCCGGCGCAAGTCGGCAAGATCGGATTTCGCGGCCCCCTTGCGCGGGATCAGAATCAGATCAGCGGCGTTGATGGCGCCGATTGCGGCGCGCGTGAGCTGGGCGGGGTCGCCGCAGCCGATGCCGATCAGGGAAAGCGTCAACATGACCGCATCACGCGTGATCGCCGGCCAGCGGACCGAACAAAATGACCGTCGCTGCAGTCGCCGGGCCCGCATTCGTGAGTTGCTCGGCGAGTTCTGCGATCGTGCTGCGGGCAAGCTGCTGGTCGGCACGGCCGAGCGACTCGCCGAACAGCGCGGGCGTGTCCGGCGAGAGACCGTGTGCGATCAGCTTCGCGGCCAGGGCCGGGAAGGTGCGTCGCCCCATGTAGACAACGGTCGTCGCTTCCGGGTCGGCCAGCGCCGCCAGGTTCAGGTTCGCCGGCAGCTCGCCGGTGACATCGGCTCCGGTCACGAACTGGACCCGGCGCGAGGTATGTCGTCGCGTCAAAGGGATGCCGGCCTGCGCGGCCGCGACGCAGGCGGAGGTGACGCCGGGGACGATCTCGTAGCCGATGCCGGCCGTGCGCAGCGCCTCGATCTCTTCTTCGAGCCGGCCGAAAATTCCCGCGTCGCCGGATTTCAGGCGCACCACGCGCGCGCCGGTGGCGGCGTAGTCGATCAACAGCCGGTTGAGATGCTGCTGATTGGTCGACCTTCGGCCGGCGCGCTTGCCGACTGCGACCAGATTGGCGCCGGACCGCGCGAGGTCGAGGATCGCACCCGACGCGAGATCGTCGTAGAGCACGACGTCGGCGTCGCGCAGGCGCGCAGCGCCTTTCACCGTCAGGAGTTCAGGATCGCCGGGGCCGGCCGAAACAAAGGAGACGAAACCGCTCACCGGTCCTCCGCGATCAGATGGAAGAATGTTCCCGTCGCGTGGCCGCGCCGCGAGCCGGTTTCCGCAACGATCGCCCCGGCCGCATCGCGGACCACCGCCAGGGGCGTGTCGGGCTGCGAGACGATCGTGGAATAGTGGAATTCGTGGCCGCGCAGGCGCGTGCCCGGGCGCTGCCCGGGCATCGGCGCGGCAAGCTCAGCGAGCCGATAGCCGAGATGCATGCGACGCTTGGCATAGCTCGTCTCCAGGCCGAGCAGTCCCGCCATCGCGTGGCGCGCGCCGTCGGCATCGGTCAGGGCATTGCCCAGCACCATATAGCCTCCGCATTCGCCATGCACGGGCCGCGTCTCGGCAAAGGACCGCAGGCTTCCGAGAAAGCGCGTGTTGGCGGCGATCTTGCCGGCGTGCAGTTCGGGATAGCCGCCCGGCAACCAGCATACGTCGGCACTCGCATCGGGGCCGTCGTCGGCCAGCGGCGAGAACATCACAATCTCGGCGCCGGCCTGGCGCCAGGCTTCCAGCATGTGCGGATAGATGAAGGAGAATGCGGCGTCGCGCGCCAGGGCAATGCGCTGTCCGGGCGGATTGATTTCGAACCCTCTCGTTGCTGACGGCGGCGACCAGTCGCGGGCCGATTGCAGCACGGCATCCAGATCGACACGCTCGGCGACGAAGCGCGCCGCCTCCTCGATCAAGCCATCGACCTGCGCTTGCTCCTCGGCCTGCACCAGGCCCAGATGCCGCTTCGGCAGGGTGATCTCGGCGTGGCGGGGCAGCGCCCCGAACACGGGAATGCCGGCGCTCGCCATCGCGTGGCGCACCAGGTCTTCGTGCCGCGGGCTCGCGACGCGATTGAGTACCACGCCGGCAAGCGTCACGCCGGCGCGGAAGTCGCGCATTCCGGCCGCAACCGCCGCCGCCGTCTGGGCCTGGCCGGAGGGGTCGATCACCAGCAAGACTGGCCACCCGGTCATTTCAGCGACGTCGGCGGTGGTCCCGGTGCCGGAGGCACCACGCACGGCGACGCCGTCGAACAGGCCCATGGAGCCTTCGGTCAACACGAGATCGGCGTCCGCGCCACGGCTTGCGAGATGCCGGATCGCATCACTCGGCATGGCCCAGCTATCG
Organism: Bradyrhizobium sp. ORS 86; assembly: GCF_045571475.1. NCBI lineage: Bacteria > Pseudomonadati > Pseudomonadota > Alphaproteobacteria > Hyphomicrobiales > Nitrobacteraceae > Bradyrhizobium > Bradyrhizobium sp. ORS 86. The sequence continues at coordinate 7,201,389 of NZ_CP120699.1, read as the reverse complement.
ACATTGACGGAGACGCGCCCCGTAGCGACCGCGTGAAAGGCGGGATCGATATAGTCGGGCCCGCTCTTGAGACATTGCACCTTCAGCCCGCGATTCCGATAGGCGCGCGCCAGCGCCAGCGTCAGCGTCGTCTTGCCGACGCTGGATGCTGGCGCGGAGATGACAAGCCCGGCGGCCATCACGGTGCCTCGGGAAAGCGCGGCGCCGGACCGAGCGGCCGGTAACGGCGGTCATAGTCGGCGGCGTAAAGCCGGCTCTCGGCGAACTCTTCCGCGCCCAGCGTTCTGCCGACCAGGATGAGCGCGGTTCGCTCGAGCTCGGGACCGACGGTGGCATCGAGCGTACCCAGTGTCGCGCGCACGATCCGTTGGTCCGGCCAGCTCGCGCGCCACACGATTGCAACCGGGCAGTCCGCGCCGTAGTGCGGCGTGAGCTCGGCGATGACTTTGTCGAGCAGATGGATCGAGAGATGGATAGCGAGCACCGCACCGGTCGCGGCAAAGGCCGCGAGCTTTTCACCCTCCGGCATCGCGCTGGCCCGGCCGGGCGTGCGCGTCAGCACCACGGATTGAGCAAGGCCGGGCAGTGTGAGCTCGGTCTCGAGCGCGGCCGCCGCGGCGGAGAAGGCCGGCACGCCCGGCGTGATCGAGTAGGGAATCTGCAGCGCGCGCAGCCGGCGCAGTTGCTCGCCCATCGCCGACCAGATCGAGAGGTCGCCGGAATGCAGCCGCGCGACATCCTTGCCGTCGGCGTGCGCGGCAGCGATCTCCGCGATGATGTCGTCGAGCGACAGCGGCGCGGTGTTGACGATGCGCGCATTCGGCGGGCAATGCGCCAGCACGCCTTTGGGAACCAGCGAGCCGGCATAGAGGCACACCGGGCAGGAGGCAATGAGATCGCGTCCCCGCAGGGTCAGCAGATCGGCCGCGCCCGGTCCTGCGCCGATGAAATGCACCGTCATTCGCCGTCTCCTTCCGCGATCGCCGCGGTCGCCATCCGGTCCTGTGAAAGGGCCCGGGTGGAAATCAGGTGTGCTCCTCGCCCTGCAGCGGCGATCGCCACAGCTTCCGCGACGGATCCCGTGCCGAACTTTTCCTTGATGAGATCGGACTGTGTCGTCGTCACGATCTCGGCCAGCATATCTGCGGGAACGCTTCTGATCGGCAGCCCCAATTCATGCGCCAGCGATTTCAGCGCAAGCGCGTCGGCCTTGTCGCTCACCGTGGCGACGGCTGCAAGGCCTTCGGGGCCGCCGGCCGCGCGGAGTGCTTCGCGCAGCGAGGCGAGCGTGGTATCGCGCCTGAATCCGAGTCCTGCGACCTTCATTTGACCGCGCTCCATTGCACGATCGGACGGGCGGCTTTCCAGGAACGGTACTTGCCGAGCGGGTCTGCATGGGCGATTTCGACCCGCATCAACTCGCCGCCATGGCGTTGATGCAGATCGGCAAGCAGGGCTTCGGTCTCCAGGGTCACGGCATGCGCAACCAGCCGGGTTCCAGGCGCGATGTGCGACCACACGGCATCGAACATCGCGGCATCGAGGCCGCCGCCGATGAAGACGGCGTGCGGCGTCGCGAGGCTCGCCAGGACTCCAGGCGCTGCACCCTCAATCACGGTGATCCGGTGCGTCATTCCAAAGCTTGCGGCATTGCTGCGAATGTTGTCAGCGCGATCGCTGCGCGTTTCGACGGCGATCGCCGTGCCGCCGCTGAGCGCCCATTCGATCGAGATCGAGCCGGAGCCGGCGCCGATGTCCCACAATCTCTCGCCGCGCCGTGGTGCAAGCGCCGACAGCGCAAGCGCGCGGATCGGCCGCTTGGTGAGCTGCCCTTCATGCACGAAAAGTGTGTCCGGAAGACCCGAGCTACGCGCGATGCCATGCGATCCCACCGCCTCCAGCGCGACTGCGACCAACCGCTCATCCGGATCGGCGGCACAATCGTCCGTGCGATGGTGCGTGACACATTCACGCGGACCGCCCAGCGCGGACAAGCGCCACATCGGCGATGCTCCCCAACCGCGTTCGGAGAGCCAGCGCGCAAGGTCGCCCGCCGCCTTGCCGTCACGCACCAGGCAGATGATCCGCGCGCCGCGCGCCAGATGCGGCAACAGCCGTTCGAACGGCGCGGCGTGAAGGCCGACGCAAACGATGTTCTCGAGCCGCCAACCCAGACGCGCCGCCGCAAGCGAGAACGTCGACGGCGCGGAATGCGCGACCCATTCGCCGGCCTCGAGCTTCTCGGTCAGACTGCTGCCGACGCCATGCCAGAACGGATCGCCGGAGGCGAGCACCGCGGTCGGACGGCCGCGGCAGCTCAGCACGACCTTCGCATCGAACGGGACGGGCCACACACGGCCGCGCTCGGTGATCCCGGCCAGAGCAAGATGCCGTTCGCCGCCGAACACCGTCTCGGCCTCGCGAAGCGCCTTTCGGCTTGCCTCGGAGAGGCCGGCGAGGCCATCTTCGCCGATGCCGATGATGGTCAACCAGGGATTACCCATGATGCGCGCCCTGATTCTGGGCGGAACCGCCGACGCCAATCTGCTCGCCGAGACCATCGCGCAAGCAGGGCTTGAGGCGGTCTACTCCTATGGCGGCCGCACCCGCGCGCCCGCCGGCCAGAAGCTGCCGACCCGGATCGGCGGCTTCGGCGGCGTCACAGGTCTTTCGGACTATCTTCGCCGCGAGGGCATTACCCATGTGATCGACGCGACCCATCCCTTCGCGGCCGAGATGAGCGGCAATGCTGTTATGGCCTGCGCGGAAACCGGCACGCCGCTGCTCGCACTCGAGCGCGCGCCTTGGGTCAGGACGGCCGGCGACAACTGGATCGAGGTCGCGGACATCACCTCCGCCGTCGCGGCCCTGCCGGAGCGCCGCGTCCGCGTATTCCTTGCCATCGGCCGCCAGCACATCGCGCCTTTCGGTGCGAGGCCGCAGCATGCCTATACGTTGCGGTTCGTCGATCCTCCCGAGGGCGCGCTGCCATTGCCCGATGCCGACGTCATCGTGTCGCGCGGACCGTTCACGATTGACGATGAATTCGAGACGCTGCGCTCGCGCGCCATCGAATGGATCGTCGCCCGCAATTCCGGCGGGGCGGGTGCGCGCGCCAAGATCGATGCTGCCCGCGTGCTCGGCCTCCCCGTGATCATGCTCGCGCGGCCGCAACTGCCCGACAGACCAAGGGTGGAAAGCATCGCCGAGGTGATGGAATGGCTCGGTCATCGCGCATGCCTCGGCGCATAGACCCAGCAGCCGACGCGGCGCGTCGCTGAATTGCCGACGATCACCAGCGTCCGCATGTCGGCCATCTCGGGCCTCGCCTCATCCAACCTGACCGTTTCGATCCGCTGCTCGGGCGTGCTCACCGCCCGCGCGAACACCACGATACGCTCGCCGCAACCGGCTTCGCGTAAAATCTCGAGTGCGCGGCCAAAGCCATCAGGCCGGCTTGCCGAGCGTGGATTGTACATCGCGATCGCGAAATCGGCTTCGGCGGCGAGTCGCAGGCGCTGCTCGATCACAGGCCATGGCTTCAGATTGTCGGACAGGTTGATTGCGCAAAAATCATGACCCAGCGGCGCACCGGCGCTCGCCGCCGCCGCGAGCATGGCTGTGACACCGGGCAGAACCCGAATCGGCAGGTCGCGCCAGTGCGGAGACGCCTCGAGTGCCTCGAACACGGCGGACGCCATCGCAAACACACCAGGATCGCCCGAGGACACCACGACGACATGGCGTCCTTCGGATGCGAGCCGCAGCGCTTCGGCGGCGCGCTGCAACTCCACGCGGTTGTCGGAGGGATGCAGTGTCAGCCCGTCGCGTGGGCGCACGCGCGTGACGTAGGGCGCGTAACCGACGATGTCGGTTGCGGCCGCCAGCGCCGCGGAGACTTCCGGCGTGATCAACGCCTCGTCGCCCGGTCCCAGTCCCGCGATGGTCAAGGTTCCGGTCATTCCACTGATCCCCCGCGCCGGCCCTGCCCGTGCACCAGCACGATCGCGAAATATGGGCAGTCGGCCGCGTCGACATCCACGAGTCGCGCGACGCGTTGATTCGGCATGGTGCCGCGTTCGACCAGCCATGCCTCGTTGAGGCGGCCGGTGGATGCCAGCGCCCGGCGAACCTTCGTCAGGTTGCGTCCGGTCTTCATGATGACCAGCGCGTCGGAATTGCGCATCCGTTGCTCGAGCTCCGCCTCCGGCAGCGTGCCCATGAGGACGGTCGTGACGTCGTCGCCGAGCGCGATCGGCCGGCCGACGGCATTCCAGCAGCCCGCCATGCCGGGAATGCCGGCGATCACCTCGATCTCGACGCGGCCTTGCAAGCGCGAATGCAGGTGCATGAACGAGCCGTAGAAATAGGGATCGCCTTCGCAGAGCACGACGATATCGACCGCGCGCGCCAGCCGCGCCAGGCGCTCCGTCCATTCGTCATAGAAGGACGCGAGCAGGCGGGCATAGTCGGGACTGTCGAAAGCAATCTCCGTGGTGACCGGATATTCCATCGGATATTCGCAGACATCAGCGGCGAGCAGCCCTTCGACGATGCGGCGGGCCTGGCCGGGATGGCCCTTCTTGCGGAAATAGGCGACGTGCCTTGCCGCACGCACGGTGCGGTCGGCACGTACGCTCATCAGGTCCGGATCGCCTGGCCCGAGGCCGCAGCAGATGATGCGCCCCATGGCTATTCGCTCCGGCTCGCCAGCGCGTTGATCGCTGCGACAGTGATCGCCGAACCGCCAAGGCGCCCCTCGACCGTCAGCGCCGGTGCGGGTGGATCGGCCATCAACGCCGCCTTGGATTCGGCGGCGCCGACAAAGCCGACCGGGCAGCCGATGATCGCCGCCGGCCTCGGACAATTCTGGTGCTCCAGCATGTTGAGCAGATGAAACAGGGCGGTCGGCGCATTGCCGATGGCGACGATGGCGCCGGCGAGATGCGGCCGCCACAACTCGACCGCTGCCGCGGAGCGCGTGTTGCGCATCGATTGCGCGAGCGCGGGAACGGCGGCGTCGCCGAGCGTGCAGATCACGGCGTTGCCGGCCGGCAGGCGTGCACGCGTAATCCCCTCCGATACCATGCGCGCGTCGCAGAGGATCGGCGCGCCGCCTTGCAGGGCGGCGCGTGCGGCAGTGGCCATGCCGGGCGTGAAACGGATATGCACTTCGAGCCCCACCATGCCGGCGGCATGGATCATGCGCACGACCACCGGCTCCTCGTCGGGCGTGAAGCCGGCGAGGTCGGCCTCGGACCGGATGGTGGCGAAGGATTGCCGATAGATCGCGGCGCCATCGGTTTCATAGCTATACGGCATCAACGGTCCCTCACCAGCAAGGCGGGATCTGCGACGATGCTCGCGCCGCTCAGTCCGTGCATTACAGGCAGATCTCGCGTCGAGCCGTTTCGAACGAGGTCAAAACCCTCGCGTGTTGCAACGAGCGTGATCGTGGCCGGTCCGGCATGCGCGCAGCCCTTGGTGCAGCCGGAGACGTGCAGCCGGGCATCGGCCGGAACGTGCGGTGCAAGCACGGATGCCAGCGCGCGAGTATCGGCATGCGCCTCACGGCAGCGTGGCGCACCGCTGCAGGCGATCGCACGCAGCGCTGGATCGTCGGCCCGCGTGATGAGGTCGGTATCGTGCGGCATCTCGCGCATCCCTTCCGCTAGCAGCATCCGCCACGGCGTCAGGCGAAGGGCTTGCGCGCCGGCGGCGAGGCGGCGCAGCGTTCCGTGCGGCACTTGACCGAAGGCAAACCCAACCATCGCGTCTCGTGCATAAAGACCGGGACGCGGACCGGCCGCGCGAGGCGCCGGTTCGGCATCGCCGCGAAGCGTATCGGGCAGGCGCGCGCCGGCGGCGAGATGGGCCGCCATCCGCCGCCTGTCGCCGTCGGCGCCGCCGGAGGCGACGAACCATTCGGCCAGCGCGAGCGCGACCTGGACGGCCTCGCTTCGTGTGACGTAACGGCCGAACTTTTCGCCATCGGCGCGCACCAGCAGCCTGCCGTCGGCGTCGCGCTCGATCCGGACGTCAGCAGACGCGCCGGCCAGCACCCGCTCGCGGCCATCGTCGATCGCAAAGCCAAACTTGGTCGGAAGCTCGAGCGAAGCGCCGGCAAGAGTGAGTTCGAGTTCGGCCACGAGCGCGCAAGTCTCATCGCCTCCAGTCCAGAACGGCGTTACCAGAACGTTGCGCCGCGCTTCGGTCTCAGGATCAGGGTCGAGCAATCCGAGCCGCGTGAGCCCATCGAGCAAGGGGAGATGGCCGCAATCTTCGACGCCGCGGATCTGAAGGTTGGCGCGGCTGGTCAGATCGATCAGGCCGTTGCCGTACTGCCCAGCCAGGTCGGCGATCCCCGCTGCCTGCGCCCCGTCCAGCCGTCCGCCACGCGGGCGAATGCGCACCACGAGCCCGTCGCCCGACTGCATCGGCCGCAGCGCGCCGGGACACCAGCCCTTGATCGCGACGGCGCTCATGACGCCTCCCGCAGCGCGGCTGCGATCGAGTTGCGACGTGTCTTCCAGAGCGAAGCCTCATGCAAGCGGGTGAAGCACGTTTCCATCGCCGTCAGCGCTGCCGGATTCTCGCGCGCCATGAATGCGCGAACGTCGCCGTTGCCGAGTGTCGCATCATAGTAGAGATCGAACAGATGTGGCGGCACCACGCCGGCAAGATGGGCAAAGGCCGCCATGTGTTCGAGCGTCGCGGTGATCTCGGCCGCGCCGCGAAAGCCATGCCGCATCATGCCCGCGATCCAGGCTGGATTAGCGGCGCGCGCACGCACCACCCGCGATATCTCCTCGGTCAGCAGGCGGGCATGCGGTTGATCCGGCCGCGTCGCATCGAGGTGATAGAGCGAGGGGGCCTTCGCGCCGAGGCGCTCGGCCGCCGCGGCGACACCGGCCTCATGCGCGGCATAGTCCGCTGCCAGCAGCAGGTCGGTCTCCGGGAGATCCTGGGTATGAACGAAGGCATCGGCTGCAGCGAGCCGGGCCTCGATGCCGGCGCGGTCGGAGCGCATCTCGCCGTCGGACGCAAATGACCAGGATGACGCCGACAGCCAGGCCTCGCCGGCCGTGTCGCGCGATTCTGGTGTGAAGACATCCGGTGTCGCGCCGGTGCCAACACCATATCGTCCGGGACGTGGCCCGAACACGCGCGAGACGCGCTGCGTATACGGATTTTCGTCGCCTTCCTCGCTGCGTTCCGACAGCGCCCCGGCCGCGGCCTCGAACAGTTGGGCAAGGCCTGAGAAGACGTCGCGGAACAGCCCCGACACGCGCAACGTGACGTCGATGCGCGGGCGGCCCAGTTCTGCCGGTGCGATGATGTCGTAGCCCGTCACCCGGCCCGAGCCGTGATCCCAGCGCGGCGCGATACCTGCGAGATGCAGTGCCATCGCAAAATCCTCGCCGGCGGTACGCATGGTCGACGATCCCCAGAGGTCGACGACGAGCCCTTTCGGCCAGTCGCCGTGGTCCTGCAGGTGACGGCGCAGCAGCTCCTCGGCAAGCTTGACGCCTTGCGCATGTGCCGACGGCGTGGGCACCGCGCGCGGGTCGACGGCAAACACATTGCGTCCGGTCGGCAGCACGTCGCGGCGCCCGCGATAGGGCGAGCCCGAAGGTCCCGGCGCAACGTGGCGGCCGGAGAGCGCATCGCGCAGCGCACGCTTCTCCGCCTCGCCGCACGCGCCCTGGCCGAACACATGCAGGCCGTCGCCGAACTGGCTTTCCTTGAGATCGCAGACGAAGCGATCGATCTGTGGAATGGCTTCGCCCGCCGAGACCGATGTGGCGAGACCGAGATCGTCCTCCAGCCCGGCGAGCCGCGCCTCCTCGCGGATATCAGCAATCAAGCGCCGGCGCCGCGCCGGATCGAGGCCGTCGGCGGTCGAATATTCATCAAGCAGCCGTTCGAGCCGGCGCATGCCCTCCGGCAATGTGGCGTTCGTGAGCGGCGGCGGCAGGTGGCCGACCGTGACGGCGCCGATCCTCCGCTTGGCCTGTGCGGCCTCGCCGGGATCGTTGACGATGAACGGATAGATTACCGGCAGGTCTCCGATCAACGCCTCCGGCCAGCAGCAAGGCGACAGCGCGACCGATTTGCCCGGCAGCCATTCGAGCGTACCATGCGCACCCATGTGCACGATGGCGTCGATGCCTTGCTGTCTGAGCCAGAGATAGAACGCGACATAGGCGTGGCGAGGCGTGCGCGAGAGATCGTGATAGTTGGCGTCGCGCTGGCGCACATCGCCGCGCTCCGGCTGAACGGCAATGACGGACTTGCCGCATTGTATTGCGGCGAAGTGAAATTCGCCGTTGCGGCAATCTGGATCGTCCTCCGGCGCGCCCCAGGCACTCGCGAGATCGTCCTGAAGCTGCCGTGGAAGGCGGGACAGCGCCGCGCAATAGTCGTGGACGCTCCACGTCAATTTCTGCCGCAACAGAACGTCGCCGAGCGGCCCCACGGTCGCGGTGTCGAAGCCGGCGGCTGCGAGATCGGACAGCAGCACATCAACCGAGGCGAGGGCATCGAGCCCGACCGCATGCGCGATCTGATGGGGGCGGCCGGGATAGTTCGAGAGCACGAGTGCGAGCCGCTTCTCGCGCGCCGGCTTGGTCGCGAGCCTGTGCCAAGCGGCGACGCGTAAGGCAACCGCCGCGACACGCTCCTCGTCCGGCCGGTGCGCGAGACGGGCGAATTGCAGGTCGGGATCGCGCTCGCCGGGCGACTTGAAGCTCACGACGCCCGCAAACAGACGACCGTCGACCTCCGGCAACACCACGTGCATCGCCAGATCGCCGGGAGAAAGACCGCGAAGCGACTCGGCCCAATCATCGCGCCGCGCTGTCGACAACGCGACCTGGAACACCGGGCAGCATGCGAGTTCGAACGGCGTCGTGCCGTCGTCGCCGATTGCGGAAAAGGCGGTCGCATTGACGATAGCGGCGGGAGGACAATGCGCGAACTGGGTGCGCATCCAATCGGCGACGCCCGCTGCCTTCAGCGAGGTGACGAACACGCCGTATGCATCAAAGCCCTTCTGCCGCAACGCCGTGATCAGCGCGTCGACCGGCGCCGTGTCGCCGGCTGCGAGATAGGAACGATAGAAGGTCACCAGCGCCCGTGGCCGGTGATCTGGTGACGGCGGCGCCGTGACGGCGCCGAGCCCGGGATCGTAGAAGCCGAACTTCGGAAGGTCGATCTCGCCGACGACCGGTCCGGCATACAGTCCCGACGCCAGCGCGAGCTGGGCGATCACGGCCTGCGCCGCGACGGGGCCGCCCTTGTCGCAGAGCACCTTGAGCCTGCGTAGCGTCGAGACCGGCAGGGTGGAGAATTCATCCAGCCGCGGGTCATCGCGACCGTCCGCCGGCAGCACCGCAAGCGCGATGTTGCGCTCCTTCGCCAGGCGATGCAGCGCGGCCAGCCCATATGACCAATAGGGTTCGCCACCGATCAGACGCACCAGGATGCCGCGCGCCTGCGACAAGGTCCGTTCGATGTAGGTGTCGACCGACAGCGGATGGCGCAGGTCGGCCAGATTCGCGAGCCGTAGAGACGGCAGCGATCCGCGGTCGCGCCGCCAGCCGGAAGCAAACGCAGAAAGATCGCTGTCGGAGAACGAGAGCACCACAAGTTCGGCCGGATCCTGGCCGAGGTCCCTTGGTGTCACGGTCTCCTCGAGACCGCGGCCCTCGCGGAAGACGATGTGCATCAGACACCAAGTCGCGCCTTGATGGCGGCCTCATCGATGTCGCCGTGTTCGCCGATCACGACGAGCTTCGACTGCCTCGGCCGCGCGCCCCAGGGCATGTCGAACTGATGTCGCACCCGCTCGCCGACAGATTGCACCAGCAGGCGCATCGGCTTGCCCTGGATCGCGATATAGCCCTTGGCGCGCAGCACATTCTGCTCGCGCGCCAGTCCCTTGATCGATGCAACCAGCGCATCGACGTCGGCGATTTCCGGAAGATCGATTACCACGGAGTTGAAATCGTTATGTTCGTGCTCGTCCTCACCGTCGTGGTGCGACGGACGCGCTGCGAGGTCGTCTTCGGCTGCGGCCGCGAGACCCAGGATCACGCGCGCGTCGACCGCGCCGTCGACGACCGGCTGCATCGGCACCTGCCGCGGCATTTCGGCCGCGATCGCGAGCTTCGCGGCCTCGAGGCCCTCAGCGCCGGCGAGGTCCGCCTTGGTCAGCAGCACGATGTCGGCGCAGGCGATCTGGTCCTCGAACACTTCCGACAGCGGCGTCTCGTGGTCGAGATTGTCGTCAGCGGCGCGCTGCGCGTCGACCGCGGCCGGGTCGGGGGCAAAGCGGCCGGCCGCAACGGCCTCCGCATCGGCCAGCGCGATCACGCCGTCGACCGTGATCCGCGAACGGATCTCCGGCCAATCGAACGCCTTCAGCAGCGGCTTCGGCAGCGCGAGCCCCGATGTCTCGATCACGATATGATCGGGTTTCACGCGCCGCGCCAGCAATTGCTCCATCGCTGGGACGAAATCGTCAGCGACGGTGCAGCAGATGCAGCCATTGGCGAGCTCGACGATGTTCTCGCTCGGACAATTGGCATCCGCGCAGGACTTCAATATCTCCCCGTCGACGCCTTCGCTGCCGAACTCGTTCACCAGCACCGCAAGCTTCTTGCCGTTGGCATTCCTGATCAGATGCTGGATCAGCGTCGTCTTGCCCGATCCGAGAAAGCCGGTGACGACGGTGACGGGCACCTTGGTGAGCGTGGTCATTCTGCAGCCTCTGGCACAACGGCGATGGGTGGAATGCGGGCGAGTGATTGCTTGCGAAAGATTTCCGGTCGGCTGCGCCACGGCACGATGCCGTCGGGTGCCGCCGCATAGGCGGAAGCACCGGCGACCACATCCGTCGCATTGGCTTCGGACAGGCGGCCATAGACATACGACCACCGTCCCGGCGCGCTGAGCGCGACCGAGCAGCCCTGGCTGCACGCCGACAGGCATTCGACCGGAACAAGATTGACGCCGTCAGGCACACCGGTATCGCGGATCGCGGCATGCAGCCGCGCACCGGGCGTGGCTTCGCCTTCCGCGACCGTCTGGCCGGCGCGGCAGGTGATGCAGACATGAAGTGTAACGCTCATCGCCCTTCCTGATTGACAGCGGGAGGCGATGAGGCAGACGAACCGTTCGATGGAAAGGTTCGTTCCCCGTCGCGGAACACCCCGTCCGCTGGTCTCAACGTCTGCGCTGGCAGGTCTCCCGGCTTGCGGAGCAGGGGGTTATCCCTTCGATCCCCGCCTTCCCGATTCCTTTGGGAATCAGTGGCTTTGGGCATCTCTCCGGTCACGGTCGCGGGGGCGGCTGCGCTTCGGGCCGACTTGAGCCCTATCGCATTCCCTCTTCGCCTGTCGTAGGACAGGCACCAACGCAGGGCTCACCATTCGTCCAAGCCCGGAACTTGTCAAGCCGAAGGAACGTCAGATGATGTCTGAACGAGACGCCGAGGACGAAGCCGGTGGCTCAGAGGCCGCGCTGGAAGCTCGCCATGCCGCCAAGATGGCCAAAAAGAAAGACGCTCGTGATCGAATCATGGCGACCAAGAGCGGTGAGAAAGGATTGATCATCGTTCATACCGGCGCGGGCAAGGGAAAATCGTCCTCCGCCTTCGGCATGATCGTCCGCTGCGTGGCGCACGGGTTTCCCTGCGCGGTGGTGCAGTTCATCAAGGGCGCTTGGGATACCGGTGAACGCCGCCTGCTGACCGGACACTTCGGCGACCTCTGTCAGTTCCACGCGATGGGCGAAGGTTTCACCTGGGAAACGCAGGATCGCGCCCGCGACATTGCCGCCGCCCAAGCCGGCTGGGAAAAAGCCAAGCAACTGATCTCCGATGCAAGCCTGCGCATGGTCGTGCTCGACGAGATCAACATCGCACTGCGTTATGACTATCTGGCGATCGCCGACGTCGTCGAATTTCTCAAGACGTCGAAGCCGCCGATGACGCATGTCGTACTCACCGGGCGTAACGCCAAGGACGAACTGATCGAGATCGCCGACCTCGTCACCGAGATGACGCTGGTGAAACATCCGTTCCGGTCCGGCATCAAGGCGCAGCCGGGCGTCGAGTTCTGACAGCGTAGCCGGACCACGCGATGGCGCGCACATTGATGATCCAGGGAGCGGGCTCGGACGTCGGCAAATCGCTGATCGTCGCGGGCCTGGCGCGCGCGGCGAAGCGGCGCGACCTCCGCGTATTGCCGTTCAAGCCGCAGAACATGTCGAACAATGCAGCCGTCACCGTCGACGGGGGCGAGATCGGACGCGCGCAGGCGCTGCAGGCGCTCGCCGCCGGCGTCGAGCCGCACACCGACATGAACCCGGTGCTGCTGAAGCCGGAGACCGATGTCGGCGCGCAGATCATCGTGCAGGGCAAGCGCGTCGCAACCGCGCGTGCCCGGGAATATGCCGCCATGAAGCTCTCGCTGATGAGCGCAGTACTGGAGAGTTTCGAGCGGCTGAAGCATCGCGCCGATCTCGTGCTTGTCGAAGGCGCCGGCAGCCCCGCCGAAGTCAATCTGCGCAAGGCCGACATCGCCAATATGGGCTTTGCGCGCAAGGCCGGTGTCCCGGTGGTGCTGGTCGGCGATATCGACCGCGGCGGCGTGATTGCGCAACTCGTCGGTATCAAGACGGTGATCGATCCCGAGGACGCCGCAATGATCCGTGGCTTCATCATCAACAAGTTTCGTGGCGATCCGACCCTGTTCGATGACGGCTACCGGCTGATCGAAGCCCGCACGTCGTGGCGCGGGTTCGGCGTGCTGCCCTGGTTCATCCGTGCCGGCGAGCTTCCGGCAGAAGATGCGCTCGGGCTCGGCGACGCGCGCAAGCCCGGCCAATGCAAGATCGCGTTTCTTGCGCTGTCGCGCATCGCCAATTTCGACGATCTCGATCCGCTCAAGCTCGAGCCGGGCGTCGACCTCGTGATGGTGCGTCCCGGCGACGCCATTCCGGGCGATGCCAGGCTCGTCATCGTGCCGGGCTCGAAATCGACGCGCGGCGACCTTGCCTTTCTGCGCGCGCAGGGCTGGGACATCGATCTTCTGGCGCATCATCGTCGCGGCGGCCATGTGCTTGGTCTGTGCGGCGGATATCAGATGCTCGGACAGAGCGTGGCCGATCCGATCGGGATCGAAGGCCCCCCCGGTGAGACGCGCGGCCTCGGACTTCTTGATGTTGCGACCGTCATGACCGAGCAGAAAACGCTGACGCGGGTCAGCGCCGTCCATGCCGCGACCGATCAATCGATCAGCGCCTACGAGATCCACATCGGGCGGACCGACGGCCCGGACCGGGCCCGGCCCTTCGCGTTTGTTGTGGGTGCGCCGGAAGGTGCCGTGTCCGGCGACGGGCGCGTTCACGGCAGCTATCTGCACGGGCTGTTCGCATCAGACGATTTCCGCAAGGCCTTCCTCGCGCAACTCGACGTTCCCGCCGCGGACCAGGCGTACGGCGCCAGGGTCGATGACGCGCTCGATGCGCTTGCCGATCACATCGAGGCGCATCTCGACGTCGATGGGCTGCTTGCGCTGGCGCGATGAATCATCGGCGCGACAATAGAGCGGCAAGGCGGGACCATTCCGCTTCGCTCCCGGGCAGGCCGAGGCGCAGCCATCCTGGGCGTTGTGCGAAGACGCGTGACCAGATTTGCCCACGTGCCAGCTTCTCTTGTGCGGCGAGGGCGTCGCCGGTCTCATAGAGGCGGAACAATGGCGTGCCGCCGACCAGTGTCCATGCTTGCGACTGCACCGCCGCATCGAGCCTGAGGCAATCGCTGGCCAGCCGCGCCGACGTGGCCATTTTCCAGGCATCGTCGCGCAATGCGCGCCGCCCGATCGCAATCGCAGCAGCCGACACCGGCCACGGGCCTGCCATCGCCGCAAGCGCTGCGATCTCCCGCTCGCTGCCGATCGCGAAGCCGAGCCGCAGGCCGGCGAGCCCGTAGAATTTACCGAACGAACGCAGGATGAGGAGACCATCTTGCCCGGCCTGTGATGCAAGCGACAGGTCCGGAACGGTGTCGGCGAAGCTCTCGTCGATCACGAGCCGGCCGACACGCGGCCGCAGCGCCAGCAACTCGCTCCGATCGTGACGTGTTCCATCGGGATTGTTGGGATTGACCACCACGGCGAGATCGGCGCCCGCGAGGGCTTCGAGATCGGACACTTCGGTCGCGTCCCAGCCGGCGGTCGAAAGAACTGCGGCGTACTCATTATAGGTCGGCGCAAGGATATGCGCGCGGCCGCGAGGCGACAGATGCGGCAGCAACTGGATGGCCGCTTGTGCGCCACCGAGCGCCACGATCGGCGCATCGGTGGCGTAGGCATGCCGCGCCGCATCATGGAGCGATTCGATGTCGGTTCGCGACGGCAACGCATTCCACAGTCTCGGCTCCACGTCGACCGACGGATAGGGCAGCCGGTTGATCCCGGTCGACAGGTCGATCCAGTCTTCCGGCCGGCCGCCGAAGCGCCGCTGGGCAACGTCGAGATTTCCTCCATGCTCAGGCATTGAGCCACTCCTTCACGCGAAGCCCAGGATCGCGAGCACCCCGGCCAACAACATCATGGCGCGCCGAAAGAGTGTCAGTCCCCGGCGGATATCGGCGGCGACGGGATCGTGCGCTGCCTCGTTCAACCAAGGCTCCTTCGCAACGCTGCCGTGGTAGATGCGCGGACCGCTCAGCCGCACGCCGAGCGCGCCGGCCATCGCGGCTTCCGGCCAGCCTGCGTTCGGCGAGCGATGGCGGCTCGCGTCCCGCAGCATGCATGACCACGCCTGCGCCCGATGCGACGCAAGCAGTACGAACAGCAGGCCGGTGAGGCGCGCCGGGATCAGATTGGCAAGGTCGTCGATGCGGGCGGAGGCCCAGCCAAACGCCTCGTGCCGCGCGGTGCGGTGGCCGATCATGGAATCCAGCGTGTTGATCGCCTTGTAGCCGACAATGCCGGGCAGTCCGAACAGTGCGCCCCAGAACACCGGCGCGACGATGCCGTCGGACGCATTCTCGGCCAGGCTCTCGATGGTCGCGCGGGCAGTGCCGGCATCATCGAGCGTGGCGGGATCGCGCCCGACAATGCGCGAAACCGCCGCGCGTGCGCCCGTGATATCGCCGGCCTCCAGCGGATTTGCGACCGCGGCGACATGGTCATGGAGTGAACGCAAGGCAACCAGCGGCCATGCCAGAATTCCGACCAGCACAACGCGAATCCAGCTTGCGGGGAGCACGATCTGAACAGCCCAGGCGAGCGATGCTGCCAGCGCAATCACCAGAGTTGCCGCTGCGATGCCGGCTGCGCGACGCAGCGCAGGCGAAGCAGACGTCCGGTTCCAGCCGCTATCGACGGCGGTGATCAGCCGGCCAAGCCAGGTCACGGGATGGCCGACGCGCGCGAACAGCCAATCCGGCCAGCCGATCAGGGCATCGACCGCCATTGCCACCACCATCGCTCCCGCAAAGCTCACGCACGTCTCCCGCCTCGATCTCTCCTGATGCGCAAGACCCCGCGCGAGCGCAAGCCCTCCCGCGATCGATTTCGGCTTTGTCTTTCGCAGCGTTTGGTGATTAGTGCTGGCGCGACAGGAGATCACGATGGCCGTCATTCTGATAACGGGCGGAGCCCGATCGGGAAAGAGCCGGCGCGCCGAATCTCGCGCGCTCTCGTTTCCGGGACAGCCCATATATATTGCGACGGCCGAAGCGCTCGATGCGGAGATGGTGGAGCGCATCGCGCGCCACCGCGCGCGGCGAGGCCGCGACTGGATCGAACGGGAGGTGCCGCTCGATCTCGTCGCGGCCTTGGCCGAGACCGACGGTGGCGGAGCAAGGCTGGTCGACTGCCTCACGCTGTGGCTGTCAAACCTGCTTCATGCCGAGCGCGACTGGTCGCAGGACGTTGCGTATCTTGCCGAGGCGCTGCCTCGGCAGCACAGCCCGGTGATCATGGTGACCAACGAAGTCGGCCTCGGCATCGTGCCCGACAATGCGCTGGCGCGCGCGTTTCGTGACGCCGCCGGCCTCATGAACCAGACCATTGCCGGCGTGGCAAACGAGGTGGAATTTGTGGTGGCAGGCCTGCCGATGAAGGTTAAATAAAGATTGGATGATGAGTCTGATGGTCTCATTCGACGATACGTTTCGCCGGCAACTGCACGAATTGTTCGTGTGGCGCCGCGACGTGCGGCGCTTTCGACGCGATCCGCTGCCGGATGGCGCCTTGGAGCGGCTGATCGAGACGGCCTGCCTGTCGCCGTCGGTCGGGCTGAGCCAACCGTGGCGGTTCGTTATCGTCGAGGACACGGCGAGGCGCAGCGCGGTGATCGAGGACTTCAAGGCTTGCAATGCCGATGCCCTGCAGTCCTATTCGGGTGAGCGCGCGGCGAAGTATGCCGCCCTCAAGCTTTCGGGGCTCGAGGAGGCGCCGGGCCATCTGGCCGTGTTCGCGGACAAGACGAGCAGCATCGGTGCGGGCCTGGGGCGCGCGACGATGCCCGAAACCACAGAATATTCCGTCGTCGCCGCGATCTGCTCGATGTGGCTTGCCGCACGTGCAGAGGGCATTGGGCTCGGCTGGGTGTCGATCCTCGATCCGATCCGCGTTCACGGTGTTCTCGACGTACCCGAGAGTTGGAAGTTCATCGGCTATCTCTGCATCGGCTACCCCGAGACCGAGTGTGACCGCCCGGAGCTCGAGCAGGCCAGATGGGAATCGCGACGAAGTTCGGACGAGTTCACGGTGCGACGCTGATGGTTCGCGTGCCGCACTTTGGCGGTTCGTCGCGAAAGCCACTATGGGAATACTCTGGTTTGCAGTGCTCGCGGGCGAATCGTTGACAATTGTTTCCAGATAAAACTATGTTGATGGCGACGGTTCTCCTTCGGGAGATCAAAAGGGAATGCGGTGCGGGCGTCGGCCCAAGGCCGTAGCTGTCCCCGCAACTGTAAACGGCGAGCCTTTCGTCAACGTGCCACTGGGCCAGGCAGCCCGGGAAGGCGTCGACAGGCGATAACCCGTGAGCCAGGAGACCTGCCGTCAGTCGTGGTCACACGCGAGCACATCGGGCGGGGGCGTCCTGATGGGGATCGGCGCATTGCTTTTCGGCGTGCGGTGTCCGCGTTCGCGGTGACGTGCCACGTTAACCGCGAGTTCTTTCATGTTCTCATCTTGCTCCATCGCGCTTGGACGGCGCCTTGGTCTCGCTTGCTCATTGTCATCGCTGCTGCTGCCGGCCGACGCCTTGGCGCAAGCTGCTCCATCCACCAGGCTGGATCCGATCCAGGTCTCGCCTCCCGAGGCCGCAAAGCCGAAGCGTCCCGCGCGCAACAACGCGGCTGCCGCTATTCGGTCGCAGGCGAGGCCGGCGACAAACCTGGCAGCCCAGAGCGCGGCGCAGCCCGCCGGGTCGTCCGCACCGACATCACCGACGCTCAATGCCACCAAGCCGGAAGGAACCGGCAGCCGCCTCAACCTGACGCCGCTGCAAACGCCGGCCAGCGTCGAGGTCATCTCGTCGGGGACCATCGCTGAACGCGGTCAGCACAATGTGATCGACGCCGTCACCCAGGACGCGGCCGGGGTCGTCGCAACGCCCGCTCCTGGTAATGGCGGCCTGTCGTTCAGTACCCGTGGCTTCGCCGGCAGCAACTCGGTGATGACGCTGTATGACGGCACGCGCTTCTATGTCGGCTCTGGAACCCTGACCTTCCCATACGACACCTGGTCGACGCAGCGCATCGAGGTACTGCGCGGCCCGGCCTCGGTCTTGTACGGCGAAGGCGCGATCGGCGGCGTCATCAACGTGATCTCGAAAAAGCCGCTCGCCACGCCTTACAACGACGCCGAGGTCTCGCTTGATAGCAACATGACGCGACGGCTCGCGCTCGACAGCGCCGGGCCGATCAATCCCAATGTGTCGTACCGCGTGAATGCCACCGGCAACGTGTCGGATGGCTGGGTCGATCGCGACAAGACATCGAATGTGGTGGTCTCCGCGGCAGTGCGGGTGCAGGCGTCCGACAATCTCGCCTTCACGCTTTCCGAAGACTATGGCGACCGCAGCCCGTCGCGCTATTTCGGCACGCCTGTCGTCAACGGCGGAATCCTCGATGCGCTGCGCTTCAAGAACTACAACGCATCGGACAGCACGATTCGCTATCGGGACAACTGGACCCAATTCAAGACCGAATGGGATGTCGCCGACGGAATCAAGGTCAACAATACGCTCTATTATCTGACCAGCGAGCGGCATTGGCGCGACGTCGAGAACTACACCTGGAATCCGGCGACCCAGCAGATCGATCGCTCCAGCTATATCGAGATCTTCCACGACCAGAAGCAGTTCGGCAACCGGATGGATACGACCCTCAGCGGTCATATCTTCGGTCTTGCGAACCAGTTCGTGGTCGGGTTCGACGTCAATCGGATCGACTTCACCCACATCAACAATTCGCCCTACGCCGGCGCATCGTCGGTCGATCCTTACGTCTTTGATCCCGGGTCATTCATCGCGACGACGTCTCCAACCGCACCGGGCTTCAATGCAATCGTCAACCAATACGCGCTGTTTGCCGAGGACCGGCTTTCGCTGACCGACCAACTGTCGTTCGTCACCGGTGTCAGGTACGACCGCCCCGAGGTCGATCGCACCGACTACCGGGTGCCGTCGAACAGCTTTGACGTCAGCCTGTCGGGCACGAGCTGGCGCGCCGGCCTCGTATACGAGCCGATCAAGCACCTCGCCTTCTACGGCCAATATGCAGTCGGCGTCGATCCGGTCACCAATCTCATCTCGCTGCCGACCACGCAAAAGACCTTCCAGCTCGCTACCGGCAAGCAGGCCGAGATCGGGGTCAAGCAGTCATTCTGGGGCGGTCGCGGCGAGTGGACTCTGGCGGCCTATGAGATCGTCAAGACCGGCCTGACCATTCCCGACCCAAGCAATCCCACCGGCGGCCTGGCGCTGCAGATCGGCCAGCAATCATCCCGCGGACTCGAGGGATCGATCGGGCTTGCGCTGAACGACGGCTGGCGCATCGATGCCAATTTTGCAGTGCTGCGCGCGAGGTATGACAACAACAGCCAGGTGGTCGGCGGCAAGATCGTCAGCTATGACGGCAATGTCCCGGTCAACGTTCCGCAGCAGGTCTCCAACGTCTGGCTGACCTGGGACTTCGCGCCCAACTGGTCAGTTTATGGCGGGGTGCAGATCGTCGGCCAGATGTATTCCGATCTTGCCAACACCCAGTTGCGGCCGGGCTACAACGTGGTCAACGGCGGTGTCAGGTGGAAGCCGGACGACCGCACCACGGTCGCGTTCCGCGTCTACAATCTGTTCGACAAGGTTTACGCGGTGACCTCGAACGGTACGGGGCAGTGGCTGCTGGGCATGCCGCGCACGGCGGAACTGTCCCTCAACGTGAAGTTCTGACGATGCGCAGCGCACTGATCCGGCGAGGACGGCGATCGCTCTACATCATGCATCGCTGGATCGGTATCGCGACCTGCCTGCTGTTCGCGATGTGGTTCATCTCCGGCCTCGTCATGATGTACGTGGCGTTTCCGCGCCTCACTGATGGGGAGCGCCTTGCGGCGCTTCCCGTCATTGCCTGGAACAAGGTGCAGATTGCGCCGGATCGCGCGATGGCCATCGCGCGCATGGAGCACTATCCGCGCGATCTCCGCCTCTTGATGATGAATGACACGCCGGTCTATCGGGTGACCGGGTGGTGGGGAGAGCGCCCCGTCGCCATTTCCGCAAGCGATGGCAGCGTCATCGACGAGATCACGGCGGACCAGGCTCTTGCGATTGCCACCCATCATCCTCATGCGGTACAGCCGCGTTTGCTCGAGCCCGTGACGCGCGATCAATGGTCGGTCACCGCGCGCTTCGACCCCTTGCGGCCGTTCTATCTGATTGCGCTCGGCGATCGCGACGGCACGGAGCTCTACGTTTCGTCCCGCACCGGCGAGATCGCGCTCGACACGACGCGGCAAGAGCGCATCTGGAACTGGCTCGGCTCGATCCCGCACTGGATCTATCCGACGGTCCTGCGTAAGGACGGCCCGCTGTGGCGGCAGGTCGTGTTGTGGACATCAGGCATATGCCTCGTGGTGGCGATCACCGGCTTCTGGATCGGCATTCTCCGGCTGCGGCTGACGCGCCGTTACGCGGATGGCGCGATCTCGGCGTATCGCGGCTGGATGGCCTGGCATCACGTCGCCGGCCTGATCGGCGGCCTCTTCGTGGTCACCTGGATGCTCAGCGGCTGGCTATCGCTCAATCCCGGCGAGGCGTTCTCCGCTCGCGGCATCACCAGGGACATCGCGGTCAGGTACAGCGGCCACGACGCGCCCACTGTCGCCGCAAGCTTCCAATCGACGTCATCGACGGCGGCCGTGGAGGCGAAATTCGTCTGGATCGGCGGGCGGCCGTTGATGGTGATGGAGGACAATCAGGGCCGTCGGAGCCTCGCAGAGCCAGCTACCGGCGCGCCGGTAGCATTATCGCAGGATCGGATCGTCGACGCGGTCCGTCGCGTTGTCCCCGACGCGACGATGGCGTTCTCGCGCCAGATCGATGTATCAGACGCCTACTGGTACTCGCTGCACCATGAGCGTGAGCTTCCCGTGTTGCGGGTCGGCTTCGCCGATCCCGTCCACACATGGCTGCATATTTCTCCTGTTACCGCGGAAATTCTCGATCGCAGCGACGACGGACGCCGCACCTATCGCTGGCTCTTCAACGCGCTGCACAGCTTCGATTTTCCGCCCCTGCTGCGTTACGTCCCATCGCGCGCCATCGTGGTCTGGCTGCTGTCGGTCGTCGGCACGATCGTGTCGATCAGCGGCGTTGTGATCGGCTGGCGGCGGCTGTGGCGCAAACCGGCCCACGCAGGCAGGCTGAGCCGGTTGTAAGGCATGTGACCTCGCGGAGTTGCGCGGTCATCGGACGCGCGAAGATGTTCCGCGAAGTCATTCGATCCCGGTACGTAAGAGCGCTCGGGCAATATCGAGCTCGCTGATCGCTTCGCGCAGGAATCTGCGCGCCGCAGGCTTGTCGCCATTTGCACAAGCCACGCATAGCTCCCTCAGATAGCCGTTCGCCACTTCTGCATGCAGGACAAGGTCTGCGGCCTCTTCAAAGCTCTGCTTGCGTTTTGTTTTCATAACCCCACTCCAATGCACCAGGCCGGTTGGCAATGCTGAGCCGGCGGATGAGTTGCGGGGTAGGCGGCTGGATGGGTTCATCAGCGGCTGTATGTTCCGACCAGATCAGCTTCAGCGAGCCTGTGCTTTTCGGCGGCTTTCCAGATGTCCTCGACGGACATTTTGGGGGCCCGTGACAACGCGTCAACGTCCAGCGCCGCAAGCTTGAAATGGTAGTGATGTGTTCCATGTCCCTTGGGCGGCGCGGGGCCACAGTAACGCGGTTCGCCGAAATCGTTGACGCCCTTACCCAGTTTCTCTGTTTTCGCGCCGCGGCCAACGCCCTCGGGCAACATCGCTCGCTCGCCCATAATATTGTACAATCCCCAATGGCGGAACGTCCCGGATGGCGCATCGGGATCCTCGACAATCAGCACAAAGCTTTTGGTTTCCGCCGGCGCGTCGGACCACTCCAGAGGCGGAGAGACGTTTTCGCCATCCGCAGTATATTTCGCCGGAATCTGACCGCCGTCAGGGAACGCAGGACTTGTCAAGCTGAACGTCATGATCGTCTCCTTCTCCAGTGGTCAATGGGATTGCCGTCGCCCTCGGCTTTGCTGCCGCTAACCTAGATGTAACGACGTTCCTTCTCGGTCGGCTCGGAGAGCCCCTGCAAGGCGCCTTGCGCCGAACGCGCCTCAGATCGGCCGAGGTCGGCCAGCGCGATCACTCCGACCAGCCGCCTGTCGTGATTGAGGACCGGCAATCGTCGAACTTGATGCTTGGCCATGATCTGCGCCGCCGCTTCCGCATCGTCATCTTCAAAGCAGTACCCGACGCCTTCCGACATCACGTCGCGAACCGACGTGTTTCCCGGCGGGCGGCCATCCGCGACCGCCCGTACGGCGATGTCGCGATCCGTAACCATGCCGATCAGCCGGTCGTTCTCACCGACGGGCAAGCAACCAATGTTTCCAGCGCGCATTTTGCGGGCAACATCGCGGATCGTCATGTTCGGGTCAGCAATCGCTACCTTCTGCTGCATGATCTGCTTCACCTGCATACGCGTCCTCCTCGAACCTGCATCGATTGCCAGTCAACGTCCTGCTCGGCACTGGGTTTCCTTTTCGCCGATCATCGCGTCGAAGTGCGTCAGGCGGAGCGAGTCAATCTCTTCCAGGCTCTTCCAGCGTTCCGTGGGTGGCGCGATTGTTCGAACGGATGCTTCAACGGAACCAAAAAAGCAATGGTACCCGCGATCACGGAGAAGCGGCGCATCGATTGGTCGCGATCTTGCTCTTCTATCCTGCCTATGCTCTCGGAAAATCAACACTTCGGAACCTATCCGCGGACGTCGTATTGCCCCCATGTTCGACCAACGATGGATGAGTCCCATGAGCGCAACAGGTCTCGATGTATTCGACAGAACGATCCACCTCACGAATGTATGGTTGGACGAAATCATGGCGACGCTACCCCGCGACAAACAACTGGCGTGGCACGTCCTTGGTGCGGTGTTACGAACGGTGCGTGATCGCGTTCCGCTCAATCTCGCTGTTCACCTTGGAGCGCAACTGCCGCTCATGGTGCGCGGCACCTACTTCGAGCAGTGGCGGCCGAGCGAGACGCCGCGAACGTGGCGTTCGCAGCAGGAATTCCTTGCACTCATATCGGCGCAAATGAACTCGGATAAGCCGGTGGATTCGGCCGAGGCGGCACGTGCGGTGTTCCGTGTATTAAACCACCATATCGATCCCAATCAGGCCGAAAAAGTCCGGCACTCGCTGCCCGAAGAGGTTCGTGCGCTATGGCCAGCACAGGGTGTCTCGTCGGCTGCGTGACGCGAAGCCAAGCAACACAGCTAGGGAGCAAATGATGACGAAGCCCCCTCCAGTTCCCTATGAAAATCAAAGCCACAAGGGGCCCGGTGATCCGAAATCGGGAAATCCGCATCAAGTACAAACCGGAAAAAAGCACGTTGAGAAACCCGATCAACAGGCCCACCAGGGCAACACCCGGCAGAACACGACCCACCAAGGATATCAGCAGGACCGGTAGCAATGTCGACGTCCACGAAGACACGCGCGAGCATCCGGCAAGGCGGCCCTGGGGCCGCGCGCGAAAACGCAAAGGCCGTACTCGAGGTCAGGAAGCCGGCCGCGGACGATCCTTTGCGGCGGCACAGTAAAGTGTCTGGTGGCGGTGGCGAACGCGACCTTCATCATGCTCATCGCCCGGTGGACAAGGGCGGAGGAACACGGCGACCAAGAAGAGGGCCTCATGAGCAGACATCTGAAACTGAAGAAGCCGATTGATACGGATCTCCATCGCAATCCGCTGATCGGCGGATCGAAGGGCGTCACAATGGCGCAGGCGATGCCCGACGATGTTGATGCCTTGGAAGGCGAAAACACCTTCGAAGGCGACGTCGAAAACGATACCAATCCGCAAGGGGGTGTCGAGAAACCGCGACGGCGCGCAGGCCGCTCGCGTCGGGGCCGAGAACATGGCGGTCCTTCCCGTTCGGTCGAGTTGCAGGGCAGGATTACCCACGAACAGCAGTTGCGAATCTTGGAACGGAAGCCCGACGTTCCGGATGCGCGGCAAGTCGAGCAGGATATTGCCCGCGCGGAAGGAGACAGTGCCCCTCGGCTCGCCAACCGCAGTGCGCGGCAGTCGGAATTCCCGGTGAGCCGCGGCGGTCTCAATCAGGAGAGCCAGCACAACAAGCACAATCGTCCGGCCCCGAAACGGAAACCGGGGCAGTAAGAGAATGGCCGAAGCCGTAAGGGTCGGAAGCCGTAAGGGTCGAATGCATGACGAACAAAGCAGGAAAGCATTTCGGGTCCGGCGCAACAAGCAAGAGCAAAGGGGCCGGAAGTGGAGGTTTGAGCAATCTGCGAGACGATCTGATCGGTGAGAACATGGTTCTGTCCAATCGCGACAAGGCTGAGCACTCGCGCGAGCGGGGCCAGGACGGGAAATGGATTGCGACCGAGCAACTGCAGGACCATGTCGCAAACAAGGGGCGCGGTTAGACCACGTTGTGACTGAATCGAATCGTTGTCCAGGCGCGTTCCTTGGACTGATTTCCACATGGTCTAGCAAGGTCATTGCGACGACGCTGGCGCCGCCGACAAGGTGACGCCCGATTCATTCCACCACCATTGGCTTGATCGCTAGGCTCTGGCCCGTTCGCTGTTGGCGGCGAGCTGCTTGAGCAGGGAATCGAAGGGATCGATGAACTTCTGGACCGCATCGTTCTCGAGCTGGGCGGTGACAAGATCGAATGACACCCCGACCCGCGCCAGGTCGGCCATCACGCGTTGCGCATCCGGCACGCCCTGCTGGACGGTCGCCCGTACGGTGCCATGGTCCTGGAACGCCGCAATCGTCTTGCGCGGCATCGTGTTGACGGTCATCGGACCGATCAGCGGCTCGACATACATGAGGTCGGGATAATCCGGGTTCTTGGTGCTGGTGCTCGCCCACAGCATTCGTTGCGGACGCGCGCCTTTCTCGGCAAGCGCCATCCAGCGATTGCTCGTCAGATGACGGTTGAAGGCATGATAGGCGAGCTTGGCGTTGGCGATCGCGACCCTTCCGAGAAGCGCACGTGGATCGGGATCGGGAGGTGAGCGGCCCGGCACGATGCGTTGCCGCAACAGCCGATCCACCAGCACGTCGATTCGGCTGAGGAAGAAGCTTGCCACTGACGCGACATGATTGACCGATCGACCGGCGGCCAGCCGCCGCTCGAGTGCCCGCAGATAGGCCTCGGCCACCGCCTCGTAGCGGGCGATCGAGAACAGCAGCGTGATGTTGATGTTGATGCCCTCGAACAGCAACTGCTCTATGGCGGGAACGCCCGCCGGCGTGCCCGGGATCTTGATGAATAGATTGGGCCGCTCGACTTCCTTCCACAGCTTGCGCGCCTCCTCTATTGAGGCCTCGGTGTCATGAGCGAGGTGAGGCGACACCTCCAGGCTAACGAAACCGTCGATGCCGTCGGTCTCCTTGTACACTGGAAGCAGGATGTCGCAGGCGTCACGGACGTCCGCGGTGATCAGCCGTTCGTAGATGCCCTCCGGCGACTGGCCCGCGGCGGTGGCCCGGGCGATGTCATCGGCATAGTCCGCACCCTCCGCCACCGCCTTCTCGAAGATCGCCGGGTTCGAGGTAATGCCGCGCAGGCCTTCCTCACCAACCCGCCGTGCCAGATCGCCGCTGCGGATCATTTGCCGGGTGAGATCATCCATCCAGCAGCTCTGTCCCTGTGCCAGGAGTTCGACCGTTCGGTTCATGTGTTCGTCTCCCAATTTCGAGCACGGGCGGATGACACGCCGCCATCAATGCCTACGGGTGTTGCCGCCGAGACCTGCCCGCCGTGCCGATGCGGTGGCCAAGGCGGCCCAGTCGGACTCGCCGTGACCATGTGCGATGGCGTCGAGCAGCGAATCATGCACCAGGCCGGCGATCGGTAATGGAACGCCGGCAGACTCGCCGGCTGAAACGGCCAGGTTCACATCTTTCAGGCCGAGGCTCGCCTTGAAGAGGGCGGGCTCGAATGTCCGATTCAGGATAAGCTCGCCATAGGTCCGATATACGGGAGCCGAGAACAGGCTTCCCGTAAGCGCCGCCATCATGCGCGCTGGATCAAGCTGATGACGCTCCGCAAGCGTGATCGCCTCTGCCATCGTCTCAATCGCGGACGCAAGCAGCAGGTTGGCGGCGATCTTTGCAACGTTGGCCTTGTGTGGCTGATCCGACACGTACCAGGTCTTCTTGCCGATGGCATCGAGCAGCGGTTGGGCGCACCCAATCGCCGATGCGTCTCCCGCCGCAAGCACATGCAGCCCGCCCTGCGCAGCAACGTCGGCCCGACCGAGCACCGGAGCCGCCACATAAGCGACGCCGCACTCGGTGTGGACCTTCTCCAGTTGCTTCGCCAGATCGACCGAGATCGTGGCGGTCATCACGTGAACGAGCCCGCGCGAGGCTGCACGCAGCGCACCGCTTTCAAGCAGCACGGAGCGCACGGCCTCGTCATTAGCCAGCATCGTGATGGCGGCTGGTGCGGAAAGCGCATCCTGCGGGGTGTCGGCGCGATGCGCTCCCATTTGCACGATGCTGTCGATGGCCTCACGCGAGCGATTCCAGACCCGCACATGGTGACCGAGCTCGATGAGCCGACGCACCATGGCGGATCCCATGGCTCCCAGCCCGATAAAGCCAACTTCCATCCCTGTTCCTCCGCAAATCCGAAAGAGGCCAGTCGGCTCAATATCCTGTGTCCCGCATCTGCCTAACCGAATGCAAGTGCAGGTGTTCCTCAGTTCCCGCGTGGAAGACGGTGAGTTCTCACACCCCCTACGAGCGCCCTGCGAGCCTTTAGGAACAACCGAGGCCGGACTGCGTTCGCCATGCTGCTCATCCGACGACTCATTTCCGAGGCTGCGTCACACGGTCCGCCAGCATCCTTTGGCCGTCGGCGCCAGTGATCGCTCGTGGCGGCGACGCTCCGGGGGTCACCGCGCCAAACAGTATGCGTGATCAAGCTCCGCCGGTCGCGGATCCGCTGGCGTCACAACCGCGAGTTTGCCATGGTTGAAGCAGGGCTTCGCAATTTCACCGTCAATTTCGGTCCGCAACACCCTTCGGCCCACGGGGTGCTTCGACTGGTGCTGGAGCTCGACGGCGAAGTGGTCCGTCGTGTCGATCCGCACATCGGTTTGCTGCATCGAGGCACCGAAAAGCTGATCGAACACAAGACCTATCTGCAATCGATCGGGTATTTCGACCGGCTCGATTATGTCGCTCCGATGAACCAGGAACATGCATTCTGCCTTGCCGCCGAAAAGCTGCTCGGCCTCGAAGTGCCGCGCCGCGGCCAGTTGATCCGCGTGCTCTATTGTGAGATCGGACGCCTGCTTTCCCATCTTCTCAACATCACGACTCAGGCGATGGATGTCGGAGCGCTCACTCCGCCTTTATGGGGATTTGAAGAGCGCGAAAAGCTGATGGTGTTCTACGAACGGGCATCTGGCGCGCGCATGCACGCCAACTTTTTCCGTATCGGTGGTGTGCATCAGGATCTGCCGCCGAAGCTGATTGACGACATTGAGACGTTCTGCGATCCGTTCTTGCGCGTGGTGGACGATCTGGATCGCTTGCTGACGGGACTTCGTATCTTCAAGCAACGCAACGTCGACGTCGGCAGGGTCACGCTCAAGCAAGCTTGGGAGCTTGGCTTTTCGGGCGTCATGGTGCGTGGCTCCGGCGCGGCCTGGGACCTGCGCAAGGCGCAGCCTTACGAATGCTATCCGGAAATGGATTTCGATATTCCGATTGGCAAGAACGGCGACTGTTATGACCGCTATCTGGTTCGCATGGAGGAGATGCGTCAGTCGGTGCGCATCATGCGACAGTGTATCAGCAAGCTGCGCGAACCTGATGGGCAGGGTCCCGTTGCCGTGCAAGACAACAAGGTCTTTCCCCCGCGCCGCGGTGAGATGAAGCGTTCGATGGAAGCTCTCATCCACCACTTCAAGCTTTACACGGAGGGCTTTCGCGTTCCCGCTGGCGAGGTCTATGCGGCCGTAGAGGCTCCCAAGGGCGAATTCGGTGTCTATCTGGTCTCCGACGGGACGAACCAGCCCTACAGGTGCAAGATCCGCGCGCCTTCGTTCGCGCATCTGCAGGCGATGGACCTGCTCTGTCGCGGCCATTTGCTGGCCGACGTCGCTGCGATCATCGGGTCGCTGGATATCGTTTTCGGAGAGATCGATCGATAACCTTGCAAAGGAGAGCATCATGACCCGTACCGAGACCAAACAACGGCCCGTCACGCAGATCACCATCATCGAAGCCGAACCGGAGAAGCAGGCAGAGGCATTGTCGCTCATGACGGAGCGCGCTCGCTTCATGCAGCGTCAACCGGGATTCATTTCGATCAGCTTGCATCGAAGCCTCGATGGGCGCCGGATCGTGAACTATGTTCAATGGGAAACCCGCGACCAGCTCCGGGCAGCGCACCAATCGCCCGAATTCCGGAAGGCTTGGAGCCAGTTCGAAAGCGTGACCGACGGGATCGATCCCCATCTCTATGAAATTACCGAGGTCCTTGGTGATCGCCAGTGAGCTGGCTTTGCGTCGGAGGTTTGTTGGGCCGCGGAGCAAACCATCAGGATGATGCGAACGGCTCCCCGTGTTGGTGGGCGCCGAGTACCAGGGTCGTCGGGCACATCTACAGCCGGCGCGCCTCGTCGATTTCAATTGCGCTGGCTGGAGCCGTCTCTCTTGCGCTGTCAGCCCCATCGGCCGGCGCCCAGGACAGTGCAGTCCTGACCTACCACGCTGATAGCAGCCGAAGCGGCCACTATGTCGTCCCGGTGCTATCCTGGGAGAAGGCCAAATCGATCCAGACCGACGGGATGTTCAACGCCAGTATCGCGGGGCCCACATATGCCCAGCCGCTTTACTGGCAGCCTCCCGGAGCGAATGGCGGGATGCTGTTCGTGGCGACTGAAGACGACGTCGTATATGCCCTGGATGCGACCACTGGCAAGGAACTGTGGAAACGCACGGTTGGGCGTCCTGTGCGGGCGTCGTCGTTGCCGTGCGGAAACATCAATCCGCTTGGCATCACCGGCACACCGGTCATCGATCCCGCAACGCAAGCCATTTATTTCGATGCGGCGGTCGAGCGGGCAAGCGGGCCGAGCCATCAGGTGTTCGCCCTTTCGGCGAAGGATGGCAGCGTTCTTCCCGGCTGGCCGATTGACGTTGCCGATGCGTTGCAAAGGTCGGGGCGGCATTTCGATGCGAGCGTGCAGAACCAACGTAGCGCGCTTACATTGCTTGACGGCACACTCTACGTCGCCTTCGGCGGCCATTTCGGCGATTGCGGCAATTATCATGGCTGGATCGTCGGAATTTCCTTGCGTGATCCGAGCAAGCTGATCAGTTTCCAGACACGGGCGCGTGGGGGCGGGAGCTGGTCGCCTGGCGGCCCGAGCGTTGTCGGACATGACATCTACTTCACCACCGGCAATACATTTGGTGCGCAAACCTGGGGCGACGGCGAAGCCGTGTTTCGTGTTGGAGCGGACCTGCGCCGCAGCGACGACAAGAAGGACTATTTTGCGCCGTCAGACTGGAAAACACTCGATGCCGGCGATGTCGATCTCGGAGGTAGCAATCCAATTCCTCTCGACGTTCCCGGCGCAGGCGGCGACCGCGCCCTGATCCTGGCGCTGGGCAAGGATGGCAAGGCCTATCTTCTCGATCGCAATAATCTTGGTGGCATCGGTGGCCAGTTGGCGGTCAAAGCAGTCTCGCAGTCATTGATCATCACCTCGCCCGCCTCCTATCGCGCCGACGACGGCGTCTTTGTCGCTTTCCGGGCTCAGGGGGCGCAGTGCCCAGAGAAGCGGGGTGAATTGACCGTCTTAAAGATCACGGCGGGCGCCAAGCCGGCGATGGCCACGGCGTGGTGCGGCACTGTCCGCGGCCGTGGCTCTCCCATTGTGACCACCACGGACGGGCATTCCAATCCGATCGTGTGGATGCTTGGCGCCGAAGGAGACAATCGGCTGCACGCGTTCCGGGGCGATACGGGCGAGCAGATTTATGCCAGCGAGACATTGCGCGGCCTTAGACGCTTTCAGTCGGCCGTCGCGACCAAGGACCGCCTGTATATCGGGGCCGATGAGCGCGTTTACGCTTTCAAGTTCTGAGCCCCGTAACACCTGGGTACGAGCCCTTATGCACGCGCCTGATCCCGTGCACGCAAGCCCGCACGACTGATCTTGGTGAGAGGGTAATTGGAACGGCCCTTCCGGCAAATCGTTGGACCTCGGGAACAATGGCAAGCCGGCTGGGCCACAACGAGACATGGACATGAGAATGGAATATCCAAACTTGTCCTTCTACGCCCGAACATTGCTCATAGGGAGCATCATTGCTCCTGCGACCCTGGTGAGTGCAAGCATCGTGCATTCGCAACCTAATATCGCGGGATCCATGAGGGCGCCGAGCTGGATGCATCGTGTGGCGGATACCCGGCATGACGATGCACCCAACTTCGCCGACCTCGCGGAAAAAGTGCAGCCTGCGGTGATTGGAGTTGTCTCCCGGACCGCAGCAACGCGGAAATTGCTTCCCGGTCAGCCCTTCCAGTTTGGTGTCCCCGATCAACGTACTCCGAACGACGAAAACGAGGAAAAGATGCCGGACTCTGACGGATCGGGCTCAGCGCAGAAGCCGAATGCTCGTGAAGCGGTTGCGGTTGGATCAGGCTTCTTCATCTCGTCAGACGGCTATGCCGTGACAAACAGCCACGTCGTCGAA
Organism: Bradyrhizobium sp. ORS 86; assembly: GCF_045571475.1. Classification (NCBI taxonomy): domain Bacteria; kingdom Pseudomonadati; phylum Pseudomonadota; class Alphaproteobacteria; order Hyphomicrobiales; family Nitrobacteraceae; genus Bradyrhizobium; species Bradyrhizobium sp. ORS 86. Next base: position 7,170,838 of record NZ_CP120699.1, on the reverse strand, counting down.
CACAACAAGACCGTTCAGATCCGGACGAACGATAACAAGACCTATCAGGCGCGAGTCGTCGGGGCGGATTCGCTCAGCGACCTAGCCTTGCTCAAGGTCGATGGGCGCACGGATTTCAGCTATGTGAAGCTCGCCGACCAACCTCCTCGTGTGGGGGAATGGATCCTCACCGCGGGCAGCCCGTTCGGGCTCGGCGGGACCGTCACAGCGGGCATCGTTTCGGCGCGCGAGCGCGAAATCGGGACCGGCGCCAGCGAAGGATTCATCCAGATCGATGCGCCAATCAACACCGGTGACTCGGGCGGACCGAGCTTTAACACTAGCGGCGAGGTCATCGGCGTCAACAGTATGATCGTCTCGCCATCCGGAGGCTGGGCAGGTGTAGCTTTCGCAGTACCGGCCGATACCGCCAAATCAGTGATCCCCCAATTGAAGGACAAGGGCAGCGTCACGCGCGGATCCATGCAGGCCGAAGTCCAATCGGTCACGCCCGAAATCGCCGATAGTCTCGGCATGAGCAATCTTCATGGTGCGATTGTCGCGAATGTTCGCAACGACGGGCCCGCCGCGAAAAGCGGATTAAAGAGCGGAGATGTGATCACGTCAGTCGACGGTCAACCAATCAAGACTGCCGGCGACCTGACAAAGAAGATCCATGCGATGTCACCCGGCTCCTCGATTCGAGTTGCGATGATTCGCGATGGGCAGGAGAGCTCGTTAAATGTGACCTTGGACCGTCTGCCCGATCAGCCTGAGTCTTCGTCGCGCGATCCTGGGTAAGTACTAAAGGAACCAACCGGCAAGCGGAGTCTCGCGAAACGCGCACACCGACAACCGTCGTGCCGCGCTCGAGGGGCTTGTCGGGCGTCCAGCAAACCCGAGAGGCCATTCGTCGTTTCGCAAGGGTGGCGGGCTATCTGCCCGTAAGTCAGTCATGCAGCAGCAGTGCTGACTAAATCCGGCGCGGTCGCCTGGGCATGAACGTCGCTCCGGGCCACACAGCTTCAAAATCACGCGATGCATTTGTGCGTCACGCGTCTGTCGGAACGATCCAACATGCGCTCGCTTTACCCAGCCGTCGTGTCAGAACGGGATCGCAACAACCCGGCTCGGCGCAGATCATCCGCGACACCGGAATGCTCTGATGGCGATCGTACGGTTTGCTCTGAAGTACCGACATACGTTCTATGTCATGGCGCTGGCCATGCTGGTTCTTGGCGTGAGCGCGATCCTGAGCTCGCCTAAGGATATTTTCCCGCGCATCGATGTCCCCGTCATCACGCTGATCTGGCAATACACCGGCCTCACGCCGGAGGAGATGGAACAGCGGGTCACCACATATAGCGAATACTCGATCAGCTCGAGCGTCAATAATGTGCGCAACATCGAGTCGCAGACGCTGTCCGGCATCAGTGTCGAGAAAATCTACTTTCAGCCCAACGTCAATGTCGACCTCGCGATGAGTCAGATTGTCTCGGCGAGCAACTCGATCCGCAGCCTGATGCCGCAAGGCATTCAGCCGCCTATCGTGGTCCAGTACAACGCGTCCAGCGTGCCGGTGCTGCAACTGAGCCTGAGTTCGGATCGTCTCAACGAGCAACAACTCTATGACTACGGCATCTATCGCATGCGGCAAGCGCTTGCGCCGATCCAGGGCATCACACTGCCTACGCCTTACGGCGGCAAGTATCGTCAGGTCATGGTCGATATAGACCCGGAGGCGCTGCGCGCCAAAGGCGTGACGCCGACTGACGTGGTCAATGCCGTCAATGCGCAAAGTCTGACGCTGCCTTCAGGCGACGCCAAGATTGGGAACAAGCAATACATCGTCGGCATCAATGCGCAACCGTCGACCGTCGAAGCGTTGAACAGCGTGCCGATTCGCCAAGTCGGCAATACAACGGTGGCGCTCAAGGACGTTGCTCATGTTCGCGATGGTTGGGCGGTGCAGCAGAACGTGGTACGCGCCGAGGGCCGCCACTCGATCCTGCTTACGATCATCAAGAACGGTGACGCGTCCACCCTCGACGTTGTGAATCGCGTCAAGGCGGCACTTCCGGAGATTCAGAAAGCGGCTCCGCCCGGAATGGAGATTCGGCCGCTGTTCGATCAATCTGCCTTTGTGTCCGAGGCGATCGACGGGGTGGTGCGCGAGGGCTTGATCGCGACGGCGCTGACGGCGCTGATGATCCTGCTCTTCCTGGGATCATGGCGCTCGATGTTGATCGTCACGGTTTCGATTCCACTGTCGATCCTCACCTCGATCGCCGTACTTGCAGTCATGGGGCAGACCATCAACACCATGACGCTCGGCGGCCTTGCACTGGCTATCGGCATTCTCGTCGATGATTCCACGGTGGCGATTGAGAACACGCACCGGCTGTTCGAGCGCCGTATGGATTTCGATCAGGCCGTGCTTGAGGGCTCTGCCGGCATCGCCCTTCCGACCCTCGTCTCGACGCTGGCTATCTGCTCGGTCTTCGTGTCGCTGTTCTTCCTGCAGGGTCCCGCGCGTTTTCTGTTCACGCCGCTGGGACTTGCCGTATCGTTTGCAATGCTTGCGTCTTACCTGATTGCACGCACGCTCACGCCGATCATCATCAGCTTCCTGCTGCGAGGCGAACATGCGGGGGATTCCAGCCGATCAGTCCCCGCGAGGTTCCTGGCGTGGCTTCACGGGCGTTTTACCCGGGCGTTCGAGCACTTCCGTGAGTTCTATGATTGGCTGCTCGGCAGTCTCCTGGCCCGCCGGATCGTGGTCCCAATCGTCGCTGTCGCCATCGTCGGCGGAGCGATTGGGCTCGCGCCGTTCGTCGGTCTCGATTTCTTCCCACCCGTCGATGCAGGGTTGATCCAGCTTCACGTTCGCGCACCTGCGCGAACGCGCATCGAGGATACCGAGCGCACCTTCCAGGCCGTCGAGAACAAGATCCGCGAGCACATCAAGCCGGAGGACCTTGGTCTCGTTCTCGATAATATCGGATTGCCGCAGCGGCTCTATAACCTCGCCTTCACGGATGGCTCCACGATCGGGGTGAATGATGGACAAATCCTGATCTCGCTCAATGAAGGCCATCGTCCCACCGCCGACTACGTCAGAAGCCTGCGCGAGGAGTTGCATCAGGCCTTCCCCGACGTCCTCTTCTATTTTCAGCCGGCCGATATGGTCACCCAGATCCTCAACTTCGGTATCCCCTCGCAGATCGACGTCGAGGTGCAGGGGCAGGACCGGGCCGGCAACCGCGAGCTTGCCAAGACGCTGAAGCAACGCTTGAGCGCTCTGCCGGGTCTCGTCGACGTGCATATCCAGCAGGAACTCGATGCGCCCGAACTGCACTACGACATCGACCGCAATCGCGCGCAGGAGCTGGGGCTCACCGTCAACAGCGTCGCCAACGACATCAATACCAGTCTGAGTTCGTCGGAGCAGGTTTCACCCAACTTCTGGACGGATCCAAAGGCCGGAATTCCCTACTATCTGGCAGTTCAGACTCCGCAGTACCGGATCGGTAGCGTCGACGACATCAAGAATACGCCGATCACAAGCCAGGCCGGCACGCAAGCGCCGGTCCCCAACGTACTCGGAAACATCGCAAGCATGACGCGGCAGTCGGTGCAATCCGTCTACAATCACTCGAACGTTCAGCCAGCCTACGACATCTACGGCAGCGTGCAGGATTCCGATCTCGGCACAACGGCGAGGAAGATCCAGGCGATCGTCAGCGATCTCCAGGGCAAGCTCAAGCCGGGTAATCGCATCGCCGTGCGCGGGCAGATCGAAAGCATGAACTCCGCATTCAAGGATCTGCTGATCGGACTTCTGTTCGCCGTCCTCTTCGTCTACCTGTTGATGGTCGTCAACTTCCAGAGCTTTCTCGATCCGCTCGCCGTGCTCCTGGCGCTGCCGGGCGCGGGCTGTGGCATCGTGCTCATGCTGTTTGCGACCGAAACGCCGTTGAGCGTGCCTTCATTGATGGGCGCGATCATGGCGATGGGAGTCGCTTCCGCAAACTCCATCCTCCTTGTGGCGTTCGCGCGGGAGCGGCGCCAAGCGGGCGTCGGGGCAACGGAGGCGGCGCACGAGGCGGGCAAGACCAGATTGCGCCCTGTGTTGATGACGGCAGCCGCCATGGTGGTCGGCATGATTCCGATGGCGCTGGGGAGCGCGGGCAACGAGCAGAACGCCGTGCTCGCACGGGCGGTCGTTGGAGGGGTCTTGATGGGCACTGTCACGACATTGCTGATAGTCCCGTATCTCTATTCTGTGCTGGGCCGCTATGAGCACGTGCGGACGAGACCTCAGCGGCGGAATGCAGGCGAGGACCAGCAATGATCGAACCCGGACGGCAGCCTGATCACAGTCAATCCGGGTGGCGCCGCCGCGTCACCTGGGGCGCGCTGTTGGTCGCCATTGTGCTGATCAGCAGCCTCGTCGGCTATGGCGCGTGGCGGCGCGGGCAAAGCAGTGCGATGGCTCAACAAACATTGAAGCATGAGCAGACCATGGTGCCGGCCGTGCGCACCCGGTCGATCAGCGCGACAATCAACCCGAGGACGTTTAGCCTGACGGGCACGACAGAGGCATTCGAGAATGCCACGCTTTTTGCTCGGGCGACGGGATACATCAAGGAGCGCAGGATCGACATCGGCAGCCGTGTGCATGCCGGCGATCTGCTGGCGACGATAGCCGCGCCTGATCTTGACCAGCAACTGGTTCAGGCGCGGGCGCAGGAGACCCAGCTCGAAGCCGCGCTCGAACAGGCGCGCGCCAACGAGCAACTCGCGCGCTCGAACAACGAACGGACATCCCGTCTTGTGGGGCAGGGCTGGCAATCCCAGCAGCAGGGCGACACCGACCGCCTGGGGTTCGCGGCGCAGTCGGCGGGGGTCCGCGTCGCTACGGCCAATCTCGCCGCGCAACAGGCGCAAGTCTCGCGGCTTGAGCAACTCACGGGCTTCGAGCGCGTGACCGCGCCGTTTGACGGCATCATCACCTCCCGTCAGGTCGATGTCGGAAGCCTGGTGACTGCGGATACGGCAACCGGGACACCATTGTTTTCGATCGCGCGCACCAATACTCTGCGCGTCCAGTCTTACGTGCCACAAGATGCCGCGCTAGCGATCGAGGACGGTGCGCAGGCCGATGTCATCGTCCCGGAAATTCCGGGGCGGACCTTCCGGGGGACGATCTCCCGCAATGCCAACGCTCTGCAGGCTGGCACACGGACCCTCTTGACGGAAGTGGACGTTGACAACACGGACGGCACGCTCCATCCCGGCCTCTACTGCACGGTCCGCTTCAGTGTTCCGCGCAAGCGGCCCGTCATCATCGTGCCGGCCGAAGCCGTCATCTTCGATGAGCGGGGCCTCAGCGTCGCGGTCGCCGCAGGCGGCCGCGCACATTTGCGCCATATCGAGCTTGAGGCGGACAATGGGGCCGAGGTCGAGGTCAAGCAAGGTCTCGATCCTGGTGAACGGATCATACTGAATCCGCCAATCGACATTGCCGATGGCATGCCGATCAAGGATGGCGCTGCAAATGACCGGACGGCCGCGACGCAATAGTGCGATGAGATCGAGTTGAAGCGTCATCGCGCTTCGACTCGTTGCGTGAGCATGATCTCAATCTGATCGCATCTTGATCTGGTCACAGCTTCGCTGTTTTGGCGCGCTTTCCGATCGCGTGCTTTCCAGGTGAGCTCTGCTTTTCTGCCGCTTCAACTCGCCTAGTTCGGACACCAAGACGGTGTTCGGCGTATTCCTGTCCGTCGATCGGGCCGACATGGGGTGGGTCTCTATCAAGGTAGGGGCGTCCGATGCCAAACTCGTTGCCGTGGTTGTCAAGCCACTTCCAGAGAATTTGGCTCGAGGCATATCGCTCTGCCCGAGTCGCGCCGTCGATGCTGACGATGTCGGCTGCCAGTCCGTGACCATAGCCGCCGCGAAGGGTGCCGCCGTGATAGGAGCGGTTATCGGCAGCCTTCAGACCGCTTGCAATTGATTGGCGATAGTCATCACGAAAGCCGCTGGTGATGCCGGGCGACAGGCCTTGCTTCTGGGCCGCATGAAGCATGTAGAATAGCTTCAATTTGAAGTCACGATCCATTCCGCCGATGACGTAGGCCTCCAGAGACATGCCGGCCCTGTCAGCAGCTTTCGCGTCCTTCCACGAAAAATCTTCATCGGTGAGCTTTGCGATCGTCTTTGTGATCGTGACCAGTTTGCCCTTTTTCTTCGTAGAGACCTGTTCGTACGTCTCGGTCTTTATGGTGTCCTCCTTGGGAGCGCGCTGATAGAGCGCCCACAGATATCGATCGACACAAACCTCCAGGACCAGGCATTCGTCAACAACGGCGACGTCGGTCGCCTCGGTGTGCTGGTCGTCGCTACCGCCCGACGGGGGAAGAGCTGTCGGCTGCACAGACTCTCGCTCGGGCGTCAACGCAGCCGGTGGAATTGTTTCAATGTCGGTCCCGGCCAGCTCGTCAATCGATGTCGCTGGAGTCGATGTCGCGGGCGCGTTCGCGGGGACGTCAGCGATCGGCGCGTTGGCACTGGCGTGCGCGCTCAACTCTACGGTGACGTCGGTCGCGGCGTGGGATAGCGATGGCGGAGAGCTGCGTGTTGCGGGCGTCAGGTCAAGATCGTCGCGAACGCGCGTCGGGCCAGACGATGCCATGATGAGCACGACCAGGATCGGCATCGTGACGTCGCGGCACAGGGCTGAAAGAACAACCAGGCGTGGATGCACAATCCCTGCCTCCAATGAAGCCCAGCCACCGAAAGGTTAGCCGGATGCGCACTGGCCCCGCAATAGCCGGCGCGGCTGTTGGCGGACAGCAAGGTTAAGGGAACAAATGGAGCGCTTGTGAGCTCCGACCCACGCTTAGGGATCGAGCTCCGTATCCCAGTAGAGATAGTCGAGCCAGCTTTCGTGCAGATAGTTTGGCGGGAAGAGGCGGCCGTTGCGGTGGAGCTGGTGCACCGTCGGTGCGAAGGGCGTCTGCTTCGGAAACATCTTGGCCTGCTGCGGCGTCAGGTTGCCCTTGCGCAGATTGCAGGGCGAGCAGGCAGCGACGACGTTCTCCCAGGTGGTCTGGCCACCCTTGCTGCGCGGAATGATGTGATCGAAGGTGAGGTCGTCGCCCGAGAGGCAATACTGGCAGACGAAGCGGTCGCGAAGGAAGACGTTGAAGCGGGTGAAGGCGGGGTGGGTGGTCGGCTTGACGAAGGACTTGAGGGATACGACGCTCGGCAGTTGGATTTCGAAGGAAGGACTTCGTACCGCCCTGTCGTAGTATTCGACAATGTTGACGCGATCGAGGAACACCGCCTTGATCGCGTCCTGCCAGGACCAGAGCGACAGCGGGTAGTAACTCAGCGGCCGGAAGTCCGCGTTCAGCACCAGTACCGGCCATCCGCCTTGCGAGACATGTGCGTTCAAATAACGCTCCTGACTCCCATTCGCTGCGAAGCAGCATGCACTGACATACTACAGGCAGCGTGACGGGATTGTGAAGAGCGTTGCGCGGCTTATCCGCCCTGCGCTTGCCATGTTCCTGCCCCGATTGCATCCGCCCCGTCAGGCCCGCTAAAGGGAGCCGGGAGGCCTTTGTCGGCCACCGACGGATCCTGCCGATGACGACCACGACGTCCAGCTATTTGGAGGCGCCGCGCCGGCTCCGCGCGTTCGTGCGCGCGCATGAAACAAGCCTGGTAGTGCTGGCCGCGCTGATCGGGGCCGTGGGCGGGCTCGTTGTGGCGACCATGAGCGGGCTGGTCACGGCGCTGCATGCCATGCTGTTCAATTTGCCGTGGGGTGAGCGGCTGTCGAGCCAGCCGAGTATCGATCCGCTGCGTGCGATCGTGGTTCCCGGGCTCGGCGGGCTGTTGCTGGGGATTGCGTTCCTCCTGCTGCTACGCGTTCGGCCGGCCCGCGAGATCGACCCGATCGAGGCCAACGCACTCTATGGCGGACGGATGTCGTTCCGCGGCAGCTTGATCGTGGCGTTGCAGACGATCTGGTCGAGCGGCGTCGGCGCCTCGGTCGGGCTCGAAGCCGGCTACACCCAGTTCGCCAGCGGCCTTGCCGCCTCGCTCGGCCGTGGCTTCCACCTGCGCCGCAACGACCAGCGAATCATGGTCGGATGTGGTGCGGCGGCGGCGATCGCCGGCGCGTTCGGCGCGCCGCTGGCGGGCGCCTTCTATGCTTTCGAACTTGTGATCGGCGGCTATACGCCAGCGAGCCTGACGCCGGTCGGGGTGGCCGCGGTCACCGGCTATTTTGTGGCCCACGCCTTCGCGCTGCTGCCACTTGGCGTCGGCGTCGGAACCGTCGGCGATCTGCTCGGGCGGGACATCGCGATCGCCACGCTGCTCGGCATCATCGCAGCCCTGACCGGCATTGCGATCATGCGCGGGGTGACGCTGTGCGAAACGCTGCTGACGAAGATCCGGCTCTGGCCACCGTTGCGGCCGGCGCTGGGTGGGCTCGCCGTCGGCGCGATGGCCCTGGTGACGCCGCAGGTGATGTCGTCGGGCCATGGCGCGCTGTATGTCGCGGGTCTTGCGGCGATGCCGCTCGCCGTCATCGCCGGCATCTTCGTGCTGAAGGCGATGGCCTCCATTGTCTCGCTCGGCACCGGCTTTCGCGGCGGATTGTTCTTTGCCACGCTGTTCATGGGCGCGCTGGGCGGCCGCCTGTTCGCCGCCGGCGTCGATGTCGTCTGGCCGGGCTTGAGCCTCGATCCCAACGCCTATGCGGTGATCGGCATGAGCGCGCTGTCGGCCTCGGTGATCGGCGGTCCGCTCACGATGTCGTTCATCGCGCTGGAATCGACAGGCAATCTCTGGCTCTCCGCCGCGGTGCTGGTCGCGGTCATCATCTCGACGATGATCACGCGCGAACTGTTCGGCTATTCGTTCGCGACCTGGCGGCTGCACTTGCGCGGCGAGACCATCCGCAGCGCCGCCGACGTCGGCTGGATCCGTGATCTCACCGTCGGCCGGATGATGCGGCAGGACATGGCGACGGTGGACGCCGCCATGCCGATCAAGACATTCCGCGAGAAATTCCCGCCGGGCTCGAAGACGCAGGTCGTCGCAATTGACGGCCAGGGGCACTATGCCGGATTGGCGCTGGTCGCGGATGCTCACGCACCCGATCTCGCGGCCGACAAGGGACTCGCCACCATTCTGCGCTACGCGGATGTGGTGCTGCATCCGGTGATGAACATCCAGGAGGCGATCGCAGTGTTCGACGCCGCCGAGGCCGAGTCGCTTGCCGTGGTAGAGGACGGCAGCGACCGGCGGCCGATCGGCCTGCTCACCGAGGCCCACGCGATGCGGCGCTATGCGGAAGAATCCGAGCAGCGCCGGCGCGAGGTGATCGGGGAGGTTTGACTTCGCGAAGTCACGGCGTCCAGTGTCAAGCCGGAGTGAGGCGGCCATCCTTTCGAGCGCAGCGAAGCAATCCATCTGGCTGCGCGGGCTGAAGGTTACGGAAGCTTCGCCACAGGCCCGACGTCGCGCGGCAACAGGCCTTCCTCGATCGCCTTGATCTGCAGGGCGAGGTAGCGCGAGTTGATACGGCATTGCGCGAGGCTGCCGGCGATGAACCACAGGCCGGGCTGCGGCGTACGCGTGTACATGTTGCGCAGCTCCTGGCCGTCGCCGAAGCCCCAGATCGGGCCGACCTTCGCGGCCATCGCCTCGCCGAACAGCTTTTTCACCAGCTCCTCCTGCGGCCGGTAGCCGGTCGCGAGGACGATGAGGTCGGCTGCAACCGTCTCGCCGCACTTCAGCCGAGCGCCCTCGGGAACGAAGGTCGCGATGTCGGCAAATTGCTTGAGCTTGATCGCGCCGCTCGCGACGAGATCGGAACAGCCGACATTGAAGTAATAGCCGCCGCCGCGGGTGAGGTATTTGAACTGCCAGCCGGTGCCGCCGTCGCCGAAGTCGAGCTTGAAGCCGACGCGGGCGAGGTCATCGAGCAGCGGCTTGTCCAACTCCTTGGACCGTTCCGTCATCAGCACGTGGCTGCGCCGGGCTAGCGCAAGCGGCATCGAGGTTGCGATCAAATCGTTGTCCTCGAGCGTGCCCTCATTGTAGGCGGCGTAGGCGAGCTGCGCCGACGGCTCGATATTGGTGATCAGAGTCGATGAGCGCTGCACCAGGGTGACATCGGCACCGGAGGAATGCAGATCCTGTGCGATGTCATGCCCGCTGTTGCCGGTGCCGATCACCAGCGCGCGTTTGCTCGTCCAGTCGTCGCCGTCGTCGTAGCGGCTGGAATGCACGACCTTGCCGGCGAAGGTCTTCAAGCCGGGGATGTCGGGCAAGTTCGGGATGCCGCTGACGCCGGTCGCCATCACGACATGGCGCGGCTGCATCCTGCGCGTCGTGCCGTCGGCGCGGCGTAGCTCGATCGTCCAGCGCCCCTGCGTCTCATCATAGCTGCCGCCGACAAATTCCGTGCCGGTCCAGAAGTTCAGCTCCATAGCGTCGACGTAAGCTTCGAACCAGTTGGCAAGCTTGTCCTTGGGGATATAGGTCGGCCAGTTCGGCGGAAACGGCATATAGGGCAGGTGATTGACCTGCACTTGGTTGTGCAGGGTGAGCGCGTGATAGCGCTTGCGCCAGTTGTCGCCGACGCGTGCTTCGCGATCGACGATCAACGTATCGATCGCGAGTTGCCTCAGTCGTGCGGCGATCGCGAGCCCGGCCTGCCCGCCGCCCACCACCAGCACAGCGGGATCGCGGTCGCCATAGTCGGCGGCTGCCTTGCGCAGGTCGAGCCAATTGGGTCCGCGGAAGTCGCGCGAGTAAGCCTGGCCGCGCGGCCGCGTATGGCCTTGCTGTTCCTCGAATCCCTTGAGCTCCTCGAGCGCGGTGAGCAGCGTCCAGGCCTTCAACCGGTTGCCGTCGCCAGCATCGGGAACCAACCGCACGATGCCGTGGCCGCGGCCGACAGATGTCTCGAACTTGAAGATCGCCTCGATCGCTTGCGTGCCGGCGCGCATCACCCGCCTGGGCGCTGCGCGATCGGCATCGATGCGGAAGTCGCGCGGCGCGCTGCGCCGTGCATGCGCAGGCAATTCCTCGAGGATCGCGAACGCGCGATTGACGGTCTGGATGTTCCAGCTCAGCGCCAGCACGTCGCGCCAATAGCTGTCGGGATGGAACAGCGGCTTCAGCAGCACGTCATCGGGGCTTGCCAGCGCGTCCTCGAACTGCACAAGCCAATTGTCGGCGGCAACCGAAATGTCGTCGGTCTTGTCGAGCATCGGGCGTTTCTCGTCATCGGCCGTCTGGGCGGCATTCGCATAGCCAAAGCCTATACCCATTTTCGCGGGCTTGCGGAACGGACGCGACGGGATGCCGCCTATTCGGCCAGTGACAGGATCAAGCCCTGCTTCGGTGGAACCCGGCCCTGCAGGGTATCGAGATAGGCCTCGCGCACCGCGGGTGGTCCGCGCCGCTCGATCACGTCGAGCCACTCCGGCAGTCGCGGCACCAGCCCGGCCCATGCCGCACCGAACCGCTGGTCGACGCCGCCCGGTCCCCATTCCTTGGCGCGCTTGCGAATCTGATCCGGCGCGAAGAACCAGACCGGCTTGGCACCGGGCAAAGCCGGCTCGTCCGGTTCGCTCGCGCGATGGGTCAGCCCAACCCGGCCGGAATAGACCATCCGCGTGCCGAAGTGCCGGTGCAGCGTCTCGCGCAGCGCGCTGTTGCCGGCCATGTCGACATAGGCGACGGGCTCAGCCGCAGGCATCGCGGTGGCGTGGTCATAGGTGACCACTTCGTCGTAGCAGCCGAGCGACTTGACGAAATCGACGTTGCCGTTGGACGTCAGCCCGATCACGCGGATGCCCGGCCGATTATGTAGCAGATGGGCGAGACCGAACGCGGTCTTGCTCGAGGCCGACGACAGGATGACGTTGCGTGCGCCGTAGAAATCATTTTCGGCCAGGAAGTCGTCGACCAGGAACGAGAGCATGAACAGGGGCAGCAGCAGCGCCCGATAATCGCCCTGCCGTCCGGCATAGGTCGGGTCGCCGGAGACGCGGACATAGGCGTTGTAGACCGGTGATATCTCTTGCCGGTGCGCAGCGGCATCGCGCAGGCCGCGCTTGCTGACGTCGCTGGCCTCGATCACCAGGTGCGTCGCCATCGGGAAATAGCCGAACAGCGTCTCGCCGGTCTCGACATCAGGATGTTTGGAGGCGAGTACCTCGCCAAAACCCCAGACTGGGATGATGCCGTAGCCTTCAGGGGCCGGGAACAGATGCCAGTATTTCAGTTGCTCGCCGATCACGGCGTAGGTGATGTTGTTGGCGGTAAAAGCGAAGCGCGTGACCTTCACCAGCAGCGCATCGGTGGGCAGCGCCGTGGGATCAGGCAGGTGCGTCTCGATCACCTTGCATTGCTGCAAATTGTTGCGGATGACGATGAAGTCGGTGGATTTCATGACCTCGATCCCGGCCTTTTGCGCGGGGCGATCTTTGCCTTGTCCCTGGGGTGCTCCGCAACAGCAACAAAGTTTGAAACGTTGTTCGCTTGCCTGTCGCCGGCGATGACACCCTCACGTTTCCTGAGCACGCGATAGTAGGCCCACCACAGATGCGCGGCGGCGCCCCGCAGAGGGCGCCATGGTTCGGCGAGCGGCGCCATCTGCTTCGGCGTCGGCCGTTCCTTCAGCCCGAGGCCGCTCTTGACCGCTTCCTGCACCGCGAGGTCGCCCGCGGGCCAGGCGTCGCCATGGCCAAGGCAGAACAGGAGATAGATGTCGGCGGTCCACGGCCCGATGCCGGGCAGGGCGGTCAGCGTGTTGTGCGCGGCATCTGCCTCCTCATTGGCGAGCACCTCGAGGTTCAGCCGCTCCTCGGCGAGCTCGCGCGCGATGTGCTTCAACGTCTTGATCTTGGCGGCGGACAGCCCAAGCCGGCCAAGTCGATCGGCGCGGGCTTTTCGGATCGCATCGTGATGGAACGGATCGAACGCCTTGCTGATGCGGCCCCAGATCGCCGCGGCGCTCGCGGTCGAGAGCTGCTGCCCGCAGACGATTGCGGCAAGCCCGGCAAAGCCCGGCTCGCGCTGGCGGATCGCCGGCATGCCCGTCAATTCGAGGATTGGTCGCAGACGGCGGTCCTGATCGACCAGTTTGTGAACCGCGTCGTCGAGGTCGGCCTGGGTTTCGAGATGGATCAGCATCGTGGGATCGGCATCAGTATGTCGCGTGGGGGCATAAGGCTCGAACTCGATTGGGGGTGACCCGCACCATGGCCTATCGTAACAGAGTCTCTCCCAGATGGATGCCGGATCGAGTCCCGGCAATGACGCGCGACCAATCGCCATGCCACCCGTTTTCCGTTTTGCCCCAAGCCCGAACGGCTACTTGCACCTCGGACATGCCTTCTCGGCGCTGCTCAACTTCGATCTGGCGCGGCAGGCGGGCGGACGTTTGCTGCTGCGGATCGAGGACATCGATGCGACGCGCTGCCGACCGGAGTTCGAAGAGGCGATCTACGAGGATCTCGCCTGGCTCGGCATCGCCTGGGAGACGCCGGTGCGGCGGCAATCGGAGCATTTTGCCGCCTACAGCGAGGCCATCGAACGGCTGTCCGCGCAGGAACTGGTCTATCCGAGCTTCGAGAGCCGGGCGGAGATCGCGCGACTGGTTGCCAAGAGGGAAACAAAGGGCGCCTGGCCGCGCGATCCGGATGGAGCACCGCTTTATCCGGGCACGGCCAGGTCGCTGTCGCCGGAGGAGCGCGAGCGGCTGATCGGCGAGGGCGCACCGTTCGCGCTGCGTCTCGACATGGCTGCGGCGCGCCGGCGCACTGGCGGCCTTAATTGGCGCGAATCGGGCGAGGGCCCGGCCGGTGAAACCGGCGAGGTCGCCGCGCGGCCGGAGGCCTGGGGCGACGTCATCTTGGCCCGCAAGGAGACACCGACCAGCTATCACCTGTCAGTTGTGGTCGATGACGCCCTCCAGGGCGTTACCGACGTGGTCCGTGGCACCGACCTGTTCTGGTCGACCAGCGTCCACCGCCTGTTGCAGGAACTGTTCGGTCTGGCCGCACCGGTCTACCGGCACCACCGGCTAGTGCGGGACGAGGCGGGCCACAAGCTGTCGAAATCGACGCAAGCGACTGGACTGCGCGAGTTGCGTGCCAAGGGCGCGAGCCCGGCCGACATTCGCCGCCTTGTGGGCTTGCCCTAGCTTTCGCCGTCGTTCGGTGACGAAGGAAATCCGGTTACCATCACGGCGCTTTGCTGCGGCGAGCTGCACACACCGCCGTGACTCCGACGCTCCTTACATGCCATGCTGGCTCCCGGGACGGGATTTCGAGACCATGGCGGCGACATCGCGCGCACGGCGCAACAAACGGCGACCCAAGCGGGCGCCGTCCAAAACGCGCGCCCCCCGAACGCGCATTTCCGAGACTGGCGCTGCCAAGAGGGCCGTCAAGACGGCGGCCAAGCCGCGCCGCAAGCGGGTTGTGCCCAAGCCGAGCGAGAAGGCCGGCCCCAGGACTGTCGAGACCGCACTGGCCGCCTTTGCCCACGAGGTGCGGACGCCGCTGACCGGGATCCTGGCGATCAGCAACCTGCTCGCGACCTCCGATCTCGGCGAGCGGGAGCGGCGTTGGGTCGATACCATCAAGGCCGGCGCGGAACATCTGGCGAGCCTTGCCACCCTGTTTGTCGATGCCGCCCGGAGCGAAGGGCCGGGGCTCGCGGTCCGGCAGGATTTCTTCGATCTGCGCACGCTGGCGCGCACCGCCGGCGATTCGCTGGCCGGCCGCGCCGCTGCCAAGGGGCTGGAAGCCACCGTCGAGATATCAGACGAACTACCTGCCTTTGCGGTCGGCGACCCCGTTCGTCTGCGGGCGGCGCTGGAGAACCTGATCGACAATGCCGTCAAGTTCACCGAGCACGGCGGCATCGCGCTGCGGGTGGCCCCGGCTCGGGCGGCGAAGGGCAAGATCGGTGTCAGCTTCGCGATTTCCGACAGCGGCATCGGCCTGACGCTCAAGGAGGTGAAGCGCCTGTTCCGGCCGTTCTCGCAGGCCAATGTCTCGATCGCATCGCGGTTCGGTGGCGCCGGGCTCGGCCTGTCCTCGGTCAAGCAACTTGCGCGCGCCATGGGCGGCGACATCGTCGCGGCTCAGCGCGAGGGCGGCGGCACCATCTTCACACTGAGCGTAGTGCTTGCGCCGGCCAAGGGACCGATCAGCGCCATGTCGGATGACGGCGCCGCCGCGCGCGCGGCGCAGGGGCTGCGGCTGCTCAGCGTGGAGGACAATCCATTCGGCCGCGTCGTGCTCAACACGATCCTGATCGAACTCGGTCACCACACCGAATTCATCGGCGAGGGCGAAGCCGCAGCCGATCGGCTCACTCAAGGCCGCTTCGACGCCGTGCTGATGGACATGGTGCTGCCGGGCATCGGCGGAGTCGAAGCGATCAAGCGGATCCGCGCGTTGCCGCCGCCGCACGGAAGCGTCGCGATCATCGGGATTTCCGGCCGTAGCGAGGATGAGGCTGCTGCGCGCGCCGCAGGCGCCGACGCCTTTCTGGTCAAGCCTGTCTCTCCGCGGGCGCTAGCGACTGCGCTGCTTGCAGCGACACGCCGCGCGGCAACCGAGACTTGATGATCGCGGCATTCAGCTCGCCGCCAAACACGAAGATCGCGGCAATGAAATACATGAACACCAGCGCGATGATCACCGAGGCCAGTCCTGCATACATCGTGACGTAGTTGTTGGCGAAGCGTGCCAGATACATGCCGAACCCAATGCCCGAGATCAGCGATGCCACCATGGTGAAGATGATGCCGGGCAGGATCTGTAAAAAGCTGCGGCGACCCGCCGGCAGCCATGCGTGCAGGATGAACAGCGCAATGATCAGGGCCAGGATCGTTGTGCCGTAGCGGGCGGTGTTGAGCAGGCTCTCATTCGATTCGACGAAGAATGGAATATAGCGCCGCCCAGCTTCGATGATCAGCGGTCCGAGCACGATCAGGAATGCCATCGCGAGCGAGGTGAAGGCTGCAACCAGCGTGTAGCCGATCGATTCCAGCCGCAGCCAGTACCAGCGCCGTGGTTCGGCGACGGCGTAGGCGCGGTTGAGCGCCACCCGCAGCGCCTCGACGCCGTTGGAGGCGAAATAGACCGCGAGCACCGCGCCGATGGTCAGGATGTCGCCCCTGGTGTTGGTCAGCACGTCGTGGATCTGGCCGGACAGCGCCTCGGCGACCTGCTGCGGCCAGACCTGTAGCAACAGCCCGACGGCCTGGTCGGCAAGCTCCTTGGAGCCGAAGAAGCCGGCCAGCGAAGTCAGCACGATCAGGAATGGAAACAGCGCCATCAGCGTCGACAGCGCGATGTGGCTCGCGATCGCCCAGCCGTCGTCGGACAGAAAGGTGTAGAAGGCATCCATCACGACGCGGTAGACGTAACGAAGCTGTTTCACATTCCACCCGACGTTGTCGAAAAGGTTCGACCCGAAAGCGGGTCAGCTTCTGATATTATGCGGTGAAAAGCCAGTTGGTTGCATCGCAGGGTTCTGTGGAAGTCCGCTCCACACGGTGTTATGTACCGCCGATGGCATCCTTTCTCAGCTCGTTTATTCTTCCCATCGCCGTCGCCGCCGTGGCGCTGGTTCTGCTGCTCGGCCTCGTCAACATGATGAAGGGCGGCTCGCCGAACACATCGCAAAGGCTGATGCGGCTGCGCGTGTTGTTGCAGTTCGTCGCGATCGTCATCGCCATGCTCGCGGTCTGGGCGATGGGACGCTAGCTGAGACAGGCTCTTCACCTCTCCCATAGGGAGAGGTGGACACGAACACTGGAGCTGGTCATGGTCGTTCTCAATCGGATCTACACCCGTACCGGCGATGACGGCACCACGGCGCTCGGCTCCGGCGAACGCCGTCCGAAATACGACCTGCGCGTCGCCGCCTATGGCACCGTCGACGAGACCAATGCCGCGATCGGCGTGGTGCGGCTGCATCTGGCTGACAGTCCCGAGCTCGACGCCATGCTCGGGCGGATCCAGAACGATCTGTTCGATCTCGGTGCCGACCTTGCCGTGCCCGAGCGCGAGGGCAAGGCCGAGCGCTTGCGGATGCTGGCAAGCCAGGTCGAGCGGCTCGAGCGCGACATCGACAGCTTGAATGATCAGCTCGCGCCGTTGACCTCGTTCGTGCTGCCCGGCGGCACAGCCCCATCTGCATATCTGCACCTCGCCCGCACGATATGTCGCCGGGCGGAACGCATGATGGTGGAACTCGCTGCACGGCCCGACGAGCCGGTCAATGCCGCTGGCATCCAGTATATGAACCGCCTGTCGGATTTCCTGTTCGTTGCCAGCCGCTTCCAGAATAACAAGGGGGCGGGAGATGTGTTGTGGGTGCCGGGCCAGAACCGTTAGACTGCCTCAAATCGGGAGGCCGGATTTTTGGCTCACGCGCGTTGACCGGGGGTATCCGGACCTTTAGGTTCCGCGCCAGCCAACCGAAATCCACAAAATCATAGCGAAAGAGGATCGATGAAGGTTCTTGTGCCGGTAAAGCGGGTCGTCGACTACAACGTCAAGGTCCGCGTCAAGAGTGACGGATCGGGCGTCGAGCTCGCCAACGTCAAGATGTCGATGAACCCGTTTGACGAAATCGCCGTCGAGGAAGCGTTGCGGCTCAAGGAAGCCGGCAAGGCGACCGAGGTGGTGGTTGTGTCGATCGGACCGGCACAGGCCTCCGAGACCATCCGCACGGGCCTCGCGATGGGCGCCGACCGCGGCATCCTCGTTAAGGCCGAGGGCAATGTCGAACCGCTCGGCGTCGCCAAGATCCTGAAGTCGGTGGTCGAGGCGGAGAAGCCCGGCCTCGTCATTCTCGGCAAGCAGGCGATCGACGACGATTCCAACCAGACCGGTCAGATGTTGGCTGCGCTGCTTGGCTGGTCGCAGGCGACCTTCGCTTCCAAGCTCGAGGTCGAAGGAAGCGACTTCAAGGTCACGCGCGAGGTCGACGGCGGTCTGCAGACCGTCAAGCTCAAGGGCCCGGCGATCGTCACCACCGACCTCCGCCTCAACGAGCCGCGCTACGCGTCGCTGCCCAACATCATGAAGGCGAAGAAGAAGCCGATCGACGAGAAGGCGGCGGCCGATTACGGCGTCGATCTCACCCCGCGTCTGGAGGTGCTGAAGACCGCGGAACCGGCGGGCCGCAAGGCAGGCGTCAAGGTCAAGGACGTCGCCGAACTCGTTTCCAAGCTCAAGACCGAAGCCGGGGTTCTCTGATGACGACGCTTTTGATTGCTGAACACCACCACGAGACCCTGAAGGACTCCACCAACAAGGCGCTGACCGCGGCAAGCCAGCTCGGCGGCGACGTTCATGTGCTGATCGCCGGCGGCCAGGGCACCAAGGCGGCCGCGGAAGCAGCAAGCAAGCTCAACGGCGTCAAGAAGGTGCTGGTGGCCGAAGGGGCCGCCTATGAGCACGACCTTGCCGAGCCACTGGCCGCGCTGATCGTCTCGCTTGCCGGCAGCTATGATGCGATCGTTGCGCCCGCGACCTCGCGCTTCAAGAACGTGATGCCGCGCGTCGCGGCGCTGCTCGACGTCATGCAGGTTTCCGAGATCATCAAGGTGGTTGCGCCCGATACGTTCGAGCGGCCGATCTATGCCGGCAACGCGATCCAGACCGTGAAGTCGAAGGACGCCAAGAAGGTCATCACGGTGCGCACCTCGACCTTCGCCGCGACCGGCGAGGGCGGCAGCGCGGCGATCGAGAACGCCGCGGCGGCGGCCGATCCGGGCCTCTCCTCGTTCATCGGCGAGGAAGTCGCCAAGAGCGACCGTCCCGAGCTGACCTCGGCCAAGATCATCGTGTCTGGTGGTCGCGCGATGCAGAGCCGCGAGAACTTCACCAAGTACATCGAGCCGCTCGCCGACAAGCTCGGCGCCGGCGTCGGCGCGTCGCGCGCCGCGGTCGATGCCGGCTATGCGCCGAACGACTGGCAGGTCGGCCAGACCGGCAAGGTGGTCGCCCCGGAACTCTATGTCGCGATCGGCATCTCCGGCGCGATCCAGCATCTGGCCGGCATGAAGGACTCCAAGGTGATCGTTGCCATCAACAAGGATGAGGACGCGCCGATCTTCCAGGTCGCCGATTACGGCCTGGTCGCGGACCTCTATCAGGCGGTTCCGGAGCTGACCGAAGCGCTCGGCAAGCTCGGAAAGTAAGCGACACGACACCGGCCGGATGAGTTAGGCTCCGGCCGGTGTTATTTTTTCGGGCATGGTCTTGAGAAAGCGGAAACGGTTTCCCGAAAAGATCATGTTCAAACAAAGAGATGAGGTCATGACGCGCTTCCTCCTGCATCATGAGCTCGGGGGCCAATTTTCCGGCCAATAGGGCATCCGGAAGGCTTCGCTTCGGGTATCGTTGGGATTGGGCAGGCGCGATGTGCGCGCCGTTCCGGTGGATGACAAGATGACGGTGACAGTCAAGAAAGTCGGCGTGATCGGTGCGGGCCAGATGGGCAACGGCATTGCGCATGTGGCCGCGCTGGCCGGTTTCGAAGTGGTACTCAACGATGTGTCCGCCGAGCGGCTCAAGTCAGGGCTGGCGACCATCAACGGCCACCTGACCCGCCAAGTCTCCAAGAAGACCATCTCCGACGCCGACCGCAAGCAGGCGCTCGATCGCATTACACCCGCCGAGACGCTCGATGCGCTGGCCGATTGCGATCTTGTGATCGAGACCGCGATCGAAAAGGAAGAGACCAAGCGCAAGATCTTCCACGATGTCTGCGCCGTGCTGAAGCCGGAGGCGATCATCGCCTCGAACTCCTCGTCGATCTCGATCACGCGGCTCGCGGCGTCGACCGATCGCCCCGAGCGCTTCATCGGCATTCACTTCATGAATCCGGTGCCGGTGATGGAGCTCGTCGAGCTGATCCGCGGCATCGCGACCGACGATGTGACGTTCGATACCGCGAAGGCCTTCGTTGCCAAGCTCGGCAAACAGGTCGCGGTGTCGGAGGATTTTCCCGCCTTCATCGTCAACCGCATCCTGCTGCCGATGATCAACGAGGCGATCTACACGCTCTATGAGGGCGTCGGGAACGTCGAGGCGATCGACGCCGCGATGAAGCTTGGTGCGCATCATCCGATGGGACCGCTTGAGCTCGCCGACTTCATCGGCCTCGACACCTGCCTGTCGATCATGCAGGTGCTGCACGAGGGGCTCGCCGACTCCAAGTACCGGCCGTGTCCGCTGCTGGTGAAATACGTCGAGGCCGGCTGGCTCGGACGCAAAACCCAGCGCGGCTTCTACGACTATCGTGGCGACAAGCCGGTCCCAACGCGGTAATTCCGCTATCAGCTCTCAGGCTGGCGACGCGTCAGCCTGACGCGGCGTGCCCTTACCTGCCGTTAACCCCGCCGCGCTATGCCATCCTCACCTGCAAGCCGGGGTTGGGAATACCGCGTATGGACATGATGAGCATGGTCACCAGCATCCTGTCGATGCAGCAGGGCAACCTGCAGGGCCAGATCGCGACCCGGCTGACCAAGCAGAACCTCGATGCGGAGAAATTCGCGGTTCAGACCCTGCTCGGCACGCCCTCGACGGCCAATCTGGCGCCCGGCGTCGGCGGCAACCTCAACATCACGGCCTGACACCCATCGCCTGAGATCTAATATCCCGCCGGAGCCGGCTGCACCGCGGCCTTGACCAGCTTGATGGCGTCGTCGCTGGCCCATTCGGCGGGCCCGGCGATATTGGCGATTTCGCAGCCCTTGGCGTCGACCAGTACCGAGGTCGGCATGCCCAATGCCTTTCCTATGTTCTTAAGGTCCTGAAAAACCTTGGCTTTCTGGTCGCTGTAATAGCTGAGATTGGTCAGGTTGGCGTCTTTCAGGAAGTTCTTGGGCTTGTCAGGGTCGCGGGTGTCGATGTTGATCGCGACCACCTCGAAGTCCTTGCCGCCGAGCTTGGTTTGGAGGCTGTCCAGTGCCGGCATCTCCTTGCGGCAGGGCACGCACCAAGTCGCCCACAGGTTCACCAGCACCGTCTTGCCGCGCCAGTCCGAAAGCTTCCTCGGCTGGCCGTTGGCGTCCTCGAAGGTGAGATCCGGCAGCTTGAGAGGCGTGGTCGCCATGGTCAGCGCCGCGACCTCGCCATGAGCCAGCGGGGCGATCTTCTTGGCCAGGTCCACCGCGCCGTTGCAGGCCACATCGCCGCCGGGATGCTTGAGGTTGGAGACTGCGACGTAGCCGATCACGGCTCCAATCAGCACCGCGCCCAGCACGAGCGGAATCCGGCGCGTGGCGGCAGGCTTGGGAGGGGTCGTCTCGGGCATATCGTTTGTCATCCTGGGGCAGTTATGGCTATGCAGTGCCGGGAATTACGATCGGAACCGCCGCGCTGTTTCGCCGCTCCGGCACGAAACAGCGCGGCCTCAAATACAAAGTCGTGAGCGAGAAGTCATGAGCAACAAGATGTGGGGCGGCCGGTTCTCTGAGCGCCCCGACGCGATCATGGAGGAAATCAACGTCTCCATCGACGTCGACCGTCACCTTTATGCCCAGGACATCGCCGCGTCCAAGGCCCACGCCGCCATGCTGGCCGCGCAGGGCATCATCACGGCTGCTGATGCGAAAAATATCCGCAAAGGTCTAGACACGATTTTGTCAGAGATCGGCAAGGGCGATTTCGACTTCAAGCGCGCGCTCGAGGACATCCATATGAATGTCGAGTCGCGGCTGTCCGAACTTATTGGACCGGCCGCCGGCCGGCTGCACACCGCGCGCTCGCGCAACGACCAGGTCGCGACCGATTTTCGGCTCTATGTCCGCGACACGATCGACGAGACTGATGCGGCGCTGGCTGCATTCCAGACGGCGCTGGTGGCCCGCGCGGAGGAGCATGCCGGAACCGTGATGCCGGGCTTCACCCATCTGCAAACCGCGCAGCCGGTGACCTTCGGCCACCATCTGCTCGCCTATGTCGAGATGGCCGGTCGCGACCGCGGCCGCTTTGCCGATGCGCGCAAGCGGTTGAACGAATCACCGCTCGGGGCTGCTGCGCTCGCCGGCACCTCGTTTCCGATCGACCGTGCTGCCACCGCCAAGGCGCTCGGCTTCGACCGGCCGATGGCCAACTCGCTCGATGCGGTGTCCGACCGCGACTTCGTGCTGGAGACGCTGTCGGCGGCCGCGATCTGCGCCGTGCACATGTCGCGTTTTGCCGAGGAGATCGTGATCTGGACCTCGCCGCTGGTCGGCCTGGTCAGGCTCAGCGACAAGTTCACCACCGGCTCCTCGATCATGCCGCAGAAGCGCAACCCGGACGCCGCCGAACTGGTGCGCGCCAAGACCGGCCGCGTGATCGGCGCGCTGACCGCGCTGCTGATCGTGATGAAGGGCCTGCCGCTCGCCTATCAAAAGGACATGCAGGAGGACAAGCAGGGCGCGATGGAGGCATTCGCGGCGCTGTCGCTCGCGATCCGCGCCATGACCGGCATGGTCGAGGACCTGGTGCCGGACGAGGCGCGGATGAAGGCCGCCGCCGGCGAGGGCTACGCCACCGCGACCGATCTCGCCGACTGGCTGGTGCGCACTCTGAAAATGCCGTTCCGCGACGCCCACCACGTCACCGGGCGCATTGTCGCACTCGCCTCGGAGCAGGGCGTGGCGCTGCACGACTTGCCGCTTGCGGCGATGCAGGAGGTCGAGCCGAAGATCACGGCGGATGCGCTGAAGGTGCTCAGCGTCGAGTCGTCGGTGAAGAGCCGGACCTCGTTCGGCGGCACGGCGCCGAAGAATGTGCTGGCGCAGGCCAAGGCCTGGGCCAAGCGGCTGGAAAAAGAGCGAAAATTGGGCTGAACGGGAAATTTCGCTATCATTTCGAGGCCGCCCGGGTCTCGCCAGAGCGTGGCAATGTTTGTATGGTGCAGCCCGAATTGGGGATTTTCGTCGTGACCAGCAAGACAAGCCTGACCCCGTCGGGATGGGCCATCATTGTGCTGAGCGTAGCCGCGCTCGTGCTCGGCGGCTGCGGCCGCAAGGGACCGCTCGACCTGCCGCCGACGGCGTCGAACGCCGCTCCGACCGCACAGGTGAACGGCGACACCGAAACCGAGCGCGCCAGCCAGCCCAGCGTGTTCAACCCGACCTATGGGGCGGATGCCGGGCCGAGCGCGCCGAAAGGTAACAAGAGGCCCTTTATCCTCGATCCGCTGCTCGGTAATTAATTCGACAACCAAAAGCGTGTCATGAACCATTTCGACTATCGCAACGGCGTGCTGCACGCCGAGGCGGTCAATCTCATTGAGCTTGCGGAAGCCATCGGCACGCCGTTCTACTGCTATTCGACGGCGACGCTGGAGCGGCACTACCGCGTGTTCTCCGAAGCCTTCGCTGGCGAGAAGAGCCTGGTCTGCTACGCGATGAAGGCGAACTCCAACCAGTCGGTGCTGCGCACGCTGGCTAGGCTCGGCGCCGGCGCCGACGTGGTGTCGGGCGGCGAGTTGAAGCGGGCGCTCGCGGCGGGCTTTCCGGCCTCCAAGATCCTGTTCTCCGGCGTCGGCAAGACCGAGGCTGAGCTGCGCGCCGCGCTCGCCGCCGATATCCTCTGCATCAACATCGAGTCCGAGCCGGAGCTCGAGCTGTTGTCGCGGCTCGCGGTCGAGATGGGTAAGACCGCGCGCATCTCGGTGCGCGTCAACCCGGATGTCGACGCCGGCACGCATGCGAAGATCTCGACCGGCAAGTCGGAGAACAAGTTCGGCATTCCGCTCAGCCGCGCCCGCGAAGTCTATGCCCGTGCGGCGAAGCTGCCCGGCATCAAGGTGACCGGCACCGACGTCCATATCGGCAGCCAGATCACCGATCTCGGACCGCTGGAGACCGCCTTCCGTCTGCTCGCCGAATTCGTGCAGACGCTGCGCTCCGACGGCCACACCATCTCGCATATCGACTTCGGCGGCGGCCTCGGCATTCCCTATTATATGGACCGCGCCGCGCCGCCGGCGCCCGACGCTTATGCCGCGATGGTCAAGCGCGTGACGCACAATCTCGGCTGCACGCTGATGTTCGAGCCGGGTCGGCTGATCGTCGGCAATGCCGGCATCCTCGTCGCTCGCGTGATCTATGTGAAGCAGGGCGAGGCGAAGAACTTCGTCATCATCGATGCCGCGATGAACGACCTGATCCGTCCGACGTTGTACGAGGCCTATCACGACATCCTGCCGGTGCGGGAGCCGGCGCAGGGTGCGCCGACCATCGTCGCCGATGTGGTCGGGCCGGTCTGCGAGACCGGCGACTATCTGGCGCTGGATCGCTCGCTGCCGCAGCCGAAGCCCGGCGATCTCCTGGCGATCATGACCGCCGGCGCCTACGGCGCGGTGCAGTCCGGCACCTACAACACACGGGCGCTGGTGCCGGAAGTGCTGGTCAAGGACGACCAGTACGCGGTGGTCCGCCCGCGCATCGACGTCGACGCGCTGATCGCGATGGACAAGCCGGCGCCATGGTTGTGAGGGTCTAGAATGCGTAGGATGGGTATCGCTTCGCTCCACCCATCCTACGCAGTTTACTTCGCTGCGTGCGCGCCGCCTTTTCCGCCACCAACGATCACGCCCGCGGCCTTCTCGATCGGCTTGATCGCGGCGGTGAAATCGGATTCCGGTCCCTCCTCGCGGATGATGGTCTCCCAGAGCCGGCCGACCGCTTCGGCAACCTCCATCAACAGTCCGAGCGATCTCATCTCCTCGACCGCGAGCCGCACGTCCTTCACCATCAGTCCGGTGGCGAAGCCGAAGTCGAAGCTGCGCGGCAGCACCGAGCGCGGAAACTTGTCGCGGCTTGCGGTGTTGAGCCCCGAGCCCGCATTGATGACGTCGATCATCACCGCCGGATCGAGCCCCGACTTGACGCCCATCACCACCGCTTCGGAGGTCGCGACCATCGCGGTCGCCGACAGGAAGTTGTTGGCGAGCTTCATGGTCTGGCCGGAGCCCGGCTTGGTGCCGATGAAGAACACCTTGCCGATGATGTCGAGCGCCGGCTTCACCAGCTCGAAATCGGCTTTCGGGCCCGACACCATCACCGCCAGCGTGCCCTTCTCGGCGCCGGAGACGCCGCCGGAGACCGGGCTGTCGATCTGCACGATATTCTTCTTTGCCAGCAGATCGTGAATCCTGACCGCCATCTGCGAACCGACGGTCGAGAGATCGATGAAGCGCTTGACGCGCGTGCCCTCGATCACGCCGCCCGGGCCGGTCGCGACGTCGAGCGAAGCCTGCAGCGACGGCAGGCTTGCCATCACGGTCTCGACGCGGTCGGCGATGTCCTTCGGCGACGATCCCGCCGCAGCGCCGAGTGCGACGAGCTGGTCGACGGCGTCCTTGCGGGTGTCGAACACGGTGAGCTTGTGACTGGCCTCGATTAGCCGGCGCGCCATCGGGAAACCCATCTTCCCGAGGCCGATGAATCCGATATCCATAGGTCGTTTCCTCTACATTATGACGCGATGTTGCGCGCGAAGCAGCCTGTCCCGATCTCGACGTCCTTCCTGCGAAAACAGGAACCCATAACCCCGGGATCGAATTGTCTTCTTCAGCCAGGGCCACAGCCGCCGGAGCGATGCCATGCCGTGGCTATGGGCCCTGCGTCGCAGTGAGCCCTTCATCGGGCGCACGTTCGCGCGGCCCGTTGGCTTGCCCGGCACGACAGCGAGGGAGCAGTGCCCTTGTCACGCCTTGTCGAGCTCGGCGAACACCTCGCGCGCAATGCGGAAGCTGTCGACGCCGGCGGGAATGCCGGCATAGATCGACACCTGCATGAAGATCTCGCGAATCTCGTCGCGGGTGACCCCGTTGGTCAGCGCGCCCTTGATGTGCGCCTTCAATTCGTGCGGCCGGTTGAGGATCGAGATCATGGCGAGGTTCAGCATGCTGCGGGTCTTGCGCGGCAGCTCCTCGCGACCCCACACCGCGCCCCAACAATATTCCGTGACCAGTTCCTGGAACGGCTTGTTGAAGCTGTCGGAATTCTTCAGCGCATTGTTGACATAGGCCTCGCCGAGCACCGCCTTTCGGATCTCAAGCCCCTTGTCGTGCGTTTTCTGGTCCATGATGTTCCTCACGTTGATGCGATGGTTCGGCCGGGACGTTACGGGGTGGAGACGCCGCAGTCACGCCTTCGTGTTATGCGTATTTCCCGGTGTGGGCTACGCCCCGAAGCGGGTGCCTCAATGGCGCCGCTGTGCTACGCTGACCTGCCCGGTAACCCGGAGATTTGATTGAGCGGCGCCAACTTCGACCCGTCAGAGACTGCGTTACGCGCCGAGCGCGACAGCGAGGCGATCGCGCGGCTGAAACTGACGCAGGCTCTGCAACGGGCAAAATTTGCGATCGCATGGGAACGGACCTGGCCGCATCTGGCACGGTTCCTCACGGTCGCTGGTCTGTTCCTGGTCGCGTCATGGGCCGGGGTATGGTTGGTGTTGCCGTTTGTCGCACGGGTCGCCGGCACGACCTTGTTCGGGCTCGCCGCGCTGGTGGCGTTGGTGCCACTGCTGCGCTTCCGCTGGCCGACCCGCGAGGAGGGCTTGAGCCGGCTCGATCGCGGCGCTGGCATCCGCCATCGTCCGGCGACCACGCTCTCCGACACGGTCACGAGCCAGGATCCGTTCACGCTGGCGCTGTGGCAAGCGCAGCGCGAGCGCACGCTGGCCTCGATCAGGCGCATCCGCGCCGGTCTGCCGCGGCCGCGCGTCGCGCTTCATGATCCCTGGGCACTGCGCGCGCTTGTCATCGTGATGATGGTCGCGACCTATATCGCAGCCGGCGACGAGCGCGGCCTGCGCGTCGGCTCGGCCTTCGACTGGAACGGCATCATGGCGCCGGCCAACATCCGCGTCGACGCCTGGGTGACGCCGCCGAACTACACCGGCAGGCCGCCGATCATCCTGTCGAACGCCAACAAGGACGCCGCCGCGGCCGACAACGGCCCGCTGGCGGTGCCGACGGGCAGCACGCTCCTGGTGCGCTCTAGCGGCGGCGCCATCGACGTCGTGGCCGGCGGCGGCGTGACCGAGGTCGCGGCCGCCGAGGAGGCACCCAAGGGCACCAGCGAACGCCATTTCAAGATCGCCAGCGACGGTACCGCTCATGTCCGGGCGCCGGCCGGACAGCCGCAGTGGAAGTTCACCGCGATCCCCGACCGTCCGCCGAGCATCGCGCTCGCCAAGGATCCGGAGCGGCAGGCGCACGGCGCGCTGCAAATGTCCTACAGGCTCGAGGACGATTACGGCGTCACCGAAGCCCATGCGCAGTTTGCCGCACGCCCGAGCGAGATGCCGAAAGACCCGAGCCGCGACGGCGACAAGGCTGCGGAGCCGCGGCCCCTGTTCCAGCCGCCGCAATTCCCGCTGGTGTTGCCCAACGCGCGAACCCGCAACGGCGTTGGCCAGACGGTGAAGGATCTCAGCGAAGATCCCTACGCCGGCGCCGAGGTGACGCTCACATTGACGGCGAAGGATGAGGCCGGCAACGAGGGCAAGAGCGAGCCGTTCAACATGCGGCTTCCCGAGCGCGTCTTCACCAAGCCGCTGGCGCGCGCATTGATCGAGCAGCGCCGCATCCTGGCGCTGGACGCCAACCAGAACGGGCAGGTGTTCGCCGCGCTCGACGGGCTGATGATCGCGCCCGAGATGTTCACGCCGGAGGCCGGCTACTATCTCGGCCTCTACAATGTGAGCCGGCAGCTCGAGGCGGCGCGCACCGACGACCAGTTGCGCGAGGTCGTCGCCAGCATGTGGGCGCTGGCCGTCACCATCGAGGACGGCAACATCTCCGACGTCGACAAGGCGCTGCGTGCGGCGCAGGACGCGCTCAAGCAGGCGCTGGAGCGCGGCGCCAGCGACGAGGAGATCAAGAAGCTGACCGACAATCTGCGCGCCGCGCTTGACAATTTCCTCCGCGAGCTCGCCGAGCAGTCCCGCAACAATCCGCAACAGTTGGCGCGGCCGCTCGATCCCAACACCAAGATGCTGAGCCAGCAGGATCTCAAGAACATGCTGGACCGCATGGAGCGGCTGTCGCGTTCCGGCGACAAGGAGGCTGCCAGGCAGCTCCTCGATCAGATGCAGCAGATGCTGGAAAACCTGCAGATGGCGCAGCCGGGGCAGGGCGACAACGACATGGAGCAGGCGCTCAACGAGCTCGGCGACATGATCCGCAAGCAGCAGCAGTTGCGCGACAAGACCTTCAAGCAGGGGCAGGATTCGCGGCGTGACCGGATGCGCGGCAAGCAGGGTGACCAGTCGATGTCCGACCTGCAGCAGGATCAGCAGGCGCTGCGCGACCGGCTGAAGAAGCTGCAGGAGGAGCTCGCCAAGCGCGGCATGGGAGCGGATCAGCGCGGCCAGAAGGGCCAGCGCGGCGACCAGGCGCAGCAGGGCCAACAAGGACAACAGGGCGAGCAAGGCGGCGACCAGGCCGACGACGGCGACGGGCTCGACCAGGCCGATTCCGCGATGGGCGATGCCTCCGGGAGACTCGGCGAGGGCAATGCCGACGGCGCGGTGGATTCGCAGGGACGCGCGCTCGATGCGCTGCGCAAGGGCGCCCAGAGCCTCGCCGAGGCCATGCAGCAGGGCGACGGCGACCAGCCGGGCAACAGCCCCGGCAACCGCGCCGGCCGCCAGCAGAGCGGCGGCAATCAGACCGACCCGCTGGGCCGGCCGCTGCACGGCCGTGAATTCGGCGACGACTATACGGTCAAGGTCCCCGGCGAGATCGACGTGCAGCGCGTGCGCCGGATCCTGGAGGAACTGCGCCGCCGCCTCGCCGATCCGTCACGGCCGCAGAACGAGCTCGATTACATCGAGCGGCTGTTGAAGGATTACTGAAAGTAACCGCACCCCGACACTGTCGTCACCCGCGAAGGCGGGTGACCCAGTATTCCAGAGACACCAGCGCTTGCATCGAGGGGCCGCAGCGTACTGGATGCCCCTTCGCGGGGCATGACGACGGGTTTGTGGGGCGATCCGTTGCTTCATAGTGACGACACCGTGTCCGCATCGCACACTCGTCATGCGCGGGCTTGACCCGCGCATCCATCAAGCTTCGGAACAACCATGTTGTGACGGACTGCCGGGTCATCCCGATCGGATCGCGGAGAGGCGCCCGGCAATCACGCGCCGCTAAACCCTCCGCGCTGCCAGCGCGTCCGCCACCGCGGTGCGGATGTCGGCCACCGAGAACGGCTTCGTCACCACGTCATGCACGATCGCATTGAGGCCGGAGGCACGCTCGCGCTGGTGGGCAAAGCCGGTCATCAGCAGGATCTTCAACTCGGGAAAGTCGCGCGCCGTGGTGAGCGCCAGCGCGATGCCGTCCATCACCGGCATCTGGATGTCGGTGAGCAGCAGGTCGAAGGTGCCGTGGTCGCGGGTCAGGATGTCGAGCGCCTCGGCGCCATCTTGCGCGGTCACGGTCTCGTGGCCGTCCATCGCGATCGCGCGCGCCACTAGCGAGCGCATCGAGTCTTCATCGTCGGCAATCAGGACACGTGGCATGGCGATCAATCGGTTGGCAGAGCGATCTTTCGGCGGTCTCAGGCACGGCCGCCGACCAGATCCTGCTTGTTGAAGAAACGTACGTCGATATTGCGTCCTTCGGACGGCGGTGAGGCGAGGCGCGATTTGAAGAAAGCGCGTTCGCCAGGCTTGAGCACCGACTGCTCCAGCACCGCGTTCCAGGCGTAGATCTCGCTGCCGTGCGCGTCCCGGACCGAGAAGCGCAGTCGCGGTAGTTCGACCGGCCTGCGGGTTTGCCCGACGATCATGCCTTCGATCACCAGCACCGGCTTGCCGTCGACGGTCTCGTTGGTGACCTTGATGTCCTTGAATGCGAGCCCGCGCAAATTCACCTCGAGCCCGACCATCTTGTAGAACAGCGCCGTCTGCGGCAGCAGGCGCACCACATCATTGCGCCAGACCAGCAGCGCAACCAGCAGCGCCGCCATCGCCGTGCAGGAGGTCGGCAGGGCACCACCCACAGGCATGAAGGGAATCCGCGGCAACGACGGCAGGCGGAACTGGCGCGGACGGAACAGGGTCGGCAGGCGAAGGCGGCGGCGCCGGGTTCCGTCGGCAACCTGGACGTCGCCATGCGCCTCGGCATCATCCTTGGCCACCGCCGGCCAGTCCCCTACGGCACTATCGCCCTCGGCGGGCCAATCGGCGGAGATCGAGGGGCTCTCGACTAGGGGGGTCGCTTCCGCGTCCTCCTCCCGTGCCATCGCCTCCCATTCGGCGGCCGCGGAGCCGGCATAAGGGTCGGCTGCCGCCATGGTGGACATCGCAGCCCCGACCGCATCCTCTGGCCGCGCCAGCCAGACCTCCTTGCAGCGGGAACAGCGGACGGTGCGCCCGGTCTCACCGAGGGTGGCCAGCTTGATGGCGTAAGATGTTGTACAATACGGGCAAACGATATGCATGGAGCCGAATCTTCACCGTGTCTCTGCCCGGATGCTACCTAGCGACCGTTAACGAATCGGAAACCATAACCGACGCACAACGCTGCTGGGCGGTCCGCCGCCGGTTCGCCGGCCGGCGGGCCCGTTGTGCGGTGTTTTGGGCTGTTGCCCATCTCGAACGGAGCTAGTGCTTTGGTTCGGTTCGAACATGTCGGTTTGCGCTACGGGCTCGGCCCGGAAATCCTGCGCGATCTCTCCTTCGTGATCCCGGCGCACTCGTTCCAGTTCCTTACCGGACCGTCGGGCGCGGGGAAGACCTCGCTGCTGCGGCTGTTGTTCCTGTCGCTGCGGCCGACGCGCGGGCTGG
The DNA here is from genome assembly GCF_045571475.1 of Bradyrhizobium sp. ORS 86. Classification (NCBI taxonomy): domain Bacteria; kingdom Pseudomonadati; phylum Pseudomonadota; class Alphaproteobacteria; order Hyphomicrobiales; family Nitrobacteraceae; genus Bradyrhizobium; species Bradyrhizobium sp. ORS 86. The sequence goes on along the minus strand of NZ_CP120699.1, from coordinate 7,139,966 downwards.
TCAATCTGTTCGGCAAAGACGTCTCCCTGCTCAACAAGGATCAGGTCGCTGATCTGCGCAAGCGCATCGGTATTGTGCTGCAGGACTTCCGCCTGCTCGACCACATGACGACCTACGAGAATGTGGCGCTGCCGTTCCGCGTGATGGGACGGGAGGAATCGAGCTACCGCCGCGAGGTGATCGATCTCCTGAAATGGGTCGGCCTCGGCGAGCGCATGGATGCGCTGCCGCCGATCCTGTCGGGCGGCGAGAAGCAGCGCGCCGCGATCGCGCGCGCCGTGATCTCGCGGCCGCAACTGCTGCTGGCGGACGAGCCAACCGGCAGCGTCGATCCGACGCTCGGGCGTCGTCTGCTGCGGCTGTTCATCGAGCTCAACAAATCCGGCACCGCCGTCATCATCGCGACCCATGACATCACGCTGATGGATCAGTACGAGGCGCGGCGGCTGGTGCTGCACCAGGGACGGTTGCACGTCTATGAATAGGAGCGAGGAGCAGGTGTCGCTGGTGGACCTCGGGCGCGAGCGCCCGCAGGTGCCGGCGACGGCGCGCAATATGTCTCCGATCGTGCCGCGCGCTTCGATCGCCGGCCGCGCGCTGGTCGCGGTCGTCGCGATCATGACCTTCCTGGCCTCGATCACGACCGGCACCGTGCTGCTGGTCAGCGCGTCGGCGGCCGAATGGCAGTCGGAGGTCGGAAGCGAGATCACCATCCAGGTGCGGCCCGCGACTGGCCGCGACCTCGACCGCGACGGGCAGGCCGTGGCCGACGCGATGCGGGCGCAACCGGGCATCCTCGATGTCCGCCCGTTCACCAAGGAGGAGTCGGCCAAGCTGCTCGAGCCGTGGCTCGGGAGCGGTCTCTCGATCGACGAATTGCCGGTGCCGCGCGTCATCGTGGCCCGGGTGCAGCCAGGCGCGACGCTCGACCTGGCCGCGCTGCGCACGCGGGTGACGCAGGCCGCGCCGACCGCCAGCGTCGACGATCACCGCGCCTGGATCGAGCGCATGCGCTCCATGACCGGCGCCACGGTATTTGCCGGCGTTGGCATCCTCATTCTCGTCATCGTCGCCACCATCATCTCGGTCTCGTTCGCCACCCGCGGCGCGATGGCCGCCAACCGCCCGATCGTCGAGGTGCTGCATTTCGTCGGCGCCGGCGACAGCTACATCGCCAACCGCTTCCAGCGGCATTTTCTCAGGCTCGGTCTCGAAGGCGGGCTGATCGGCGGCGGCGCCGCGATGCTGGCCTTCGGCTTCTCCGAATCGATCGCCAACTGGTTCTCCGGCACGCCGGTCGGCGACCAGTTCGCGGCGCTGCTCGGCACCTTTTCCCTGCGCCCGTCCGGCTATCTGGCGCTGGCGGCACAGGCGGTGCTGATCGCCGCGATCACCGCCTGGGCGTCGCGCCGCACGCTGTTTGCAACACTCGATGATATCGACTGACGGTTGCGCGGTCGCGATCATGGATGCCGCCTTCGTGATCCCTGCGCTCATCACGCGTGACTTCGCAGCGCCGCTGCTTCGCTTCTGTCGCGGGGAAACCGGTTTCCACTTTTTTGGTTCATGCTCTAAAATCGCCTGGAGGGAAGGGTATCGCATCATATGAGTTCGCAGACCGACGATACGTCGCTCGACAGCCGTGCCGCGCCCCCGCGGGGCCGGTTGCGTGCGGCCGTGGTCGCCTCGCTGGCGCTGGCGTTCGTCGCCGCGGCGGTCGGCTTCGTCGGCTTTCTGTCGCAATTGCGGGGCGCCGAGACTGATCCACCGCACGATGCCGACGGCATCGTGGTGCTGACCGGCGGCTCGTCGCGGGTCTCGGACGCGATGGAGCTGCTGGCGGCGGGTTACGGCAAGCGGCTGCTGATCTCGGGCGTGCATCCGACCAACGGCGCGCATGACATCTCGCGCTCGGTGCCGGACAGCCAGGGGCTGATGAGCTGCTGCGTCGATCTCGACCGCTCCGCGGTGAACACCCGCAGCAATGCAGCGGAAACGCGCCGCTGGGTGCGCGAGCGCGGCTTCAAGTCGCTGATCGTGGTGACCTCGAATTACCACATGCCGCGCGCCATCGTAGAACTGTCGCACGCGATGCCTGATGTCACGCTGATCCCGTTCGCGGTGGTCGGTGACAAATGGCGCGACGAGCCCTGGTGGACGAGTGGCGCGACCTTCCGGCTGCTGCTATCGGAATACGCCAAGTATGTCGCCGCGGAGGTGCGGGTGCGGCTCGCCGATGTCGGCCTCGACCCGACCTTCGATCTCGGCGAGCCGGCGGCCACGCCGCGTCCCCCGACCACGGCGCAGGCCAATTGATGTTTTGGCACCGTCATTCCGCGCAAGCACCAGACTTCGGATACACACTTGTGTATCGGGGAATCTCGAGATTCCGGGTTCGCTGCGCGCTCCGGAATGACCGGTGACTTCATAAGGGATAGCCGTTGAGATGACTTCGATCTTCCTGCGCTCGCTCGTCTTCAACGTGCTGTTCTATCTGGTGCTGGTGGTGCTCTGCGTCATCGCGATCCCGACGCTGCTGCTGCCGCGGCCGGCGCTGATGGCGCTGGAGGCGACCTGGGCCAACACCAGCCTGTTCCTGATGCGCGTGGTTTGCAACATCAGGATCGAATTTCGCGGTGTCGAGAAGATTCCCCAAGGGCCGCTGCTGATCGCCTCCAAGCATCAGTCGTTCTGGGAGACGTTTGCGCTGGCGCGCTTCTTCGAGCATCCGCTGTTCATCCTCAAGCGCGAGCTGATGATGATCCCGGTGTTCGGTTGGCTGCTGAAGAAGGCGGGGATGATCGAGGTCGAGCGCGGCGGCGGCCCGCGCTCGCTGCTCAAGACGCTGAAGCGCGCGGCGGCCGAGGTGAAGCTTGGCCGCCAACTCGTGATCTTTCCGGAAGGCACCCGTACCGCGCCCGGCGCACCACCGCACTACAAGGCCGGTGTCGCCCAGATTTACGTGGAGAGCGGCGTGCCGTGCCTGCCGGTCGCACTCAACTCGGGACTGTTCTGGCCGCGCCGCACCTTCATGCGCTATCCGGGAACGCTGGTGGTCGAATTTCTCGATCCGTTGCCGCCGGGCTTGCCGCGCGACGAATTCATGGCCCGCCTGCGCGACCAGATCGAAACCGCCACCAGCCGCATCGTCGACGCCGCCCGCGCCGAGCAGGCGCAACTGTTCGGCGGCGTGCCGAGCCCGGCGAAGGGTTAGAGCGGAGTTCCTTACACAAATCGTCATACCCGCCTTGTCCGGGACATTCGCGATTTGGCTGCTTGCATCTACAAAGACCTGGATGGCCGGGACAGATCCGGCCACGACAATGAGAGGCGATTGGCTGCAGGCGGATTTCGATGGATCGCCCGCACGGGATTTGTTTGTGTAGCCAGGCACGTTGGCAACCATCCGCGTTCTGCTACGCTACAATCGTTCTTGTCATCAAAAGCAACGCCGGTGAAACACGATGAAACTGGGTGCTGCGACAGCCGTTGTATTAATCTCGTTTTCACTCCCCGCGACCGCTCAGCCAGGCGGTGCCACCCTCTATGCGCAACGCTGCGCGCAGTGTCACGACAGCAGCAACAAGGATGTGCGTGCGCCGAGCCGCGCCGCACTGCAATTAAGGTCGTTCGGGGAGGTTCTGGGTGCGATCACCACAGGCACGATGGCGTCCTTCGCGCAGGGGCTGACCAATGACGAGCGGGCGGCTATCGCCTCTCTCGTCACCGGAAAGGTCGCTTCGCATGCGGCGACTGAGAAAGGCCAATGCGCATCGAGCGAGGCCGGATTTCCGCAAGCGGTCAATGGGCCGCGGTGGAATGGTTGGGGCGCGGATCTCAACAACACGCGGTTTCAGCCGGCAGCGATGGCCGGGCTCGCGCAAGACCAGGTCCCTCGGTTACGTCTGAAATGGGCGTTCGGATTTCCTGATACGTCCAACGCCAACGCTCAACCAACTGTCGTCGGCGGCTTGCTGTTCGTCGGTGGCGGCGACCGGAAGGTCCATGCCCTCGACGCGAAAAACGGATGCACCCGCTGGGCTTTTCCGACCGAAGCGCCGGTGCGCACCGCCATCAGTTTTGCCCCGCTCGATAACGGCCAATTTGCCATCTTCTTTGGCGACGTGCGCGCCAACGTCTACGCCGTCAATGCGGCGACCGGCATGCTGATCTGGAAGAGCAAGGTCGACGATCATCCAGCCGCTCGGATCACCGGCGCACCAAACGTCTATGCCGGCGTTGTTTATGTCGGGGTTTCATCGATCGAGGAGGCGACGGGGTCCCGCCCAACCTACCAATGCTGCACGTTTCGCGGCAGCGTCGTTGCGCTGAAGGCCGAGACCGGCACACAGATTTGGAAAGCCTATACCATCCCTGAAGCGGCGCATCCCACGCGGACGAACGCCATCGGAACGCAGCTCTTCGGTCCGGCCGGAGCGTCGGTTTGGTCCGCACCGACAATCGATGTTCAGCGCCAGGCGCTCTATGTCGCGACATCGAACAGTTATTCCGACCTCGCAACCGACACCAGCGATGCCATCCTCGCGTTCGATCTTGCGACCGGCCGAATGCTTTGGCATCAGCAGACTACACCCAAGGACAGCTTCGTCGTTGCGTGTTTCGGCCTCGATCAGAGCAACTGCCCGGAAGATCGTGGCCCCGACCATGACTTTGGACAATCGCCCATCCTGGTGAGCTTGCACGGCGGACAACGCGTGCTGGTCATCGGGCAGAAATCCGGCGTGGTCCACGCGCTGGATCCCGACCATGAAGGCAAGATCCTGTGGCAGACGCGGATCGGCAAGGGCGGCCCGTTAGGAGGGACCGAATGGGGCTCCGCCGCGGACCAGGACCGAGTCTATGTCGCCAACTCGGATGTACGGTTCCTTCGTGACGGCACGAGGCGTCTGAATGCAAATGAAGGCGGAGGCCTGTTCGGCCTTGATCTTGCGACCGGGAAAATCGTGATGCAGGTGGCGCCGGTCGCCTGTGGCGACCGCCCTCAATGCAGTCCTGCCCTGTCCGCAGCGGTTACCGCTATTCCCGGTGTCGTCTTCTCGGGTGGCGTAAGCGGCTTCCTGCGCGCCTACGCGACCGATAACGCAAGGCTGCTTTGGGAAATCGACACCGCGCGCGACTACACCACGGTGAATGGCGTTGCGGCTCGTGGCGGTGCCATGGACGGACCCGGACCGATCGTCGTGGACGGCATGCTGTACGTCACTTCCGGCTACGCGCAATGGAGTGGATTGCCCGGCAACGTCCTGCTTGCCTTCGAAGTCGGCAATCCCTGACGGCGCGCCGCACCGATGCGGCGCGCCGTAGATAACGGTCACCGCATCACGAAGGGGTTCGCCGGCACGTCCTGCGCGGTCGAAATCCAGACGCTCTTGGTTTCCTGATATTCGCGCACCGCGTCGATGCCGCTTTCGCGGCCGACGCCGGAATGCTTCATGCCGCCGAACGGCATCATGTAGCTGATGGCGCGGTAGGTGTTCACCCACACGGTGCCGGCGCGGAGCTGCTTCGGCACGCGGATGGCGCGCGCGAGATCGCGGGTCCAGATTCCCGCCGCAAGGCCGTAGATCGTGTCGTTGGCGATGCGGATGGCGTCTTCCTCCGTATCGAAAGAGATGATCGACAGCACCGGTCCGAACACCTCCTCGCGCGCGATCCGCATCGTGTTGTCGACATCGGTGAAGATGGTCGGCTCGACGAACTGGCCGCCCGAGATGCCGGCGCCGGACGCCGGCTTGCCGCCGAGCAGGCAGCGCGCGCCCTCGGCTTTCGCGATGTCGATGTAGTCGAGCACCTTCTTGTATTGCGCCGGCGTCGTGATCGGGCCGACATTGGTGTCTGGCCGCATCGGATCGCCGATCTTGGCGGAGCGGCCGAGCTCCAGCACGCGCTCCACGAACTTCTCCTTGATCGAGCTCTGCACCAACAGGCGCGAGCCGGCGATACAGGTCTGGCCGGTTGCGGCGAAGATACCGGAGATGGCGCCGGCCGCAGCGGCGGTCAGGTCGGCATCCTCGAACACGATGTTGGGCGACTTGCCGCCGAGCTCGAGCGAGACGCGCTTCAGGCTCTTCGCCGCGGTCTCGTAGACTTTGGCGCCGGTGGTATCCGACCCGGTGAAGGTGATCTTGGCGACGCCGGGATGGGAAATCAGCTCGGTGCCGATCTCGGGCCCGAAGCCGGTCACCACGTTGAAGATGCCGTCGGGAATTCCGGCCTCCTTGGTCAGTGCGGCAAATTCCAGCGTGCTGGCCGAGGTGAATTCCGACGGCTTGACGATGACGGCGCAGCCGGCGGCGAGCGCCGCGGCGCATTTCCAGGCGACGAACAAGAGCGGCGAATTCCAGGCGGTGAGCGCTGCGACGACACCGACCGGCTCATGCGTCGTGTAGGCGAAGGTTTCCGGCTTGTCGATCGGCACCAAGCCGCCCTCGAGCTTGTCGACCAGCCCGCCGTAGTACCACCACCACTCCGGATGATAGCGGAGCTGGCCCAGCATCTCCGCCATCAGCTTGCCGTTGTCGCGCACCTCGATCTCGGCGAGACGCTCCGCATTCGCGGCGACGAGATCGCCGAGCTTGCGCATCACCTTGCCGCGGGCGGACGCCGTCATCTTCGACCACGGCCCGCGCCACATCGCTTCATTGGCGGCCTTCACGGCCTTGTCGGCATCGGCGGCCGAGCCGCGCGGGATCTTCGCCCACGCCTCGCCGCGATAGGGATCGATCGTCTCGAACCATTCGCCGTTGGCGGGGTCGACATATTGGCCATTGATGTAGAGCTGATAGGTCTTCACGATATCCTCCCGCGTGTCGATCTGCCGTTGATTGAAACAAACGATATCACGCCTTGCGTTGTACCGTCATACGCAGTCGCGTGAAGCGGCGCGGCCGGCTCCGGCGCTAGCGTCAACGCGCCGCGGCAAGCTCCGCTGCAATGATGGCGCCGAGCGCCATATCGCTTTGCTGGCCGAAGCCGTGATGCACCACGCTGCCGTCGCGCCCGATCAGGATGCTGGTCGGCGTTCCCTGCATGCCGTAGCGCTGCATGGTGACCGGGATCGGCGTGCCGTCTCCGGCCTCGTCGACGCCGATCGGGAAGGTCAGCCGGTATTCGTGGATGAAGGCCTCCAGCGACACCGCCGTCATGGCGGCGTGGTGCTCGAACACCGTGTGCAGGCCGATCACCTGCAGGTCGGAATGCTTGAACAGCTCGAAGGCGCGCTGCGTCTGCGGCGTGCCGTGCGCGACGCAGCCGGGACACAGCATCTGGAATGCATGCAGCAGAACCGGGCGGCCGCGCAGCCCGGCCAGGGTCAGAGGCTCGCCGGTGTTGAACCAGCGCGACACCGAGATTTCAGGCGCGACTGCCACAGCCTTGTTCCCTGCACTTGCGGTCGATGGCAAGTTGGCAATATCGGGACCGGCCTGTCAACGACCCGCCATGCTCGAACGCGCCCGGCGCGCGGCCCGTCGCCGCATGGTCCAGTGCCTGGCGCGATCGAGATAGAGATAAACGACCGGCGTCGTGTAGAGCGTCAGGATCTGGCTCAGGATCAGCCCGCCGAAGATCGCGATGCCGAGCGGCTGGCGCAGCTCGCTGCCTTCACCGAGGCCGATCATCAGCGGCACCGCGCCGAACAGGGCGGCGAGCGTCGTCATCATGATGGGGCGGAACCGCATCAGGCAGGCCTCGTAGATCGCGTCGCGCGACGACAGCCCGCGCTGGCGCTCGGCATCGAGCGCAAAGTCGATCATCATGATCGCGTTCTTCTTCACAATACCGATCAGGAGGATCACCCCGATCATGGCGATGATGTCGAACTCGGTGTGCGACAGCATCAGCGCGGCCACCGCGCCGACGCCGGCCGAGGGCAAGGTGGACAGAATGGTGAGCGGATGGATGTAGCTCTCATAGAGCATGCCGAGCGAGATGTAGATCGTCGCCAGCGCCGCCAGAATGAGATAGATCTCGTTCGCCAGCGACTGCTGGAAGATCTTGGCGGCGCCGGCGAAGGCGCCGTGAATGCCTGCCGGCATGCCGATCTGCTTCATGGCCGTCTCGATCGTCGTGGTCGCCGCGCTCAGCGAGACGCCCGGCGGCAGGTTGAAGGAGATGGTGCTGGCGACCAGCAAATCCTGATGGTTGACGACCAGCGGCGTCTCGCCCTGCTCGAACCGCGCGACGCTGGCGAGCGGGATCATCGTCTCCTGGCTGGTGCTGACCGCCGTCCCGGTCGATGACGCGCCCTTGCCGGTGGCGCCGATCGAGTTGGTGGCGAGATTGCGCACCGCATTGGCCGCGACCGAACTGACCGAGCTCTTCTGCGAGGAGGAGGCCACCGTTCCCGCCACCGCGTTGGTGGTCTGTGACCCCGTCGCTGCCCCGCCGGAGGTCGAGATATAGACCTGCTTCAAGGTCTCCGGGTCCTGCGAGTAGGCGGGCGCGACCTCCATGATCACGTGATACTGGTTGCGCGCGACGAAGATTGTCGAGACCTGGCGCTGCCCGAAGGCGTCGTAGAGCGTGTTGTCGAGCTGGCTGACCGTGATCCCGAGGCGGGCGGCGGCATCGCGATCGATGATCAGGTTGGATTGCAGGGCCTTGTTCTGCTGGTCGCTGTTGACGTCGGCGAGCGTCGGTTCCTTCTGCAGCGCTGCGACGAGTTTGGGTGTCCATTCATTGAGCTCCGCGAAGGTCGAGCCCTGCAGCGTGTATTGATACGCCGCGTTGCCCGACCGCCCGCCGGCGCCGAGATCGCCGATCGATTGCAGGAACAGGGTGGCACCCGCGACCTCCGACAATCTCTCGCGCAGCCGCTCGATCACCTGATCGGCGCGCATCTTGCGTTCGCTCATCGGCTTCAGCGACGCGAACACCGTGCCGGTGTTGGTTCCGCCGCCCGGGCCCGCGCCGCCGCCGGTGAAGCCGACGGCGGTATCGACCGCGGGATCGCTTTTGACGATGCCGATGAACTGCGTCAGCTTCTGCCGCATCAACTGAAACGAGGTGCTCTGGTCGGCCTGGATCGAGCCGATCAGCAGCCCGGTATCCTGTTGCGGGACGAAGCCCTTCGGCACGACGCCGTAGAGGTGGAAGTTCAGGTAGAGGGTCGTGCCCAGGATCAGCATCACCAGCACAGGGTGGCGCAATGCGATCGCCAGCGTCCACCGGTAGCCGCTCAGCATCAGCTCGAAGGCGCGCTCGCAGACCCGGTAGAGCCGCCCGTGCCGCTGGCCCTGCTCGGTGCGCAACAGCACCGAGCACATCATCGGCGTCGTGGTCAGCGAGATCACCAGCGAGATCAGAATCGCGATCGTGATCGTCATGGCGAATTCGCGGAACAGACGCCCGACCAGGCCGCCCATCAGCAGGATCGGCACGAACACCGCGATCAGCGACACGCTCATCGACAGCACGGTGAATCCGACCTCGCGGGTGCCCTGCAGCGTCGCCTCCAGCCGCGACATCCCGGCATCCATGTGGCGGGTAATGTTTTCCAGCACGACGATGGCGTCGTCCACCACGAAGCCGGTCGCCACCGTCAGCGCCATCAGCGAGAAGATGTCGAGAGTGTATCCCAACATATACATCACCGCGAAGGTCGCAATCAGCGACACGCCGACCGCGACCACCGGCACCAGCGTCGCGCGCGCGTTGCGCAGGAACGCGAACACGACCAGGATCACCAGGGCGACGGCAATCAGGAGCGTGATCTCGACGTCGTGCAGCGAGGCACGGATGGTCTTCGAGCGGTCGACCGCAAGCGTGATGTCGATGGCCGGCGAGACCGAGGCCTTGAGCTGCGGCATCAGGTTCTTCACCTGATCGACCATCTTGATGATGTTGGCGCCGGGCTGCCGGTACACGATCATCACGATCGCCGGCTTGCCATTGGACAGGCCGAGCGTGCGAACGTTCTCCACGGAATCGATGACGTCACCGACATCGGTCAGGCGCACCGCCGCGCCGTTGCGATAGGCGACGACCAGCGGCTTATAGTCATCGGCCTTTCGGGACTGGTCGTTGGCGTAGATCTGGTAGCGCCGCGTGCCGACGTCGATGCCGCCCTTCGGGCTGTGGGCGTTGGCGCTGGAGAGCGCGGCACGAACGTCCTCCAGCCCGATGCCATACTTGTAGAGCGTCGACGGAACCAGCTCGACGCGCACCGCCGGCAGCGAGCCGCCGCCGACCGAGACTTCGCCGACGCCCTCGACCTGCGACAGCTTCTGGGCCAGCACGGTCGAGGCGGCATCATAGAGCTGGGCCGGCGTCAGTGTATCCGACGTCAGCGTGTAGATCAGGATCGGCGCCGAGGCCGGGTTGAACTTGCGGTAGGTGGGATTGGCGCGCAGGTTGGTCGGCAGGTCGGCGCGTGCAGCGTTGATGGCGGCCTGCACATCGCGCGCGGCGCCGTTGATGTCGCGGTCGATGTCGAACTGCAGCGTGATGCGGGCGGAACCGAGCGAACTCGCGGACGTCATTTCGGTGACGCTGGCGATCTGGCCGAGATGGCGCTCGAGCGGGCTTGCGACGGTGGCGGCGACGTCAGCGGGGCTGGCGCCGGGCAGAGTCGCCTGCACCATGATGGTCGGAATGTCGACATCGGGCAGCGGCGAGACCGGCAGCTTGAAGAAGCCGATGACGCCTGCCACCACGAGTCCCAGCGACAGCAGCGTGGTGGCCACTGGACGGCGGACAAAGGGGGCGGAGAGATTCATCGAATTCACGATCGGCGTCGTTGCGGATGAGCTTCTATCCGTCCGCGACGAGATACAAAAGCCCAAATCTCACGGGGGACCGCCACACGTCCGCCGCGATTTCGTTGCTGCGAGGAGCTGCGCCGGGATCACGAGCAATCGTTGGAATAAACGCACAACGCCGCGATATGGGCATCACGGCCAGTTTGGAGGGTGGGCGGAGCGAAGCGTAACCCACCGATGTCCGGTGCGAGGAAGACGTGGGTTACGCTTGCGCCAACCCACCTTATGCTTCTCTCGTATCCAGCAGCGGGTGATGGGCCGGATGCGCGTCGTGCAGCATCACTGCAAGCTGGTGGAGCTGCGCGTCGCGAAAGCCCTGCTTCTCGATCGAGGCCACGGTCGAGAGCACATAATCGCGATTGTTGCCGGAGCGGCCGTGGCCCTGCTGCACGAGGCGCAATTGCTCTGTCAGCGACAGGCGTCCGGCGTACTGCACGTGGCCGCGATCGACCACATAGGCCAGCGCGCTGACTCGTTGTCGCGCCTCGTTCTCGAGCCACACCGAGCGCATCACCTCGCGATAGACATTGGTGGTCTGCTCGCGCGCGCGCAGGTAAGCGATGGTGTCGTGGCGCAGGTGGGCGGCGACACGGAACGCGATGCCCCGGCAGGCGCCGCCGCGGTCGAGTCCCAGCACCAGACCGGGCTTTTCCGGCGTCCCGCGGTGGTCGAAGGAGTAGACGCAGAGCGCGCGGTGCTCGCCGATCAGCCGGGCTGGAAGCTGCTCGATGAAGGCAAAGCCCGGCTTCCACATCAGCGAGCCGTAGCCGAACACCCAGAGGTCGCCGTCAGCCGGGCCGGATGATGAGGGATGATTTGCTGCCATGGCGTCGATGGGCTAGCAGAACGAATCGCCGAGGCGAAGCAAATTCCGCGATGTTTCCGCGGCTTGCCGCCGCTTAGATTTTGACAAATTCGCCCGCCAAAGGACCCGATATGTCCGACAAGACCTCCGTGCCGCGCCGGCGCTCGCGTTTTGGCCTTTACATCGTGCCTGCCCTGGTCCTCGTTGCCGCGGTGGCGTGGAGCGGGTTCTGGTTCTATGCCGCCTCGCAGGTCGGGGTGCAGGCCGATGCCTGGCGCGCGCAGGAGGCGAAGGCTGGCCGGGTCTATGACTGCGGCAAACGGTCGGTGGCCGGTTACCCGTTCCGGCTGGAAATCCGCTGTGCTGATCCGAGCGTGATGCTGGTCTCGCAGACCGCCTCGCCGCAAACCTCGTTCGTCGCACGGCTCGCCGAGATCCTGGTCGTCGCGCAGATCTACGATCCCAGGCTTGTGATCGCGGAATTCAAGGGGCCGGCAACGTTGGGTGAACACGGCGCGTCGCCGTCGCTGTCGATCGACTGGAGCAAGGGGCGCAGCAGCGTGGTCGGGCTGCCGGCGGTGCCGCAGCGCGCCTCGCTGGTGTTCGACGATCTCGCCGTCGATCGCATCGGCGGCGCGACGGCGGTGCCGCTGGCGCGCGTGGGTCATGTCGAACTGCACGGCCGGCAGGTCGAAGGGCCGACCCCGGACAGCCCGGCGGTCGAGACCGTGTTGCAGATCTCGAACGGGACCCTGCAGGACGTCCATCCCTTGCTGACCCAGCCGTTCAACGCCGATATCCATGCGCGGCTGAACGGGCTGAAGGACCTTTCGCCGAAGCCGTGGCCGGATCGTTTCCGCGAGCTTCAGGCCGCCGGCGGCAGCGTCGAGATCATGCAGTCGCGGATCGAGCAGGGCGACGTTCTCTCGGTCGCCGCAGGCACGCTGCGCCTCAACGCGCAGGGCCGCATCGAGGGTGAGCTACAGATGACCGTCGCCGGCCTCGAGCGCGTCATCCCGGCGCTCGGCATCGACAAGATGCTGGACGACGGCGTGCCGCAGTCAACGCTCGATCGCGTCGCGCCGGGTGTGAAGAGCCAGGATCTCAGCAATCTGCTCGGCGCGCTCGATCGCGCCATTCCCGGTCTCGGCAAGGTGATCAAGCAGAACGCCAATGCCGGCATCACCGCCGGCATCAATTCGCTCGGCACCGAAGCCATGCTCGAGGGCAAGAAGGCGCGCAGCTTCCCGCTGCGCTTCGCCGACGGTGCAGTGTTTCTGGGGCCGCTGAAGGTCGCGCAGATTCCGCCGCTGTTCTGATGTGACTGCATCACAGGCGACATAGCCTTTCATCCCGGCAGGCTGTGAAGATATGCAGCTCCGTCATTGCGAGGAGCTCGCGACAAAATTGCGAAGCAATTTGCGCTGAAGAGACGACTTGTCCACCGAAGGCTTGGCGAAGGCGGAAGCAATCCATCTTTCCGCTTGGTCGGCAATGGATTGCTTCGCTTTCGCTCGCAATGACGCGGATAGAGCCAAGCGAGTCGATTCAATCATTCCTCGGCTTCGCACGTCAGCAGGTCCGATGGACGGTGCCCTCGCGCGCGCGATATCGCCGATCACGGCGAAACATTCCCAAGCGGGCAATGAGAAAAACGTGATCGGAATATCGCGTCTCGTTGCGAATATCCGCAGTCGAGCGCCGCTCTCTCCAGCCTGAGGAAACATCCTCGCGTGGGAGGGAGCACATGAAAGGACTTGGGGGGATTTTGCTCGGCGGCATTCTGGTGGTGGCCGGTCCGGCATGGGCTGACGATGACGCGTCCGAGCTGCGTGCGTTGAAGGCACGGCTGAAGCAGCTCGAGCAGCGCATGGAGCAGCAGGCGCGCCGGCAGGTGGCGCTGGCTGCGCGGGCGGACACGCAGGTCGCGACCAAGGCGCCGTCGCCGTTCGATCCCTGTGTGCCGGGCAAGCTCTGCTACAAGGGCGTCACCTTCACCTTCGGCGGCTGGATCGATCTCACCGGCATCTATCGCAGCCGCAATCTCGCCTCTGACAGCGGCTCGATCTACAACTTCATTCCGTTCCCGCAGAGCAAGAACTTCAACACCGACGAAGCGCGCTTCACCGCGCGCCAGACCCGTTTCTCCGTGCTCGCCGAAGCCAATGCGACGGCGGACGTCCATGTCGCCGGCTATGGCGAGATCGACTTTGAGGGCGCGGCGCAGACCGCCAATTCGGTCGCCACCAACTCGTTCAATCCGCGGCTGCGGCAGGCGAGCATCGAGATCGATCGCACCGATCTCGGCCTGCATGTGCTCGCCGGCCAGAGCTGGTCGCTGAACACGCCGAGCAAGGCGGGCATCGATCCGCGCGCGGCCGATACGCCCGGCGTGATCGATTTCGAACTGGTGCCGGGCTTCCTCGGCGCGCGGCAGCCGGGCATCCGTGTCTGGCAGGATCTCGGGCCCGAGCTCAAGCTGGCAATCTCGGCGGAAAATCCGCAGACCTCGTTCTTCGGCGGCAATACGCCATTGGTCGGCACGCCCGCGGTCGGGCCGCAAGGCGTGCTCAATCCGAACCTGCTGGTGAACCTGACCGGCCCGGGCGGCAGCTTCTTCAACAGCCTGAACAATGTCAGCCTCAACCACGTTCCCGATATCACCGTGAAGGCCGCGTGGGATCCGCGGCTCGGGCCCTACAAGCTGCATCTCGAGGGCTGGGCGTTGTATCGCGATTTCTACGATCGCTTCAATTTCGCCAATCATGACGTCAACACTGCGAGCTTTGGCGGGCACATCTCGGCCGAGATCGTGCCGAGGACGCTGGAGGTGCAAGCCTCGGCCTCCTACGGCGCGCTCGGCCGCTTCACGGCGACGCCATTCCCTGATGTCACAGTGCGGCAGGACGGCTCGATCCAGCCATTGCCGATCACGGCATTCCTGGTCGGCACCGTCTGGCACACGACGCCGTCGCTCGATCTCTACGCCTATGCCGGCCTGGAGAAGACCAAGGCGACGTTCTCCGATGTCGGCACCGTGCCGTTCGGCTACGGCAATCCGCTCTACAACAATCTCGGCTGCAACATCGAGAACTCGCCGGCGGCGACCTGCAACGGCAACACCTCCGAAGTCAGGCAGTACACCGCGGGCTTCTACGACACGATCTTCAAGGGCTCCTACGGCACCATCAAGGCCGGCGCGCAATATTCCTACACCCAGCGCTTCGCGTTCCCTGGCGTCGGCGGCGCGCCGAAGACGGACGACCACATCGTCATGACCCAGCTCCGCTACTACCCCTTCTAAAGGAGACTGTAGATGAGGATCGCAAGCAAACCCGGAGACAGAGCCGCCTTCGCGCGCGAGTTGATGATGGTCAGCCGGGCCGCGCATCTGTTGCAGCGAGCCGGCTTGGCGATGGCCGGCGCCATGGGCGGGACCTTCGTTGCCGCTCAGCTTGCGAAGGGCCATGTCGCGATGTTCGACACGGTCTCCTTCATTGCGATGACGATTCTGATCGGCGCTGTCGGGTTCTATCTCGGGATCGATGTGCCGCGGCGGTCGGCGGCGATCCGTGCGCGCAAGCTCGATGCGGTCGAGCTCCTCAGCGCGAGCGGCACGTTCCTTGCGGCGATGGCCGCTCTGGTGTCGGTCTATGGCATCATCTTCGACGAGGCGCCGTCGCGGACCTGGGCCTTCATGATCGGCTCCTGGTGGATCAGTGGCCTGGCGATGCTCGCCACCGCCGGGCTGCTCGGCCGCCAGCGCCTGGGGCGGACGGTCGCCGCGATGGCGGGCGCGCGTGGATCGGCGCGCGACGCTACGAAGACGGTGCGGCGCTAGCAGCGCGCCAAGAGGCGTGCTTCGCAGCAGCGAGCATCTGCTGAGGCGAGTTGCATTCGGGCAACATTCTCCGGAAAGTTGGATCGTTAACCTTCTTTCGCCATTGCGCGACCATTCCCTGAGCCGACAATCACGGCCTCGTCACATGCTTGGCTGTGCAATCAGGCTCCGAGGAGCCTTTGGAGGCTGGGATGATGAACGCGCGGGGAATCGGGGCGGCGGCGGTGTGCCGGACAGTCGTTCTGCCTGGTTGCATTGTCGCCGGGTTTGCGATGTTCGGTTCGGCGGGACTCGAGAATATCGGCGCGTCAATGGATGAGGTCCGCGCCCTTCCCGTCGTCGCTGATGCCGCGCCCGCCGCGTCACCAGCAACTGCCGGGTCGAACACCGCGAGCGATGTCGCCGAGGTGGCGACCGCTGGCGGATCGGACATGGTGGCGACCGTCAGCCCGGAGCCGACCTCTCAGGAGCCGGAAACCAGCGGAGAGGCCAGATTGACCGATCCCGCGCTGTCGCCGGAAACCCAACCCGCTCAGGCGCCGATCGTGAACACGCCGGATCCGGAGCCTCGCGAGGCCAAGGTGACGGTGGGGCCCATCGAGGGTCAGGTTCTCGACGAGTGCTGGGACGTGAACGTCTGCATCGACCGCTATTTGTGGGCGCTCTATCAAAGAACGCCGAAGGAAGACACCATCAAGGTGCCGGAACAACGGACGGTGATGGTCAAGAAAAAGAAGAAAATGGTGAAGGTCACCCGAACCTTCATCAAGCTTGTCGATGAGGATTTCACCTGGAAGGACGCGAAGGCGGCCCAGAGAGCCGCCATGCCCATGGCGGATTACGTCATCGGAGGTATGGATCGAACCTTCAAGCTGAAGCTCTTTCATGCGCTTCTCGCGGCGGAACGGGCCGGCCTGTCGCCCGGCATCACCAGCGCATTCCGCGATGACTACCGGCAGTCGATTGCAAGCGGCCTCAAGGCGGCCAGCGACAGGTCTTACCACGGCGGCAGCTTCCGCGGCGGCTACGGCCACGGGCTTGCGGCCGACATTGTCAGCGTCGACGGCGCGACACGCGACGAGCGATGGCGGGCGTCGGATAAACTCTGGAAATGGATCGACGCGCATGGACGGGAGTTCGGCGTCGGGCGCCCCTATCTCGATCGGGATCCGCCGCACACGGCCCCGATCGACGGCAAGGAATATGCCGCTCACAACCATGGCGCCAAAACGCAACAGGCGGCACTGGACACGAAGGCGCGCAACCGCTCCGCTGCCCGGGACAGTCACGCCAAGGTGAAACGTCCAAGAACCGCAAAGTCGTCGAGGGTGAGAACGATCTGACTGCGATCGCGATGACCCGACAGGCGAGGCGACGGTGAGGTGAGCACGCTGCTCGGCTG
Organism: Bradyrhizobium sp. ORS 86; assembly: GCF_045571475.1. Classification (NCBI taxonomy): domain Bacteria; kingdom Pseudomonadati; phylum Pseudomonadota; class Alphaproteobacteria; order Hyphomicrobiales; family Nitrobacteraceae; genus Bradyrhizobium; species Bradyrhizobium sp. ORS 86. Next base: position 7,123,137 of record NZ_CP120699.1, on the reverse strand, counting down.
CCTCTCTCGCATCCGCCTTCGCCAGGCTTCGGCGGACATGAGGAGAGGGGGAACCCGCCTGCCGGTGCCTTCCTCACATGCCAATCACTGAGTTGCCCGACGGCGCAAGACCCTCATGCAAAAATATTTCGGTTTTCAAGAAGTGCAACTCAGTGTATGAACAGTCCGTCTCACCCGCCTGAGGGGCGCTTCGCGATCGTCACGAGTGCCGGGTCGAGATGCGGTGGACGCCGAGCGTGTGACTGACGAGCGCATGCGAGGCGGACGGCGAAGTCGTGCAGGCCTGACGCCCTAGTGGCAGGTGTCCTGTTGCAAGACGCAATTGCGTCTTGCAACGGCGGTGACAACCAAGCCCAGTCTCGCCGGGGCGAGCACGTATAAGCCGTAACCCATCGCGCAGGGAAAGCCGGAGTGTTTCCGGTTACACCTGTGGTCCTACCCCCGGTGCTACTTTTATTGCACCGGGCCCATGGGTGCGATCGGCACCCGGCTTTCCCTGCGCCCTCTGCTCGAAGAGGGCGGGAACGAGATGCAAAGCTCGGACAATTCATGTCGCGAGAATGCAATGCCATATCTCAACAACTGTCATCGCCCGCGAAGGCGGGCGATCCAGTATTCCAGAGGCCGCAGTGATTGATCCGAGAGGCCGCAGCGTACTGGATCCCCCGCATGCGCGGGGGATGACCACGGGGGGGGGGAGTGGCGGCCCGGTCATTGCGAGCGAAGCGGCTTGTCCGCCGAAGCCTTGGCAAAGGCGGAAGCAGTCCATCGCGCGGCAAGCGCGGAAGGATGGATTGCTTCTTCGCGGAGCCTGTCATCGGGCGCACGCTCGCGCGACCCGTTGGCTCCTCGCAATAACGGCGTGAGACAACGGACGAGAACTATCCCTGGCGTCGTCCTGGCTTTCGCAGGACGACGAACGCAGAGTCCGCCGCGCGGTATGAGTCCGTGCTTTCTCCGGGACGATACCGAGTGCGCTGCACTTTACTCTGTCTTCTTCCCCAGATTCGCATGTGGCCGGCCGAAGTCGGCGGCGGCGGAGTCTTGGCCGATCTCGACGATGCCGCGGCGGATCGCGCGGGTGCGGGTAAAGTGGTCGAACAGCGCCTCGCCGTCGCCGCGGCGGATCGCTCGGGTGAGCTTCGACAGGTCCTCGTTGAAGGTGCCGAGCATCTCCAGCACGGCCTCCTTGTTGGCGAGGAACACGTCGCGCCACATCGTCGGATCCGAGGCCGCGATGCGGGTAAAGTCGCGGAAGCCGCCGGCCGAGAACTTGATCACCTCGGATTCCGTCACCTGCGCCAGCTCGTCGGCGGTGCCGACGATGGTGTAGGCGATCAGATGCGGCAGATGGCTGGTGATCGCGAGCACGAGATCATGATGGTCCGGCGTCATGATCTCGACCTTGGCACCGAGCGCGGCCCAGAAGGCGCGCAGCCGATCCGTCGCGGCGGGATCGATGCCATCGGGCGGCGTCAGGATGCACCAGCGGTTGATGAAGAGCTCAGCGAAACCGGAATCCGGTCCGGAATGTTCGGTACCGGCGACCGGATGCGCCGGCACGAAGTGCACGGCATCGGGCAGGTGCGGCGCCATGTCCTTGACGACCGCGCCTTTCACCGAGCCGACGTCGGAGATGATGGCGCCCGGCTTGAGGTGAGCCGCGATCTCGGCCGCGACCGGACCGCAGGCCCCGACGGGGATGCAGAGGATGACGAGATCGGCATCCTTTACTGCCTCGACATTGGTCGCCACGACCTGGTCGACGATGCCGAGTTCGACGACGCGCGCGCGCGTCTTCTCCGAGCGCGCGGTGGTGACGATCTCGTCGACCAGGCCCTGCGCGCGGGCGGCGCGCGCGATCGAGCCGCCGATCAGGCCGAAGCCGATCAGCGCGAGGCGTTTGAAGAGCGGAGCAGAGGTCACGTTGGGCTCACTTTCCAGCCATGAAGTCGCGCAGGGCCGCGACCACGAGGCGGTTGGCTTCCTCGGTGCCGATGGTCATACGCAGCGCATGCGGCAGCTTGTAATTGTTCAGTGCGCGCAGCACGAGGCCGCGTTTGGTGAGAAAGGCGTCGGCTTCCGCCGCGGTCTTTCCCTTGTCGGTCGGGAAGTGGATCAGCACGAAGTTCGCGACGCTCGGCGTCACCTTGAGCCCGAGCTTGCCGATCTCCTCGGTCAGCCAGTTGCGCCACTGCTCGGTGTGCGTCTTCGACATCTGGACATGCGCGGAGTCCTCGATCGCCGCCGCGGCCGCCAGCATCGCCGGCGTCGCGACGTTGAACGGACCACGGATGCGGTTGCAGGCATCGACGATATGCGCCGGTCCGAACATCCAGCCCACGCGCAGCGCGGCGAGTCCATGAATCTTCGAGAAGGTGTGGGTGACCACCGTGTTGTCGGTGGTAGCGACGAGCTCGATGCCGAGCTCGTAATCGTTGCGCGAGACGTAGTCGGCATAGGCGGCGTCGAGCACCAGCAGCACTTGCGACGGCAAGGCGGCGCGCAGGCGCTTGACCTCGTCGAACGGCAGATAGGTGCCGGTCGGGTTGTTCGGGTTGGCGAGCCAGACCAGCTTGGTCTTCGGCGTCACCGCCTTGAGGATGGCGTCGACATCGGCGGTGAAATTGCTCTCGGCGGCGATGACGTTCTTCGCGCCGTTCGCCATGGTCGCGATCGGGTAGACCAGGAAGCCGTGGGTGGTCGAGATCGCCTCATCACCTTGTGCGAGATAGGTGTGCGCCAACAGATTGAGGATCTCATCGGAGCCGGCGCCGCAGATGATGCGGTCGGGATCGAGGCCGTAGGTGCGGCCGATCGCTTCGCGCAGCACGCGCGAGGAGCCCTCCGGATAATCCTCGAGATGGTCGGCCGCCTGCTTGTAGGCCGCGATCGCCTTCGGCGACGGGCCGAACGGCGTCTCGTTGGCCGACAATTTGAACACCTTGCGCCCCGGTTCCGGCACCGGGCTCTTGCCCGGCGTGTAGGGCGCAATATCGAGGATGCCGGGGTTCGGCACGGGGCGGGACATCATCAACTCCGGACAGAGCGTTTTCCCGCGAAGTGGATACCGGCTCGCGCAAGGAAACGCGTCAAAACAAGCATGGAGGCGGTCGGCCTAGCTTCTGGCCGGCCCGCCAGAAGGCACCGTATAGCGCGTTGCGTGGCTGCCGACGAGGGCCGACGAGCGGACCGAGGCGCCGGCCTCGATCAGGGCAAACTTGATCGCCTCGAAATCGTGTCCCGCGACCGAGATCAGCAGCGCCGCGCCGTCGAAGGCGGTGTCGGGCACCGCGACGATTTCCGCAAGCGGCGCCAGCGCGCGCGCGACGTCGGCGTTCCAGCCGGAGACGCGCACGCTCCACATTTGGACTTCCGTCACCATGGCGTCGTCGGCGACCCGCGAGACCAGGAACACCGGCAGTGCGGCCGGATGATCGGCGCGCTCGAGGAACGGCAGCCGCGCGATGATCTTCGGCGCGCCATCGGCTTCGAGCGCGTTCCACCACGGCGTGCGGCTTGCGATCGCGGAGACCAGCGCGAGGTCGCCCTTCGATTTCGCCACCGCGTCGACCGCGGCCTGCGCGTTGAAATGTGCGACATAGGGCACCACGAAGCCGAAATGGAATCTCGCCGAATCCCGCATCGCGGACTCGCCGACCGAGACATCGGCATGCACCGAGAACGGTGCCTGCACATAGGTGAAGGTCGAGATGATGACGCGCCAGATGCTTTCGATGGTGTCGAGCGGCAGGATGCCGCGATGACGCTTCACCAGCTCGCGCATCATGCTGGCCTCGCGTGCGGGACGGAAGGCCGAGCCGACCTCCTGGGTCTTCTTGACCTGGATCAGGCGGTCGATGATGTCACCGCGCGCCATCAGCAGACGATGGACTTGCTCGTCGATGGCGTCGATTTCCTTGCGCAGATCCTGCAGCGAAGGCGGCGACGGGGGTGGGTTGGACATCTGAAAACCTTGTGATCCGGGCGGCCCGATGACGACGTCCCTGATTAGGAAAGACCGCCGCCGAAAGCAAAGAGAAACGTCGCAGGCGTGCCTTGCGCGACCGGGATTAACCATGGGGCGGGCGAGGCCAATCTTGACGACGCGGGATCCAAAGACTAGTTTCCCTCGACTTCCGTGGTCATTTGAGCCGGCCGGCTTGCAGCCACGTTAAACAACTCGCTAAACAGGCCGGGGACAGATCAGCTCCCGGCCGAACCTTTGTTCAGGCCGGGTTTTTTATGGCCTGATTTCTGTTCGAGGCCTCCCGCGCGGAGGCAGGGTCGCCTAAATGAGCAACGTGCGTCCGATACCGAGCCCTTCGATCAACAGCGATGATCGCGCCCAGGAGGCCGATCATCCGTCGTCGTTGGTGGCGAAGTTCGGCATGGACCAGCCGCTGAAGCTCGATTGCGGCGTCGATCTCGCACCGTTCCAGATCGCCTACCAGACCTACGGCGAGCTCAACGCCGACCGCTCCAACGCGATCCTGGTCTGCCACGCGCTGACCGGCGATCAGCACGTGAACAATATCCATCCCGTCACCGGCAAGCCCGGCTGGTGGGAGACCATGGTCGGTGCCGGCAAGCCGCTCGACCCGAGCAAGTATTTCATTATCTGCTCCAACGTGATCGGCGGCTGCATGGGCTCAACCGGGCCGGCTTCCTTCAACCCCGCCACCGGCAAGGTGTGGGGGCTGGATTTCCCGATCATCACCATCCCCGACATGGTGCGCGCGCAGGCGATGCTGATCGATCACCTCGGCATCACGACGCTGTTCTGCGTGGTTGGCGGCTCGATGGGCGGCATGCAGGCGGTGCAATGGGCCGCGGCTTATCCTGAGCGCGTGTTCTCGACGCTCGCGATCGCCTGCGCGACGCGTCACTCCGCGCAGAATATCGCCTTCCACGAGCTCGGACGGCAGGCCGTGATGGCCGATCCGGACTGGCGCGGCGGCCGCTATGTCGATGAGGACACCCATCCGCATCGCGGGCTCGCGGTGGCGCGGATGGCCGCGCACATCACCTATCTCTCGGACGCCGCGCTGCATCGCAAGTTCGGACGGCGGATGCAGGATCGCGAGCTGCCGACCTTCTCGTTCGATGCTGATTTCCAGGTCGAGAGCTATCTGCGATACCAGGGCTCGTCTTTCGTTGAGCGCTTCGATGCAAACAGCTACCTTTATCTGACGCGCGCGATGGACTATTTCGACGTCGCCGCCGACCACAACGGCGTGCTGGCGAAGGCGTTCACCGGCATCAAGACGCGCTTCTGCGTTATCTCGTTCGCCAGCGACTGGCTGTTCCCGACCTCGGAGTCGCGCGCGCTGGTGCACGCGCTGAATGCCTCGAGCGCGCGGGTGTCGTTCGCCGAGATCGAGACCGACAAGGGCCACGACGCGTTCCTGCTCGACGTGCCGGAATTCTTCGACATCGCGCGCGCCTTTCTGCAGGCCGCGGGCAAGGCGCGCGGGCTTAAGGATGGCGAGGGCCAGTCATGAGCATCCAGCAAACCCTGCCGCTGCCCGGCGTCGAGCACGAGCGCACCGGAAGCTTCCGCACTGACCATCTGCTGGTTGCCGACATGGTGGCTTCGGGTTCGCGCGTGCTCGATGTCGGCTGCGGCGACGGCGACCTCTTGGAGCTGCTGGAGAGCCGCGGCATCGACGGCCGCGGCATCGAGCTGTCGCGCGAGGGCGTCAACCGCTGCGTCGCCAAGGGGCTCGCGGTGGTGCAGGGCGACGCCGACACCGACCTCGCCAACTATCCCGACGACGCCTTCGACTACGTGATCCTATCGCAGACCCTGCAGGCGACGCGGCAGCCGAAGGTGGTGCTGGAGAATCTGCTGCGCATCGGTCATCGCGCGATCGTCTCGTTCCCGAATTTCGGGTTCTGGAAGATGCGGTTGCAGCTCCTGATCGGCGGCCACATGCCGCGCACCGAGAACCTGCCGGCGACCTGGTACGACACCGCCAACATCCATTTCTGCACCATCAAGGACTTCGTGCAGCTCTGCGACGAGATCAACGTCAAGATGGAGCGCGCGGTCGCGCTCGATCTCTACGGCCGTCCCGTGCCGCTCAATCTGCCCTGGTGGGTCTGGAACATGTTCGGCGAGCAGGGCGTGTTCCTACTGAGCCGGGGCGGTGTGAAATAGCTGCCGTCATTGCGAGGAGCGAAGCGACGAAGCAATCCATCTCTCCGCATGTGCGGACGAATGGATTGCTTCGCGGAGCCTGTCATCCGGCGGCGCTCCGCGCCGACCGGGTGGCTCGCAATGACGATCCGTCAAACCGATACAGCCACCAGCGAGCGTGGATCGCGCACCGGCCAGCGGCCGGCCTCGACCAGCGCGATGAAGCGCTCAACCATCTCGTTGAACAGTGCGGGCTCCTCGAGATTGAGCACGTGGCCCGACTTCGGAAAGAAGGCGAGGCCAGCCGCCGGCAGATGCTTCTTCAGGAACATGCTGGGTTCGATGCAATTGTCGTCCTCGTCGCCGCACAGGATCAGTGCCGGCGTCGGCACGCGCTGGATCGCCTCCGTCATGGTGTAGATCGAGGGGCGGCCGCCCTGGAAGCTGCGCATCGTGTTGGCCGATCCCTTGGCGTCATGACGGGCCAGCGCCGCGTAGAAATCGGCATGCCCGCGCGGGTCCTTCAGCAGAAACGGAATCCGGCTCGGCGCCTCGCGCGTGACCTTCGCGACCTCGACCGAGCCGATCGCCTCATATTGCTCGGCATTGGCGCGGCACTGCGCGCGGAAAGCGTCGAGATTCTCCAGGCTGGAGCCGGAGCCGACAGCGGCCAGCGTCATCGAGAGTGCGCGCTCCGGCGCGTTGAGGGCGACCTGCAGCGACGAATAAGAGCCCATCGAAAGGCCGACGAAATGCGCTTTGGCGATGCCGAGGTGGTCGAGCACCGCAAGCGCGTCGGTATAGAAATGCCGGTACGTATAGACGTCGGCGTTCGGCGGCACGTCCGACGGCGTGTAGCCGCGCGCGGAATAGGCGATGCAGCGGTGGCCGCGCGAGAAATATCGCATCTGCGGCTCCCAATTGGTGTGATCCGCGGCGAACTCATGCAGGAAAATGATCGGGCTCCCGCTGCCCGCCTCTTCGAAATGGAGACGGACATTATCTTTCGTGACAGCGGCCGGCATTTGAATTTCCTTCCCGTGGGCGGCCCTAGATTTGCAATTAATTTCCCGAGCTGCAATGCGCCAGTTCTAGCTTCTTGCTCGTCATCAGATTCGCGAAGAAGGGGCTAGAAATCGTTTTCCGCAGCGCCGCATGAAGCCTTCCTTTCGCCACATCTCATTTTCAAACGCCAACCGTGTTCCGCAGGGAACGCAATTGGGGGTATCACAGAGGATCTCGTGAAAGTATGATTCAGTTGTTTGCGTATTGCCAGCCGCTTCGTCTCGTCGCGCTGGCTCTAGGTTCGCTTGCTCTCGCCTTCGTGTCCGCCGCTCCTGCTTCCGCCCGTCCGCACCATTCACGTCACGCGCATTCGGCCCATGCAGGCCATCACGCGCGTCACTACGTCCATCATCACCATCGGCACGCATCTCGCCTTTCGCGCTGGGAGCGCGGCGTCGCGCGGATGCAGAGCCGCGATCTCGCCGATGCCAACGCCAGCGTGACGCCGGACACGGTCGCCGCGACGGAAACAAGCAGCTTCGGTTCGTCCGGTCTCGTGGCCGAGGCACGTCGCTATCTCGGCGGCAATCCGACCAGCCGCGCGAGCCTGTGGTGCGCGCGCTTCATGAACATGGTGCTGAAAGAGTCGGGCTATCGCGGCACCGGCTCCGACATGGCGAGCTCATTCGCCCATTACGGCCAGCGCGTTTCGGGACCACAGATCGGCGCCATCGCTGTGATGAGCCGCCGCGGCGGCGGTCATGTCGGCATCATCACCGGCATCGATGCCAAGGGCAATCCGATCATGATCTCGGGCAACAACGGCAACCGCGTCCGCGAAGCGCCGGTGTCACGCGGTCGGATCTATGCCTACGTGATGCCGACCAACTGAACTCTCAATGCGAGCCGGAGTACGGTGGGTCGAGCGAAGCGAAACCCACCGTCGGCATCTCGGGCGAAAGTGATGGGTTTCGCTGCGCTCTACCCATCCTACGCGACTGCGGCGCTAAACCAGCGTCGGCTGTTCGGCGGCAATGGTGTCGCCGATGGCCGCACTGCCGTCGCTGATGATCTCGGCGTAGACACCGCATTCGTTGTTGCCGAAGCGCTGCATCAGCATGTTCGGAATAGAGAGGTCGCGCGCGCCGGTGTCGGGATCGACATTGACCGCGGCGCAGCGGGTGATGCGCTTCACCACCTTGGCCCGCGCGCTGCCGATCGCGATGGTCTGGTCGAGCAGGCCGGCCTCATGCCAGGCAGGCCAGCCATCGACATACAGGTTGGCGCGAAAGCGTAACGGATGGACCTGCGCCTGCACCATGGTCTCGATCGCGCGCAGGCTCGCGAGATTGATGATCGAGACCACCTTGCGTGCGACGTCGGAGAAGCTGTGGCCGGGGCTCGTCAGCACCTTGGGCGGTCCCTTGATCTCACCGGCGTGTTGAGCGGCGAAATAGCGCTCGATCGCCACGCGGCCTTCCGTCGTCTCGAGGTCGCCCTGCGCCACCACCGCGCCGTCGCGCCGCAGCGTCAGCACGTGGCTGTCGTCGTCGAAATGGGCGCGCAGTGGTGCCAGCCACTCGTCCCGCTGCAGCATCAGGAAATGCGGCTTGGGCAGCCATGTCGGAGCGGCTGGATCGAAGCCACTTGGGCCGTTCTCGATCGCGTAGCGGCGGTCGGACCGCAGCGTCTGGCCAGCCTTCAGCTCGGCACGGGGCAGGGGCTCGGGCGTGAGGCCCTTGACGGGATAACGGTAGATGCCGGCGATCCTGGCGGCGGAGGTATGTGTGTTGTCCATCCGCCCCATCTAACCTGTTTGACGCGCGACGAGAACCTCCGGGAAGAGGAAAGCGGCTAGTCGCCGCGCGCGGCTCCGGGTGCGTCCAGCACGCGCTGCATGAACACGAGATCGAGCCAGCGGCCGAACTTGCGGCCGATCTCCGGCATCCGCGCCACCTCGACGAAGCCCATGCCGGCATGCAGCCGGAGCGAGGCCTGATTGCCGCCATCGATCCCGGCGATCAAGACGTGCTTGCCAAGCGCGGTTGCGGCGACTGCCAGCTCTTCGACGATCAAGCGCCCGAGTCCGCGGCCGCGATGGTCGGTATGGATGTAGACGCTGTGCTCGACGCTGTAGCGGTAGCCCGGCCAGGCCCGGAAGTCGCCGAATGTGCCATAGCCGAGGACAGTCGGCCCCTCGGTCGTGACTAGGATGGGGTAACCCAGGGCCTGTTTCGCCTCCATCCACCCGAGCCGTTCGGCCTCGCTGTCCTGCTTCTCCGTCCAGACCGCGTTCGAGTTCGCGACCGCCTCGTTGTAGATCGCGGTGATCGCGGGGATGTCGTGCTCGGTGGCAGGGCGGATGATCATCGTGGGGTTCCTCGGTCGGACGTCTTGAATGAATCTGATCGTCTACTATATAAGACGTCATGTCAATTATAGAGGACAAGGCGGACGAAACCCTTGGACGGCGCGTGCGCGCCGAGCGGGAGGGCCGTGGCTGGTCGCTTGCGGAGCTTGCCGGCCGGGCTGGCGTGTCCAAGGCCATGCTCAGCAAGATCGAACGGGCCGAGGCGAGCCCGACGGCGGCGACGCTGTCGCGGATTGCGACGGCCTATGGCCTGACCATGGCCGCGCTGTTCGAGACGACAGTGCCAGCAGGCCCCCGCCTCCAGCGCGCTAAGGACCAACCGGTCTGGCGCGATCCGAAGGCGGCCTATTTGCGGCGGCAGGTATTCCTGCATCCTGCCAATCCGCTAGAGCTGGTCGAGATCGAGCTTCCGGCCACACAGGAGGTCGGTTTCCCCGCCAGCGCCTATCACCTGATCCGTCAGGTGGTCTGGGTCATCGACGGCCGCCTCATCCTGGTGGAGGGGGCGGTCCGTCACGAGCTTGCCGCGGGCGACCGTATCGAGCTCGGCCCGCCGTCGGACATCGTCTTCCGTAATGAGAGTGCTCAGTCCTGCCGCTACCTTGTCGCCATCGTGCGGCGCTGAGCTCGACCGGACGAAATCGCAGGCTGTGGCTCTTCCGTTTTGGAACCAAGTGCCCACATCTGCGGCAAGCCTAAGAAATGATGGCGACGACCAGAGGCTGGTTGAGAAAGTCAACGCGGCCCGCGGAAACCCAATGAAGATGCCGTTGTCATGCCTTCGCGCGTGGTCCGCGAAAGTGTGTGCGGTTTCGCGACAAGACCACGCGCAAACCTAAAGGTTTGGGCGCGATCGGACGCAAAACCGGTGCCCACTTTTGCTGATCGCGCCCCGGGTGGTGACGGCAGGCCGAGGGAAAACGAATGAACATTGAGAAGTACACCGAGCGCGCGCGCGGATTCATCCAGTCTGCCCAGTCGCTCGCAATGCGCGATGGCCACCAGCAGTTCTCGCCGTTGCATCTGCTGAAAGTGCTGCTGGACGATAGCGAGGGGCTCGCCGGCGGTCTGATCGACCGCGCCGGCGGCAATTCCAGAGCGATCCTGAAAACGACCGAAGAGGCGCTGAACAAGCTGCCGAAAGTGTCGGGAAGCGGTGCCGGGCAGGTCTATCTGTCTCCGGAGCTGGCGCGCGCCTTCGATGCGGCCGAGAAGGCTGCCGACAAGGCCGGCGACAGCTTCGTCACCGTCGAGCGGCTGCTGCTCGGGCTCGCGCTCGAGAAGAACAGCGAGGTCGCAACCATCCTGAGCAAGGGCGGCGTCTTGCCGCAGAGCCTGAACGCGGCGATCGAAGCGCTGCGCAAGGGCCGCACGGCGGATTCGGCGACCGCCGAAAACGCCTATGACGCGCTGAAGAAATATGCGCGCGACCTGACCCAGGCTGCGCGCGACGGCAAGCTCGATCCGGTGATCGGCCGCGACGAGGAGATCCGCCGCACCATTCAGGTGCTCTCGCGGCGAACCAAGAACAATCCGGTGCTGATCGGTGAGCCCGGTGTCGGCAAGACCGCGATCGTCGAGGGCCTGGCGTTGCGCGTCCTCAACGGGGACGTGCCGGAGAGCCTGAAGGACAAGAAGCTCCTGTCGCTCGACATGGGCGCGCTGATTGCCGGCGCGAAATACCGCGGCGAGTTCGAGGAGCGGCTGAAGGCGGTGCTGCAGGAGGTCTCGTCCGCCGAGGGCGGCATCATCCTGTTCATCGACGAGATGCACACGCTGATCGGCGCCGGCAAGGCCGACGGCGCGATGGACGCGTCCAACCTGTTGAAGCCGGCGCTCGCCCGCGGCGAGCTGCACTGCATCGGCGCGACCACGCTCGACGAGTATCGCAAGCATGTCGAGAAGGATGCCGCGCTGGCGCGACGGTTCCAGCCGATCTATGTCAGCGAGCCCACCGTCGAGGACACGATCTCGATCCTGCGCGGCCTCAAGGACAAGTACGAGCAACATCACGGTGTCCGCATCACTGACTCCGCGTTGGTGGCCGCGACCACGCTGTCGAACCGCTACATCACCGACCGCTTCCTGCCCGACAAGGCCATCGACCTGATGGACGAAGCGGCGGCGCGGTTGAAGATGCAGGTCGATTCCAAGCCCGAAGAGCTCGACTCGCTCGACCGCGACATCATCCGGCTCAAGATCGAGCAGGAGGCCTTGAAGAAGGAGAGCGATGCAGGCTCCAAGAGCCGCCTGCAGACGCTCGAGAAGGAACTGGCTGAGCTCGAGGAGAGGTCGGCGGCGCTGACGGCGCGCTGGAGTGCGGAGAAGAGCAAGCTCTCCAATGCACAGAAGCTGAAGAGCGAACTCGATGCGCTCCGCGTCGAACTCGCCAACGCGCAGCGCCGCGGCGAATTCCAGAAGGCGGGCGAACTGGCCTATGGCCGGATCCCTGAGTTGGAGAAGAAGCTTGCCGAGATCGAGGCCAAGGAGAGCGGCAAGCAGAACGACAGCGGGATGATGGAGGAGGCGGTGACCGCCAACCACATCGCGCAGGTCGTCTCGCGCTGGACCGGCGTGCCGGTCGACAAGATGCTGGAGGGCGAAAAGGACAAGCTCCTGAGAATGGAGGACTCGCTTGCCAAGCGCGTCGTCGGCCAGGCCGAGGCCGTGCATGCGGTGGCAACCGCCGTGCGCCGTGCGCGTGCGGGCCTGCAGGATCCGAACCGGCCGACCGGCTCGTTCATGTTCTTAGGGCCCACCGGCGTCGGCAAGACCGAGCTGACCAAGGCGCTCGCCGCTGACCTGTTCAACGACGAGACCGCAATGGTCCGCCTCGACATGTCCGAGTTCATGGAGAAACATTCGGTGTCGCGGCTGATCGGCGCGCCTCCCGGCTATGTCGGATACGATGAGGGCGGAGCGCTGACCGAAGCGGTGCGGCGCAGGCCCTATCAGGTCGTGCTGTTCGACGAGATCGAGAAAGCGCATCCCGACGTGTTCAACGTGCTGCTGCAGGTGCTCGATGACGGCCGTCTGACCGACGGTCAGGGCCGCACGGTGGACTTCCGCAACACACTGATCATCATGACCTCGAACCTTGGTTCGGAATTCCTGGTGAATCAGCCGGAGGGCGAGGACACGTCAGCGGTCCGCGACCAGGTGATGGGTGTCGTGCGGACGCATTTCAGGCCGGAGTTCCTGAACCGCATCGACGAGATCATCCTGTTCCACCGCCTGCAGAAGAGCGAGATGGGCCGGATCGTCGAGATCCAGTTCGCGCGGCTCACCAAGCTGCTCGAGGATCGCAAGATCGAGCTCAAGCTCGACGCCAAGGCGCGGGACTGGCTCGCCGAGAAGGGCTGGGATCCGGCCTACGGCGCTCGCCCGTTGAAGCGAGTGATCCAGCGCAGCGTGCAGGATCCGCTCGCCGAAATGATCCTCGCCGGTGAGGTCAAGGATGGCGATCGCGTGGTGATCTCGGAGAAAGGCAACGTGCTGACCTTCAACGGTCGCGTGCCCAACACCGCCGAGATCGTGCAGTTCGAGACGCCCGTCCCGAAGCGCAAGCTGAACTGATCACTTCACCAATCTGGATGCAGCCTGGCGACAGGGCTGCATCCAGCGATCTCATGACCATGCGTCGCGCGCTGTGGTTCCCGATAGCTCGCCGAAGTTTAATGAAACTGCTGGCGCACGGCCGCCGTTTGTCAATCAGCTCGATCGGTTGCGCGGCAAATATCAGCGGTGCTGCCCCCGAAGACAGACTTGGCCTTGATGGTCGCGTCATTGCGCGAGACCGTGCCGCCGATCCCTCTCGCAGGAAGGTGTATCTGATGAGCAGGGAACTGACTGCCCATAACCGGCCCGTCTATGATGGGCTCCACCCGTATGTCTATGGCCTGGCCGCCGGCCTGGTCGCATGGTTTGCGCTCGCGGCGTGGCTCCTGTTCGATCGCAAGAACGATATCGAGCTTTCGCTTGCGATGGTCAGCGTGCTGCTGTTTGTCGCGGTGCTGCTACCGTGGCTGCTCTCGCTGATCTGGCGAAAACATCGCCGTCCGCTCGATGCGCATCAGCAGACGGTCCCGTTCCGCGAATGGCGCGCTGCCGATTTCGCGGTGTGGGGCAGCACACTCAATAGCACCCATGCCACGATTGATATGCTGCTGCCGCTCGCCGCCGTCGCCTTCGGATTGACCGCAATCGGAATCGTGTTCCTGGTCTGCGCGAGCCTGGCGTCGTAGCGGGTCATTCCTGCGGAGCGGTGCTCGGCGGAGCCGGATCGTCATCCTCGCTGGGCTCGAGCTCGGAAAGGATGTCGACCAGTTCTCGGGCGCGGCCTGTGGCGAGCGGCTTGCCGGCATTCATCAGCGGCTCGTCATTGGCGAGCCAAGCCTGGGCTTCGGCAAGCTCGGTGACGGTTGCGCCCGATGCGATGATTCTGGCGATCGTCACGTCGTCGGCTTGGCCGACAGCCTTCAACACGTCGTCGCGGGTAAGCCGAGTCATGGTTGCAAATCCCCATTGGGCACAGAGAGGCCCTTACCCGCAGGCCATCGCGGGCCGGCGGGTAAGGATGCATGAGTCTTCAAAGCCTTAGCTGTGCGTCGTGAGCCGTGGCGGATGCTGGGACATTGCCCAGAGCTCGATCGCGGCGAGGACCGCGACGGCGATGCCAATGACCACGTGCACGGTCATCGGGGTGGTGCTTCCCTGGAAGCCAAGAACCCAGGGCGAGACCAGCGCCCAAAGCCCGACGATGAGGTTCAGCCACTCCTCCCACACCGCAAATGCCGCAAGCGCAGCGATCGCAAGAATCGCCATGACCAGGCCGACGATATGGGCGTTGGTGGAAACCGTCCCGTCGTCGAACTTGAACAGCCACGGTGACACGAAAAGAATCGCGCCGAGGATCAGGTTCGCGACGTCGCACAGTTTTGCGTTCGTCCAGTTCTCCATGACACCCTCCATTGGAGGTTTCACCTATGAGTCAACTGGACTATGGCCGGACGGGTTCCGGTCTTGTTCCGCGAAATTTGGGTGAAATTGCCGCCGTACGGGGGCTCCGTCGGCGCCTGTTGCGACGCGCCAGCCGGTTCCAATGGCCGCGCACCGGCGTCCTGAGGTGGTTCGTACGGCCCTCGGGACTATGATCAGCGGTTGCTGATGGAGCGCGTCATCGGAGCGCTGCCCGTGGCGTCGGAGACGATGCGCGAGCTGCCACGGCTGTTCATCTGGGTGTCGATCCGGTCGCGCTCCTTTTCGAAGGCGGCCAGCATCGGGCCTTCGAGCGAACGGCCGCGCGGCAGTTTCACGCGCATCGGGTCGACGAAGCGGCCGTTGACCAGGATTTCGTAATGGACGTGCGGACCGGTTGACTGACCGGTCGAGCCGACGAAACCGATCACCTGGCCCTGCCGCACCTTCTTGCCGGCCTCCATGCCCTTCGCGAAAGCCGACAGATGGCCATAGGCGGTCTCGTAGCCATTGGCGTGCTTGATCCGGATATACTTGCCGTAGCCGCCCTCGAGTTCAGCCTTCTCGACCACACCGTTGCCGGAGGCGAAGATCGGCGTGCCGTAGGCGGTCGCCCAGTCGACGCCGGTATGCATCTTCACGTAGCCGAGAATCGGGTGGCGCCGGGCGCCGAAGCCCGAGCGCATGATCGCGTTGTTGACCGGCTTGCGCACCAGGAACTTCTTCGCGCTCTTGCCGGTCTCGTCATAGTAGTCGACCAGACCGTCGTCGGAGCTCTGGAAGCGGTAGTATTTCTTGGTCTCGCCGCCCACCGTCAGCGCAGCGTAGAGCACCTCGGTCTTGTCGGTGCTCGTCGTGCCTTCATCCTCGCCGGCATAGAACACGTCGAAGGAATCGCCAGGCTGCACCTTGCGTTGGAAGTCGACGTCATAGGAGTAGATGCGGACCATGTCCTCGATGACCGTCGGCGGCACCTTGTTGCGCAGCGCGGTCTCGTAGATGCTCTGATAGAGCCGCACGCCGCTGCCGTCATCCTCGTCATCGTCGCTGGAATTGTCCGCAGTATCGGTGACCGTGTTCATGCTCTGCGCGTCGACAGCGACATATTTGCCCATGTCGGACAGCGCGGCCACGGCTTCGATGACCGAATCGTTGGCCACGATCACGCGATAGGGTTGTAGCCGTACGCCCGGTCCCGGCGCGGCCGGCGCCATCAGGATCCGCACCTTCTGGCCTTCCTTGAGGCCGCCATCGCGGCCGCGCGGACCGAGATTCGCGGCGATCGCCCTGGCTTCGTCGGGCGTCGCGCCCTGATCGCGCAGGATGGAAACGATGGTGTCGCCCTTCTTGACGACATGGACCCGCTCGCCGACCGGATTGCCGCCGGTGACCTGCTCCTTGGTCTTCGGCAGCAAGGTGACGTTCTCCGGCACCACGCGGGTCTCGAAGCCCGCGTAGGGATCGGAGACGTTGCCCTCGGCCGCGTAGGCCATCCTCATGTCCGAGGCGCCGGACGCATCGGCCGTGGCATTGGCGAGGGTGTAACGGACCGATCCGCCGGAGCCGCGCCAGTTCGCGGCGTCGCGTACCCGCATCAGGACGTCGTCGAGCGGGACGATGGCGGCGAGCTTCGCCTTCGGCAGCACGCTGCCGAGATCCTTGGTGACGAAGGAGACCTCGGCGTCGGGCTCGACAGCCTCGGGATTGTTGGGATCCTCGGCCGTGGCCGGGGTGTTGGTGCCGATGTCGGCCAGCAGACGCTGCGCGTTGAATGGCGGCACCTTTGCCGACAGATCGCTCGTCGTCATCGCGAGATTGCCGGAAATGCGGATGAACGGCCGCACCCGCATCACATCGCGATTGCCGACGCGGGTCACCGTCGAGACGCGCATCAGCGTGCGGGAGGCTGACGAATCGCTCGGCGGCGGCAGACGATCACCCTTGTGCAGGCTGACGACGCGATCGGTGGCACCGAGCGCGCCGCGCAGCGCGCTCTCGACGCGCTCGGGCACCTTGGCAAACGTCATCTCGCCATCGAGCGACGCAAAAACGGCGCCGCCGATGAGGGCCGCGCCGCATAGTCCGGTCAGAATCGTGCCGCTGAACCACTGAACGGAGACACGGCGGCGATCGATCACCGCGGCCTCGGTGCCGTCGACGGAAAGCGGCGGTTCGTGGCCGAGATCGATCATCCCGGTCTCGCGCCCATAACCGCTGCCGCGTGACGCCCGTTGGCTCAACCCAGTGTCCCCCCAAATTCCACCAACATGCGATCGACCCTTCGCTCGTCCCATGTCCCGCCTCAGCCCTCTAGAGAGGGATTGCGGCAACGTAGCGAGCCACTCGCATCGAAGTCCGGGAGACGATGGCCATTAGCTAGCCGCTATCTCGAACGTCAATGGTGTGCAGATCTCTCGATGTTGCTCGGCCGTGAAGGAGGAAAGGCGACGGGTTTTGGAGAAATCGCCTGTTCCCCCCGGAAAAGCCGCCCGAGCCCCCACAGGTTTCGAGCGGTTCAGTGCATAACTATCGTCAGAACGTCGCAGGATTATGGCTCAAGTGCGGCGTAAGGTCCCCAAAAATCAGGGGCTTTTCCGCACCTGAAAAAAGTTTGTCGTCGTGCGACGATTTTCTGACAATGGGCGTTGACAAGCCGGAAGGGGCCGGCCTATAAGGCACCCACTGAGCGCGGCGCTGCATTGGCCCTCGGGGCCAAGGCAAGCATTCGCGCCCTTGATGCTCCTCACCTTGATGAGTGACGCAACGGTCGACCTAGTATAGGTCGGCTGGGGTTCACCGTCGGTTGCTGAGAGCGAAACCACCCTATAGGGTGTGGGGTCTTCGGATCCTGGGCTGTTTGACAAGTGAAGATGAAGAAAGAGAAACGTGGACGGCGGAGTCCTTGCGTCTCTCGGAACATCTGAAAGCTTCGGCTTTCGTTGTCTGAGAGTGGACGAAAGACTTCGGCGGTACACGTTTTAAAGGTTACACCATCGCTGCCAGCGATGTGAATCGTGGGCAGCTTGCCGGCTTCGGCCGGTGAAGAATGGTGGGACCTCGTCAAACGTTGTGATCAGCCGGTTCAAGGTTTCAAGTCCAACTTGAGAGTTTGATCCTGGCTCAGAGCGAACGCTGGCGGCAGGCTTAACACATGCAAGTCGAGCGGGCGTAGCAATACGTCAGCGGCAGACGGGTGAGTAACGCGTGGGAACGTACCTTTTGGTTCGGAACAACTGAGGGAAACTTCAGCTAATACCGGATAAGCCCTAACGGGGAAAGATTTATCGCCGAAAGATCGGCCCGCGTCTGATTAGCTAGTTGGTGAGGTAATGGCTCACCAAGGCGACGATCAGTAGCTGGTCTGAGAGGATGATCAGCCACATTGGGACTGAGACACGGCCCAAACTCCTACGGGAGGCAGCAGTGGGGAATATTGGACAATGGGCGCAAGCCTGATCCAGCCATGCCGCGTGAGTGATGAAGGCCCTAGGGTTGTAAAGCTCTTTTGTGCGGGAAGATAATGACGGTACCGCAAGAATAAGCCCCGGCTAACTTCGTGCCAGCAGCCGCGGTAATACGAAGGGGGCTAGCGTTGCTCGGAATCACTGGGCGTAAAGGGTGCGTAGGCGGGTCTTTAAGTCAGGGGTGAAATCCTGGAGCTCAACTCCAGAACTGCCTTTGATACTGAGGATCTTGAGTTCGGGAGAGGTGAGTGGAACTGCGAGTGTAGAGGTGAAATTCGTAGATATTCGCAAGAACACCAGTGGCGAAGGCGGCTCACTGGCCCGATACTGACGCTGAGGCACGAAAGCGTGGGGAGCAAACAGGATTAGATACCCTGGTAGTCCACGCCGTAAACGATGAATGCCAGCCGTTAGTGGGTTTACTCACTAGTGGCGCAGCTAACGCTTTAAGCATTCCGCCTGGGGAGTACGGTCGCAAGATTAAAACTCAAAGGAATTGACGGGGGCCCGCACAAGCGGTGGAGCATGTGGTTTAATTCGACGCAACGCGCAGAACCTTACCAGCCCTTGACATCCCGGTCGCGGACTCCAGAGACGGAGTTCTTCAGTTCGGCTGGACCGGAGACAGGTGCTGCATGGCTGTCGTCAGCTCGTGTCGTGAGATGTTGGGTTAAGTCCCGCAACGAGCGCAACCCCCGTCCTTAGTTGCTACCATTTAGTTGAGCACTCTAAGGAGACTGCCGGTGATAAGCCGCGAGGAAGGTGGGGATGACGTCAAGTCCTCATGGCCCTTACGGGCTGGGCTACACACGTGCTACAATGGCGGTGACAATGGGATGCTAAGGGGCGACCCTTCGCAAATCTCAAAAAGCCGTCTCAGTTCGGATTGGGCTCTGCAACTCGAGCCCATGAAGTTGGAATCGCTAGTAATCGTGGATCAGCACGCCACGGTGAATACGTTCCCGGGCCTTGTACACACCGCCCGTCACACCATGGGAGTTGGTTTTACCTGAAGACGGTGCGCTAACCGAAAGGGGGCAGCCGGCCACGGTAGGGTCAGCGACTGGGGTGAAGTCGTAACAAGGTAGCCGTAGGGGAACCTGCGGCTGGATCACCTCCTTTCTAAGGATGGTTCTTCAGAGAGCTCACGCTCACTATCGAACCGTTTTAGAAACATTCAGGGGCCAATCGATCGCAAGATCATTGAGCTCCATTGGCGGGATTTCGCCGTCTTCGTTTCTCTTTCTTCGCGGACGAACACGCGCCAGGGGCTGAGCGCTTGAGCGATGCATTGGCGCGAGCCGATTGCGCGCCAGCCGGCTCCGGCATCTCGCAAGAGATGAGCGTTAGGGGCTTGTAGCTCAGTTGGTTAGAGCGCGCGCTTGATAAGCGTGAGGTCGGAAGTTCAAGTCTTCCCAGGCCCACCACTTTGATCGAGTGCGGAGCATTCGTCTTCTGGTTACGGGGCCATAGCTCAGCTGGGAGAGCGCGTGCTTTGCAAGCATGAGGTCGTCGGTTCGATCCCGTCTGGCTCCACCACGCTTCGCCTGAAGGCTTCGCGTGGCGCGGCCAAGCGCGATCGCGAAGCGTGCCCGGCGAAGCTCGATAGAGCGAAGACGGGCTGATCGTTGCCCTCGTAACCAAATCGTCCGCGAAACATCACTTCGCACTCACGAGTCCGGATGGACAGTGACGTGTGTGTTTTCTGACATCGTAAAGAGGAGATCGATCCGAGTTTGGATCAAGCGAAGCAATTCGCCTGACCCATTCACTATCTCCGGGATCATTTCGGCGCTCGCTTCAGTCGTGAGATTGAATGCGGGTTGTAAATGATCCTTTGTTAGCGAAGCTTGACCGCCTCGCTATCGGGCCGATCTTACGAAGCAAGCTGGTCTTTCTAGTCAATGTCCGGCTGTGACAATCGCATTCATCGAGGATGCGCGCCTTCAGTGGCAATTGCACAGACAGCATTCTGCCGAGTGTGTGGACATTGATAATGAGAGCAATCAAGTGCCTTAAGGGTGTTCGGTGGATGCCTTGGCGCTGAGAGGCGATGAAGGACGTGCTACGCTGCGATAAGCCGTGGGGAGCTGCGAAGAAGCTTTGATCCGCGGATTTCCGAATGGGGAAACCCACCTTCGATAGCCGGAACTCCAAAACCTTGTGTTTTGGGGCTTGACCAGAAATGATCGGAACCATGACCTCTTGAGGTTTTGGATTTCCGGTTATCAAGAGAAGGTATGAGACCTCTGAATCAAATAGGAGGTTTTAAGCAAACCCAGGGAACTGAAACATCTAAGTACCTGGAGGAAAGGACATCAATCGAGACTCCGTTAGTAGTGGCGAGCGAACGCGGACCAGGCCAGTGATACATCAAAGACAATCGGAACCTGTCAGGAAAGCAGGGCCTCAGAGGGTGATAGCCCCGTACGAGTAATGCGATGATGTATCCACGAGTAAGGCGGGACACGTGCAATCCTGTCTGAACACGGGGGGACCACCCTCCAAGCCTAAGTACTCCTCAGCGACCGATAGCGAACCAGTACCGTGAGGGAAAGGTGAAAAGCACCCCGACGAGGGGAGTGAAATAGACCTGAAACCGGACACCTACAAACAGACGGAGCCCAAGATACGTTCTGGGTGACGTCGTACCTTTTGTATTATGGGCCAGCGACTTA
>NZ_CP120699.1:4800000-7100000 GCF_045571475.1 Bradyrhizobium sp. ORS 86 | reverse complement strand
CGCGCAGGCTTGGGTGCAGCGGGCAATGCGACCTCGCAGCCACAACGTCGCGCCCGTGTCCCAGGGCGCGCTTCCTTTCGGGGACTCTTTGATCATCGATGCGCGCTTACGCAGTTCGGTGGGCGCGAAGGAGATGCGAATCAATCAACGCTGCTCTGACGGGAACGGAATGACGCTCGTGCCGTTAGCGGGACGCAATCCGCCGACTCTGAACTGTTCGTGATCGTTCGGCCGTGATCGGTCGTCATCTTCTAAGACCAAAGTTCATGGGGCATTCATTTCGGGTTCCGTACCCATTGGGTCCGACATGCCCCGGCAATCCCTGCCCAGCAAGGAGACTTCCATGCGTGAGATCGTCCGCCCCATATTTGCTGCGTTGAGCGTCGCGTGCCTTGCGGTAGCGGTGACCGCGGCGTCGAACAGCGGAGCGTTCGCGCAGGCCAAGCAGCAGCAGGCGGCGCCACCGGCCAAGCAGCCTGCGCAGGCAGCTCCGGCTCCCCAGGATCAGCCGCCCCCGATCAAGCAGATCGCGCTCAACGACAAGCAGATCGACGGCGCGCTCGCCGCGTCCAAGGAGATGGACCCGATCACCGCGAAACTGCCTGAGAATGCCAAGCCGGATCCGAAGGTCATCGCCCAGCTCGAGGGCATCGCCAAGAAGCACGGCTTTGCGAGCTATGACGACTACAACAACGTCGTCGACAACATCGCGCTGGTGCTCGGCGGCTTCGATCCGCAGACCAAGAAATATGTTGGACCGGAGGCTGTCTTGAAGGCGCAGATCGCCCAGGTGCAGGCCGACAAGAAGATGTCGGCCAGCGACAAGAAGGAAGCGCTCGCCGATCTCAACGAGGCCCTGAAGTCGCCGCCGCCGGCGGTCGAGAACAAGGGCAATATCGATCTGGTCACGAAGAACTACGATAAGCTGATGACAGCGTTCGGCGGCAGCGACGAGAACTGAGCCACCAGTCGAATCGAGATGTAGCCCCGGAGAACTCTCCGGGGCTTTTTTGTTGGGCCGACTCGTTCGGGCAAGGTCCTGCGATTTATGTCCGCGTGCGCATCCGCATCATGAAGCTGTCGAACGAGAGCTCCGCGACCTGCATCCAGGCGAGTGATTCGTTGCGATAACTCGTCAGGCTCGCATACATCTTGCCGAAATGCGGGTTGCTCTTGGCGAGGTCGGCGTAGATCTCGTTGGCCGCGTTGTAGCAGCCCTCCAGCACCTCCTGCGGGAACGGTCGCAATTGCGCGCCGGCCACGATCAGGCGTTTCAGCGCCGGCGGATTGACGGCGTCATACTTCCCGGTCACCCAGGTGAACGTATCTTCGGATGCGGCCTGGATCGCCGCCTGATAATGCTTCGGCAGCGCGTTCCACTTCTGGGCGTTCATCACGTTGTGGCCCTGGCCGGTGCCTTCCCACCAGCCAGGATAGTAATAGAACTTCGCGACCTTCACGAAGCCGAGCTTCTCGTCGTCATATGGTCCGACCCACTCGGCCGCATCGATGGTGCCCTTCTCCAACGCCGGATAGATGTCGCCGCCTGCGATCTGCTGCGGCACGCCGCCGACCTTGGCGATGATGTTGCCGGCGAAGCCGCCGACGCGGAATTTCAAGCCTTGCAGATCCGCCATCGACTTGATCTCCTTCCGGAACCAGCCGCCCATCTGGGCGCCGGTCGAGCCGGTCGGAATGCCGACGCAGTTGTAGTCCTTGAGCAGATCATTGATGAGTTCGGTACCACCGCCCCATTGCAGCCAGGAGATGTGCTGGCGCGTGTTAAGCCCGAACGGCAGCGACGTGCCAAAGGTGAACGCGGGATTCTTGCCCCAGTAGTAATAGAGCGCCGTGTTGCCCATCTCGACGGTGCCGTTGGAGACGGCATCCAGCACCTGCAGGCCCGGCACGATTTCACCGGCGGCGAATGACTGGATCTGGAATCGGTTGTCGGTGAGCTCGGCGACGCGCTTGCAGAAGAATTCGCAGCCGCCATAGAGCGTATCGAGCGCCTTCGGCCAGCTTGCCGCCAGCCGCCACCTGACTTCCGGCATCGACTGCGCAACCGCAGGCGCAGCGACCGCGGTTGTGGCCAGCCCGACGCCGCCGGCCTTCAAGAAATCACGACGTTTCATGCGTTTCCCTCCTGTTTGTCGATATCTCGACCAGGGAACGATCTTGCTGCCGTCTTTCTTCGCCGATCGATCGACGTTGTTGTGGTGAGTGTGCTCGGTGGCCCTCGACGGGCTCTTGTTGGTGGATGCCGCGTATGCGGTTCGGCGGGTGAGGATGACGGTTCGGACTAGGAAATCAAGCGTCCACGCTCACCGCAAGTGCGAACATCAGGGAAGATGCCGCGGTGCGAAGAGCAGGACAGACGCTGCCCGAAGCGCTGCGATCTGCTAGGCAAGGGGGGCGAGCGTGATAGGAGTTCAAGGACATGACCCGCAAGAAAGTCGTGGTCGCCGGCGCAACCGGCCTCGTCGGCAGCGCCGCCTTGCGACATTTCAGCGCATCCGGTGATTGTGAGTGCATCGCGCTGTCGCGCCGCAAGCCGCGCGAGCTCTATGGCGCGCGTCACGTACCGATCGACCTGGCGAGCGCGGAGGATTGTGGTCGCGCCGCAGCCGAGTTCAGCGGCGCGACTCACCTGATCTATGCCGCGCTCTATGAAGCATCGAACCTGGTCGACGGCTGGCGCGACGCGCGGCAGATCGCGACCAACGACCTGATGTTGCGCAATCTGATGGGCGCGCTCGAACCGGTCGCGCCTGACCTGAAGCATGTCGCGCTGCTGCAGGGCACCAAGGCCTATGGCGTCCATGTCCGGCCGCTCACGGTGCCGGCGCGCGAGGGCCGCTCGGAAATGTACGAGCAGCCGAATTTCTATTGGGCGCAGGAGAATTTCCTGCGCGATCTGCAACAGGGCAAGCGCTGGCATTGGAGCATCCTGCGTCCCGTGCTCATCATCGGCGAGGCCATGGGCGGCGCGATGGACCTGATCCCGCCGCTCGGCGTCTATGCTGCGATGCTGCGCGCGGAGGGCAAGCCGCTCGATTATCCCGGCGGTGCGCCGCGGGTGGCGCAAGCGGTCGATGTCGATCTTCTGGCCCGTGCGATCGCCTGGTCGGGCGAAGCCGAGACCGCGCGCAACGAAGCCTTCAACGTCACCAATGGCGACGTCTTCACCTGGGACAACATCTGGCCCGCGATCGCGGATGCGCTCGAGATGAAACCGGGCCGGCGCGTGCCGCTGTCGCTCGCGCGGGAATACCCAAAATGGATCGCACCGTGGGACGAGCTTCGCAGGGCGCAGGGCCTGATCGCGCCTGGTCTCGAAGAATTCGTCGGCCTGTCATTCCAGTATGCCGATTACAGCATGCGCTATGGAAAAACCGAGGCGGGCCCGCCCTCGATCGTCTCCACCGTGAAGATCAACCAGGCCGGCTTCACCGAGATGATGGACACCGAGGTGATGTTCCGTAAATGGTTCAAGCGGGCGAAGGCCAGCCGGTTGCTGCCTTGAGTCAGTCAGCCTGCGCTCTCCCGTCTCCCTCTCCCCGTAAAGGACGGGGGAGAGGTTAAGAGCACTCCCTTTCTTCGAGTCCGAATGACAGAATCGCTAACGCGAAAACGCCTTCTCCATCGCCTTGCGCGTCTTGATCGTGTCGTTGCTCTCGTCAACCTCGACATCGCTCCAGCGCACCACCGCGCCATGGGCGACGTCGTGCTTCAGCTTGACGCGATGCGCGAGCCCGATCGGCAGCGCGCCGGCCGCGAGGCTGGCGGCAGCCGGCGTCAGCTTGCCCCACACCGTGTAGCCGCCTTCGCCGTCGAGCATCTCGCCGGCACGCAGGTTGCGCTTGGCGACGGACGCGACATCGCCTCGGAAGCCGCGCGGCTGCCCGGTCGGCTCGTTGCGCAGCGCCGCCGACAGGATCGAGATGTTCAGTTCGAGCCCGATCAGGTGATAGGGTTTGTACATTGCGGCAAAGCGGCCCGATGAATCGGTCTTGAGGCCGTATTGCTTGAAGCAGTCGGCGGCATAATCGTTCGGCGCTTCCAGCACCACATAGACGCCCCAGCGCAGGTCGCGGAACACCGGGCGGCCATCGCGCTCCAGCGACGACACGACTTCCACGATGCCGGATTTCTCCAGCACGCCACCCTTATCGCGCGGCCGCATCACATGCGGCAGGTCGTCGACGCCGCAGGGCGGAAACAGCAGTCCTTGTGAAGGCACGTCGAGGCTGCAGGCGTTGGCGATCGCTGCCATCTCGATCGCGGATTTGGTACCGTCGAGGAAGGAATTGAACATCTGCGGATTCATGCCTGCGGATTGCGCCTCGCCCGCGGTGAGCCCGTAGTGCTGCCAGACGCCCTCCGGCGTAACGTCGTGATAGGCGGGCAGGTACTTCGTGCCCTTGCCGGCTGCGACCACGCGGAAGCCCGTCGCGCGCGCCCAATCCACCATCTCTGCGGTCAGCGCCGGCTGATCGCCGTAAGCGAGTGAATAGACCACGCCGGCCTTCCGCGCTTCTTCGGCGAGCAGCGGTCCCGCCAGCACGTCGGCCTCGACATTGACCATCACGACATGCTTGCCGGCGGCAATCGCGGCGCGGGCATGGCGGATGCCGACCGCGGGATTGCCGGTCGCTTCCACAACCACGTCGAGCGCGCCGCCGGCGATCGCCCGCGCGCCGTCGTCGGTGAACGTGGTCGCCTTGATCCGCTCGTCGTCCCAGCCGACCGTGCGGCACGCCTCGCGCGCACGATCAGGGTCGAGATCGACAATCACGGGCACCTCAAGCCCCGGCGTATGCGGCACCTGCGACAGGAACATCGAACCGAATTTTCCGGCGCCGATCAGCACGACGCGGACCGGTTTTCCGGCGGCGGCGCGGGTTTGGAGGAGGTGATGCAGATTCATGATGTGGATCCGATGTTGGTGCGCCGAGGCGGAGACCGTCTCCAAATTCGTCATGGCCGGGCGTGACCCGGCCATCGACGTCTTGGCGAGAGCACTTGTGCTTGTTCGTGGATGCCCGGGTCAAGCCCGGGCATGACGAGTGTGTGCTGACCGTTACTCTGCCGCCTGCCGCGGCGCACGTGCCAACCGCAGCAATGCGTCGTCCTCGACGGTCTGGATCGGCGTGAAGTCGCGGTGTGCGATGTAGTCCGGCCGCGTCGGGGTGCGGATGTAGTTCGAAACCGCATTCAGCGTCAGGTAGACGATCTTGCGCGGATAGGGCGTGATGTTGCCGCTCGATCCGTGCACCAGATTGCCGTGGAACATCAGCATGCCGCCGGGCTTGCCGGTCGGCGCGACGATGCCGCCTTGCTTCACCAGCCGCGTAACGGTCTCCTCATCCAGCGTCCACAACGGGTACGATGTGGTCTCGAGGTCGTGCGAGGCCTTGAGGTCGCCGGCGGTCTGGCTCTGCGGCACCAGCATCAAGGGGCCATTGATCGGCATCACCTCGTCGAGGAAGATCGCGATGTTCATCGCCCGCGGCTCCGGCATGCCGTCGTCGCGCTTCCAGGTGCCGTAATCCTGGTGCCATTGCCAGACGTCGCCGGTGAAGGCCGCCTTCGCATTGATCTTGAATTGATGCATGTAGACCTTCTCGCCGAAGATCTGCTCGATCGGTTCGATCATGCGCGGATGCGCGCCGAGAACGCCGAACGCCTCGTTGTAGAGATGCGCGGCAAACGCGGTGCGCGGTGCGCCACTTTTCTCTCGCCACACCTCGGGGCGGTTGGCGTCATAGATCGAGACCGCTTCGCGCGCGAGGAAATCGACCTCTTCCTGGTTGAACAGCTCGGGCAGGAACAGCCAGCCTTCGTGATGGAAAAATTCGACCTGCTCCGGGGTGAGTTTCATGGTGCTTTCCTCCTGTTGTTCGTTGTTGTCATTCCGGGGCGCGTAGCGAACCCGGAATCTCGAGAATCCGGGTCTGGTGCTGGCGCACGATCCCGGAAGGACGATGCGAAATCACGCCGCCACGTCGATTGCCCTCAGCTTTTCTTCCGTCATCCGTCCCGCCGTCTGCGCGTGCGCGAGCGCGGCGGCCTCCGCGCCTGCCGCGTTACCGGAGAAAATCTGCGCGGCGATGGCCTCATGCTCGGTCCAGGCGCTGTCGCGATAGTCGAGCTCGGCAAGCACGGTGGCCATCGAGCGGCGCATATGCGGCCATTGCGGCGCGATCATTTCCTCGATCGCCGAATTGCCGGCGAGGCGATAGATCGCGCTGTGGAAGTCGACATCGAGCGCGATCAGGCGTGCCAGCGATGTATCGCCATCGATCGCGCGCCCGGCTTCGAGCGCCGTCGCGAGCCGCGCGCGTCCCGCCGCATCGTCCTTGGCGCGCGCTGCCGCGAGCCGCGCCGCCAGCGCGTCGATCGCGCCGCGCACTTCATAGAGCTGGCGGATGCGCAGCGGATCGAGTTGCGTCACCTCGAAGCCGCGCCGGCCGCTTTCGGCGACGAGGCCTTGCCGGTGCAAGAGATGCAATGCGTGCGAGACCGGCTGGCGCGAGACGCCGAGTTTTTCGGCAAGTTCATTCTGGGTGATGCGCTGGCCGGGCAGCAGCGTGCGATCGATGATCGCCTCCAATATCCGCGCATAGACTTGGTCGATCAGGTTCGGGAGCGGGTCCAATGGGATCATGCCGGTCATCCATGACGGAATACGGAATTCCGTATTCGAAATCGAGGCTACGGCGCTGACCACGAATGGTCAAGAGTTCGTTTTCCGATTTATCTAACCAATTGAAGGATATGCTGTTCTGGCCACGGACAGGCAACGCCGCATGCGGCAAGCGGTCGGTCACATCAGGCTCGATCGAGCACCTCGACATCGAACGTCTCGATCTGCCCTGGTTCGGCGACCGCCTCGATCGCGGCGATCCTGTCGCCGGCAATCGTAACGCGCAGCACGAGGCGCAACTGGCCGCCAAGGATGACGGCAACGCCGATCTCGCCATCGACCAGCGCGGGCTTTCCCGCCTTTGCCCGTCCCTTGAACGCCTCGGCGACGGCCGCAGCGCCACGGATTTCCGGAAGCGAGCCGAGCCGCTGCGCGGCCTGATCGGCACGCACCACCACATCAGGATCGAGCACCGCGAGCAGCCCTTCGAAATCGCCGTTGCGGGAGGCCGCGAGAAACGCCTCGACGATTCCGCGCTGTCGGCCGAGGTCAGCGTCCGCTGCGGGCCGGGTGCCTTGCACGCGGCGCCGCCCGCGGCTGGCAAGCTGCCGCGCGGCGGCCGGAGTGCGGCCGACGATCGGCGCGATATCCTCGAACGGCACCGCGAACATGTCGTGCAGCACGAAGGCGAGCCGCTCGGCCGGCGCCAGCGTTTCAAGCACCACCAGCAGCGCGGCGCCGACGGAATCGGCCATTTCGGCCTCCCGTTCGTGATCACCGTCGGCAATCGGTTCCGGCACCTGCGGGCCCATCGGCTCCTCACGGCGCGATTTGCGCGACCTCAACATGTCCAGACAGATGCGGGAGATCACGGTGGTCAGGAAGCCGCCGAGATTGTCGACTGTCGTAGCGTCGGTGCGGCTCAGCCGCAGCCAGGTTTCCTGCACGGCGTCGTCGACCTCGGCGGTCGAGCCCAGCATGCGATAGGCCACAGCCCGCAAGCGGGGCCGGTTGGCCTCGAATTGCTCGGCCAGAAACTTTTTCTCGTCCATCGGTCACATTCCCTTGGGTTTGCTCCGTCATGCCCATGACGGAGCGGACCCGGCCGATGTGACAGCAGATCGGCGCGGCCGCGTCAAAAAAGCGGGAGACTGACATCGTGCAAGCCCGTATGAACCACCCGGTCATGGTCATCCCGGAGGCCATGAAGGCGATCCAGGCGCTCAACGAGAGCACCAAGCAAGGGCTGCCGGAACGGCTGCTCGAACTGGTCCATTTGCGCGCCAGCCAGATCAACGGCTGCAGCGTCTGTGTCGACATGCATCCCAAGCTTGCCAAGCGCGCCGGCGAGACCGATGAGCGGCTGTTCGCTGTCGCCGCCTGGCGCGACACGCCCTATTTCACCGAAGCCGAGCGCGCCGCGCTGGCGCTCACTGAAGCGTTGGCTCGCCTCAGTGACCGTGAGGATCCGGTACCGGACGCGATCTGGAACGAGGCCGACAAGCATTTCGACGAACGCGAGCTTGCTGCCCTGGTTCTCGCAATCGCTGCGATCAATGTGTGGAATCGACTCAACGTCGCCGTGCGCCAGCCGGTCGGCGTGTGGAAGGTGTGAGCCGCTGTTCTCCCTCTCCCTGTTCTTCGCGGGGAGAAGGTCGGGGTGAGGGGGGCGAGGTAGTAAGCTCAGCTCGCCAAGAACTCCAGCACGATCTCGCAATAGCGGCGCGGCGCCTGTTCGAACATCGGATGCGTGGTGCCTGGGATCATCTCGATGCGCGCGTCCTTCACATGGGCGGCGAGCGCATGCAACACCTTCGGCAGCACGCCCTTGGTGTTGGCGCCGCCGATGAAAAGTGTCGGCGTTTTGATCGCCTCCGCGTCCGCCTTGGAGAAGGGCGGGCGCTTGTCGCGGGTCTGGCCGATCAGCGTCATGGCGTTGTCGAGCAGCATCTGTTTCGGCGCGGCCGGTAGGCGCCGCCAAGCGCCGGGGCCTTCCAGCGCGTCGATGAAGATCTGCATGCCGCCGTCGATATCGCCCTTGGCGATCAGGTCGGCGGAGGCCGCGATCCGCGCCGCCAGCGGCGACGGGCCGGGTTGGAAGTCGGGATCAAGCGTGCCGTCAAGCTCTCCGCCGGGCTCGGCGAGGATCAATTTGCGCAAGAGATCCGGTCGCCGCTGCGCGACCCGAAACGAGATGTGACCGCCGCGGGAGTGGCCCATCAGGTCGACCGGCCTTGAGTCGAATGTCTCGATGAAGGCGATTACATCGTCGACGTGCTGGGCGATCGAATAGGTGTCGCCGACGCCATCCCATTGCGCCGGGAAAAAGTGCCGCAGACTGACTGCAATCACGCGGTGCTTGCGCGTCAGCGGCCCCAGCACGGACGACCAGATCCGGAAATCGCACAGCGAGCCATGCACGCAGACCAGCGGCGGGCCCGCGCCGATATCGAGATAGGGCATATCGAAACCGTTGACGTGGAGGCTTTGCATAAGGGCTCGCGGACTGCGTGATGTTGTTGATTTGGTGCAAGTTCCCACAGGATTCGGGTGGATAGCAACATTCTCCAAGCCTAGATTCCGCTCCAACATCAGGTTCAGAAGATGAGCCAGGAAATATCCAATGGAACATTTGGAGCGAGCTATGACGGGCCAGAATTTTGCGATTTTCGACACTCCGATCGGCGCCTGCGGCGTGGTCTGGGGCGAGCACGGCATCACCGGCGTGCAACTGCCGATGGGCAACGAAGAAAAGACGCGCAAGCGCATTGTCCAGCGCAGCGGTGACGTCACCGAAGCGGCCCCACCGGCCGAGGTGCAGCACGCGATCGACGGCATGGTCGAGCTATTGACGGGCAAGCCGAACGACCTTGCCGACATCGCGCTCGATCTCGCGGGCGTGCCGGAGTTCAACCGCGGCGTCTACGACATCGCGCGCAGGATCCCGCCGGGCAAGACCATGACCTATGGCGAGATTGCCAAGCAACTCGGCGGCGTCGAGCTGTCGCGCGATGTCGGCCAGGCGCTCGGCCGCAACCCGTGCCCGATCGTTGTGCCCTGTCACCGCGTGCTGGCGGCAGGCAACAAGCCCGGCGGCTTCTCCGCCAATGGCGGCGTCGTCACCAAGCTGAAGATGCTGGAGATCGAAGGCGCGGTCGTGAACCACACGCCGAGCCTGTTCGATTGAGGCGATACTCTTCCGACTCCCTCTCCCCGTTCCTTACGGGGAGAGGGTCGGGGTGAGGGGCTCTATCCACGAGGCGGTGGGAGCCGAAAGACCTGTACCCCCTCACCCGGATTGCATCTCGCGATGCAATCCGACCTCTCCCCGCAAGCGGGACGAGGTGAAGTGAGCAGACTGCTACGCCATTTCGCACACGAATCCGTTGCCTTTCCGCTTGATCCTGCCGGCCGACGGCGAGGGGAAATGCGCGGGGCAGCACAACGTGTCGGTGTCGCAATAGCGCTCGAGGAAGCTACGCCGTGTCTTCGCCGCGAGCGCAGGATCGACGTCGAACTTCGGCGACAGTTCCGGATAATGCGTCTGAATCGGCGAATGCATCAGATCGCCTGAGAACACCGCGTCGTCCTTGCCGCGGCCGAAGCTGAAGGCGACATGGCCCGGCGTGTGGCCGGGCGTCGGCAGGATGCGGGTGTGATCACCGATAGCGAAATCGCTGCGCACAATCTCGGCTCTGCCCGCTTCGACCACCGGCAGCACGCTGTCGACGAACGGGCCGACCTCGGCCTTCGCATTGGTCTCGGTCCAGTAGTCGAACTCGGTCTTGTCGAACACGTAGCGGGCATTCGGGAACGTCGGCACCCAGCGGCCGTTCTCCAGCCGTGTATTCCAGCCGACATGGTCGACATGCATATGCGTACACATCACGTAGTCGATGTCGCCGACCGCAACGCCGGCTGCGGCGAGGGCGCGCAAATAGCCGTCGTCGGTCTTCATGTTCCAGCTCGGCCGTGTCGGCCGCGGCTTGTCGTTGCCGATGCAGCTATCGATCAGGATGGTGTGGTGCGGCGTCTTCACGACATAGGACTGGAACGCCAGGATCAGCGTGTCGCTGTCGTCGAGCGCGCCGGCGGCCTTCATCCAGGCGCGATTCTCCGCGAGCACCTCAGGTGTCAGCCCGGGCAGCATCTCGAGTGCGGGCAGGAAGGTGGTCTCCTGCTCGATGATGCGATGAATGGTGAGATCGCCGACGGTGAATTTCAGGCTCATGGTGCTTTCCTTGAAAGTCAGTGCGCGTCGCGCACGGCGGGAATAACGATGTTGGCGAGGATATCCATCGCCGCAAGGCCTTCCTTCGGCTGGCCGTACTGGGCGGCCGTCGTCATCATCACAAGATCGAGATCGGGGACGATGATGATGCGCTGGCCACCCCAACCGAACGCCGCGACCCACTTCACTTCCTTGCCTTCTGACAAGGAACGCCCCAGCCACCACTGATAGCCGTAGAACAGCGTGCCGCCAAAATAGCCGACCGCCTGGAAACGCGGCGCGATCGATTGCGTGATCCAATCCCGTGAGATGATCTGCTGGCCGTTCCAGATGCCGTGATTGAGCACGAGCTGGCCGATCTTGGCAGCATCCCGCGGCCGCAGCCTGAGGCCGGCCGCGGCTGCGATCCTGCCGTTCTTCGGATATGTCTTCCACTCGAGATCGGTGATGCCGAGCGGCTGGAACAGCATTTCGCGCGCAAACGTTTCCAGCGGCTTGCCGGAGACCCGTTCAACGATGTTGCCCAGCAGGTCGGTCCCACCGCCATTGTAGGTCCACAACGTATCCGGCGGCGCGGCGATCGGCCGCGAGAGCACATAGCCGACCGGATCCGGCTCATATCCCAGATGCGGCTCGTCGTTGCCAGGATCAGCCCATGCCAGCGTCTCATCCCATTTGATGCCTGACGACATCGTCAGCAAATGGCGCAGCGTGATGGCGTCCCATCCCGCCGGTTGCGGCGCTTGATGATCCGGGAAAAATTTGAGCACACGCTCGTCGACGCCAGCGATCAGTTTGTGGTCGATGGCAAGGCCAACGAGCAGCGACGTCACGCTCTTCGACGCCGAACGCATATCGTGCTTGGTGGCGGCCGCGAATTCGCTGTGGCCCGCCGGATGACCCCATGGCTGGTCGATCCCGGCAAAATATTGCTCGAACACCAGCTTGCCGTGCCGCGCCACGACGACGGCGTGAATCTCCGAGCCCCTGAGCTGCAGCCGTTCGGCGATGCCGCAGAGCCGCGCGCCGTCCATGCCGACGCTCTCGGGCGGGGCGGTCACCCAGCCATCGTCGAGCGACGACGGTGATCCGCAAGCGAGACTTCGTTGACCGATCGCCATGCTGTCCGCCCTTGCTGACGTACTTGACGGGATCGGCGCGAGCAAAAGGCTCGCGCAGAGAAGGATTTTGGGGAGGTGGTCGCTCATGCTCATCTCCCCCTTGTCCTAGCGTTACGCCGCGGGCGGCGCAGAGATCTTCACCGACGGTCGTTCCCGCATTTTCTGGTAGAACGCGTCGAGCTTTGGATAGGCCTTGCGCCAGCCGCAATCGGCGAAGCGGAAGTCGGCATAGCCGAGCACGCAAACCAGCCCGATCTGCGCGATGTCGAACGGGCCGTTCAGCACCTCGGGCTGGTTCTCGAACCGCGCCATGCCGGTCCACGCCCGATTCCAGTGATCGTCATACCAGGCCGGCCATGCCGAGCCCTGGGGCCGCGTCATCTTCTCGTAGCGGCACAGCAACATGGAATCGAGCATGCCGTTGAGCAGTGAATGATCGGTTTTCACTTTCCAGCGCCGCGGGCCGTAGCCCGGGATCAGCCGGCCGCCACCGAGCTCGTTGAGATATTCGACGATGACATAGGAATCGAGAATGACGTCGCCGTGATTGAGGATCAGCACCGGCAGCTTCTTCAGCGGCGTGATCTTCGAATATTCGTCGTTGGCCTGCCCCGGCGCGACAGTGGCCGGCACCAGCTCGATCTTGTCGATCAGGCCGAGCTCGATCGCCGCGATGCGTACCTTGCGGGCAAAGGGGGAGGCGGGAGAGAAGGTGAGTTTCATGAATACACCTCAGCGATGGATGAGACCGTCATTGCGAGGAGCGAAGCGGCGAAGCAATCCATCGATCCCCGATGTGGCGGCATGGATTGCTTCGCGGAGCCTGTCATCGGGCGCGCGTTCGCGCGACCCGTTGGCTCGCAATGACGGTCGTTGTCAGCCACGTCCTACGCCGCGATAATCTCCTGGCGCTGTTCACCGAGGCCTTCAATGCCGAGCGTCACGACGTCGCCGACGTTGAGATAGGTCGGCGGCTTCATACCCATGCCGACGCCGGGCGGGGTGCCGGTGGTGACGATGTCGCCGGGCAGCAACGTCATGAACTGCGAGACATAGGAGATGCACTTCGCCATCGAGAAGATCATGGTCTTGGTCGAGCCGGTCTGGCGGCGCTGGCCGTTGACGTCGAGCCACATCGACAGGTTCTGCACGTCTGCGATCTCGTCCTTGGTGACAAGCCACGGTCCGACCGGACCGAACGTGTCGTGCGACTTGCCCTTGGTCCATTGACCCAGCCGCTCGGTCTGGAAATTGCGCTCGGAGACGTCGTTGCAGATGCAGTAGCCGGCGACATGATTGAGGGCGTCGGCCTCCGAGACGTACTTGGCTCGGGTGCCGATGATGGCGGCGATCTCGACTTCCCAGTCAAGCTTGGTCGAGCCGCGCGGCTTCTCGACCTGGTCGTTCGGGCCGCACAATGACGTGCTCGCCTTCATGAAGAAGATCGGCTCGCTCGGAATCTGCGCGCCGGTTTCCCTGGCGTGATCCTCATAGTTCAATCCGATTGCGACGAATTTGGAGATGCCGGTGACGGGCGCGCCGAGGCGCGGCTTGCCGGAGACCGCGGGCAGGGAGGCGGGATCGAGGCCGGCGAGCTTCTTTAGCTGCTCCGGCGCGTAGGCGTCGCCGGTGAGGTCCTTCAGATGGGCCGAGAGGTCGCGGAGCTGGCCGGATTTGTCGATCAGACCGGGCTTTTCCGCGCCCTTTTCGCCATAACGAACAAGCTTCATAGTGATCACTCCCTGCGGTGCCTAGAGGATTGTTGCTGGTATACCTCGGTACGCTTCATGGAACAGCATGCGGGGAAATTCAACCGCCGAAAGCGCAGGGTAGGGTGGTAAAGGCGCAGGTGCGCCTGACCCATCGGCTGCACGCCGGCGGCCGCACACCGTCCGGGTCACGTCAGCGCAACGAACCTGAAGGCATCGCCATCGCGCTTGATATGGCCGGCGCCGAAATGCCCGCCGATCACCAGCGTCGGCGTATCGGCAAAGCGCGAGAACAGTGCGCGGCGCGTTGCGGCCGACTGCTTCTGGTCGGAGTCCGCCGTCGACGACCAGTCCAGGTGGTACATCTGGCACGGATGATGGGCGACGTCGCCGGTCAGCAACCCCTCTTCTCCGCGGGACGTGATGTGGATGCTGACGTGACCGGGGCTGTGGCCCGGCGTCGGGATCAGCGTGATCTCGTGGGTCAGCCGATGATCACTCGGCACAAGCTCGGCCTTGCCGGCGTCCATGATCGGTTTCACCGAATCTGCGAACACGGCAGCGTGCGCGGGATCGTTGCTGTGATCGCGCCAGTAATCGAATTCGGTC
The DNA here is from genome assembly GCF_045571475.1 of Bradyrhizobium sp. ORS 86. Lineage (NCBI taxonomy): Bacteria > Pseudomonadati > Pseudomonadota > Alphaproteobacteria > Hyphomicrobiales > Nitrobacteraceae > Bradyrhizobium > Bradyrhizobium sp. ORS 86. The sequence continues at coordinate 7,085,681 of NZ_CP120699.1, read as the reverse complement.
TTGCCAAATATGTAGCGGGCATTGGCGAAGGTCGGCACCCACTTGCCGTCGACGAGCCTGGTGTTCCAGCCGACATGATCGACATGCAGATGCGTGCAGAGCACGGTGTCGATGCTGTCGGGTGCGAAGCCCGCCTCCGTCAGCTTCTCCAGGAACGGATCCGTGCGATTGTTCCAGGTCGGCACATTACGGCCCTGCTTGTGGTTGCCAAGGCCGGTGTCGACGATGATGCGATGCTCCGGCGTCTCCACCAGCAGCGAGTGGATCGACATCTTCAGCCGACCGTCCTCGCTGGCGAAATGCGGCATCAGCCAGGGCAGGCGCTGAATCTCTTCCCGGCCGGCGAGCGGCAGGATGAAGCGCGTGCTGCCGACAGTCTCGAGCTCGATGATCTTGGTGATCCTGACCTCGCCCACGGTCCAGTGCATGCTGCGTGTCCTCCGTTTCTTGTTGCTCTGTCTCAACCATGCGGGTTTCCGCGCCGCGGTGCAATGGATCAAGTCGGCACCTTCGGCGTTACCGCCTCGTGGGAAGAAGGAGTGCGCGAATGCCGGAACTCACGATCTCTCCTGAAAAGGTCAGCTTTCTGATCGAGAAGGCCCGGGAATTCGACGTCAAGGAGGAAGCGGTCGATCCGGACTCCGGCTCGAACAGCGTAGACGACGACATGATCGACGTGTTGGAGGATGACGGTAGGGACCCGGTGGTGCGTGAGATCGCCGGCTTCATCGACGCGCTGAGCGAGGATGAGCAGGTCGATCTCATTGCCCTGATGCGGCTTGGCCGCGGCGACGGCTCGATCGAGGAATGGCCGGATCTCAGGCGCGAAGCCGCGCGCGGACACCGCGGGCACAATACCGCAAGCTACCTCCTTGGAGAGCCGATGCTCGGCGACCTGCTTGCAGAAGGTCTTGACGAGCTCGGTCTTCTGCCGGGTGGCGAGGGCGCCGCGCAGCTCCATTAGCCCTTCGCCTCACCTCGTCCCGCTTGCGAGGAGAGCAAGGACGCAGGGCTGGGTCCATTACCGAGCACAGTCGACGATCACGGTGCCGATTTTGTCGCCCTTCTCAACGACGAGATGAGCCTGCGCCGTCTCGGCGAGCGCGAACTGTCCGGCGATGTTGTGCATGCGGGGCGCGGCCGCGAGCCACTGGGTGATGTCCTGTTGCGCGGCTGCGAGCAGCGCCGGCGGCAGCGCGAACAGCGCCAGCGAGCGCACCGTGATGCACTTTTCCATCAACTCGCGCACCGGCACCGTGGGGGTACGGTTGCCGTTGGTCGCATAGACCGCGATCGTCGAGTTCTGCGCCATGAGCTTCAGCGTGGTCGGGAGATTGCCGCCGAAATCGACGTCGACCAGGCGATCGACACCGCGGTTTTCGGTGAATGCCATCACCTTGGCGACCACGTCCTCGGCGCGGTAGTTCACCACCACGTCGGCACCCGCCAGCCGCGCTTGCCTCTCCTTGGCCTGCGAGCTCACGGTCGCAATCACGCGCGCGCCGCCCCACTTCGCCAGTTGTACCGCGTAGTGCCCGACTGCCCCGGCGCCGCCGGTGACAAGCACCGTCTGTCCGGTGATCGGCCCATCCGCGAACAGCGCGCACCATGCGGTCATGCCGGGGATGCCGAGCGTCGCGCCGGCCGCAAAGGACACGTCATCGGCCAGCGGGGTCACCAGATGGTCGGCAATCGTGATGTACTCCGCCGCGGTGCCGAAGGCGCGGCCGTTGCGCTGGCCGTTGAACAGCCAGACGCGATCACCAACGGCAAAGCGTGTCACGCCCTCGCCGATCTGGTCGATGACGCCGGCACCGTCGCTGTTCGGAACGACGCGCGGAAATTCCATCTGCCGATAGTTGCCGCTGCGGCGGCCGACATCGGCAGGATTGACGCCGGAGGCTTCGAGGCGGACGCGGACCTCGCCGGGGCCCGCATCGGGCGTCGGCATCTCGCCGACGGTGAGCACCGTCGGCGCCGCGCCCGTGCGCTCGTACCAGACTGCCCTCACAACGTGCCCGGAAACGCGCCGCCGTCGAGCAGGATGTTCTGCCCGGTGATGAAGCCGGCTTTGGCGCCACACAGGAAGGCGCAGGCGTAACCGAATTCGTCGGGGTGACCGAAGCGGCCGGCCGGATTGAGCTTGGCGCGATCGGCCAGAATCTGCTCGACTGGAACGCCGCGCTTCTCGGCCTCGGGCTTGGCGGTGCCGCGCAGCCGGTCGGTCTCGAACGGGCCCGGCAACAGGCCGTTGATGGTGACGTTGTTGATCACGGTCTTGCGCGACAGGCCGGCGACGAATCCGGTGAGGCCGGCGCGCGCGCCGTTGGACAGGCCCAGAATCTCGATCGGCGCTTTCACCGCGGCGGAGGTGATGTTGACGATGCGGCCGAACTTGCGCGCCATCATCCCGTCGACGGTCGCCTTGATCAGCTCGATCGGGGTCAGCATGTTGGCGTCGATCGCCTTGATCCAGTCGTCGCGGGTCCAGTTGCGAAAGTCGCCGGGCGGCGGGCCGCCGGCATTGTTGATCAGGATGTCCGGATCGGGGCAGGCCTTCAGCACGGCCTCGCGTCCCGCCGGCGTCGTGATGTCGCCGACGATCTCGGTGACCGTGACGTTGGGATGCGCCTTGCGGATCTCGTCGGCGGTCTGCTTCAGCGCCTCGGCGCCGCGTGCCGTCAGGGTGACATGGACGCCCTCGTTGGCGAGCGCAATCGCGCAGGCGCGGCCCAGTCCCTTGCTCGATGCGCAGACGATGGCGCGGCGGCCTTTGATTCCAAGATCCACGGTTTCACTCCCTGTAGTGTCGGGTCGGTTTGTAAGGGTTCGACGGCATTCTAGCCAGGCCGGGCGCCGCCGATAAGGCGTATCCAATGCATAAGTGCATGCCCGACAGCAACAGGCTAGAGCATATTCGGTTCTGATTGAATCAGAACCGAAGCTCTAGATTCTAGTCTTGACGCGTTTTCTTCACGCGAACCGGTATCCACTTCGCTCGAAAACGCTCTAGATGCGGCGCTCGCGCCGCAACCGCTCAATGGTCATGGTGACCTCCGGTGGCAACGAACGGAAGCCGGTTTGCCCCGCAGCCGAAAACAACGGCCGCAAGCGCGATCCGTTGAGGAATTGCGGCTGGCTTGCGAGCGGCACGAGCTGATCGAAAACCAGGACCAGGGTGGTCACGACGAGCCCGGCCCTGACCGCGCCGAGCAGCGCACCGCCGAGCCGGTCACCGATCCCGATCTCCGAACCAACCGCGTCGTCGAGCATCGTTCGCGCCAGTTTTCCGAGCACGACGCCGGTTACCAGAAAGAGGGCGAACAACAGCACTCCGTCGGAGGGAAAAGGCGACGCCGGCAGGTTTGCGATGCCTGGGCCGACCATCGACAGTATCGCCACCGCGATCGGCATTGCGACGAGATAGGCGAGGATCGTGATCGCGCTGCGCAACAGGCCGGTGCTGAAGCCCGTGACGATCGCGAACAGTAGCCCGAGGGTGACGACAGCGTCGAAACTGTTCATGCACGGGAGTCCTCACCCCATTGCGCCACGGTCCCTTGGTCAATGAATCGGGACCACATTCGGCGCAATTGTAGCGATCAATCGGCCACTCGATCCGGGGAACCTGTCGATGTCCGACCTATTCGATATCAGTAAAGAAATCATCCTCATCACCAGCGCCTCGCAGCGGGTCGGCGACTTCAATGACAGGGGCAGTTCCAAGTCCACGGGTCAAACAGCACGGTGTCATCACCCGCGCATGCGGGTGATCCAGTATTCCAGAGAGGGCGATGCTTGAACCGAGAGGCCGCGGCGTACTGGATGGCCCGCCGGAGCCTGTCATCGGGCGCGCGTTCGCGCGACCCGGTGGCGGGCCATGACGACTGAGAGAGAATGTCTATCCGCATTCTCGCGACATGATTTGTCCGAGCCTTGCATCTCGTTCCGCTCTCTAGGAAGTGAACGCGGTGTCATCACCCGCGCATGCGGGTGATCCAGTATTCCAGAGAGGCCGGTGCTTGAACCGAGAGGCCGCGGCGTACTGGATGGCCCGCCTGCGCGGGCCATGACGACTGCACCACCCACTTTCGTTCAAAGCGGGTCGACGGCTTCATACCGGTCCGAACTCGCAATGACGGTTTGACCAGCTACGACAGCAGCCGCATCAGCTTCTCCAGCCGCGCGATCTTGGCCCCATAGGGCGGATAAAGGTCGGTCAGCCGATTCAAGCGCGAGCGGTAGAACACCGGCTTCAGCTTGGTCAGCGTCTTGAAGCCCCATTCGCCGTGATAGGCACCGCTACCGGATGCGCCGACGCCGCCCATCGGCTGATGGGCCTGGGCAAAGTGAAACAGGCAGTCGTTGATGGTCACTCCGCCCGATACCGTGCGCGCCAGCACCTCGTCGCGGGCGGCATTGTCGGTGCCGAACCAGTACAGCGCGAGCGGGCGGTCGTGGTTGTTGATGTAGGCGATGGGCTCGGCAGCGTCGCGATAGCGCATCACGGGCAACAGCGGTCCGAAGATCTCCTCCTGCATCACGGCCATCTCGGGCGTCGCGTCGACGATGACCGTCGGCGGGAATTTGCGCCGGCCCTTCCAGTCGGGATCGTTGGGCGCGGCCGGCTGCAGGATGCTGGCAGCCTTCGCCGCGGCATCGGCGACGAGGCCTTCGAGACGGGTGTAGTGCCGATCCGAGATGATCGACGTGTAGTCCGGGTTGGCGGGATCGGTGCCGTACATCTGCTGCATGTGGCCGTGCAGCCGCATCGCGAAGGGCTGCACGGAGGCTTCCGGCACCAGCGCATAGTCTGGCGCGATGCAGGTCTGCCCGGCATTGAGCAGCTTGCCATAGGCGATACGCCGGGCGGCCTCGTCGATGTCGGCGGAGCCGTCGACGATTGCCGGCGACTTGCCGCCGAGCTCGAGCGTCACCGGCGTCAAATTGCGTCCGGCGGCTGCCGCGACCAGGCGGCCGACGCGGGTCGAGCCGGTGAAGATCAGATGGTCGAACGGCAGCGCGGCAAAGGCCTTGGCGATATCCTCATCGATCTCGCTCACTGCGAGTTCACTGGCGTCGAACTTCTTTTCGATCGCCTCCATCAGCAGCTCGGCGAAGCGCGGCACCAACTCGCTTGGCTTGATGATCGCGCGGTTGCCGGCCGCGATCGCCGCGACCGCGGGCGCCAGCGTCAACTGCAGTGGATAATTCCAGGGCGCAATGATGCCGATCACGCCGAGCGGCTGCGGAATCAATCGATTTTTTGCCGGCGCGAATTGCAGCGTGGTCGGGATCTTTCGCGTTGCCATCCAGCGCTTGAGGTGCGTGGCTGCATGCTTGATCTCGCCGAGCACCAGCATGGTCTCGGCGATCACGGTCTCGACGGTGGAGCGGTGGCCGAAATCGGCCGAGATCGCCGCCTCGAACCGTGCCTCGTTTTCGGTGACCGCGGCGCGCAGGCGCCGGAGCCGGTCCAGCCGCGCCTGCAGGGTCGGCGCGGGCTCGTTTCGCGACATCTCGACCTGGCGCTGGAAGGTATCCTCGAGCGCGTGAAGCCCGGGACTCTTCAATGGTCGCTCCATGGCGTTCCCCTCAGATGACGTTTCCATGATGCTTTTGTTGGCGCCAAGCTCCGCTTTTGCGCGGTTTCTGGCAAGAGCCGGTTCCTCGCGGCAATTTTGTCAGGAAAACCCGCGATTTCGGCGTCACAAAATCCTCAAAAACCTGCTCGCGGGGCTTTCCAAACCGGGACGACGTTGATACATACGCCTCGCACCCGCCGGCTTCGGCCCGGGTCGCCTTCTCAGGAAGCCCTCCGGACGGATCGATCGGCGCCGTATCAAGCGTTGGCCGACCGGCTCGGGCGCCCCTTCTGCAAGGCATGCAACGGTTTGACGCGGGGTGGAGCAGCCCGGTAGCTCGTCAGGCTCATAACCTGAAGGTCACAGGTTCAAATCCTGTCCCCGCAACCAAATCTCTCGACCGGCAGAGATGAAACGGCCCGCCTCACGGCGGGCTTTTTCGTGTCTGTACCGTTGTCATCGACTGGTCTGACGCTGCCGGACTAAGTCCGCGCGACGAGCAACTCCTCGGCATTGCGGTAGGGCGGAGTCCATCGGTGCGGCCGGCGAAATAGCGCGCGGCGAGTTCGTCGGTTGAGACATGGTGCGCTGCGCGGAAGCCGGCGTTGCGGGCCAGCGCGATGATCTCCGGCGGGGGAAGAAGCTGATGAACGGCGTCCCGCTGGCACGCGCCCCCTTCACCGCCATCTCGAGTCCCGGCCGTGTCTCCGCATCCGCGAGCTGCAGCGGAAGCAGGAAGCTCATTGCGAATGTCGATCCCGGCGCGAGCGAGGCGACCTCGCGCAGCGTCGCGGCGTTGGCGTCCTTGTTGAGATACATGCTGACGCCGGTGGAGACCACGATGGCGGGCCTGGCGGCGTCGAAGCTGGCGGTCTCAAGTCCCTTCCGCCATGATCCGCTTGCCTCGAAATCAACAGGCACGAAGCGCAGCCAGTCCGGGATACCGGGACGACGCAGGTTCGTCTTGAGCGGTCCGTCGCGAGTACGGCGCCATTCTCGTGTCGGATACCTCGGTCGCGTTTGCCGGAGATGTCGGTTCATGCAAACCCCGTCATAGTCTCGCGCGCAAAAAGAAGACTTCGGAGGAAACATGACCGAGAGCATCGTCGATACCCTTGCGCCGCCGGTCGCGGCGGCTGGCGCCGTGTCGCCGCGAAAAGTGTTCTGGGCGACCTGGTTCGGCTGGATGCTCGATGGCTTCGACTCATCGATGTACGGCTATGTCCTTGTCGGCGCGTTGAGCGATCTGTTGCCCGCGAGCGGGATCGCGGCGACCAAGGCCAATATCGGCATCTATGGCGGGCTCTTGTTCTCGATCTTCATGCTGGGCTGGGCCTGCTCGATGATCTGGGGCTGGGCCGCGGATCGCTACGGACGCGTCAGGATCATGTGCTGGACGGTGCTGGTCTACTCGCTGTTCACGGCGCTGTGCGGCCTTGCGACCGGCATCGTGATGTTCGCGCTGTTTCGGTTCGTGGCCGGCTTCGGCATCGGCGGTGAATGGGCGGCGGGCACGCCGCTGTTGCAGGAATCCGTGCCTGAAAACACCCGGGTGCGATTGGCCGGATGGCTGCACACGGCGACGCCGACAGGCCTGTTTCTGGCCGCCGCCGTTACGCTTGCCATCGGCAGCACGCTCGGCTGGCGCGGCATGTTCCTGATCGGCATCCTGCCGGCGCTGTTGATCGCTTATCTGCGCAGCAACATTCCCGAGCCTGCGCACAGCGCGTCGCGCGAACGGCCGCCGGTGACGGCCTTGTTCGCCGGTGATCAGGCGCGGGCCACCTGGGCCGCGGCGCTGATGATGGCCTGCATCATTTTCGGCCTGTGGTCGTCGAACTTCTGGGCGCCCACCGTGATTTCAACCAAGCTGACGGCAGCGGGCGCGACCCCTGCGCACGCGCAGGAGATGGGCGCGGTGGCCGGGCTCATCACCAATGTCGGCACGCTGATCGGCTGCTTCCTGGTGCCCTCGATCACCGGCTGGCTCGGCAGCCGGCGCCGCACCGCGGTGCTGTTCTTCATCGGCGGGCTGATCTCGGTCGTGGTCTCCTATGAAGTCGCGATCGAATGGCTGGACAGCTTGACGCTGTTCATGGTGCTGCTGCCGGTGCTCGGGTTCTTCACCAACGGTGTGTTCGGCCTGTTCACGATCTGGCTGCCGGAAATGTTTCCAAGCGCGCTGCGCGGCGCGGGCTCCGGTTTCGCCTTCAGCATGGGCCGCGTGCTTGGCGCTGCCGGCCCCACCCTGATCGGCGCGCTCGCCGCCCGCACCGGCAGCTTCCCGCTGGCGATCTCCTCGCTGTCGCTGATCTATGTGGTGGGCCTGCCGCTGATCGCGATGGCGCCGGAGACGGCCGGAAAGCCGCTCGCGAAATAGGCCGGAGCCGATCAGACCGCAATCTTGATCCTGCGGTTCTGACGGCCCTTGTTGTCGATCTTCATGATGCGCGCGGGACGGGCCCGCCCCGTGGAGGCAAGGTGCGTTCCGCCGCAGGCCTGGCGATCGAGGTCGAGAATCTCGACGATGCGAACGAGGCCGTCCTCGCCGACCGGTGGAGCGACGGCCTTGCTGCGGAACAGGCCGGGAATGGCCTGCGCTTCGGCGTGCGGCATGAAGGATGCGCTCACCGGAAGATCCCGCCGGATGACGTCGTTCAGCGGCGCCTCGAGCGCCCGCAGGCCCTCATTGTCGGCGCCTGGCAGATCGAAATCGACGCGGAACGTGCCGTCGGCATTGAGCTGGGCGCCCGTGAGAAGGGCGCCGCCGAACCGGGTATAGACCAGCGCATTGATGACATGGGCGAGCGTGTGCAGCTCGCACATCAGGGCGCGAAACGCCGGCTCCACCTCGAGCACGACCTTGCCGGAGGGCAGGGCGTCGCCGGGAAACACATGCCAGAGACCGCGTTCGTCGCGTCCGAGCTCTGTCACCGGCACCGCGCCGCCGGACCATCTCAATGTGCCGCGGTCGGCAAGCTGTCCGCCCCCTCCCGGGAAGAACGGCGAGCGTTCGATGAGAACCGCCCCCGGGCGGGCATCGAGCACGTCGGCCTCGAGCTGCAGGATGTCGGGATGATCGTGATAGAACGCGCGGGACATTGCATGCTTCTAGCAGATGAACGTGATGGCTGACCACTCGCGGAGGCCGCAAACACCGACGAAATCGAGTTGAGCTACTCCGCGGGGGCCGGGCTCGGCGGCACTTTCGCGGGCGCCTTGTCGACCTTCTTCGACCAGGAGCGGTAGTAGGCAAGTGCGGTCATCAGCGCGATGCCGGCCGCGCTGACCACGATCTGCATCCAGATACTGCCGGAGACTTCGACCAGCACGAGGTGCGCGATCACGGCGAGGAAGACGCCGGTGCAGAACACTTCGAGCGATTGCTGACCGCACTTGATCATCGGACGGAAGATCGCCCAATGCAGGCCGGCCCAGTCGCGCGGCAGGAAGCGCGTGACGAAGAAGGCGAGCACCACGAAATGCAGCACGCGATAGGGCGCGAGGTTGGTCTTGTCGTTCGGGTTGAATGCATCGTAGAGCCACGCCGGCATCGCGTGGCCGAGCTCAGGGAAGCGACCCGCGAACGTCATGACAAGTGCGAACAGCAGATAGGCCGCGCCAAGCCACAGGAATGTGCGCGAGCGGATGAACGACATCGATTCGACCGCGCCGCCGAGCGCGAACCATCCGCCGAACACGAACAGGAATTGCCAGCAGAATGGATTGAAGTACCACGAGCCGCTGGGATAGGCCGGCAGATTCCAGCCGAAATGGCGCGCGGCCAGATAGAGCAGGAATGATGCTGCCAGCGTCAAATTCGGCCGGCGCAGCATCGCCCAGAGCACCAGCGGGTACACCAGCATCAGCGCGATATAGAGCGGCAGCACGTCCATGTTGACGGGCTTGAACGCCAGGATGAGGCCCTGATAGAGCGTCTCGGCCGGGTTCTGCATGAAGCCCGCGACGTTGAACTCATTCTGCAGGTTCGGGTCGTGGTAGCGCTGCGAGAGATAGCCGATCTCGGCGATGTAGATGACGAACAGCAGGACGTGCGCGACGTAGATCTGCCAGGCCCGCTTGACCAGGCGGGTGCCGCCGATCACGAAGCCGCGCTCCAGCATCATCCGCGCATAGACGAACGACGCCGTGTAGCCTGAGATGAAGACGAACAGGTCAGCCGCGTCGCTGAAGCCGAAGTTCTTCTGCGTGATCCAGTTCACCGCGTTGTTGGGGATGTGATCGAGATAGATCGCCCAATTGGCGAACCCGCGCAGCAGATCGAGGCGATAGTCGCGTCCACGCGGCGGCAGGACAGCCCTGATTTCCATCGGTTCGTTTCCCCGGATACGGTCTGCGAGGCCGTTCGTACGGCGCGCCCGGGCACCATACTAGCAAGCTTCGCCTCAACTGCATCATGTTTCGACGCGTGCTCGCGGCTCGTGCGGAAGAGGCGGAACGGCCATGTTGTCGTTCTGCGTCGCCCGTGCAGCCGCGACGATTGCGGGACAGAAGGAGTGCCGCCGAGAACGGGCTGCGACCTCTCTTGTCAGCGTCTTGTCGCACGGAGCCTGCCGCAACTTTGTCCATTTGTTGGCGGACAAAACCGAGGGTTGCATTCGTTTGAAAGTGTCGCTGGGGGAAAGAGATGCCGCATCCTCTTCAATCGAACCGTTCTGCCGCGATCGGCCTCGCCTTCGTCCTCGTGATGGGGCTGCTCGCACCTCCCGTCATCGCGCAGCAGGCGTCCGATGCGCGGGCGCGCGTGCTCGTGCTCGGCACCGGCGGCACCATCGCAGGTCAGGCCAGCGCGCGCGCCGGCAACGCCTATGACTCGGCCAAGGTGAGCGCGGCGGATCTCGTCGCCGCGATTCCGGGCATGGACAAGATCGCCCAGCTCTCGGCCGAGCAGATTTCCGCGATCGGCTCGCAGGACATGAACGACAAGGTCTGGTTCGACCTCGTCAAGCGCATCCGCGCCGCGATCGACAACAAGGAAGCCGACGGCATCGTGATCACGCACGGCACCGACACGATGGAGGAGACCGCGTTCTTCCTGCAGAACGTGCTGGAGACCGAGCTGCCGATCGTGCTGGTCGGCTCGATGCGCCCTTCGACCGCGATCGGCGCCGACGGCCCCGCCAACCTCTATGAGGCGGTGAAGGTCGCGGCCGCACCCGAATCGCGCGGGCGCGGCGTGCTCGTGGTGCTCAACGACACCATCCACGGCGCGCGCTGGGCGCAGAAGACCAACACCACCAGCGTCGAGACCTTCCGCTCGCCTGGTGCCGGGCCGCTCGGCTATGTCGACACCGGCTCGCTCCGCTTCCTGCAGCCGGCCGTGCCGGCCAAGACGGCGAAGCTGAAGCTGCCGGAAGCCGCGCCGCTGCCGCGCGTCGACATCGTCTACTCGCATGCCAACATGGATGCTGCGCCGGTGGAGGATGCGGTGAAGCGCGGCGCCAAAGGCATCGTGCTGGCGGGCGTCGGCGACGGCAACTCATCGAAGGCGGCGATCGATGCGCTCGCCGCCGCGGCGAAGCAGGGCGTCGTGGTGGTCCGTTCCAGCCGCGTCGGCTCCGGCTTCGTGAACCGCAATGTCGAGGTCAACGACGATGAGCTCGGCTTCGCCGTCTCGCTCGACCTCAACCCGCAGAAGGCGCGCGTTCTGCTCGAGCTCCTGATCGCCAACGGCATCACCGAGCCGAAGGCGGTCCAACAGGCGTTCGTCGCGACGCAGTGATCGGGCGCGACAGGATCGCGGTGTGCCAGAGTCCGGACGAATTCTGAGCGGAACGTTCCAATCTCTCTAGCATTGGTTTGCCGCGAGCAGATGTGGATATCGCGTCAGGCGCAGCCGCGCTCACGATGCTGTTGTTAGGTCGCATCACGGCTTGCGCGTATGATCGTGCTCGTCTCCCGCGAGCCATGGTGAATGTCCGATGCCCCTCTGGACCTGTGAACAATGCGGTGCGCAATTTTCTGAAGCCGCCACACCGCCGTCGTCCTGCCCGATCTGCGAGGACGAGCGGCAATACGTCAACTGGGATGGGCAGACGTGGCTGAGCCGCGAGGAGCTGGCGCAGCGGCACCGGTTGGTCTGGCGCGACGACATGGGTCTGGTCGGGATCGGCCTGGAGCCGTCGTTCGCGATCGGACAGCGCGCGCTGTTGGTGCCGGATCGCGGCGGCTGCGTGATGTGGGACTGCGTGCCGCTGGCCACTGTGGAGGCGATCGCGGATGTCAAATCGCTCGGCGGCCTGAAGGCGATCGCTATCTCGCATCCGCATTATTATGGTGCGGTCGCGGACTGGAGCGCGGCGTTCGACGACGCGCCGGTCTATCTCCATGGCGACGACGCGCAATGGGTGACACGGCCGTATCCGTCGATCGTGCCGTGGCGCGGCGACAGCTATCGCCTCTCCGACGATGTGCTGCTGGTGCGCACCGGCGGCCATTTTGCCGGCGGCACCGTGCTGCATTGGCGCGGCGGCGCCGACGGCCGCGGCGCGCTGCTCACCGGCGACATCGCGATGGTCGCGATGGATCGGCGCTCGGTGAGCTTCATGTATTCCTACCCGAACTACATCCCGCTCAATGCCGCGGCGGTCCGCATGATCGCGCGCGTGGTCGAGCCGCTCGCCTTCGACCGCATCTACGGCGCTTGGTGGGGCAAGAACATCGTCTCGGGCGCGAAGTCCGCCTTCGATCGCTCGGTCAAGCGCTATATTGCCGCTATTTCCGATCGCGTCTGACCGCATCCGGTCGTCGGACCGGTCGCGCCGGCAGGGCTGCAAATCTTGCCAGCCGGTGCGGTCGCGCTATATCAGGGCTTTCCAACCCTCCTGGATTGCCCGAGTTCCCCCATGACCACCACTGTTTCAGCCGAATCCCAGCCGTTCCAGGCCGAGGTCGCCGAATTGCTGCACCTGATGGTGCATTCGGTTTATTCAGAGACCGATATTTTCCTGCGCGAGTTGATCTCCAACGCGTCCGACGCCTGCGACAAGCTGCGTTACGAGGCGATCGCCAATCCGGCCCTGATCGCCGACGGCGCGCCGCCGGAGATCAGGATCGTCCCGGACAAGAAGGCCAACACGCTCGCCGTGGTCGATAGCGGCATCGGCATGGACCGGCAGGAGCTGATCGACAATCTCGGCACCATCGCGCGCTCCGGCACCAAGTCGTTCCTGAACAAGCTGACCGAAGCCAAGGACGGCGCCAATTTGATCGGCCAGTTCGGCGTCGGCTTCTACGCCGCCTTCATGGTCGCCGAGAAGATCGTCGTCACCAGCCGCCGCGCCGGCACTGATGAGGTGTGGGTATGGTCATCGGAAGGCGGCAGCGGCTTCGAGATCGCGCCGGCGAGCGAGGAAGCTGCCAAGCGCGTCGTGCGCGGCACCGAGATCGTGCTGCATCTGAAAAAGGACGCGGCGAAATATCTCGAGGCCTACGAGATCGAGCGCATCGTCCACGAATATTCCGATCACATCCAGTTTCCGATCCTGCTGGTGCCGGAGGAGGGCGAGCCGCGCCAGATCAATTCGGCGAGCGCGCTGTGGCAGCGCGCGAAGTCGGAGCTGAAGCCGGAAGACTACAAGCAGGCCTATCAGCAGATCGCGGGCGCGTTCGATGAGCCGGCGATGACGCTGCATTACCGCGCCGAAGGCCGGCAGTCCTACGCAGTGCTGTTGTTCGCACCGTCGACCAAGCCGTTCGACCTGTTCCAGGTCGAGCGCAAGGGCAAGGTCAAGCTTTATGTCCGCCGCGTCTTCATCGCCGACGACGCCGAGCTGCTGCCGGCCTACTTGCGCTTCATCCGCGGTGTGATCGACAGCGAGGACCTGCCGCTCAACATCTCGCGCGAGATGCTGCAGAACAACCCGCAGCTCGCGCAGATCCGCAAAGCGGTTACCACCCGCGTCATCGGCGAGCTCGAGACCCTCGGTGAGAAGGAGCCGGAGACCTTCGGCAAGATCTGGGATGCGTTCGGCCCGGTGATCAAGGAGGGCCTATGGGAGGATTTCGAGCGCCGCGACAAGCTCCTGGCGCTGTCGCGCTTCACTACCACCGCGGGCGAGAAGCGCTCGCTGAAGCAATATGTCGACGACTTCAAGCCGAACCAGACCGAGATCTATTATCTCGTCGGCGACACCCTCGAACGCCTGAAGTCGAATCCGAAGCTGGAATCGGCGCGCGCCCGCGGCATCGAGGTGTTGCTCTTGACCGATCCGGTGGATGCGTTCTGGACCTCGGCGCCGCTCGAATTCGGCGGAAAGCCGCTGAAGTCGCTGAGCCAGGGCGACGTCGATTTCGGCCTGATCCCGCTCACCGATGACAAGGACGACAAGAAGGACGACGCGGCGGCCGACGCCGCGACGACGATCGCCATCGTCAAGGATGCGCTCGGTGAGCGCGTCTCCGACGTTCGCGCCTCACAGCGGCTGACGTCGAGCGCGTCGTGTCTGGTCGCCGGCGGCGACGGGCGCGACCGCGCGCTGGAGCGATTGCTCGCCCAGCAGAACCGCGGTGCGGTGACCAAGCCGATCCTCGAGATCAACCTGCGTCATCCGCTGGTCGCGGCGCTCGCAGCCGACACCGCGCAGGCGAAGGATCTGTCGCTGTTGCTGTTCGAGCAGGCGCAGATCCTCGACGGCGAAATGCCCGATGATCCCGCCGCCTTCGCGAGCCGCCTGAACCAGCTCGTGCTGCGCGGCGTGGCGAAGTAGGCTGAGGACTCGTAGCCCGGATGCAGCGAAGGGCAATCCGGGGGCCTTTCACGCCTTGAAGTGCCCCGGATTACGCTGCGCTGCATCCGGGCTACGCTGCTCCGCTCCATCCGGGCGACGCTTCAAAACCCGATCCCGACCTCAGCCCGTATCTGCTACACCACTCCTGAAAACGGAACGGCGCGGTCGGGCGATGCAAACGGGCAGCGAGATTTTCTACGGCGGCATTCCGGTATTCCGCGGCTTCACGCGCCTGATGGACCCGGCGCTGTATGCGGCGCTACCCGACGACTGGACCGTCGGGGTCGCCGACATCGTGGAGTCCACCAAGGCGATCGCGGCGCAGCGCTACAAGGCCGTCAACATGGCCGGAGCCTCCGTGATCGCTTCTGTCACCAATGCGCTGGAGGGCCGCGAATTCCCCTTCGTGTTCGGTGGCGATGGCGCGAGCTTCGCGGTCGCGCCCGAAGATCTCGACAGAGCGCGCGCGGCGCTGGCGGCGACCGCGCGCTGGGTCCGCGACGACCTCGACCTCGTCATGCGCGTCGCGCTGGTGCCGATGGCTTCGATCCGTGCCGCGGGCGTCGATGTCCGCGTCGCGCGCTTCGGGCCCTCGGCCAATCTGTCCTATGCGATGTTCTCCGGCGGCGGACTGGCCTTCGCCGACGCCGCGATGAAGCGCGGCGAGTTCGCCGTCGATCCGGCGCCGCCGGGCACCCAGCCCGACCTGTCTGGCCTGTCCTGCCGGTTCGAGGAGATGGCATCAGTCCGCGGCGTCATCCTGTCGGTGCTCGTTGTGCCGGGGACGAGCGCCGATCCGGCCGCTTTCCGCAAGGTGATCGAGGACATCGTCGTGCGGGTCGAGAGGAGCCCCGAGGCCGGACGCCCGGTCCCGGCAGGCGGTCCGCCGCTGCGCTTCCCGCCGCAAGGAATGGAATACGAAGCGCGCGCCAGGCGGCGCGGCGGCCCGCTCGCGATGCAACGCGCCGTCGTGCTGGGTTTTGCGTTCTGGGCCTATGTGGTGTTTCGCCTCGGCATCAAGGTCGGCAAGTTCGTCCCGAAACTCTATCTGCAGCAGGTCGTGCAGAATTCAGACTTCCGCAAATATGACGACGGCCTGCGCATGATCCTGGATTGCACGCCGGACCTTGCAGCCGAGCTTGAGCAGCGCCTCGCCGCCGCCGCGGCCCAAGGCGTCGTGCGCTATGGCCTGCACCGTCAGGACGCCGCGATGATGACCTGTTTCACACCCTCGGTGATGCGCAGCGATCACGTCCATTTCATCGACGGCGCCCGCGGCGGTTACGCCTCCGCGGCGACGGTGTTGAAGAAGGGGGCGGCGTAGCTGCTCGTCTTCACCTTGCGCCTACGGGAGGAGGTCGCACGCGGAGCTTGAATTGCGGGTGAGCGGCCGGCCTGCGTGGCAAGTCGAAAGATTTCTGCGACTGTTATCTTTGCCGGATCAATCGCCCCAACGGGTTAGCTTGATCGTCATGACGGTCGCGAGCCCGAATGCCACCATGGCACCGCCGACCAGCGCAAACAGCGTCCACGCCGGCGCGCTGGAAGCAGCCAGCCACCAGCCGCCGACACCGACCAGCAGCAGGCGAATCGTACCGGCAAGCACGGGGCCGCCGACCTTTGCCGCGCCTTGCGCGGAGAAATAAAGGCAGACGCCGACACCGAAGAAGCCGAAGCCGGGACCGGCGAGCGCGAAATAGGAGGAGGCCGCCGCGGTCACGCCGGGATCGCTGGTGAACAGCGCAATCCACAGCGTCGGCTTGAGCGCGACCACGAGTCCGACGAGGCCGACCACCAGTGCCGCGACCGCGCCAGCGGTCCAGGCCACCTTGCGCGCCCGCGCGACGAGGCCCGCCCCAATGGCCATGCCGACCATCGGCACGGAGGCGACGCCGACCGCAAAGGCGATCGGGATCAGGAGGAATTCCAGCCGCGATCCCATGCCGTAGCCGGCCAGCATCTCGGTGCCGAAGCCGGCCAGGATCCTGGTGAAGATCAGGATGGTCAGCACGCTCTGCAGCGGCGACAGGCAGGAGATTGCGCCGACCTTGAGGATGTCGACGAGCATGCCCCGTTGGACCCTGAACGCGGCGGCATCGAGCGTCAGCCGGCTGCGGCCGCTGAGCAGATACCAGGCGAGGAAGATCGCGCCCAGCGTGAAGGCGGTGAGCTGTCCTGCGGCGACGCCGCGCATGCCGAGACTGGGAAGTCCGAACAGCCCGAGCCCGAGCACGCCGCCGACCGCGATCTGCACCAGGGAGACGGAGATCAGCGTCAGCGACGGCGTGCGCATATCGCCGGTGCCGCGCACCACGGAGGCGAGCGTGTTGACCAGCCAGATCGAAATCGCGCCGGAGAACAGCACCTGCGAATAGCGCATCGACTGCTCGAGCACGCCGCCGCGACCGCCGAGCAGCGTGTAGAAAGTGCGCCCGAAGCAAAGCATCATCACGGTGAAGAACAGGCCTGCGCCAGCGCCGATCACCGCCGCATGCAGCGCGAGCTCGGCGGCCCGATCGCGGTTGCCGGCGCCGAGCGCGCGGCTGATCGCGGACGAGACGCCGCCGCCCATCGCGCCTGCCGACATCATCTGCGTCAGCATCGCGAACGGAAACACCAGCGCGATGCCGGCCAGCGGTTCGGTGCCGAGCCGGCCGATATAGGAGGTCTCGGCCACCGCCACCAGCGTCGAGCCGAACATCGCGATAGTGTTGGGCACCGCGAGGCGGAGCAGCGTCGGCAGGATCGGCGCGGTCAAGAGGTGATTGACCGGCGCCGCGGGCGCGACGGCGGCGGGGCGTGCGTCGTCGATCGGGGCATCAATGGTCATGCGGCAAGGGCTCGCGCACATCGAGGACGGGTGACCAGCTTGTCCACGCGTTCGCTTCGCCTCTCCCGCTTGCGGGGGAGGCCGACGCGTGCGCAGCGCGCGGCGGGTGGGGGCTCTTGCCGCGATGTGATTCGTGGAGAGAACCCCCACCCCAACCCTCCCCCGCAAGCGGGAGAGGGAGCACGCTGCCGATGCCATTCGACGTCAAAT
Source organism: Bradyrhizobium sp. ORS 86 (assembly GCF_045571475.1). Classification (NCBI taxonomy): domain Bacteria; kingdom Pseudomonadati; phylum Pseudomonadota; class Alphaproteobacteria; order Hyphomicrobiales; family Nitrobacteraceae; genus Bradyrhizobium; species Bradyrhizobium sp. ORS 86. The sequence goes on along the minus strand of NZ_CP120699.1, from coordinate 7,068,306 downwards.
TGATGAAGCCCGCGGTCAATAAATGATGATCGACATCCTACGAGCCGCGACTGGTGCGCACCACCTCCGCCAGCGCAGGGATCACCACGGCAGACCGCATAGGTCGATCTTGCCGTCGCGTGGGGCGCGGACGATGTCGTAGACGAATGGCGCCATCGCCTCGAAGCGGATTTGCCCGGAGGGCTGGTCGCAATACACCTCGCCGGTGAAAGGGTGCCAGCCGCGCGCCTGGTAGAAGGCGAAATTGTGCGGCTCGCAGAACAGGAGCGCGAATTTCACCGCGTCGTTGGCGCGCATGGTGTGCACGGCGGCGTCGATGGCCAGGCTCGCATAGCCGCGTCGCCGGCAGTCCTCGCGGGTTGTGACCCCGCCGATGCCGCCGACATGCACCTTGTGGCGATTCCAGATGATGGTCCGGAAGTAGATACCGACGTGGCAGGCGAGCCCGCCGTCATCGGGCGCGTCGATCAGCACGCGCAAGTCCGCGTGAGCCCATTCGATGTGAGCCCACGGTTGCTTGTCCACGACCTTGCGGCCCCACACCGCGCGGTGCAGCGGCTCGGCGCGCTGCCATGACGCATCCCCGTTGAGGATGTCGATCTCGATGCTCATATCTTGCGTCCTCGGCTCTGCCGGTCTGTCATGCCCGATCCGAAAATGCGGTGTTTCTCCGCGTTGGAACCTTCTATAAGGGGGACCCGTTAAGTGTAGTCTCCCACCACTGTTGGACATTACCCCATGACCTTCACGCTACCCGATCTGCCCTACGCCCACGACGCCCTCGCGCCCTATATGTCGAAGGAAACGTTGGAGTTTCACCACGACAAGCATCATCAGGCCTACGTCACGAACGGCAACAACGCGATCAAGGGGACCGAATTTGAAGGCAAGTCCCTCGAGGAGATCGTGAAGGGGTCGTTCGGCAAGAACGCCGCCGTCTTCAACAATGCCGGTCAGCATTACAACCACATCCACTTCTGGAAGTGGATGAAGCCAAATGGCGGCGGCAGCAAGCTGCCCGGCCGGCTGGAGAAGAAGATCAACGAGGACCTCGGCGGCTTCGAGAAGTTCAAGGCCGACTTCGCCGCCGCCGGCGCCGGCCAGTTCGGCTCCGGCTGGGCCTGGTTGCAGGTCAAGGGTGGCAAGCTGGAAGTCGCCAAGACGCCGAACGGTGAAAACCCGCTGGTTCACGGCGCGGTCCCGATCCTCGGCGTCGACGTCTGGGAGCACTCCTACTACATCGACTACCGCAACCGCCGTCCGGACTATCTGAAGGCCTTCGTCGACAACCTCATCAACTGGGATTACGTCGACGAGCTGTTCGGCAAGGCCGGCTGATCGTAAACGATGTCCTTCCGGGGCGATGCGGAGCATCGAACCCGGAATCTCGAGATTCCGGGTTCAGCCCTGCGGGCTGCCCCGGAATGACGATAGAGAGTCATCGGACACGGGCGGCAGCTTCGGTTGCCGCCTCTTCTTTTTGTGGTCCTCGCCGACGCTGCGGCCTTGCGCCAGAAAGTGTGGATGGGGCAGCTAACAAGCTATCTTCTGGTCTCCCTCGGCGGCTGACTCGGCGCGACGCTGCGCCGTCTGATCAACGTCACCGCGCCGGCACGGCGTTTCCCTGCGGCACCTTCATCATCAACATCGCAGGCTCGACCGTGATGGGCTGATTGCTAGGCCCGCCACCGTGCGGCATCTGGCGTGAATACGCCAATCACTGAGTTGCCCGACATGGCAAGACCTCCATGCAAAAATATTTCTGTTTTCAAGAAGTGCAACTCAATGTATGAACAGTCCGTCTCACCTGCCCGAGGGGCGCTTCGCGATCGTCACGAGTGCTGGGTTGAGATGCGGTGGACGCCGCTTGCGCAACTGACGAGTGCGCATGTGGCGGACGGCGAAGTCGTGCAGGCCTGACGCCCTAGTGGCAGGTGTCCTGTTGCAAGACGCAATTGCGTCTTGCAACAGCGGTGACAACCAAGCCCAGTCTCGCCGGGGCGAGCACGTATAAGCCGTAACCCATCGCGCAGGGAAAGCCGGGATTGCTCCGGTTACACCTGTGGTCCTACCCCCGAGCTTTCTACCATTGCTCGGGGCCCATGGGTGCGATCGGCACCCGGCTTTCCCTGCGCCCTCTGTCCAAGAGAGGGCGGAACGAGAGGCAGGACTCGGACAGATCATGTCGCGAGATCGCGGATTTATGACTCAGAGCGCTCCAAACCTCGCTGTCGTCCCTGCGAAAGTAGGGACCCATAACCGCGAATGTTTATTGCTGCGCGAAGCTGGAACGACAGCCCCCTTCACAACACCGGCTGCAGAGTATGGGTCCCTTGCTTTCGCAGGGACGACGGCGGTGGATGCAGCGCCGGCTTTCGCCAAAACGACGAACTGACAATTGCCCCACGGTCCCCGTCGGCCTATGAGCCTCCTGCCAGGACGACACCGGCGGCCGGGCGCGGGCCGGTCCGACCCCCTGGAGCCCGGCAACCCGCTCATCCGGCGCTGTTTCCGGCCCCGGAATCTCCCTTTGGTAACCTCGCCTTAACCATGATTAGCGTTTGGTTAGGGTCGGAATGCCGCGTGAAAAGCCCTCGTTTTGACATGTTGGCAGGGGAAGCAGAGCCCGGCTTTGGACGGGCCCCCCATGCGACAGATGTAAAAGGCTCTCGCGCAGTTTTGCCGCGCCTGGCGCGTGGCCATGGAACCGGTGCCGATTTGCGGACCGCCTGTTGGGGACACTTGCGTTGAGAGGATATTGCCGATGAATCCCGCCGACGTGGCTCAATCAACTCTGCCACTGGCATCGAGCGATGTGTCGCTGATCGCGCTGTTTTGGCAGGCCCATTGGGTCGTCAAATGCGTCATGCTGGGACTTCTGTCCTGTTCGGTCTGGGTCTGGGCCATCGCAATCGACAAGGTCCTGCTTTACGCGCGCACCAAGCGCTCGATGGACCGGTTCGAGCAGGCTTTCTGGTCCGGCCAGTCGATCGAGGAGCTTTACCGGGCGCTGTCGGCCAAGCCGACCCAGTCGATGGCCGCCTGTTTCGTGGCAGCGATGCGGGAATGGAAGCGCTCGTTCGAGAGCCAGTCGCGCTCCTTTGCCGGCCTCCAGGCGCGGATCGACAAGGTCATGAACGTGTCGATCGCCCGGGAAGTGGAGCGGCTGGAGCGGCGGCTGTTGGTGCTGGCGACCGTCGGCTCGGCGGGCCCCTTTGTCGGCCTGTTCGGCACCGTCTGGGGCATCATGTCGAGCTTCCAGTCGATCGCAGCCTCGAAGAATACCTCCCTGGCCGTGGTGGCGCCCGGCATCGCCGAAGCGCTGTTCGCTACAGCAATTGGTCTAATCGCCGCAATTCCGGCGACTATTTTCTACAATAAGTTCACCTCGGAGGTGAACCGGCAGGCCCAGCGCCTGGAGGGGTTTGCCGACGAGTTCTCCGCCATCCTGTCGCGTCAGATCGACGAGCGCGGGTGAGACAGACGATGATCACTTTTGCGAGCGCTCCATCATGGCGATGAGCATGGCAGGGTCGTCCGGCGGCGGTGGCCGACGCGGTCGCGGCGGGCGCAAGCCGGTGATGGCCGAGATCAACGTCACGCCGATGGTCGACGTGATGCTGGTGCTGCTGATCATCTTCATGGTGGCGGCGCCGCTGATGACGTCGAACATCGATATCGACCTGCCGGTCGCGAGCGGCGGCAAGTCGATCTCGTCGAACCAGCCGCCGCTGACGCTGTCGGTCAAGCGCACCGGCGGCGGCTGCAACTCGAACATCGAGCTCTATCTCGGCGATGCGCCGATCGCGGCCGCCGACCTGCTGCCGAAGATCAAGGCGATCCGGGAGACCCGGTCGGACGCCGAGAGCGTGGTCTATCTGCGCGGCGACAAGGACGTTTGTTACACTGACATGATGAAGTTGCTCGGGGAGATCCGGACCGCCGGGTTCAAGGCGAACATCGTCATCATCCCGGAGGGGGGCACTTAAACTTCATGTGCGGCAAGCGGCACGGGGAAGCCTGAATTGAAGGTCAAGGTCGACAAGACACTGGCGGCGTCGATTGCCCTGCACGTCCTCGTGATCGGGTGGGGCCTCGTGTCGTTTTCGACCAAGGCCTTCGTGATGCCGGAAGAAGACACCGTCGCCGTCGACGTGATCTCCTCCGACCAGCTCTCCCACGTCATGGCCGGTCAGAAGGACGGCAAGAAGGACAATCCCAAGCCGCTGGTCGAGAAGGTCGCCGAGGCCAAGCCGGTCGACGACGCCGTCGGCAAGATCGATGACAAGAAGCCGCCGGTCGTGACCGACACCGCGCCGGCGCCGACGCCGAAGGTGGAGAAGCCGGAGGAGAAGAAGCCGGATCCGCCGAAGAAGGTCGAAAATAAGCCGAAGGAAGAGCCGAAGCCGGTCGAGAAGAAGCCCGATCCGGTGAAGCCCGACCCGATCGCGGAAGCGATCAAGAAGGAAGAGAAGAAGCCGCCGCCGAAGCCAGTTCAGCAGGCCGCCAAGCCGCCACCGGAGCAGAAGCCGAAGGAGCGCGTGTTCGACCAGAGCAAGATCGCAGCATTGCTCGACAAGCGCGATCCGACGCGCGCCTCGATCACCGGCGACACGCTCAATTCCAACGCCGCGCTCGGCACGTCGAAGGGCAAGGCCGCCGACAATTCCGCGACCTGGGGCGCGATGTTCAAGCAGCAGGTCGAGCGCTGCTGGAAGAAGCCCTATGGCGGCCTCGAAGCGCAGCAGACCGAAGCCGTGTTCTCGATCAAGCTGAAGCGCGATGGTACGCTCGAGGGCATGCCGGTGCCGGAGGGCCACCCGGCGACGCCTTATCTGCGCGTCTACCAGGAGAGCGCGCTGCGGGCGATCATCGAATGCCAGCCGTACAATCTGCCAGCGGCCTATTTCGATGAATGGAAGTATTTTGCGCCGGTGTTCACAGAGCGAAAGACCTGAGGCCGCCGTGGCGCTTGGCCGATAGCAAACAAAAGCCTACCGACAATGACCGAGACAAGAGATTTGCGTGCCATGACGTTTCGCCTGAACCGCCGCCAGATGATTTCCGGAATGGCCGCGCTCGGTGCGCTGGCTGGAAGCGGCGCCGCCGTCGCACAAAAGCGCATCACGATCCCCGAGGGCGAGTTCGCGCCGGTGCCGATCGCGATCCCGAATTTTGCGGCCGGAACGCCCGGCGACACCGAGGTCGGCGTCGGCGTCACGCAGGTCATCACCAACAATCTGAAGCGCAGCGGCTTGTTCGCGCCGATCGACCAGGCGGCCTATCTCGAGAAGCAGGTCAACATCGACGCGGCGCCGAACTTCAACAATTGGAAGAGCATCAACGCGCAGGCGCTGGTGACCGGACGCATGACGCGTCAGGCCAATGGGCGCGTGAAGGCGGAATTCCGGCTCTGGGACGTCAACACCGGCCAGCAACTCGCCGGCCAGCAATATGACACGTCCGCCGAATACTGGCGACGCATCGCCCACATCATCTCCGACCAGATCTACGAGCGGATGACCGGCGAGAAGGGCTATTTCGATACCCGCATCGTGTTCGTCGACGAAAGCGGCGCCGCGCAACACCGCGTCAAACGGCTGGCGCTGATGGACCAGGACGGCGCCAATGTGCGCTATCTGACCCGCGGCGCGGATCTGGTGTTGACGCCGCGGTTCTCGCCGTCGACCCAGGAGATCACCTATATGGAGTTCGGGCAGGGTGACCCGCGCGTCTATCTGCTCAATATCGAAACCGGCCAGCGCGAGATCGTCGGTAACTTCCCGGGCATGTCGTTCGCGCCGCGCTTCTCGCCGGACGGCCAGCGCATCATCATGAGCTTGCAGCAAGGCGGCAACGCCAACCTGTTCGTGATGGATTTGCGCTCGAAGGCGATGACGCGGCTGACCGACACGCCGGCGATCGACACCTCGCCGTCCTATGCGCCCGACGGCTCGCGGCTCTGTTTCGAGTCCGATCGTGGCGGCAAGCCGCAGATCTACGTGATGCCTGCCACCGGCGGCCAGGCGCAGCGCATCTCGTTCGGCGACGGCACCTACTCGACGCCGGTATGGTCGCCGCGCGGCGACTACATCGCCTTCACCAAGCAGGGCGGCGGGCAGTTCGCGATCGGCATCATGAAGCCCGACGGTTCGGGCGAGCGCATCCTGACCTCGGGCTTCCACAATGAGGGACCGACCTTTGCGCCGAACGGGCGGGTGGTGATGTTCTTCCGCGACCCCGGCGGCAACAGCGGGCCGTCGCTGTTTACCGTCGACGTGTCCGGCCGCAACGAACTGCGGGTGCCGACGCCGGGCTTCGCGTCCGACCCGGCCTGGTCGCCGCTGTTGTCCTGACAAGGTAAAGAGAATACCCGGGAACCTTGTCGCTGGTCTCGGATTATCTTCTATCGCATTGAAATTAAAGGAATATACCAGCTGCGTGCCGAGCGGGGCAAGCTCTCGCTAACGATGTTCCCTCAGAAAGACTTCATCAGCACCGGGTAGAAGTGCGAGTTGATAAGGACGCGCGCCCCTCCAATGCAGATTGCAAGTCAGACGGGAGAACCGGATCAGCCGATGCCGCCGACGATCTCCGCGGCGCTGGTCGATTCTCTCTTTATGAATCCCGCGCCCATGATCTTCGGCGCCTTCGGCCCGGCGATTGCCGGCGCGGTGATCGCGGCCGTCACGGGCGACCTCCTGTGTTGGTTGTGCGTGCCGCTCTTCATCGTGGTCGGCCTGGCGCGTGCGCAGCAGATGTACCGCTACAAGCAGCGCGATTCCCGCCTCACCGTCGAGGAGTCGGTGATTTGGGAACGGCGGTATCGGCTCGGGGCGATAGCCTATGGCATCGTGCTCGGGATCTGGGGCGGCGCCGTCCTGCTCAGGACCAGCGATGCCGCCGCGCATATGTTGTGCGTGACGACCGTGGTCGCCTACACGTCGGCGGGGGTCGGGCGGACCTTCGGCCGCCCGCAGATCTTTCATCTGCACCTGCTGCTGTCGATCGGTCCGCTGATCGCGGCGCTGCTGTACGTCGGCGGACCCTATCACATCGCCCTTGCGCTGCTCAGCCTGGTGTTCTTCACGGCCATCCGGCACCTCACCTCGAGCTTGCAACGCATCTATGTCAACGCCTGGGTCGCCAAGGAGCGCGAAGCGGCGCTGGCCGGCCAGTTCGACACGGCTCTGAACAACATGCCGCACGGGCTGTGCATGTTCCGCGCCGACGGACGTCTCGCGGTGATGAACCACCGCTTCATCGAGATGATGCAACTGACGGATGATTTCGCTCAGCGCGGTGCGAGCGCATCCGATATTTGCAATGCCTGCGTGCTGTCCGGCGCGATTTCGGCGGCAACGTCGCGGCAGATTCTTTCCGAGATCGAGAACTCACAGGCCGGCGAGATCGTTACCAGCGATCCCGACGCCAGCAGGAACCGCGCGCTGTCGTGGACCTTCCAGCCGATGAGCGGCGGCGGCACCGTGGTGCTGGTCGAAGACATCACCGAGCGCAAGGACGCCGAGGCGCGGATCAGCCACCTTGCGCGCTATGACGAGCTGACCCAACTGCCCAATCGCGTCAATTTCCGTGACGAGATCGGTCGCCTGCTCGCGACCCGTTACGGCAGCGAGCAACGCTCGGCGCTGCTGTTCGTAGACCTCGACCAGTTCAAGCAGGTCAACGATACGCTGGGCCACCCCTGCGGTGACCAGCTCTTGTGCGCAGTTGCCGATCGGCTGCGCGAGATGCTGCGCCCGGAGGACTTCGTGGCGCGGTTCGGCGGCGACGAGTTCGTCGTGTTCCAGCAGAACATCCAGTCGCACGACGACGCCGCGGCTCTCGCCCGCCGCATCGTCGACCGGCTCAGCGAGCGCTACAAGATCGACAACCATCTGGTCGAGATCGGCGCCAGCGTCGGCATCGCGATGACCGCGCCGGGTGTCGGCGCCGACACCCTGCTCAAGAATGCCGACATGGCACTCTACCGCGCCAAGGCCGACGGCCGCGGCACGTTCTGCTTCTTCCGCGACGAGATGGCGCAAACCGTCGAAGCGCGGCGCATCCTCGAGCTCGATCTGCGCAAGGCGCTCGCCAACGAGGAGTTCGAGCTGTTCTATCAGCCGCTGATCAACCTGCGGACCGGCAAGGTGAGCACCTGCGAGGCCCTGTTGCGCTGGAACCATCCGGCGCGCGGCACGGTTTCGCCTGTCGACATCATTCCAGTTGCCGAGGACATGGGCCTGATCATCGACCTCGGCCGCTGGATCCTGCGCAAGGCCTGCATGGAATGCATGAAGTGGCCGGAGGCGGTCAGCGTCGCCGTCAACTTCTCGCCGCAGCAGTTCCATCAGCGCGACGTGCTGAGCGAGGTGCGGTATGCGCTCGAGGTCTCGGGCCTGCCGGCGCACCGGCTGGAGATCGAGATCACTGAATCATCACTGCTGCACAACACCCAGCTCACCCACGACCTGCTGTCGCAGTTGCGGACGCTCGGCGTGCGGATCTCGCTCGACGATTTCGGCACCGGCTATTCCTCGCTAAGCTACCTGCACAACTTCCCGCTGCAGAAGGTCAAGATCGACCGGTCCTTCCTCGAAGGCATCGACAGCGACCGTCCACTGACGCTGCTGCGTGGCGTGGCGCGGCTCTCGGCCGATCTCGGCATGTCCGTCGTCGTCGAGGGCATCGAGACCAACGACCAGCTCGAATTGATCAGCGCCGACGGGGCGGTCACCGAGGCGCAGGGCTATCTGTTCAGCCGGCCGGTTCCGGCGGTGCGGATCCGGCAGCTTTTGAATGCGTCGCATGGCCGGCGGAGCGACGAGATGCTGCACGTGGTCCCCTCCCGCTCGATCGCCTGATCGGCGCTTTATCGCAATCGATAGTTGTGACAGGTCGAGGCCGCACGGCTCGAGGGTGCGCTTGCGGTTGCCCGGGTTAACCGTGTTCCCGCGATTGCTTTGCATAAAATTAAGATGCTGTTAATCTTTTCCCGCACGCGCAGAAGTTGTTTCGCTTGTCAGGAGTGCCAAATGAGGTCCGCGGCCGAAGCCATCAAGCCCGCGACAGGACGGCTTGCGGACCCGTTGGATCAAGTCGATTACCGCCTCGCCCAGACCCCGGAGCAGAAAGACGAGATCTATCGGCTCCGTTATCGGGCCTATTTGCGTGAGGGCGCGATCCGTCCGTCCGCGCATGAGCGTGTTGTCGATGAGTATGACGAGGCGCCGAACGCCTGGGTCTTTGGCGTCTATCTGCAGGGCGAGCTCTGCAGCTCGATTCGCATCACCGTGGTGACGCCGGAGTGCCGCATTGCCCCTACCGTCGAGGTATTCGGCGACGTGCTGCATCCCAAACTCGATCAGGGTCTGGTGTTCATCGATTCAACGCGCTTTGTCGCGGATCCTGAGAAGGCACGGAACTGTCCGGAACTGCCGTATGTCACAGTACGCCTTGGCTCGACCGCAGGCGTGCACTTCAACGCGGATTATGGCCTGGCGCCGGTACGTCCCGAGCACATGGCGTTCTACCGTCGGGTCTTTCTGCACGAAACCTGGTCCGAACCACGCCTCTATCCCGGGCTCGTGAAGCCGGTCGGGCTGATGGCGGCACATCTGCCGTCGGTACGGGAGAGGGTGCTTGCCCGCTATCCGTTTCTTCGCTCGAGCGCCTTCGAGCGGCGAATGCTGTTCGAGCGCGCCGAAGGCCACTCCGCGGCCGACAGCCTTGTCAGGCCATTCGAGCGCGCCTCGATCGTCCCGAATCCCTGACTGGGAATCAGCCCGCAGACGTCGAGCTCGTTGCGGCTGCCTTGCCCGCCCGAATCGCTACGACCTGTCGCCGTTCTGCCACGCGCGGGCGCGAAATCGTCTGTAAAACAGGCTGGTTCCGGCGGAGCTTGCCTTCTCTTCACCGTCGCGCCACATTTGCCACCCATTAACCATCGGGGGCGCTTTTCGCGATTGGCTGGCATTTGATGCGGTCCGGCAAGGTCTCGTCAAGGTTGACGGAACGTTCGCTTAACCATCGCCCTGTAGATCGGATGACAGTACGAAGAGCGTGAGCGTGGAGGCTCCGGAATGAAACATCAGATGCGTATCCTCCAGGGTATGAAGCTGGCGGCGGTTCTGGCGGTGGCGCTGTCGATGGGTGCCTGCGCCAACAAGAACGGCCTCGGCGCCGATGGAGCGATGGCGAGCGCCGCGACCCCGGGCAGCCAGCAGGATTTCGTGGTCAATGTCGGCGACCGCGTGTTTTTCGATAGCGACCAGACCGATCTGAGCCCGCAGGCGATCGCGACCCTCGACAAGCAGGCGCAGTGGCTGCAGACCTACAATCGCTATTCCTTCACCATTGAAGGCCATGCCGACGAGCGCGGCACCCGCGAATACAACATCGCGCTTGGTGCCCGTCGTGCCCAGTCGGTGCGTTCCTACCTGGTCTCGCGCGGCATCGATCCCAGCCGCATGCGCACCATCTCCTACGGCAAGGAGCGCCCGGTCGCAGTCTGCAACGACATTTCCTGCTGGTCGCAGAACCGCCGCGCCGTCACCGTGCTGAACGCGAGCTCCTGAGCCAACGCTTCGGCCAATGCTTCAACCGGCGCCTTCGGGCGCCGGTTTTTCTTTGCCGGCGCGACAGCCCTGTCAGCTTGATGAACGACGTTGTGCGAATTGCCCGCTTGCTTGTTGCGGCGCCGGCACTAAACCATAGCCGCGCGACGCTGCCTGGGATTTGAACGGCCAGTCACAATTCCGGCGTACTCCGTCCCCCAATGTGGCTCGCTTTTCACGTCGATATCGTCGTCAGGGCAAAATGTCATCCAGATTGCATTTTCTTGGTTCCGCCGCAGCGATCGCGGCGATGCTCGCCGTTTCCGTTCCAGCTCTTGCCCAATCCGACGACGCCGATGCCGAGATGCGGATCGAGCGGCTCGAGAACCAGCTCCGGCAACTGACCGGGCAGAACGAGGAGTTGCAGTACCGCAACCGCCAGCTTGAGGAGCGGCTGCGCCAGCTTGGCGGTCAGCCGCCGGGCGCGCCCGGACAGCCTGTGCCGCAGCCGAGCGTCGCGGCGGTGCCGCCGGCGCAGCAGCCGCAGCCCTATCCGCAGGCGCAGTCCGGCTATGGCCAGCCGCAGCAGGGTTACGGCCAGCCCCAGCCGGGATACGGCCGGCAGGAGCAGGGCGGCTATGGGCAGCAGCCGCAAATCGCGGCTCCCGCGCCCATCGTGCAGGAGCCGACGCCGGCTGCGGCCCCTGGCCGTCGCGGCCGCGGTGATGCCTTCGATCCCAACCAGAATCCGAATGCGCCCGGTGCGCCCCGCGCGCTGGGCGGCGGCCAGTTGCCGATGCCGAGCGAAGCCGGGATCGGCGCTCCCGGCGGCCGCGGTGCAGGCGAGCCGCTCGATCTTGCCAATACGGCCCCGCAGCGCGCTCCCGGTGCTGGTGGCGGGCTGACCACCTTGCCGCCGTCGGCCACGCCGAAGGACGAGTTCGACCTCGGCATCGGCTATATGCAGCGCAAGGACTACGCGCTCGCCGAAGAGACGATGAAGAACTTCGCCCACAAATATCCGAGCGACCCGCTGGTCGCGGATTCGCAATACTGGCTCGGCGAAAGCTATTTCCAGCGCCAGCAATATCGCGACGCCGCCGAGACCTTCCTCGGCGTCACGACCAAATACGACAAGTCGGCCAAGGCGCCGGACGCGCTGTTGCGGCTCGGCCAGTCGCTGGCAGCGCTCAAGGAAAAGGAAGCCGCCTGCGCCGCGTTCGGCGAAGTGACACGGAAATATCCGCGGGCGTCCGGCAGCGTGAAGGCCGCTGTCGACCGTGAGCAAAAACGGGTGAAGTGCTAAACCAGCCTTGGGGAGGCCGCATACGGCCCTCTCGCAACATGCTGGTCTTGCGATGCCCGACGACGAATCCGCCATCACGGCAAGGGACGCCAAACGCCTGTTCGCGGGCCTCGCGTCCACGCCTGCGATCGTGCTCGCGGTGTCCGGCGGTCCCGATTCCGTTGCGCTAATGTGGCTCGCCGCACGCTGGCGCCGCGGGCTTTCGCGCGGCCCGCGGCTGATTGCCGTCACCATCGATCACGGCCTGCGCCCGGAAGCCGCCCGCGAGGCCCGCGACGTCAAACGGCTGGCGCAAAGCCTCGACCTGGCTCACAGCACGTTGCGCTGGACCGGACCGAAGCCGAGGACCGGCGTGCCGGCGGCGGCGCGCGAGGCCCGCTATCGTCTGCTTGTGCAGGCCGCGCGCAAGCACGGCGCCACGCATGTCCTCACCGCGCATACCCGCGACGATCAGGCCGAGACGCTCCTGATGCGGATGCTCCGCGGCAGCGGCATCGCCGGCCTGTCGGCGATGGCACGCGAGACCGAGCGCGATGGGGTTCGGGTGGCGCGCCCATTGCTCGATATTTCCAAGTCACGGTTGATCGCAACGCTGAACAAGGCGCGCATCGGATTTGCCGACGATCCGACCAACCGTGATCTCGCGTTCACCCGGCCGCGGCTGCGTGCATTGATGCCGGCTCTGGCGGAAGAGGGCGGCGATGCAAGGAGCTTGGCGCGGCTCGCGACCCGGCTTGCGCGCGCCAATGCCGCCGTTGAGGTGCTGGTGGACGGCGCCGAGCGCTATCTCGCGTTGAAGGAGAAAGATGCTTCCCGCCCAGGCCTCGATGCCGCGCTGTTTGCCGCGATGCCAGAGGAGATTCGTGTTCGCCTGCTCAAGCGCGCCATTGAGCGGACCGGACACGAAGGACCCGCTGAACTCGGCAAGGTCGAGACCTTGCTCGCGGTATTGGATCGCGTAATCGCGCAACGCGGACTGAGGCTGAAACAGACCCTTGCCGGGGCCGTTGTCAGCGTAGCCGGCGGTCGGATCCGGGTTGAGCCAGCGCCGCCCCGTCGCGCGCGCTCGCGATGACCCCGGCGATTGATCCGATCGTCGTCGCTATCCGGCAGAGAGGCTTAACCACCCCGAAAAACACCGGATTCCACGCCATTATTTGACCGGGAATTGCGCTAGGATGCGGTAAATAGTCATGCGTGGTTCCCTTGGCATCGACCCCAGCGACACCTAAATTGTATGCCATCGACGGGATGGATTCCCTGGGGATTCCCACAGAGCCGGCCCAAGGATAGGAGAGGCCGCGATCCGCGCGACCACGAAGGAACAAAATGAACGCCAATCTGCGGAATTTCGCCCTCTGGGTCATCATCGTTTTGCTGCTGCTGGCGTTGTTCACGCTTTTCCAGAATCCGGGCCAGCGCACGTCCTCGCAGGACATCTCGTTTTCGCAGCTTTTGACTGAAGTCGATCAGGGCCACGTCCGCGACGTCGTGATCCAGGGACCGGAGATTCACGGCACCTTTACCAACGGCTCGAGCTTCCAGACCTATGCGCCAAGCGACCCGAACCTGGTGAAGCGCCTCTATGACGCCAAGGTCTCGATCACAGCGAAGCCGCCGGGCGACAATGTGCCGTGGTTCGTGTCGCTGCTCGTCTCCTGGTTGCCGTTCATCGCGCTGATCGGCGTTTGGATCTTCCTGTCGCGACAGATGCAGGGCGGCGCCGGCAAGGCGATGGGCTTTGGCAAGTCGCGCGCCAAGATGCTGACCGAGGCGCACGGCCGCGTGACCTTTGAGGACGTCGCCGGCGTTGACGAGGCCAAGCAGGACCTGCAGGAGATCGTCGAGTTTCTCCGCGACCCCGGCAAGTTCCAGCGGCTCGGCGGACGGATTCCGCGCGGCGTGCTGCTGGTCGGCCCTCCCGGCACCGGCAAGACGCTGATCGCGCGCGCGGTGGCGGGCGAAGCCAACGTGCCGTTCTTCACGATCTCGGGTTCCGACTTCGTCGAGATGTTCGTCGGCGTCGGCGCGAGCCGTGTCCGCGACATGTTCGAGCAGGCCAAGAAGAATGCCCCCTGCATCATCTTCATCGACGAAATCGATGCGGTCGGCCGTCATCGCGGTGCCGGTCTCGGCGGCGGCAACGATGAGCGCGAGCAGACGCTGAACCAGTTGCTGGTCGAGATGGACGGCTTCGAGGCCAATGAGGGCGTGATCCTGATCGCGGCGACCAACCGTCCCGACGTGCTCGATCCCGCGCTGCTGCGTCCCGGCCGCTTCGACCGTCAGGTGGTGGTGCCGAACCCGGACGTCGTCGGCCGCGAGCAGATCCTCAAGGTTCACGTTCGCAAGGTGCCGCTGGCGCCGGACATCAACCTCAAGACCATCGCGCGCGGCACGCCCGGCTTCTCGGGCGCCGACCTGATGAACCTCGTCAACGAGGCTGCGCTGACCGCCGCCCGCCGCAACAAGCGGATGGTGACGCAGGCCGAGTTCGAAGAGGCGAAGGACAAGGTGATGATGGGTGCCGAGCGCAAGTCGCTCGTCATGACCGAGGAAGAGAAGTTGCTGACGGCCTATCACGAGGGCGGCCATGCCATCGTCGGCCTCAACGTCGTCGCGACCGATCCGATCCACAAGGCGACCATCATTCCGCGCGGCCGCGCGCTGGGCATGGTGATGCAACTGCCGGAGCGCGACAAGCTGTCGATGTCGCTGGAGCAGATGACGTCGCGTCTCGCGATCATGATGGGAGGCCGCGTCGCGGAAGAATTGATCTTCGGCCGCGACAAGGTGACTTCGGGCGCTGCCTCCGACATCGAGCAGGCGACCCGCCTCGCCCGCATGATGGTGACGCGCTGGGGTTTGTCGGAAGAACTCGGCACCGTGTCCTATGGCGAGAACCAGGACGAGGTGTTCCTGGGCATGTCGGTCTCGCGCACGCAGAATGCGTCCGAGGCGACCGTCCAGAAGATCGATTCCGAGATCAAGCGTCTGGTCGAGGAAGGCTACAAGGAAGCGACCCGCATCCTCACCGAGAAGCGCGACGACCTCGAGATGCTGGCGAAGGGCCTGCTCGAGTTCGAGACGCTGACCGGCGAAGAGATCACCGACCTCCTGAAGGGCAAGAAGCCCAATCGCGAGTCGGTGCTGGAGCCATCAACGCCGCGTGCATCGGCGGTGCCGCCGGCCGGCAAGCCGCGCCCGCGTCCCGATCCGGACGCCGGCTTGGAACCGCAGCCGCAGGCATAAGCCCCGCGGCCATGGCCGGCTATTCCGGCAAGTCAGTTGTGCAGAAGCTCGGCCTCAAGCCGGGCTTTTGCATTTTCGTGGATGGACTGTCTGTGGCCTATGCCGACATCGTCGGCGAACTGCCTCTTGGTGTGCGGATGGCAAAGACCGCGAAGGGACCGCTGGACGTGGTGCATCTGTTCGCGGCCGAGACCAAGGGGCTTGCGGTCAAGCTCGCTGCCTACCGGCAGGCGATTGCGCCGGACGGCATGGTCTGGGTGTCGTGGCCGAAGAAGAGCTCAGGCGTCGCGACCGACCTTACCGAAACGACGGTGCGCGAGACCGCGCTCGCCACAGGGCTTGTCGACATCAAGGTGTGCGCGGTGGACGAGGTCTGGTCGGGGCTGAAATTCGTGATCCCGGTGAAGGAGCGAGGCAGGGTGCCGAAATAGCGTCGGCAGCCCGTTGCCTCGCTCGCATGTCACGATTGGGATCGCCGTCGGCCGGGGGCCGATCCATCTTCGGATGGTGCGCCAACGCGATCTAAAGAGCGATGAGCTTGAATTGAATCGTCGTCGCGCTTTAGCTGTTTGTTTGAGCATGATCTCTGCGCAAACGCGTTCCGCGTTTGTCGCAAGGGAAATTCGCTCCGCACTTTTCCGGATCATGCTCTAGTTCGGCTTTTCCGCGGCGGTTGCCGCGGCTGCCGGCTCGTTCGACCGGACGTGGATGACGGCGACGTCGTCCTTGTAGATCCGCTTCCAGCCCCTCACGTGATCCAGCGCATATCCCATGGGGGACGTTGTATTCAATAGCGTGGCGTCGATCTGGTATTTGTCGAGCAGGCTCAGCATCTGGCCGACGTCGCGGGCTTCGGTCGCATCCATATAATCCAGCACGTACTGCTCGCCGTACAGCTCGGCGCGGCCATCGATGAACACCTTCATATCGCGGCTGATTAAATAGCCGCCGAACGGCGCGGTGCTGAAGATGCGCTGGGCTCCGCGCTTTTGGAGCAGGTCGACGGCCGCAGCGGGAGTGACCTTCGAATTGAAAAGGAAGGGATGATGCGCCGCGTAGGCCGTCGTCGACGCCCACGCTCCGACGACAAGCGCGATCGTTGCAAGGATTGTGATGAACGGAGCCGATCGGGCTTCCTCGAAGGCGGATGTGCCGTCGGAGGTCCCCCATTGCTCGGCGATCGGCTTGGCCAGCACGAGCGGGGCAATGAACGCGAACACCTCGATATTCCGGACGTGGGTCAGTGCCATCCAGATCAGGCCGACCAGCAGCAAGATCCGCGGCACCGAGAGCGTCAGCTTGCGATAGAAGGCTACGCCGATTAGCGTCAGCAGCGTGGCTTCGAAGAAGGTGAACTCGCTGAAGTCGGCCGGCATCCACTCCCAGATCAACGACAGCAGCTTGCCGAGGCTGAGAATCTTGGACGCGCCCAGGAGCGAACCCCAACCATAGGGCGTCAAGCAGCTCGCGACGAGCGCGGCCATGCCGAACAGCGCCCAGCGCATGGCGAGCTGAGCGCGGCGGTTCGGCTCAGCACTCCAGATCGCTTCCAGCCCGATCGGTCCGATCAGTGCCAGTCCGAGCACGAATCCGCCATGCAGATTGGCCCACAACGTCATCAGCGGCAGCAGCAACCAGGAGGGATGCGTGCGGCGGTCGGCGGCCGACATCAGCCCGCCGATAAAGGCCAACAACACCGGCAGCGCCAGCATATGTGGCCGCGTGAGGAAGTGGCTCGCCGATTGCAGCAGCGCGAGGGCCGCGATCAGGAACGTGCGGGCTGAATCGAAATGCGGGCTCAACAAATAGAGGTAGATCGTGACCGTCGCGCCGATCGCGAATGACGTCAGGATTGCCGGCCCAGCCCAGTCTCCGGCACCGTAGGTGATGGCAAAGAGCACCTGTGCCAGCCATGAGCTCGATATCCAGGCCTCGCCGTACTTGGTGAACGTGAACACGTCCGTGTACGGCATGGCGCCGTGCTCAAGGATCCACTGTCCAACCTTGATCTGCCACAGCGTATCGGAATCCCGCAGCAGGATCTCTGCGGCGCACAGGAAGAACAGATAGGCGGCCACACCGGCGCAGAGCGGCACAAGCCCTCGAGTCAAATTGCGGTTCGTCACGCTGCTAGTGATGGAAATCGACATGGGCTTTCTTGGCCTGAGCGGGAGAAGGAGCGGGTGCGACGCGCCGCTACAGGATCATGGTTTCCCATAAATTCGGGTAAACTCCGCACTCAACTGTCGCGGGTAGAGAAGCGCTCGTCCGCCGCGCGCACGTCCATCTGCGGCACAATTTGCCCGAGCAGCGGCCGAACCGCAGGACACCGGCGCATATGGGTTGAAATCGAACGATCATGTTAGATCGCGATTTACCATGGCGGAGGATCGGTCCTGTGCCCTCGGGCAATTGCCGTCAGCGCGCGTCTGCTTCGAGCGGCCTTGCCGGAACATAGCCAAGCGCGGCAGCCGTCGCCCGGCTGCGGAGCAAGGCGGTGGCGTAGTTTGCCGCTGCGATGCAGAGCAGGGCGAGCAGCACGCCGCCGATTACGTCGATGACGTAATGGGCACCGATCACCGGCGTTGACGCGATCATCAACACGTTCATCACGGCGGCAACGATGCCGATGACGCGGACAGGCCACAGCGCCCACAAGTAGAGCACGGCTGACGCGGCGTGGAAGCTCGGGAATGACACGACGCCCGCAAGCTTGAACAGTTCGAGATGATGCAGCGCGCCGGAACGTACCGCCAGCATGTCGCGCAGTTGGGCCGCATAGACCTCGGCGTGGACGGCGGGGAAATCGGCGGGCGAGATGTTCAGGCCGTAGAAGGTGCCGATTGCCGGAACGAGCGCCGAGATCACGAGCGTGATGGCCAATGCGAGGCTGTAGGCAGCGACGAACTGCTGCAGCCTGATCAGCCGCAGCGTTGCGGCCAGGATGATGGGAACGCCCAGCAGAAACCACTTGATGAAGCCATATCCGGTGACAAGCGAGCTCATCAGCCATGCGTGGTCGTTCACGAAGCGGAGCAGCGCCTCCGGATCGAGTCCCATCGCGCGATCGATCGCGAGGAAGGCTTGATCCTGCAGCGGCCAGTTCAGTGCGAGCGCCACATAGGTCAACGGCCCCATGATCGTCACGATCAAGAGCAACTGCGCGATCGCGCCGAGCCCGAACAGCAGTTTCGGATCGGCCGCCGATCCGCGCGCCCAGAAATACAGATAGACCATCAGCGCGAATTCGCCGGCCATACCGCTCATCACGCCGAACGCGACCGGCTCGAGCGAGAAGCCTGCAAACAGCACCGCGAGCAGCAGCACGAAGCTCATCGCAGCAATCGGAATCCAGTTGAGATTGAAGAGCCGCCAGGCAAGGCGGGCGTCCGATTCAGTCATGACCGCACCCGATGATGAGAGCGGTAGATTCCTCGACCTCCTTTAAGATGAAGATAACGGCGGTGCGCAATGTCGATCCGTCCCGGTCGCGTGCGCCTTGCGATGTCCTGGTCGGTGCCGATCCACCGTCAAGCGCACCGCTGCCGCAATCCTGGCGAGCATTCCGCTGTCGCAAATTCCTTACAAATCCACCTTGTCTTTCTGTCTGAATAGTTGTTCACTTCTTGTGGCGATTGCGGGATCAATCGCTCAAGGCTTTGAAGACGCGTGCGTTCTGCCGGTGGGCGCCGGCGGGCTGCGCGCCCGGGGGGACGGCAACGCCATGGTGTATCGGCGCACTCATCAAGTCGTGAAGCGGCTGGCTGCCCGGCGCAGCGCAATCCTGTCCGCAGCGCGCGACGCCGCCGCTGACGGCGGCATGGCGGCGGTCCAGATCGCTCCGGTCGCGGTCCGCGCCAATGTGGCAGCCGGCACCGTCTATCGCTATTTCCCCTCAAAGGCCGATCTGATCTCGGAACTGATCGCGGATGTGTCGCGTGACGAACTCGCCGCGATCCGCCGCGCGGCTGATGCCGCGCCTGGTCCGTCATCGGCGTTGGCCGCGGCCGTGACAACCATCGCGATTCACGTGCTGTCGCACCGCAAGCTCGCCTGGGGCATCCTTGCCGAGCCGGTCGATGTCGACGTTACCGCCTCGCGTCTCGCCTGCCGCCGTGACATTTCCGGCGAGCTTGCGACGCGCATCGATGCCGCGGTGCGAGCCGGCCATCTGCCCGCCCAGGACACAGGCCTGGCAGCCACGGCCCTGCTCGGCGCGCTGCACGAGGCGCTGGTCGGTCCGCTAGCGCCGGCCAATCTCGAAGAACCCGTCAAGCTGCGCGATGCGGTGCAGACCGTGACCCTGCTCGCGTTGCGCGCCGTCGGCGTGATGGATGCGCGCGCCCGTGGGCTGGTGGTACAGGCGACGACGCCGGCCAAGGCGCTGGTCGGCGCCTGACACGATGCGAACGCTTCCTGTTGCATCGGCGTTGTAGCTTCGGGCGCTGGGCGCGGCGAACCTCAAGGAGCAACGCATGACGACGACCCATGGCTCGGCCAAATGGCAGGGCGGCATCAAGGACGGCAAGGGCGCGATCTCGACCAAGAGCGGCGCTCTGAAGGATTATCCCTATGGCTTCGCCAGCCGCTTCGAGGGCAAGCCGGGCTCGAACCCCGAGGAACTGATCGGTGCGGCGCATGCCGCGTGCTTCACGATGGCGTTGTCGTTGATCCTGGGCGAGGCCAAGCTCACGGCCGAGCACATGGAGACCACGGCCGACGTGACGCTGGAAAAGGCCGGTGACGGATTCGCCATCACGTCAGTGCACCTGAAGCTGACCGCGAAGGTTCCCGGCGCTGACAACGCGAAGTTTCAGGAATTAGCCGGCAAGGCCAAGACCGGATGCCCGGTGTCGAAACTGCTCAACACCAAGATCACGCTCGACGCATCGTTGCAGGGCTGATCGATCCACCCAAGTTCCGGGTCATGCACGGCGGACCCGGAACGCTGCGGCGTGTCAGACCACTTCCGCTTCACCGTTCGGCCCGACCGAGGCGATGCGCAGCATGTTGGTGGTGCCGGGCTCGCGCAGCGGCACGCCGGCGACGATGATGACGCGCTGGCCGGCTTTGGCGAAACCGTCCCGGAAGGCTATCGAGCCGGCGCGGCTGACCATGTCGTCGAGATCATGCGCGTCCTCCGCGACCACGCAATGCACGCCCCAGGCGACGGAGAGCTTGCGGCCGGTGACGAGGTTCGGCGTGATCGCGACCACCGGCACCTTGGGCCGTTCGCGCGCCACGCGGATCGCGGTCGAGCCCGAGGAGGTCCAGCAGATGATGGCCGACAGATCGAGCGTCTCGGCGATCTGCCGCGCCGCATCGGCAATGGCGTCGCCCACCGTCGGCTCCGGATCGACGCGCTGGGCGTTGAGCACGCCGCGATAGGTCGGGTCGCGCTCCACTTCCTCGCCGATGCGGTTCATGGTCGAGACCGCCTCCACCGGGAATTTGCCGGCGGCGGATTCCGCCGACAGCATGATGGCGTCGGCGCCTTCGTAGACGGCGGTGGCAACGTCGGAGACCTCGGCGCGCGTCGGCACCGGCGTCTGGATCATCGATTCCAGCATCTGGGTGGCGATCACCACCGGCTTGCCGGCGCGGCGCGCCATGCGCGTCATCTGCTTCTGCAGGCTCGGCACTCGTTCCAGCGGCAATTCGACGCCGAGATCGCCGCGCGCCACCATCAGCGCGTCGGATGCGTCGATGATGTCGGCGAGGCGGTCGATCGCCTGCGGCTTCTCGATCTTGGCCATCACGGCGGCGCGGCCGCGGATCATCTTCTTGGCCTCGTGCACGTCTTCGGCGCGCTGCACGAAGGACAGCGCAACCCAGTCGATGCCGGTGGTCAGCGCGGCATCGAGGTCGGCGCGGTCCTTTGCCGTCATCGCCGAGACTGGCAGATCTGTGTCGGGCAGGCTGACGCCCTTGCGATCCGACATCCGGCCGCCGATTACCACGCGCGTCACAGCGCGTTCAGGGGAGGTTTCCTCGGCGATCAGCCTCACCTTGCCGTCGTCGAGCAAAAGCGCATGACCCGGACGGAGCGCAGCCAGGATCTCCGGATGCGGAAGCTGCACGCGATTGTTGTCACCCGGCGTCTTGTCGGAATCGAGAACGAAGGTCTGGCCGTTCTTGAGCTGCGTCGACCCTTCCGCGAAGGCGCCGAGCCGCAGCTTCGGCCCCTGCAGGTCGACCAGGATGCCGATCGGCCGCCCATAACTCGATTCGACATTGCGGATGGTCTTGACCAGTTCCCGCATCTTGTCGTGCGGGGTATGGCTCATGTTGATGCGGAACATGTCGGCGCCGGCCTCGAACAGCTTGCGGATCATCGCGCTGTCCGAGGAGGCCGGCCCGAGGGTTGCGAGGATCTTGATGCGGCGCAGTCGTCTCATTGTTTGTTTCCGGGCGTTGCGGCTGGCGGCAGACCAGACGCGCCCGGAGGCGCTGCGGCCGGCGGATTTGGCAGGCCGGGCATTGCTCCGGGATTGTCCGGAGCTACTCCGCCCGGCATTCCCGGCAGTTTCTGCGGCTGTTGTTCGTTGGCCTCTGTTAGCTGGACGGTCCATGCACGCTGCTCGCCGGTGTCGACCTCGAAGAAGCCGGTGCGGTCATAGCCGCGCGCTAGGCAATTCTCGGTACCCTTGATGGTGAATTCCTTGTCGCGCGAGCACATGAACGCCTGGCCGGACCATTCGCCGCCGCGATCATAATCGAGCGCGTAGATGTAGTAGTAGCGTGCGACCAGATTACCGCGCAGCAGCGTCTCGCAGGCGCGCGACGACACGTTCCACCAGCCTTCGGTGGTCCAGCCCTCGGCATCCTTGTAGCCGAGCGCGATCCCGACCCGGCTCGAGGTGTTGTTGCACAGCCGGAAATCGGCGGCCGCCGGGCTGGTCCACAGGCAGGCCGCGACAAGCGCCAGCATCGGCAGGACGCCGGCCTGGATCAGGCGGATGGCACGGGTGGTTGATGCGGGGGAATCTGTTGGACTCATGCGGCGAAGCTATATCAAATCATTGACGATTTCGCGTGCCCCGGCGGGAACTGTCAACGGTCGGGGCGCGCATTTCCGCGTTACCAGGCGGCACATGGGGCCGATCCGGCGCTGTTTTGCGCGGCGATATGGCAAAAACTGTGACAATTCCCACTTGTTGCAAGTAGGGTGCCGACGAATCATCGGGATGACGGCAATGAATATTGACGACAAAACCAGAACGGAGCTCGAGGCTGCGGTCTTTCGGCGCCTCGTCGATCACTTGCGCAACCGGACCGACGTCCAGAACATCGATCTGATGAACCTCGCCGGCTTCTGCCGCAATTGCCTCTCCAACTGGATGAAGGAAGAGGCCGACGCCAAGGGGATTGCCGTCAGCAAGGACGAGAGCCGCGAGGCCGTCTACGGCATGCCCTACGAGGAGTGGAAGGCCAAATATCAGGGCAGTGCCACGCCCGAGCAACTCGCTGCGATGAAGAAATCCCACCCCGGACACTAAGCCCATGTGATGTCATTCCGGGGCGATGCGGCAGCATCGAACCTCAGGTGCGCAATTGCGCACCGGGGAATCTCGAGATTCCGGGTTCGTCCTTCGGACGCTCCGAAATGACGTCGCTTCATCAATCGACGCATCTCCTGTGGGCGCGCTGTGGATGAGTGCGATGTTTCCTTGACGGAACGCGCTTCAAAATCGAGGGTCGCCCGCAACAAGCGGTGCGCGTGGCGCGTATTCGCGCGACATTTCAATGCCATTTCAGGAGTACGCGATGGCCACCACCTCTGCCGCCATTCAGGATGAGCCCGCAACGCGATTTGCCAAGGACCAGCTCAAGTCCATCATCGAACGCATCGAGCGGCTGGAGGAAGAGAAGAAGACGATCTCGGACGACATCCGTGACGTCTACGCCGAGGCCAAGGGCAACGGCTTCGACGTCAAGGCGCTGCGCACCATCGTGCGCCTGCGCAAGCAGGATGCGAACGAGCGCCAGGAGCAAGAGACCATTCTCGAGACCTACATGCAGGCGCTCGGGATGCTGTGAGTCGGCTCTATCCGCCGGCGGGGCGGTTCAAGGCGTCGCTCCAAGGTCTGGGTCGATAAGTCTTGGGTCCATTTCCGGGATTTGCTACACTGCTCGGCGAGTAACCGGGCAGATCGCAGATGGATGTGCCAGGACCAGAGCGCCGGCTCGCTGCGGTCCTCGCGGCTGACATGGTCGGCTTCAGTCGGCTCATGGAAGCTGACGAGACGGGCACCCTTGCGCGCCTCAAGACCCACCGGATCGAGCTGATCGATCCGGCCATCAGCAAGAACCGCGGCCGCATCATCAAGACCACCGGCGACGGCATGCTGGTCGAATTCCACAGCGTCGTGGATGCGGTGCTGTGCGCTGCCGAAGTGCAGCGCCGGATGGCAAAGCGCAACACCGACGTCGCGCCGGCGCGATGGATGCAGTTTCGCATCGGCATCAATCTTGGCGACGTGATCGTTGACGGCAACGACATCTTCGGGGACGGCGTCAACGTCGCGTCCCGTCTGGAAACGCTAGCCGAGCCCGGCGGCATCTGTATTTCGGCCGCAGTCCGCGACCAGGTCGGCGATCGCCTGGAGGATCTGAGCTTCGAGGATCTCGGCGATCAGACCGTCAAGAATATCGCCCGCCCGATCCGGGTCTTCCGCATCCATCTCGACTCCGATGCAACGCCCGCCCCGACGCATCCGCAAGGGACGGCAGCGCCCGCGGTCGCCAGGAAGCCCTCGATCGCGGTGTTGCCGCTCGTCAACATGAGCGGCGATCCCGAGCAGGAGTTCTTCGCCGACGGCCTCACCGAGGACATCATCACCGAGCTGTCGCGCTTCCACGATCTGCTCGTGATTTCGCGCAACTCGACCTTTGTCTACAAGGGCAAGGCCGTGAAGGTGCAGGACGTCGCGAAGGAATTCGCGGTCGACTACGTGCTGGAGGGCAGTGTGCGCAAGGCGGGCGGCCGCATCCGCGTCACGGTGCAACTGATCGACGCAGAAGCCGACCGCCACGTCTGGGCCGAGCGCTATGACCGCGAGCTTGCCGATATCTTCGCGATCCAGGACGAGATGACGCGCGCGATCGTGGCGACCTTGCCGGGGCGCGTCGAGGCGGCCGCCCACGACCGCGTCAAGCGCAAGCCGACCGACAACATGGCGGCCTACGAATGCGTGTTGGCCGCCAAGGTTCTGCATCATCGCTCGGCGCGGGACGACAATATGGAAGCGCAGCGTTTGCTGGAGCGGGCGATTGTGCTCGACCCCAACTATGCGCACGCGCATGCCTGGCGGGCCTGCGTGCTCGGGCAGACCTGGGTCTATAATTGGTGCGACGATCGCGACGCGACCTTCGAGCAGGTGGCTTCGGAACTCGAAATCGCGCTCAAGCTCGACGACAATGACAGCGATGTGCATCGGATCCTCGCCGCGCTGAACCTCAATCGCGACGACCACGACAAGGCAGCCTTCCACCAGGAACGCGCGCTCGCCCTCAACCCGAACTACGACCTCGTCGTCGTGCAGCAGGGCGAGCTCTTGACCTGGCTCGGGCGGCCGGAGGAGGGTATCGACTGGATCAAGCGGGCAATGCGCCTCAACCCGTATCATCCGGAGCGCTTCTGGAGCCATCTCGGCCGCGCCCGCTATTGTGCCGAAAAATACGCCGACGCCGCCGACGCGTTCTCGCGCATCACGCGGCCCGATCACACCCATCACGCCTTCCTTGCCGCGACACTGGCACAGATGGGTGATGCGGTGGCAGCCGGCGCGCACGCCGCCGAGGTGCTGAAGCGGGAACCGGCGTTCTCGGTCGCTGCGCACCTGGCTACCCAGCACTACAAGCGCGATCTCGACCGGGCGCGCTACGAGGCCGGCCTGATCAAGGCCGGGCTGCCGGCTTGAGGCGGCTGGGCGCGAACACGAGTGACTGGGGTTGAAGTTTAGCGCAGCGAGGCGGTGCGCACGAACGATTGGGTTGCCAGCACGGCGGTGGCGGTGCCCGAAAAGCGGTCGCAGGTCATCCCCATCATCGGATCATCCGAGAAGGTCATCGCGACCGACGTCTCCGGCTTGATGAAGTGAGCACGCATCAGGCTCATGTCGGTATCACCAAGCACCGTGGTCAGCATGCCGTTGCTGGCGCTCGGCGCCAACAGCACGACACGCATCCAGGTGTCGTTGCCCTTGGCGGCGGAGATGCGGGCCGACGTCATGATCACGCCCTGGCCCTGCGCGCCCTTGGCGACAACAGTGTTGATCTCGGTGGCGGCCGCGGCAGCGTTGCGGGTCGAGCGCACGCTGCGTGGGACCGGCGCGGACGCTGCAACGATGTTGGCGTGGTCGACCGGCGAGGACGTGGCCGGCGCATAGGCGAGCGCCTTGTTGAAGTTTTCCGTCGCGCTGGCGGTTGCTTGCGGATCGGCGGCGCCGACGGCCTCGCGGGCTTTCAGCGCCGCGATCTGCTCCGGCGAGGCCTGCTTCGGCGTGGCCGTCGCGTCGCCCCAGAAGCCGCGGGCGTTGATGATGTCGGCGGGTGATTGCGGTCCGTTGTTGTCGGCGGCCTGGACCTGTGGCTTGCCCTTCGGCGTCGGAACGAGTTGCGCGTCCGCCGCCGCGAGCTGGATCGCGGCCATGATCTGGGGCTTGGCGCGCGGCATTGGAACGGGATCGGCGGGCTTGGCGGGCGCTGCGGCGGCGACCGCAGTCTTGGCCGCCGGCTTGTCGCTCACGGGCGCAGCAGCTTCGTCTTCGTCGTCGGTCGACTTGCCGACGCCGAACAGCTTGGCGAACAGGCTCGGCTTGGCGATGGTCGCTGCGTCGTCGCCATTGCGGCGTCGCTCGATGTCGGCCTTGGCGAGTTCATATCCCTTCAGCGGCGTGCCATCGGTCGGGACATGGACGGTGCGGCCGTCCGGGAACACCCTGACCAACTGCTCGCGCGTCATGCGCGGCCAGTGGCGGATGCTGCCGGTATCGAGATGGACGAAGGGCGAGCCCGAGGTCGGATAGAAGCCGACGCCACCGCGCTGCAGGCGAAGGCCCGCGTAGCGGATCTGCTCAAGCGGCACGCCGGGAATGTAGAAATCCATCGCGTGCCCCAGCATGTGCTGGCTGTGGCGCGCAACGCCCGAGGAGCGGCGGCGCAGCATGGCATTGGTAGCGGGGGAGCGGTAGGCGGAAATGATCTGGATCGGCTGCTTGCCGTCGACGTCGCGATAAACTTCCCAGAGGATGTCGAACAGGTGACGGTCCATCACCGTCTCGTCCTGGTTGCGCCAGTCGCGCAGATAGTGGTTGAGCTGCTTCAGCGCCGCTTCGTCGTAACGGCCGTTGCGCTTGAAGGTGACGGTGAGGTCTTCGCCGGAATGAGTGTGGTGGAAGGAGAGGGTGCGGGTCTCGTTCAGCGCGGTCGCATCGTGAACCGACCCAGCGCCAGCAAGGAGCAATAGCGACGTTAGGCCGACTTGGTAACCGGCCTTAGGCAGCGACAGCGGAATGAAGCGGCGTGCGAAAACAGCCAGCACTATAAGCCCACCCAGTCGACGAGCGTTCGGTCGGCATCTTCGCAGACCCCCTGCGAATGACGGTGAACGCTTTCTTAAAGCGGGAGGGTTAACCGAGGTTTACCGACCCGCCCCCAAGTTGGGCGTTAACTAACGGGTTGAGTGTGGCGAAAAATAGCCCGGTACCGCGACGGCGACCGGGATGGTTAAAATCAACGATCTCATCCCGTGGACGAAATCGTTGATTTCACTTCAAAATCTACCGAAATTGGGCCGGAAGCCACAGCTCAACGGGTGTAGATCCGACGCTGCTGCTGGGCCTGGCCGCGGCGCACCGGCTGCGGCTCCGGCTGTCCGAATCCCCCGAACAGGCGCTCGAAGAAGCTCGGTCCGGAATTCCAACCGCCGTTGTCACCGGCGACGTTGACGCCGGCGGGCAGGCTGCTGCTCGGCGGCCGCGCGTAGCTCGGCTGTGCATGCGCCACCACCGTTTCGAGGTCCTTGCCGCGGCTGTTCCTGAGCAGCGACAGCATGGTGGCGTCGCGGCCGTAGATGTCCTTGCGGAATTCCAGCTTGCCGGCGTCATCCACGAACGCGGTCTGATAGGTGATGTTGACCGGGATCGGCGTCGGGAATTTCAGGTCGACTTCGCTGGAGCCGTACATGCTGCGGATCCGCTCCGGCGTGTAGCGCGCGTTCGGCTCAGTGATGTTGAGCAGGATGGAGGCGTACTGGTCCGGGTTCTGCACCCGCATGCAGCCGTGGCTGAAGGCGCGCTCTTGCTTGGCGAACAGGTACTTGTCCGGCGTGTCGTGCTGATAGACCAGGAACTTGTTCGGGAAATTGAAGCGAATGCGGCCGAGCGCGTTGGCCTCACCTGGCGGCTGCGAGATGTGGATCGTGCCGTCGCGGTTTCGCTCGAGCCTGAGGCCCATGCGTTGCAGCACCGTCGGATCCTGCTGCAAGGCCGGCAGGTACTCGTTGTAGATGATCGAGGGCGGCACATTCCAGGTCGGATTGACCGTGATGTACTTCATCGTCTCGGTCAGAAGCGGCGTGGCATGCTGGCCGGGCTTGCCGGTCACGACGCGTGTGGACCAGACCTGCGCCCCGTTCTGCATCACCTTCAGCGTGTAGTCGGGGATGTTGAGGATCACATAGGCATCGCCGACATTGGCGGCGCCGAGCTGGCGCGGCAGCCAGCGCCAACGCTCCATGTTGACGATCACGGTGTCGATCTGCTTGTCGCGCTTCGGGCTGTTCAGCGCCTTCACGGTGCGGTCGTCGAGAACGCCTGTCGGCTTGAGCTCGACGCTGCTCTGGAATTTCTGCACCGCCCTGGCGACTGTCGCGTCATACGTCGTGCTCTCGGGATTCTCCGTGATGCCGAGCTTGTTGCGCAGGTCCGGCACGCGCGGATCGTCCGTCTCGACCGCTTCCTTCTTGCCGCGCGCGGCAACGTAGCGCAGCGTCGGGCCCTCGGCGATCCGGACCACCGGGCCGTCGCCCTGGCCGCGCAGCTCCGCGAGCTTCTTCTTCAGCTCCTTGTAGAGCTTGTGCGGCGGGTTGTAGCTGTCGAGCGCGCTCGAGGCGTCCTTCGCCCCCGTCACATGCGCGAATACTTCCGCCGGATCGATCGGGTGTTCCGGATAGAGGATGTCCGCCGACACCTGCGACCAATGCATGCGACCGCTCTGCGCCTGCCGCGCGTAGTCCAGCATGCTGCCGGCGAGCTTCAGCTCGGCTTCGGCCAGCGCGTCGGGCGAAGTCGCGGCGGTGAAGTCCGGCACCACATAGTCGTCCGGATCAAGGCCGTCGGAGGCCGCATCCTTCAGACGCGCAATCACGCCTTTGCCGGTCTCGGTCAGCTTGCCGGCCTTGGTGAAGACCGGGGCATAGTCGCGGGCTGAATAGAATTTCTCGGCCGCCGCGCGTTCGTTCTTGCGGTCGAAGGTGCGCAAGGTCTTGCTGGCCAGCAGCTCGCGCAGCTTGTCGGCGACAGGCTGATCCTCGGCCGGAACGTTGCTCGCGGCTTTGGCGGGCTCGGTTGCTGGCGCCGCAGCAGTGGCAGGAGCCGGGGACGCCGCAGGCGCCGCTGCCGTTGCAGGAGCAGGAGCTGTCGCGGGCGCCGCTGCCGTTGCCGCGTCTGGTGCCGCTGCGGGCGCGGCCGCGGTGTCGGTCTTCGGCGCGTCGGCGGGCTTGCTGTCGGTTGGCGGCGTAGTGGCAACGTCTGCGGGCTTCGGTTCGGTCGTCGTCGCAGTCGCGCTCGGCTCGGCCGGCTTCACGTCGGCCGGTTTTGCATCAACGGCCTTGGCGCCGATGGGCATTGCATCGGTGGGCTTGGCATCGGTCGGCTTGGTGTCGGTCGCCTGTGCATCAACCGGCTTCGTATCGGTCGCCTTCTTCGTGGCGTCGGGCAGCGCGGCGGTCGTGTCCAGCTTGAAATCGCTCGCGGTCGGCGGCGGCACATTGGCGGGTTCAGGGCGCGGGATCGCGGCGTCGATGGCGAGTTCCGCGGGGCTGGAGCGAGATGTGTCCTGTGCGAAAGCTGCGGTCGCGGACACCGTGAGGAAGGTTGCCGCGATGGCCATCAATACGCGGTCAAATCCCTGACGGTCGTTCGAACAGTCACGCATCGTCACCCCCTGGGCGAAACTGCCCTTGCATTGAGCAGCTCAAGTCAGTGTTTGGTTTCGCAGCTTGCGCGGAAGCGCCGGCCTTCTCAATCAACTCGCAACGCCTGCACGCAACCAACGCAGACGATACAGACGCCCCTCTCATGCAGCCAGCGCCATGCAGGGGCAACTCACGACAAACTGACCCCGAACCACCTGATTTCATTCGGGCTGAGCGTTTTTGCCACGCAGCCCGATGTTTGTCTGTCACCGCGAGGCCACGGTTCAAAAGGTTCCCGCGGGCGGCCGTTTGCGTACGTCACCGGTCGGCCATAAAGCCCAGCGGCCACAAACCCTAGTTGGCGTCGGTGGCGCGCGAGCCGGCCGCGGCGTCGTCGAGCTTGCGATAAAGTGTCGACCGGCCGATTTTGAGGCGGCGCGCGACCTCCGACATCTGTCCGCGATAGTGCGAGATCGCGAAGCGGATGATTTCGTTTTCGAGGTCTTCCAGCGGACGCACATCGCCTGAGGCATTGAGCATCGAGAGGTTGCCTGCGGCGGGCAGCATAATGGGTATTTCATTACCAGAACTCATCGTGGGCGCCGTGGACGGCGATACGATCAGCGGCTCACCCTGCAACGACTTGCCCTCGGGCGCGGCATGCGCCGTCGTCTGCGGGAAATCGGCGAGCCCGAGTTGGTCGCCGTCGCTCATCACCACGGCGCGGTACACCGTGTTCTCGAGCTGGCGGATGTTGCCGGGCCACTCGAGCTGCGACAGATGCGCCATCGCCTCGCCGCTGATGCCGGTGATGCTGCGGTTCTCCTCGGCGCAGAAGCGCGCCAGGAAATGCCGCAACAAATGCGGAATGTCCTCGCGCCGCTGCCGCAGCGCCGGAATGGTCAGCGGCAGGACGTGCAGTCGATAGAACAGGTCCTCGCGGAACTGGCCGCCCTTCACGAGATCGAGCAATTTGCGATTGGTCGCGGAGATGATGCGGACGTCGACCTTCACCGGCTTGCGTCCGCCGACCGCCTCGACGGTGCCTTCCTGCAGCGCGCGCAAGAGCTTCACCTGCGTGGCCAGCGGCAATTCGCCGACCTCGTCGAGAAACAGCGTGCCACCATGCGCCTCGACGAACTTGCCCTGATGGCGCTCGGTGGCGCCGGTGAAGGCGCCCTTCTCGTGGCCGAACAGGATCGATTCAACGAGGTTGTCCGGGATCGCGCCGCAATTCACGGCGACGAACGGCTTCGATTTGCGCTCGCTGCTGCCGTGGATGGCGCGTGCAAACAGTTCCTTGCCGACACCGGATTCGCCCTCGATCAGCACAGGAATGGTCGAGGCCGCCGCCTTCTGCGCGGTGCGCAGCACGCCGGTCATGGCTTCGCTGCGGGTGATGATGTCGGAGAAGGTCAGCCGGCCCTCGCGGCTATGCCGGATGCGCTGCAATTCACCCTTGAGCGCGGAGGCGTTGAGCGCATTGCGCAAGGAGACCTGCAGCCGTTCGAAGCTGGCCGGCTTGACGACGAAATCCTGGGCGCCGGCACGCATGGCCGACACCACATTGTCGATCCCGCCATGCGCAGTCTGCACGATGACCGGGACGTTCAAACCAGCTTCACGAATCTTTGCGAGGACTCCAAGGCCGTCGAGCCCGGGCATCACGAGATCGAGCACCACGGCGTCGATCGCGCGGGCCTCGGGGGCGGTGAGTGCAGCCACGGCCGCGTCGCCGCTATCCACCACGAGAGGCTCATAGCCGCACTTCTGCACCATGTTTTCAACCAAACGACGCTGTACTGCGTCGTCATCGGCGATCAAAATGGTGGCAGCCATGGTTTTCCCCGCACGCTACGATTATCTGTCTCGAATCGGGGCACTGTCGCCGATGCCGATTAACGCACTCTTAAACGTTGCCATCCCGCATTCATTCCGCTGCCGCCGCCGTCTTTCCGACTGAAGTAGGGTTTCGAACAAGATGACCTCGCGCTCCAAATCTGCTCCCAACAAGTCCGCTCTCCGCAAAGAAGCCGCACTCCGCAAGCCGACCGCCCAACGCAAATCCGCCGCCGCAAAACCGGCGACGAAAAAGGCGGCCAGCAAGACCGGCAAGCTGCCCGAATGGAATCTGGCAGATCTCTACTCCGGTATCGACGCGCCGGAAGTCGCGCGCGACCTGACCAGAATGGATGCAGATTGCGTCGCGTTTGAGACCGACTACAAAGGCAAGCTCGCGGAAAATACCGCTCGCGATGGCGGCGGCAAATGGCTCGCCGAGGCAATCAGGCGCTACGAGGCGATCGACGATCTCGCCGGCCGGCTCGGCTCTTACGCCGGCCTCGTGCACGCCGGCGACAGCGTCGATCCCGCGATCTCGAAATTCTACGGCGACGTGTCCGAGCGGCTGACGGCAGCGTCGGTGCATCTGCTGTTCTTCTCGCTCGAGCTCAATCGCGTTGACGATGATGTGATCGAGCGCGCGATGGCCGAGCCCGAGCTTGGCCATTACCGGCCGTGGATCGAAGATTTGCGCAAGGACAAGCCGTATCAGCTCGAGGATCGTGTCGAGCAGCTCTTTCACGAGAAGGCGCAGAGCGGCTACGCGGCCTGGAACCGGCTGTTCGACCAGACCATCTCCAGCCTGCGCTTCAAGGTCGCGGGCAAGGAGCTGGCGATCGAGCCGACGCTGAACCTGTTGCAGGACAAGGTGGGCGACAAGCGCAAGGCGGCGGCGCAGGCGCTGGCGAAGACCTTCAAGGACAACGAACGCACCTTCGCGCTGGTCACCAATACGCTCGCCAAGGACAAGGAGATCTCCGATCGCTGGCGCGGCTTCCAGGATGTCGCGGATTCCCGCCATCTCAACAACCGGGTCGAGCGCGAGGTGGTCGACGCGCTGGTCGCCTCCGTGCGCGCGGCCTATCCGAAGCTGTCGCATCGCTATTACGCCTTGAAGGCGGGCTGGTTCGGAAAGAAGAAGCTGGCGCACTGGGACCGCAACGCGCCGCTGCCGTTCGCGGCATCAGGCACGATCGCCTGGCCCGAGGCGCGCAACATGGTGCTGTCGGCCTATCGCGGCTTCTCGCCCCGGATGGCCGAGATCGCGGAGCGCTTCTTCACCGATCGCTGGATCGATGCGCCGGTGCGACCGGGCAAGGCGCCCGGCGCGTTCTCGCATCCGACCACCCCGTCGGCGCATCCCTATGTGCTGATGAACTATCAGGGCAAGCCGCGCGATGTGATGACGCTTGCGCATGAGCTCGGCCACGGCGTCCACCAGGTGCTGGCGGCGAAGAATGGCGCGCTGATGGCGCCGACGCCGCTGACGCTGGCCGAGACCGCGAGCGTGTTCGGGGAGATGCTGACCTTCAAGCGGCTGCTGTCCCAGACCAAGAACGCCAAACAGCGCCAGGCGTTGCTGGCGGGCAAGGTCGAGGACATGATCAACACCGTGGTGCGGCAGATCGCGTTCTATTCCTTCGAGCGCGCCGTGCACACCGAGCGCAAGAACGGCGAACTCACCGCCGAGCGGATCGGTCAGCTCTGGCTCAGCGTGCAGGGCGAAAGCCTTGGGCCCGCCATCGAGATCAAGCTGGGCTACGAGACATTCTGGATGTACATCCCGCACTTCATCCATTCGCCGTTCTATGTCTATGCCTATGCCTTCGGCGACTGCCTGGTGAACTCGCTCTATGCGGTCTACGAGCATGCCGCTGAGGGCTTCGCTGAGCGCTATCTCGACATGCTCGCCGCCGGCGGCACCAAGCACTATTCCGAATTGCTCAAGCCGTTCGGGCTCGACGCCAAGGACCCGAAATTCTGGGATGGCGGTCTGTCGGTCATCGCCGGGATGATAGACGAACTGGAGGCGATGGGCTGATCTGCTTGGCGGACCCTCAAGGCTGCCGTAAAACATCTGTTGAACGAGCGTCGGGCATGTGTTATACAGATGTATAACGCGTGCTCCGTTGTCGCGGGCCGCCATGCAGATGAGTTCCGGCCATGAAGATCGAAATCAAGAAGATCGGAAATTCCGATGGGCTGCTGCTCCCCCGCGAATTGATGCAGCGGCTTGACCTCAAGCGCGGTCAGCGATTGCACATCACGGAGCTTCCCGGAGGAGGTTTTCAGGCGCTTCCGTATGATCCCGATTTCGAGCGAACCATGGAAATCGCCGACGAGATCATGGACAAATATCGCGATACGCTGGCGACGCTCGCGAAGTGACGGGTTTCTCGCATGAGCGACCCGAAGGAGCCGGTTTGGATCACCGTCGATCAAGCCGTCGTCCTGCATGCCCGTCAGTTGCGTCGCTTCGGCGGCGCCCCAGGCCTGCGCGATTCGGCGATGCTGCACTCGGCGATCGAGCGTCCCGTCAACAAATGGCGGTATGAGCGAGCGGGTTTGGCTGAACTGGCGGCGGCCTACGCCTTCGGCTTCGCGAAAAATCACGCCTTCGTCGACGGCAACAAACGGATGGCCTTCATGACGATGATGGTCTTCCTTCACAAGAACAGCGTTCGATTCAGTCCGGAGCCGGCGCACGCCACGTCGATGATCCTCTCCCTCGCGGCCGGCGAGGTCAGCGAGGACAGTCTGGCCCGGTGGATCCGGGACAATTGGCCTTCCGAATGACCCGATCGGGACCGCGCCGTTGCCCTGCCACCGCGATTGCGGTAATGGCTCGCGAGAAACGAATTTCTGACTGGGGACAAGGATGGCAGACCATAGCGAAGTGGCGTACACGACCGCTGACGGCAACGACTACCTGGCGCATGAGCAGACCTATGAGGGCTTCCTCATGCTGGTCAAATACGGCACCATCAGCGTCGCCATCATTCTCATCCTGATGGCCTATTTCCTGCTCTGATCCCCTAGATCGGCTGCGGCGCTGCCGGCCTTGGCGGCGCAGCACTTTCCTGTCCAACCCGGTGGCAAAAACCGGGTATCCAATCTGGCGAAAATAACGCTAGTTTGAAGACGCGTGCGCCGCTCGCGCCGCCGGAGGGCCCATGAAGATTGCTGTTGCCAAGGAAATTGATCCGTCCGAGCCGCGGGTTGCGGCGTCGCCCGATACCATCAAGAAATTCAAGGCGCTGGGTGCCGAGGTCGCGGTCGAGCCCGGTGCGGGCGTCAAGTCGGGCCTGCCCGATTCGGAATTCACCGCAGCCGGCGCCACCGTCAGCGCGGACGCCGTCAAGGACGCCGACATCGTCATCAAGGTGAAGCGGCCCGAGGCCGCCGAGCTCTCCAAATACAAGCGCGGCGCGCTCGTCATCGCGATCATGGACCCCTACGGCAACGAGGCCGCGCTCAGGACGATGGCCGATGCCGGCATTGCGGCCTTCGCCATGGAACTGATGCCGCGCATCACCCGCGCCCAGGTGATGGACGTGCTGTCTTCCCAGGCCAACCTCGCGGGCTACCGGGCGGTGATCGAGGGCGCCGAAGCCTTCGGCCGCGCATTCCCGATGATGATGACTGCGGCCGGCACGGTTCCGGCCGCAAAGGTGTTCGTGATGGGCGTCGGCGTTGCCGGCCTGCAGGCGATCGCGACCGCCCGGCGGCTCGGGGCCGTCGTCACCGCGACCGATGTGCGCCCCGCCACCAAGGAGCAGGTGGAATCGCTGGGTGCCAAATTCCTGGCCGTCGAGGACGAGGAGTTCAAGAACGCGCAGACCGCCGGCGGCTACGCCAAGGAGATGTCGAAGGAGTACCAGGCCAAGCAGGCTGCGCTGACCGCCGAGCACATCAAGAAGCAGGATATCGTCATCACCACCGCGCTGATCCCCGGCCGCCCCGCACCGAAGCTGGTTTCAAGCGAGATGGTGAAGTCGATGAAGCCCGGCTCGGTGTTGGTCGATCTCGCGGTCGAGCGCGGCGGCAATGTCGAGGGCGCCAAGGCCGGCGAGGTAGTCGATCTCGATGGCATCAAGATCGTCGGCTACACCAATGTCGCCGGCCGCGTCGCGGCCTCGGCGTCCAGCCTTTATGCGCGCAACCTGTTCTCGTTCATCGAGACCATGGTCGACAAGGCCAACAAGGCGCTCGCGGTCAACTGGGATGACGAGCTGGTGAAGGCCACCGCGCTGACCAAAGACGGCGCCGTCATCCATCCCAGCTTCCAGCCGAGATAAGGAGAGCAAGCCATGGAGCATCTCGCGCAGGCCGTCGATCCCTTCGTGTTCCGGCTGTCAATTTTCGTTCTCGCCGTGTTCGTCGGCTACTTCGTCGTGTGGTCCGTGACGCCGGCACTGCATACGCCATTGATGAGTGTGACCAACGCGATCTCGTCGGTGATCGTGGTCGGCGCGTTGCTTGCGGTCGGCGTCGGCATGGTCTCGAGCGGCTCGGGCTGGGCCCGCGGTTTCGGTTTCGTGGCGCTGGTGTTCGCCTGCATCAACATCTTCGGGGGCTTCCTCGTCACCCAGCGCATGCTGGCGATGTACAAGAAGAAGTCGAAGTAAGCGCAAACACCTCGGGATGAGGAAAATTGGGGACCTGAGATGAGCGCCAATCTCTCTGCACTGTTGTATCTCGTGGCAGGCGTGCTGTTCATCCTGTCGCTGCGCGGCCTGTCGAGCCCGGCCAGCTCGCGGCGGGGCAATCTGCTCGGCATGATCGGCATGGCGATCGCGGTCGGCACGACGCTGGCGAGCCATCCGCCGGCCGACGGCGTCGCCTGGCTGCTCGTCATCCTCGCGGTCGCGATCGGCGGCGGCATCGGCGCCGTGATCGCACGCCGAGTGCCGATGACCTCGATGCCCGAGCTGGTCGCCGCGTTCCACTCGCTGGTCGGCATGGCCGCGGTGCTGGTCGCAGCCGGCGCGTTCTATGCGCCTGAGGCGTTCGACATCGGCACGCCCGGCAACATCCATCCGCAGAGCCTGGTCGAAATGTCGCTCGGCGTCGCGATCGGCGCCTTGACCTTCACCGGCTCGGTGATCGCGTTCCTCAAGCTCTCGGCGCGGATGAGCGGCGCACCGATCATCTTGCCGTTCCGCCACGTCATCAACATCGTGCTCGCCCTGGCGCTGGTGTTCTTCATCGTCGGGCTCGTGCTGTCGGGCAGCGCGCTCGACTTCTGGCTGATCACCATCCTCGCGCTGGCGCTTGGCGTGCTCATGATCATCCCGATCGGCGGCGCCGACATGCCGGTCGTGATCTCGATGCTGAACTCGTACTCCGGCTGGGCCGCGGCCGGCATCGGCTTCACGCTCGGCAACTCGGCGCTGATCATCACCGGCGCGCTGGTCGGCTCCTCGGGCGCGATCCTGTCCTACATCATGTGTCACGCGATGAACCGGTCGTTCATCTCGGTCATCCTCGGCGGCTTTGGCGGCGAGACGGCGGCCGCCGGTGGCGGCAGCGGCGAGCAGAAGCCGGCCAAGCTCGGTTCGGCCGATGATGCCGCTTTCATCATGAAGAACGCCTCCAAGGTCATCATCGTGCCCGGCTACGGCATGGCGGTGGCGCAGGCCCAGCACGCGCTGCGCGAAATGGCCGATCTCCTGAAGAAGGAAGGTGTCGAGGTGAAGTATGCCATTCATCCGGTTGCCGGCCGCATGCCGGGCCACATGAACGTGCTGCTTGCCGAGGCCAACGTGCCCTATGACGAGGTGTTCGAGCTCGAGGACATCAACTCGGAGTTTGCCCAGGCCGACATCGCCTTCGTGATCGGCGCCAACGACGTCACCAACCCCGCCGCGGAAGAGGACAAGAGCTCGCCGATCTACGGCATGCCGGTGCTGCAGGTCTGGAAGGCCGGCACCGTGATGTTCATCAAGCGCTCGCTGGCGTCCGGCTATGCCGGCATCGACAATCCGCTGTTCTACCGTGACAACACCATGATGTTGCTCGGCGACGCCAAGAAGGTCACCGAGAACATCGTCAAGGCGATGGCCTGATGCCGATGGCCCTGAACCGGGCGTGGCATCGACAGAATCGCATGCCAACCCGGGCCACGCACGAAGAGCGCATCAACTGGCACGCGGCGCATGCGCGGGTTTGCGCGTGCCGCGCTATTCCGGAGAGCATCAGGTCCGACGTTGAGAGGCTGCTCAAGCTCCGACGCCCAACTTGACGACGGCGGACCTGGATGGCGCTGGTTCTCACGATCCTGAAGTGGCTGCTGATCGCCGCGGCGATCGTCTATCTCGGCGGGCTCGCCGTGTTGTTCGTCAAGCAGCGCGATATGCTGTTTCCGATTCCGCCGGCCGGGCGAACCGCGCCGGATGCCGCGGGATTTCCTGAAGCCGAAGAGCATCTCCTGACCACGGCCGATGGCGAGAGGGTCATCGTCTGGCATGTGCCGGCGAAGCCGGGCCGGCCCGTCGTCCTGTTCTTTCCCGGCAATGCCGACCTCCTGGCCGGCCGCGTGGCGCGCTTCAAGGGCATCACGGCTGACGGCACCGGGCTGGTCGCGCTGTCGTATCGGGGCTATGCGGGCTCGAGCGGGACGCCGAGCGAGCGCGGATTGTTGCTGGATGCCGAGGCCGCCTATGCGTTCACGACCGCGCGCTACAGCGCGGAGCAGATCGTAGCCTGGGGATTCTCGCTCGGGACCGGCGTGGCTGTCGCGATGGCCGCCGAATATCCGGTCGGCAAGCTGCTCCTCGAGGCGCCCTACACCTCGACGGCGGATCTCGCTGGCGCGCAGTTTCGTTTCGTCCCGGTCGGCCTGTTGATGCGGGACCAGTTCCACTCCGACCGGCGCATCGCTCGGGTCAACGTGCCGCTCCTGATCATGCACGGCGCGGACGACCCAGTGATCCCGGTCAGCTTTGGCGAGCGGTTGTTCGGCCTTGCGCACGAGCCCAAGCAGTTTGTCCGCTTCCCGGGCGGCGGACATGACAACCTCGATGATTTCGGTGCGATCGAGGCCGCGCGGCGGTTTATCAACACTGCGGGAGGCTGACGGCGGCGATTGTCTGTCGCATAATCGGGGCCAGTCGAATTGAGGGGCAGACGAGATGAGCGCACACGGACCGATGCCGCGGTCGGCCTGGCTGTTTCCCGTCCTGGCTGCGCTGTTGTTCGCCGCAGTCACGGCATCGGGTTACGTGTTCGCGCCATCGGCCACAGGCTGGCTGTTCGCGGCCGTCCTGCTCGTGGTTCTGTTCGGCACCGTGTTCGCGGCCGTCCATCACGCCGAGATGATCGCCGAGCGGATCGGTGAACCGTACGGCACGCTGCTCCTGACGCTCGCCGTGACCGTCATCGAGGTGGCGCTGATTGCAACTATCATGCTCGGCGATACGCCGGCTCCGACGTTGGCGCGCGACACCGTGTTCGCCGTGGTGATGATCGTCTGCAACGGCCTGGTCGGGCTGTGTATCTTCATCGGCGGCATCAGGTATCGCGAGCAGGATTTTCAGATCACCGGCGCGAACCTGTATCTCAGCGTGCTGTTCGTGCTCGCGACCATCACCCTCGACATGCCGAACTTCACGCTGACCGCGCCTGGGCCGGTCTATTCCACCGCCCAGCTTGCGGTCGTGAGCACTGTCACTGTGCTGCTTTATGCGGTGTTCCTCTATACCCAGATGATCCGCCACCGCGACTATTTCGTGAGCGGCGCCAACGAGACGGCCGAGCATGGCGCGGCGTTGTCGGACCGCATGCTGGCGATCAGCATTGTGCTGCTGCTGGTGGCGCTCCTGTCGGTCGTGCTGCTGGCCAAGAAGTTCTCCCTCGTGGTCGACGTCGTCACCGCGAAGATCGGCGCGCCGCCGGCCTTTGCCGGCGTCGTGGTCGCGCTGTTGATCCTGTTGCCGGAGAGCGTCGCCGCGGTGTCGGCGGCGCGCAAGAACGATCTGCAGAAGAGTATTAATCTCGCGCTCGGCTCGTCGATCGCGACGATCGGCCTCACCGTTCCCGCCGTGGCGGTTGCCGCTTATGTGCTAGACAAGGAGCTCGTGCTCGGGCTCAGCAACCAACATATGTTGATCCTGTTGCTCACCTTCATGGTCAGCATGCTCACCTTCGGCACTGGCCGCACCAACATCCTGTTTGGCCTCGTGCACATGGTTGTGTTTGCCCTGTTCGTGTTCATGGTCTTCGTGCCGTAGCTCCGGCCTGACGAGATGAGATATCTGCCGGCCGTCGCGCTGCTGCTCCTGCTCTTTCCGCAATCTGCCGACGCCGCCACGCTCGATGGCGCGGCGATGCGCTGGCCGTTCGCGCTTCCCTTTGTTGGCCTGCTGCTCTCGATCGCGACGGGACCGCTGCTGTTCCCCGGGGTCTGGCATCACCATTACGGAAAGATCGCCGCTGGGTGGTCCATCGTGGCGCTCGCCTCGATCTGGTGGTTCGCCGGCGGCGCGGTGATGCTCGCTGCCGTCACCCACGCGCTGCTCGCCGAATATCTGAGCTTCATCGTGCTGCTGTTCGCGCTCTATACGGTCGCGGGCGGCATCGTCGTCAGCGGCGACATCAGGGGAACGCCGCTAAGCAATACCGTCATCCTGGCGCTGGGCACGGCGATGGCGAGCGTCGTCGGCACCACCGGCGCAAGCATGATCCTGGTCCGGCCCTTGATCCGCGCAAACCTCGCTCGCCCCCACAACAGGCATGTGGTCATCTTCTTCATCATCCTCGT
This sequence comes from Bradyrhizobium sp. ORS 86, assembly GCF_045571475.1. Taxonomy (NCBI): domain Bacteria; kingdom Pseudomonadati; phylum Pseudomonadota; class Alphaproteobacteria; order Hyphomicrobiales; family Nitrobacteraceae; genus Bradyrhizobium; species Bradyrhizobium sp. ORS 86. Next base: position 7,028,446 of record NZ_CP120699.1, on the reverse strand, counting down.
GGCCAATGTTGGCGGTGCGTTGAGCCCGTTGGGCGACCCGCCGCTGTTCGTCGGGTTTCTGAACGGGGTGGATTTCTTCTGGACCACGCGAAGTCTCTGGCTCCAGACGCTCATTGTTGCCGGTTCGCTGCTGGCGATTTTCGTTGTCGTCGATGCCTGGCGCTTCCGAGGCGAACGGGCCGGTGCCTTTGCCGTACCCTCGGCTGCCCCGATCCGGATCCGGGGGCTGCTCAATATCCCGCTAATCGCCGCGATCGTGGGCTGCATCCTGCTGTCAGCGAACTGGAAACCTGGAATCGCCGTGGACATCATCGGCACCCATCTCGAACTGCAGAACATGGTGCGCGACGCCATGCTGGTTGTGATCGCGCTGCTGTCGCTCTGGCTAACCCGCGACGAGCACCGCGAATCCAACGGGTTCACCTGGGAGCCTATCCGCGAGGTTGCGAAACTGTTCGCGGCGATTTTCGTCGCCATTATCCCGGTGCTGGCCATGCTCGACGCCGGCAAGGATGGCGCCTTTGCCTGGCTGCTGTCGGCGGTCACCGAGCCCAACGGCACCCCCAAGGAGGTGGCCTATTTTTGGTACACCGGTCTGATGTCGGCGTTTCTCGACAATGCGCCGACCTACCTGCTGTTCTTCAAGCTCGCCGGGGGCAATGTCGACAACCTGATGAATGCGCTCTCGGGCACGCTGTCGGCGATCTCGATGGGGGCCGTTTATATGGGGGCCCTGACCTATATCGGGAACGCGCCCAACTTCATGATTGCCGCGATCGCCGCGGAGCGCGGCATCAAGATGCCGAGCTTCTTCGGTTACCTGTTGATCGCCTCCGGCATTCTCGTGCCACTGTTTCTCCTCTTGACCTTGCTTCCGATAGCCCCTGTTCTCCGTTGATGTGGATCCGGCATTCGCGCCGGCAATCGCGTCAACGTGGAGAAAAATATCATGCTCAGTGCTGCATCGGACGTTCAGGTCGATACGCCGGAGGTGCGGGTCACCGAATGGCGGCTGGCGCCGGGCAGTGCCACCGGTCCCCACACCCATGAGATGGACTACGTCATCGTGCCGATCACCGCAGGCGAGATGACGATCGTGGCGCCGAACGGCGAGCGCTCGAAGGCGCAGCTTGGCGTCGGCAAGTCCTACTTCCGCAAGGCGGGCGTCCAGCACGACGTGCTCAATGAGACAGCCAGCGAGATCGTGTTCCTCGAGGTCGAACTCAAACCCTGAGGTCCGTCTCGGCCGGCCACGGCCGAATTGCGACTTCGGAATGGCAGATCGGTGTCGGCGGGTGTGGAAATTCATCGCGCGTTAACGGCTGCACGATGATCTGGAAGGCGGAGGCGGTGCCGTGATTTTGCGCGCGAAGCCGCCTCCGGCTGAAACTGAAGTGACACTAAAGGTGACGGCGGAACAGGCGTTTGCCACCGATCCGACGCAGTTGATCCCTCAATGTGCCTCAAAGTTCCAGCATGAAATCCGGGGCGGGGAGTGGCAGGGCCATGCTGAGTTACTTGAAGAAATTCGCGATGGACATCTTTCCCTCGGTGGCTGCGACCATCATCGGGGCGTACATCGTTAACCACTACATCGTCGCCAAGCCGGAAGCGCCGGCAACGACGGCGGTCAATGCCCCTGCCACGCCAGTCGTCGCCAAGCCCGCGGAGAAGCCAACCGTCGTCAGCAGCCTCCCCGAAGCTGGCGTGAAGGCCAAGGGCATCTCCGAGCGGACGCTGAGTGAACGGTCGGCGTCCGAGAAGGCCACCGTCACCGAAAAGCCGGTCGAAAAATCAACCGACGTGAAATCCGCCGATACGCCGGCCGAGACCGCGAGCATCCCTGCCGACTCGCGTCATCACCCCGCCGCGCCGAAGGCAGTTGCGAAAGTCACGCCGGCAGCTCCCGCAACGGAAGCGTCGCCGGGCGAAGGCCGCGACGCCAACGATCTCGCCCGTGCAGCGATCGAGCGGCTGCGCAAGGAGAACCCGCCGCGTACGCAGGAGGCCGTCCGCCAGGAGCCGCGTCCGGCCGATATGGCCCGGTTGCCCGAGGCGCAGCGTCCCGCGCCAGCGTCGTCGATTCGGCCCTTGCCGCCTCCGATCATGGTCTCCAACCCGACCGATCAATCGGTCGATCAGTCGTCGTCGCAGCCGCGGCCGCCCTACGCGGCCGATGCTTCAGATGCTGACCGCCTGACCCCGCCGGCCGACATTCCGCTCGCCCGTGCACCGCTTGATCTGCGCGCCGAGGCATCTGAGCCGTCGCCTCCGAAGGATCACACCGTGGCCGACGACATGCTGTCGGCCGCCAAGTCGGTGTTCCACGCGGTCCTGCCGAAGTAGGCCGTTCGAGAACATTCTAGCCACCGGTGCGCGCCAGGCCGCTGCGCGCGCTGTCGTCCTTTGGCCGCAGCGCGAGCGCGCGGTTGTAGGATGCCGCTGCCTTGGCTTTCTCGCCAAGCCGCTCATAGATCTGGCCGCGCACGCTCCAAGCCGCCGCGCTGTTGGGATCGGCCTGGACGGCCTCGTCGACGTCGGCGGCGGCCTGCTTGGCCTTGTCGAGCGCGAGGTAGCTGCTGGCACGGCCGAGCAGAGGCTCGGCCTTTTGTGGTGACAGGCCACTCGCCGCGGTGAAATCGTCGATCGCCTGCTGATGCTGACCCTGTCCCTGATAGATCAGGCCGCGGCCATAGAGGGCCTGGATGTTGTAGGGATCGGCCGCCAGCGCCTGATCGAACTCCGTCAGCGCTTCGTCGGTCTTGCCGGAGTGTGCCAGCGTCTGGCCGCGTGCCGCGTGATCTTTGGCGTCGCTGATATTCTGCGCGGTGATCGTGTCGGCCGGCTTCTCTGCAGCGGCCGAGGGTTTTTGCTTGTCGTCCGAGCCCCATGATCCCAGGTCGAAGGAGCAGCCCCCGAGGGGAAGGCCGAGAACAAATGCAAGGGCAATGAATTGCGACGCACGACGGCGCGACACGGGTCCGGAACGGGGGCGGGGCGCCGGAACAGCCATTATGCAAAATACTCTTGCAGGTGATTTTGCATTGCTAGCCTGGAATGCCGCTTGCTGCAAAACAACAACGCGGGCCCGAGGCCCGCGCTGTTAGACACCCAGATCGGTAAAACGGTTCAGCGCGGTCCGCGACCAGCACCGCCTGCGCCACCACGGCCACCGCGGTCGCCACCGGGACCCGCGCCAAACACCGGCTTCGGCTTCATCGGCAGCAGGCCTTCGCGCTGCAGTTTCTTGCGCGCCAGCTTGCGGGCGCGGCGGACGGCTTCGGCCTTTTCGCGGGCCTTCTTCTCGGACGGCTTTTCGTAGTGACCGCGGAGCTTCATCTCGCGGAAAATGCCCTCGCGCTGCATCTTCTTCTTCAGCGCCTTGAGAGCCTGGTCAACATTGTTATCGCGGACGAGAACCTGCACGCGGCATCCTCTTTTGAATTGATCGGTTCGGAATTCTGGCAAAGCAAAGGGGCGGCAAAAGGCCTGCCTCTTAACCCTAGGGGGGCGCATGTATCAGACAAATGCGTCGATGTCCACCGGTGGAGTGACTTTCGGGCCTAGTAAAGCCACGAAATGCGGCGAAACTGCCTTTGTGTGGCCCTGATTTGGGTGGTTTGGCGCCGAGATCGGGGCCGCTCCCGGCGTTTTGAAACCCGGACATTGGAAATAGGGGAGATGCGACATGGATATGAAGAAGTACGCGGCCGAGGCCATCGGCACGTTCTGGTTGACTTTCGCCGGCTGTGGCAGCGCGGTGATTGCGGCCGGCTTTCCGCAGGTCGGAATCGGTCTTGTCGGTGTGTCGCTTGCGTTCGGCCTGAGCGTTGTCACCATGGCTTACGCGATCGGGCATGTCTCGGGCTGTCATCTCAATCCAGCCGTCACGGTCGGGCTGGCGGCAGGCGGGCGCTTTCCGACCGGCCAGATCCTGCCCTACATCATTGCCCAGGTCGTCGGCGCGATCGTGGCCGCCGCACTGCTTTACGTGATTGCGAGCGGCGCGCCGGGGTTCGACGTGGCCAAGGGCTTCGCATCGAACGGCTATGACGCGCACTCGCCCGGTCAGTACAGCATGGTGGTGTGCTTCATCACCGAAGTGGTGATGACCATGATGTTTCTGTTCGTCATCATGGGGGCGACCCATGGCAAGGCGCCGGCGGGCTTTGCGCCGCTCGCGATCGGGCTTGCACTGGTCATGATCCATCTCGTCAGTATTCCCGTCACCAACACCTCGGTGAATCCGGCGCGTAGCACGGGACCGGCACTGTTTGTCGGGGGCTGGGCGCTCGCACAGCTCTGGATGTTCTGGGTGGCGCCGTTGATCGGCGGCGCGCTGGGCGGCGTGATCTATCGCTGGGTCAGCGACGAGCCGACCGGCGTCGTCGCCGGTGCGAAGACCGCGTGATCAAGCCACAAATGGGATCGTGATCCTCGCGATCCCATTTCCATTCGTCTGTCGTCATTGGTCTGCCGGGCGCCGCCGCGGCAGACCGTGGCTTATGGCTTGCGGGCCGGGGCCACCTGGGTGACATGGCCCATCTTGCGGCCGGGGCGCGGTGCGCCCTTGCCATAGAGATGCACCGTTGCGCCCGGAACAGTGAGCCACCGCTCGTAGTCCAGGATATCGTCGCCGATCAGGTTGGTCATGGTGACTTCGCCGTGACGCACCGGCTTGCCCAGCGACCAACCGGCGATCGCGCGGATGTGCTGCTCGAACTGTGAGATCGAGGCACCGTCGAGCGTCCAGTGGCCGGAGTTGTGCACGCGCGGTGCGATCTCGTTGACCAGGACCGTCGGCGCACCATTGCCGGGCACCACGAACATTTCGACCGCCAGCACGCCGACATAGTCCAGCGCAGTTGCGATTTTCTCGGCGATGGCCCGCGCCTGCGCGGCGAGCGCCTCGGAAATGGCGGCGGGCGCGCGGGAGATCTTCAGAATGTGATCGCGATGCTCGTTCTCGGTGACGTCGAAGCATTCGACCTCGCCAGAAGCCGAGCGCGCCGCGATCACCGAGATCTCGCGTTCGAACGGCACGAAGGCTTCGAGGATCGCCGACTTGGTGCCGAGGTCCTGCCATATCCGGTCGAGATCGTCGCCGGCGCGGATGATCGCCTGGCCCTTGCCGTCATAGCCGAAACGGCGGGTCTTGATCACCGCGGGCAGGCCGATGCGCTCGATCGCCGCGCGGATCGTGTCGACCGAGGAGACGTCGGCATAGTCAGCAGTACCGATGCCGAGCCTGCTGACGAAGTCCTTCTCGATCAGCCGGTCCTGGGTGGTTTCAAGAATCGTGTGCGCGGGCAGCACCGGACGCCGCGCGGCGAGCACCATCGCGGTTGCAGCCGGCACGTTCTCGAACTCATAGGTGACGACGTTGACGTCGTTGGCGAACAGTTCGAGCGCCTCGACGTCGGCATATTCCGCACACGTCGCGCTCTGCACCACGTCGAAGGCCGGGGAATCCGGATCCGGCGAGAACACCTGGCATCTGAGCCCCAGGCGTGCCGCCGCCATCGCGAGCATGCGGCCCAATTGTCCGCCGCCGAGGATTCCAATGGTGTCGCCCGGCTTCAGCTTCACTACGGTCGAAGCTGTCACGCCGAGGCCTCCGGATTGTCCTTCACCGCGTCGGTCTGCTGCTGGCGCCACTGTGCCAACCGGGTTGCCAATGCGGGATCGTTGAGGGCGAGCACGCTCGCCGCGAGCAGGGCGGAATTGATCGCGCCGGCCTTGCCGATGGCGAGGGTTCCGACCGGAATCCCAGCCGGCATCTGCACGATCGAATAGAGCGAATCGACTCCGGACAGCGCCTTCGATTCGATGGGAACCCCGAACACCGGAAGTTCCGTGAGCGCTGCGGTCATGCCCGGCAGATGGGCCGCGCCGCCCGCGCCGGCAATGATCACCTTGTGGCCGGCGGTCTTGGCCCCCTTGGCAAAGGCATAGAGCCTGTCCGGGGTGCGGTGGGCGGAAACGATCCGGGTCTCGCAGGCGACGCCGAGGGCTGCCAGCGTCTCGGCGGCATGGCGCATGGTCTCCCAATCGGATTGGCTTCCCATGATGATGGCGATCGGGGCGGTCATTTCGTCTATTCTGTGCAGGAATCCAAAAGCATAGGCCGATTATAGGGGTGGCCCGGGCGTCATCCAAGGCGTGGCAAGGGAGTCAGAATGGACTATCCTGTCTTGGTGAATCCCGGCAAGCCTTCATAAGCAGGCCTCAACAAGGATGCGCATGACGAAGAGGACGACCGCGACCGCCGCCGGGGCAGCAAAACGGCTGAAAGGCACGGCAGTCGCGCGCAAAGTCGGCCCGGGCCGGGCTGGAACCACAACTTCCTCGCGAGACTCGGTCGCTTCCGACGACAAATCGACAATTCGCCGGTTGAAGGCGCAACTGGCGCGGGCCCAGGCCCGGATCGAGGAGCTGCAAGCGCGCGCCGAAACCGATTTCCTGCTCGATATCCTGAACCGGCGCGGCTTCGAGCGCGAGCTCGCCCGCGCGATCGCCTTCATCAAGCGATACCGTGCCTCGGGCGCGCTGATCGTACTCGATGTCGATCGTCTGAAGCCGATCAACGATGCGTTCGGGCACGCTGCAGGCGACGAGGTGCTGAAGGCGATCGTTGCCGCATTGTCGGGCGAGGTGCGCGCCTCCGACGTGATCGGCCGGCTCGGCGGTGACGAGTTTGCCATCCTGCTGTGGAATCTCAGCGAGACCGACGCCCGTGCCAAGGCCGCAATGCTCGAAGGCGTGATCGACCGCCTGACCTTCGTCTTCCGCGGCAGTCAGGTCACTGCGGGTGCATCGGCCGGCGTTGCGGTTCTCGGCGCGCATTCCGATCTCGAGCGCGCCCTCGATGAGGCCGACCGCGCGATGTATGTGCGCAAGGCACAGCGGAGGCACGAGGCCCAAGACTAACGCAAGACTCTGATCTAAGGTTAGGGCGCGCCCAAATCTTCCGGCACCTTGCCGAAGGCCCGCAACAGTTTGGCGTCGCCAAACTCGCCGATGGCGGGATCGCCAGTGCGGCTGAACGCGACGGCGCCGATAGTGCCGGGCATGCGCGACATCATCTCGGCGCGCCGCAACGCGATTGCGGAACTCTGGCATTCCTCCGCATTGCCCGCGACTGGCGTGCCATCGTCGTCCTGTACGAACGGCAGCGCCACGTAATAGGTGACATCAGCCATGGTTTGCTCCTCGAAACGGATTTGCTCCTCGAAGATCAGGCGGCGTCGCTCGCCGCCTGCGTCACTCCGGGAGCGCCGCGCGCGGTGATCGCGGCTTGCAGCTCCTCGATCTCGGTCTCCAGATATTCATTGGCCATGATCAGTGCCTTGATCGTGCTGCGCAGATTGCCGTCGCACATCGCGATGGCTTGGTCGCAGGCCCGCTCGTAGCGGTTGTTGTCGGTCAGGGAAGGCGGTGTGGACATGGCGAACTCCCTCTTCGTGTCTGGCGGCTGGGTCAGTATGTTCTCTATTTGTTCTAAAGGAGTCAAGTGCGACCGCCGCGGTCGCGATATGTTGCCGCGAACGTGAAGCGGACGAACCGGCTGTGGATGACGGGGACAAGCCCAGCGCAACCGGCCGGTCGACCGGATCCCACAGCCGTGCGGGCCTCACGCGATGATGTCGGGCGTGATCTGATCCTCGATAAAGGCGATGCGATCGCGCAATTGCAGCTTCCGCTTCTTCAAGCGCTGCAGCATCAGGAGGTCCGGCGCGGGCGACTGATGCAGCGCGTCGATCGCGGCGTCGAGGTCGCGGTGCTCTTGTTGCAGACGTGCGAGCTCGGCGTGGAGTTCGCGCTCATCCTGATCGTTCATGGTGTACGTTAACTGATAAGCACGATAAGGTTGTGGCGGACGAAGCACTCGCCGCCTGTCGAAATATCGTCCCTGGGCGCGCGCGGCGCAAGCTGAACTGGTTCCATAGTCACGATTGGCAACAGATGGGTGGATAAAGCTGACTTCGGCATTTTGCGTTCCCCATCGACACCTTCGCCCACTTGTGTACACTCGGCGGTCCGGATCGACCCTGAGGTTTAACCCACCGAGGAGTGTTCGTATGGCAATACAGGCTCATCTCGTCGAACTCGAGCGCAAGCACAAAATTCTCGAAAACGAACTGCACGAAGCGCTCGTGCACCCTTCAGTAGACGACCTGCAAATTCTCGAGTTGAAGCGCCGTAAATTGATGGTCAAGGACGAGATCGAGCGGTTGAAGCAAACCGCGGACAGTACCATCCACTAGCCACTCCCCCGCAAAAAATTAACCAAGCCTTTCCGCATCAGGATGGACGCTCGAGCGCCCATCCTTCGCGGGATCGCATTTGCTCAGAGCCCGAGCAATTCGCCGACATGATCGGCGATGGCGAGCGATGACGTCAGCCCGGGCGACTCGATTCCGAACAGGTTGATCAGGCCGGCGACGCCGTGGTCGCGCGGACCTTGGATCAGGAAATCCTGGTTCGCGACCGCCGGCGGTACGATCTTCGGCCGGATCCCCGAATAGCTCGGCATCAACGCGCCGTCCGGCAGGGTCGGCCAATACTTCCGGATCGCCGGATAGAAGCGCTCGGCCCGCGCCGGGTCGACGGCATAATCCACGCGATCGATCCATTCGACGTCGGGACCGAACCTTGCCTGGCCCGCCATGTCGAGGGTGAGGTGAACGCCGAGCCCGCCGGGTTCCGGCACCGGGTAGATCAGCCGCGAAAACGGCGCGCGGGCGCTGCAACTGAAATAATTCCCCTTGGCCAGGTAGGCCGTCGGTATCAACTCAGCCGGCATGCCCTCGATGCTGCGCGCCACGGCCGGTGCGCCGAGGCCGGCGGCGTTGATCAAGAGGTCGCACGCCAAGGTCATCGGCGCCTCACCGCCGGCCTCGATCTCGATCCTGCCTGCGGCAGCCTTGGCGCGCTTGAGCGGCGTGTAGAACGCAAATGCCGCCCCGGCCTCCTCGGCATCGCCGCGCAGCGCCAGCATGTAGGCGTGGCTGTCGATGATCCCGGTGGAGGGCGACAGCAGAGCCGCGTCGCAGTTCAGCGCCGGCTCCATCGCGCGTGCCGCTTCGCCCGACAAGAGCTGCATGTCGTCGACGCCATTGGCCGCGGCATGCGCCCGGATCGACTGCAGCTTCTCGGTTTCCGCGGGTGTGGTGGCGACGATCAGCTTGCCGCAATTCTTGTGCGGGACACCGTGCTCGGCGCAGTAGCGATAGAGGGCGCGCTTGCCGGCGACGCACATCCGCGCCATCAGGCTGCCGGCACGATAGTAAATGCCGGCGTGGATCACCTCGCTGTTCCGCGACGAGGTCACCGTGCCGACTGCCTCGGCCTCGTCGATGACAATCACTTCGCGCCCGGCCTGTGCCAGCCGGCGCGCCACTGCGAGGCCGATCACCCCCGCACCCACAATCACGCAATCAACCCTGTCCATGTCGTCCTTCAGATCCGGCATTCCGGCGCGACAACAGAATGCCATCGCGCGCAATCATCATTGTTTTGCCCCGCCAAGTTTCTTGGCAAGTGCTTGGGCTGTCTTGGATAGTTTCAGCGCCACGTCCTGTTAGTGGACCATTAATCATGTCAGGGCAATTGCCGTAAATCTGGTCGCATTTTCAAGTTGCATCGGATCGCGTTTACCCGATCCAAACCGCCGAAGCCGGACACTCCCTCGGAAAATCCGCGGGTGGCTGATGGCTGGCAAGAATTGGCAGGCAAGCAGGAAGAATTCGATTCCGGCAAAGATAGTGCTTGGCCTGATCGCCGTCGTCACGTCATGCGGCACGGCCCGATCGGCGTCGAACGCCTTCGCGCCATCGAGCTATCTCGGTGACCTCGACCCTAATGTGATCTGGGAGCTGCTGATCGGTAGCGTGGTCGTCGCGTCGTTCCTCGGCGCGATCGGGCTCTGGATCCTGTCGGCCCTGCGCAAGGCCAAGCGGGCCCAACTGCGCCGCAACGTCTTTATCTCGTCGGCTCTCAACCACCTGAACCAGGGCGTGGTGATGACGGACGTCCACGGGCGAATCATCTTTTGCAACGATCGCTATCTCGATATCTACGACCTGTCCCGCGCCGATATCAGGCGCAACATGACCGGCACCGAGCTCCTGGAACTGCGCCGGAGCCATGGCATGCTCGACGTCAGCGCCGAGGATTATTTTGCAAAGGCTGCGGCACCCGAGGGACTGGTCACCGAACTGCCGGGCGGCAGGTCTGTGCTGGTGAAGTATTTCCGGCTGCCGAATGGCGGCTCGGTCGCAACACACCTCGATTGCACCGACCAGCGTAAGCTGTCGCGCAAGCTTGCCTCGACCACGCAATTCCTGGAATCCGTGCTCGACAACGTCCCGGTCTGCGTCGCGGCCAAGAACATCGAGGATGGTCGCTACATCTTCGCCAACCGCGCGTTCGAACGTTTCTCTCGCTTCTCGCGCGATCACATCGTCGGCAAGCGAGCCGACGAGATCTTCCGCCCCGAGACCGCTGCCAGTATCGAGACCGCAGACCGCGCGGCACTGGACGCGCCGGAGGGCTATCATCGCAGCGAATTCTTCGTCGAGCGCGGCTCGGAGAAGCGCATCCTCGCCTCCAATCGTGTCGTCGCCCGCAACGAAGCCGGCGAGCCGGAATTCCTGATCGCCCTGTTCGAGGACGTCACCGACCGCCGCTCGCTGTCGCGCGAGCTGGAGAACAACAAAAAATTCCTTGAGCTCGTGGTCGACAACATTCCGGTCTCGCTGATCGTCGAGCGCGTCAGCGACGGCCGCTATCTCTTGGCCAACCGCAGCGCCGAGACGATCCTCAACCGCCGCCGCGAGGATGCCACGGGTCTCACCGCCGCCGATATCTTCAACCCGCGCGAAGCCAAGCTGATCATCGCCCGCGACGAGGCCGCGATCCGCAAGCGCAGCATGATCGCCGAGGAGCATCCGATCTCGACCAAGGACGGGCTGCGGCTGTTTCTGACCCGCCGCATGACCGTGCTCGACGACAATGGCGAGCCGCAATATCTGATCAAGACTCATGAAGACGTCACGGACCGGCGGCAGACCGAATCCCGCATGGCGCACATGGCCTATCACGACGGCCTGACCGACCTGCCGAACCGCGCCGCCTTCCTCCAGGCGTTGACGCAGATGATCGAGGCCTGTGCCGGCACTGACGAGGAATTCGCCGTGCTTTGCGTCGACCTCGATGGGCTGAAGGAGATCAATGACGTCTTCGGTCATGCGATGGGCGACAAGGTGTTGATCGAGGTGGCGCAGCGCCTGCAGACGGTGGCGCGCGGCGGCGTGGTCGCGCGGCTGTCGGGCGACGAATTCGGCCTCATCATCGACGGCAGGCAGCCCGCGGCCGGCATTGCGTTGGCCGAGCAGGCCGCCGAAGCGTTGGGACAGGATTTTGCAATCGACGGCAAGGCGGTCCGGACCGGCCTCACCACGGGCATCGCGGTATTCCCGCATAACGGCTCCGACGCGGCCTCGCTGCTCGCCAATTCGGGTGCGGCGCTGTTTCGCGCCAAGGCGAAGTCGCGCGGCACGATCTCGATTTATGAGCCCGACATGGACCAGCAGATCCGCGACCGTCGCGTGCTGCACCAGGAGCTGTCGGTCGCGATCAAGAACGGCGAATTGTCGCTCTACTACCAGCCGCAGGCGGCGGCGGGCGGAAGCGTTGCCGGCAGCGAGATCATCGGCTTCGAGGCGCTGGCGCGCTGGCACCATCCGGTGCGCGGCTTCGTGCCGCCGAGCGATTTCATCCCGCTCGCGGAAGAAAGCGGCCTGATCGTCGAGATGGGTGAATGGATCCTGCGCGAAGCCTGCCGGGAAGCGGCGTCATGGGCGGCTCCGCTCCAAATCGCGGTCAACCTGTCGCCGGCGCAGTTCACCCATGGCGACCTCGTCGGCCTCGTCCATTCGATCCTGCTCGAGACCGGGCTGAGACCCGATCGGCTCGAGCTCGAAATCACCGAGGGCGTGCTGATCGAGGACTTCGACCGCGGTCTTTCGCTGCTGCGGCGGCTGAAGACGCTCGGCGTGCGCATCTCGATGGATGATTTCGGCAGCGGCTATTCCTCGCTGAGCTACCTGCAGGCGTTTCCGTTCGACAAGATCAAGATCGACCGCGCCTTCGTCATCAATCTCGGCCGCAATCCCCAATCGGCAGCGATCGTGCGCGCCGTCATCGATCTCGGCCACGGCCTTGAAATGTCGATCGTGGCCGAGGGCGTCGAGACCGAGGCGCAGCTCGGCTTCCTTTCCGAGGAAGGCTGCGACGCGGTACAGGGCTATCTGATCGGCCGGCCCGCGCCGGTCGGCCATTTTGCCGCGCTGGTCGGCGGCAGCCAGGTCGTGGAATCCGTGTGCAAGGCCGGATAGGCGGGATTCCCGTCGCCGGACCGGGTCGGCCGGATGAGCTTGCCATCCGCTGTATGCCCGGCTACATCTCGGAGCAGCATAACTTCCAGCCGAGAAAGGAGGGCTGCGTCGTGGCGATATTTCTCGATCACCACTTCAGGCGTGGCCCCGTCAACGCCCTGCAAATGCGTTTGCAGGGCTGACCGGAAACTCGTCTAACATCTCTTCCTGGTCTGCCCTGCGTGGCCGTGCGGCGCCGAACCGTTGAGTTCGCGCCTTGCACCTCAATCCCTCGCCGCGCTTTGACACGCCCATCCGTTGCTGGCTGCACGCCCCGGATGTCGCGACGGCCGGCCAGACCAGAGAATCATCGTGACCCTCATCAATGTCCGCAATCTCGGCGTGACGCTGAACGCGCCGCTGTTTTCCCAACTGAATTTTGTCATCAATGCTGGCGATCGGATCGGGCTCGTCGCCGCCAATGGCCGCGGCAAATCCACGCTGCTGCGCTGCATCGCGGGCGCGATGGAGGCCCATGAAGGCGAGATCGCCAGATCGCGCGGGCTCACCATCGGTCATGTCGCGCAGGACGCACCGCCGGCGCTGCTGGATTGGCCGTTCCACGCCGCGGTGCTTGAGGCGCTTTCCGGGGAGCGACGGGCCGGCGAAAGCTGGCGGGTCGACGTCGCCCTGCAATCGCTGGAAGTGCCCGAGGAGCTGTGGGGGAAGCCGCTGAAGCAACTCAGTGGCGGTTGGTTGCGATTTGCCATGCTCGCCCGCGTGCTGGTGACCGAGCCTGATGTGTTGCTGCTCGACGAACCGACCAACCATCTCGACCTCGCCAAGATCGGCCAGCTCGAAACCTGGTTGAACGCGTTGCCGCGCGAGATGCCGGTCGTGATCGCAAGCCACGATCGCGCCTTTCTCGATGCAACGACGAACCGGACGCTGTTCCTGCGCCCGGAGCGGTCGCAGCTATTCGCGTTGCCCTATGCGCGGGCGCGTGCGGTACTCGACGAGCTCGATGCTTCGGATGCGCGCCGCCATCAAAAGGATATGAAGACCGTCCGGCAACTCCGCCAGCAGGCCGCGAAGCTCAACAATCTCGGCATCAACTCCGGCAGCGATCTTCTGCTGTCGAAGACCAGGCAATTGAAACAGCGTGCCGAGAAGCTGGAGGAGTCGGCAAAGCCCGTATATGTGGAACGATCGGCCGGCACCATCAGGCTCGCCAGTCGCGACACCCACGCCAAGGTGCTGATCAGGATGAACGACGCCGCGATTGCGACACCTGACGGACGGCTGCTGTTCAGGACCGGCCAGCAGTTCATCTGCAAGGGCGACCGGGTCGCGCTGCTGGCTCCGAATGGTGCGGGCAAGACCCGGCTCGTTGCGGCGTTGCGTCAGGCGATCGAGGCGGCGGAGGCGGCACCAGCCGAGATCAGCGCCACGGAGTCGCTGGTTACAGGCTATTGCGACCAGGCGCTTGCCGATCTCGCCGATGCCGATACGCCGATGCGCACAATCGTCGGCCGCTTCGAGGTCGGCGATCAGCGGGCGCGCGGCTTGCTCGCCGGGATAGGGCTGTCGATCGAGATGCAGGGGCGCCCGATCGGGCGGCTGTCGGGCGGGCAGAAGGCTCGTCTCGGCCTGCTTGTGCTGCGGCTCACCGAGCCCAACTTCTATCTGCTCGATGAGCCGACCAACCACCTCGATATCGAGGGCCAGGAGGCGCTGGAGCAAGAATTGATCGAGCGTCAGGGCAGTTGCTTGCTGGTGTCGCATGACCGCCAGTTCGTGCGAACGGTGGCCAACCGATTCTGGCTGATCGAAGCCAGGAAGCTGGTGGAAGTCGATGGGCCGGAACGCTTCTTTGTGTCGGCCGGTGCAGGCTAGAGGGTCGCCGACCCTAGCTACGAAGACAAGGCTACTGCCGTGCGGCCTCCTGCGACCATGCAAGGTCGCGCCGGGACGGACGGCGATGCAATCGATCCGCGATTAGATCGGCTGCCTGCCGGCCCTGACCGGCGCGAAGGCACGCGACGATGAATGTGTCTTCCCACAGCTCGCGCTGAGCGTGGCTGCCGCCGATCCGCACCAGCTCGGGCATCAGCGGCGCGAGGATGCGGACGGCTTCACTGTGATCGCCCGCGGCGAAGGCGGCGATTCCCCGGCAGAGGCCGACGGCGGACGGGCCGGGCGCCAGCTTGCCGTCGGCCTGCCGCGCTTCCATCTCGGCAAGTCGCCGCTCGAGTGCGCCGCCGTTGGTGGTAGCCGCGACCAGCGCGTGATGGACGTCGGCGAAATGGGCGCCGGCCTTCGGAAAGTGGTTATCGCCATAAGCGGCGACGTCCTTCCAATGGGACGCGAGGTCGGCCTTGCCGGCGAGCGAGAGCCGCCAGAGCAGCGAGGCCGTGTCGGTGTAGATGTTGAGCGGCGGGTAGGGTCGGCCGGCCGGTCTGATGTGACGCTCGTAGATGGCGAGCGCAGCGTCGGCGTCGCCTTCCTCGAGGTCGATCAGGGCGAGATGCCAGGCGAGATGTCCCTGCAGGAAGCTGGTGCGCTCATTCGCTGGCAGCCAGGCCGACAGGAAAGCCCGGCCTTCGCGTCCGTCGCCTTGCTCGAACAGCGCATGCGCCACGGCGTGGGCAGCGCCGGCATTTTCGGGCTTCAGTGCATAGCCGCGCTCGGTGATGGCGCGGCCGGAGACGACCTGGCCCGCCTCGGTGAGTGACCAGCCGTGATAGGTCAGGAACCACCAGTCCTCGCCATAGTCGCGCGCGTAGCGTTCGCAGAGCGCCAGCCGTGCCGCATCGTGATCGGCCCGGCCCGAGAAGGCGTAGAGGCCGAAGGCGCCGAGCAACAGCGACAGCACCTGAGCATCGCGCGGATACTCGGTCAGGTGTTGCTCGGCGGCTGTCACGGCCTTTTTGGGCTGGCTCTCGATCACAGACGCCATGATCTCGATATGTTGGCGCTCGCGCGGGCTGGCGGCCGCCGCGAGCTGCCTTGCCGTGGCCGCCCTGGCGCGGGCCCCGGCCCCTTCCATGTTGAGCTGATGCACGCGGGCGCGTCCGATGTGGGCCATCGCGAAATCCGGGTCTTCGGCAATCGCCGCGTCAAACGCGGCATCCGCGCCGTGCAGGGCTGCAAGCATGCGATCGACACCGTCGACATAATGCGCGGCGGCACGATCTGAGACGGTCGTCAGCGGCAGGCCATAGCGGTCGTAGCTCATCGGTTGTCCTCCCGATTTGGACGCGAAGTCTAGCAGAGATGCGAGGCGCGACAATATTGCGGGAGTTGTCGTGCGAAGCAGTTGAGCGGCTGACGATCCGCCGCTAGCTTGCGCGCTTTGTCGAACCAGCAGGGAATCGGGGACAGACGTGATACCGAGCGAAACGAATACGCAGGAAGCAAGGCCGCCGCCGAAAGCGGCCGCGCTGGAGATGCCTTTGCTGCGTATCGAAGGCGTTGCCAAGTCGTTCGGTAATTTCCGCGCCGTCGACAAACTCTCGCTCGACATCCGTGCCGGCGAATTCTTCGCGCTGCTCGGTCCGAGTGGCTGCGGGAAGACGACGCTGTTGCGCATGCTTGCCGGCTTCGAGACACCGGACGAGGGCCGTATCCTGCTCGACGGCAAGGACATCGCACAGGTGCTGCCGCATGAGCGGCCCGTCAACATGATGTTCCAGAACTATGCGCTGTTCCCGCATCTATCGGTGCACGACAACATCGCCTTCGGCCTGAAGCGTGCCGGCATGACGCGCGCCGAGATCGCGACCCGCGTCGCGGAGATGGTCGCTCTCGTCAAGCTCGAAGGCATGGAGAAGCGCAAGCCCGACCAGCTCTCCGGAGGACAGCGGCAGCGCGTGGCGCTGGCGCGCTCGCTGGCACGTCGCCCGCAGGTGCTGCTGCTCGATGAGCCGCTGGCGGCGCTCGACAAGAAGCTGCGCGAGAGCACGCAGAACGAGCTGATGGAGCTGCAGCGCCGGCTCGGCATGACCTTCATCATCGTCACCCACGACCAGGAGGAGGCGATGACCATGGCCGGACGGATCGGCGTGATGGATGCCGGCCGCCTGGTCCAGGTCGCCACCCCGCGCAATCTCTACGAGGCGCCGGCCTCGCGCTGGATCGCCGAGTTCGTCGGCGACATCAATTTGTTTAGCGGCCAGCTCGTGTCCCGCGAACATAGCCGACTGACAGTCTCGACCGCCGAAGCAGGGTCACTCTCGGTCAATGATTCGTCGCCGCCGGTGACGAAGGAGGCCGTCAGCGTCGCGATCCGTCCCGAGAAGGTGAAGCTGTCGCGCCGCGAGCCGATATCAGATGAAGGCGGTCCACAGGCGATCAATCGGCTGGAGGGTGTCGTCACCGACGTCAATTATCTCGGCGGCGTCACGACCTATAGGGTGAAGCTGGAATCGGGTGCGGTGGTGCGTTCGTCGATGGCCAATACCGCGCGGCTCGATGTTGATGCCTATCTCGCCGGCCAGCGCGTGGTGGCGTGGTTCACGGCCGACGATTGCCTGGTGCTGGAGCAATGAGCGCGCGCCGCATCTTCGCCCGGCCGGCGCGACTTGCCGCGATCGCGCCGTATCTCTGGATGGTGCTGTTCTTCCTGGTGCCGTTCGGCTTCGTGCTGAAGATCAGCCTGTCGCAGACCGCGATCGCACAGCCGCCCTATACGCCGGTCTTCGATCTCACCGCGGGACGCGCAGCGCTGGCTGCCGCCTTTGCGCAATTGTCGTTCGACAATTTCAGGCTGCTGCTTCAGGACAATCTTTACATCCTGTCCTATCTGCGCAGCCTCGTCGTCGCGGTGACCTCGACGCTGATCTTGCTGTTGATCGGCTATCCCATCGCCTATGGCATGGCCCGGCTGCCGCAGCGCTGGCAGGGCGTCGCGATGATGCTGGTGATCGTGCCGTTCTGGACCTCGTTCCTGATCCGCATCTATGCCTGGATCAACATCCTCCAGCATGATGGCCTGCTCAATCAGGTTCTGCTGGCGCTGCACCTCGTATCCGCGCCCGTGGTCTGGCTGTCGACCGACAGTGCGATGTATCTCGGCATCGTCTATTCCTATCTGCCGTTCATGATCCTGCCGCTCTATGCGACGCTCTCCAGGATGGACGCATCGCTGCTGGAGGCCGCAAGCGATCTCGGCGCCTCGCCGCTTCAGGCGTTCTGGCTGGTGACCTTTCCGCTCTCGCTGCGTGGGGTCGCCGCCGGCGCGCTGCTCTGCTTCATCCCGATCGTCGGCGAGTTCGTGATCCCCGACCTGCTCGCCGGTTCCAATTCCTTGATGATCGGGCAGACGCTGTGGCTCGAGTTCTTCACCAACAAGGACTGGCCGGTGGCATCAGCCGCGGCGGTCGCGCTGCTCCTCCTGCTGGTGCCGCCGCTCGTGCTCTACGATCGTCTGCAACGGCGCCAGCTCGAAGGTCGCGGTTGATGGCACATACGAGGCTCACCCGTTTCAACATGACGTCGCTGGCGTTGGGGCTTGCGTTCCTCTATCTGCCGATCGTCATTCTCGTGATCTATTCGTTCAACGCCTCGCGGCTGGTCACGGTGTGGGGCGGCTGGTCGCTGCGCTGGTACCACGAGTTCTTCAGCGACGCCGCGATGCTGGAAGCCGCGTGGATGAGTCTCGCCGTCGGCGTGGTGTCAGCAACGCTCGCCGCCCTGCTCGGCACGCTGGCGGCGATCGGCCTTGCCCGCGGCGAGCGGTTCCGCGGCCGCGCGTTGTTCTCCGGCATGCTGTATTCGCCGCTGGTGATGCCCGAGGTGATCTCCGGCCTGTCGTTGCTCTTGCTGTTCGTCGCGCTGAACGCCGAGCGCGGCTTCTGGACGGTGACCATCGCCCACACCACGCTGACGATGTGCTTCGTCACCGTCGTGGTGCAGTCCCGCCTGACCGCGCTCGACCGCAGCCTGGAGGAGGCCGCGATGGACCTCGGCTGCAATCCGGTGAAGGCGTTCCTGCTGGTGACGCTGCCGCAGATCGTGCCCGCGATCGTCGCGGGCTGGATGCTGGCCTTCATCCTGTCGCTCGACGACGTCGTGATCGCGAGCTTCACCACCGGTCCCGGCTCGGCGACGCTGCCGATCCGGATCTATTCCGAGGTCCGGCTCGGCGTGAAGCCGGAGATCAACGCGATCTGCACGCTGGTGATCGCGCTGATCGCCGTGATCATCGTGGCCGCCTCTTTCGCCTCGAAGCTGTCGAATGCGCGCGGCGAGAGCGCCGCGCCGCTGTGAGATCTCACGACTTGACGGCGCCGGCGGTCAGGCCGCCCACCATGTAGCGCTTGAAGGCATAGTAGATCGCCGCCGGCGGCAGCGCGTAGATGAAGCCGGTGGTCATCAACAGCTCCCACGGCGAGTCGTCGGCGGCGAGGAAGTTGCCGAGCGCGACCGGCAGCGTGAGTTCGGTGTCGTTCGACAGCAGCAGGAACGCGTAGAGATATTCGTTCCACGCGAGCAGTATCGCGTAGGTGCCGATCGCGACCAGCGAGGGCATCATCAGCGGCACGTAAACCAGACGGAACAATTGCAGCGTGGTGGCGCCGTCCATGGTCGCGGCTTCGTCCAGCTCGACCGGAAGCTTGTCGGAGGCCTGCTTCAGCACCCAGATCGCGTAAGGTGAGGCGATCGTCACCATCGCCAGGATCAGCGACCAGTGATTGTTGAGCAGGCCGTAATTGCCCATGGTGCGGTACATCGGCACGGCGAGGAACGCGGCCGGGATGAAGTAGGTGAACAGCGCGAGGTTCATCACGGCGCGGCCGCCGGGCACGCGCAGCCGCGAGATCGAGAACGCGGCCGCGGTTGCGACGAAGAGCGTCAGCGCACCGGCGGCGAGCGCGATCACCGTCGAATTCCAGAACTGGATCCAGAAGTCGCGCAGGAAGTAGTGCTGCTGGTGGAACACGATCGAGAAATTATGCAGGGTCGGATGGTCCGGCCACAGCTTGCCGGAGAACGCATCCTCCTTCGGCGAGATCGCGAACACGAACATGTGGTAGATCGGCACCATCGTCCAGATGAAGACTGGGATGCCGATCAAGAGCAGCTTGGCTTCGGTGCCGACTTCGCGGAGGGTGGGCAGCTTCATCGCGACAACCGTTTCATCATGAAATAGACCAGAGGCAGCACGAACGGCATCGCGCACACGATCGTGGCCATAGCAAGCGAGAGCTGGTCGAGCCTGAGATAGCGGATGCCGAGTGTCGACAGCACGTGAGTGAGATCGGCGGGCCCGCCGCCGGTGAGCAGATAAACGCTGTTGAAGTCGCCGAGCGTCCAGATCATCGAGAGCAGCGTGCAGGTGACGTACAGCGTCTGCATCGACGGCCAGGTGATATAGCGGAATTTCTGCCACCAACTGGCGCCGTCGACGTCGGATGCCTCGTACAAGTCGTGCGAGATCGCAAGCCGCCCGGTCAACAGGATCAGCGTCCAGAACGGCAGCGATTTCCAGATGTGCATGCCGATCGCCATCGCCAGCGCGACCGTCGGATTGTTCAGCCAGTTCGGACCGTCATCGCCGGTGAACTTGAAGATGAGCTGGTTGACCATGCCCCATTCCGGATTGAGCATGAAGCGCACCGAAAGGATGGTCGGGATCGACGGCACCGCCCAGGGCAGGATGAAGATCACCGACAACCATCTGATCCAGGGACGCTGCTGGGCAAAGAAGCCGGACAGGAACAGCGCGATCAGCATCTTGATGTTGATGCCGATGACCAGGAAGATCAGCGTGTTGACCGCAGCCCGCGCGAAGATCGGATCGTTATAGAGCGCGACATAGCTCGCCGGATGACGCGCGAGCCACAGGCCGTAGCAGACCGGATAGAGCACGAAGGCGAGGAACACGAGCAGATAGGGCGCGAGCAGCACGATGCCCCAGACCTGCGGCGGCGACAGCCGCGCCGACAGGGGCGGCGAGGAGGCATCGGATGCTGAAAGTGTGATCGCCATACGGTTACTCTTGTAGCGAGACGTCGCGTGCGCCTACGTCGTCGTCCCTGCGAAAGCAGGGACCCATGACCACCGGCTCGTATTGTTTTGCGAAAGCCGATGACCAGCGTCCTTCAAAACGACCGCCGCGGCGTATGGGTCCCTGCCTTCGCAGAGACGACAGAGACATACGTTCGCGGCGGCCGGCATCGTGTCCCTTAGCCCGCGACCTGCTTGATGCGGGCGATCAGTTCGTCGACGGCCTTGTCCACCGGCACCTTCTCGCTCACCACGCGGTTCATAGCCTTGGCCCAGACGTTCTCGTTGTTGAGAATGGTGAACTTCCAGTTCTTGGTGAAATCGAACGGCGCGGTGCCGCCCATGAACTGGTTGTAGACCGCCTTGCGGTGCCGGTCGGCCTGCCAGAACGGGCTCGCCTGGCTTGCCTTGGTCACCGGGAACCAGCGGCCGAGTGCGCCCTCGATATAGGGTCGGACGTTCTCTTCCTGCAGCAGGAACTTGATGAACTCCTTGCCCTCGGCCTTGTTCTTGGCGTTGGCGAAGATCAGGCCGGTCTTGACGTCGGAGCGGTACTTGATCGTCGAGCCGTCCGGCGCCTTCGGGAAGGATGCAGTGATGATGTCGTGCTCATAGGCCTGCTTGCCGGCGGCGCGCTGCGCGTCGGTCAGCGCCGGGTTGGTGGAGTCCTCATACCACTTCGCCGCGATCGAGATCGTGAAGTTGTGGGTCATCACGATCGTCTTGTTGTGGAAAGCGACGTTGTTGTCCGGGTCCTTCCAGGTCGTGGAAGAGGGCGGCGTGCAGCCCTTGATGTAGGTGTCGGTATAATCTTTCAGCGCGTGGATCAGGCCATCGCGCACCTTGGGATCGTCGACCAGCAGCTTGCCGTCGTCGTCGACCAGCTTGACGTGGTAGGCGTCCATGAAGGTGTAGAACGACTGGAAGGAGTCGGTCGATTCCACGCCCATCGGCTGGCCGACGCCGTAGATGCGCTGGCGCGTCGCCTTGCGGATCGCCGGCTGCACCTTGTCACACCAGAACGACCAGTAGTCCTCCCACTTGGTCGGGATGTCGGTTTGCTTGAAGCCGGCCTTCTCCAGCATGTCGCCCCAGATCTGGACATGCATGCTCTGCTGCTTCAGCGGGAATCCGTAGTAGGCCTTCTTCTTGGCGACGTTGTCATAGAGCAGCGCCGTCTCCAGCGTGTTCGGCGCGAACGCGTCCTTCATCGGCAGCAAGATGTCCGAGAGATCCTCGAGCTTGCCCTCATACGCCCACTTGCCCTGCGCCTGCACGTCGTACGAGTCGGAATAGGCGACATCGGGCACGGTGCCGGAATCGAGCGCGGCGACCGTCTTCGGAATCATGTCCTGGATCGCGTATTGCGACAATTCGACCTTGATGCCGGTCTTGGCCTCGAACTTCTTGATCGTCTCGAGCAGTGCGTCGTCTTCTGACTTGTAGAAGCCCTTGCCCCACCAGACGGTGATCGTCTTGCCCTGGGCAAAAGCGGGGGCCGTGGCCGCGAACAGGCCGACCGCAGCGACCGCGAGCGAAAGCGCACTAATAACCTTGGACCTCACATTATTCTCCCTTTTCACGCCGGTATTAACCGGTTGGGGAAAACACTAGCGCATGCCCGTGACCTGATAAAGGTGGCGACGCCGCCAACTTGTGTAGGGGGCCGCGCAGCGCACGGATGAAGAGGCATGGTCGCACCGGACGGAAAACGGGCAGTTCGATCAGTTCGACTTTGGATTCTCGGCCGCGGCCGGTGCGCTGGCCGGCGCCGGTGCCGCGGCGTCCGCCGTGCCGGATTTTCCGCCCCCGGTAAAGCGCTCGATCACCGAGCGCACCGCGTCGCGGGTCTTGCGATCCTTCACCGCATCGAGCAGCGGCGCGGATGCGGGCGAGCGCCGGATCAAGCTTTCCGGATCGGGGAAGATCAGCGGATCATCCCACGGTCCCTGCACCACGAAGGGCAGGTCGAACCCGGTGCCGCCGCCGGATGCCGCCGTCAGGCTCGCGACGCCCTTCAGATCGTATTCGCGCGCCGGCACCGAGGCCGTGCCGGTCAGCGTGATCCGCGCCGCCGGGCTCTCGACGCGAATGTCCTCGGCGGTCGCGATGCCGTCGGCGAACTTCACCGAGATATTGAGATTGTCGTAGGGCGTCGTGCCGGAGCGGAAATGGCCGCCGCCCGACAGCGGCCGTCGCTCCAGCCGCTTCAGGAGCTGCTCGACGTTGAAGCCCGCGATCGCGCCGTCGTGTCCGGTCAACGTCGCAGTGCCGTCGAGCGATTGCGCCAGGCCGAACGGGCTGGAGCCGGATGCCGTCAGCGAGACGTTGAGGTTGCCGTGGCCGGACAGTTTGGTAATGCCGAACAGTTCGCTGGCGCAGGCCTGCAGGTCGACATCGTTGAACTGGAATTGCGCCCTGACGTCGGCGACCGCATCCGAGCGCGCCACCGCGAACGAGCCCTTGGCGATGCCGCCATACATCTGTGCCTCGCCGACGCTGAGCGCGAGCGCGCCGCCGCGCAAGTTCGCGCCGAATGCGGTGCGGCCGAGCTTGGACGGCCCCACCGTCACCTTCGCCGCCGACAGGCGCATGTCGAGATCGACGCTCGACAGCGACGATAGATCGAACAATTGCCTGTTCCAGTCGCGCTGGCCGCTGGCGAGCAGGCGGAAGGTCGAGATGTAGGGCGTGAAGTCGAGATTGCCGGCCGCGAGCGTCGCTTGCAGCGTCTGCCGGCCGTTGTTGGAATAGGTCATCACGCCCTCGGCGACATTGCCGTCGAGCTCGACATTGACATTGGTGAGCGCGACCGAGCCGCCGACCACATTGGTGCGCGCCTTCAGCGCGAAGCGGCCGAAGCCGCCTCCACCGCTGGGAGGTGCCTGACCCATCCAGCGCAGCGCATTGCGCAGCGACGGGCTGTCCATGGTGGTGACGCCTTCCATCATCAGGCTGGTACGATTGGCGACGGTCCCGTCGAACGCAACTTTCAGCGGCGCGCTGGCGAGCCGCGCCTTCAGGCCGGAGCGGTCGCCCGACAAGAGCGCGGCGAAATCGCTGGCACTGATCGAGCCGTCGACACGCTCGCCGCGCCAGTCGAACTGGCCGGTTGCCGCAAACGAGCGCGAGATCGAGGGCCAGGCCAGCGACAAGTCAATGTCGCCGAGCTCCTCGGACACGCGGTTGGTCGCATCCTCGTAGTTCAGCTCGCCGTCCTGGATGCGGATCTCGGAAAACGACACCTGGTTCTCGGAGCCCGGCGTCATCGCCTTTGCGATGGTCTCGACGAACGGCGTCCAGTTGCTCTCGCCGGTGGCGGCGTCGCGCACCACGTGGATATGCGGGCGCAGCATCATGACGTCGGCAATCTCGAACCGCCGCAGCAGCAGGGGCAGCAGGCGCAGATTCGCGGTCAGCACGTCGACCTGCAAGGCGGGATCGATGGTGGTGGCGCCCTTCAGTCCGACATTGTGGAACGAGACGTAGCTGCCGGGAAATATCGAGACATCAATATTGCCGTTGACGACCAGCTCAAGCCCGGTGACCGCGCGGATCTGCGCTTCCACCGCACGTTGCAGCGCGTCGCGGTTGAGGAACCACGATGTCCCGACCAGGGCGATCAGCGCCAAGCCGAGCAATGCCGCAATCGGCATCCCCAGGCGCTTTATTCCTTGGGCCATCGTCAATGACATGTCCGGTCGGGTTGGAGGTTGTCAGGTCGCTGTCGGAACATTGCGGGCTGCGCAAGCAAGCCCGCGCCAACCCACGCAACCTGAAGGGTTTTCTTGTCGCTTTCAAGGCCATCCCGATGTCGCAGGCCCCTCCCGTGGCCGGACCGGGCCGTGATTGACGCATTGCGAAGAATTCGCCTAATAATCCGTGCTGTCACAGCCGTTAGCCCTCCATCAGGTATTCATTGCATGAACAAGGTCTATCCCGACGCCAAATCGGCCCTCGATGGTCTCCTCAAGGACGGCATGATGATCATGTCGGGCGGTTTCGGCCTCTGCGGCATCGCCGAGACCCTGTCGGACGCGATTCGCGACGCCGGCGTAAAGGGCCTGACGGTTGTTTCCAACAATGCCGGCGTCGACGGCATCGGCTTGAGCCGGCTGCTGGAGACGCGCCAGATCAAGAAGATGATCTCGTCCTATGTCGGCGAGAACAAGCTGTTCGCCCAGCAATATCTCGCCGGCGAGCTCGAGCTCGAGTTCAACCCGCAGGGCACGCTCGCCGAGCGCATCCGTGCCGGTGGCGCCGGAATTCCGGCCTTTTACACCAAGACCGGCGTCGGCACGCTGATCGCCGAAGGCAAGGAAGTGAAGGAGTTCGACGGCGAGAAATACCTGATGGAGCGCGGCCTGTTCGCCGACCTCGCTATCGTCCACGCCTGGATGGGCGATACCGCCGGCAACCTGATCTATCGCAAGACCGCGCGTAATTTTAACCCGATGATGGCGACCGCGGCGAAGGTCACCGTCGCCGAGGTCGAGCACCTGGTGCCGGCAGGTCAGCTCAATCCCGATCACATCCATACCCCCGGCATTTTCGTGAAGCGCATCGTCGAGGTCGGCACCGCCAAGAAGCGCATCGAGTTCCGCAACACAAGGCCGCGCCCCACGGCGGCTGCAACCGGAGAAGAAGTCTGATGGCCTGGACCCGCGAACAGATGGCGGCGCGCGCTGCCAAGGAGCTGCGCGACGGCTATTACGTCAATCTCGGTATTGGCATCCCGACGCTGGTCTCCAACTACATTCCGGACGGGATGGACGTCAGCCTGCAGAGCGAGAATGGCATGCTCGGCATGGGTCCGTTCCCCTATGAGGACGAGGTCGACGCCGATCTGATCAATGCCGGCAAGCAGACGGTGAGCGAGCTGCCCTCGACCAGCTATTTCTCCTCGGCCGATTCCTTCGGCATGGTGCGCGGCGGCCATATCGATCTCTCGATCCTCGGCGCCATGCAGGTCGCGCAGAACGGCGATCTCGCCAACTGGATGATCCCCGGCAAGATGGTGAAGGGCATGGGCGGCGCCATGGACCTCGTCGCCGGCGTCAAGCGCGTCGTCGTCGTGATGGAGCACTCCGCCAAGGACGGCCCGAAGCTCTTGAAGAAGTGCAACCTGCCGCTGACCGGCGAGCGCGTGGTCGACATGGTCGTCACCGATCTCGCCGTGTTCACGATCGACAAGCACGGCAAGGACGGCATGTCGCTGATCGAACTTGCCGACGGCGTCACGCTCGACGAGGTCAAGGCCAAGACCGAAGCCGAATTCCGCGTCGCGCTGAAGAACACCTGAGATGTTCGAAGCGGGACGATCCCAGATCCGTCTCGCACGATCCGACGATGCCGGTTTCATCGCCGGCATCGTACTGGCCGCGCAGCGCGGCCCGTTGCCGCGCGGCTGGTTCGACATCGCGCTCGATCGGCCGGAAGGCGAATGCCTGGCGTTCATGACGCGGCTCGCGGTTGCGCGGGCGCGGTCATGGTACCACGTCGCTCATTTCCTGATCGCCGAGGTCGATGGCGTGCCGGCCTCGGCGCTGTGCGCCATGCCGGCCGCGGGAACGGTCGTGGCCGCGCGCGCTGCGATCGAAGAGGTCGCGGTCCTGCTCGGCATCGATGCCGATGCGATGATCGCGCGCGGCAGCTACGCTCGCAACTGCTGGGTTCAGGGCGGCGAGGGCGACTGGCTGATCGAGCACGTCGCAACGGCAGCCTCGCATCGCGGCAGCGGCCTGGTGCAGCCCCTGATCGCCCGCGCCCTCGCTGACGGCAAGGCGGCGGGGTTTGCGCAGGCATCGATCTCGTTCGTGATCGGCAACCAGGCCGCCGAACGCTGCTACACCAAGGCCGGCTTTGCCTTCGCCGAAGAGAAGCGCGACGCCGCATTCGAAGCGCTGACCGGCGCGCCGGGGTTTCGCAGATTTTCGCGGGCGATTTGAGGCGGCGACCACAAACACGACCGTCGTCCCTGCGAAAGCAGGGACCCATACTCCGCGGCTTGTGTAGTGGAAGGGACTCGTCGTCCCAGCTTCGCGTAACAATCAGCGCCGGTGGTTATGGGTCCCTGCTTTCGCAGGGACGACAACGAGGAGGGCTCTCGACGCATAGCCCCACACCACGCGATGTCATCACCCGCGTACGCGCATGCGGGTGGTCCAGTATTCCAGAGGCGGCTGTGACGGAGCCGAGAGGCCGCGGCGTACTGGATCGCCCGGTCGAGCCGGGCGATGACAGTGTGAGTGGGCACGCAGCGTCGCATTCTCGCGACGCCGCCGGAACGAGCGGTCAGCGCGTGCGGCCGAAGTCCACCGCCGTGGTGTTGCCGCCGCTGATGACGACGGCCACGCGTTCGCCGGCTTCCGGCGTGTAGGCTTCCGACAACAGCGCGGAAAATGCCGCGGCGCCGCCCGGCTCGGCGACAATGCGCAGCGCGCGCCACAACGTGTCCTGAGCCGAGGCGATCGCATCGTCGGACACCAGAACGGTGCTATGCACATATTTCGCGGCGATCGGATAGACGCGCTCACCGATCCGGCGGGGCGCCAGCGAATCGGCGGCGATCCCGCCGGCCTCGGCATCGACCGGGTGGCCGGCCGCGAGCGCGCGCGTCAGCGTCGGCGCGGCAGCCGGCTCGACACCGATCACCTTGATGCGGCCGGCATACCATGCGGCGATGCCCGCGATCAGGCCGCCGCCGCCGACCGAGACCAGCACCGTATCGATATCGGGCGCTTGCCGATCGAGCTCGAGGCCGAGTGTGGCCTGGCCCAGGATGGTCTCGCGCTGGTCGAACGCCGGCACCGGCATCGCGCCGCTCTGCTGCGCCCAGATTTCGCTTGCGGCGAGCGCATCGGCGTAGCGGTCGCCTTCGATGACGAGGTCGGCGCCATAGTCGCGGATGCGCTGCACCTTGGCGGGCGACGACACGGTCGGAACGAAGATCCGGGCCGGCTTGCCGAGCCGCATCGCGGCATAGGCGGTCGCCGCGCCGTGATTGCCGCCCGAGGCCGCGACGACGCCGGCGGCCGGCACATCGCGCGCGAGCAGGTTGGCGAAGGCGCCGCGGGTCTTGAACGAGCCTGCATGCTGCAGCAACTCGAGCTTCAGCGTCAGCGGATTTGCGGCCAGGCCGAACTCGCGGCCTTCGAGCTCGACGACCGGTGTCCGTCTGACGTGCGGACGGATCAGCGCCGCGTATTCGGTGATCTCTTGTGACGTTGTCTCGGTCACCGGCGTTCTCCTCAGGCGGGCGTTTCAGGCACGCGTTGCGATTGACAGCAATTAGTCGTTTAGCTAATTAGCAACATGCCTTCATCAGACGCAAACGTCGAGTCGGTTTTGCGCGCGCTGGCCAGCGATCGCAGGCTCTTGATCCTGCAATGGCTGAAGCGCCCAAAGGCGCATTTCCGCGCCCAGGTCGACGGCGACCTCGTCAAGGACGGGGTCTGTGGCGTGCTGATCGCCGAGAAGCTCGGCGTCAGCCAGCCGACCGTGAGCGAGCATCTGAAGATCCTGACCCAGGCCGGACTGCTGAACGCCAAGCGCGTCAAGCAGTGGACGTTCTACAAGCGCAACGAGGCCGAGATCGTGCGAATGAAGGCGGCGATCGTCGCAAGGATCTGATCGTGAGGAAGCCGCAGCGGCTCGCTTGGGTCGTTTGCGCGGGCGTCGCGCCAGTTACGTAAGGTGAGCACTCTGGGCGGCTCCCTCCCCCCTTGCGGGGGAGGGTGGGGAGAGGGGTAAGCCCCGGGCGAGATGTTTGACGAAAGCGTTGCTATCGCAATTGTGGTTGCGTGTCGTTGAAGCGCAAATCGAAAGAGCGCGTCGTGTGGCGCCCCTCTCCCCAGCCCTCCCCCGCAAGGGGGGAGGGAGCCCTTCCGCCGATGCCCTCCTTACGCCAACCGTGAGGCGCTGCGCGTGTGCATCGTTGATCACGCCCGCGCGATTGCGTGCGAGAATACCACCTCGATGAGCGTGCCGGAGCGGCCGGCGGTCCTGATCTGGAATTTGGCGCGGTTGGCTTCGACCAGCGCCTTGGTCAGCGACAGGCTGACGCCGGCAGAGGCGGTGTGATCGGACGGGGTCGGCGCGCGGAACGGCTCCAGTGCGGCGGCGACCTCGTTGTCGTTCAGGCTCTGACCGGTGTCGCGCACCCGCAGCATCACCTCGCCGAAATCGGACAGCGCGGTCGAGACGATCACCTGGCCGCCGGCATTGGCGAGATGGATCGAGCTGCCGATCAGGTTGAGCGTGATCTGACGCAGCGCGCGGGCATCGGCGAGGACGGGCGGCAGCATGTGCGCCAGCGAGGTGCGGATGATGATGCGCTCGCGGTTGGCCTGCGGCTGCATCACCGCGACGCAGCTCTCGACCATCTCGTTGAGGTTCTGGTCGGTGAAGGCGAGATCGAGCTTGCCGGTCTCGATCCGCGACAGGTCGAGCAGGTCGTTGATGACAGCGATCACCCGCTCGCCGGAGGCGCGGATGTCCTTCATGTATTCGACATAGCGCTCGTTGCCGAGCGCGCCGAAGCGCTCGCCGATCATCACCTCGGCAAAGCCGATGATGGCGTTGAGCGGCGTGCGCACCTCGTGGCTGATCCGCGCCAGCATGTCGGACTTGCCGTTCGCCGCGCGCTCGGCGAGCCGTCGTGCCTCGCGCAATTCGCTCTCGCTCGTCTTGGCTTGCGTGAGGTCACGGAACACCGCGAAGAAGTTCGGCCCGTCGGCGCGGGTGCGGCCCATCGTCACCGACAGCGGAATGACGCCGCCCTGGCGCACCTGACCGAGCGTCTCCCGGCCATGATCGAGCAGGCTGGCGACACCGGCCGATTTCAGGCTGGCGAGATACTGGAAGATCTCGTGCCGGCTCTCCGGCGCGAACAAATCGGCGAGCGTATGCTTGACGAACTCCTCGCCGTCATAGCCGAACAGCGCCTCCGCGCTGCGGTTGCAGGAATGGATGTTGCCCTCGGCATCGAACATGATGATGCCCTCGGCCGCGGTGTCGAGGATCGCGCCGAGCTCCTCGGCATCGGCCTGCCCGGCCTGCGGCGGCGCCGGCTCCGCGACCAGTGCGGGAGCCGCATCCTGCGCCGACAGCGCCGCCGCGATCGCTGCGTCCTCGTCATGGGTGCGCGAGAAGATCAGCGCCAGCGCGGAGTCGTCGTCCCACGAGATGGTGTGCAGTCGCGCCTCCGCGGAAACCGATTGCGCGTCGTGATCGGCGGTCTGGCTTGCCGAGATCGTCACCGGCGTGCCGGCACCTGACGTGCTGCTCCCATGCGAGGCGCCCGGCTCGACATAGAGCGCATCAAGCCCGCCTGCGGCTTCCAGCGCGTGCAGGCTGTCATAGCCCATGCGCGCGAGGAACGCGGCGTTGGCATAGAGCAGGCGGTCGAGCCGGTAGATCAGGATGCCGACCGGCAATAGATCGAGCAGCGCCCGGTCGCGCCTGGAGGCGGAGCGCGGCGGCGCGGCCTGCGCGAGCCATTCGGCCTTCGGGCTCTCGGTGCGCTCCTCGTGCGGCGGTTCGCTCGCGGGCGGCTCGGTTGCCGACGGCTGTTCGGCATTCGCCTCGCTCTCTTGTCGTTCGGTCGTAGTCGCGAGGCCCGCTTCACTCTCGAGCCGCGCCGACAATTGGCGGGCGAGTTCGTTGAAGGCGTTGTTCTCGACCGGCGTCAGCGACGGCGGCCGGGTGTCACCGGCGAGGCGGAACGGCACCACATTCGGTGGCGTCTCGTCGTGCATATCCTGGCGCGTATCCTGGGTCGTTTCCACGGTGGGGTCCAGATCGGCTTTTTGTGAGGTCTCGGATGCTGTCGGCTCGGTTACGTCCTTGGTCGGTGGTGCAGTATCGGGCGGCGCCGCTACGGGCGGAGGATTGGGCGGCGCCGGCCCAGCGGCCGCGGAGCCGGGCGGCGTCTCTGCGCGCGCCTGCGCGGCGCTCGCCGACAGCGACTGCGGCGCCGTCGGCCCGCTGAAGAACTCATAGCGGCGCAACGCGGCGAGTCGCGCAAGCCCGTCGAGATCGCGACACACACCAAAGCCGCGATAGCCGGCGAATATCCTGTTGCGGTCGAACACCGGCAGGCCCGACAACTCCACCGGCAAACGGCCGCCGCCGTCGACGGGCCAGCTCAGCGTGACGCCGCTCCAGGTGTTGTGGGTGGCAAATGCCTGCATGACGCGGCCTTCGGGATCGATCCCGAAGGTCTCGGCGATCTCGCTCCACAGCCGGCCGAAACCGGCCGCGGTGTGGATGCCGATCAGCCGGGTGAATTCGTCCGAGCCGAGCGAGAAGCGGCCCTCATGGTCCATCTGCCACATGAAGCGTAGCGGATGCCGCCGCGTGCCGAGCACGGGTTCGTCGAGCCACGATGACGTCCTGGCGGGCGCGAGCGCCGCGGGTGGCGGTTCGGCTGACGGCGGGACGAGCGATTCCGCGGCTACCGCGGGCGAGGAGATTGGAGCGACCGGTGGTGCGGATGTCTCCGGGGCCGGCGTGCTTGCGTCGTATTCGACGTCGGGGCGGGCCGCGAGCGGCGGCGCCGCGGCCTGCTCGTCGGCCACCACCTCGATTGGCGCTTCGGTCGGCGCCGCCTCGACCACCGCGGTGTCTTCCGCCGCGAGGTCGCGATGCGTTTCGGCGGTTTCGGCCGGTGCGGGATCTGCGCACGCTTCTGCTGCGGTGATGGCCGACGGCTCGGCGGGCGGCGGCACGTTAACGATCGGCTCGGCGGGGCCTTCCGCGGGCATCTCCTGCGGCACCTCCAGCGCGTCGAACTGCGCGAAGACGGCTGCGGGGCTGTCGGCCGACACGGGCGCTGTGTCGCTGGCAACGACGTGTTCGTTGACAGGGGGCGCGGGAGGTTGCTCCGGCGCCGCGGCGGCTTCGGGCGCAGCCGGCAGCGCCGGCTCGGTCTGTGCAGCCAGATGCGGGGCCGGCTTGATCAGCGCGATCAGCGCGGTGTCAGCGCCGCGGCCGATCCGCTGCAGCACCACGCGGCCGATCCCGATGCTTGCCGCCGCGCGGCCCTGCTTCAGTGCATCGCTGCGCGCGGTATCGAGGCCGGCGTCGGAGAGATCGTGAAGACCGAGCAGCAGACGCGCCGCCTCGTTGGCGCCGATCAGCAGGCCATCGGCGCTGAAGGCTGCGGCCGGCCGTTCGGCGATCCCTTGCACCAGGCGCTGCAACCGCTCAGCGAGCGGCATCACGCGGCCGGCGGGATTGAGCGCGGCGACCAACACGCCATGGCTGCCGTCGGGCAGGTCGATCCGCGTGCAGCCGCAGGTCGCGAGCATTCCGGGCGAAGCCCCGAAGCCGCGCAGCCGCTCGAGCCGGACCGCTCCCGTGGCGACGAGGCCGCGGCCGAGACGGGCGACCTGCCGGCGATGCGGATCGGCCGGGCCGAACACGCGCTTCGCCAGCTCGCTGCCGCCCGCGGCACCGAACACCCGCGCTCCGACCGGATTGGCCCACAGGATCCGCGCGCCATCGGCCGACCACAGCCATGCGGGTTGGGCGCTCGCCGCGTGATCCGCTAGCCTGGGATCGCTGAGCGCCTGGAGCTGGAATTCCGCGTCATTCATCACGCAAGATTTGACCGCATCGGGTTAGCTTCTCTTCCTTGATCGCCAGAAATACCGGCGGCCAGGAAATGACAGCCTTAACGGATCGTTAGTATCGCAAGCGGGCGGCGGCAGGTCCACGGCTGCGCCTGATGTGCCACGGCAAAGGCGGGATAACGTTAACTTGCCTGAACGATCCACAGCCGTTTTGCGTTGTCGAGATGCGCCGCGACCGACCGGCCGGAACCGCGGCACCGCGTCAGATCAGAGACGCGGCATCGCGATGGAGGTCCGCATGGGCCGATCGAGCCCGCGGCGAGCCCAGACCTAGCCAACAGGAGCGCGAGCATGAGCGACAACGGGCGTGAGCAATTCGAGGTCCCCAAGGACATGCGATCGATGGCGGAAGCGAGCTTCGAGCAGGCGCGCAAGGCATTCGAGCAGTTCGTCTCCACCGCGCAGGCGACCGCCGGCTCGATCGAGGAGCGCAACGCCAGCGTGCGCGCCGGCGCCAAGGACATTTCCAGCAAGGCGTTCGCCTATGCCGAAAAGAACGTGCAGGACTCGCTGAACTATGCGCAATCGCTGGTCAAGGCCAAGGACCTGACCGAGATCATGAGGCTGCACAGCGAGTACGTGCAGAGCCAGATGCGCGCGCTCGCCGACCAGGCCAGCGAAATGGGTCAGATCATCAGCCGTGCCGCGATCAATGCGGTGAAGCCGAAGAACTGAGCCCGCGCCTTCCACCTCGGTGTCCCCGGGGACAGCGGCATCCCTGCGGATGACGGGGCATCCCGGCGCTGACCTCAGCCTTGAGGTTCGCCGCGGAACCTGCATCCGATTCGGTCAAAAGTTGCGGCATTGCAGCGATTTCACGTTGCGTTGCACAAAATTGACATATATGGGTGTTTAATTGGCCATGCCCGAATTGGGCATTCCCGTGAACCAAGGCAGCGTGATCCATTCGACGTTCCGGTTTTCCAGGCTCCGGGGCGTTCGCAAGGGTCACATCGAGTCACCCGTTGCGAAGGATGCACGTCAATGACCAACCCGTCCGATCCGTTTTCCGCTTCGATCATTCCCTTTGAGGTTCCCGAACAGATGCGCGCCTTCGCCGAGAAGGGCGTGTCGCAGGCCCGCGACAACTATGCCCGCTTCAAGGACGCTGCCGAGACCCACAACAGCACGGTCGAGGCCGTGTTCACCAGCGTCAGCAAGGGCGCCAGCGAGTATTCGGCCAAGCTGATCGAGTTCTTCAAGGCCAACACCACCTCCTCGCTCGACTTCGCGCAGGAGCTGTTCGGCGTGAAGTCGCCGTCGGAGGCACTGGAGCTGTGGACCTCGCACACCCGCAAGCAGTTCGAGACCTACACCGCGCAGGCCAAGGAACTGGCCGAGCTCGGCCAGAAGGTCGCCGCCGAGGCCGCCGAGCCGATCAAGGCCAGCGCCTCGAAGTATTACAAGCCGGCCGCCTGATCGCGCCCGCTTCACGTTCGCGGAAGGCCCGGGCCGTGGTCCGGGCCTTTTTGCTGGAGGAAGCCGTCGAACCGGCCTTAGATTGTCGCGGAAATCGCTGCGTTACGGCCTTGCCAAAGTCCGGCGTTGCACCTAGTTTCCGCCCGAAATCGCCGCCCCGCCTTGAGGGCCGCGTGCCAGGATGCAGTTGTAGCTCAGTTGGTTAGAGCGCCTGTCTGTGGAACAGGAGGTCGGTGGTTCGAGCCCACCCAACTGTACCATCCCACAGAAGCCCGCACGCGCTCGCGACACGGCGAAGCTTTCCAAGTCCCGCTCGCAAATCGCTAGCACTTCTCAAGTTGTTCTCTCAGAATTCCCGCCGCCCACGCCTTGGGGAGCCGGTCCAGTTTCGCGAACACCAGCTTGGCTCCGACGGCCTTAGCGTGTGAAAGCGGCGAGCTCTGGCGTCCTTTCGCCCGCTCTCGGTTTGTACGTGTTCGGCCACGAGTCTCCAGCAGCCACCATTGAGATAACCTGCAACGGCCTCGCGCTTTGGTCCCCAGGCCGCTGCGGGCCTGCTTGTCTTTCGATACGCGCAGATAGGAGACGAATGCCATCAGCCGTGGTCGCGAGCCTTTACGCAAATCGGCGTGGTACACATTTCGGAATCCCAGCGATTCCTTTTTGCATAGCTTTCCTATTTGCGAGGAACGAAGTCCGGCGATGACATCAGAACGTGAAGTATTGCTTTTCAAGCCTCCAATGCGCAGCCACCACCTCACTGGTGGCCTTTCGCTCCTAGTCGGCTCAAATCGAATGGCCGCGTTGATGCCAGCGGGGGCTGGGTTGCTCTTTTTTTCTCTGTCTGAGAACGCTCCGGTCACGGCATACCTTCAGGGCCACAGCGAAATCCGACCCTTGGGAATGAACTATTTCAACGTTGCCCAAGAGATGCATGACGCGGTTACATCGAATTTTGCCATCGCCGGTATCACTCCCATCGGGCAGTGTCCCGCCGAATACCAGTTCGCCCGCTGGGACGGGATTGCAACCGCCCTGCATCAATCGCAACGCGGAGCGGATGCGCTTATTGCCAAGCGCGTAGCGTCGGAGATTCGGTCATCTCGCGCTCGTTTTGAGCGCCTTTCTGCAGCTTATCGAACCGTTCTTTCGGAAACTTGGACCAGGAGCAAACCAGCGCCTGCTGCTCACATCTTCACGAGCGACAAGTACGCCGCATATATTGGAAATGAGTATCGCGCAGTGCTCAATGCGCTTTACGGCCTTCGCGACGCCATCTTGGCGGCTACGCACCGATTGGGCTTTAGGCGCCAAGAGCCATTCAACCTCAAGAAGTTGAAGCAGTTGATCGCCATAGAAGCGACTGAAGTAGCGAAGCTAATTTCCGATTCCATGTTTTCGAGCAGCGGCGACCTGTTGATTGACCACATGTCGCTGTACCGGAGCATTGCTCAACATTGCCTTGGGACTACCAGTCCAATCTTTGGCGACGTTTATCAGCTAAGGCGCTCGAATGGGCCTTACGGCGAGTTACGCTATTTGGTGTATCCCTTGTATGACGACATTGAAAAAATGCGCGCAATCGAGCGGGGAGCTTCGCAGGGCGTGTTAGAGCCCCCCTCCGATGAGGAAATCAAGCGGTTTGGTTCGCTGGGACATTACAGAGATGCGCTTGAATTTTGTTATGATTGCTTTCACCGCCTTTTGCGGATTGCAGACCTTCTTCAGCAAGAGGCCGGAATTGCGCCTCAAGTGCTCACACTGACGGAAGAACAAATTTTGGAGCTGACCATCACCGACGCCACGGGGAAGGTAACAAGAGTAGGACGGGATGAAAACACTGGCCGACTGGTCGAGGAAGAGCGTGACGGTTAGCCGTGCCTTTTGCCTGTTCCCAGCGCATGGTCTTCAAAATACCTCACGACAGCGGCTGAGAACGATTTCGCATCTTCGTCTGACATTGGCCCGCTGGGCCAGCCTAAGCCGTATGGATTGGCGGGCCAGATGGGCTTGAGAAGTTTCCGAGCCGCCGGGGCGGTGCGCCAATCCCAACCCCTTGGGATTTCGGAAAAGTGGGAACTCATTGCGAACACATAGAGGACGCCCACTGAGAAGGCGGTTGTCTGCAACGTCGGCGCTAGGTCCGCATCGGATATGCTGTCAGGGAGGATGTCCGCATTGATGACTGGGAAACTCGCCTTCACCCACTGGGTCGCGTTCTGCTGTCGTGGATAATGACCGACCCAAATGCACCACCCCGGTGGGGGCGTGCGCTTGTCCATCAGCCAAGTTCTATCCGATTGAGGGATGGCAACCCTCTTTAGGTCGTTTGAGAGGTATTCCCCGGTCATCGTCGCCATGGCGGCCCACGTGGCTACTAGGGTCTGATCGGTTTCACCTAGAGTGATGGCTGAACCATCAAAGAGGGAAATGAGGATCGGCTTGGCCGCGTTCTGTATCTGGCTAAGCCAACCGCTGTTACAATCCGCGCAGACCACAGAAACCTGGGCACCCAAATGGTCCCCGGCCCGTACGCGCATGTTGGGGGAGATGGCCGTCCGGGTTGCGGAACGAAGATGTTGGCGTGGGTGTGCTTGTTCGCAGTTCGCGCCACGTACCCCTTGGTCCAGTCTCCCCACACGTGCTCGCTCGTCATCTTTTTCTGCTGACCGCAAAATACGCACGTCTTGGGAGGGGAGACCATTGTGGTAGA
Source organism: Bradyrhizobium sp. ORS 86 (assembly GCF_045571475.1). Lineage (NCBI taxonomy): Bacteria > Pseudomonadati > Pseudomonadota > Alphaproteobacteria > Hyphomicrobiales > Nitrobacteraceae > Bradyrhizobium > Bradyrhizobium sp. ORS 86. Next base: position 6,992,288 of record NZ_CP120699.1, on the reverse strand, counting down.
GGTTCCGAATAGAGTTGCGATAAATACAAAATACCACTACGACGTCTTGTCGAGGTGGAAAAAATCAGAGTTATCAACGCTGAAGCGGCGTTCCGACAGTGCTCACCCAACTGTGCCACCGCGGGGGCATCCTACTGACAAGCTGGACGTATTTTCGCCGCCAGGTCGCGGCCGCTTGATGATGCTGCGGTGTACCTGATGCCGAATGCCCGCTCCCTTGGTAAGAGTATGCCCCTACCAAACCGAGTGGTGCGAAAGCTTCCAGGCAGCGGTTAGAACCTGGCGAGTGTTCTCGAACACTGCGGCGACCTCGTATGTGAAAAGGAAGAAGGCGCAATAGAAGGCGCCGGGATACTCATCGCTCCAAAGTAAAAGGCGCCGGCTCAACGGTATCCTGATTTTTTCACGGCCCATGATGAGCGTGACAACGGCACCGATCAGGGCGCCGGCGACGATGTCGGACGGATAATGATAGCCGAGATAGACGCGCGGAATTGAAATCACCACAAGACTGTACAGGATCGCGAGCCAGCCCCAGCGGCGCCAGATCATGAACACACCAACAGCCAACGCAAACTCAAATGCGGAGGTGTCGCTCGGAAAGGAGCCCCAGTTCCACAATGTCTCGGTGCTGACGTTGTACGGCAATGTGAAACCGACCGCGGGATCATGGATCGGGCGCAGCCGGAACGGCAGATAGAACCTGATGATCTTCGTGAGCAGAAGTGACGCGATCGTCGCCGCAAGCGTTGAAATGACCAGCGACCGCCGCAGTTTTTGATCCGGGTCTCGCTGAAACCACGCCAGCCACAGTAACGACGTCACAACGGCGCCCTTGAACACGGCTTGGCTTTCCACGAAGCCTATTGCCGTATCGAATATCAATGAGCGATGTGCAAACGCGTTGAGAAGTCCTAAGAGATACTGGTCAGGGTTCACGGGCGCGGCCCCCGGCTAAAACCCAAACTAGGCGGCCCTGACTTGGGCAACTCAATGGCGCTTTCGGCCAGAGGGCTCCGGGCCATGTTCCCGATTCTGGACATATCGAGCAACAGGTTGCCGACGGCAGTGGTCGGGCCCGGAGCCGGGGCCGCTTCTCTCCCTCCGCCAGTGCACTCGCACCGGGTGAAGAAGGCGATCAAGCCGACCGCGCGCGAAACGCGGTTGGCGATCCGGCCGCGCAAGGATGGCATTACTGCGATTTCAAGAGCCACGCACGCGACAGACTGACGCCTTGTGACGCTGTCACGCAGCATCATCTCTCCGGTTTGGTATTCGGTGCGGATGAAGGCGCCATCGCGCCATGCGCGGGATGGATCAGGAGAGATGTGTGAACGAGTTTTACAGAGGCGAAATCGATCGGCACTTCGCCTGGTTCGAGGCCAGGCTCCCGGCGCGGCCGGCGCGGTTCGTCGCGTGGCTGCGCAAGCCGTCGTCGCGCTATGTGCGGATTCCGCTCGCGATCCTCTTGATCCTCGGCGGCATCTTCAGCTTCCTGCCGGTGCTCGGGCTCTGGATGCTGCCGCTCGGACTCCTTTTGTTCGCACAGGACGTTCCATTCCTGCAGAAGCCGACCGCGCAATTGCTCGGCTGGGTCGAACGCAAATGGATCGAGCGCGAGCGCAACAAGCGCGCCGCAAAGCGCGCGCGATGAGTCAAATCAAGCAGTTAACTTGCTCCATTTCCAGTTGTGTCATTGCAAGGTGTGACTCAAAAGCCAAAACGTGCCGGTAATTCAGGCGACTTTGCGAATTGCAAGTTTTTTTTCTTCCACGAATCAACGCGCTGATTCATTTTTGGCTTCTGGGGTCAATCTGGAGGCCAAGGTATGAACGTCATTGTTTTCGCTTCGCGTAAGGGGGGCTCGGGGAAAAGTACCCTGGCTGCTCACCTTGCCGCGCAAGTGCACAAGGCAACGAAGCCCTGTCTGCTGATCGATGCCGATCCGCAGGGCTCGCTGACCCTCTGGCACAAATTGCGCGGCACCAACGAGCCACCGATCAAGACAGCGGTGAATTCGGTGGGCGGCATTATCGCTCAAGCCCAGCGTGACGGCATCGAATGGGTGTTCATCGACACGCCGCCGAACCTCTCGGCTGTGGTCGGCGACGCGATCAAGCACGCCACCATGGTGATCATTCCGGCGCGGCCCGGCGTGTTCGACGTCAACGCGGTGCAGGAAACGATCCAGACCTGCCGCTCGGTTCGCAAGCCCTATGCGGTCGTGATCAACGGCGCGCCGGCGCAGCGCGACGGTGTCGAAAGCCGCATCGTTGCGATCGCCCGTGAAGCGTTGGTGAAATTCCGCGCGCCGGTGTGGAGCGGACAGATCACCAATCGCGCCGATCTTCTGATGGCGCTGGGCCAGGGCGAGGGCGCCCGCGAGTATTCCGCGGAAGGCCGCGCCGCCGCCGAAATCAATCGGCTGTGGGCCGCGATCGAGCGTTCGATCAAGGCGATCCGCGGTTCGGCGTCGGCGTCTGGCGCGATGCACAAGCAGGCGGCGTAATCACGCAGCCTGATCCGAACTGAAAGAACGCGCGTCTCCCGCGCGTTTTTTATGATGCCGGTTATATGGTGAAGCGTCATTCCGGGCGATGCCTGAGCATCGAACTACGGTGCGCAATTGCGCACCTGAGAATCTCGAGATTCCCCGATGCGCAACTGCGCATCTGAGGTTCACGCTTCGCGTGCCCGGAATGACAGGGCGAAAAGTTACGCCACCATCAGCATGTAGAAAATAATCACCGGCGCCAGGGTCAGGATCACCGACCAGATGCCGACAGCCCATAAAATATCCGCGGTCGTGAAGCCCTGCCTGGCAACAAGTCTGGACCTCACGCCAATCGAACGCACTTCCGATCTCACGACGCCCCCGCGCAATTCTTGTTTGTGGCGGTGACGGTGATACGCGATCGGCTTTAAGATCCCGGCCGCAATTTCGCTCGGATTTGACCACAGGTGCTACCGCGGATTAACCACGGCGGGCGCATCGGGCGGCGCCGTCGTGCGCGGCGCGAAGCCGATCAGTGCGGATCGTGAGGGACTTTGCGTTCATGGACCCTCCCCGATGTCGTCCCAGGTGAGGCAGTAGGCCAAAAGCTCTAAGATTCCAGCTTGCCGCACCCTTCAGGTTCGCGGCGGCGTATTCATCTTATCTTCACCGCGAGCCTGCGCTTTGCGGGCGGCCTCAGCGCATTCCGCCCTGGTCGCGGATCGCGCCGAGATGCTCGTTGATGCGGAATACGATCAGGATGAATTCGGCGACGATGCGCGAGAACACGATGCCGACGACGATGCTGGCGATCGATGCGAGCAGCAGGATGAACCCGACGAACGGGCTGATCGCCATGGCGGAGAGGGCGGACAGGATGCCGGAGATCCCGAACAGCACGATGACGCCGATCACCAGCCAGTAGAACGTCTTGATGATCGTGGGCGTGATGAAACGGTCCCACTGAAACAGATCCTGGAAATCGAACATCGGTGGTTCTCCCGGCAAGCCGAATATGATTCGCGTCTCATCCTACTGCGTCACAACCGGCTTGATCACTTCATCCCGAGCAGCTTGCGAAGCAAGCCTCTCGAATATCGAGGTCACCAGCCGGGCCGCATGGCGGGAGACGCAGTTGGAAGGTCTCTTCACCATGAGGGATGGATGCCGCAGTCCGCCTGAGCTGTCCCCTTGCGGCCAAGGGCTAGCCCCGAACCGGGCGCCGGGCAAGTCAGGGACGAGCTATGCGAGTGGACAGGTTGTGATTGCTGCAAATAACGGCCACAATCGGGCTTCCTTCCGGCATATCCTCACCCAATGACCACACTGACCTTCGAAGATTTCAGGCCCGGCCGCTTCGGGACGTTCGGCCCACGCCACGTCACCCGCGAGGACATCCTCGCCTTTGCCGCCGAATACGACCCGCAGCCGATGCATCTCGACGAGGAGGCGGCGCGCAAGTCGATGCTCGGGGGCCTGTCCGGCTCGGGCTGGCATCTCGGCTCGTTGATGATGCGAATGCTGTTCGACGGCTTTATCGGCCGCACCGCCTCGCTCGGCTCGCCCGGGGTCAATGAAATGCGCTGGATGGCGCCGCTGCGCCCGGGCGACGACTTGACGCTGGACGTCGACGTCGTCGAAGCACGCGTCTCGCGCAGCCGGCCGAGCACAGGCATCGTCACCTTCAAGGGCACGATCCGCAACGCGCGCGGCGAGGTGCTGTGCGAGATGGAGTCGCCGATCATCGTGAGCCGTCGCGACGGGGCGAGCGGGAAGGCATGATCCGGACCCGAAGGGCCGCGTCGGCCAATCGTGTGGCGCGGCTTTCCCCGCGACCGGCGCAAGGCGTTTGCGCCAAGATTATGCTCAAGTCAGGACGTTGTGCGCATGCGCTTTTTTGAAGATATCGAGATCGGCGCGCGGCGCGACTTCGGCTCGTTCACCTTCACCGCCGAGGATATCAAGCGCTTTGCCGCGCAGTTCGATCCGCAGCGTTTCCATCTCGACGAGGAGGAGGGGCGCAAGTCGCTGTTCGGCGGGCTTGCCGCGTCGGGCTGGCACGTCGCCGCGGTGTGCATGAAGCTGCTGGTCGCCGACGGCAAGCGGCTCTCCGCCGAGGCCGCCGCGCGCGGCGAGCCGGTCGCGGTGTGGGGGCCTTCGCCGGGCTTCCGCGAACTGCGCTGGATCCGTCCGGTGCTGGCCGGCGATACCGTCAGCTTCTCCAATCAGGTCGAGACCAAGCGCACCTCCTCGAGCCGGCCGGAATGGGGCATCCTGCAGGCGCGCAACACCGGCACCAATCAGCGCGGCGAAGTGGTGTTTTCTTTCCTCGCGACCGCATTCGTGCCGCGACGGCATCCCGGTTCCTGATGTTGCCCGCCGGCATCTGATGTTGCTGGAACGCCATGGTTAGCGGATCACTTACAGCGACCTACGCTGTTGTGCGTTGCGTGAAACGCGCTTTTTGCTAACGCGTTGTGAACGTTTGTGCCTGCCTATGGTTTGGGGCACAGCTTCAGGGGATACCCATGGCAGATCGCAGCGCGCTGAAACTGGTCGGCTTGATCTTCGCAACGGTGACGCTCGTTGTGATGCTGGCCACTGGAATGGTCGTGAAGGGCTTTGCCGACGGCGACTACTCGTTCGAGACCACCGCGAGCATCAATCGGTAGCTCGGAGTCCTCTCGCGACAGACGCTGATCCCGATTCGCAGGCGTGCGGATCCCTATCGAGTCCAGACCAACACCATCACCGCGGTCGCCACTGCCAGCAGTCCGACAAACCGGACCATGATCGTACCGACGCCTTGCTGCGACCGGCGTAGCGGGATTGGGTCGGTGTTATCCGGTCGAATGCGTTGCATGAATTCACCCCAGCGCCCATCGCCCCGATGGCGCTTCGAATTTGCTGCGGCTCCGCATCTAAGGCTTGATTCAATTCCTGCAAGAATTGCTGTGTGATGTGTTGTGTCACACTGTCACTCATGCCGTTCGCCGCGAGCCCCGGCTCGAGCATGCTCCAATCGTCGTCGCAAAAATGAAGCCGCCGCCTCCCGTTGGGAGAGGCGGCGGCTGTCGGCCTTGGTGCAGGTGTCGGATTAGCTGTTGCGCAGACCGTCGGCGGCGCGCTTCCACTGCGTGACGTTGTCGGCGATCATGCGCGTCGACTTCATCGCAGCCTGGCTGAGCTGGGCATAGCCGGAAATCTCGCGCTGGACGCGCTGGCCCTCGGCATGCAGCAGGTCGCGCAGGCTCTCGAGCTCCGAGATAAGCTTCTCGATCTCGGCCAGTGACGTGCCGGCGACGCGCTGGATCAGCGAGTTGACGTTGTTGACGGTGGCGTCGGTGTTCGGCTCGACCGGCGCGGTCTCCGGGCTCGCCACGGGCCGCCGCAGGTAGGCGATGTCGTTGCGCACGAAGTCGCGGATACCGGCCTCGACCTCCGAGACGGCAGCGAGGTTGGTGTCGACGTCCGAATTCGTCTCAGCGTCTTCGGATCGGTTGGTAACGTTCATCGGCTTTCCCCTGTTCGCATGGCGAAGCGCGGCTGTCCCCCGCACGACGAATTGATCAATCTGGTGATAGTTGCAGACCTATGAGTCCCGCCGAATTTGGCCGCATCTGGGCCAAGTTGCGGCAATGGTCGATCATTAGCACGACAAGACTAACGGATTCTTCACCACGTCCGCTTGAAGCCGGCGCTGATGCTCTTGCTGGTCGTGCCCTGTGCGGTCTCGCCGACCGAACCGGAGACGGTGACGCCGTCGAACAGCTTCTGTTCGGCGCCGATCCGGCGCAGCCACCGGTCGTCGGAGGTCGACAGGGTCTGTCCTGCCGTGATGCTGGTGCCGGTGTCGTTGACCGACAGTTTGGCCGACTGGTCGGTATCGTAGCTACGCCACGAATGGCTGACGATGCCGGGCATCGGCACAGCGCCCTGTTGGGTGATGTTGTAGCCGTTCTCCAGGGTGAGCGAATATTGGTCTGACAGCGGCACCGATTTGCTCAAGGAGGTGCCGATCTTGCTTTGATCGGCGCCGGGATCGATACGGGCTTCGACCGAGGTCTTGTCCCAGATCGAGGCCACGCCGGGCGCCGATATCGAGGCCCAGGCGGAGCCTCCGGACTCCGGCAGGCTGCCGCCATTGGCGATCCGTTCCGACAACTCCTCCGACGTCGTCAGCGTGCCCTGCCGCGCCACTGTCATGTCTGCACCCACGCGGGTGTCGAGGAACGGCGAGATCGACTGCTTGACCGACACGCCCGACGTGCCGTTGGCATTGAGGCTGGACGACCAGGACGGATCGTTGCTGGCGGTCCTGCTCGGCTTGGCCGCGCCCTTCGGCAGGAGCGTGGGCAGGGTGGTGGAGTCGGTGTTGAGCTGGCTCCAGTCGAGCTTGCTCTCGTCGATATCCTTCAAAATGTCGGTGTCGTTGGCATCGGCGGCCGGCGCCGCCTCTTCGGTCACGGTGGCCGGCCCGGTGTCATCCCCGCCGGGAAGCGTCTGCGCCGCGGCCGAAAGCGCCATGGCCAAGCTGAAGCCTGCGGCCAGAAGGGGCAGCCTTGCCGAGCCAAATCGTAATGTAGAGATCATTCCCAGCCCGCGAATTCCAGAGCCGCAACATGCGGTTCCCGTGGTACGAAATTGTGGCAAGGCGATCGGACAAGGCGCCGCCATGTCCGGGCCCGCGCGCCAAGCATGTAGTCGCGCAAGACGTCCCGGCAACCCTCGCGGCCCGCTCGGGGCTGGCAAAAAACAGGCCGCGGAGCCGGGACGATGGCCCGGACATGACGAACACGTGAAATCGCTGAAGCCAGTCAGACCGCGATGCGCGGCAGATGGATCGGATAACCCACGGTCTGCTCGACGAGGTCGAAGCTATCGACCAGCACACGGAAGCTGGTCAGCCTGCCGGCCTTGAACTGGGCGAAGTGCGCGAGCCGCAGCGAGATCGGCTTGTTGGTATCGAGCGCGGTGAGCGAATAGCGCAGCATCGAAGCTGCCGAGTCCACGCCCAGCATGATCCGTTCGCGATCGAAGCGGTGGACCCGCAGATTCTCGCCGATCTGCCTGATGACCTCGAGCACGGCGGCTTTGCCCCGCCGCTGACCGAAAAACGAAAACAGGTCGATTGGCCCATAGATCGCCCATTCGACCTCGTCGTCGAGCAAGGGCTCAATGTCCTCAAGCTGGCGTTCGTTGATCGCACGATGCAACGCGCGCGAAAAACGCCAGAGGCTGTGCTCTGTCATTTGTCGTATTTCCTGAAACTGGATTTTCAAAGCAAGCAGGCGGCAGGGGCGTCAGCGCCGACACCGTGCCAGGTTGCTGCACATCACTATTGCCGCCCCAGATAGTGCGGATCGGCCAAAACGCAAATGATATTTTTGCAATGCACAATTGCGCGGGAACTTGGCAAAACGAGCCGGCTTCTCAGCGTCGTTGGCGCTCGCGCTGCCGGACCGGTTGCTGCTCGATCGCGATCGCGCCGTCGCGGACCGCCACCACCGCGAACAGCAAGGCGCCTCCGATGCCGCCGATCGCGGCACCCAGCGGCATGCAGGTGAAGAACACCAGCATGCCGCTATAGCCTTCAAAATCCGTGGTTCTGAAGATTTCGACCCATGCGAGGCCGGCCCCGATGCCGAGGGCAGCGCCGCCAAGGGCACCTAGGGCAGGCCCGAGCAGCGCCAGCAATGCGATTTTCATGATGGTTTCAGCCCCGACAAGCGCAACAAGCCATGTGATTGGTCGATGTTGCGCAGGCGAGGTTCACCGTTGGCGTACGGATTTTGCGGGCGAACAGGTCGGCCGCGAGACCGTGCTAGAGCCCGGTGGTCAGCGTCGCCGCGATGTCGCGCTCCAGCACCTGCTGGACCAGATCGAAGGTGTCGATGATTTCGCGGATCTCGATGATCTTGCCCTCGCGCAGGGTGTAGAACACTGCGACGTCAAACTGCACGACGCGCGCATTGTCGCGCTTGCGGAAGAAGACGCGGAGCTGGGCCGCGACCCTGTCGCCCTCGGCGACCACGATCGGCGCCTCATAGCGCATATCGGAATAGCGGTTGTGGATCGTGGTCCACATCTGCCGCAGCGCGGCCTTGCCGCGGTGCTGGCCCATATGCGGCAGGATGTCGATCGGCGCATTGGCCAGGAACGCGATGTCGTCGCTGCAACTGTCGAGCGCTCCCTCGATGCCGCCCGCATAGTAGACGTCGAGGAAGTTCAGCACGCGTCGTCGGTTCAGATCCTCGCCCATGTTCGACTCCGGCCGGTTGGTCCGACTCGCCTTGCCCCGCATTGTGAACCGAACCGGCCCACGATCAACCGGCAAATATGCTAGGTAGTTTGACAAGTATTTTGACAGCTAGTTTGACGCGGCTGGAGGAATTTGGTTCAGCATCCAGGGCGTGTGCTCAGCGCGGGAACGCATGCAGAATGGCGGTTCCGCGCTGCGCACGTGACGCTTCGAATTGGTGAGGCACGGGCCCAGCTATCCGCGAATTAATGAAACCTCCCCGCGCGCGCCCGGTTGGGGCGACAGGGCGACGCATCCGCGACCAGGAGTTCCTGATGAAAAGCACCATTCCGCTCGTCGCCGGAGTGCTGACCGGCGTGGCCGCCGGCAGCCGCCAATCAGATGCCGAGCACAGGGTGCTGATCATGTATCCGTCCGACAACAAGGTCGCCGACGTCGTCGCCAAATAGGCGGCGCGCTGCCGGCGGCGAGCCGGTCCTGACGCCGGTCAAGGCCCTGTTCTCCTCCGGGGCCGGCCGGTTCGCCGTCGCGCCGGACATCTGGTGATGGCTCAATCCGCCGGCGCGATCTTGCGGGTTAAGAGGTCGATCGTGAACCGCTTCTTCTTTTCGTAGCCCGGCGGCACCAGTGCCTCGCCCGCTGCGAGGTCGTAGAACAGCTCCTTCGGCTTCGGAAAGCCCTCGCCGCAGGCGGTTCGGATGGTTTCGTCGTCGGCATATTCGACGTCGATGGCGACCGAATTCCGGCGCGGCCCGGCGGCCAGGTTGGAGAGATCGAAATATTTCGGCCCTTCGTTGCAGGTCACGACGTTGGAGCCGTAAGCGCTCACCGTATCCTCGGCCCTGAGCAGGAAGTCGGGCGAGATCGCGATGCCCTTACCGGGTTTGCTCGTAAACTCCATCCGCGCCACCGCACTTTCGAGATTGCCCTGGCCCATATGGCCGACCGCGCAGACCAGCACGTCCTGCCGCTCGTCCCGCGGCAGGACGATGCAGTCATGGCCCTGCGCGCCCGGCAGGAAGCGGACGAAGCGGTAGGCCTGACCATTCTTGGCGAACAGGGCGACGCCGCCGAAATCGGTGACGTGGGCCTCGCACTCGCTCTCATAGTTGACGACGAGCAGGGGGGTACTGTTCGCAAGGAAGCGTCCGGCATAACGCTCCTGTGTCAACGTCACATCGCAGGCGCGGCCGGCGGCGTTGGGATAGGATCTCGCGCGCGTGCAGGCCGATCCCTTGATGCTGGCCGCGGCGCAGAAGGTCGAGAGCAGCGCGCGATCGCTGTTCTGCGCCTGAGCCGCTTCTGCAATGAACAGGGCTGCGGCGCAGAACGTCAGCGCAACAACCCAATTGATTGGTGGTTTCGGCATGATCCCAAACAAACGGTCCGCAGTCCCGCAGCATTTAGAGCACGATCCGGGCGGATGCGCAGCGGTTTTCTGCGCAGGCCGCGCTGGAACGGGCGAGGCGGCTTGACCGTTGACGCGGCGGGATTGCGCCGGAGCCATGATATGAGATCCGTCTTGTTCGCTTCCATCTTTGCCATCGCATCATTTGCCGCCGTGTCTGCCGCCAACGCCAAGGGCTGCATCAAGGGCGCGATCGTCGGCGGCGTCGCCGGACACTATGCAGGCCATCACGGCGTGCTCGGTGCTGCGGCGGGCTGTCTCTATGGCCGCCACCACGCCAGGATGCAGGCGCGCCAACAGCAGCAACCGGCGCAGCCGACACCGCAGAACAGGCAGCAGGACAAACTGTGACGTCGCAGGACAAATTGTAACCCGGGATTTCCGGAACGCCGCTCGCGAGGGCGGCGTTGTCTCCTTTGCGTAACGGAGACATTGATGACGAAACCAAAGACAAGAAACGTCCAGCCCGTTCCCGAAGACAATCAGAGCCACAAGGGCCCCGGCAGCGCACCCGGTGTTCCCCTCGACACCACCAAGGGCCACCGCGACGACGAGAAGCACAACATCCGCGAGCAAGCCGCGCACGGCAACCTGACGCAGAACACCAGCAACAAGCGGTCGGGTTAGGCGCAAGCGCAGGCGCAGGCTCGCGCAACCTGTCCGTTGCGAGGAGCCAACGGGTCGCGCGAACGCGCGCTCGATGACAGGCTCCGCGACTAAGTCAAACAGGTTCCTCAGTCGTCATCACCCGCGCATGCGGGTGATCCAGTATTCCAGAGACGCCAGAGCTTGACCGAGAGGCCGCGGCGTACTGGGTGCCCGCATGCGCGGGCATGACGGCCGAGAGGATGCGCGGCCCGCGCGGCGTCTTGCTTCGAGATGGCCGCGGCGCGGCCTCCTCAGCATGACGGAGCGCTTTCGATTCACATGTCAAACAGCTTCCTCAGTCGTCATCACCCGCGCATGCGGGTGATCCAGTATTCAAGAGACGGCAGAGCCTGATCGAGAGGCCGCGGCGTACTGGATGCCGCCTGCGCGGGCATAACGGCCGAGAGGATGCGCAGCCCGCGCGGCGTTTTGCTTCGAGACGGCCGCGGCGCGGCCTCCTCAGCATGACGGACAGCTTCCGGTTCACATATCAAACAGCTTGCTCAGTCGTCATCACCCGCGCATGCGGGTGATCCAGTATTCCAGAGGCGTCAGAGCCTGATCGAGAGGCCGCGGCGTACTGGATGCCCGCATGCGCGGGCATGACGACTGAGAGCATGCGCGTCTGCGTTCTTGCGGTCCGCGGTGATCGCGAGCGTTCGCCGATCTGTCGCACCGGCAAGGCCTTGCCGTCGCCAGCCCGTATGCTCTATCTGCGACATGCAGATCAGAGATGAACGAGTTGAAGACGCCGCAGCGATCAGCCGGATCACAGCAATGGCGTTCGAGACAGCGCCTTACAGTAGCGGCGCGGAGCCGCGCATTGTCGAAGCGCTGCGCCACGGCGGCGCGCTCGCCGTCTCGCTGGTGGCGACATCAGACGACGGAAGTATCGTCGGCCATGCCGCATTCTCTCCGGTTCGGATCGATCACGAAGCCGGGCACTGGTATGGCCTCGGCCCGGTCTCGGTGGTGCCGGAGATGCAAAAGCTCGGCATCGGCCGTGCGCTGATCCGCGAAGGCCTTAGCCGGCTGGCGGCGCTGGATGCCGACGGCTGCGTCGTGCTCGGCGATCCCGCTTATTACGGCCGCTTCGGTTTCGTCAGCGACCCCGCGCTGACCTATGGCGGTGAGGCGAGCCCGTATTTGCAGCGGCTGGTGCTGAGGGGCCGGTCGCCGAAGGGGGATGTGAGGTACCATCCGGCGTTCGAGCTCGCATGATCGGGGGCGGGACGGGACGTCCCGGGTAGTTAGACAAAATCGGTCGTTTCTAGGAATTGTTCAGCTTGCACACGCGTAGCGAAACGACCGACCTCCTCATAGTCCGGATCATGCTCTGCTGAATCTGGTGAGCGCATCACGATGAACTCGTTCCCGTCCTGTTCGATCAATTCGGTCCGATCTTCGCTCTTGAACGGAGACATGTGTCGTGCGCCACAATGCGGGCAATCGTCGTCACATGTGCAGGACCACTCATCGCGCCAGACTCTACTGCAGCGTTCGCACCGGTAGAAGTTTATAAACCAAGCCATAGCGGACCCTCACGATTTCAGTCGGTAGTTGCCTCGCGAAACAAACTCGACGAATCCACGATCACGCAGATATTGAAGCTGTTGGCGTATTTTCGGCCTGACATTCTGGTTACCCGGATACAGGTCGCCAAGATGACGTTCGAAGGCATAGACCTCGTCGAGCGTGAACTCACGCTTCCCAAGCGACTCAACGCACTTCATGACGTCGAGAAGCCAACCGCGCGATTCCAGTGACTCGCTTCTAAGGAATAGCGTCTTCTGCCATTCGGCGAGAACCACCTCTTTGTCGCGAATGATACCGTTCTGGACGATGTGGATTTTGCCCGACTCCGGGACTTTCCCGAGCAGGATATTGGAGCCGATCCAGCCGGCACGCCTGGCAGTCGCCTTGAGCGGCTTTCGTTCTTCAATGATGTCCCGAACAAAGAAGTGCTTCGGGACGATGAGCAGATTGACGACCGCGAGCGTCTTCAGGTCGTAGTTCATCAAGAGAAGGTTGGGATTGTTGCTCGCGTCCAGGCGTTCGCACTTCGTCTTGTAGGCGCCGTCCGCTACCTTTGCGCCGAACTTTCCCTTCTGGCTCTTGAGTTCGAATTCCTCGCTGCATGTGCCGCAGAGGAAGTCGGCCACCGGACTGTTGTTGGGAAACTGGGACATCTTCGCATTGCCGCAGTGCGGGCAATAGGCCCAAGCCTTAACCCAGGCTTCCGTCCACGCGCGAGCGCTTTGCGAGCCGCTGGTGTAGGACGTCTGTGATTCTTCGAAGCCGAGTTTCATAGAGTCAGCGTAGCGAAACGGGATCAAATTTCCAGCGTTACGCCGCTTCGATTTCTGCAATGCTAGCCGGTATCGCGACGGAATAACCGAATCTCACCCACCGGATATAGCCGATGTTCGGCGACGTCTCACGCGTCCGGCGGTCGGGACAGCCTTACCGCTTCTTCCACCCGCCGCGCTTGCCAGGTGCCCCGCCGCTCGACCTCGGCGAGGGACCAAACTCCGGCCCTGACTCGCGCGAGTTGGTCGGCTGGATGATCCGGCTGGTGCTGCCGAACGGCTTGGTCGGCAGCACGCTGCTCGCGCGGAACGGCAGGGATTCCGGGCCGTGCATCTCGTCGAGATCGGGCTTGTGCACGCGCGAGCCGCTCTTGCCGCCGCGGCTCGCCTTGATCGAGGTCGCGGCGGACTTGTTCTTCAGCGCGCTGGCCGGCAGGTTCGCGGCCTCGCCGTATTTCTTCGCACCGGCATAGGCGCCGGCGCGGTTCTGCACGACCCTCTGCTTGGCGGTGGGATCGTCGACCACGGCCATCTCGGTGGCGCGCAGGCGCTTGACCTCGTCGCGCAGCCGGGCGGCTTCCTCGAAGTTCAGGTCGGCGGCGGCTTCCCGCATCCGCGTCTCGAGGTCGCTGAGCACGGCCTCGAAATTGTGCCCGATCGAGATCACGTCGTCGGCGACGCCGCCGTCGCCGATCTCGACCAGCACGTGGTCGCGCTCGTAGACCGAGTTGAGGATATCGCCGATCGACTTCTTCACGCTCTCCGGCGTGATGCCGTTGGCCTTGTTGTACTCGACCTGCTTCTCGCGGCGGCGCGTGGTCTCGGCCATCGCGCGCTCCATCGAGCCGGTCATGCTGTCGGCATAGAGGATCACCTTGCCGTCGACATTGCGCGCGGCGCGGCCGATGGTCTGGATCAGCGAGGTCTCGCTGCGCAGAAAACCTTCCTTGTCGGCGTCGAGGATCGCGACCAGCGCGCATTCGGGAATGTCGAGGCCCTCGCGCAAGAGGTTGATGCCGACCAGCGCGTCGAACGCGCCTAAGCGAAGATCGCGGATGATCTCGATGCGCTCGATGGTGTCGATATCGGAGTGCATATAGCGGACGCGGATGCCCTGTTCATGCAGATATTCGGTGAGGTCCTCCGCCATGCGTTTGGTGAGCACCGTGATCAGCGAGCGATAGCCGGCGGCCGCGGTGGCGCGCACCTCGCCGACGAGGTCGTCGACCTGGGTGCGGGCCGGGCGGATATCCACGGGGGGATCAATGAGGCCGGTCGGACGGATCACCTGCTCGACGAACACGCCGCCGGATTCATTCAGCTCCCAGCCGCTCGGCGTCGCCGACACCGCGATGGTCTGCGGCCGCATCATGTCCCATTCCTCGAAGCGGAGCGGGCGGTTGTCCATGCAGGAGGGCAGGCGGAAGCCGTATTCGGCAAGCGTCGCCTTGCGGCGGAAGTCGCCGCGGAACATGGCGCCGATCTGGGGCACGGTGACGTGGCTCTCGTCGGCGAAGATCAGCGCGTTGTCGGGCACATATTCGAACAGCGTCGGCGGCGGCTCGCCGGGACGGCGCCCGGTGAGATAGCGCGAATAGTTCTCGATGCCGGCGCAGCTTCCGGTCGCCTCCATCATCTCGAGATCGAAGGTGGTGCGCTGCTCCAGCCGCTGCGCTTCCAGCAGGCGGCCCTGGTCGTTGAGCTGGTCGAGGCGCTGCTTCAGCTCCGACTTGATCGACTTGATCGCCTGCACCAGCGTCGGGCGCGGCGTCACATAGTGCGAGTTGGCGTACATCTTGATGAATTCGAGCTCGTCCTGCTTGTGGCCGGTGAGCGGATCGAATTCCTCGATCGTCTCGATGGTGTCGCCGAACAGGTTCACGCGCCAGGCGCGGTCCTCATAGTGCGCCGGGAAGATGTCGATGACATCGCCGCGGACGCGGAAGGTGCCGCGGGTGAACTCGGCCTGGGTGCGCTTGTACTGCAGCGCGACGAGATCGGCGATCAGTTGCCGCTGGTCGATGCGCTCGCCCTTCTTCAGCGCGAAGGTCATCGCGGTGTAGGTCTCGACCGAGCCGATACCATAGATGCACGACACCGAAGCCACGATGATGACGTCGTCGCGCTCCAGCAGCGCGCGCGTCGCGGCGTGGCGCATGCGGTCGATCTGTTCGTTGATCGAGGAATCCTTCTCGATATAGGTGTCGGTCCGCGGCACATAGGCCTCGGGCTGGTAGTAGTCGTAATAGGAGACGAAGTACTCGACCGCGTTGTCGGGGAAGAAGTTCTTGAACTCGCCGTAGAGCTGCGCGGCCAGCGTCTTGTTCGGCGCCAGGATCAGCGCCGGGCGCTGCGTCGCCTCGATCACCTTGGCCATGGTGTAGGTTTTGCCCGAGCCGGTGACGCCGAGCAGCACCTGCGTCCGGTCGTTGCGGTCGATGCCCTCGACCAGTTCGGCGATCGCGGTCGGCTGGTCGCCCTTCGGCTCGTAGGACGACTTGATCTCGAACCGCACGCCGCCCTCGGATTTCTCCGGGCGCGGCGGCCGGTGCGGCGTCCACACCTTCATGGAGCCGTCGTCCTTGCGGAATTCGGGGCGGCCGTCGCGGATCAAATTCTCCAGCGCGTCGGCGGTCGCCTTGACGCCGAGCGCTTCCATCTTGCTGCGCGGCGGCCGCGCCAGCGCCTCCTCGTCATCCTCGGCGGTCGGAAGGCCAAGCTGCCGCGCCAGTTCCGGATCGAGGGTCGGGACGGTGGCCGAGGTGCCGTAATGGGCCTGCGGCGCCTCGTCGAAGCCTGAGGCGTCGCGCTTGGCGACCTGTTCGCTGGTTCCGCGCGTTGACGCCCGCGCGCGGTGCGCGGCGGCCTCGCCGCCGGAGCGGCGGTCCCAGGAATTGTCCGGCGGCGGCTGCAATCCGGTGCCGGAGCCCATGCCGGCATCGCCGCGATTGATCGCGGGATTGAGCAGTTCGGCGAGTGCAGGCCCGATCGGTTGGACCTCGGGCCGGTGCGCTTTGGATCTGGGGGATTTGCCGGGCTTTTTCGGAGTGCGTGGTGTCTTCGCCATGGCCGGAATATGGGACGAGTCCGGCAGCGAGAAAAGGGCAAAGGACGTGAGGACTTAAGCGGCAGCTCTGCTGTCAGCAGATGTCAGCAAGACCTCTCGTCCCGCTCTGAGCCGCGATCGGAGCACGTTACGCGCGGGGCTTGTCGACGACGTCGAGATGGAGCCCCCCACAGCCGGCGCAGCGCATGGTCCAGTATTGTGCGGAGCGGCCGGGAATGACGCGCAGCAATTCGAGCTCGGTCGCACAGTCCGGGCAGTGCGTTCTGACCTGCGGCGGCCATGCCGGCTCGGCCGTGAGTTGCGGGACGAGGCCGACCACGGCGTCGACCGTCAGGACGGCATTGTCACGCCAGAGCGTCGCTGGAACTGGTCGATATGCTTCTTGGCGTCGGCGATCGCCGCATCCTGATCGGACCACGCAAAGCCGATGTCGAGCGTCGGAAACGAGATTCCATCGATAACGACCGGCTCGTGATCGACCCGTTGAATCCTGGCGTGCCATTGCCCCGTCCCCACCTCGAACGACTTGATCTGAAAACCGCCGTAAATCATGAGCGACCTCCGGGATTCTGCTCATCTGAGCCAAGCACGCGGGCGGATCGCCAAATGTGAATGAGTTCACAAGCCGGCAGTTTTATCTGTGCGCGGCGACAGCAACAGCCGGCGCACCGAACGCGTCAACCGGCGTTGCGGGCTGCCTTCTGGCGCGTCGCAGGCTCGGCTGCGGCGCGAATGATCCAGCGGCGGAACGCGGCGAAGTCGCGCTGCTCGGCGCGAAAGCCGCGGTAGACGAGATACCAGCGCATGCCTTTCGGAACGCTGCGCGCAAATGGCGCCACCAGCCGGCCCGCGGCGAGGTCGTCGTCGATATAGGGCCGGATCCCCATCGCAACCCCGAGCCCGTCGACGGCAGCCTGCAGCGCCTGGCCGTAGAACTGGAATTCCGGTCCGCGCGCGGTGAGCCGCGGCACGCCGGCGGCCTTCAGCCATGACGGCCAATCGTCGGGCGAATGCGCGACGCGGATCAGGCTCGGGCCCTTCAGATCGGCCGGACGCTTCAGTCCGTTGGCGAGCCGCGCCGTGCACACCGGCAACAGGTCGGCGGCGAACAGCGGCTCGGCGACGAGACCCGGCCATTCGCCGTCGCCAAGTTGGATGCCGCAGCTCCAGTCGTCGGCGAACGGCACCTGCATGCCGCCGGTGGTGATCCGCACCTCGATGTCGGGCTCCTGTTTGCGGAAGTCGGCGAGGTGCGGGATCATCCACTTCATCGCGAATGTCGGCCCGACCCCGACGGTCAGCACGCGCGCGCTCGAGGCGGTGACCTGCGCGGTCAGGCTCGCCAGCGCGTCGAAGATCGGGGTCAGCCCGCTCTGATAGGCGCGGCCCGCCTGGGTGGTGACGAGCCGGTTCGCCTTGCGCTCGAACAGCGCGACGCCGAGCCGCTCTTCCAACAGATGCACCATCCGGCTGATCGCCGCGGCCGAGACGTTGAGCTCCTGGCCCGCGCCGGCGAAGCTGCCGGTGCGCGCCGCGGCTTCGAACGCCTTGATGCCGTTGAGAAAGAGCAGCCGCCGCATGCATGACCCTCAGGAAAACTGATGCAAGGGCAAGATAACTCAGTTTGCGGCGACGGGCCAAGGGCTGGAGAACCATGGCGTATTGGTTCGGATGTCGTCGACGTGATCTCTTGCCTCGCTCCGCACGCGGGTAGAAGGAGAGGTCAGACCGTGGGATCACGCTCGGGACAATGAGGGAGAGAGGCGATGGCGGAGACGACGGATGCCCTGGTGCTCGATCTCGTCGAATGGATCGCACGCGAGCCGCGGCCCTATGCCGAGGTGATCGAGACCTGGCGGACCTCATGCCCGCGGCTGACGATCTGGGAGGACGCCGTCGACCGCGGCTACGTCGCGCGCCGTCCCTCGATCGAGGGCATGCGCGTGACCGTGACCGAAAGCGGCGAGCGATTTTTGCGCGAGCACGGCCGGATGCACTGATTGGCCGAATCGACCTCTCGCCGGCGACGAGGCCATCCGCCGATCGGACGCTCGTTGAGGCGGTTGGCGTCATCACATTTGCGCGCGTCACGAAGCTGCCATTGACTCATCGGGAGCTTTGCGCCCAAATTCATGCAATCGCATCTTCTTTCGCAGGCGCATGCACGTGCGCGCCTCAACGCAGGATCGTCCCATGATCGACCTTCACTACTGGACCACGCCGAACGGCCACAAGATCACGATGTTCCTCGAGGAGACCGGGCTGGAGTACAAGATCTTCCCGGTCAACATCGGCAAGGGGGACCAGTTCAAGCCGGAGTTCTTGGCGATCGCGCCGAACAATCGCATTCCGGCGATCGTCGATCACGCGCCGAAGGGCGGCGGCAAGCCGCTACAGATTTTCGAATCCGGTGCGATCCTGCTCTATCTCGCCGAGAAGACCGGCCAGTTCCTGCCCGCCGATCTCTACGGCCGCTACGACGCGATCCAGTGGACGTTCTGGCAGATGGGCGGGCTCGGCCCGATGGCCGGCCAGAACCACCACTTCCGCAATTACGCGGTCGAGAAGCTGCCTTACGCGATCGATCGCTATGTCAACGAGACCAACCGGCTCTACGGCGTGCTCAACAAGCGCCTTGCCGACCGCGAATTCATCGCCGGCGACTACTCGATCGCCGACATGGCAAGCTATCCCTGGGTCGTGCCCTACAAGAACCAGGGCCAGAACATCGACGATTTTCCGCATCTGAAGCGCTGGCTGGAGACCATCGGCAAGCGTCCCGCGACCGAGCGCGCCTATGCCAAGGCGAAGGAGGTCAACCCGAATTTCGGCCAGCCCGCGATCCGCACCGAGGAGGAGCGCAAGCTGTTGTTCGGGCAGACCGCGGCCGTGGTGCGGTAGGGCAGCGCCT
The DNA here is from genome assembly GCF_045571475.1 of Bradyrhizobium sp. ORS 86. Taxonomy (NCBI): domain Bacteria; kingdom Pseudomonadati; phylum Pseudomonadota; class Alphaproteobacteria; order Hyphomicrobiales; family Nitrobacteraceae; genus Bradyrhizobium; species Bradyrhizobium sp. ORS 86. Next base: position 6,973,189 of record NZ_CP120699.1, on the reverse strand, counting down.
CTCCATTCGTCGCGGCCGGGCTTGACCCGGCCATCCACGTTCTTGAACGCGGGACGTCGTGGATGCCCGGGTCAGGCCCGGGCATGACGAGTTAGCTTTGCGAGAACAGTTCACGCCCCGACATACTTCGCCGCCCGCCGCTCCTTCCACGCCGCGAACCCTTCGGCCAGGTCACGGCTCGGCACCAGCGCGGCGAATTGCTCGCTTTCGACCAGCAGGCCCTCGGCAATCGGCATGTTGAGGCCGCGCGTCGTCGCGGTGATGACGCTGCTGACGGAAGCTGGCGAATGCCTGACAATGCGGCCGGCCAGCGCGCGGGCGGCGTTCAGCAACTGATCGTGCGGCACGACGCTGTTGATGAGCCCGATCTTAAGCGCATGCTCCGGCGAGAACGGATCGCCGGTCAGCAATAGCTCCAGCCCGCGCTTGCGGCCGGCCAGCCGGGGCAGCCGCTGGGTGCCGCCGAAGGTCGGCGGCATGCCGAGCTTGATCTCGGGCTTGGCGAACTGCGCGCGATCGCTGGCGATGGCGAGATGCACGGCTTCGATGATCTCGCAGCCGCCGCCGAAGGCTAGCCCATTGACGGCGGCGATCACCGGCTTCTTGAATGCCTCGAGCCGCGCGGTCATTGCCTGGCCGCGGCGCACGAAATCGCGCACCGCGATCGTGGAGCCCTGCGTCACGCTCTCGGAGAATTCGTGGATGTCGGCGCCGGCGGAGAAGGCGCGCTCGCCCGCGCCGGTGAGGATCACCGCGCGCACCGCCGCATCTCCCTCAATCTGGTCGAGCGCCGCCATCAATTGGTCGATCAGCGCGTAACTCAGCGCGTTCAATCGCTCCGGGCGGTTCAGCGTGATGAGGGCGATTCCGTCGTCGATGTCGAGCAGGATGGGCGCGGCCATGATGTGGTCTCCGGCATTGGCGCATATGGGCTGGAGCGGACTGTAGGAGCGGCGGCGATTTGTGTATATTCACTGGTCAGTATACATAGGCGGATGCCCAGACCGTCCGAACCCACTCGCGAACGCATCATCCAGGCCGCAAGCGCGCTGTTCTACAACGAAGGCATCAGGCGCGTGAGCGTCGACGAGGTGGCGGCCAAGGCCGGCCTCACCAAGCGGACGCTGTATTATCACTTCAGGAGCAAGGACGATCTCGTCGCCGCCTATCTCGCCGCGCGCGATCAGCCCAATCTGGCGCTGTTCCGGAAATGGTTCGCGGAAGCCGACGGCGGCCTGCCCGTGAAGGTGGAGGCGATCTTCCGCAATCTGGCGCGCTCGGCACGGCACCCGAAGTGAAAGGGCTGCGGCTTCCTGCGCACCTCGGCCGAGCTCGCCAACATGCCCGGCCATCCCGCGATCAAGATCGGTGCCGCGCACAAGAAGAAGTTCGAGGACTGGCTGCGCGCGACCTTTGCGGCCGAAGGCATCGCCGATCCACTGCGGCTCGCGCGGCAGATGCTGTTGCTGCTGGATGGCTCATTCGCCGTCGTGCTGCTGCATCGCGACGCGAGCTACATGGAGACCGCGGGCGAGGCGGCGCGGTCGCTGATCGAGACGGCGCTGGCGAAGCCGGGGCGTAAGCGGCGTTAAATTCGCAGCAAATTCTCGCCGTCATTGCGAGGAGCTCGCAATGACGGTTACGATAGATCGTTGAGGCCACCACGCTCTTGCAGCATCGCCAACACGGCGTTCAGATCCGGCAACACGGCCGCGCATTTCGCGCGCGTCTGTTCGGTCGGCGGCGCCATGTCAGGCACCATCAGCGTGATGGCGCCGGCGGCGTGTGCGGCCGCGACGCCATGGTTGGAGTCTTCCACCGCGACGCAGGCCCGCGGGGCCACGCCAAGATGCGCGGCCGCCTTCAGATAGAGTTCCGGGTCCGGCTTGCCGTGGGTGACGTCGTCGAGGGTCAGAAGCGTGTCGAAGCGGTCGCGGATGCCGGCGACGGTGAGGTTGCGTTCGGCCGAGCGTCGCGACGACGAGGTGACGATCGCCATCGGGCGGTCGGCGGCGGCGAGTGCGTCGAGCAGCGGCAGCGTGCCGGGCTTCAGCGGCAGGCCCGATCGCATCATGGCGTCGCGATGATCGAGAAAGGCCTGATTGATATCGGCGAGCGGAAAGTCCGCGCCATAGCGGTCGAGCAGCAACGCCTCGCAGGCCGGTCCGGGCAGGCCGACCATGGAGTGGCACAGCGCGACGACACCGTCGTTGTAGCCGCAGCCGTTCAGCGCGGCGACCAAGCTGTCGAAATAGACTTTCTCAGTGTCGAGCAGGGTGCCGTCCATGTCGAGCAGGACAGCATCAACGGTCCATCGCTCGCTCACGCCGCACTCACGCTTGCGTGTTGTTCGGCCAGCTTCCGCAAGCATGCGGGACACAGGCAGTCGCCGCCGTCGGTCGGCATCGGCAGGCGAAAGCTCTCATCGGAACACCAGCACGGTCCTCCGAGCGTACAGGAGAATTCGGCACCGCATGTCGTGCAGGCGAGGCGGCGCGGCGAGGACTTTTCAGATCGATCGGTCATGACGAGAGGCGCATTCCTAACCGCGATTTAATCAACGAATTAATCTCGGGTTCATCTCGAGCCGCGCTATGATCCCGCGCAGATATAGCCGGAATATGCCGCCGAGGGAATTCAGATGGCCCGAGATTCGCACGCCGCCCTGGTCGCGCTCAATCGCTTCGGATTTGGTGCACGCGGCGGCGCATCCGGCGATCTCATCAACGCCGCATCCGATCCGCGCGGCTTCGTGATGGCGGAACTGTCGCGCCCTAACGGCGGGTTGCTCGAAGTTCCGGGTCTGCTCTCGACGCCGGAACTCGGCAAGCAGGTGTTCGATTATCAGTTCGAGGTCCGCAAGGCGCGCGAGGCCGCGAAGGTCGCGCAGTCCGCGGCAAGCGAGATGCCGGCGCAGGATGCGATGCAACCGCAGCGGCGCAACCTGTTGCCTAGCGCCGCCAAGCAGATCGCGGCGAAGGATCCTACAATGCAGGCGCGGACGGCCGACAGCGCCAACGCGGCGATGATGCCGGCCGGGATGCCGCCTGCGGCCGATCCACAGAAACCGCCGGCACGGCCACTCAACATCATCCAGAAGACGTTCCGTGCCGAGGCCCTGGCGCGGCTGCAGCGCGGCGTGGTCGCCGATTGCGGCTTCGTCGAACGTCTCGTCGTGTTCTGGTCCAATCATTTCTGTATCTCGGCCAACAAGGGTGCGCTGGCGCGGATGTGGGCGGGCTCGTTCGAGCGCGAGGCGATCCGCCCGCATGTGCTCGGCCGTTTCGCCGACATGCTGAAGGCGGTCGAGCAGCATCCGGCGATGCTGTTCTTCCTCGACAACCAGCAATCGCTCGGCCCGGACTCGCGGGCCGGCGTCAACCGCCACCGCGGGCTGAACGAGAACCTGGCGCGCGAGATCATGGAGCTGCATACGCTCGGCGTCGGCGGCGGCTATACGCAGGACGACGTGACATCGTTCGCGCGGGTGATCACGGGGTGGACCTTCGCCGGCCGGCAGGGCCGGATCGGCGCACCCGGCAGCTTCGTCTTTAATGCCAATGCGCATGAGCCGGGCCCACAGCAAGTGCTCGGCAAGACCTATGCGCAGACCGGCATCGCGCAGGGCGAGGCGGTGCTGTCGGACATCGCGCGGCACCCGTCGACGGCGAAGTTCATCGCCACCAAGCTGGTCCGCCATTTCGTCGCCGACGATCCGCCGCCGGCCCTGGTTGCGCGGTTGCAGGACGTCTTCACGACGACCGACGGCGACCTCAAGGCGGTCGCCACCACCCTCGTCCGGTCCGACGAGGCCTGGCAGGCGCCGCTGACCAAGATGCGCAGCCCTTACGATTTCCTGATCGCGACCGGCCGCCTCTTGGCGCGCACCCCCGATGATCCCGGCCGCTATCTCAACGGCCTCAGCGTGCTCGGCCAGCCGCTGTGGACGCCGGCCGGCCCGAACGGCTTCCCAGATACCAGCGCGGCCTGGGCTGCGCCGGAAGGGCTGAAGCTGCGGCTTGATATTGCTGCACAGCTCGGCGCCACGCTCGGGGACCGGCTCGACCCGCGCGACCTGCTCGAGCTCGCCGCGGCGGATGCGGCCTCGCCCGAGACCCGGCGCACCGTCGAGCGCGCGGAATCGCGCCAGCAGGCGCTGGCGCTGCTGCTGATGTCGCCGGAATTCCAGAGGAGATGACGATGGAGTGCTGTGAGAGCCTGACGATGCAGGCGACATCGCGCCGTGCGCTGCTGCTCGGCGGCGCGTCCTTTGCGGCCTGGGCCTACTTGCCGAAATTCGCACGCGCGGCCGATGGCCGCGATCCGCGGCTGGTCGTCGTGGTCCTGCGCGGCGCGCTCGATGGGCTCGCCACCGTCGCGCCGATCGGCGATCCCGATTATGCCGGCCTGCACGGCGCGATCGCGCTGAAGGCCGACGGGCCGAATGCGGCGGTGATGCTCGATCCGTTCTTCGGCCTGCATCCGGCGATGCCGGAGTTCGCGCGGATGTACCGCGCCAAGCAGGCTGCGGTGATCCATGCGGTTGCGACCTCCTATCGCGATCGCTCGCATTTTGACGGGCAGGACGTGCTCGAGAGCGGCTTCCCCGGGCCGGGCCGCGTGCAGTCCGGCTGGCTCAACCGCGCGCTGGAGGCGTTGCCGAAGGGCGAGCGGGTGACGAGCGCGCTCGCGGTCGGCCCGACCACGCCGCTGGTGCTGCGCGGCGCGGCGCCGACTGTCGGCTGGTCCCCGGTCGCGCTGCCGCAGGCTGCTGACGACACCGCGATGCGGCTTGTCGATCTCTATCAGCACCGCGATCCCGCGCTGGCGAGTGCGCTGACGCAGGGCCTGCAGCTCGAGAAGCAGGCGCAGGGTAGCGACATGAAGCCGAAGCCCGGCATGAACGGCGTCGGCGCGATGCGGCTGGTGGCGCGCGGCGCGGCCAAGCTGATGGCGGCCGACGACGGCCCGCGCATCGGCGCGCTCGCCTTCGACGGCTGGGACACCCACGCCAATGAGGGTGGCCCGGTCGGCCGCCTCGCACAACTGCTCGGCGGCCTCGACGGCGCGCTGGCGGAATTCGAGAGCGGCTTGGGCGACCGCTGGCGCGACACCGTCATCGTGGTCGCCACCGAGTTCGGCCGCACCGCGCGCATCAATGGCACCGAGGGCACCGACCACGGCACCGGCACCATCGCGCTGCTCGCCGGCGGCGCGGTGAAGGGCGGCCGCATGATCACGGACTGGCCAGGGCTGAAACCCGCCAACCTCTACCAGTCCCGCGACCTCGCTCCGACCACGGATCTGCGCGCGGTGATCAAGGGCGTGCTGCACGACCAACTCGGCATCGGCGAACGCGCGCTGGCCGATGCGGTGTTCCCCGACAGCGCACTGGTGAAGCCGATGAAGGGGTTGGTGGCTTGACTTCCTCAACCTCTCCCCGCTCTTCTGCGGGGAGAGGTCGGATTGCGCAGCAATCCGGGTGAGGGGCAAGGCAATGCGTGGCCGCAAGGAAATGCCGACCCGACTCGCGAGGCGGCTGCGCGCCAATCAAACAGACGCCGAAACCGTGCTGTGGAATCGCATCCGCAATCGTCAGATCGACGGCCACAAATTCGCGCGGCAGGTCCCGATCGGAATGTTTATCTGCGACTTCGTCTGCCGCGAGAAGCTGATCGTGATCGAAGTGGATGGCGGACAACATGCCGAGTCGGCTGCCGATGTGGTTCGTGATCGTTACCTCGTCAGCGAAGGATACCGCGTGCTTCGCTTCTGGAACAACGATGTACTCGGCAACATTGAGGGTGTCCTGATGACAATTCAAACCGAGTTGCGTGGATAAAGCCCCTCACCCCGACCCTCTCCCCGTGAAGAACGGGGAGAGGGAGTGGAGAGAGGGTGCCCGTATCGTCGGGTTGTCGATCTTTCTTTACCTCGCCCCGCTTGCGGGGAGAGGTCGGATCGCATCGCAAGATGCGATCCGGGTGAGGGGGTACAGGTCTCACGGCGATCCGAGCTTGCGGAGGCGGCCCCTCACCCCACCCCTCTCCCCGTGAAGAACGGGGAGAGGGAGTGAGAGTGCGGTGCCCACGGCCTTTCACCCCTTCGTGATCCGATCGATCTCGGCCATCTCCTCCGCGCTCAGCTTCCAGTTGATGGCCTTGACGTTCTGCTCGATCTGTTCGGGGCGGGTGGCGCCGGCGATGACGCTCGAGACTTGCGGGCGGGCGGCGAGCCAGGAGAAGGCGAGCTCTAGCATGGTGTGGCCACGCTCCTTGGCAAACGCCTGCAGCTTCTCGACGATGTCCTCGTTGCGCGGCGTGACGTAGCGATCCTTCAAGGCCGGCGCCTTGGCGAAGCGGGTGTCGGCGGGCGCGGCGGCGCCGCGCTGGTACTTGCCGGTCAGAAGACCGCTGGCGAGCGGGAAGAACGGTAGCAGGCCGAGATTGTATTCCTGCGCCGCCGGCAACAGGTCCCTCTCGATGCCGCGCACCAGGAGGCTGTACTCGTCCTGGCACGAGACGAAGCGGGCGACGTTGATCGCACGCGCGACGTACTCGGCTTCCGCGATGCGCCAGGCCGGGAAGTTGGAGTTGCCGATGTAGCGCACCTTGCCCTGACGGACGAGGTCGTCGAGCGCGCGCAGCGTCTCGTCGATTGGCGTCAGGGGATCGTAGTCGTGCTGCTGGTAGAGATCGATATAGTCGGTCTTCAGCCGCCGCAGGCTCGCTTCGACCGCCGACAGGATGTAGCGGCGCGAGGCGCCCTGCTTGGTGCCGTCGGAGGCCATCGGCTTGGCATATTTGGTGGCGAGCACGATGTCCTTGCGGCGGTCGCCCAGCACGGTGCCGAGCACGGTCTCCGAGCCGCCCTGGCCGGCATAGATGTCGGCGGTGTCGAACAGGGTGATGCCGAGATCGATCGCCTTGTGGATGACCTTGCGCGAGGTTTCCAGGTCGGTGCGCTGGCCGAAATTGTTGCAGCCGATGCCGACCGCGGATACGCGCAGGCCGGAGCCGCCGAGATTGCGAATTTCCATGAGAAGTCCTGTCGAAAATCGATCCGCATTGTCGCGTGGGGCAAGGTGCGGGCCTACCGCCGGCGGCGCATGGCAACGTCGCAAAAAAAGCGGTCCCGGTCAGACGCGGCGACTGACGGGGACCGCTCGGGGCGAAGATCCGAGACGGGGGGCCTGATCTTACGCAAGCCGGAGCCTAGCGGCGCATTGTAACGCGCCGGTGACACCTGATCTTGTCCACAAAGCCTCGGCAGGCCCGCTCAGAAGATCTTGCGGTAGATGACGAAGCCCGGCTTCTCCGCGACCTTGTCGTAGAGCTGCATCGCCGTGTGATTGGTCTCGTGGGTCTGCCAATAGACCCGCGGCGAGCCCGCAAGCTTCGCCTGCGTGTAGACGCCGTTGATCAGGGCGCGGCCGACGCCCTTGCCGCGCGCGGCCTCGTTGGTGAAGAGGTCTTGCAGGTAGCAGGTCGGCTCGATGGCCGTGGTCGACCGATGAAACAGGTAGTGCGTCAGCCCGAGCAGCTTGCCGCCTTGCTCGGCGACCAGCGCATACATCGGCTCGTAAGCATCGAAGAAGCGTTGCCACGTCACGGCGGTGATCTCGGGCGCCAGCGCCGTCGGCCCCGAGCGTCCGTAGAATGCGTTGTAACCGTCCCACAAAGGAAGCCACTGGGCGTAGTCATCCCGGGTGACGAAGCGGATGGTGACGTCGTCGGACATGAGTGATCCTGCGTTGAGCGATGCGCGCGAGCCGCTTGTCACGTTCTATCGTCGAGATCGTGCGGGATCAAATGCCGTACAAAGGCGCGCGAGGCCTTACTCGGCGGCGCGCAGCAGCCGCGCCAGTTGATGTTCGCTGCCACGCAGCGAACGATAGTACTCGGCCTCGGCAGGGTGGTCGGTATGCCGCACCAGATCGGTCACCGGCGTGTAGCTCAGCATGCGGCCGCCGTCAGGCAGCGCCGTACAACTGAAGCGCAGCACCTCGCCGCCGGCCAGGTTGAGGGTGATCGGCGTGGAATCGCCCGCGCGCATGTGCGCGGTACGCTCCGCAATGAATGCCCCCAGCTCGTCCTCGGGCATCTGCCACGCGCCGGTGTCGCGGGCGTGGTACATCAGCGCGATGAAGGGTGGCTTGGAATCGGCCTGCGCGTCCGAGAGCGCGAAGTAGTCGCGAAAGGCGCGGTTGATGAATTCCGCGCGGGTGTCGGCGTCGAGCAGCACGATGCCGATGTCGACCTGGTCGAGCGCGGCGGCGAGCCGTGCCGCGGTGGCGTGGTGCTCCTGCTCGGCCGCGAAGGCGTCGATCCATTTCCGCCGCAGCAATCCCGTGATCACCGCCGTGCCGGCAGCGGTGGCCGCCAGCATCAGCATCCGCGCGACGTCGGCGGCGTCATAACCGGGCACTGCGCGATGATCGAGGAAGAACAGTGCGGAGGCCGACACGGCGATCGCGGCGCTGATCAGCCCGGAGCTGATGCCGCTGATCGAGCTTGCGAGTGCGACGATGCAGACGAACAGCGGCGCCGGGTTGGGCACTGGGACGATGTGACGATCGATCAGGAAGGCGGCCAGCGCGATGGCCGCCGTCAGAGCCGGGCCTGAAATTGCACGCCAGTCGTACCGCATGCTCGTTCTCGTCGCTGTCGAGCAAAGAATAGGGCCGTCATTTGACGACCAGTCCGCAGCCCGCCGCTATTTCCGTCATCAGCGTTAAGGTGTGCTCGCTCAGGTCGCGCGAGCTTTCAATGCTTTCAAATCAAATGATATGCAGATCGGCATGAAACCCGGTTCCGCGCGTCCGGGTGCCGGCCGGATTTCAAGAGGACATCGATGCCTGCCATTTCGCCTTCGCTGCTGCCGATCCTGATGCTGTTTGCCTCGAATGTCTTCATGACCTTTGCCTGGTACGGCCACCTGAAGTTCAAGGGCCATGCGCTGCCCATCATCGTCCTTGTAAGCTGGGGCATCGCCTTCTTCGAATACTGGCTGGCGGTGCCGGCCAATCGCTGGGGCAGCGCGGTCTATTCGGCGGCGCAGCTCAAGACCATGCAGGAGGTGATCACGCTGGTCGTGTTTGCCTGCTTCTCGGTGCTGTACCTGAAGGAGCCCTTGGGCTGGAATCATGTGCTCGGCTTTGCCTTCATCGCCGTCGGCGCGTTCTTCATCTTCCACAAATGGAGCTGACCGCGCGGGGGCCTATCGGGCGGCGGGGGCGGCATGCGGCATGATGCGCATCGGATGCGCGCGGCCTTCGCCGCGCGTACCGGTCACGATCAGGAGCGAGGCGGCCAGCAGGATCGCCACCGTCAACGTCACGGTCACAAGTCCGACGGGTGTCTTCATCGTTCGAGCCGCGTTGTCTCCACCGCGCCTCGGCGCGGAAAGGTGCTTAGTTTCGAAAATGTGAGCTATGACGGGATCGGCATCGCCATGGTGACGTTGCTCGACAGCACCGTGATCGTGACGACAAGGCAAAGCGTCAGCGCGCAGAACGCGAGCGAGGCGGCGATCGCATTCGTCAGCCGGGGCGATGCGACAGGGGCAGGGCAGCTCCGGAAGCCTGCCGTGCCGGGCGACCGTATCATGGTCTAAATCCTTCAAGACGCGAGCGAATCACCCGCGACATCCGATCGAATCTGACGATCGTCGCCGGCAATATTGCGGCGGCCGAAGCCGGGAAAACGGCAGAAACAGGGCAGCGGGCACGGTTTTGCCCGCTATTTGGGCAGTTCTCCCGCTGTCCCCGCTATTCAGAGGCCGGCCACGAGGCGGGCCGGAGGCTCGTTCTCGGTTCCCGCCTGCCAGTCCATGGAGACGAAGCCCGGGGTCTGTTCGACCCGCCGGAGCCAGGCCCGGATCGACGGGAAGGTCGCGAGGTCGAAGTCGCAGCGGTCGGCGACGTGGGTGTAGCCGTAGAGCGCGATGTCGGCGACCGTTAACTGGTCCGCGGCGAAATAGGCGTGGTTCTTGAGGTGGTTTTCCATCACCTGCAGCGCCGCATAGCCGCGTTCCATCCAGTCCTCGAGCGCATGCGTCTGGAGGTCCCGTCCACCCCTGACCAGCGACAGCCAGAAATAGGCGGCGCCGATGTTCGGCTCCAGCGCGTGCTGTTCGAAGAACATCCACTGCAACGCCTCGGCGCGCTCGATCCGCGATTCGGGGGACAGCGGCGTGCCGGCCGTAACGTACCAGAGGATGGCATTGGACTCGGCGAGGTAGCGGCCGTCGGCCACTTCGAGCAACGGCACCTGGCCGCTCGGATTCTTGGCCAGGAATTCCGGTGTGCGGCTCTCGCCGCGCAGGATGTCGATCTCGATCGCTTCGTACGGTGTGTTCAGCACGGCCAGCGCCAAGCGAACCTTGTAGCTGTTGCCGGACCGCTGCATCGAATAGAGCTTGTACATTGCGTCGGGGTTCACTCGCTCGGAAGACGGAAATTCGAAGACTGCGCGGCTTGGCGCGCGGCCCGTCACGCCGCAACGCGCCTAAACAATGATGCCGATGGGGGAGCGTCGCAAGTCCCGGACAGTGGAAAAAGTCGAAACGCCTACCGCACTGCACGCGTGCAGAACGATTCCATCGACACGGCAGAACAACTCGGATCACGCTTGCGCGATGCTTGTGTGCGCTTGTCGACACGCGACGCCAACGCGTCATGGCGATCAACCTTAGCGTGCGCCGGACCAGCCGTCGCCGGGCTGGCGATGGGCATGCGTCTGGACCGTCCGGCAAGGTTCGGGAGGTCTCGCCGCGTGGCGTATTGTCCTCGGAGCAATTCGTCGCGCAGTGCGTGGCCGGAAGCAGGCCTGTCCGGCCACCGCAGCCCTTGCCGGATATGAGCGATTTGAGGTCGGAACTTTCGGAATGTTGCGCGCGCCTGAAGCCATGCGCGAAAGATTTCGGGCTTTGCCGCCAAGCTTCTTGCGACGCAGCGGCGAGAGGCCTAGGGTGCACCGATCCCATCCAAATCAAGTCGTGGCCGACCGCTCACGACGTTTGCCAGGAGATGATAATGGCCTTCCTGTCCGCTGCGCTCGACCGTGTGAAGCCGTCCGCGACGATCGCGGTCACGGACAAAGCACGCGCGCTGAAAGCCGCGGGCCGCAATGTCATCGGCCTCGGTGCCGGCGAGCCGGACTTCGACACCCCCGCCAACATCAAGCTGGCAGCGATCCGCGCGATCGAGGGCGGCAAGACCAAGTACACCGATGTCGGCGGCATTCCGGAGCTGAAGGAAGCCATCATCAACAAATTCCAGCGCGAGAACGGCCTGACCTACAAGCCGAACCAAGTCATCGTCGGCACCGGCGGCAAGCAGGTGCTGTACAACGCGCTGATGGCGACCATCAATCCGGGCGACGAGGTGATCATCCCGGCGCCGTACTGGGTCAGCTATCCCGAAATGGTGGCGCTCGCCGGTGGCGAGTCGGTGCCCGTGGTTTGCACGGCCGCGAGCGGCTTCAAGCTCAAGCCCGAGGATCTCGAGAAGGCAATCACGCCGAAGACCAAGTGGGTCATCCTGTGCTCGCCGTCGAACCCGACCGGCGCGGCCTATACGCGCGCCGAGCTGAAGGCGATCACCGACGTGCTGGTCCGGCATCCGCATGTCTGGGTGATGACCGACGACATGTACGAGCATCTGGTCTATGACGACTTCGTCTTCACCACCGCCGCGCAGGTCGAGCCGGCGCTCTATGAACGCACGCTGACCGTGAACGGCGTATCGAAGGCCTATTGCATGACCGGCTGGCGCATCGGCTATGCCGGTGGTCCGGCGCCGCTCATCAAGGCGATGGCGACGATCCAGTCGCAGTCGACCTCGAACCCGTCGTCGATCGCACAGTGGGCCTCGGTCGAGGCACTCAATGGACCGCAGGACTTCATCCCCGCGAACAACAAGGTGTTCAAGGAGCGGCGCGATCTCGTGGTGTCGATGCTGAACCAGGCGAGTGGTATCGAATGCCCGCGCCCCGAAGGTGCGTTCTACGTCTATCCATCCTGCTCAGGCACGATCGGCAAGAAGGGGCCGTCGGGCAAGCTGATCGGCAATGACGAGGACTTCGTCACCGAGCTGCTCGAGAGCGAGGGCGTCGCCGTCGTGCAAGGATCCGCGTTCGGGCTCGGGCCGGCATTCCGCATCTCCTACGCCACCAAGACCTCGGATCTCGAGGACGCCTGCAAACGCATCCAGCGCTTCTGCGGCAATCTGCGATAAGTCGCTTGCAAGAGAGATTCGCTCCCGCACAAGCTGCGGGAGCGTTGTCGCGCGTTTTGCAGTCGAGCACGCGGTGAATCCAAAACGAGCGTGTCAAATCACATCCTGCTCATCTGTCGCGTGAGCACGCACATCCCAATAGTCACACGCCGGAAGTTTTTACGGCATCTTTGCGGTCTGCCTTGTTTTGGACACGACCCTTCCCTTCTGTCCGCGCGCAATTCAGTTCACCTGCGGAGACAGACTAATGCGACTTTCGACACTAACCCTCGCCACGCTCGCGCTGCTGGCGCCGATCGCCACCGCCAACGCAGCGCCCCCGGTCGTTCAGGCCGGCGTCCTCGAGTGCCAGGGCGGGCAGAATGTCGGCTTCGTTGTCGGCTCCGTCACTCAGCTCGAATGCGTTTTCCAGACCGAAGGCCGCCGGCCGGAGGCTTACATTGCGACCGTGCGCCGCGTCGGCCTTGATCTCGGCGTCACCGCGCAGACGCAGCTCGCCTGGGCGGTCAGCGCGCCGGTCACCCGCGTCCCGCGCGGAGCGCTCGCCGGCAGCTATGGCGGCGTCGGCGTCAACGCGTCGGTCGGCCTCGGTGCGGGCGGCAACTTCCTCGTCGGTGGACCGGCGAATTCCTATGCGCTGCAGCCGATCAGCCTGCAGGGCCAGGCCGGCTTCAACGTCGCGGCCGGCATCGCCGCACTTGACCTCGAGCCGGTCCGCGTTGGCGGCCCGCGCCGGCACTATCACCGCCGGCATCACCACCACTAAGCCGGTGAAGTCCAAGAGGCCCGCGAAAGCGGGCCTCTTTTTTGTCTCTTGCTTTTATTTCGTGCCGGTCGCGGAGACTTGGCACCGACGGCAACGCCGCCACATGCTGTAACAATCCGGAGTTACCTCTCATTCTGGCGCGGCGTCGTGTGTTATGGCATAGCAAGCGCGGGCGCCGGGGCATGGCACCCGCTCTGTTCTCTGCTCGCATCACGCCTTCAGCCGGAGACCTCCCACCATGCGTCGTTTTATCTTTCTCGCCGGTGCCGCCGTCGTTGCGCTGGCGGCCTCGATCGCCAGCGTCACCGCGCAGCAGCCGATCCAGCGGGTGCAGGTCGGCGTCCTGGAATGCCGCGGCGGCGCAAGCATCGGATTCATCGTCGGCTCGGTCACCAATCTCGGTTGCGTGTTGCGAGCCGAGGGCGTGCCGGAGGATCGTTACATTGCGACCATCCGCAAGGTCGGCATCGATCTCGGCATCACGCAGGAGTCGGTGTTGGCCTGGGGCGTCTACGCTCCGGTTGCGCGGCTCGGGCCGGGTGCGCTCTCCGGCGACTATGCCGGCGCGCAGGGCAGCGCGACGCTTGGTGTCGGTGTCGGCGGCAACGTGTTGATCGGTGGGTCCGACAACACGATCGCGTTGCAGCCGCTGAGCGTGCAAGGCCAGGTCGGCGTCAATCTCGCCGCCGGGCTGGAGAGCCTCGAGCTACGCCCGGGACGCTAATCGTCGCGCGAACCACTCCCGCCTTGCCGAAGAGGCTGCGCGCCACTTCGGCGACGCGGTTGGCGTTCCGCTCACAGCGCTCGACAGTCACGGCGCCGCTCACGATCGCGTGGCGCGAGGAAAATAGGTCACTTGCCGTGCGGCACTTGCGTGCGATCGCGACACGTTGGCGTGACTTCACGCCGGCGCCAGCCACGGAACTGGAGCACAAGGCGCGAAAATCCGAACGTTAACGGGCCGGTCGCTTGATCGCGGCAAGGTTGCAAGACGCCGCACCGCAGCGACGTTTTCCCGCTTGCCAAACGCCTGACGCAGGCAGAGCATGAACGGTCGCCGACCCAATCACGGGCCGAGCTCCAGCACGAGGAGGCGGCAATGGGACAAGACGTCAGAAGTCCCCGAGGTCCACGGTGCATTGCATTGGTGGGCCCTTTCCAAAGCGGTAAAACCACACTTCTGGAAGCGATCATGGCGCGCACGGGCGCCATCAAGACTGCCGGCAGCGTCGATGCCGGAACCTCCGTCGGCGATGCCACCCCCGAGGCGCGTCAGCACAAGATGGGCGTGAGCTTGACCGCCGCCTCCACCACCTTCATGGGCGACACTTACACCTTTATCGATTGTCCCGGCTCGGTTGAATTCGCGCACGACATGCGTGCCGCGTTGCCGGCGATCGATGCCGCGGTCGTGGTCTGTGAGGCCGATGAGAAGAAGCTGCCGCAACTGCAAATCATCCTGCGCGAGCTCGAGGAGCTCGGCATTCCCCGTTTCCTGTTCCTCAACAAGATCGATCGTGCCAACGAGCGCATCCGCGAGACGCTCGCGATGCTGCAGCCCGCCTCGCGCGTGCCGCTGGTGCTGCGCCAGATTCCGATCTGGAACGGCGACTTGATCGAAGGCTTCGTCGATCTCGCGCTCGAGCGCGCCTTCGTCTATCGCGAGCACAAGCCGTCGGAGGTCGTAGCCCTCAAGGGCGGCGATCTCGATCGCGAGAAGGAAGCGCGCTTCTCGATGCTGGAGAAGCTCGCCGACCATGACGACGCGCTGATGGAGCAACTGCTGGAGGATATTCAGCCGCCGCGCGACGCGGTGTTCGATGACCTCGCGCGCGAACTGCGCGAAGGGCTGATCTGCCCGGTGCTGCTCGGCTCGGCGATCCGCGAGAACGGCGTGCTGCGGCTGATGAAGGCGCTGCGTCATGAAGCGCCCGGCGTTGCCGAGACCGCGAAGCGCCTTGGCACGTCCGATGCGAAGGATGCGCTGGCCTATGTGTTCAAGACCGTGCATCTGCAGCACGGCGGCAAGCTGTCGCTGGCGCGCGTGCTTGCGGGCCGCCTCGAGGACGGCGCGACGCTGCAATCCTCGTCCGGCGAAAGCGGCCGCGTTTCCGGCATCCTCGCGGTTTCCGGCGCGCACGACAGCAAGCGTTCGTCGGCCGAGGCCGGCGACGCCGTTGCGCTCGGCAAGCTCGATGCGATCAAGACCGCCGATACGGTCTCGAGCGGCAAGACCGCGCCCACATCGCTCGCCAAGGTTGAGCCGGCCGCGGCGGTGCTGTCGATCTCGATCGCTGCGACCGACCGCAAGGACGACGTCAAGCTCGGCCAGGCGCTGTTGCGGTTGAACGAGGAGGATCCATCGCTCACGATGGTCCAAAATCCGCACACCCACGACACCGTGCTGTGGGGGCAGGGTGAGATGCATCTGCGCGTCGCGCAGGAGCGGCTGAAAGACCGCTTCGGCGTCAACGTCAAATCACACGCGCCCGCGATCGGTTACCAGGAAACGATCCGCAAGCCGATCACCCAGCGCGGCCGGCACAAGAAGCAGTCCGGCGGCCATGGCCAGTTCGGCGACGTCGTGCTCGACATCAAACCGAAGCCCCGCGGTTCGGGATTCGAATTCCACGAGAAGGTGGTGGGTGGCGCGGTGCCGCGCAACTACATTCCCGCAGTGGAAGAGGGCGTCGTCGACGCTCTGGCACGCGGGCCGCTCGGCTTCCCGGTGATCGACATCGACGTCACGCTCACCGACGGCTCTTACCACAGCGTCGATTCCTCCGATCTGGCGTTCCGCACCGCGGCGCGGATCGGCATCAGCGAGGCGCTGCCGCAATGCCAGCCGGTGCTGCTGGAGCCGATCCACATGGTCGAGATCGTCTGTCCCACTGAGGCGACCGCCAAGATCAATGCGATCCTGTCGGCGCGCCGCGGGCAGATCCTCGGTTTCGACACCCGCGATGGCTGGACCGGATGGGACTGCGTCCGCGCCACCATGCCGGAAGCCGAGATCGGCGACCTCATCGTGGAACTGCGCTCGGCCACCGCCGGCGCCGGCAGCTTCACCCGCCAGTTCGACCGGATGGCCGAAGTAACCGGCCGCGCCGCAGACCAGATCATCGCCGCACATCGCGACGCGGCGTGATCTGATTGTCATTCCGGAGCGCTCGCGCCAGCGAGCGGATCCGGAATTTCGAGATTCCCCGATGCGCAATTGCGCATCTGAGGTATGGTCCGTCGGACCATCCCGGGATGGCCAATGAGATGCGCTTTTGGCAGTTTCCAAACGCATGCTTGAATCCCGCCGCAACGTGATGCTGGCGTGTGCGCTGAGCGGGCTCGCCGGCTATGTCGACGGCATCGGCTACCTGCATCTCGGCGGTCTGTTCGTCTCCTTCATGAGCGGCAACTCGACCCGGCTTGGCGTGAGCCTTTCCGAGGCGGATTGGAGGCCTGCTTTGGAGGCCTTCGGGCTGATCGTGCTGTTCGTCGTGGGCGCGGCGGCCGGCAGCTTGATCGTGCTCAGCCGCATCGCGCATCGCCAGCCCGTGATCCTGCTCGCCGAGGCGCTGCTGCTCACGGTCGCCGCCGCCGCCCACGAATTCGATCGGCCGAACAGCGCGATCGCGGCGATCGTGTTGGCTATGGGACTGGAAAACGCCGTATTCCAACTCGACGGCGGCGGGCTCGGTCTCACCTATGTCACCGGGGCGCTGGTCAAGGTTGGCCAGTTGATCGCCGCGGCCCTGACCGGCGGCGCGGGCTGGGCCTGGCTGCCCAATCTGCTGTTGTGGGCGGCGCTGGTCGCCGGTGCGCTGCTCGGGGCACTTGCCTACCGCTGGATCAACCTCGCCGCGATCTGGTTCGCTGCGGGCACCGCGTTCGCGCTCAGCATGCTGGCGGCCCAAACCGCGAAGCGGACGGATTGACAGCGACAGCGGCTTGGCCGATGTCACGGGCATGACATCGTCCTCCAAAACCCGCGCCGCGTGCCTGATCGGCTGGCCGGCGGCGCATTCCCGCTCGCCGCTGATCCATCATTACTGGCTGCGCACACTCGGCATCGAGGGCGGCTATGTGATCGAGGCGGTGCCTCCGGACGATTTCCAGGATTTCCTGTTTCGTTTGGCGCTGCGCGGCTTCGTCGGCGCCAACGTCACCATCCCGCACAAGGAGCGCGCGCTGGCGTTGTCGACGCCGGACGACCGCGCCCGCGCCATCGGCGCCGCCAATACGCTGTGGTTTGCCGACGGTGAATTGCGTTCGACCAACACTGATATCGAAGGCTTCATCAACAATCTCGACGCCTGTGCGCCCGGCTGGGACAAGACCGAGGACGCGCTGGTGCTCGGCGCCGGCGGCGCGGCGCGCGCAGTGGTGTTCGGCCTGGTCGAGCGCGGCATCGCCCGCGTGCATCTCGTCAACCGCACCATCGGCCGCGCCCGCGCGCTGGCCGATCAGTTTGGCGGCAACGTTGTTCCCGCGGCCTGGGATGCGGTCAACGAGTTGCTGCCGCGCGCAGGGCTTCTGGTGAACACGACATCGCTCGGCATGCACGGCCAGCCTGCACTCGAGATCGATGTCGGCCGGTTGCCGCAATCGGCCGTCGTTTCCGATCTCGTCTATGTGCCGCTGGTGACGCCGCTGCTTGCAGCGGCAAAGGCGCGCGGGCTTGATACCGCCGACGGGCTCGGCATGCTCCTGCACCAGGCGGTGCGCGGCTTTGAGCTGTGGTTCGGGCAGCGTCCGCAGGTCACCCCCGAACTGCGCGCGCTGGTCGAGGCCGATCTCACAAAGACTTGAGGCACGGAATAGGGTCGCAAGGCAGGGGTCCAGTGTTGGGTCAGGTTATGACCCGGAGACCACGCCATGCCGTTCCGCCCTAATCCATTCGTCCGTCCGTCTATCGCGCTAGCGATGGTGGCGGCGTCCACGCTCTATGCGCTCGCGCAACAGCCGCCCACACCGACGCGGGTTCGTGGAACCATCGAGAGCGTCGACGGCGATACGCTCGCGGTGAAGTCACGCAGCGGTGAAGAGGTCAAGCTGCACATGACGAACAACGTCGTTGTGCTCGGCCTCACCAAGGTCGCGCTGTCGGACATCAAGGTCGGTTCCTTCATCGGCACCACCACGGTGCCCGGACCCGATGGCGTGCCGAAGGCGGTCGAGGTGCATGTGTTCCCCGAGAGCATGCGCGGCACCGGCGAAGGCTCGCGGCCCTGGGATCTCAAACCCAACAGCAGCATGACAAACGCGACGGTCGCGCAATCCGTCGTCGGCAATGACGGTCATACGCTGCTGGTGAAATACAAGGACGGCGAGAAGAAAGTCGTGGTGCCGCCCGAGGCGCCGGTTGTGACCTATGTTCCGGGCGACAAGTCGGACCTGAAGGCCGGCGCCAAGGTCATCGCCTTCATGAAGAAAGGGCCGGATGGCACCATCGAGACCGATCGCGTCAGCGTCGGCCGCGATGGGCTCACCCCGCCGATGTGACGGTTCGGTAGCGCGGAGGAGCCAACGGGTCGCGAACGCGTGCCCGATGACAGGTTCCGCGACACTCTCGACAGTGCCGAGCGCTGGGGTCCCCGGATGTCGCTTCGCTCCATCCGGGCAACGGGTCTTTGGAATACCTGCACGTCGCCGGTGTTTCCACATCTGCCAGCCAATCCTCGGGGACAACCATCATGCCAAAATCGTCTTTGATCGCGGCGTTGCTCGCCGTTGCCTTCGCCTCGCTCGCATCCGCACAGCAGCCGCCGACGGTGCGCATCCGCGGCACCATCGAGGCTGTCGACGGCCCGGTGTTGTCGATCAAGTCGCGCGACGGCACCGACATGAAAGTGCGCATGACCGACAATGCGGCGGTGTTCGGCGTTGCCAAGACCGACCTGTCCGAGATCAAGCCGGGGTCCTACATCGGCGTCACCGCGATGCCGGAGCCGGACGGAACGCAGAAGGCGATCGCGGTGCACATCTTCCCCGAAAACCAGCGCGGCGCCGCGGAGGGTTTCCGTCCCTGGGATCTGCGGGCCAATTCGACCATGACCAATGCGACGGTCGCGGAGACGGTGAAGGGGACCGAGGGCCAGAACATCCTGGTGAAGTACAAGGACGGCGAGAAGAAAGTCGTGGTGCCGCCCGGCACGCCGGTGGTGACCTTCGTGGCCGGGGACAAGTCCGAGATCAAGCCGGGCGTCAAGATCATCATCTTCGGCGCGGTGAAGAAGGACGACGGCACGCTGGAAGCCAATCGTGTCAATGTCGGCCGCGATGGGATTACCCCACCGATGTAAGGAGAGAAAGGCTCTCTCAACGATGTCGTCCCGGCGAAGGTCGGGACGACGATTGCGTGAGAGGCGATAGCGGCTACATCACACCGCCAGCACGTGGTCGTCGATCTCGGCGATCGTGTTGACGCCACACAGCCCCATCGTGGTGGTGAGCTCCTTCGCCAGGATGTCGATCGCCTTGGCGACGCCTTCCTGCCCGCCGGCGCCAAGGCCATAGGCATAGGCGCGGCCGATCATGCAGGATTTCGCGCCGAGCGCGAGCGCGCGCATCACGTCCATGCCGGTGCGGATGCCGCCGTCGAACATGATCTCCATCTTCGAGCCGACCGCATCGGCGATCTCGGGCAACACCTCGATTGAGGACGGCGCACCGTCGAGCTGACGGCCGCCATGGTTGGAGACCACGATCGCCTGCGCGCCGGTCTTGGCGGCGAGCTCGGCATCCTCGACATCGAGGATGCCCTTCAGGATCAGCTTGCCCGGCCAGATGCTGCGGATCCACTCGATGTCCTTCCAGTTCAGCGAGGTGTCGAACTGGGAGGCGGTCCATTCCGACAGCTTGGTGAGGTCTTCGGTGCCCTTGACGTGCCCGGCGATGTTGCCGAACGTGCGGCGCTTGCCGCGCAGCACGCCGGACACCCAGGCCGGCTTGGTCGCGAAATCGACCAGCTTCGACAGCGACCATTCCGGCGGCACCGTCATGCCGTTCTTGATGTCCTGGTGGCGCTGACCGATCACCTGCAGGTCGACGGTCAAAACCAGTGCCGAGCACTTCGCCGCGATCGCGCGCTCGATCAGCGACTTGATGAAGCCGCGGTCCTTCATGACGTAGAGCTGAAACCAGAACGGCTTGTCGACGGCCGCCGCGATGTCCTCGATCGAGCAGATCGACATCGTGCTTTGGGTGAAGGGAATGCCAGCCGCCTGCGCCGCGCGGCAGGCATAGATCTCACCGTCACCATGCTGCATGCCGAGCAGGCCGACCGGCGCCAGGATCAGCGGCATCGCTGCGGGCTCGCCGAGGATCGTGGTCGACAGGCTGCGCTTGGACACGTCGACCAGGATGCGCTGGCGGAACTTGATCTGCTGCAGGTCGGCGGAATTGGCGCGCAGCGTGTCCTCGGTGTAGGAGCCGCGGTCCGCGTAATCGAAAAACGCCTTCGGTACCCGGCGCTTGTGCAACTGGCGCAAATCTTCGATGCAGGTAATGTGCTTCATGGACGTTCCCGGCCTTCCTCTGTCGCAAGTCTTGCAGATGTACGGTGTTGCCGTCATCTAGCATGGTTGGGAGGCCTGCCAAATCGACGACGGATGGGAGAGCGCAATGACGCAATCAGGCTCCAAGCCGAAAGCGAATGAGAATGCTGAAAAGCGCCGTCTGGACGATGCCCTGGAGGAGGGGCTGGAAGAGACGTTTCCGGGTTCCGACCCCGTCAACGTGACCCAGCCACCGCCCAGCAAGGAGGACCGGCACGTCCTGCGCAAAGGCGACAGACAATGAGGCGCCCCCCGGGTTGGCAGCGTCCCAAAGGAGTAATCCTTTATTTCACAACGGCTTAGCTTCGAATCGCGTGATTCGATGCCGGTAATGATTCATCATATTTTTTGAAGTCATTTTAGCGGCTGACACATTATAAGGCCGATGCACGCTAAAATGGCGGGCATTGGGGCGTTCTCGGCGGGTGGGTTCGAGAGGCCCACGCTGGGGGTGACATGAGCCGTAAATATTTTGGGACCGACGGGATTCGGGGCCGCGCCAATGGGCTGATCACGCCGGAGCTCGCGCTCAAGGTGGGGCAGGCCGCAGGTCTGGTGTTTCAGCGAGGCGATCACCGCCATCGCGTCGTGATCGGCAAGGACACACGGCTGTCCGGCTACATGATCGAATACGCCATGGTCGCGGGCTTTACCTCGGTCGGTATGGACGTGTTGCTGCTCGGCCCGATCCCGACCCCTGCGGTTGCGATGCTGACCAAGTCGATGCGGGCAGATCTCGGCGTCATGATTTCGGCGTCGCATAACCTGTTCGAGGACAACGGTATCAAGCTGTTCGGCCCGCAGGGCTTCAAGCTGTCCGACGACGTCGAGAAGCAGATCGAGCAGTTGCTCGGCGAGTCGCTCGATCGTCGCCTGTCGCAGAGCGCCAGCCTCGGCCGCGCTCGCCGCATCGACGGCGTCCATGATCGCTACATCGAATTCGCCAAGCGTACGCTGCCGCGCGACCTCAGCCTCGAAGGCCTCCGCGTCGTGATCGATTGCGCCAATGGCGCGGCCTATCGGGTGGTTCCGGAAGCGCTGTGGGAGCTCGGCGCCGATGTCGTTCCGATCGGCGTCGAACCCGATGGCTTCAACATCAACAAGGAATGCGGCTCGACCTCGCCTGAGGCGCTGTCCAAGAAGGTGCGCGAGATGCGCGCTGATATCGGCGTCGCGCTCGACGGCGATGCCGATCGCGTCATCCTGGTCGACGAGCGCGGCCACATCGTCGACGGCGACCAGTTGCTCGCCGTGATCGCGCAGAGCTGGAAGGAAGAGGGGCGCCTCGCCAAGCCCGGCATCGTCACCACCGTGATGTCCAATCTCGGGCTCGAGCGCTTCCTTCAAGGCAACGGCATGCACATGGTCCGTACGCCGGTCGGTGACCGCTATGTGCTCGAGCAGATGCTGGCCGGCGGTTATAATCTCGGCGGCGAGCCATCGGGCCATATCATCATGTCCGATTATTCGACGACCGGCGACGGCTTCGTGGCGGCGCTGCAGGTGCTGGCCGTGGTTCAGAAGCTCCGCCGTCCGGTGTCCGAGGTCTGCCGGCGCTTCGATCCATTGCCGCAGATCCTGAAGAACGTGCGCTACCGCAGCGGCAAGCCGCTCGACGACGCCGAGGTCAAGTCCGCGATCACCGACGGCGAGAACCGCCTTAATGGCCACGGTCGGCTCCTGATCCGCCCCTCCGGCACCGAGCCGGTGATCCGCGTGATGGGCGAGGGCGACGACCGTATCCTGGTGGAAGAGGTCGTCGACAACATCGTCAGCGCGCTCGGCCACGCCGCAGCGGCTTAGTACCTGTCATTTCCGGGTCGCGCGAATGCGCGCCCGAACCGAGAGGCCGCGGCGTACTGGATGGCCCGCCGGAGCCTGTCATCGGGCGCGCGTTCGCGCGACCCGGTGGCGGGCCATGACGACTGAGAGAATGTGCATCCGCATCCTCGCGACATGATTTGTCCGAGCCTTGCATCTCGTTCCGCCCTCTACGAAGTGAACGCGGTGTCATCACCCGCGCATGCGGGTGATCCAGTATTCCAGAGAAGCTGGTGCTTGAACCGAGAGGCCGCGGCGTATTGGATGGCCCGCCGGAGCCTGTCATCGGGCGCGCGTTCGCGCGACCCGGTGGCGGGCCATGACGACTGAGAGAGAATGTGCATCCGCATTCTCGGACATCATTTGTCCGAGCCTTGCATCTCGAGGCGCAGCGACGCTGACCACACAGCGCATCGCTGCTATCGGCTCATGCGACTGGTCGCTGTCACCTCCGCGTCGACCCCGACGGGGCCAATCGCGTTTGTGCAGGGTTAAGCATTCGCTAACAGGCGCGCGTTCCCTGCGCCGTCGCTAGGCGCAATCGTCAACGCATCGTTAGGACTTGCGGCGGAATCGCCATCTTGCTGTGCCGTGAATGCATCACTCGCGACAGCAAAAGCGAGATTGCGCGAAGATTGGTGAGGGATCGTCAACCTTAAAAATTAGGGTTAAGTGCCGCTTAAGCATTTGCTGGCATCGTTTGGTCCGTGAGTTTCAGACGTGGGGCTTTGCGTGTTCGCCTCACTGGCCAAAAGGACAAAGCCAAATGCGTAGCGTTAAGTCTTTGATTGCCGCGGGCGCGGCATCCCTGCTGTCCTCCGCGGCGTTCGCCGCCGACATGCCTATCATGCCGCCGCCCCCGATGGCGTATGCGCCGCCGCCGGTGCAGGACTTCGGCGGCTGGTATCTCCGCGGCGATATCGGCATGACCAACCTCAACGGCAAGCTGTTTGCGCCTGGCTACAATGACGCCTCGACCGTGTCTGTTCGGCAGGTCGGCCACGGCTTTACTGGTGGAACGTCGTTCGGCCTCGGCGTCGGTTATCAGTTCAACAATTGGTTCCGTGCCGACATTACCGGTGAGTATCGTTCCAAGGTGAACTTCAATGGCAATGATTTCGCAGTGATCAGTGGCTTGAACGGCGTGCCCGGCAATTGGCCGCTCGGCGACACCTACAACGGAGGCATTTCGAGCTGGGTCGGATTGGTGAACGTGTATGCCGATCTCGGTACCTGGTGGTGTCTGACGCCGTTCATTGGCGCCGGCGTTGGTGGCGCCTGGAACAAGACTACGGGTTTGGCGGATTTGACCACGTTCCCGGCCAACAACCTGAGCACAAGCCTGTATCAGGCCGATGGTGCGACGAAGGTGAATTTCGCTTGGGCGCTGCACGCCGGTGTGGCCTACAAGGTCACCAACAACTTCACTGTTGAGCTGGCCTATCGTTACCTCGATCTCGGTTCTGCAGTTACCGGTGGCGGGTCGACCTTCGATGGCCACACCAGCACCCGTCCCTTCGAGTTCCGCGACCTGACCTCGCAGGACGTGCGGCTTGGCGTGCGCTGGACCTGCTGCGATGTGCCGCCTCCACCGCCGCCCCCGCTGATCACCAAGGGTTAATGTCCGGTCTTCACCGGTTAACGATCGCAGACGGCGCGGGATCATCCCGCGCCGTTTTTCTTTGTCGCCGATATCGCAGCTCTGCAACGCGAGCATGCCGAAAGCGGCCGGCGACAACGATTGGTTAAGGTTAACAGGCGATGATCAGCGCGTAATTTGCTGTATTTGGATGGAGCGTTGCGATGCGTAGGTTGTTGCTGGCGGCGATGATGTTCGGGGCGGTAACCGGCGCGCACGCCGCCGACATGCCGGAGTTCCTACGTGGCAGTCTCCCCGCTTCGAGCGCACCAACCAGAAACTGGGACGGCTGGTATGTCGGCGGTCAGGTCGGCCAAACATGGATCAATACCGACTTTGGCGGTAGCGTTTCATCCCTGACCAATTCCATCTTTCGCAACACCACGCTGCAGGCTCCGACGTCCCAATTCAATCTGCTGGGTCGGGTCAATGCGCAAAGCTCGGGCTTCGGAGCGTTCGTCGGACGCAACTATCAGTTTGACGACGTCGTGTTGGGAGTCGAAGCGAACTATACCTATTGGTCCGGCCTTACGACATCGACCTTCGGAAGCCTGGGTCCGATTCAAGTCGCACAGCCAACCTTGGTCCTGCCAACCGGCGCCACTGCCGCAGACGGCGTGACCTTGAATGGAAGCGCGTCGCTGAAGCTTAAGGACGAGATGACATTCCGCGGCCGCGCGGGTTGGGCAACCGGTGACTTCCTGCCGTACATCTTCGGCGGCCTTGCCGTCGGTCGAATGGACGTTGCGCGCACGGTCACAAGCTCCGTCAACAGAACGATCAACTTTGCCGACGGAAGTTCGACCACCTTTGCACTCCCGCAGTTTTCACAAACCGCAACGGATACGAGAACGGACAATTACGTTGCCGGCTGGACTGCTGGTCTCGGCCTGGAATACATGTTGTGGAACTGCGTTTTCGTGCGCGGCGAGTGGGAATACGTCAAGTTTATGCAGGTCAAGAATACATCGGTCACGCAGAACAGCGTACGTGCTGCCATCGGCTACAAGTTCTGACGCGCGCCACTTGGCTTGACATCGCAATGTGCGGCTGATCGGATGTTGCTCCGCAAGCGGAGCGCGATCACATGAAAATCTACGGCGACGCCAATTCGGGCAATTGCCTGAAGGTGAAATGGGTGTGCGACAGACTGGCGCTGCCCTACACGTGGATCGAGATCGATACGATGAAGGGCGGAAGCCGGACGCCCGAGTTTCTTAAGCTGAACGGTTGGGGCCAGGTGCCCACGGTCGAGCTGGACGACGGCCGCACGCTGGCTCAGTCCAACGCCATTATCCGCTATCTCGCGCGCGGCAGCGACCTGATCCCCACAGATGCCTATCGCGCAGCGCAGATGGATGCGTGGATGTTCTGGGAGCAGAACAGCCACGAGCCTTACGTGGCGGTCTGCCGTTTTCACATTGTGTATCTCGGCAAGGCGGTGGCGGATCTCGATCCGAACCTGGTGAAGCGCGGCTATGTGGCACTCGATCACCTGGAGCGGCAGCTCGGCGGCGCGCGCTTCCTGGTCGGGGACGCGTTCTCGCTGGCCGATGTCTCGCTGCTCGCCTACACGCGGGTCGCCCATGAAGGCGGCCTCGACCTCGATCGCTATCCCGCGATCAACCGCTGGATTGCCGATGCCGAGCGCGTGCTTGGCCTGCCGCCGGCACGCTGACCTGAAACGGAACGAACGACGATGACCGCACCGACATCCGCCACCATTCGCCGGGCTCGTCGCGACGACGTCGCCGCCATCGTCGGCATGCTGGCCGACGATCCGCTCGGCAGCGCGCGTGAGCGGATCGAGGATCCGCTGCCGCAAAGCTACTATCAGGCGTTCGAGCGGGTCGATCGCGATCCTAACCTGCAACTCGTGGTCGCCGTCGACGGCGAGGGAACCGTCGTCGGCTGCCTGCAACTGGCGGTCCTGCCGGGCATCAGCTCGCAAGGCGGCTCGCGCGGTTTGCTCGAGGATGTACGCGTCGCAAAGCATTGCCGCAGCCGCGGCATCGGCGAGCAGCTTGTGCAGTGGGCGGTCGCGGAAGCGCGTGCGAAGGGCTGCATGCTCGTCGAATTGTTGACGCATCACACCCGCGTCGATGCGCAGCGCTTCTATGAGCGGCTTGGATTCGCACGAAGCCATGTCGGCATGACGATTCGTTTCTAACGCGCTGGCGCGAAGGCGTACGGCCCCAGTCACCCGGTCGGTGCGAAGAGCCGCCGGATGACAGGCTCCGCGACGCAATCCATCCTCGGATATGACCAGGAGAGTGGAGCGACCGCAGACCGCTCTTCGGCCGGGGAGTTGCCGATTCCCGTGGTTTCACGGGTCAGCAAATTGGCGCCGCGTGGCGACGCCCCATCAATCAGCCGTGATGCCGATATCCGGCCGACGCATCCGAAGTTTCTTGACGTTCTGACGCCTTTCCACTATTTCCGGCGGCGGGAAACCTCTCCCCACCGAGAGGCAGCTATCTGGAAGGGTAGATTATGACTGCAGCGAAGCCCGCTTCGCGGCCCCATGTGCCGCATTTTTCCTCCGGCCCCTGTGCCAAGCGCCCCGGCTGGAACCCCGACAATCTCAAGGATGCCGCCCTCGGCCGCTCGCATCGTGCGAAGATCGGCAAGGCCAAGCTCAAGCTCGCGATCGAGCTGACGCGCGAGGTGCTTGAAGTCCCTGCCGATTACAAGATCGGCATCGTGCCGGCCTCCGACACCGGCGCGGTCGAGATGGCGCTGTGGTCGCTGCTCGGTGCGCGGCCCGTCACCACGCTCGCCTGGGAATCCTTCGGCGAAGGCTGGGTCAGCGACATCGTCAAGGAATTGAAGCTGAAGGACGTCACCAAGCTGAACGCGGCTTACGGTGAAATCCCCGATCTCTCCAAGGTGGACCCCGCGTCCGACGTCGTCTTCACCTGGAACGGCACCACTTCGGGCGCGCGCGTGCCGAATGCTGACTGGATCAGCGCGACCCGCGAAGGCCTCACGATTTGCGATGCGACCTCGGCCGCCTTTGCGCAGCCGCTCGACTTCGCCAAGCTCGATGTCGTCACCTTCTCCTGGCAGAAGGCGCTCGGCGGCGAGGCCGCACACGGCATGCTGATCCTCTCGCCGCGCGCGGTCGAGCGGCTGGAGACCTACAAGCCGGCCTGGCCGCTGCCCAAGATCTTCCGCCTGACCAAGGGCGGCAAGCTAAACCAGGGCATCTTCGAGGGCGAGACCATCAACACGCCGTCGATGCTCTGCGTCGAGGATTATCTCGACGCGCTGAACTGGGCGAAGTCGATCGGCGGCCTGAAGGCGCTGATCGCGCGTGCCGACGCCAACACCAAGGTGCTTGCCGACTGGAAGGCGAAGACGCCGTGGATCGATTTCCTGGCGAAGGATCCCGCGATCCGCTCCAACACCTCGGTGTGCCTGAAGTTCACCGATCCCGCGATCACCTCGCTTCCATCAGAAGCACAGGCCGACTTCTGCAAGAAGCTGGTCGCGCTGGTGGAGAAGGAGAACGCCGGCTTCGACTTCGCGTATTACCGCGATGCGCCGGCGGGCCTGCGGATCTGGTGCGGCGCCACCGTTGAAGCAAAGGACGTCGAGCTGCTCACGCAGTGGATCGACTGGGCCTTCGCCGAGACCAAGGCAGCGTTGCCCAAAGCGGCGTAAGTTTTCTCTTGTCACCTCTCCCCGTTCTTACGGGGAGAGGTCGGATTTCCCCGGGCGATGCGCAGCATCGTCCCGTGCAATCCGGGTGAGGGGCCCTTTCGGCTTGTTCCTCGCCCGCGGCTGCCCCTCACCCCAACCCTCTCCCCGTAAGAACGGGGAGAGGGAGAAGTGATCAGAGACTTCACCACATCGGCCCGAGTGGCCTGCTCCCTCTGTGGGGCAAAGGAACATCCACATGTCCAAACCCAAAGTTCTCATTTCCGACGCGCTGTCTCCCGCCGCCGTGCAGATCTTCAAGGATCGCGGCGTCGACGTCGACTTCCAGCCCAACCTCGGCAAGGACAAGGAGAAGCTTGCCGAGATCATCGGCAACTATGACGGCCTCGCGATCCGCTCGGCCACCAAGGCGACCGCCAAGATCATCGAGAAGGCCAAGAAGCTGAAGGTGATCGGCCGCGCCGGCATCGGCGTCGACAATGTCGAGATTCCGGCGGCGACCGCCAAGGGCATCATCGTGATGAACACGCCGTTCGGCAATTCGATCACGACCGCCGAGCACGCGATTACCCTGATGCTGGCGCTGGCGCGCGAGATCCCGCAGGCCGATGCCTCGACCCAGGCCGGCAAGTGGGAGAAGAACCGCTTCATGGGCGTCGAGATCACCGCCAAGACATTGGGCGTGGTCGGCTGCGGCAATATCGGCTCGATCGTCGCCGACCGCGCGCTCGGCCTGCGCATGAAGGTGATCGCGTTCGATCCGTTCCTGTCGCCGGAGCGCGCCAAGGATATCGGCGTCGAGAAGGTCGAGCTCGACGACCTGTTGAAGCGCGCCGATTTCATCACGCTGCACACGCCGCTGACGGACAAGACGCGCAACATCATCGACGCGGCCGCGATCGCCAAGATGAAGAAGGGCGTTCGCATCATCAACTGCGCGCGCGGCGGCCTGGTCGACGAGCAGGCGCTGGTCGAGGCGCTCAATTCCAAGCATGTCGCCGGCGCCGCCTTCGACGTGTTCGTCGAGGAGCCGGCGACCGCGAACGTGCTGTTCGGCCATCCCAACGTGATCTGCACTCCGCATCTCGGCGCTTCCACCACCGAAGCGCAGGAGAACGTCGCGCTGCAGGTCGCCGAGCAGATGTCGGATTACCTGTTGTCCGGCGCAATCTCGAACGCCGTCAACTTCCCCTCGATCACCGCGGAAGAGGCGCCGAAGCTGAAGCCGTTCATCGAGCTCGCCGAGAAGCTCGGTTCGTTCGCCGGCCAGCTCACCGAGAGCGGCATCCTCAAGACCCAGATCACCTATGAGGGCCATGTCGGCGAGATGAAGATCAAGGCGATCACCTCGGCGGTGCTGTCGGGGCTGCTGCGGCCGATGCTGGGCGAGGTCAACGTGGTCTCGGCACCCGTCGTCGCCAAGGAGCGCGGCATGGTGGTGGACGAGGTCGTGCGCGCCGCGCAGAGCGACTATGAAAGCCTGATCACGGTCACCGTCACCACCGAGCGACAGGTGCGTTCGGTGTCCGGTACCGTCTATGCCGATGGCAAGCCGCGCCTCGTCGACATCAAGGGCATCCGCGTTGACGCCGAGTTCGGCAAGTCGATGATCTACGTCACCAACGAGGACAAGCCGGGCTTCATCGGCGCGTTTGCGAGCCTGCTCGGCGACGCCAAGATCAACATCGCGACCTTCCATCTCGGCCGCGTCAAGCAGGGCGGCGACGCCATCGCGCTGGTCGAGGTCGACGGCGCGGTGCCGGCAGACGTGCTTGCCAAGGTGCAGGCGCTGCCGCAGGTGAAGCAGGCCAAGGCGCTGAGCTTCTAAAAGCCTCTTCTCTGTCATGGCCGGGCTTGACCCGGCCATCTACGTCTTGCTTGAGGTCCGCGCTGAAAGACGTGGAAGCCCGGGCATTGACGACGGGGAAATACGTTTCAAACACAACGATATTCCGATCTGCGGAACTGAACGCCGTCTCCGACCCTGGAGGCGGCGTTTGTCGTCGGCAGGCATCCGGTATTCTTGTTGTGCCGGCCGAAATTAGGTGTACGAACGGGTCATGACACGCCACAATGACCGTCATCTCGAAGGGAGAAAACTATGCGTGAAGCCGTAATCGTTTCCTATGCGCGCACCGGCCTGGCGAAGTCCGGCCGTGGCGGATTCAACATCACCCCGCCGATGTCGCTCGCTGCGCACGCGATCAAGCACGCTGTCGATCGCGCCGGCGTCGACAAGGAGTATGTCGAGGATTGCTACCTCGGCAATTGCGCGCATGGCGCGCCGAACATCGGCCGCCAGGCGGCGCTGCTCGCCGGCCTGCCGAAGTCGACCGCCGGCGTCTCGGTGAACCGCTTCTGCTCGTCGGGCCTGCAGACCATCGCGATGGCCGCTAACTCGATCCGCTCCGACGGCTCGGACTGCATCGTCGCCGGCGGCGTCGAGAGCATTTCGATTCCTGGCGGCGGCTCGCCGAAGGAATCGATCGATCCGGATCTGCTCAAGACCGCGCCCGACATCTTCATGGCGATGATCGACACCGCCGACATCGTCGCCGAGCGCTACAAGGTCAGCCGTGAATACCAGGACGAGTATTCGCTGGAGTCGCAGCGTCGCATGGCGGCCGCGCAGCAGGCCAACAAGTTCAGGGACGAAATCGTCCCGATGAAGACCAGGATGAAGGTGGTCGACAAGGTCACCAAGGAAGAGAGCATCAAGGACTACGTCGTCGATCGCGACGAGTGCAACCGTCCCGAGACCACGCTGGAGGGTCTCGCCAAGCTCGAGCCGGTGAAGGGTCCGGGCAAGTACATTACCGCCGGCAACGCCAGCCAGCTCTCCGACGGCGCCGCCGCCGTGGTGCTGATGGAAGCCAAGGACGCCGAGAAGCGCGGTCTCAATCCGATGGGCCGGTTCGTCGCCTGGGCCTCGGCCGGCTGCGAGCCCGACGAGATGGGCATCGGTCCGATCTACGCGGTGCCGAAGCTCCTGAAGCGGCACGGCCTGAAGATCGACGACATCGATCTCTGGGAGCTCAACGAGGCGTTCGCCAGCCAGTGCCTCTATTCGCGCGACAAGCTCGGCATCGATCCCGAGAAGTACAATGTCAACGGCGGCTCGATCGCGATCGGCCATCCCTTCGGCATGACCGGCGCACGTCTCACCGGCCACCTGCTGCAGGAAGGCCGTCGCCGCAAGGCCAAGTGGGGCGTCGTGACCATGTGCATCGGCGGCGGCCAGGGCGGCGCGGGCCTGTTCGAGATCTATAGCTGAGGTCTCGGCTCGGCTGAGACGTTCGGACGACGACAGCACGGCGCCTTCGGGCGCCGTGTTTTTTTGTGACATGCATTCTCAGCCGTCATTGCGAGGAGCTCGCGACAAAATTGCAAAGCAATTTTGCGCTGAAGCGACGGAGCAATCCACTGTCCCGCATACGTGAAGCCGTGGCTTGCTTCCGCCTTCGCCAAAGGCTTCGGCGGACACGTCGCGGAGCCTGTCATCAGGCGCGCGTTCGCGCGACCCGTTGGCTCGCAATGACGACCGTGCGGGAGATGTTGGCAGGTCCCGCCGCCGCTGCGCCATCCAGCGGCCGCCATCGCGCCATCGTCACGCCGCACCGAAACCTCAATCGAACCAGTCGCTTCTTCGTCGCGTCTCACCACGAGCAAGCGTGCTCCGCGACGCCGGCGCACCTTCGCGCCTCGCGTGCCACGCGATGTTTCTCGGAGGGATATCAATGCGATTGATTGCGAATTGTCTGGTGACCACCAGCCTGGTGCTGGTCACTGCCCTGGCCGCCGGGCCGCTCCATGCGGCCGATCTCGACGCGACCTCGAATATCGACGCGGTCACCGTTTATCCCGATGGCGCGAGCGTTACTCGAGTCATCACACTGGACCTGCCTGCCGGCGACAATACGCTGGTCGCGAAGGATTTCCCGCTGTTGCTCGATCCGTCCTCGTTGCGGGTCGAAGGTGAGGCGGCTGCCAGGCTGTCGATCGGTGCGATCGACACGCGCGAGTCGCGTAAGATCGCGCCGGCCAACCTGCCGGAGATCGACAAGCGCATCGAGGCGCTGAAGGATGAACGCGCCGATCTGCAGGGCGCGATTGCGGCCGCCGAGGCGCGGCGCAAGTTCGCGACCCGCTTTGCCGAGGCCTCGCCGGCCGGCCTCGGCGAAAAGGGCGAGGCGCGCCCGGTGAGCGAATGGCGCGCCGCATTCGCGGCCGTCGCGGACGAAGTCGCAACCGCTGACAGCACGATCCGTGACGCCAAGCGCAAGCAACGCGACATCGACCGCGAGGTCGCGCGGCTCGAAGCCGACCGCGCCGCCAAGCCGCCGAGCAAGCTCGAGGTGCGGATCGACGTCGCCGCCACGGCCGCGACCAGGGCGACGCTGCGGGTGACCTATTCGGTGCCCAACGCGCGCTGGACCCCGCTTTATGACGCCAGACTCGATACCGGCGCGAAGGATCGCAAGCCGGCGATGGAGCTGGTGCGCCGCGCCGAAATCACGCAAGCGACCGGGGAGGACTGGTCGAACGTCACGCTCGGCGTCTCCACCGTCCGCGTCGCGCGTGGCGGCAATGCGCCCGACCTCAATTCGCTGATCGTGCAGTATCCGCTACCACCGCGACCGATGGCGGCAGCCAAGGCATTGGACAGCATGCAGCGCTCGGCGCTTGCGCCGGCACCGGAGGTCGAGCAGGGCGAGGCCTCGCTTCGCAAACATGCCGAGGAGCGCGAGGCGACCGCCGAGATTGGTGCCTTCCAGGCTACCTTCAGGATTCCGGGACGCGTCAGTGTCGCGGCAAATGAGAGTGCAAAAAGCCTGCGGATCTCGACGGCTGTGATCGTGCCGGATCTCGCGATCCGCGCCGTCCCGGTGATCGATCCCACCGCGTTCCTCGAGGCGAGCTTTGTGCAGAGCGACGACGCGCCGCTGCTGCCGGGGCGGGTGTCGATCTACCGTGACGGCATCTTCGTCGGCCGGGGCCAGATGGCGGCGACCGCGAAGGACGAGACGGTGCGGCTCGGCTTCGGCGCCGACGACAAGGTCAAGATCGAGCGCACGGTGGTGAAGCGCAACGAAGGCTCAGCCGGGCTCATCGTGACGACGTCGAAGACCGAGGAGCGTGCGTTCAAGACCACGGTGCGCAACGGTCACGATTTCCCGGTCAAGGTCGCGATCCTCGATCAATTGCCGGTCAGCGAGACCAACGACATCGTGGTCGAGATGTTGCCGTCAAGCACGCCCGCGACCACCACCAATCTGCGCGACAAGCGCGGCGTGCTGGAATGGGCGTTCGAGGCCAAGCCCGGTGAGGTCAGAGACATCAATTTCGCATGGCGGATGCGCTGGCCGAAGGACAAGGGCGTCGTGATGGTGCCGGCGGGCTAGCGCTCTTGTTGCGTCGTTGCGGAAGCCAACGGGTCGCGCCAAGACGCGCTGGAGGCTTCGCGGCGAAGCAATCCATCCCACAGCAATTGGAGAAATGACGGAAACGCTTTCCGCTGAACCGTTATAGGCTAGATCGGCCGCATGGTTTGCGGCAGCAGGAATGGCACGCCCTGGTCGGTGTGCTGGATCGCGGCGTCGATCTCGAAGATCTGCCTGATCGTCTCGGGCTGCATCGCGGTGGTGCGGTCGCCGTCGATGGCGAGGCGGCCGCGATGCAGCAGCAGGATGCGGTCGGCGAATCGCATTGCGAGATTAAGGTCGTGCAGGATCGCGATCACGGTGGTGCCGCGCTGCGCGCGTCGCCGTGCGGTCTCGACAAGATCGAGCTGGTGCCGCAAATCGAGACTCGAGGTCGGTTCATCCAATAGCAGTAGGCCGGGGCCGTGCTTTGCTTCACCACAGGCGAGCTGCACCAGCACGCGGGCGAAATGCGCGCGCTGCTGCTCGCCGCCCGACAGCGTCGGCAGTTGCCGGGCGCGGAAATGCGCCAGGCCCACTTCGTCCAGCGCGGCCTCGACCAGCCCGCGAGCCCCGGCGCGCGGGCTCTCGCCGGCGCCCATGGTGACGATTTCCTCGACCGTGAACGGAAAGCTGACGTTGACGTGCTGCGACAGCACAGCGCGGTGCTGCGCGAGCGCGCGCGGCCCGTAGGCGTGGATGTCGCGCTGCTTGAGGCGGACCGTCCCCCGCGATGGGCGGAGATCGCCGGATAGCATGCGCAGCAGGGTCGACTTGCCGGCCCCGTTGGGACCTGCGATCGCGACCATCTCGCCGGCGCCGATCTGCAGCGATACCGCATCGACCAGGGTCGTGCCGCCGACCGCGATCGACACCGCCTTTGCCTCGAGCAGGTCGGTCACAGCGAGACCAATCCGCGCTGGCGCAGCAGCATCGCGAGGAAGAACGGCGCGCCGATCGCCGCGGTCAGGATACCGATTGGCATCTCCGCCGGCGCGACGACGGTACGTGCCACCGTATCGGCGCCGACCAGCAGGATCGCGCCCGAAAGCGCGGAGGCCGGAAGCAGCAGACGATGCGACGGCCCGATCACGAGCCGCAACAGATGCGGCACCACGATGCCGACGAAGCCGACCACGCCGCAGACCGAGACCGCGACGCCGGTCATTGCCGACACCAGCACGATCGAGGTGCGCTTCAGCCGTTCGACGTCGACACCGCTGTGGAATGCCTCGGCTTCACCGAGCACCAGCACGTCGAGCCCGCGCGCGATCGAGAGGCATGCGACAACAGCGATCGCCAGCACCGGCGCCAGTGTCGTGACCTTGGCCCAGGTCGCGCCGCTCAGTGATCCCAGCAGCCAGAACGTGATGTCGCGGAGCTGGCGATCGTCGGCGGCGAACACCAGCAGCCCGATGCCGGCATTGGCGATCGCGGCGATCGCAAGTCCCGCTAGCAGGAAGATCGCAATCGAGGTCCGTCCGCTGCGGCTGGCGATGGCATAGAGGATCATGGTCGTGAGCAGTGAGCCGCCGAACGCTGCGATCGGCAATAGCTGGTTTTGCAGGACGCGCAGGGTCTCGCCGAGCTGGCTGTCGGTGAATACGATCGCCGCGGCGGCGGCAAGGGCGCCGCCCGAGGAGACGCCGACCAGCGCCGGATCGGCGAGCGGATTGCGGAACAGGCCCTGCATGATCGCGCCGGAGACGGCGAGCAGGCCGCCGATCATCGCGGCCGCCGCGATCCGCGGAATCCGGATCGACCACAGCACGAGCTGGTCGCGTGCGACGAGCGGGTTGGTGCCGTCGTCGATCCACAGGCCGAGCGCCGCGGGCAGCCGCGCCAGCGGAATGCCTGCGGCACCGACGGTCAGTGCGACCAGGGCGGTGCCGGCCAGGGCGGCGAGCAGGCAAGCAAGCGTGAGCGAGGCCGCAGGCCGCAGCGCAGCGCCGACCCGGCGTTTCGTCCCGTGCGGACGGCCTTCGGCCAGCACGCTCATTGCCGGCAGTTGGCCGTCAGGACGGCGGGCTTGAAGGTCTCGCCCTGCGGCGCCAGCTCTGGATAGAGCTTGAGTGAGAGATCGCGCGCCGCCGCGGCAGTGCGCGGCCCGAAGCCGAGCAGGTAAAGCCCTTCCATCGAGATGAAGGTCTTGTTGGCAGCGACCGGCGTCAGCGCGAAGGCCGGATGGCCGAAGATCGATTGGGCGCTGAGCGAGTCTTTGCCGCGGTCGATCGAGAGCACGACATCGGGCTTCGCCGCCACGATGGCTTCGTCGTTGATCGGCTTGTAGCCGTCATAGCCGTCGATCGCGTTGACGGCGCCGGCGAGCTGGATGATCTCGTCCGCCGCGGTCTTGTGACCTGCGGCCATGGCGCGCCCGTTCAACAGCGACATCACGAACATTACGCGTACCGGGTTCGTCACCCTGGCGCGCAGCGCACGCAATTGCGCGAGATCGGTCTCCACCGCCGCGCTCAGGCAGGCGGCGCGCCGATCGGCAGCCATGGCATGCCCGACTACCTTGATCTTCTCGACGAGCCCAGCCTCGGAGAACGTCTCGGGCACCAGCACCAGCGGCACCTTGGCAGCCTCCAGCACGTCGATGGTCTCCTTCGGACCGGAGCCCTGCACCGCCAGCACCAGCGTTGGGTGAAGGCCGAGCACGCCCTCGGGCGACAACTGGCGCATGTAGCCGACGTCGGGCTTCTCGTGCAGCGCAGTCGGGGGATAGAGGCTGGTCGAGTCGATGCCGGCAATGCGGTCCTCGAAACCGAGCGCATAGAGGATCTCGGTGATCGCGCCGCCGATCGAGACGATCCGCGAGGGGTCGTCGATCACGACGTCGCGGTCGCGGGCG
Organism: Bradyrhizobium sp. ORS 86; assembly: GCF_045571475.1. NCBI lineage: Bacteria > Pseudomonadati > Pseudomonadota > Alphaproteobacteria > Hyphomicrobiales > Nitrobacteraceae > Bradyrhizobium > Bradyrhizobium sp. ORS 86. Next base: position 6,937,232 of record NZ_CP120699.1, on the reverse strand, counting down.
TCGTGCACGGTGAGACCCTCGGCGGTCGCCATCTCCGGTGACAGCAGGCAGCAGAGCGTGAGCAGGGCGAGCGTGCGGCAAATTGTCATCATTGATGTCACTTGGTGAGGATCAGCTTGTTCTGCGACGTCAGCCGCAATCGGTAATTCTCTTCGCCATGCGCGATGATGATCTCGCGCTCCGCTGCAAACAGGTCGCGGCTGTCGATGCGATTTCCGCGCATGATCAGGGTTTTAGCTGCGCTCGAAGCGTTTTCCGTAGGCCTTCCGGCCGCGCCGCTGTTGTCTCCGGAAGCTTCCGACATTGTCCTGGTGCTGCGACTTCGAATTTTTCGGATGTTATATGTTTGTATAAGCGGGCCACGGTGCATTCCAACGGCCGCACTTTACAATCGATGTAAACAGCGTCGCCGCATTCTTGACCGCTTTGTTGCCGGCACGTAACCAATCGTCACACGATGCGGGCGGGTGGCTCGCATCGCAATGACATCGTTAGCCAGCAAGCCGCTCGCACGTTGCCGAGCGCACGCCAGCCAAACCAACAAGCGATCATCGGGCTGGGGCTGGTATGGCTGACGGGGCTAAGTATTCGCGCGCCCTGATTGTGGGCGCGTCAATGTTTTCATTTGCGGCAACCATGTCGGAGGGCAGTCTTGCCCAGACCGCTGATCCGTCGGCCGCGCGGCCCACGTCGGCGCTGCCCAAGCAGGCGAAGCGCAAGCCGGCGAAGCCGCCGGCCGAGCAGCAGACCGCGACTTCACCTATCAATGCCCGGGCGCAGATCGGCGCGGTGCCGGTGCAATCGCTCGACACCATCACGGCGGTTGCGAACAAGACCGATGAGCGCGCGATCGACGCGCTGGCGCCGGTGAGCGTCGTCACGCTGGAGAAGATTCAGGGCCTGCAGCCGAACCGGCTGTCCGACATCTTCTATAATGTGCCTGGCGTCTCGGTCCAGGAGCGCGGCGACGATCCGTCGACCGTCATCAACATCCGCGGCCTGCAAGACTTCGGCCGTGTCGCCGTGGTCGTCGACGGCGCGCGGCAGAACTATCAGCGCACCGGCCACAACGCCAACGGCTCGTTCTTCCTCGATCCCGAGTTGATCGGCGGCGTCGATGTGGTGCGCGGTCCGACCGCGAACATCAACGGCTCCGGCGCGATCGGCGGCGTGGTCTCGTTCCGTACCAAGGATATCGACGATGTGCTGCGTCCCGGCGAGCGCTGGGGCGTTGACATGTCGGGCTCCTACGGCACCAACCGGGATCGCGGCTTGGGCTCGGTGTTCGGCGGCGTGCGGGTCGATCCCAATGTCGATGTGTTCGGCGGCGCCGTCTATCGTACCCAGGGCAATTACAAGGACGGCTCGGGCACCGAGATCGGCAACACCGGCAACGAGATCGCCGGCGGCCTGATGAAGGTGACGATCCGCCCCGCCGAGGGCCACGAGATCAAGCTCGGCGGCGTATTCCAGGATTATCAGTATGACATCGGCCAGTTCAATCGCGGCCCGGTGCTGACCGCGGCGCAGCGCGCGCTGTATCAGGGCTCGTCAGTCTACGCGTCCGACGTCAGGAATTACACGGGTACGCTGAGCTGGAAATACTCCAGGCCGGACGACATGTTGTTCGACTGGAACATCTCGGTCTACGGCAACCGCACCGACAACGATCAGACCAAGACCTACCACTACAGCACGTCAGGCTCGGCCTATTGCGGGGCGGGCATTGCCGGCAACAACATCTCGGGATGCGTTGGCGACAAGCGCGGCTATTCGCTCGATACGGTCGGCCTCGACGTCAACAACACCTCGCGCTTCGACATCGGCGAATGGCGCAATGCCGTTACCTATGGCTTCGATGCCTTCCGTGACGATGTCCAGACTTTCGACAGCCGCGGCAACTCCAACATCACGACCCCCAGCGGGCAGCGCACGGTGTCCGGCGGCTTCGTCCAGTTGAAGCAGAATTATTCGAGCTGGCTAGAAATCGTCAGTGCCGTCAGGTACGACCGCTACGATCTCAGTTCCTTCAACACCTCGACCAGCGGCGATCGCTTCTCGCCGAAGATCACGGTCGGCGTCACGCCGGTCGCGGGCTTCACGCCCTATGTCAGCTACGCCGAGGGCTATCGCGCGCCGTCGATCACCGAGACGCTGATTGCCGGCGGCCACGCTACCGGCGGCGGCCCTGCGCTGTTCAACTGCCCCGACGGCACCAGCGGCCTGTTCTGCTTCCTGCCGAATCCCGGCCTGCGGCCCGAGGTCGGCAAGAACAAGGAAGCCGGCGTCAACCTGAAGTATGACGGCATCTTCTCGGCCGGCGATACGTTCCGCGGCAAGATCAACGTGTTCCGCAACGATGTCGACGGCTATATCGATCTGGTCGCCTCGACGCCGACCCCGGTGCCGCCGTTCGGCTCCTTCAGCCAGTTCTACCAATACCAGAACATCGCACATGCCCGCATCGAGGGAATCGAGGCGGAGACGATGTACGACGCCGGCACCTGGTTCCTTGGCGTCAGCGGCCATCTGATGCGCGGCAAGAACACCCAGACCAATATCGGTCTCGCTACGATCACGCCGCGCAAGGTGACGACGACGGCGGGCGTGCGTCTGCTCGACCGCACGTTGACGGTCGCGGCGCAGTGGTCGTCATTCGGCGCCAATAACGATCTTCCGGCGGGCTATCTCCCCTCGACGGCCTATGACCTCGTCAATCTCTATCTGACCTGGAACGCCACCAAGGACATCACCTTCACGGCGTCGGTCGACAACCTCTTGAACCAGTACTATCGGCCCTACGCGATCCCGGGCAGTTCGACCGACGGCACCACGCAGAACGACGTGTTGTTCTCGAGCCCTGGTCCGGGCACCGTTTACAAGGCCGGGCTGAAGATTCACCTCGGTGGAGCGTGACGCGACGAGCCGATCCTTCCATCCAGGTTGCTCCGGCCGCGCTGGTGCCCCCAGCGCGGCCTTGGCGCGTTCATGTTATCAACGAGATCAACCGGCAGGATCGCGAAAGGCGTCCGCCGCCAACAGGAGAACTCTTTCATGTTCATCGCAATGAACCGGTTTCAGGTGAAGAAGGGCTCGGAGGAAGCATTCGAGACGGTCTGGAAGACGCGGGAATCCTATCTCGGCGATTTGCCGGGCTTCATCGAGTTTCACCTGGTGAAGGGCCCCGAGGCCGAGGACCACACGCTCTATGCGACCCATACGGTGTGGGCGGACAAGGCCGCGTTCGAGGCCTGGACCAAGTCCGAGGCGTTCCGCCGTGCCCACTCCCGCGCCGGTAACGAGACCGGCGGCAGTCTCTATCTCGGCCACCCCAAGTTCGAAGGATTCGAGGTGCTGATCACCGAACGGGCGAAAAACGCTGCGGCGTAGTGGAGGTGCCCGTGCTCTCGACCGAGCTTGCGGAGCTGAAAGCTTATATGGCCGCCAATCCCGGTGCTGTGATCGAGGACGTCGCGCGCGAGCGCAAGGTCACGCCGCGCGCGGTGCTCGAGGCGCTGCCGGACGGCATGGTCCGGATCGGCGCCGGCGAATTCGCAGCCGCGATGCAGGACATCGCCGAGTGGGGCGAGGTGACGCTGATCGTGCACACTGAGGATGCGATCTTCGAGTTCACCGGCGCGATTCCGACAGGTGAGGTCGGTCGCGGCTACTTCAACCTGATACAGCCGAAAGGCCTGCACGGCCATCTCCGTCACGACCGCTGCGCGGCGATCGCCTTCGTCGAGCGTCCGTTCATGGGTAAGGCGTCGGCGTTCATCGCCTTCATCAATTCGGCCGGCGGCTTCATGTTCAAGGTGTTCGTCGGCCGCGACGAAACGCGCGCGCTGCGCGGCGACCAGCTCCGGCGCTTCCACGCGCTGGCAGATCGGCTGTTGCCAAGAATGGGCTGATAACCGGATAGGGACGGGAGGCGATCATGTCGCAGCGATGGCTCGGGCGAAGCATCTGGACGGTAGCAGTCGCCGTGCTCGGCGTCATGCCACCTGATGTGAGCGATGCTGCGACCGACACCGCACTGCTGCCGCGCAATCTGTCGCCCTGGGGCATGTTCCAGAATGCCGACATCGTGGTGAAGGCCGTGATGATCGGGCTCGCCTTCGCCTCCCTCGTCACCTGGACGATCTGGCTCGCCAAGACCGTCGAGATCAGGCGCAAGACCGCGATCGTCAGGCAGCGGATCGGCCTGCTCGAGCGCGATACCCGGCTTGCCGAGGTCGAGCAGGCGAGCCGCGACGGCAGCGATGCAGTGGCGCAGATCATCCGGTCCGCGGCGCGCGAGGCGACGCTGTCCGGCGGCCTGTTCGATGATGGCCTCAAGGAGCGCATCGCGCTCCGGCTCGAACGGGTGGAAGCGGCAATGTCTCGGCAGATCGCGCGGGGCACCGGCGTGCTCGCCACGATCGGCGCCACCGCGCCGTTCGTCGGCCTGTTCGGCACGGTCTGGGGCATCATGAACGCCTTCATCGGCATCTCCGAGGCCCACACCACCAATCTCGCGGTGGTCGCGCCGGGCATCGCGGAAGCGTTGCTGGCGACCGCGCTCGGCCTGGTCGCGGCGATCCCGGCGGTGGTGATCTATAATCACCTGACGCGGGTGATCGCGGCGCATCGCGCGCTACTCGGCGATGCCTCCGCGATGGTGATGCTGCTGGTCAGCCGGGAGGGCGATCGCAGCCTGCTTCGGCTGGCGCATGCGGCGGAGTAGGAGATGGGCGCGAAGCTCGGCTCCAGCGGCGCGCTCGGTGGCCGGCGTCGCACAGACGACGAGCTCGTCGAGGCGCACGAGATCAACGTCACGCCGTTCATCGACGTGATGCTGGTGCTGCTCGTCATCTTCATGGTGGCCGCGCCGCTCGCCACCGTCGATCTCGGCGTCGACCTGCCCGCCAGCACCGCCGAGCCGCAGCCGCGCCCGGATAAGCCGGTGTTCGTCACCGTGAAGCCGGATCTCTCGGTCGCGGTCGGCGAGGACGTGATCACGCGCGATGCGCTGACAATGACACTCGACGGTGCCACCCAGGGCAACCGGGACGAGCGCATCTTCCTGCGCGCCGACAAGGCGGTCAGCTACGGCGACCTGATGGAGGTGATGAATCTGCTGCGCAATGCCGGCTATCTCAAGATCGCGCTGGTCGGCCTCGACGGGCGAAGCTGATGTCGATGAACGCCTTTGCGCTGCACGACACGGGCGATGAGGCTGGGCTGCGTTGCTGGGGCCTCTCGGCCGTTGCGATCCTCGTGATACATGCTGCAGTCATCGCGCTCGGCCTGACCTGGGCGTCCGCGCCGCCGCCGGGCGTCGCGGTGCCGACTGTCCTGGTGGACCTGACGCCGATCACTTCGGCGCCCGAGATCACGCCCGCAGAGAAGCCGCCAGGCCCCGTCATGCAGGAAGCGGATGCCGCGCCGCCGGAGCCCATGGCTGCGCAGCCCGTGCAGGAGCAGATCGCGCCGACACCGCCGCAGGAAAAGCCCGACGTGGTCGCGCCGCCGGAGCCGACGCAGCAAGCCGCGCCGCCGAAGGCGGAGCCTGCGAAGGTTGCACCTGAGCAGAAGCCGGCACCGGTGAAGCCGAAGGTGGTTCGCCGCGAGGCCAAGCATCCGTCGGATTCTGTGCCCGCGCCGCGCACCAGCGCGCCGTCGCGCGCCGAGCGTCGGGCGCCGATGGCGTCATCGATTAGCGCAGGTGCATCCGCATCGGCAGTCGCCGCCTACAACCAGCGCGTCCGCGCGCATCTGATGCGCTTCCACTCCTATCCGCCCGGCAGCAACGGCCAGCGCGGCGTGGTCCATTTGAGCTTCACGTTGGGACGCGGCGGACAGGTGCTGTCGAGCCGCCTCAGCGGCTCTTCGGGCAATGCGACCTTCGATGCACGGGCACTGGCGATGGTTCGCCAGGCCCAGCCGTTTCCGGCGTTTCCGACGGAGATAACGCAAGGTTCGATGGCCTTCAGCGTGCCGGTCGCCTTTGTGCCGAGGTAGTGCGGATCTACTCGGTCTGCGCAATCCCTCTCACCGTCACCCTGAGGAGGCTGCGAAGCGGCCGTCTCGAAGGGCGACGGCCCGACTGCGGCCGTGCATGCTTCGAGGCTCGCTTCGCTCGCACCTCAGCATGACGAAGATGGAGTGTGCCCGCTCCGATCTGATGACCGCTTGGCTACTCCTTCACCGCGCCGGTCAGCGACGACACGTAGTAGTCGACGAACAGCGAATAGAACAGCGCCACCGGCAGCGAGCCGAGCAGCGAGCCTGCCATCAGCGCGCCCCACTGATAGACGTCGCCGGTGATCAGCTCGGTCAGGATCGCGACCGGAACGGTCTTGTTGGCGCCGCTCTGGATGAAGGCGAGCGCGTAGATGAACTCGTTCCAGGACAGCGTGAAGGAGAAGATGCCGGCCGAGATCAGGCCGGGCACCGCGAGCGGCAGCGTGATCCGCCGCAGGATCTGCAGCCGTGTTGCGCCGTCGACCAGCGCGCATTCCTCGAGCTCGTAGGGGATCGACTTGAAATAGCCGATCAGAAGCCAGGTGCAGAACGGCACCAGGAAGGTCGGATAGACCAGGATCAGCGCCATCGGTGAGTCGAACAGGCCGAACTGCACGATCACGGTGGCGAGCGGAATGAACAGGATCGACGGCGGCACCAGATAGGCGAGGTAGATGCCGAGGCCGACATAGGGGCTGCCGCGGAAGCGCAGCCGCTCGATCGCGTAAGCGGCGAGCGTCGAGGCGAACAGCGACAGGAAGGTCGAGCCGATCGCGACCACCATCGTCGTCTTCAGCCAGCGCGGATAGTCGGTGTCGAACAGCAGATGCTTGATATGCGCGAGCGTCGGCGAGGTGATCCAGAACGGGTTGTGCTCCTTGTAGTTCAGCAGCTCCGCGTTGGGTTTGAACGAGGTGATTGCCATCCAGTAAAACGGAAACAGCAGGATCACGACGAAGCAGGCCAGCGGCAGATAGATCATCACCGCGCGCCGCGCGCGGGAATCCCATGCCATCGTGTCGGGCGTGGCGCTGCCGACGTTGCTCGATTGGGCTGCGACGTCAGTCATTGGCTTCTCCCTGCTGCCATTTGCGGCGTGCGAGGCCGAAGTAGCTGAACAGCGTCGCGAACACGAGGAACGGGATCATCGACACCGCGATCGCTGCGCCCTCGCCGAGCTCGCCGCCGGCGATGCCGCGCTGGAACGCCAGCGTCGCGAGCAGGTGGGTCGAATTGACCGGACCGCCGCGGGTGATGGCGTAGACGAGCTGGAAATCGGTGAAGGTGAAGATGATGGAGAACGTCATCACGATCGCCAGGATCGGCATCATCATCGGGAAGGTGATGTAGCGGAAGCGCTGCCAGGCAGTGGCGCCGTCGAGCATCGCGGCCTCATAGAGCGAAGGCGAGATGGTCTGCAATCCGGCCAGCAGCGAGATCGCGACGAACGGGATGCCGCGCCAGATATTGGCCGCGATCAGCGAGAACCGCGCCGGCCAGGGCGAGCCGAGAAAATCGACGTTGGTGGTGCGCCAATGCAGCACGTCGACGAGGACGTAGGAGATGATCGAGAATTGCGGATCGTAGATCCACCAGAAGGCCAGCGCCGACAGCACGGTCGGCACGATCCACGGCAGCAGCACGATGGCGCGGATCAGGCTCTTGAGCGGGAAGTGATTGTTGAGCAGCAGCGCCAGCCAGAAGCCGAGCGCGAACTTTCCGAAGGTCGCGACCGCGGTGTAGAAGATGCTGTAGAACACAGCGCTCCACCACAAGGGATCGCTCAGCAGGTACTGGAAGTTCTCCAGCCCCACATAGACGCCGCCGCGGCCGATCGTGGTGTCGGTGAAGGCGAGCCAGATGCCGAGGCCGAGCGGATAGGTCAGGAACACCGCGAGCAGGCCGATCGCGGGCGTGAGGCACACCACGACCAGGAACGGTTTATAATCGAACAGGCGCATCAGCCAGTTCGGCTGGCGCAGCGCCATTCCTCGCGATGGCAGGGTCGTTACAGACATTGAATACTCGTGCGCTGTCGTCATTGCGAGGAGCCAACGGGTCCGGCCGTTGGCCGGCCCGATGATAAACTCCGCTGACGAAGCAATCCATTCCTCCGTTGCGGCGCTATGGATTGCTTCGTTTCGCTCGCAATGACGGTTGATCCAGATGCGTTCAGCTCAGCGGCGGAAGTATCGCTTGGCCCGCCGCTCGGCTTCCGCCGCGGCGGCTTCCGGCGTTGCTGCGTCGGTTGCGACCGATGCGCACATCTGCACCAGGACGTAGTCGGCGTTGACGGCGCCGGTCGCGGTCGAGATCGGCCCCTTATAGCCGTTGTAATAGGGGCTCTTCATCGTGTCCTTGAAGATCGCGACCTTGGGATCGCTCGACCACACCGCGGCGTCGGCATAGGCGGCCAGCGGCTGCGACCAGTAGCCGGAGTTGGCGTTGAGCCACGGCTCGTATTGCTCGTGCTCCAGCATGAATTGCAGGAACGCCTTCGCCGCATTGGGGTACTTGCTGTGCTTGAACACCATCGCATTCAGGGTCAGGCCCGACATCGGGGAGGTCTGCGCCAGCCCCTTGATCAGGAACTGATGCTCGGTGTCGTCGGCGATCGCCTTGGTCGCGGGGTCGTTCTTCAGCGAGAAGTACAGCGAGACGCCGTTGGCGGTCAGGCCGATCTCTTGCGACGAGTAGGCGCGGTTGTTGGAGACATCGTTCCACGACGGCGTGCCGGCAATGAAGGTCGGATAGAGCTCCTTCAGGTATTTCAGCGCGGCGATCGTTTCCTTGCTGTTGATGATGATATTGCCTTCCTCATCCAGCAGCGCGGCGTTGTGCGACCACAACAGCCAGTTGGCGAAGCCGTTGCCGTCGCCGACGGCGTTGCCGAGCGCGAAGCCGGCGGGCTTGCCGGCCGCCTTCAGCTTCTTGCAGAGCTCGAGGAAGCCAGCGTGGTCTTCCGGCACCTTGTCGAAGCCGGCGGCGTTGACCAGCGACTTGCGGTAGACGAGAGGGCCGCCGGAGGCGCCGAACGGCAGCCCGATCCAGGTCTTGGACTTCGAACGCATGCCGTAGCGCCGCGCCAGCGCCAGCCAGCCGCCATAGCGCTTGTCGAGATAGTCGGCGACATCGGTCAGCTCGACCAGCTTGTCGACATAGATGTGCGGTGCGTCGCCGAAGCCGATGATCATGTCGGGGCCGGCGCCGGAGTTCGAGGTCACGGCGGTCTGCTGGTTGATGTCCTCCCAGCCGACGAAATCGACCTTGATCTCGACGCCGGTCTTGTCGGTGAATTTCTTGGCATTGGCGCGGAACACGTCCTCGTCGGCCTGGACGAAGCGCACCGGCCGCAGCATCCGCAAGGATGCGCCCTTCTCGATCGGCAGCGACGGGGCCGCTGCGTCGGCGGCCTTCACCTTCGACGCATCCTGCGCCGACGCGCCGGTCGCAACCAGTGCTGCCGCGGAAACCCCCAGCGCCAAGGCGTCGCGGCGCGTAATCTCGGTCTTCATCTCGTTTCTCTCCTTGTTCTTATGTTTCCTTCCCGGCGTTGGCCGCCAGTGAAGGTTCTCATTTGTTCCGGCGCGCCCTCGCGCAAGCCCGAGCCCATCCCGCATGCGAATGCGGGATGGCTGGTCGCGCGACGGCGCTTCGACGCCGCCTAGCTGTTCGGACCGCGATCCATGCTGACAGGCTGCCAGCGGCGCAGCGCGGTGTTCTGCAGCACCGACGGATTGACGCAGCTTACCGGCCACATGCCTTGCAGCACTAGTGACAATTCGTAGCCCACCCGGCGCTTGCGCGCCTCGTCAAAACGTGCCGAGGCCGACGCGACATGGGCGGTCAAGGTAACATTATCCATCCCGAGCATCGGGTTGTTGTGCGACGGCGGCTCCTTTTCCAGCACGTCGAGCGCGGCGTGGGCGATCCAGCCCTCCTGCAACGCCTTGATCAGCGACTCCTCGTCGACGGTGGCGCCGCGCCCGGTGTTGATGAAGACGGCCGATTTTTTCATCTGGCGGAAATGCTTCTCGGTCAGCATGTGATGCACCTCGGGCCGCGCCGGTGCGTGCATCGAGACGAAATCCGATTGTGACAGCACCTCCGACAGCGTCGCCGGGATCACGCCGTGGTCATACATCAGCGTTTCCTGGATGAATGGATCGTAGGCCATCATCCGCAAGCCGAACGGAGCGGCGCGTTTCGCCACCGCGCGCGCAACCCGGCCGAAGGAAATGAAGCCGAGCGTCTGCCCCATCAGGCGGGGAATCTTCAGCAGCGCCGGCCGGCCTTCGGCCCAGCGGCCGGTACGCACCATCTTGTCCTGCTCGATCAGGCGGCGGAAGCCGGCGAGCAGCAGCATCATGGCGTGATCGGCGACTTCCTCGATGAAGGTGTCGGGGATGTTGGTGACGGGGATGCCGCGGGCGGTGGCCGCCTTTACGTCGACCGAATCGACGCCGACGCTGCCGAGCGTGATCACCTTGCAGTTCTCCAGCGCGTCAATGATCGCTTTGGTGATCGGCATGCCCTTGGCGTAGATCGCATCGGCGGTCCTGGCCGCGGCGATGAATTCCGCCTCGTTGGCCGGAGCCTCGACAATCTCGGCGCCGATCGGATCGAGCGCCTCCTTTTCATAGTCGTAACCGCCGCCGGCGACCGTGAAGCTCGCGCCCTTCGGCGTGACCACTCTGAATTTCGACATTGCGTGCTCCCGATGTGAGTCTTCTGTTCTTTGTTGCTCGTTGTTCTTGCTTGGCTTCTTGCTTGGGCCACGGCCTTGCGCCGCCGCCATCTACGTCTACGCGACTTGAGTGGCTCCTCCACAATTGCCGGTTGGTCCGCGCTCTGATTCTCCGGGCTACTACGGGGAACCTCCGTAACCAACAGGTAAAGGCTCTCACATTACGGTGTGCGGAATCAATCCACCAATCGCGCTGCGTTTCCCGCCCGGAGATCCCCGTGAAGCTGTCAAATCTGAAGATCACCCCCAAGCTCGGCATTCTGGTGGGGGTGACGCTCCTTGGTCTGTGCACGGCTGGCATCCTCGCCGGCTACCTCATGCAGCGTGAGATGGTGAACGCGCGTTTCGAGCAGAGCAAGGCGATCGCCGAAATGGCGCGCAACATGGCGATCGGGCTGCAGAAGCAGGTCGATGCGGGCCAACTGACCAAGGACGCGGCGATCGCCGAGTTCGGCCGTCGCGGCAACACGCTGAGCTATGACAACGGCTCCGGCTATGTGTTTGCCTACACGATGGAAGGCGTCACAGTTCTTGCTCCGGACCCGAAGCAGATCGGCCAGAATCGCCTCGATGTTGAAACCAACGGCCGCAAGCTGGCGCGCGAGTTGCGCGACGGCGTAGCCGCCAAGGGCGATGTCACCTTGCGCTATGAATATATGAAGCCGGGCCAGGAAGTGCCGATCCGCAAGCTGTCCTACGCGGTCGCGATCCCCGGCTGGAACATGTTCGTCGGCACCGGCGTCTATCTCGACGATCTCGACACCAAGATGCGGCCGATCATCTGGCTGCTCGGCCTCGCGATCGTCGGCATCGGCATCATCTCGGGATCGGCTGCCTGGCTGATCGGCCGCAGCATTTCCCGGCCGCTCAACCTGCTCGGCGCCCGGATGCGCGACATCGCGGACGGCAAGCTCGACGGCGAGATTCCCGGTGTCAGCCGCGGCGACGAGGTCGGCGCGATGGCGGCAACCGTGCAGATCTTCAAGGACAATGCGGTCAAGATCCGCGACCTCGAGCAGGCCGAGGCCGCGAGCCAGGCCCGCGCCGCCGCCGATCGCCGCTCGACGATGGAGAATATCGCCGACGATTTCGAGCGCAGCGTGAATGGTATCGTCCGCTCGGTGGCCTCAGCCGCCGCCGGCATGCAGACCACCGCGCAATCGATGACCGCGACTGCGAGCGACGCCAGCGCGCGTGCCGCGACCGTCGGTGCGGCGTCCGACAGCGCATCCAACAATGTCGGTACCGTCGCCGCCGCGGCCGAAGAACTGTCCAGCTCGGTTGCCGAGATCGCCCGTCAGGTGGCGCGCTCCAGCGAGGTCGCCAGCCAGGCGGTGGCCGATGCCGAACGCACCAACGCGACCGTGCAAGCGCTCTCCACGGGAGCCGAGAAGATCGGCGAGGTGGTCAAGCTGATCCACTCGATCGCGGCCCAGACCAATCTGCTCGCGCTCAACGCCACCATCGAGGCGGCGCGCGCCGGCGAATCCGGCCGCGGCTTTGCGGTGGTCGCCTCCGAGGTGAAGGCGCTGGCCAACCAGACCGCGAAGGCCACCGAGGAAATCTCCGCCCAGGTCGCGGCGATGCAGGCCTCCACCGGCGAGGCGGTGACCTCGATCGGCGGCATCACCGCGACCATCGCTCAGATGAGCGAGATCACCGTCTCGATCTCGGCCGCGATCGACCAGCAGGGCGACGCGACCCGCGAGATCGCGCGCAACATCCAGCAGGTCGCGGCCGGCTCCAGCGAGATCTCGGCGCATATCGGCGGCGTCACCACCGCAGCCGCGGCGACCGGCACCGCGGCAAGCGACGTGCTGTCGAACGCTCGCGAGCTCGACACCCAGTCCGGCATGCTGCGCAACGCGGTCGACGAATTCCTGCAGAAGGTCCGCGCGGCGTAGAGCCGGCGCCGCATACGTCATTGCGAGGAGCTCGCGACAAAATTGCGAAGCAATTTTGCGCTGAAGCGACGAAGCGATCCATCTCTCCCCAAGCGGAAGGATGGATTGCTTCGCGGAGCCTGTCATCGGGCGCGCATTCGCGCGACCCGTTGGCTCGCAATGACGGCGAGTGCGGTCACTGCTTCTCGATCCCGGCGTCGGTGATCAGCTTCTCCCATAGCACGAGCTGTTCCTTGAGGAAGCCATCGAACTCCTCCGGCGTGCCGGAGAACGCCTCCATGCCGCGCTCGGCGAGCTGGCTTTTGATGTCGGGCCGTTCCACGATCTTGCGGATTTCGGCGTTCAGCTTGACGACGATGTCTTTCGGCATGTTGGCGGGCCCGAGATAGCCCTGCCACGAGGTGATGTCGAAGCCCTTCACGGTTTCGTCCATCGTGGGCAGGTCCGGCAGCAGCGCGGACTTCCGCTTGGTGGTGACGGCGAGCGGTTTCAGCGCCTTGGCGTTGACGTGCGGCAGCCCGGTCGGAACGTCGATGAACATCATCGAGATCCGGCCGGCGATCACGTCGGTCAACGCCGGCGGCGAGCTCTTGTAGGGGACGTGCAGCAAGTCGATGTCGGCGAGGCGGGCAAATGTCGCGCCGGACACGCTCGCCGATGAGGAGCCGCTGGCATATGAGTATTTGCCAGGCTCCTTCTTGGCGAGCGCGATCAGCTCGGCGACCGAATTGGCCGGGATGTCCGGATGGATCACCAGCATGAAGGGCAGGTCACCGGTCCGTGCGATCGGCGTGAAATCCCTGATCGGATCGTAGCTCATGGTCTTGAGCAGATAGGGATTGGCCGAATGCGTCGTGTTCGTGGTGACGAACAGCGTGTAGCCGTCGGGTGCCGAGCGGGCCGCATAGCTCGCCGCGATCGAGCCGTTGGCGCCGGCCCTGTTGTCGATCACCATACCGACGCCGAGCGCAACCCCGAGCTCCTTGGAGATCAGGCGCGTCGTGGTGTCGGTGCCGCTGCCGGCGGCGAACGGCAGCACCAGCGTGATGTTGCGGGTCGGATAAGGTGCTTCGGCGGAGGCCGAGGCGGCGAGCGCGACGACGATGGGCAGTGCGGCCGCCACGCACGAGTATCGTCTCAATTCCAAGATCATGTCGTCGTCCCCCGCGCTGGCCGTGAACAAGCCCATTGCGGCCGAAGCTAGCCCGGCCGCAATGGTTGCGGAAGGCGTGCAGGGAGCAGCTTTTCGCCGCATGTCCGCTTCCGGACGCGGGTGAAGACTCTACGATCCCGCTGGGAAGACCTGTGCGACATGAAAAGCCTTGGTGGTGATGAGCCACCTGCCGTCGATCCGATGAAACACCAGGTGGTCGATGAAGCCGGTTTGCCCCGCCCTGACGCGCACCTTGGCGATGGCCAGATCGGACGCGGTCTGGTCGATGCTGATAATGGCCTCATCGCGCGGCGATTTCATCGACGCCGGCGAGGGACGGCTGCGGATGAAGTCGCGGAATTCCGCGGCCGACCGCACCGTGTGCTTGCCGTCCCGGATGCCGTGCACGATGCAGGCATTGGAGAAGACGTCGCGGAACCGGCTATCGTCGACGTCATACATCAGGTTGAAATATCCATCGATCGCGGATGCGATGGCCTCAATGTCGCTCATTGCAAACACTCCGTAGCGGATGATGTGGCCGTAGCTTCACCGGATCGAGCCGGTGATCTGTGCCGACAGTGGCCGATATGGTGGCGGAGTGCTACGACTGGGCGGTCATCTCTTGGATGACTGAGAGGCATCGATATGGACGAAGTTGACGGTCGGCTGGTTGGCGGCCTGGTGGTGCTCGCGGCGGTCGCAGATGCGCGCAGCTTCGGCAAGGCCGCCGAACGCCTCGGCATGACGCAGTCCGGCGTCAGCAAGGCGATCGCAAAGCTCGAGGCGCGCCTCGACGCCAGGCTGGTCCACCGCACCAGCCGCGCCGTCGAGCTCACCGAGGAAGGACGCGCGCTATACGAGCGGGTGGCCGCGCATCTGGCCGGGATCGGCGAGGCGGCGGCGGAAACCTCGAAATCGCGGGATGCGGTCCGCGGCAGGCTGCGGGTCAATGTGGATGCGCTGTTCTCACGCATGGTTCTGGCCCCGAAGCTGAACGAATTCCTGCGGCGGAATCCGGAGATGGAGCTCCGCATCGAGACCCGCGACCGCATCGCCGACCTCGTGAGCGACGGCTTCGATCTGGCGGTGCGCTTCGGCGAGCCGGCACCCTCGGCGCTGATCGCCCGCCGGCTGCTCGAGGCCCGGGTACTCACCGTCGCTGCGCCGGCCTATATCGCGCGTCACGGGCGACCGGCGCATCCGCGCGATCTGGCGAGCGACGCACATCAATGCATCCTTGCGATCGATCCATCGACCGGGCGTCCGTTCGATTGGGAGTTCTGCCGGGGCAGCGAGGTGGTGCCGGTCGCGGTCAACGGGCGGCTCACCGTCACGGAGTCCGGGACCAAGCTCGGCGCATGCCTGGCCGGGTTCGGTATCGCGCAGGTCATCGACCTCGGCCTTGACGACCACCTCGGAAGTGGAGCGCTGATCGACCTGTTTCCGGATTGGCCCGACGAACGCTTCCCGCTCTATGTCTACTATCCCTCGCGCAATCATGTGCCGGCCAAGGTGAGGACCTTCATCGACTTCATCCTGGATAACCTGACCGCAAAGCCCCGCGCCCATCCGCCGCGTAAGTCGGCCGGCTTGCGTAAGGCGTGTTAGGCTGAAGTCGTAGTCCGCCATTCCCGTCGCGGAAGTGCGGCAGGCTGCGCTTTACCCGCCCCTACGGTGCTTCCGTCGTTGCTAGCGCTTGGCGGATCCCTGCCGCGAGGCGATCACGACGCCGGCGAGCACCAGCGCGTATCCGATCAGGTGAAACAGCGCGAGCGTCTCGCCGAGCAGCAGGATGGCCATGGACGAGCCGAACACCGGCACCAGGTGGAAGAACGGCGCGGCGCGGTTCGGGCCGATCAGCGCGATGCCGCGGTTGAAGAACAGATAAGCGAGGGTGGACGGAAAGATCAGCACGAAGCCCAGCGTCGCCATGGTCAGAAGGTCGAACTGCAGCCGCGCGCCGCTTGCGAACTCCCAGGATGCGAACGGCAGCAGCAATAGTGCGCCACAGCAGGTGGTGAAGGAGATCAGCGAGAGCTGGTGGATCCTCGGCCGGCGCGGGATCAGGGCCGAATAGAGCCCGAACGACACCAGCGAGGAGCCGAACATGATGTCGCCCCTGTTGAAGCTGATGCTGGCGAGCGCGGAGAAATCGCCGCGCAGGATGATGGTGAGCACGCCGGCCAGCGAGATCGCGATGCCGGCGAGCTGCGCCGGCGTCAGCCGGACGCCGAACAGGATCAGCGACCACAGCGCCACGAACAGCGGCCCGGCCGACTGGATCAGGAGCGCATTCAGCGCCTCGGTGTACTGCATCGCCCAATAGGAGATCGCATTGTTGAACGCGAAGCCGGTCGCCGACAACAGCAGCATCAGCGGCAGCGCGCCGCGCAGCTTCGGCCAGTCCTGCTTGAGATGCGGCCAGGCGAACGGCAGCAGAATCAGGAAGACGCCGATCCAGCGGATCGTGGTCAGGGTGATCGGCGGCACATGGCTGCCGACATGCCGCGCCAGCACGATGTTGGCGGCCCAGAACAGCGACGTCAGGCTGAGCAGCAGATAGGGCTGGTTGTTGAGCCAGCGCAACGGCGAGCGATGAACGGGAGGAGCGGCGGGCAAAGCGCGGAGGTCGGCCATTATTGGCTGATGTTGTGCCCGAATCTGCCGCTGCGGCAAGACGAAAGAGCGGATTGGTGCCATGCGCGGCCGCAGTCACCGATGTCATCACCCGCGCATGCGGGTGATCCAGTTCTCCAGAGCCATCAGCGAAGATTCGAGACCGCGCAGCGTACTGGTTACCCCGCTTTCGCGGGGGATGACACGGTCACTCGGAGCATCGGCCTGCATCCTGCTTGCGCCGGCTATTTCTGCGGCCCCGACAGCGAGATGTCGCGCTCGGCGCGGAAGACGTTGCCGTAGAGATTGGCAATCCATTGCCGTCCGGCCGAGGTGATGTTGAGGTGGCGGATCGCCTTCTGGACATGGGGCGCGACGCTATCCCAGTAGAACTGGGGATAGAGATTGACGAGGTCGGCCGGCGAATTGTAGCCGAGCTCGCGGTTCAGCCCGGCTTCCTCGAACTCCAGGTAGAGCGCGTTGGCCTTGCGGATGTAGTTGGGATCGCCGAGCTGGCCGATCAGGTCGGCGGCGCGCAGCAATGCGGCGTCCTCGTCGAAGGCTTCGTTGTCGTTCGGGGCGCTCAACGGAAAGCGCGTGCCCTCGATGGCGTGTGCGATCCGTCCCCGGTCGAGCTGGGCGATGCCCTTGATCCGCTCCATCACGAACATCTTGGAGCGGTCGACGTGATAGGGCATCAACGCGGCATCCGATGCGCCGCGCGGCAGCGTGATCTTGCGTCCGTCGGCGGCGATGAGATAGCCGTCCGCGTCGTCGGCCTCGAACAACCCGCGCACATAGCCGATGTCGTGCATGAGGCAGGCGATAATGACATGGGCATAGTCCTCCGCGGTCATGTGCGAGTGCAGCGCGCGCCCGCGCAGGATGTCGTGGCCGGCCAGCGTCACCAGCATGGTGTGCTCGACATTGTGAAAGAGCGCATCGCTGTTGCCGATGCATTCGATCGCGATCCGCGCGATCGAGGGCACCATTTCGACGAGCTGGGTCTGCGACGTGCCGAACCGGCGCTGCATGTACTCGCCGAGGAATTTGCCGAGAGCGTCGGCCGCAAGTTCCGGAAGGGTCATCATGGCCCTGACCTCCGCGTTCGCACCGCCTGCAAGCAGGGGGTCCGCAACCCCATTCTAGCGTAGCGCCGGCATGTGACATAGTCTTTGCGGCTGGATCGCGGCCCCGGTCCGAACTCGCAATGACGGGTGGGACGGGCGCTCAGGCTGACGGGTTTGACAGCGCCGCGACCGCTGCGTGGCAAGCGCGCTGCACCAGCCGGCAGGCGTCATCTCTCGACCGCCCCGCGCTGAGCGAGGCGAAGGTCGGATAGCTCGTCAGCGTGAAGAGCAGGTCGGCTGCATCCTTGCGGGCTTGGTGTGAGGTACCCTTCTCCGCGATGCGGTCGACCAGCGCCGTGAAGATCTTGCGGCGGCGCTCGTTGCGGCCACGCACGGCCTCGGCGAATTCGGGATCGGTCACCATCGCGTCCTGCAGCCGGCCGATCGCCGAATCCCGGCTCCAGAACGCGGAGAAGATCTCGACGATGCGGTCGAGCGCGGCGCGCGGGTCGGCCATCGCCATGGCGTCGGCGAGCTGATGCAGTCCGCCCGCTTTCGCGATCCCGTCGAACACGGCTTCCAATAGCCCGCGCCGCGAGCCGAACTGGTTATAGACGGTCAGCCGCGTCACGCCGGCTGCCTTCGCCACCGTGTCCAGCGAGAACCGGGCGATGTTTTCCTCGCGCAGCGTCCGCGCCGCCGCCTCGATCACGCGGTCGCGCGTTTCGGCGGCGGCCGCGTTGCGCACCGAACTCACATAACTGCGCGGCGGCATTCGTTTGCCTTGCTTTCGTCGAATTGACTATACATCATGTATATCTAATTTGCTAACGTATGTTTCTGTCCCGATCTTGGAGCGACATCATGCAGACCGTCCTGATCATAGCGCTGTCCCTTCACATTCTGTCATCGGTGTTTTGGGCCGGCTCGAGCTTCACCCTGGCGCGCACCGGCGGGTTGGGCGCCGAGAGGCTGTTGGTCCCGCAGATCGGCGCCGCCACGGTGGCGATCGTGACCGGTGCCACGCTGTGGCATCTGGTTCATGAAGGCTCGTTCGCGCTGTCCGAGCAAATCCTGGTGGGCGGAGCGATCGCAGCGCTCGCCGCAGTCGCGGTGCAGATCATCATCGGCGGCGGTGCAGTGAGGCAGTTGCGCAATGCCGCGGGCGACGCGTCAGCGGCACGTTCGCGCCTTGCGGTCGCCCAGCGCATCGCGGCCGGGCTGCTCGCCATCACCGCGCTCTGCATGGGCGCGGCACGCTATGCCTGATCCTGTCTTGCCTCTCCCGCTCGCGGGCAGGGCTATCGCATATGCCGCCTTGGGCGGCTGCGCACATACTCGGCCTCGTGGTTCGAGACGCGCCGCAAGCGGCGCTCCTCACCATGAGGGTCTACTATTGTGCCGCAAAACAAGACCTCATCCTGAGGAGCCCGCCAAAGGCGGGCGTCTCGAAGGATGGCCGTAGGGCACTTTTCTCCCAAATGCGATTGTCCTGCGCTCGCGGAGAGATCGCTGGGCCGAAGGGCGCAGCGGGCGGGGTGCTTCCTTCACGCAATGATGCCTCGCAAGGGGCGGGCAGCGGCGCTGCATAATTTCGGAATATTAGAAATATAAACCTGATTTGCCCGACAGGTCAAGCTGCCTTGTCGAGCGCCGGCAGCCGGCCGGCCGCTCCTTTGCATGGGGTTGTTTTCGATATTTTGGCCGCGCGCGCCTGCGGTGGCGAGCTACTCCACCACCGCACGCCTGTCTAAAACTTCCGCACCAGGTCGGGCGTGATCTCCTTCAGGCTGCGGATGCCGAGCAGGGCGAGGTCGCGGTCGATCTCGGCATGCAGCAGCGAGATCGCGCGTGCCACACCGGCCTCGCCTGCGACCACAGCGGCGTAGAGGAACGGGCGGCCGACCCACACGAAGTCGGCGCCGAGCGCCAGCGCCTTGATTACGTCGGTGCCGCGGCGGATGCCGCCGTCCACCATCACGGTCATATCGCCCTTTTGTGCCGCGATCTCCGGCAGCGTGCGTAATGC
This sequence comes from Bradyrhizobium sp. ORS 86, assembly GCF_045571475.1. Lineage (NCBI taxonomy): Bacteria > Pseudomonadati > Pseudomonadota > Alphaproteobacteria > Hyphomicrobiales > Nitrobacteraceae > Bradyrhizobium > Bradyrhizobium sp. ORS 86. The sequence goes on along the minus strand of NZ_CP120699.1, from coordinate 6,917,704 downwards.
GGAGACGGTGTAGTCGAGCTGGCGGCCGCCATGGTTGGAGACCATCACCCCGTCGCAGCCGTGCTCGCGCGCCAGCCGCGCGTCCTCCGGCGAGATCAGCCCCTTGACCACGAGCTTGCCGGGCCAGCGCTTGCGGATCAGCTCGACATGCTTCCAGGCGAGCTGATCGCGGTTGCCGATATTGCGCATCAGGTTCTTGGAGAGCACCGGCGGACCCTGCTTGGCGTCCATGTTCTCGAAATGCGGCATGCCATGATTGAACACCGTGCGCGCCCACGTGTTCAGCAGCCAGTCCGGATGCGTGATGGTGTCCCAGAAGACCCGTGGCGTGATCGCAAGCGGCACCTGGAAGCCGTTGCGGATGTTGTTCTCGCGGTTCGGCGGCACCGGCACGTCGGCGGTGACGACGAACGTGTCGTAGCCCGCGGCCGCGACGCGATCGACCAGCGGCTCGATGCGGGCGTCGACACCGGCGAGATAGGCCTGGTACCAGGCCTGAGGATTGGCGGCGCGGACGTCCTCCAGCGTGATCAGCGACGACGCCGACAGGATCATCGGCACGTTGGCCGCGGCAGCGGCGCGCGTCAGCACGATGTCGCCGCGATAGGCGCAGAGCGCAGACGAACCCATCGGCGGAATGCCGAATGGCGAGGCGTAGGTCTTGCCGAACAGCGTCGTGGTCTGGTCGCGGCCGGAGACGTCCTTCAGCACCCGCGGCACGAAGCCGTATTCGTCGAATGCCTTGCGATTGTCGGTGCGCGCCGCGTCGGTCTCGGCGCCGCCAGAGATGTAGCCGTAGAGGAATTTCGGCAGCAGCCGGCGCGCTTGCGGCTCGAAATCATCGAGCGTGAGATAGCGCCGCAGATGTCTCGGCACGGCGCTCGTGGCGCGGGTCACGGTGACGGGAGGCGGAGAGGGCGCGGTGGTCCGGTCGTGCACGTTGAGCATTTCCGTTGTTCTTGGTTCTTGATGGCGCAGCCTAGCGCATGATCCGGAACAGTGTGAAGCGGTTTTCCTCGCGGCAAACGCGGGAGCGTTTGCGCGGGAGATCATGCGCAAACAAAGCGCGATGACGATGCAGTCTCATCGCGCTTTAGCGCCTGCCGCCGGGCCCGACAAATCTCTCGTTGAACTTGTTGACGGACTGGCTGACGTCGCCGAGCGTCCTGCGGGTCTCGGCGATGAAGACGCCGGACTTCTTGTCGAAGCTCTGGATCAGCTCGCGCAGCGAGATCACGGTCGGCAGCAGCTTGCCGCCGTATTTCTCGCTGCCGAGGCTGTTGATGAACTTGTCGGTGGCGGTGATCTTGTCGTCGACCGCGTTGACGCCGGTCTCGGCGGCATCGACGAAGCTCGTGACCAGCTCGCCGTTGCCGGACAGCGAGCTGGTGAAGTTCTCGAAGCCTTGCAGCGTGTCCTTGACCGCGGCCTCGTTCTCGATGATGGCACGGTCGACGTTGCCAAGCGCGCGGCGCAGCTTTTCCGGCACACCCATCGTGCCTTCGGGATCGGCGGTCAGCTCCGGAATGCCGTCCGCGCCGCGATCCGGAGGGGGCGCTGCGTCGGTGCCGCCGGTGAAGGAGATCGCCGCAATCCCGGTCAGGCCCTGGAATTCGAGGCCGACCTCGGTGTCCTTCCTGATCGGCGCGTCGTTTTCGATCCGCGTCATTGCGACCACGCGATGGTGGTCGAGCCTGATCGAGACCACCTCGCCGATCCGCACGCCGGCGAAGTTCACGCTGCCGCCGCGGCGCAGACCGGAGGCCGAGCCCTCGAAGATCACGCGGAACGGCACCTGCCGCTTGATGCCGGCATAGCGCTGATAGCCGAGCCAGCCGATCAGCGAGCCCGCGATCAAGGCGAGCGTCAGGGTGCCGATCATCACATTGCTGGCGCGCGCCATTGCTTAAGACCTGTTCGCGAAGCGGGCCTAGAGATAGCGGATTTTCGGCCGGTCGTCACCGCGCCGTCGTATCATCCGTGCGCGGGAATAAAGGATCACGCGGACTGCTTCCGGGATGCCGCGAAGACGCCAGCCAGCACCAGGGCGAAACCGATGAAATGAAAGGCCTGCGGATGCTCGCCGAGGAACACGATCGACATCACGGTGCCGAACACCGGAACCATGTGGAAGAACGGCGCGGCGCGGTTGGCGCCGATGAGCTGCACGCCGCGGTTGAAGCAGATATAGGCCACCGTCGAGGGGAACACTGCGACATAGAACAGCGAGAGCAAGTTGCCTGACGTGAGCTGCATCACCGGGCGCGCATTGAGTTCCCAGATGAAGAACGGGACCAGAAACAGAGCACCGCAGCCGAACGTGAAGCAGGCGACCGACAGGCCGTGGATGTTGGGCCGCTTCAGCGTCAGCACCGAGTACAGCGCGAAGATGATCAGCGCGACCGTGAAGATCAGATCGCCCTTGTTGAACTCGATCTTCGACAGCGTGGTGAGATCGCCATGCAGCAGGATCACCAGCACGCCGCAGAGCGACAGCAGAACGCCGAGCGCCTGCGCCACCGTCAGCCGGGCGCCGAGCAGGATCAGCGACCACACCGCGACCACCAGCGGCGCCGCGGATTGCAGCAAGAGCGTGTTCAGCGCCTGGGTATGTTCGAGCGCCCAGTATTGCAGGGTGTTGAAGGCGCTGATGCCGGTGATCGACAGCAGCATCATGATGCCGAGCTTGCCGCGGATCGCGGCCCAGTCGCGCACCATGTGCTTCCAGGCAAACGGCAGGATGATCAGGAACGCCGCGGTCCAGCGCAGGAACGACAGCGTCACCGGCGGAATATGTCCGGCTGCGAGCCGGCCGACGATCGCGTTACCGGCCCAACACATCGCGGTGATGCAGAGCAGAAGATACGGCTGGTTGGCGATCCAGGAGCCGGATGCAGGCGTTGTGGCGGATTCGGAAGCGGACATTCAAAGGACCGGGTTGACGACGCCGCGGTCCGCCCGGCGCGCAACCGCCGGGCCGGATTGGACTCCCCGGCTCACATCACAGACACGGATTTTGGCCTGCCATCAATGGGACCTGACGCATCGCGACCATGCACAATCCGCGAGGGATTGCGCTCAATCCGCATTGCGCGGCGCGCCCTGGCGCTTGACGATCTGCTCGACCAGTTGGACCAGCATCCGCCTTGTGTCGGGGTCGCGCAGGTCGCGGAACAGCCGTAACAGCCTCAATTCAAGCAACGCCTCGGCCGGTATGGCGTCGGTCGAATCCGGTGCGCACATCCGCGCGCCGTCGCGGCCGTTGGCGACCCCCAGGGCGGTGGCGACCTGCATCAGCCGACCACCGCCGGCCGTGCTCTTGCCGCGGCCGGCTTTCGCAGGCCGCTCCGCAACCGTCGTGAGCACCTCCGCAAGATCGTCCGGCGACAACCCGATTGCGCGCCAGCGCGCCTTCACGAATTGATCGATTTCGCGGGATCGTCCTGTCATCGGCAACTCGCCCTGGTGGCGCGCTTCTTGAACATGGGAATCACCTTGGGACGCTCGGCGTCCTGGTCGGCGCGCTGCAAATCCTTCGGATATGCGAAATCATCGCAGAACCACGGAAATGATCGCATGCCATTCATCCGGCCTGCACCTTATTACCAAGATGACGCGCGAATGCAATCAGGGAGCGATTGGTGAGGCGAATCCAACCCGAATACGTGGCCTCGACCGGAGCGGACCTCACAGGTCGATGATTCCGAGCGCGATGCTCTTTGCGACGCCGTGGGTCTTGTTGGAGGCGTTGAGCTTGCGCAGCGCCTGTTTGACAAAGCCTTCCACGGTCTCTGGCGAGATACCGAGGATCTGCGCCGTATCAGCAACCGTCTTGCCGCGGGCGGCCCAGGCCATCACCTCCTTCTCGCGGCCCGTGAGGGTGATGGTCTCCGCGGCGTCGGCAGGCTTCAGAATCGCCGGTGCGTTCCGTTGGTCGCGATTGACGATATCCATCGCCCGCTGCACCCAATACACCATGAGCAGATGCAGCTCATGCCGGTGGCAGAGGAACAGCTTGTCGAATGCGCGCGGCTGGTCTTCCCAGAAGAACACGGTCGAGCTCGAATGGATGGCGCCGAGCCGGTCGCGGTAGTGGAAGGGCACGACGAGGCCTTGCTGAAAGCCGTGATCGTGCGCGGCGTCCATCATCTTGAGCTCCGGAGGGCGCTTGCGGCCCTGCCGCTCCGGCAGCTTCAGGGTGCCCCAGTGAAACGGCGTATTGGTTCGCCGCACCCGCGCCAGCGCCGGATCGCAATGGACGAAATCGTTCTGCAAATAGGTCCGCTCCCAAGCCGGAGGGTGCGTGCCAGTATAATAGGGTATGTCGAGTTCGGGGCGGCCAGCATCTATGAAGGTGAAGCCTGAGAAGCCGTAGTTCTGGATGATCCGGTGCAGCGATGAGCGAAGCTCGTCTATCGTTTGCGACGTCTCGATGCTTGAAATCGCTTCTTCCAGGCCCATCGCCTAAAACCCCCGATATTGGGGGTACCATAACTACGCCTTTTTGTCCCAGATGTCGCGGAATCTGGAGGCAGAGCAATGTCGCACCCTTTGGAGGCGTATCACGCCCTCATCACAACTGAAGAGCGCGATCCGGCCTGCGTTGAGGCGATGCTCAGGCTGCGCAAGCGTCTGTTCGTCGACCAGCGTGGCTGGCTGCTGACCACAACCGGCGACGTCGAGCGCGATCAGTTCGACACCTGGTATACCGAGCACTGTCTTCTGTTCTTTGGCCCGGAGCTGGTCGGCGGTTTCCGCGCGATCCGCACCGATCATCCCTATCTCACCGAGTCGGTCTTTCCGCAGCTTGCGGTCGGTCGCTTCCCCAATTGCGCCGATGCCTGGGAGATCAGCCGCTTCGGCGTGCTGTCCGGCGCTGCAAACGCGCATGTCGGACGATTGAACTACGCGTTGATGTTTCGCTTTGCCGAATTGCGCGGGGCCGAAGCGTTGGTGGCGATGGCCGATCCCGCCTATGAGCGCTTCCTCACGCGCATGGGCATCCACACCCGCCGCTACGGCCCGCCACAGGTGATCGGCAACGATCGCTTCGGCCGCCCGCTGCGGGCGCTCGCCGGCGAGATCCCGCTCAACCCCGCTGAAAACCCCCGCCTGGCCGGCTTCCTCGACCTTGGACGGCAACTGGAGATCCACGATGCCACACATGTTTTCGGACGTTCGCGCATTCCGGCACGATCCACTCCGGTTCCTGCTTGAACGCGGCAATGCTGCGCCGCTGGGGCTGGAGCCGCTGCATCTTGGTCCAAGTCCGGTTTTCCTCGTCACCGATCCGGATCTGATCCGGCCGATCCTGAAGGCGCCAGAGACGGAGATCGGCAAGGGGCGGCTGATCAAGAAGCTGACGCCGGTGTTCGGTCGCAGCTCGCTGATGCTGCATGGCGACGAGCACAAACGGCGCCGCGCGGTGCTGCACAAGCACATGGCGAAGGGGAGCGTCGAGCGGTATCTGCCGCAGATGTGCGCCGAGATCCGCGCCGTAGGTGCCAAGCTGGCGCGAATGGGCTCGTTCGATCCACATACTTTCACCGCCGCGTTGGCACTGCGCACGATCTGCATCGCCGTGTTCGGCACGCAAGTGATCTCCTCCGGTGACGAAGAGGCGCTGGTGCAGGCGGTCGGCATGATCGAGGATGACCTCGCGGACGACATGTTCCGCGTAATGCCGGTTGGTCCGATCGGTTGGCACCGACGCAAGCAGCGGCGGAAGTTCGCCAAGCTCGCGATGTCGACCGTGGTCGAGAGGCTGCGCGAGCGCGCCCGTGCAACGAGCGCCCTGAAGGAATTCGAGCAACTCGGCCTTTCCGATCAGGACCTGCACGACGAAATCCTGACGCTCCTGCTTGCAGGCCATCACACGACGGGCACCGCTGCCGCCTGGGTGCTGTACCACATGGCGACCGATCCGGAGCTGATGGATTCAATCGCCGGCGAGGCGGAGCGCTGCCTGGACGACAACGGCGAATTGCGTCCCGACGCGGTGCGTCGCGCTGATGTCAGCGCCACGCTGGTGAAGGAAGTCTGCCGACTCTACCCCGGCGCCTGGTGGTTCTCCCGTGAGGTGATGCAGCCCGTGACAGTCGGCGGGCGTGAGCTGAAGGCCGGTACCTCGCTGTTGATCTGCCCCTGGCAGTTGCAGCGCGATCCGCGGCATTTCGAGGAGCCTGATCGCTTCCTGATGACGCGGCGCTACAACACCGACGCCTACATCCCGTTCGGAGCCGGTCCGCGCGCCTGCGCCGGGATGGGGGTTGCGATGCTCGAGCTCCAGCTCCTCGCGCTCGAGATTGCCGCGGCCTATCGCTTCACCGGTGTCAGCCCGAACCCGGCGCCTTGGCCGAAAGCGTCAGTGACGCTGATCCCGCCGCCCATGAAGATCGAGATCGAAGTCAGGCAGGCGCGTGCCGGCGTCCTGCATTTCGATGAGATGCATCCGATGCCCTACCTTCCACCGGTCGGCGTACCCTCCGCCGCCACATTGCAATCGCTGTCCCAATGACGACGCATCTACGACTAGTCAGCAACAGGCAAGGGGATATGAATGAAGCGCACGCGCGCCGGCTGCGCGATGTCATCGCTGTGCTGACGCAGCAGCGTGGTATCGCGATGGCCGCGGGCGCGACCTTTGCCGCACATCTGCTTGATCTTGCGATCATGCAGATCCGCCTCAACGTCAACGACATTTCGGAAGAGGAATTGTCGGGGCTCTCCGACTTCATAGGCGCTGAGCTCGCCGACGACAAACCTTCGCATTGATCCAGGCAGGGCGAAGGCTCACCCCCGCGTCGCCACCAGCGCCTTCATCCTGGCGCCGGCGGCGACCGCGGCGTCGTTGGGATCGATCTCGATCTGCAGGCCGCGCTGCCCACCGTTGACGAAGACGGTGACATGGGTAAGCGCCGATTCGTCGATCGCGGTCGGCACAGGCTTCTTTTGCCCGAACGGGCTGATGCCGCCGACGTGGTAGCCGGTCAGGCGCTCGGCGTCGGCCGGGCGCATCATCTTCGCGGACTTGCCCTCCATTGCGGCGGCGAGCTTCTTCATGCTGAGCTCGCAGTCGGAGGGCACCACGGCGCAGACGGGCTTGCCGTCCACCTCCGCCATCAGCGTCTTCAGCATCCGGTTCGGCTCGACCCCGAGCGCCTCCGCGGCCTGCAAGCCGATGCTCTCCGCATTGGAATCGTAGACATAGGTGTGGAGCTTGAAGGCGAGGCCAAGCTTCCTCAGGGCCATCGTCGCGGGTGTCGCATTGGGCATGGATCGAGCCGGTTAATGGAAGTCGATGATCGTCGCAATGGGGGCGACGATCAACCAAGGACAGGATTTCCCGCAGGCAGCACCAACATTAAATTCGCGACAGCCTGCCGCCGGCTCGCGCGTTCCGGAATTTTTAGGGGATATCAAGGGGTTGGACCCCACCCAAAAGGGTTAGAACGGCCCCTTCTTGCTTGCGCAGCCGAGCCGCTTCCTTTATCCGGTTAGGCGCCTTGCGTGCAGACGGCTGAGGCCGTGATTTGGGCTGGGCGCATGAACCGCATGATCGCTGTGGGTGGACGCGTTTTCGCCGCGATCATGGTTTGAGGAACACCTGAAGGGAACAGCTTCGAAATGGCCAATGTTGTCGTCGTCGGCGCCCAGTGGGGCGACGAGGGGAAGGGCAAGATCGTCGACTGGTTGTCGGAACAGGCCGACATCGTCGTGCGCTTCCAGGGCGGCCACAATGCCGGCCATACGCTCGTGATCAATGGCGAAACCTACAAGCTGGCGCTGTTGCCGTCCGGCGTGCTGCGTCCGAACAAGCTTGCGGTGATCGGCAACGGCGTGGTGTTCGACCCGCAGGCCTTCCTCGACGAGGTCACTAAGCTGAAGGGGCAGGGCGTCGCGGTCGGTCCCAACAACCTGCGCATCGCCGAGAACGTCACCCTGATCCTGCCGCTGCATCGCGAGCTCGACGCGCTGCGCGAATCGAGCAACGCCATCACCTCGATCGGCACCACCCGCCGCGGCATCGGCCCGGCCTATGAGGATAAAGTCGGCCGCCGCGCTATCCGCCTGATGGACCTCGCCGACCTCGACACCCTGCCGCACAAGATCGAACGGCTGCTGGCGCATCACAATGCGCTGCGCCGCGGCCTCAATCTGGAGGAGATCGACGGCAAGACCATCCTGGCCGAACTGTCGGCGATGGCGCCGAAGCTGCTGCCCTATGCCGAAACGGTGTGGCGGCTGCTCGACCTCAAGCGCCGCGAGGGCAAGCGCATCCTGTTCGAGGGTGCGCAAGGCGCGCTGCTCGATGTCGACCACGGCACCTATCCCTATGTGACCTCGTCGAACACGGTGGCGGCGCAGGCTGCGACCGGGACCGGACTTGGGCCGGGCGCCGTCGGCTATGTGCTGGGTATCTGCAAGGCCTACACCACCCGCGTCGGCCAGGGCCCGTTCCCGACCGAGCTGAATGACGAGATCGGCGAGGAGATCGGCCGCCGCGGCCGGGAGTTCGGCGTCAACACCGGACGCAAGCGACGGGTGGGCTGGTTCGATGCCATGCTGGTGCGACAGACCGTGCGGACCTGCGGCATCGCCGGACTGGCGCTGACCAAGCTCGATATCCTCGACGGGTTCGACACCATCAAGGTTTGCATCGGCTACAGGCTGGACGGCAAGGAGGTCGACCACCTGCCAGCCGGCGAGGGCGCGCAGGCCCGGGTGGAGCCGATCTACGAGACCATCGAAGGCTGGAAGCAGCCCACCGCCAATGCCCGGTCCTGGGCGGACCTGCCGGCCCAGGCCATCAAGTACGTCCGCCGGGTCGAGGAACTGGTGGGGTGTCCGATCGCCCTGCTGTCCACCAGCCCGGAACGTGAGGATACTATTCTGGTACAGAATCCGTTCGAGGCTTAACGGGATATTACCTATATCCCACCAATTGTGTGGAAATGGCTGACTACTACCCGCTGATTGCCCGTGCCATCGCCGGATTGGACCCCAACGCTCCCGGCGAAAGCCGCCGCGCGCTCTATGAGCGGGCGCGGGCGGCACTGATCCAGCAGCTCCGCGGCGTGCAACCGCCGCTTTCCGAATCCGAGATCACCCGCGAGCGGCTGTCGCTGGAGGAAGCCGTCCGCAAGGTTGAAGCCGAGGCTGCCCAGCGGGCCCGCGACGCGGCCCGCCCGGGCGGCGGACGCGGCGATACCTTCCGTCGCGCCAATGCCCGCCCGCCGGAGGCCAATTCCGCCGCCGGTGCGCCGCCTCCCGCACGGCCGCGCCTGTCCAATCCGCCGCCACCGGATCCGCGCCCGCGCAACCAGCGCTCCGATGCGCCGCCGGTCCCCCCGTCGCGGCCGCAGTCCCCGCCGGCGCCGCCGCCAGCCGACGCGCAGGTGCCGCCGACCCGCGAGCGGCCGGGCGCGCCGCGCCGGGCCGAGGGTGCGCCGCCGCCGGTACCGCCCGCAGCGCCGGGTGTCCGCGGCTTCCGCGACATCACCGCCGATGCCGACGATCTCGGCCGCGCCGCGGCGCAGGCCAGCCGCAACGCGCGCAAGACCTACGCCAACGTGCCGTCGCCCTCGCCGGAATTCGACCGGCTCGAGCCGAACATGGAGAACCGGGGCGCCGATCCGGATGCGGAGTTCTCCTATGACGAGCCGATCGAGGAGGCCGAGCGCTACGCGCCGCCGCAGCAGCAGCGGAAGCGGACCGGCAACGCCGATCGCGAGCCGAAGAAGCGGATCCGCACCGGCTCGTTGTTTCCGTTCAAGACCGCGATCGTCATCGGCATCATCTTGATTCTGGTCGGCACCGGTATCCTCCTGCGCCAGCAGGCGATGTCCTATGTGACCAGTCTGTTCAAGCCGTCGCAGACCGCGGTCGAGGCGCCGAAGGATGCCTCGGCGCCCGCGGTGAAGCCGAAGATCGCCGACCGCGTCGGCCAGCCGTCGGGCGAGCCGGTCGCTCCGGTGGCGCAGCGCGTGGTGCTCTATGACGAGGATCCGTCCGATCCGAAGGGCAAGCAATATGTCGGCTCGGTGGTGTGGCGCACCGAACAGGTCAAGGCATCGGGCAACCAGCAGCCCGACATCGCCGTGCGCGCCGACATCGACATCCCCGATCGCAAGTTCAAGATGACGATGTCGTTCCGCCGTAACACCGACACCTCGCTGCCGGCGAGCCACACCGCGGAGTTGACCTTCATCCTGCCGCAGGACTTCGCCAATGGCGGCGTCGGCAATGTGCCGGGCATCCTGATGAAGTCCAACGAGCAGGCGCGCGGCACGCCGCTCGCCGGGCTTGCGGTCAAGGTCACCGACGGCTTCTTCCTGGTCGGCCTCTCCAATGTCGACGCAGACCGCTCGCGCAACCTGCAGCTCCTGAAGGAGCGCTCCTGGTTCGACGTCCCCCTGGTCTACACCAACCAGCGCCGCGCCATCATCGCGATCGAGAAGGGCGCCCCGGGCGAGCGTGCCTTCAACGAAGCGTTCGCGGCATGGGGGGAGTAAGGGGCTTTGCGCCTCTTGCCGTTCGTCGTCGCTCGGACTCGTCCGGGCGACCCAGTATCCGAGGCGCCGGACGTTCACCGATACGCTGCAGCGTACTGGATGCCCCGCTTGAAGCGGGGCACGACCCGAAGGAGCGCTTCGAGTTCAATTTCCCGTAGCACCGTTGCACGACTGCGCTAGACTGAATGCCTACGCTCCAAGGGCGCGCCATGAAACGTTACCTCATCTTCGCAGCCATCGGGCCGTTCATCGGCGGCTTCCTGCTGCTGCTCGCCACCACCTACCAGTCGGGCTATTGGACCGAGACCCATGGTGGCGAGGTTGCGAAGCTGTTCGCGGTGTTCGCGAAGTCGCTGCAATACAACTACCTGTTCGGCATCGTGCCGGCGTTGATGTTCGGCGCGATCGACGACATCCTGATGCATGTCCGGTCGATTTCGGCCGTGGTGCGGATGCTGCTCGTCGGCGTGATCGCATTTGTCGCGGCGGCGCTGACGTATGCCTCGCACGGACCGGACAGCGGCGTCGCGCAGTTCGTCATCTACGGGCTGGTCGGCTTCGTGCCGGGCGTGATCTCGTCCTGGGCGGCACACAAATATGCCGAGGAGCTGCAAGCCCCGGCAACGTCGGCGCAATGATACTCAACGTCGTGTAACCCTCACTCGCGTCGTCATGTCGAGGCGAGAATGCAGACTCACATCCTCTCGATCGTTATGCCCGCGCATGCGGGCATCCAGTACGCCGCGGCCTCTCGGCTCAAGCACTGTCGTCTCTGGAATACTGGATCACTCGCATGCGCGACACCTGCTGTTTGACAAGAGCGCCGTTTGATGTGTGAATCGGAAACTCATCCTACGGCCTCGGGCAGATGACACAGCGGTAATGTGCCGCAACTTGCATCGTGCGAGCGCGTTACCATGTCATGACCATGCCCGAGGACGACATCTTCACGCCCCATCGTGCGCGATCGCGGCCGCCCTTCGGCGGAGCGCAGGCGCGCGGCAAGGTCATCGATCAGGATGGCCGCGAAATCCCTGATGCCGCGCCGTTTCAGCAGTTCGACGGTTTCCAGTTCGATTTTCGCACCTCCAGCGCCAATCCGTTCGGCGAACTGACGCGCGAGCAGCGGCTGGCGCGGCTGGAGATGATCGCAAAGCTGCTCGACGTCGCCTTCATCCTGCCCGGCACCAATATTCGCTACGGCATCGACGGGATCATCGGCCTGGTCCCGGTGATCGGCGACATCATCACCACTGCGATCTCGCTGTGGCTGGTGCGCGAGGCGCGCCTGCTCGGTGCGCCCTGGCACATCACCGCGCGGATGCTCGCCAACGTCGCCGTCGACGGCGTGGTCGGCCTGGTGCCGGTTGCGGGCGATGCGTTCGACGTGATGTTCCGTGCCAACATCCGCAACGTGCGGCTGTTGCGCCGCTGGCTCGACAAGCAGCCGCGGCAATAAGCGCATCCGCAAGCAAACGGCCCAAAACAAAAGCCCCCGGAAATGTCCGAGGGCTTTTCGTTACGGCGAGGCAGAAACAGTTAGGCGGCGTCGGCGTCAGTCTGGGCAGGCGCAGGACGCGGGCGGCGCGGCAGCGGGAAGGCCTCGCTCTCATAGAGCGAGCGGATGCCGTTCTGGTCGAAACGGGCTTCCTCGACCTGCAGATAGGCGCCGTTCAGCGAATCCGCGGGCAGCTCTTCCATCGCAAAGCGCACGGCTTCGGCGGCGGTGCCGAAACGGCGATAGGCGAAGCCGGCCCGTTTCTTCTTGCGGATCGCGGCGGGGAACAGTTCGGCGGACGTGTTAAAGTTGAACGGACGCATGGGACGCATGGTCGACGACCTCTTGTCTTTTTGGCGCTAGCGCGGCGAAGGGATTTTTGGGGACGGCGGGCTGCGACGGGCGGCGCACCGTACATGTCATTTCCGCTGCTAATATAGGCTTCTTTGACAGAAATGCGACCCCAGAACCGCCCCGGCAAGGCACATGATGAATCCGTGCATGGCACGGGAACCGGTCCGATAAGTCTATATATTTCAAACAGTTGTGTTGATCATAGCTTGTCGAGCCAGGCCAGGATCAGGACCACGACCAAAATTACCCCGAAAAGGCCCATTCCGGAATGGCCAAAGCCGTAGCCGTAGCCGCGGATGCGGCCGCTATAGCCGCCGAGCAGGATAATCAGCAGGAGGATGATGAGGATCAATCCAAGCGACATGGCGCCCTCCTCAAAACAGGCGGCAGCCGCTCGGCGAGACGCCGACGGCCCCGCAAGCACAGCAAATCACATTCCGGCTTGCGAGTCCTCGGTCGTGACGCCGATCACGTTGATGTGGTGGGACGAGACTGACGCTATTTCGGGTCGAGCTTCAACGCCGCCGAGTTGATGCAGTAGCGCAGGCCGGTCGGCCCGGGACCGTCGTTGAAGACGTGGCCGAGATGGCCGTCGCATTTCGAGCACAGCACCTCGGTGCGGATCATGCCGTGGCTGGTGTCCTGTTCCTCGTCGATGTGGCTCTCAACCGCGGGCTTAGAGAAGCTCGGCCAGCCGCAACCGGAATCGAACTTCTGGTCGGACTCGAACAGCGTTTGCCCGCAGCCGGCGCAGACATAAGTGCCCTTGCGCTGCTCATGTTCGTATTCGCCGGAGAACGGACGCTCGGTCGCCTTCTCGCGCAGCACGGCATACTGCATCGGCGTCAGCTCCTTGCGCCACTCGGCCTCGCTCTTGTGGACCTTGCCGCCAGTCTTGGTGTCGGACATTCAACCTCCTTTGCGAGATGCTCAATTGGTGACCTTGCTGCCGTTCACCAGCGTGGGCTTCTCGATGTAGTTCGCCGCGAAGATCTTCTTCAGGTTCTCGACCTTCGGGATGTCGTTGTACGCAATATAGGGTTGGTTCGGGTGCAGCGTCAGGTAGTCCTGGTGGTAACCCTCCGCCGGGTAGAACGCCTGCAGCGCGCCGACCTTGGTCACGATCGGCTTCGGATAGACCTTGGCCGCGTTGAGCTGGGCGATATAGGCATCCGCCACCTTCTTCTGCTCGTCGCTGGTGGTGAAGATCGCGGAACGATACTGCGAGCCGGTGTCGGGGCCCTGGCGGTTGAGCTGGGTCGGATCGTGCACGACCGAGAAGAAGATCTGCAGGATCTTGCCGTAGGAGATCTGCTGCGGGTTGTACTTGATCTCGACCGATTCCGCGTGACCGGTGGTGCCGGTCGAGACCATGGAGTAGTCCGCGGTCGCCTTGTTGCCACCGGAATAGCCTGAGACCGCGCTGACGACGCCGGCGGTGTGCTGGAACACGCCCTGCACGCCCCAGAAGCAGCCGCCCGCCAGCACCGCGGTCTTGATGCCGCTCTCCTGCGCGTCGGTCGCAGGCGGCGGAATGATCACGGCGTCCTCGGCCGCCTGCGACGGCGCGACGGCAAAGGCGGCGACGGCCAATGCGCCGATCGTGGCGGCGCACAGTGAAAGGCGGCTGAGGGTGCGACGGGACATGGGTTCCTCGTGGGATCGCGGTTGGGGCCAGTCTAAAGCGTGGGCCGGCGTGCGCAATCGGCCTGCTCCGACCCCTCAAGATACGGCCAAGCAGCCGCCTTGTTACGGCTGATGTCACACGGTTTCGTGAATAAAACCGCGTCGATGCAGTACCTTAAGCGTCAGCCGCGCGGTCATGTCGCGCGGCAGGATTGAGGTCCGAAGACCTGGATGTGTCAGACCACCACGCTCAGCCGCTTCGCGGCGCGGGTGATGCCGGTGTACAGCCAGCGGGCGCGGCTGTCCTGGAACGCAAAGCTCTCGTCGAACAGCACGACGTCGTCCCATTGCGAGCCCTGCGACTTGTGCACGGTCAGCACATAGCCGTAGTCGAATTCATCATACGGCTTGCGCTGCTCCCACGGCACGCCCTCGACGCCGCCATCGAAACATTCGCCGCGCACCGAGACCTTGGTGACCTTGTGGCCGAAGTCTTCGTCCGGCATCACGCGCATGGTGATGATCTTGGATTTCGACTGCGCGCGCGCCTTGACGCGCCACAGCCCGCCGTTGAACAGGCCCTTCTTGCGGTTGTTGCGCAGGCAGACCAGCTTGTCGCCGGCAACGGGCAGGGGATCCTCGATGTTCTGCCGCTGCCGCACCCGCACGTTGTAGGCGCGGCGGGTGTTGTTACGGCCGACCAGTACCTGATCGGCGCCCATCACGCGGTCGGGGTCGAGCTCCTTGCGCGAGACCACCTCGCTCTCGCCATGGCGGCCGATCTCGAGCTCGCGGCCCTCGCGGATATCCATCGACATCCGCACGATCGGATCGTCCTGCGCCTGACGATGCACCTCGGTCAGCATCGCGTCCGGCGCGGCGTCGGTGAAGAAGCCGCCGCCCTGGATCGGCGGCAACTGCGCGGGATCGCCGAGCACCAGCAGCGGGCAGTCGAACGACATCAAATCGCGGCCGAGCTCGGCATCCACCATCGAACATTCGTCGATCACGATCAGCTTGGCCTTCGAGGCCGGCGCGTCGTCCCACAATTCGAAGCTCGGTTGCTCGACGCCGGATTCGCGGGCGCGATAGATCAGCGAATGGATCGTGGAGGCGTTGTCGCAGCCCTTGTTGCGCATCACCAGCGCCGCCTTGCCGGTGAAGGCGGCGAACTTCACCTCGCCGTCGACGCCTTCGGCAATATGGCGGGCGAGCGTGGTCTTGCCGGTTCCGGCATAGCCGAACAGACGAAACACCTGCGGCGTGCCGCCCTGGCCTGGCTTGGCTTTCAGCCAGTCGGCAACGGCTTTCAGCGCGGTGTCCTGATGCGGCGTAAATGTCGTCATGGGCTTTCGGAAGGAGTGAGCGCGCGACCGATAACGCCGCGACTCAAGCGAACACAAGCTAAACATTCATGCGTGCCGATCAAGCCAGCTTCCGCTCGGCGGAATTGGAGTTTCGCGCCCGAGGCTAGACTTGACCCGAGGCGGCACTAGACTGCCGCAAAACAACAAGCGGTCGGGACCACAACAAGTGGTCGAGGGCGCGACCTTGGGAGTGACGCGATGAAATTCGGCATCTTTTACGAGCTGCAACTGCCGCGCCCCTGGAACGACGGCGACGAGCTCAGGCTTTATCAAAACGCGCTGACGCAAATGGAGACTGCCGACCGGCTCGGCTATGATTACGCCTGGGTCGTGGAGCATCATTTCCTCGAGGAATATTCGCACTCGCCGGCACCGGAGTCCTTTCTCGCCGCCGCCGGCCAGCGCACCAAGAACATCCGGCTCGGCCACGGCATCTTCCAGCTCACCACCAATCATCCCGCCCGCGTTGCCGAGCGGGTCGCGGTGCTCGATCTCCTGAGCAACGGCCGCTGCGAGTTCGGTATGGGCGAGAGCGCTTCGATCACCGAGCTGACGCCGTTCGGACGCGACATGGAGACCAAGCGCGAGGTGTTCGAGGAAGCCGTCGAAGCGATCTTCCCGATGTTCAGCAAGGTCGGCACCGAGCACCATGGCAAGTATTTCGACATCCCCCTGCGCAACGTCGTGCCGAAGCCGGTGCAGAAGCCGCACCCGCCGCTCTGGATGGCCTGCTCGCAACTGCCGACGATCGAGCGCGCCGGGCAGAACGGCTTCGGCGCACTCGGCTTCCAGTTCGTCAGCGCGGAAGCCGCGCATGCCTGGGTGCACGCCTATTACAATGCGATCACCAAACGGCTGAAGAAGCTCGCCGACTATGAGATCAATCCGAACATGGCGCTGGTCTCGTTCTTCATGTGCGCGGAGACGGACGAGGAAGCCCGCCGGCGCGCCGACGGCGCCACCTTCTTCCAGTTCGCGCTGCGCTATTACGGGCAGTCGCAGAACCGGCAGCGCCCGGCACCCGGCACCGTCAACATGTGGGACGAATACAACAAGTGGAAGCGCGAGAATCCCGAGGCGCAGGAGGCCGCGCTGCGCGGCGGCTTGATCGGCTCGCCGGAGACGTTGCGCAAGAAATTGCGTCGTTTCCGCTCGTCGCATATCGATCAGGTGATCCTGCTCAACCAGGCCGGCAAGAACACGCATGAGCATATCTGCGAGTCGCTCGAATTGTTCGCCAAGGAAGTGATGCCGGAATTCCAGCACGATCCCGAGCACGATCAATGGAAGAAGGGCGTGCTGAGCGGCGCGATTCAGCTTGAGGAGATCGGCACCGAAGCGTTCAGGGATCGCTACGGTAAACTTGCGGTCAATGTCGGGCAGAAGAGTGCCGCCGCAGGCTGATCGAATCCTGTGCAGCGACCTCGCGATCGCGTGAGGAAAATAATTCGCTACACGCTATCTGCGACTTGAAAGAAACGACATGCGCGATGCCCGCACCAAAGTGCGGGCATCGCTATTTTTCCGGAGTGCTCGACAGCTTCATTGGCCGCCCCCATCATCCTGACGTCGCATGATCGTGCAGCGCACCGCACCGCGCATGATCGTCAGGAGAGTTCGTTGCAATGAAGCGTCGTGAGTTCCTCAAATTTTCGCTCGGCTCCGCGGCCGCGGCTGCGCTGTCCCAGCGCGCGCTGGCGCAGACAGGCGCGAAGGACATTCGTATCGGCTATCAGAAGAACGGCGTATTGGTTGTCACGCGCCAGCGCGCGGCCCTGGAAGATCATTTCCGGCCGCAAGGCATCGATGTGAAATGGGTCGAGTTCTCCTCCGGTCCGCCGATGATGGAGGCGATGAATGTCGGCAGCATCCATTACGGCGCGGTCGGCGATTCGCCGCCGGTCTTTGCCCAAGCTGCCGGCGCGGCCATCGTCTATGCCGCAGGCCAGCCCATCACCAACGGGCAGGGCATCCTGGTGCCGCGGAATTCGGCGATTGCAACCATCGCCGATCTCAAGGGCAAGCGCATCGGCTTCACCAAGGGATCGAGTGCGCACAACATCGTCATCCAGACGCTGGAGAAGGCGGGGCTTACCTATGACGACATCACGCCGGTCTACCTGACGCCGCCCGATGCCGGTCCGGCCTTTGCCAATGGCGGCATCGACGCCTGGGCGATCTGGGATCCGTATTTCGCGATCGGCGAGACCAAGCAGAACGGCCGCATTCTGGTCAACGCCCGCGAGATCACCAAGACCAACTCGTTCTACATTGCCAACCGCGACTTCGCGAAGAACAACGGCCAGCTCCTGCAGCAGATCGTCGACGTGACGGCGTCGACGGCGGCATGGGCGCAGGCGCATCCCGAGGAGGTCGCGAAATCGCTGGCCGCCGTCACCGGCGTTCCGCTCGACATCCAGACCATCGCAGCGAAGCGGGCCGGCTTTTCGGTGGGGCCCGTCACCGACGAGATCATCGCAACCCAGCAGGGCGTGGCCGACCGCTTCTTCAAGCTCGGCCTGATTCCGAAGCAAATCGCGATCCGCGACATCGTCTGGCGCAACCCCCAGACCTGATCGTTTTTCCTTGGTCAATTCAATGCAAAGGACGCCATCATGACGCGCTTGCTGCGACGCTGGGTCGCCCGTGCGGTGCTGTCGCTCAGCATCGTCGCTGCGACCGTCGGCGCATCCTACGGCCAGGACAAGGTCGTGCGCATCGGCTACCAGAAATACGGCAAGCTCGTGCTGCTGAAGAGCAAGGGCTCGCTCGAGCAGAAGCTGAAGGCCGCCGGCTACAAGGCGGTGTGGACCGAGTTTCCGTCCGGTCCGCCGCTGCTCGAAGCGCTCAATGTCGGCGCGATCGATTTCGGCAACACCGGCGAGGCGCCGCCGATCTTCGCGCAGGCCGCCGGCGCGCCGATCCAGTATGTCGCCTATGAGCCGGCCGCGCCGAGAGGCGAGGCGATCCTGGTGCCGAAGGACAGCCCGATCAAATCGATCGTCGAGCTGAAGGGTAAGAAGATTGCGCTCAACAAGGGATCGAACGTCCATTATCTCCTGGTCAGGGCACTGGAGCAGGCCGGCGTCAAATATTCCGAGGTCGAGCCGGTGTTCCTGGCGCCGGCCGATGCGCGCGCTGCCTTCGAGCGTGGCGCAGTCGATGCCTGGGTGATCTGGGATCCGTTCCAGGCCGCCGCGGAAGCAGCAACCGGCGCCCGCACGCTGGCGGACGGCGCCGGCATCGTCGCGAACTACCAGTTCTATTTCGCATCAAAGGCGTTCCTGCAGCGTGATCCGAAGATCGTCGATCTCGTGCTCGCGCAGTTGAGCGAGGTCGATGACTGGGCGAAGGGCGACATCCACGCCGTGGCCGAGCAGCTTGCGCCATCGATCGGGCTGTCGGTGCCGGTGGTGGAAGTCGCCCTGAAGCGCCAGGCCTACGGCATCAAGCCGATCACCGATGCCGTGATCGCGGACCAGCAACAGGTGGCCGACACGTTTTTCACGCTCGGCCTGATCCCCAAACAGATCAAGATTTCTGACGTCGCATGGAGGCCGGGCACGTGAGCACCCCAATCAACGCCAACATCCTCTGGTTTCTGCCGACCCACGGCGACAGCCGCTATCTCGGCACGGTGCACGGCGGCCGTGAGGTGAACTTCAACTATCTGCGCCAGATCGCACAGGCCGCGGACCAGCTCGGCTATTACGGCGTGCTGCTGCCCACGGGACGGAGCTGCGAGGACTCCTGGGTGGTGGCCTCCGCCGTTGCGCCGTGGACCGAGCGGCTGCGCTATCTCGTGGCGGTCAGGCCGGGCCTGCAGTCGCCGAGCGTCGCCGCGCGCATGACCGCGACGCTGGACCGGCTGTCGAACGGCCGCCTCCTGATCAATGTCGTCACCGGCGGCGATCCCGTCGAGAACAAGGGAGACGGCGTTTTCTTAGGTCACGACGAGCGCTATACGGTGACGCGCGAGTTCCTCGGCGTCTACAGCGATCTGTTGGCGGGCAGAACCGTCAATGTCGAGGGCAAGCACATCCGGATCGAGGACGGCAGGCTGTTGTTCCAGCCGGTGCAGTCGCCGCGGCCACCGCTGTATTTCGGCGGTTCGTCGGATGCCGGCATTGATGTCGCCGTCGATGCCGTCGACAAGTACCTGACCTGGGGCGAGCCGCCGGAGCAGGTCGCCGAGAAGGTCGCACGGGTGAAGGCGGTGGCTGCACAGCGCGGCCGCAAGCTGTCGTTCGGCATCCGCCTGCATGTGATCGTGCGCGAGACCAACGCCGAGGCCTGGAAGGCCGCCGATGAGCTGATCCAGTACGTCACCGACGATACGGTGGCCGCCGCGCAGAAGATTCTCGCGCGGATGGACTCGGTCGGCCAGCAGCGCATGGCGCAGCTCCACGGCGGACGGCGCGACAAGCTCGAGATCAGCCCGAATCTCTGGGCCGGCGTCGGCCTGGTGCGCGGCGGCGCCGGCACCGCGCTGGTCGGCGATCCCCAGACCATCGCCGCGCGCATCAAGGAGTATCAGGACATCGGCATCGATACCTTCATCCTGTCCGGTTACCCGCATCTCGAGGAGGCCTATCGCTTCGCCGAGCTGGTGTTCCCGCTCTTGTCGCTGGCGCGGCCGGACAACGTGACACCCCTTCGCGTCAACACCGGGCCGTTCGGCGAAACCATCGGCAACGACTATCGTCCGCAGAAACAGGCATCGCATTCATGAGCTTGATAGACAGTCTACCGCGCGTCCGCACGGCGAAATTGCCCCGCGTCGACGGCCTGATCCCGTGGATCGTGCCGCTTGCGATCATCGTGCTCTGGCAGCTCGCCTGCGTCACCGGCTTTGTGCCGTCGCGCGTGTTGCCGGCGCCGACCGACGTCGCGCTGGCGGGATGGAAGCTGCTGCTCTCCGGCGAGCTGATCCGCAACATCTGGGTCAGCTTCTGGCGTGCCAGCATCGGCTTTCTGATCGGCGGCAGCATCGGCTTCGCGTTCGGCCTCGCCAATGGCCTGTCGCAACTGTCGGCGAAACTCACCGACACGACGTTGCAGATGGTCCGCAACATCCCGCATCTGGCGCTGATCCCGCTCGTCATCCTGTGGTTCGGCATCGACGAGTCGGCCAAGCTGTTCCTGGTCGCGCTCGGCGTGTTCTTCCCGATCTATCTCAACACGCTGCACGGCATCCGCACCGTCGATCCGCAACTGATCGAGATGGGCCGCATCTACGGCATGACGGACGGTGAACTGTTTCGCCGGGTGATCTTCCCGGGCGCACTGCCGTCGATCTTCGTCGGCCTGCGGTTTGCGCTCGGCATCATGTGGCTGACTCTGATCGTAGCCGAGACCATCGCGGCCTCGTCCGGCCTCGGCTACATGGCGATGCAGGCGCGCGAGTTCATGCTGATCGACGTCGTCGTGCTCTCGATCCTGATCTATGCCTTGCTCGGCAAGCTCGCCGACAGCGCCTCGCGCGCGCTGGAGCGGCTCACCCTGTCGTGGCATCCCGCCTTCCAGAAGAAGTGAGTGAATGAGAATGCAAGAAGCGCTTCGTTTCGAATCCATTGATGCCGAGCCGGTCGACCGCGCCGACGTCGTCGTGAAGGCGCGGCAGTTACGGCAAAGATCGGAAGGCGCAGCCCGCGGCCTGTCGTTGACCATCCGCGGCTTGCGCAAGGCGTTCGGCGACAACGAGGTGTTGCGCGGCATCGACCTGCATATTCCGGCCGGCCAGTTCGTCGCGATCGTCGGCCGCAGTGGCTGCGGCAAGAGCACGTTGCTGCGCCTCGTCGCCGGTCTCGAGGCGCCGACGGCCGGGAGCATTGCCTTTGGCGAGCAACTCCGTGCGCAGGACATCCGCGTCATGTTCCAGGAGCCGCGGCTGCTGCCGTGGGCGCGCGTGCTGTCCAATGTCGAGGTCGGATTGGGCCGTGAGCGCGCTTCGGCCGACGCGCAAGCGCGGGCCGAGCAGGCGCTGGTCGAGGTCGGCCTCGGCGACAAGCGCGCGCAGTGGCCGTCGGTGCTGTCGGGCGGCCAGAAGCAGCGCGTCGCACTGGCGCGGGCGCTGGTCAGCCAACCGCGTGTGCTCGCCTTCGACGAGCCGCTTGGCGCGCTCGACGCGCTGACCCGGATCTCGATGCAGCAGTTGCTCGAGCGCGTCTGGCAGGACCAGGGCTTCACCGCGATCCTGGTGACGCATGACGTCGCCGAGGCGGTCGCACTTGCCGACCGCGTGCTGGTCATCGAGGACGGCCGTATCGCGCAGGACATCACGATCGACCTGCCGCGGCCGCGCCGGCGCGGCTCCGCCGGCCTCGCCGCGCTGGAGGGCGAGATTCTGAAGCACCTGCTGGAAGGCAGTGACGAGACATCCGATCTGTGAGGTTGCCATGAACCCCGTCGTCCGAAACATCTCGGTTGCGCCCGCGG
Organism: Bradyrhizobium sp. ORS 86; assembly: GCF_045571475.1. Lineage (NCBI taxonomy): Bacteria > Pseudomonadati > Pseudomonadota > Alphaproteobacteria > Hyphomicrobiales > Nitrobacteraceae > Bradyrhizobium > Bradyrhizobium sp. ORS 86. The sequence goes on along the minus strand of NZ_CP120699.1, from coordinate 6,895,907 downwards.
TCTCCGCCACCGACTTCCGTGGCGCGATGCGGCATCTCACCGGCGGCGTCAGCGTCATCACGGCGGGGCGCGGCACCGACATTTCGGGGATGACGGTGACCTCGGTGTCGTCGCTGTCGGTCGACCCGCCGTCGCTGATCGTCAGCATCAATCGCGCGGCCTCGTCATGGCCGCTGATCGCACGCCACGGCGTCTTCGGCGTCAACATCCTGACGGCGGACCAGCTCGATATCGCCGAACGCTTCACCGGCAAGGATGGCCTGAAGGGTGCGGACCGGTTTGCCGGCGCCGAATGGACCACGCGCGCCTCAGGCGTACCGTTGCTGATCGGGGCCCTTGCCGCAATCGATTGCGAAGTCGAGGAGACGATCGAGCGGCATTCGCACGCGATTGTCATCGGTCGCGTGCTCGATGTGATCGCCTCGCAGCGGACCGCCGCGCTGGCCTACTGGCACGGCGAGTATGTCGCGATCGACAAGGAAGAGGACGCCGCAAGGCTGGCCGAGGTCAGCCTGCCGTCGCGTCACGTCCATGCCCGGGGACACCCTAGGTGAGATCATGGCCCGCGATGCGGGGCTGTCGAGTCTGAGTCTTGTTCCCTCGGGGGAACGCCGACGACGACAGTCCTCGATGCGCCGCGGCCTCGCTGCCGGATTTCAACGGCCTGACGGGGGCGGTGGCCGGGCGCGGCATGTTGCCTGTGGCGCTTCGCGGAACGACCGATTAAAAGCCGGCGAGATCTCGGAGACGCGATGGTTCGATGAAACGCGTGGGAATCTGGCTGTTCTATCTCGTCGGCGCGCTCGCCATCGGCTATCTCGCGCTGTACGCCTATGTGACGTTCACCGGTCGCAACGTCACGCCTGGCGACCCCATCCACATCTTCCGCAAGCCCGACGCGCCGAGCTATTCGTGAGGCGTGGCAATCACACGAACGGCCTCGCCGTTTGGGCTCCTCAACCTGCCGTCGCCAGCCGCTGATAGTCGGGTGCGCCGTTGCCGGCCGGGGTGATCGGGATGCCGCCGTCGGCATATTCGTTCAGCTTGTTGCGCAGCGTGCGGATCGAGATGCCGAGGATGTTGGCGGCATGGGTGCGATTGCCGAGGCAGTGCTTCAGCGTCTCCAGGATCAGATCGCGTTCGACGTCGGCGACGGTACGGCCGACGAGCGCCCGGGTGACCTGCTCGGCGGCGAGCGTCGCGTGCGCCACGGCGGGTGCGGTCTTGGCGAGATCGAGGCGGTCACCGTCGGGCGTGAGGATCGCCTCGGCTCCGATCTCGTCGCCCTGGGCCATCAGCACCGCGCGATGGATGGTGTTCTCGAGCTCGCGGACGTTGCCCTGCCAACGGTTCGCGGTGAGGATGCGCCGGGCTTCCGCCGAGATCGGGCGGACCGGCACGCCGTTGGCCTCGGCGTATTTCTTGGCGAAGTGCTGCGCCAGCTCGAGAATATCGGTCGGGCGGTCGCGCAGCGGCGGAATCTTCAGATTGACAACATTGAGGCGGAACAGCAGGTCCTCGCGGAACGTGCCTTCGCGCACGGCGTCAGCGAGGTTGCGGTTCGAGGTCGCGATGATGCGGATGTCGACCGGCACCGGCCGGGTGCCGCCGACGCGGTCGATCACGCGCTCCTGGATCGCGCGCAGCAGCTTGGATTGCAGCCGCACGTCCATCTCGGAGATTTCGTCGAGCAGCAGCGTGCCGCCGGTCGCTTCCTCGAACTTGCCGATGCGGCGGGCGATCGCGCCGGTGAAGGCCCCCTTCTCATGGCCGAACAGTTCGGATTCCAAGAGGTGCTCGGGAATCGCCGCGCAGTTGATCGAGATGAACGGGCGCTTGGCGCGGGCCGAGCGGGAGTGAACGTAGCGCGCCAGCACCTCCTTGCCGGTGCCGGACTCGCCGGTGATCATCACGGAGGCGTCCGAGCCTGCGATCTGCTGCGCGAGCTTGATCACCTTACCCATCGCCTCGTCGCGCCACACCAGGTCGCGCGCGTCATTGGCGACCGCGGCGAGCACGGCTGCGATCAGTTCGGGGTCGGGCGGCAGCGGGATGTATTCCTTGGCGCCGGCGTGGATCGCGGCAACCGCGGCACGGGCATCGTTGGTGATGCCGCAGGCCACGATCGGCACGTGGATATGCTCGGCCTCCAGCCGGATCACGAGGTCGCGGATGTCGAGGCCGACATCGACCAGCAGCAGGTCGGCGCCCTTGCCGCCGCGCGCCACGCTCATCGCCTGTTCGGCGGTCTCGGCGTGGGTCACGGTTGCGCCCTTCTCCATCGCGATCTTGGTAGCGGTCGTGAGCTGGCCCTTCAGGGTGCCAACGATGAGAAGCCGCATGAGTATCTCCTGTTCGTCTGGTCGCGCGCGCCCCGCGCGGCATCGTTAAGGTTAGGAGCGTTCCGCCTTGATGATTTCCGTCATGGTGACGCCGAGCTTGTCTTCCACCAGCACCACTTCGCCGCGCGCCACCAGGCGGTTGTTGACGTAGATGTCGATCGCCTCGCCGACGCGGCGGTCGAGCTCGAGCACCGTGCCCGGTCCGAGCTTGAGCAGGTCGCCGATTTCCATCTTGGAGCGGCCGAGCACCGCCGAGACCTGCACCGGCACGTCGAACACCGCCTCGAGATCGGCGGCGATGCGCGAGGCATGTTCGTCTTCGTTGTAGCCGATATCGTCGATACCGGGCGCCTCGGACGAATTGAGGTCGGGAAGCGGGACGTGTGCGTCAGTGTCGCTCATGGTTCTGCCCTCATCGCCGTCAGCCGGCCTGACCGCGGGACGCCAGATAGCGCCCGACAAGTTCATTGATCTTCGCTTCGATGGCGGCGCGCTCCAGCACCACGCCGCCGTCGGCCCATTCGATCCGGCAGTCGCCGGTCGCAATCGTCGGCTCGGCCAGGATCACCAGCCGGCCCTGGAAGCCGCTTTGCGCGGCCATCCGCTCGATGTTCTCGTGCGCGGTCTCGTAGAGCGCATCGTTGATGCGGACCACGAGATGCGGCGTCGACACCAGATGCGAAAAGCAGTCGCTGACCAGCGCGGTGATCTCGCCGAGCGGCTCGCGCGCGACCAGTTCGGAGCACAGCTTGCGAGCGACCGCGACCGCGACATCGACGGCTTCGGTCTCCATCCGCGTCTCGATGCCGGCGAAGCGCGCCGCGATGCCCTTGATCGCGACGCCGATCTCCTCCAGCGCCTGGGCGGACCGGCGGTCGCTCTCGACCTTGGCTTCGCGCTGCGCGGCTTCGTATCCGGCGCGGTAGGCCCGGGCCTCGGCATCGGCGATTTTCTGCGCGACCTCGGCCGGAGTGGCCGCGCGCTCGCGGGCGCGGTCGGGCTCCGAGAAGTCCGTATCGAACAGAAATTTCGCGGGCGCGGCCATCAGTACACCAGCTCGTCGTCGGCGCGGTTCTTGGTCAGCGTGATCTCGCCCCGGGCGGCGAGGTCCTTGGCGAGGTTGACGAGCAGCGCCTGCGCCTCGTCGACGTCGCGGAGCCGCACCGGGCCCATCGCGGCCATGTCGTCCATCAGCATCTTGCCGGCGCGGGAGGACATGTTGCCGAGGAAGAACGCGCGCACTTCCTCGTTGGCGCTCTTCAACGCGACGCCGAGCTTGTCCTTGTCGATGTTGCGCATCAAGGTCTGCGCCGAGGCGGCGTCGAGCTTGATCAGGTCGTCGAAGGTGAACATCAGCGCCTTGATGCGCTCGGCGGACTCGCGGTTTTCCTCCTCCAGCGAGGTGATGAAGCGGGTCTCGGTCTGGCGGTCGAAATTGTTGAAAATTTCGGCCATCACCTCATGGGCGTCGCGGCGGCGGGTCTGCGACAGGTTGGACATGAACTCGGTGCGCAGCGTCTGCTCGACGCGTTCGATGACTTCCTTCTGCACCGCCTCCATCCGCAGCATGCGGCCCACGACGTCGAGCGCGATGTCCTCGGGCAGGATGGCTAGCACGCGGGCGGCATGCTCGGGCTTCAGCTTCGACAGCACCACGGCGATGGTCTGCGGGTACTCGTTCTTGAGGTAGTTGGCCAGCACCTCTTCCTGCACGTTGGAGAGCTTCTCCCACATGTTGCGGCCGGCGGGCCCACGGATTTCGTCCATGATGCCGGTGACGCGTTCGGCCGGCAGGTACTGCTGCAGCAGGCGTTCGGTGGCGTCGAAATTGCCCATCAGCGCGCCCGACGCCGACATCCGCGAGACGAATTCGAGCATCAGGTCCTCGACCACGTCGGCTTCGACGGTTCCGAGCGTCGACATATGAACCGACAGCTCCCGCACCTCGTCGTCGTCGAGCATCGACCAGATCTTGCCGCCATATTGCTCGCCGAGCGCGAGCATCAGGATCGCCGCGCGCTTGGGACCGGACAGCGGCTTGCCCTTCGGCCGGCCGCTTTGGCGGCTCGCCAGCGTCGTCAGGACGCTGGTGATGTCGTTGGCGTTGGTGGTCTGCGGTACGGCGGCCATGTCAGCTCTCGGCGGGTTCGCTCAGCCATTGACGGACGATGGAGACGGTCTCGTTCGGATTGCGTTCGGCCAGTTCGCCGACCCGGTGCACCGCCTGGGCATGGACCTGGCCCTGGATCTGGGCGACGTCGATCAGTTGCGCCGCGGCGCTGCCGCCCGGGATCAGGGCCTGGCCGGTCGCAGCAGTGGTGCCTTCTCCGGCATGCGCGCCGGCCTCGGCGAGAGCGGGCATCGCGCCGGTCAGCGCCGGCACCACGTCGGTCGCCAGGATGCGCTTGACCAGCGGGCGGACCACCATGAACAGCACAACCAGGCCAAGCATCATCATCACGCCGAGCTCGATGACGTACATCACGTCATCCTTGGTGAACTGCAGCATGCCGAGCAGGCCGGTCGGCTCAGGCAGCGGGGTTGCCATCGGTGGCTCGGCGAAGCGGAGATTGACCACCTCGACCTGGTCGCCGCGCTTCTGGTCGAAGCCGATCGCGGAGCGAACCAGCGCAGCGATGCGGTCGAGCTCTTCCTTGGAGCGATCCTGATAGACCAGGTCGCCCTTTTCGTTCTTGGAATAGCTGCCGTCGACCAGCACGGCGACCGAGATCCGGTTGACACGGCCGGCTTCGGTGACCTCGGTCTTGGTGGTGCGGGAGATCTCGTAGTTGTTGGTCTCTTCGCTCTTCTTGCTCTGATCGCGGGCGCGGGCGGCGTTGTCCTGGTTCTGGTTGCCGGGCAGCTCGTTGTTGACCGTGACCTGGCCGGAATTGTCGGCGGTGAGGCTCGATTCCTCGCGGGTCTGGCTGGAGCGCAGCACGCGGCCTTCGGGATCGAACTTGTCCGAGGTCTCGGTGATCTTGTTGTAGTCGAAGTCGGCGGAGAGCTGGACGCGGGCGCGCCCGGTGCCGACCACCGAGGAGACGATGTCCTCGACCTGCTTGCGCATCCTCTTTTCGAAGGCGGTGCGGCGCTCGTCGCCGACCGCCGCGTCGGCATCGCTGGTAGCGCCGTCGGCGAGCAACTGGCCGGCCTCGTCGACGATCGAGACGCGTTGCGGTTTCAGCCCGTTGACTGCGGAGGCGACCAGATGGCGAATAGCGCGGATCTGCTGCGGCTCCAGCGCGCCACGCACTCTGAGCACGATCGAGGCGGACGGCTCCGGCGTCTCGCGCGAGAACAGCGGCCGCTCCGGCAGCACCAGGTGGACGCGCGCGGCCTGCACGCGGTCGATGGCGCGGATGGTGCGGGCGAGCTCGCCTTCCAGCGCGCGCAAATGGTTGATGTTCTGGACGAAGCTCGTGGTGCCCAAGGCGTCCGACTTGTCGAAGATCTCGTAGCCGACGCCGCCGCCCTTGGGCATGCCGCCCTCGGCGAGCTTCATCCTGAGTCGCGTCACCTTGTCCTTCGGCACCATGATGATGGCGCCGTCATTGCGCAGCTCGTAAGGGACGGCCTGTCGCTCCAGCTCCTTGACGATGGCCGAGGAATCCTCGGTCGACAGGTCGGTGAACAGCGTGGTCATCTGCGGCGTGGTGACGCGGACGATGACGAAGGCGAAGAAGCCGATCAGGGCAGCCGTGACCGCCACCATGGCCGCGAGGCGGGCCGCACCCAGACCTCTCAGGAAAGCAACCAGACTTTGCACCAACGGCCCCCAGGGATTCGGCCCCAGCGGGTCCGACTGGGCAATTATTGCCTAGGGTATGGTTTCCATCTGGTTAACAGGGATTAAGAACCGCGGCAAAAACGCGGACATGAAAAAAACCGGCCTCGCGAGGCGGAGCCGGTTTTCGTCAAATGCTACAGGAATTTGCGGAATTACTGCCGGTATTGCTGGATTCGCGTGGTGCGCAGCCCGGCCAGACCATGCTGGTCGATCGAGAACTGCCAGGAAAGGAATTCATCGACGGTCAGCGTGTAGCGGCTGCAGGCTTCCTCGAGGGAGAGCAGGCCGCCGCGGACCGCAGCAACGACTTCGGCCTTACGGCGGATCACCCACCGCTTGGTTCCGGGGGCCGGCAGGTCCGCAATCGTTAACGGGCTGCCGTCAGGCCCGATGACGTATTTCACCCTCGGGCGGTGGGGTTCTGTCATGGCGTACTCACAAACTCTCAACCACTGAACTCGCGGAAGGTAACCTACGCCCACCGGTTTAAAATTTGCCTAAGCCCAAGCGTCCAATACGAATCTCGTTGGAACGGCCCGGAACAGGGCGGAATTCGGGCGCCAATTGGGCCCGGGCGGTCAGCGGCCGATGATCGCACCATGAGATCGGCACGTTCGCGTGCTTCCGTCGACAGAAGCCGGCAATGCGAAACTTGCGTGTCGGCGAAACACCAAAATTTGCCGCGGCCATCGGCCGCGCGCCACCTTTCTCACGCCCGGGGGGTCGTATATGAGAGATTCGTTGTCGAATCGCGCCGATAGTCGCCGGGGAACGGACTGGCAGCGTCGCGAACGGTGGCAGCCGTCAAGTTGATCAGGAACTTGAGACCTGACGTCTTGATTGACGCAAGCGCGGACAGGCATTTCAAGCGGGGCAGGGCATGGTTGCTCGATTGACGACGGCACAATCCACCGGGGCAATGCTGCGTCGGGGCCTTCCCGCCACCGTGGCGCTCGCGGCGCTCGCCGCATTGCTGGCGCTGACCTCCGCGGCCGCGGCGCGGCAGGCGCGCCCGGCACCCGCCGTCGAGGCGGTGGCGCCGCGCGAGGCCGGCGAGCCGATCATGGCGATCGTGTCGATCAAGACCCAGAAGGTCACGTTCTATGACGCCGACGGCTGGATCCTGCGCGCGCCGGTCTCAAGCGGCATCAAGGGACGCGAGACGCCGGCCGGCGTCTTCGCCGTCGTCGAGAAGGACAAGGACCACCACTCGACGCTGTACGATGATGCGTGGATGCCGAACATGCAGCGCATCACATGGAACGGCATTGCGCTGCACGGCGGACCATTGCCCGGCTATGCCGCCTCGCACGGCTGCGTGCGAATGCCTTACGAGTTCGCGGAGGACCTGTTCGACAAGACCTGGATCGGCATGCGCGTGATCATCGCGCCGAACGATGCGGCTCCGGTCGAGTTCACCCACCCGGCGCTGTTCGTGCCGAACCCGCAAGCCATGGCCGCTGCACCGGCACATGCCGAGGCTCTGGAACGCGAGGCGGCGGAAGCCGCCAGGACGGCCGACGAGGCGAAGAAAGCCGTCGCGGCCGCGGCGAAGGACGCCGCGCAATACACGCCGGCAGCGCTGCGCAAGCTGGAAAAGCTGAAAGCCCGTGCCGACGCAGAACTCGCCTACGCTGACAAGGTGCTCGCCGCGGCCAAGACCGACCAGGCCAAGGCGCGCGCCGAGGACATCAAGCAGAAGGCCGCTACCAAGGCCGCGGACGCTGCCACGCAGCTCGATACCGCCAAGGCCGATGCGAAGCCGAAGCTCGACGCCGTCGCGGTCGCCAAGGACGCCGCCAAGGCGGCTGCGGCCAAGAAGGCCGAGACCGAGAAAGCGGCGACCGAGGCGAAGCTCGCGCTCGAGCCGGTCTCGGTCTACATCAGCCGCGCGACGCAGAAGCTTTACGTCCGCCGCAACACCCACAAGCCGTGGCCGGACGGCGGCGAGGTGTTCGACTCGAGCATCGAGGTTCCGGTCACGATCCGCGATCCCGACCGGCCGATCGGCACGCACATCTACACGGCGGTAGCGCGTAACGGCGCAGGCCTGCGCTGGACCGAGGTCACGATCGACGACGGCGACAACGCCAAGGACGCGCTCGACCGCGTCACGATCCCGCAGGATGTGCTGGATCGCATCGCGCCGACTGCGGTGCCGAAATCCTCGATCATCATCTCGGACGAGCCGCTGAGCAGCGAGACCAACTACCGCACTGAGTTCGTCGCGGTGCTGAGCAACCAGCCGCAAGGCGGCTTCATCACGCGCAAGCCGACGCCGCGGACCGATGGGATAGAGGTCGCGGGCGACGGCTGGAGCGACGACGGCGGCGGCTTCTTCGGCAATTTCTTCCAGGGCAATGCGGCCCCTCAAGCGGTCTACACGCGCCGACGTGGCGGCCAGTACTATTATCCGCAGCAGGGCTATCCGTCGCAGCAAGTCTATCCGTCGCAACAGGGCTTCTATCCGCCGCAACGGGGCTTGTGGTAACGCAGGGAAAGAGGACGCGCCCCACTCGGCGCATCTTGCTCGGCTGCCCGCGCCAAAGGTAAGGGGAGCGATCGGTGGCTACATGGGGGCTGCCCAACTCGCGCGATCACCTCGTGGGGCATTGAAGCACCTGGATTTGCCCAGGCAAAATTGGTGGAATGCATCTGGTCCACCGTGAGCAGATGACCATGACACCGTCCGACGAGCTGTCCGCATACACGATGTTCGGCCGACGCGATTGGGCGGCATTGCGCTCCAACACGTCCCTCACTCTGTCGGACGCCGATCTCTTGGCGCTTCGCGGCTTGAACGAGCCGATCACCACCGCCGAGGTCGCCGACGTCTACTTGCCGTTGACCCGCCTGTTGAACCTCCATTTCTTGGCGGCGCGTAACCTCGCGCGGGTCAAGGCGGAATTTCTCGGTCGGCCGGCGCGCGGCTCGCCCTACATTGTCGCGTTGGCAGGGAGCGTTGCGGTCGGCAAGAGCACCCTTGCCCGCGTGCTTTGCGCGCTCCTGGCGCGCTCGTCGGATCATCCGCAAGTCGAGCTGGTGACGACCGACGGCTTCCTGCATGCCAACAGCGTTCTGGAGGAGCGCGGGCTGATGCGGCGGAAAGGGTTTCCCGACAGCTACGATCTTCCGCGCATGTTGCGGTTTCTCTCGGCGATAAAGGCCGGCGAGCCCGACCTCGCGCTGCCCGTCTACTCGCATTTGATCGGCGATATCGCGCCTTCCGAATGTCAGGTGGTCCGGCAACCCGACATCCTGGTGTTCGAGGGGCTCAATGTCCTGCAGGCGCGCGGCACGGCACCGGTGGTGGTTTCCGATTTCTTCGATTTTTCGATCTACCTCGACGCCGACGAGGCCGACATCCAGTCCTGGTATGTCGAGCGCTTTCTCGGGCTACAGCCGACGGCTTTCCGCGATCCTACCTCATATTTCCATCACTACCGGGACCTCCCACCGGCGGACGCACGCGAGGTTGCGAACAGGTTGTGGCGTGAGCATCATCGCGCCAATCTCCGCGAGAACATCCAACCCACGCGGACGCGGGCCGACGTCGTGCTGCGCAAGCGCTCCGATCATTCGATCGGTGAAATCTGGCTGCGGGAAACCTGATCCTGCGGCGTCATAAACGTCGTGCGTCCTCATCTTGAGAGGCCGTGGATTCATGTAGTCATGCCAAACAGCGCGCTGTCATCACCCGCGCATGCGGGTGATCCAGTATTCCAGAGAGGCCGGTGCCTGAACCGAGAAGCCGCGGCGTACTGGATGGCCCGCCTGCGCGGGCCATGACGAGTGAGAGAATGTGCATCCGGGGCAGTTTCAAGTTCACCTGTCAACCAGCGCGCTGTCATCACCCGCGCATGCGGGTGATCCAGTATTCCAGAGAGGCCGGTGCCTGAACCGAGAGGCCGCGGCGTACTGGATGGCCCGCCGGAGCCTGTCATCGGGCGCGCGTTCGCGCGACCCGGTGGCGGGCCATGACGAGTGAGAGAATGCAGATGTTTGACTCGCGGGCCACGCAAACACACTCGGTATCGTCCCTGCGAAAGCAGGGACCCATAACCACAAATGCTGTTCGTTGCGCGATGCTGGAACGACGCGTTCCATTCACAACATCCGCCGCGGAGTATGGGTCCCTGCTTTCGCAGGGACGACGGCGGTGGACGTAGCGCCGGCCTTCGCAGGAACGACAGACGAAATGTGCAGCGAGAGTGACGTAACTCAGCTCGAGCCTGTCGTTGTGCGCACCACGCGCTTGATCTTGTCGGTGGTGTAGGTCTGGCCGCCGATCGAGAGCAGCGGCGGGGAGGCTGTCAGGTCGACCGAATCCACCATGCCTTGAACTTCTGTCGTGATCGCGACGTCGTTGCCCTTGGAGTCCTTGCCGGTTGCGGTTAGCGTGTAGGTGCCGGGCGGCCATTGCGTGCCGTCAGTGCCCTTGCCGTCCCAGACGAAGCTGGCATTGCCCTGGTTCAGGTTGAAACTGCCGGAATAGGCGGTCTGGCCGGTCGAGCTCGTAATCGTGATGGTGGCACTCGCGGCCTGTGTCGCCGTCAGATTCCAGGTCGCGGACTTGTCGAACTGCGCCTTGCTGCCGTCGACCGCGACCGTGTTGCCGACATAAACCAGCGCCTGGGTCGACTGCGCGCTCTTCTCGATATCGATCAGCGACTTCAATTGGTCGTTCGATTTGAGCTGCTGCTCGACGCCTGCGAACTGCACGAGCTGCTGGGTGAACTGGTTGGTGTCGAGCGGATCCAGCGGGTTCTGGTTCTGCAACTGCGTCGTCAGGAGCGTCAGGAAGGTCTGGAAATTGTCGGCGATGCCCTTCGTCGTCGTCGACGCCGAGTTGCTGCTGGAGCTCGATCCGGTGTTGGTTCCTGGTGCCGAAGTGATCGGCGTCGGCATGGTTGCATCGACTGACATCGTGAACTCCCTACACTCGGATATCGACGCCGCCGAGCGCGCCGGATGGGCGCCCGTAGGAGCGGCTTGCGTTGGCCGCGGGAACGCTCTCGTCCTCGCTGACGATCAGGCGATGGGCGTTCGGATTGGGCTGGCCGTTGTTGTTCTGACCGGACTGCGACTGGTCGCGCAGGCTGAACTGCAATCCGCCGTTTCCGGTCGACAGGCCGGCATTGTCGAGCGCGCGCTGCAACTGGTTGGCATCCTGGCGCAGCATCGACAGCGTTTCCGGCCGTTCGACGGTGAGATGCGAGGTGACCTGGCCATTGCGATCGACGTCGATGCGGACGTCGATGCGGCCAAGCTCGGCTGGATCGAGCCGGATTTCGAACCGGCTCTTGCCGCTCCTGGCGGAGGCGGCGATCTGCATCGCAAGTCCGCTCAGCGGCACGGCGGCATTCTGCGCCGCGGTGGCCACGGTGAATTGTGGTGCCGTGACCTGCGTCGTCGATGTGGTCGCGAGTTGCGGCGGAAGCGCGTTCGCGGCCTGCGTGCTGGCGTCGGGCGCATTGAGCAATGTCTGCGCCGCCGTGTGGGCGTTGGCAGCAGGCATCGGCGCGGCCTTGCCGTCGGCATCGGCCTTGATGACATCGGCGGCGCCGTCGGCGGTCTTCGCCTTGCCGGCGACGGCGGCGGGTTGGGTCACCTGAGGAACGATGGTCGTCGGCGCCGCCGCAGCGGCGTTGTTGGATGCGGCGGTGCCGTCCTGATCCGCAGGCGCGGTGGCGGCCGCATCCTTCACGGCCGCTTGTGTGGTGGCTTGCTGTGTCGTCGCCTTCGCGGCAGGTGTCGTGGCCGCGACAGTTGCGGTGAGCGTTACGCTACCGCTCGCTGTCGCGACGCCCTGGGCCGTCGTTGCATCGGCGCTGGCCGCGACCTGCGCCTCGGTCTTCACGCCGGCGGCCTTGGCGATGTTGCCGGCGTTCGCGGTGGTGGTTGTCGCGGTTGCGGTGTCGGTGCCGTTGGGCGCGCCGGTGCCGGCGATCGCCGAGCTCGCAGCGATCGCCGCGGCCGCGATCGCCAGCGGTGCCGCAGGCTTGTCGGACGAGGTGGTTGTGGCCGTTGCACTTGGATCGGTCCGGGCCGCGGCAACCGGAAGCACGGTAGCGATCGGGTTGGCCGCGTTAGCCGCCGCCTTGTCGGATGGAGCCGGCTGAGCCTCGGTCTGGGCCGCCGCCGGCTTGTCATCGGTGGATTGGGTCTTTCCGGTCGAGCCGGAGTCGTCCGATTTCGACTTCGACTTGCTCTTGCGCGGAGCGTCGCTGCGGCCGGTGGCCTTGCTATCGTCCGGCGACGGCCGGTCGGGCGCCGTGGTGGTGTCGCGCGAGCGCGCGTCTGCCGGCGACGGCGAATCGTCGGAGCGCCGTGCGGGCGGGGGTTGCGTGGCCGGGCTGTCGTAGGCGCGGTCGTCGTTGCTGGTCGGCGTGTTGCTGTCGACCAGCGCGGCAAAGCTGCCACCGCCCGCCTGCTGGGCCAGGTCCGGACGCCCCGGGCGCGGCGCCGCGCCCTGAAAAGACAGGCTTGCCAATGCTTCCGACTTGACGCTGACCACCGCCGACCCTCGCAAAGAAACTTCCGGCCTTTTGTCAGCAAGGACCGGGCCAGCCGAACCTCTCATGGAAATTCGAGGTATTTCAGTCGGTTAACTCGGGATGACGGAGGCCGGAACCGGACCCCGGCGGGGCCTTCTTTTTGCCCGGCGGCAAGATTTGCCCTGCGCGCGCGGCAACTCGTCACTTCCCCTGATTGCCTCCCCGGAATACGGCCTATATTAAAGAGGGTCTCCAACGCGTCCCGAACCGACCGATCAGGCCTTGGACGCGTTCTAAGGCTCTCTGGACACAGGCTTTTTAATCCCGTCGCGGAGCCCGGAAGGCGCGCCGCGACATGATCGATGACCCCTTGACGATGCTCAACACCCTGGATCTCGAAGGTCGCCCTGAGGACACACGGATCGTGGTCGCCATGTCTGGTGGCGTCGACTCCTCGGTGACGGCTGCGCTGTTGAAGTCGCAGGGTTACGACGTGGTCGGGATTACGTTGCAGCTCTACGACCACGGCGCCGCGACCCATCGCAAGGGCGCCTGCTGCGCGGGCCGCGATATCCACGATGCGCGCAATGTGGCCGAGCGGATCGGCATCCCGCATTACGTGCTCGACTACGAGAGCCGCTTCAAGGAATCCGTGATCGACAATTTCGCCGACAGCTACGCGCTCGGCGAGACGCCGGTGCCGTGCATCGAATGCAACCGGTCGGTCAAGTTCCGCGATCTATTGGCGACCGCGCGCGAGCTCGGCGCGCAGGCGCTCGCCACCGGCCACTATGTCGCCTCGCGCAGATTCGCCGACGGGTCGCGTTCACTGCTCTGTGCGGCGGACGCCGATCGCGACCAGAGCTATTTCCTGTTCGCGACCACGCGCGAGCAGCTCGATTTCCTGCGCTTTCCGCTCGGCGACATGACCAAGCCGCAGACCCGCGAGCTGGCGCGACGTTTCGGTCTCGAGGTTGCCGACAAGCAGGACAGCCAGGACATCTGCTTCGTGCCGACCGGCCGCTATACCGACGTCATCGGCCGGCTGAAGCCGAACGCCATCGCGCCCGGCGACATCGTCGATCTCAACGGCAACGTCATCGGCCAGCACCAAGGCATCGTTCATTTCACCGTCGGCCAGCGCAAGGGGCTCGGCATTGCATCGGGCAGCCCGCTCTATGTGGTCAAGCTCGATGCGGCGACGCGCCGCGTCGTGGTCGGGCCGCGCGAGGCGCTGCGGATGGACCGGATCGCGCTGCGCGACGTCAACTGGATCGGCGACGGCGCGCTCGATCGCGTGATCGGCGACGGCATCGAGATGTACGTCCGGGTCCGCTCGACCCGCGCGCCGCAGCCGGCATGGCTGCGGGCCGTCGATGGCGGTTACGAGGTCGAGCTTGTTGCGGGCGAGGAGGGCGTGTCGCCCGGACAGGCCTGCGTGTTCTACGACGCGCCGTCGGGGCAGCCGCGGGTGCTCGGCGGCGGCTTCATCAAGAGCGCGACCGCCAGCCGCGCAACGCGGGCAGGGACGCGGGATACGATGGCGCCGCTCGCAGAGGCGGTTCGCGGCTAGGGATTATCGGGGCAGGCAATGGGGGACATCGACCGCGACGGGGTCGAAAAGGCGTATGGCCGCTGGGCGCCGGTCTACGATCTCGTTTTCGGCAAGGTGTTCGACCACGGCCGCCAGTCGACGATCGCAGAGGCCGACCGGATCGGCGGACGCGTGCTCGATGTCGGCGTCGGCACCGGACTGTCGCTGTCGGAATATTCGCGCACGACGAGGCTGTGCGGGGTCGATATTTCCGAGCCGATGCTGCGGCGGGCGCTCAAGCGCGTGCGCGCGCTGGGCCTGAGCAATGTCGAGACGCTGGCGGTGATGGACGCCAAGAACCTCGCTTTTCCCGACGCATTTTTCGACGCGGTGGTGGCGCAATATGTCATCACCGCGGTGCCCGATCCCGAAGCGACGCTGGACGATTTCATTCGCGTCCTGAAGCCGGGCGGCGAGCTGATCCTGGTCAATCACATCGGGGCCGAAAGCGGGCCGCGCCGGATCTTCGAGCTCGCCTTCGCGCCGCTGGCGCGGCGACTCGGCTGGCGGCCGGAATTCCCGTGGGAACGGCTGACCAATTGGGCCGCCAAGCATGGCGGCGTGAGCCTTGCAGAACGGCGGCCGATGCCGCCGCTGGGGCATTTCTCGCTGATCCGGTTTCGAAAATCGTGAGGTTGCGACGATTCTGACCTGGAACATCGGTGCGCCCGCGTCGTTGGCTTGCCATGCGGATCAATCGAACACTCGCTTTGTCATGTCTGCTGATGGCGCTGCCCGTCGCCGCCGCAGCGCAGGCGCCGCCCGCGCCGGCCACCCCCCAGGCGCAGACCGCGCCGCCTGCCCCTCCGCGCACCGCGAATTGCGCGCCGACGCAACAGCCGGGTCACCCGAACCCAAACCCGAATGCGTCGGAGGGAACCACGACCGGCCAGAGCAGCGAGCCGTTGGGCGACAAGCTCTCGCGATCCGATGGCGTGCTGTGCCCTCCATCCGGCGTCGATCCCGAAATGCGCGCGCCGGCCCCGGACGGCGGCAATACCCCGGTGATTCCGCCGCCCGGCAGCCCCGGCGGCGACCAGTCGATCCGGCCCAAATAAAGCCTGTCTCCAATAAGTTGCAGGAGAGGCCGGGTTTGCTTGACAGGCGTGCTCCCCGCTCTTTATATGCCGCGCGTTCGCGCCCGCGGCACTCCTGCCGCCAATCGCGATGCCGTGGCGGGGTAGCTCAGCTGGTTAGAGCACGGGAATCATAATCCTGGGGTCGGGGGTTCGAGTCCCTCCCCCGCTACCACCTTTCCCCACACTCCTTTTACGTGGTTCGGATAGGCCTCTTCCCCGAGTAGGGCATTTAGCCGGCCCGCTATATCTACCGCTACACCACCGGTACGTGCTGGATCGCGGAACACAGTGACCGTCTCGACTAGGTCTCTGATGGCTTCTGCGGCTTCACCGTCGCCTCCACTGACACCTTTCCCAAGAGCTTCTTCAAGCTTACCGAGCTGCTCCTCATACCGTTTGAGAATGGCCGGATGCAGCGCGACTTCCTTCGGGTCGGCCGGTTTATTCCGCAACTCCTCACGTATCCGCCTTCGCTCAGCATCCAGGGTCGTCGATCGCGGCCCTAGAATTGATGGATCACCATGTCCTTTTGCGATCGAATCTACCAGCCTCTCGATCTCCCGGTTTAGTTGACCAAGCTGCTGCTCTAGGCGGTGCCGGTTTGCGTTTGCTGTAGCCGCGAGGCGCTTCCGCTCGTCGAGATACGTGCGTACGTACTCCGAAATAACCTTGGGCGCGCGCAACTCCGCCTTTAGCCCGCTGAGGACTGCGCTCTCGACGGCGTCCAAATAGAAGGTCTTAGCGTCGGGACACGTGCCGCTCTCCGCCGCCGCGGAGCAGCGAATGCGAACGCGCCCAGATTTATCCCGCCCGTTGGTTGCCATGCCCGAGCCGCATGAACCGCAGCGGAGCAGGCCAGAAAGCATCCGACGAGGTCGACGTTGATAGCTTGGGTGGGCGCGACCGCGCTCTTCCTTCCGTTGCTGAGCAGCTTTGAACAGCTCCGGACTAATGATTGCCAGATGCGGCACTTCAGCCACCTGCCATTCGCTCTTAGGGTTTGGTCGTGACAGGCGCTTTCCCGAGTCGGGATCCTTCACCATCCTGACTTTGTTCCAGACGAGACGCCCCACATAAAGCTCGTTCTGTAGAATGCCGGAACCCCTCCCAAGATTGCCATTGATTGTCGAGGCGTTCCATGCGCGGCCCCGAGGAGGTGATATCCTCTCCTTGTTGAGATCGTGCGCTATGTCGCGAGGCGTTCGACCGTCCACGTATTCCCGAAAGATACGGCGGATCACTTGGGCTTCGTCCTCGACGATGATCCGTTCGCCGTTTTTTCCGGCGACTGCGGTGTATCCGTAAGTCAGGCCGCCTCCTGCCAGACCTAGCTTGACCCGCCCTGCTTGGCCACGACGCACCTTATGAGCATTGTCCTCACGATAGAGTTGCCCGACTAGGCCGCGAAGGCCGACCAGCACGGTGTTGACGACGCCTTCATGAACCGCACGGATCTCGATTCCGAGAAAAGACAGTCGCTTATGGATGCCTGCGAGATCTTCCATATCGCGAGAGAGGCGATCGAGTGCCTCGACGACCACCACGTCAAAGGATCGCTCCCGCGCGCGGTCCAACATCCGCAGAAGACCTTCGCGTCCCATGACCGAGCCGCCTGAACGAGCCCGATCTTCATACGTGCTGATAACGGTTAAGCCTTCGCGCTCGGCATAACTTCGACAGAGTGAAAGCTGATCTTCAATTGATCGCTCATTCTGAAGATCGGTTGAGAATCGAGCGTAGATCGTCGCTCTTTTCCTTGTCGCTTCGATTGGCGAGCTCTCTTTCATGATCTTCCCTCGCGGCTAGACGAGCAAGTACGCGCGCGAGGCGTAAGATTGCCTTGTCTGGACTTGTCCGCAAGGACAATTTGCGATGCGCGTTCCTCAAGATCAATCTCTAATTCATCGCGCAACTCAACGAGGTGCACGCGCCTGCCATACACAAAGTCCCGCGGTGGCGATCACCCCTACCATCATGCTCGGGCGGCACCTAAGCGGAACGGCAGCAATCAGCTCGTCGAGCATTCGGCTGCCGCGGCGAAGAAAAAGTGAGATTGGAACGGTTGCGGCCGCCAAAGGCCTCGCTGCCGCGAAGCCATGACGAGCAGCCACGCACGCGCTCGGAGAGAGCGCCTCGGCCAAGTAACCGGCTCGCGAAGTCAGTTTCTGTTCGAGCGCCTCGTGTTTTGGCGCACCCGGCCACTTCACCCCGGAGCCGTAGATACGGGTAGATGCCGATCAGGGCCCAATCGTCGTTTTCCCATGATGCCGCGGTGCCGGAAAGCTCCGCCACGGCGCTCACAGGCGAGCATGAGTGCAGGCGGAACAATCTGATCCAGAATGAAATCAATGCCGTGGCGAGCGAGACTGTCCGACGTCGACGACGGTTTGCAATGGATGCTTATGTCGCGGCTCCAGAGCGCAATCTTCCTCAATGTGGCATGGAGGTTGGAGTTCCAAAACGAGCCGCACGCAAAATGCGAAGATAGTTAGAAACGACCGCTTCGCCGAAAGATTGATCGAGCATCATAATCGAACGAAGCGCGGGCAGGTCGTCGGAGGCGCGATCAGATGGTTGCCTTTCCAGTGGATTCCGTCTTTTCCGGATCCGAACTGGCCGCTCGAAAGGCTGGGCAATCGCTCACGCTTAATGTCTCGCATGATGGAATTCGGTTGCAACGGTACAATCTGGAGCCGGGCGGCTGGCAGCACGAGCCTCTCGACCTCCTCCGTGTCGCGGTTCAAGACAGCGGCACCCCGAGGCTCGAGAGAGTGATCGAAGGCAAGCGGGAACGTCAGCTAAGGCCGATCGGCAAGATTTCGGTGAGTCCTGCATACACCTCGCAAAGGTGGACATGGGATTGCGATATTGCCGTTACGTTGCTGTTCGTGAGGCAAGCATTGGTGGAGGAGATCGCGTCTGAGATCGGTGTTCCGAGACAACGGTTGTGCTTCAAGACCCCGCTTGTGGCGGAGGACAATTTGATACGACACGCCGTAGCCGAACTGGTCGCCGAATGTGCAGGGGGTTCCAATCTTTCCCGGCTTCTGATCGGAGCAGCCGGCAGACATATCGCGACACATCTGGTGGCGCGATATGCTGGATCCGGACGAGAATCGAAGCAGCTCGCGCTACCGGACCGGAAATTGAAGCGAGTGCTCGATTTCATCGAAGAGAACATCGTGCACGATGTCGGTTTGGAAGAGGTCTCCGCAATCGTAGGCATGACGCCGCACTACTTCTGTCGTGCCTTCAGAAAATCGGTGGGAGTTCCGCCGTATCGATATCTTCTTGCCCGCAGAATCGAGCGCTCGAAGAAATTGCTGGCTGCGACCGAAAAGTCGGTCGTCGAAATAGCGCTCGATGTCGGCTTTTCGAGCCATGCACATTTTGGTTCGACCTTCCGCAGAGCGACAGGTTGCACGCCGTCAGAGTATCGCAATCGGTCACGACTCTGATAACTCCCGGGCGACGTGCGTATCCAACTCGCGCGCACAAAACCGGAAGCCTCTCGCACACCTGAGCGCCAGCTTCACTTTCCGGAGCATTTCGAAAGAAAGGGACGGCAAAACAGCTGAGGCCTATTTGCCGATAGTGCGTCCCATTTCTCGATAGCGGCGACAAATCCTCTCGACTACTCAATGATCGGATCGACTGGCCGGCAATCGCTGGAGTTGCGCCTTGCTGAACGAAGACGCATTCGATAACGCCGCGCATGGAGGCCTATCGGACGCCAGTCCGGCGCATCCGTATAGCGCGCTCGATCGCGGGTGACACATGGAGATCGGAGCGAAAGACGTCCTCCCGACGTGTGCCGTTCTAGCAGCGGTGAGGTTCAGCTGCCGGCCATTCTGATAAGGGACCTGCACCATTTGGAGATCACGCGTCTCACTTTGATAGTCTGCACTTTGCAACGATCTCCAGTTGTCGGCGTTCGGCTCACGTAAACGGTTCGAGCCACTGCCGCCAAGACTTATGCGGCGCGGGTGCGCTTCTGTGTTGTCGCGACCCGGTGGGGCCGAGCGATTGCACCCGTTCCGTTGAACGACAGGAGGACAAGTAATGGACGCCGCCGGCAAACAACAGAAGATTCCAGGATATGATTTCGGTACCAACAAGGTTGCCAAATCGCCAATCACCATCGAGGAGTGGGAAGAGCTAAAAAAGTCAGCGCTCTTCTCAGAGGAGGACGTCGTTTATCTGCGCATGTCGGAAGACGTACTCGCGGATCAGGTCGAGGACCTGCTTAAGGTATGGCGCGGTGTCATCTTCGATCACCCCCATCTTCGCGCTTACGACGAAGATCCCAAGACGCACGAAGTAGATAGCGAGTACGCAAAGGCAGTGGCAAAGCGGTTCGGTCAGTGGGTGATCGACACGGCTCGCGCCAAATACGATCAGGCGTGGCTCGATTATCAATACGAAATCGGCCTGCGCCATCATCGATCCAAGAAGAACAAGACTGACCACGGCCACACGCTGGGCCATATCCGCGCCCGGGATCTCCTCGCATTCTGCTCGACGATCGTCGTGCCGATGCGACCATTCCTGGCCAGGAACGGCCATCCGCCGGACATCGTCAACCGGATGTACGACGCTTGGTGGAAGTCGATGATCCTGCAGGCCACACTGTGGGTGCAACCTTATATCCGGGAAGGTGACTTCTGATCGCGCCCAAACACGTCGAAGCACTAATTCGAAAGCGAACGAAGGGCGTGGGAGCAAACAGGAAACTAGCTGGATGGAGTGACGCAATGGACGAAAGGACGCTGCCAAAGAACCTGATCACAGCCGGTTCGACCCCGATCGAGCGGATGTATTTTGCCTGGAACGATGCGCTGTCGCACAACGACGCGGACGCGCTGCTCGCGCTTTATGCCGAGGATGCCTGGTTCGAGAGCCCGCTCGTGCCACACCTTCTGGGCATCGATCGCGGCTACCTGCACGGTCACAAAGAGATTCGGCCGCTCTTCGACATCCTAGCGATCCGAAAGCCGCCAGTGCGACAGTATTATCGGACCGGTTACTTTACCGATGGCAAGCGGTTGATCTGGGAATACCCGCGCGATGCGGGCAAAGGCGAGCAGATGGACTTTGTCGAGGCGATGGATCTCAACGACGACGGCCTGATTCAACGCCATTGCGTGTACTGGGGATGGTACGGATTCCGCGTGCTCCAGCGCAACGAATATCATCGCGGCGAGAATGACTAGAGACAAGACACCGCCCGCTACACATTTACTTCGTGCTCAGGGGGTCACGAAGCGTCCAGAAGCGACGGGGTCGATAGAGGGAGAAAGCGCGGAGTGAGACGATGCCGTCAATTCTGTTCAAGAACGCAAGCGTCCTGCTCGATGGTGAACCGCATCTGCGGCCAAACCTGAACGTATTGGTAAGCGACAACCGGATCGAAGCGGTGACGGATGAATCGGTCGACCGGCCCGATATGACCATCATCGATGTTGCGGGTATGACTCTTATGCCCGGCCTCATCGACGCACATGCCCACGTCACAGGGCTTTCCCTCAGCCCGAAGAACCTGACTTATCCAGGATCGGAGATCGCTGTGGCTGCCGCGAGCTATCTGCACGGCAGCCTAAAGGATGGATTTACGACGATAAGAGAGGCGGGCGGCGTGGACTATGGCATCGCCCGCTTGCTAAAGGAGGGTAAGATCCTTGGCCCCCGGCTTTTTTATTCGGGAAAGGCACTCACGCAGACGGGCGGCGGAGCCGACTTCCGAACGCCCACCGAAGTAACCGATCCATGCGGTCATGTTACTCCAATGTCGGTCATGTCTATGATCACAGACGGCGTCGACGCGGTTCGGCAGGCTGCCCGCGAAGAATTGCGCAAAGGTGCGACGCAGATAAAGGTTTTTGTTTCCGGAGGCGTCGTGTTTCCGGCCGAAGGAACGGCCACGCGCTATGAATTTTCTGAAGCAGAATTGCTGGCCGTCGTCGAAGAGGCAACCGCGCGCGGTACGTACGTCATGGCCCATGTCTATACCGACGAAGGAGCGCAACGCTGCCTGCGCTCCGGTGTCCGTTCGATCGAGCACGGAAACTTCATGGAAGAATCAACCGTAGCCAAGATGCGTGATGCTGAAGCCTTCTTCGATCCAACCTTTATCTCGCTCGTCCAGCGCGTCGAAACTGCAGGTGAGATGGGACTATCGCGCGAAATTGTTGCCAACCTCAAGCGCACGATCGACCGAGGCAAGCAAGTCTATTCGTGGGCCAAGCAGCGCGGGGTTCCCATCGCGCTCGGTACCGATCTTTGGGGGCCAGAAGCGCAAAAATCTCAGCTCAGGGAGCTCGAAGTGCGGCTGGAATTCGATTCTCCTCAAGAGATTCTCAAGTCTGCGACCACAACTAACGCCGACCTTCTACTTCAGAAAGGAAAACTCGGCGTTATTGCACCCAACGCCTATGCCGACTTACTGATCGTCGACGGTAACCCTCTTTTGGATCTCCGGGTTCTTCTAGATCCGTCGCGCAACCTCAAGCTCATCATGAAGGATGGAATCATTGTCAAGAATGAATTGGCGCGATGACTAGGCGGGAGTTGAGGCGCCAATCGTCAATCTTCGCTTCGTTCATCTGCGCTCGAACGCGACGTATGCGGAGATCGGCTTAGCACTGGCAGCCGGACGATGGCATGCCGAATGCCTCTCCTCCTGTATGCTAATGCGCAACGCAAGGAACGAGGAAAGACATGGCCTTTACCCAACAAGTACTGATCGTTGGTGCGGGTCCAACGGGATTGGTGGCGGCCTGCGAGCTCGCGCGATACGGCATTCAATGTCGAATCGTTGAAAAGGAACACGCCATTTCGAAGAAGTCTCGCGCGATCGCTGTTCAGGCGCGAACACTGGAAATCCTGCAGATCGCGGATATGGACGTGGATCGATTCCTGAAGCAGGGCCATCCCGCCCGGCAGGGCAGGATCTTCGACGAAGCTGGCGACATGATTGCGCAGGTCGATTTCGATCATCTGCAAACGACATATCCATTCATGCTGTTACTTCCGCAGAACGAGACTGAAGAGATATTCGAGAGCCGTCTGAGCCGGTACGGAGTAAAAGTCGAGCGGGGGACCGAACTCATCGGCTGCGTTCAGGACCGTTCAGCGGTACGGGTCGGATTACGCAGGGTCGACGGTACGTTCGAGGATGCTGAGTTCGAATGGGTCATCGGGTGCGATGGGGCGCACAGTTTGGTGAGGCATTTGCTGGGATTCTCATTTGAGGGCGCGAGCTACGAAGATGAGTTCATGCTGGCCGACGTTCACGTCGACGGGGACCTCGACACCTCTGCATTCCACGTCTTCACGGCGGCGAAGGGGGCCGCTCGCGTTTTTCCCACTGAAGGATGGGCGGTGCCGAGTTGTGGCGGACAATCCGCCCAAGACCTGGGGCGACGAACCGAGTCTGGCGGAGTGCCAGGCCTTGATCGACGAAAGAGGGCCCAGTGGAATGAGGCTCCACTCTCCTCGCTGGCTCTCTAAATTCCGCCTGCATCACCGGAAGGTCCAAGAACTCCGCAAGGGCCGCGTCTTCCTGGCCGGCGACGCCGCACACATTCACAGTCCCGCGGGCGGGCAGGGGATGAATACCGGCATTCAGGACGCATTCAATCTAGCTTGGAAGCTCGCATTCGTCGTTCGCGATATGGCGGACCCGACCCTGCTCGATAGCTATCAATCCGAGCGTCTGCCGATAGATGAGATGGTGATCCGTAATTCGGATCGACTTACGCGATTTGTAACCCTCAAGAACCCGGTTGCACGATATCTCCGCGACCACCTGGTCCCCATCGTGTCGAGTTTCGGACGCCTCCGCCAAAGGGTAGGGGAAGCCGTATCGGAGCTCGCGATCGGATATCGGCACAGCCCGATTTGCGAAGACCACTACACGCCCGGCTCCGACATTCCGGCTGGCGACCGGGCGCCTGACATCGAGGTCTCAGATGACGGCCAAAGCGGCAGACTTCATAATCTTTTAAGGCAAGGTGACACAACGCTGTTGATCAGCAGCACGGGCGATGATCTCGGAGATGCCGAGCATGTCCTTAAGACAGGGATTCCGGCTTGGGTACGGGTCGTGTGGGCAGTTCAGACAGGCCATCCATTCGGTAGGTCGGCCGTGCATCTGATCAGGCCGGACGGATACGTCGGCTTGCGGTGCAGCCTAAGCGATGCTGGAACTCGCTTGGCTCCCTATTTCTCTCGCTTGACGGGCCGAGATTTCCCGGTCCGACGGGAAACCGAGAAACGTCATCAAGTCAAGGCTTGATGCTGTCAAAGCTGCGTACACTGCGATGCAGGTTTACCGCGGGACCTGTGTCCAAGCTTGCGGATTGGCGCGCAGTCTCTTTCACCTGATCAGAGCACCAGCCTCTCAACAATGGCTGCACCTACAGCCTCGACATGCACACGCATGAGGCCACGGGCTTTCCAACAGAGACTCAAATCGGATTATGGGTTTTGATTTGGAGGCTCCAACGAATTGCATGAACTAGCCCTTGCACCTGCGTCGCCCTGGGTACAAATCCAGGATCGCCAGTACCTCTACGCTTTCAAAAACGCTTCCTTACCCGCCCAAGATTCCAAGCTGATCGTGAACATAGAAAGATCGACCAAGCGTAGTACCTGGTTAGAGGTCGAGGCCATGCGGCCGGCAATTTTCTGAACAGCGAGCTTCTCCTTGACGTAGTTGTGCTTAGGGATGGTCGCCTTCACAGTTCGGCGTCATGGACACATCGCGAACAGAAGGCGGCGTACCTGTCGGCCGCTGATTCATAATCGACCCTCTGGAAGTTGCACGTAACCCGTTGCAAACTAATCAAAGCCTCACTTGAGGAACTCCAACGAGCGTTGATGCAAAGTCCTATGGCAATCTAAGGCCGCCATGATAGGCGGCCTCTTCTATCTTCGTGCTTATCGTCGCGGAATTGAGGCACGCTTCTTCGCTACTTTTGCATATACGAGTTTGGGTTTGTCGACGGGCTCTCGGAAGACCCTTTGTGCAAGGATCGTTTGCCGTTGATCTGTACGATGGTCCCGCCATCTCAAGAAGCGAGTCTTGCGCGTCCTGCAACCACCGATTCTTGCGATGCCGGCGCAGGCGATCCAGAAGGTCGCTTTAGATGACTCAAGCCTGCGCGCCTCCCTTGACCGGCATCACCTTCTTGGGATCGAGCCAGTGGTCGATCCGATCAGCCCAATGCTGCATCAGCTTGGTGCGCGAGCCGATCAGCGCGAGCGGCCCGTGCTTCTTGTAGAGGCCTTCCACGGTCGAGTTATCGAGATGCGCAAGCTGCAGCTCGACAACATCGCCATCCCATGCCTTGGCGTCCTTGATCTCTTCGTGGTGAGACAGTGTCGAGAACGTGGTCCGGAATCCATGGGCGCAATGATCAGTCTTGGTGTCAATGCCCAGCAGCCGCAGGCGCTTGTTGAGCGTGTTGTTCGATAGCGGCGCGTCCTTCGAGCACGAAAACGCGTACCGGCGATGGCCGGTCAGCTTCTGAACGCTACGCAGGATTGCAAGTGCCTGCCGTGACAAAGGCACGACATGGTCCCAGCCGGTCTTCATTTTGGTGGCTG
Organism: Bradyrhizobium sp. ORS 86; assembly: GCF_045571475.1. Classification (NCBI taxonomy): domain Bacteria; kingdom Pseudomonadati; phylum Pseudomonadota; class Alphaproteobacteria; order Hyphomicrobiales; family Nitrobacteraceae; genus Bradyrhizobium; species Bradyrhizobium sp. ORS 86. The sequence continues at coordinate 6,870,996 of NZ_CP120699.1, read as the reverse complement.
GAATAGTCCAGCGTTTGGCATCCCAATCGACCTCGCTCCACTCCATTTCATTGACCATGCCGGGGCGGGGAATGGTCAGCGCATCGAAGCGCAAGGCAAGGCCAACAACGTCACCAAACCTCGCTTTCGTCCACGGTGCGCTGATGAGCTTGAAGACGCGCGTCACGTCCCGTGGTTCGGTGACACCGGGACGCGGCGTCGAAATGTTGACAATCATCTGCCCACGCAGGTTGCGGAATGGATTGTAGCCGTCACCTTCGACATCGGCATAGTCGCAGATTTGCTCACCGATGCTGCGCACGCGGTCGCGGGTTTCCAGTTTCCCCTCGGCTTCGTATGAACGCATGAAAGCGAGCACGTCTGGACGCTTGATGTCCTGCCGGCACAGCTTGCCGAAGCGCTTCTTGACGTAGCGGACGCGGAGTTCAAGCACCTCGATGGTCTTGGGATCGCGCACCGCGACGATCCTGCCGCGTTTGACTTTCTCCACCTTCTTCTTCGCGAGCCACTCGTCGGCCCATTGCCCGAAGGGCCGGGCAGCCGCCTGCCTGTGCTTATCGAGCTGCTTCTCGGTGCTCGGGTCCTTGCCGTCCTTGAGCAGGTCTTTGGCCTTGTCGCGCTCGCGCCGCGCGTCGGCGAGCGAGAACGTGCCATCCTTGCCGTTGCCGTAAGGTCCGATGGAGTAGGTTTTCTGGCGGCCGTGGAAACGGTAACTCATCCGCCAGAGCTTGGAGGCAGCGTTGCCGGGCCTGCTCACGTCCGGCGTGACGAAGAGATAGAGCCAGCCGCCGGTCACGTCGGAAATCTTGGCGGGACTCCACGCGCCATTGTCAAATTTCGGTCGAGCGGCGCGGCAGTCGACGTCGGTCCTGATCTGCTTGGGATTGGCGCATGCGCCGTCGTTCTTGCCGGCCATCTGCTCAATTCCTTCATTCGGAAAAGCGAAAGTCGCCGTGAACGTTTGTTCTCCCGATACCAGCACGATACCAGCAAAAATACCAGCAAATCGGGCGGCTGGGATCGGAGGAGAACAAACGGTGACGAACCAGACTGTACGCGGAAGTGCCTATTTTTCAAGGGCTTCCGAGCACTGCGCGAACGGTTGCGGACGATTTGGAACGGGGCTGAACAGGCTAGTTGGTGCCCCTGGCCGGAATCGAACCAGCACTCCTTGCGGAACTCGATTTTGAGTCGAGCGCGTCTACCAGTTCCGCCACAGGGGCATTCGTGACCGAGGCCGTTTGGAGGGCCCTGGTCGCGAAGCGCGGCGGACTATAGCGGGCGGCCCGTCACCGTCAACCCGCGCGGATGTGATTGTCCCGCGCCTCGACAGCGGTATTTTCGCGAGATACGACCCGCCTTGAGCATGGAGGGAGGATGATGGCCCAACCGGATGATGCTCGCAGGAGACCCGCCGTGACGCTTGCCACCGCCCATCCTTCGCATGCTGGCGCAGCCGGCAACCCCGCGCTGACGGCTTCGGCTGCGATCGCGGTGATCGCTTTGGCGACCTTGGCGGGCGCCTGGTTCTTCCAGCTCGTGCTGGAGATCGTGCCCTGTCCGCTCTGCCTCGAGCAGCGCTATGCCTATTATCTCGCGGTCCCGCTCGGCGCGGTGATCGCGGTTGCGGCGGCGAGGGAGGCTCCGCGCCCGGTGCTGCTGGCCGGACTTGCGCTGCTCGGCCTCGCGGCGCTCGCCAATGCCGGGCTCGGTGCCTACCACGCGGGCGTCGAATGGGGGTTCTGGCAGGGGCCGACCGATTGCACCGGCCCAATGGTGGATTTCGGCAAGGCCGGCTCGCTGCTGGATCAACTGGACAAGGTCAAGGTGGTCCGCTGCGACGAAGTGCAGTGGCGCTTCCTCGGCATCTCGCTCGCCGGCTACAACGTATTGATCTCGCTGCTGATGGCCGCGATCGCCGCCTGGGGCCTGGCGAAGACTGCGAAGGCGTGACGGCGCCCACCACTGGCGGCCGCGGAGCACAGCCGATGGGTTTCGCTGCGCTCTACCTATCCTACGCTCTCGATCTAATCGTCGACGTCGTCCTGCGGCCGTCCGAACAGATGGATGATGCCCGGCGTCGAGACGGTCACGAACACGAAGCGCGACAAATGGTGGGCGCCGACGAAGATCGGGTCGATATGCAGCGTCAGCGCCAGCGCCAGCATCGCATCCATCGCGCCGGGGGCGAAGGCGACCACGACGTCCGCCAGCCGCACATGGGTGGTGAACGCGATCACCGTGACGAATACGGCGGAGATCAGGATCGCGATCGCGAACGATCCGATCCCGGCATTGATGTGCTTGAGCAGGGTCGAGGTCTTCATCCGTGCGAAGCGGGTGCCGATCACGGCGCCGATGCCGACCAGCGCGACGTTGCGGATCGAGGGCGGCAGGCCGCCGTCGACCAGTCCCCCGCCGTGCAGCAGGCTCGAGGCCAGCATCGCGCCGAACATCCAGCTCGCCGGAAATTTCACCCAGCGCAGCAACAGCGCGACAGCAATCGACGCCGCGACCAGGACCGCGAGGCCGAACGGGGAGGCGGCCCCCGTAGGCAGGGGCAGTTGCGCGGCATGGGTCACCCCGCTCACCGCCAGCATGATCGGCAGCGCCGCGGTCAGGATGATCACGCGCATGGTCTGCACCACGGCAATGCCTGCGACATCGGCGCCTTTCTCCGCGGCGAGGATGGTGATCTGTGAAAGTGCGCCCGGGCTGCCGGCGAGGAAGGCCGAGGTCTGATCCCAGCCGTGCACGCGCTGCAGGTAGTAGCTCGAGCCGAAGGTCGAACAGAAGGTCGCGAGCGCCAGCAGGCCGATGGTGAGCGGATAGGAGCCCATGTGCTGCAGCAATTGCTGCGACATCAGGGAGCCCAGCGAGATGCCGAGCAGCAGCAGCACTGATTGCGTCAGCACCGGCGGCATCGCCAGCGGCCGCCCCATCAGCGCAGCGATCGCGACCGCGGTCATCGCGCCGGAGATCAGCCCGCCCGGCAACTGAGCCCAGAAGAACAATAAGCCGCCGGCGCTGCCGATGACGATGGTCTCGAGCGCGCTGAGCAGTTTGGCGCGGCTGGGAACGGCAGGTGCTATCGATGCGCGGATTAGGGTCACGCCGTCTTATGGCAAATCCGCGTTAACGGAACAATTGCATCGGCGCGGTGCAGCAATGCATCGGCCGGGTCGATCCGTGGCAGCGAGATTTGTGACGGAGACAAGACATTCCGTCAGGCGGTTGGCCGCGCACGGCGCGAGATTGCGCGAGGTCGACGCAAAGAAATCGCCCCGGAGGCCGTCCGGGGCGATTCGATCCGCGCGGCTCCACGCGCCGCTTGGTGGATGCGCGCCGCTCAATGGAGCGGGCGGGACGCGCGAAGCATCGTCGCTTACTGCTTGGCCGGGGCGGGCGCCGCTGCCGGAGCCGCCTTGCCGCCAGCTTCCTTTATGCATTCCCGACGAAACTTCTTGCGCTCCTTGCCCTTCAGGCCCTTTTCGTCCGCTTGCTTCGAGCATTCGATCGAAGCGGCGCTGCGCGGCTTGGCTTCCTTTGGCGCCTTGGCCGTGGCAGCGGGAGCGGCGCCGGGGGCCGGTGCGGGGGTTTGCGCGAAGGCTCCGCCCATCGCCAAGGCAGTGGCAAGGGCGGCGACGGTCGCGAGCGAGGAAATCTTCATCATGGGTGCACCTCGTGGGGAATGGAGGCAGGGACGGTCGCGCGGCGATGCTGAACCGCGGATGAACGTGCGACATTTTGGCTGAGACAAAATTTTAGCGGCAGAGCAGGCCCGCGCGTTGTCGCACGCGACGGTTGCGCTAGGATAATGGTCTTATGCCATTGCCCCCCAAGGGAGACCAGGGATGACCATCAAGACCAGATTGTTGTGCGTGATTGCCGTGTCCGGTTTCGCAGCCTTTGCGGCGAGCGCGCCAGCGCATGCCCTGACCATGCAGGAGTGTAGCGCCAAGTACAAGGCCGCCAAGGCCGACGGCAGCCTCAACGGTCAGAAATGGAATGATTTCCGCAAGACCCAGTGCGGCGCCGATGCAACCCCAGCCGCGGCACCTGCCGCGCCGCCTCCGGCCGCCGCTGCGCCCGCACCGGCCGCACCGAAGGAAGCCAAGAGGGAAGCCGCTCCTGCCGCGGCACCCGCGGGTCAGGCAGTGTTTCCCAACGCCGTCGATCCCAAATACTCCAAGGAGTCTGAAGGCAAGGCGCGCATGCACACCTGCGTCGACCAGTACAACGCCAACAAGTCGACCGGCGGCAATGCCGGGCTGAAGTGGATCCAGAAGGGCGGCGGCTATTACAGCGAATGCAACAAGCGCCTGAAGGGCGCGGCCTGAGCTCGCCTGATCGACGTTGATGAGCGGCCGGCGCCACGCCGGCCGCTTTTTTTATCGCTCCTGCTTCACGGCCCGTCGTCGAGCAGCTTGTCCGCCGATTTGGCCAGCAGTTGTGCCCGACCGCGCGGGCCGCGTTCGAGAAACAGCAGGCTCTGGCCGAAGATGAAGCAGTAGAACAGGAAGGCCTTGGCGTCGGCCTGCTCGGCCGGAAGTCCGGTCGCGCGATAGAGCTGTCCGACATTCTTCAGCCGCGCGGCGTCGACGCTGGCGACCGCGCTCGCCGCGGCCTCGTCGGTGCGGGCCCACTGCCGGATCGCAAGCTCGATCGCCATCGCCTCGGTGTTCATATGCTCGGAATAGAGCGTGATGATCGCCTTCAGCCGCTCGCGCGCGGTCGCGCCGTCGAGCGCGGTGTGTTTCTCGATCGTGGCGATGCGGCCGTCGCGCCAGTGCGACAGCATGCCCTCGAGCAGCGCAGCGCGATCCCTGAAGCGACGGTAGAAACCGCCCTTGGTGACGCCGAGGTTCTTCGCCAGCACCTCGACCCGCACCCCATCGATGCCTGAGCGCGCGAGCTCGGCGAAACCGGCTGCGACCCAGACGTCGCTCTTGCCCTCAGTCATCTCATCTCCCGCGCGCGGCCTTGTGATACGGTACCGTATTGCTAGCCTGTCCGGGCGCTGATACGCTACCGTATCACAAGCAAAAGACGGGACGGGACGATGGAAGGCGAGGCGACCTATCGCGGCACGGTCTATCCCTGGCATTGCGATCACGTCGGCCACATGAACGTCATGTGGTACGTCGGCAAGTTCGACGAGGCGAGCTGGAACATGTTCGCGCGGCTCGGCCTGACGCCGGGTTATCTGCGCGAATCCGGCCGCGGCATGGCCGCCGTGCAGCAGAACATCGCCTACAAGCGCGAGCTGCTCGCCGGCGACATCGTCGAGGTCAAGAGCCGCCTGTTGGAATTCCGCGACAAGGCGATCCGCCTGCTGCACGAGATGCGCAACGCGGAAACCGGCGAGGTCGCCGCGACCTGCGAGCTCACGGCCGTGCACATGGATCGCGCCGCGCGCAAGTCGGCGCCGTTCGCGCCGGCGATCCGCTACACCGCGATGCAGCACCTAGTGCCGTCAGAACCAACGATTGCGTGACCGTCATGTCGTCCTTCCAGCCGAAGAACCCGGACTACCGCGCCGTCGCCACCGACATGTTCGAGCGGCAGCGCGCGATGCAGACGCTCGGTATTTCCATCGTGCACATGGAGCCCGGCAAGGTCGAGCTTGCGATGCCCTATTCGTCGGACTTCACCCAGCAGAACGGGTTCGTTCATGCCGGCATCATCACGGCGGGCCTCGACAATGCCTGCGGCGTCGCCGCCTTCACGCTGATGCCCGCCGGCTCCGATATCCTGACGGTGGAGTTCAAGACCAACCTGCTGGCGCCCGCCAAAGGCGAGCGCTTCGCGTTTCGTGCCCACGTGGTCAAACCCGGCCGCACGCTGACATTCTGCGAAGCCGGTGCCTATGCGCTCAATGACGGCGCCGAGGCGCTGGTCGCGACCATGACCGGCACGCTCATGGCGCTGCCGCGGCGGGAGTCGTGAGGAGAGGTTCGGTCGCTCGCTCGTGATGGATAGAACCACGAGCACAATCTATCGCCGTCACCCCTGAGGAGCCGCGCTTGCGCGGCGTCTCGAAGGGCGACGGCTGCACCCTCTCGGCAAGCGGTGATGTAGCGAGCGGAAATATCTGGGCCGTGCGTCCTTCTAGACGCGCATGAGCGCGCCCTCAGGATCACGGTGCTGGCAGAATCCGGCAGCGGACGCGCGCCGAATCGGGCGGCATTGACAACCGTCCCTCGCGGCGACCTGATAGGCGGATCGTGGGGACGCTGCTCGCATGATCGCCAGCCTCAGCCTGATCCTGCTCTGCCAACTGATCGGCGAGGTCGTGGTGCGCGCGCTTGGCGCGCCGGTGCCAGGCCCGGTGGTCGGCCTGCTGCTGCTCGTGTTGCTGTTGCTGGCGCGCGACCGTTTTCCCGTGCTGGCGCGCGGGCCGCTTGGCGATGACGGCGTCGAGAGCACGAGCCGCGCGATGCTGGCCAATCTGTCGCTCTTGTTCATCCCGGCCGGTGTCGGCGTGGTGCAGAAGCTCGACCTGCTCGCCGAGCACGGTGTCGCGATCCTGGCGATTCTCGCGGTGTCGGTCATCATCACATTGCTGGCGACGGTCGCGACCTTCGTCGCGGCCAGCAGCCTGTTCTCGCGCGGTGAGGACAAGCCGTGAGCGATAATCCATTCTCGCTCTGGGTCTATCTCTCGCAGTCGCCGCTGCTGTGGCTGACGGTGACCTTGCTGACCTATGCAGTGGCCGACGCTGTGTCGCTCAGGACACGCCGCCATCCGCTCGCCAATCCGGTGCTGCATTCGGTGTGGATCATCGGCGTCTTCCTGCTGCTGACGAAGACCTCCTACACCACCTATTTCGCCGGCGCGCAGTTCGTGCATTTCCTGCTCGGCCCCGCCACCGTCGCGCTTGCGGTGCCGCTGTACGAGAACCGCGGGCGGGTCGCCGCCGCGATCCTGCCGATGCTGGTCGCGCTCGCGGTCGGCTCGATCACGGCGATCGTCTCCGTCGTGCTGCTGGCGCAGGCCTTCGGCCTGCCGCGCGACGTCATCCTGTCGCTGGCGCCGAAGTCGGTGACGGCGGGCGTCGCCATGGGCATCAGCGAATCCCTGCATGCCGATCCGTCGCTGACGGCGGTGTCGGTGATCCTCACCGGCATCATGGGGGCGATCGTGGTGACGCCGCTGATGAACCTGACCGGCATCACCGACTATCGCGCCCGCGGCTTTGCTGTCGGCATCGCCGCGCACGGCATTGGCACCGCGCGCGCCTTCCAGGTCGACGAGGTGGCGGGTGTCTTTGCTGGCATCGCGATGAGCCTGAATGCCCTGGTCACCGCGCTGCTGGTGCCGCTCGCCGTGACATTTCTGGTGCACTGACGACAGTTGCAGTGCAGTTTTGTGCTATGGGCATGGCGCCGGGCAGCAAATTCTTCTAGGGTCGCGGCCTCAAACGCGAGTCTGTTCCCCTTGGTCTTCTCCGCAACGCAAAGTGTGCTTGGACTGGCATCGGGCATGCTGGTCGGTTTCTCGCTGGGCCTGGTCGGCGGCGGCGGATCGATTCTGGCGGTGCCGTTGATGGTCTATGTGGTCGGCGTGCCCGAGCCGCATGTCGCGATCGGTACATCCGCGATCGCGGTCGCCGCCAATGCCGCAATCAATCTCTCCAACCATGCCCGCGGCGGCACGGTGATCTGGTCCTGCGCGATCGTGTTCGCCCTCGCCGGCATGTGTGGCGCGTTCGGCGGCTCGATCCTCGGCAAGATGCTCGACGGACAGAAGCTGCTCGCGCTGTTCGCACTGGTGATGCTGGTGATCGCCGCCCTGATGCTGAAGACCCGGGCGCGGGTCGGATTGACCGACGTTAAATTCAGCATGGACAACATGCCGGCGATCGTCGGCCTCGGGCTCGCGACCGGAACGATGTCCGGCTTTTTCGGCATCGGCGGCGGCTTCCTGATCGTGCCGGCATTGATGCTGGCGACCGGCATGCCGATCATGAACGCGGTGAGTTCCTCGCTGGTCGCTGTCACTGCCTTCGGCATGACCACGGCCCTGAGCTATGCGTGGTCCGGGCTGGTGTCGTGGGGGCTGGCCGCGCTATTCGTCGCGGGCGGCGTCGCCGGGGGGCTGGCGGGAACGCGCAGCGCCCGGCACCTGTCGGAACGCCGCGGTGCACTCAACACCGTGTTCGCGACTGTCATTATTGTGGTCGCAATCTATATGCTGGTGCGTAACATTCACGGCTCCTGAGCGTAGAACCGAAGGGCCCCCGCGAAAGCCAGATATGAACCGCTTGACAAGACCATCCGTGATCATCCCCACCCGCCGCGAGGCGCTCGGCCTGTTCGGCGCCGGCGTCGCTCTGCTGGCCGCGGGAACCGCCCGCGCCGAGGAAGAAGAGAAGGTCCTGACTGAAGCGCAGGTGCTGCGCGACCCGGATATCCCGGTGGCGGGCAATCCCGACGGCGACATCACCATCGTCGAATGGTTCGACTACAACTGTCCCTATTGCCGCAAGCTCGAACCGGAGCTGCGCCAGGTGGTGCAGGACGACGGCAAGGTTCGCCTGGTGCTGAAGGACTGGCCGATCCTGGGACCGGTGTCCAAGGTCGCCGCGCGGATGGCGCTTGCGGCGCGGTACCAGAACAAATTCCTGGTCGCGCACGAGGCGATGATGGCGGTCAATTCGCGCATCACCGAGTCGCGCATCAGCGAATTGCTCTCAGGCGCCGGCCTCGACATGGATCGCCTCAAGAAGGATCTCGACGCCAACGCGAAGGCGATCGACGCGGTGCTCGCACGCAACAACGAGCAGGCGGAAGCCTTCGGGTTCAACGGCACGCCGTCCTTCATCGTCGGCAAGTATCGTGTGCCCGGCGTGCTCACTATGGCTCAGTTCGAACAGGCGATCGCCGACGCCCGCAAGGCGAATATGGGCCGCAAGATCGAGAAGAACTGAGCTCATCGCAACGAGTGACGGCCGCTTCCGCTCGGAAGAGGCCGTTGGCGCATGATCTGGGAAAGTGCGAAGCGGTTTTCAGAAAAGATCATGCTCAAACACGCAGCTAAAGCGCGATGACGATTCGACCCAATCTCATCGCGCTTTAGCTGCGGTCTCGATTGCGCCGTTACTTCGACGCGATCTTGGTCCATTCCTCATGAGCTCGCGTTTTCAGCGCGTTCCAGTCGCGGGCCGCGACGTCCCAATTGACGAGGGTGCGGCTTTCCTGCGCCACCTCTCCGTTCGCCACGCGCGATGTCTGCATGGAATCGTAGACATAGACTGCGCCGATCAGGATCAGCGCGCCCAAAATCATTCCGACAAAGATTCGCATCACGAGTCCTCCGGTGTCGGCCGGATAACGTCGGGGCGGAGGGGATGGTTCCGGCCGGTGACGCGGGCGCTCCGATGGCGAAATGATGACGGCCGTCAAATCATCCGTTCAGCCACTGCAATATTTCGCCGTTGATTTCGCGGGGATAGGCGTGGCTGAGGTCGTCGATCTCGCGATAAATCGCCCTGGCGCCGGCGGCTGACAGCAGCCCCTGCGTCTGCCGCGCGGTCTGCACCGGAAACATCCAGTCGAGCCGGCCATGGGTGATGAAGATCGGCAAGCCCCGCAGGCGGTCAGCGTCCGCCATCTCCGCCATCAGCGGATGGAACGTGGCTGCAACGGGAGCCAGATGCGTGAAGCGCGAGGCGCCGTCGAGACCGGTGACATAGCTGAACGTGCCGCCGTCGCTCATGCCGGTCAGCAGCATGCGGGTCTTGTCGATGCGCCATCGCTGGCGCACCTGGTCGAGAATGCGGTTCAGGTTCGGCGTATCGCTGTCGTTGCCCATCAGCGCCCAGGTCGATCCCATCGCGGTCGGCGCGACCAGGATGGCGCCGCGGCTGCGGGCATCGCGCAGCCAGCTCCACAGGAAGCCGCGGCCGTTGCCGCTGCCGCCGTGCAGCGCCATCACTAGCGGCCAGGCGCGATCCGGCGTGTAATATTCCGGCACGTACATCGAGAAGCCGCCGCGGCTGCCGGGCTCGTTGCGCTCGTGAAAGACGCCGGTGTCGTCATTGGGAACGGCCGCGAGCTTGGCCTGCAGCTCGGCGTCCTCGCGCAATTCCGGCGCGATGAAGAAGCTGCTGACCGGAGGCAACTCGGTCAACGGATAGAGCGCCTCCAGCGCCCGCGGTCCATAGCGCAGCGCGCGAAACACGCTGACGAGGTCGCCTTCGCCGTTCTGCACCGCGCGCAGGCCGGCATAGCCCGCAAGCGCTGCATCGATGGCGGCATCCAGCGCCGTCTTGATATGCGCAAATTTCTCCGGCCAGTCGGCGAGCCGCGGCCGCACTGCTTGCAACGTCGCGTCGGGCTCGCCCGCGATCTCCATGACGCGGCCGAATTCGGGCGGGTTGAGATTGCGCGCGACGAAGGACAACGATTCCAGCGTCTGCAGCAGCGGTGGCAGCACGGCCACGATGTTATCGACCACGGCCTCGCTCATCGGTGCTATCTTTCTTGGTTGCTAGATCAGAGCTGGAGCCGCGACGGGATTGCACTCCCTCTCCCGCTTGCGGGGGAGGGCTGCGGTGGGGGCATTGCCGCGAGCGAGGACCCTTGAGTGGAGAGAGCCCCCACCCGCCGCGCTGCGCGCGGCGATCTCCCCCGCAAGCGGGAGAGGTGAAGGGAGAGCGATCGATCGGAAACTCATTTCACCCTAGTGCAGCCGCGGCGCCTTCAGTAGTCTGGCGCGGTCGATCGAGGTCAAGGTCACGTCGAAGGTGACGCCCTCGTGGTAGACGGTCAGCGGCACGTCGACGCCGGCGGAGCCGAGCGCCCAGAGCTTACGGTAGAAGTCGGTCTGGCTCGTGATCTTCTCGCCCGCGACCGCGAGGATCACGTCGCCGGTCTTCAGCTCGGCGCGCGCTGCCGGTCCCTTGCTGGCGATGCCGACCACGACGACGCGGTCATCGATCTCGGTCGTGAACATGCCGAGCCACGGCCGCGCCGGCCTGTTGACGCGGCCGAACTTGCGCAGATCGTTCAGCACCGGCTTCAAAAGGTCGATCGGTACGATCATGTTGATGTGCTCGGCGCGGCCCGAACGCTCACGTTCGAGTTGCAACGAGCCGATGCCGATCAGTCCACCAGTGTCGGAGATCAGCCCGGTGCCGCCCCAGTTCGGGTGCGACGGATAGGTGAAGATCGCCTCGTCGAGCAGATATTCCCAATAGCCCGCGAATTCCTGCTTCGCCGCAATCTGGCTTGCGACCGATCGCGTGCGGCCGCCGGCGCCGCCGAGCACGACATCGTCGCCGATCCTTGTCGCCGCCGACGAGCCGATCGGCAGCGGGTCGAGATCAAGCCGGCCGAGCGCCTGCACCAGCCCGAAGCCGGATTCGAAATCGAAGCCAAGTGCATGTCCTTCGACCACGCGGCCGTCGCCGAGATGCAGCCACACCGCCTCGGCTTCGGTAATCAAATAGCCGATCGTCAGCACCAGCCCGTCATCGATCACCACGCCATTGCCGGCGCGCTCGGTGCCGAGCGTTTCCGCGCTGAAGGCGTCAGGCGGAATGATCGAATGCAGGCCGACCACACTCATCAGCGCGCGATCGAGATCGAAACGATAATCTTCGGAGCGAGGCTGAAAGGCCGGCGGCACTTTCCATTCGGTCAATGAGGGCATGAAGGGTCTCCTGGCGTGCAGGGCGAGGGAACCCGGAGTAAATCCGAGGTTCTGCCGGCAGGGAAAGTGAAAAGATATACCCCAAGCGGCCGCCTGCACAGCTCATGTGGCGTGCAGGCATGCCTCTCGCAAGATGAATTGAACTCAATCGGCTCTTGACGGCTTGCGCGCCGGCATGATGCGGAACGCGCGATCCTCCTTGATCCAGGCGGCGCGCTCGTCGCGCAGCAGCGTGCGGCGCACTTTTCCGGAATCGTCGCGCAGTGCCACCGCGACGCGCTCGAAACTCTCGGGATGCTTGTAGCGGCTGAGCCGGTCGCTCAGGAAGTCGCCCATGCCGTCGGCGATCCCCTGAGCATCCGCATCGTCGGCGAGCTCGAGGATCGCATGCACGCGCTGGCCGAATTCCGGATCGGGCAGGCCGACCACGACGCAGGAGCGCACCTCGGGATGTTCGCTCACCGCAGCCTCGACCTCGGCCGGATAGATGTTGGCGCCACCGCGCAGCACCATGTCGGCGAGACGGTCGCCGAGATAGAGGTAGCCTTCCTCGTCGAGACGGCCGATGTCGCCGAGCGATTCCCAGCCGTCCGGCCGCCGCTTCGGCGCTGCGCCGAGATAGTGATAGGTGGTGCCGGCGCCGTCATTGGGCAGGAAGTAAATCTCGCCGGTCCCGCCGGGCGCCACGTCGTTGCCGTCCTCGCCGATGATGCGCAGCTTCGCGGTCTCGCCGATCTTGCCGACCGAGCCCTTGTGCGCCAGCCATTCGACGCCCGAGATCACGCAGGCACCCTGCCGCTCGGTGCCGCCATAGAGCTCCCAGACCCGCTCCGGCCCGAGCCACTCGATCCACTTCTCCTTCAGCCACGGTGGCATCGGAGCCGCCATGTGAAACACCATTTGCAGGCTGGAGACGTCGTAGCGGTTGCGCATCTCCTCGGGCAGCGCCCAGATCCGGTGCATCATGGTCGGAACGAAGTTCACCCATTGTACGCGGTTCGCTTCGATCAGCCGCAGCGTCTCCTCGGCATCGAACTTGACCATGCCTGTCAGCCGTCCACCGCCGGCCAGCGCGTAATGCGACAGGATGAACGGCGCGTTGTGATAGAGCGGCCCGGGATTGAGCACCGATGCCTCGAACGGAATCCCGAGCGGCAGCGGTGCCGTGGTCTCGAGCACGGCCGGACCGTGATCGAGGATCACCTTCGGTCGCCCGGTCGAGCCGCCGCTGGTCATCGCCTTCCAGTAGCGCGGAATCGGTGCGGTCAGCGGCTCGTCGGAAAATCCGTCAGGCGCAAAATTCGCCGGCAGTGAGTTCGGCGCGTTCCAGTCGGCCTCGCCGCCGACCACCAGCGCGGGCTTGAGGATGTCGAGCACCGCGGCCGCCTCGCCGCGCGGCAGCCGCCAGGATAGCGACGTCGGCGTCGCGCCGCATTTCCACACCGCAAAGGTGGTTTCAAAGAACGCGTTGCTGTTGGGCAGCCCGATCGCGACGAAGTCGCCCGGCTTGACGCCCTTGGCGGCAAAGGCGCGCGCCCGCGCATTCGCCCTGCGCTCGAGCTGCTCCCAGGTCAGCATGTCCTGGCCGTGACTGACGGCGATGGCGTCCGCGGGCTTGCGCTCGGCATACCAGCGCGGCACGTCGGCTAGGGGGATCAGCATGGGTCGTTTCCGTCGAAAGGGGCGTCTTGGAGCCGCTCTTGTTGCAGGAGGGAGTGGCGCGTGCCACGGCTGCACTTCATCAACAGTGCCGTCACCGAGTCAAGTTGAAGGTTTCCGGTGCAACCGGTATCCCGCTGATGCGATTGCGAAATCCGTGTTGGCTAAAAGCCGCGTCAAGATTCCGGTAAAGTTCAACCGATCACGCTAAGTCGGACTTTACGGGAGGGGCGGCATTGTGACTGAAGCGGTTGTGTGCACTCCGCGTCACACGACGCGTGGCGCCCAACGTCCTCAGGGGTCGTGACGATGGCGAGCAACAGGGCACGAGTGAAGGTCAGTCGCGAGCCGCGACGCCAGCTCAACAACCGCGCGGCCTGGATCACCGTCGGCGATGGCGCGACCGAGAGCGAATGCGCGGTGGTCGATGTTTCGCCCGGCGGCGCCAAGATCACGACCGAATTGGCGTTCGACGTGAAGGACCGGTTGGCGCTGACGCTGCTGGCCGATCATTCCAAGCGTCATCCTTGCGAAGTCGTCTGGCGCCGGGGCAAGACCTACGGCCTCAAATTCATCGCGGCGGAGCCGGCGGACGGCCAGCCTTCGGGCTGAAGGCCGGCGGCAGACAGGGCCGTTACAGGTCTCCACATTTTGGAGCGATATCCTCGAGCGGCCCACCTTCGTATCTTGCTCGGCTTTGAACAAAGCTGGTAATCTCAAGGAAAGGGTGTCGGGCGTACCAGCCCTTCGCGACGCGTTACGCACTGCTCCGTGCATTGCGCAAATGCGTGAGCCGGCATGACCATTTGTCGCCTTCATTTGGGCGCTTATGGGGTGGAAACTGTCTGCTACGTCAGAGGTGTCACGGCGGCCACCGCAGGGGGTGCCAGCAATTGACGGATCGCGCTCACGATAGCCTGCAAGACGTGGATTTGCGCAACTTCGCACGCGTCGTTTCAGCCTGCACATTGGGGCTATGGGCGTTTGCGGCAGGTCTGCTGATCGGGACCTTCTTGTTTTCGTGATCCGCGCCGGCGCGGCGCGATGGATTGCTTCGTCGCTTGCGCTCCTCGCAATGACGGCATGAGACATCGAGCGAGAACTATCCTCAGGTGTCGTCCCTGCGAAAGCAGGGACCCATAACCACAGTTAGTCATTGTTCAGCGATGCTGGAACGCCGAGTCGCGTTCACGCAACATCCGCTGCGGCGTATGGGTCCCTGCTTGCGCAGGGACGACGAGTGGGCGAGAGCGGTGGGTAAGCTCCATCACCGTCATGTCCGCGCAACGCGTTTGACAGCTTTTGCAGGGACGACAGCAGCGGGCGTTGTGCTTTTCCCCCTCACGGCGTCCATGCCATCTTAAGCACTGGCCGACCCGAGGTCGGGTTGACGTCCTCGCCGGCATGCACGAAGCCGTTGCGTTGGTAGAAGCGGATGGCGCGGGCGTTGTCCTTGTTGACCAACAACGTGACGCCGTCGGGCGACAGCCGCTTGGCCTCGTCGACTAGCGCGCTTGCGAGCGGCGAGCCCCAGTGACCGGGATCGACCACGAGCTGATCGAGATAGCCCTGCTTGTCGATGGTGACGAAGCCGATCAGCGCATCGTCCTGCTCGGCGACGATGATCGACGCGTTCGGCACCAGCTCGCTGCGCCAGCGCTCGCGCCACCATGCCACGCGTGCATTGAAGTCGATGGACGGATAGGCCTGCTGCCAGGTCTCGCGCCACAGCTCGATCGCGGCGTCCTCGTCCGCGGCGCGATAGGGACGAAGTTGAAAGGCAGCGCTCATCAAAGAACCATTGTCATGCCCGGGCAAAAGCGCGACGCGCGTCCGAGTGCAGATGTCCCGGGAAGCTTCCTTTCGCGAGATCGTGAAGATGCCTTGGCAGCGAGGCCATGGGCATCGTCATTTCTCTGTCAGCTTCAGTTCGATGCGGCGGTTGCGCTTGTAGGCGTCGTCGTTCTGTCCGGTGTCGAGCGGCTGGAATTCGCCGAAGCCGGCGGCGACGAGGCGCTGCGGCGGCACGCCGAGCGAGACCAGGTACTGCACCACCGAGATCGCGCGCGCCGATGACAGCTCCCAGTTCGATTTGAACACCGGGCTGCTGATCGGCCGCACGTCGGTGTGGCCGTCGACGCGCAGCACCCAGGGGATCTCGCTCGGGATCTTCTTGTCGATATCGATCAGCGCGCTCGCCACCGTGTCGAGTTCGGTCTTGCCCTCGGGCAGCAGCGTCGCCTGTCCGGTGTCGAAGAACACTTCGGACTGGAACACGAAGCGGTCGCCGACGATGCGGATGTCGGGGCGGTTGCCGAGGATGCTGCGCAGGCGGCCGAAGAACTCGGAGCGATACTTCGACAGTTCCTGCACCCGCTGCGCCAGCGCGACGTTCAGGCGCTGGCCGAGATCGGTGATGCGGTTCTGCGATTCCTTGTCGCGCTTCTCGGAGGCGTCGAGCGCCTCTTCCAGGGCGGCGAGCTGGCGGCGCAGCGCGCTGATCTGCTGGTTCAGGACCTCGATCTGCGCCATCGCGCGCGCGGAGACGCCCTTCTCGGATTCCAGCGCCTTGCTGAGCTCGTTGGCACGGCCCTGTGCATCGTTGCCGGAGCTCGCAAGCCCCTCATAGAGCCCCTTCATGCGGTCGCGCTCGCCCTCGGCGGTGGCGAGGCTGGCGCGCAACTGCGCCATTTGGTCGTCGAGGTTGAGCTTGCCGAGCTTCTCCATCGACAGGAGGTCGTTGAGCTGGGCGATCTTGGCGTTGAGCTGCTCCAGCGCCTTGTCCTTGCCGGTGACCTCCTGCGACAGGAAGAACTGCACCACCAGGAACACTGTGAGCAGGAACACGATCGACAGCACCAGCGTCGACAGCGCATCGACAAAGCCGGGCCAGTAGTTGAAGGCGGATTCGCTGCGGCGTGTGCGGGCAAGGGCCATTCAGATTCCCTTCGTTTGCTGCGGCGCGTGGCAGACGGCCTCGATGTTGTGGCCGTCAGGATCGAGCACGAAGGCGCCGTAATAGTTTGCATGATAGTGCGGCCGAATTCCGGGCCGTCCGTTATCCCTGCCGCCGGCCTTGATCGCTTCCTCGTAGAATCGGTCCACGGTGGCGCGGTCACTGGCTGTAAACGCAATATGCGCGCCGGTCTGCATCACGTTGCGCTCGCCGATCCAGAAGAAGGCTTTTGGCCGGATGCCGTAGCCCGCAAATCGGTTGCCTTCTGCATAGAGGCGGCTGATGCCGAGCGAACGCAGCGCCTCATCATAGAAGGCTTTCGAGCGCTCGACATCCCGGACGCCGAGTGTGACGTGGTCCAGCAAGCTGACCTCCGTGGCTCAACTCTTCTCGGGCTGGCGGGCGAGGCGCTCGAGCAGGCGCTTGATCTCGCGGTTCTGCTCGCCCTGACCGTCGGCCCATTCCCGGATCATCTGTTGCTCGGTGCGCATATGCGCAACCAGGCCCTGGATCGCCTCGGCGAGATTGGCCATCGCGGCCGTGCTGCCGCGATTGCCGCCGCCCTCTTCGACCGCGGTGCGCAGCCGGTCAATCGCGCCCTGCAATTCGCCGCCGACGGCGGACTCCTCGCCGGAAATGCCGCGCACGGTGGTGGCGAGCCAGTCCTCGAGGTCGGTGTAGAAACGGTTCTGCGCCTGGCTCGATTGCAGGTCGAGGAAGCCGAGGATCAGCGAGCCGGCAAGGCCGAACAGCGAGGACGAGAACGAAATGCCCATGCCGCCGAGCGGGGCGGCAAGGCCTTCCTTCAGCGCATCGAACAGCGCGCCGGCATCGCCGCCGACCTTGAGGCTGTCGATCACCTTGCCGACCGAACCCACCGTCTCGATCAGGCCCCAGAAGGTGCCGAGCAGGCCGAGGAACACGAGCAGGCCGGTCATGTAGCGCGAAATGTCGCGGGCCTCATCGAGCCGGGTCGCGATCGAATCGAGCAGATGCCGCATGGTCTGCGGCGTGATGCTCATCCGCCCGGTGCGCTCGCCGCCGAGGATCGCGGCCATCGGGGCCAGCAGCTTCGGGCGGCGGTCGATCGCAAGGCCGGGATCGGCGATGCGGAAATTGTTGACCCAGGTGACTTCAGGATAAAGCCGGATCACCTGCCGGAACGCCAGGATGATGCCGATCAGAAGCACCGCGCCGATCAGAGCGTTCAGCCCGGGATTGGCGAAGAAGGCGGTGACGATCTGCTTGTACAGCACGACCCCGACCAGGCCGCAGAGCACCAGGAACACCAGCATCCGCACCAGGAAGATCCGGGGCGAGGACAGCTTGCTCAATTCGATCTCCATGTCGGAGCGGGAAGGGGGCATTGCCGGGTCATCCGTACGCGAAGGCCGCATCTGGGATCAATATGGCACAGCGGCGGAGGGAGGAAAGTAAGGAAAGCCGCATCCGGGCCACGAACGGCGAATCTTCGGTTGAAGGCGGCCTTTCGCACACACCATGAGCGGAGTCCTAGTTGTTCGCGCGCGCCCTCGGGGCATTGCGCGGCTCACGGTCGGTGGATCGCGCCTGTGCCGCTCGCACTGTCCGATCAGCGGGCGAGGCGATTCGGCACAAAGTTGCGAAATCCTGCCGTTGCGCGCACGCCATTGCCGCGTTTCCCGCGCACACATCTCTTAATGGAGGCCACAGCCTGCGATGGAACCCTCGTCACAATCCAGTGAGTCGACAAAAGACGCCGCAGTTTCAGGGCGATAGGCTTGTGTGACAATGAGCCGCCCGCGGAATGCATTGCGTCGCAGCAAGCACATTTTATTTTCTCCCGGTCAACGAAGCGGTGTCGATGCGGCACCGCCATTTCTATGTTCACACCAATCAGGGCGACCTTTCCGATGTCTGGACTTCGCGCGCAATCGGCATGCATTGCATTGATGCTGGCCGTGGCGGCGCCATTGCTTGCGGGCTGCGACGAACCGAACACCGCGACCGCCGCAGCGCAGGCACCCGAGCCGGATGTCAGTGTCGTCACCGTGCAACAGCAGGCGCGCGCCATGGTCCGCGAGCTGCCGGGCCGGATCGCGCCGACACGCGTCTCCGAGGTGCGCCCGCGCGTGTCCGGCATCATCGTCAACCGCATGTTCCACCAGGGCAGCGAGGTGAAAGCCGGCGATCCGCTCTACCAGATCGATCCGCGCCCGTTCGAGGTGGAATTGCAGTCAACCGAGGCCGCGTTGTCGCGCGCCAAGGCAGTGCTCGAGCAGGCCTCGTTGCAGGCTCGCCGCATCGCGACCTTGACCAGCCAGCGCGCCGCGCCGGAGGCGGAGAACGAGAAGGCGATCGCCACGCTGAAGCAGGCCGAGGCTGACGTTCAGGGCCGCGAGGCCGAAGTCGCGCGCGCCAAGCTCAATCTGGATTATGCGACGATCCGCGCGCCGATCGACGGCATCGTCGGCGCGGCGCTGGTCAGCGAGGGCGCGCTCGTCGTGCAGAACGATGCCACGAGCCTGGCGACGATCCAGCAGATCGACCCGATCTATGCCGACTTTCAGCAATCGGCCAGCGAGATGAACCAGCTCCGCCGTGCCTTCGAGAGAGGCGATCTCGACCGCATCGCGCCCGATGCGCTGAAGGTCCGTCTCGTGCTCGACGACGGTTCGCTCTACCCGCTGCCGGGCAAGCTGCTGTTTTCCGACGCCAGGGTCGACGCCTACACCGGCCAGGTGACGCTGCGCGGCGAGTTCCCGAATCCGCACCGGGTGCTACTGCCCGGCATGTATGTCCGCGTGCAGATCGAGCAGGGCATCGATTCCGACGCTATCGCTGTGCCGCAGCAGGCGATCCAGCGCAATGGCGGTGGCGGCAGCGAGGTCTACGTTGTCAAGGACAACAACCTCGTGGCGGTGCAGGCCGTTCGCACCGGCTCGTTGCAGGCCGGTCAGTGGTTCGTCACCGATGGCTTGAAGGCCGGCGACAAGGTCGTCGTGGAGGGCTTCCAGAAATTCGCCGCGGGTGACAAGGTGCGGCCGCATCTCTGGAAGCAGGTCGACG
Source organism: Bradyrhizobium sp. ORS 86 (assembly GCF_045571475.1). NCBI lineage: Bacteria > Pseudomonadati > Pseudomonadota > Alphaproteobacteria > Hyphomicrobiales > Nitrobacteraceae > Bradyrhizobium > Bradyrhizobium sp. ORS 86. The sequence goes on along the minus strand of NZ_CP120699.1, from coordinate 6,851,675 downwards.
CGACGGCCGAAACCGCGACGGACCCGCAGCAAGCCGCCCACGTCCAGCGGTGATCGCTGATGCCTAGCTTCTTCATCGACAGGCCGATCTTCGCCTGGGTCGTCGCGCTGTTCATCTGTCTGATCGGCGCGATCTCGATCCCGCTGCTCGCGGTCGCGCAATATCCGATCATCGCGCCGCCCTCGATCTCGATCTCGACCAGCTATCCCGGCGCGTCGCCGGAGAACCTCTACAACAGCGTCACGCGGTTGATCGAGGAGGAGCTGAACGGCGCCGCCAACATCCTGAACTTCGAGTCCACCAGCGACTCGCTCGGCCAGGTCGAGATCATCGCCAACTTCAAGCCGGGCACCGACACCAGCCAGGCCTCGGTCGAGGTGCAGAACCGCCTCAAGCGCGTCGAGGCTCGGCTGCCGCGCGCCGTGATCCAGCAGGGCATCCTGGTCGAGGAAGCCTCCTCCGCCGTGCTTCAGATCATCACGCTGAACTCGACCGACGGCAGCCTCGACGAGGTGGGGCTCGGCGACTTCATGATCCGCAACGTGCTGGGCGAGATCCGCCGCATCCCAGGCGTCGGCCGCGCCACGCTCTACTCGACCGAGCGGTCCTTGCGCATCTGGATCGATCCGGCCAAGCTGGTCGGCTACGGTCTGTCCGCCGACGACGTCAACAAGGCGATCACGGCGCAGAACGCCCAGGTTGCCTCGGGTAGCATCGGCGCCGAACCGAGCACTGACACGCAGAAGATCTCCGCACTGGTGCTGGTGAAGGGCCAGCTCTCCTCGCCCGACGAATTCGGCGCGATCATCCTGCGCGCCAACAACGACGGTTCGACAGTCCGCTTGCGTGACGTCGCGCGGATCGAGATCGGCGGCCTCAGCTATCAGTTCAACACACGCCTGAACGGCAAGCCGACCGCGGGCCTTTCGGTGCTGCTGTCGCCGAAGGGCAACGCGCTGGCGACCGCGAGCGCGGTGGAGGCCAAGATGAAGGAGCTGTCGCGCTTCTTCCCGGCCAATATCAGCTACGACATCCCCTACAACATCACGCCGGTGGTCGAGGCCTCGATCAAGAAGGTGCTGATGACGCTGGTCGAGGCGGTGGTGTTGGTCTTCATCGTGATGTTCCTGTTCCTGCAGAACATCCGCTACACCATCATCCCGACCATCGTGGTCCCGGTGGCGCTGCTTGGCGCCTGCGCCACGCTGATGATCGCGGGCTTTTCGATCAACATGCTGACCATGTTCGGCATGGTGCTGGCGGTCGGCATCCTCGTCGACGACGCCATCGTCGTGGTCGAGAACGTCGAGCGCATCATGGCCGAGGAGGGCCTGCCGCCGAAGGAAGCGACCAAGAAGGCGATGTCGCAGATCACAGGCGCCATCATCGGCATCACGCTGGTGCTGATGGCGGTCTTCGTGCCGATGGCGTTCTTCCCCGGTTCGGTCGGCATCATCTACCGCCAGTTCTCGGTCACCATGGTCGCGGCGATCGCGTTCTCGGCGCTGCTCGCGCTGTCGCTGACGCCGGCGCTGTGCGCGACGCTGCTCAAGCCGGTGCAGAAGGGCCACGGCCATGCCCGCAAGGGCGTGTTCGGCTGGTTCAACCGCGTGCTCGACACCAGCCGTGCCGGCTATACGCGCACGGTGCAGGGTTCGCTGAAGCGCACCGGCCGCCTGATGCTGATCTACGCCGTGCTGTTTGCGGGCGTCGCCTACGGCTTCGTGCGGCTGCCGGGCGGCTTTCTGCCGGTCGACGACCAGGGCTTCATCACGACCGACGTGCAGACGCCCTCGGAATCGTCCTACGCGCGCACTGAATCCGCGGTCGAGAAGGTCGAGAAGTATCTGCTCCAGCGCGACGGCATCGAGAACGTGACGTTCCTCACCGGCTTCAGCTTCCTCGGCCAGGGCATGAACACCGCACAGGCCTTCATCACCCTGAAGGACTGGTCGGAGCGGGGTGCGAAGGATTCTGCGGCCGCCATCGTCGCCGACGTCAATCGTGATCTGTCCTCGATCCGCGATGCCAGGATCTCGGCGCTGCAGCCGCCGCCGATCGACAATCTCGGCAACTCCTCGGGCTTCTCGTTTCGCCTGCAGGACCGCGGCCAGAAAGGCTATGCGGCGCTGGTCGCCGCGTCCGACCGCCTCGTCACCGAAGCCAACGCGAGCCCGATCCTGCAGAAGGTCTATGTCGAAGGTCTGCCGCCGGCGCCGCAGGTCAATTTGGTGATCGACCGCGAGAAGGCGGGCGCGTTCGGCGTCACCTTCGAGGACATCAACAACACGATCTCGACCAACCTCGGCTCGAACTACATCAACGACTTCCCGAACCGCGGGCGCATGCAGCGTGTCATCGTACAGGCCGACAAGACCAGCCGCATGAATGCGGACGACATCCTGAACTACAACGTCAAGAACAGCCGCGGCCAACTGGTGCCGTTCTCGGCGTTCACGACGATCGAGTGGTCGAAGGGACCGACGCAGATCGCGGGCTTCAACTACTATCCGGCGGTGCGCATCTCCGGCGAGGCGAAACCCGGCTTCACCTCGGGCGATGCGATCGCCGAGATGGAGCGGCTGGCCGACAAGCTGCCCCGCGGCTTCGGTTATGAATGGACCGGCCAGTCGTTGCAGGAGAAGCTGTCGGGCTCGCAGGCGCCGTTCCTGCTGGCGTTGTCGGTGCTGGTGGTGTTCCTGCTACTCGCGGCGCTCTATGAGAGCTGGACCATTCCGCTTGCGGTGTTGCTCACCGTGCCACTCGGCATTCTCGGCGCCGTGGTGGCGGCGACGCTGCGCGGCCTGCCCAACGACGTCTATTTCACGGTCGGCCTGATCACCATCATCGGTCTCGCGGCCAAGGACGCGATCCTGATCATCGAATTCGCCAAGGACCTGCGCGCCCAGGGCAAGCCGCTGGTCACGGCGACGATTGAGGCGTGCAGCCTCCGGTTTCGCCCGATCCTGATGACTGGCCTTGCCTTCGTCTGCGGCGTGCTGCCGATGGCAATCGCGACCGGCGCCGGCGGCGCCAGCCAGCAGGCGCTGGGTACATCGGTGATGGGTGGCATGATCGCGGTGGTGATCCTGGCGCTGCTGCTGGTGCCGGTGTTCTTCGTCAGCGTGCAGCGCGTGCTGGCCGGCGATCGGGAGAAGGCGACGGAGAAGGGTGAGGTGTACGGTCCACCGGCGCCGGCGAAGCCATAATCTGTCATGCCCGCGAAAGCGGGTATCCAGTACGCCGCAGTGTCGCAGTTGGCAGTTACCGCAGACGTGGAGTACGGGATCATCCGCTTTCGCGGATGATGACAGCGAGCGTGGTGCGTTACTGCCCGAGCGGCTTCAGGATCTTGATCAGCTCGCCGTGCACGAACTCGTTGCCGCAGACGACGTGGCCGGTCTGCAGCGGGTCGTCGTTGCCCTGGATGCCGGACACCGTGCCGCCGGCTTCCTTGACCATGATTTGACCCGCCGCGATGTCCCAGGGGCTGAGATTGCGCTCCCAGTAGCCGTCGAGCCGGCCGGCGGCGACGAAGGCGAGGTCGAGCGAGGCGGCGCCGAAACGGCGGAAGCCTGCGACCTTGGTCTGCAGCGCGGCCATCTCCTGCAGCGCCACCTGGTGGTTGCCGCGGCCGATATGCGGCAGCCCGCAGGCGACCACGCATTCGTTGAGCTGGCGGCGGCCGGCGACGCGCAGCCGCTGGTCGTTGAGGAAGGCGCCCTTGCCGCGCTCGGCGATATAGAGCTCGTCATTGGCGGGGTTGTAGATCACGCCCGCGATCACCGTGCCCTCCCGCGCCAGCGCGATCGAGATCGCAAACTGCGGGATGCCGTGCAGGAAGTTGGTGGTGCCGTCGAGCGGATCGACGATCCAGGTGTGGCTCTTGTCGGTGCCCTCGCGCTTGCCGCCTTCCTCGCCGAGGAAGCCGTAGCCCGGCCGCGCCTTGGCAAGGTCGGTGTAGAGCATCTCCTCTGCACGCTTGTCGGCGAGCGAGACGAAATTCGCCGGCCCCTTCATCGACACCTGGAGATGCTCGATCTCGCCGAGGTCGCGCTTGAGGCTGCGGCCGGCACGTCGCGCGGCTTTGACCATGACATTGATGAGGGCGGAGTAGAGCATGATGGATGATTTCTTTGGTCTGATCGTGCGGGCGGGTTCAAAAATAGTCCCGTCATCCTGAGGAGCGCGGAACGCGCGTCTCGAAGCATGCATGGCCAGCCGGGCCGTGCCTCCTTCGAGGCTCGCCCGGCGGCGCGATTGCGCCGCTAGGCTCGCACCTCAGGATGACGGGGTGAGAGGGTACCGCCTTGGGTTCACCGACTGGGTGCCCTCTGGAAGTGGCGCCGTCAAGGCGTCATTTGACGTTGTTTCCGATCCATTTCCGGGCGGCCGCCTCGCCCTTGGCGCGGTCCTCGGCGGACATATCGGCGAGGATGTCGTCGAGGTCGGGGTCGCCCTTGCCGGCGGTCTTCGCGACCAGATGCCATTTCAGCGCCTCGACCTTGTCCATCGGCGCACCCGCGCCGGTCGCCAGCACATGGGCGAGGCGGTTCTGCGCGATCGCGCTGTTCTGCCGGGCCGCTTTGCGCAGCAGCGCTACCGCGGCCGGCACATTCCGCGGCGTGCCGGTGCCGTTGTAGAGCGCGATGGCGTATTCGACCTCGGCGTCGACGTTGTCGGCGAGAGAGGCAGCCTGCAGCAGCCGCGCCGCCTTTTCCAGGTCCTTCGGCACCCCGGTGCCTTCCTTGTAGAAGGTCGCGAGCGCGTATTGCGCCTCGGGGTTGCCGGCGTCGGCCGCCATGCGCAGCAGCTCGGCGGAGCGCTGGAGGTCCTGGGGCAGGGTCTGGCCGTCGAGATAGAGCAGCGCGAGATTGTAGGCCGCCTTGGGTTCGCCGAGCTTGGCCGCCGAGGCCAGCAGCTTGACCGCGGAATCCTTGTCGATCGGCCCGCCGCGGCCGGCGATCTTCATCATGGCGAGCGCGAACATCGCCTCGCGGTCGCCGGCGTCGGACGCGCGCTTGTACCACTGGTCGGCCTTGACATAGTCGCGCCTGACGCCGAGCCCGTTGGCGTAGAGCTCGCCGAGCATCGTCATCGCCTTGGGATCGTTGTTGTACTGGGCGCGCGCGCTCGCCAGGTCGAAGGTGGTCTTGTACAGCCCGCGCTGATAGGCGCCGTAGACGAGGTCGACGTTGGGGTCTTCGAAGGCTGGCGTCGGGGTCGGCGAGGGCGACGGGGTGGGAGTTGCGGCGGCCGCGGGCGTTGCGGCAGGCTTCGGCGCCGGCTTCTTGGCAGCCGGCGAATGGACCTTCGGCTTGTGCTCCTTCGGAGCCTCCTTCTTTGGCGCGGGCGCCTGCTGCGCCGGGGGCGTGATCGAGAGCTGCGCGATCGCGCCGCTCGCCAGCATCGTGCAGCCGAGCGCAACACCTATCTGACGCAGGCACTTCATTCCGGCGTCATCCCTCGGCCCTGGCCTTTCCGATCGTCCTGGCGTGCGCCTGCGCGAGCGCTTCACCGACCTCGATCAGGGCGGCTTTCGCGCCGCGCGGATCGGACCAGACGAAGTCACCGACCAGCACGAAATCCGCGCCGGCTGCGGCGAACGCTTCGGCCTCCTCGCGCGAGGCGGCGAAGCCGATACAGGGCGGCTCGAACAATTCGTCCCACCATTGCAGCCGCTCGGCGATCGCCTCGGCCGAGGGCCGCTGCCCATTGGCATCGGGCTCGCCGAACAGCACGTAGTCGGCGCCGGCCTCGCCCGCGGCCATGGAATCGTGGCGCGTCGCAAGGCCACCGACGCCGACGATGCGGTCGGGCTTCAGCGACGGCAGGACGTCCTCCATCGCAGCGATGCCGGTCAGATGCGCGCCGTCGGCGCCGGCGCGGGCGACCAACTCGGGATGTCCGTCGATCAACAGCGCCGCGCCGGCATTCTGGATCGCAGGCGCCAGCGCCTTGACGCGTGAGATCATGGTGCGCTGGTCGGTCTCGTTGAGCCGCACCAGCACCGCCGCCACGTCGGCCGCGGCCAGCAGATCGGGAAGCTCCGCCGTGAGCTGCGCGGGCTCGTCGACGGGCGGCGTCGCGAGATAGAGGCGCGGCGCCGGCCGCGGCGGAACGGGCTTTGTCGCCAACTATGCCGCCTGTTTCTCGAGGCCGGCGCTCCATTTGCCGGTGCTCGCCAGCCCGTTCATCCGGGCGCGATGCGAGAAGGCACGCTGGCCCGCGGCGACATTGTCGGCCTTGCCGGACCACGCCTTCTGGGGTGCGGCCTGCAGCGCGCGACCGTAGGAGAAGGTGAGATGCCAGGGCAGGTTGCCGATCTTGTTCATGGCGTCGAGATGCGCGGTCGCTTCCTCGTCGCTCTGCCCGCCGGAGAGGAATGCGATGCCGGGGACTGCGGCCGGCACGCAGCTCTTGAGCAGGCGGACGGTCTTCTCGGCGACCTCCTCGACCGAGGCCTGCTTGGTGCACTTCTTGCCCGAGATCGCCATGTTCGGCTTCAGGATCATGCCTTCCAGCGCGACGCGCTGCACCCGCAATTCCTGGAAGGTCCTGTTCAGCACACGCTGCGTGACGTCGTAACAACGGTCGATGTCGTTATCGCCATCCATCAGCACTTCGGGCTCGACGATGGGCACGATCTGCGCGGCCTGGCACAGCGCGGCGTAGCGCGCCAGCGCGTGCGCATTGACGCGGATCGCGGTCATGGTCGGGATGCCGGCGCCGATATCGATCACCGCGCGCCATTTCGCGAAGCGCGCGCCGCGCTCGTAATATTTCTTCAGCCGTTCGGCGAGCTTGTCGAGGCCGACGGTGACGAGTTCGCCGGGGCAGGCCGGCAGCGGCTGGGTGCCTTCGTCGACCTTGATGCCGGGGATCACGCCTGCCTGCTCGATCAGCCTGACCAGCGGCGTGCCGTCCTTCGCGTTCTGCCAGATCGTCTCGTCGTAAAGAATGACGCCGGAGATGTACTTGCTCATCGCTTCCTGCGAGCGGAACAGCATCTCGCGATAGTCGCGGCGGTTCTCCTCGGTCGATTCGACCTTGATGGCGTCGAAACGCTTCTTGATGGTGCCTGTGGATTCGTCAGCGGCGAGGATGCCCTTGCCCGGGGTGACCATGGCGAGGGCGACTTTGTTGAGGTCAGCAAGGTTCATCGAGACGTCCTCCGGAGCGCATTGCCTTTGCAAACCAAAATAGGCGGTTCTCGGGCAATTGCCTAGAAAACGTTCGTCGCGGCCGGCAGGTTGCGGCGGCGGCCCGTTGGGCAGGGACACCGTTCCCGACTGCGTCAGAAGCGATGTCCCGCCGTTAATGTTGCCGGGTGATGGTGCTGTCAGGCGACCTTCGGGTTGAGTTCGCCTGCGGCATAGCGCTTGGCCATTTCCGCCGTGGTCAGCACCCGCTTGATCTTGCTGGCCTGGCCCGCGGTATTGAACTCCTGCAGCCGCTGCTTGCACAGCTTGGTCATCGCCTCCATGGCGGGCTTCAGGTACTTGCGCGGATCGAACTCTTCCGGATTGTCCTTCAGCACCTTCCGGATCTGGCCGGTCATCGCCATGCGGTTGTCGGTATCGATGTTGATCTTGCGCACGCCGTTCTTGATGCCGCGCTGGATCTCGGCGACCGGCACGCCCCAGGTCGGCTTCATCTTGCCGCCATTGGCGTTGATGACGTCCTGCAGCTCCTGCGGCACCGAGGACGAGCCATGCATCACCAGATGCGTGTTCGGCAGCTTGCGATGGATCTCCTCGATCACGTTCATGGCGAGGATATCGCCGTCGGGCTTGCGGGTGAACTTGTAGGCACCGTGCGAGGTGCCCATCGCGATCGCCAGCGCGTCGACCTTGGTCTCCTTGACGAACTTCACGGCCTCATCGGGATTGGTGAGCAACTGGTCATGCGACAGCTTGCCCTCGGCGCCATGGCCGTCTTCCTTGTCGCCCATGCCGGTCTCGAGCGAGCCGAGCACGCCGAGCTCGCCTTCCACCGAGATGCCGCCGAGATGGGCCATGCCGGTCACGGTCCTGGTGACGCCGACATTGTAGTCCCAGTCGCCGGGGGTCTTGCCGTCGGCCTTGAGCGAGCCGTCCATCATCACCGAGGTGAAGCCGGCCTGGATCGCGGTCATGCAGGTGGCGGGCTCATTGCCGTGGTCGAGATGCACGCAGACCGGAATCTGCGGATAGATTTCGGTGACGGCGTCCATCATGTGCTTGAGCATGACGTCGTTGGCATAGGAGCGCGCGCCGCGCGAGGCCTGGATGATGACGGGGGCGTCAACCTCGGAGGCTGCGGCCATGATCGACAGCGCCTGCTCCATATTGTTGATGTTGAACGCCGGAACGCCGTATTCATGCTCAGCCGCGTGATCGAGCAGTTGCCGCAACGTGATGCGAGCCATTCAGTTTCTCCCTGTATTGCAGCGCTTTCGCGCGTGATCGGATGTGAGTTAGCCCTCAGCCCTTCTTCAGAACTTCGACGCCGGGCAGCGGCTTGCCTTCCATCCATTCGAGGAATGCGCCGCCCGCGGTCGAGACGTAGGAGAAATCCCCGGCGACGCCGGCCTGGTTCAGCGCCGCGACGGTGTCGCCGCCGCCGGCGACCGAGATCAGCTCCTTCGCCTTGGTTCGCTCGGCGGCATGCTTCGCCGACACCACGGTGCCGCGGTCGAACGGCGTCAGCTCGAAGGCGCCGAGCGGTCCGTTCCACACCAGCGTTGCCGCATCGTCGATCGCGGCATGGATGCGTGCGATCGACTGCGGGCCGACATCAAGGATCATGCCGTCGGCGGGAATCGCGTCGAGCCCATAGGCATGCGACGGCGCATTGGCCGAGAACTGGCTTGCGACCACGGCGTCGACCGGCAGGATGATCGCGCAGTTCGAGGCGTTGGCCTTGTCCAGGATCTTGAGCGCGGTGGCGGCGAGATCCTTCTCGGCCAGCGACTTGCCGATGGCGACGCCCTGCGCGTGCAGGAAGGTGTTGGCCATGCCGCCGCCGATCACCAGCGCATCGACCTTGGTCACCAGGTTCTCCAGAAGGTCGATCTTGGTCGACACCTTGGCGCCGCCGATGATCGCGATCACCGGCTTGGTCGGCGCCTCCAGCGCCTTGCCGAGTGCGTCGAGCTCGGCCTGCATGGTGCGGCCGGCATAGGCCGGCAGCTTGTGGCCGAGGCCTTCGGTCGAGGCGTGTGCGCGGTGTGCGGCGGAGAATGCGTCGTTGACCCAGATGTCGCCGAGCTTTGCGAGCTCAGCGACGAAGCCGGCGTCGTTCTTTTCCTCTTCCTTGTGGAAGCGGGTGTTCTCGAGGCAGAGGATATCGCCGTCCTTCAGCGCCGCGACCGCCTCGGCCGCGGCGTCGCCGATGCAGTCGTCGGCGAAGGCGACCGGGCGCTTGATCACCTGCGACAGCGCCTCGGCGACCGGCTTGAGCGACTCCTTGGGATCGCGTCCCTTGGGCCGGCCGAAGTGGGCCAGCAGGATCACCTTGCCGCCCTTGTCGGAAATTTCGGTGATGGTGGGAGCGACGCGCTCGAGCCGGGTGGCGTCGGTGACGCGGCCATTTTCCATGGGAACGTTGAGGTCGACGCGCAGCAGCACGCGCTTGCCCTTCATGTCCACGTCGTCGAGGGTGCGGAATGATTTTTTCATGGGGTCAACTCGAACTCTGAGCGGTCCTTCCGGGCCGATGCGGAGCATCGAGCCCAGAATCTCGAGATTCCCGGTCTGATCCTTCGGACCATCCCGGAATGACGGAGGAGCAAGACGATGATGCCCGGCGCAAGGCCGGGCATCACGGATCGCCTGTCTTAGAGCAGCTTTCCGATCGCGACGGCGGTGTCGGCCATGCGGTTGGAGAAGCCCCACTCGTTGTCGTACCACGACATCACCCGCACCAGCGTGCCGTTCTGCACCTTGGTCTGGTCCATGTGGAAGGTCGACGAGTGCGGATCGTGGTTGAAGTCGATCGAGACGTTCGGCGCGGTGGTGTAGCCGAGGATGCCCTTGAGCTGCTGCTCGGAGGCGCGCTTCATCGCCTCGTTGATCTCCTTGGCGTCGGTCGCGCGCTTGGCGACGATCTTGAGGTCGACCACCGAGACGTTCGGGGTCGGCACGCGGATCGCAACGCCGTCGAGCTTGCCCTTCAGCTCCGGCAGCACCAGGCCGATCGCCTTCGCCGCACCGGTCGAGGTCGGGATCATCGACATCGCCGCCGCACGGCCGCGATAGAGGTCCTTGTGCAGGGTGTCGAGGGTCGGCTGGTCGCCGGTGTAGGCGTGGATCGTGGTCATGAAGCCGGTCTCGATGCCGACCGTGTCGTTCAGGACCTTGGCGACCGGGGCCAGGCAGTTGGTGGTGCAGGAGCCGTTCGAGACCACCATGTGGTCCTTGGTCAGCGTCTCGTGGTTGACGCCGTAGACGATGGTGGCGTCGGCGCCATCAGCGGGAGCCGAGACCAGCACGCGCTTGGCACCGGCGCTGAGATGCGCAGAAGCCTTGTCCTTCGCGGTGAAGATGCCGGTGCATTCCAGCGCGACATCGACGCCGAGCGCCTTCCACGGCAGCTTGGAGGGATCGCGCTCGGCGGAGACCTTGATCTTGCTGTCGCCGACGCTGATCGAGTCGCCCTCGACGGTCACGGTGCCGGGGAAACGGCCGTGCACGGAATCGAAGCGCAGCAAATGCGCGTTGGTCTCGACCGGGCCGAGGTCGTTGATGCCGACCACCTCGATATCCCTGCGGCCGGACTCGGCGATGGCCCGCAACACATTGCGGCCGATACGTCCAAACCCGTTGATCGCGACGCGGATTGCCATGCTCGTCTCTCCTCTAAAAGCTGATGCCCGCCCCGTGGGAGACCTCCCACGAGGGTTTTACGGCGGAACGCCCGGTTCGGCCGGGCGCGGACGGAAAAGATGGAGCTTTGGTAATCCTTTTTCGCGGCAAGCTCAACCTTCGGCCGGCGGGCGTCTGGCCGGCGTCAGACGCGCTTCAGCGCAGCGTTAACGACGGCCTCGGCAGTAATGCCGAAGTGCTTGAAAAGGTCCTTCGCCGGGGCGCTGGCGCCGAAACCGTGCATGCCCACGAATTCACCATCGTGGCCGATCACGGCATCCCAGCCCCAGCGCACGGCGGCCTCGACGGCGATCTTGACCGGAGCGTTGCCGATAATGGCATTTTGGCGCTCGGCGGGCTGCGTCAGTAGCAATTCCAGTGAGGGCACCGAAACCACCCGCGTCGCGATTCCGCGCTCGGCGAGCTGCTTCTGCGCCTCGACCGCGAGCTGGACCTCGGAACCGGAGGCGAACAGTGACACTTTTGCGTCACCCTGCGCCGGCACCAGCTCATAGGCGCCGTGACTGCACGGGTTGTCGTTCGGCGCCGTGGTGCGGAGCTGCGGCAGATTCTGACGGGTCAGCGCCAGCACGGTCGGGCCTTCGACCCGGTTGAGCGCCAGTTCCCAGCACTCGGCGGTCTCGACCGCGTCGCAGGGACGGAACACGCGCATGTTGGGCATCGCGCGCAGCGCCGAGAGGTGCTCGACCGGCTGATGCGTCGGGCCGTCCTCGCCGAGGCCGATCGAGTCGTGGGTCATAACGTAGACGACGCCGGTGCCCATCAGCGCCGAGAGCCGGATCGCGCCGCGCGCATAGTCGGTGAACACCAGGAAGGTCGCGCCGTTCGGCGCGAAGCCACCATGCAGGAAGATGCCGTTGAGGCACGCCGCCATGCCGTGCTCGCGGATGCCGTAATGGATGAAGCGGCCCTTCGGCGTCTTCGCCGCGAACGCCACCGCTGACTTCGCCTTGTTGTTGTTGGAGCCGGTGAGGTCGGCCGAGCCGGCCACGAATTCCATCGGCATCGCCGCGGCGATCACCTCGATCGCGGCTTCCGACGATTTGCGGGTCGCGACATTAAGCGGATTTTCCAGGAGCGCCTTCTTGTGCGCGCGCAGCGCCTTGGCGAGCGACTGCGGACGCTCGTGACGGATGCGGCGCTCGAACTCGGCGCGCTTGCGGCTGCCGAGCTGGGCGAACTGCTCATCCCACGCCTTGTGCGCGGCGGCGCCGCGGGCACCGGCTTCGCGCCAGGCCTTCAGCACGTCATCGGGCACCGAGAACGGCTCGAGCGAGATGCCGAGCTTCTCCTTGGCGGCCTTCAATTCGTCGGCGCCAAGCGCCTCGCCATGCGCCTTGGCGGTGCCGGCCTTGTGCGGCGCGCCGTAGCCGATCGTAGTCTTGCAGGCGATCAGCGACGGCTTGTTCGACTTCTGCGCGCGGGTGATCGCGGCGGCGATCGCCTGCGGGTCCTGGCCGTCGATCAGCTCTGCGGCCCAGCCGGCCGACTTGAAACGCTTCACCTGGTCGACGGAATCCGCGATCGAGGTCGGGCCGTCGATCGAGATGCCGTTGTCGTCGTACAGCACGATCATCTTGTTGAGCCGCCAGTGGCCGGCCAGCGCGATCGCCTCCTGCGAGATGCCTTCCATCAGGTCGCCGTCGGAGGCGAGCACATAGGTGTGGTGGTTGACGATCTTCTTGCCGAACTCGGCGGCGAGCATCTTCTCGGCCAGCGCCATGCCGACCGCGGTCGCGATGCCCTGGCCGAGCGGGCCGGTGGTGGTCTCGATGCCCTTGGTATGGAAATTCTCGGGGTGTCCCGGCGTCGTCGATCCGAGCTGGCGGAAATGCTTGATCTGATCGAGCGTCATGTCCTTGTTGCCGGTGAGGTACAGCAAGGCATAGAGCAGCATCGAGCCGTGGCCGGCCGACAGCACGAAGCGGTCGCGATCAGGCCAGGCCGTGTCGGCTGCATCGAATTTCAGGAATTGCGTGAACAGCACCGTGGCGATGTCGGCAGCACCCATCGGCAGGCCGGGATGGCCGGAATTCGCCTTCTCGACGGCGTCCATGGCAAGGCCACGGATCGCATTGGCCATACGGGTGTGATCGACCTGCGTCATGATGAAGTCCGCCTGAAATGAGGAGTTGGTTGCGGGACGCATCGGGGCGGGCAGCCGCGACACGCGCGTGATGGCCTTACGGGGTTGCGGGGTGGATTAGCACCTCAAATCCTCAAGTCCAAGGCGATCAAACGCCCCAAAACGGGGAAAAGTTGCTCGAAATGGGCCGTTTCGATTGTTCGGTGCATAGTTCTGCGGCGACATTGCGCTGGGCTCGCTCGCCACGTAAATTTCATCCCCTAACCGCTTGCCGATACGCCTGTTTTGCCGTGCGGCAGGCTTGTCTCAAGCAAGGCTACCCAAGACCACCTTACACAAGACCAACTTACCCAAGACCAACTGATGAAGGGTCCGCGCCGAGTGTCATGAGTGATCGTCCCGCCAACGGGTCTGGTAATACCGAGGCACCTCTTGCCGATATCGATGCTGCGACAAAGCGGCTGATGGCGGCGCTCGATGCGTTGGAGAGCTCGGTGGAGCGGCGGCGCGAGGCCGATCGCGACGAGAACGAGCTGGCGAGCCGCATCCAGGCGCTCGGCGCCGATCGCTCCAGGCTCGCCGACGAGCTCGACGGATCGCTGGTCAAGACGCGCAAGCTGGAGCGCGCCAATCGCGAGATCGCAGAAAAGCTCGACGCAGCAATCGGCACCATTCGCGCCGTGCTGGAGAGCGGAGAGACGAGATGAGCCACATCAACGTCACCATCAATGGCCGGCAGTACCGGATGGCCTGCGAAGAAGGCCAGGAGGTGCGGCTGCTCAAGCTCGCGGAAAACCTCGAGCAGCGCATCGAATCGCTGCGCGGCAAATTCGGCGAGATCGGCGATGCGCGGCTCACTGTGATGGCGGCGCTCACCGCGTGCGACGAACTGGTCGACGCCGGATCACGCATCCGCAACCTCGAGGAAGAGGTCGAACAGCTCCGCAACGCGCGTGTGGCCGCGGCCGACCGCGCCCGCGCGACTCAGGTCGCGGTCTGCAACGCGCTCAACGCCGCGGCCGAGCGGATCGAGCACACCACGCAGGTGCTCAACCGCACGGTCGGCGGCGGGATCGCGATCGGGTGATCACCCTCCCCTGGTGGGGCAGGCAATCGCATTTGGGAGAAAAGCGCCCTGTGGCCATCCTTCGAGCCTTTGGCGGGCTCCTCAGGATGAAGTCTTGTGTTGCGGCACAATAGTAGACCCTCATGGTGAGGAGCGCCGCTTGCGGCGCGTCTCGAACCACGAGGCCGGGTTCGTGCGCAGCGGCCCAAGGCGGCATATGCGATTGCCCTGCCTGGTGGGGCGAGCTATCGCATATCGCTATCGGCCATGACGACGTGGAAACGTCGGTTGCAGAAGCACGCAAATGCCATATGCCCCCTGGGGCGAGCGTGCGTCTGCTTGATTTCGGATTATTGGAAGAATATCGGTGAGTTGCCCGACGCGTCAAGTAGCCTGATCGAACGCCAGCCACCGCCGGCTACTTTGCATGGGGTTGTTTTTCGATATTTTGCCAACGCGTCTTCCCGCAAGTGCCATCCAGGGGTGGATGAAGAGAATGCATGAACTCTGCGTCTCTGTTACCGCTGGCGGATTGCGGCAACGATGGCTAGATTAGCGCTCGCGAAGCTGCGTCGTGCGTCAGGAGCCATATATCCCCGGGGCCTTATCGATCCTTTAGGGAACTGTCCCTGGCCGGGTCCGTGGACCCGGACATATGGTGCCCACCTACTTTCGTAGGGAACTCCGGGATCGAGCGCTCCAACGGCCTCTGCGGCTTCGCACTCAAAGCGCGATGAGGTCATCGCGCTTTCGTGCTGTGCTTGAGCAGGATCTCCTCGGAAGACGCTTCGCACTTTTCCCGGATCGTGCTTTCGGTTTGTGCTGTTTTCGTTGCGGCGGTTTGATTGACTAGCAGTGCTTGCCCCGTCGATGCGGGGTGTCCAGTACGCCGCGGCTTGGCCGCAAGATAGCGGCGTCTCTGGAATGGTGGATTGTCCGCTGTCGCGGACGATGACAGCGGAAGATGGTCATGCATGCATCTCCATCGAAGGCCGAACTCCGGGCGCTCGCGCTGGCCAAGCGCGACGCGCTGAGCGACGAGCAACGTCATGCGGCCGCCGAGGCGCTGGCCAAGCGCGGCGCACCGTTCGAGATCACGTCAGGCATGATCGTCTCGGGCTATTCGCCGATCCGCAGCGAGATCGATCCGACCCCGCTGATGGTGATGCTCGCAGCCAAGGGGGCTCGGCTCGCGTTGCCTTGCGTCAATGCGCGCGGCCAGTCGCTGACCTTCCGCTCCTGGGCGCCGCATGAAAGGTTGATGCTCGGGCCGCTCGGCATCCCCGAGCCGTCGCCGGCCGCCGCCGAGGTGCATCCGGATGTGATGCTGGTGCCGCTGGCCGCCTTCGACCGGCTCGGCCATCGCATCGGCTACGGCGCCGGCTATTACGACTATACCTTCGCGCATCTGCGCAAGGCCAAGCATGTCATCGGCGTCGGACTGGCGTTCGCCGTCCAGGAGACCAAGGCGATCCCGGCGTTGTCGCACGACGTTCCGCTGGATTATGTGCTAACGGAACGCAAGACGTTCGATTTCCGGAGTGCCTAGCATTGCGTATTCTCTTCGTTGGTGACGTCGTCGGCAGGACCGGCCGCACCGCCATCACCGACCATCTTCCCGGCATGATCAGGGATTGGTCGCTCGATCTCGTCATCGTCAATGGCGAAAACTCCGCCGGCGGCTTCGGCATCACCGAGGCGATCTATCAGGAGCTGCTCGACGCCGGCGCCGATGCGGTCACGCTCGGCAATCACGCCTGGAATCAGAAGGAGGCGCTGGTCTTCATCGAGCGTGCGCCGCGGCTGATCCGCCCGCTCAACTTCCCGCGCCATTCGCCCGGGCGCGGCGCTGCGCTGATCGACACCAAGAACGGCAAGCGTGCGCTGGTCATCAACGCGATCGGTCGCGTGTTCATGGAGCCGTCCGCCAACGATCCATTCGCGGCAATCGAGCGTGAGCTCGAAGCATGTCCGTTGCGCCGGGGCGCTGATGCCATCGTGGTCGACTTCCACGGCGAGGCGACCAGCGAGAAACAGGGCATGGGCTTCTTCTGCGACGGCCGCGTCAGCCTCGTGGTCGGCACCCATACCCATGTGCCGACCGCCGATCACCAGGTGCTGCCAGGCGGCACCGCCTATATGAGTGACGCCGGTATGACCGGCGACTACGATTCGGTGATCGGCATGCAGAAGGAGGAGCCGCTACAGCGCTTCCTCACTGGCATTCCGTCCGCCCGCTTCGAGCCGGCGTCGGGACCCGCCACGCTGAGCGGGGTGGCGGTCGAAACCGACGATGCGACCGGGCTTGCGCTGAAGATCGCGCCGGTGCGGGCCGGCGGACGGCTTGCGCCTGCGATGCCAGAGTTCTGGGTAAAGTGATCGCGAGTGAACGTAGCCCGGATGGAGCGCAGCGAAATCCGGGGTTATCGTCCGCTCGCATGTTGGTCCCGGATTACGCTTCGCTCCATCCGGGCTACGCGGTGCTCGCTTAGCTCTGCCGAAAGCCCATCCGGAACGCGCCCCAGTGACGGCCATTCACGAAGATCGGCGATGACAGGTCCTTCATCAGCACGAAATTGCCGCCGCCCATGTCGCGGCGGTAGGTCTGCAGCAGGAACGGTTTTGTATTTGCCGCCACCTTCTTCACCGCGCGATCGTTGAACAGGCGGCGGTTGCGGCAATTGGCGTTGTTCCAGACCGGATCGGGGCCTTGCGGCAGCCGGTAGTTCGGATTGTGCGTCGGCAGATAGCCGCCCTTGGCCCAGGCGACGCAGAACACGATGCGCGGGTCGCTCTTCTGGATCGGATCCTGGATCGCGGGCAGCACGCGGTCGGTGAAGGCCACGTAGTCGGTGAGATACTGCTTCGGATCGGTGCCTGCTATCTCCCGGTACTTTTCGTCCATCAATTGTGCGAGTGTGATCTCGCCGCGCGCGATCGCATGCTCGAACAGCTCCGAGATCTGCTTTGCGGTCTCGATCACGACGCGGATCAGCGGCGCGTCCGAGGTCTGTACACCGCTGTCGGCGATCATCGCGATCAGGTGTTCCGAGGTTTCGAGCAGTTTCGTCACCCGCTCGTCGGCGTGCTTGAGGTCACGCGAAGAGAGATCGACGCCTTTGGCAAGCTCGTTCAGCTCCGCAATCACGGTGTCGCAATGACCGAGATTCGAGGTCGCGGCGCGCGCGACGCTGTCGATCTCGGCGCCCACGGATGAAAAACCCTCCTGTATGCGCGTGATGATGCCGGAGATCTGCCGGGCGCCTTCGCCGGCGCTCTTTGCGCGCAGCGAGGCATCGCTGCTCTCACCGATCAGGCTGCTGATCTGGCCGTCGAGATCGCGCACGGTGTCGGAAATCAGATGCGTCGCCTGGCGGGTCGCTTCCGCCAGGCTCTTCACTTCGCTCGCGACTACGGCAAAGCCGCGACCGGCGGTCCCGGCGCGTGCGGCCTCGATGGTGGCGTTGAGCGCGAGCAGGTTGGTCTGCTTCGCGATCGCCTCGATCGAACCTGAGACCTTGGCGACCTGGCTCAGCGCGGAGCCGACCGCGGCAAGCCGCGCCTCGATCCGTCCGACCGCCGCAACGAGCTCTGCGATGTGACCGACAGCGGTCTCGACCACGCCGCGAGATTCCGCGATCTGGCCGACCGCGGCGGATGTGGTCGATTGCACCGCCTGCGACGCATTGGCGATCTCGTGATTGGCCGAGACCATGGTCTCGGCGGTCTTCTGCAAATGGTGGAAGCGCTCCGACTGGTTGCTGACGCGACTTGCGACCTCCTGGACGTTGCCGGCGATGTCGGCCAGCTCCACACCGAGGCCGCCGATACGGTCGGCGAGCAGGTCGATGAGCCGTTCGGCCAGCGTCCGGCCGGATGACGTGTCCAGGACAGCAGCCTGCGCGACCGACATTTTCGAGCTTCCTTTCCGTCAGAACCGCCCGTCGACCCGTCGCGGCATTCTCCATTCCGATCTTAAAAGCGTGATTCGCACCTTCGGTCTTGCCTGAGCGTGCACTGGTGCGTGTCGTTGCTACAGAATGATCAAAGCTTGTACGCGGTGCGGAAGCCGCCCCAGTGCCGGCCGCGCACACGGATCGGCACGTCGATCTCGCGCATCATCACGGTGGTGCCGTTGCCCATGTCGCGTGCGTAGGTCTGGATCAAATAAGCGCGCTGATTGCGGCCGGCGGCAAGCCCAGCCTGATCGTTGAAGATGCGGCGGTTGCGGCAGTTGGCCGTGTTGTAGGCGACGTCGCCGGGGCGCTGCGGATGCGAGTAGAGCTTGTTGTGGACGGGCAGGTAGCCGTTCTGGTCGATCGCGACGCAGAACGCCATCCGCGAGTCCCTGGCAAGGAATGCCTCCTGGAACAGCGGCAGCGCGCGCTCCGCCCAATCGAGCATCCTGGTGCGGTACTGTACCGGATTGGTGCCCGGTATTTCGACATAGTCGGTGTCGAACAGGTCGTCGATCGCCACAGCGCCGCTGGCGATCGCGTTGTCGAAGATCTTGGTCAGCGCGCTGCCTGCCTCCATCGCGCGGGTGACGAACTCGGTATTCTCCTCGTGGATCGCCCACATCCGGTCTTCGATCGTCTCGCGCAGCGCGGCGGTCGGCGCCTCGAACCGCGCCTGTGCGCCGGCCTTGGAGCGCTCGCCGATCCTGATGCGGCAGGCGCCGATATCCTGCAACGTCGCGCTCAGGCTCTCATGCGCCGGGAGCTTGTCGGCGTCTGGCCCACCGATCAGGATGCCGTCCATCGCGAGCTCGTAGACCGGCGCGGTGACGCTGCCGCGCGCGGTCGTGATCTCGATCTTGAGGCTGCAGGGGAGGCGCTCGTTCTTGCGCGGATCGCCGCGCTCGTTCTGGCGCAGCAGCACCGCGCAGCGCGCCTTCAGCTTCTGGGCGAAGGCGGTCACGGCCTTGCCGGCCCTGGCGACGTTGTCGCCGTGCCTTGCTGCTTCCTGCGTTGCGCTGTCGATCTCGCCGGCGCTGGTGCCGACCGAGACGATGAAGTGAGATGCGGATGCGGCGTTCTGGCCGATCTCGCCGGTGATCTGGTTCTGCTCGACCACCGCGCCGTTGACATGCTCGAAGACCGGGCGGATCGCCTCGATCGCCTGCGAGATGCGGTGCACCGCGTCCGCCGAGCCGGTCGCGTCCTTCTGCAATGCCTCGATCTTCTTGGTGATCTCCTCGGTCGCGCTCTGGGTCTGCACCGCGAGCGCCTTGACCTCGGTTGCGACCACGGCAAAGCCCTTGCCTGCGGCGCCGGCCCGCGCCGCCTCGATCGTCGAGTTGAGCGCAAGCAGCGTGGTCTGGCGCGCGATCTGCGCGATCAGATTGACGACGTTGCCGATCGCGGCCGAGGATTCGCGCAGGCGATCGACATTGGCGGTGGCCTCGCGCGCGGCGGCTGCAGCGTCGTCAGCCAACCTGCTGGCGTTGCGCACCTGCTGGCCGATGCCCTCGGCAGAGTGGGTGAACCTGTCGGCGGCCTCCGAAAATGTCGTCGCGGTGCTCTGCGCCGCGCTGGTGCGGCCGGTCAGCGCGTCCGTGCGCGCCCGGATGGTCGCGAGCGTCGCGGCAGTGGCGTCGGCACCGGCGGCCACCGAGCCCGCGGCGCGCTCGAGCTGACGGATCATGCCGCCGAGCTCGAGTTCCAATAGTTCCAGGATCTCCCTCGCCGAATCGCTTTCGGTCGAGGTGATGGCTTCGGGCGCGATGTTCGCGGCCGGAACCTCTGATTTCACGGCGGGCGCAACCGGCTCCGGCCCTCGTCTTCGAAACAAACCGAACGCCATGGGGACCCTTGGGCGTGGGGATTAGGACGGCCGATCCTCTCATCCGGGCATGAAGTCATGGTTAACAGGTGCCTGATATTCCGGCATGCGGTAGTATCTGCAACGGAATGTCCCGCCGATCTTTGATTTTGGCCGGTGGGGGCCTATAAGGCCGCGTTTTCCATCCCCCTTTGACCTGACGCTTCGAAGAGACCTCGCATGGCCGGCCATTCCCAATTCAAGAACATCATGCACCGCAAGGGCCGGCAGGATGCCCAGCGGTCGAAGCTTTTCGGCAAGCTGGCGCGCGAAATCACGGTGGCGGCCAAGCTGGGTACGCCGGATCCGGCGATGAATCCGCGTCTGCGCGCCGCCGTGGTCGCGGCGCGCGCCGAGAACATGCCCAAGGACAACATCGAACGCGCCATCAAGAAGGCGGCCGGCAGCGATGGCGAGAACTACGAAGAGATCCGCTACGAGGGCTACGGTCCCGGCGGCGTCGCCGTGATCGTGGAGGCGCTGACCGACAACCGCAACCGCGCCGCCTCCGACATCCGCTCCTTTTTCACCAAATCCGGCGGCAATCTCGGCGAAACCGGTTCGGTCGCCTTCATGTTCGACCGCACCGGCATCATCGAATACGACAAGAGCGTCGCCTCCGACGACGCCATGCTGGACGCGGCGATCGAGGCCGGCGCCGACGACGTGGTCTCCAGCGAAAGCGGCCACGAGGTCTATGCCGCGCAGGACACCTTCCGCGAGGTCGCCAAGGCGCTGGAGGCGAAGTTCGGCGAGCCGCGCAAGGCGGCGCTGACCTGGAAGCCGCAGAACACCGTCTCGGTCGACGATGAGACCGGCGAAAAGTTGTTGAAGCTGATGGACGTGCTCAACGAGCACGACGACGTGCAGAACGTGTTCGCTAACTTCGAAGTGTCCGACGCGTTGATCGCGAAGATGGGCGAATAAAAGCCTCGTCCCGCCTAACACGCCACTGTCGTCGCCCGCGTTGGCGGGCGACCCAGAGACCTGCGCTTAATCCGAACTGCCGCGGCGTACTGGATCCCCGCATTCGCGGGGATGACGAGCGGGGCAGGACAAGCGGGGCAGGGGATGACGCTCCGTTTGTGTTTCGTTCCCGGTGCGCAGGCGGTATCACTCCCCCATGACATCGCAGCCGATTCGCTCCCCCGTCCGCATCATCGGTATCGATCCTGGCCTCCGCCGTACCGGCTGGGGCGTGATCGAGAGCGAGGGCAATCGGCTGGTCTACGTCGCCTGTGGCTCGGTCGAGCCGCCGGACAATCTGCCGCTCGCGAGCCGCCTGCTCGCGATCCATGAGGGGCTGGCCGCCGTGCTCGGCGATTACAAGCCGGCGGAGGCGGCGGTGGAACAGACCTTTGTCAACAAGGATGGTGCCGCCACGCTGAAGCTCGGCCAAGCCCGCGGCGTCGCCATGCTGGCGCCCGCAATGTTCGGCATTGCGATTGCCGAATACGCGCCGAACCAGGTCAAGAAGACTGTGGTCGGCGCCGGACATGCCGAGAAGAACCAGATCCAGGTGATGCTGAAGATCCTGCTGCCGAAGGCCGAGCCGCCATCCGCCGATGCGGCCGATGCGCTGGCGATCGCGATCACCCACGCGCATCACCGCCAGAGCGCCGCGCTGCGGCTGAAGGTGGCAAGCCTATGAGGAGCGCTTGCAAGCTTTCGCGAGGTGAGGAGGGCACATTCGTCAGGCTCCCTCCCCCCTTGCGGGGGAGGGTTGGGGAGAGGGATAAGGGGGGAGGGAACCCTTCCGTCGGTGCTTGCCTCACCAAAGCCAACGCCAAAGCGAACGAACGCGACGCGAGCGCCAAGTCCGAGGTGGCACGATGATCGGCAAGCTCAAGGGGCTGATCGATTCCTACGGCGAGGACTATGTGATCCTCGACGTCGGCGGCGTCGGTTACCAGGTGCACTGCGCCGGCCGCACGTTGCAGGCGCTGCCGTCGCCGGGGGGGGCGGCCGTGCTGTCGATCGAGACCTATGTCCGCGAGGACCAGATCAAACTGTTCGGCTTCCGCTCGGATCATGAGCGCGAGTGGTTTCGTTTGCTGCAGACGGTGCAGGGCGTCGGCGCCAAGGTCGCGCTCGCTGTGCTCGGCACGCTGCCGCCGACCGATCTCGCGAATGCGATTGCCCTGCGCGACAAGGCGGCTGTCGCGCGCACGCCGGGGGTGGGGCCGAAGGTCGCCGAGCGCATTGTCAGCGAATTGAAGGACAAGGCGCCGGGCTTTGCCGATGTCGATCCGGCCGTGGTGCAGCTCTCGGGCGCGATCGACAACAACCGGGCGCCGCGCCCGGTGACAGATGCGATCTCCGCGCTGGTCAATCTCGGCTACGGCCAGCCGCAGGCCGCCGCCGCCATCGCCGCCGCCTCGCGCAGCGCCGGTGAGAGTGCCGAGACCGCGCACCTGATCCGGCTGGGCCTGAAGGAATTGTCGAAGTGAGCTGCGTATCGAAGCCGGTCCTTTCTTTACCTCTCCCCGCTTGCGGGGAGAGGTCGGATTGCATCGCAGATGCAATCCGGGTGAGGGGGTACAGGTCTGAACGCATGTCTCGCTCGCGGATGCAGCCCCTCACCCCAACCCTCTCCCCGCAAGGGCGGGGAGAGGGAGAACAACGCTCTCGTGCTGGTTTTGCGTCATGAACACGCCCTCCCGCATCGTCACGCCCGAGCGCCGCTCCGATGATGTTGGCGACACCGCGCTGCGTCCGCAGTCGCTGACCGAGTTCGTCGGCCAGGCGCAGGCGCGCAAGAATCTCTCGATCTTCATCGAGGCGGCGAAGAAGCGCGGCGAAGCGCTGGATCACGTGCTGTTCGTCGGGCCTCCGGGACTCGGCAAGACCACGCTGGCGCAGATCGTCGCGCGTGAGCTCGGCGTCGGCTTTCGTGCCACCTCGGGCCCGGTCATCGCCAAGGCCGGCGATCTCGCCGCGCTGCTCACCAATCTCGAAGAGCGCGATGTGCTGTTCATCGACGAGATCCATCGCCTGAGCCCTGCGGTGGAAGAGGTGCTGTATCCGGCGATGGAGGATTTCCAGCTCGATCTGATCATCGGCGAGGGGCCCGCGGCGCGCTCGGTGAAGATCGATCTGTCGAAGTTCACGCTGGTGGGCGCGACCACGCGCGCAGGCCTGCTCACCAATCCGCTGCGTGACCGCTTCGGCATTCCGATCCGCCTGAACTTCTACACCGAGGAGGAGCTGGAGAAGATCGTCACCCGCGGCGCCCGCGTGCTCAACGTCGGTATGAGCTCCGACGGTGCCAACGAGATCGCACGCCGTGCCCGGGGCACGCCGCGCATCGCCGGCCGTCTGTTGCGCCGGGTCAGGGATTTTGCATCCGCAGCGGATGCCGATTCCGTCGACCGCGGCATCGCCGACCGCGCGCTGAGCGCGCTCGAGGTCGACAGCGCAGGCCTCGATGCGATGGACCGCCGCTATCTCACGACGATCGCCCTGAACTATGGCGGCGGCCCGGTCGGCGTCGAGACCATGGCAGCGGCATTGTCGGAGCCGCGCGACGCGATCGAGGACATCATCGAGCCCTATCTGATCCAGTGCGGCTATCTGCAGCGCACCCCGCGCGGCCGTCTCTTGACCTCGCATGCCTTCCGCCATCTCGGCCTTGCCGAGCCCAACCGTGATCCCGCGCAGTTCGGCCTGTTCGGCGGTAATGGTGACGAGGATTGATCGCGCGGGCGTGATGTCCGCCGCAGCACTCTCGAAAAATTGAATGCGCGGTCGGTTCCGTCACGCGGCCCAGGCCATCGGTAACCATTGCGACATCTGCCCGCCTTCTGCACAAAGGCGGCCCAATTTCGCTCCAATCACGCGGCTTAGCTCGGTCAGGCATCAGCGATCGCAGGTCCATGATTTCACGTCGCAACTTCCTCCGCTCCGTTGGCGGATTGACCGCCACCAGTGCCTCGACCGCGGCCTATGGCGTCAGCGAGCCGGTCGTTCGGCTCACGCTCACGCGCTACGATCTGTCGCCGCGGCGATGGCCGGCGGATTTTCCGCTCAAGATCGCCGCGCTCGCCGACATTCATGCTTGCGATCCCTGGATGTCGCTCGATCGCATCGCCGAGATCGTCGACCGCACCAACGCGTTGAATGCCGATCTCGTCGTCATGCTCGGTGACTATGTTGCAGGCCTTCGTCACGTCACGCGCTTCATTCCGGCGTCGGAATGGGCCGCGGTTCTGAGGGGCCTGAAGGCGCCGCTCGGCGTGCACGCCATCCTCGGCAATCACGATTATTGGGAAGACAAGGCCGTGCAGCGTCAGGGGCAGGGCGTCCCGATCGCCCGCCGGGCGCTGGAGCGGGTGGGCATTCCGGTCTACGAGAATGATGCGGTGCGGCTCGTCAAGGACGGCCGTCCGTTCTGGCTCGCCGGCCTCGGCGACCAGCTCGCCTATCTGCCGGCGCGACGCTTTCGCCATGTCGCGCATGTCGGTGCCGACGATCTCAGCGCCACGCTCGCCAAGGTCACCGACGATGCGCCGGTGATCCTGCTCGCCCACGAGCCCGACATCGCACTCCGCGTGCCCTCGCGCGTCGCCTTGCAACTATCCGGCCACACCCATGGCGGCCAGGTTCGATTGCTCGGCTGGTCGCCCGCGGTGCCGGTGAAGCACGGCATGAGGCTCGCCTACGGCCACCTCAAGCTGAAGACCGATGTCATCGTCTCCGGCGGCCTCGGCTGCAGCATCATGCCGTTCCGCCTCGGCGTGCCGCCCGAGATCGTGCAGGTGACGCTCGGTGCAAAGAGGCCGTTGGTCTCCTGACCACGCTTGCGCGGCCGCGCGACCGGCAGAGGCATGGAATCTCGCATCGTCTGATGTTATATTTGATGTCGAGGAATCCTTGCCATGAGAACGACGATTGCCATAGACGACGAGTTGTTTGCCAAGGCGCAGGAATTCGCCGGGGTCACGGAGAAGTCCGCGGTGATCCGCGAGGCATTGAAGGCGTTCGTCGAGCGCGAGGCCGCCCGCCGGCTCGCCCGGATGGGAGGCTCGCGACCCGACGCCAAGGCGCCTCCGCGCCGTCGCCCGAAATGACTGTTCTCGTCGACACGTCGATCTGGATCGATCATTTTCGTCGTGGTGATCCGCGGCTGGTGAGACTCCTTGATCACGGCGACGTTGTCATGCATCCATTCGTGATAGGTGAATTGGTGCTCGGACACGTGCCGAAAATCGCTGAAATGATGGATGACCTGAACGCACTTCCGAAGGCGATCGTCGCAACGACCGACGAAGTCCTGACCTTCATCTCGAATCGAAAGTTGCCCGGCTCAGGCATCGGTTACGTCGATGCGCATCTGCTGGCGGCCACCGCGCTGACACCCGAGACAGTGTTCTGGACGCGCGACAAGCGCGCGCTGGCAACAGCCGAGGCGCTGTCGCTCGCGGCCAGGATTCCGGAATAGCCGATGACCTCACCCATCCTCGACGGCGAGATCCGCGACGGCCGCCACCACATGCAGGTCCGCGTCTATTACGAGGACACCGACTTCTCCGGCATCGTCTATCACGCCAACTACCTGCGCTTCATGGAGCGCGGGCGCACCAACCATCTCCGCTTGATGGGCGCCGGGCAGCAGGCGCTGTTCGAGGAGGCCGAGGCGGAGACCGGCGGGTTCGCCTTCGTGGTGCGCTCGATGGCGCTCGACTTCCTCAAGCCCGCGCGGATGGATGACGTGCTCGACGTCGTGACCTGGCCGATCGCGGTGAAGGGCGCGTCCATCATGCTGGCGCAGGAAGTCAGGCGCGGCGATGACGTGCTTGTGAAGGCCGAGGTCCGCGTCGCCTTCGTCAGCGGCGGCCGCGCGCAGCCGATTCCTAAGTCCATTCGCGCGCTGATGAAGGCCGATTTGGCCTAGCTATCGGTCGATAGGTGCGGAGCCATCGACTCCTGGCGTCGGCGCGATAAATTTGCGCGTAATCACAACCGCGAGGGATCGCCGATGTCACGCCCGCCGCTGCCACCCTTCACCCGCGAGACCGCCGCGCAGAAGGCGCGCATGGCGGAGGATGCGTGGAATTCGCGCGATCCCGCGCGCGTCGCGCTCGCCTATACCGAGGACAGCCGCTGGCGCAACCGCTCCGAGGTGTTTCACGGCCGCGACGCGATCGTGGCCTTCCTCACCCGCAAATGGGAAAGGGAGCTCGACTATCGCCTGATCAAGGATCTCTGGGCGTTCGACGGGAACCGCGTCGCGGTGCGCTTCCAGTACGAATGGCACGATGCCGGCGGCAACTGGTTTCGCTCCTACGGCAACGAGCAGTGGGAGTTCGACGAGCACGGCCTGATGCGACGGCGCGAAGCCTCGATCAACGACATCGCGATCGCGGAAAAAGACCGCCGCTTTCACTGGCCCGCCCCGGGGCCGCGGCCGGCCGACGTGCCGGGATTGGGGCAGGAGCCGTTTTAGTTGTCGTCCCGACGTTCGCCGGGACGACGCATAGTGAGAGACCGCTCTACGCCGCCGCCTTGTGCCGCGCGATCTCGGCTTTGTAGAGCTCGAACTCCTCTGCGATCGCCTTTGCGACCGAGGGGCGCGCGCGCAGGCGCTCGTAATAGGCCTTCAGTGCCGGCCATTTCGCGAGCTCGATTGGCGGCGTCGCCATCGTCCAGTTGATGACGGTGACGAGATAGGCGTCGGCGACGCTGAAATGATCGAGCAGATAGTCGCGGCCCTTCAGGTGATCCTCGAGATAATCGAGCCGCGAGGTGTATTTCTGCAGCGCATAGGTCTTGGCCTCCGGCGGCGCCTTCTTGTCGAGCAGCGGCAGGAACAGGCCCTTGTGCAGCTCGGTGCCGATGAAGCACAGCCATTGATGCAGCCGTGAGCGCTCGACATTCGATGTCGTGCCGATGCCGGCCTGCGGAAACCGATCGGCGACATATTGCAGGATCGCCGCGTTCTCGGTCAGCACCACGCCGTCATCGGTGCGCAGCGTCGGCACCAGTCCGAGCGGATTGATCTTGTTGAAGTCGGAGCCGTCGCTACGCACCTGCTTGGTCTTGGGATCGACCTCGAGATAGTTGGCCGGCTGGCCTGCCTCGTACAGCGCGACACGGGTCGCCATCGAGCAGGCGAGCGGCGAGAAATAAAGGTCCATGGGTGCCTCCTTGGCGGTGCTGGGCGCGGATCTTCCGGCCGGGTTGATTTTTGTACTGTCTCGAATAATATCGGAGGCGTCAAGGAATTTAATGCGACATGGTACAAAAAAGTAGAAAGCCGCCATCTGCTGCCAAGATCGATGCGCCTGTGGCGCCGAAGCGGCGCGGGCGGCCGCGTGCCTACGTGCCCGACGTCGCGCTCGGCAAGGCGCTCGATCTGTTCAGGCGCGACGGCTTTGCCGCGACCTCGCTCGATGATCTCAGCGCCGCCACCGGCATGAACCGGCCGAGCCTCTATGGCGCGTTCGGCGACAAGCGGGCTCTCTACATCAAGAGCTATCAGCGCTATCGCGATGGGGCGCGCGCCGCGATGATCGACATCTTCCGCGCCGAGGCGCCGCTGCGGGAGCGGCTGGCGCGGATCTACGCCATCGCGCTCGACATCTACACCGAAGGGGACTCACCGCGCGGCTGCTTCACAGTAATGACTGCGGCTTCCGAAGCGGTGGCGGATCCCGACATCCGCGCCATGGTGCTGGAAGGCTTCACCGAGCTGGACAAGGCGTTTTCGATCTGCTTCCGCCTCGCCAAGGAACGCGGCGAGTTGCCTGAGACGGCCGATGAGGCCGCGCTCGCGCATCTCGCATCAGCCACCATCCACACCATCGCGATCCGCGCCCGCGCCCGCGTGCCGCGCAAGGAGCTCGAGGCGATCGTGCAGGGCGCCATCGACGTGATGTGCGGGGCCAAATAGCCGCCGCGAAAATTCACGCGCGGCAGATGTCGGCCGCTGGCCTTCCCGACCGTCTTCCGTAAGGTGCCCTCATTCACGGAAGCGGAACATCATGGGAAAAGTCAGGACGTCATTGTTCATGGTCTCGATCGACGGCTTTGGAGCCGCGCCGCGTCAGAGCCTCGACAATCCATTCGGCGAGGGCGGCCTGGCGCTGCCGGCTAGCTGGTTCTTCCAGACCCGGACCTTCCGCCAGATGATCGGCCAGGATGGCGGGACGACCGGTCTCGACGACGAGATCGCGCGCAAGGCGATGGACAATATCGGCGCCTGGATCCTCGGGCGGAACATGTTCGGCCCGGTCCGTGGGCCGTGGCCGGATCATTCCTGGAAAGGCTGGTGGGGCGACAATCCGCCATATCACACGCCGACGTTCGTGCTGACCCATCACGCGCGGCCCGCCATCGAAATGGAAGGCGGGACCACCTTCCATTTCGTGACCGATGGCATTGAGGCGGCGCTGGAGCGGGCGCGCGCGGTTGCGGGGGACAAGGACATCCGCGTCGGCGGCGGCGTGTCGGTCGTGCGGCAATTCCTGCAAGCGCGTCTGCTCGACGAGCTGCAACTGGCGCTGCCGCCGGTGCTGCTCGGCGCCGGCGAGAGCCTGTTCGCGGGCATCGATCTGCCTGCGCTCGGCTATGCCGTCGTCGGGCATGTCGCGAGCCCGCACGCCACGCACGTCACCATCGCGCGTAAATCCTAGATCGCTCACGCCTGCGTCAGCAGCCAAAATTGGCCGTTGACGCGCGCGCCATTTGGTCGTACTTAACCCATAGGTTATTTAACTAGTGAGCTAAGTACATGCCGCTCGATCCCCTGAGTTCGACCTTCGCTGCGCTGGCCGATCCGACCCGGCGCGCGATCCTGGCGCGGCTCGCACTCGGCGAGACCTCGGTGATGGAGTTGGCGAAGCCGTTCGACATGAGCCTGCCGGCGATCTCCAAGCACCTGAAGGTGCTGGAGCATGCCGGGCTGATCTCGCGCGGACGCGAGGCGCAATGGCGGCCGTGCCGCATCGCGCCTGCCTCCTTCAAGCAGGTCGACGGCTGGCTCGGGAATTTCCGCCGCTTCTGGGACGAGAGCTTCAACCGCCTCGACGGCCTGCTCGAGGAGATGAAGGCGGAGGAGGCCGCGAAGGCCTCGCCGCGCAAGCGTAAAGTCAGTGTCAGAGCAAAAAAGGAGAAGCAACGTGGACGCACGCGTGGATAGGAAACTGAAGATCACCACCCCGTCGGATCTGGAGATCGCGATGACCCGCGAGTTCGACGCGCCCCGGCATCTGGTGTTCGACGCAATGACAAAACCGGAATTCGTGGTCCGCTGGCTCGGCTGCGCCGAGATGGCGATGCCGGTCTGCGAGATCGATTTGCGCGTCGGCGGCGCCTATCGCTTCGTGTTCCGCTCGTCCGACGGCATCGAGCACGTGTTGACCGGGACCTATCGCGAGGTGGTGCGTCCGGAGTACGTCGTGTTCGGCGAAGTGTTTTCGATGCCCGGCTTCACCAGCGAGGAATACCAGGTGACCTCGATCTTCACCGAGATGGGTAGCAAGACCAGGCTGACGACGATCATCGAGCACCCCACCAAGGAGGCGCGCGACGGTCACCTCAATTCCGGCATCGAGAAGGGTGTCGAGCCCGCCTACGACCGGCTCGCCGACGTCGTCGCGACAATGGGTTAGCAGGCCACAGCACGCCTAGAGAAAAATTGCGGCGCCATGTCGGATGCGGGCAGCCGCATTCGTCATGGTGCCGTAGCGGCCGCGTACCGCGACCGCCGTTGTCAGGAAAGGCCTCAACCATGTCCCAGCCCGCGCAGGTCGTGATCCCGCATCTGGTGGTCAATGACGGCAATGCCGCCGTCGATTTTTACAAAAAGGCGCTCGGCGCCACCGAAGTCCTGCGCATGCCGGCGCAGGACGGCAAGCGGCTGATGCACGCCGAGATCAACGCCTATGGCGCCCGGATCATGCTGATGGACGATTTTCCCGAGCATCGCGGCACCCATGTCGACGCCGTGTTCCCGCCGGACCAGCTCAAGGGCACCTCAGTGACCATGCATCTCGAGGTGGAAAATTGCGACGCCGCGGTGAAGCGCGCGGCCGAGGCCGGGGCCACCGTGACCATGGAACCGTGGGATGCCTTCTGGGGCGCTCGCTACGGCCGCGTCATCGATCCGTTCGGCCATTCCTGGAGTTTTGCGCACGCGCTGCCGGCGAAGGGGTGATCCATCAATGTCGTCCCCGGCGCAGGCCCATAGGCGTTAAGGTAAGCGGACCATGGTTTGATAGCGTCGGGTTTTCCTCGGCGGCTCGCGAAGATGGCGCTGGAGAATGGGGAGAGATTGGCGGAGACGAGCCATTGCGGGTTGCGGAATGACGGCCTGCAAGAGTGAGACGATGAGCTGACGGAGCAATCGCCAGGCGCCAGGACTGGTCAGGCGGCTTCCGCCAAGCGGGGAGAGTCCTCGAGTTCGTCGACGAGCGGCTCGAGCAATAGAATCATCAGCAGATGAGCAAGGATATGCGATCTGGCGGATCGCTCGTTAGTTCCCGGCGGCCCCTTCAAACCAACCAGGCTCTTCAGCCGCTTGAAGCCCAGCTCGATCCGCCAGCGCAGGCGGTAGAGGGCGAGAATGTCATCCGTGGTGAAGTCATCTGGCGCAAGTGAGGTCACCAGGATGACCCAATCGGCGGCCTGCAGCGTTTTATTGGAGAGCTGATGGCCGCCCTTCTGTGCGGTCCGGCGCGCCTTGCGCCGCGCCTCGGCAGCGGCCTGTTGCGGCTTCTTGACGGCGACCAGACGCATGGCGAGCGGCGTGCCGCGCTTGGGTTTGATCCAGATCGGACAATCGAGGAGGCCTCGTTCCGCCGCCTTGCGCAGTTCGGCGATCAGATTGAATGCACAGCCCTTACCATCGAGCCAGCGTGCGCTCTTCCAACCCGCTCGAATGACGAAGTCTGCGCCGGCCTGGATCAATGTTGCCATGCGCTCCGGCTGCAAATAGGCCCGATCGGCAAGACGGATCTCGCCCGCAACCGCCGGAATCCGGTCGAGCCTCTCGCCGTCCTGTTGATCGGTCAGTTCGAAGTGGCCAAAACGCTCTTGCGGAAGATCGAACGCGCTGTGAATGCGCCACACCTCGTTCTTCTTCCTGCCATTCAACCCCTTCTTCGGCACCGTCGTGGCATCGATGATGCGGATCAGGCGACCTCGGCCGGCCCTCGGAGCTGCGGCAGCGAGTGCCTGCCCGATCAGGAGCGCCAGCCAATCCCCGCACTGGCGCAAGCGGTACAACAGAGCCACGCTCGAAACATCGACAAGACCGACCGACGTCGCCCATGCCGCCGTCAATCGAAATCCCCGTTCACCAAGGCAATACGCCAGGATCAACCGCAGCAAGTCCACGGCATTGCGTATCTCGCGCGGACGCACGAAAGCCTTCGTCTCCCGTGCGGTCCGATCGAGCGCTGCGGCCCCTCGAAGCCGGGTTACGATCCCCGCCCAGTCGCGATTCGCCAGTGCTTCATATCTCATGCCATGCTGGAATCACGAACCATCCCGCACCGCAAGCCTAACTTAACGCCTATGGGCGCAGGCCGGGACCCATACTCCGCGGCTTCTCTTGGGCGCACAGGGAGACGTTGTGCGCAACAACTCCTCCCTGTGGTTATGGGTCCCGGCCTTCGCCCATAGGCGTTAAGGTAAGCGGACCATGGTTTGATAGCGTCGGGTTTTCCTCGGCGGCTCGCGAAGATGGCGCTGGAGAATGGGGAGAGATTGGCGGAGACGAGCCATTGCGGGTTGCGGAATGACGGCCTGCAAGAGTGAGACGATGAGCTGACGGAGCAATCGCCAGGCGCCAGGACTGGTCAGGCGGCTTCCGCCAAGCGGGGAGAGTCCTCGAGTTCGTCGACGAGCGGCTCGAGCAATAGAATCATCAGCAGATGAGCAAGGATATGCGATCTGGCGGATCGCTCGTTAGTTCCCGGCGGCCCCTTCAAACCAACCAGGCTCTTCAGCCGCTTGAAGCCCAGCTCGATCCGCCAGCGCAGGCGGTAGAGGGCGAGAATGTCATCCGTGGTGAAGTCATCTGGCGCAAGTGAGGTCACCAGGATGACCCAATCGGCGGCCTGCAGCGTTTTATTGGAGAGCTGATGGCCGCCCTTCTGTGCGGTCCGGCGCGCCTTGCGCCGCGCCTCGGCAGCGGCCTGTTGCGGCTTCTTGACGGCGACCAGACGCATGGCGAGCGGCGTGCCGCGCTTGGGTTTGATCCAGATCGGACAATCGAGGAGGCCTCGTTCCGCCGCCTTGCGCAGTTCGGCGATCAGATTGAATGCACAGCCCTTACCATCGAGCCAGCGTGCGCTCTTCCAACCCGCTCGAATGACGAAGTCTGCGCCGGCCTGGATCAATGTTGCCATGCGCTCCGGCTGCAAATAGGCCCGATCGGCAAGACGGATCTCGCCCGCAACCGCCGGAATCCGGTCGAGCCTCTCGCCGTCCTGTTGATCGGTCAGTTCGAAGTGGCCAAAACGCTCTTGCGGAAGATCGAACGCGCTGTGAATGCGCCACACCTCGTTCTTCTTCCTGCCATTCAACCCCTTCTTCGGCACCGTCGTGGCATCGATGATGCGGATCAGGCGACCTCGGCCGGCCCTCGGAGCTGCGGCAGCGAGTGCCTGCCCGATCAGGAGCGCCAGCCAATCCCCGCACTGGCGCAAGCGGTACAACAGAGCCACGCTCGAAACATCGACAAGACCGACCGACGTCGCCCATGCCGCCGTCAATCGAAATCCCCGTTCACCAAGGCAATACGCCAGGATCAACCGCAGCAAGTCCACGGCATTGCGTATCTCGCGCGGACGCACGAAAGCCTTCGTCTCCCGTGCGGTCCGATCGAGCGCTGCGGCCCCTCCAAGCCGGGTTACGATCCCCGCCCAGTCGCGATTCGCCAGTGCTTCATATCTCATGCCATGCTGGAATCACGAACCATCCCGCACCGCAAGCCTAACTTAACGCCTATGGGCCTTCGCCGGGACGACGCCGTGTTGATAGCTTCGTAGCCCGGATGCAGCGAAGCGCAATGCGGAACAGTTTTCGCCGCGAACAAAGCGGCCCCGGATTTCGCTGCGCTCCATCCGGGCTACGGGTGGCCCTAATATCCCCGCCCGCGATCGACCACGTTTTCCAGCGTCTGGCCGGCCTCGAAGCGTGCGATCTGCTGGGCGACATATTTCGAGATCTCGTCGGCGTCGGTGTCGGCGGCATTGTGCGGCGTCAGCACCACCTTCGGATGGCTCCAGAACGGGCTCGCCTCGGGCAGCGGCTCGGTTTCGTAGACGTCGAGCGAGGCCGCGCCCAGCGTGCCGTCGTCGAGCGCGCGCAGGATGTCGGCCTCGTTCTGCAGGCCGCCGCGGCCGGCATTGATGATCACGGGCGCGCCGAGCGGGCTGTCCCGGTTCAGCTTCGCGAACACCTCGCGGTTGAGCACGTGCCGTGTCTCGGGCGTCAGGGGCAGCAGGCAGACCAGGATGTTGGTCTGGCGCAGGAATGCATCGAGCCCACTGGCGCCGTGGAAACAGGGGATGCCGTCGATCCGCTTCTCGCTTCGGCTCCAGCCGACCACGCGGAAGCCCAGGGCGCGGAGCGCGCGCGCCGAGGCGGCGCCCAGCGTGCCCAGCCCCATGACGCCGACGGTGAGCGCACCCGCCACCCACTGGTACTTCGGCGCCCAGCGCTTCAGCCGCTGTGACTCGCGCAGGTACGGCTCCTGCCGGTGGTGCATCAGCACGTGCAGCACGACATATTCGGTCATGCGGTCGGTGAGATCGCCGACCGCGACCCGCACCAGCGGCACGTCGGGCAGCGAACGGTCGGCCATCAGCGCATCGACGCCGGCGCCGAGATTGAAGATAACGCGCAGATTGCTGAAGGCGGCCAGCTCACCGGGCTTTGGCTTCCACACCGCGGCATAGTGCACCTCGGCCGGATCGAGCGCCGGATCCGGCAGCAGCACGACCCGGCGGTCGGGGCAGACTGCCTCGAACCGCGCCTCCCAGCGCGCCGGCGACCAGTTTTCCGTGCCGCCGTTGACTAGCAGCGCGAGTGCGCCCTTGCTCATCTAGATACCTCCAACCTCTCTGTCACGGAACGGGTCGGGCCCGCCCCCGGTCTCCTGCCATCAATAGGGGAGAACATCCATGCCCTAGCAATTCCTGAGGTCGCCCTGTATCGGTCAATGTCGGGCCGTAGCCATCGGAACCCGCAAGCAAAATTTCTTTCGCGTCCCTGTCGGGCACGGGCATAATCGTTCGTTCTTGGAATGAACGGAGATGCCATTTCGATGCTGTACGCCATCCTCTGCTACCACGACGAGGACATGGTCGGTTCCTGGAGCAAGGAGCACGACGCCGCCGTCATGCAAAAACTGTCCGTGGTGCAGGACAAGCTCGCCAGGCAGGGCCGGCTCGGCCCGGTGGCGCGCCTGCTGCCGACCACGGCCGCGACCACGCTGCGTAAGGACGATCCACCGTTGGTGCTGGATGGCCCGTTCGCCGAAACCAAGGAGCAGTTGCTCGGCTTCTACGTCGTCGACTGCAAGAACCTCGACGAGGCGCTCGACGTCGCCCGCGATCTCGGCGCGGCCAATCCCGGCGGCACCTATGAGATCCGCCCGGTCGGCGTGTTCAAGCCGGGGAGTGTCAAGTCGTGACCGATACCGCCTGGATCGATGCCGCGCTGACGTCTGCGCGTCCCCAGGCGGTCGGCGCGCTGCTGCGCTATTTTCGCAATCTCGACACCGCCGAGGAAGCCTATCAAAACGCCTGCCTGCGGGCGCTGAAGAGCTGGCCGCAGAACGGCCCGCCGCGCGATCCCGCGGCGTGGCTGATCATGGTGGGCCGCAACGTCGCGATCGACGAAGTCAGGCGCAACCGGAAGCAGGAGCCGTTGCCCGAGGATGACCAGGCGATCTCCGACCTCGACGATGCCGAGGACGAGATCGCCGAGCGGCTCGACGGCTCGCATTATCGCGACGATATCCTGCGCCTGCTGTTCATCTGTTGCCACAAGGACCTGCCGGCGACGCAGCAGATCGCGCTCGCTTTGCGCATCGTCTCCGGGCTGACCGTGAAGCAGATCGCGCGTGCCTTCCTGGTCAGCGAGGCCGCGATGGAGCAGCGCATCACGCGCGCCAAGGCGCGCGTCGCCGATGCCAAGGTGCCGTTCGAGACCCCTGGTGCGGTCGAGCGCAGCGAGCGGCTCGCCTCCGTGGCCGCGATGATCTACCTGATCTTCAACGAGGGCTACTCCGCCGGCGGCGACACTGCAAACATCCGCGCGCCGCTGTGCGAGGAGGCGATTCGGCTCGCCCGCCTGCTGCTCCGCCTGTTCCAGAGCGAGCCTGAGATCATGGGGCTGACGGCGCTGTTGTTGTTGCAGCATGCCCGCGCGGCGGCGCGCTTCGATGCCGACGGCGAGGTGATCCTGCTCGACGACCAGGACCGCAGCCTGTGGAATCAGGAGCTGATCGCCGAGGGGCTGGCGCTGATCGACAAGGCGATGCGGCACCGCCGGAGCGGGCCATATCAGGTGCAGGCGGCGATCGCGGCACTTCACGCCCGCGCAAGCACGCCCGAGGAGACCGACTGGGCGCAGATCGATCTGCTTTACGGCGCGCTCGAGGTCATGCAGCCCTCTCCGGTGGTGACGCTCAACCGCGCGGTGGCGGTCTCCAAGGTGAGGGGAGCCGAAGCGGCCCTCGAGATGATCGAGCCGTTGGCACCGCGGCTCTCCAACTACTTCCACTATTTCGGCGTGCGCGGCGCCTTCCTGATGCAGCTCGGCCGCAACGATGAAGCGCGCGTCGCCTTCGACCGCGCCATCGCGCTCGCCAATACCACCGCGGAAGCCGCCCATATCCGCATGCATATCGACCGCCTGATGCGCGACAGCCAGCCGCGCAACGCCAAGGCGAAGTAGCGTCGCGCGACGGTGCGTTGTTCGCGTGCAAGGTGAGATGCTTCCCGCGTGGCACCCGTCTCCCTAACCCTCCCCCGCAAGGCAGGGCAATCGCATATGGCGTCTGCGGAGGTTGTCCGCGGGCTCCCTTCGCTTCTCCCGCTTGCGGGGGAGGCCGACGCGCGCGCAGCGCGCGGCGGGTGGGGGCTCCCTCCACGAGACGACTCGCGGAGAGAACCCCCACCCCAGCCCTCCCCCGCAAGCGGGAGAGGGAGCCGACTGCCGATGCCTCCCTCACGCGAAGCAGATGGCGTGTGCGCACCAGTCCTCGTAACCGATCATGTCAGGTGAGCACGCGGGTCGGGCTCCCTCCCCCCCTTGCGGGGCACGGCGGGGAGAGGGGTAAGCCCCGGGGCGAGCTGATCGACATGTGCATCACTCCCGCAACGCCAGTCACATGCCGTTCAACCGTGTGAGCGGCAGAGCGGGCGCTGCCCCGTCGCGGCTCCCGAAAAATCTCCACCCCACTGTCGGCCACGCATTCCTCCGTTCGTCATAGAGGCAGAGCATCACCAATCCCTGCGGAGCCAGCCATGCCGACGAATGAGGAGATCGAAATCTCAAAGCCTGCGCGCATCACCGGCCGCATCATGAGCGGTCTTGTCATCGTCTTCCTGCTGTTCGACGGCGCGATCAAGCTGGTGCCGTGGCCGGTCGTCACCGACACGATGGACAAGATGGGCTTTGGCGCGAGTGAGACGCTGGCGCGCAGCCTCGGCCTCATCACAATCGTCTGCACGCTGCTCTATTCCGTGCCGCCGACCTCGATCCTCGGCGCGATCCTGCTCACCGGCTATCTCGGCGGCGCGATCGCGTCCCATGTGCGGATCGGCAGCCCGCTGTTCACGCACACGCTGTTCGGACTTTATCTCGGTCTGATGGTGTGGGGCGGGCTGTATCTGCGCGATGGCAATCTGCGCGCGCTGCTTCCGTTTCGTCGCTAAGCTGTTCTTCAATCCATCCTTGCGGAGACCGTCATGCTCGAAGTCATTATCATCGTTGCCGTCATCCTGGCGATCGCGATTGCGGTCGTCCTCGTCCTGGCAGCGACCAAGCCGGATACGTTCCGGGTCACGCGTGCGGCCAGCATCGAGGCGCCGGCGGAGCGCATCTTTCCGCTGATCAACGACTTCCACCGGTGGACGACGTGGTCGCCCTACGAGACCCGGGACCCCGCGATGAAGCGAACCTATGACGGCGCGGCGAGCGGCAAGGGCGCGGTCTATGCCTGGAACGGCAACAAGAATGTCGGCTCCGGCCGGATGGAGATCCTCGATGCGCAGGCGCCGTCCAAGCTTGTGATCAAGCTCGACTTCTTCACGCCGTTCGAGGGCCACAACACCGCCGAGTTCACAATGCTGCCGCAGGGTGATGCGACCAACGTCACATGGACCATGTATGGTCCGGCGGCCTTCATGTCGAAGCTGATGCAGGTGTTCATGAACCTGGATCACATGATCGGCAAGGATTTCGAGGTCGGTCTCGCCAATCTGAAGACGCTCGCCGAAAAATAACCACGCCAAGGAGCACGCGATGCAGGTCAATCCCTATCTTTCCTTCGACGGCAATTGCGATGCCGCGTTGAAGCATTACCAGAAGGTGCTGGGTGCGCGGATCGAGGAATCCTTCCCCTACGGAGAGGGCAATGCGGAGATGCAGACGCCGCCCGGCTGGAAGGACAAGATCATGCACGCCCGGATCAGCGTCGATGGCGAGATCATCATGGCGTCCGACGCACCTCCCGGGCATTTCCAGAAGCCGCAGGGGTTTCACGTCGCATTACAGGTCGAGGATCCCGCTGACGCCGAACGCCGGTTCAAGGCGCTTGCCGAGGGCGGCACCGTCACCATGCCGTTCGGCAAGACCTTCTTCTCCAACGGCTTCGGCATGTGCGTCGATCAGTTCGGCATTCCCTGGATGGTGAATTGCCCGGCGCAGATGTAGGCCAGCGAGCGGTGAGGCACTCTCTCTCACCGTCACCCTGAGGAGGCCGCGACGCGGCCGTCTCCAAGGGCGAAGGCCACGCCGGTGGCCGTGCATCCTTCGAGGCTCGCTCCCGCGACCGTCTCAGGATGACGGATCAACAGCGTAGGCTTTACCTGCACCGCGGATAGATCGTCGCCAGCTCGCGTCCGCGCAACAGGAGCAGTCGCGAGCTCAGTCCGCCGCGGCGGATGATCCAGCCGCGCACCGGCGCGGGGTAGGCCTCCAGCACCGCCTCGGAGGCTTCCGGCTCCGCATAGGTCCGGCCGCGCCCGTCGATCGAGCGCGCGGCGTGGAAGCCGAGCACTGCGCGTCGCGTCACGCAGATGCGGTCGTGCGGCACCATCGAGAGCACCAGCGTGCAGGCCGACAGACACGGGCCATCGATCACCACGCGCTCGCCGGATTCGCGAACCTTGTCGAACAATTCGATGAAGGGCCCGACCTGTCCGCCGGGGCTCTCGAGGATCCGCACCTCGGCTTGCGCTGAGGCTATGGTTGCACAGAGGCTGGCCGCAGCGAGAAGCATCTTCATCGGCGCAATCCTCCCCGCCGGTGCGATCAGGGTCGCACCGCATCCGTTGCGGGAAGACATGCGCGCGGATCGGGGCATCATCAAGACCGATGCCCCGTCCCGGTCAAAAATCGATCAGGCCACCGACCGGTTCTTGATCGCGCCGACGATCGCGGTGAGGATGGCGCCGGCCACGCCACCACCGGCGACCTGGCCAACGATGCTGCCGATGTCCGGCGTCGCGCCGGAGTTGGCGAGCAGCGGGATCAGCATGCCGAGAAGCTGCCCCCCGGCGCCGCCGCCGATGGCGCCTGCAATGGTGTTTCCGAGCGTGCCGAGATCGATGTTCTTGGCCGCTCCCGCCGCGACATTGCCGCCGATCGCTCCACTGATGACCTGGATGATCAGATTGATGAGAACTCCCGACATGACGTGATTCTCCCCGGTCCCTGGTTTCAGCACGGTGTGGCGCCGCGCCGGCGCCCACCTTCGAAAGGTTAGGCTGTTCGGGCGCAAAGGTCATGCTGCACACGCGAAGATTGCGCGCGAATATGGCCGCTATGCACCGGGAAAATGGCTGGCGGAGATCCTCAATTGGCGCCGGAGATGCCGGCTTCGGCAAACGTCGCCATGCCGCCATGACAGGCGAGCGCGGCGCGCAGGAGCAGAACCGCAACGGCGGCGCCGGAAGCCTCGCCGAGCCGCATGTCGAGATCGAGCAGGGGGACAAGCTGGAGCTCGCGCAGCAATTCGCGGTGACCAAGCTCGGCCGAGACATGTCCCGCACGGCAATGCGCAAGCATATCCGGCGCAAGCCGCGCTAGCGGCAACGTCGCCGAAGTCGCCACGAAGCCGTCGAGCAGCACCGGAATGCATCTGGCCCGCGCCGCCAGCACGGCGCCCGCGATTGCCGCGAGCTCGCGGCCGCCGAGCGACATCGCAACCGCCAGCGGATCGTCGAGCAGGCTGCGATGGAATTTCAGCGCCGCGTCGATCGCGACGCGCTTGCGCAATAAGCCTGCATCATCGACGCCGGTGCCGCGGCCGGCCCAGCGCGCGCCGCGCCCGCCCATCAACGCCGCGCAGAGTGTCGCGGCCACCGTCGTGTTGGCGATGCCCATCTCGCCCAGCACGAGCAGGTCGCATGCCTCGGGCACCGTGCGCCAGCCGGTGTCGAGCGCCATGAGGAAATCAGCCGTGTCCATCGCCGGCGCAATCGTGAAATCGCGCGTCGGCCGCCCGAGCTCGATCGGCTCGACGCGCAGCTCGGCGCCGGCAAGCCTGGCGATCTGGTTGATCGCAGCACCGCCGCCCGCGAAATTCGCAACCATCTGCGCGGTGACCTCGGACGGGTAGGCGGAGACGCCGCGTTCGGCGATGCCATGATTGCCGGCGAACACGGCAATGGTAACGCGGTCGAGCCGGGGCAGCTCCCGCCTCTGCCAGCGCGCCAGCCAGATCGCGAGGTCCTCCAGACGCCCGAGGCTGCCCGGCGGCTTGGTCAGGTTCTGCTGGCGCCGTGCGGCCGCCTCCGCGCATTCATCGTCGCCTCCCGGGAGATCGCGACAAAAGCTGCGGATGTCGTCTAGAGTATTGAACTGCATGCGATTCCCTCGTTGAGCGGGGCCGCAAGCTAGTTCAATTTGCAGGCCGCTACCATGAATCAATGGCTCGAGGATCTCAGGATAGCCACCGGCTTTCTGACCCGCCTGCCGATGCCACATCCAGACGGCGCGCGGCCGGAGAATTTCGTGCGGGCGCAACGGGCCTTCTCGCTGGTCGGCGCCTTCATCGGGGCGGCCATCGGGCTCGTCTGCCTGCTCCTGCGCGCGATCGGCGTGCCGGATCTGGCGGCCGCCGCGCTGGCGCTCGGCGGCGGCGCGCTCTTGACCGGCGCACTGCACGAGGATGGGCTCGCCGATGTCGCGGACGGTTTTGGCGGCGGCCGCGACACCGCCGCGAAGCTCGAGATCATGCGCGACAGCCGGCTCGGCACTTATGGCGCGCTGGCGCTGCTGGTGAGTTTTGCTGCCAAGCTCACAGCGGTGGCGGCGATCCCGGATGGTGCCGTCGTGCAGAGCCTGATCGTGGCGCACGCGCTCAGTCGCGGCGTGCTGCCATGGCTGTCGATCAGCATGCCTTACGCGCGCAAGGATGGGCTCGCGGCCAATGCCGGCCGGCCTGATGCTGTGATGGCGGTGATCGCGGCCGGTATTGCGCTCGCGATCGCGCTGCTGTCGTTGCGCGTCTCCGATGCGCTGCTGGCGGCGATCGCGGCAGGCGCCGGTGCATGTGTCATCGCGCTGCTGGCAAAGCGACAGATCGGCGGCCAGACTGGCGACGTGCTCGGCGCAGCGGAACAGGTTGCGGAGACCGCGATCCTGGTGCTGCTCGCGGCGCGGCTTGGGTGAGCGCATGCAGGGCGAAACGCAGCTCTGGCTGATCCGCCACGCGCCGGTCGACGGGCCGCGCGGCGTGATCCATGCACCCGATGCGCCGGCCGATCTCGGCGACGCCGCGGCATTCGCGGCGCTGCGGGCGCGGCTGCCGGCCGGCGCCTTCGCTGTTTGCAGCCCGGCGCGGCGCACCCGCGAGACCGCAGCGCGGCTCGGCCTTGACGCGATCGAGGACGAGGCCTTCCGCGAGCAGGATTTTGGCGACTGGACCGGACGGCGGCACAGCGAGCTCGAGGCCGAGCTAGGTGCGGCCTATCGCGGGTTCTGGAATGCGCCGGGTAGCAACCGGCCGCCGGGCGGCGAAAGCTTTGCCGACCAGATCACGCGCGCCCGGGCAGGGCTCGCGCGCCTTCGCTCGGGCGACGCCGTGCTCGTCGTGCATTCCGGGACCATCCGCGCGATCCTTGCGATCGCGCTCGACCTCGCGCCCGAGACCGCGCTGCGCTTCGTGATCGATCCG
Source organism: Bradyrhizobium sp. ORS 86 (assembly GCF_045571475.1). Taxonomy (NCBI): domain Bacteria; kingdom Pseudomonadati; phylum Pseudomonadota; class Alphaproteobacteria; order Hyphomicrobiales; family Nitrobacteraceae; genus Bradyrhizobium; species Bradyrhizobium sp. ORS 86. Next base: position 6,810,468 of record NZ_CP120699.1, on the reverse strand, counting down.
CTGTCATTGACGCGGATCGATCGGCTGGAACATGCGTGGCGTGTGGTCGCCGTGAATGGGCGTTAGATCGGATACGAAGTGCTATCCGTTTCGCCGCTGGCCACGCAGCGTCGGCAGGCCGATGCCGGCGGCGTCGAAGCCGCCGTCGACGGCGAGGATTTGCCCGGTGATGTAGCTGGCGCGATCCGAGCACAGGAAGAAGATCGCGTCCGCGAGCTCCTCCTCCAAGCCGTAGCGGTTGAGCGGAATCGCGTCGTGATAGTCGGCGCGGATCTCCGGCGTGTGCACGGCCTTGGCCATCGCGGTCTCGACCGGGCCTGGAGCTACGCCGTTGACGCGGATGCCGAGCGAGGCGAGCTCGACCGCGAGCTGCTTGGTGAGATGCGCAAGCCCCGCCTTGCTGGTGCCGTAGGCCGAGCGCAGCGTCGAGGCGCGCACCGCTGAGATCGAGGTGATGTTGACGATCGCGCCGCCGCCATGCTCGCGCATCAGCGGCGCGGCGGCCTTGGTGCACAGGAACGGGCCGGTGAGGTTGACCGCCATGATCCGGCTCCAGTCGGCGTCCGAGGTCTCCAGCACCGGCGCAAACACGGCAACGCCCGCATTGTTCACCAGCGCATCGAGCCGGCCGAAGCGGCGGTTGATCGCAGCGAGCGCCGCCGCCACGCCGTCGGCGTCGGAAACGTCACAGGTCAGCGCCATCGTATCCGCGGGCTTGTTCAGCGCCGCCACTGCGCCGTCCAGCAACGCGCCCTCGATGTCGAGCAGCGCGATGCGCCAGCCCTCGGCGAGAAAGCGCTTGGCCGCGGCGAGCCCAATGCCGCGCGCGGCGCCGGTGACGAGTGCGACTTTGGAAGGAGACGAGGTCATGATGCGGTCCACATTGTTCGGGCGAGCGGCGTCTGCGCGCAACTAGGGCAGCGTCTGCGACCTTTAGCGCGCGGTGTCAACCGTACGACACTGTCTCCAATCAGCGGCCGATTTGCTCTCTCGCCCGGTATCCCGCCGCAAAATAAATAATTATCCGGGATGTCGGCGCGGCCGCCTCGTCTTCGTCCTGTGGTCGTAGATCAGATGGAGTTCCGATGTCGTTGACACTGCATTACCACCCGCTGTCCTCGTTCTGCTGGAAGGCGCTGATCGCGCTTTACGAGAACGGGGTCCCGTTCACACCGAACCTGCTCAATCTCGGTGATCCCGAGCAACGCGCGGCGCTGCTGCGGATCTCGCCGATTGGCCGCTTCCCCGTGCTGAGCGACGAGGCGAGGGGAGAAACGGTACCAGAATCCAGCATCATCATCGAATATCTCGACCGGCATTATCCCGCTGCCACGCGATTGATCCCGGCGGACCCCGATCTCGCGCTCAACACCCGGCTGCGCGACCGCGTCCTGGACCTCTACGTCCATCTGCCGATGCAGAAGATCGTCGGCGACCGGCTCCGTCCGGCCGACAAGAAGGACCCGCATGGCGTGGCCGAGGCGCGGGAGCAGATCCGCGCCTCCTATGCGATGCTGAACGACCAACTCGCCCACGGCGGCTGGATGATGGGCGACAGCTTCACCCTGGCCGACTGCTCGGCCGCGCCGACCCTGTTCTACGGCAACAAGGTCGAGCCGTTCGCGGATCGTCACCGGCATCTGGCCGCCTATCTGGAACGGCTGACAGCGCGGCCGTCCTTCGCGCGCGTTCTCCGCGAGGCCGAGCCCTATTTCGGCATGTTCCCGCAGGAGACCTGAGGTCGTGTGCAGAGCTGAACTCTTAGCCGGCACTGAAAAATAATTGCGGCCATGATGTCTCGATCGGCCGGTTCCGCTCGTCTTCCACGTGAGGCGCGCGATCCGGCCGGATCGCGCGCGCCCGAGCACGTGGAGACGACATGGCTGCAGATGGCAACAGAGCGGAGATCGTCCGCGCGATCTTCGCCGCCTATTTGGCCGACGATCGCCGGACGGTCGAAGCGGCGTTCGCGGACGACTTCCGCCTCAATACGCCCTATGGCGAGAACACCGACAAGCCGACCTATTTCGCCGAGTGCTGGCGCAGCAGCGACTGGATCGGCCGCCACGACATCGAGCGCATTATGGTCGAGGGGAGTGAAGCCTTCGTCACCTATCGCTGCGTCGCCAAGGACGGCAAGAGCTTTCGCAACACCGAGTTCTTCGTGTTCGACGGCGACAGGGTGAAGCGCATCGACGTCTATTTCGGCCCCTCGCACCAAGATGGCGCGCTGGTTCGGCAGGATCGCTGAGCGCGCGATGCCGATCGTGCAGGCCAAAGTCAACGACGTCCGAAATTATTTCCCGCTGCATGTCGGTTGTGCAAAACCCCGGCCGTCTTACATCCGAGAGCCTGCCCCGGTTTCGATGCGGCGCATCGAACCGGACTGACTGCAAACCAAAGGATGCCATTCAAATGCGTTTCATGATGCTGATGATCCCGCTCGGCTATGAGAGCGCTCCGGCCGAGCTCGACCTCGACCCCGAGCGTGTCGCCGCGATGATGAAATACAATCAGGCGCTGAAGGATGCCGGCGTGCTGATCACGCTCGAAGGCCTGCATCCGCCCGCCACTGGCGCGCGCGTCTCGTTCGCGACCGGCAAGCCCGTGGTCACCGACGGTCCGTTCACGGAGTCCAAGGAGGTGATCGGCGGCTTCTGGATGATCGAGGTCGCCTCGCGCGCCGAGGCGATCGAATGGGCCAAGCAGTGCCCGGCCACGGGCAACGAGATCATCGAGATTCGCCAGGTGCAGGAGATGGCGGATTTCTCCGAGGAGGTGCAACAGGCCGCCGCCACCTTCGAGCATCCGCAGGGCGGCTGGGGCAAGGCACTGCGCTGAATCACCGATCGTCAATCCAACCAACCGCAACGGAGCAGCAGATGAGCACGACCAACACGTTCCTCGCCGTCTATCTCGGCAGCAAGGGCGGTCCGCGCATGGAGGCCTGGAACAAGATGCCGGAGGCCGAGCGGCGGGCCAAGGAACAGCAGGGCATGGCCGCCTGGGGCGCCTGGGTCGAGAAGCATCACGATGTGATCGTCGAGATGGGCGGTCCGCTCGGCAAGACCAAGAAGGTCGACGCCAACGCGATCGCCGACATCACCAATACGATGACGGGCTTTACCGTGGTGCGCGCCGCCTCGCACGAGGCCGCCGCAAAGCTGTTCGAACACCACCCGCACTTCACGATCTTCCCCGGCGAGGCGGTCGAGATCATGCCGGTGCTGCCGATTCCGGGCCGTTAATTCGACGTCGGAGGGTGGGGGCTGTCGGTTAGTCCCGATGCAGCCCCGCGGCCGCCGCTAGTGACCTTTGCGGCCGGCTCATGTAAAAGTTATTCACATGAGCTGGAGCAAGGACCAAAGCCGCAGCGAGCGCGGCTATCATCACGGCAATCTCAAGGAAGCGTTGCTGCAGGCCGCGCTCGACCTGATCTCGAAGAAGGGGCCGGCCGGCTTCACCTTCGCCGATGCCGCGCGCATGGCCGGCGTCAGCCCCGCGGCGCCCTATCGGCATTTCCGCGACCGTGAGGAATTGCTCGCCAGCATCGCCCAGCGCGGCTTCGAGCAGTTCGAGGCGGTGCTGACGGCGGCCTGGGACGATGGCCGGCCCGACACCGTCACGGCGTTCGAGCGCGTCGGCAGGGCCTATCTCACCTTTGCGCGCGAGGAGCCCGCGTTCTACTCGGCGATGTTCGAATCCGGCCTGCCGCCCGACGCCAATCCGACGTTGATGGCTGCAAGCGAGCGCGCCTTCGCGATCATCCGCGCCGCCGCCGAGCGACTCGCCGCGCTGGCGCCGCCCGGCATGCCGCGGCCGCCGGCGATGATGATGGCGCTGCACATCTGGGCGATGTCGCACGGCGTCGCCTCGCTGTTCGGGCGCGGCGATGCCGCGCGGCGCAAGCTGCCGATGTCGCCGGAGGAATTGCTGGAAGCTGAAGTGCTGATCTATCTGCGCGGCCTCGGCTTCCCGACCGATCGCAGGCCTGATGCCGCGGCGAGCGAACAAAAGTCGTCGGGTCCCTGGGGCAAGCCGAAATAAAGTTCCAAAAATAATCTGAGGGGTGCGTCATCCGCGCTGCTTGACTTTCCGAAGGGATCGGCTACCTATGTAAATGTTATTTACATTCACAACGGCGTGATGCCGTGATGGAGAAGGTCAATGGCCTACACCGCTGATGTCAATCGCTGGCGCGGCCCCGTCGATGAATCGTATCCCCCGCACATGCATATGCATTGGGCGCCGTGGCATCCCCTGAAGATCGCCCTGATCATTCTCGGCTTCATGATCTGGTGGCCGATCGGTCTCGCCCTTCTCTTTTTCACACTCGGGAGCAGAAAAATGGCCTGTTGGAGTCACTACGATCAGGATCGCTGGCAGAACAAGATGGAGCGGATGCAGTACAAGATGGACCGCATGCGCGACCGCATGGAGCGCCGTGGCTTCGGCTGGGGCTTCGGTCCGCCCACCAGCGGCAACCGCGCCTTCGACGAATATCGCGCCGAGACGCTGCGCCGCCTGGAAGAGGAGCAGAAGGAGTTCAAGGATTTCCTGAGCCGTCTGCGTCATGCCAAGGACAAGGAAGAGTTCGACGCCTTCATGGCGCAGCACCGCACCCGTCCGACTCCGCCGAACGATCAGCCGCCGCAGCCGCCGCAGGGTTGAGCGTCACGCGAAGGAGCTGAGCCTTCAGGCGATGTGCCCCCATAGCACCTGAATGGCCGCGAGCCGTCCGCTTGCCCCCACGCAAGCGGACGGTTTGCATTTTGCGCCGATCGTGCTCACCTTAGTCCGTCGAGAAGTCCGACGATGAGGCGGGGATCATGACGACACTTGCGGCATGTGACGATCTCTGGCTTGCGATCCGGCGCGAAGCGGAAGCTGCGATCGCCGCCGATCCCTTTCTCGAGGCGTCCGCCGCCTTCATCCTCGATCAGGGCGACCTCGGCAGCGCGCTCGCCTTCCTGATCGGCCGGGCTATCTGCCGCGCCGAGGCCGATCGCGCGCAGTTCACGCGCGCGGCTCGCGAGGCGTATGTTGCCGAGCCCGCGCTGGTCGATGCCGCGGCCACCGATCTCATCGCGATCGTGCGCCGCGATCCGGCGATCACGGGCTTCCTGCCGCCGCTCTTGAACTTCAAGGGCTACGTCGCGCTGCAGGCCTGGCGCGTGTCGAATTGGCTGTGGCGCGAGGACCGCCCCGACCTTGCTCTGCTGATGCACAGCGCGGCATCGGACCAGTTGCAGATCAGCATTCATCCCTCGGCCCGGATCGGAACGGCGGTGTTCCTCGACCACGGCACCGGCATCATCATCGGCGCGCTGGCTTCTGTCGGCGACGAGGTGACGATTTTGCAGAACGTCACCATCGCGCGGCATCAGGCTGATCCGCGCTACGCGCCGACAATCGGCCAACGCGTGCTGCTCAGCGCCGGCGCGACGGTGATCGGAAATCTCTCGATCGGCGACTTCGCCAAGATCGGCGCCGGCGCGCTGGTGACGTCGGACGTGCCCGCCGGCTGCACCGCCGTCGGCGTGCCCGCGCGGCTGACCAACTGCGCGGAGGCGGGTGCGCCGTCGCGCTCGTGAGGTGAGGTTGTAGGGTGAGCACGCCTCTCAGGCTCCCTCCCCCGCAAGGGGGGAGGGAGCCCTGACGGCGTGCTCGCCTCACTGCATGACGCGGGGAACCACCGCATCCTACACATTCGACCCATGGATCGCCTCGATCACCGCGTCCGTCACTTCCTTCGTTGTCGCACTTCCGCCGACGTCGGGCGTCAGCACGCCGGCTGCGCATACTTTCTCGACTGCGGCCATCAGCCGCGCGGCGGCGTCCTTCTCGCCGAGATGCTCGAGCATCTGCGCGCCGGTCCAGAAGGTGGCGACCGGGTTGGCGATGCCCTTGCCGGTGATGTCGAAGGCCGAGCCGTGGATCGGCTCGAACATCGAGGGGAAGCGGCGCTGTGGATCGATGTTGCCGGTCGGCGCGACACCGAGGCTGCCGGCCAGCGCGCCGGCGAGATCGGACAGGATGTCGGCGTGCAGATTGGTGGCGACGATGGTGTCGAGGCTCTTCGGATTGAGCGTCATGCGCACCGTCATGGCGTCGACCAGCATCTTGTCCCAGGTCACATCGGGAAATTCGGCGGCGACCTCAGCCGCGATCTCGTCCCACATCACCATGCCGTGGCGCTGTGCGTTCGACTTGGTCACCACGGTAAGCAGCTTGCGCGGCCGGGACTGCGCGAGCTGGAACGCATAGCGCATGATCCGCGTCACGCCGACGCGGGTGAAGACGGCGACTTCAGTGCCGACCTCTTCCGGCAGGCCCCTGTGCGCGCGGCCGCCCATGCCGGCATATTCGCCTTCCGAGTTCTCGCGCACGATCACCCAGTCGAGATCGCCGACGCCGGCATTGCGCAGCGGCGAGGCGACGCCGGGCAGGATCTTGGTCGGCCGTACATTGGCGTATTGGTCGAAGCCCTGGCAGATCGGCAGGCGCAGGCCCCACAGCGTGATGTGATCGGGCACGTCGGGTGCGCCGACCGCGCCGAAATAGATCGCGTCGAACTTTTTCAGTTCAGCGAGGCCGTCGGCCGGCATCATCACGCCGTGTTTCTTGTAATAGTCCGAGCCCCAATCGAAGGTCTTGACGTTGAAGCGGATGTCGCCGGTGCGTTTGGCCAGAGCCTCCAGCACGCGGACGCCGGCCGAGATCACTTCGGGGCCAATGCCATCGGCGGGGATGGCGGCAATGGAATGGGTGCGCATGACAATCTCCTGAATGAGGGTGGGATCAATGGGACCGGGCTGGTGACGGTTGAGGAGCGGTGTTCGCTTTGGGGCTCGCCCGCGACAGCAGCAGCGTGAGCACGGCCGAGAGCACCAGCAGGCCGGCGACGAAGTAGAGACCGCCGTCGAAGCTGCCGGTCCGCTCCTTGATCCAGCCAATCATGGCGGGCCCGACAAAGCCCCCGAGATTGCCGATCGAGTTGATGGTGGCGATGCCGGCCGCGGCGGCCGAGCCCGACAGAAACATGGTCGGCATGCTCCACAGCGGCGGCTTCGACGAGGAGATGCCGATATTGACCAGCGTCAGCGCCGCGATCACGGCGGCGAGCCCAGTCCACAGCCCCGCAAGCGCGAGCCCGGCAGCGGCGATCAGGCAGGCGATCACCACGTGCCAGGTGCGCTCGCCGGTGCGGTCCGAATGCCGCGCCCACAGGATCATGGCGATCACGGCAATGGTCGCGGGCACCGCGTTGAGGAAGCCGACCGCAAGCGACGACAGGCCGAACTGCTTGATGATCTGCGGCGCCCAGACGCCGAGCGTATAGAGCCCGGCCGAAGTGCCGAAATAGACCAGCGCCAGCGCGAGCACGCGCGGATCGGCGAGCCCGCGCCAGATGCTGTGGCTTGCGGTCGCGGCCTTGCCGTCGTTCTCCGCCTTCATGGTCTTGACCAGCCAGTCGCGCTCGTCGTCGGCAAGCCACTTGGCCTGTTCCGGCCGATCAGTCAGGAAGCCGAGCACGACGAAGCCGAGGACGATGGCCGGCACCGCTTCCAGCACGAACAGCCACTGCCAGCCCTTGAAGCCGAGCAGGCCGTCCATCTCGAGCAGCGCGCCGGATACCGGCGAGCCCAGCACGGTCGATAGCGGCGCCGCCGCCATGAATAGCGCAGTGACGGCCGCGCGCTGGCGCGCCGGAAACCAGTAGGACAGATACAGGATGATGCCGGGGAAGAAGCCGGCCTCCGCGGCGCCGAGCAGAAAGCGCAGCACGTAGAAGCTGGTCGCGCCCTGCACCAGCGCCATCGCGGCGGAGACGAGGCCCCAAGTGATCATCACCCGCGCGATCCAGATCCGCGCGCCGATCCTGTGCAGGATGATGTTGGAGGGCACCTCGAACAGGAAGTAGCCCCAGAAGAAGATACCGGCGCCGAAGCCGTACACCGTCGGCGACAGGCCGATGTCCCTATTCATTGTCAGCGACGCGAAGCCGATGTTGACGCGGTCGATGAAGGCCACGAAGTACAGCAGCATGATGAACGGAACGATGCGCAGTGAAATCTTGCGCAACACGCGCGTCTGAAGCTCGCCGGCCATGAGCCTCCCTCGGGTTGGTGTTCTTGTTGGGACGGCGCGCTCTCGCCGCGCCAGCAGGAAGCCTAGAAGGGGGCGCCCTTCCCATTCAATCCGCGCGAGTTTATACAAAAAAACGATATAATCGCGGAGCCGTCATTGCGAGGAGCCAGCGGGTCGCGCGAACGCGCGCCCGATGACAGGCTCCGCGACGAAGCATCCATCCCTCCTCGTCTGCGATGGCAACGGATTGAAGGAACGCGTCTTGGAACTGCATCAGCTCCGCTGCTTCGTGGCCGCCGCCGAGGAGCTGCATTTCGGCCGTGCCGCGCAGCGCTTGCAGATGCTGCCCTCGGCGCTCGGCCGTCACATCAAGCTCTTGGAGGAAGATCTCGGCACGCGCCTGTTCGCGCGGACCACGCGCGCGGTGTCGCTGACCGAGGACGGCGCCGTGCTGCTGCGCGAGGGGAGGGCGCTGTTGAGCCGCGCCGAAGCGATCGAGGACGGCTTCCGCAAGCGCCTGCGCAAGCCGTCGACGCGGCGGTTCCGGATCGGGGCGATCGACAGCGCCGCCGCCGGCCTGTTGCCGCCGCTCTTGCGCGATATCCGCCGCGCGCATTCCGACATCGCCGTGCAGCTTCTCGAGGAGAAGACCATCCGGCTGTTGCCGAAGCTGCTCTCCGGCGCGCTCGATCTCGCCTTCGTGCGTCCGCCGGAACGCCCCGATAACCGCATCGAATTCGTGTCGCTGCTGCAGGAGACCGCGGTGGTCGCGGTGTCGCGGAAGCATGCGCTGGCGCGGCGCAGCGTGATTTCGCTGGCCGATATTGCGGACCAGCCCCTGATCGTGCCGGCGCGGCGCTCGCGGCCGCACAGCCACGATCTCACTGTCAAGCTGTTCGACGAGGCCGGGCTGGCGCCGCGCATCCACCAGATCGCCGACGAGAAGCAGACCATCGTCAACATGGTCGCGGCCCGGCTCGGCGTCGCCATCGTGCCGCGCTGGACCTCGCGGATGGCGATATCAGGCGTCCGCTTCGTGCCGCTCAGGCTGAAGCGCGGCAGCAGCACCGGCCGTCTCCCGCTCGCCGCCGCGTGGCTGAAAGGCTCGCGCGATCCAATCCGCGATCGCGTGCTCGCCGTGCTCGAAGCAAGATTGAAGAGCTACGCGTGTGAGGCGTGAGCAGAACTCACCGTCATTCCGGGGCATGCGAAGCACGAGCCCGGAAATGGCGGTGAGGTGAGCACACTCTTCAGTTGCGCACCCCTCTTACCGGTAGGGCTATCCTCGTCCTGACTTCCGCCTGGAAGGCGAGGAAAATCTCGCTGCGATTAAGCCTCCGCCTAGCTCACATAGACCAGATTGTAGACATACGACTTCGTCTCCTTCCGGCTCACCCAGTCGCCTTCCGGGGGATGATCGCCCTGATCGGCCGGCAGCACGTTCCAGGGCCGGCCGGTGCAGGATTGGCTTGCTGTGTCCCAAGCCACCCAGCCCCAGTCCCTGCGGCGTTCGATCCAGAGATCCTGGTCCTGTCGTTGGTACCCGACGGTTCCATCGGTGCGGGTTTGCCGCACGAAGGTGTAGACAAGGCCGTCGCTCTGTCGGCGCAGCTCGAATCTATCCCGATTTTGCCTGCCAGCCATGATGGTTCCGCTTTGTGGACTCGCGTTATGTTATAATATAACACTATTCCATGGCACACGCGCATTCCCACGATCACGCCCACCACGGCCACACCCATTCCCATGGGCACAGCCATGGACCGGCATCGCCGCATCCGGCGCAGGGCACGCATTGGTCAATCCTGCGCATGACCGTGCCGGCCCGGCTGTCCGCGGCAATTGCCGTCAGTGCCTGTCTGTGGGCCGTGGTCTGGCTGGCGATGAGGTGATCCGTGGCTCCGCTCGTTACATTCCGCGACGTCACACTGGGCTATGACCGTCACCCGGCGGTGCATCACCTCAGCGGCGAGATCGCGCCCGGTGCGTTGCTCGCCGTGATCGGTCCGAACGGAGCCGGCAAGTCGACGCTGTTGCGCGGCATCGCCGGCGTGCTCAAGCCGCTGTCCGGCGTGATCGATCTCGACGGGCTCGGGCACAGGGATATCGCCTATCTGCCGCAGACCGCCGACATCGACCGCAGCTTCCCGATCTCGGTGTTCGACTTCGTCGGCACCGGTCTGTGGCGCAGCACCGGCTTCTTCGGCGGGATCAGCAAGGCTGCGCGCGAAAAAATCCTCATGGCGATTGCTGCTGTCGGCCTCAACGGCTTCGAGAACCGTCCGATCGGCACGCTCTCCGGCGGGCAGATGCAGCGCATGCTGTTTGCCCGCGTGCTGTTGCAGGATGCGCGCCTGATCGTGCTCGACGAGCCGTTCAACGCGATCGACGCCAAGACCACCGCCGACCTGCTGGCGCTGGTCAAGCGCTGGAACGCCGAAGGGCGCACGGTGCTGGCCGCGCTGCACGACCTCGACATGGTGCGCAACAACTTCCCCGAAACACTGCTGCTGGCGCGTGGCCCGGTGGAATGGGGTCCGACCGCGGACGCGCTGACGCCCGACAACCTGACGGTCGCGATGCGGATGTGCGAGGCCTTCGACGACTCTGCCGCCGCCTGCGCGGCCGATCCGCGTTCGAGGGCCGCCTGATCGCCATGATCTACGATGCGCTAATTGGCCCGTTCACCGAATTCGAGTTCATGCGCCGCGCGCTCGCAGCCGTGATCGCGCTGTCGCTCGGCGGTGCGCCGATCGGCGTGTTCCTGATGCTGCGGCGGATGAGCCTGGTCGGCGACGCCATGGCGCATGCGATCCTGCCGGGCGCGGCGATCGGCTTCCTGCTGTCCGGGCTCAATCTGTTCGCGATGACGACCGGCGGCCTGATCGCGGGCTTCACCGTGGCGCTGCTGGCGGGCCTCGTCGCCCGCACCACCGAGCTGAAGGAAGACGCTTCGCTCGCGACCTTCTATCTGGTCTCGCTGGCGCTCGGCGTCACCATTGTCTCGATCAAGGGCACCAATATCGATCTCTTGCACGTGCTGTTCGGCAACATCCTGGCGATGGACGACCAGACGCTGCTGGTGATCGCCTTCAACGCCACCCTCACGTTGCTGGTGCTCGCGGTGATCTACCGCCCGCTGGTGATCGAATGCGTCGATCCGGTATTCCTGCGCACGGTGAGCAGGGCCGGGGCGCCGGCGCATCTCGCCTTCCTCGCGCTGGTCGTGATCAATCTCGTCAATGGCTTTCATGCGCTCGGCACGTTGCTCGGCGTCGGGCTGATGATCCTGCCTGCCGGCATTGCGCGGTTCTGGTCGCGCGACATCACCACGATGATCTGTATCGCGGTCGCAAGCGCGATGTTGTCAGGCTATGCCGGGCTCGTGCTATCGTATCAGACACGGATTCCGTCCGGCCCGGCGATCATCCTGGTGGCGGCGGGGCTCTATGTCGCCTCGCTGCTGCTTGGCAACGTCAGTGGACTGGTGCGGCAGCTCTTCCCCGGCCGGCATCTCGAGGCGTGACGGCGATGCGCAAATTGATCGGGCTGATCGGTCTGGCGCTGCTGCTGGCGAGTGGTGCGGCGCGCGCCGAGGGACGCGTCAACGTCGTCGCGAGCTTCTCGATCCTTGCCGACATGGTGCGCAACGTCGGCGGCGACAGCGTCGACGTGACTGCGCTCGTCGGCCCCGACGGCGACCCGCATGTCTATGCGCCGACGCCCGCGGACGCGAAGAAGGTGGCCGCCGCACGCCTTCTGGTCGTCAACGGTCTCGGCTTCGAGGGTTGGCTGCCGCGGCTGCTAGAGGCTTCCGGAAGCAAGGCCCCGGTCACGGTGGCGACCAGGGGCATCATGCCGCGAAAGATGGGTGGCCATGACGATCCGCATGCCTGGCAGTCGGTGGCCAATGCGAAGATCTACGTCATCAATATCCGTGACGGGCTGATTGCCGTGGCCCCGGATCGTGCCGACGTCTTCAAGGCCAATGCCGATGTCTATCTCGCCAAACTGGAGGCACTCGACCGCGAGGTGCGCGAGGCGGTGGCGAAGATACCCCAGGAGCGACGCAAGGTGATCTCCACTCACGGCGCCTTCGGCTATTTCGCCGACACCTACGGCGTGACCTTTTTCTCGCCGCTCAGCGTCTCGACGGATGCCGAGCCCAGCGCGCGCGACATCGCCGCCATCATCGCCCAGATCAAGGTTGCGAAAATTCCGGCAGTTTTTCTCGAAAATATCAGTGATCCGCGCCTGATCCGGCAGATTGCGTCCGAGACCGGCGCGAGGGTCGGCGGGACCCTTTACTCCGACAGTCTGACAGGCGAAAACGGCGATGCGCCCACTTACATTGACATGGTCAGGCACAATATAAAGGCCCTGACCAGCGCGCTCGCCGACTAGGGCAGGGGCCCTCCCTGCCGGGGTTGAGCGCCTTCCAAGTTCCTCGGAGTTGTTATGGCTGAAGCATCGCAAAAGATTCCTGTGACCGTGCTGACGGGCTATCTCGGCGCCGGCAAGACCACGCTTTTGAACCGCATCCTGTCGGAGAACCACGGCAAGAAATACGCCGTGATCGTCAACGAATTCGGCGAGATCGGCATCGACAACGACCTGATCATCGGCGCCGACGAAGAAGTGTTCGAGATGAACAATGGCTGCATCTGCTGCACCGTGCGCGGCGACCTCGTCCGCATCATGGACGGGTTGATGAAGCGCAAGGGCAAGTTCGACGCCATCATCGTCGAGACCACCGGCCTCGCCGATCCGGCGCCGGTCGCGCAGACCTTCTTCGTCGACGAGGATGTGCAGAAGAATGCCCGGCTCGATGCCGTCGTGACGGTGGCCGACGCCAAGTGGCTGAGCGATCGGCTCAAGGACGCGCCCGAGGCGAAGAACCAGATCGCCTTCGCCGACGTCATCGTGCTGAACAAGACCGACCTGGTCTCGAAGCCCGAGCTTGCCGAGGTCGAGGCCCGCATCCGCGGCATCAACCCCTATGCCAAGCTGCATCGCACCGAGCGTTGCCAGGTGGGGCTGACCGACGTGCTGGAGCGCGGCGCGTTCGATCTCGACCGCATCCTGGAGATCGAGCCGGATTTCCTCGAGGCCGGCGACGATCACGACCATGACCACGATCATCACCATCACGACCACGATCATCACCACCATCATGATCACGATCATGGCGGGCTGAAGCACTATCACGACGAGGACATGCAGTCGCTGTCGCTGCGCTCCGAGAAGCCGCTCGACCCGACCAAGTTCATGCCGTGGCTGCAGCAGCTCGTCGCCACCGAGGGCCAGAAGATCCTGCGCTCGAAGGGCATCCTCTCCTTCACCGGCGATGACGATCGCTACGTCTTCCAGGGCGTCCACATGATGCTGGAGGGCGATCACCAGCGGAAATGGAAGGACGGCGAGAAGCGCGAAAGCCGGGTCGTGTTCATCGGTCGCGATCTGCCTGAACAGGCGATCCGCGACGGCTTCGAGCAGTGCATCACCACGTGATGAGCGACTTCGACGCGCCCGACGGGCCCTCCATCGTTTCGATCACCGACCGCGTCAAGCAGCTCCCGCTCGGCGCAGCCATCGGTTCGGTACACTTCCTCGGCGACCGCGCGTTCTTCGTCGGTGCGGAAGAGAGCGTCGCGATCGCGACCGCCGATGGCGAGATCACTCGCGTGCCGACCCATTTCGGCGCCATCCTGTGCGCGGTATCCGACGGCAAGCGGCTCGTCACCGGCGGTGACGACGGCAAGCTGATCGCAACAGATGCGAAGGGCGAGACAGCGACGATCGCGACCGACGCCAAGCGGCGCTGGATCGACAACGTCGCGTTGCACACCGACGGCACGGTGGCGTGGTCGGCCGGCAAGACTGCCTTCGTCCGCAGCTCCAAGGGCGAGGCCAAGAGCTTTGACGTGCCGTCGACCGTCGGCGGGCTCGCCTTCGCGCCCAAGGGGCTGCGGCTTGCGATCGCGCATTACGGCGGTGTGACATTGTGGTTTCCCAACATGGCGGCCAATCCGGAATTCCTGGAATGGGCCGGCTCGCATCTCGCCGTCACCTTCAGCCCGGACAACAAATTTCTTGTCACCGCGATGCACGAGCCCGCGATGCATGGCTGGCGGCTCGCCGACAACAGGCATATGCGGATGAGCGGCTATCCCGGCCGGGTGCGCTCGATGTCATGGACTGTCGGCGGCAAGGGGCTCGCGACCTCGGGCGCCGATAGCGTGATCGTCTGGCCGTTTGCCAGCAAGGACGGCCCGATGGGCAAGGAGCCGGCGATGCTGGCGCCGATGCCGGCGCGGGTTGCCGTGGTCGCATGCCATCCGAAGAACGACATCATGGCGGTCGGCTACAGCGACGGCGCGGTGCTGATGGTGCGGCTCGAGGATGGTGCCGAGATCCTGGTGCGGCGGAACGGCGGCGCGGCGGTCTCGGGACTGGCGTGGAATGCCAAGGGCACGCTGCTCGCCTTCGGCGCGGAAGATGGTGACGCGGGCATCCTGGAAATGTAAGAGATCGCGGCATCCAGCCGGGCAGGTGCCATGCGATTTCTTGCGACGTTCCAGACCGCCGACTTCATCGACACGCTGATCAGTCTGGCTTCTGCCTTCGTGCTCGGCACCTTGATCGGCGCCGAGCGGCAGTACCGGCAGCGCACCGCGGGCCTGCGCACCAATGTGCTGGTCGCGGTCGGCGCGGCCGCCTTCGTCGACCTCGCGATGCATCTGGCGGGCGCCGACGGCGCGGTGCGGGTGATTGCCTATGTCGTGTCGGGCATCGGCTTCCTCGGCGCCGGCGTCATCATGAAGCAGGGCATGGACGTGCGCGGCCTCAACACCGCGGCAACGCTGTGGGCCTCGGCCGCGGTCGGCTCCTGCGCCGGCGCCGACTTGGTGGCGCAGGCGGTGGCGCTGACTGTGTTTGTGATCGCCGGCAACACGCTGCTGCGTCCGCTGGTCAATGCCATCAACCGCATTCCGTTCGACGAGAAAGCCTCGGAGGCGACCTACTACGTCAAGGTCGCGGTGACCACAGATGGCCTGCCCGCGATGCGCGACCGCCTGGTGGAGAAGCTCGAAGCGGCGAGCTATCCGGTCGCCGATGTTGCCGTGGTCGAGGTCGGCGACGGCCTACCCGAGATCGTGGCGACGCTGGTCTCGACCGCGATCGATCCTACCGAGTTGAACACCGTGGTCGCCGACCTCAAACGGCAACCGGGCGTGCGTCATGCGACCTGGGAAAGCAATACCGCGGACTGAGTTCCAGCGATCTCGCGCCAAGGAACCATGCCGGAGCGGAATCGTTGACGTCGCGGAAACGTCGCGAGTGGGACGAAATGGCTGCGGATCATACCAGGCAAACGTATCGCAAACACATGCTGATCGCCGCCGCGCTGGTGGCGGCCGGCGTCGCGATTGCGGGCCTTTCGCTGCACGAGATCTACGCGACCGCTCCCGAGCAGATGGCGCAGGCGACACAACCGCTGAAGCCTTCGCCGGAGCCGCAGAAGACCGCTCCGCCGGCGGAGTCGAAGCCCGGCGGCGATCGTCCGACCACACCGGCACCGGAGCCGGCGCATCCGGACACCAACGCGCAGAAGGAGGGCGCCAAGCCGGTGTTGCCGCCGGCGCCCGCCGAGAAGACCGCGCCGCCGATCAAGCAGAAATAGCCGGCCGCGAGCCCTGCGCATTGTGACGCGCATTTGACGATCGATGCCGATTATCCAGTCTCGCCTCGGCCGCGCGCTCGCCCCATAATCCGTCCTCACTGCAACGCCAGATGGGGCATGCCATGAAGATCGAGGACGTCAGGCGCAACGCCTATTCGATGCCGCTCACCAATCCGTCATTTCCGCCGGGGCCTTATCGGTTCTTCGACCGCGAGTATTTCATCATCACCTACAAGACCGATCCGGAAGCACTCGCGGCCATCGTGCCGGAGCCGCTCGAGGTCGCCGAGCCGGTGGTGAAGTACGAATTCATCCGCATGCCCGACTCGACCGGCTTCGGCGACTACACCGAAACCGGACAGGTCATTCCGGTTCGCTTCAGGGGCGAGGAGGGCGCCTATACCCACGCGATGTACCTCGACGACGAAGGTCCGATCGCCGGCGGGCGGGAGCTGTGGGGATTCCCGAAGAAGCTCGCAAAGCCCAAGATCGAGGTCGAAAGCGACGTGCTGGTCGGCTCGCTGCACTATGGCTCGGTGCTGTGCGCTTCGGCGACCATGGGCTACAAGCACCGCAAGATCGACCACGACACGTTGCTGAGCGCGATGAAGGTGCCGAACTTCATCCTCAAGATCATCCCGCATGTCGACGGCAGCCCGCGGATCTGCGAGCTGGTGCGCTTCCACCTCGAGGACATCACGCTGAAGGAGGCCTGGACCGGTCCCGCCGCGCTCGGCCTGTTTCCTCACGCGCTCTGCGACGTCGCCCGCCTGCCGGTGCGCGAGGTGGTCTCGGCGCTGCACTACAAGGCGGATCTGACGCTGGGGCTGGGGACGGTGGCGTTCGACTACATGGCGCGGTGATCCCCGAACTGTCGTGCCCCGCGCAGGCGGGGCATGACAGTACGCCGAGACAGATATTGGGATCGACAGGCCGATGGTTACTGGGTCACCCGCCTTCGCGGGTGACGACAGCCGATGGTCAGCGCACCAGAACGTTGCGGAACTGCCAGGGATCGCTCGAATCGATATCTTCCGGAAACAGACCCGGACGATCCGTCAGCGGGGTCCAGTCGGTATAGTAACCCTTGACCGGCCCGAGATAGGGCATCTGGATTTCCAGCAGACGATCGAAATCCATCTCGTCGGCTTCGACGATGCCTTCGTTCGGGTTTTCCAGTGCCCATACCATGCCCGCGAGCACGGCGGAGGTCACTTGCAGGCCGGTGGCGTTCTGATAGGGCGCGAGTTTGCGGGTCTCTTCGATGGAGAGCTGCGAGCCGTACCAGTAGGCATTGTTGTCATGGCCGAACAGCAGCACGCCGAGTTCGTCGATGCCATCGACGATTTCGTTCTCATCGAGGATGTGGTGCTTTTCCTGCATCTTCGCGGCGCGGCCGAACATTTCATGCAGCGACAGCACGGCATCGTCAGCCGGATGATAGGCATAGTGGCAGGTCGGCCGATAGATCGCCGTGCCCGATGCGTCACGCACCGTGAAGTAATCGGCGATCGAGATCGCCTCGTTGTGGGTGACGAGGAAGCCATACTGCGCGCCGCGGGTCGGGCACCAGGTGCGCACGCGCGTGTTGGCGCCGGGCTGCATCAGATAGATGGCAGCGCCGCAGCCAGCTTCGTGGGTACGCGCATTCTCGGGCATCCATTTTTCATGGGTGCCCCAACCGAGTTCGGACGGCTGTACGCCTTCCGACAGGAAACCCTCTACCGACCAGGTGTTGACGAAGACATCCGGCTCTTTCGGCGACTTGGAACGCTGGGTGTCGCGTTCAGCGATGTGGATGCCCTTGACGCCGGCCTGCCGCATCAAGTCCGCCCATTCGGCCTTGGTCTTCGGCTTGGGGGCATTGAGCTTCAGATCCGCGGCGACATTGAGCAGCGCTTGCTTGACGAAAAAAGAGACCATGCCGGGATTGGCACCACAGCAGGAGACGGCTGTCGTCGAGCCGGCGGGGCGCGCCTTCTTGGCGGCCAGCGTCACTTCGCGAAGAGCGTAGTTGGAGCGGGCTTCCGGGCCCTTCGACGAATCGAAATAGAAGCCGAGCCAGGGCTCGTTGACAGTGTCGATATAAAGCGCGCCAAGTTCGTTGCAGAGCTCCATGATGTCGGTGGAGCCGGTATCGACCGAGAGATTGACGCAAAAGCCCTGGCCGCCGCCTTCCGTGAGCAGCGGGGTCAGCACATCGCGATAATTGTCCTTGGTCAGGCCACGCTGGATGAACCTCACATTGTGCTTCTCGCAATGTGCCTTGCGGCCCTCGTCCTTGGGATCGATCACGGTGATGCGCGACTTGTCATAGTCGAAATGGCGCTCGATCAACGGCAACGTGCCTTTGCCGATGGAGCCGAAGCCGACCATGACGATAGGACCGGTAATCTTCGCGTAGATCTGCGAGGCGGGGCTCATGGGATGGTTTCTCCGGAAAGTGCTGGCAGACAAATCGTCAGGAGTGGATCAGGGGTTGCGTCGCTTCGCGGTGACTTCGATCTCGACTTTCATCTCGGGCCGGTAAAGCCCTGCGACGATCAGCAGCGTCGCCGCCGGGCGGATCTCGCCGAGAACCTCGCCGCAGACCGCGAAATGGGCGTCCGCATCGTTGGCGTCGGTCAGGTAGTAGGTCGCGCGGACGATGTCGGCCATCGCGAAGCCGCCCTCCTTGAGGGCTGCCTCGATGGTCTTGAAGCAGTTGCGTGACTGGCTCGTGACATCATCGGGCATGGTCATCGTGGTGTAGTCGTAGCCGGTGGTGCCGGCGACGAAGGCGAAGTCGCCGTCGATCACGGCGCGGCTGTAGCCGGCGGTCTTCTCAAAGGGCGAGCCGGTGGAAATCAGGCGGCGGGGCATGTTCGGACCTCGACTGAAGGGGGAGCTTGGCGCGGGGTTTACGGGCAATTTGCGCGCCCGTGCAACCCCCGCTCGTGGGCTCAGCGGGATTGCTGCGTGGTGTCGGGCGGCGACGGCGGCGTGGCGGCCCAGCGCCGCACCAGGATGTCCCTGACGATCATGACTGAAATCAGGGCCAGCATGACTGTGGTGACGAGGCCGCGCAGGCGCGGGCGCGCGACGTCGGTTGCGGGAAGGTTGTCTGCCATGGCGACCGCGCTTCTTACGCCGCGTGCGGCACGGCGAGCGGTGCCTTCCGGTTGCGGGCGCGGGATGCCCTCGCCTTGGGCAGCCATGCGCCGGTCGGCGTGATCATGCCGGAGGCGTCGTCGAGAGCACCCTCGACGAGCTCGATTGCGAGCAGCCGCTCGCGCTCGAACGCGCCCGGCAGCGCGAGCGCGCCGGTCTTGCCGGCCGAGAAGCCGAAGCGGGCGTAATAGGGCGCATCGCCGAGCAGGATCACCGCGCCATGGCCGCGCGCCCCGGCGACGGTGAGCGCGCGCCGCATCAGGGCGGCGCCGACGCCGAGGCCGCGACAGTCGCCGTCGACTGCCAGCGGCCCCAGCATCAGCGCGCTGCGGCCCCCCGCGCTGACGTGCCACAGCCGCACGGTTCCAGCCAGCCGGCCGTCCTGGCGCACCGCCGACAGGCTGAGGCCTGCGGCGGGCGCGCGTCCGTCGCGCAGGCGCTGGCAGGTGCGCGTATGGCGGTTGCAGCCAAAGCAGGCATCCAGCAGCGCTTCGCGCGCGACGACGTCCGATGCCCGCTCCGCACGGATCGCGAACGGAGCGGCATTCCGGATGAGGGCAACGGGGGTGTTCCGTCTTGCAGTCATGGCACGTCAGTCCCCGCTCGCAGCGGCATGTGGCATGCCGCGGCAAGCGTCGTTCAGAGCTTTGCAAATGGTCTGGGAGGGAGCCGGCGGGCCGGCTCCCGGTTCGTCAGGCCTCGAACAGGAGGCGGATCAGATGTGGTAGGTCTTCAGCGGCGGAATGCCGTTGAACGCCACCGACGAGTAGGTCGACGTATAGGCGCCGGTGCCTTCGATCAGCAGCTTGTCGCCGATCTCGAGCGTCACCGGGAGCGGATACGGCAGCTTCTCGTACAGCACGTCGGCGCTATCGCAGGTCGGACCTGCGAGCACGCACGGCGTCATCTCCGCCCCGTCATGCGGGGTGCGGATGGCGTAGCGGATCGACTCGTCCATGGTCTCGGCGAGACCGCCGAACTTGCCGATGTCGAGATAGACCCAGCGCACCTCGTCCTCGTCGCTCTTCCGCGAGATCAGCACCACCTCGGTCTCGATGATGCCCGCATTGCCGACCATGCCGCGACCAGGTTCGATGATCGTCTCCGGAATCTGGTTGCCGAAGTGCTTGCGCAGCGCGCGGAAGATCGACCGGCCGTACTGCACGACCGGCGGGACGTCCTTGAGGTACTTGGTCGGGAAGCCGCCGCCCATGTTGACCATGGTCAGGTTGATGCCGCGCTCGGCGCAATCGCGGAACACGGTCGACGCCATCGCGAGCGCGCGGTCCCACGCCTTCACCTTGCGCTGCTGCGAGCCGACATGGAACGAAATGCCGCACGGCTCCAGCCCCAGGCGCTTGGCGAGGTCGAGCACCTCGACCGCCATCTCCGGGTCGCAGCCGAACTTGCGCGACAGCGGCCACTCGGCGCCGGCGCAATCATAGAGGATGCGGCAAAACACCCGGGCGCCGGGAGCGGCGCGGGCGACCTTCTCGACCTCGGCGACGCAGTCGACCGCGAACAGCCGAATGCCGAGCGCGAAGGCGCGCGCGATGTCGCGCTCCTTCTTGATGGTGTTGCCAAAGGAGATGCGGTCCGGCGTCGCGCCGGCGGCCAGCGCCATCTCGATCTCCGCCACCGTCGCGGTGTCGAAGCAGGAGCCGAGCGAGGCGAGCAGCGACAGCACCTCGGGCGCCGGATTCGCCTTCACCGCGTAGAACACGCGGCTGTCCGGCAGCGCCTTCGCGAAGGTCTGGTAGTTGTCGCGCACGACTTCGAGGTCGACGACGAGGCATGGCTCGGTGTCGAGGCCCTCGCTGCGGCGGTTGCGCAGGAATTCCTGGATGCGTTCAGTCATGGCACTCTCCAACGGCCCCAGCGACGGGGATCCGCTCAACGTGACGTCGGATAAGAGCGCTCTGGCCACATTGCGCGATGGAGGCGCAACGAAGCCAAAAAACTCAAACCAGACTGTGCTGCCGTGGATTGGTTGGGAGAGTCTCCCGCCCGCTCACCTGGCAATGAAGGACAAGCCTTTTCAGTAGCCCGCGCCGGCGTTGGACTGCCGGTAGAGACCAAAAAAGCCCGATCCGTCGTTGCTTTAAGTCGCGTCCCCCGTGGAGAGCGGGGTGCGCCGGTTCGCCTCCGGCTGCCAGTCACGGTTGCAAAAAGTGGCGAGACCTTCAACGGCATCCCTGGAGAGAGATGCTGGCCGCCTCGTGTCCTGATGGACGTAAGCGACCCTCGGTTCTTCCACCCCTTGGCGGCTGTCCGGCCTCTTGTCCGGATACCTACCGACTGACACACGACCACAGGCACGTGCGAAATTGGGCAAGCGAGGAAATAAGTCTTTTGACTTTGTCGCGCAAGATTTTTTTTGCGACAGCGACAAATTTCCCTAACGCGCGCTTGCGATCGCGCGCGTCGTGCTCGCTTCAGTGTGCGGAAGATGAACGGGTGTTAAGAATGACTAACGAAGCGTGTGCGTTTCAGCCCTGTGCCGCAGCGCTTTCTCGAATCGCCGGTGTCACGCGCGACGTGTGAACGGCTCGACGCGCTGAGCGGCGCGGATGAAGGCAATCATGATCAGGACGCCGATGCCGAACAGCACGGCTTGCAGGATGTGTGCGCCGACATCGTTGAGCCCGAACAGAATTGCGAGCGCCCATCCGCCGGCGAACGCCGCGCCGAACACTTCCGCGCCGATCAGGATCGCCGCCGAGATCACGGTGATGACGCTCGGCCAGACGATGGTGCGGTTGCCTGAGGGGGAGGGCTGCATGGTCATGGAATAGGTCCTGTTCAGGGGGCGCAATCTCTCCGAAAAGTGCCCATCTATCAAGCGCAAAAGGCCTAAAAACGCCGTATCACGTGATATAGACTCGCCGCATTTTCAAGACGAAAAACGGAACATTCGATGTCAGAAACCAGCGCGCAGGCCGAGGCTCGGAATTTTGCCAACCCCCTCCTGAAGGCGTGGCAGACGCCGTTCGAAACGCCGCCCTTCGCCGAGATCCAGCCAGAGCATTTCCTGCCTGCTTTCGAGCAGGCCTTTGCCGATCATTCGGCGGAAATCGCCGCGATCACTCATGATCCGGCGCTGCCCGACTTTGCCAACACCATCACCGCGCTGGAACGCTCGGGCAAGCTGCTGTCGAAGGTTTCGGCGGTGTTCTACGACCTGGTCTCGGCGCATTCGAACCCCGCGATCCTCGAGATCGACAAGGAGGTCTCGCTGCGGATGGCGCGGCACTGGAATCCGATCATGATGAACGCTGTGCTGTTTGGCCGCATCGCCATGCTGCACGAGAAGCGCGCCTCGCTCGGCCTGACCGGCGAGCAGATGCGGTTGCTGGAACGCACCTACACCCGCTTCCGCCGCGCCGGCGCCGGCCTCGACGACGCCGCCAAGGCGCGGATGGCTGAGATCAACGAGCGCGTCGCCCATCTCGGCACCTCCTTCAGCCATCATCTGCTCGGCGACGAGCAGGAGTGGTCGATGGAGCTCGGCGACGGCGACCTCGCCGGCCTCTCCGACACATTTGTGGCGGCCGCCAGGGCTGCGGCAGCAGAGCGCGGCAAGCCCGGCAAGGCGATCGTGACGCTGTCGCGCTCCTCGGTCGAGCCGTTCCTGCAGAGCTCCGCCCGCCGCGACCTGCGCGAGAAGGTCTACAAGGCCTTCATCGCCCGCGGCGACAACGGCAACGCCAATGACAACAACGAGACCATCGTCGAGATCCTGAAGCTCCGCGAGGAGAGCGCCGGGATTCTGGGTTACCCGACCTACGCCGCCTACCGGCTCGAGGATTCCATGGCCAAGACGCCGGAGGCCGTCCGTGGCCTGCTTGAGCGGGTGTGGAAGCCGGCGCGCGAGCGGGCGCTGGCGGACCGCGACGCGCTACAGGAGCTGATTGCGGAGGAGGGCGGCAATTTCGCCCTCGCGCCATGGGACTGGCGCTACTACGCCGAGAAGCTCCGGCAGCGGCGGGCCAATTTCGACGATGCCGCGATCAAGCCCTATCTGGTGCTCGACCACATGATCGAGGCCGCCTTCGACTGCGCCACCCGCCTGTTCGGCATCTCCTTCGAGGAGCGCAAGGACATCCCGGTCTGGCATCCCGACGTGCGGATCTGGGAGGTCAAGGACCGCAACGGCAATCACAAGGCGCTGTTCTACGGCGACTACTTCGCCCGGCCCTCGAAGCGCTCCGGCGCCTGGATGACCTCGCTGCGCGACCAGCAGAAGCTCGATGGCGACGTCGCCCCGCTGGTGATCAATGTCTGCAACTTCGCGAAGGGGGCGGACGGTGCGCCGTCGCTGCTGTCGCCGGACGACGCGCGGACCCTGTTCCACGAGTTCGGCCACGCCCTGCACGGCATGCTTTCGGATGTGACCTATCCCTCGCTGTCGGGAACCTCCGTGTTCACCGATTTCGTCGAGCTGCCGTCGCAGCTCTACGAGCACTGGCAGGAGCGGCCAGAGGTGCTGCAGCGTTTCGCCCGGCACTACCAGACCGGCGAACCACTGCCGGATGACCTGCTGCAGCGCTTCCTCGCCGCGCGCAGGTTCAACCAGGGCTTTGCCACTGTGGAGTTCGTCTCCTCGGCGCTTGTCGACCTCGAATTCCATACCCAGCCGGCCGCGGCCAGCCGCGACGTCCGGGCGTTCGAGAAGCAGGAGCTGGAGAAGATCGGCATGCCCGCCGAAATCTCGCTGCGGCACCGCCCGACCCAGTTCGGCCACATCTTCTCCGGCGACCATTATGCTTCGGGCTATTACAGCTACATGTGGTCGGAGGTGATGGACGCAGACGCCTTCGGCGCCTTCGAGGAGGCCGGCGACATCTTCGATCCCGCCACCGCCAAGCGGCTGCATGATGATATCTATTCGTCGGGCGGCTCGCGCGATCCCGAGGAAGCCTACGTCGCCTTCCGTGGCCGCGAGCCCGAGCCGGACGCGCTGCTGCGCCGGCGCGGTCTGCTCGAGACCCATGAGGCGGCCTGAGATGGCGCCGATCCTGCGCCGCCTTGTCGGCTCGCTCGCGCTCATGGGTGCCGTCCTGCTCGGCACGGCTCCCGCCTATGCCCATCCCCATGTCTGGATCACGGCGAGGAGCGAGCTGATCTACGCGCCCGACGGCACCATCACCGGGGTTCGGCACGCTTGGACTTTCGACGACATGTTCTCGACCTATGCGCTGCAGGGCATCGAAGCCAAGACCAAGGGCAGCTACAGTCGCGAGGAGCTGGCGCCGCTGGCCCAGACCAATGTCGAGTCGCTGAAGGAATACGCCTATTTCACCTTCGCCAAGGCCGACGGCAAGAAGCAGAAATTCACCGAGCCGGTGGACTATTTCCTCGAATACAAGGACACGGCACTGACCCTGCACTTCACGCTGCCGGTGAAGACGCCGTTCAAGGCCCGTCAGCTCGCGCTCGAGGTGTTTGATCCGACCTACTTCATCGATTTCCAATATGCCGACAAGGACCCGGTCAAGTTGACCGGCGCATCGGCCGACTGCAAGATGCAGTTCGAGCGGCCGAATGACGGCTCTGCCGCCGCGCAGAAGCTCGGCGAGCAGAATTTCCTGGATGGCAGCAACAGCAATTTCGGCATGATGTTCGCCAACAAGATCGTGGTGGATTGCCCATGACGACAATGCTGTCCCGCATGATGCGTGGCCTCGCCATCTCCGGCGCCGTGCTGGGAGCGGTGGCCTTGCTCGATGGCGCGAGCCACGCCTTGCTGGCGCAGAATCCGTTCGGCGCGCCGCGCGTGGCGGAGCCGCAGGGGGGCCTCGTCGGCTGGCTGTTGGCAAAGCAGTCGGAGTTCTACCGCGAGATGTCTGCAACTATCCGCGCGGCCAAATCCGATGGCTCGGCGGTGTGGACGCTGCTGGCGATCTCCTTTGCCTACGGGATCTTCCACGCCGCCGGCCCCGGCCACGGCAAGGCGGTGATCTCGTCCTATCTGGTCGCCAATCGCGAAACCGCCCGCCGCGGCATCGTGCTGTCGTTCGCCTCGGCGCTGCTGCAGTCGCTGGTCGCGGTCGTCATTGTCGGGATCTGCGCTTGGCTGCTCAATGCGACGGCCAAGACCATGTGCGGGGCGGAGAAGGCAATCGAGATCGCGAGCTACGCGCTGATCGCCGCGTTCGGCGCCCGGCTGCTCTGGGTCAAGGGCCGCGGCCTGATCCGGGCGCTGCAGATGCCACGTCCGGCGCTGGCGGTGGCTGGTGCCCAGCAGCATGGTTCCGGCGGCCACGAGCATCACCACGCCCACGCGCATCACGATGATCGTCACGGGCACGGACATGACCACGGTCATCAGCCCGACGATGATCCGCACCACGTCCATGACGAGCATTGCGGCCATTCGCACGGACCGACGCCGGCCGAGCTCGCCGGTCCCGGCGGCTGGCAGCGCGGCCTGAGCGCGATTTTCGCGGTCGGGATCCGGCCGTGCTCGGGCGCGATCCTGGTGTTGGTGTTCGCACTGGCGCAGGGCCTGTTCTGGGCCGGCGTAGCCGCGACCTTCGTGATGGGGCTCGGGACCGCGATCACGGTAGCGGCGATCGCCATCGTGGCGGTGTCGGCGCGCGGGGTGGCCGAGACGCTCAGCGCCGCCCGCGACGGCGGCGGCATGCTGATCATGCGCGGCCTGGAATTCGTCGCCGCCGCGTTCGTGCTGCTGTTCGGCCTGGGCCTGCTGTTCGGCTACGTCGCCGCCGAACGGGTGACGTGCCTCTAAGTCACCTCGCCCCGCTTGCGGGGAGAGGTCGGATCGCGAAGCGATCCGAGTGAGGGGACTCTCCACGAGTTGCGGACCGTCGCTTTGCGGAGACAGCCCCTCACCCCAACCCTCTCCCCGCAAGAACGGGGAGAGCGGGAAGAATCCGCATTCAACTCGTCAAATACCCTCTGATCGCCGGCAGGAAGAAGATCGCGATGTTGATCGCGAAACCGATGCTCCACAGGATCGAGCGCAGTGTCGGCCGGTTGCCGATATAGGTGAAGACGTAGGCGATGCGCACGATCAGGAACAGCACTGCCAGCTCGTCGATCAGCCGCAAAGGGCCGAGCCGAAACTCGGCGAGCAGCACGGCGACGGCGAAGAACGGAAAGGCCTCGAGGCCGTTCTGGTGGGCGCCGAGCGCCCGCGACCGGATCGGGTCGTCGTAGAAGTGCGGATCGCGCGGCCGGGAATTGTCGAAACCGCGGAAGCCGATCCATTTCACGGATGCGATCGTCAGGAGCGAGAGCATCAGCGTCCCGAAGACGCACCATTCGGCGACCGTCATGGTTCCTCCCCCATTTCGGAGCGGAAGGTAGCCAACCCGCGCTCGGCTTGACAAGGTTGGAGCAACGCGCGAAGCCCAAGGTCATCATGAGCACGGTCATTCCGTTCGAAACTGCGAAGCGGGCCGCGGACGCGACGGCTGAGCGCGTCGGCGTGCTGCTGGTCAATCTCGGCACGCCGGATACGGCGGACGCGGCGGGCGTGCGGGTGTACCTGAAGGAATTCCTGTCCGATCCGCGGGTGATCGAGGATCAGGGCCTGCTCTGGAAGCTGATCCTCAACGGCATCATCCTGCGCGTGCGTCCGCGCAGCAAGGCGCGCGACTACCTGAAAATCTGGAATGTCGAGAAGAACGAGTCGCCGCTGAAGACGATCACGCGCTCGCAGGCCGACAAGCTCGCGGCCGATATCGCCGGTCATGGGCATGTCACGGTCGACTGGGCGATGCGCTACGGCAACCCGTCGATGCAGTCGCGCATCGAGGCGCTCGCTGCCCGTGGCTGCAGCCGGCTCCTGGTCGTGCCGCTCTACCCGCAATATTCCGCCGCAACCTCGGCAACGGTCTGCGACGAAGCGTTTCGTGTGCTGGCGGGCATGCGCGCGCAGCCGATCCTGCGGGTGACGCCGCCCTACTACGATGACCCCGCTTATATCGAGGCGCTGGCGCAATCGATCACTGCGCATCTGGCTGACATGCCGTTCCAGCCCGAGATCATCCTCGCGTCCTTCCACGGTATGCCGAAGGAGTATGTCGAGAAGGGCGATCCCTATCAGGCGCAGTGCATCGCGACGACCGACGCCTTGCGCAAACGCCTCGGGCTCGACGCGTCGAAGCTGATCCTCACCTTCCAGTCGCGTTTCGGCAACGCCGAGTGGTTGCAGCCCTATACCGACAAGACCGTCGAGAAGCTGGCGAAGGATGGCGTGCGGCGGATCGCCGTGGTCACGCCCGGCTTCTCGGCCGACTGCCTGGAGACGCTGGAAGAGATCGCGCAGGAGAACGCCGAGATCTTCCGGCACAATGGCGGCGAACAGTTCGCGGCGATCCCGTGTCTCAACGACAGCGACGGCGGGATGAACGTGATCCGCCAGCTTGTGCTGCGCGAGTTGCAAGGCTGGATATAACAAGGCTGGATCTAGATCGTTAACGATCGATGTCGCTGGACACACCGCGTCGGTTCAGCCTTCATGCATCTGGCAGCCCGCAACACCACTCCCTACGTAATGCTCAAAAAGAACGGCCGGCTGAACCGGCGTAGCGGTCCTGCCGACCAATGGGCGACCGCGCCCGGCGGGCGGTCCGGCCGGCCCTGGAGGACTTTATGACTGGTTTCGATGTTTTCGCGATCGCGCTTGTTCTTCTTGTCATCGTCACGTTGTTCGCCGGGGTCAAGACCGTCCCACAAGGCTTTGACTGGACCATCGAACGTTTCGGCAAATACACCCGCACGTTGACGCCGGGGCTCAATCTGATCGTGCCGTATTTCGACCGCGTCGGCCGCAAGATCAACATGATGGAGCAGGTGATCGACATTCCCGAGCAGGAGGTGATCACCAAGGACAACGCCACCGTGACGGTGGACGGCGTTGCGTTCTTCCAGGTGTTCGATGCGGCGAAGGCGAGCTACGAGGTCGCCAATCTGACACAGGCCATCACCGTGCTGACCATGACCAACATCCGTTCGGTGATGGGCTCGATGGATCTCGACCAGGTGCTGTCGCATCGTGACGAGATCAACGAGCGGCTGTTGCGCGTGGTCGACGCCGCGGTGTCGCCCTGGGGCGTCAAGGTCAACCGCATCGAGATCAAGGATATCGTGCCGCCGGCCGACCTCGTCGAGGCGATGGGGCGGCAGATGAAGGCCGAGCGTGTCAAGCGCGCCGACATCCTGCAGGCGGAAGGCCAGCGGCAGTCCGAGATCCTGCGCGCCGAGGGCGCCAAGCAGGGCCAGATCCTGCAGGCCGAGGGCCGGCGCGAAGCCGCCTTCCGCGACGCCGAGGCGCGCGAGCGCCTTGCTGAAGCCGAGGCCAAGGCGACGCAGATGGTCTCGGATTCGATTGCCAAGGGCGACGTCGCCGCGCTGAACTATTTCATCGCCGACAAGTATATCAAGGCGTTCGGCCTGCTTGCGGAATCGCCGAACCAGAAGGTGCTGATGCTGCCGATCGAGACTTCGAGCGTGCTGGGCTCGCTCGCCGGCATCGGCGAGATCGCGCGCGCCACGTTCGGCGAGAGTGCCGCGTCCGCCTCGGCGGCCGCGCGGCGCGGCTCGGTGCCGCCGGCTGGGTCAACTCCGCCGGCAGTGCCGCCGGCCGGGCCGACTCTGCCGCCGCAGAGGTGAGGGCGTGATGGCATCGCGCCCGCAATCAGAGAGGTCGTGACAATGGCCGAGATGTTTTCGACGTTGGGCACATGGAACTGGCTGATCTTCGGCTTCATCCTGATGGCGCTGGAGCTGGCGGCGCCCGGCGTGTTCCTGTTCTGGCTCGGGCTTGCGGCGCTCTTGGTCGGCTTGCTGTCGTTCGCGATCACTCCGTCCTGGCAGACGCAGCTCCTGATGTTCGCCGTGTTCGCCGCCGCCGCCGTGCCGGCGTGGCGGCATTTCGCCAGGAGCGCGACAGCGGCAAGCCAGAGCAACCCGTTCCTCAACCGCCGCAACCAGGCCCTGATCGGCCGCGAATTCACCCTCGAGAAGCCGATCATCGACGGCGCGGGCACGGTGCGGATCGACGATACGGTCTGGCGCATCGCCGGCCCCGACATCCCGGCCGGCAGCCGGGTGAAGGTCATCCGGGCCGACGGTGCCAGCCTGACGGTGGCGGTGGCCTAGCTTCGCTCGTCTCGGCCCTGCGAAGAGCGGGGAGAGGGAGAAGATCAGTCATCGCGCCGGCGCCAGCGCTCGGCGAAGCGATTGAGCGGCGCGAAGGTCTGCAACAGCTCCCTGCCGAGCGCGGTGAGGCCGTAACCGTCGCTTGTCAGCTCGACGAAACCGGCGTCGCGCAGCTCGGTCAACCGCGTCTGCAGGATTGTCGGCGAGGCCTCGTCGCAGGCGGTGCGCAACGCGCGCGAGGTCAGCGCGTTCTCCCGCAATTCCCAGATGATCCGCAACGTCCAGCGACGGCCCAAGAGGTCGAGCAGCGCCATGATCGGACGCCCGGTCCGTGAGCCGCGGACGCCGGGTCTGGCGGGCTGAACCTGCTTCGGCATAAACACGACTCCCTCTTGCGTATTGCTACAGATATTGTAGCGTGCTGCTACAATAATTGTAGCTAGGATATCAGTCCATGTCACGCATCGCGCCGCTCGATCCGCCTTACCCGGCGGACGTTCAACAGGATTTCGACCGCATCATGCGCGGCAGGCCGCCGCTGCTGCTGTTCCGCGTCATGGCCGGCCATCCGCGCGCCTGGGAGAAGTTTCGCGGCGGCGGCCTGCTCGACCGCGGGCCGCTGCCCTTGCGGCAGCGCGAGATCGTGATCGATCGCACCTGCGCGCTGAACGGCTGCGAATATGAGTGGGGCGTGCATGTCACCGCGTTCGGCGCGGCCGCCGGGCTTTCGGAGGAGCAGGTTCGCGCCACCGTGCACGGCCCGGCCGACGCAGATTGCTGGTCGCCGGACGAACAGGCGATGATCGCGGCAGTCGACGCGCTGCATGCGCGCGCGACCTTGAGCGAGGCCGAGTTCGCGGCGCTGAGAGCGCATTACGACGACGACCAGATCCTGGAGATCATCCTGCTGTGCGGCTTCTACCGCACGGTCTCCTATCTCACCAATGCACTGGCGATGCCGCTGGAGGCGACGGCGGCGCGGTTTCCGATGTAGCCGTCATTGCGCGACCGTAGGGTGGGCTAAGCGAAGCGTGCCCACCATCGCGAGCACGCTAGCTGGTGGTGGGCACGGCGCATGCGCGCCTTTGCCCACCCTACACGTCCTCGCACTCGGAAGGATGGATTGCTTCGCTTCGCTCACAATGACGCGGTGAGAGACTGAGCTGGTCTACGCCACGCCAGCCCGCAACAGGTCGTGCAGGTGAATGATGCCGACCGGCTTCTTCGCATCGGTCACGATCAGTGTGGTGATCTTCGACGCGTTGAGCAATTCCAGCGCCTCGCCGGCGAGCGTGTCGCGGCTGATTGTCTTCGGCGTCTTGGTCATCACCTCGTCGACGGTCGCGGTCATCAAATCGGGGCCCATGTGGCGGCGGAGGTCGCCGTCGGTCACGATGCCGATGATGTAACCCTGCGCATCGAGGATGCCGACGCAGCCGAAGCCCTTCGAGGTCATCTCGACCAGTGCATCCGACATTTTGGTGCCCTGTGGCTTCAACGGCACCGCATCGCCGGTATGCATCAGGTCGCGCGCATATTTCAGCATGGCGCCGAGCTTGCCGCCCGGATGCAGCACGCTGAAATCGGTCGAGGTGAAGCCGCGGCCTTCGAGCAGCGCGATCGCCAGCGCATCGCCGAGCGCCAGCATCATCAGCGAGGACGTGGTCGGCGCCAGATTGTGCGGGCAGGCCTCGCGCGCCTTCGGCAGCGTCAGTTGGACGTCGGCGGCCTTGCTCAAGGTTGATTCCTTGTCCGCCGTCATCGCGATCAAGGGAATGCCGAAGCGCGCGGCGTAGGCGATCAGGTTGCGCATCTCCGGCTGCTCGCCGGACCATGACAGCGCCAGGATCACATCGTCGGCGGTAATCATGCCGAGGTCGCCGTGGCTCGCTTCGGCGGCGTGCACGAAGAACGCCGGCGTGCCTGTCGAAGCGAAGGTTGCCGCGATCTTGCGTCCGATATGACCCGACTTGCCGAGCCCGGTGACGATCAGCCGCCCCTTCGCGTTGCGGATCAGGTCAGCCGCCGCGGTGAAGCACACGCCAAGGTCGGACTTAAGCGCCGCCGCGATCGCGGCAACGCCGCTCGCCTCGGCATCAAGGGTGCGGAGCGCCGATTGAACGGCGCCGTCATCGGGGCCGGATGATTTGGTCATCAGCGGTTTCGGTTTGGCCATATCGGATTCCAGGGAAGAGCTTTGCGCCCGGGCGTCTCCCTTAGCACGGTCCATTCCGTGACGCGACGCGCGGCGCGCGGCCCTCAACGGCTCATTAACCATAATTGTTTTAACTCCATTAACGACGATTTCCGGCAGCAGCCGGAATGCGTTCGTCAAGTGCATGGATTTGTTGAGGTATTTCTGTCGTGGTGCGGGGGCCAGCAAGGGGCCGGGCTGGGCGCGGGCGTCTCGTTCGCATTGCCTTGCCGTGTCTTGCGCTGACTGCGACTGCGGGGTTCGCGGAGGCCCAGACCGTGACGCCCGACCTGTTCAGCCCGACGCGGCAGAGCCAGTTCATCGATCCCAACTCGCCGCTGCGCCCGATCACGGCCGATGCGAGCGATCCGCTCAATGGTTCAGGCTTGCCTGACCGCGATCGCAACCGGCGCACGCCATCGCGTGCCGGCACTGCTCAACTCGGCACCGGCCAGCTCCCGATCTACGGGCTGCCGGCTGCCAACGGCGCCTCGACCTCCGGCTACGATTCGCTCAACCGCAAGCGACAGAGACCGAAATACTATCCAGGCCAGGCAAGGCCGAAGCCGTCGCCCGGTCCCGGCACGCCGCCGCCTCCATCGCCGCCGCTCGATGCCGCCGGGCAGTTGCGGCTGTCGATCCCGCCGTCGGCCACGGCCAACAAGCCGCCGGTCCCGCCGGCGATGGCCGGCATCATTCCTGGGCAACCGCCGCGCAGGCGGCTGAGGCTCGACGACGATCCGTTCGGTGCGGTCGGCGATTACGCCGGCTCGTTCCTGATCAAGACCGCCGTCGAGGTCATGGCCGGCTACGATACCAATCCGGGCCGGCTGTATTCGCCGCAGGGACGGGCGTTCTACATGGTCTCGCCGGAATTCCTCGCGGTGTCCGACTGGGAGCGGCATGCTGTTGTGGCCGACCTGCGCGGCTCCTTCACCGGCTACGGCTCTGACCTGACGCCGAACGCCGACGGCACGCCGCTGTCGGCGCCGCTCGACATCGACCGTCCCAATTTCGTCGGCCATGTTGACGGCCGCTTCGACGTCTCGCGAGACACGCACCTCACCGCGCAGGCGCGCCTGCTGGTCTCGACCGACAATCCGGGCAGCCCGAACATCCAGGCCGGCCTTGCCAGATATCCGCTCTACAGCACGGTCGGCGGCACCTTCGGCATCGACCAGAATTTCAACCGCCTGAATGTCGCCGCCGGCGCCACCATCGACCGCACCGACTACCAGTGGTCCAAGCTCACCGACGGCACCACCTCGTCGAACGACGATCGCAACTTCACCCAGTATGGCGGCGTCGGCCGCGTCAGCTATGAGCTGACGCCGGCCGTCAAGCCCTTCCTCGAAGTGGAAGGCGACAGCCGCGTCCATGATCTCTACCTCGACCGCGCCGGCTACGCGCGCGATTCGAACGGTGGCTATGCCAAGGCCGGCACGTCGTTCGAGTTCACGCGGCTCTTGTTCGGTGAGGTCTCGATCGGCTACGCGATGCGCGACTATGCCGACACGCGGCTCGGCCGGCTCGAAGGCCTGCTCACGACGGCATCATTGACCTGGACCGCGACGCCGCTGACGACGGCGAAATTCTATTCCGACACCCAGCTCGGCGAGACCACGCTGCCCGGTACCTCGGGCGTGCTGTCGCGCACCTACACCGTCGAGGTCGATCACGACTTCCGCCGCTGGCTCACCGCGATCGGCAAGTTCACCTACGGCACGCTCGAGTACAAGGGCGACAACCGCACCGACTCGATCTACTCGGTATCGACCGACCTGATTTACAAGATGACCCGCAGCCTTTGGGTCAAGGGCACCGTGCGCC
Source organism: Bradyrhizobium sp. ORS 86 (assembly GCF_045571475.1). Taxonomy (NCBI): domain Bacteria; kingdom Pseudomonadati; phylum Pseudomonadota; class Alphaproteobacteria; order Hyphomicrobiales; family Nitrobacteraceae; genus Bradyrhizobium; species Bradyrhizobium sp. ORS 86. The sequence continues at coordinate 6,777,388 of NZ_CP120699.1, read as the reverse complement.
GCGACTGGCTGGACTCCAACCAGCCCGGACAGAGCTCGGCCTCGACGGTGGTGATGCTGGGCGTGCGGGTGCAGAATTAGCGGCGAGGCGGGGCACCCAGTACGCCGTGGCCTTTCGTTTACGCCCTGACGTCTCTGGAATACTGGATCGCCCGCCTTCGCGGGCGATGACAGTTGAGTTTGTGGAGAGCAGTCCCGCGCAACCGCCGCGGCGTTACCGCGGCAGGTCCGTCTTCCCCATCAGGAAGGTGTCGATCGAGCGCGCGCAGAGGCGGCCTTCGCGGATCGCCCAGACCACGAGCGACTGGCCGCGGCGCATGTCGCCGGCGGAGAACACCTTGGCCTGCGAGGTCTTGTAGTCCTGCAGGTTGGCGCGGACGTTGCCCCGCTGGTCGAGATCGACGCCGAGCGTCTTGAGCAGGCCCTCGTGCACCGGATGCACGAAGCCCATCGCGAGCAGCACGAGCTCGGCTTCAAGCGTGAACTCGGTGCCGGGCAGCGGCTTGAACTTGTCGTCGACCTTCACGCAATGCAGCTTGGTGACCTTGCCGTCGGTGCCCTCGAACTTCTGGGTCAGCACCGCGAATTCGCGCACCGCGCCCTCGGCCTGGCTCGACGACGTGCGCATCTTCAGCGGCCAGTTCGGCCAGGTCACGCCCTTGTTCTCATGCTCGGGCGGCGCCGGCATGATCTCGAGCTGCGTCACCGACTTGGCTCCTTGCCGGAACGAGGTGCCGATGCAGTCGGAGCCGGTGTCGCCGCCGCCGATCACGACGACATGCTTGCCGCCGGCGAGGATTTCGGCGGCGCCGTTCAGCGGCTCGCCGGAGACGCGGCGGTTCTGCTGCGGCAGGAAGTCCATCGCGAAGTGGATGCCGGCGAGATCGCGGCCGGGAATCGGCAGGTCGCGCGGGGCTTCCGCGCCGCCGGTCAGCGCCACGGCGTCATATTGCTTGGCGAGCTCCTGCGGATCAATCGCGCCTGGCGTGCTTCCGCCCACTGCCTTGCCGTAATGGAAGGTGACGCCCTCGGCTTCCATCTGCGCCACGCGGCGGTCGATGATGTTCTTTTCCATCTTGAAGTCGGGGATGCCGTAGCGTAGCAGGCCGCCGGCCTTGGCGAACTTCTCGTAGACATGCACCTCGTGGCCGGCGCGCGCGAGCTGCTGTGCGCAGGCGAGGCCCGCGGGGCCGGAGCCGATCACGGCGACCTTCTTGCCGGTCTTTTCCGGCGCGATCTCCGGCTTCAGCCAGCCATTGTCCCAGGCGCGGTCGACGATCGCGCATTCGATGGTCTTGATGGTGACCGGGTTGTCGTCGATGTTGAGCGTGCAGGAGGCCTCGCACGGCGCCGGGCAGATGCGCCCGGTGAACTCCGGAAAGTTGTTGGTCGAGTGCAGGTTGCGCGAGGCCTCTTCCCAGTTGCCCTGATAGACGAGGTCGTTGAAGTCGGGGATCTGGTTGTTGACCGGACAGCCCGGCGTGCCCGGCGCGGCGGAGCCGGTGCCGTGGCAATAAGGGATGCCGCAGTTCATGCAGCGCGCGGCCTGGTCGCGCGTGTCCTTCTCGCTCAGGGGAATGACGAACTCGTTGAAGTTCTTCAACCGCTCGGCGACCGGCGTGTACTTGCGCTCGTTGCGGTCGATCTCGAGAAAACCTGTAATCTTGCCCATTAAACCCGATGCCCCTGCATCATGTGTCTGTTCTCCTCGACCCTCATCCTGAGGAGCGGCGCGTGCGCCGCGTCTCGAAGGATGGAGGCCCGTGTCGCGGCCTCATGGTTCGAGACGGCGCTTCGCGCCTCCTCACCATGAGGGTCTCCAAGGCTTACGCTCCGATCGCGATTTTCGGCTCGGCGTCGGCGTTCGCCTTCATTTCCTTCAGCGCGCGGCGGTACTCCACCGGCATCACCTTGCGGAATTTCGGCAGCCACGTCGTCCAGTTCGCGAGGATCTCGGCGGCCTTCTTCGAGCCGGTCAGCTTGGCGTGGCGCGTGATCAGGACGTGCAGCCGCTCGACGTCGGAGTCGAGCAGGTTCTGGAACACATCGACCCGGCCATGCGCCTCGAGATCGCCGGAGTGATGGTAGGTGCCGGCATTGATCATCTCCTCCGACAGCACCGGCTCGAGCTCGACCATCGCGAGATTGCAGAGCTTGGCGAAGTCGCCGGCCTCGTCCAGCACATAGGCGATACCGCCGGACATGCCGGCCGCGAAGTTGCGTCCGGTCTTGCCGAGCACGACCACGATACCGCCGGTCATGTATTCGCAGCAATGGTCGCCTGAGCCTTCGACGACCGCGACCGCGCCGGAGTTGCGCACCGCGAAGCGCTCGCCGGCGATGCCGCGGAAGTAGCACTCGCCCGCGATCGCGCCGTACATCACGGTGTTGCCGACGATGATCGACTCTTCGGGAACGATGCCGGAGACCTTCGGCGGCTTGATGATGATGCGGCCGCCGGAGAGGCCCTTGCCGACATAGTCGTTGCCTTCACCCTCGAGCTCGAAGGTGACGCCCTTGGCGAGCCAAGCGCCGAACGCCTGTCCCGCCGTGCCCTTTAGGTCGACATGGATGGTGTCGAGCGGCAGCCCCTCGTGGCCGTAGATCTTGGCCACCGCGCCCGACAGCATCGCGCCGGCGGAACGGTCGGTGTTGTGGATCTCTTCCTCGATCCTGACCGGCGCGCCGCGATCGAGCGCGGCCTGCGCCTTCTCGATCAGCCGGCGGTCGAGCACGGCCTCCAGATGATGGTTCTGTGCTTCCGAGTGATAGATGGTCTGACCCTTCTCCTCCGGTTGCCGCACGAACAGCTTGGAGAAGTCGAGGCCCTTGGCCTTCCAGTGCGAGACCAACGCGGTCTGGTCCAGCATCTGGACCTGGCCGACCATCTCATCGAACTTCCGGTAGCCGAGCTGCGCCATGATCTCGCGCACTTCCTCGGCGACGAAGAAGAAGTAGTTGATGACGTGCTCGGGCTGGCCGGTGAAGCGCTTGCGCAGCACAGGATCCTGGGTCGCGACGCCGACCGGGCAGGTGTTGAGATGGCACTTGCGCATCATGATGCAGCCCGCCGCGATCAGCGGCGCGGTGGCGAAGCCGAACTCGTCGGCGCCGAGCAGCGCGCCGATCACGACGTCACGGCCGGTACGGAAGCCGCCGTCGACCTGCACCGCGATGCGGCTGCGCAGCCGCTGGCGCACCAGCGTCTGGTGGGTTTCGGCGAGACCGATTTCCCACGGCGAGCCGGCATGCTTGATCGAGGTCAGCGGGGAGGCACCGGTGCCGCCCTCGAAGCCCGCGATGGTGACATGGTCGGCGCGCGCCTTGGCGACGCCGGCGGCAACCGTGCCGACGCCGACCTCGGAGACGAGCTTGACCGAGACCTGACCGTCCGGATTGACGTTCTTGAGGTCGTAGATCAGTTGGGCGAGATCCTCGATCGAGTAGATGTCGTGATGTGGCGGCGGCGAGATCAGGCCGACGCCCGGCGTCGAATGCCGGACCTTGGCGATCGTCGCGTCGACCTTGTGGCCGGGCAACTGGCCGCCTTCGCCGGGCTTGGCGCCCTGCGCCATCTTGATCTGCATCATGTCGGAGTTGACGAGATACTCCGTGGTCACGCCGAACCGGCCCGAGGCGACCTGCTTGATCGCCGAGCGCATCGAATCGCCGTTCGGCAGCGGCTTGAAGCGATCGGCTTCCTCGCCGCCTTCGCCGGTGTTCGACTTGCCGCCGATCCGGTTCATGGCGATCGCGAGCGTGGTGTGCGCCTCGCGCGAGATCGAGCCGAACGACATCGCACCGGTCGAGAAGCGCTTGACGATCTCCTTGGCCGGTTCGACCTCGTCGAGCTTGATCGGCTTGCGCTTGTCGTCCTCGGCGGTCTTGATCCGGAACAGGCCGCGCAACGTCAACAGCCGCTCGGACTGCTCGTTGAGGATCTTGGCAAATGCCCGATAGCGCTCCTGCGAGTTGCCGCGGACGGCATGCTGCAGCGTCGAGACCGATTCCGCGGTCCAGGCGTGGTCCTCGCCACGGGTGCGGAAGGCATATTCGCCGCCGACGTCGAGCGCGTTCTTGTAGACTTGTGCGTCACCGAACGCGTCGGTGTGACGCCGCACCGTCTCCTCGGCGATCTCGGCGAGGCCAACGCCTTCGATACGGGTGTGGGTGCCGGCAAAGTACTTGGCGACGAAATCGGCCTTCAGGCCGACTGCGTCGAAGATCTGCGCGCCGCAATAGGACTGGTAGGTCGAGATGCCCATCTTGGACATCACCTTGAGCAGGCCCTTGCCGATCGACTTGATGTAGCGCTTGACGATCTCATAGTCGTCGAGGCCGCCGGGCAGCTTGTCCTTCATCGCGAGGATGGTTTCGAACGCGAGATAGGGATTGATCGCCTCGGCGCCGTAGCCTGCGAGACAGGCAAAGTGATGCACCTCACGCGGCTCGCCGGATTCGACCACGAGGCCGACCGAGGTGCGCAAGCCCGTGCGGATCAGATGATGATGCACGGCGGCGCAGGCGAGCAGCGACGGGATCGGAATCCGGTCGGTGCCGGTCATGCGGTCGGACAGGATGATGATGTTGATGCCCTCGCGCACCGCGCCCTCGGCGCGCGCACAGAGCTCGTCGAGCACCTGCTCCATGCCCGCCGCGCCGAAGCCGGCGTGGAAGGTGGTGTCGAGCGTGCGCGACTTGAAGTGGGTCTCGGCGACGTCGGAGATCGAACGGATCTTCTCGAGGTCGGCGTCGGTGAGGATCGGCTGGCGCACTTCGAGGCGCTTGGTCGAGGCCAGTCCTTGCAGGTCGAACAGGTTCGGCCGCGGCCCGATGATCGAGACAAGACTCATCACCAGCTCCTCGCGGATCGGATCGATCGGCGGGTTGGTGACCTGCGCGAAGTTCTGCTTGAAATAGGTGAAGAGCTGCTTCGGCCGATCAGACAGCGCCGAGATCGGCGTGTCGTTGCCCATCGAGCCGGCGGCTTCCTCGCCGATGGCCGCCATCGGCGTCATCAGGATGGTGATGTCCTCCTGGCTGTAGCCGAACGCCTGCTGCCGATCGAGCAATGGCAGGTTCGAGCGCACGCCCTTGGTCCGCGCATCCGGCAGCTCCTCGAGCTGCATCTGGGTGCGCTGCAGCCAGTCGCTGTAGGGGTGGCTCTTGGCGAGGTCGGCCTTGATCTCGTCGTCTGGAATCAGGCGGCCCTGCTCGAGGTCGACAAGCAGCATCTTGCCGGGTTGCAGCCGCCACTTGGTGACGATCTGCTCCTCCGGAATGGTCAGCACGCCCATCTCGGACGCCATCACGATGCGGTCGTCCTTGGTCACGAGATAGCGCGCCGGGCGCAGGCCGTTGCGGTCGAGCGTGGCGCCGATCTTGCGGCCGTCGGTGAAGGCGATCGCGGCCGGACCGTCCCACGGCTCCATCAGCGCGGCGTGATATTCGTAGAAGGCGCGGCGCTGCTCATCCATCAGGGGATTGCCGGCCCACGCTTCCGGAATCATCATCATCACCGCGTGCGGCAGCGAGTAGCCGCCCTGCACGAGGAATTCGAGCGCGTTGTCGAAGCAGGCGGTGTCGCTCTGGCCTTCGTAGGAGATCGGCCACAGACGGCTGATATCCTTGCCGTAGAGCTCCGAATGCACGGAGGCCTGGCGCGCCGCCATCCAGTTGACGTTGCCGCGCAGCGTATTGATCTCGCCGTTATGGGCGATCATCCGGTAGGGATGCGCCAGCGACCAGGTCGGGAAGGTGTTGGTCGAGAAGCGCTGATGCACCAGCGCGAGCGCGCTCTCGAAGTCCGCCTCGTGCAGATCGGGATAGTACTTGCCGAGCTGGTCGGCGAGGAACATGCCCTTGTAGATCACGGTGCGGCACGACATCGAGCACACGTAGTAGCCGGACATGCCGCGGTCGCGGCGCTGGTAGATCGCCTGCGAGATCGACTTGCGCAGGATGTAGAGCCGGCGCTCGAAGTCGTCGTCGCTGCTCGCGGCGCCGTTGCGGCCGATGAAGACCTGCATGTGGTAGGGTTCGGTCGGCTTCACGGTGACGCCGAGCGAGGAATTGTCTGATGGCACGTCGCGCCAGCCGAGCAGCTTGAAGCCCTCGTTCTTGATCTCGTCGGCGATGATGCTCTTGATCACGTTGCGCCACGCCGAATCGCGCGGCATGAACAGCGCGCCGATGGCGTAATCACCGGGCTTCGGCAGCTTGAAGCCGAGCTCGGCGGCCTTGCGTGCGAAGAAAGCGTGCGCGATCTGCACCAGAATGCCGGCGCCATCACCGGCGCGCGGGTCGGCGCCGACGGCGCCGCGGTGCTCGAGATTGCAGAGGATGCTCAGCGCGTCGGAGACGATCTGGTGCGACTTCTGGCCCTTGATGTTGGCGATGAAGCCGACGCCGCAGGAGTCCTTTTCCAGGCTCGGGTCGAACAGGCCTTCGGCTTTCGGGCGCCAGGTATGGAGCTCAAGCGGGTGGAGTTCACGGGCAGGCCCGGCGGCTTTCGAGTCCGCGGTCGCCGACAGCGTTCCTGCCACGATGGTTTCGCGCTCGAATTCCGACCCGCTCATGTGTCCTCTCCCTTTCGTAAAGGGGCCTCACTGTCATTGGCGCACCTTGGGCGTTGCGGCACCCACCGGGGCCACCGCTCGTCCGCCGCGAGCCGCAATTTCTTTAATTCAGGCGAGGGGCGTTCAACGTCCCTGAGGAACGGCCCTGCCTGCAGCATTCTCGGAGCCCGGGGCACCGAGGTTCCGTAGCAATCCCTATGCCGGGATGGCCCCGAAATTGAGACAGCTTTGCTGTCCTAACTCCGACCTTGCCAAATTTTTGTCTATCACACAAGCGCGCGAAAGTCCTCGCCCGCATGCTCGAATCGGACGTCTCGGCAGGCGCGAACCGCCCCTGATTTGAAGCAAACGCGCCGTGATGTGGCCCAGGGACCGACCAAGGACCGCCGGAATTCATCATGAAATTTCGGGCAGGGCAACCGGCAAGAGAGCGCGAACGCTCCATAGGCGGGGGCAGACAGGAGCTACGGCGATGAAGTTGTACACAGGTTGGATTGCGGCAGCCGGTCTGGCGCTCAGCGCCGCGTCGGCGCAGGCGCAGTTGCTGACCCCCGCTCGGTTCGGCAGTCCGTCCCTGGTCAGGGTCTCCGATCTGGACGGGCCCTATGCTGCCGTGCCGCCGCCGGACATCCCGCCGCCGCCCCGCTATGGCCGGGTTCCGACCCTGCTCCCGCCGATGGAGGTCTACACGGTGCTGCGCGAGAACGGGTACCTGCCGCTCGGCGCTCCGCGGCAGCGCGGCTTCGTCTACACCATCTCGGTGATCGACCGCGACGGCGCGGACGGGCGGCTGGTGATCGATGCCCGCAACGGCCGGATCGTCAGCTTCACGCCGGCCGACCGGGTGGACGACGATTACGACAACGAGCCGACCGCGGCCTACGGGCCGATCGGCCCGATGCTGCGCCCGATCCAGGCCCGGGTGCCGCGGCCGCCGCTACCGATCCCGCATGTTGCGCGCCGCGCGGTGCCGAAGCGGAGCCCGCTCGCAGCCAAGCCCGCGCCGGCGCCAGCTCCGGCCCAGGCTGCCGTTGCGCCATCTGCTCCTCCGCAGGCGGCGGCACCCGCGCCGGCCCCTCAGGCTGTTGCCGCCGCGCCAAAGCCCGCGGAAGCCCGGGCTGCTGCACCCGAGGCTGCGCCTGCGCAGGCTGCGGCACCGACGATCGGCCAGTCAGCCCCTCCCGCAGCGGCGGCCGCGCCCGCGATCTTGCCGACGCAGGAGATGCCGAAGGTGCAAGGATTTGAATAGAATGCGAAGCCCGGATGGAGCGGAGAGACTGGGCAAGAACTATATTGTGGGCTGACGAGATCGTGGAAGCGAAATCCGGCAGCGTCCTCACCTCCCCTTGAAAAGGGGAGGTCGCTTTGCTCGCCAGAGCAAAGCGGGTGGGGATCAACTCTCTCCATGACCAGCGTCGCGTGCGGCTGACCCCCATCCCGACCTTCTCCCTTTCGGGGGGAAGGAGAAGAGAGCGTGCGTACTCCGGATGGAGCCAACAAAAAACGCCCCGGTGTCCCGGGGCGTTTTCGCGTGCGGCCAATATCTGCCGACGCTGGAGGTTGATTAGGCAGCGACCTTGTCAGCCGAGCCGTCGACGACCTGCGGGGCCTTCTCGCCGCCGCCGATCGGAATGCTGCGGGGCTTCTTGGCCTCGGGGATCTCGCGGACGAGATCGACGTGGAGCAGGCCGTTCTCGAGCGAAGCGTTCTTCACCTGCACGAAGTCGGCAAGCTGGAAGATGCGCTCGAAGGCGCGCGAGGCGATGCCGCGGTAGAGCACTTCCGAGCTGTTGCCGGAGTTCTCGTTGGCGGTTTTCTCGCCCTTGATCGTCAGCGTGTTTTCCTTCGCGACGATCGAAAGCTCGGCCTGCGAGAAGCCGGAGACCGCAACGCTGATCCGGTAAGCGTTCTCGCCGGTGCGCTCGATGTTGTAGGGGGGATAGCCGGGGCTGCCGTCCGAGGTTACCTGGTCGAGCAGGTTGAAGAGGCGGTCGAAGCCGACGGTGGAACGATAGAACGGGGTGAGATCATAGCTACGCATAGGGTAGTCCTCCATTGAGCGACTGCTTCGGTTACCCGCCCGCCATCGGGCCGGGCTTAGATGTGTGCAGCCTGATGTTCCGGTTCCGAAACACTGGTAGCGGCCTGCACTTGAGTGATATGGGAGGGGCTATGTCGCATTCAAGAGGCGGAAAGCGCGTCGCTTTTTGGCGCCCGCGCGTTTGATCCCCGCCTCTCCACCTTGCCGGTTCCCTGCATGACACTGGTCTCGATTCCCGCCAATCCGGTTCCGGAAGACGTCGTCAGCGGCATGATCAAGACCCCGGACGGAGCGGAGTTGCGCTTCGCGCGCTGGGCGCCGCCGCCCGGCCGCAAGGGCACTGTCTGCGTGTTTACCGGGCGCGGCGAGATGATCGAAAAGTATTTCGAAACCGTGCGCGACTTGCGCGACCGCGGTTTTGCGGTGGCGATGATCGACTGGCGTGGGCAGGGCCACTCGTCGCGGCGGCTGCGCGATCGGCGCAAGGGCTATGTGCGCGATTTCGCCGACTACGAGATCGACGTCGAGGCTTTCGTGCAGCAGGTGGTGTTGCCGGATTGTCCGCCGCCCTATTTCGCGCTGGCGCATTCGATGGGCGGAGCGGTGATGTTGCGGCTCGCGCATGCGGGCAAGCGCTGGTTCGACCGCATGGTGCTCTCGGCTCCAATGATCGATCTGCCGGGCCGCCGCGTGTCCTTCTTCCCGAGCGCGCTGTTGCGGCTGATGCGATGGACCGGGCAGGGCGGCAATTATGTTCCGGGCGGCAGCGACAAGCTCGTCGGCCTGTCCGAGTTCGCCGGCAATCCCCTGACCAGCGATCCCGTGCGCTACGCCCGCAACGCAGCGATCCTGGAGGAAGACGCGACGCTCGGCATCGCGGCGCCGACGGTCGCCTGGGCCGACACCGCATTCACCGCAATGCGCACCTTCCGCGGCCTGTCCTATCCGTCGGACATCCGCCAGCCGATCCTGATGATCGCGGCGAGCAATGACGAGGTGGTGTCGACGCCGGCGATCGAGGAGTTCGCCTATCATCTGCGCGCCGGCTCGCATCTCGTGATCGCCGGCTGCAAGCACGAGATCCTGCAGGAGCAGGATCGCTACCGCGCGCAATTCTGGGCGGCGTTCGACGCCTTCGTGCCGGGCACGCCGCTGTTCAAGTGAGCGGCCAGAAGATCGATCTTGCGAAGTCGACGGCTCAGCGATTGAGCAGCGCGACGATCCGGTCAGGAAAGCGGCGCTCGACAAACAACGTCCTGACCTCGGCGACGCTGAGATAGCGATCACGGCCTTCACCCTTGCCCATGATGTCGAGCAGCACCGGCCACTCGCCGAGCATCAGCAGCGGGTAATAGCAGCGCCGGATTGCGTAGAACCGGGAATGCTCATCCTTGGCGCGCTGGAAATTGGCGGCCATGAAAGCCTTGATGTCGGACGCCGACAGCCCGCGTTCGACGCTTCCGTCGGGGCTCTTGTAGTCCTTGCCGAACGTGGCGAGGCGCGTGATCTCGTCCTCATGCACCACGGCATGCTGGTCGAGGATGCGCGAGCCGGCGCCGTGCTTGTCGAGCGGGCCGTTGCGCAGCTCGTCGAGGATGGCGCCCTTGATCAGGCTGCGCAGTTGGCTGAACGGACCGAGTCCGTTTGCGATCTGCGCGACCAGGAAGATCTGCACACCCGCGATCAGCGCCGGCAGGCCGGTCTTGCCGGTGGTGCGATCGATCGTCCGGGTCAACTCGGGCAGCGGCACGACATGGCCGCCGACATGGTTGCCGGCGACCAGCGCGCGCAGAAACGGGCAGGGATTATCGGGTGAAACCTGCGGGGCGGGCGCCTCGCGCGCGGCCAGATCGGGCATGAAACCACATCCTGAAACGTCTTCAGTCCAAAAACCACCAGTTGCCAAGCGATGAATTGGCTCAGGAATCTGCGGCGAATTTTGACGCAGATGCAACCAAGGCGAGCTTGCCGAAGGGCACGCCGGCTTTCAAGAGCCCCTCGCGATAATGGGCGATATCCGCCGGGTTCTTCCAGTGGAAATTGCGCAAGTGCCGTTCGACCGTCAGCTTCGGATAATTGCCCAGCAACGCCTGGGCGGCCTCTTTGGCCTCGCTCGAACGTCCGAGTTGAGCCAGCGCTGCGGCGCGTATCGCGAGCCCCTGCAGGTGGTTCGGGTTGAGATAGAGCGCCTCGCGCGACCACGACAGCGATGCGTCATATTGCCCGAGCAGATAATGACTGAACGCGTTCAGCGCCGCCCATTGATAGCGCGGGTCGCTGTTGCCGCGCTGGACCGCCGCCGAAAACAACTCGACCGCCCTGCGATGGTCGCCGATCACCATGTGGCAGATCCCGAGCACGCCGCGCGCGCCCATGTCGTAGGGATTGAGCTCGATTGCCCGCTTGATCGCGTCCATCGCAGCTTCGTAATGGCCCTGCATCGCGTGCAGATAGGCCAGCAGCGAAAACGCAAACGACGAACGCGGGTCGAGCCGGACGCTGCTCTCGGCCAGGCTGACCGATGATGCCCACAGCTCGCGCGTGCTTTGAATCCAGCCGAACTGGACGCCCTGGATCTGGATCAGCGCGAGATAGGCGCGCGCGATCGAAAGGCCGGGATCGAGCTCGATCGCTTCCCTGAACAGGGCGATTGCGGTTTCGAAATCATCCTTGGTCTGCTGGTAGTAGTGCGACAGGCCCTTGAGGAAGCGATCCCACGCCGTCAACTCCGAATTCGGCGAGCGTGCCGGCGCGGAGGCTTCGGCGCGATAGATTTCCTGGGCGACCGCGGCGGAGAGGTTGGCCGTGATCTCGTCCTGCATCGCGAACAGGTCGCCCATGTCGCGGTCGTAGCGCCCGGTCCATAGCTGCTCGCCCTTCTCTGGCGCGATCAATTCGGCGGTGACGCGGATCTTGTTGCCGGCGCGCCGCACCGAGCCCTGGATCAGATAGGTCGCGTCGATCTCGCGCGCGATCAGGCGGGTGCTGACGTTCTTGCCCTTGTAGGCGAAGGTCGAGTTCCGGCTCAGCACGCGATAGAAGGATTGCAGCGACAGCGCGTGGATCAGATCCTCGGTCAGGCCGTCGGAGAAATATTCGTCGGCGCTGCCGCTGAGATTGTCGAATGGCAGCACGCCGACGATCGCGGTCCGGTACTGGCCCGGCAGGTGCGGTCCCTCCTGCGGGCGCATCTCCTGGACGTCCGATCCGGCCGGCGACCAGGTCCAGACATTGATCGGCTCGACGATGTTCTTGAAGCGGTGCGGGCCGGCGTCGATCAGGGTGACGGCAAGCCGCCGCCCCGCCTCGGTGCGGGCCTTCTCCGACACCGCGATGCCGCCGGGGGCCGCGACCGTCTCGAGGCGGACAGCGATGTTGACGTCGTCGCCGAACACTTCGTCCTCGTCGGCCATGACGTCGCCCATATGGACGCCCATCCGGAAATGCATGGCGCGATCGGCCGGCAGGTGCTCGTTGCGTTCGGCCATCAGGGTCTGCATCGTGACCGCGGCCTCGATGGCGCCAATGATGCTCGGAAATTCCAGCAGGAAGCCGTCGCCCGTATTTTTGACGATCCGGCCGCCATGGTTGAGGATGATGGGATAGATCGCGCTGCGATGGGCCTTGAACGAGGCGTGCGTGCCCGCCTCGTCGGCACCCATCATGCGGGAATAACCGGCGATATCAGCGCAAAGAATGGCAGCGAGCCGTCTCTCCATGTCTCCTGTGCCCTGGATGGCCACTCAGCCGACGTGACCGAATCCAATACTTACAAGACATGCCGGGCCTGGCGGAAGTTCGGTTTACAGGCAGCTATAATGCATTGTAGCAGAAATGGCATGCTCCGAACGGACACGACGGTCCAGTTCTCTACCGGATTCATGTGTCGTTCGGATGGCGCGATCCTTTCCGCTTTCTTACCGCCATAGGTTAGTGTCGCTGAGATGCTCGGAATTCACGAACTCTGGCTGTTTATTTTCTCCGGCCTGGTGCTCAACATCACCCCGGGGCCGGATACCGCCTACATTATCGGCCGTAGCATCCAGCTCGGATGGCGCGGCGGGGCCGCTGCCGCGATCGGCATTAGTTGCGGCTGCCTGGTTCACGTGCTGGGCGCGGCGATCGGATTATCGGCGCTGCTGATGGCGTCCTCGGCCGCGTTCCTGGTCGTGAAGCTGGTCGGTGCGGCCTATCTGGTGCTGACCGGCCTGCAAATGCTGCTGTCCCGCGTGAAGCCGATCGCGGAGATCACGGCGCCGGGCGGCGAGACCTCGATCTCCCGGGTGTTCTGGCAGGGAGCGCTGACCAACATTCTCAACCCCAAGGTGGCGCTGTTCTTCCTGGCCTTCCTGCCGCAATTCGTGGCGGCGGACTCGCAGCACAAGCCGCTCGCCTTCCTGGTGCTGGGGCTGATCTTCATCGTCAACGGCACGCTGTGGTGCCTCGGCGTCGCGGCGTTTGCATCGCGAGCCGCCGGTCGTATCCGGCAATCCGCTGGCGTCATTGCCTGGATCAACCGTTCGCTCGGCGGCCTCTTCATCTATCTGGGCTTTCGCGTCGCCATGCTGGAAGCGCGCTAGCACGGCGTTCGGCTCGTCCGAAGAGAAGGCGCGGCTAGCCGTGCAGCTTCAGCAGCGCGCTGCCGGCGAGATAGATGCCGAGCAGGATCATCGAGATCAGGAACCAGCGGCGGAATACGTCCGGCTCCATCCGGGAGCGGACGGCCTGGCCGATGAACATCCCGACAAAGGATGCGGCCATGGCGACCGCGCCGGGCAGTGCAGTGGCCGCGGTCAACAGGCCCGCGGCGGTGAGGTTGAAGGCCAACGCAACAGTTGCGGTGGTGAAAAAGACGCCGAGCGCCTGCACCAACTCGTCTCTCTCCATCCCGATCGCCTGCATGAACGGCATCGAGGGAATGACCTGGACGCCCGTTGCGGCCGAGATCAATCCGGTCATGACGCCGACAATGCCGCCGATCCATTTCTCGTCACGCCGCGCAACCTTGAAGCGGAACTTGCTCAGGCCGACGATCGCGTAGATCACCAGCAGCAATCCGAGGATGACCGTGCCATAGGCCGCATAAGGTCCGGTGAGGAGCCCGGCATTGAGCCAGATGCCGACCACCGTGCCGACCATCAGCGGCCACAGCCGCTTGAGGATGTCGCGGAGATAGGGACCGACAAAGGTCTGCCAGATGTTGGTGACGATCGCCGGCACGATCACGATCGCGATCGCCTGGCCCGGCGGCATCGTCACCGCGAGCAGCCCCATCGCAACCGTCGGCAGGCCGAGGCCGAGCGTGCCCTTGACGAAGCCCGCGAGCAGGAAGGCGAAGGCGATGAAGATCAGGAGATGGTCGAGCATGGCGGGACATTGACCGACGGGACCGATCGGCACAATCTGGAGGTTACGGAGTTAGCCTTCGGATAGCCCGAAGGACGGGGCGGGAAACGTCATGCGCTTCGACCTGATCGACTTGCAATTGTTCATCGCCGTGGCCGATGCGCGCAGCATCACGCAGGGCGCGACGCGGGCCAACCTTGCGCTGGCCTCGGCCAGCGAACGGATCAAGGGCCTGGAGCAAGCGTTGGGTGTCGCGCTGCTCAAGCGCGGCCGCCGCGGCGTCGAGCTGACCGCGGCCGGCGAGAGCCTGCTCGACCATGCCCGCATCGTGATTCACAATGTCGAGGCGTTGCAGGGTGATCTCGCCGCCTATGCCAGCGGTATCCGTGCCAGCGTGCTGCTGCTCGCCAACACCTCGGGGCTGTCGGAGCATCTGCCGCGGGCGCTGGCCCACTTCCTGCACGAACATCCCGACATCAATGTCGATGTCGAGGAGCGCGAGAGCACCGATATCGCGACCGCGATCGCGAGCGGCGCCGCCGATCTCGGCTTTGCCGCCGAACATGCCCTGCCCGACAGCGTCGAGCGCTTTTTGTTCAGCGAGGACCGGCTAATGCTGGTGGCCGCGCGGCGCAGCGATCTCGGCAACCGCCGCCAGATCGATTTCCACGAGGTGGTCGATCGCGACTTCGTCGGCCTGACGGCAACGACCGCCCTGCAATTGCACGTGTCCAAGCATGCCGCGAAGCTCGGCGCACGGCTGCGCTTCCGCGCCCGGCTGCGCGATTTCGACGCCATCTGCCAGATGGTGGCCGCCGACGTCGGCGTCGCCGTGGTTCCGGAAACCGCCGCGCGGCGCTGCGCGGCGGCGATGCCGATCGTCACCATCCGGATTCGCGACGCCTGGGCCAACCGCCGGCTGACGATCTGCGCGCGCAGCTTCAGGGCGTTGCCGCGACCCGCCAAGCAGCTCGTGGACTATCTGCGGGCCGAAGTGCAGCGTTGACCGAGCGGGGAGATCGCGATGCTCAAGGTGTGGGGACGGCGCAGCTCAAGATGATGGACGTGTTCAGCGTCGCAACTGAAGACCTCAGGCGTTGAGCACCTTCATCGCCGCTTCGTGCACGCGCGGGTCGCCGGCGGCGATGATGCGGCCGCCGGCCTGCGCGGGCTTGCCTTCCCAGGTGGTGACGATGCCGCCGGCGCCGGTGACGATCGGGATTAGTCCGGCGATGTCGTAGGGCTTCAGCTCGGTCTCGACCACGAGGTCGAGATGGCCGGCAGCGAGCATGCAATAGGAGTAGCAGTCGCCGCCATACCGCGTCAGCCGCGCCACCGCTTCGATGCGGCCGAAGCGGGCACGGTCGGCCTCGTTCATCAGCAGCGGGCTCGTGGTGTAGGCGGTCGCCTCCTTCAGCGAGGCGCAGCGCCGCACCGAGAGCCTTCGCTCGCCTGACGGGCCGGAATAGTGCGCCGAGCCGTTGTCGCCAGAGAAGCGCTCGCCGATATAGGGCTGGTGCATCATGCCGAACACCGGCGTACCTTTGTGCAGCAGAGCGATCAGCGTGCCCCAGATCGGAAAGCCCGCGATGAAGGATTTGGTGCCGTCGATCGGGTCGAGCACCCAGACATAATCGGCGTCCTCGCGCTCATTGCCGAATTCCTCGCCGACAATGCCATGCTGGGGGAAATTGGACTTGATCAGCCGCCGCATCACGGCCTCCGCGGCGCGGTCGGCTTCGGTGACAGGATCAAAATCGCTGGCGCTCTTGTTGTCGATCGAGAGCGACGTCCGGAAGAACGGCAGGATGGTTTCGCCGGATGCGGTCGCGAGGCGCCCGATGAAGGCTGTAAAGTCGATGACCGTCACGGCAGGTCCTTGGCAAAGCGCACGGCGCGGGTGGAAATCGCTGATGGTCTTGCCTAGCTCAATCCAGCGTGGCGCGCACGATTAACGGAACGTTATTCCCATCCTGATGGCGGTTTCGGACTTTCGAATCGGCTTCGCTTTCGAAAGCTTTCCGGCCCGGGCGCCGATCACGAAGTTGCGAGTTCTGGTATACAAGCTATGCGCACAACGCTGAACAGAAAGATCGATCTTTCGCAAACTATTGATTTGTAATAGCTAAATGTTCTCGGTGATGGCTGTTGCATATTCGCCATCCTCCGCTGGATAGCGCAGGAAATGTTTCGAAAAGTCTTGCGTTTTGTGCAGCGCGGCCGCATATTGTTGCGGTGCGGTAGCGCTTCGCGCTATCGCTGCCCTCCTTGGGCGTTTCCTCCCTAGACTTGGGCCGCTTGTTCATTCAAGCGGCCCTTTTTTCTTTGCCGGCACCTATTCCGGTGATCCCACGCCAGCACGGAGAAGATTCATTTTGCGGGAGGCAGCCGCCGGCGATGGATTCCTGGTTCAGGACTTCGCCGAGCCGGAGTGAGGAAAGGACGAGACCATCCTACTCCGCGGCGGCCTGGAATGGTCCGAGATCGCTAAACGGGATATTGGCCAGCACGTCGGCGAGCGTCGCGAAGTCCGCCGCCACCCGGGCGAAACGCGGCCCGCGCTCGCGGTGTCGCTCATCCATATAGACGGCGCGGTTGAGCTCGATCTGGACGGTGTGCAGCCCGCTCGCCGGGTTGCCGTAGTGCTCGGTGATGAAGCCGCCGGCATAGGGCTTGTTGCGCCCGATCGAGTAGCCGAGCGAGCTCATGATCTCCTCGACGAGATCGGGCAGCAGCGGTGCGCAACTCGTGCCGTAGCGGTCGCCGATCACGACGTCCGGGCGGCGCGGCTCGTCGCGCGACACCCCGATCGACGGCATCGAATGGCAGTCGACCACGACCACCGCGCCGAACGCCTGATGGGCCTTGTTGATCAGCCGGCGCAGCGCGCGGTGATAGGGCTTGTAGAGCACCTCGATCCGGGTCAGCGCCTCGTCGACGTCGAGCCGCTCACGGTAGATCTCCTGGCCGTCGCCGACCACGCGCGGGATGGTGCCAAGTCCGCCTGCCACCCGCATCGAGCGCGTATTGGCAAAGCTCGGCAGCCGCCCGGTGAACATGCGCGGGTCGAGCTCATAGGGTTCACGGTTCACATCGACATACGAGCGCGGGAAATTGACGCGCACGGTCGGGAAGCCGCGTTCACTCAAGCCCGCGATCAATTCGTCCATGAACGAATCTTCCGAGCGGCGCAGCGACGCGAGATCGATGCGCGAGGCCTCCAGGAACGCGGCTGGATAGACCGAGCCGGAGTGCGGGGAATTGAAGATGATCGGCGCACGCCAAGCGTCGGGCTCGACGATCACAAATGGGGGCGACAACTCGCCGGCAGACTCGGTCATTCCCTTGGCGCCGTCCCTTGCGTCCGCCTCTCCGAGCCAAATCGATTCTGCCGGAAAAGCGGAGATTTCTGGGCGCATATTGTCCGTAATCACGATCATTCTGCCAAGTGAAAAGAGTGTGGCGCGTGCTGGAATGGGTCTGAGCGCAGAAAATGCCGCAGCAGGTTGATTCGATGCGTGGATCGGTCCACAAATAGGATGCGGTCTCCGCCGACTGGCAGGCGCAAATTTCACCCGAAATTTACCGTCTGTCGGGCTTAGTGTTCGAACTGAACCTCCAGCCGGATTCGACGTTTCCCGCCATGCCGAAAATCCTTCTCGCCGAAGACGACAATGATATGCGCCGCTTCCTGGTCAAGGCGCTGGAAAACGCCGGATTCAAGGTCTCGCCACATGACAACGGCTTGTCGGCCTATCAGCGGCTGCGCGAGGAGCCGTTCGAGATGCTGCTCACCGACATCGTGATGCCGGAGATGGACGGCATCGAGCTGGCGCGCCGCGCCTCGGAACTCGACCCCGACATCAAGATCATGTTCATCACCGGCTTTGCCGCGGTGGCCCTGAATTCCGATTCGGAAGCGCCGAAAAACGCCAAGGTCCTGGCCAAGCCCGTCCACTTGCGGGAATTGGTCAGCGAGGTGAATAAGTTGCTGGCGGCCTGATTCGAGCAAAATCCCGCATTTTGTATCCTTGCCTGCCCCGCCGGGGTCCGTTATAGGGACCCGACCCAAGACGACGAAGACGACTTTGGGGTGCGTAGCTCAGCGGGAGAGCACTACCTTGACATGGTAGGGGTCACAGGTTCGATCCCTGTCGCACCCACCACGCTTCGCCCTGACGGGCTTCGCGTGGCGCAGCCGCACCGGAGGCCCGTCAGGGCGAAGCGTGTCCGACGTAGCTTGAACGCAGTGAAAGCGAAGACGGACTGTTGCGCCGAAGCCCAACGGGCGCAGGCGGGCTTGCTGCCGCGAACTTCGGCTTGGCAAGCCACAATTTGCCGATCCACCAGTTGCTTCGCGTGGCGTAGCCACGCCGGATGAGGGCAATCCGGGTTCAACCTGTCAAACAGCCTGCCGGTGTCATCACCCGCGCGTGCGGGTGATCCAGTATTCCAGAGACACCGGTGCTTGAGCCGAGAGGCCGCGGCTTACTGGATGCCCGCCTGCGCGGGCATGACGACTGGAGGGGCTCGCGCCGACCGGGCAAACCAGTGATCCGGTTTTGAGGGCGATCTGGGTTCAACCTGTCAAACGCCTTCCGGTGTCATCACCCGCGCATGCGGGTGATCCAGTATTCCAGAGTCGCCGATGCTTGAAGGGCGAGGCCGCGGCGTACTGGATGTCCGCCTGCGCGGGCATGACGACTGAGAGGGGCTCGCGCCGACCGGGCCAATCAGTGACCTGATTCTTGAGGGCGATCTGGGTTCAACCTGTCAAACGCCTTCCGGTGTCATCACCCGCGCATGCGGGTGATCCAGTATTCCAGAGCCGCCGATGCTTGAAGGGCGAGGCCGCGGCGTACTGGATGGCCCGCCGGCGCGGGCCATGACGACCGAGAGGGCTTGCCCAGCCTCGTCGGGCAAATCAGTAATCCGGCTTTCGACGATGGCGCCCAGGCACCAAGCGGCAGAATCGAGCTGATCTTTTCGGAAAGCGCTTCACACTTTTGCAGCGTCGCGCGTGGCGCACCGCGCGGACGTCACAAAAACGGCCCCGACGTGGAGGTTCGACAAAGGATGTCGTCGGGGCCGAAGTTGCTACCCATGATCAGTCCGTTGGAACAGATAGGTAGTGGTTCAGGAGAGCACGGCCGGTAAATGGCGCAAGTGTAAATCCTGCCAAAAGTCGACGGGCAGGCCTACACCTCCGGATGTAATGCGACCAGCAAGATTGCGACCGCCAGCAATGCGAGCCAGCAATTTGCGGCGACAATGATCCAATCGGTGCCTGTTGGTCCCTTCATAATCTCAGAGCCGTCCGAAGCTTGTGGCGGCCCCGACGTGTGGAAAGGGGAAATGCGCCGGGGCCGCCTTTGCCGCTTGTCGGATTGACCGGGATCGCGGCTGTGGGGCCGTGCCGATCCGACGAGGTAGCGTTCTATCAAAGCACAACCCATGTGCGATGGAAGTGCAGATCGTGCCAATCCCACACCCAAGTCGCGATCTTCAAGTGCCGATCTTCGTCGCGATTGCACCACAATTGATGCACAACCAAAACAGCAACGCGCGTTGCCGTCTCACCCAATTCGTCTCAAGCTGAACGTTCCTCGGTGGTGGTGGATGGCACACACCCTCAGACACTGGCCTCGCCAAGTGTGTCGACTGTCATCGCCGGGGAACGTTGCTGAGCGGCCAGCGCGCCGCGCGCGCGAGGCTGTCCTTCACAGCAGACGCCGAGACCGGCGCTGGCGCATTTGGGGTGAGCGTGGTTGAGCGCGGAGACGATTGGCGGGTGCCGGCAAGCGAAGATCAATCGGCGCCGAACGCAGCATTGCGGCGGCACCAGCGTAGCGTCCCGTACGAGCGAAGAGCGCGATTCCAAAACCTCAAGCGAGAAGCCCGCGTATGCACGCGGGCTTCTCGTTCGATTTTACCAGTGACGATACCGGCCCGGGTAGCTGCCCCGGTAGTAGGCGAAGGCCGGTCTGACCGTGTTACGATAGCGGTAGCCGTAATCGGCCGAACGATAGCCGGAGCCATAATACGCCCGACGATAGCCGTAGCCGCCGTAATAAGCCGGCCTCACGCCGGAATAGTATGTCGTGGTGGTTGCGCCCCAACGATATGGCGCGACATCGTCGTACGCATAGTCGCCGTAACCGTAGCCGCCGTAATAAGCGGGTGCGTAGTATCCGGGCGCGTAGTCGTCATAGCCGTAATAGCCGTACCCGGGACCCCAGCCATAGGCCGATGAGGCGAGCCCTCCGACGACCGCGCCGGCGACCAGTCCGCCTGCGAGCGCGGGCCCCCACCCGTCGCGTGCTTCGGCGGGCGCCGGAGCTGCCATTGTGCTTATGGCGAGTCCGCCGACTGTTGTAAGGACAAGGGCTGTCTTCTTCATAAGCTTCTCCTGAGTCGTGGTTGCCCAACCCCGTCAACGAGGCGGCATGGCATTGGTTGCGAATCGCAGCGCATCGATAGAGGAGACAGGACGCGCACTCGTCAGACCGCGCTTGCGCGGCGAGCACCGGCGTACCTACTTACCCGCTGACGATGTACCCGCTGGCGAGCACAACGGCGCGCAGCGGAACGCAACCGTTCCGAACCTCCGTCGACCGCGTCGGATGATCGGTGCGAGCGCATTGAGCAGGATCCGCATTGAGCGTGATCTTTGTGACACCAAGCCCCCCAAACAGAACAAGAGCAAATGGTTCCTGGGACTGAGCAAACACCGCGCTCGGATGATCCTGCGGGTGTTCCCGGGTGCACCAAATGTCGCGCCGAGGCCGTGATTTGGAACGAGGCCGACAGCGCCGCCGTTTTCTAGCGAGGCAGTTCACCGGCGAGCCGTGCGCACGCCTGTGCCGCGTATCTCGTCGGGCCTTGTTGGAGCGCGGCTGCGGCGATGGCAGCGCCAGTCTCTGGCGTCAGCGTTCGCAAACGAAGCAGCCGCCAATTTCAGGAGGGATCGGTAATGCAGAGCAAGATGAAAAGTAGGTTTCTGTTGACGACGGCTGTGCTGCTCGCCGGCGTCAGTCTCGCATCGGCGCAAGGCATGCGGGAAGGCGGCGGTATGGGTGGGGGCGGCGGCATCGGCGCTGGAACTGGCGGCGGCGAGCACGGAACATCAGCGAGCCCTTCGGGCGGACGTTCCGGTGGTGCCATGCAGGGAAGTCCTTCGGGCGCGGCGCGTAGCGAAGGCATGACCGTAGGCCGCGGACAGGGCGCGAGAGAAGGGGGACGAGCAGAAGGTCAAACCCAGATGGGCCGCGGTGCAGCCGAGCGCGGCGGACGCATGCAGGGCCAGACCACCGGGCAAGCCCGAGGTGCAGAGGAACGAGGTCGAGGCGAAGCGCAGAGCCAGCGCAATCAGGGCCGGCAACAACAGACCATAGGACAGAGCCGGAACCAGCGCGAGCAGACCGGCCAGTCCGAAACCCGCCAGCGTGGTAGTGCCGCAACCCGGCAAAGCCAGCAGCAGCCGGAGAACCGCGCGAACCGAACTCAGGGCACCACGACGGGCCAGAGCAAGGGCGCGGCGACAAACCAGAGCACGACTACGACCGGTCAGAGCACGAGAGCCGGCCAGAGCACGACAGGCGCGGCCACGCAGCAGCCTGGAACGACGCAAGGCCGGATGAACTCCGGGCAGACCACAGGGCAAGCCGGCACGGCCGCTCAGACCCAATCGAACGCAACGGTCCAGTCCGAGGCCGGGCGCACCGTGACGGCGCAACAGCAAAGCTCGATCCAGCGCTCGGTGTTGTCAGCACGCAACGCGCCGCGCGTGAACGTCAACTCGATCAACTTCTCGGTCAATCGCGGCGTTGTGGTGCCTTCGAGGTTCAATGTCGTGTCGGTTGCGGCCTTCCCGGCGCTGATCGATGCGTTCCCGATTTATCGGGATGACAGCTTCTTCATCGTCGAGGATGAAGTCGTGTTCCTCGATCGAGACCGCAGGGTTGTCGACGTGGTCCCGGTCGGACCGCGGACGCGGTTCAGCCATCGTGGCGGCAGCAGCAGGAGCAGCGTTGCGGCGATGGACCTGAGCCCGCAGCAGATCCGCGAGGTGCAGCAGGTGCTGATCGATCGCGGCCTGCTGGTCGGCGAGGCCGATGGCGTGCTCGGATCCCGGACCCGCGAGGCGCTGATCACGTTCCAGCGTCGGCAGGGCATCGCGACGAGCGGCAGCGTTGATACGCGCACGGTCACCGCGCTGGGTCTGTCGGACAGGATCGGTCAGGGCGCGGGACAAGGGGCGTCGACGGTCGGCCAGGGTGGCGCAAGGCAGAACACGACCGGCCAGAGCGGCACCCAGCAGAACGAGCCGGGCCAAACAACGGGCCAAGCGAACTCGCCACAGAACCGGTCGGCACCCGGCCAGACCGGGACCCAGGCCCCGCAGCAGAATACGACGGGAGCCGCTCCGCAGAACGAGTCCACTGTCGGTCAGGGCGGCAGCCGGCCGGGCGGAAGTCAGAATCAGAACATGCCGTCCAATCAGCCGAGCCAGAACAGCGCTCCGCCGTCGTCAGGCTCAGGGCAGGGCGCGCAGACACCGGAGCATAATAACTCCAATCGGAAATAGGCTATTGAACAAGAGCCCCGCTGCAAAGCGGGGCTCGCTTTTTCTGGGGCTCTGTTCTTGAGACGGTGCGGCCGCCCTCTCGCTCAATGCACGAACGAGAGCAGCCGATTGGTGAGGCTCACACTTCCAGCCATTCCTCGCGCACGGCGGCGTTGGACTTGAGCTCATCGGGCGTGCCTTCAAACACGACGCGGCCGTGGCCCATGATATAGACCCGGTTCGAGATCTTCATCGCGATCGACAGCTTCTGCTCGACGAGGAGAATGGCGACACCGGCCTTCGCGATCCGCGCGATGAGGTCGCCGACCTGCTGCACGATCAGTGGCGCCAGCCCTTCGGTCGGCTCGTCGATCATCATCAGTTCGGGGTCGCCGAGCAGCGTGCGGCAGGTGGTCAACATCTGCTTCTCGCCGCCCGACAGCACGCCGGCCGGCGTGTCGGCACGGCGGGCGAGATTGGGGAACATGTCGAGCATCTCCTCGAGCCGCCACTTGCCGGGGCGGCGCGGGTCCTTGATGCCGAGGATGAGGTTCTGGCGAACCGTCAGGCCCGGGAAGATGTCGCGGTGCTCCGGCACGTAGCCGAGCCCGAGCCGGGCGATCTTGTAGCTCGGCAGGCCGGCGATATCCTGGCCCTTGAAGCGGATGGTGCCCTGCGGCGGCACCTCGCCCATGATCGCCTTGACCGTGGTGGAGCGGCCGACGCCGTTGCGTCCCAAGAGGCTCACCACCTCGCCGGCGGCGATGTCGAGGTCGACGCCCTGCAGGATGTGGCTCTTGCCGTAATAGGCATGAAGATTCCTGACCTCGAGCATCAGTCGATCTCCTCGCCGAGATAGGCTTCCTTGACCTTGGGATTGCCCCGGATCTCGTCCGGCGTGCCTGAGGCGATGATGTTGCCGTACACCAGCACCGAGATGCGATCGGCGAGGCCGAACACCACGCTCATGTCGTGCTCGACGATCACGAGCGTGCGGCCCTCGGTGAGGCGGCGGATCAGCGCGACCGCGCGCTCGGTCTCCGCGTGGCTCATGCCCGCGGTCGGCTCGTCCAGCATGATGACGCTGGCGCCGCTGGCGATCGTGATGCCGATCTCGAGCTCGCGCTGCTCGGCATAGGTCAAAAGGCCGGCCGGCACGTCGCGGCGGTGACTGAGATGGATGTCGTCGAGGATCTGCGCGGTGCGCTGCTTCACCTCGGGCAGATGGTCGACGTTCTTCCAGAACGCATAGCGGTGCCCGGTCGCCCACAGCACCGCGCAGCGGACGTTCTCCCACACCGTCATGCGGGCGAACACGTTGGTGACCTGGAACGAGCGCGACAGGCCGCGCCGGTTGATCTCGAACGGCCGCAGGCCGGAGATGACCTCGCCGTTGAGGCGGATCTCGCCTGAGGTCGGCTTGATGTGGCCGCTGATCAGGTTGAACGTCGTCGACTTGCCGGCGCCATTTGGCCCAATCACGGCATGGCGCTCGCCCTGCGCGACGCTCAGATTGAGATCGCGGATGATGCCCACATTGCCGAAGCGCTTCTCGACGGCTTTGACTTCGATGGCGGCGGTCATGCGAGATACCCCCGATCACGGGCCACCGTCGCGGCGCGATCCCAGGCTTCCGCCACGCGCCGCCAGGTGATGCGGGCGACCAGGAAGCCGCCGACGAGCAGCACCGCGGCGGCCGCCCAGGTGGTCGGCGCGGTCGCGACGAACGGGATGCCGGCGAGATTGATGGTGTTGCCTTCGCCTTCGCTCGCCGTGTAGCGCGCGACGGTTTCGATTGTGAGGATGATGCCGAGCGCGAATGCGAGGGTCGGGACGGCGGCGACGAGATAGGAGGGGATCACGGTGCGCAGCGTGCGCGCGCGGATCAGCGGACGGTGCTTCATCAGGATGCCGGCGATGCCGCCCGGCGCGAACATCACGATGCCGATGAAGATGATGCCGAAATAGAGCTGCCAGACCGTGGTGACGTTGGTCAGCCCGAGTTGCAGATAGGTCACCAGGATGGCGCCGAGGATCGGGCCGAAGAAATAGGCGGTGCCGCCGATGAACGCGGCGAACAGCACGATGCCGGATTGCGTCGCCCCGAGATAGGCGGAATTGGCGATCTCGAAATTGATTGCGGTGAGGCCGCCGGCGATGCCGGCGAAGAAGCCGGCGAACATGTAGGCGAGATAGCGCACCACATGCGGATCATAGCCGATGAACTGGACGCGCTCCGGATTGTCGCGGACCGCGTTGCAGATGCGGCCGAGCGGCGTGCGGGTCAGCGCGTACATCGCGATCGCCGAGATCATCACCCAGAACGCGATCAGGTAATAGACCTGAAGCTGCGGTCCGAAGCTCCAGCCGAACATGTGCGGCAGCGCGGTGCGGTCGGTGGTGATGCCGGATTCGCCGCCGAACACGCTGCGCAGGATCAGCGACGACGAGGCGACGAGCTCGCCGATGCCGAGCGAGATCATCGCGAACACGGTGCCGGCGCGCTTGGTCATCACCCAGCCGACCAGCGTCGCGAAGGCAAGGCCGCCGACGCCGCCGATCAGCGGAATGAAGGGCAGCGGGATCGGCCAGTCGTAGCTGGCTACCGCATTCATGACGTGGACCGAAAGGAAGCCGCCGAGCCCGTACTGGACCGCGTGACCGAACGATAGCAGGCCGGTCTGGCCGAGCAGGATGTTGTAGGACAGCGCGAAGATGATCGCGATGCCGATCAGGCTGAACGAGGTCAGCGAGCCGCCGGAGGAGAAGACCAGTGGCAGCACGATGAGCGCGGCGGCCGCGATCAGCCAGACGCCGTAGAAGCTCAAGGCGCCGCCGGACTCATGCTTCATCGCGGTGGAGACGGGTGGAACAGCCTTGGTCATGACTCGCGCGTTCCCAACAGGCCCATCGGGCGGAAGATCAGGACCAGCACCAGCAGCACATAGGGCAGGATCGGCGCGACTTGCGCGATCGTGACGTTCCAGATGTCGGTGAGCGGCGAGGGGCCGAGGCTCGGATCGAGCGGACCGAACACGCTGGCGAGCGACCCGTTGAGCGCGACCGCGAAGGTCTGGATCAGCCCGATCAGAAGCGATGCGATGAAGGCGCCGGGCAGCGAGCCGAGGCCGCCGAACACGATGACGACGAACAGGATCGGCCCGAGCAGCGCCGCCATGTCGGACTGCGTCACCAGCGAGGGACCGGCGATGACGCCGGCGAGGCCGGCGAGCGCGCTGCCGACGCCGAACACCAGCATGAATACGCGCCCGACATTGTGGCCGAGATGGCCGACCATGCTCGGATGCGTCAGCGCGGCCTGCACGATGAGGCCGACCCGGGTCCGCTTCAGCGTGACCAGAAGCGCCACGAAGATCACGACCGAGACCACGAGCATGAAGATCTTGTAGGCCGGATAATTGGTGGAGAACACGGTGAAGGCGGGAAAGTCGAGCGCCGTGGGAATCCGGTAATCCATCGGGCTCTTGCCCCAGATCATCGAGACGATTTCCTCGATTGCGAAGGCAAGCCCGAAGGTCAGCAGCAACTCGGCGACATGGCCGTGCTTGTGGGTGTTGCGCAGTCCGTAGCGCTCGACCGCCATGCCGACCGCGCCGACCAAAAGCGGCGCCAGCA
The DNA here is from genome assembly GCF_045571475.1 of Bradyrhizobium sp. ORS 86. Classification (NCBI taxonomy): domain Bacteria; kingdom Pseudomonadati; phylum Pseudomonadota; class Alphaproteobacteria; order Hyphomicrobiales; family Nitrobacteraceae; genus Bradyrhizobium; species Bradyrhizobium sp. ORS 86. The sequence goes on along the minus strand of NZ_CP120699.1, from coordinate 6,751,222 downwards.
CCAGCGCCGGCCAGAAGCCGATCCAGCGGGTGAGCTGATAGCCGAAAAACGCGCCCAGCATGTAGAAGCTGGCATGCGCGAAGTTGAGCACGCCCATCATACTGAAGATGACGGTGAGCCCGCTGGACAACAGGAACAACAGCATCCCGAACAGGACGCCGTTGAGCGTTGAAATGACGATCAACTCAGCCAAGGCACACTCGTTGAAGGCAAGAACGATTGACGTGAACAGGAAGCTGCGAACCGACCGGACGCCGGCGTCACCACCGGACGAAGGCGGGCCTCCGCGGCCGTGCAGCCGCGAAGGCGCTAGCCAAACGGTCGATCAGGGCCGCTTCATCTTGCAGGTGGTCGGGACCATCGCATGCGCGGTGTCGATCTTGGAGACGAGGTGCCAGCCCCAGCCGGTGCTCTCCTCGTCGAACGGCTCCTTGGCCTTGTCGGCCAGCGTGCCGAACGAGGAGATATAGATCGGCTGGAAGAACTGGTGATCGTCCTTGCGCATGATGCCTTCGCCGCCGTCGAGCACCTCGAACTTCATGTCCTCGAGAGCGGCGGCGACCTTCACCGGATCGATCGAGTTGGCCTTCTCGGCCGCCGCCTTGAACATCCGCATCTCGTTGACGGCGCGCGGATACCACAGCGACATGTTGGCCTTGGCGCGGAAATCCTTCTCGAAATCCATCGCCGCCTTGTTGCCGGAGTTGGCGAAGCCCTCGGTGATCTGGAACACCTGGTGATCGAGGCCGGTCTGCTTGATCGCGGTCGGCCCGCCGGCGCCGCCGGCGTAGTAGGTGTACCAGTTGACCTTGAGGCCGGCGTCGGCCGCGGCCTTCAACAGCAGTGCGATGTCCTGACCCCAGTTGCCGGTGACGACGCTGTCGGCGCCCGAGGCCTTGATCTTGGCGATGTAGGGCGAGAAGTCGGTGATCTTGAGCAGCGGATGCAACTCGTCGCCGACGATCTGCACGTCCGACCGCTTGGCCGCGAGCATCTTGCGCGCCTCAGTGCGCACCGACTGGCCGAACGAATAGTCCTGGTTGATCAGGTAGACTTTCTTGATGGACGGCTGATCCTTCATGTAGTTTGTCAGCGCTTCCATCTTGATGTCCGAGCTCGCGTCCCAGCGGAAATGCCAGTAGCTGCACTTCTCGTTGGTCATGCTCGGATCGACCGCGGCATAGTTGAAGTAGAGCACTTCCTTGCCGGGGTTGCGCGAGTTGTTCTTGGTGACGAAATCCTCGAGCGCGGCGCCGACCGAAGAGCCGTTGCCCTGGGTGATGTAATGGATGCCGGCATCGACCGCCTTCTGCGCCTGGATCAGACTTTCCTGCGGATTGGTCTTGTTGTCGAGCGGGACGATTTCGATCTTGTGGCCGAGGATGCCGCCCTTCGCGTTCAGTTCGTCGGCGAGGTACTGGAACGTCTTCAGGCCGCCTTCGCCGACGCTGGCGCCGCCGCCGGAGAGCGGATCGATGTAGCCGATCTTCAAGGTTTCCTGCGCGGACGCCGCGCCACCGAGCATCAGGACGGCCGCAGCCATGGCGAAGGGAAGATAACGCATGTCTTGTCGTTTCCTCGTTGAAGATTGACTTTGGTTGTAAGGTGTCCCGCCGATCATGCAGCGCAACATCAGGGGTCGATACTGCGAAGGACCTGTCATTGACAAGTCTGGTTCGGGCATGGCTCGCGCCCGACCGTCCCGTAAAAAGTGAGCGAGCGCTCGGTAGGTGTTGCCACGGGATCGCTTCATCCCGTGACGCGGGATAAAGCCCCGCGCGACGGCGGGCCGGCGCCAAGCATAAGTCGCTGTTTCCGAAAGGGTTTGCCAATCGGGTGATTGGAGTCTTCGATCACGGTCGGCGCATCGAACGCTGATCCACACCGTCATGCACATCTCGGGCGACGCGATTGTCGCGCCCCTCACTTTGCGCTGGACACCACCGCGCCTTGCGGTATGGGGTTGCTCTCGTGGTATACCAGAGCTCGGGCTCAGTCGGGCCCAGGCGTTGAAGACAACACGGCATCGGCTTTGAAAGAGAGAGCATGGCGCGCAACATTCTGATCCTGGGAGCCTCTTACGGCTCCCTGCTGGGGACCAAGCTTCTGATGGCGGGGCACAACGTGACCCTGGTTTGCCGGAAGAAGACGGCGGAGCTGATCAATCGCGACGGCACCGAAGTGCGCATCAAGCTGCGCGACGAGCCGAACCACCGGTCGATCTTTTCGCGCGACTTGCCGGGCAAGCTCGACGCGGTGACGCCCGCCGACGTCGACCTGTCGCGCTACGACATGGTCGGTCTTGCGATGCAGGAGCCGCAATACACCAACCACACGGTTCGTGTTCTCATGATCAAGATCGCGGCGGCGAAGCTGCCGTGCCTGTCGATCATGAACATGCCGCCGTTGCCCTATCTCAAGCGCATTCCCGCGCTCGCCGGCATGGACCTCGAGGAGGCCTACACCAATGCGCAGGTGTGGGAGCGCTTCGAGCCGGGGCTGGTGACACTCTGCTCGCCGGATCCGCAGGCCTTCCGTCCGCCGGAGGAAGCGGCGAACGTGCTCCACGTCGGCCTGCCGACCAACTTCAAGGCCGCGGTCTTTGCCGACGACAAGCACAACAAGGTGCTGCGCGAGCTGGAAGCCGACATCGACGCGGTGACGCTGGACGGCCAGGACGTTCCGGTGAAGCTGAAGGTGTTCTCGTCGCTGTTCGTTCCACTGGCGAAGTGGTCGATGCTGCTCACCGGCAACTATCGCTGCATCACCCCGACCGAGCCGCAATCGATCCGCGACGCCGTGCACGGCGATCTCAAGCTGTCGCAATCGATCTACGACCACGTCGACGCCATCGCGCGGCAGCTCGGCGCCGATCCCGCCGATCAGGTCCCGTTCGCGAAATACGCCAAGGCGGCGGAAAGCCTGCTCAAGCCGTCATCGGCGGCCCGTGCGGTGGCCGCCGGCGCGCCGTTCATCGAGCGCGTCGATCTGCTGGTGAAGCTGATCTCGCACCAGCTCGGCACGCCGAGCACGGAGATCGACCGCACCGTCGACACCGTCGACCAGAAGCTCAACGAGAAGGTCGTCCAGAGCGGATCGGGCGCGGACTGAGAGCCGCGCGTTCAGAGGGCAGGTCATCTCACTGAGTTCGCGGCGTTGTGACATCGGCACGTGAGGTGACCACGCCGGTCGGGCCCCCTCTCCCGCTTGCGGGTAGGGCAATCGCATTTGGAAAAAAACGCCCTGTGGCCCATCCTTCGAGACGCCCGCCTTTGGCGGGCTCCTCAGGATGAGTCTTGTTTTGCGGCACAATAGTAGACCCTCATGGTGAGGAGCGCCGCTTGCGGCGCGTCTCGAACCACGAGGCCAGGTACGTGCGCAGCCATCCAAGGCCGCATATGCGATAGCCCTGCGCTTGCGGGGGAGGGTCGGGGTGGGGTTCTCTCCCCGAATCGACTCGTGGAAAGAGCCCGCCGCGCGCGTCGGCTGCCCTGCCCTTGCGCGCTGCAAGGGGGAGGGAGCCCGTCCGTCGGTGCCTCCCTCACGTGGACGCGGAGAGGCCACGCGACGCGGTCACCCTGCGCAGCGTCGTGCAAGGTCTCGTCCTTCAAATCCGAAACACGGTTGGTGAAAGACCTGCGTGGCCAGTTGGCCGCCAGCAGCTTGCTCATCGTCCGCGCGGTTGCCAGTTCGACCAAGCGTCGATCGCTATGCGATCGGTTCTCCTTCCCACCCACTGCAGCCTCAACGTGCAATCCGTCCGCGCGAGTTCCGGTCGGGGAACAGATCGCTGTAGAACCGATTTGCACGACAATGGTTTACGCGAGAAAACTTTGCGTCACGCATGTCGTGAACGATCGCGGTGTGCTCGCAGAGGACGGCGCGCATGCGCGCGCGATGAATCAGCTACGCGATGATGATCGATATGTCCTGTAGCGTGCTTACTCGTCGCTGCCTGCGTATCGCTCGCATGCGTTTCCGGAAAATTTTCTGAAAGCTCCGTGACAGATCGTTCGATCAGACGCACCGGGAACACACTTCGGATTTCTTCGCGCGCGTGTCATCGCTCCCTCTGGCTCTCGCACAGATTGTTCTCTACATCAGACGAGCGGGCTCGGCGACAGAGCTCCTGAGCCGCGCGCGGCGATGAGCACAACAATGAAGAATGTCATGCACGAGCACGACTATCGCAGGAACCTGCGTCGGCCCTATCAGGAGCGGCCGGCATAGTTAGGGCGTGGCCCGCATTCTCACAAGCTGCTCTTTTCGTCGATCTGACGTTCGCCGTGCTGTCGGGGGCCGGCGACGCCAACTTATAGGACTGCGCTTCCGCTGCGCCGACGTTCGTCGTTTGCGACAGTGGCGGTTGAAAATGCATGCAACGAGACGGTGATAGACTCGCACGCGCGGCGAAGCTCCTGGAACAGGTGCCGCTTCCGCGCGCGCCCCGTGACATCAGCGATCGAACTCCGGCGCCGCCGCGGCTGGTCTCGACGCGGCCCTATCCGCCGGCGGAGCAGTTTGAGGTCTGGAAGGCACGGATGGCTCCGTGGCTCGATGTCGCACTGCCGGAAGGCCGCAGCCCCGCGCAAGGCTTCGAGGTCGAATACATTGCCTGCAATCTAGGCAACCTGGTGCTGTCATCAGGGCACTTCGCCGCACAAACATTCACGCGCACGCGCGCGGCCTCGCGCCGTGCTCCGGTCGACGCCTGGGCGCTGTTCCGCGTGCGCTCCGGCGAGGTCTGGCTGGAGACCGGCGGGCAGACGATTCACGCCGAGCCGGGCGCGATCTTTCTGGTCCCGCTCAACAATGATCTTCGCGGCCGCATCACCGATTATGATGGCCTGCTGCTCACGCTGCCGCGCAGCGCGTTCGCGAGCGTCGCCGAGCAATTCGATCGCGCCTGCAACCGCATTCTCTCCGGCAATCTGATCGAGCTGCTGGCCGACTATCTCGATACGCTCGTGGTGCGTCTGGTCGAGATGTCGCCCGACGAACTGCGGCAGGCCGGACGGGCGACCGCGGAGATGATCGCTGCGTGCCTCCAGCCGGCGGCCGACCGGCCGGGCGAGGCGCGCGGCTCCGTCGAGTCGGTCCTGTTCGAGCGCGCGCGTCTATATATAGAGAGTCACCTCGGCGACTTCGATCTCACGCCGGACCGCATCGCGCAGCAATTGCGGATCTCGCGCTCCAACCTGTACCGGGCATTTGAAAGTGTCGGCGGCGTCGCCGGCTATATTTTGCGCAAGCGGCTGCACGCCGCGCATGCAGAGCTGGTCGGCAATCCCGAGCGGCGGATCCAGGAGATCGCCCACCGGCACGGCTTCAAGCTGGCCTCGGACTTCACGCGGGCATTCCGCCGCGAGTTCGGCATGAGCCCGCGCGAGGCGCGCGAACGCGCACGGCGCTGATCAATTGCAAGTTGTATTCTGGCGTCATGCCCTGCCGTGTGCCGTGCGGATCGTTCAAGTTGTGAGACGATTTGCCATCTATTTGGACGGCGTGCGGAGTGACGGCGGCGAAATTGTGTCTATCGTTGTCCGCTATGACGACTCGGGGCACTTTGGTGGGGCAGTCGGGCGAGCGCTGGGTGGCAAGATGCGCTCGCTGAATTCGACACATCACAAGCCAGGACCGCAAGGCGTGCGCGCGTCGCGCCGTCTTGATCTCTCCCTATGCGTGGCCGGCGGGCCCGCGTTCGGTCCATGGCGCAGCATCCCCGACGTCTTTGCAAGATGTCACAAAGGGGACGCACCATGGCCGTCGCACGGACCTCAATCGCACCAGTGAAGGCACAACGCCGTGCCGGCTTCGTCCTGAGCTGGGTCGCGTGTGGTGATGGGGACAGCCGCTCGCTGCGGCGCCGGCTCCTGGCGATGTTGCGTGAGGCGCATCGGATGCTCGGCGTGAAGCGCGACAGATTGGGGCTCGGGACTCTGGGAATTGGCGGGTCGGCGCTCGTGACGATGCTTGGCGCCTTCGCCGCCGTCGTGGTCGCCGCCTCGACCGCAAACGCCGGGAGCGTGGCGCTTGGTGGCGGAAGTGCGACCGGCACCGATTCCGTGGCGATCGATACGAGCTCGTCTGCAAGCGGGGTGCGCGGTATCGCGATTGGAAGTGCAGCAACGGCGTCCGGAAGCGATTCCATCGCTCAGGGTAGCAGCGCGAACGCGGGCGCCCAGAACGCCGTCGCGATCGGCTTTGGAACGATCGCCTCCGGGTTGAACTCTCTCTATCTCGGCTCGCGCACGGTTGCGGGAACGGGTGCGCTTGCGCAGAGCGCCATCGGCATTGGCACGGATGTGACTGCATCTGACGTGGACGCCATCGCGGTTGGACGTCAGTCCGTTTCGTCGACGCAGTATTCGGTGGCTCTCGGGTTGAGAGCCAACGCGTCAGGCCCCGGCGGCGCGATGGCGCTGGGCGCCGGCACGGTCTCGAGCGGCAGCAATTCCGTCGCGCTCGGCGTCGACGCCAATGCCATCAAGGCCGGCGATAGTGCGCTGGGTACCTTTGCCGTTGCCAACGGAGGAAACTCCACCGCGGTCGGCGTCAGCTCGACGGCCAGTGGCCCTTATGCTTGGACCGGAGGCTGGTCGTCAGTTGCCTCGGCGGACAGCGCGACCGCGCTTGGCAAGCAGGCGGTCGCGTCGGGGATCAACTCATTTGCCGGAGGCAGCTCCGCGGCCGCATCCGGGGATTTCGCTGTAGCCCTGGGCAATCAGGCGCAGGCGCTGAGCACCGGCGGCTCGGTCGCGATCGGATCGGGCGCTATCGTTGGCAACGCGGCGACCGGTGGTGTCGCGCTCGGCAACAATGCGAACTCCGGTGGTGCCAATTCGGTCGCCACAGGCGTGAGTGCCAATGCGAGCGGCGCGAACTCGCTTGCCGTCGGCTTCCAGTCGGCTGCGAGCGCCGCCAGCGCGATTGCGATCGGCAACACCGCCGTCGCCAATTCCGCCAATGCCGTCGCCATGGGCACCAACGCGACGGCGACCGGCGGTCAGGCGGTTGCGATCGGCGCGGGCAACGTCGCCAATGGTAATGGCGCGGTCGCGCTCGGCGATCCCAGCACCGCGACCGGCAACGGCGCCATCGCAAGCGGCATGAACAACACGGCGACCGGCGACGGCACGGTCGCGATGGGCAACACCAACATGGTGGGCGGCGGCGGCCAGGCCGTCGGTGTCGCCGGCACGCCCGCGCAGGGCGCGGTTGGCATCGGCTATCAGAACACCGTCACCGGCCAGGGTGCGGTGGGCATCGGCGACCGCAACATTGCCAACGGCGCCAGCGCCATCGCCATGGGCAGCCAGGCCAACGCCTCTGCCGCGAACGCGATTGCGCTCGGGGCCGGCGCCACCGCAACCAATGCCGGCTCCGTCGCGCTCGGCAACGGCAGTGTGACCGCCGCGGCCGTCCAGACCGCCAACACGGTGATCAACGGCAACACCTATACGTTCGCCGGCACCACGCCGACCTCGACCGTCAGCGTCGGCGCGCTCGGCGCCGAGCGCACGATCACCAATGTCGCCGCGGGGCGGATCAGCGGGTCGTCCACCGACGCGATCAACGGCTCGCAGCTCTGGGCCACCAACCAGGCGGTCGATGCCATCGGCACCACCGTCAACAACATCACCACGGGCGGCGGCATCAAATATTTCCATGCCAACTCGACGCTGGCCGACTCCTCGGCGGTGGGCACGGACTCGGTCGCGATCGGGCCGGTGTCGACCGCGACCGGCAGCGGCTCGGTGTCGATCGGCAACGGTGCGACCGCCGCCAATGCCAACGACATCGCGCTCGGCTCGGGCAGCCAGACCACGACGGCGGTCGGCACAGGCGGCATCACCATTGCCGGCAACGCCTATACCTTCGCCGGCACCAATCCGCTCTCGACGGTCAGCGTCGGCTCGGTCGGCAACGAGCGCACCATCACTAACGTTGCCGCGGGACGGATCACCAACGGTTCGACCGACGCGGTCAACGGCTCACAGCTCTTTGCTGCGACCTCGGCGATCGACAGCCTGTCCACCGTCGTCAGCAACGGCCTGACACATTACTATGCTGTCAATGATGGTGGCACCCAGCGGGCCAACTACGCCAACAACGGCGCGACCGGGACCAACTCGATGGCAGCCGGTGTGGCCGCGTCGGCGACGGCTGCGAATGCCACCGCGCTCGGCTACAACACCCAGGCCACAGTGACCGACGGCGTCGCGCTCGGCTCCGGCTCGGTATCCAACCGCCCGCTTGCACAGGCATCCGGCACGATCGGCGGCACCATCATCCCCTACAACACCAGCGATCTCGCCCTGCTCGGCGCGGTGTCGGTCGGCAATGCGACGAGCTATCGGCAGATCATCAATGTGGCCGACGGCACCCAGGACAGCGACGCCGTCACCCTGCGCCAGTTGAAAGGCGCGCTGACCTCGTTTGCGACCACGACGACGAAATACTTCCACGCCAATTCGACGCTGGCGGACTCGCTGGCGGTCGGCAACAATTCGGTCGCGGTGGGGCCTGCGACCGTGGTCAACGGCGACAACGGCATCGGCATGGGCTTTGGCGCGACCGTGCAGCAGACGGCGCCCGGCGGCATCGCCATCGGCCAGAATTCGGTCTCCAATTTTGCCGATTCGATCGCGTTCGGAACCAATGCGCAGGCCAGCGGCATCCAGTCGGTGTCGATCGGCGCAGGGTCCCAGACGACGAACCCGACCAGCGTTGCGCTCGGTCCGAACGCCAAAGCGACGGCGCAGGCCGGCGACGTTGCGCTCGGCGCCAACTCGACCACGCAGGCGGTGGTCGCGACCAAGAGCACCACCATCGGCGGCACCACCTATGACTTCGCCGGCACCGCGCCGACCTCGACCGTCAGCGTCGGCAGCGCCGGTGCGGAGCGTACCATCACCAACGTCGCCGCGGGCCAGATCACATCGACCTCGACCGATGCGATCAATGGCTCCCAGCTCTGGGCCACCAACACGGCGCTCGACAGTCTCTACACCACCGTCAACAATATCTCGACCGGCGGTGGCGGCGTGAAATATTTCCACGCCAATTCGACCGCGGCGGATTCCATCGCGACCGGCGCGGAGAGCGTCGCGATCGGACCGCAGTCGGTCGCGAGCGGTGCCAACGCGATTTCGATGGGCAACGGCTCGGCCGCATCAGCCGACAATTCGGTCGCGATCGGCGCCGGCGCCAAGGCGACGCAGGCCAATTCGCTGGCGCTCGGCGCCAACGCCACCACGACAGCCAATCTGAGCGATGCGGCCTATACGCCCGTCGTCGGCAAGAGCGTTGCGGGCGTGGCGACCGGCGAAGTGTCGGTCGGCTCATCCGGCGCCGAGCGCCGCATCACCAATGTCGCCGCTGGCGCCGCGCCGACCGATGCGGTCAATGTGAGTCAGCTCCAGGCGCTTGCCTCGAGCACGATCCACTACGATGGCGACGGCTCCGGCGGCACCACCAACAAGCTCACGCTGAACAGCGGCAACGGCGCGCCGGTGACCATCAGCAACGTGGCGCCAGGCGTCGCCGGCACCGACGCGGTCAACGTCAACCAGCTCAACAGCGCGTTCGCGCAGCTCAACGGTCAGATCGGCGAGGTGCGGCAGGATGCCTGGCGCGCCGCGGCGATCGGCATGGCCGCGGCATCGCTGCGCTATGACGACCGGCCGGGCAAGCTGAGTGCATCGGCCGGCGGCGGCGTGTGGCGCAGCCAGGGCGCGCTCGCCTTCGGCCTCGGCTACACCAGCGAGAATGGCCGCCTGCGCAGCAACGCGTCGGCCACCACCGCCGGCGGCGACTGGGGCGTCAGCGCCGGCCTGAGCCTGACGCTCAATTGATCTTGAGATCGACGAGACGGCTGGCATGCCTGGCTCTGGCGATCTGGCTGCCCGGACTAGCGACCGCGGGCGCACAGCCCGCGCCGGGACCCGGCTACGCCGTGAAGCCGTCGGACGTGGTGGTGCCGGAAGGCGAAACGCTCGGCGAATTCAGGCGGATGATTCAGCCGTTCAAGAACTGGACATTGATTTGCGACGAGAGCCTCAAGTCGAAGCGCCGCGTCTGCAATGTCACGCAGTCGATCGTCAACGCCCAGGGCGCGGTCGCCTTCAACTGGTCGCTGATCGCTACCGCCGACGGCAAGCCGCTGATGGTGATGCGCGTTCCCTCGAGCGCCGGCACCGGGCAACCGATCGAGCTTGCCATGGGTAACACGCCGGACCGCATCATCGCGCAGACCGATCATTGCGATGCCGGCTTCTGCTTCGCCACGATCGCGATCGGCAACGTGCTCAAGCGGCACATTCGCGCGGCGACGCCGTGCCGGGTGTCCTATCAGATCCCGCAGGTCGGGTCGGTCGTGCTGGAAGCGCCGCTCGACGGGCTGTCGGGCGTGCTGTCGAAACTGAAGTAACGAGGAGCAGTATGCGGATCTGGAGTTCCGATATCCGGCTCGATCGCACGGATATCCGTGAGACGAGGCCGCCACTTGAACAGGATGAACGGCCGATGCGACGGATGCGGACTCTTACATTGATATTTGCGGCGGTCGCGGTGGCCGCGCTCAGCGCCGTCGGGGTCGTCGGCTATGCCCAGACCGCGACGCAGCCGGTGCCATTGCAGCCGCAAGCCGCGCCGGCGACGGCCAAGAAGCCGGCCGCAAAGCCACACCAGAAATCGCAGGCGCAGCAAGCTCCCGCAGCCGCCGCGCAGCCGCAACAGGCCGCGCAGCCACAGCCGACGGTGTTCGACGATCATGCAAGGCAGGGCAACATCGTCACCTGCGCAAATGTGTTCGGGACTCTCGGGCGCGGCCTTGCGACCAACTCGAACTACACCGCGCAGTCGCAGTGGGATCCGAAGGCGGGCAATTCCCACTCGGTGCAGTCGCTGGTGGCGCTCACGCCGAACGATAATCCTCAGAACACCGCGCCGCAGCGGGCCGCCGGCATCGTCTTCGCGGCGCCCATCGGATCATCCTGCGAAGGCAATCTGGTGCGGGTGACGCCGCGCGCGGAGAGCTGCCCGACCGTTGCCGCCGAGCTCGCCAGACTCAATGGCCAGAACAGCGCGCTCGGCGATCTCGCCACCATCGCGCTGCCGAACGGCGCGCAGGTGATGCTGATTCCGTTCGGCAACGCCTGCGTCGCGGTGACGGCCTTGCGGGTCGCGGGCTGATCGACCGGCTACAACTCTGGTTCACCTCTCCCCATCGGGGTTAGGGCGATCGCATATGCCGCCTTGGGCGGCTGCGCACGAACCCGGCCTCGTGGTTCGAGACGCGCCGCAAGCGGCGCTCCTCACCATGAGGGTCTACTAGTGTGCCGCAACACAAGACCTCATCCTGAGGAGCCCGCCGAAGGCGGGCGTCTCGAAGGATGGCCACAGGGCGCTTTCTCCCAAACGCGATTGCCCTGCTATCGGGGAGAGGTGAACCTCCGACGCCGTTCCGGTTCGATCTAATTTTGTCCGCCCTTAGCACTACAGTCGCGTTTCATTTCGGTGTCATCGTCCGCGAAAGCGGACGATCCAGTATTCCAGAGACGTCACGGCTCCGTCCGAGGGGCCTCGGCGTGCTGGATTCCCCGCATTCGCGGGGAATGACAACTGTCGTGCTAGCCCTGATGCGTGACGCCGAGAATCGTCACTGATCGGGTCTGATGGCTTGGCGTCTCGAACGCAATTGCCTGTCCGACCGACAATCCGATCAAGGCGGCGCCGACCGGCGTCAGGACCGAGACGCGTTTCAAGGCGATATCGGCTTCGTGCGGATACACCAGCACGACTTCCCTGACGTCGCCGGTGTCGTCGTCGCGATAGCGAACCCGGGAGCCCATGCGCACCACGTCGTGCAAATCGGCGTCGTCGGCGACGACCTTGGCCCGCTCGGTCTCGCGCGCGAGGAACTGCGCCACCTGCGGGAGCCGCGTCATGCTGGAATCGGCCAGCGCGCTGAGACGCTGCGCTTCGCTCACCGCGATCGTGATGGGTGGCAAGGAAGCGGCGGGCAAGTTGAAGCTTCGGCTCATGTCTGTTCACCTGCAATGACGCGATTGAAGGTTCCGAACTTTGATTATCGGAACCTGGTGTGGTCAAAGATTGTCGGAACTGCCGCTTGTCCGCGGCAAGATCGCCGCGACGTGTCTGTCTCGGGCGAAGCATCAACGCTCCGCGCCGCAAAAAGCTCCAAACCGAACGATTTTTGATGACGTTGAGACTCCGGACGGCGCGCGATGGCCGCCCGGCTAGGTGCCTGCGTGCAGACGTCCGGCGCGCAGGACGAGCCGCGCGATGCGTGTGTCGATGCTCAACGTGTAGATCATGGCGATACCAACATAGCCCCTGGCGGCCGCGTGGCCATTGCGGCGAAACCGCGCACGCGCGGAGGCCTTGGTTACCGCCGCGAGGTGGCGTCGAATGTCGGCGCCAATGCCGCCTTCACGGCTGACCGATGCCGGTGAGGCCGAGCACCGCACCTGCGGCAAGCGCGAACAGCGGATGGACCTTGGTCGCGGTGGTGGCAATCGCCACGCCGGCGGCGATCAGCACGAGGCTCCAGCTCGAGGTCGAGGCGTGCGTGATGACGATGGCGCTGGCGATCACCAAGCCGGCGGTGACGGGAACGAGCCCCGCCTGCACCTTCCGCCGCCACGGTCGGTCCTTGAAGCGCTCCCAGAGTTGGAGCGCGATGCCGGTCACCAGCGACGACGGCCCGAACTTCGCAAGCGATGTCACCACCACGCCCGCGAAGCCGGCGACATGCCAGCCGACCAGCGGCACGACCATCATGTTCGGTCCCGGCGCCGCCTGAGCCAGCGCGAACAGCGCGCTGAACTCGGTCGCCGTCATCCAGTGATGGACATCGACCACCTGGCGCTGCATCTCCGGCAGAATGGTGTTGCCGCCGCCGAAGGCGAGCAGCGAGAGCTCGGCGAAGATCAGCGCCAGTGCGACCAGGGTGCCACTCATCGGGACTGTCTCGACTTCAGGAGGATGCTGAGCGGCGCCAGCGTCAGCAGGGTCGGCAGCAGCGGCAATCTGAACACCGCCATCGCCAGCACGCAGAGCGCGCCGATCAGCCAGCCGACGATGTCCCGTCGCAGCGGCCAGGCGATCTTGATCGCCATCGAGATCAGCAATCCGGCCGCAGCGGCCGCCAGCCCGCCGAACAGGTGACGGACCATCGGCTCGTTCTCGAAGCGGTCATAGATCACGCCAAGCGCGATCACGACGGCCGTCGGCACGGCGATCAGGCCGAGGATCGCGGCAAACGCGCCGGGGATGCCGCGGAACTTCAGTCCCACGGCCACCGACATGTTGATGACGTTGCCGCCGGGCAGGAACTGGCAGAGGCCGAGCAGGTCGGTGAACTCCGCACCGGTCAGCCATCCGCGCTTCTCGACCATCATGCGGCGCGCCAGCGGCAGCACGCCGCCGAAGCCGGTCAGTCCGAGGACGAAGAAGCCCGTGAACAGGTCGGCGACACTCGGCGAGTCGTGCCTGATCGCCTCGGCAGCGGGGGCGGCATCCATGGGTAGATCGGCTCCGGTTCGGTCGATTTCGAATCGAACCTAATTTGCGGCACGCCAAATTTCCAATATATGGAAAGCGCAAAATGCATATGCTTTGGATATGACAGGCCGGATGATCGAGCTGCGCCATCTTCGCTATGCGGTTGCCGTGGCCGAGGAGGGCCATATCACCCGCGCTGCCGCAAGGCTCGGCATCCAGCAGCCGCCGTTGAGCCAGCAGATCCGCGCGCTCGAGGCCGCGATCGGGACGCCGTTGTTTCGCCGGCAGCCGCGCGGAGTTGAACCGACCGCCGCCGGCCGTGCATTCGTGGACAAGGCGCGCTTGATCCTGCGCGACGTCGACCTTGCGGTCGAGGCCGCGCGCCGCGCCAGCCGGGGCCAGGAAGGCCAGCTCGCCATCGGCTGCACCAGCTCGGCCGCCTTCAACCCCTTCGTCACCGGCGTGATGCGCGAAATGCGCGAACGCGCACCGGCGATCACGCTCTCGCTTGAAGAGGCCAGCACCGCCGAGCTGATCGAAGCGGTCGACGCCGATCGCCTCGACGCCGCCTTCGTGCGCTCGCCGATCGAGCGGCGGGAGGGCCTCATCATCACTCATCTCCTGAATGAAGAGATGCTGGTCGCGCTGCCGGATCATCATCCGCGGGCGCGCAAGGGTTCGCGGCGCCGGATTGCCCTGTCCGCGCTCGCCGACGAGCCGCTGATCCTGTATCGCCGGCCGACCGGGCCGGGCCTCTATGACAGCATCATCGCGGCCTGCCGTGCCGCCGGGTTCAGTCCGAAGGTGGCGCAGGAGGCGACGCGGATGGTGTCGACGCTGAGCCTCGTCGCGGCGGGGCTCGGGCTCTCGATCGTCCCTGAATCGATGGCGCGGCTCGAGACCGCCGGTGTCGCCTATCTGCGTCTCGACCGCGCCGCCGGCCTCGTCGCTCCGCTCGCGCTTGCGCGCAAGAAGGGACCGCCGAGCGGAACGCTGGGCCGTCTGCTCGGCATCGTCGCGCGGCGGGTCAAGGATCGCGCCGGCGCTTGATGGCGTGGAATGTGGGGACTTTGGCGAACGCTCGCGCCGCGACGCCTCTAGATAGCCTCCATCGAACCCAGTAGCCAGGTGCGGCCCAGCATCCGGCGGCTTCGGGTTCAATCAGCATCAGCGAAAGGCCATTCCGATGACACGTTTTCCCGTGCACACGCTCGACTCCGCCCCTCAAGCCTCCAAGGCGTCCCTGCGCGACGTCGAGGCGAGATTCGGGATGATTCCCAATCTCGCCGGCGCCATGGCGACGTCGCCCGTGCTGCTTCAAAGCTTCATCGGCATCTTCGACAAGGTTCATGCCGGCAGCTTCAGCGAGCCGCAGATCCAGACCGTGCTGCTCACCGACGCCGTGACCAATGGCTGCGCCTGGGCGGTCGCGCTGCATTCGGCGCTCGGGCTGCAGGCGGGCCTCGATCCGGCCGACGTCGCGGCGATGCGCGCCGGCCGTTCGCCGGCCGACAAAGGGCTCGGCGCGCTCTCGACATTGGCGCGGACGCTGATCGAAAAGCGCGGGCGGCTCAACGAAGGGGACATCGAGCGTTTCCTCGCGGCCGGCTTCAGCAAGGAGCTGCTGCTCGAAGTGATCACCATCGTGGCGGCGTCGACCATCACCAACTACACGGGCAGCGTGACCAATCCGCCGCTGGAGGCGGCGTGGCAGCCGCATGCGTGGAACGGCTGATGCATGACGACGGACGAAAACGCGTCGGCTGCGGGGCCGGCGTGTTTTTTCATGTCTGAATTGGGAGCTCCGACTAACCGGCGAATCTGGCCCGGTAATCCTGCGGCGTGGTTGCGAGCAGGCGCAGGAAGCTGCGGCGCATCGTTTCCTCGGAGCCGAAGCCGCAGCGCTGCGAGATGCGCTTGATCGGCAGGCGCGTTTCCGAGAGCAGATGCCGCGCCCCCTCCACCCGCAGCCGCTCGATCGCGCGGGCCGGGGTCAGCCCGGTGGTTTCAGCGTAGCGCCGGCTGAAGCTGCGTTCGCTCATGCCGGCCTGTTTCGCAAGCATCGGAAGCGACAGGTCGTCGGCCAGATGGTTGCTGATCCAGTCGTGCAATGCGCCGAACTTGTCGCCGGTCGCCTGCAGCGACAGGATTTCGCTGAACTGCGCCTGGCCGCCCGGGCGCTTGAAAAAGACCACCAGATAACGGGCGACGGCAAGCGCCGCGTCGCGGCCGAGATCCTCCTCGACCAGCGCCAGCGCGAGGTCGATGCCCGAGGTGACGCCGGCCGAGGTCCAGAACGGTCCGTCGCGCAGGAAGATGGGATCGGGCTCGACACGGACCGCGGGAAACCGGCGGGCGAGCTCGGCGCAGAATCCCCAATGGGTCACGGCGCGCCGTCCATCGAGCACGCCTGATGCGGCGAGCAGGAAGGCGCCGGTGCAGACCGACGCGGTGCGGCGCGCCTGCCCGGCGCGCTTGCGGATCCAGTCAAGCAGGACGCGATCGGCCGCCGCGGCGTCGACGCCGTCGCCACCGGGAACGACCAGCGTATCGATGGCAACATCGCTGGATGGAAGAGAGTGCACGGCAAGACCGACGCCGGCCGATGCCTCGATCGTGGGACCATCTTTGGCGACGACGCGCACCGTGTAAGGCTCGGCGTTGCCGGCCTTCGCCAGCAATGCATTGGCGGACGCGAACACCTGCAGCGGTCCGGTGACGTCGAGCAACTGCACTGCCGGATAGGCGAGCACTTCGACCAGACGGCTCCCGTTTGGCGAGAAGCGAGGGGAGTTTGGCGGCATCACGGAAGCGTGCCGCGATAGGCTCGCTTTGTCCATAGCCGAGCGGGAGGCCCGATGATTCCTCATGACGTTCATCTGCAAATCGGTTCGCTGCTGTTCGAGGCGGTCGATCAAATCGACCTGACGGGCCCGTTCGAGGTGCTGTCGCGGATCCCGAATTCGACCTATCGCGTCTACGCGAAGACCATGGCGCCGGTGCGCGATATCAAGGGGTTGCGCCTGACGCCTGACGCCACACTCGCTGAAGCGCCGCCGCTCGATGTGTTGCATGTGCCGGGCGGGTTCGGCCAGGAAGCGCTGATGGAGGATGCCGAGGTGGTCGACTGGATCCGGCGGCAGGCTGCCGGTGCATGCAGCATCTTTTCGGTATGTACCGGCGCGTTGCTGTGCGGAGCCGCCGGTTTGTTGAGGGGACGCAGGGCGACGACCCATTGGGCATCGTTTCATTTGTTGCCGTTTTTTGGTGCGATACCGGTCAACGAACGCGTAGTGGTGGATGGTAGCCATATCTTCGCCGCCGGAGTGACGGCAGGCATCGACGGCGCTCTGCGGCTTGCGGCCGAATTGCGCGGCGAGGATGCTGCGCGGGCGATCCAGCTCTACATGGCCTATGCGCCGGAGCCGCCCTTCGACAGCGGCACGCCTGAGACGGCGCCGCCGGCAATCCTTCAGCAGGCCCGGCAGGCGGTGCAGGCCATCACGGCGCAGCGAGAGGATACCGCGCGACGCATCGCTGCCAGGCTGGGTCTGGTCGAGGGATAGCCGAGCGACAGGCGCCTCGGACCACCGGCTAGTTCCCCGGCTGGAACGTGCAGTCGGCGCCGCCGCCGCCGTTCTGCTTGATCACCTTTGGATCGAGCGTGCAGGACAGCTTGGTCAGGCTCTCGTAGATCGTACCGGCCGCGCCGTCGGAGGGCACGCCGGCGAGCGCCTCGGTGGCGAAGATCTCGTTCGCCGCGCGGCCCTTCACGCTGCGCGTGCGAGGACCAAAGGTCAGCTCGCAGGAGCGCGAGGTGATGTCGACATTGCTGGCGCGGCAGACGATCTTGTCCGCGGTCACGGTGATTGTCTTCGCATGGGCAACCTTGCTGTCGCCGTCGAAGAGTGCGGCGACCGCCTTCTTCTCCGCAGCCGGCAAGCGGGAATAGGGCGCAACCACGCCGGCGAGCGCCAGCGCCACCGAGCCCGAGGCGGCCGAGCTTGCCGCCGATGCGGCGGAGACGGAGGCCAGCGACAATGCGCATGCGAGGATCGTCGGTCTTCCAAACTTCATCCTGGTCTCCTGTGACTAGTGCACTTTCCGCGACGCGGAACCCGCTACCATGGTTCATGCGCCGACATGGTGACGCCATTCACACGATCCGAAAACTTCACGTGCGACGGCGGCTGCGCGGATATCACAGACCGGCTCCGCGCCGATCGGCTTGCAGGATCGGTCCATTGGGGCCACAGTCGCAAGCTGCGGCAGCGATGCCGCCAACAATCAAAGACAAGAACAAAATCAGGGTTCGAGGAGCGCCATGGCGGCCACGCGCATCGACTGCGACATCCATCCCGCGGTGGGAGGAACGCGCACCACGCTGCTGCCCTATCTCGACGATCATTGGAAGGAACAGGTGGTCAGTCGCGCGATCGACGGGCTCGACCTCAACTCCTATCCGCCGTCGATGCCATTGAGCGGCCGCGCCGATTGGCGGTCAACGGATGGCCGCAAGCCCGGCAGCGACCTCGCCATGGTGCAGCGCGGCGCGTTCGACCAGCTTGGGGCCAGCCACGCGATCTGCAACGTCGTCTATGGCGCGCAGGCGGTGTTCGATCCCTATATGGCGGCCGGCTTCTGCAAGGCGATCAATGACTGGATCGCGGCCGAGTGGCTTACCAAGGACAAGCGGCTGCGCGCCTCGATCGTGGTGCCGATCCAGGCACCGGATCTCGCGGTCGAGGAGATCGAGCGCAGGGCAGGCGACCACCGCTTCGTGTCCGTGCTGGTGCTGTCGCAAGGCGAGACGCTGCTCGGGCGGCGGCACTACTGGCCGATCTATCGGGCCGCTGAGAAATACCAGCTACCGATCGCGATCCACGCCGGCAGCGCCTACCGCACCGCGCCGAGCTCGATCGGCTGGCCGTCCTACCGCTACGAATATTATCTGGCGGAAGCGCAGGCGTTCCAGGCGCAGACGCTGAGCCTGATCTATGAGGGGGTGTTCGGGAAGTTTCCGGGCCTGAAGGTCGTGCTGATGGAGTCGGGCGTGAGCTGGCTGCCGGCATTCATGTGGCGCGCCAACAAGACCTGGCGCGGCGTGCGGGTCGAGGTGCCCTGGGTCGAGCGCGAGCCGGCCTCGATCATCCGCGACCATTTCCGCGTCACCATGCAGCCGTTCGATGGCCCGCCCGATGCGACCGGTGTGGCCGACGTCATCGACCAGATCGGCTCCGACAAGATGTTCCTGTTCGCGTCCGATTATCCGCACTGGCAGTTTGACGGCGACGACCCGATCCCGCCGCATCTGCCCGCCAGCATCGTTGCGCGTATGTGCGAAGACAATCCGCTGGAAACCTTTCCGCGGCTGAAACTGAATGCGTGAGGCATTCCGATGTTTGAGCAAACTCGCGACCTATCGGCGCTGCCCACCTCTCCCTGCCCGGGGAGAGGTGACGGCCACACCGATTCAAGACAAAGGAGGATCGCATGAGTGACGTCATCGACCGCCCGATGCTCGAGGAAGAGAAGACCGCCGCAACACGGCTGAAGATCATCGATTGCGACATCCATCCGAGCATTCACGCGCACAGCGACCTCAACGAATTCCTGCCGAAGCGCTGGCAGCAGCATCTGAAGGAGTACGGCAGTCATCTGCGGACGCCCTATATCGGCACCACGCCCTATCCGCGCTCCTCGCCGCTGATCGCGCGCCGCGATGCGTGGCCGCCGACCGGTGGCGTGCCGGGCTCCGATCTCGATTTCATGCGCAAGCAGCATCTCGATCCGTTCGACGTCGAGTTCGGCATTTTGCAGGTGCTCGATCTCTTCATCTTCTCGCAGCAGAACCTGGAGTTCGGCGCCGCGATCCAGCGCGCCATCAACGACTGGCAGCTTGCCTTCTGGTCGCACCGCGATCCGCGGCTGAAGGCCTCGATCCTGGTCGGGCAGGACGGCGACGATCTCGGCATTGCCGAGATCGATCGCTGCGCCAAATCAGGCGAATACATCCAGATCAACGTCTCGCCGCGCGCCAACGAGCCGCTCGGCCGCCGCCGCTACTGGCCGATCTACGCCCGCGCGCAGGAGCTCGACCTGCCGCTCGGCATCCATGTCGGCGGCTATGGCGGGCACGCGCCGACCGGCGGCGGCTGGCCGTCCTACTACTGCGAGGAGCATCAATCGAACGCGCACACCGTGGCCTCGCAGCTCACGAGCCTCGTGCTCGAGGGCATCCCCGAGCGCTTCCCCAAGCTAAAGATCGTGTTCATCGAGGGCGGCTTCGGCTGGATCCCATCGGCGATGTGGCGGATGGATCAGCATTTCGAGCGCTTCCGCAGCGAAGTGCCGCATCTCAAGCGCCGGCCGAGCGAATACGTGAAGCAGCATTTCTGGTTCACGACGCAGCCGATCGACGAGCCCGATGAGGCAAAACACCTGCGTCAGTTGATCGAATGGGTCGGGATCGATCGCCTGTTGTTCTCGTCGGACTATCCGCATTGGGACTACGACGACGCGCGCTACGCCTTCAAGACGCCGCTGACGGAAGCCGAGCGGCGCAAGATCTTCAACAGCAACGCCCGCGCCGTTTACAAGTTCTAGTTTTTGACGCGTTTTCTTTACGCGAACCGGAATCCACTTCGCTTGAAAACGCTTTGAGGATCGAGATGGCCCGTCACATCGTCGCGCGCACCAGCGATATCCCCGCAGGCGGCAACAAGGTCTTCGGTCTCGAAGGCCGCGACATCGTCGTGTTCCACGTCAATGGCGAATTCTTCGCGCTGCTCAATCGCTGCCCGCATGAGGGCGCGCCGCTCCAGAAAGCGGCCTGCGTCGCGCGCCTGACCTCGCCTGAACCGGGTATCTACCAGCGCGACCGCATCGGCGAGATGTTGCGCTGCCCGTGGCATGGCTGGGAATTCGACATGCGCAACGGCCAGTCCTGGTTCGATCCGTCCCGCTTCAGAATCCGCTCCTATCCGGTGGCGGTCGAGAGCGGAGAGGAATTACAGAAGGGGCCGTACGTCGCCGAAACGTTTCCGGTGCACATCGAAGACAACTACGTCATCGTCGAAGTCTAAAGCGCGATGAATGTAGATTGAATCGGTTTTGGCCACGCGTTCGGTTCACCTCTCCCAAGGGAGAGCTGAACCACCGCCGCCGCTCCAGCTCAACCTAATCTCATCACGCTTTGGATCTTGAAGGTCTGGATCTTGCCGATCGCCATGCGCGATCAGCCCATGCTTCCCGGCATGAAGCAGCGTGCCTTCGGATGACCATTCAGGTAATAGGGCCAGACGATGGTATGACCGGCGCGGTTTGGTCCGTCTACGACGGCCTCATCGGGAACGTCCACCCATTCGCCGTCAATGCGCACGCGGTAGTGCCCGTCCTTGACGTCCCAATCGACATCGTCGAGGCGCTTCGCATCGCTGCCATCGCAGCACGGCCCTTTGCCGCTGTGCAGGCTTTCGTACCAGCCATTCAATTCGGGGTGCCGATGATCATGGGCGTGCGCCGGATGGATCGCGCACATCGGCACCGCAATGACTGCGGTGAACCCAGCCAATGTCGCACGCCAATAACCTCTCACCTCGTCTCCATCCCGGACGCGCTCTCCGTCACCATCGGAAACGGTGGCGAAGCGCCGAGGTTTCAATTCCATGATGTCGGCCAATCATCACGTTCGCGAGAGGCCCCCGACGGTGTTTGACGAGATTGCGCCGACCAACGGACAAGTCTGTGACGCTGTTCAGCCATTTCGAATCTGGCCCCTGCTGCATCACGGCAAGCAAGCGCGATTGCTACACGAAACAAATGTCGCTGAACTGACGAAGCTGCAGGACGCGCGGAGCGCATCGCGACTGCTATTTGATCGTCGCGCGCACGGTGATGATTGATGTGCCTGAAGCCGTCGGCCCCTGGCCCGTTGCCTTGATGGCAAACGTGTCGCTTCCCCTGTACTTGGCCTTCGGCTTGTATTCGAACGTCGATGCGTTGACCTTCTTCAGCTTGCCGTGTGCCGGCTTTTGCGAAATGGCCGAGGCCGTGATCGTGCCGCGAATCCCGATGGGAAACAGGCAACTTTCTCCCGATGTCACATCAATGTCACCGCTCGAATTTTCGCCCCAATTTGCCAGCGTGACCGACATCGAACATTCGGAAGGGGCCGGTGCCGAAGACACCGGCATGACGCTTGCGGCTTCGATGACGAGTGCGACCGCGGCAAGCTTCGGCAATCGTGTCGTCGACATCCTCATTCTCATGCAGAACTCGCTGAACATTGTGCGGCGGCAATTGGAGCTGGGTCATCGGCGGGCACGCCGCGCGAAATCTTGCAACGCGGATGCACGGGAGGCAAGAGCCCCGGACGCCGCGTCGGCCGTCAACCGTAACGCCATCGCAGACATTTCACATTCATGCGCGTTGGTCGAGGTGGCACCTTGTTGCCCTGACGGGGCGCCCCCATAGTCAGCAGCACCGCGATCTGATCGAGGTCTGGCGGGGCCATGGAGACGAGAGGAATGGGCAATGGGTGAGAACAGCAACGGTCAGGCAAGCGGCCAACAATCCGGGTTTGCGGGTGTCACACGCAAGATTCTCGAGCGCCTTGCATTGCCTGGCGACGATCGCGAGCTTGTCGTGGCCGAGGTGACCTATCCGCCCGGCGGCGTCGCTCCGCTTCACCGGCATCCCGTCGGAGGCGTGGTCTTCATCGTCGAAGGTGTCGCCGAGTCCGCCTATGGCAGCGATGCTCCGCGACAGTATCGCGCCGGCGAGACCTTGCAGGATCGTGCCGATCTTCCACACACGCATTTTCGCAATTGTGATCCGGAGCGCCCGCTGCGCTTTCTGACCATCTACGCGCTCGAGCCGGGGCGCTCCTACACCATGGAGCCATGAGGGCAGGGCCAGGCGCCCCAATGCATGATGGGATTAGCTTGATCTGAAATCGCGGCGGACGCCACCTCTCCCCGACAGTAGGGCAATTGCATTTGACAGAAAAACGCCCTGTGGCCATCCTTCGAGATGCCCGCCTTTGGCGGGCTCCCCAGGATGACGTTCCGTTTTGCGGCACACTAGTAGACCCTCATGGTGAGGAGCGCCGCTTGCGGCGCGTCTCGAACCACGAGGCCGAGGACGTGCGCAGCCGCCCAAGGCGGCATATGCGATAGCCCTGTCCTCGACAGGGAGAGGTCGACCGAAGCCGCTGCGAGTAGGCTCAACCCAAACTCATCCCGCTTTAGAAGCCGAACTCCACCGCGATTACTTCTTCGTCATCAGGCCGTCGATCATCGCGCGCGTCAACGTCGCGATCTCGCTGCGCAGCGCGTCGGTCGGCAGCGCGACCAGCTTCTGCTCCAGTCCGAGCGCGACCATGCCGTGCACAGCGGAGAACAGGCTGCGCGCGGTGACGCCGAGCTGCGCGGGCGAGCGGTGCGGCAAGAGCGCGGCGAGCGGCTTGTAGATGTGCCGGAACAAATCCATCTGCTCGGTCACAGCCCATTCCGGCACCGGCTTGCCGGGCTGCATGCGATGCTCGAACAGTGCACGCCACTGCTCGAGATTGTCGGCGGCGAAATCGCAATAGGCGACCGCGATCCGCACCAGCATCTCGCGCGGCGCCGCTCCGCCGCCGATCTCGGCGAGTGACAGCGAGGCATCGAGCCGCGCCAGGGTGCGCGAGCCGACCCGCAGGATCAGCTCGTCGACGTCCTCGACCAGATTGTAGACGCCGCCGTTGGCGACGCCGATCTCCTGCGCCAGCTCGCGTGTCTTCAGGCCGCCGAGACCCTTCGCCGCGATCGCGCGTTCCGCCGCCTCGATCAGGGCCTCGCGCAATTTGGCGCGTCTTTCCATGGCCTTGGACATGATCCACCGTTAATTACCGATATGAGCATTGCTCAAACATATCTTGAGCAATGTTCAAAGGATGATGCAAGTCCGTCATGAGCAATGCTCATAACAGGGAATGACCAAATTTCAAAACGGCTTCTACGCTCCGCGGCACAGTCGCCGAGCGGAAGAAAAACTTGAGGACGGGACCGCTCTCGTCATCCTCGACCAGCAGATGCGCGACGCTGCGGCGGGCCGTGGAGCGTTCGAAGCGAACCCTGGCGCTTGCGAATGCCGGCGGCCAACAAGAGGAGACGGCGGCTCGACACCACCTGCGCCCGCATCACCGATCTCGAGGCGCGCGACCGCGGCCCTCGAGTGTGCGGCAGGCTCGTGAACCGCATCGAAGGCGCCAAGGCCGAGCGCCTGTTGATGGAAGTCTCCAAGGCGGCCTGGGCAGCAAGCGGCGGGCGATCGTCATTCGTGCTTTCACGACCCCGGATTAGCCACGACGCCAACGTCGATCATCATTGCAAGCCAACGGGTCGCGCGGCGCGTGCCCAATGACAGGCTCCGCGAAGCAATCCATTGTCACCAAGCTTGCGACAAGATCGATTGCTCTGTCGCTTCAGTGCAAAATTGCACCAGCGCCACCGATGTGATCGTGCTCTCCCATATCCGCCCGACCTGATCGTGCTGGCGGTGCTGGTGCGGCGGCCGATCCCGCCACCGAGACCGCGCTGGCGCTGGTGCGGCGGCTGTTCGTGCTGACGCCCGAGGCCAAGTCACGCGCGAGATCCGTGATGGGATCGCCGGACCGCTCTGCGCAATGGCTAAAACCCGGCATCTTCGGGTGCCGATCGATCGACTGATGATCTGAGCTGCCTTGCGCCAGTTGCGCGACATCTCCGCTGTCAAAGCTTCATGCGATCGTGCTATGACGCGGCCCGCGAACCAACGACCGGTGTAGATTGATGTCGAAGCAGTCGATGCGTGAGGAGGCCGAACGCCTGATCCGCGAAACCATGGAAAAGCGGAACCTCGTCGTCAAGCAGGGCATGACCCGGATCGAAGCCGTCTGTGGCAAATGCGGCGCGCCGAACCGCGTGCAGGCGGAGAAGGGCCAATCCCGCGTCAAATTCGCCTGCAAGCAGTGCGGCCACAAGCAGGAAACATTGTAGGTTGCCGTCATTGCGAGTTCGGACCGGCGTGAAGTCGCCGACCCACTTTCTTCCTAGAGGGCGGACGAGATGCAGGGCTCGGACAAATCATGTTGCGAGAATGCGGATGCACATTCTCTCTCAGTCGTCATGGCCCGCCACCGGGTCGCGCGAACGCGCGCCCGATGACAGGCTCCGGCGGGCCATCCAGTACGCCGCGGCCTCTCGGTTCAACTATCGGCCTCTCTGGAATACTGGATCACCCGCATGCGCGGGTGATGACACCGCGCAAACGTGACCTGCCCCTGTCATTGCAGGAGCGTAGGGTGGGCAAAGCGAAGCGTGCCCACCTTTGCCGGCGTACTTCGTGAATGCGGATGCACATTCTCTCTCAGTCGTCATGGCCCGCCACCGGGTCGCGCGAACGCGCGCCCGATGACAGGCTCCGGCGGGCCATCCAGTACGCGGCGGCCTCTCGGTTCAAGCACCGGCGTCTCTGGGATACTGGATCACCCGCATGCGCGGGTGATGACACCGCGCAAACGTGAACTTGGAACTGCCCCTTTCATTGCGGGAGCGTACGATCGGCAAAGCGAAGCGTGCCCACCATTGCCGGCGTACTTCGTGAATGCGGATGCACATTCTCTCTCAGTTGTCATGGCCCGCGCAGGCGGGCCATCCAGTACGCCGCGGCCTCTCGGTTCAAGCACCGGCCTCTCTGGAATACTGGATCACCCGCATGCGCGGGTGATGACACCGCGCAAACGTGAACTTGGAACTGCCGCTGTCATTGCAGGAGCGTAGGAGCGTACGATCGGCAAAGCGAAGCGTGCCCACCATTGCCGGCGTACTCGTGAAGGTGGGCACGTTGTGCTTTGGCCACCCCACGCGAGGATCTACGAAACTGCCTACTTCCCCTTCACGAACGCCGCGAATGCATCCGCATAATCCGGATGCCAGCGCGACAGCGCCGGACGGTTCTCAACGATATCTCCGGCCGCCCACAGGATGCGGCGTTCGTCGAGCGCGCGCGGCACGTCGTTGTCGGGGCACAGGATGTAGAAATCGCCGGCCTCGAGCCGTTTGATCATGAAGTCGACGGTCTGCTCGGCGGTCCAGGCGCCGGCCGGCTTCTCGGCGCGGCCGCGCGCCGTCAATCCGGTGAACACGAAACCCGGAATCAGCAGATGCGCCGATATCTTGCAGCCATCGGTGTTGCGCAGCTCATGCTGCAGCGCCTCGGTGAACGCCTTCACCCCTGCCTTGGAGACGTTGTAGGCGGGATCGCCGGGCGGCGTGGTGATGCCTTGCTTGGAGCCGGTGTTGATGATCAGCCCCGGCTTGCCGCGTTTGATCATGTTGGGCGCAAACGCCTGCGTACCGTTGATCACGCCCCACAGATTGACGGCGAGGACGCGCTGCCATTGGTCTGATGGTCCGAACATCGCGCTGCCGGGCTGGATGCCGGCATTGTTCATCAGAATGTCGGTGCCGCCGAACCGCTTTGCCACGGCCGCCTCGAGGTTCGCGACCTCCTCGGCGCGGCTGACGTCGACTGCCGCCGTCATGATGCTCGATGTGCCGCCCGGCGCCGCAGATGACAGTTTTGCCGCAGCGTCTGCCAGCCGGTCGTCGCCGAGATCGGCGATGCACACCTTCACTCCGGCCTTCGCGAAGCGCAGCGCGGCCGCCAGCCCGATGCCGGAGGCGCCGCCGGTGATCACGGCAACATGATTGGACGATATCACGGGATGGGGCATCGGCGGTCTCCGGACACATATGTGGCTGACATTCGCAACGCTAGCATAACGCGCGCACGATATGCGCGGGCGCATGGGAGGTTTTCATTCGCTCCGCGCTCTTCAACGCCGGCTCGGCTTTACGGTTTCCCGCCTGCGCTGTAGAGTGCGGGATATAACGCTTCCAAACGACCTCAGCCGACATTGACAGGGAGTGCAAACATGGCTGTTTCGCAGGCTGTTCCGATCACGCGCCATCCATATGCCGATGGCTCCTACAAGAAGATGCTGATCGACGGCAAATGGGTCGATGCCGCCTCTGGCAAGAAATTCGAGACGCACAATCCGGCCACCGGCGAATTGCTCGCGACCGTCGCTGAGGGCGATGCGGAAGACATCAACCGTGCGGTGGCCGCCGCGCGCCGCGCTTTCGAAGGCCCCTGGAGCAAGGTCAAGCCGTATGAGCGGCAGAATCTGCTGCTCAAGCTCGCCGATCTCGTGGAGGCGAATTTCGAGGAATTGTCCCAGCTCGATACGCTCGACATGGGCGCGCCGATCAGCCGTACCCGCGGCAACAAGCTGCGCGCGCTTGGCATGCTGCGCTATTACGCGGGCCAGGCCACCGCGATCCATGGCGAGACGATCGAGAACTCGCTGCCCGGCGAGATCTTCTCCTACACGCTGAAGGAGCCGATCGGCGTGGTCGGCGCCATCATCCCGTGGAACGGGCCGTTGACCGCGACGATCTGGAAGATCGGTCCTGCGATCGCAACCGGCTGCACCGTGGTGCTAAAGCCGGCCGAGGAATCCCCGCTGACTTCGCTGCGCATCGCCGAGCTTTGCATGGAAGCCGGAATTCCGCCCGGCGTCGTCAACGTCGTGCCGGGCTATGGCGAGACCGCGGGCGCGGCGCTCGCATCGCACCTCGATGTCGACAAGGTTGCGTTCACCGGCTCGCACCTCACGGGCCAGTCGATCATCCGCGCCTCGGCCGGCAACCTCAAGCGCGTCTCGCTCGAGCTCGGCGGCAAGTCGCCGGACATCGTGTTCGCGGATGCCGATCTCGATGCGGCGGTGCCGGGCGCGGCGATGGCGGTGTTTGCCAATTCGGGGCAGATCTGCAGCGCCGGCACGCGGCTGTTCGTCGAGCAGAAGGTCTATGACGAATTCGTCGGCCGCGTCGCCGAGTTCGGCAAGAAGCTTCAGGTCGGCAATGGCCTCGATCCCAACACTCAGATCGGTCCGCTGGTGTCTCAGCAGCAGATGGAGCGCGTGTCCGGCTATCTCGAGATTGGCCAGAAGGAGGGCGCCAGGGCTGTCGCCGGTGGCGGGCGTCTCACCGAGGGCGCCCTGTCGAAGGGCTATTTCGTGCAGCCGACCGTGTTCGCCAATGTGCAGGACAACATGCGCATCGCGCAGGAGGAGATCTTCGGACCGGTCATCTCGGCGATCTCGTTCAAGGATCCGGAGGAGCTGATCAAGCGCGCCAATGCCACGACCTTCGGGCTCGGCTCGGGCGTGTGGACCACCAATGTCAGCAAGGCGCACCAGGTCGCGAAAGCGCTGCGCGCCGGCTCGGTCTGGGTCAATTGCTACCAGGCGATGGACCCCGCGGTGCCGTTCGGCGGCTACAAGATGAGCGGTTATGGCCGCGAGTCCGGCAAGCAGCACGTCGAGGAGTATCTCAACGTCAAGGCAGTCTGGATCAAGACGGGTTAGGCGGTGCTTCTTACCTCTCCCCGCTTGCGGCAGGGCCATCGCATATGCCGCGTTGGGCGGCTGCGCACGTCCTCGGCCTCGTGGTTCGAGACGCGCCGCAAGCGGCGCTCCTCACCATGAGGGTCTACTATTGTGCCCCAAAACAAGTCCTCATCCTGAGGAGCCCGCCAAAGGCGGGCGTCTCGAAGGATGGCCGCAGGCGCTCTTTTCCCAAATGCGATTGCCCTACCGCTTGCGGCGAGAGGTCGGATTACATCGACAGATGCAATCCGGGTGAGGGGCTCTGGTCTCAACGATCGGGGCGCTCGCGGAGGGAAGCCCGCCACGCCAATGACTGGATGATTTCGGAATATTAGAAGCATATCCCGGATTTGCCCGACGCGTCAAGTTGCATTGTCGAAGCCGCCGCCGGCTCCTTTGTATGGGGTTGTTTTCGATATTTTCACAACGCGCCCCTGCGACGGCCGCCGTTCTTGCGTCTATCGCCCCGCAGCCTTCTTCGGCTTGCCGATGTCGCTGCGCAGCGCCTCGAGGTCCTTGCGCACGGCGAGCGCCGCATCGCGTTCGATCTTCCGGTAGCGTGCCACCAGCGAGAGGCCGAATGGGGTGAGCATCGCGCCGCCGCCATTCTTGCCGCCGGTCTGCCGTTCCACCGCGGCTTGCCGGCAGATGCGGTTGATCTCGTCGACGAGATCCCAGGCACGCTTGTAGCTCATCTCCATGGCGCGGCCGGCGGCGGAGATCGAGCCGCACTCCCGGATGTTTTCCAAGAGCTGAATCTTGCCCGGCCCGATGCGGTCCTCGGCATCGAGGTCGATGCGAAGGCTGAGGGAGGGCAGCGATGTGGCGCTCGATTTCGGCATGGAGTGTCTGCTTTCTCGCCTTGGCAATCAGATTGCCACTAGTGGCATTTGCGAACAAGATGAACCCGTTACATAACGGAAAACCACACATTCGGGGCAGGCATGAATCCTCCGTCGCTGTTCTCTCCGCTCAAGATCGGTCCCTATCAGCTCAAGCACCGCGTCGTGATGGCGCCGCTGACGCGGATGCGGGCGGCAAAGCCGAGCCTCGCGCCGCGGCCGCTCAATGCAGAATATTACGCGCAGCGCGCCACGCCCGGCGGCTTGATCATCGCCGAGGCCTCGCCCGTGGCCGCGACCGGCTTCGGCAATCCCGGTGTCCCCGGCATCTACACCGAGGCGCAGATCGCGGGCTGGCGCAAGGTGGTGGACGCCGTCCATGCCAAGGGCGGGTTCATCTTCCTGCAGCTCTGGCACGTCGGCCGCGTCTCGCACTCCTCATACCAGCCTGATGGAGCGCTGCCCGTTGCGCCGTCGGCGGTGGCGATCGCCGCGCTCAAGACGATGACGGCCGATGGCAAGGTGGTCGAATACGAGACGCCGCGCGCACTCGAGACCCGCGAGATCCCGTTGATGGTCGAGGCCTATCGCCAGGCGGCCAAGAACGCGCTCGCCGCCGGCTTCGACGGCGTCGAGATCCACGGCGCCAACGGTTATCTGATCGAGCAGTTCCTGCAGTCGCGCAGCAACCTCCGCACCGATCAATATGGCGGCTCGATCGAGAACCGCGTGCGCTTCCTGCTCGAGGTGACGCAGGCCGCGATCGATGTCTGGGGCGCCGACCGCGTCGGCGTGCGGCTGTCGCCCTACGGCATCGCCAACGGCAGCGGCGAGGCCGATCCGATGCCGCTGTACAGCCACGCGATCAAGGCGCTGGACAAGCTCGGGCTCGCCTATCTGCATTTCATCGAGCCCCGCGCTTCCGGCACGGGGCGTGCGGAGGTCGACTGGCAGAACGTGCCGTCGGCGATGGTGCTGTATCGCCCGATGTGGAGCGGTGTGCTGATGACGGCCGGCAACTTCGTCGGCGAGAGCGCGCAGAGCGCGGTCGCCGAAGGCCATGCCGACGCAATCGCGTTCGGCCGCTACTTCATCTCCAATCCGGACCTGCCGCGCCGCTTGCAGCGTGGTTATCCGCTGACGCCCTACAACCGCGCCACGTTCTATGGCGGTGAGGAGAAGGGCTACACGGATTATCCCGTTCATGACGAGATGGCGCGGGCGTAGGGCCACACTGGTTGCAGTCATTGCGAGCGAAGCGAAGCAATCCATATATCTCCGTGTGCGGAGGGATGGATTGCTTCGTCGCTTCAGCGCAAAATTGCTTTGCAACTTTGTCGCGAGCCCTCGCAATGACGATGGGCAAACGGAGCGACCCGATGTTTCCGGAAGACGATGAGTTCCAGCCAGCGAAGAAACCGAAGCCGGTGGCGCTGGCAAAGCCTGCGGCGGGCCAGTGCCTGTGCGGCAAGGTGCGCTTCGAGATCGATGTGCCGGCGCGCTGGGCGTGGCATGACCATACGCAGGCCAGCCGCCGCGCGCATGGTGCGGCCTACGCGACCTATGTCGGAAGCTGGCGCAAGCGGTTCCGTATTACGCAAGGCGCAAGCGAGCTCTCGCACTATGAGGATCCCGCGACCAAGACCGCGCGCTCTTTCTGCGCCAATTGCGGCACGCCGATTATCTACGAGCGGGCGCGCGCTCCGCACATGGTCAACATCCCGCGCGCGCTGTTCTCGGGGCGCACCGGCCGCCAGCCGCTCTATCACATCGCGATCGAGGAACTGCAGGAATGGGCTTACACTGGCGAGCCGCTGGTGCCATTGAAAGGCTATCCCGGCGTGGTCTGGCAGCGCTCGAAAAAGAAGAAGCGTAGCGAGCGGGAAGGGATGTTCTGAAGCGCGTCCGAGCGAAGTCGACGTCGCCTCGCGTGAAGAGGCGCGCGCCTGTGGAATGCAGCCATGACCGGCCGCTCGATTGCTCCGGCCGCGCAAGTTTGGTCATCTCCTTGGATCCCGTCGGCCAACGCGCTGACAGGCCTGGAGGGAACATGAAGAATCGCATTACCGGCCGCTCGGCATTTTTGGCGCTGTTGAAGGACGAGGGCGTCACGCATCTGTTCGGCAATCCCGGCACCACCGAACTGCCGATCATGCACGCGCTGAAGGACCATCCTGATCTCACCTATGTGATGGCGATGCAGGAGAGCCTGGTGGTGGCGATGGCCGACGGCTTCAGCCGCGCCTCGGGCAAGCTCGTCGCTTGCAACGTCCATGTTGCGCCAGGCCTCGGCAACGCGATGGGCTCACTCTACAATGCGAGCTTCACCGGCACACCGCTGATCCTCACCGCCGGCCAGCAAGAGCAGGGCCATGGGCTGACCGAGCCGGTGCTTTATGGCCCGCTGGTGCAGATGGCGGCGCCGCTGGTCAAATGGGCGGTCGAGGTGACGCGTCTGGAAGACCTGCCGCGGATCGTGCGCCGCGCCGCCAAGATTGCAACCACGCCGCCGACCGGCCCGGTGTTCATCTCGCTGCCCGGCGACATCCTCAATTCCGAGGCCGGCATCGAACTCGGCCGCTCCACGCGCGTCGATATGCGCGTGCGACCGTCGGACGATTCGCTGAGGGCGCTCGTCGCGCGCATCCTGAAAGCGGAGCGGCCGGTGATCGTCGTCGGCGACGAGATCGTCAAGAGCGATGCGCTGCGCGAGGCCGCCGACCTTGCGGAGACGCTGGGTTGCCCGGCCTGGCAATCCTCGACGCCATACGGCGCGCATTTCCTCTCGGAAAGTCCGTGCTTCATGGGCGCGATCGCGCGGCTGCAGAAGGTCGCCCGCGACGTGCTGGCGCCCCACGATCTCCTGATCGCACTCGGCGGCGATCCCTTGCGGATGTCTGTCTTCAGCGAAGTCGAGCCGTTGCCGGATGGGCTATCGATCGTGCAGGTCGGTCTGGTCGACGGCGATCTCGCCAGGAACTATGGCGCCGAGATCGCGGTCAAGGCCGACGTCAGGGAGACGCTGCGCGCGCTGGTGCCGGCCCTGAAGCAGGGCGGCGGCAGCGCGCTGGAAGCGCGCGCCAAGCAGGGGCTCGCGGCGCTTGCGACCAAGAACTGGGCGGCAAAGCGCAAGGCCTTGGTCGAGCAGATCTCGAAGGCCAGCCACACCTCGCCGATCGATCCCGACTGGCTTGCGCTGCAAGTCGTCGAAGCGATGCCGGATAACGCGATCCTGGTTGACGAGGGCCTGACCTCATCGCGCCAGATCATCGGGCTGAGGCCGCATCGCGACCGCTACGGCTATCACGCGCTCGCCTCGGGCGGCATCGGCTGGGGCCTGCCGGCGGCGGTCGGCGTCAGCCTCGCCAATCCAGAGCGTCCGGTGGTCTGCTATTCCGGCGACGGCTCATCGATGTATTCGATCCAGTCGCTGTGGACCGCGGCCAACCACAAGCTGCCGCTGACCTTCGTCATCGTCAACAATGGCGGCTACCGCATCATCAAGCAGCGCCTGCTCGCCTTCCACGGCGACGATCACTACGTCGGCATGGATTTCATCGACCCACCGGTCGATTTCACCGGCGTCGCGCGCTCGCTCGGGCTCGAGGCGATCAAGGTGACTGATCCGCAGGAGCTGAAGGGCGCGATGAAGTCGGCGTTCAGCCGCCCGGGTGCGAAGCTGATCGAGGTGGTGGTGAGCAATGCGGTGAATTGAGCGTCAGCATGCTCAATCCCCGCGTCATCATTGCGAGGAGCCAATCGACGAAGC
Organism: Bradyrhizobium sp. ORS 86; assembly: GCF_045571475.1. Taxonomy (NCBI): domain Bacteria; kingdom Pseudomonadati; phylum Pseudomonadota; class Alphaproteobacteria; order Hyphomicrobiales; family Nitrobacteraceae; genus Bradyrhizobium; species Bradyrhizobium sp. ORS 86. The sequence continues at coordinate 6,718,602 of NZ_CP120699.1, read as the reverse complement.
AATCCATCGTTCCCGCATGTGCGGAGCTGTGGATTGCTTCGCTCGCAATGACGGCGACAATCACTCCGCCGCCGCGCGCGGCTTGACCCGATACCGGCTCGCCGGGTGCGTGTTGTTCAACTTCGCGCGGCCCGCGCCGAACAGCTTCTCCCGCAGCGTGCCCTTGGCGTATTCGCGCTTGTAGCGGCCGCGCTTGGTCAGTTCCGGCACCAGCATGTCGGCGATATCCTCGAAATCGCCGGGCGAGATCGCGAACGCGACGTTGAGGCCGTCGACATCGGTCTCCTCGAACCATTGCTCGATCTTGTCGGCGACCTGGTCGGGCGAGCCGACCACGACGGGACCGGCGCCGCCGATGCCGACATGTTCGGCGACCTCGCGCACAGTCCAGACTCGATCCGGATCGGCGCGGGTGACATTGTCCATCGCGGAGCGGCCGGCGTCGTTCTGCACGTGTCGGACCTCCTGGTCGAGCGCATAGGTCGAGAAGTCGACACCGGTCCAGCCTGACATCAGTGCCAGCGCGCCCTCGTGGCTGATGTGGCTGCGATACTCGGCATATTTCGCCTTCGCCTCCGCTTCGGTAGGAGCGACCACGATGCACATCATCGAGAACATCAGGATCTCGGCGGGGTTGCGGCCTTTCGCGGCGGCAAGCTCGCGGATCGCCGACACCCGCGGGCCGATCACCTTGGATGACGGGCCCGACATGAAGACGCATTCGGCATGCTCGGCCGCGAATTGCCGGCCGCGCGGCGAGGTTCCGGCCTGGTACAGCACCGGCGTGCGCTGCGGCGACGGCTCCGAGAGATGGATCGCGTTGAGCCGGTAGTTCTTGCCCTCGTGATGCACGGGGTGCACCTTGTTTGGGTCGGTGAAGATGCCGCGCGCGACGTCGCGGATCGCGGCATCGTCTTCCCAACTGCCTTCCCAGAGCTTGTAGACCAGCTCCATATATTCGTCGGCGAGCTCATAGCGGTCGTCATGCGCGGTCTGCTTATCCTTGCCGGCGCCGCGCGCCGCGCTGTCCAGATAGCCAGTCACCACGTTCCAGCCCACTCGACCATTGGTCAGATGATCGAGCGTCGACATCCGCCGCGCGAACGGATAGGGCGGCTCGAAGGAGAGGTTAGAGGTGACGCCGAAGCCGAGATTCTCGGTCACCGCGGCCATCGCCGGGATCAACATCAACGGCTCGTTGGCCGGGGTCTGCGCCGCGTTGCGCAGCGCCGCATCCGGACCGTTGGCATAGACGTCGTAGACGCCGAGCACGTCGGCGAGGAACAGGCCATCGAACCGGCCGCGCTCCAGCGTCTTCGCCAGATCGATCCAGTAGGACAGCTTGTTGTAGTCCTTGGTGCGATCGCGCGGGTGGGTCCACAGCCCCGGCGACTGATGCGCCACGCAGTTCATGGCAAACGCGTTGAGCCGGATTTGTTTTGTCATCGTTGAAACCTGGGTCGTTTCGAGTCATGCCCGGTCGGAGGCCGGGTTTTCGGTCCGAACTTGTTGCGACTTCCCATGTTTTGGCAAGGCCCATTCGCAATCGCGGCACTTCCTCCCGCGTTCCGATCCCGATAGGTTGCCCGCATCCAGAGCATGATCCGGCATTGCGAGGCGATTTTGCGATGCGATCTCGCTGAGACCTGAGCGGACGAAGGAATAATCATGGCGACACGGGCCGACGCAATCGCAATCGCGCGAGAGCATTTTCAATCGGGACAGTTTTTGAAGGAACTGGACCGCAGGGTCGGCTACCAGACCGAGAGCCTGAATGCCGACAAGGCCGATGCCCTTCGCGCCTATCTGGTCGAGAACCTGCAACCAGCCTTCGCCGAGCTCGGTTTCAAGACCCGGCTGATCGAATCGCCGACCGGCCGCGGTCCATACCTGATCGCCCACTACCAGGAAGACGCAGCACGGCCGACCGTCTTGACCTACGGCCATGGCGACGTCGTCGACGGCATGGTCGGGGAGTGGTGCGACGGGCTCAATCCCTGGCAGATCACGGTCAAGGGCGAGCGCGCCTATGGCCGCGGCACCGCCGACAACAAGGGCCAGCATTCGATCAACATGGCCGCGCTGCGTGCCGTGCGGCAGGTCCGCGGCGGCAAGCTCGGCTTCAACGCGAAGTTCATCATCGAGACCGGCGAGGAGATCGGCTCGCCCGATCTGCGCGAGGTCTGCGAGGCGCATCGCGAGGAGCTGAAGGCTGACCTGTTCGTGGCCTCCGACGGGCCGCGGCTGTCGGCGGACCGGCCGACCATCTTCCTCGGCTGCCGCGGCGGCAACCGCATCCATCTCGATGTCAACCTGCGCGAGGGCGGCAATCATTCCGGCAACTGGGGCGGCGTGCTCGCCAACCCCGCCACGATCCTGGCGAATGCGATCGCGAGCCTGGTCGACGGCAAGGGTCGCATGAAGCTCGAGATCCTGAAGCCTCCGCCGATCTCCGATCGGGTCCGCGCCGCGCTCGCCGACGTGAAGATCGAGCCGACGGCGGACGAGCCGGTGCTGTCGCCCGATTGGGGCGAGGAGGGGTTGACGCCGGCGGAGCGGCTCTATGCGTGGAACACGCTCGAAGTGCTGGCGATGTCGTCGGGCAATATCGAGAAGCCGGCCAATGCGATTCCCGGCAAGGCCAGCGCCGTGCTGCAGCTCCGCTTCGTCGTCGGCACCCGATATCTCGAGGTGATCGACGCGGTCCGGGACCATCTGCACAAGAACGGCTTCCCGATGGTGGAGGTGTCAGGCGCGCAGCGCTTCGCCGCCTCGCGCACCGACATGGACAGCCCATGGATCGACTGGGCGGCGGATTCGATCCGCAAGACCACCGGCAAGCCACCCGCGGTGCTGCCGAACTTCGGCGGCTCGTTGCCGAACGACGTGTTCTCGGAAGGGCTCGGCCTGCCCACGATTTGGGTGCCGCATTCCTATCCGGGCTGCTCGCAGCACGCCCCCGACGAGCACATCCTGCTGCCGGTCACCGAAGAGGCGCTCACCATCATGGCTGGCCTGTTCTGGGATCTCGGCGAGACGCCGCGGAAGTGATGCACGCCATTGCGCAAAGCAAAGACTGGATGGCTCCCTCGCCCCGCTCTTGCGGGGAGAGGTGAAGAGAACACGTCGAGCTTGCAACTCGTCATTCAGTATTCCGCTGCGGCCGGCACATGGCTGGGCATAGCGATTTGTAAGCCTGAGATGGCCAAGGAAGGTAGATGACCCTAACAACGCCCCTCAATACCCAAATCGACGTTGCGGCGAAAAAGAACATCACCAAGCTGATCGTCGCGACCTCGGTCGGCAATGCGCTCGAATGGTACGACATCTCGGTCTATGCCTATTTCGCGGTTTACCTGTCGAAGGCATTCTTTCCGGCTAATGATCCGACCACCTCGCTGCTGCTGACCTTCGGCAGCTTCGGCCTGTCGTTCCTGGTCCGCCCGATCGGCGGCATCGTGCTCGGCGCCTATGCCGACCGTCACGGCCGCAAGGCCTCGCTGATGCTGTCGATCGTGCTGATGACGCTGGGCACGCTGGCGCTCGCGCTGATGCCGACTTACCAGACGATCGGTATCGTGGCGCCGGTCGCGGTGATCCTGGCGCGGCTGGTGCAAGGATTTTCCGCCGGCGGCGAGTTCGGCTCCTCGACCGCCTTCCTGGTCGAGCACATGCCGGAGCGGCGCGGCTTCGTTGCGAGCTGGCAGTTCGCAAGCCAGGGCGTCAGCGGCCTGTTGGGGGCGGGCTTCGGTGCGCTCCTGACCTCGCTGATGAGCCCGGAGGACCTGCACTCCTGGGGCTGGCGGCTGCCGTTCCTGTTCGGCGTCCTGATCGGGCCCGTCGGCATCTACATCCGCAACCATGTCGACGATGCGACCCCGCCGCCGGCGGCTCAGCTCAAGTCGCCGGTCAAGGAAGTGTTCGCGCGGCAGAAGCTCGCTACCATCCTCGCCATCGGCGCGCTCGCGGTCTCGACCGCGGTGAACTATCTGATCGTCTACATGCCGACCTATGTGGTGAAGACGCTCAACCTGGCGCCGTCGGTCGGCTTCATCGCCTCGTTTGCCGCGCAGACGGCTGTCGCGCTGTTGGCGCCGATCGCCGGCATGGTCTCCGACAGGATCGGACGGACCACGCACATGATCCTGTTCGCGCTGCTGCTGCTGATCTCGATCTTTCCCGCCTTCCTGCTGCTCACCGGCAGGCCGACCCCGGGAATCATCCTGCTCGGCGTGCTGTGGCTTGGTGTTCTCAAGTCGCTGTATTACGGGCCGCTCGCCGCGCTGATGTCGGAGCTGTTTCCGCCACAGACGCGCGCGACCGGCCTTGGCCTCAGCTACAATATCGGCGTCACCGTGTTCGGCGGCATGGGGCCGGCGATCATGACCTGGATGGGCGGCTTCGCGCTGATCGGCGAACTCGCGCCGGGCTATTATCTCACTGCCGTCTGCATCCTCAGCCTTTGTGCGCTGGTCACGATCCGCCGGATGCGGCTGGCCTAGCCGCATCCTTCAGATTTCGTATCACGAAATTCAACGGACCTACGTTGTTGCACAGCAGCGTAAAATTGCCGAAATCAAAGTTTCACCTGACGAAAGTATACGGTGTCCCGCGCGTGTTATCCGATTTAGGATGCGGCCCGCGCGGAGGCCTCGTCCCATCACGGATGTCGTGTCCGGATCACTGTTTGCGATTGAGGGCAGGGCATGAACGCTTCCACGACTGCGACCGCACGGGCCGGCCGGAAGAGGTCGAGGCCGGAGTCGGGGCAGCCCGACAAGTTCAATGCGATTCAGAAGGTTTGCGCGATCCTGCGCGTGCTGGCGCAGCGCTCGCCGCTGCGGCTGACCGACATCGCCGACACCACGTCGCTGAACAAGGCGACCGCGCTGCGCATCCTCAACTCGCTGATCGAGGAGGGCTTCGTCAGCCGGGTCGCCGGCGCCAAGACCTATGAGCTCGGCCAGGAGGCGCGGGTGATGGCGGTCGGGGCGCGGCGTTCGGTCGACATTGCCGAGCTGGCGCAGCCGAGCCTGTTGCGGCTGTCCGAGCGCTCCGCCGACACGGCGCTGCTGTCGGTTCGCTCCGGCGTCGAGGCGCTTTATCTGGCGCGCTCGGTCGGCAGCCATCCGCTGCAACCGAACTACCTGCAGATCGGCAGCCGCCGTCCGCTCGGCGTCGGTGCCGGCGCGCTCGCGCTCCTGGTCTGGCTGCCGGACGCCGAGATCGAGGCCGTGATCGAGGTGATCGTGCCGCGGCTGGCGAAGTCGCCGCGTATCACGCCAAAATTCCTGCGCGAGCGCATCGCGCAGGCGCGCAAGGTTGGTCACACGGTGCTGATCGACGCCGCGTTTCCCGGCATGGGCGGCGTCGGCGTTCCCGTCCGCGACGAAGCCGGCGAGGTGGTGGCCGCGCTCTCGATCGGTGCGGCCTCCGACCGCATTCGCCGTCGCGAGGCGGAGCTTGCCGACATGCTGAAGAAGGAAGCCCAGGTGCTGGCGCGCGCGATGGCCCAGGCGCCGAAGAACGGGCGGAGCGCGAAGACGGGGTAGCGCGAGCATTGGTGGGGGCGCCGGTCTTCGCTTCAGCTCGCTCGCTCACCCCAACCCTCTCCCCGCAAGAGCGGGGTGAGGGAGCAGAGAGCCGATGCCGTGACAGCGGGGGTGCTTCTACGCCCCTTCATCCAGCGCCACCAGTTCGCGCTTCCGGCGCAGCGACGGCAGCAGCGGCCCGACGAGCAGCACCACCGCGAGCGCAAGGCAGACCGCCGAGATCGGCCGCTCCACGAACGTCGTCAGGTCACCCTGCGACAGGATCAGCGACTTGCGCAGGTTGTTCTCCAGCATCGGTCCGAGCACGAAGGCGAGCACCAGCGGCGCCGGCTCGTAGCCGAGCTTGCGCATGAAATAGCCGATCACGCCGAAGGCGATCATCACGTAGACGTCGAACACGTTGTTGCTGGAGCAATAGACGCCGATGATCGTGAACAGGATGATCAGCGGGAACAGCACGTTGTAGGGCAACCTGAGCAACTGCACCCACATGCCGATCATCGGCAGGTTGAGCACGAGCAGCATCAGATTGCCGATATACATGCTGGCGACGATGCCCCAGAACAGGGTGGGGTTCTGCGAGATCAGGAGCGGTCCCGGCTGCAGGCCGTGGATCACGAAAGCGCCGAGCAGCAGCGCCATCACCACGTTCGGCGGAATGCCGAGCGTCATCAGCGGAATGAAGGCGCCGCCGGCCGCGGAGTTGTTGGCCGATTCCGGTCCCGCGACGCCCTCGATCGCGCCATGGCCGAAGCGCTCCGGATGCTTCGACAGCCGCTTCTCAAGCGCATAGGAGGCGAACGATGCCACTACCGCGCCGCCGCCCGGCAGGATGCCCAGGAAGAAGCCGAGCACGGTGCCGCGCGACACCGGCCCGGCGCTGGCCTTCCAGTCTTCCTTGCTCGGCAGCAACTGGCTGATCTTGGTCTTGATGATGTCGCGCTTGATCGCCTGCTCGGTGTTGAGCAGCACTTCGGCGACGCCGAACAGGCCCATCACGACCGGCACCAGCCCGATGCCGTCGATCAGCTCGAGGCGGCCGAAGGTCAGCCGCGGCTGCGCCGTGATGCCGTCGAGCCCGACCAGGCCGAGCACCACGCCGATGCAGGCCATCAGCAGCGCCTTGGCCATAGAGCCCTGGGTCAGGAAAGTGAGCACGACGAGGCCGAGCACCATCAGGCTGAAATACTCGGCCGGCCCGAACGCCACTGCGACGCTGGCGAGCGAGGGCGCTACCAGCATCAACGCGATCAGCGCGAAGGTACCGGCGATGAACGAGCCGAACGCGGAGATGCCGAGCGCCGGGCCGGCGCGGCCCTGCTTGGCCATCTGGTGGCCGTCAATGCAGGTGACGACCGAGGCGGCTTCGCCCGGGATGTTGACCAGGATCGAGGTGGTCGAGCCGCCATACATCGAGCCGTAGTAGATGCCGGCCATCATGATGATGCCGGACTCCGGCGTGCCGGACAGCGTGACCGGCAGCAACAGCGACATCGCCGAGATCGGGCCGATGCCAGGCAGCACGCCGACCAGCGTGCCGATGAAGACGCCGATGAAGCAGTAAATCAGGTTGACCGGCTGCAGCGCGACGCCGAGGCCGTGGGCGACATTGAGCAGAGTATCCATGGGCAGCCCTCAACCGATCTCGAACATGCCGCTCGGCAACTGGATCGCGAGCAGATGCTTCAGCACCCACCACATGCCGAGTGGAGCAAGGATCGCAATCGGGATCGCCAGCGACCAGCGCACCGGATCGATCAGGCGCAGCAGCAACAGCATCAGCGGGATCGCGGAGAGCAGGAAGCCGAGCGGCTCCAGCGCGAAGGCGAACGCGGTCAGGCAGACGATGACGACGACCGGCTTGCCCCAGCGCACGTGCTGCCAGCGCGAGGTGAAGGTCGCGCCGCCTTCGGTGATGGCCGCGACGATGATCGAGACCGCGAACGCGCACATCAGGATGCCGGTGTAGAACAGCACATAGCCGGAGCCGGGATCGTTGATGGTGCCGAGCTTCAGCTTCAGCCCCGACCAGATCACGAACCCGCCGAGCGCAAGCCCGATGAGGCCGCCCCAGAGCTCGGAGTTGTTGAGGCGGAATTTGACGTTGGTTTGGTCGTTCATTTGAAAGCACCTTTGGACCACCGTCACCCTGAGGCGGCGAAGCGCGGCGTAGCCCTCGAAGGGCGACGGTGCCCGGAGCTATCCTTCGAGGCGAGCCGCAAGTGCGGCTCGCACCTCAGGATGACGTCAGCGCGCGAGGTGGCCTTGAATCCGTTTCTCTACTTCTTCCCCAGCCCGAGCGTGTCGATCACCTTGCGCTCGGACTCGGTGACCTCGACCACGAACTTCTTGTAGTCCTCGGTGTTCTTGTAGTTCGGCACCATGTCGTATCTGGCGAGCGTTGCGATCACGGCGGGATCCTCGATCGCCTTCTTGAAGGCGTCGTGCAGCTTGGCCACGATCTTGGGATCCATGCCCTTCGGTCCGGCGATACCGAACGGCGAATCGTAGACCATCGAGTAGCCGAGCTCGTTCAGCGTGGGCACGGCGGGATAGTTCGGCGAGCGCGCGCCGGTCCACACCATCAACAGCCTGAGCTTGCCGGCATCGACCAGCGGCCGCCAGCCGGTGGAATCGGCCTGCAGCATGGTGTGCTGGCCGAGCACTGCCGCGTTGGTCTCGGCGCCGCCCTTGAACGGCACCTGCGTCAGCTTGATGCCGGCCTTGGCCGCGATCTGCTCCATGCCGACATGCAGCGACGTCCCCGTCCCCGGCGTCGCATAGGTCACCTTGCCGGGATTTTTCTTGGCGAAATCGACCACGTCCTGCCAGGTCTTGAACTGCGACTCCGCATTGGTGGTGACGCCGAAGGTGTAGCCGGTGAGATGGATGATGTAGGAGAAGTCCTTCGCCGGATCCCAGGACACTTCCTGCATCAGGGGCAGCCGGAACACGGTGATCGGGATCTGCGCGATGGTGTAGCCGTCGGGCTTGGCGGTCGCGGCCATCGTGGCCGGACCCACGGTGCCGCCGCCGCCCGCCTTGTTGTCGACCGCGATCGGCTGGCCCAGCACCTTCGAGGCGCTCTCGGCGATCGCGCGCATCGAGATGTCGGTCGAGCCGCCCGCCGGCCATGGCACGATCAGCGTGATCGGCTTGGTCGGATAATCCTGGGCGTGCACTGCGGCCGACACGAGCATGCCGGCGGCGGCGAGCAGGACCATCAAGCGATTGCGGTGGGACATCTCGATTTCTCCCTTGCGGCCGCGTTGCATTTCGCGGCCGGGTCTTAGCGTTGACTTCGATCGTCCTCGTCATGACAGGGACGTGAAACCGCATTGGACAGAACGGAGCACGCAACGGAAGTGCCAATGCCCCGCATGCGACAATTGGTCTGCCGCAACCTGCCGAGAGGCGGAATTCGCTCACCGCTGATCTGCCGAGACCGGCGACGTTTGGCGGCAGCCCCGCACGCTTGACTTGTCCGCGCCGATGCGCGTGCGCCGCGTTTGGTCAAGTGGATAATGATGGGAACCCAAGGGGTTCGGCGGCTTGCGACGTCGGCCCCTTCCGGTCATCATGCGCGCCCGCTCGCCGCCGGAACCCTGCTTGACAGATGACGCCATCGCCTGATGCCACCGACGACGCGGTGATCCGTGCATTTGCCGGCCTGCCAGCGCTGCTCGATCGGGCTCCGGCGCTGATCGCCCGCGGCCGGCTGCTCGATTGCGACTGCCGCCTTGGCCCGATGGATCATCCTTTCTACGCTGCGATCCGTGGCGGGCGCATCGTCGAGCTCACCCCGGCTCCCGTCCTGATGCGCGCCTGGCGCTTCTCCTATCGCGCGACGGCTCCCGCTTGGATGGCCTATTGGCAGGCCGAGCCGAAGCCCGGCTGGCACGACCTGCTGGCGCTGACCAAGCGCGGCGAGGCGGTGCTGGAAGGCGACCTGCATCCCTTCATGACGCATCTGCAGTATTTCAAGGACCTGCTCGCGCTACCGCGGGCCAAGGCCGAGGCGGCCGCATCATGAACGGCGATCTCGAGCCGATGGTCGGCCGCTACGTTCACGTCGAGATCGGCGGCGAGCTGCACCGCATCTATTTCGAGGAAAACGGCTCGGGCATTCCGCTCGTTTGCCTGCACACGGCAGGCTCCGACGCGCGGCAGTGGCGGCATCTGCTTGCTGACGCCGAGTTTGCCGAAAATTTCCGCATCATTGCCTTCGATATGCCCTGGCATGGCAAGTCGAATCCGCCGACAAGCTGGACCGGCGATGAATACCAGCTCACCACCGCTCGCTACACCGAGACCATCCGCGCCTTCTGCCGCGCGCTCAAGCTGGAAAAGCCGGTGGTGATGGGCTGCTCGATCGGCGGCCGCATCGTGCTCAACCTTGCGATCGAACATGCAGCCGAGTTCCGGGCGCTGATCGGATTGGAGGCCGCCGACTTCCAGGCGCCGTGGTACGACACGAGCTGGCTGAACCGTCCCGACGTCCATGGCGGCGAAGTTTGCGCCGCACTGGTGTCGGGCCTGATCGCCCCGCAGAGTCCTGATGCAGCGCGAATGGAGACGCTGTGGGCCTACAAGCAGGGCGGTCCCGGCGTGTTCAAGGGCGACCTGTACTTCTATCGGGTGGACGGCGACCTGCGGGGCCGGGTCGGGTCAATCGATACTAAAGTATGCAAGCTCTATCTGCTCACGGGCGAGTATGATTTCTCCTGCACGCCTGAGGACACCAGGCGGACGGCAGCGGCAATAGGGGGCGCCAACGTCACGATCATGGAGAAGCTCGGTCATTTCCCGATGAGCGAGAATCCCGACCAGTTTCGCCGCTATATCGCACCCGTCCTCGCCGAGATCCTCGCGCATTCATCGACCGTTTCCATGCAAGGAGTAAACGTATGACACGCAATTATCTGTTCGGCTTCGCGCTCGCCGCCGCGCTTTGCGCGGGCCAGGCGCAGGCCGAGGAACTGACCGGTACGCTGAAGAACATCAAGGAGACCGGCGCTATCACGCTCGGCTACCGCGATTCCTCGATTCCCTTCTCCTATCTCGACGACAACCAGAAGCCGATCGGCTACGCCATGGACATCTGCTACAAGATCGTCGATGCCGTGAAGAAAGAGCTGAAGCTCGACAAGCTCGAGGTCAAGCTCACCCCGGTGACTTCGGCCACGCGCATCCCGCTGATGGCCAACGGCACCGTCGATCTCGAATGCGGCTCGACCACCAACAATGCCGAGCGCCAGAAGCAGGTCTGGTTCACCAACACCCACTTCCTGACCGCGAGCCGCTACGTCACCAAGAAGGCAAGCAAGATCAATTCGATTGACGATCTGAAGGGCAAGACGGTGGTCTCGACCGCCGGTACCACCAACATCAAGCAGCTCACCGAAGCCAATGTCGAGCGCAAGCTCGGTGCCAATATCATCCCGGCCAAGGACCACGCCGAAGCGTTCCTGATGGTGGAGACCGACCGCGCGTCGGCGTTCGTGATGGACGACATCCTGCTGGCGAGCCTGGTCGCCGGCTCGAAGTCCCCGGACGACTATGTCATCTCCAAGGATGCGTTCTCGAAGCCGGAGCCCTACGGCATCATGTTGCGTAAGGACGACGTGCCCTTCAAGAAGGTCGTCGACGCCGCGACCGCGGCGCTCTACACCAGCGGCGAGGGCAAGAAGATCTACGATAAGTGGTTCACCCAGAAGATTCCGCCGAAGGGCCTGAACCTCAACGTGCCGATGGGGCCGGAGCTGGCGCACGAATTCGCCAAGCCGTCCGACTCGCCGGATCCAGCCTCGTACAAGTAAGCTGACGAAGAGGAGTCGCGTAAGCCTCGGGGCACAAGATCTGCTTTCGTTGCCTCTCCCGGCAAGCGGGGCGAGGCAACGAGAAAGAGATGCGCAAGTCCGGCCATTTTTGGAGGAGAATGGCCGGACATTTGCATAGACGTCATGCTCGAAGTTGACGTAATGCGTGATCGGCGCGATTGCGCGGGGACCCGTGAACTACAATTGGAACTGGCATATCTTCCTTGAGCCGAACCCGATGGGGACCGGCACCTATCTCGACCTGTTGCTGGCGGGATTGGTGGTCACCGTCGAGGTGTCGCTGCTCGCCTGGATCATCGCGCTGATCACCGGCTCCGTGATCGGCGTGATGCGTACGCTGCCGTCGAAGACGGCGTCGTGGATCGGCTTCGCCTATGTCGAATTCTTTCGCAACATGCCGCTGCTCGTGCAGCTCTTCCTGTGGTTCTTCGTGCTGCCGGAGCTGCTGCCGAGGTCAGCCGGGCTGTGGCTGAAGCAACTGCCCAACGCGCCGTTCTGGACCGCCGCGATCGGCGTCGGCCTGTTCATGTCGGCGCGCGTCGCCGTGCAGTTGCAGGCCGGCATCGCCTCGTTGCCGCGCGGACAGAGTCAGGCCGCGACCGCGCTCGGACTGACCACGGTGCAGACCTATCGCTACGTTCTGCTGCCGATGGCGTTCCGCATCGTGCTGCCGCCGCTGACCTCCGAATTCCTCAACACCATCAAGAACAGCGCGGTGGCTATCACCATCGGCCTCTTGGAGCTGACGGGCGAGGCGCGCTCGATGCAGGAGTTCTCCTTCCAGGTGTTCGAGGCGTTCACCGCGGCGACCGTGCTCTACCTGCTGCTCAATTTCGTCGTGGTGACCGCGATGCGCTTCCTCGAGCGCCGCGTGGCGATCCCTGGCTATATCGCGGGGAAATGACGATGATCGGCAGTTTCGATTTCGATGTCATCCGCCGCGCGCTGCCCTATCTGTTCTTCGAGGGCATGCGGTTCACGCTGACGCTCACCGCGCTCTCCGCCCTCGGTGGCCTGGTGTTCGGCACGCTGATCGCCCTGATGCGGCTGTCCGGCTACCGGCTGCTCGCGCGCATTGCCGGCATCTATGTCGATTTCATGCGCTCGCTGCCGCTGGTGCTCGTCATCTTCTGGTTCTACTTTCTGGTGCCCTATATCGGGCAGTGGCTGACCGGCGCGTCGCGGCCGATCTCGGTCGGCGCGTTCGCCTCTTCGCTGATCACCTTCGTCATGTTCGAGGCGGCGTATTTCTCCGAGATCATGCGCGCCGGCATCCAGTCGATCTCGAAGGGGCAGCCGGCCGCGGCCAGCGCGCTCGGCCTGACCTACGGCCAGACCATGCGCTACGTCGTGCTACCGCAGGCGTTCCGCAATATGCTGCCGGTGCTGCTGACACAGACGATCGTTCTGTTCCAGGACACCTCGCTGGTCTACGTGCTGTCGATCACGGATTTCCTCGGCGCCGCCAGCAAGGTCGCGCAGCGCGACGGTCGCCTGGTCGAGATGTATCTGTTTGCGGCGGTGGTCTACTTCGTCATTTCCTCTGTCGCGTCCATCGCCGTCCGCCGCCTGCAGGCGCGGATCGCTATCGTGCGGTAGTAGAAGATGCCAGCCAATATTCCGACAGCGGTGCTCTTCACCTCTCCCTCAGGGAGAGGTCGGATCGCGTCAGCGATCCGGGTGAAGGGTTTCGCTCCATCGATAGACCTTTACCCCTCACCCGGCGCTGCGCCAAAGTCGAAGCTTCGCTTCGGCATCCTTTCACACCACGGCCGCCGAAGGCGGCCTACGCCTCTCCCTACGGGAGAGGTGCCGCACCGCATTCGCTGCAACCGCTGAGCTGTCATGATCGAGATCAAGCACGTCAACAAATGGTACGGGCCGAGCTTCCAGGCGCTGAAGGATTGCACCACCAGCGTCGCCAAGGGCGAGGTGGTCGTGGTCTGCGGCCCGTCCGGTTCGGGCAAGTCGACCCTGATCAAATGCGTCAACGCGCTTGAGCCGATCCAGGGCGGCGAGATCATCCTCGACGGCGTCAAGGTCAACGACCCCAAGACTGATCTGCCCAAATTACGCTCGCGGGTCGGCATGGTGTTCCAGCATTTCGAGCTGTTCCCGCATCTGCGGATCATCGACAATCTCTGCCTTGCGCAGGAGAAGGTGTTGGGTCGCAAGCATGACGACGCGGTCGTCAAGGGCAAGAAGCTGCTGGACCGCGTCGGGCTGACGGAGCATGCGGCCAAGTATCCGGCTCAGCTTTCAGGTGGCCAGCAGCAGCGCGTCGCGATCGCCCGCGCGCTCGCGATGGACCCGATCGCCATGCTGTTCGACGAGCCGACCTCGGCGCTCGATCCCGAGATGATCAGCGAGGTGCTCGACGTGATGGTCGACCTCGCCCGCGACGGCATGACCATGATGGTGGTCACCCACGAGATGGGCTTTGCCAACAAGGTGGCCGACCGCGTGATCTTCATGGACCGCGGTGAGATCGTGGAAGATGCCAAGAAGACCGACTTCTTCGGCAAGCCGCGCAGCGACCGGGCGCAGAAATTCCTGTCGAAGATCTTGTCGCACTAGGGTTGAGGCGAGGCCCGCCTGTCGTCATTGCGAGCCAACGGGTCGCGCGAATGCGCGCCCGATGACAGGCTCGCGAAGCAATCCATCTGTCCACGGGCGTGGAGGGATGGATTGCTTCGTCGCTGTCGCTCCTCGCAATGACGAATGATCGGCTACGGGGTTTATCCGCGTTAACAATTTGCGTATACGAAGGCCTGAAAACCGCCCTTCGTCCGCAGGAGAACTCGCGTGGAAAAGATCGCTTACGTCAACGGCTCGTTCGTGCCGCATTCCGAGGCCAAGGTCTCGGTGTTCGACCGCGGATTCCTGTTCGCCGACGGCATCTACGAAGTGGCCGCGGTGCTCGAGGGCAAGCTGATCGACAATGCCTCGCACCTGGCGCGGCTGGAGCGTTCGGTCGGCGAGATCAAGCTCGCGCTGCCGGAGAGCCTGGCGCGGATCGAGGAAATCCAGAAGGAACTGGTGAAGCGCAACGACCTCGTCAACGGCATGGTCTATCTCGAGGTCACCCGCGGCGCCGACAAGGGCCGCGACTTCGCCTTCCCGAAGGCGGACGTCAAGCCGACCCTGATCATGTTCACGTCCGAGAAGGACATCATCAACGCGCCGTCGGCGAAGACCGGCATCAACGTCATCACGGTGCCCGACATCCGCTGGACGCGGCGCGACATCAAGAGCGTGGCGCTGCTGGCGCAGGTGCTGGCCAAGCAGGCCGCGGCCGAAGCCGGCGCCGGCGAGGCCTGGATGATCGAGGACGGCAAGGTCACCGAGGGCGGTTCGTCGTCGGCCTTCATCGTCACCAAGGACGACGTCATCGTGACGCGGCAGAACGGCAACGAGATTCTGCCGGGTTGCACGCGCAAGGCGGTGGTCAAGCTCGCCGAGGAGCGCCAGCTCCGCATCGAGGAGCGCGCCTTCACGATTGAGGAGGCACTTGCCGCCAAGGAGGCCTTCATCACCAGCGCGTCGGTGTTCGTGCAGGGCGTGGTCGCGATCGACGGCAAGAAGGTCGGCGGCGGCAAGGTCGGCCCGATGACCGACCGCCTGCGCGAGATTTACGTCGAGTTCGCCAAGGCGACGGCGGTTTGATCTGCCTCGCATTCTCGCGATGTCATCGCCCGGCTTGACCGGGCGATCCGGTATTCCAGAGACGCCGGTTATTGAATCGACAGGCCGCGGCGTACTGGATGCCCCGCATGAAGCGGGGCATGACAGCGGAATATACGGCGGACAATATCGCTGTCACGCCGCCTTCGCCTTGACCGGATGCACGGCACGGAAGCCGATCGCGATCCGGTTCCAGGCGTTGATCGCGCCGATCAGCGTGGTCAGGTTGACCAGCTCGGTGTCGGAGAACTGGGCGCGCACCGCCTCGTAGTCGGCGTCGGGGGCGTGCGTTTCCGCGATCAAAGTCAGTGCTTCGGTCCAGGCCAGCGCCGCGCGCTCGCGCTCGCTGTAGAGCGGCGACTCGCGCCAGGCGTTGAGCAGATAGAGCCGCTGCTCGGTCTCGCCATGCTTGCGCGCGTCCTCGGTGTGCATGTTGATGCAGTAAGCGCAGCCGTTGATCTGGGACGCGCGGGTCTTGACCAGCTCGATCAGCGATTGCTCGAGACCGCTTGCACTGATCTGGTTCTCTACCGCGACCAGCGCTTTGATGGTCTCCGGTGCGGCCTGGTAGAAGTTCATGCGGGGCTTCATGGTCGTCCTCCATTTCGGTTGGGGTTGATGTCTAGTGGGCTCCGCCGCCGGCAAGGTGTCCGGGTTTCTTCAGGAACAGTGCCGCGATCAGTGCGACGATCAGGGCGGCGCCGAGCAGATAGAAGGTGTCGCTGAAGGCGAGGATGAAGGACTGCTTCTGCACGATCTTGCCGATCGCTACGATCGCGCGGCTGGTGGCATCCGCCTGATTGGCGATGCCGTGGCTCATGAAGTACTGCGTGAGCTGCCCGATCCGCGTGCGGGTGGCCTGCTCGAACAGCGAGACCGACTCGGTCAGCACGTTGGAGTGAAACTGTTCGCGCTTGGTCAGCACGGTCTGCAACACCGCGATGCCGACGGCGCCGCCGAGATTGCGCATCATGTTGAACAGGCCCGAGGCGGAGCCGGCGTTCTCCGGCTCGATCCCTGCGGTCGCCACCGCCGATAACGGAGCCATCACCAGCGCCTGGCCGACCGCGCGAACGATGTTGGGCCAGAATAGCTGGTCGGTGGCGTAGTCGTTCGTCATATAAATGTTCATGAAGTTGGAGCCCGCGAACAGCGCGAAGCCGATCGTGATCAGGATGCGGGGGTCGAAGCGCTGCATCAGCCGCGGCACCAGCGGGATCAGCAGGAGCTGCGGCAACCCGGTCCACGCCAGCACCATGCCGATCTGCTCGGCGTTGTAGCCCTGGATGCGCGACAGATACTGCGGCAGGATGAAGACCGAGCCGTACAGCGCGATGCCGAGCAGGAAATTCGCGAGCATGCCGAAGCCGAAATTGCGGCGGATGAGCAGGCGCAGATTGAGCAGCGGCTTCTCGACGGTGAGCTCGATCACCAGGAAGGCGGTCAGCGCGATGGCTGCGATCACCGACAGGCGGACGATGAAGGGCGAGCCAAACCAGTCGTCCTTGTTGCCTTCCTCGAGCACGGTCTGCAACGCGGCAAGGCCGATCGCCATGGTGATGATGCCGGGCCAGTCGCCTTGACGGAGCAGCGACAGCTTCATCGGGCTCGCGTCGAGCGAGACATACAGCATGCCGATCATGATCGCGCCCGGCACCAGGTTGACATAGAAGATGTACTGCCAGCCCCAGTTCTCGGTCAGGTAACCGCCGATGGTCGGGCCGATCGCCGGCGCAAACGTCGCCGACAGCGCGAACAGCGCGAGCCCGATCGGCTGCTTCGCCTTCGGCAGCAGCGTGATGATCAGCGTAAACGCCATCGGGATCAGCACGCCGCCGGTGAAGCCCTGCACGGCGCGCAGCGCGATCATCTGCGGCAGATCCTGCGCCAGCGCGCACGCCGCCGAGAACACCAGGAACAGCAATGCATTGACGAGCAGATATCTGCGCACCGAGAACACCTGCGCGAGCCAGCCGCTGAGCGGGATCACGATGATCTCGGCGATCAAATAGGAGGTCGAGATCCAGCCGCCGTCATCGATGCCGGCGCCGATCGCGCCTTGCACATCGGCTAGCGAGGCGTTGACGATCTGGATGTTGAGCACCGCCATGAATGCGCCGAGGTTGGCGCCGACCACCGCGATCCACGTCCTGGCCGGGACCGCGTGAGCCGTGGGTGCTGCCTGCGGGCCATTGAGATCGGCGGCATTGGCTGCATTGAGTGTGGGCTGGAGCGCGGTCATCGGGGTCGTCCCTTGCTTGCGGGTGAAGCATGCATTAAGCCGCTTGTTTCGATAATCGAGGAAATGCTGGAAGCATTGTCCGGTTGAGATTGATAATTCGACGGTCGAGGCGCTCGTCGTCTCGCGTAAGGTGAGCACACCTTGCAGACTCCCTCCCCCGCAACGGGGAAGAGAGCCCGACCATCGGTGTTCGTGGCGCGAAGGGAAGGTGACTCAGCTTCGGCCTTAGCCGCCACCGTTGCCACGGCCCGTCGCAGCGTCCGCGGCAAGATGTTTGCGGGCTTCGCGTTCGGCGAGCACCGTCGCCTTGGTGTCGACGGTCGGGATCGCCGACATGCCGGGGCGCAGCAGGCCGGCGAGCTTGTTGTCGTCGAGCACGATCTTGACCGGCACACGCTGCACGATCTTGGTGAAGTTGCCGGTGGCGTTGTCGGGCGGCAGTAGTGCGAATTCCAATCCACTCGCCGGCGACAGGCTGTCGACATGGCCCTTCAGCGTCGTGTTGCGGAAGCTGTCGATGGTGAGTTCGACCGGTTGGCCGTTGCGCACATGGGTGAGCTGGGTCTCCTTGAAATTGGCGACCACGTAGACCGCATCGAGCGGCACCACCGCCATGAGCTGCGTGCCGGCCTGCACATACTGACCGACGCGCAGCGTGCGGGCGCCGACCGTGCCGTCGACCGGTGCCGTGATCTCAGTGTATGACAGGTTCAATTCGGCCTGCTGCTCGACCGCGCGGGCATGGTCGACCTGTGCCGTGGCCTGGGCGCGCTGCGTGGACAACACGTCGACCTTGCGCTCGGCAGCCGCGAGGGCGGACTTCGCGCCCTGCAACTGCGCGGTGCTGGAGCGTAGCGCCGCGTCGGTCTGTTGCGCGCGCTGCACCGTGCCGGAGCCCGTCTTCATCAGGTCGTCGTAGCGGGCGCGCTCTTCCTGGGCGAATTTCAGATTGGCTTCGGCGGCGGTGACGTCGGCCTTGCCCTGCTCGATCACCGGTTGCTGCAAGGCAAGTTGCGCATCGATGTTGCGCACCGACGCTTCGGCCGCAGCAACGTCGGCCTTGGCCTGGTTGAGCGCGGCGCGGTAATCGCGGTCGTCGATCCGGGCCAGCAACTGCCCGGCCTTCACCGGCTGGTTGTCGGTGACCAGCACCTGCGCGATGTAGCCCGACACTTTCGGCGCGATGATCGTGGAGTCCGCTTTCACATAGGCGTCGTCGGTCGATTCGAGGTAGCGGCCGGTCGTGATGTAGTCGTAGCCAAAATCGACGGCGACGGCGACGCCGAGCGCCGCCGCCAGCGCGAGCGCTGCGCGCTTGATCGCCCGCCGCGATGGGCGGAGGCTGGTTTTTGTTGTTTCTTCAGTTACATAGGTCGCGGTCGACATGGCATCCTCCGGATCGATCCCGGCGTCCTCAGGCCGAGGGCGCCGGGATCAGGCCCTTAGATGCAATGTTCTCCCCGCTGTGATAATCCCGATAAAACTGGAAGCATTATCAAGCCAGCGCGAACAATCCGGGCCTTGCCAGATGGACCGCCTGACCAGTCTGACCGCCTTTGTCCGGGTCGTGGATTCTGGCGGCTTTTCCGCGGCCGGCCGCAAGCTCAACATGTCCACGACCATGGTGAGCAATCACATCCAGTCGCTGGAGGACCGGCTCGGCGCGCGGCTGCTCAACCGCACCACGCGCAAGGTCAGCCTGACCGAGGTGGGCCAAGCCTACTACGACCGCTGTGTCCAGATTCTCGCCGACATCGAGCAGGCCGACGACATCGCGGGCGCGCTGCAATCGGTGCCGCGCGGCACGCTGCGCATCTACACCAACACCCACATCGTGCAGTTCCTGTCGCCCGCAGTCGCCGAATTCCTCGCGACTTACCCCGAGGTCAAGGTCGACCTCGCGATCGGCGAGCGCAACGTCGACCTGATCGACGAGAACTACGATCTCGCGGTGCGCATGATCCCGCCGCCCGATTCCAGCCTGATCGTGCGCAGCATCGCCACCTGGCGCCACGTGCTGTGCTGCTCGCACGGCTATATCGAGCAGCACGGCAAGCCCGAGCAACTCGCTGATCTGGCGGCGCGCAACTGCATCCGCCACGCCAATTATCCCTATGGCGACGACTGGCACTTCGTCGACCGCAAGGGCACGCCGGCATCGGTGCGGGTCTCCGGCAATCTCGTCGCCAACAGCGGCGAGACGCTGAAGCTCGCCGCGCTGGCCGGCGTCGGGGTCTTCCTCGCCGCGGGCTTCCTGGTTCGCGACGAGCTCGAATCGGGACAGCTCGTTCGTCTGCTGCCGGAATACCGGCCGGTCGAGTTCACGATGAACGCGGTCTATCCGCATCGCCATCATCTGTCGGCGAAGGTGCGGACCTTCATCGATCTCCTCGTGCACCACGCCACCGAGCAGCAGAAGCTGATCAATCCATATTCGTGACGCCGATTCACGATGGTGCGCGTGGCGTCATGGCCGAGTAGCTGCCATGCGCGAGATGACGATCACATCTTTTTGCATCGCCTCACTGGAACGCTGATTCTAGACGGCAACAAACGAATTCCTGAACCGTTGACTCCAGGATATCGACGGAACCGTCGAACGTGACTTGCGCCTTGGTTGTAAGAGTTGAGTGATGTGGATCTTGTTGCTGCTGCCGTTCGCGGGCCTGCTTTGGGTGCCGTTCTACAATTTCACCGAACCGTCGCTGTTCGGCTTCCCCTTCTTCTATTGGTATCAGTTCGCCTGGGTCCCGATCACCTCGCTGCTGATCTGGCTGGTCTATCGCAGCCGCACGCCTGACGAGACGCGGTGAGGGGATCGCGATGACCGATCAGATCGCGTGGGTGGCCCTGGCCATCTTCATCTTCTTCTTCGTGCTCGTCACCGTGATGGGATTTGTCGCCGCGCGCTGGAAATCGGGCCCGGTCAGTGCGCATCTCGACGAGTGGGGGCTTGGCGGCCGCCAGTTCGGCACCTGGATCACCTGGTTCCTGGTCGGCGGCGATTTCTACACCGCCTACACCGTCATCGCGGTGCCCGCGCTGGTCTACGCGGTCGGGGCCTACGGCTTCTTCGCGCTGCCCTACACCATCATCGTGTATCCCTTCGTCTTCGCCGTGATGCCGGTATTGTGGAAGAAGGCGCATGCCGGCGGCCACGTCACGGCCGCCGATGTCGTCCATGCCGCCTATGGCTCGCGCGGCCTCGAGCTCGCGGTGGCGCTGACCGGAATGGTCGCGACCATGCCCTATATCGCGCTGCAACTGATCGGCATGGAGGTCGTGATCAAGGCGATGGGGCTCTCCGGCGAGCTGCCGATCATTGCCGCTTTCGTGATCCTCGCGCTCTACACCTATAGCTCTGGCCTGCGCGCGCCCGCGCTGATCGCCTTCGTCAAGGACATCATGATCTACATCGTGGTGCTGACGGCCGTGATCGTGGTGCCGGCGAAGCTCGGCGGCTATGGCGCGGTGTTCTCGGCCGCCAACGACGCCTTCGCGGCGAAGGGCGGCACCACCGGGCTGACGCTGAAGCCGGGGCAGTATCTGCCGTATGCGACGCTGGCACTGGGATCGGCGCTCGCCGCCTTCATGTATCCGCACACGCTGACCGGCGTGTTCGCCTCGAAGTCGGCCAACACCATCCGCAAGAACGCGATTCTGCTGCCGGCCTACACGCTGCTGCTCGGCCTGATCGCGCTGCTCGGCTACATGGCCTACGCCGCCAACATCAAGGTGGCGTCGCCGAACGACGTGGTGCCGATGTTGTTCAAGGTGCTGTTTCCGGAATGGTTCGCCGGCTTCGCCTTCTCCGCGATCGCGATCGGCGCGCTGGTGCCGGCGGCGGTGATGAGCATCGGCGCCGCCAACCTGTTCACCCGCAATGTCTGGAAGTCCTACATCAATCCGCGCATTTCCGACGCCGGCGAGGCAGCGGTCGCCAAGATCACCTCGCTGGTGGTGAAGATCGGCGCGCTCGCCTTCATCCTGTTCCTGCCGACGCAATACGCGCTCGACCTGCAACTGCTCGGCGGCCTCTGGATCGTGCAGACACTGCCGGCTCTGGTGTTCGGCCTGTTCACCACCTGGTTCCGCGGCGTGGCGCTGCTGCTCGGCTGGGCAGTCGGCATCGGCTGGGGCACGTGGACGGCATGGCACAACGGACTGAAGCCGCTCGCCAGCATCTCGCTCGGGGATGCCAGCTACTCCTTCTATGTCGGCCTCGGCGCGTTGCTGCTCAACGTCGTCGTGGCAGTGCTCGCAACCATCGTGATCGGCTGGCTGTCACCCGCCAACCGCGGCGCGCTGGTCGAGTCCTGAACCGCCGTCATGATGCGCCCGGTCTGAGGCGAGCCGCGCGGTCAGCCGCGCGACCTCCGCCTTGGTCCTGGCGATGGCAGCGTCCTTCACCGGGCCATAGCCTCTGATCTCGAGCGGCGCCTTTGCCAGCGCGACGAGTTCGGGCAAGTGCATCACGTCGAGCTTGCCGAGCATGGTGTCGATCAGCGTCTCGTACCAGGTGATCAGCGCACGCTCGGCGCGGCGCTCCGCGGTGTAGCCGAACACGTCGAACGCTGTGCCGCGCAGTCCCTTGAGCTTTGCCAGCAATCGCAGCGGCGTCTGGATCCATTGGCCGAACGCGCGCTTGCGCGGCCGGCCCCGCGCATCGCGCCGCGCCGGCAGCAAGGGCGGCGCGAGATGATATCGCACCGTGAAGTCGCCATCGAATTCGCGGCCGATCTCATCGAGGAAGCCCGTCTGCATATGCAGCCGCGCCACCTCATACTCATCCTTGTAGGCCATCAGTTTGAAGAGAGCGCGGGCGACGGCCTCGGTGAGAGGGAGGTCCTGCTTGATTGACTCAGCCTCGCCACGGGCTTGCTGCACCTCTTCCGCTTGCGGGGGAGGTCGCATCGCATCGAGAGATGCGATGCGGGTGGGGGCTTTCTCCACGACGGGACTCGTGGAGATACCCCCACCCCAGCCCTCCCCCGCAAGCGGGAGAAGGTGCGTAGTGCCGTCGTGGTTGGCGATTGCCTCAAAACTCTGTGAGACGCCCAGCGCCGCCTCGGCGCGGCGGACGCGGTCGACGGTCGCGCGGTAGCGTGCGGCGTAGGCCTCGTCCTGATAGCTCACGAGAAAATCGGCACGCCGTGCGATGACTTGGTCGAGCGTCTCGGGCGCGTCGCCCGTGGTGTTCTCAGCCTTCGGCAGAAACTCCGGATCGGCGAAGGCGATGCGGCCCCAGGCCAACGCCATCTTGTTGCGCTCCACGGTGACGCCGTTGAGCTCGATCGCACGCGTCAGCGCCGCCAGCGACACCGGCACCAGCCCCTGCTGCCAGGCAAAGCCCAGCATCATGATGTTGGCATAGACGCTGTCCCCGAGCAGCCGCTCGGCCAGCGCATTCGCGTCGAGCGTGGAGAGATTGCCGGAGCCGATCGCCCGCCCGATGGCGCGCAGCCGCGCCGGCGAGGCGAGGTCGGCATCACGAAAACGGACTACATCGCCGGTCGGCATCTCCGCAATGTTGACGGCGGCGCGCATGCCCTTGCGATAGGTGCCGGAGGCCTTGGCCGACGAGCTCACCACGAGATCGCAGCCAATCAACGCATCCGCCGCGCCCTGGTCGATGCGGACCTGATGCAGCGCGTCCGGCGTCGCCGCGAGCCTGAGATAACTCAACACGGGGCCGAACTTCTGCGCGAATCCGGTGAAGTCGAGCACCGAGACGCCGCGTCCTTCGAGATGCGCGGCTATTGCGACGAGGGCACCGACCGTGATGACGCCGGTGCCGCCGACGCCGGTGACAAGGAGGTCGTAGGGCCGCTCCAGAGCCACAAGCTCCGGCGCGGGCAGCGCGGCCGCGCGCGGCAGCGGATCGATCGTGCTTGCGCTCCGCGTCCGCCGCTTGCCGCCCTCGATGGTGACGAAGCTCGGGCAGAAGCCGTTGAGGCAGGAGAAATCCTTGTTGCAGCTCGAGAGATTGATCTTGCGCTTGCGGCCGAACGGCGTCTCTTTCGGCTCGACGCTGAGACAGTTCGATTCCACCGAGCAGTCGCCGCAGCCTTCGCAAACGAGGTCGTTGATGTAGGCAAAGCGCTGGGGATCGGCGATCTGGCCGCGCTTGCGTCGCCGACGCTTCTCGGTGGCGCAGGCCTGCTGGTAGATCAGCACGGTGACGCCGGGAATTGCGCGCAGCTCGCGTTGCACGGCGTCCAGCTCATCGCGGGAATGGATGGTGACGCCGGCGGGCAGATCGGCCGGTGAGACATGCGCGGGCTCGTCGGACACCAGCGCGATCCGCGATACGCCCTCGGCGCGGACACTGTGGGCGATGGCCTGCACGCTGACCGGGCCGTCGACCGGCTGGCCGCCGGTCATCGCCACCGCATCGTTGAACAGGATCTTGTAGGTGATGTTGGCTTTCGCCGCGATCGCCTGCCGGATCGCCATCGAGCCGGAGTGATAGTAGGTGCCTTCGCCGAGATTCTGGAAAACATGCCGGTTACCGGTGAATTTCGACGCCGCCGCCCAGTTGACGCCTTCGCCGCCCATCTGAATCAGCGAGGAAGTCTCGCGGTCCATCCAGCTCGCCATGAAGTGGCAGCCGATCCCGGCCAGCGCCTTGGAGCCTTCCGGCACCTTTGTCGAGGTGTTGTGCGGGCAGCCCGAGCAGAAATACGGCGTGCGTGTCGCGCCTGATACAGTGATGAGGCGATCCTGCTCGGGCGTCAGCGCGGCAAGGCGGCGGGCGAGCTGCAACTCCGGAAACTTCGGATCGAGCCGCCGTGCCAGCACGCCGGCCAGCATGCGCGGCGACAATTCGCCGGTCCAGGAGATCAGTCGGGCCCCGGTTTCGTCGTGTTTGCCGACCATCCGCTCCGGCTTGGCGCCGGGATAATCGTAGAAATATTCCTTGAACTGGCTTTCGATGATGCCGCGCTTCTCCTCGACCACGAGGATCTCGCGCTTGCCCTTCACGAACTCCATCGCGTCGTGCAGCGCCAGCGGCCACACCATGCCGACCTTGTAGATGTCGATGCCGATGCGGCGGCAACTGGCTTCATCGAGGCCGACCAGCCGCAGCGCCTCCATCAGGTCGAGATGCGCCTTGCCTGTGGTGACGATGCCGTAGGTCGCGCCCTTGATGTCGTAGATGTGGCGGTCGATCGGATTGGCCTTGGCGAAGGCATAGACCGCGTGCTTCTTTGCCTCCAGTCGCTCCTCGATCTGCGGCCCCGGCAGATCCGGCCAGCGATAGTGCAGGCCGCCCGGCGGCGACACGAACTTCGGCGGCGTAAAGACGCGCGGCGGCCGCAGCTCGACGGAAGCGCCGGACTCCACGATCTCAGAGATCGCCTTGAAGCCGACCCACATCCCGGAGAAGCGGCTGAGCGCGTAGCCGTATTCGCCGAAGGCGAGATACTCGCCGACATCGGCTGGATGCAGTGTCGGCATGAACCAGCTCATGAAGGCGACGTCGGACTGGTGCGGCATCGACGACGACACGCAGCCATGGTCGTCGCCGGCGACGACGAGCACGCCGCCATGTGGCGACGAGCCGTAGGCATTGCCGTGCTTCAGCGCATCTCCTGAACGATCGACGCCGGGCCCTTTGCCGTACCAGAGCCCGAACACGCCATCGACCTCGCGGTCTGCCTGCGTCTCCACCTGCTGCGAGCCGAGCACGGCGGTCGCGGCGAGATCCTCGTTGACCGCGGGCAGGAATTCGATGCGGTTGTCCTTCAACTGCTGTGTGATCTTCCAGAGCTCGAGATCGATGCCGCCGAGCGGCGAGCCGCGATAGCCGGAAATGAAGCCTGCTGTATTCAAGCCGGCGTCGCGATCGCGCCGTGCCTGGTCGAGCGCGATGCGAACGATCGCCTGCGTGCCGGTGAGGAAGACGCGGCCCTGCTGGCGGGTGTAGCGGTCGGAGAGCTGATAGGCGTCAAGCTGCGGCATCTGGCCCATGACTGACCCCTTGGGAATCGCGATGTGATTTCAGGGAGACGCTACGCCTGAGGGTCTGGTAGGTCTTACCTATCTGTTCTGATCTGACGTCGATTCCGGTATAAGATTGCAATAATCGTCAGATTTTGATAAGATTTACCAGATTGGAGCTTGGTCATGGTTGAAGAGCAGGACGAGAAGATCCTCGCCGAGCTGCAAAAGGATGGCCGCGCCACCAACCAGCAGCTTGCCGAAATCGTCGGCATGTCGACCTCGGCCTGCTGGCGCCGCGTCCGTGCACTTGAAGAGTCCGGCGTCATCGAAGGCTACGCCGCGCTGATTCAGCGCGAGCAGGCGGGCTTTGCGACCTCGGCGATCCTGCACGTCTCGCTGGAGCGGCACGACGTGAAGTTCGTCGACGAATTCGTCGCCCGCGTCACCAAGCGCCGCGAGGTGCTGGAATGTTTTGCGACCACCGGCGATGCCGACTATCACCTCCGTGTCGTCGTGCGCGACATGGACGCCTACAACAAATTCCTCGACGAATTCATGTTCCGCATTCCCGGCATCCGCACTGTCCGCACCAACGTGATCCTGAAGGAGATCAAGACCGGCGTGGCGCTGCCGTTTTGATGAGATTGGCTGTCGCAGTGTCGCGACACACGCGATCTCGTGCCGGCCTAGTGCGCAATTGCGCACGGGGGCCGGGGCCCATCACCACAAACGCTAGTTGTTGCCCGATGCAAGAGGACGAGTCCCTTCGCCGACATCCACCGCGGCGTATGGGTCCCAGCTTTCGCCGGGACGACGAAGGGATAGTAGGATGGGCGGAGCAAAGCGACACCCATCATCGTGCCGCGGATATGAATTGGTGAGCTTCGCTTCGCTCGAGGCCGTCCCACGCTCATGGCCCGGGCTTCAACAGGATCATGAAGATAAGGACGTGGCTGACCAGCAGCAGCGGCACATAGAGTGCAGGAATGTAGATGCCGGCGCCGAACTGCCCGGGATCTCCGAGCTTCACGCCCATGTAGTAGGCGTTCAGAAGATCCAGCGTGCCCCAGACGTTGAAGATCCAGACCAGCGGAACGGCGATCGGCCAGCGCCAGGACAGTGCCGCCATCGAAAGCAGCGCGAGCACAGCCGCGATAAGATCCCCCCATCCGATCTTGCTGGCGAAATCCGAGTTCAATTTTGGCGACACAAACCCGGCGACCATGAAGTTCATGCCCAGGAATCTGAACGCATGGAAAGCGGCAAGAAGTCTCAGGGCCTCGTAATACGGCATTGCACTGATCGCGGGCCAGACATAGGTGGTGGCCACCACCGCACTTGTCAGGAAGGCGCCGGCGACGCTGAGGACGAATGGAAGATTGAAGGTCGGTGGCACGGTCGGCTGTCCTTGTGATTGTCGGTCGGGGAGGTCGAACCCGTCGATCGGGTTCGACCTTGGCGGACGTTCAGGGTTTGGCGACGAGCAAGCGGAGCGGCAGCAGCGGACCGACCGCGATGTAGTCGTGGTCCATCAGGTCTTGCTTGGCGAGCGGCAGACCTTCCATGATCGCGTGTGCCTCGGCGGCGTCCTTGGCATCGAGCAGGAAGACGGCGCCGCGCCCGTCGGAACGCGAATACCATTCACGAAGCTTGCCATTGAGATAGAGCTGCACGGTCTGCCGGATCTCGTCCGGCATCACCGCCATCACCTGGTCGCGTGTGACGCCTGCCTTGACGGTCAGGATGACCATCACGCCGGTGGTTGTGGGGGACGTGGCTTGTGTTTGGGCAAGAGATGAAGCGGTCATGGAGATGGCGCCTGTCAGGGTGAGGGTGAGTGCCAAGACGGTGTGACGGATGGCTTTCATGGGTCTCCTCCGTTCACGACGGTCGTCGTTTGCGAATGGCCGCGCACCTAGCGCTACGGTCCATCTGCAGCTCGGATGTAGGACAGCTTTGCGCGAGCGACTATTCGCGATAATGTTGACGGGCCATGAAGCAGAACTTCACAGTCCGGCAGGGCGCGCTCGACGGAGTGGAGGCATTCCTCAGTGTCGCCCAGCATCGCAGTTTTCGCCGCGCGGCTGCCGAACTCGGGGTCACGCCATCGGCCATCAGCCAGGCGGTGCGCGCGCTCGAGGCGCGGGTCGGCGCCGTGCTCTTCATCCGCACCACCCGCAGCGTCGGCCTGACCGACGCCGGCGAACGGTTTCTGGCGCGCGCAAGGCCGGCGTTCGAGGAGCTGGTCGCCGCGAGCGGGGCGGCGCGCGAACTCGGACAGCGACCGGCCGGGCTGTTGCGTCTCACCGTCCCGCGCTCGGTGGTGCCGATCCTGCTGGAGCCGCTGATCGCTTCGTTCTGCAAGGCGTATCCAGAGGTTGAGCTCGAACTTGCCGCAAGCGAGGAGCTGGTCGACATCGCCGCCGAAGGTTTCGACGCCGGCATCAGAATGGGCCAGTTCATTGCTCCCGACAT
Source organism: Bradyrhizobium sp. ORS 86 (assembly GCF_045571475.1). Classification (NCBI taxonomy): domain Bacteria; kingdom Pseudomonadati; phylum Pseudomonadota; class Alphaproteobacteria; order Hyphomicrobiales; family Nitrobacteraceae; genus Bradyrhizobium; species Bradyrhizobium sp. ORS 86. The sequence continues at coordinate 6,690,862 of NZ_CP120699.1, read as the reverse complement.
GATCGCGGTGCGCCTGACCAAGCCGTTGCCTTTCGCCATCGTCGGCAGCCCGTCTTATCTCGACCGCCGCGGCCGGCCCGAATGCCCCGATGATCTGCGCCAGCATGCCTGCTTGAGATTGCGACGATCGAACGGCGGGCTTGCGCCATGGCTGCTCAACGACGGCGGTCGTTCGATCGAGATTGCCGTATCGGGACCCTTCATCGCCTACGACTTTCCCACCATGCTCGGCGCGGCGGTGGAAGGTATCGGCCTTGCGCAAGTCCCTGCACCGCTGGCGGCCGGCGCCGTGAAGGCGGGAAAGCTCGTCCAGGTGCTGGCGCAATTTGCGCCGATGACGCCGGGCGTCTTCCTCTATTATCCCAGCCACCGGCAGATCATGCCGAAGCTGCGTGCCTTCATCGATCACGTGAAGGGCGGCCTGGAGGCGGCGCGCTAGTCCGAATGCGGTTGCCTCTTGGGGCGCGCCCCTCTGGTCAATGAGGGGGTGGAACGAGATGCAGAGCTCGGACGAAACCGCCGCGAGAATGCGGACTCACATCTCCTCAGTCGTCATGCCCGCGCAGGCGGGCATCCAGTACGCCGCGGCCTCTCAAATTGAACGAGGGCCTCTGGAATACTGGATCACCCGCATGCGCGGGTGATGACACCGAGAGCTTGGCTGATTGACAGTGAATCCAATATTTCACCTCACACCTTCTCCTTCACGAACCTGTTGCGCAGGGTGCCGATGCCGGTGATGTCGATCTCGACCACGTCGCCATCTTTCAAGTCGGGCGAGGCGCCGTCGGTGCCCATCCAGATCACGTCTCCAGGCCACAGCGTGAAGTATTTGGTTAGCTCAACAATAAACGGCACGATGCCGAAGATCATCTCGTTGGTGCGGAAGCGGCCGGTCTCCTTGCCGTTGACGCGGATCGCGGTCTCCATCCGGTCGAGATCGACATCGGTCTCGATCCACGGGCCCATCGGCTTGAAGGTGTCGGCGTTCTTGGCGCGCCACAGGCCGCGATCGGCCTTCTGCCAGGTGCGCTCGGAGACGTCGTTGCCGATGGTGTAGCCGAACACGCAATCCATCGCATTGGCTTCAGTGAGATGCTTGGCCTTCTTGCCGATCACGACGACGAGTTCGCCCTCGTAATGGATCTTCTCGGTCGCGCTTGCCGGGATCACGACGTCCTCGTCATGGGCGATCAGCGCGTTCTGCGCGCGATAGCCGATCTCGGGACGGTCGGGGATGTTGGGCACGGTGCCGGCCTTGTCGGCGGCTTCCTTGAGATGCTTCAAATAGTTCAGCCCGACGCAGTAGAAGGTGCGCGGGATCAGCGGCAGCTCGATCTTCACGTCCTTCAGCGCATGGGTTTGCGAGGTCCTGGTCCACTCACCGAGCGGATCGCCGTTGACGGTGACGACCTTGTCGTCCTCGACGAGGCCCCAGGATGTCTTGCCTGCGGCGGTGAATTTGAGCCAGCGCATGATGGTGTCCTTCTATTCCGCGGCGACCTGCGGGCGGGTCTTCCAGGCGCCGGCGGCGGGACGCTTGAGGCCGAGATTCTCGCGCAGCGTCTTGCCGGCATAGTCCTTGTGAAACAGGCCGCGCTTCTGCAACTCGGGCACCACATGGTCGACGAAGTCGGCATAGGAGCCGGGCACATAGCTTGCCGCGACGACGAAGCCGTCGCAGCCGCGGCCAACGAACATCTCTTCCAGCCGGTCGGCGATCTCCTTCGGTCCGCCGACCATCGCGTCCTGCACCTGGCCGCGGCCGGAGAAGGTGATGAAGTCGCGGGTCGAGGGATTGGTCTTGCCGGAGGTGCGCAGCACGCCGTCGCGGATGCCGAGCATGCCTTGCATGCCCTGCAGTTCCTCGGTCGTCAGCGGCTCGTCGATCGGCTTGGCGCCGAAATCGAAGTTGAGACCCTCGGCGAGCAGCGACAGTGCGTCGATCTCGAGCGGCAGCTTCTGGATCACGGCCATCCGGTCCTCGGCCTCCGCCTTGGTGGCCCCGGTGACCGGCGTGATCAGGTTGCAGAGGAACATCTGATCGGGATCGCGGCCGGCCTTGGCGGCTTCGCCCCGGATCGCGTCATAGCCCTGCTTGGCATTGGCGAGATTGCGCGCCGCGGTGAAGATCACCTCGCCCCAGCGTCCGGCAAAGCGCTGGCCGCGGCCGGAGGCGCCGGCCTGGATCACGACCGGATGGCCCTGCGGCGAACGCGGCACGGTGAACGGGCCGCGTGAGGTGAAGAACGCGCCCTTGTGGTCGAGCCGCTTCACCTTGGTCGGATCGGCGAAGCGGCCGCTTGTCTTGTCGATGATCAGCGAGCCGTCTTCCCAGGAATCCCAGTGGCCGAGCACCACCTCCATGAATTCGTCGGCGCGGTCGTAACGCAGATCGTGTTCGAGATGATGTTCCTTCCCCATGTTGAGCGCTTCGCCGTCGTTGACCGAGGTGACCACGTTCCAGGCGGCGCGGCCATTGGTCATCAGGTCGAGCGTGGCGAAGCGGCGCGCGACGTCGAACGGCTCGAAATAGGTGGTCGAGCAGGTCGAGGCGAGGCCGAGCTTCTCGGTGACCATGCCCATCGTGGTCAGCACCACGATAGGGTCCATCTTCACGCAGCGGATGCCGTATTCGACGGTGTGGGCATGATCGTTGCCGTAGCGGTCGGGCATCGCCAGCCGGTCGTCGAAGAACGCCATGTGGAACTTGCCGCGCTCCAGAATGCGCGCGATCTCCTGATAGTAATCCGCCGACATCGAATCGTCGCGCGATTCCGGATGGCGCCAGGAGCTTGGCAGATTGGTGCAGTTCTGTGCCTGCAAAAAGCCGACCAGCGCCATTTGCCGTGTCATGTCGTCCTCCTGTGTCGCGCTATTTCAGCGAAGCTCGAGGTCCTGGGCCAGCTTGTAGTCGGCGGCGAGTGCCTTCAGCTTCTCCCAGGTCGCATCCTCGATATCGATGCCGTTCTTGCGTCGCTCGACTTCGCGCAGATATTCGACTTCGCCCGGATAGAACACGCCGCGGCTCCCTTCCGAGGGCGGCGTCGATTTCAGGTAGCGGGCGAAGTCGCCGACCTCCTTCTGGAAATCCTTGAGCGGGCGGAAGGCGGCGACGTTGAACACCGCCATGAAGCAGCCGTCGTTGTGCCGGCCGGTCGGCTCGACGCCGAAGCCGAGGCCGGTCAGCAGTCCGCACAGCACCTCGACCATCGCGGCAAGCCCGGATCCCTTGTAGCCCTCGGTGCCGCCGAGCGGCAGCAGCGCGCCGCCCTTGCGATAGTCCTTCGGATCGGTGGTGTCGCGCCCCTCGGAATCGATGATCCAGCCCTTGGGAATCTGCTCGCCGCGCGCCACCGCGAGCTGGATCTTGCCCGCGGCGACCGCCGAGGTCGCCATGTCCAGATAGAACGGCGCCTCGAGATCGGAGGGCACCGCGATCGAGATCGGGTTGGTGCCGAGCCGCGCCTCGCGTCCGCCGAACGGGGCGACATGCTTCGGCGACCGGCCGGAATCGGCGGCCGCAATCCCGATCATGCCCTCGCGCATCGCCATCATCGGATAGTGCGCGAGCCGCCCGACATGGCTCTGCCGGAACACGGTGCAGGCCGCGACATTGGCGGTCTTCGCCTTGTTGATGGTCATCTCCATCGCCTTGGCATTGACGTGGAAGCCGAAGCCCCAGTGGCCGTCGATTACGGTGGTGGTCGGGCTTTCCTGCACGATGGTCCATTTCGCGCCGGGCACGATATGGCCGGCCTTGATGCGGTCGATATACGTCGGGATCGCGATCACGCCGTGGGAATCGTGGCCGGCGAGGTTGGCGTTGACGCAGCCGGAGGCGACGGCATTCGCCTCCTCCTCCGATGCGCCGGCAGCTTTCAAAAGCGCCGCGCCGATGCGCGTGAGACGGTCGGCCTGGACGATCGGCATGGGATTTCCTCGTGGTCGGCCCGCCCTGCGCGGGTCTTGCTTTCTGGTGTTGGCCTCATGGTCTCAAAGCGCCGGGGAGCGAGCAAGCGCAGAAAATCCGGTCCGCCATACCGGGAACTGGGTGCTCGGCGCCTCGATTTCACAGCGTGGAACGGGCGCGGTCGCGATGCGGAATTTGGCGGGTGCGCCGGCGAAACCCAGGCAAATGCGACGGGAGACGTCACCGCCTCAGCGCGGCACAGCAGCGCCCGTAATTCCCCGGACCACGGCTCGTCTCGTTGGTCAGGCGTTTACTCTGACTTGTGACATGTCGGCGGCCCTAACCATCACTTAGGTGTCCGGCGTGCAGTGTCCCCAGCCAAAGTGAAGGGGGCGGCCCCGGGGGCCTCAAGGATCGTGCAGTCGACCATCGGACGGACATTCGCGGCGTTGAATGCCACCAACGAAGCGATCCTTTACGCGAAATCGCCGGAGGAGCTGTACAGCAAGGTCTGCGAAGCCGCGTTTTCCGGTGGCGACTTCCTTGCCGTCACCGTGTTTCTGCTGGAGCCCGATACCGGCCGCTTGAAATTCGCGGCGGGCTTCGGTGACGACGTCGCGCGGCTGCGCAGCATCGATATTTCCATCATCAGCAACACCCCGGAAGGCGAGGGCGTTGCCGGGCGGGCATTCCGCGACCAGGTGGCCTGTGTCAGCAACGACTACATCAACGATCCCCGTTCGGCGGCCTGGCGCACCGGCGCGGCTAGAGGCGGCGTTGGGGCCGCGGCGGCGATGCCGCTGGTCTGCAATGGTGCTAGCGTCGGTGTCTTTATGGTGACACGGCGCGAGCCGCACTCGCTCGGCGAGGAGGTCGTTGCGCTGCTGGAGCGCATGGCGGCCAATGTGTCCTTTGCGCTCGACAATTTCAACCATGAGGCCTCGCGCAAGAGCGGCGAGCGCGCAATGCGCCGGCTCAACCGCATGTTCGGTGCGATCAGCGCGACCAACGAGGCCATCCTCCGTGCCAAGACCGAGCATGACCTCTACCAGCGAGTCTGCGACGCCGCGGTGTTCAGCGGAAAATCCTTCGCTACGGTGGTGCTGCTGGCCGAGCCCGACACGCATTGGCTCGAGCCCGTGGCCGGTACCGGCGAGGTGCTCGATCTGATCACGCAGACGCGCTTCTCGATCGATCCGTACAATGTCTACGGCAAGGGCGTTTGCGGAGAAGCGTTCCGCACCCAGCGGCCCTGCATCGAGCGCGACATTCCGAAGTCGGCAAGCCCGTCGGAGGCCCAGACCCGCGGCAGCGGCCTGATGGCCTGCGTCGCGCTGCCGTTGACCCGGTTCGGTGCGAGCATCGGCATCCTGATCTTCTTCATCGGCAATTCCTGGGCAGCGGACGAAGAGATCATCGCGCTGCTCGCGGGGATCGCGGAGAACGTGTCGGTTGCGCTCGACACGTTTGGCCGTGCCACCGAAAAGGCCAGGGCCGATGCCGAGCGGGAGCGGCTGTCCCGGATGTTCGCCGCGCTCAGCGCGACCAACGAGGCAATCATGCGCGCCAGATCGCGGCTCGAAATGTTCGAGTTGGTCTGTGCCGCGGCGGCGCATGGCGGCGGCTTCAATTCGACCAGCATCCTGATGGCGAAGCCCGGCAACGATTTCCTGGAGATGGTGGCGGTCGCAGGACCTACGGCCGAGAATGCGCGCCGCCTCACCGTCGCGCGCAACGAAGCGCTGCCCGAAGGGCGCGGCGTCTGCGGCCGCGCGTTCCGCACGCGGCAGGCCTGCATCAACAACGACTTCCTGGGCGACCTGGCCAACAGCGCATTCCGCGAGGTCATCCACCGCGAGGACGCGCGCTCGGGGGCGGCATTTCCGCTTGTTGTCAACGAGCAACCGGTCGGCGTGATGCTGTTCATCTCGGCCAAGCGCAACACCTTCTCGCCGGAATTCGCCGAACTCCTGCAGCGGCTCGCCGACAATGTCTCCTTTGCGCTCGGCACCTTCGATCGCGCCGACGAGAAGGCGCGGACCGAGGAGCAGAAGGCCCGACTGACGCGGATGTTCGCCACGCTGAGCGCAACCAACGAGGCGATCATGCGGGCGAAATCCCGCAGCGAATTGTTCGAGCTGGTCTGCGATGCGGCGGCGGTCGGTGACCAGTTCGTCTCGACCACGATCAGGCTGGTGCGGCCGGGCGCGCCCTTCCTGGAAAGCGTCGCGGCCTCGGGGCCCGATCGCGTGCGCGCCTGGCAGGTTCAGTTGTCGGCCGACGCGTCGCGTCCGGAAGGACAGACCCTGACCGGCGTTGCGATCCGCACCCGCAGGCCGTGCATCAGCAACGACTATCTCAGCGACTTCGGAACCGAGTCGCATCTCTACCAGGTCATTCGCGACAGCGGCAGCAAGTCCGGCGCGGCCCTGCCGCTGCTCAAGGGCGGCGAGGCGATCGGCGCGCTGGTATTTCTGTCCGCCGAGCTCGGCACCTTCAGCCCCGAGATGATGGCGCTGTTGCAGCGAATGGCAGAGAACGTGTCGTTTGCGCTCGACAATTTCGACCGGGCCGACGAGAAGGCCCGGGCCGATGAGCAGCGGGAGCGGCTGTCGCGCATGTTCGCGGCACTGAGCGCGACCAACGAGGCGATCATGCGGGCGAAGTCCCGCGGCGAGCTGTATCGGCTGGTCTGTGAAGCGGCCGCGACCGGCGGCAAGTTCACCTCCACCACCATCGCGCTGGTGCGGCCGGGCAGCGACTATCTCGAGATTGTCGCGACCGCGGGACCGGCCGCCGAGGGCGCACAACAGGTGACGCTCTCGACCAACGAGGCGCATCCGGAAGGGCGCGGCACCTGCGGCAGGGCCTTCCGGTCGCGCAAGCCCAGCATCATCAACGACTATTGCGCGGAGACGGACACGGCAGCGTTCCATGAGCGAGCCCGTCTCGACGGAACGAAATCCAGCGCGTCGTTTCCGCTGATCGTCAACGGCGAAGCGGTCGGCGTCATGATCTTCGTCGCGAGCGAGAAGGACACCTTCACGCCGGAATTCGCCGAACTGTTGCAGCGGCTCGCCGACAATCTGGCATTTGCGCTCGAAGGCTTTGACCGCGCCGACGAGAAGAACAAGGCCGATGAGCGCATCGAGTATCTCGCTTCGCATGACAGCCTCACTAACCTGCCCAACCGCGAGACATTCAACGAGCTGCTGCATCACGCGATCTTGGCGGCGGACCGCCAAAAGCGGCAATTCGCGGTGCTGTTCATCGACCTCGACCGCTTCAAGGTGATCAATGATTCGCTCGGTCACGACGCCGGCGATACGCTGCTGGTGGCGATCTCGGAGCGGTTGCGCGGATCCCTGCGGGCGAGCGACGTGGTGGCGCGGCTCGGCGGCGACGAATTCGTCGTCATCCTCGAGGAAGCCGCCGAACGTCACGACGTGGAGCGCATAGCCGGCGACCTCCTGGCGGCGCTCAGCCAGCCGGTGCAGCTCAGCGGACATGAGTGCCACACCACGGCCTCGATCGGGATCGCGATGTACCCGGCCGACGGCGACGATGTGCAGACACTGACCAAGAATGCCGATATGGCGATGTATCTCGCCAAGGAAGACGGCAAGAACGGCTTCCGCTTCTTCTCGAACGAGATCAAGGCGCAGTCGATCGAGCGCCTGACGATGGAGAGCGCGCTGCGCCGCGCGCTGGAGCGCGATCAGTTCTCACTGGACTATCAGCCGAAGGTCGACATGGCGAGCGGACAGATCAGTGGCGTGGAAGCGCTGTTGCGCTGGGCGCATCCCGAACTCGGCCGAGTCGCGCCGGGGCAGTTCATTCCGCTCGCCGAGGAGATCGGGCTGATCGTGCCGATCGGCCGCTGGGTGCTCAAGCAAGCTTGCGCACAGAATATGGCGTGGCAGCGCCACGGTCTCAGGCCGGTGACCATGGCGGTCAACCTCTCGCCGCGGCAGTTCACCGATCCGCATCTGCTCAACGATATCGACGAGGCGCTCGCTGCGAGCGGCATGCCGCCGGCGCTGCTGCAGCTCGAGGTCACCGAAAGCATGGTGATGCGCAATGTCTCGCGGGCGATCCACGTCCTCGACGCGATCCAGAGCCGCGGCATTCGCTTGGCGATCGACGATTTCGGCACCGGCTATTCGTCGATGTCGCTGATGAAGCAGTTCCCGATCGACACCATCAAGATCGATCGCTCCTTCGTACGCGACCTGCCCGATGATTCCGAGGACGTGGCGATCGCGCAGGCCATCATCAGCATGGGCAAGGCGCTCGGCATGACCATCGTCGCCGAAGGGGTCGAGACCGCCGAACAGCAGGAATTCCTGCGGGCGCACGCCTGCGACGAGATGCAGGGCTTCCTGTTCTCCAGGCCGCTGCCACCGCGCGATCTCGCCGAGTTGTTGGGATCCGCGCCGGTACCGGACTCGCCGCCGCTGCAACCTGCGCTGGCCTGCGAGGCCATGACCGACGGCGAAGCAGAGCCAGGGCGGGCGGTGCAGCGGCAGTGAACGCAGCCGCACATATCTGACCTCTGGTTGCGACAACAAGCCATTGCACAACGCAGATGCAGCATGAGATACAGCATTTACGCCGCGCGCCGCGATGCTAGGTTGCGCGCCAACCAAAACAAACGGGAGGACGTCTCTGATGAAGTATTTGCCTGCACTTGCGACCGGTCTTTTGGTCGCCGCCGTCGCGCTGCAATTCTCCACCACCGCGTCGGGCCAGAGCGATGGTTGGGTCACGCTGCTCGACAGCTCCAAGAAGGGCGATTGGGACGAGGTCGGCAAGGCCAACTGGACGATGAAGGATGGCGCGCTGGTGGCCGACAAGCTCGACGGCAAGGAGCTAGCCTATCTCGTCACCAAGACGCCTTACAAGGATTTCCAGATCAGGGCGGAGTTCTGGGTCGACGAGGACGCCAACAGCGGCATCTTCATCCGCTGCCAGACCAACAAGGCGGTCGACGGCAAGAGTTGCTACGAGGTCAACATCTTCGACAAGCGGCCGGATCCGACCTATGGCACCGGTGCCATCGTCGATGTCGCCAAGGTCGATCCGATGCCGAAGGCCGCCGGCAAATGGAACGTCTATGAGATCACCGCGCAGGGGCCGCACTTCGTGGTGACGCTCAACGGCCAGAAGACGGTCGATGCGCAGGACTCCAAGCATGCGAGCGGCTATGTCGCGCTCCAGTACGGCTCGGGCGTGGTCAAGTTCCGCAAGGTGCAGATCAAGCCGCTCTGATGCTCCGGCTTGCAATCGGCCCGGTCGTGATTGCGGCCGGGCCGTTCTCCTCCGGCCGCGTGTTGCGGCACAATCGATCCTAAAGCGGAATAAGTTTGGGTTGAACCCACTCGCGGCGGCTTCGGTCACCTCTCCCCGTCGGGGAGAGGTGACCTCCACCGCTATTTCAGATCAAGCTAATCCCATGGTCTAGGCGTTCCGGCCGCCGCCTTGTGTGCGCAGGTGATGGCCGATCACAAGCCCGGTCAGGCACAGCAACAGCCCGAGCGCCGGCGGCGCGAACAGGGCCTCCTCCTGAAAGATGCCGTTGGCCAGCACGACCATTGTGCCGAAGCCGGCGAGCCCCTGAATGAGAATTCCGGAGGACGCGTAGAGGCGCCAGGCCTTGAGCGCCATCGCCATGAAGAAGCCGAGCGGCACCAGGGAGGCGATGCCCATCTGATAGAGCAACACGCCGACGGCGCTTTCCGCCGCGCCCTCGATACTGCCGGCCTGTTGCGCAGCGCTCCAGTCGATCGAGAAGTAACCTTCGGACAGATTGCCGCCGACGCCGAGCCCGCGACCGATCGGGTTCTGCAAAAAGCCGTTCCAGCCGCCCATGAAGCCGATCACGTGAAAGTCGCCGATCTGCAGCCCGACATGGATGGCCACGATGGCGTACAGCATCAGCGCAACCAGTGCGCCAGCGAGGGTGATGACGGGACCGAGCAGCCAGGTCGAGGTCCAGGCGAGCGCCACGAAGACGACCAGGATCAGCGCGCCCTTCACGCTGCAGAAGATCAGCAGCGGCACCGCGGCCAGGGCCAGCCAGCGGTATCCGACCGCGAACAGGAACAGGATCGAGAAGCCGACGCCGTAAGCGAAGCTGATCGGGCTCATGTTCGGTCCGAAGATGCGCAGCAGCTTCGACAGTCCGAGGTCCTCCAGCAGCGGGGTGTTGAAGAAGCTGAAGCGGAATCGGTCCAGCAGATCCACCGGAACATTGCCAGTTGCGCGCATCTCGGCTTCCCAGGCTCCGGTGCGGGAGGCCTTGAGCTCGTCGAAGCCCCAGAACGTGTAGCCGTTGGTGATGTGGAGCCAGAAATCACGGAACAGAAGCTCCGTATATCCGCAGACGATCAACAGCGCAGCAACCGCCACCAGGAAGGGCGTGACGCGGATTTCGAACGTGGCGGCGGTCAGCAGCGATAGCTGGAAAAGAAATATCGGCAACGCAATGTTGCGCAGATAGACCAGCGCCGCGCGCGAGTCCTGCGCGGCGCCGAGCAGGAAATAGGCGGTCACCGTCGCCAGCGTAATCATTCCCCATTTCATGATCCGGTCGACGTCCGGGGAACGGTTGCGCTCGCGCCGCGCATACAGCGCCAGCGTGACCAGCCACATCACCGCGCAAACCAGAAAGTTGTAGCCCTTGACGAATTCCATCTCCGATTCCGTCGTCATGTAGGACGACAGGATCGAGACGAAGAGGTTCTGGAAGAAGATGATGAAGACGGCGATCGAGGGCGCGTAGGCGGGGGCCACGAGAACGATCGCGCAGCCGATCAGGCTCTCGACGACGATCGCGATCCCGGCGTTGGCCGCCTGCAGGATCGGGGCGAATGCGATTGATGCCACGGCGATGCCGAGCGCTGGAACGAGGTCGCCGGCCATCAGCGGCCGCGGGGCTATGTCTGCTCGCACGAGCTCTGACCTAAAATGATCGGAGATGTGGCGCGCCACACCCCCGTGGTCGATCTATCCGCTCATTGTGTAAGATTTGGTTAACCAAGCAGCCTAGCGCGGCCCGAACAGCGCCTTCAGCACATCCGGATCGGCCTTGTCCGAGATGGCATCGGCCAGCCCGAATCCCTGCATCATCTCCCAATAGGTCCAGCCCCAGCAGTGTTGCCGAGCGTAGGCCGTCACTCCGGCGAGCCAGCGCAGCCGGCTGTCGCGCGGGGCTCCGGCCTTGAGCACACCGAACTCGTTGATGATGATCGGACGCGAGTATTGCTGCTGCCAGGCGGCAGCGGGCGCAAGCCATTTGTCGATGCCACGGTCGGGGATGGCGCGGTCCAGCATCGCAAGTGCCTTGTGCTGGTTCAAGGCGGCGAGTTGCTCCCGCAATTGTCGAACCCGTGGATCGTCGGCGCGCATCGGATAGGGCAGGCCGGTGATGTCGTGAAGCGGCTCGGCAGGATCCCAATGGGCCTGATGGGTGAAGACCATCGGGTCATAGAAGTGAATGGCATAGACGACGTTCGGATCGTCGAGTGGCTTGAACTCCGGCAACGCGTCCGCGCGCTGCCAGTTGACCGGGCCGGTGATCAGCGTGGTTCGCGGCAGCAGTCGCCGGACGAACGCGGCCAGCTCTTCGGCTTCGCTCTGCCACTGCGCGGCGTCGACCTCTGGCTCGTTCAGCAACTCGGCGAAAACCCGATCGGCCGGATAGCGCTGGATGACTTGCGCGAGCCCGGACCAGGCAGCCTTCATCTCGGTCATTGCAGCGGAAGGATCGGCTTTATGCAGCGCATTGAATTGCTCGCCGGAATGCAGGTCGACCGATACGGCATAGCCGAGCGCGAGCAAGGTCTTGAGCGCGGCATCGACCGTGCGCAGGCGCTGGTCGCGATCCGCCTTCGCGGCAAACCGTGGCATGACATTGTCGGCGGGCACCGGCAGGCGGATATGGGTCATGCCGGCCTTGCGCAATTGGAGCAGCAGGCCGCGGGGCGGCGCCGATCGCGGATCAGCGATCCAGCCGTCGGCATTGACGCCGCGGGACAGCGCTCTGATCCGATCGGCGGGAACGCCTTCGAGCAAGGTAGGACACGCTTGCGCGGCGGTGGACAAGATCATGGCCGCGGCGGCCGTGATGGCGAGGATCGACCGCCGGGCCATCGTGCGATCAGCTCGCGATGGCTGCTGCGGGAACGCGAGCCACGGCGGCCTGATTGATCACGATGCCGATCGCGGCCGATGTTCGCTTCGAAAGCGACGCGATGGCGCCATCGACCGCCGCCCCGTCGCTAATGTCGTCGTGCTCGACCAGCACGACCAGGTCGGCATGGACGGCCAGCGAGGCTACCTCTGGCTGCTCCGCAAGCGAGGGCGCATCGACCACGATCAGGGCGAACTCGGTGCGGATATCCTCGTCCTCCTGCATCGAGTCGCGGCCGGCGCCAAGCAGCAGCCCGACCGAGTGCAGCGCTGCACGCGCGGCACGTGCGCCGGTCGGAGCGGTGCTTTGCACCGTCACGTCTGCGCTACGCGTCAGACCCGTATCACTCTGAACCTGAATCAGCGCGCTCATCAGTCCGTTGTTGACGGCATTCAGGTTCAGTGAGCGTGCGATCACTTCGGCACCGGTGCCCGCTTGGCGCGAGGTCACAAGGACGATCTTGCCATACCGCCCGGGCAGCGCAGCCACCCGTTCGAGCAATTGCTGCATAGGGGGCTGGAGATCGGATTCGGAGGGATCACCAATCGGCGTCTGCCAGATCGTCATTCGGCGGTCCCGCGGCGCGGCGGCTGGAATGCGAGCCCAGACCGGCAGGTTCTGCGGCACCACGCGTGCCGCTGCTGTGGGTTCCGCGGCTGGCGGCTCAGGTGTTCTTTGCAGCGGCAAGGTCTTTCGCGCGTCCAGCATGGCGACCGCAGCCGTCGCTGTCAGTGTCGAGGCGACGCCGATTGCAACGAGCAGGAGGGCGAGCGGCGGGCGGGTCGGGCGGGTCGGCGGGCTTGCAGCCGAGACGATCTTGGTCTGCGAGCTCTGCAGCAGCCGCTGCTCGTTGGTCGTCTTGTAGCGCGCCAGGAACTGCTCGTAGATGTTCTTGTTGGCGTCGGCGCTCCGTTGCAGCTCCTGCAGCTTGACCTGGGACTGCGCATCCGTCAGGGCCTTCGCTTCCGCGGCTTTGAGCTGGCCTTCTAGCGTTTTCTGCTGCTCCTGCAGCGTCTCATATTCCGATTTCGCGGTGGCGATGTTGCGTTGCCGCTCGATCTCGATCTGCTTGTTCAGTTCGGCGAGCTGGCCGAGCGCGATGACGAGCTCGGGATGCCTGTCGCCCAGCACCGCGCGCTTCTGTGCGATCTGGTCGTTGAGCGCAGCGCGCTGGGCGCGGAGCGCGGTGAGCAGGTCCTGCTTGACCGGGCCTTCGACATTGGACTTCAGATCGCGCTGCGTCTGCTCGTAGCGGGTCTTCGCCTCCTCAGTCCTCAGTCGTGCCGCGGACACCTGCTGGTTGAGCTCGACGATCCGGAGCTGCTGGGTCGTGCCTTCCTTGCCGGCATCGACGATCACATGGTCGCGCTTGAATTGCGCCACCGCATCCTCGGACGCACGCAGGCGATCGCTCAGCGATTTGAGGCGATCGCCGAGCCAGTCGGCGGCATCATCGGTCGCGATCGTGCGATCCTTGGCCTGACTGGCGACGAAAGCCTCGGCAATCGCGTTGGCGTAGCGCGCGGACTTCTCCGGCGAGCTGGAAACGAATGTCATGGCGATGACGTAGGTCAAGCCACGGCGCGAGATGTCGAGGTGCTTGCGAAACCGATCCAGGATGCGGGCTGGGTCGGTCTCCGACCCTGCGATCTCGGGATCGTTCCGAATATTGAGCTGCTCGATCACGGGCCGCAGGAAGCCATCGGACTTAGCGATCTCGATCAGGCTTTGCAGCGCGGCGGCATCCTGGCCAATGCCCGGCAGGACGTCCTGGTCGTTGGTGACACGTTGCTCACGCGGATCGACGACAACGAGTGCAGTTGCCGCATAGTGCAGCGGGAGCATCATCAAAATGCCGACGCCCGCCGCGAACAGGGCAAGCGACAGCAGCGCAACGCGCAGCCCGTTGCTGCGAAAGAATGCGATAACGCCGGGAAGCGTGAGTCTGGCCTTGAGAAGTTCAGTCTGATCGCCGCCATGTCGAGACGACGGCGTATGGCGAGGCGCTTCCCATGAGGTTGCGTCTCCCACGTGGTCGGTAGCCGACCGGGTTACCTGGTTACGATCCGTCATACGCGTTGAACTTGACCCGGCCAGCAGCACGTGTCGGCCCAGTCCAACGTAAATGTTCGTAGTTAACCCGTGGTTACGCGGACAGGATGCGATCTGGGGCGCGGCACCGTTCTGGTCTTTATTGAGTGCCTTTGTTGAGTGCCGCCAGTCATCCCGGAACGGGACATCGAATGACGACCGCAGTTGAAATATCCGGTGTGGACCGCACCGGCACTAGATCGTTCTGACCACTCCCGGCTGGCCCGGCGCGCATTCGAGCGCGTCGCGGTTCCAGTTGGCGTTGACGGCCGCGGCCTCGTAGCTCGATTGCAGGAAATCGAGCAAGGCCTTGTCAGGGTCGGGAGCGGCGCGCACGGCATCGTAGGGCAGGACGAACTCGCCGAGCGCCTCGCTGAAGAACGCGGCGTCGGGGCGAACCTGCGTGGTGCGATATCCCGCGGGCTCCGGATAGGCGTAGGAATAGAACGCCGGATAGTCGACCGCGCCGCCGCCCGGCCAGAAGCCGGCGCTGCTGACTTCGTGCGAATAGGCCTCGTGCGCCACCGCGTCGGGCAAATGCGGCACACCGCCGGGATGTTGCGGCGCCGTCCGGCCGGAGAAGCGCGTGACCGCGAGATCGAAGCTGCCCCAGAAGAAATGCACCGGGCTTGCCTTGCCGAGAAACGCAGTACGGAATTGCTTGAACACGCGATCGCAGTTCACAAGGATCTGGTGAAAGCGGCGCACGGCGTCCGCGTCGTAGGACGCATGCTGCGTGTCTTGCGAGAACCTGACAGGGTCGGGCAGTTCGTTCGGCATCTCGTCGATGGTCACGTCGATGCCGAGGTCCTGCAGGTTGGCCATGATTGTGGTGTAGAAGCTCGCGACCGATTGCCCGGCCAGTGCGAATTGTCGCTCAGGGCCGTCGCTGGTCGACATCAGGAGGACGTGATCGATGAAATCGAAGTCGATCTCGAACGTCCGGTCGCCGTCCGGGATCGGCGAGGTCGTCAGCCCGCGCGGCGTGACATAGAGCGTGACGTGCCAGGAATGGTTGAGCCAGGGTGATTTCACCAGCCGGATCTTGCCGACGATCTGGGTCCAGAGCTGAAGCGTGGTGGCGGTGTCGCGCCATGCCGCTATCGGCAGTTCCGGCCAACGGGACTTCGGAGCGTGGTTCATGCCAAATCTCTCAAGCTGCCGGACAGTGGCTCAAGCCTAGCACGAAATCGATCCTTCCGGCTGCTCGCAGGAGTGGTTCCGCTGGGTACTGAAAGCGCTGGTGTTGGCCGCGCCATTTGCCTATGACTGCCGCATCTCAGATATTTGGATTTGCAGAGATGTTCGAACAGCTCGACATTGCGCCGCCCGACAAGATCCTCGCCCTGATCGACCTCTACCGGGCCGACTCGCGCGCCAACAAAGTTGATCTCGGCGTCGGCGTCTACAAGGACCGTGATGGCAAGACGCCGGTCATGCGCGCCGTGCGGAAGGCGGAAGAGCGCTTGCTGCGCGCGCAGGACACCAAGACTTATCTGGGTCTGGCCGGCGACGTGGCTTTCAACGGCGCGATGTCCAGGCTGGTGTTCGCCAACGCTGTGGAGACGTCGCGGGTTCGGGTCGCACAGGCGCCGGGTGGCTCTGGCGCCCTGCGGCTGCTCGCCGAGCTGCTTCGCCGGACCAGGCCGGACGGCACCATCTGGGTCTCGCGTCCGACCTGGCCCAACCATGTGCCGACCATGCGCGGCGCCGGACTGCAAATCGCCGAGTATGAGTATTTCGATGCGGCAAGCGGAACGGTCAATTTCGAAGGCATGCTCGCCGATCTCGCCAAGGCTAAGGCAGGCGACATCGTTCTGCTGCATGGATGCTGCCATAACCCGACCGGCGCGAACCTGACGATTGCGCAGTGGCAACGGGTTGCCACGCTCCTGGCCGAACGAGGCCTGCTGCCTTTCATCGATATCGCCTATCAAGGGTTCGGCGACGGGCTCGAGGCGGACGCGGAAGGCCTTCGCATCGTTGCCGCCAACGTGCCGGAGATGGTCGCGGCGTCGAGCTGCTCGAAGAACTTCGCAGTCTATCGCGACCGGGTCGGCGCCGCGATGGTGCTGGCCCGGAATGCGGCGCAGGCCGACATCGCCATGAGTCACATGCTCGCCGCCGCCCGCGCCCTTTATTCCATGCCGCCGGATCATGGCGCCGCGGCGGTCCGCATTGTGCTGGAGGATCCGGAGCTGCGTGCCGACTGGCAGGCCGAGCTCGAAGAGATGCGTCAGCGCATGCTTCGGCTGCGCGTCGCCTTTGCCGACGCGCTGCGCCGTCAATCCAACTCCGATCGCTTCGACTTCATTGCCGAGCATCGCGGCATGTTCTCTCGTCTCGGCTTGACCGGGGAGCAGATTGATCGGCTGCGCAGCGAGCACGCGGTCTACATGGTCGGCGACAGCCGCATCAATGTGGCCGGCCTGCCCGAGGATCGGCTGGATGACCTGGCCAAGGCAATCGTATCCGTGCTCTGAGCGAACCCTCGACAACTGCGCTATGCGAGAGCGCGATCATTGATCGCGCTCTCGAGATGGCGGGGCAATTGCTGAGGACAATTGCGCCCCGTATAGGATCAGCCTTGCGGTCGGGTGGACGGTCTAGCCATGTAGCTTGTTGGCCGTTTCAGCGATCACGCGTCCCTGATAGCGCGCGCCGGCGAGCTCGTTCTCGCTCGGCTGGCGGCTGCCGTCGCCGCCGGTGATCGTGGTCGCGCCGTAGGGCGCGCCGCCGGTGATCTCGTCGAGCTTCATCTGGCCGGCGAAGCCGTAGTTGAGGCCGACGACGGTCATGCCGAAATGCAGGAGGTTGGTGATGATCGAGAACAGCGTGGTCTCCTGGCCGCCGTGCTGGGTCGCGCTCGAGGTGAAGGCGCCGCCGACCTTGCCGTGCAGCGCGCCCTTGGCCCACAGGCCGCCGGCCTGGTCGAGGAAGTTCGCCATCTGCGACGACATCCGGCCGAAGCGGGTGCCGGTGCCGACGATGATTGCGTCATAGTTGGCGAGGTCGTCGATCTTCGCGATCGGCGCGACCTGGTCGAGCTTGTAATGCGAGGCCTTTGCGACCTCGGCCGGCACCAATTCGGGAACGCGCTTGATGTCGACGGTGGCGCCGGCCTCGCGCGCGCCTTGCGCGACCGCATTCGCCATCGCTTCGATGTGACCGTAAGCGGAATAATAGAGGACGAGAACCTTGGCCATGATGGCCTCCTTTGGGTTTGCAGAAGGTTGATGTTTCGGGGAGAGCATGCGCGGACCTTCGTCCGCGCATGTGTTGGAATGGGTGTCAGGCCGCGTCGACGAGCACGAGCTCGGCATCCTCGAGCGCGGTGATCTTCAGCTTGGTCTCGTCGCGGATCGCGGCGCCGTCGCGTGCGTTGACGCGCACACCGTTGACCTCGACGCTGCCGGCAGCCGGCACCAGATAGAGGTGACGAGTCCTGTCGGCCGCGTACTCGGCGCTCTCGCCGGCCTCCAACGTGGTGGCGAGCACCCGCGCATCGGCGCGGATCGGCAGTGCATCCTTGTCACCCTCGATGCCCGAAGCGATGGTGACGAGCTTGCCGGAGCGGTTGGCCTTGGGAAACGGCTTGGAGCCCCAAGTGGGGTGACCTCCCGTCGTCGTCGGTTCGATCCAGATCTGGAAGATCTTGGTCTTCGACGGTTCCAGATTGTACTCGGAGTGGCGGATGCCGCTGCCTGCGCTCATCACCTGCACATCGCCGGCTTCGGTGCGTCCCTTGTTGCCAAGCGAGTCCTGGTGCGTGATCGCGCCTTCGCGGACATAGGTGATGATCTCCATATTGGCGTGGGGATGCGCGGGAAAGCCCGAGTTCGGCGCGATCTCGTCATCGTTCCACACCCGCAACGCGCCGTGGCTGACGTTGTTGGGATCGTAGTAGCTCGCGAAGGAGAAATGATGCTTCGCCTTCAGCCAACCGTGGTCGGCGCCGCCGAGCTTTGCGAATGGTCTCAGTTCGATCATGGGAATACTCCGCTTAATTTGAATGTTGGGCGCCGGGTGTTGCGCACCCGGCCCCGGTCGAAATCTTGATCAGGCGCCGAACCCGCCATCGACGCTGAGCACCGTGCCCGTCACAAACGAGGCTTCGGGGCTCGCCAGGAAGACGACGCCCGCCGCGACCTCCTCCGGCCTGCCGAAACGCTGCAGCGCGTGCTGCAACCGTTGCGTTTCTGCAAATGCACCGCCGTCTTTCGGGTTCATGTCGGTGTCGATCGAACCTGGCTGCACGACGTTGACGGTGATGCCGCGCGGCCCGAGGTCGCGCGCCGCACCCTTGGTGTAGCCGACGACGGCAGCCTTGGTGGCAACGTAGTCGGCCAGGCCCGGGAACGAGGCGCGGTCGGCAAGCATCGAGCCGACGGTGATGATACGACCGCCTTCACCCATCAACTTCGATGCGGCACGGATCGCCGTGATCACCCCATCGATATTGATCGCTTCCTGGCGGGCGAGGGTGGCAGTATCGGTCTTGGGATCGTCGACCGCGCCGCCGGCCGCAACGCCCGCGTTGTTGACGAGGATGTCGAGCCGGCCGAAATCCTTGGCGACGCGCTTCACGAGTTCGTCGACGTCGGCGGATGAAGCCTGGTCGGCCTTGTAGGCGCGGGCACTCACACCCTTGGCCTTCAACTCGGCGACCACGGCTTCCGCCTTGTCGGGCGACGCGACATAGCTGATCGCGACGTTGGCGCCTTGCTCCGCGAGTGCACGGGCGCTCGCCGCGCCGATGCCGCGCGAACCGCCGGTGACGAGGGCAACCTTGCCTGAGAGCTTCTTGGTCATTGGATTTCTCCGTTGAGGCATTCCGATGGCCCTTGGATATGTCGTCGGCTGTGGTATAGAAATAGAAACTATCGAAACTCATTGTTTCCAATTTAGGTTACTGGGAGTCGCTCGCCATGTCGAAACTGCCGGACTTCGAGGCGCTCGCGATTTTCGCAAAAGTCGTGGAATTGCGATCGTTTGCGGCGGCCGCGAGCGAGCTTTCGCTGTCCAAGGCGACGGTGTCCAAGGCGGTCAGCCGGCTCGAGGAGCGGCTCGGCGCACGTCTGTTCAATCGCACGTCGCGCCGGCTGGCGTTGACCGATGCGGGCCAGAAACTGTCGGAGCGCGCGGCGCGGCTGCTCGCCGACGGCGAGGCCGCCGAGAACGAGGCGTTGGCGCAATCGACCACGCCGCGCGGGCTGGTGCGGCTCGCTGTGCCGATGAGTTTCGGCATCAAGACGGTGGCGCCGCTGCTGCCGGAATTCATGGAGGCCTATCCGGAGGTCTCGATCGACCTGCACCTCAGCGACGCGACGGTGGACCTGATCGGCGAGGGGTTTGATGCCGGGTTGCGCATCGCGCGGCTGCCGGACTCCTCGCTGATCGCGCGGCGGCTCTGCGCGATGCCGCGCTACACGGTGGCGGCGCCGTCCTATCTCAAGCGCTACGGCCGGCCGACGCATCCGATGCACCTCGCCGAACACAAATGCTTCGGCTACGCCTACCTCTCGACGCAGGGCGTCTGGCACTACACCAATGCGTCAGGGGAGCAGGCGAGTGTGCGCCCGGCGGGCCAGCTCCGCGTCAACAATGGTGAAGCCGTGATGCCGGCGCTGCTCGCCGGCCTCGGCATCGCCGATCTCCCCGACTTCATCGTCGGCGACGCGATTGCGCGCGGCGAGGTCGAGGTGATCCTCAAGGGCTGGAAGCAGCCCGAGGGTGCCGTGCATCTCGTCACCCCGCCCGGCGGCCCGCGCCCCGCCCGCGTCGAGGTGCTCGCGGATTTTCTCGCCAAGCATTTTGCGAAGGGAAAAAGGAAATAGAGGCGATGTCGTTTGCGGGAACTTTCCGTCGGTTGCCTTCACATTTAGTTGTCCGCCCGAACGATCCTTGGCCGCATTCATTGGCCAGTCTGACGCTTATCGCCGCGGACAACCGCGCGCGCTCGCCACTATTCGAGATCACGGGAGCTGGACATGCGATCGCCGCGGATCGTCCTGAGCCTTGCCATAGCGGTCGGGGGAGCTGCCGCCACCACTGCCGCGTTTGCCCAGGAATATCGGGGAACCTGGGAACAGCAGATGGCGTGCACGCCCGATGTGTGGCGTTTGTGTAGCGACCAGATACCTGACACCCAGCGCATCGTGGCCTGCCTGCGACAGAACACGCCGCAACTCTCCAGCAGTTGTCGTGCGGTGTTCGAATCAAATGCAAAGGCGCAACAGCCGCAGACGCAGGGGCGCACGCTGCAACAGCCGCAGATGCAGCAGCGGCCGCGTGCCACGCAACCTGCTCCAGTCGCGCCGCCGCGGTCGTCATACGACGACGATGACTAGCGCCTAGACTCTAGCCTCGCAGACGTCGACCCATTCGGCCGATGTCAGCTCCGCCATGCGATCGGGTGTGATGCGCACCGCGCTGTGGGTCGAGCCCGCGGCCGGCACCACGACGTCGAACGCCTTCAGCGAGACATCGCAATAGATCGGCAGCGGCGACTTCAGGCCGAACGGGCACACGCCGCCGACCTCGTGGCCGGTGATCTCGGCGACCTCGTCGAGGCCGAGCATCTTCGGCTTGCCGCCGAACACCGCCTTGACCTTCTTGTTGTCCATCCGCGAGGTGCCGCTGGCGACGATCAGCACCACGCGGTCACCGACGCGTAGGCTCAGCGTCTTGGCGATGCGCGCAGGTTCGACGCCATAGGCCTCGGCCGCCAGCACGACGGTCGCGGAGCTCACGTCGGATTCGATCACGGAGATTTCGGGCGCTTTCTCGGCGAAGAAGGCGCGGACGGAGGCGAGACTCATAATGTTCAGGACCTTGCAGACACCAGTGCGGGAAGTTCGGACAGACCGTGGATCCGGTGATCGGGCACGACGCCGAGCTCGTCCATCTGGGTACGCAGCGCCTTGAACATCGTCAATGGGGCGACGGTCTCGCTCTCGACGCAGGCGAGCGCCATGGCTTCGGGCGTCACCCGCTCGATCCATGCGACATTGAGGCCGAACGCCTTGGCGCCGCAGGCATCCCATGGATTGGAGGAGATGAACAGCACCTCCGCAGGCGGCACTTTCAAAACTTCCGCGATCAGCGTGTAGGCCTCGGGCGCCGGCTTGAACACCTTGTGGGCATCGACGCTGATGGTCGCATCGAGCAGGCGGTCGAGGCCCGAATTGCGCACCAGCGCGTTCAGCATGTCGGGGCTGCCGTTGGAGAGGATCGCGAGCTTCCTGTCTTTCATCGCCTCCAGCGCCGGAACAGCGTCCGGATAGAGCGCGAGGTGGCGGTACTTGTCGATGATGCGGGCGAAGATCGCCTCGTCATGTTGCAGGCCGAGGCAGCGCAGCGTGTAGGCAAGCGAGTCACGCGTGGCGACGGAGAAATCCTGATAGCGCTGCATCAGTGTGCGCAGCCAGGAGTATTCGAGCTGCTTGATGCGCCAGACCTGGGTGATGATGTCGCCATAGCCCGGAAAGGCGTCCTCGGTGACGTCGGCCACCGACTGGACATCGTAGAGCGTGCCATAGGCGTCGAAGACAACGGCTTTGATGGTCATTGTGATCTCTCTTGCCCGCCGATCGTCGCATACAGGAATTTCCTCAGCGCGTCGACGGATTGATCCCGCGCCGCCGCGTTGAATTCGAGGTGATGACCGAACAGCCGCGCCGGCGTGCTGTAGTGCGGCACGTCGAAACCGTGATAGGCGCCGGGATAGACGATCAATTCGATCCGGTCGCCCTTGCCCTTCTCGCGCGAGATCCCCCAATCGTCGCGGCCGTCGGCGAGATTCCGGCATTCGCTGGCCGGCGTCCAGTCGTCGAGCTCGCCGATCAGGATCAGGGTCGGCACCGTCATGTTGCCCTGGATGCCCAGGCAGGGCGGATAGAAGGCGACGGCGGCGCGGAATTTCTCGCTTGCGTTGCGCTCGACCGCGCCGCGCTCGACGGAAAACAGCGCGAGCCAGGCGCCTTGCGAGAAACCCATCACTGCGACGCGGGCAGGATCGACCGCCGGATGCCGAGTGAGGAAATGCAATGCGCGATAGGCGTCGTGGACGGTTGCGGGTGGCACGCCGCTGGCGCAGGTGCTGGTGATCCCACGCGGTCCGAACCGGTCGACCGTGAGCGTGACATAGCCCCACGCCGCCAGCCGCTTCCCCCAGCGCTCGTCGAGCTGCTTGAAGTAGCCGGCGCAGCCGTGCAGCAGCACCACGGCGGGCGCAGGGCCCGGCCCGTCGGGCAATCGCAGGTAGCCTTGCAGCGGTTGCGCGCTCGCAAGCGGGCTCTCGAATTCGACGAAGGCGGGCGGCTGCTCAGTGTCCGCGGCGCGGGCCGGCCCCACGCTTCCGATCAGGAGCGCGGCGAGGAGTGCGGCAGGTCCGGCGGAGTTCATCATGAACCACCTCGGAAGCTTGCCGCCGATACTACTCCTTTAGACGCCCAAAATCTTCCGCGCGTTGGCCTTCAACACTTTCGGCCGGATCTCCTCGCGGATGTCGAGCTTGGCGAAATCGGCGAGCCAGCGGTCCGGCGTGATCACCGGCCAGTCGGAGCCGAACAGCATCTTGTCCTGCAGGATCGAGTTGATGTAGCGCACCAGGATCGGCGGGAAATACTTCGGCGACCAGCCGGAGAGGTCGATATAGACGTTCGGCTTGTGGGTCGCGACCGACAGCGCCTCTTCCTGCCAGGGGAAGGAGGGGTGCGCGAGAATGATCTTGAGATCGGGAAAGTCCGCCGCGACGTCGTCCATGTACATCGGGTTGGAATATTTCAGCCGCATTCCCATGCCGCCGGGCATGCCGCTGCCGACTCCGGTCTGCCCGGTGTGGAACAGCGCGATCGCGCCGCCGTCGTTGATCGCTTCATAGAGCGGATAGGCCAGCCGATCGTTGGCATAGAAGCCCTGCATGGTCGGATGGAATTTGAAGCCGCGGACGCCGTAGTCCTCGATCAGTTTCCGCGCCTCGCGCACGCCGAGCTTGCCCTTGTGCGGGTCGATCGAGACGAACGGGATCAGGACGTCGAGGTGATCGGAGGCGACCTCCAGCATCTCGTAATTGTTGTAGCGGCGAAAGCCGGTCTCGCGCTCGGCGTCGACCGGGAAGATCACAGCAGCAATGTTCTTGGCGCGGTAATAGGCCGCGGTCTCCGGCACGGTCGGCGGATGCTTGTGCGGTGACTTGAAATAGTCAGCCATCTGCGCCTGGAAATCATCGTAACCGTCGTCGCCATGCAGGCCGCACGGCTCCTCGGCATGGGTGTGGATGTCGATTGCGACGACCTTCTCGATGTCGGGCAGTTTGAGCTTGGGCATCTGGTTTTCCCCGGCGGCCTTCATTGTTGGGTTCAAAAAAATGATTATACGGCATAATAATTTTCGCAAGCGGCCCGCCATGTCCGGCGAGGTCCGCTCGATTCGTGGTGTCCCGGACGCCGCCGCGACGTGGCAGCGGGTCCGTTGCAGCTCTGGAAGGCGAGCTCTGGCGCGGAGAAGCAAAATGAGTTGGCCTCGCGGCCGGCCCGTTTCATGAGCGATTTCAATGCCACGAGCCCGTCTCGGCCGGATGGACCGGTTGAAAATCGGGGCGCGGCTTGGTTGACATTCGGCGGTCCGATGGCTTAGAAACCGCCTCGTCCCGGGCGGCAAGGCCGCTCTGCGGGATAAATCCCATTTTGCCACTCTATGGCATTGATCAGGTACGGCCTCCAACACGGGCCTTTCGAAGTAACAGGATTGTCCCATGAAGGTCCGTAACTCGCTGAAGTCGCTGCGCGGCCGTCACCGCAACAACCGCCTGGTTCGCCGCAAGGGCCGCGTCTACGTGATCAACAAGGTCCAGCGTCGCTTCAAGGCGCGCCAGGGGTAATCACAGCCGGCGGCCGGCTGTTCCCGATCCGGAACCAGGGTCTTTCACAGGTGTTTGACACCGCGCTGCTTTGCGGCGCGGTTTTGCGCGTCTACATTTGACCTATGCGATTAAGACTGCGTGGGTCCAATCATTGTCGGCTGGCGATCCTGCTCGCAGCGCTGACGGCCGTGCCTGTCGCTGCGTCCGCGCAGGGCGATCCCCGGGTCATTCCGCCGCCCAAGGCCCAGAAGAAACTGCCTGAAGCGCCGAGCAAGCTGCCGAAAGTGCCGGCCGACCGCGCACGCGGGCTGGACTTCCTATTCGGCGCACTGAAGGCCGCGCCCGATGAAGACAGCGCCCGCCATGTCGAGGCGCGGATCTGGGCGCTGTGGCTGCAAACCCCGAGCGACACCGCCGCGCTGCTGATGGTGCGGGCCAAGGCGGCGATCGATGCCCAGAACATCGATGTTGCGATGAAGCTTCTGGATGCCGTCATCAAGATCAGGCCCGATTACGTCGAGGCCTGGAATCGGCGCGCGACGCTCTATTACCTGAAGAGCGACTACGTCCATTCGCTGGAAGACTTCCAGCAGGTGCTGGTCCGCGAGCCCCGCCATTTCGGTGCGCTGGTCGGTCTCGGCACCATCATGCAGGATATCGGCGACGACAAGCGTGCGCTCGACGCCTTCCGCAAGGCGCTGGCGGTCGACCCCCATCTCGAGAAGATACCTGAGGCGGTCAAGCAGCTCTCCGAGAAGGTCGAAGGCCGCGATATTTGACGGCGCGCGATTGACGACCTTTGTCGTCCGCTGATCCAGACCAGGTTCGCGAGCACCGTGACGCGCCCATAGGCGCTAGTGCAGGAACTTGCCGCGGGGCGCGCTGTCCTGGGCTGCGGCAGCATAGAATTGCTGCAGCTCAGCTTCCAGGTGCTCATTGACGAGCAGTAACGCCTTCAAGGCACCGCGCAGGTCGCCGTTGCAGCTTGCCACGATCTGATCGATGGCCGCATCGCTAGGGTCGGAAATCATGGTACTCCTCCGATTAGTCCCGTTGAACTCGTTGTATGGACGCCAGTTCCTGTGAATGTCGTGGACAGGCCGGCAAGCATCCGCTTTCGATGAAGCCTCGCGTCTGATGGCGAAATTGCCACCATCAATGTATGAAATTGCTAATGACGCTGGTATGAACCCGCTATCCACAGGCTGGGCGCGTTGTGGAAAACCGTGCACGGCACGGTCGTGAGAAAGTGACAATTGGCTTTCCGAACAAGATCATGTGCGGACCAAACTAGAACCCGTCGCTGCGCGCCACGAGGTCTCTGCCTCGCCACAAATCCGCCCTGCGCGGGGTCATCCGGATCATCTCAATGTTGACTGCGGTCGTCGCGCTGGCGGTGGCAGGGCTCGGCCTGGCGCTCGCGACGCAGGCCGGTCGGCTGCTGACCCAGCGCGCCTTTCCCCCGCAGGGCCGCACCATCGAGGTTGCCGGCGCGGCGCTGCATGTCGTCGAGCTCGGTCCGCGTGATGCACCCGGACCGCCGGTCGTGATGCTGCACGGCGCAAGCTCCAACCTCTGCGTGATGCAGCATCCGCTGGGCGACAGGCTTGCCAGGACCCGCCGGGTGATCCTGATCGACCGACCGGGCCACGGCTGGAGCACGCGCGAGCGCGTCGCGGATTCAACGCCCGCGATCCAGGGCCGGATGATCGTGGACGCGCTGGCGAAGCTGGGCGTCGATCGGGCAATCATCGTGGCGCATTCCTGGCCCGGCGCGCTCGGCCTGCGCATCGCGCTGGATGACCCGGACCGGATCGCGGGTCTCGTGCTGCTGGCCCCCGTCGCGTATCCCTGGCGCGGCGGCGTCGGGCGCTACAACAAAATGATCTCGACGCCGCTGATCGGACCGCTGCTCGCGCATACGATCACGATGCCGCTCGGTTGGCTGGTGACCGAAGCCAGCGCGCGTGGGGTGTTCGCGCCGCAGAGAATGCCCGATCATTTCATCCGCGACAGCGCGACGCCGTTGTTGCTGCGTCCGCGCGAATTCATCGCCAATGCGTGGGACCTCGTGA
Source organism: Bradyrhizobium sp. ORS 86 (assembly GCF_045571475.1). Lineage (NCBI taxonomy): Bacteria > Pseudomonadati > Pseudomonadota > Alphaproteobacteria > Hyphomicrobiales > Nitrobacteraceae > Bradyrhizobium > Bradyrhizobium sp. ORS 86. The sequence goes on along the minus strand of NZ_CP120699.1, from coordinate 6,664,724 downwards.
CGCTGAAGGCGGCCGTCGTCGCGCAAGCGCCGCGCTACGCGGAGATCACTGCGCCACTCACCATCATCGCCGGCGATGCCGACAAGACGGTCTGGACGCACATCCACTCGCGCCCGCTCGCCGCGACGGTAGTTGACGCAAGGCTGATCGTGCTGCCCGGCATCGGTCACATGGTGCAGCATGCTGCGCCCGATCTCGTCGCGTCCGAGATCGAGGCGATCGCCGGCCGGGTGGTGCGGCAGGCGGTGGCGGCACAATAGCTGCTGCCGGCCGCGCCTTCGCACCGCGCGAATGTGATCCGGCAAGGCTTGCACGTCCGCATGGCGCCGAACATCATGTTGCTTGCGCGGTTTCGGATCTCATCAAAGGACACGTCTCATGCGGATCGACAATGTTGCCGACCTCATCGCCGAAACACTCGCCCAGGCCGGCGTGAAGCGCGTTTACGGCATCGTCGGCGACAGCCTCAATGGTCTGACCGAGGCGCTGCGCCGGCGCGGCTCGGTCGAGTGGCTGCATGTGCGGCATGAGGAAGTGGCCGCTTTCGCGGCCGCGGCTGAGGCCCAGATCACCGGCACGCTCGCGGTCTGCGCCGGATCGTGCGGCCCGGGCAATCTGCATCTGATCAACGGCCTGTTCGACGCGCATCGCAGCCGCACGCCGGTGCTGGCGCTGGCGGCGCAGATTCCCTCCGCCGAGATCGGCGGCGGCTATTTCCAGGAAACCCATCCGCAGGATCTATTCCGCGAGTGCAGTCACTATTGCGAATTGGTGTCCGATCCCGCCCAACTTCCCTACATGCTGGAAAACGCGATCCGCGCCGCGGTCGGCAAGCGTGGCGTCGCCGTGCTGGTGTTGCCGGGCGACGTTGCGTTGCGCTCCGCGCCGAAGCGCGACGTCTCGCCCAATGCCGGGCTGCTGCCGCCGGCGCCGATCGTGCGGCCCGCCGACGCCGAGCTGAAGGCGCTGGCCGATCTGCTCAACGGTGCGCGGCGCGTCACGCTGTTCTGCGGACGCGGCTGCGCCGGCGCGCGTGACGGCCTGCTGAAGCTCGCGGAGACGCTCAAGAGCCCGATCGTCCATGCGCTCGGCGGCAAGGATCACGTCGAATACGACAATCCCTATGATGTCGGCATGACCGGCTTCATCGGCTTCTCCTCGGGCTATGCTGCGATGCATGCCTGCGACGTGCTGTTGATGCTGGGGACCGACTTTCCCTACAAGCAGTTCTTCCCGACCGGCATCAACATCGCACAGGTCGATATCCGCCCCGAAAACCTCGGCCGTCGCTGCAAGCTCGATCTCGGCATCGTCGGTGATGTCGGCGAGACCATCGCCGCGCTGTTGCCGAAGCTCAACGTGAAGGCCGACCGCAAGCATCTCGACGCCTGCCTCGCGCACTACAAGGACGCGCGCGCCGGGCTCGACGATCTCGCTCGTGGCAAGCCGGGCTCGAGCCCGATCCATCCGCAGTATCTCGCGCGCCTGCTCAGCGAGCAGGCCGCCGAGGACGCGGTGTTCACCGCCGATGTCGGCACACCGACGATCTGGGCCGCGCGGTACCTCAAGATGAACGGGCGCCGGCGCCTGATCGGCTCCTGGGTGCATGGCTCGATGGCCAATGCGATGGCGCAGGCGATCGGCGCGCAGGCGGCGCAACCCGGCCGGCAGGTGATATCGATGTCCGGCGACGGCGGCTTCGCGATGCTGATGGGCGACCTCATCACGCTGACGCAGATGAAGCTGCCGGTGAAGGTCGTGATCTTCAACAACAGCGTGCTCGGCTTCGTGGCGCTGGAGATGAAGGCCGCCGGCTTCATCGAGAGCGGCGTCGATCTGCAGAATCCCGATTTTGCGGCGATGGCCCGCGCCATGGGGATTCACGGTGTCAGGGTGCAGGATCCCGGCGAGCTCGAAGGGGCGATCCGCGACATGCTGGCGCACGATGGTCCGGCAGTGCTCGATGTCGTGACCGCGACGCAGGAATTGTCGATGCCGCCAACCATCACGCTGGAGCAGGTCAAGGGCTTCAGCCTGTGGGTGCTGCGCGCTGTGATGAGCGGCCGCGGCGACGAGGTGGTCGATCTGGCCAAGACCAATCTGCTGCCGCGCTGATTGATGCGGTGACGTCCGCCCTGGCACTGCTCAGGGCGGACCACGACCGATAGCGGCGATTATTTCTTCTGCTTGCCGTCCTTGTCGAACGACGAAATGTAGGCCCAGAGGTTGTTGGCCTCGGTCTCGTTCTTGATGCCGGCGAAGGCCATCTTGGTGCCGGGGATCTTGCCCTTCGGGTCCTTGATGTATTCGAGGAACTGCTCCTTGTTCCAGGTGATGCCGGAATTCTTGTTGGCGTCCGAATAGTTGTAGTCCGGCGCGGAGCCGGAATGACGGCCGTCCAGGCCGTTGAGCTCGGGGCCGACCTTGTTCTTGGCGCCTTCGCCGATCGCGTGGCAGGCCAAGCATTTATTGAACGAGGTCTTGCCAGCAGCGGCATCCTGCGCGAGCGCCGAGGATGCGAAAGCCAGCGATGTGACGACCGCCAGCGCGCTCAAGGTCAGTATCTTCATGGGGTGCTCTTCGTTTCGTCCCGGGGGGCTAGTGAATCGTTTGTGGCATGGCCGCCTGATGTCGGACAAGCCACGAAACTTTGACAGGTTTCCTGACCGTCCGCTTGTCCCAGAGAGAACTCGCGATTGCGGGGGAAGGCAATCCGACCTTCGGCCGGGCCTTCGAAACAGGTGCAGACATGCTTGATTTGTCGTAACAAATCGGCAAAGGGCGATGCCCGGAGGAATCTCGATGTCCATCATGATGCCGGCCGCCGACCAGGCCACCCTCGATCGCCGCGGTGAAATCGTGGCGGCGCTGCGCGCAATCGTCCCGGGCGAGGGCGTGATCGACAACGCTGCCGAAATGCTGGTCTACGAATCGGACGGGCTGACCGCCTACCGGCAGCCGCCCATGGTCGTGGTGTTGCCCGATACCACCGAGCAGGTCGCGCGCGTCCTCAAATATTGTCACGCGCAGGGCATCAAGGTGGTGCCGCGCGGCTCCGGCACGTCGCTGTCCGGCGGTGCGCTGCCGCTCGCCGACGCCGTGCTGCTGGGCTTGGGCAAGTTCAAGCGCATCCGCGAAATCGATTTCGACAACCGCGTGGTCGTCACCGAGCCCGGCGTCACCAATCTCGCGATCAGCCAGGCAGTCGCCCATGCCGGATTCTATTACGCGCCAGATCCGTCGTCACAGATCGCCTGCTCGATCGGCGGCAATGTCGCCGAGAATTCCGGCGGCGTGCATTGCCTGAAATACGGCATGACCACCAACAACGTGCTGGGCTGCGAGATCGTGCTGATGAACGGCGAGATCCTGCGCATCGGCGGCAAGTCGGCGGAAAATTCCGGCTACGACCTGATGGGCATCATCACAGGCTCGGAAGGGCTGCTCGGCGTCATCACAGAGATCACGGTGCGCATCCTGCAGAAGCCGGAGACGGCGCGTGCGCTGATGGTCGGCTTCGCCGAGGTCGAGGCGGCCGGCGAATGCGTGGCGCGGATCATCGGTGCCGGCATCATCCCGGGCGGCATGGAGATGATGGACAAGCCGGCGATCCACGCCGCGGAGGCCTTCGTCCATGCCGGCTACCCGCTCGACGTCGAGGCGCTCCTGATCATCGAGCTCGACGGTCCGTCGATCGAGGTCGACGAACTGATCAAGCGCGTGGAGGCGATTGCGCAGGGCTGCGGCTCGACCTCCTGCCAGATCTCGACCTCCGAGGCCGAACGCAATCTGTTCTGGGCCGGCCGCAAGGCGGCGTTCCCCGCGGTCGGGCGCATCTCGCCGGACTATCTCTGCATGGACGGTACGATCCCGCGCGGCGCGCTGCCGAAGGCGCTGGCGCGGATCCGCGAGCTCTCGGAGAAGTATCAGCTCGGCGTCGCCAATGTGTTTCACGCCGGTGACGGCAATCTGCATCCGCTGATCCTCTACGACGCCAACAAGGCCGGCGAGATCGAGCGCGCGGAAGCGTTCGGCGCCGACATCCTGCGCTGTTGCGTCGAGCTCGGCGGCGTGCTCACCGGCGAGCACGGCGTCGGCATCGAGAAGCGCGATCTGATGGGCGAGATGTTCTCCGAGATCGATCTCAACCAGCAGCAACGCCTGAAATGCGCCTTCGACGCGGAAGGCCTGCTCAATCCCGGCAAGGTCTTCCCCACCTTGCATCGCTGCGCCGAACTCGGGCGCGTCCATGTTCATGGTGGCAAGCTGGCATTCCCGGACATTCCGCGGTTCTAGCGCGTTCGATACAAATCGATGGATTGTGCTAGCCCGTCGCTAACGCTAACCGGCGCCGGCAAAAGCGTCGCGTCGATCACGCAGGGCAGTCGGACCGACAACATCCAGCGTTTACACGACCTTAGCTGATTGCTCGATAGTTTCGGGACGACAGAGGTGTCCCCGGAAACGCAGCCCCATGCTCAGCCTGGCTGACCAGCTCGCTCTCTCGCGCAATCGGCCCGCAGGTTTCGACTACATGCGGATTGCACTGGCAGCGTCGATCATCGGCCTGCACAGCCTCAACGTGACGCTTGGGCTTGGCCGGGCGCTGGAAATCTCGAGCACGGTGCGCATCGGCGTCGCGATGATCCTGGCGCTGTTCTTTGCCCTCAGCGGCTTCCTGGTGACCGCGAGCCTGCTGAGATGCAGGAGCCTGATTTCCTTCCTCGGCCTGCGCGTGCTGCGGATCGCCCCGGCGCTCGCGGTCGAGACGACGCTATCGGCCGTCATCATCGGTTCGCTCTTCACCGAGCTGCCGCTGGCGCGATACGTCGCCGATCCGAAATTCCACGCCTATTTCTTCAATATCGTCGGCGACATCCATTACGAGCTGCCGGGCGTATTCCTGCGCAATCCGCTGCCGGATCTGGTGAATGCCCAGCTCTGGACGGTGCCGTATGAACTGTGGTGCTACGTCATCCTGGCGTTGCTTGCGGTGTCCACGATCTGCTTCAACAGGGTGGCGTACCTTGTCTTCCTGGTAATCGCCCAGATCGGCCTGGCCGGTTACGACATCTACCGCTGGGACGAGGTGCCGATCCAGCTTCGGCCGTACCTTCTGGTGTTCTGCTTCCTCGCCGGCGTCGGCTTCTATCTCTGGCGCGACAGGGTGCCGTTCAATCGGACCGCCTGCCTCCTGGCGCTGGTGCTGTGTGCCGCTGCCATGGCCACCGGACGCGGCGACGCGCTGGCGCCCGTACCGGCCGCCTATGTCGCGTGCTATCTCGGCCTGATGAACCCGCGGCGGAGCTGGATCGTGTCGTCGGGCGATTACTCCTACGGGCTTTATCTCTATGGCTTCGTCATCCAGCAATGCGTCGCCACGTTCGGCGCGCCGGTTCAGCACTGGTATCTGAACCTTTCGATCAGCCTGCCGATTGCCTTCGGCGTCGCCGTCGCGTCCTGGCATCTGGTCGAGAAACATGCGCTCGGGCTGCGAGGCCGGGTCGAGCAGCTCGAGGCCGCGGTGCTGTCGCGGATGTCGATCATCGGCTTCTGGGGCCGATCGCCCGAGCGGGCCAGCTTGCAAGCAAGGCTCGGCAACAGCAGCGCATCACTCTGAGCCGCAGCCGCGGGAAGGACTTACATCCTCCCCGCGGCGGCCCCGGTCACAGCAGCTCGTATTGCATCCGCTCGCGCTTGGCGAGCAGCGGCAGTGCTTGCCCGGCGATGTAGGTCTTGAAATGCGCGCTGTCCTGGTGCGCCTTGAAGGCGGCTTCGTCGCGGAACAATTCGTAGAACAGGAATTGCGCCGGATCGTCCTTGGCCCGCGAGATCAGGAACAGCTTGACGCCGTCCTCGCGCTGCGCCTCCGGCAGGAATTGGTCGAGGATCGCGGCGACCTTGTCGGCCTCGCCGGGTTTGGCTTCCCACGTCGCCACGACCAGCAGGCCGCCGGTGTTGATGGCATCGCTGATGGTTCTGGTGCTCATCGCATAGTGCTTCATCTGCATTCCTCCTTTGGGTTGCTCGGATCGAGTTTGCGAAACGGCCCAGGGCGAGATGTTGGCGATCGCCATGGTCGCCGCGAACGCGCCGATGGCGGATCGTCGGGAGAACCTCGCCGTGGTGGTTGCGATTTCCGAACGCTTCATGATCGTCTCCAACTGTCTTGCGGCGCCGAACCGCAGTGCTGGAGATAGTCGACCGGGGCGCGCATTCAGTTCGGCAACGATCGAATTGTCGATGTCGTGAACAGTTCGATCACAATCGAAACGTTATGGTAGGCAGCGGTGCGATAAGCATCGTGGTTGCCAAGCGGAGGAGCCTGCCATGCAGACCATTGCACCGGAGCTTGCCGATCTCGCCGCATTGGTCGCCGATCGCGGGCGGGCCGGCATCCTGACCCGGCTGATGGATGGGCGCGCGCAGACCGCGAGCGAGCTGGCGCGGGTCGCCGGCGTCACGCCGCAAACCGCGAGCTGGCATCTGGCGAGGCTGGTCGAGCGCGCGCTGCTCAAGGTCGAGCGGCGCGGTCCGCGCCGGCTCTACCGGCTCGCCACCCCGCTGGTCGCGCAGGTGCTCGAGGGGATGATGACGGTCGCCGCGATCGATCCCGGTCCGTCCCGGCCGCAGCCTCGGATCGACGCACAGATGCGCCGGGCCCGGACCTGCTACGATCACCTTGCCGGCGAGCTTGGCGTCGCCGTCACCGAGGCGATGCTGGAACGGGGCTATCTCGAGCTGGATCGGGAGGCCGGTGAACTGACCGCTGCGGGCACGGCCTTTCTCGGCGGGCTCGGCATTGAGCTTCGGTCGCAGCCCAGGTGCCGGCGCGTGCTGTGCCGGCCCTGCCTCGACTGGAGCGAGCGGCGTCCGCATCTCGCCGGACGGGCAGGGGCCGCGCTCGCCGAGCTGGCGTTCCAGCGGGACTGGATCCGCCGTCGGCCGCAGGGCCGGTCGGTCGAGATTACCACCACCGGGCTTGCGGCGTTCAGGACGCTGTTCGGAGCGCGCATTTGATTTCGGAGCCAAATTTGGCTACCCGCTAACGCCGTGGATACGCTCAAAGTAAGAGACGCCAAAGACGTCGAAGACGCGGTGCGCGCGGCTGTCGCCAGCGAGCAGCCGCTCGAGATCATCGGTCATGGCTCGAAGCGCGCCATCGGTCATCCGATGGCGACCAATGCCGTGCTCGATCTGTCGGCGCTGAACGCCGTCACCGCCTATGAACCGAACGAGCTGATCATCACGGTGCAGGCCGGCGCGCCGCTCGCCGACGTGCAATCGCTGATCGACGCCAAGAACCAGCAATTCGCCTTCGAGCCGATGGATCCATCGGTGCTGCTCGGAACGCCCGAGGCCGGCACCATCGGCGGCATGATCGGCGCCGGGCTGGCGGGTCCGCGCCGCATCAAGGCCGGCGGCGCGCGGGACCATCTGCTCGGCGCGCATGCGGTGTCCGGGTTCGGGGACAGTTTCAAGACCGGGGGGCGGGTGGTGAAGAACGTCACCGGCTACGATCTCTGCAAGCTGCTCACCGGGTCCTGGGGCACCCTTGCGGTGATGACCGAGGTGACGCTGAAGGTGATGCCGAAGCCGGAAAGCGAGCGCACTTTGGTGCTCCGCGGGCTCGACGACGTCACCGCCAACAAGGCAATGACGGCGGCGCTGGGGTCGCCGTTCGACGTTTCGGGCGCGGCGCACCTGCCGTCTCAGGTGGTCCAGGCCGGAACGCGGCCGCTCGCAGCGCTCGGCGCCTCCGGGCAGGCGGTGACGCTGGTGCGCCTGGAGGGTATCGCTGCGTCGGCGGCGCACCGGGCAACCTCGCTGAGCCAGGCCTTATCTCCCTACGGAACGGTCGAGCAACTCGCAGACGACGCCTCGCTTGCGATCTGGGCCGGCTTGCGCGACGTGGCCCCGTTTGCCGCGAATAGCGCGCGCGGGGCATGGCCGGTCTGGCGCATCGTTTGCCCGCCCGCCTCGGGTGGCGCGCTTGGCCAGGCGCTGGCGCAGGATAGCGGCGGCGAGGTGATCTACGATTGGGGCGGCGGGCTGATCTGGCTCGCGGTGCCGCCCAGCGAAGATGCGAAGCCCGACGCCCAGGCCGCGCTGGTGCGCGGCCGGGTCGAGGCCGCCGGCGGACACGCCACTTTGATTCGCGCCCCCGAGGAGGTGCGTCGCACCATCGATGTCTTCCAGCCGCAGGCGGTGGGGCTTGCCGCGCTCGGTGAACGGGTGCGCAAAAGCTTTGATCCGAAATCCATCCTCAACCGCGGCCGAATGAGGCGAGGTGGCGCCGCATGAAGACCGAATTCTCGCTGACGCAACTCGCCGACCCCGACATCAAGGAAGCCGACAAGATCCTGCGTGCCTGTGTGCATTGCGGCTTCTGCACCGCGACCTGCCCGACCTATGTGCTGCTTGGCGATGAGCTCGATAGCCCGCGCGGCCGCATCTACCTGATCAAGGAGATGCTGGAGAAGGACAAGCCGCCGACGTCGGATGTGGTCAAGCATATCGACCGCTGCCTGTCCTGTCTGGCCTGCATGACCACCTGCCCGTCGGGGGTGAACTACATGCACCTCGTCGACCAGGCCCGCGTCAGGATCGAGCGCGACTATAGGCGACCGTTCGCCGAGCGGCTGTTGCGGTCGGTGCTGGCCTTCGTGCTGCCGCGGCCGGGAGCATTCCGCATCAGCATGATCCTGGCCGGGCTCGTCCGGCCCTTGACCGCCCTGTTGCCGACGCCGGCGGTCGGCGCGTCGTCTCCAGGCCTGCTGCGGCGAATCAAGGCGATGCTGGAGCTGGCGCCGCACGGCCTGCCGCAGCCGGGACCATCAGCGGGAACCGTGTTCGCGCCGGTCGGCCGGCGGCGTGGCCGGGTGGCGCTGTTGCAGGGCTGCGCCCAGCAGGTGCTGGCGCCGCGAATCAACCAGGCCGCGATCAACGTGCTGACCCGGCACGGCATCGAGGTGGTGCTGGTCAAGGACGAGCAATGCTGCGGCGCGCTCACCCATCACATGGGGCAGGACGAGGATGCGCTGGCGCGTGCGCGCGCCAACATCACGGTGTGGCAAAGGGAAGCGGACCAGAGCGGGCTCGACGCCATCCTGGTCACGACCTCGGGCTGCGGCACCGTCATCAAGGACTATGGCTATCTGCTGCGCGAGGATCGCGCGTTCGCGGGGCCTGCCGCGCGAATCTCCGCGCTGGCAAAGGATATCAGCGAGTATCTTGCCGGCATCGAGCTCACGCCCTCGACGCAAAAAGGCGACGTCACCGTCGCCTATCACTCAGCCTGTTCGCTGCAGCATGGACAGAAAATCACTCAACTTCCGAAAGAATTGCTTTCCAAGAATGGATTCGTGGTGAAAGATGTGCCTGAGAGCCATTTGTGTTGCGGTTCGGCGGGGACCTACAACATTCTCCAGCCCGACATTGCGAGCAGATTGCGCGATCGCAAGGTCGCCAATATTGCGATGGTCAAACCGGACATGATCGCTGCGGGCAATATTGGCTGCATGGTTCAGATTGCCGGCGGTACGTCAGTTCCTGTGGTGCACACGATTGAGCTTCTCGATTGGGCGACAGGAGGTCCCCGGCCAGGATTGAATTGATCGACTGCCACTCGAGCATGATCCGGACCTGGAGCTCTGCGTTGGCGCAGCGTTAAGACCGGCGCTCCGACAGGACCATGCCCGATAAGCGAACGGGCTGGTGCTTCTTGCCAGCCGCAGTCCCGTTCCCGGCAAGCGGCCACTTCACTGCGCGCGGCGGCTCCTCATCAGCGGCAACAGGAGGACCACGATGGCGAAATCGAAGAAGGCGAAGAAAAGCAAAAAGGCCAAAAAGGCCAAGAAGGCGGTAGCGGCGAAGCGGAAAACTGCGAAGAAGTCCGCCAGGAAGTCGGTGAAGAAGGCCGCCAAGAAGGCTGCGAAGAAGTCGGCAAAGAAAGCCGCCAAGAAGTCGTCCAAGAGAGCCGCTGCCAAGAAGGCAGCGCCCAAGAAGGCCGCCTCCAAGAAGGCCGCGCCAAAGAAAGCCGCCAAGAAGAGCGCGCCGAAGAAAGCCGCCGCACCGAAGCCGACTCCGCCCGCTGCACAGCCGGCCCCCACACCCGAACCGCAGCCGGCCCCGAGCTGGGCCACGCCGAGCCATGAGCCGGCGCCGGGCTGGGTCGCCGGCACCTCTGATGGAGGCGAGCACCACTAGAGCGCGCAGCCGAATGAATTGAAGAGCCGCAGCGGTCTTGCCGCTGCGGCTCTTTTCATGCCGCGATCGCGATGCCGTCGCCCGATGCATCCGGCGCTTTCCCAGCCTGGGATTCCGTAATCCCCGTTGCAGCATCGGTCGCTCAACCGAGGCGGGAGCGGTTCGGCTTGTGGTGCAAATGCAACACGCGTCGAGCAAGATTCGCTGGAGTGGCCAGAACGCCTAAAAAGGCGGCACATGCATGTCTTTTTTGCTTCTCCGGCATGAGCACGCGTTTCAGATTGAACACACGCGATTTGGTTGCAGTCGCTTATCGCTCGCCCTGGGGGCCATCTGAGCTGGGCTGTTTTGGAAAGTATTATGGGGATCGTCATGAAGAAATTGGCTTTGCTAGCAACGGCGCTAGCAATGATTTCGAGCTCGGCTATGGCAGCAGATATGGCCGTGAAGGCCGTCAAGGCACCGCCGCCGGCCCCGTTCGATCCCTGGGACGTCGCCTTCGGCAGCTCGCTCTCGAGCGACTACATCTTCCGCGGCGTCACCCAGTCCAACCACAATCCGTCGGTCTCTGCCTATTTCGAGCCGCGCTACAACGTCACCAAGGACTTGCAGCTCTATGTCGGCGTGTCCGGCGAGAGCATCTCCTTCGCCAACCGCGCCGCGGCCGAGGTCGACGTCTACGGCGGTATTCGTCCGACCTTCGGCGCTTTCGCCTTTGACATCGGCGTCTGGGGTTACCTGTATCCGGGCGGCACCTGCCAGTTCGGTGCCCCGGTTGACCTCGCCGGCAATCCGCTCAGCGCCGAGTGCGCCACCAACTTTCTGGCCAACGGCAACGTGATGAAGCGGGACGTCAGCTTCTTCGAAGTCTACGGCAAGGTGACCTACACCATCAACGACAACTGGGCGTTCACCCTGAACGAGTACTACTCGCCGAACTTCCTCAACACCGGCGCCTGGGGCAACTACTCCTCGATCATCGGCAAGTACACCGCGCCCAGCACCGTCTTCGGCTCGAGCGGCGTCGGCATGTATGTGTCGGGTGAGTTCGGCCGGCAGTGGCTTGGCACCTCCGACAGCTTCTACGGCGTCCCGGCGTTTCCGAACGGCATCAAATATGCCGATTACAACACCTGGAATATCGGCATCGGCTTCACCTACAAGGTGTTCACGCTCGACCTGCGTTATTCCGACACCGACCTCTCGAAGGGTAATTGCAACGCCTTCACCAGCGACTTCACCGCGGGCGGCACGACCAACGTGACCCCGATCAACCCGTCGGGCGTCGGCTCCAACTGGTGCGGCGCGGCGGGCATCGCCAAGCTCTCGGTCGACCTGACGGCGGCGACCAATCTGAAGTAAATCTCTGCGTCGCGGAGACGAACAGGCGGCGGAGCAATCCGCCGCCTTTCTCGTCGGCCGGCCTATGACACCGCGACCTTGACGGCCTCGCGCAGCGTGAAGCGGTCGCCGTCGCGCACCAGCGCGATATTGCGCTGATGAAGTGCGTCCAGCGTCGAGCGGTGGCCGATCGAGACGACGGTGGTCGCCGGCAGCTTCTCGCCGATGAGCTTGTAGAGTGCGGCTTCCGACGGCTCGTCGAGCGAGGCCGTCGCCTCGTCGAGGAACAGGAATTGCGGTGCGTGAAGCAGCGCCCGCGCGATGCCGAGCCGCTGCTGCTCGCCGAGCGACAGCATCCGGTTCCAGTGCGCCTCCTCATTGAGGCGCGCGGCGAGCTGCGGCAGTCCGACCGCGCTGAGGACGTCGCGGACCCGCGCCGCATCGAACTGCGCAGCTTCGCCCGGATAGACGACCGCGTCATGCAGCGATCCGATCGGCAGATACGGGCGCTGCGGCAGCATCATCAGCGTCGCATTGGGCGGAATCTCGATCGCGCCATTGCCGAACGGCCAGATGCCGGCGACCGCGCGGAACAGCGTCGACTTGCCGGCGCCGGACGGACCGGTGACCAGCGTGCGCTCGCCGGGACGGAAGCTGACATGATCGACCGAAACCAGCGGCGCGCCGTTCGGCAGCTTGACCAGGAGCTGCGGTAGCGCGATCTCGCGGCCGGCGGCGGGCCTGGCGTGAATCGAGGCGGGGTCGGCGGCGAGCTTCTCGGCGCTCGCGATCGAGGTCTCGAAGCCGTCGAGACGGGCAACCACCGCGCGCCACTCGGCCATGGTGCGATATGCCGACACGAAGAACGAGAGCGCGTCCTGCACCTTGCCGAAAGCTTCGGCGATCTGGATCAAGGCGCCGAGCTGGACCGTCTTGCTGACGAAATAGGCCGGGCCGGCCAGCGCGAAGGGGAACACCACCGATGCCTGTGCATAGCTTTGCGTGAAGGCGGTGAGCCGCTTGGTCCGGCTCATGATGCCGTACCAGTTGGAGACCACGCGGCCGAACCGTTCCGACAGTCGCTCACGCTCGGCACCCTCGCCCTTGAGCAGTGCGATCTGTTCGGAGTTTTCGCGGACCCGCACCAGGTTGAAGCGGAAATCCGCTTCCAGACGCTGCTGGTGGAAGTCGAGATTGACCAGCGGCGAGCCGATCCACTGCGTCAGCAGTGTGCCGAAGATGGCATAGACCACGGCGCCCCAGACCAGGTAGCCCGGAAACGAGACGTCGCTGCCGAACAGCAACAGCGGCAGCACTTCCGACAGGCCCCACAGGATCACCACGAAGGAGGCGAGCGAGACGATCGAGCTCAGCAGTCCGACGCCGATCGCCAGCGTCTGGGCGACGAACAGCTTGACGTCGTCTGTGATGCGCTGGTCGGGGTTGTCGGCCGCATCGCCGGCGAGCTGCATGCGGTAGTGATTGGCGCCATGCACCCACTCGCGGAGATATTTGCCGGTCATCCAGTTCCGCCAGCGGATCTGGAGCCACTGGTTGAGATAGAGCTGGTAGACCCCGAGAACCACCGAGACGGTGGCCAGCGCGCAGAACACCAGCATCTCGCGCTTGAAGGTGTCCCAGTCCTTGTTCTGCAACGCGTTGTAGAACCGATTGCGCCACTGGTTGACCAGCACGTCGTTGGCGACGAGCAGCAGCTCAATCGAGATGACCGCGGCAAGAAGCACCCGGCCGGCCCATTTGTCCTCGGAACTGAAATAGGGCGCAGCGATGCGCCACACGGACGCGAGCGTCGAGCGAATGTTGTTCACAGATTATCGTCTCCGGGAGATGGGCCGCAACGGCTTGAAAAATCGGGACAATCGGCAGGCTTCTAGACGAAAGTCGTAGAACTGGCATGCAAGCGTTGGCTTGTCCCGGTGTTGGAGTCAACTCTAGCATGCCTGACAACGGCGAGGGGCGGGGGACCTTCAGTTATTCGCGAGGATGTGAGCGATCCTTACCAATCGTTCATTCGCGAGCCGGGGCTTGAGCATTTCAGACGGCCTCCCGCGATTGTGCCCAATGCTCCCTGCCTCGAGCAGACCGGCGCGCACAAGAACGGTGGGAGGATCCCGAGATGAACGGCACCTGGAATCAAATCTACAATCCGCTGGGGAATGCGGCGCTGTCGACGATCGCGGCCGCTGTTCCCGTGGTCACGCTGCTGGTTCTGATCGCCAGCGGCCGGGTGAAGGCGCACATCGCCGCCATCATCGCCGTGATCGTGACCAACCTGATCGCGATCTTCATCTTCACGATGCCAGCCGGGATGTCGATCCGCGCCTCGCTGCTCGGCGTGGTCTCGGGCTTCTTCCCGATCGGCTGGATCGTGCTCAACGTCATCTTCCTCTATCAGGTCACCGTGAGATGCGGGAAGTTCGAGCTCCTCAAGCGCGCCATCGGCGGCGTCACCGAGGATCGTCGCCTGCAACTGCTGCTGATCGCGTTCTCCTTCGGCGCCTTTTTCGAGGGCGCCTCGGGGTTCGGCACGCCGGTCGCGATCACCGGCGCGGTGCTGATCGGTCTCGGCTTCTCGCCGCTGGCGGCCTCCGGCCTGTCGCTGATCGCCAACACCGCGCCGGTTGCTTATGGCGCGCTCGGCACGCCGATCCAGGGCCTCGCCTCGGTGACCGGACTCGATCCCTACATCCTCGGCGCGATGGTCGGCCGCCAATTGCCGCTGTTCTCGCTGATCGTGCCGTTCTGGGTGGTGTGCGCGTTCGCCGGCTGGCGCGGCATGATGCAGGTGTGGCCGGCCATCCTCGTCACCGGCGTGTCGTTTGCGGTCCCGCAATATGTGATCTCGAACTACATCAATCCCTGGATCGTCGACATCGGCGCCTCGCTGATCTCGATGGGCTCGCTGATCCTGTTCCTCAAGGTCTGGCAGCCGCGCGAACTCTGGCTGTCGCCGGCGCTGCGCGGCCATGATGAATCGGCCGCGACGATGAAGGCAACGAAACCGCTCGACAAGACGCCGCTGACGCAGGGCGAACTGTGGAGCGCCCTGCTGCCGTGGATCATCGTCTGCATCCTGATGCTGATCTGGGGCAACGGCGCGTTCAAGACCTGGGCGAACTCCATCTTCACCTGGAACTACGCCGTTCCCGATCTGCACAACATGATCAACAAGGTGCCGCCGGTGGCCGCGAAGCCGACGCCCGAGAGCGCCGTCTTCGCGTTCACCTACCTGTCGTTCACCGGCACGGGCATGCTGATCGCCGGGGTCATTTCCGGGCTTCTGATGGGCGTCTCGCCGGTCGGTCTCGTCAAGGAATACGGCCGCACGATCAGGCTGTGCGCGATCTCGTTGATCACGATCTCGGCGATGCTGGCGATCGGCACGCTGACCCGGCTCTCCGGCGTCGACGCCACCCTCGGCCTCGCCTTTGCGGCGACCGGCGTGCTCTATCCCTTCTTCGGCACGCTGCTCGGCTGGTTGGGCGTGGCGCTGACCGGATCGGACACCGCGTCCAACATCCTGTTCGGCAATCTGCAGAAGATCACGTCCCAGCAACTCGGCCTGTCGCCGGTGTTGATGGCGGCGGCGAACTCGTCGGGCGGCGTGATGGGCAAGATGATCGACGCGCAATCGATCGTGGTCGCCTCCACCGCGACCAACTGGTACGGCCACGAAGGCTCGATCCTGCGCTACGTCTTCCTGCACTCGATCGTGCTGGCCTGCTTGGTCGGCCTGTTCGTGACCCTGCAGGCCTATGTGTATCCCTTCACCGAGCTGGTCCTGAAATAAGCGCCATCGTTGACCACGAAACCTCGCGGGCAAAGGCCCGCGGGGTTTTGCGTGTCGGGGCATTTTCGATCGCGGGCAAGCTGGCCAAGCCCATGCGCGTCCAATACAAGGGCGCGCATCGGACCATGACGTCGGCCGAACGGCGCGGTCGGAACCGGCGTGACGGAACAAGGCTCACTATAAGTGCACGATGACAGGGAATGGCATGATTTCAGTCGGACGATTGTTGCGGGGCGTTGCGCTGCTTGTGCTGGCAAGCACGGTGTTGAGCGCGATCCCGGCGAGGGCGCAGGAGGAATTTCCGTTCGGCTTCGTGATGACGCTGGACGCCGCGCGCATGCCGGGCTCGAAGCGAATTCCCTCGATCGAGGTCGGCGACAACGGCGAAGTGTCGCTCGAGCTCTGGTGCGATGGCGGCAAGGGCCAGTTCTCGATCGCCGGCAACACCATCATCTTCGTTCCCGGCGCGATGGAGAATCGCACCTGCTCGCCGGAGCGGGCCCAGGCCGACAGCGATTTGCTCGCAGCGCTCAAGGAAGCGACGACGTGGCAACGGCAGGGCGACTTCGTCACGCTGATCGGCAGCAAGCCGCTGCGCTTCCAGATCAACACCAATTGAGGGCGCCACGTCGGCGGGTTACGGCGTTGCGATCAATCCGCTTGCGGTGGCGACGATCCAGCGGTTGCCCCAGCGCACGATGGAGTCGACCCGCCCGAGTCCGGCAATGATGTCGCCGCGCGCGGCCATTCGCACGCCTTCTGGCCCTTCGAGAACCGCGGTGCCGTCACGGACCTCGACCACTGACCATCCGGGAATGGTGGTCGGCCGCGTTTCCGGCGCCGGCGCCAGCGGCTGCTTCATCGCCAGCGCCACCGGCGGCGTGTTCACGGGGGTGGTGGCCGCTGCAAGCGCCGGCAGGCGTGCATTGGTCTTGGGGATGCTGCCGGTGACCGACGGCTCGGATGCCACGGCGGATCGCCGGGGGCCTTCGCTTCGAGGCTTGAGTTCGGCGGCACGCGGCGCGGCAATGTCCCGCTGGGCCGTCGGGCCGACGTGGGAGGTCCCTGCAAGCTGGTGCCAGCTCAGGCCGCCAGTCCACCCGAGTGCAAAAGTCGCCGCCAGTGCGACCGCTGCCGCGGTCAAGGTGCGGATGCGATCGCGAATGGGCTCGCGCAGCAGCACGGCGGCATCGTGATTCTCGCCGGAGACGTCCCACAGGTCAGCGGACCGCTCCGGCAACCGACCGTCAGCCAGATCTGCTGGCCAGATGCTTCCAAGAGGACTCGGCGCGCGGTCTTGCATGGCGTGACCTATGTTCGGCTGCGCAATGATGATCCTCGAAACTGAATCGAGCCTTAATGCTTGGTGACCGAACTGCGGCAAACGATGAGCGAATGCACGGCCTCCCTTGGATTGACGGGGTTATCGTGACAGCCGACAGTTGCGACATGTCGTCCCGTTGCGGCCGATCCTGATCACGCGGCGTATGGACCTAGCCGAAATGCGCACACCTGAGATTACGATCGCAGCCGAAGACCCAAGGCAGCCGGAGGTCCAGCGGCTGATCGCCCTGTCCGACGCCACCATGCAGGCGCTGTATCCGGCCGAGAGCAATCATCTCGTCGACGCCGATGCGCTGGCCGCGCCGGACACGGTCTTCCTGGTCGCGCGCGGCGGCAAGGAGGTGCTCGGATCGATCGCCTTCCGCATCATCGCCCCCGGTCATGCCGAGATGAAGCGGATGTTCGTGCGGGTCGAGGCGAGGGGAGCCGGGCTCGGCCGGCGCCTGCTGGAAGCCCTGGAGGACGCCGCCCGCCGGCAGCACATCGACCGCATCAGCCTGGAGACGGGAATCCGGCAACCGGAGGCGATCGGGCTCTATCGCACGTCCGGCTATCGCGAATGCCCGCCGTTCGGCGGCTATGCGGCCGATCCGCTCAGCCTGTTCATGACCAAGCGCCTCGGAACCTGATCGCAGATGCGGTGAGGGCTGCCGCGCAGTGGTCGATTCCGGACCTCGTCTCCGGGAAGCGGGTCGTCACTCAGGCGGGCGGTCGCTATAGCGGTGACATGCTCGATTTCGCCGCACAGTATGAAGCCTTTCAACGCCGCGATGCCGCCTGGGACGGCATCGTGTTCGTCGCGGTCAAGACGACCGGCGTGTACTGCCGCCCCGTCTGCCGCGCACGCACGCCGCTCGCACGTAACGTGACGTTCTACCGTAGCGCCGCGTCGGCTGAGCGGGCCGGCTTCCGGCCCTGCCTGCGGTGCCGTCCGGAGGCGGCGCCGTTTTGTCCGGCCTGGAAGGGCACCAGGACCACCGTGGAGCGCGCGCTGGCCCTGATCGAGCAGGGGACACTCGACCGCGGCGGCGTTGATGCGCTGGCGGGTCGGCTCGGCGTCGGCGCGCGGCATCTGTCGCGCCTGTTCGCTGAGCATCTCGATGCCTCGCCGCTGCAAGTCGCGCTGTCGCTCCGCGTGCAGCGCGCCAAGCGCCTGATCGACGGCGGCGACATTCCGATCCGTGTGGTCGCCGAGCGCGCGGGCTTTTCCAGCGTCCGGCGCATGAACGCCGCCTTCACCAGGTTCTACGGCCGGCCTCCGTCGGCGCTGCGACGGAGCCGCTTTCCGTACCCTCACCCAACCGTAACCTCCGATAGAGATCATCAATGACCAAGACCTACGGCACCGTCGGCGCAGAACAAAAGAAGCAGATGAGCGGGCTCGAATTCGTGCAGGGGCTCGCCAGCGGCGCACTGCCGCTCAACACGATCGCACGAACCCTGGGCTATGACGTTGCGGAAGCCGAGAAGGGCCGCGTCGTCGTCACGCTGGTCCCGAGCGAGGCGCATCTCAATCCGGCGGGGACGGTGCATGGCGGCCTCACCGCCACGTTGCTTGACAGTTGCATGGGGCTCGCGGTGCAGTCGACGCTCGACGCCGGGATCAGCCAGACCACGCTCGAATTCAAGATTTCGCTGGTCCGCCCGATCACGCCGGATACCGGTCCGATCCGGGCGGAAGGGCAGGTTCTCAATTGCGGCCGCCGCGTCGGCACCGCCGAAGGCAAGGTGACCGACGGCAAGGGACGCTTGCTCGCGCACGGCACCACGACCTGCCTGATCTTCCAGTCCTGACCGCTGCGCCGGCGATACCGGCATGGCGGCGCAGCGCTGGCCGCTGAGCTCCGCGGCAGCGCTGCGCCCCTCCACGGACTTCAGCGGGCGCTCTCTGCCGTCCGCTGCATCGCGGCATCGTGACCAGGTAAACGAATGAGACCGAGCTGAAGCATCGCGGTCAGTGCGTCCTCCTGTCCCAATTCCTCGGCGATCCGTCCCTGCTGCACACGCAGCACCGTCGTGCCGGCGAATCTCATCTTGCGTCCCGAGGCCGCGGGGATCGAGCCCAGCCGGAAGTCGCTGAATGCCGGACCCGTGTGCGTGCCGCCGCCTTCCCAGCGGCCGACAACATAGTCGCCGTCCGCGATGAGATCGCCGACGCCCCAGAAGTTGAGATCGGGAAAGGCCTCGCGAAATTCCGTCATGAAGTTCATGACCTCCGCGCGTCCTCGTTTCGGTTCATGCATCGGGTAGTGCACGACAATGTCGGCGGTCGCGAGCTCGTCGATGACTTGCGGATTCCAGGGATTTCCCCAAAACTCCTTGAACCATCGGGCCACTACGCTCTTGTTATTCTCTGACATCGCATCGTCTCCATTCGCGCTGTGCCTGTGTCGCGAGCATCGCGATCGGCGTTGCTTCAATGCGCGCAGTAGGCATTCGGAGACCTGCTTCCCTCCACCCGATTCCGGACCAGGCGCAATGTGAGATGCGGATGAGATTTTGCGTGACCGCTGCTGCGCTTAGCGCAGTGTGGTGACCACCGTCGCGCGATCTGAAATCGGGTGGTCCGTGGATCGATGCCGCTCGATCGTGCCTCGATCATGCGCAACGTCGATGCCGTCGCCGCGCTGCGCAGCAACGGGATGCTTCAGTCCGGTCCGGATGCCGCTGCCGTGCAGGCACGCGAGAACGTCATGTCGCTGATCAGGCGCGGGCTTCCCGCCGGGCCGCGCGGGCTTTACCGCCACAGCGACTTGTCGGCGTCCCAACGCTGGCCCTTGAACTCCTTGATCAGCGCGTCAATCGAGCCGTTGTCGTCCTTCGGCTCGCCGCCTTCCTCGTCGCTGCCGGTGTCTTCGGTCAGGGTCAGCTTCGCGCCGGCGCTGTCGTCCGTGGTCGTGGTCACGGGGCTCGAGACCCACAGGATCAGCCGGTCGGAGCTGCCGGGCTTCTCCGGCGACACCAGCGCGGTGATCTCGAGATTCTCGGTGAGGCCGAGCGACGGGTAGATCGGGCTCGGACGCTTCAGGATCAGCTTGAGCTTGCCGGTGTTGGCGTTCCATGACGCCGACGCCGGCTTGGCCGACAGGGTTTTTGCCAGCACGCTGGAGATTGTGGTCGCGATCTTGTCCCGGTTGATCTTGTCGCCGTCGCGCCAGTCGGCGGCGGGGAAGCGAATGGTGCGATCCATCTCGATCACGCCGCTGGTCCAGCCTGCTGCGGTCACGCCGGGCGCGGATTTCGCCTTCGTGAGCAGCGCGGCAGCGTGTTCGGGATCGACGGTGAGGTTGATGGTCTGCTCACCGGCGCGCATCGCGTCGCAGGTCACCGCAAGGCTCGAGGTGCTGACCTCGACGGCGTCACCCTTCAGGCTCTTGAGGAAATCCGCGGCGGATTCGAGCTTCACCCGGATGCCGACCGATTCCGGCGAGACGTCGGTGAAATCCTTCGGCTGTGCCGTGATGGCATCATCGGTCGCCTGGTTGTCCTGGAATTCCCTTTCGCTGAGATCGGAATTGTCCGACGAGGCGACCTCGGTCACGTTTTGGCCGATGGTGATCTGGCCGCGGAACTCGAACGTGTCGCCGGTCTGTTTGCGGGTAAGCTTGACGGCGACCGGCTGCTTGTCGGCGACGCTCTGCGTGCTGCCCGAAAGAGTCTGGCCGTTGACGGTGAGGTTGGCGATGAAGCGGTCCTTGCGATCGGAACCCTTTTGGGCGGGATAGCAGACGTCGAGCACGGCTGCGGTGACGGTCTTGCCTTGACGGGTTTCCTTCAGGATCACGTCGGCATTGCCCTCCATCAGGCCGTCAAGCGCGGTGAAATAGCGCGTCTCAGGCCCACCGGTCCCGGCCCTGGGTTGCAGCTTCATCTGGGCAACGGCGGGTGCCGAGGCGGCGACAAGACCGAGCAGCAGGAGCGGGAGCGCGCGCATACGATGAGTCCTCGAAGGGCGGAATCGGTTCCGCCGTAACTAGCAAACCTCTGTGTCATTGGCCAAAAAAGAAGGCCGCCCGGAGGCGGCCCTGGCTCGAATTCCTGATGATGTGGAGCGCTTCCGTGGCGTCAGGCGCTCGTTTCACGGTCGTTATTGCTCGTCAGTTTCGCGCGCAACGTGCTCATGACGCGGCTCGTGGTCTCGATGTCCTTCACCGAAAGTCCGTCGGCGAGGCCGTTGACCCAGGGAAGCTGCAAGCGCATGGCCGCGTCGAAAGCCTGGCGTCCTTTGTCGGTGGGAACCACGAGTTGCGCCCGGCGGTGATGCGGGTTGGTCTCGAAGGTGACCAGCCCATCCCGTTCCAGGTCGTTGACGATCCGTTGCACGTTCTGCCGGGCAGCACCGAGATCGCGAGCCAGCCATGCCACCGGCTGCGCACGCTCGGCTGCGATGATCGCGCCGAGAATCTGCCAGCGGGCACTGGTCAGTCCAAGCCGCGCCACCATCCGGTCGCCGGCCGTGAACAGCAGGCTGTTGAGCCGGAACAGGTCGGGGATGAGATTGGTCAGGCCCTCGCCGGCCGGGGTTCGCTTGGTCTGGGGCATTTGTCACCATAAATTCATATTGACATTATGATGTCAATATGGTCTGACGTATCATACCGGAATGACACTATAGCACCAAATTGGATGGAGCCTGCCATGCCCCAGATGCGTCCTTTGGATCCCGCATTCCCGATCGAACGTCAGCTCGCCCTCGATGCCACGTCCGTCGTGCTCGTGAACCTCTTCACGCTCGACAAGGCCGACGAGGATAGCTTCCTCAAAGCCTGGCAGGACGACGCCGCGATCATGAAGCGGCAGCCGGGTTTCATCTCGACCCAGCTTCACCGCGCGATCGGCGACAGCCCGGCCTATCTGAATTACGCGGTCTGGGAATCGACCGCCGCCTTCCGGGCCGCCTTCGCAAATCCCGAGTTCAGGGCGAAGCTGTCGGCGTATCCCTCGTCAGCCGTGGCGTCCCCGCATCTGTTCCAGAAGGTCGCGGTCCCAGGCGTCTGCGTCGCGTAGCGCGCGATGAATATGGATCGAAGCCGGGCCGGCCACGGATTCGGTTTACCTCTCCCCGACGACGGGGAGAGGTGAACTTCCGCTGCCGCGCCAGCTCAACCGAACTTCATCAGGCTTCAGCTCCTACAAAAAAGAAGGCCGCCCGGAGGCGGCCTTCGATCTCGATGCAGATGGGAGCGAGAGGCTTAGAAGCCGCCCATGCCGCCCATTCCACCCATGCCGCCGCCCGGCATCGCCGGCGCCGCGTCCTTGGGCAGCTCGGCGACCATGGCTTCGGTGGTCACCAGCAGGCCGGCCACGGAGGAGGCGTCCTGCAGCGCGGTGCGCACCACCTTGGCGGGGTCGATGATGCCCTTGTCGACCATGTCGACATAGTCCTCGGTCTGGGCGTCGAAGCCGAAGGTCTCCGACTTGTTCTCGAGGATCTTGCCCACAACGATCGAGCCCTCGACGCCGGCATTCTCCGAGATCTGGCGGATCGGAGCTTCCAGCGCCTTGAGCACGATGTTGATGCCGGCCTGCACGTCGGCATTGTCGTTGTTGATCCGGCCGACTGCCTTCTTGGCGCGCAGCAGCGCCACGCCGCCGCCGGGCACGATGCCTTCCTGCACCGCGGCGCGGGTCGCGTTCAGCGCGTCCTCGACACGGTCCTTCTTCTCCTTGACCTCGATCTCGGTCGCACCGCCGACCTTGATGACGGCGACGCCGCCGGCGAGCTTGGCCAGACGCTCCTGCAGCTTCTCGCGGTCGTAGTCGGAAGTGGTCTCCTCGATCTGCGCCTTGATCTGCGTGACGCGGGAATCGATGTCCTTCTTCTTGCCGGCGCCCTTGACGATCGTGGTGTTCTCCTTGTCGATCACGACCTTGCCGGCACGGCCGAGCATGTTCACCGTGACGCTTTCGAGCTTCATGCCGAGCTCATCGGAGATCAACTGACCGCCGGTCAGGATCGCGATGTCCTCCAGCATCGCCTTGCGGCGATCGCCGAAGCCCGGCGCCTTGACGGCGGCGACCTTCAGTCCGCCGCGCAGGCGGTTGACCACCAGCGTCGCCAGCGCCTCGCCCTCGACATCCTCGGCGATGATCAGCAGTGGACGGCCGGACTGCACCACGGCTTCCAGCACCGGCAACATCGCCTGCAGGCCGGAGAGCTTCTTCTCGTGCAGGAGGATGTAGGCGTCCTCGAGCTCGGCGGTCATCTTCTCGGCGTTGGTGATGAAGTAGGGGCTGAGGTAGCCGCGGTCGAACTTCATGCCCTCGACGATGTCGACCTCGGTCTCGAGCGACTTGTTCTCCTCGACCGTGATCACGCCCTCATTGCCGACCTTCTGCATCGCCTGCGCGATCATCTTGCCGATCGCGGCATCGCCATTGGCCGAGATGGTGCCGACCTGGGCAACCTCGGAGGAGGCAGCAACCGGCTTGGCGCGCTTCTCGAGGTCCTTGACCACGGCTGCGACCGCGATGTCGATGCCGCGCTTGAGGTCCATCGGGTTCATGCCGGCGGCGACCGACTTGCCGCCTTCGCGGACGATCGCCTGCGCCAGCACGGTCGCGGTGGTGGTGCCGTCACCGGCGGTGTCGTTGGTCTTGGATGCGACCTCGCGCAGCATCTGCGCGCCCATGTTCTCGAACTTGTCCTCGAGCTCGATCTCCTTGGCGACGGTGACGCCGTCCTTGGTGATGCGCGGGGCGCCGAAGCTCTTCTCGATCACGACGTTGCGGCCCTTCGGCCCGAGCGTCACCTTCACCGCATTGGCGAGCACGTCCACGCCGCGCAGCATGCGCTCGCGGGCGTCTCCGGCGAATTTTACGTCCTTGGCAGCCATATCTTGAACTCCTGTCAGCTTTGAAAGATGCGCTTGCTGCTCCCGCACCTGTCATCGCCGGGCTTGACCCGGCGATCCATCTTTCGAAGAACGATGGATGCCCGGGGCAAGCCCGGGCATGACGACGAATGGGTGTAGCGGCCGCGCAATTGAGTGGCGATCAGACCAGCACGCCCATGATGTCGGACTCCTTCATGATCAGGAGCTCCTCGCCGTCGATCTTGACCTCGGTGCCCGACCACTTGCCGAACAGCACGCGGTCACCGGTCTTGAGGTCGATCGGGATCAGCTTGCCGGCCTCGTCGCGGCCACCCGGGCCGACGGCGACGATTTCGCCCTGGGAAGGCTTTTCCTTGGCCGTGTCCGGAATGATGATGCCGCCCTTGGATTTCTCCTCGGCATCGATACGCTTGACCACGACGCGGTCGTGCAGCGGGCGGAATTTGGATTTAGCCATGACGTTCCCTCTTGGAGGCTGGTTTCAGGTCTGGTTCATCGAGCCCGGCGTTGGATGCCGGTCCGGGTCGGCGCCGGGCGGGACGCCCGGCCACCATTTAGCAATCGTGGTGCCAGAGTGCTAATTGCGCGCCGGGAAATATGGCCTGGCGCTGTTTCTGTCAAGCAAACCGGGGTTAAGGCCTTGGTGAGGCCAATATAGGATGGTGAGACGGAAACCAAATCGTAGCGATGCCGCAATTTCGTCGGACGTCATTGCTCGGTCTTAAGTTTTACGCTTGGCTGCCGGGATGGGTGCGGCTGGGACATTGTCGGGGGGATGATACAGATGATCAGGTCACTCAACGCGCGATTGGTCGCACGGTTCGCGGCTGTCTCGGCGCTGACGATAACCCTGGGGGCATGCAGCAGCACGAACTTGCCGTCACTATCGTCGAACCCCGAGCCGGGGCCCGGGCCGGGCCTGGCTCCGGAAATGCCGGCCTCAATCAGGCCCGACGAGATCGTCGGCCGCTGGGGGCTCGCCTCGTACCAGAATCCCGCCGACCGCGCCCGCACCGAGGCCGCCGCGCGCGCCCAGTGCAAGCAGCCCTACGTGATCGGTGCCGGTCAGAATGGCGGCGTCATCATGCATCTGGCCGACCAGGCTACCCCGCAGGAATTGCGGCTGAAGGGGTCGCCGAGCGGCAAGAATTATATCGGCCCGCCCGGTCCGACGCCCGGCGAGCAGGACCGCGAGATTATCTCCTTCGACGGCCGCGTGTTGGTCACCCGCTTCGTCGACAAGGACGCCGCCGTGCGCTACGGCAACATGGTCTATGTCCGCTGCGCGCCCAGGGCGTGATCGGTAAAAATCCTCACTTTAACTCGTGCCGCAGCGATGGTGCACCTCTCCCCTTGTGGGAGAGGTCGGATTGCATCGCCAGATGCAATCCGGGTGAGGGGTCTCTTTCGTCCTGCGTTCGCTGACAGAACCCCTCATCCGGCGCTTCGCGCCACCTTCTCCCACAAGGGGAGAAGGCAATGGCGTCAACGGGCGGGGAAACAAAAAACGCCGGCCTTTGGGCCGGCGTTTTTGTTCTGATCTGACGCTTCTCAATCGAACAGCGCGTCGATGTCGTCCTGCGAGGCGTGACCGGCATCGCCGTCGAGCTTCGGACCGTTGAGCAGGCGGGCATCGCCTTCGCGGGTGTCGACGATCGGCGGCACGTGCGCCTTGATGGCATCGACGCCGCCCCAGATGTCCATCATCTCGTTGATGTGCTGCTCGATGAACTTCATCGTCTGCATCACCTTGCTGATGCGCTGGCCGGTGAGATCCTGGAAGTTGCAGGCCTCGAAGATCGCGATCACGCGCTCCTGGATATCTTCGCTGAGCAGCTTCTGCTGATCCGGCGTGATATTCTTCGACAGCGCGGTCGCGGCCTGGTCGATCGCTTCGGTCGCCTCGAGGATCTGCTGGGTGGCCTGCTCGGTGCCGCCGACGACCGCGCCGAGCTCGCCATTGACCTTGGCCATTTCCTCGCCGTTGAAGCTCTTGCCGTGCAGCACGGCGATCTCGCGCTTGGTGCGGCTGATCGCATCGTGGATCAGATCGAGCTCGACCTTGAGCTTCTCGCACTGTTCGACCTGGGCGCGATAGGTCTCGAGCAGCGCATGCGCTTCGGCGACTTCGCGCGCCACGATCGCCTCGGCGGTCTCGTTGCCGGCGGCGCGCGGCGCGGCCATCTGTGCGCGGATCGAGCGAAGCTCGTCCATGATCTCGCGATGCATCGGACCGATATCGGCGCCACCGGCAGCCTCCGGCTCCGGCATTGCCACATCGCCGATCATGGCCTGCTCGACACGAAAACGCTTACGCTTCACCGACATGATTTCATTCCCGCCCCAATGACTGCGCCCGTTCTAGACAGCGGCGATTTAACGTGAGGTTCACGCCGGAACAATTTGCCGAGCGTGCCGCGACGCGGTTTCAAACCGCCGATTAACCATGCGGCTCGCGCATTCACGCAAAATAAACGCTACCGGACAAAACCCGATGCGCGTGACGACGTGGTGAATCGAAACGCCCGTGACGTTTACCAGACCGATGCGGTTTTCATTGCTTATTGACCACGTGCAGCGGCGCAGGTGTGCAGGCGCCAGTCTGCAACGCGTCACGACGAAACAGTACAGAGTACGTCGATGTTCAAGAAAACCAGTCTTGCGCTGCTCGCCGGCGCCTCTTCGCTTATTGCAGCTCCGCATCAGGCCCTGGCGATCGATGCCGCGCCGCTTCCCGAGCCTACGATAATCTACGCCAATCGGCGAGCGCCGCAGCCGCAGATGCGCACCGCCTATGTGCAGCCGCAGCGCTCCAACCTGGGCGGGGGCTTCATCGAGTTCCTGTTCGGCGACGGACCGGCGGCGCAGTCCTACCAGGAGCAGGTCTATCAGCAGCAGCCGGCCTATTACGGCAACCGCGAGCCGCTGCCGCCGATGGATCCGCAGCAGCAGATGATCTACCAGCAGCAGGACACGGCCGGCGATCCAAGGCTCCGTCCATTCGATCCGAAATACGAGAAGCAACTGGTCGACTATCACGGCACCGAGCGCGCCGGCACCATCGTCGTCGATACCCCGAACAAGTTCCTCTATCTGGTGCAGGGCGACGGCAAGGCGCTGCGCTATGGCATCGGCGTCGGCCGTCCCGGCTTCACCTGGGCGGGGGTCAAGACGATCTCGGCGAAGCGGGAATGGCCGGACTGGACCCCGCCTCCGGAAATGCTGGCGCGCCGTCCCGACCTGCCGCGGCACATGGAGGGCGGGCCGGAGAATCCGCTCGGCGCGCGCGCGATGTATCTCGGCTCCTCGCTCTACCGCATCCACGGCTCCAACGAGCCCTGGACCATCGGCACCAACGTCTCCTCTGGTTGCATCCGGATGCGCAACGAGGACGTGATCGACCTCTACGGCCGCGTCAATGTCGGCGCCAAGGTCGTGGTGATGTGAGAAAGTAGCCCGGATGGAGCGAAGCGAAATCCGGGAGCCGTCTCGCTCGCGGCTCGATCTTCCCGGATTGCGCTTGCCTCCATCCGGGCTACCATCGATCAAACCAAAACGGCCGCTCGATGCGAGCGGCCGTTTTTCGTTTCAGGAAATCGATCAGGCGTAGTCGCTGCCGTTGTCACCGCCATCGTCGAATCCGCCGTCGTCATCGTAGTCGTCGGAATCGTGATCGTTGTCGGCATAGTTGTCGTCGTCATTATTGTTGTTCGACGCCTGGTCGAACAGGCCGGCGCGCGAATTGTCATTGTCGCGGCCGGACGCGCCGATGTCGTTGATGCCGGCGTCGCGCGCGAGATCGCTCGACGACTGGTCGCCGCCCCACGGCCGCGCGCCGCTGCCGAGGCCGCCCGCGTCGGCAAAGGCCTGGTGGCCGCCCATCAAGCCGCGGATGCTGCTCATCAACAGCGAGCCGCCGACCACGCCGGCCGCGGCTGCCGCCGCGGTACCGAGGAACGAACCGCCACCGCCGCCGAACGGCGGCTGCTGCGGCGCGCCATAGGGTTGCGGCTGGCCGTAGGGCTGGCCCTGGCCGTAAGGCTGGCCATAGCCGCTGCCGGCCTGCGCCTCGCGCATCGCCTGGCCCGAGTTCCAGACCGGGCGGCTGCCCGGATCCGGGCTACCCATGTCGGGCGCGCGCACCGGCGGTACCGAGCCGTGCGGCTGGTTCTGGCCGAAGATCGCGTCGCGCATCGAATCGAGGAAGCCGCCGGATTGCTGCTGGCCGCCCTGCTGCTGACCGACCGCGGCCTCCAGTTCCTGGATGCGGTCGTGGGCGCGCTTGAGCGCCTCGTCCTGCACCAGCGCCGTCTGCACCAGCGCATAGACCGCGTTCGGCGCGCTGCGCAGGCCCTGCATGATCGCGGACATGGCTTCGTTGTCGCGCGGGGCGTTCTCCAGCTTGGCGAGCCGGTCGAAGAGGTCGTCGATCAGTTGGCGTTCTTGCGGTGTCATGGCGGTTCTCCATCGCGTCGAAAGACTTCGAAGCGCGCCCGAGATGTAGGCGGGTTTTGTGGCGCAAGGAGTAGGGAGCCGAATTAAATTTACGTATGCGACAAAAGGCCTGAACCTTGTCAGGCCAGTGTAACTTTATTCAGGGCGAGCAGGCCGGGGAAATCATCGCCGACGAGATAGGCATGCTCCTTCTCGCGCTGCGTGGTCAGCGGATCGAGGCTTTTCAGCGTCTCGTCGACGAAGCCGGGATGGCACATCACGAGGCTGCCCTCCGGCAGGCCGTCGAGAAAGCCGCGCATCAGCGTGCCGAAATCGGGGGCGCGCGCGAAATCATAGGCGCCATCGAAGGCCGGGTTGAAGCGCAGGCCGAGCTTTGCCGCTTTCTTCCGGAACTGCGCGCTGAGCGCATCCAGCACCAGCGCTTTCGGCGCGGCGAGCCGCTGCGCCAGCGGGGCGTTGCGTCCACCCTGCCGCACCCAGGCATCCGGGGCACGCTCCTTCACCGCGCTCAGGAATCCGTCGCGCACCTGCGGGAAGAGCTGCGCGTGCTGATGGCCGTCGACGAAGTCGGGCGCGCGGCCGAACAGCTCGTGGAAGGCATCGAGCTGCGCCAGCACTTCGGCATGGATCAGCTCGGCGTCCAGCCGCCGCAACAGCCCGCCGCGCAGCAGCTTGGCAAAGGGCAGGAACATGTCGCCGTCGAGCGGACGAAAATGCAGCGTCAGCGGCCGGAACGGCGCGGTCAGCGTCACATGCAGGCCGATCGCGCAGCGCGGACTTTTTGCAACGGATGCCTGCAGTGCGGCCGCCGCTTCGCGGCCGATCGCGGGGGTGACCGTCATCACCGATGTTGCGTTGAGGCGGCCGCGCTCGATCAGGTCGCGGATGGCGCGGTTGACACCGTCGCTCAGTCCGTAGTCGTCGGCACACAGCCAGATGCGACGCAGAGCATCGCTCATTCGGCCGCGGTCCGCGTCGTGGTGCTTTCGGCCGCCGTGCCGTCGGCGCGCTTCTCGGTGTGCTCGGCGACGAAGTAGATCGGCCGCGCCTTCAATTCAGAGAGGATCTTGCCGATATATTCGCCGACGATGCCGATCATGATCAACTGCACGCCGCCGATCGTCATCAGGCCGACCACGAGCGAGGGATAGCCGGGCACCTGCTTGCCGGTGGTCCACACTTCCCACACGATCGAGAGGCCGAACAGGAACGCGCCGAAGGCGAGCAGCGCGCCGAGCAGGCTCGCGAAGCGCAGCGGCGCCACCGAGAACGAGGTCAGGCCCTCGATCGAGAGGCCGATCAGCCGGCCGGCGTTGAACGTGGTGACGCCATGCGCGCGCGGCGCCGGCTCGTAATCGACGCGGATCTGCCGAAAGCCGATCCAGCTCGCCAGCCCCTTGAAGAAGCGGTTGCGCTCCGGCAATTGCCGCAGCGCCGCGGCCGCGCGCGGCGACAGCAGGCGGAAGTCGCCGGCATCCTCCGGGATCTTCTGCCGCGCGCCCCAGTTGATCAGCGCATAGAAGCCGCGCACGGCAAACCGCCGCGCCGCCGATTCATTGTCGCGATTGGCCTTCGCGGTGTAGACGACGTCGTAGCCGTCATCGATCCAGTGCGCGACCAGTCGCTCCACCAGATCGGGCGAATGCTGGCCGTCGCCGTCCATGAACAGCACCGCGCCGCGGCGGGCGTGATCGAGGCCGGCCATCAGCGCCGCCTCCTTGCCGAAATTGCGCGACAGCGACACCACCTGCACGTCGAGCGAATCGGCCGGCAGGCCGCGCGCGACCGCGAGCGTCGAGTCCTTACTGCCGTCGTCGACATAGACCACTTCGCAGGAGAGGCCGTAGCGGGCCCGCAACGTCTTGGCGAGCGCGACCAGCCGCTGATGCAGCGCGGAAAGTCCGGCGGCCTCGTTGTAGGCCGGCACGACGATGGACAATCCCTGCGCTGCGGCGGTCTTGGCGGTCGTGGTCAGGCTGGAAACGTCAGAGCCCAGCATCATCGATCAGGTTCCAGAACTAGGGCGTTTTCGAGCGAAGTGGCCTTCCGGCTCGCGTGAAGAAAACGCGTCAAAACAAGAGTTCCCTTTGACAGAATATGGTACCGGCGCCCGGCTGTCGCCAACATGAACAGCCTGGCCTGTTCATTGTCGCAGGAACGCCTCAAGCTTGGCGAACAGCGGGTTCTCGCGGTCGAACACATAATCCAGCGACACCACCGACACCGTGTCGGCGCCGTGGTCGCGCAGGAAGCTGCCGAGCGCGTAGAGCTTGCCGGGTGGGCAGTGCAGCGTGAGCATGCCGGAGGAGGTCGGCCCGCCGAACGGGGCGACCACGCCGAAGCGGTTATGCGCCTCGGAGAGCAGCGCGTCGTTGCAGCCGGCGAAGCGGGTGCGGACCTCGCGGTACTTGTTGGCGCGGGTGCGCGCGGCGATGTGGTCGAGGATGATGCGCGCGGTCTCGCGCGCGCCGTTCGACCAGTCGGCATCCTTCGAGGCCACCAGATTGGCCTGGCTGCGCAGGATCACGCCGTCGTCGAGCACCTTCAGCCCGTTGGCGGCGAGCGTCGCGCCGGTCGTGGTGATGTCGACGATCAGTTCGGCGGATCCCGCCACGGGCGCACCTTCGGTGGCGCCGGCGCTTTCGACGATGCGGTAGTCGCCGACGCCGTGCCTGGCGAAGAAGCCGCGCGTCAGGTTGATGTATTTGGTCGCCACGCGCATCCGATGATTGTGCTGCTCGCGGAAGCCCGAGGCGACGTCGTCGAGGTCGGCCATGGTGCGGACGTCGATCCAGGCCTGCGGCACCGCGACCACGACATTGGCGCTGCCGAAGCCGAGGCCGTCGATCAGGAGCACGCGGCGGTCGGCATCCGCGATGCTCTCGCGCACCAGGTCCTCGCCGGTGACGCCGAGATGCACCGTGCCGCGCGCCAGATTGGCCGCGATCTCGCTCGCCGAAAGGTAGGCGATCTCGACATTGTCGAGGCCGGCAATGGTGCCGCGATAATCGCGTGCGCCGCCAGGTTTCGACAGGCTCAGCCCGGCGCGCGCGAAGAAGTTCTCCGCGTTTTCCTGCAAGCGTCCCTTGGAGGGGACGGCGACGACAAAGGGCGTGCTCATGCGGCGCCTCCACGGGCGGCGGCCTTGCCGTGCTTGGTCATCGCCTCGATCCAGACCGAGAAGCCGACGGCGGGGATCGGGGTGGCCGAGCCGAGCTGCGTCATCAGCCCGTCATAGCGGCCGCCGGCGATCAGCGGCTCGGCGCCGTTGCCCTTGGCATGCAGCTCAAACTCGAAGCCGGTGTAATAGTCGAGGCCGCGACCGAACGAGGTCGAGAACCGCGTGTTGTGGGTGTCGATGCCGCGCGCGGCCATGAAGCCGACGCGGCTCTCGAACTGATCGATTGCCGCGGCGAGATCGAGCCCGGCGTCGTTGGCCAGCGCGCGGAGCTGCGCGATGGCATCGTCGGGATCGCCCGCGATCGACAGGAAGCGCTTGATGACATCGACCGCATCGCGCGGCAGCGCGCCGCCCTTCAGCGTCGACTGCTCGAGGAAGCGGTCGGCGATCTCGGCCACCGTGCGGCCGCCGACATTGGTGGTGCCGGCGATCGACATCAGATCGGTGACCAGCGCCAGCGCCGCCTTGCGGTCGGAGCCGGCGAGCGCGGCGAGCACGCCTTCATATTCGTTGCGGCCGGGCGTGGTCTTGAGCGTCAGCCGCTCGATGTCGTCGATCAGCGAGACCTTGCGGTTGAAGTCCTTGATCAGCCGCCGCCGCCACACCGGGTAAAGGTCGAGCGCCTCGAGCAGCGCGTTGAACAGCGCGACGTCGCCGGTGCGGATTTCGACATCGGTGAGCCCGAACGCCGTGGTCGCCTCCAGCGCCAGCGCCAGCATCTCGGCGTCGGCCGCGGCGCGGTCCTGCCGGCCGAACGATTCGATGCCGGCCTGCAGGAACTCGCCGGGCCGGCCCCAGCGATAGCGGAACACGGCGCCGAGATAGCTGAAGCCCGCCGGCTGGCCGGCGCGCGGCGAGGCGAGGTAGTCGCGCGCCACCGGGATGGTGAGGTCGGGGCGCAGACACAGCTCTTCGCCGGTTGCGTCAGTGGTCAGATAAAGGCTCTTGCGGATGTCCTCGCCGGACAGGTCGAGGAACGGCTCGGCAGGTTGCAGGATCGCGGGCTCGGCCCTGAGATAGCCGGCTTGCGCAAACGAGGCCAGCAGCGCATCCGCCCAGGAGGCGGACTCCGCGGCGGATCCGGAAGCGGATCGTGTTGCAGCAGCTTCGGTCATCTCAATATCCAAAACGGCCAGAATCTGGGTTCCAGCTCGCAGTTCCGGGTTGCTTTGGTGCCGCCCTTACCATGGCCCAGTTACGGTTTCGACTGTGATCGGCCAAGTGGCTTAATGATCAAGCGGCTTAATGATTGGGTGCGTTAACGATTTTACGACAGCTTGGCTAGGGGCGGTTATGCCCCGGCGGTCTCGACCTCCCCTTGGAAAGGGAAGGTCGCTTTGCCCGTCAGGGCAAAGCGGTTGGGGATCATGTCTCTCCACACGCAGCGTCGCCTGCGGCCGACCTCCATCCCGACCTTCCCCCTTTTAGGGGGAAGGGGAAGACCGCCAATCCCCCAGCGCTGCCTGCACCAGCGTGAGCGCCGCCACGGCCGCGGTGTCCGCACGCAGGATGCGCGGTCCGAGCGCCAGGCGGAGGATGCTGGGCTGGCGCAGCAGCAGGGCACGCTCCTCCTCGGCAAATCCGCCCTCCGGCCCGATCAGGACGTCGATCCCGGCATTTGCGGCCGTGGCCGCCTGCAGCGCCCGCACGGGATCGGCCACCTCTGCGGCCTCGTCGCAGAACACCAGCAGGCGGACCGGGTCGCGTCCCGCGAGGAAGCGATCCAGCGCAACGGGATCGGCCACCTCGGCGAGCGAGATGATCCCGCATTGCTCGGCGGCCTCGACCACGTTGGCGCGCATCCGCTCGCCATTGACCCGCGAGACCTGGGTGAAGCGCGTCAGCACCGGTTGCAGCCGCGCGGCGCCCATCTCGACCGCCTTCTGCACCATGTAGTCGAGCCGCGCATGCTTCAGCGGCGCGAATACGCAGGCGATGTCGGGCAGGCGGTCCTGCGCGCGGGTCTGGGTGTCGATCGTCAAGGTATCGGCGCGCTTGCGGCCGGAGATCGCGGCGCGCCATTCGCCATCGCGGCCGTTGAACACTAGCACCGTGTCGCCGGCGGCCAGCCGCAGCACGTTGCCGAGATAGTTGCTCTGGTTGCGATCCAGTTCGACCGTCTGGCCGGCACGCAATGGCGCGTCGACGAACAGCCGTGGGCTGCGAAAATCGAGTTCAGGCATATTTGATGGTCCGCTCCGGCTGCGCTTGTAGCCTAAAGGCTTAGAATCCGGGAACAATTTAATGCAGCGGGCGCGGCCCTACGCCGCGCTGTCGCCCAAATCCACGGGTTGTTAAGGCAACTCAGGAATCGTAAAACGCCCCCGAATTTCGTTGCTTCATTTTGATGCGCTGGGGTTGCCTGGACCTTGCCGGAGAAACACCCTCGATGATCCGCCGCCTGATCGTGCTGACCGTTGCCGCGACCGCCCTGTCCGCAGGCCAGGCCGTGGCCCAAGGCGCCTTTCCGCCTCCCTTGCCCAACCAGGCTGGCACCGCCTCGGACCCGGCGTTTCCGCCGGTCAATGGCGGGCGTGCCGGCACTGCTTCCGATCCCGCGTTTCCGCCGGTCAACGGCGTGCCGGCCGCCAGGGTGGGCGCGGCACCGTCGGCATTTCCGAGCAACGGCGCGGCGCCGATCGCCGGCGGCGGGCTCTCGTCGCCGCCTCCGCCGAGCGCCGCCGCGGGCGGTCCGAGCGACGCCTGCATGAAGAATTTCGTTCCGCTGCGCGAGGAAGCTGAAAAGCGCGGCAAGATGATCAAGGCGGCGAGCGACCGGCACGCCGGGCCCGACGAGGCCTGCAAGCTGATCCGCAATTACAGCCAGGCCGAGGTCAAGATGATCAAATATGTCGAGGCCAACGCCGCCAAGTGCGGAATCCCGCCGCAGATCGCCGATCAGCTCAAGTCCGGCCACAAGAACACCGAAGGCCTGCTGACCAAGGTCTGCAACGCCGCGCAGCAGGCGCAGGCGCGCGGACCCGCGGGCCCGACCTTGAGCGACGTGCTGGGCTCCTCGGCCTCGGTGCCGGAGGCGACGCCGACCAAGCGGGGCGGCAGCACCTTCGACACGCTGAACGGCAATGTTCTCACCCGATGACCGATCGCCGAAGGGCGAATTGACATGAGCGACATCTCCACCCGCGTTGCCGACTCCACAGGCAACTGGGTGGACACGCACGCGCCGGCATGGTCGCGGCCGTATCTGCGGCTTGCCCGATACGACCGGCCGATCGGGTCGTGGCTGCTGTTGATGCCGTGCTGGTGGTCGGCGGCGCTCGCCGCCGGCATCGCGCACGACGTCAGGTCGTTGCCGCTCGTGGTCGTCCTGTTTTTCATCGGTGCCTTTGTGATGCGCGGTGCCGGCTGCACCTGGAACGACATCACCGATCGCGATCTCGATGCGAAGGTCGAGCGCACGCGGTCGCGGCCGATTCCGGCCGGCCAGGTGACGGTGACGCAGGCCGCGGTCTTCATGGTCCTGCAGGCGCTGGTCGGGCTCGCAGTGCTGCTGCAATTCAACCGCTTCGCGGTGTTGACCGGTATCGCCTCACTCGTGATCGTTGCGATCTATCCGTTCATGAAGCGCATCACCTGGTGGCCGCAGGTCGTGCTGGGTCTCGCCTTCTCCTACGGCGCGCTGATGGGATTCGCGGTGACGTTTGCGCGGATCGATCCGCCCGCGCTCGCGCTCTATGCCGGATCGATCGCCTGGGTGATCGCCTACGACACCATCTACGCTCATCAGGATGCCGAGGATGATGCGCTGATCGGCGTCAAATCCACCGCGCGGCTGTTCGGCGCGCGCACCCATCGCGCGCTCGTGCTGTTTTACGGCCTTGCCGTGATCTTGATCGGCGCCGCGCTCTGGCTCGCCGGCGTGCACTGGCCGGCGTGGGCCGGGCTCGCAGCCTTTGCGCTTCACCTAGCCTGGCAGATCAGCCGGCTCGACACCGGCAATCCCGCGCTTTGCCTGCGCATCTTCAAGTCCAACCGCGACGCCGGGCTGCTGCTGTTCGCAGGCCTGGTCGTCGACGCAGTGCTGCGCGCGGCGTGAAGCCTCGGGCTTCACACTCAACAACGTTCTCTCTCACGAGGTGAGCACGCAGCTACACACTCGCTGTCGTCCCTGCGAAAGCAGGGACCCATAACCACAAACGCTGTTTGTTGCACGATGCTGGAACGACGAGTCCCGCCGGCAACGCAAGCCGCGGCGTATGGGTCCCTGCTTTCGCAGGGACGACAGATGATTATGCAGCGAACGCGGCGCGATGAAACGATGAAGCTAATCCCCCGCGATGATCTCGCGCTCGCCGCGATGTACGTTGGCTTCGTTCAGTCGAAAGCCCGCGCGGCGGCGGACCAGGAATTTCGGCCGGCGGCTGCGGATCGCATTGCGGCGACGGCGGCGCGGAGCCGGATCGCGTGGCGCCTGCTCGGTCAGTTGCGGAAGACCGAAGATCTCGCTCCACATCTGCCAGGCGGAGACGATCTCGTCGGCGTCCGAACTGGTGCCGAGTGGAATCGCGAGCGACGGATCGCGATGAACCAGCACCAGCATCTGCGCGTCGTCGATGCCGCGCACCGCGACACCAAGAAAATCACTGACGCGAACGTTGACGGCCATCCGCATGCCTTTGACGGCACGGCGCAGCACGACGTGTTCGCGATGAAGCTCGACCTGCCGCGTGCCGCCATCCGCACGCACGTCGTGCGCGTGGAAGCTGAGCGGAAGGGAAAGAGGGTCGAGCCGCAGTGCACGGCTCGACCCGGCGGAGTTGATTCCGCCTGTTGGTGTTTGACGCCTCACGGCTTTATCTCCCCGCCGGGATTATGTTCCCGGTCGATGCGTGAGACCTTAGCCGAGCGATTTCCGTTTCAGCTTAAAAAGCCTGGTTAACCCGATGTCACCAGCGCTGCTTCTCCCACCATGATTGACAAGAGGTTGGCCCGCATGATTGACGAAGCCTTGCCGCGATCTTGAGAATCTTTGCCGTTGCCGGGGTAAAGCGCTTGAAATCCCTGTGAATCCGGCACATCTGGTGGGTTCGTCGACCTCGTTCCGACCCCGTCCAATCCGCAGGAATTTGTTCGTGAACCCTTCACCATCTGCATCGTCGCGACACGGTGATACCTCCGATCTGTTTGACCAGTCGGGCTTGAGCGAGCTCGCGCAGCGTCTGGTCGACGCTGCCAGGCGTGCCGGCGCCGATGCCGCCGACGCGGTCGCAGTGCGCGGCGTCTCGCAGGGCGTCGAGGTGCGCGACGGCCGGGTCGAGGAAACCGAGCGCTCCGAAGGCGACGATGTCGGATTGCGCGTGTTCGTCGGCCAGCGCCAGGCGGTGGTGTCGACCAATGACGTCACCGGCGACGGCATCGCGAAGCTCGCCGAACGCGCGGTGGCGATGGCACGCGTGGCGCCCGACGACAAATATGTCGGGCTGGCCGATCCGGCGCTGCTTGCGCATGATTTTCCCGATCTCGATCTGCTCGACCGCAAGGTTCCTTCCACCGCCGAGCTGGAGCGCCGCGCGATGGAGGCGGAGGCTGCGGCGCTCGCGGTCAAGGGCGTCACCAAATCGGGCGGGGCATCGGCCTCGACCGGAATCGGCGGCATGGTGCTGGTGACCTCGACCGGCTTCCACGGCTCCTACTTGCGTTCCAGCCAGAGCATCTCGACGACGGCGATTTCCGGTGAAGGCACCGGCATGGAGCGCGACTATGATTTCACCAGCGCGCTGCATGCATCCGATCTCGATTCGCCCGCTGCGGTCGGCCGCAAGGCCGGCGAGCGCGCGGTGGCGCGCTCCAATCCGCGCAAGGTCGAAACCTGCAAAGTGCCGGTGGTCTATGACCCGCGCGTTGCGGGCTCGATGATCGGCCACCTCGTCGGCGCCATCAACGGCGCCTCGATCGCGCGCAAGACGAGCTTCCTGAAGGACCGGCTCGGCGAGCAGCTATTCTCGAAAAATATTCGCGTCATCGACGATCCGTTGCGGGTGCGCGGCCTGCGCTCGCAGACTTTCGACGCCGAGGGCGTCAAGGTGAAGAAGCTGGCGCTGATCGATGACGGCGTATTGACCACATGGATCCTGGACTCCGCGACCGCGCGCGAACTCGGCCTCGCCACGACCGGCCATGCCCATCGCGGCGTGTCGTCCTCGCCCTCGCCGGGATCGTACAATCTGCATCTCGAGCCCGGCACGGTGACGCCGAAGGAGCTGATCTCGGATATCCGCCAGGGCTTCTATGTGACGGATCTGATCGGATCCGGTGTCAACGGCGTGACGGGCGACTACAGCCGCGGCGCGTCCGGCTTCTGGATCGAAAACGGCGAGATCACCTATCCGGTCAGCGAGGTGACCATCGCAGGCCATCTGCTGCCGATGTTCAAGTCGCTGGTTGCGGCCAACGATCTGGAATTTCGCTACGGCGTCAATTCGCCGACGCTGCGCATCGAGGGCCTGACGCTTGGCGGACGCTGATACGGACGACTGGACCAAGGCCCGCGACGCGGCATTGCTGACCAGGACGGTGCATGAGGCGGGACGGCTCGCGCTGTCGCTGTTCCGGACCGAGCTGAAGAACTGGATCAAGGGCGTCTCCTCGCCGGTCTCCGAAGCCGATATTGCGGTGAACGAGCTGCTGGAGGAACGGCTGCGCGCGGCAACACCGGATTACGGCTGGTTGTCTGAGGAAAGCGCTGACGACAAGACGAGGCTCGGCAAGCGTCTGACCTGGATCGTCGACCCGATCGACGGCACCCGCGCCTATCTCGCCGGTCGTGAGGACTGGTGCGTCAGCGTGGCGCTGGTTGAAGGTGCGTCGCCGGTGCTCGCTGCGGTCTATGCACCGGCCACCGATGAATCCTTTTTTGCCGCGCGCGGGCAGGGCGCCACATTGAACGACAGCGCCGTGCACGCCACCCCCGGCATCGATTTCGACTTTCGGCGCATGGCGGGGCCGAAGCCTCTGGTGCAGCGACTCAGTCCTACGCCGGACGAGATCACGCTGTATCCGCGGATCGGTTCGCTGGCGCTCAGGCTGTGCCGTGTAGCACAAGGTCGACTTGACGCGGCCTTCGCAGGTGGGCAAAGCCGCGACTGGGATCTTGCCGCGGCGAATTTGATCGTGCAGGAAGCGGATGGTAAGATGACTGCGCTCTCGGGGGATGCGATTGAGTACAATCGCCCGGAGGTATCGCATGGGGTGCTGGTAGCAGCCGGACGTGATCGTCATGCACGCATTGTCGAGCATTTTCGCAACCGTCCATTGCCCTGAAGCCCCATCGGTCAGCACCGCGCATTCGATGAGCACGACCAGTCCTGTGACGACCAGAACCGTGACGACCACGATCCAACTTGCTTGCCGGGCATCCCGTTAGGAAAAGGCCATCATGTCAGACAATGCCCAGCCGCAACTGCTCCACCTCGTCATCGGTGGCGAGTTGACCGATCTCGAACACAACACCTTCAAGAACCTGGACGAAGTCGACATCGTCGGGGTGTACCCGAACTATGCGACCGCCTACGCCGCCTGGAAGGCGAAGGCGCAGCAGACGGTGGACAACGCCCACATGCGCTATTTCGTTGTTCACCTCCACCGGTTGCTCGACCCTGAGCAGGACGCAAAGCACTCCCATTGAAACGCCTTTTTCGCGATTTGCTGCGCAGCGCCTTCGTGCAGCGCGCGCTGGGTGTGCTTGCGGCCGAGTATTTGCGGCTGGTCTGGCTTACCAACCGCTTCAGCTACGACCCGCCCGACGTCTATGAGCAGGTCGAGCCGATGATGCCGGGCATCTTCGTGTTCTGGCACGGCCAGCACCTGATGACGCCGTTCATCAAGATCAAGGAGAGCTATCGCACCAAGGTGCTGATCTCCCGGCACCCTGACGGCGAGTTCAACGCGCTTGCGGTCGAGCGGCTCGGGATCGGCACCATCCGCGGTTCCGGCGATCATTCCGGTGCCTTCAATCGCAAGGGCGGGGTCGGTGCCTTCAAGGAGATGGGGCGGGCGCTGGAAGAGGGCTGGAACGTCGCGACCACGGCGGATGTGCCGAAGCGGGCGCGGGTGGCCGGGCTCGGCCCCATCATGCTGGCTCGGGAAACCGGCCGGCCGATCCTCGCCTTCGCGATGGTGACCAGCCGCTTCATCCGGTTGAAAAACTGGGATTCCACCACCATCAATTTGCCATTTGGGCGGGGCGCAGTGGTAGGTATTGAGCCGGTCTACGTGCCGCCCGATGCCGATCCCGCGACCATGGAAAAGCTTCGGCAGCACGTGGAGTTTCTTCTGAACGAAGCGACCCGACGCGCCTATGCCGCGGTCGGGCGGCCGGAGGCAGCGCTTGGCTAGCTCGCTCCCGATGACGTTGCGTGTGTATCGCAAGCTGTCGTCTGCGATGGTGCCGCTCGCGCCTGCTCTGATCAAACGACGTCTGAGCCTCGGCAAGGAAGATCCCGCACGGGTCGGCGAGCGGCGCGGCATGAGCGACGACGTCCGGCCGCACGGCCCGCTGGTCTGGATTCACGGCGCAAGCGTCGGCGAGGTGCTGGCGGCGGCGGCGCTGATCGAACGACTGCGCGCCTTCAACCTGCGCATCCTCCTCACCTCGGGCACGGTGACGTCGGCGGCGATCGTGACAAAACGTTTCCCGCCCGATGTGATCCACCAATACGTGCCGTATGATTCGCCGCGTTATGTCGGGCGTTTCCTCGATCACTGGCGACCGTCGCTGGCGCTGTTCATCGAATCGGACTTGTGGCCGAACCTGATCCTGTCGAGCGCCGCCCGGCGGCTGCCGATGGTGCTGATCAACGGGCGGATGTCGCAGCGCTCGTTCCCGCGCTGGCGCCGGCTCTCCAACACCATCTCCGCTTTGCTCGGCCGGTTCGACATCTGCCTCGCCCAGTCGGATACCGATGCGGAACGCTTCGCCGCGCTCGGCAGTCGCCGCGTCGTCACGACAGGCAATCTCAAGCTGGATGTTCCGGCGCCGCCGGCCGATCCTGCCAAGCTGGAACGGCTGATGTCGGTGACCCGCGGCCGCCCGATCGTGGTGGCGGCCTCCACCCATCCGGGCGAGGAAGAGATCCTGATCGAGGCGCACAAGGCGCTGTCGGGATTCTTCCCCGGGTTGCTCACGGTGATCGTGCCGCGCCACGCCCATCGCGGCGAGGCGGTCGGGCAGCTCGTCACCGCCGCGGGCCTGCGGCCTGGCCTGCGCTCGCATGAGGACCTGCCGGTCGCGACCACAGACATCTATGTCGCTGATACGATGGGCGAGCTCGGCCTGTTCTATCGGCTGGCACCGATCGTGTTCATGGGCGGCTCACTGGTCCCCCATGGCGGCCAGAACCCGATCGAGGCGATCAAGCTCGGTGCAGTGATCGTGCATGGTCCACATGTGTTCAACTTCACCGACGTCTATGAGGCGCTCGATCGGTCCGGTGGCGCAAGGCGCACCGATGATCGGGAAGCGCTGGTCAAGCAGCTCGGCCAGTTCCTGGCCGACCCCGCGGCGCGCGACGCTTCGCTCGGGGCGTCCGAGCGCGTCGTCGAGCAGCTTGGCGGCGCGCTGGAACGCACGCTGACGGCGCTGGAGCCCTATCTGCTGCAGTTGCGGCTCGAGATGGGAGCCGCCAATGCGTGAGCCGGCCTTCTGGTACCGGCCTTCGTCTTGGATATCGCATCTGTTGAGACCACTCGCCGCGTTTTACGGCGCGGTGGCCGCCCGGCGCATGCAGCGCGGCGGCGTCGATGCCGGCATTCCGGTCTTTTGTATCGGTAACTATCATGTCGGCGGCGCCGGCAAGACGCCGACCGTGCTCGCGCTCGCGAAGTTACTGCGCGAGCTCGACGAGCGGCCGGTGGTGCTCAGCCGCGGCTATGGCGGCAGGCTGCGTGGTCCGGTCAAGGTCGATCCCGACCGTCACACCGCGGCCGATGTCGGCGACGAGCCGCTGATGATGGCGGCGACCTTGCCGGTCGTGGTTTCGCGCGAACGCGCCGAAGGCCTCGCGCTGGCGCGGGCGCAGGACGCCACCGTGATCCTGATGGACGACGGCTTCCAGAATCCATCCGTGGTCAAGGATGCCTCATTCATCGTCATCGACGGCAATCGCGGGCTCGGCAATGGTTGCGTGTTCCCGGCCGGTCCCTTGCGCGCGCCGCTGCCGCCGCAACTGGCGCGCACCGACGCACTGATCGTGGTCGGCGAGGGGAGTGCTGCGAAAAAGGTCGCGGCCGAGATTTCGTCGCGTGGCAAGCCTGTGCTGCGGGCGGAGCTGAAACCCGATGAAGCCTCGCTCGCAGCGCTGCGCGGCAAACGCGCGCTCGCCTTTGCCGGCATCGGCGATCCCGCGCGCTTCTTCAACACGCTGCGCTCAAGCGGTGTCGACGTGGTGCGGAGCCGCGCCTTCGCGGATCATCACGCCTTTACCAAGGGCGAGATCGACGGGCTTGTTGCAGACGCTCGCCGGGACGGCCTGATGCTGGTGACGACGGAAAAGGATCTTGCGCGCTTGCGCACCGCGGGCGGAATGCCGGCCTGGGCG
Organism: Bradyrhizobium sp. ORS 86; assembly: GCF_045571475.1. Taxonomy (NCBI): domain Bacteria; kingdom Pseudomonadati; phylum Pseudomonadota; class Alphaproteobacteria; order Hyphomicrobiales; family Nitrobacteraceae; genus Bradyrhizobium; species Bradyrhizobium sp. ORS 86. The sequence continues at coordinate 6,622,991 of NZ_CP120699.1, read as the reverse complement.
CAGGCGATCGTGCCGTTCGCGGTGACCCTGCAGTTCGGGGATGTGTCAGCGCTGCGGCGCTTGGTGACCGATCAGCTTTTCAAGGCGAGGCAGAGGAAATTGAGCTCGTGAGCCTAGCCCTGCGGTTTCAGTGCGTCGGGGAAATGCCGCTGCAGCACGGCGCCCGGAGTGGCGTAGGCTTCCTGCAAGTCAACGCTCCAGTACTTCAGCTCGTCGAGCGGGATTCGCGCATCGGATATCGCGCAGCGCACGAAGGTGCCGGGCGAGATCACGCGGAAATCGCCGTCCAGGTATTGCACCTGCGCTTCGCCGTGCCCCGAGGGACCGAACTTGTTCAGCACGATTGAGCTCTCCGCCTTGCCTCACATGAGGCTTACTGGATGTTCATGAAACCGTCTATCATAGATAGGGCGGCGTGTCCGTCCGTTAAACCACCGACTTGTGATGATTTGGCGGCAGACGCGCATGGTAGCCTTGCGCGTATGGTTCGCTGTGTTTTCAGCACTATAACGGGCCGGCCGGATCGGATGCACTTCAAGTCGGTTTTCATGTTCCTGGCGATGATTGCCGCGCCGGTCGCGGCCGCCACGCCACTCCCAGCCCCTCATCAGGTCGAGATCCCCGAAGGCAGCGGCACGCTGCACGCGCAGCTCTATCGGCCCGCGGGGGACGGACCGTTTCCGACCGTGATCGCGCTACATGGCTGCGCCGGCCTGACCAGCCGCACCGAACCGGTGCTGCCGCGCTATCGCGACTGGGCCGAGCAACTGCTGACGACCGGCCACGCGGTGCTGATGCCCGACAGCTACGGCTCGCACCAGCTCGGCCCGCAGTGCCGCGTCAAGGAACATCAGGTGCAGATCCGGCGCCAGCGGGTCGCCGACATCAACGCGGCGCGGCAGTGGCTGGTGCAGCAGAAATGGGTGGCCCGCAACCGCATCAGCCTGGTGGGCTGGGGCAACGGTGCCGGCGCCTTGCTGTGGGCGGTGCGGCCGCAAATGTGGTCGCGCACCGTCGATCCGGATTTCCGTTCGGCGGTCGCCTTTTATCCGGATTGCCGCACCTCGTCCGGCCTCGGCTGGAGCGCACGGGTGCCGACGCTGGTCCTGATCGGCGGGCGCGACGATGTCTCGTCGGCGTCGGCCTGCCATCAGATGGTTGACGGCGCGCGCGGCCGCAGCGCGCTTGCCAGGATCGTGGTCTATCCCGAGGCCTATCACGGTTTCGATCGCGCCAACGTGCCGCTGCGCGCGATCGGCGTCTCATCCGATGCCGCGACCATCGAGCATGGTCACGTCGGAACCGACGCGAGTGCGCGCGAGGACGCGCAAAAGCGCGTCGCCGAATGGCTATCGCGCTAGACGTGAGCGTTTCCAGCGAGGTGGGCACCGGTTCGCGTGAAGAAAACGCGTCTAGAAGAGGCTGCCCTGATCGACCGGCTTTGCGGTGCGCTTGGGCGCCGCAGGCTTGGTCTCGCGGGGCGCTTTCGGCTCGCTGGCGGGCACCGCCGTCGCCGGAGCCCGATCCGCATCGGCAGTGGCGGCGACGCGGCCGTCGGCAAACTCGATCGAGAGATTGGCGCCTGGGCCCACGGCGGCGGCTGAGTGAACCGCATGGCCGCGTTCGTCGCGCACCAGCGCAAAGCCGCGCGCCAGCACGCCGCGATAGGACAGCGCCGACAGCAACTGCCCGCTATGGACAACCCGCGCCTCGAGCCGCTGCATCGCTGTTGTCAGCGCACGCCGGGCGCGCTCGGCGAGGCGGTGGGTGCGCTCGAGGTCACGCGCGATCGCGTTGCGCTGGGCCTTTGCATTGGCGAGCTTCGAGGCCTTCAGCCGGATCTCGAGCCCGCCAAACCGCTCGCGCCGACTGCGCAACAGCGAGCGCGCCGACAGGTCGATGCGTTCGCCGCAGACGGTCAGCCGCTGCCGTGCGTGTGTGACCTGGCCGCGCAGCACGCCGATGGTCAACCGCGCGCTGCTGGTGGCGAAGCGGCGGAAATGTGCATGGGTGTTGGCCTTCAGCCCGCGCGGCAAGGCTGCGCCGAGGTGATCGAGCCGTTGCCTCGGGATCGCGAGCAATTCGCTCGCCGCAGGTAGCGCACGCGCCGCGGCACGCAGCTCGTTGCGGCGGGCCTCCTGGCCGCGCTGCCAGCACACCATGACGCGGCGGGCGAGCGCGGTGACCTCGACGAACAGCTCACTCCGCACCGGCACCGCCATCTCGGCGGCCGCCGTCGGCGTCGGCGCGCGCTTGTCGGCGACGAAGTCGATCAGCGTGATATCGGTCTCGTGGCCGACCGCTGAGATCAGCGGGATATGGCTCTCGGCCGCGGCGCGGACCACGATCTCCTCGTTGAACGACCAGAGGTCCTCCAGCGATCCGCCGCCACGCGCGACGATCAGCAGGTCGGGTCGCGGCACCCGGCCGCCCTCGGGCAGCGCGTTGAAGCCGCGGATCGCGGCGGCAACCTGCTCGGCGGAGCCGTCGCCCTGCACCTTGACCGGCCAGACCAGCACGCTGCGGGGAAAGCGATCCTCCAGCCGGTGCAAGATGTCGCGGATCACGGCGCCGGTCGGCGAGGTGACGACGCCGATCACCTCCGGCAGCCAGGGCAGGAGCTGCTTGCGCGCCTCGTCGAACAGACCTTCGGCCGCGAGCTTCTTCTTGCGTTCCTCCATCAGCGCCATCAGCGCGCCGACGCCGGCCGGCTCCAGCGATTCGATGACGATCTGGTATTTCGAGGAGTTCGGATAGGTCGTCAGCTTGCCGGTCGCGATGACCTCGAGCCCTTCCTGCGGCTTGAAGCGCATCCGGGCATGGGCGAACTTCCAGATCACCGCCTCGATCTTCGCGGTCTCGTCCTTCAGCGCGAAATAGCAGTGGCCGGAGGAATGCGGGCCGCGGAAACCGGAGATCTCGCCGCGGACGCGGACATGGCCGAATCGGTCCTCCACCGTCCGTTTCAGCGCGGAGGAGAGTTCCGAAACGGTGAATTCAGGCGCGTTGAGGAGATTCGGAGCAGCGGTCATTTAGCGCATAGAATCGGGGTTTTCGACCTCGTGCGCAAGGTCCGAACGTCCTATTTCGAGTTTCGAATCACATATCCACATCGGATCGAACCGTGCATTGCTGCGATCCGGGGTCGTGCTAAACCGAACAAAATGGCGTTACAACCCCTCAATTGGCGAGAGATATGAACATCCTCCTGCTCGGTTCCGGCGGCCGCGAACACGCGCTGGCGTGGAAGATCGCAGCGTCTCCGCTGGTGACGAAACTCTGGTGTGCGCCGGGCAATGCCGGAATGGCGCGCGAGGCCGAATGCGTCGCGCTCAATGTTGCCGACCACGCGGCGGTGATCGAATTCTGCAAGCGCAATGCGGTGGATCTGGTCGTGGTCGGCCCGGAGACGCCGCTCGCCGCCGGCATCGTCGACGATCTCGCGGCCGTGGGGATCAAGGCCTTCGGGCCGCGCAAGCAGGCCGCCCAGCTCGAAGGCTCGAAGGGGTTCACCAAGGATCTCTGCAGTGAGTTCAACATTCCGACCGGTGCCTATCGCCGCTTCGACAATGCGAACGATGCGCTGGCCTACGTTCGAGCGCAGGGCGCGCCGATCGTGGTCAAGGCCGACGGCCTTGCCGCCGGCAAGGGCGTCGTGGTCGCGAAGACGCTGGCTGACGCCGAGGCTGCAATCGCCATGATGTTCGAGGGTGCGTTTGGCGCGGCCGGCACCGAGGTCGTGATCGAGGAATACCTGTCGGGACGCGAGATCAGCTTCTTCGCGCTGTGCGATGGCGAAACCGCGATCCCGCTCGCGTCCGCGCAGGACCACAAGCGGGCCTTCGATCACGACGAAGGGCCGAACACCGGCGGCATGGGCGCCTATTCGCCGACGCCGTTCGTCACGCCAGAGGTCCACGACCAGATCATGGCGCGGATCATCCTGCCGACGATTGCCGGGATGAAGAGCCGCGGCACGCCGTTCAAGGGCGTGCTCTATGCCGGCGTGATGCTGACCGCGCAGGGCCCAAAGCTGTTCGAATACAATGTCCGCTTCGGCGATCCCGAGTGCCAGGTGCTGATGCTGCGGATGATGTCCGACATCGTGCCGGCGCTGCTCGCCGCAATCGACGGGCAACTGAAGAATTTCGATCTGCGCTGGTATCCCGAGCCTGCGCTCACCGTGGTGATGGCGGCGAAGGGCTATCCTGGCGACTATACCAAGGGCACGCGGATCGACGGGCTCGATGACGCCGCCAAGGTCGAGGGCGTCGAGATCTTCCACGCCGGCACGGTTGCGAAGGACGGCGCTGTTCTCGCCAATGGCGGCCGCGTGCTGAACGTCTGCGCGATGGGCAAGACCGTCACTGAGGCGCGCGACCGCGCCTATCAGGCCGTCGATCGCATCAAATGGCCCGACGGCTTCTGCCGGCGCGACATCGCCTCGCAGGCGGTCGAGGCGGAGAAGACGAAGGGTTAGCGCGCCACTTGCCCAAGGTGTCATGCGCGGGCTTGACCCGCGCATCCATCGTCTTCGAGAGAATCCTTTTGTGTGATGGATTGCCGGGTCAAGCCCGGCAATGACGAGTGTGCGGGATCGCGCCGCGGTGTGGGCTACAGCAAATCCCCGCCCGCCGCGCTTGCCGTGGTGCCGTGCTCGCGGAACGCCTTGATGACGTTCTTGCCGATCTTCCACTTGTGCACCTCGTCGGGACCGTCGACCAGCCGCTGCGAGCGCACCTGGGTATACCATCTCGCGAGCGGCGTATCCTGGCTGTAGCCGAGCGCGCCGTGGAGCTGGATCGCGGTGTCGATCACCTTGTGCACCATGTGGGCATGGAAGATCTTCGCGATCGAGTTTTCCTGCCTGATATCGAGGCCCTTCTCGGCCTTGTAGGCGATGTGCAGCAGCATCAGCCGGCCGATATAGAGCTCGCTCGCGCAGTCCGCCAGCATGAACTGCACCGCCTGGCGGTCGGCCAAGGGCGAGCCGAAGGTCGAGCGCTTGGTGACGTGGGCGACCGCCATGTCGAGCGCGCGCTGCGCCTTGGCGACGTTGTGCATGCCGTGGCGCAGCCGGCCGTAGGCGAGACGGTGCTGGCCCATGTTGAAGCCGTTGCCTTCGCCGCCGAGCAGGTTGTCTGCGGGCACCTTCAGGTCCTTGATCTCGATCTCGGAGTGGCCGCCGTGGATCACGTCGTCATGCGGTCCCTCGATTGCCATGTTCGGCACGTTGCGCTTGATGCGGTAGCCCGGATTCGGCAGCTCGACGATGAATGTCGAATATTGCTTATGGCGCGGCGCGTTCGGATCGGTCTTCGCCATCACCAGCGCCAGGTCGGCGACGCTCGCCGAGGAAGAGAACCATTTCTCGCCGTTGAGGATATAGTTCTCGTTGCCGTCCTTCACGGCGGTAGTCTGCATGCCGGTGGCATCAGCGCCGGCGGCCTTCTCGGTCATCGAGAAGCAGATGCGCTTCTCACCGTTCAACAGCGGCTTGAGGAACTTCTCCTTCTGATACTCCGTGCCATGCGCGAGGATGGTCATCATCGAGGCGTCATCGGGGCCCTGCGTGTTCAAGGCCAGCGCGCCCAGCATGCTTTCGCCGAGCTCCATCTGCACCAGCGCGTTCGCCAGCGGGCCGAGCCCCATGCCGCCATACTCCTTCGGCACGAACGGGCACCACAGGCCCTGCGCGCGGGCCTTCTTCCGCAGCGGGGCAAGCACGTCGGCCAGCGGCTTGGTATCCAGCTCCTTTTCCGCGGGAATGCATTCATCGTGCACGAATTTGCGCACCTTCTCGCGGATCGCCTTGGCTTCGGCCGGAATTTCGAAATCGATCGACATGGCACTTCCTCGCTTTCGTCTTGTTGTTGCTTGGGCGCCGGGATGGCATAAACCCCGCCTGAGCCAGCGGCAACGCCAAACAAAGTTTGAAGCAGCGCGCGCCGCGAAGGGAAGGAGCCTTCGATGTCTGATCTCGCTGATCTTTTTCCCGGCTATGCCTCCGAATGGATCAACACCTCGCAAGGGCGCATCTTTGCCCGCGTCGGCGGCAAGGGCCCGCCGCTGTTGCTGCTACACGGCTTCTCCTCGACGCATGTGATGTGGCACCAGGTCGCGCCTGATCTCGATGACAAGTTCACGCTGATCATCGCCGACCTGCCGGGTTACGGCTGGTCGGACATGCCCGACAGCGACAAGGACCATACGCCCTACACCAAGCGGGCCTGGGCGAAGACCATGGTCGAGGTGATGGAGCAACTCGGCCACGTGCACTTCGCGCTCGCCGGCCACGACCGCGGCGGCCGCGTCTCATACCGGCTGGCCCTCGATCATCCCGGCCGGCTGTCGAAGCTCGCAGTGCTCGATATCGCGCCGACCTATGATTACTGGCAGAACATCAACCGGCTGTCCGCGCTGAAGATCTACCATTGGGCGTTTCTGGCACAGCCTTATCCGTTGCCGGAGACACTGATCTCGGGGCAGGGCGAATTCTTCCTCAAGGAGAAGATGGCGAGCCAGACCAAGAGCAAGACGCTCGATGCCATCGATCCGCGTGCGCTCGAGCATTATCTTGCGCCGTTCCGCGATCCCGCGCGCATTCATGCGATGTGCGAGGACTATCGCGCCGGCGCCTATGCCGATTATGAGATCGACAAGGCCGATGTCGACGCCGGCAACAAGATCACGATCCCGATGTTGGCGCTGTGGGGCGACGCCGGTGTCGCCAATGCGGCAACGACACCGCTCGACACCTGGAAGAGGTGGGCGACCAATGTGAGCGGTGCGCCGGTGGACTCCGGGCATTTTCTCACCGAGGAGGCCCCGCAGGCGACCGCGAAGCTGCTGCGGGAGTTTTTCCTGGCATAGCCACGAGCCAGCCTGTCATACCCGCGCATGCGGGTATCCAGTACGCTGCGGCTTATCGGTCGATCACCACGGTCTCTGGAATACTGGATCATCCGCTTGCCGCCTTCGCTAAAGCTCCGGCGGGCCCAAAGCCTTTAACCCCGGCGAAGCCTTGGCGAAGACGGTCGCGGATGATGACAGTACCGTAGCCCGGATGGAGCGGAGCGAAATCTGGGACGGTCTCCGCGGAGAAGGCCCCGGATTGCGCTGCGCTCCATCCGGGCTACGAGCTGTCACCGCCGCTCCTTGAAGAACTCCCGCAGCATACGTGCCGCCTCGGTCTCTCCCACCGCACCATAGATTTCGGGCACGTGGTGGCAGGTGGGCTGGGCAAAGAAGCGGACACCCGATTCGACCGCGCCGCCCTTGGGGTCGGCGGCGCCGTAATACAGCCGGCGGATCCGGGCAAACGAGATCGCGCCGGCGCACATGGTGCAGGGTTCGAGGGTGACGTAGAGGTCGCAATCGACCAGCCGCTCGGTGCCGATCGCCTCGGCAGCCTGGCGGATCGCCAAAATCTCGGCATGGGCGGTCGGGTCGCGGTCGGTCAGCGTGCGGTTGCTAGCGGTGGCGATGACGTCGTAACCGCGTACGATCACGCATCCGATCGGAACTTCACCCGATTTTCCGGCATTTTCGGCCGTTTTCAGCGCCAAATCCATGAAAGAAGGGGCCGACATGCCTCGTATCATCGGAAGAAACCTGCTACTAGCTTCGCCTTCAGCCAACGTGGATACCGGCTTTTGGTGCGCCGCCGACAGCGGGCGCGTGGCCGTTTGATCTTTACCCAAGTGAGACTTTCATGCCCCGCGACAGCGACAAACACAACGATTCCCAGCGCGGCCGGCGTGACCGTGGAGTTCCCGGAAAGGGTCGCTCAGGCGGTGCTCGCGGATCGGACAGGCCGTCCGGCAAGCGCAGCTTTGGCGGCAAGGGCGATCGCGACAAGCGGCCGTTCGGCGGCAAGGGCGAAGGCCGCCCGTTCCGCCGCCGCGAGGACGGCGATGCGCCGCGCCGCGACTACGGTGACCGTCCGCGCTTCAAGCGAGACGATCGTGGGCGCGACGATGGCGAGAAGCGCGCGTTCAAGCCGCGCGGCGAGCGCCGCGACTTCGATCGCGACGACCGGGCCCCGCGCGGCGAACGCTCTGCGCGTCCGGCGGGGCGCTTCGCCGACAAGAAGTTTGGCGAGAAGCGGCCCTATGGCGATCGCGACCGCGAGAAGCGTCCCTACACGCCGCGTGGTGAGCGCGCCGAACGCAAGTTCGATGACAGGACGTTTTCGCGCGGTGATCGCGACAAGCGCTCATTCGGCGGCAAGGGCGAAGGGCGGCCGTTCCGCCGCCGCGAGGATGGCGATGCACCGCGTCGTGATTTCGGCGATCGGCCACGTTTCAAGCGCGACCGCGACTTCGAGGGCCGCGACCGCAGCGACGAAAAGCCCTGGCAGAAGCGCGACCGCAAGCCGCGCGACGATCGCGGCGGCGATGAGCGGCCACGTTTTTCAAGGTCTCGCGAGGATCGCGAGCAGGGTGACCGTCCGTTCCGCGAGCGGCCGAAGTTCAACCGGCCGCGCTGGGATCGCGATGATGAAGGTGGTGACCGCCGCGACGCCCGGCGTCGCGAACGGCCCGAAGGCCGCATGGACTGGCAGGAGCATCCGCGCAGCGAGGGCCGCTTCTCCGACCGTCCGCGCCGCGACAATGAGGATGACAGCAAGATCTTCGCGAAGCGCCCGGCCTTCGGCGGGCGCGGCGCCTATCGCGAGCGCTCCTTCGACGATCGGCGCAGCCGTCCCGAGCCGAAGCCGAAGAAATCCGGTGAGCGCATCGCCAAGGTGCTGGCGCGCGCCGGCCTTGCCTCGCGTCGCGACGCCGAGGAGATGGTGACGCAAGGCCGCGTCACCGTGAACGGGCGCGTGATCAATTCGCCGGCGCTCGATGTCACCGCCAACGACGTCGTGGCCGTGGATGGAACGCCGTTGCCGCCGCGTGAACGGACGCGGCTGTTCCTCTATCACAAGCCGCGTGGGCTGATGACGACGCATGCCGACCCCGAGGGACGGCCGACCGTATTCGACAATCTGCCGGAGGGCCTGCCCCGGCTGATCTCGATCGGCCGGCTCGACTTCAATACCGAGGGATTGTTGCTGCTCACCAATGACGGCGGCCTGGCGCGGACGCTGGAATTGCCCGACACCGGCTGGCTGCGGCGCTATCGCGTGCGCGCGCACGGCGAGGTGACGCAGGCGCAGCTCGACGAGCTGAAGAAGGGGGTCGAGGTCGACGGCGTCAAATACGGGCCGATCGAAGCGACGCTGGAGCGCGATCAGGGCGCCAATGTCTGGGTGGTGTTCGCGATCCGCGAGGGCAAGAACCGCGAGGTGCGCAACGTGATGGCGCATCTCGGTCTCGAAGTGAACCGGCTGATCCGGGTGTCCTACGGCCCGTTCCAGCTTGGCGAGATCGAGGAGGGCCAGGTCGAGGAGGTCAAGACGCGGGTGCTGCGCGAGCAGCTCGGCGAGAAGGTGGCCAAACTTGCCGGCGCCGATTTCGCGCGGCCGGAGCAACGCGACGCAGACGACGGCACGCCGGCCGGCAGGAAGCCGTCCAAACCGGCAAGCAAGCGCGCCGTGATCAACGACCGCAAGGGCCGCCGCGTGCTGGTGCAGCGCACCGGCAGCGAGGAGGCGCGCGCCCGCAACGAGGACGAGGCCAACGGCTACGGCCCGCCACGTCGGCCGAAGCGTGGCTATCACGGCAAGCGTGATCTGACGCCGCGCGACGAGTAGGGCGTTCGCGATGCCTGTCGCGTTTCTTGCGGTAATCACCCCGATGCAGACTCTATTCCCTCCCCCCTTGTGGGGGAGGGGCAGGGAGGGGGGTGCCACACGGGTAGACTATCCGTGGGGCACCCCCTTCCCCAACCCTTCCCCACAAGGGGGAAGGGAGCGCACCGCGCCTGTGGCGAACATAGGGGCAGTCTGATGCGCGTTGTTGGGGGACGACTGAAGGGCCGCAATCTGGCCGCGCCGTCGGGCCGCGAGATCCGGCCGACTGCGGACCGGTTGCGCGAGTCCGTGTTCAACATCCTCATCCACGCCTACGACAATCCGATTCTGGACGCACGCGTGCTCGACCTGTTCGCCGGCACCGGTGCGCTCGGCATCGAGGCGGTCTCCCGCGGGGCAAAGTTCACGCTGTTCGTCGACAACGGTGCGGAGGCGCGGGCGTTGTTGCGCAACAACGTCGAGACGCTGGGGCTTGGCGGTGTCACGAAAGTCTATCGCCGCGATGCCACCGATCTCGGCCCGGCGCACCCGGTCGAGCCGTTCTCGCTGGTGTTCCTTGATCCGCCTTACGGCAAGGGGCTGGCGGAGAAAGCGCTCGCCTCGTTGCGCGACGGCGGCTGGCTGACGCCGGGCGCGCTGCTGGTGGTGGAGGAGGCGAAGGCCGCGGCGTTCGCGGCGCCCGAGGGTTTTGAGGAGCTCGAGCGGCGTGCATACGACGACACGGAGTTCGTATTTTTGCGAAAGGCGTAATGTTGCCGCTTGCAGCGCTGTCATCACCCGCGCATGCGGGTGATCCAGTACGCCGAGGCCGCTCGATTGACCACAACCGCCGCGGCGTACTGGATCGCCCGGTCACGCCGGGCGATGACAGTCGGGGACGGGGTAGCTACCTCCGCCCGAACAGCTTCTCGATATCGCTCAGCTTCAGTTCGACATAGGTCGGGCGGCCATGGTTGCACTGGCCGGAGTTCGGCGTGTCTTCCATCTCGCGGAGCAGCGCGTTCATCTCTTCCGGTTTGAGCCGCCGGCCGGCGCGGACCGAGCCGTGACAGGCCATGGTAGCGGCGACATGCATCAGGCGTCGCTCCAGCGGCAGCGCCTCGTCCCACTCCGCCATGTGCTCGGCGAGATCACGCAACAGGCCGGCGGCATTAGCCTTGCCGAGCAGCGAGGGCGTTTCGCGCACCGCGACCGCGCCAGGGCCGAACGACTCGATCGCGAGACCGAACGACGCCAGCTCCTCGGCGCGATCGAGCAGCCTTTCGACGGTCGCCTCGTCGAGCTCGACGATCTCGGGGATCAAGAGAATTTGCCGCTGCACGCCGTTCTTCGCGAGCGAGGCCTTCAGCTTCTCATAGACGATGCGCTCATGGGCGGCATGCTGGTCCACCACGATGAGGCCGTCGCGGGTTTGCGAGACGATGTAGGTCTCGTGGATTTGCGTCCGCGCGGCGCCGAGCGGACGGTCGAGCAGATCAGGCGCGGGCGCTGCCTCGAAGCGCACATCGGCGGTCGGTGCGCCGACGTCGAAGGCGGCCTGTCCCGGCTCGGCGAAGGCGGTCGCCGCGCCATCGAACGCGCGCACCGGATTGACCGGGAATGACGGTGAACTGCGCCAGTCCCAATTGCCGGGGCGGGGTGGCGGCGTGAATGCGGGACGAAATGCTGATAGCGCCGCGCCATCGGTATTGGCTGCGGTGCGCTTGCCCTCGCGGGCGAGACCATCCTTCAAGGCGTGCACGATCAGCGCGCGGACCAGGCCAGCGTTGCGGAAGCGCACCTCGGTCTTGGCCGGATGCACATTGGCGTCGACCTCCTGCGGATCGCAGGTCACGAACAGCGCCACCACCGGATGGCGGTCGCGCGGGAGATAATCGGAATAGGCCGCGCGCACCGCGCCGAGGATCAACTTGTCGCGCACCGGGCGGCCGTTGACGAACAGGTATTGCCCGAGCGCATTGGCGCGGGTGAGCGAAGGCGCGGCGGCGAAGCCCTCGACCACGACGCCCTCACGCTCGGAGCGCACCTCGATGGCAGAGCCGCGGAAGTCGGCGCCGAGGATGTCGCCGAGCCGCGTCAGCCGGCCCGCGGCGCCGGGAAGTGCTGCCGCCCAGGTGACCGGCGCACGCTCCTCGCCCGCGAGCGTAAAGGCGACGTCGGGCCGCGCCATCGCGAGGCGCCGCACCACCTCGCGGATCGCTTCCGCCTCGGTGCGGTCGGTCTTGAGGAATTTCAGCCGCGCCGGCGTCGCGTAGAAGAGATCGTTGACCTCGACGCGGGTGCCCTGGCCGAGCGCCGCCGGCATGATCTCCGACTTCTCGCCGCCTTCGACCGACAGCGACCAGGCGTGCGGCTCGCCGGCATGGCGCGTGGTGATGCCGAGCTTCGCGACCGCGCCGATCGACGGCAGCGCCTCGCCGCGGAATCCGAGCGTGCGGATGCGGAGCAGGTCCTCGTCGTCGAGCTTGGAGGTCGCATGACGATCGACCGCGAGCGCAAGATCGCTGCGCGTCATGCCGCTGCCGTCGTCGGTGATGCCGATCCGGCGCCGCCCGCCGCCATCGGTGAAGATATCGATCCGGCTGGCGCCGGCGTCGATCGCGTTCTCCACCAGTTCCTTGACCACGCTCGCGGGACGCTCGACCACTTCGCCGGCAGCGATGCGGTTGACGACCTGTTCGGGAAGCTGGCGGACGGGCATGGATGTCGGATTCGGGGAAGATTCGAGCCGTGGCGCATTCTAGAGGGACGCGCCGTCAAATGCATGGGGTGAGGTGCGCATGCCTGTCTTTAGCTGGGGATGGAGCCGGCCTATCGCCTTGAAGACACTCACCTTCACGTGCCCAGCGGCTAGGCCATACGTGGCGATTGTGGGGGCAGGCGCGCAGGTATATCGTTTAGAAAAATTATAATCCGACTGGGAGGATAGCCATGTGCCATTTGTTCTCGCACCAGCCGCAACGCAATTATGAATCGCAGACCCGGTCACTGCGGATTGGCGGCCATTGCACCTCGATCCGGCTGGAAATGTCGTTCTGGGACACGCTGGAGGAGATTGCCGCGAAGGAGAGAATGAGCCTCGCGAAATTCCTCACCACGCTCTATGACGAAGTCCTCAACCACCATGGCGAGGTCAATAATTTCGCCTCGCTGTTGCGCTGCTGCTGCCTGATCTATCGCTCGCAGGGCGCAACCACGGTTCCTGAATTTCAGGGGCAGCCTATTCTCGACGCCGCCGAATAGGTTCTCGGACGCATCCCGCAAAAAAGGACGGCCCTGTCCAGGGAAGACAAGGCCGCTTGAGTTCAGAGGGAACTAGATCTCTTTGCGCTGCATCGCGCCAGCGATGGTGTCCGCCTGGCGGATCGCCAGCGATACGATCGTCAGCGTCGGATTGCAGGCCGCGCCAGAGGTGAACTGGCTGCCGTCAGAGATGAACAGGTTCTTGATGTCGTGGGTCTGGCCGAACTTGTTGACCACGCCGTCCCGCGGCTTCTCGCTCATCCGGTTGGTGCCCATGTTGTGGGTCGAGGGATAGGGCGGAGTGGGATAGGTCACGGTGGCTCCGACCGCTTCGTAGACGGCGGCACCCTGCTTGTAGGCGTGCTCACGCATCGCGACGTCGTTCGGATGATCGTCGAAATGCACGCTCGCAACCGGCATGCCGAACTTGTCCTTGATCTTGGGATCCAGCGTGACGCGATTGGTCTCCTGCGGCATGTCCTCGCCGACCAGCCACATGCCGGCCATCCGCGGATAGCCTTCCATCGCGCTGGTGAAGGTACGTCCCCATGCGCCGGGATTGAGGAACGCCGCCATGAACGGCAGGCCGAGCGACAATGTCTCCATTTCGTAGCCGCCGACAAAGCCGCGCTTCGGGTCGTTCTTCGCCTCGTCGCGGATGATGCCGGCCATCGTGGTGCCGCGATACATGTGCACCGACTTCTCGAAGGTCGCGTACACGCTTCCGGTCATGTGCCGCATATAGTTGCGGCCGACCTGGCCGGATGAGTTGGCGAGACCGTCCGGGAACATGTTCGAGGCGCTGTTGAGCAGCAGCCGCGGGCTCTCGATCGAATTGCCGGCGACCGCGACCACGCGGGCCTTTTGCCGCTGCATCGCGCCGCTGGCATCGGCATAGACCACGCCGGTCACCTTGCCGGATTGATCGTGTTCGATCTTGATCACCATGCTGCTGGGACGCACCTCGAGATTGCCGGTCGCCTCGCCCTTCGGAATCTCCGTGTAGAGCGTCGACCATTTGGCGCCGGACTTGCAGCCCTGGAAGCAGAAGCCGATCTGCTGGCAGGATCCGCGGCCGTCACGCGGCTGGCTGTTGATCGCCATCCGTCCGGTGTGGACCTCCTGGTAGCCGAGCCTCTTCGCGCCGGCCTCCAGCACCTTGAAATTATTGTTGCCGGGCAATCCCGGGATGCCGTTGGTCCGCGTCACGCCCATCTTGTCTTCGGCCTTGGCGTAGTACGGCTCCATCTCGGCGAGCGTGATCGGCCAATCCAGCAGGTTGGCGCCGGGGATGTTGCCGTAGGCCGACTTGATCCTGAACTCGTGCTCGTCGAAGCGCAGCGAGGCGCCCGCCCAGTGGACGGTCGAGCCGCCGACCGCCTTCACGATCCAGGCCGGAATGTTCGGAAAGTCCTTGTGGACGCGCCAGCTTCCGGACGTCGTGCGCATGTCCGACCAGGCGAGCTGGCTGAAGCTGTCCCATTCGTCATTGATGAAGTCCTGGTTCTCGATGCGCGGGCCGGCCTCGAGGATCACGACCTTGACGCCCTTCTGCGCCAATTCATTGCCGAGCGTTCCGCCACCTGCGCCAGAGCCGACGATCACGACCACGCCGCTGTCGTTCAAATCGAATTTTGCCATGATGTTCCTCCCCTTCGTTGCTGGCGCCTAGGCCTTGGGCAGCCAGTCGATGTCGGCGAAGCCGCGCTTGATGTAGCCGCCATACTCGGCGGAGGAGCCCTCGTAACCGAATTTCGGCCAAACCTCCTTGTTGTTGTAGAGCGAGACGATGAGGTCGCCGCGGATCTTCTGGAAGAAGTCGCTGTGCTCGATGCGCTGCAGCAGTGCGACGCGGTCGTTCTCCCAGGCGACCTGCACATAAGGCATCTTGTGACGTTCGTTGGCCTCCTGGTCGAGCCTGGCGACGCCGTCATTGATCAGCGATTTCACGGCAGGGTCCTTCGCCGCCTTGTCATCCCACGGCTTGACCGCCGCGATGTAGTAGCTGTCGGCGAGGATGTCGTGCGGATAGATGTCGCGCGCTATCCTGAGCAACGTCTTCATCGTCGCCGGCGTCAGCGTCGATGCCTCGTCGGCCCACGCATCGGTGATACCAAGTCCAGTAGAGGTCGCGATCGCGACCGCCGGTGCGGTTGCGGCCGCGCCTTTGAGAAAGACTCGCCGGTCATACTTGCTGCGTCGATCGATTTCTCTCATGCGTTCCTCCGTGGATTTTATTGTGTGGTTGCCGTGCACTAACCGAACCGTCCGCCGCGCTGGATCACCTCGATCTTGTAGCCGTCAGGATCGGAGACGAAGAAGAAGCGCGCCAGCGTGTTGCCGTCATGCTTGAAGTCGCGCAGCGGCCCGGGCGACAGTTTCTCCGTCTCGAAGCGCGCGTGCTCGGCATCGACGTCGTCGACGACGACGGCGAGATGGCCGTAGCCATCGCCGAGCGCGTAGGGCTCCTTGCGATCGAAATTCACCGTGAGCTCGACCTCGAAGGGCGAGGAGGGATGGCGCAGATAGATCAGTGCGAAATCGGAAAACCTCAGATTGTCGGCGATCTCGAGACCGAAGGCGCGCCGGTAGAAGTCGAGCGATTTCGTCTCGTCGAACACGCGGATCATCGAGTGCACGGGTTTCGCCATTCAGTTCAGCTCCTTCAGATAGGCGATGATCATGGCGCGGATCTCGGGCTTGGCCTGCCGGTAGGCCATCACGGCGCCGGGGACCACGGCTTGCGGATTGGTCAGCCAGGCGTCGAGCCTTGCGTCGTCCCAGACGAAGTCGGCCTGCGCGAAGCCCGCGGAATATTTGAAGCCGTCAGCCTTGCCGGCGTGGCGGCCGATGACCTTGTGGAGCGACGGCCCTTGCCGGACGGGATCAGTGGTGTTGGTGGTGTGGCATGTTGCGCATTGCTGCTTGAACAGCGTCGATCCATCGGGTGGCTTGGCGGCGCGCAGGGGCATTTGCGCAGCCGCGGTCTGCACTGCAAGCAACGCGCTGCAAAATCCCAGTCCGATGGTCCGCCCCGAATGCCGCATCGCCGTCGTTCCCACACCTCGCGCAGACTGTAGGGCGCAGCTAATGTGCGGTGGTAGTAGCCGGCTGTTTCATGCGAACAAAGCGCGGCCTGCTTGTCGGCGAGACGACAAGAAGATGGCGACGGCGCCGATCGCGCCGCATATGTGAAGCGCAATTCCGCGAAATGGCCGCGAAAATCCTGCACGATCTCCACACGACGCAGTTTGCATGGCGCACGCGTCGTTTGCGATATCGTCAATACGCGCAAGGATAGGTGCGGCGCAGCAGACGGCGCCGAGACCCGCCGAACCATTCCGCGCGAGCAAAATCCAGGAGCAATGGATGAAATCAGCGAAGACATTCGCGGTCGCGTTTGCTGTGTCGGCACTTTTTGCCGGCTCGGCACTGGCACAGGGTATGTCGACCCAGAGCCAGACCGGCGCCGGCATGCAGCGCAGCCCCGGCACGATGCAGGGCGCACCATCGGGCGCTGGTGCTGCGGACGAAGAACTCAACTCGCAGGCGGGTGCGGGGACCGCGAAGGGCGGCGCTACCGCCAAGAGCGGCACCCGCGGCACCGTCGGTGCCGGCAGCACTGGACACAAGGCGACAGGTTCCGGGGCTACGGCGCCGGGAACCAAGAAGTACTAAAGCATGATCCGAGGTGTTTAGCGGTCTTTCAAAAAGATCTTGCCTGAGCACGAAGCCGAAACGTGATGACGACTCTCATTCGAGTCTCATCACGTCTTGGCGCATGATCTTTGGATGCAGCGCGCCTCGCGTGCGCTGCATCCGGTCGCGCGCCGTTCAATCGTCGAAGCCGCGGACGCCGCGCCGCGCCTTGATGTCGCTGCGCCGCTTCTTGCCTTCGAGCCGACGCTGCTTGGAGCCGAGCGTCGGCTTGGTCGGGCGCCGCGGCGTCGGTCGCACCAACGCTTCCTTCAACATCTCGACCAGCCGCTCGATCGCATCAGCTCGATTTCGCTCCTGGGTTCGGAAGCGATACGCCTGGATCACGATCACGCCGTCCTTGGTCATGCGGCTGCCGGCGAGTCGCGCCAGCCGCTGCGCGGCGTCTGGCGGCAGCGCGATCTTGCGCGTGTCGAAACGGAGCTGGGCTGCGGTCGAAACCTTGTTGACGTTTTGTCCGCCCGGACCGGAGGCGCGGACAAAGACAATCTCGATGTCGGTCTCGTCGATCGAGAGGTCGCGGGACACCCGCAGCATGGCATCACCCGGTGAGGAAGAATCGGCGCGCGCAGGATAGCGGGTTTGGCTCGCGCGTGCTTGCGTGGTGTTGATGCCCCGAGCGCTGCAGTCGGTGCGCGTGAGAAAGCCGACGTCCCCCGAAATGCCTCAGTTCGCTTTCAATGGCGGCGTCGCGGCGGCCGGCTGGGCTGCGGCCTGTGGGGCGCGGCCGACGATCACGGTGAGCAGGCCGTCGCCCCAGAGCTTCTTCGCGACCCGCTTGGTATCCTCGAGCGTCACTGCGTCGACGATGGCGTTGCGCTTCTCGATGTAGTCGATCGGCAGCTTGTCGAGCTGATACTGCAACATCGCCTGTGCCAGCTTCGAGGAAGTGTCGAGCGCGAGCATCTGTGAGCCCTTCAGATAGGACTTCGCCTCATCCAGCTCCTGCTGCGTCGGGCCATCCTCGGCAATCCGGCGGACCTCGGCCTCGAGCGCGTCGACGGTCTCGCCGGCGCGGTCGGCACGGGTGCCGGTGTTACCGATGAACAGCGCCGAGTGATCCATCCAGATCAAGGCTTCATAGATCGAATAGGCCAGGCCGCGCTTTTCGCGCACCTCCTTGTAGAGCCGCGACGACAGGCCGCCGCCGCCGAGGATGTGGTTCACCACATAGGCCGCCATGAAGTCCGGATCGTGCCTGTTGATGCCGGGCCCGCCGAAGGTGACGACGGTCTGCGGCACGTCGAGCGGGACGAAGGCGCGTTGCGGCGGCTTGGTCGCCATGACATCGCGAACAGGGGTCAGCTCGGCCTTGGCCGGCAGGCCGCCGAAGGTCTTGTCGAGCAGCTTGCCGAGCGTGTCGGCATCGACGTCGCCGACCACGGCGATGTGCAGCGTATCCTTAGCGATGACGCGGCGCGCGTAATCCTTCAGGTCCGATATCTCGATCTTCGGCACGCTCTCGAGCGTGCCTGTGGCGACCTTGCCATAAGGGTGATCGCCGAACGCGACTTCGAGGAACTTGCGGCCGGCCAGCGAGGACGGATTGGTCGATTCACGGCGCAGCGTCGAGATCACCTGAGCGCGGATGCGTTCGACGTCGGACGGCTCGAAGTGCGGTGAGGTCAGCGCCATCCGCAACAGGTCGTAGGCCTCGTCCTTGTTGTCCTTGAGCATGCGGAGCGAGCCGCGGAAGTGATCGCGCGTCGCCTGGAAGCTGAGCTCGATGGCACGGCGGTCGAGCCGCTCATGATAGGTCTTGGAATCGAGATCGCCGGAGCCTTCGTCGAGCAGGTCCGCGACCAGGTTGGCGACGCCGGGCTTGGCCGACGGATCCTGGCTTGCGCCGCCGCTGAAGGCATATTCCATCGCGACCAGGGGCACTGTGGCGTCCTGCACGAACCAGGCTTCGATGCCGCCGGGCGAGACCACGCGCTGGATCTTGGCCGCAGCCTGCGAGGGCGCGGACGACAACGCCAGCATCGCAGCGCAAGCGCTGCCGATCAGAGCGGCGCGTCGGGTGATGGAATATGTCACGAGCGCTTCTCCTCGCGTTTCGGCGCAGTATCCTTGATCAAATAGCCGGTGACCGACCGCTTCTTGTCGAGCCACTTGGCCGCGGCGGCGCGCACCTGCTCGGCGGTGACGGCGCGAATGCGGTCCGGCCAGGTCCTGATGTCGTCGATGCTCAGCCCCGTGGTCAGGGCCCCGCCGTACCAGCGCGCCAGTGTCGCCTGATTGTCCTGGGCGTAGATCGCTTCCGCGATGAGCTGGGTCTTGACCCGTTCGAGGTCCTCGGCCTTGGCGGTGTTCCGCGCGAGGTCGGCGATCACCCTGTCGATCGCTTCCTCGATCTGCGCGAATTCGACGCCCGGCTTCGGTGTCACCGAGATCGAGAACTGGGACGGGTCGAGCGCCGTGCCCTGGTAGCCCGCCCCCGTACTGATCGCCAGTCCCTGGTCGATCACCAGCGAGCGATAGAGATACGAGTTGTTGCCGCCGCCCATGAGTTGCGCGAGCACATCGAGCGCGGGGCTTTCGCCGGCCGCCGCCGTCGTGGCCGATGGCACGAGATAATAGCGGCGCAGGCTCGGCTGCTCGACGCGCGGATCGGACAGCGTGACGGTGCGCAGCGCCGCGGGTATCGGTTCCTGCGGCCGGACGCGCTTCTCGGCGATGGCGCGCTGGGCCGGGATCGGGCCGAAGTTCTTTTCGACCAGCGGGCGGACATCCTTGACGTCGACGTCGCCGGCGATGATCAGGATCGCGTTGTTTGGCGCGTAGAACCGCTTGTAGAAGGCAAGCGCATCCTCGCGGTCGAGCTTTTCGATCTCCTGGTGCCAGCCGATCACCGGGCGACCATAGGGATGGTTGAGGTAGAGCGCGGCCATGATCTGCTCGGTCAACCGCGCGTCGGGATTGTTGGCAACGCGCATGTTGTATTCCTCGAGCACGACATCGCGCTCGGGCAGCACGTTCTCGTCCTTGAGGATCAGGCCGGTCATGCGATCGGCCTCGAACTCCATCATGGTGGGAAGCTGGTCGCGCGGCACGCGCTGGAAGTAGCCGGTGTAGTCGAACGAGGTGAACGCGTTCTCGTTGCCGCCGACCCGCAGCACGGTCTGGGAAAACTCCCCGGCCGGGTGCTTGGCGGTGCCCTTGAACATCAGGTGCTCGAGAAAATGCGCGAGTCCGGATTTGCCCGGCGTCTCGTCGGCGGAGCCGACCTTGTACCAGATCATCTGCGTGACCACGGGCGTCCGGTGATCAGGGATCACCACGACCTGCAGGCCGTTAGCGAGCGTGAAGCTGGCGGGACGCTCCGAGGTGACGGTGGTCTGGGCGCGGAGGCCGCTGCCCGGCAGCGAGATGGTGGAAATAAGCGTGGCCGCGAGAAACGCGATCGATCTACGTGAGGGCATCATGATCCTTATGGCAGCCCGGACATATGGTCGGGGCGCGAAAGCACGGCATCGTACACGGGACTGCCCGTGCCGTTCGTCACGAAGCGGAGAGACAAGCGTCACTCCGCATTAAGCTTTGCTCATGTGAGGCCCAGTGGCCGAGGCCACGTAATTATTGGATCGGCTTTCCGGTCATAACGTCGTACTGGCCTTCTTTCGCCATCGGTTTCTGCGGCCCTGTGCCATAGGCATAGCTCGATGATGGCGTCTGGTAACCCGGAGGCGGCTCGGTCAAGGACTCGCGGGTCGGCTCACCCTTGAACGGTTTGGACTCGCTGCTGTTCCCCTTGAACATGCCGAGCAGGCCGCCGGTATAGCCGAGCTGGTCCGGCATCAGCGACGGATTCTTGGTCACGCCGGGCTCGATCGGTTCCTTGCTGCTGTCGGTCGCCGTCTGCTGCTTTCGGCCCGCCTCGATCTCGGCCTGGGTCAGCGGCACCGCCTCCTGCCACGGCTCCTTCTTGACCTCCTTCTTGCGCGCCTCGATCATGGCCTTGCGCTTGGCGATATCGGGGTCCTTCGGCCAGTTCGGCGCGTTGGCCTGCGCGGCGGAGGCCGGCGGGGGCAGGTCAAGGTTCGGCGGAACCACCAATGGAGAGCGTTCGCGATAATCGATGCCCTTGCTGGCAGCACTCTTGGCGCCCAGACCGGTCATCAAATTGTCGATGATCCGCTCCTCGAAGGTCAGCCCGTCGTCGCCGTCATCGTCACCATCGCCGGCGCGCACCGGGCCCGTCATCATGACTAGGCCGATCCCGGCTGCGACGAGCGCCAGATGCAGGCCGCGCAGCAGCGCCGGCCGGGACGTCTGGGTCAGGTAATCGCGGGCTCTGATGTTGCGCATCGCGCTCTTCCCATCTGAAAAATTCGGCAAAGCGTTCACTGGCTTAGGCACAGTTCCGCGCATGCTGCTGGTCTATCGCCGACCGGCTCCTATCGGCCGGGATCAGGGCGCTTTTGCGGCGGGTACCCCCAGCAGCGAATCATACAATAGCGCTGCCACGCCGACAACGATGGCTACATCGGCGAGGTTAAAGACGTACCAACTGAAGGTTTTCGCGCCGATCTGGACGTGAAACAGGGCAAAATCGACCACGGCGCCGTAGGCGAGGCGGTCGATCCCGTTGCCGATGGCGCCGCCGATGATGAGGCCAAGCGCCACCGTGGCAAGCCAGGTCCGCGACCGCGCCATCCAGATCGCCAGTGCGATCACCGCCGCCACCTTGATCGCCATCAGAACGATCTGGGCCGTGGGGCTCTCGCTCTGGAACCAGCCGAAGCTGATCCCGGGATTCATGGCGAGGACCAGGTCGAAGAACGGCGTCACCGACACCGCGCCGTTATGGGCGATGTCGAGCACGTGCAGCAGCCAGAGCTTCGAGGCCTGATCGGCGATCAGGGTTGCGATCGCCGCGAGCACGCCGGCGCGGACAGCAGGGGTCATCGGCAGGCTGCCGCCACGTAACACCCTGTCGTCCCCGCGAAAGCGGGGATCCATAGCCACCGGCGGATGTTGTTTGAAGGGCTCGGAGTCATTGATAGCGGTTCACGTCGAAGGCCGGTGGTTATGGGTCCCTGCTTTCGCAGGGACGACGATGGATGGATATCAGACGCTGACCCCCAAGGCCTTCCACTCACGCAGCGCCTGCGCGTCGCGCGGCGAGACGTCGGGATATTCGGGGTCGGCGCCGACGTCGGGCAGTATCTTCCACGAGCGTGCGCATTTGGTGCCGACCGCCTTCTCGACCACCACGGCGACGCCGGGGACGGCATCGAGACGGAACGCGCCGGCCGGTACCTCGCCCTCGCGTACCTCATAGTTCGAGGTGATGCAGACCTCGGCCAGGTCGACGTCGAACAGCGTCGCCAGCATGTCCCTGTCGGCGACATAGATGACCGGCGACGCTTCCAACGACGAGCCGATCTTCTTGGCCGCGCGTTCGAGCTCGAGCGCACCGGTGACGACGCGGCGCACGTTGCGGATCGTCTCCCACTTCGCGGCGAGCTTGTCGTCGCGGAACTGCTCGAGACCGTCCGGGAACTGGGTCAGGTGCACCGACGGCTCGGCCTTCGGCCGGTACATCCGCCAGGCTTCGTCGGTCGTGAAGCTCAGCACCGGGGCCAGCCACTTCAGGATCGCATCGCACAGCGTATCGATCGTGGTCAGCGCCGCCTTGCGCGCCACCGAGGATGGCGGATCGCAATACAGCGTATCCTTGCGGATATCGAAGTAGAAGGCCGACAACTCGGCGTTCATGAAGGCGGAGAGGCTTGCGACCACGGTCTTGTAGTCGAATTCGGCATAGGCCTGGCGGACGATCTCGGCCTGGCCGGCCAGTTCGTGCAGCATCAGCCGCTCGAGCTCGGGCATGTCGGCATCGGCGACCCTCTCGGCTTGCTTGAAGTGGTGCAGCGTGCCGAGCATCCAGCGGATCGTGTTGCGCAGCTTGCGATAGGTCTCGATGGTGTTCTTCAGGATTTCGGGACCGATGCGCTGGTCGTCGGCATAGTCGGTGGCGCAGACCCACAGACGCAGAATATCGGCGCCGGAATCCTTGATCACCTTCTGCGGCTCGACGGTGTTGCCGAGCGACTTCGACATCTTGCGGCCGTTCTCGTCGAGCGTGAAGCCGTGGGTGAGCACGATGTCGTAAGGCGCGCGGCCGCGCGTGCCGGCGCTCTCCAGCAGCGAGGAGTGGAACCAGCCGCGATGCTGGTCGCTTCCCTCCAGATACATCACGGTGTCGTTGCCGCCATCGACCTTGCGCGCGATGTGGCCGAGCGTCGGGAAGTTCTGGCGGTCCTCCAGCACGAAGGCGTGCGTCGAGCCGGAATCGAACCAGACGTCGAGGATGTCGTCGATCTTCTTCCAGTCCTCGCTCGCGCGCGGCCCAAGAAAGCGCTCGCGCGCGCCTTCCATGTACCAGGCATCGGCGCCTTCCTGCATGAAGGCCTCGATGATGCGCTGGTTGACGACTTCGTCCTGCAGGATCTCGGCCGAGCCGTCGGCCTTCTCGCGCACGAACACGGCGATCGGCACGCCCCAGGCGCGCTGGCGCGAGATCACCCAGTCCGGGCGGTTGGCGATCATGCCGTTGATGCGGTTTTCGCCGGCCGGCGGCACCCATTGGGTCACCGAGATCGCATGCAGGGCGCGGGCGCGCAAGGTGTCGCCCTTCCGGGCGTGACCGTTCGTGGCGATGTCCTTGTCCATCGCGATGAACCACTGCGGCGTATTGCGGAAGATCACCGGCTTCTTGGAGCGCCAGGAATGCGGATACTGGTGCTTCAACCGGCCGCGCGCGAGCAGCCTGCCGGCCTCGATCAGTGCCTTGATCACGGCGTCGTTGGCGTCGCCCTTCTCGCCCTTGTCGTTGAGCACGCGCTTTCCGGTGAAGCCGGGGGCCTGCGCGGTGTACGCGCCATTCTCATCGACGGTGTAGGGGATCGCGGTCGGGATGCCGCGGGCGTCGAGCTCGCGCGTGTTGGCCGTCCAGACGTCGAAGTCCTCGCGGCCATGGCTGGGCGCGGTGTGCACGAAGCCGGTACCGGTGTCGTCGGTGACGTGCTCGCCGGCGAGCAGCGGCACGGTGAATCCGTAGCCGCCGTTGAACCCGCGCAGCGGATGCGCGCATTCCACGGCGTCGAGCGTGTCGCCCGGGATGTCGCGCACCTTCTCATAGGCCGTGACGCGCGCCTGCTTGAACACGTCCGCGGCGAGCGCGTCGGCCAGGATCAGGAGATCGCCGGTCTTCGCCCAATTGTCCGCCGGTGCGTCCGTCACCTTGTAGAGGCCGTAGGCGATCTTGGGCGAAAAGGAGATGGCGCGGTTGCCGGGCAGCGTCCACGGTGTGGTGGTCCAGATCACCACGGAGGCATTGGCGAGCGCGCCATGCGCCGGCGAGGTGATCGGGAATTTGACCCACACCGTATCCGAGGTGTGGTCCTCGTACTCGACCTCGGCCTCGGCGAGCGCGGTCTTCTCGACCACGCTCCACATCACCGGCTTGGAGCCGCGATAGAGCGTGCCGTTGGCGGCGAACTTCATCAGCTCGCGGGCGATCTGGGCTTCCGCCGGATAACTCATCGTCTCGTAAGGGTGGTCCCAGTCGCCGATGATGCCGAGCCGCTTGAACTCCTCGCGCTGCACGTTGATCCAGTGCGTTGCATAGGCGCGGCACTCCTTGCGGAACGCCACCATCGCGGTGGAATCGCGGAAGTCCGGCTTCTGCTTGCCCTTTGAGCGGTAGTTCTCCTCCTCGATCTTCCATTCGATCGGCAGGCCGTGGCAGTCCCAGCCCGGGACGTAGTTGGAGTCGAAGCCGAGCATCTGCTGGCTCTTGGTCACGACGTCCTTGAGGATCTTGTTCAGCGCGTGCCCGATATGGATGTTGCCGTTGGCATAGGGCGGGCCGTCATGCAGCACGAATTTGGCGCGGCCCTGGGCGCTCTGGCGCAGCTTTTCGTAGAGGCCGATCTCGTTCCAGTATTTCAGGATTTCCGGCTCGCGCTGCGGCAAGCCGGCGCGCATCGGGAAATCCGTCTGCGGCAGATAGAGGGTTTTCGAATAGTCGGCAGTAGCGGTCTTTTGCGGCTTATCGGACATGAAGGCTCTGATTTGGCAGGTGCGGGCGCGGATACGCGATCAATCGCGGGTGAAACGACGAAGTCCCGGTCTTGCGCCGAGCCTTCAGGCTCAGGCGGAAGCCGGGCCGCTAATCCGTATGATGCGCCGCGAAAACATGGGGTTTCCATAGCAGCCGGAGGCGGAAATCGCAAAGGTCTTGGCCATCCTGAGGGCGAAGCAAGGCACTGCAGTTCATCTCGGTGTCATCGTCCGCGAAAGCGGACGATCCAGTATCCCAGAGACGTCAAGGCCCCGTCCGAGGGGTCTCGGCGTACTGGATTCCCCGCATTCGCGGGGAATGACAACTGTCGTGCTAACCCGGCCGCGGCCGGGCCGGATTTCCCGCCACGATGGCTCCGTCCGCGACATCCCGCGTCACCACGCTGCCGGCGCCGACCACGGCGCCGTCGCCGATGGTCACCCCGGGCAGGATGATGGCACCGCCGCCGATCCAGACGTCGCTGCCGATCCGGATCGGACGGCCGAACTCCAGTCCGGCGCGGCGGGTCGCGGCGTCGCGCGGATGGTCGGCGGTGTAGATCTGGACCGCGGGGCCGATCTGGGTGCGATCGCCGATTGTCACCTCGACGACGTCGAGGATCACGCAATTGAAGTTGAGGAACACGCCGTCGCCGAGGCTGATATTGGTTCCATAGTCGCAGAAGAACGGCGGCCGGATCACGGCATCCTTGCCGACGCGGCGGAAGCGCTCGGCGAGCAGCGCATGGAGTTCGGCAGCCGGTGCCGCGCCTGAAGCATTGTAGCGCGCTATCCATTGCTCGGCGGCGGTGTGGTCGGCGGCGAGCTCTGCGTCCGGGCGATACAGCTCGCCCGCGAGCATTTTCTGTTTTTCTGTCTTGTTCAACCAATCACTCCGAGCTTCGGGAACGCGTCCGGCGCCGCGGCCAATGCCGCGCGCGCCTTGGCGCTGTCGTCATCCATCTGGCGTATCAGCGCCTCGATGGTGTCGAATTTCAGCTCGTCGCGAATGAAACTGATGAAAGCGACATCAAGGACCTTGCCGTAGAGATCGCCCTTGAAGTCGAACAGGAACACTTCGAGCAGGGGCGCGCCGTTGTCGAAGGTCGGACGGCGGCCGAAGCTGGCGACGCCGTCAAGCCGTTCCGATCCGCGGCCGACCCGCACCGCATAGATGCCGTGCTTCAGCCCGCAATGCTTGTCGAGCCGGATATTGGCGGTCGGGTAGCCGAGATCGCGGCCGCGCTTCTCGCCGTGGACCACCTCGCCGGTGACGAACCACGGTGCGCCCAGCATGGTGGTGGCGTCGGCAATTTGGCCTTCGGCGAGCGCCATGCGGATCGCGCTCGAGGACACCGGGCGCTCCTCGATATCGACGTGAGCCTGCACGTCGACCTCGATGCCGAGCCGCGGCGCCTCGCTGACGAGCAGGCTCGGCGAGCCGACCCGGCCTTTGCCGAAATGGAAGTCGTAGCCGACCGCGATCCCGCTGATGCCGAGCCGCTCGATCAGGTCGTGGTGAATGAAGTCCTGCGCCGAGGTGCCTGCACGCGCCTTGTCGAACGTCATGACCACGGCACCGGCGAGCCCGGTCCCCGCGAGCAATCGCAGCTTGTTGGTCTCGTCCGTGAGACGGAATTGCGGGCTGTTCGGGCTGAAGAAGCTGCGTGGATGCGGCTCGAAGGTCACCGCCAGCGCCGGCTTGCCGTGGGTTTTGCCCATCGCCAGCGCTGCGCCGATCACGGCGCGATGGCCGAGATGGACGCCATCGAAATTGCCCATCGCGACCACGGCGCCCCTCGGGATTGCGCTCACAGGGGTGTTGTCGCGGATAACGGTAAAACCGGTGCTCATTTCAGGGATTCTTCAAGCATTCTTAAGCATGGTCGTTGCGGGCCGGACCGTGACGTCTCCGCGGCTTGGAAGTCAAGCGGGCGAACATTGCATCAAATCCGTAACAATCCGGTTCCGGCGGGTTAACGCGCTGTTTAAGGCCTGCTGTTAGTCGTTGCCGGAGAGCTGCGGGTCGCGCAGAAGCGTAATTTGCGTCGTTGGGGGAAGAGATGGCGGTTGATTTGTCTATGCCGGTTCTGGTCGTTGATGACTACAACACCATGATCCGGATCATCCGGAATCTCCTCAAGCAGCTCGGCTTCGAGAACATTGACGATGCTTCCGACGGCTCGGCTGCGCTGAACAAGATGCGCACCAAGAAGTACGGACTCGTGATCTCCGACTGGAACATGGAGCCGATGACCGGCTACGACCTGCTCAAGGAAGTCCGCGCCGATCCCAATCTCGCCACCACGCCCTTCATCATGATCACGGCGGAATCCAAAACCGAGAACGTGATCGCGGCCAAGAAGGCCGGCGTGAACAATTACATCGTCAAGCCGTTCAACGCCGCCACGCTGAAGACCAAGATCGAGGCGGTATTCCCGGACATGGCGACGGCGTAAGCGCCCGTTCATCGTATCGACTGAAGTTTCGTTGTGCCCGGCTTTCCCCGGGCATTTACGTCTCTACGCGTGCGCGATTTCGGAATATTAGAAAAATATCCCTGAGTTGCCCGACGTGTCAAGGCGCCTGGTCGAACACCGAGCGCCATGGCTACTTTGCATGGGGTTGTTTTCGATATTTTGGCAGCGCGCCCCTGCGGAGTGGGCCGCTACCACTTCAGCTCGCGCATCAGCGCGCGCGGCGGATGGCCGAACAGCTCCTTCACCGAGGCAGGATCGAGCTGCTCGATGCCCTCGAACTCCTCGGAGTGGATGCCCCGGGTGATGAACAGCAGGTCGATGCCGAAGCCATGCGCGCCGGTAAGGTCTGTGCGCACGGAATCGCCGATCGCCAGCACCCGCGCGGGCTCGATCGGCCGGCCGCGGCGCTCGGCGGCCAGCGCCATGGCGCGCTCATAGATCGGCCGGTGCGGCTTGCCGTAGAAGATCACCTCGCCGCCGAGCTCGCGATAGAGCTCGGCGATCGCACCGGCGCAATAGATCAGGCGGTCGCCGCGCTCGACCACGATATCCGGATTGGCGCAGACCAGCGTCAGCTTGCGCTCGAGCGCCTTCATCAGCGTGTCGCGGTAGTCTTCGGCGGATTCGGTCTCGTCGTCGAACAGGCCGGTGCAGATGATGTAGTCCGCCTGCTCCAGTGGCACCAAAGTGGCGTCGAGGCCGCGATGGATCGAGCTGTCACGCTCCGGGCCGATCCAGAAGATCTTCTGGCCGGGATGGTCGGCCACGAAATGCCGCGTCAGATCGCCTGAGGAGACGATGGCGTCATAGGTCTCGTCGGCGACGCCGAGCTTGCGCAGTTGCCGCTGCACGGAATCGGCCGGCCGCGGCGCGTTGGTGATCAGGATGACGGTGCCGCCGCGCTGCCGGAACGTGTGCAACGCCTCGCAGGCCTCGGGAAAGGATTCGAGCCCGTTATGCACGACGCCCCAGATGTCCGACAGCACGACGTCGACGCCGTCGACGAGGTCGCGCAGCCGCTCCACGAAGCGCAAAGACGTCATGATGCGGATCGCCGGTCAGTTTGGGCCGACCGCGCGGCGCGCCAGCGCGGCATTGCCGGTCGCGCGCGGCGCCGTTGCGGGGCTTGAGACGGTTGCTGAATTGCTGGCGCCATTGAGGTCCTGAGGTGTGGTCTGAGGTGCCTCGGCGGTAGCAGATGCCCCCTCCGGCCGCAACGGCCGCGGCGGCGCGAACAAAAAGCCTTGACCGAACCGGACATCGTAATCGAGCAGGTCGACCACGGCACGCTCACCCTCGATCCGTTCGGCGATCAGGTCGATGCCGTAGCGGCCGAGCAAGTCGCACAGATCGGATGGATGGATGTCGGTGCTCGCGGCCTGCCCGGGGTCGAGCAGCAGCGCGGCCGGCACCTTGATGAAGCGGACGCCGCGATCGGCGAGCTCGCGCGGCTCGATGCGGAGGTCGCTGACATGGTCGATCGAGAAACGGTATCCGCGTTGCGCCAGCGCCGCGAGGTTTTCGCTCTCGTTCGGGCCGAGACTGCGGAATGTCGACTGTTTGAATTCGAGCACCAGCGAGGGCGCCAGCGCGCGGTTGGTCTCGAGGAAATCGAGGCACTGGGCGAAACTGGCCGGATTGGCCAGCGTCGCCGACGAGACGTTGCAGAACACGCCGACATCCTTGTTGCGCACCATCAGGCGGCGCAGTACCTGGACGCAGCGGAGCATCACCGTGTGGTCGATGCGGCCGATCAAGCCGGCAGCCTCGGCAACACCGATGAAATCGTCGGCGGCCAGGATCTGGTCCTGCTCGTCGCGCAGGCGGATCACCGCCTCATAATAGCGCACCTTGCGCTGCGGCAGCGTCACCATCGGTTGCAGGTAGACGTCGAGGCGGTTCTCCTCGATCGCGTTCTTCACCGCGCCAAGAAGCTGGTTCTGGTGCTGTGGGATTGCGGTCGCCGCCACCGGCGGCTGGGTCGGCTTGGCGATGGCCGGGGCCTGCGGCGGCGAGGGTTCGGTCCGCGGCGCGGCCGGTGCCTGCGTCACCGGACCGGCCGCCAACAAATCCTCATGATGGGCGAGCGACGCCGCGAGCTGCTTCACCAGCCCGCCAAGCTCGTTGATCTCGCCGGCCATCGCCTGCATCCTGTCGGCGCCGGTCGAGTTGGCCGACGCGACGCGGCCTTCGATTGCCGCCAGTCGCCGGCCGAACTCGGCGACCTGGCGAGCGAGGTCGGCGGTGCCGCGTGACAGATCGGCGATCTGGGTGCCGACATTGCTGCGGTCGGTCATCCGCATCGAGACCGCGTTGTAGAGGATCAGGAAGGTGAGGGCGGTGAGCGCCACGATCGCCGATTCATACCCGCTGATACCCGCCACCGAGTACAGGACGAAGCCGAGCGAGGCTGCGACCAGCACCATGCAGATAGCGATGAAGATCGTCGAAATGCGGATCATGTCGCGCGCCCGCGCCCTCTGTTCGAGCTTTCCCAGTGCCACAAGCTTAGCATCATTGTTGATTCGAGGGCCTGCGATGTTGGGAACCGGCTGGAACTGCACACGGTTTTCGCCTCGCCCTGAGGCTCCCGCGCGTCGGATCAAAGATCCGCGGCGGCGATCCAGAACACTTCGCCCTCGGACTCCTCGGTATCGAGCCAGAGCAGCGGCAGGTTCGGATAGGCGGCTTCGAGATTGTCGCGCCCGCGGCCGATCTCGCAGAGCAGGCCGCCCTGCGGGGTCAGGTGCTGCTTGGCCTGGTCGAGGATGCGACGGACGATGTCGAGGCCATCAGGTCCGCCGTCGAAGGCAAGCTTCGGCTCGGCGCGGCATTCGCGCGGCAGCGACGCCATGCCCTCGGCATCGACATAGGGCGGGTTGGAGATGATGAGGTCGTAACGCTTGTCGCCGAGAGGCTTGAACAGGTCGCCGCGGTAGAGCGTCAGCCGGTCCTCGAGGCCGTGGTCGGCGACATTGCGCGCGGCGACCGCGAGTGCGTCCTTTGAAACGTCGACAGCATCGACCGGGGCGCTCGGGAAATTCCGGCTGGCGAGGATCGCGAGACACCCCGAGCCGGTGCAGAGGTCGAGCACGCTTTCGACCTCGGTGGGATCGCCGATCAGCGAGGTGCCGTCCTCATCGCCGCCGAAATGCGAATCGAGCAATTCGCCGATGAAGGAGCGCGGCACGATGGTGCGCTCGTCGACGTAAAAGGGCAGGCCGCGCATATAGACCTTGTTGACGAGATAGGCGGCGGGCTTGCGCGTGCTGACGCGGCGCTCGATCAGGTCGAGGATCTGCTTGGCCTCGGCGGCAGTGACGCGCGCGCCGGCAAAGGTCTCGAACTGGTCGGGATGCAGATGCAGCGCCTCCGAGATCAGGAAGGCCGCTTCCGCCACCGGATCGGTGGTGCCGTGCGCGAAGACGAGCTTGGCGGCGTTGAAGCGGCTGACCGCGTAGCGCACGAAATCGAACAGGGTCCGAAGCTCGCCCGCGCCGATTCTGGGCGGCTTCGGCGCCGCGGGGCTGCGCTTTGCCGGCACTTTACTACGCTTGGCCATCAGGATTTGGTCCAGCGCGCGGCGGCCGCGTCGTCATGGTCGCGCGCCTCGACCCAGCTCACGCCGCGCGCGCTTTCCTCGCGCTTCCAGAACGGTGCGTTGGTCTTGAGATAGTCCATCAGGAACTCGGCTGCCTCGAACGCGGCCTGCCGGTGTGCTGAGGCCGTCACCACCAGCACGATGTTCTCGCCCGGCACGATGCGCCCGAAGCGGTGGATGATGGTGAGGCCTTGCAGCGGCCAGCGCGCCAGCGCTTGGTCGGCGTGGCGGCTGATCTCGGCTTCCGCCATGCCTGGATAGTGTTCGAGCATGAGTGCGGCGATCGGTTCACCCTGCTCGCTGCCACGGCAGATGCCGCTAAAGCTGACGACGGCGCCGACGTCGCTGCGGCCCTCGCTGAGCTTGGCGATCTCCCGCGCAACGTCGAAGTCGGCCTCCTGGATGCGAATCGTCGCTGAAACAGTCATTGGGTTGCTTTTGTTTGACGCGTTTTCTTCACGCGAACCGGGACCCATTTCGCTTGAAAACGCTATCTTAGCCGCCGGTCATCGGCGGGAAAAACGCGATCTCGCGCGCGCCGGAAATTGTCGCATCCGGTCTGACATGCGCATGATCGATCGCCGCGCGGATCACCTTCGGCTTCTCGAAGGCGTAGGCGTAAGCGTCATCGCGCGCCGACAACCAGCCGATCAGGTCGGCGACGGTGCGCACGTCGGCCGGCGGCTCGATGGTCTCCTCCGCCTTGCCGATGCGTTCACGGACCCAGGCGAAATACTTCACCTTCATCCCTCATCCTCCTTGATGAGGTGGTGGATGCCGGCGCGGAAATAGTCCCAGCCGGTGTAGATCGTGAAGATTGCCGACATCCACAGCAGCACGATGCCGATCAGGGTGGTCGGCGGGAAAATCTGCTCGCCGGCTTCGCCCGCGATCAGGAACCCGATCGCCACCAGTTGGATCGTCGTCTTCCATTTCGCAAGCTTGGTGACGGGAACGCTGACCCGCAAGCCAGCGAGATATTCGCGCAGGCCCGAGACCAGGATCTCGCGGCACAGGATCACGATCGCGGCCCACAGCGTCCAGCCGTGGATCGAGTTGTCGGCGGCCAGCATCAGCAGGCTGGAAGCGACCAAAAGCTTGTCGGCGATCGGATCGAGCATCCGGCCGAACGCGGACTGCTGATCCCATATCCGGGCATAATAGCCGTCGAGATAGTCGGTGACCCCTGCCGCGATGAACACGGCCAGCGCCACCCAGCGCAGCCACAACGGGCCGTCCAGGATCGACTGCCAGTAGACACAGCCGATCACCACCGGGATCGCGGCGATCCGGGCGTAGGTCAGGATATTCGGGAGGGACATGGTCTTGGGCTGTCCCCGGGTCGTGGCGATGTTCATCCGTCCTACCAATACCGCTCAAGCGAGAAGGTCAACAGTGCGTCCCCAAGGTGGCCGATCGCAGGCGACGCCCTGATGACTCGGTCTCCTTTAACCCGGCTGGGCGTGGAAAAACTCGAAAATCTTGCGGGCGCTCTCGGCGCTGACGCCTGGAACCTTGCCGAGATCGGCGATCGAGGCCCGTTCGATCTCCTTGAGCGTTCCGAAATGATGCAGCAAGGCACGTTTGCGCGACGGTCCGATGCCGGGAATCTCCTGCAGGCCGGCCTCGCGGATGTCCTTCTTGCGCAGCTTGCGGTGCGAGCCGATGACGAAGCGGTGGGCCTCGTCGCGCAGCCGCTGGATGAAATACAGCACCGGGTCCCGCGGCTCCAGCTTGATGGCCTCGCGATCCGGCATGAACAGCGTCTCGCGGCCGGCGTCGCGTTCCGGTCCCTTGGCGACCGCCATCAGCGAGACCTGGGTTAGCCCGAGGTTCTGGAAAATCTCCCTGACCGCGTTGAGCTGGCCGCGGCCACCGTCGATGATCACGAGGTCCGGCCACTGCGGGAACGAATCGTCGTCCGCTTTCACCTTGGCGGCGTCGCCTTCCGGCGGCTTCAGCAGACGTTTGAAGCGCCGCTCCAGCACCTCGCGCATCATCCCGTAGTCGTCACCAGGTGTCAGCCCTTCCGACTTGATGTTGAACTTGCGGTATTGGTTCTTCATGAACCCGTCGGGGCCGGCCACGATCATCGCGCCGACCGCATTGGTGCCCTGGATGTGGCTGTTGTCGTAGACCTCGATCCGCTTCGGCGTGTGCGGCAGACCGAGCGTGGTGACCATGGCCTCCAGCAGCCGGCCTTGAGTTGCGGTATCCGCGAGCTTGCGACCGAGCGCCTCGCGCGCATTGGTGAGCGCGTGGCCGACCAGCTCCCTCTTCTCGCCGCGCTTCGGCACGGAGACCTCGACCTTGTACCCGGCCTTGACCGAGAGCGCGTCGGCGAGCAGCGCGGTCTCCTCGATCTCGTGCGAGAGCAGGATCAGCTTCGGGGGCGGCTTGTCGTCGTAGAATTGCGCGAGGAACGAGGACAGCACCTCTTCCGGCGTAAAGGTCTTCTCGGCCTTCGGGAAATAGGCGCGGTTGCCCCAGTTCTGGCCGGTGCGGAAGAAGAACACCTCGACGCAGGAATAGCCGCCCTCCTGGTGGATCGCGAACACGTCGGCCTCTTCGACCGTGCGTGGGTTGATGCCCTGCTGCGACTGGATCGCCGACAAGGCGGCGAGGCGGTCGCGGTAAAGTGCCGCGGTCTCGAACTCGAGCTCGCCGGAGGCCTTCTCCATCTCGGCAGCGAGCAATTCCTTCACGGCGTGGCTGCGGCCGGACAGGAATTCGGTCGCCTCGCGCACCAGCTCGCTGTAGCCGGGGAAATCGATCTCGCGCGTGCAGGGGCCGGAGCAGCGCTTGATCTGGTAGAGCAGGCACGGCCGCGTCCGGCTTTCGAAGAAGCCGTCGGTACAGGAGCGGATCAGGAACGCGCGCTGCAGCGCCGTGATGGTGCGGTTGACGGCGCCGGCGGAGGCGAACGGGCCGAAGTAGCGTCCGGGCCTGGTCTGCGCGCCCCGATGTTTGAGGATCTGCGGCGCCCAATGGTCGCCGGTGATCAGGATGTAGGGAAACGACTTGTCGTCGCGCAGTTGCACGTTGAAGCGCGGACGAAGCTGCTTGATCAGGTTGGCTTCGAGCAGCAGCGCCTCGGTCTCGGTCGTGGTCGAGACGATCTCGACATGAGTGGTCGCCGCGATCATGCGCAGGATGCGGGCGGCCAACGGCGCGTTGGCCCGCGCATAGGACGACAGCCGCTTTTTGACGTTCTTCGCCTTGCCGACATAGAGCACGTCATTGACGGCATTGAGCATGCGGTAGACGCCGGGCGAGGTGGGGGCGAGGCGAACCGCGTTCTCGATCGCGGCGTGTCCGGTCGCCAGCGTGCCCTCCACGACCCCTTCGGCGGGTTCTTCCGCGTCGGGCAGGCGCGCCTCGTCATCCTCGTCGGTTGCCGAGGTTTCGGGGTCGACGTCGTCCGTCCGGAGGGTCAGGTCGTCTTGCGGCAGGTCGGATTTTGAACCGCGCCGCGCCTGCCGGGGGGGCGGTCTCGGACGCTCGGGAGAATCGTGAACCATGGGCGTAAACTAAGCGCTGGAACGGGCGGTCGCCAGCGCCGGAAAAGAGGGCGGATTGCAGAGGGTTATCCGTCACGCACAGCCGTGAGGGCGGGCGTGCAACGGCTTGTTAAGACTGATCAGCGCCCGGTAAACCGGTCTTAACAACCCTTTAACTTAAAACTCTCGATAAACTTTTGAGAAGAAAGTGGAATTCCGTAACCATGCCGACCGCCCAAGGCCGGTGGGTGGCGGCAGTTGCGTGGTGGAGAGTATCGATGACCCGGTTGGTTTTGCGCGTGCTGGCGCTGATCGTCGCAGGCTGGACGACTTCGGCGGCAGCGGCCGACGTCAACTACGGATCGCCGTACACGGTCTATCAGCCGCTGAACGCCTATAGCTGGGCCGGCCCCTATCTCGGCGGCAATATCGGCTACAACTGGGGCTCGATCGACAACAACCCGACCCGGCCCTCCGGCTTCGCCGGCGGCGTCCAGGCCGGCTACAACTTCCAGAACGGCACGCCTTGGGTGTTCGGCATCGAAGGCGACATCCAGGCCTCGGCCGCTGACGATACATTTGCACCCTGGAAGTTCTCCAATCCCTGGTTCGGCACCGTGCGTGGCCGCGTCGGCTACACGTTCAACAACGTGATGTTCTACGGAACCGGCGGTCTCGCCTTCGGCGAACTGCGCGGCGAGACGTTCGGCTTCTCGGAGACCCACACCAATGCAGGCTGGACCATCGGCGCCGGCGTCGAAATGGGCTTTGCTCCGCACTGGAGCGCCAAGGTCGAATATCTCTTTGTCGATCTCGCCACCAGCAACTTCGCTCTCACCGGCGGCGCGGCCAACGGCTACGGCTTCAGCCTGGTCCGCGCCGGCATCAATTATCACTTCTGAGAACAAGAAGACGTCGACCATCAACTCCCGGCTGCGCCTCGCGCGGCCGGGTTTCTTTTTATATTGGCGAAAGGTCGCGGAAGAGGGCGGCATCAACGCGGCGGATCCAGGTATTTCGGTCGGCCGCACGTTTCCGACTCTGCGGAGTCCGCCCTCAGGCGGCCGCACCATGCAGGTGATCACGCAGCGAGCACGGGTCGTGTGCCCGGCAGTCAGCTCACACGCAACGCGTCATTCCGCTTTCGTCGTGAGCCCGGGATCACGATGCGATCGGATACAATCGCGACACGATCTCAGGTCTTTTATTCGCGCATGACCCCAATTCGGAAGCAAGCCTTCCGAATATCCGGATCACGCCCGCACTCACGATGAAACCACCAGGTTGACCGCCTTGGGGCCTTTGCCCTTCTTGTCCGGTTCGACCTCGAATGTAATGCGCTGTCCTTCAGTCAGGTCCTTCAATCCCGCCCGCTCGACGGCTGTGATGTGAACGAACACATCGCGACCGCCATCATCAGGCTTGATGAAGCCGTAGCCCCGCTCGCCGTTGAAGAACTTGACCGTCCCAGTCATGGCCATCGGGAAACTCCTCCCCCGTATTGCTCCACCGCTGCGCGCACGCCGTGCAGCGGTTGACCGACATTCGCTTGTCGGAAGCTTGGCCACCTGAACAGGCCGGCGTCACGCCGCCGGTCTGCCTGGATTTTTATTTCGGCCTTGTCACTCCGCCGCAACCATTCGCGGAAGCGGAACGTAAAGCCAGTCGTAACAGGATGAGCATAATACGGTTCCGCGCAGATTGACTACGCTCAAATCACACTTTTCGGTGGGCCATTAAGGTTTAGGCATTTCGAGTTTGAAGCGGGCTGCACCGCCCTGACCTAGCGGCTTCTCGAGTTCGGGCAGGATGATCTTCAGCTCGCTCGCCAGCGTCCATGGTGGATTCACCATCAAAAGCCCGCTGGAAACGAGGCCACCGCCGGTCTCCTGCGGCGCCACGCTGAATTCCAAACGCAAGCACTTGCCGGCCGGTTTGCTGGTTGCGGCTGCCGCGGCCACGCTGCGCG
Source organism: Bradyrhizobium sp. ORS 86 (assembly GCF_045571475.1). Classification (NCBI taxonomy): domain Bacteria; kingdom Pseudomonadati; phylum Pseudomonadota; class Alphaproteobacteria; order Hyphomicrobiales; family Nitrobacteraceae; genus Bradyrhizobium; species Bradyrhizobium sp. ORS 86. Next base: position 6,586,708 of record NZ_CP120699.1, on the reverse strand, counting down.
CGAGGTCGTCGGTGGCCCTCCGGGATTTTACGGGGTACCACAAAAGATACGCGCCGGTCGGCCACTTTGCGAACGCGTCCGAAAAGCCCTTGGCCAGCCGCTCGAACTCGTCCTTCGCCTCGAATGGCGGATCGATCACCACGAGGCCGCGCCGCTCGTTCGGTGGCACGAAGGCAGGAAGCGCCGTCCAGCCGTCGAGATCGACGACGCGGGCTTGCGTGTCGCGCCGCAACGCGTCGATCAGTTGCTTGCGCGCGGTTGGTTCGATCTCGCAAGCGGTGAGGCGATCCTGTGGTCGCAGCAGGGCCCGTGCGATCAAGGGCGAGCCGGGATAGGCCTTCAGCTCTGCCTTCGGATTGAACGCCCTGACGATGTCGAGATACGTCGCGACCAGCGGCTGCGCCTTATCGGAGAAGCGCGCCTGCATCAGCCGCGCGATGCCGGTGAGCCATTCGCCGCCACGTTGCGCCTCACTCGACGTCAGATCGTACAGCCCGGCGCCGGCATGGGTGTCGATGACGCGGAACGCGGCCTGCTTCTCCTGCAAATAGGTGAGCATGCGCACCAGCACGATGTGCTTGATGACATCGGCGAAGTTGCCGGCATGAAACGCGTGACGGTAGTTCATGCGATAGCCGTTACCACGTCATGGCACGCGCGGCGACCTGTCCGTCTTCGCTCGTCGGCGCAGGCGGGCGTGGACGTCGCTGAGGCTCGCCACAGAGCTGGACGGGGAGTCCTAGCCGCCGCGCATCGGCGGCATCAGCACCTGGTCGCGGCGGCAGGCGCGGCGATCGATCTCTTCACAGGAACGGAACTGCAGATCCTTGCTGAGGCAGATCCGCACCTCGCTGAGCCTCCTGCTGTCGCACGTGACCGCGATCGCCGAGCTGCTGAGCCCCGGATTGACCTTGATGAATGCAGCTTCCAGGTCGTCGGGCGAGATCGTCTTCGGCTCCGACAATTGCAGAAATTCCTCGGGGATCTTCACGGCGGCGCGCGCCTTGCGGACGGTCTCGAAATAGGCACGCTCGCCAAGGCCCGAGCAGGTGCCGTGCTTGTCCCACTCATTGTAGATCAGCCCGGGAGCGGGCATCAGGTCGAGCATCGAGCTCATGATGCCCCGGGCGAGCCGCGGCGAGGGCCGCTGGCAGTACTCCGGAAAACCGCGCTCATATTGCGGCCAGAGGCCGTGCACCACGAACGAGTACGGCCGCCCCCCGCATTGAGCTTGCGTGCCGCGGCCGTTGTTGCCGCGTTCGCTCGCCGCCTCGCAGTAGGAGGGCGACCATGACAGCGACAGTACGTAGAAATCGAACTCGCCCGGTGCATTCTGCCGCCGGTCCTGAGCTGACACAGCGACCGTGGTGCACAGCACCAGCGCCGCAAGTGAAACCAGAAATCGGGAAATTGTGACCAACCGATACATTAAGCGCTCCCTCACTGACGGCTGGAACCTATCAGTCGGCTGGAACATTTCAAGAACAAAAGCGCTCATCAGCCCGCGAGCGGATGGCGCGCGGACGCTCTGTCGTCAATCTGGCGGGAAAATCAGGGCCGCGCGGCGCGGCAGGAGGGGTTGTAGGCCCAGTTGCGGTCGAGCCCTGTGACGCACCATTCGACGCCCTGGCTGAAGCTGGCGAAGCCGCCATCCTCGATGATCGAAAAGTGCACCTTGCGCATCTTGCCGTCGTTCAGCATCACGTTTCCGGAGCAATAACGGCGGGGAATATTGTCGGACTGCCACGGACGGAAGGCGGTCTCGTGGATGCGGTCGTAACCGGTGATCACAAGCGGTGAATTCCAGAAGGTGGCTTCCTTCTCGTGGAATTGCTCGCTGATGACGGGCAGGGCCCTCTCGCAAGGTGCAACGTTGCCGTCATAGCGCGGCCCTGACAGCCAGAAATTCAGCTCGAAGGGGTTGGCGGCCTGCGCCGTCCCCCCGGAAGCCAACAGGCCGAACACGAGCGCGGCACCAACGCCGAGCTTCTTGGCTGACATGAACAGGTCGCGCATGGGAATCCACCGATATTCCGATGCGGCGGACGGTGCCGTGAAGCCCCGGCAAGGTCAAGTGCAGCGCGGCAACACCTGCGGAGAAGTCCACTTTCGGCGAACCGGTCATTCTTTTCACGACCGCCGGCGCGCTCTATGTTGGCTTCAAGCGAAATGGAGTCTGCGATGCGAACGAAATTGGCCGCGTGCCTGGTTGCCGTCTGCGGGATGCTGGCCGTCGCGCCGGCGCGGGCCGATTGGTTGCAGCCGGTACCGCCGTTCAAGGGCAATGACACCGGCGGTATCATTGCCTATTCACTGGCGATGCAGGCCGATGCGCGGCAGCTCGCCGTCGAGCACTGCGCTTCGTACGGCAAGGTGGTGAAATTCCTCTCCGTGCAATCCTACCCGGGTGGCTATATCTCGTTTGCCTGCCGCTGGGTGCCCTACGGCTCTTCGGAGCGGCCGTTGCACACGCGCTACTGAGCGCCGCGCGAACCCTGCGATCGGTTAGTCCGGAGGCAATCGCCATGACGCGACGTCTTGCTTTGCTTGGTTCGGCTGTTTGCCTGGTGGTGTCGGCCGGGGCTGCCAGCGCGGTCGATCTGCCGACCCGCAAGGCGGGCTTGTGGGAGATGAAGATGGTCAAGACCGGCTCATCGATGCCGGAAATGACCATGCAGCACTGCACCGACGAGTCCACGGACAAGGAGATGAGCACGACGGCCGCGCCGATGGCCAAGCAGGTCTGCTCCAAGCAGGACATCCAGAAGACCGCCACCGGCTATGTCAGCGATAGCGTCTGTGGCGTCGCCGGGGTGACCGTGACCTCGCATGCCGAGATCGTCGGCGACTTCAACTCGGCCTATACGGTCAAGAGCACCTCGCACGCGGAGGGCGGCCCGTCCGGCGCCCGCGACAGCGTGACGACGATCGAGGCGAAATGGCTCGGCGCGTGCAAGAGCGACCAGAAGCCCGGTGACATCGTCATGCCCGGCGGCATGAAGATGAACGTCAAAGACATGGAAAAGCTCAAGGGCCTGCTGCCGAAGCAGAAGTAGGGCGCTGCATTCAGTTCTTGCAGAGCGCCTGATCATATCTCCTCTCCGTCATGCTGAGGAGCGCGCAAGGCGCGCGTCTCGAAGCACGACGGCCCGGACGGTGGCCGTGCATCCTTCGAGGCTCGCAAGCGCTCGCACCTCAGGATGACGGATCGGCCCAGATATTCGCTACACCGGCACGCGAACCGCCGCCCGCAAGCCACCCATCGGGCTTTCGCCGAGCATGATATCGCCGCCATGCGAGCGGGCGATGTCGCGCGCGATCGCAAGTCCCAGTCCGGTGCCGCCTTCGTCCTGGTTGCGGGCATCGTCGAGCCGCAGGAACGGCTTGAACACCTCTTCGCGCATGTTCGACGGAATGCCGGGGCCATCGTCGTCGACGGTCACGGTGAGATAGCGATGATCGCGATGGCCGGTGATCGAGATCGTGTCGGCATGGCGCGCCGCATTGGAGACAAGGTTGCCGAGGCAGCGCTTGAACGAGGCCGGCTTCACCGTTACGACCGGCAGCCCATGGAATGCCACCGTCGCGACGTGACCATGGCGTTCGGCGTCGCTGCGCAGCTCCTCCAGCGCCATCGCCATGTCGGTCGGCTGCGCCACCTCGCCGGAATCGCCGCGCGCGAAGGCGAGATAGTCCTCCAGCATCATCGACATCTCGTCGACGTCCTTGCGCATCGCCTCGATCTCGGGACCTTCGCCAAGCAGGGCGAGCTCCAGCTTGAAGCGCGTCAGAATGGTGCGCAGGTCATGCGAGACGCCGGCCAGCATTGCGGTGCGCTGCTCGATCGAACGCTCGACGCGTGCCTTCATCTCGATGAAGGCCTGCGCCGCGCGCCGCACCTCGCGCGCGCCGCGCGGCCGGAAATTCGGCGCCTCGCGGCCCTTGCCGAAGCTTTCGGCGGCATCGGCGAGCCTGAGGATCGGCTTGATCTGGTTGCGCAGGAACAGGACGGCGACGATCAAGAGGATCGTCGAGGTGCCGAGCATCCAGAAGATAAAGATCTCCGAGTTGGAGGCGTAGGCCGCGCTGCGCTGGGCGAAGATCCGCATCACGGAATCATCGAGCTGCACCCGGATCTCGACGAGGTTGGACTTGCCGACGGTGTCGATCCAGAACGGCCGGTTGATCTGCCGCCCGAGCTGCACCGACAGCGTCTGGTCGAGCAGCGAGAAGAACGGCTTCGGTCCCGGCGGCGGCATGTCGCCCGCGGGGAGGAAATCGACCACGAGCTGCAGTTTTTGGGCGATGTGGCGAAGCTGCGTGCGGTCCTTGTCCTGCGGATAGTTCTTGTAGACATCGATCAGCGCGGCGATGTCCGATACCACCGCGGCCGACAGGCGCCGTGTCACCGTGTTCCAGTGTCGCTCCATGAACACGAAGGCGACCACGGTCTGTAGCACCACCATCGGCACGATCATGATCAGCAATGCGCGCGCATAGAGGCCGGTCGGCATCCAGCTCTTGAACGCATTGCCCATCCAGCCATTGGCCTTCGACACGCGCTGCGACGCGTTGCGGATCAGGGTGAGGCCGGAGTCGATCGTGCTCATGGGCGAGACTTCAGGGGGCAGCCACCAGGCGATAGCCGATGCCGCGCACGGCCTGCAGGAACAGCGGATTGGCAGGATCGTGCTCGATCTTGCGGCGGAGGCGGTTGATCTGCACGTCGACCGCGCGCTCGTTGACGGTACCGCCGCTGGTCAGCGCGGCGCGCGGCACGGTTTCGCCCGGGCTGGAGGCCAGGATGCGCAGCATCTCGCGCTCGCGGTCGGTGAGATGAATGATCTCCTCGCCCTGGCGCAGCTCGCTGCGCTCGATGTGGAAGACGTAGGGACCGAAGGCGATCTGCTCGACGGCGGTGACCTGCGGCGGTGCGGTGCGCTTGAGGATATTGCCGATGCGCAGCACCAGCTCGCGCGGCTCGAACGGCTTGGCGACATAGTCGTCGGCGCCGATCTGCAGGCCCTCGATGCGGGCTTCGGCCTCGTGGCGCGCAGTCAGCATGATGATCGGCACCGACGAGGAGGAGCGGATGAAGCGGGCGAGATCGAAGCCGTTCTCGCCGGGCATCATGACGTCGAGGATGAGGAGGTCGAAGTGCAGTCCCAGCAGCTTGGCGCGCGCGTCGCTGGCGCTCAGCGCGGTTGTGACGCGGTAGCCTTCGCCGGAAAGAAAGCGCGACAGCAGGTCGCGAATGCGCCGGTCATCGTCGACCAGGAGGAGATGCGGTGCATCGTCGGCCGGCTCGGCCGGCGGCCGCACCATGGTTGCAGTCTGCGCCACGGTCACTCCCTTGTTTTTCTGCCGCCGCCGAAGATCGCTTCGAGCACCTTGTCGGGGTCGTCGCGGTCGATCATCGCGCGCAGGAACTGACGAACGGTCTCGATGCCGGTGGCATCGATGCCAGCGACCGCGCGGTTGATGCGGTCGGTCTGCAGCCCCGCGAGCCTGGCGACCAGCGCCTCGCCCTTGGGCGTTGCATAGAGCAGGCGCTGCCGGCGATCGTTGTTGCCGGTCTTCTGCACGATGTAGCCTTCGTCGAGCAGTTGCTTGAGCACGCGCCCGAGCGACTGCTTGGTGATGCGCAGCACATCGAGCAGGTCGGCGACCTTCAGTCCGGGGTAGCGGGTGACGAAGTGGATCACCCGGTGATGAGCGCGACCGAAGCCGAACGCCTCCAGCTCCTGATCGGCGTCGCCGACGAAGTCGCGATAGGCGAAGAACAGGAGCTCGATAATGTCCCAGCGCAGATCGCGCGCGCCCTCCGCAGAAGGCGCGTGGTCGCCTCCCTGCGAATCGGGCTGGCCAGCCATGCCGGAGAAATTTATGTCAGCCATATTGACGTATCTTGGGTTCAATGTTACAAAACTGCCTATCAGGACGAAACATTAGGTCGTTTTGTCCTCGACAGCGTTTGAGGCGGCCTGAAAAAGCCAGTGGTGGCGGTTTGGGCCGCGAATTGGACTACCGTGCGATTGTCGAGCGGCATTTCGGCAAACATACTGGACTTCAGCATTCCGCAAAAGCATGTCTAAACGGCATGTTGGCGCCGGAAACCGGCTCTTGGGCTGGCGATGGGTGAGGTCCGGACCAACCAGGCCAGCAGGCCCGGGGGAAACAGGCCGGCGCCAGACATCGCGCCGGTTTCGAGAGCGGAAAGCGACAAGATGAGTTTGAAATTCGAAATCCAGCCTGCGGCAAACCCGACATCCGACAAGGATCGTGCGGCCAAGCTCGTGGATCCGGGCTTCGGCCGGGTGTTCACCGATCACATGGCCATCGTCCGCTACAATCAGGCGAAGGGCTGGCATGGCGCGCGCGTCGAGGCGCGCGCGAATTTTCCCCTCGATCCGGCCGGCGCTGTGCTGCACTACGCACAGGAAATTTTCGAAGGTCTCAAGGCTTACAAGCGCGACGATGGCGGCGTGAACCTGTTCCGGCCCGACGCCAATGCGCGGCGCTTCCACGATTCGGCCGAGCGCATGGCTATGGCGCCGCTGCCGGAGCCGGTGTTCATCGAAGCGGTCGAACAGCTCGTGCGGATCGACCGTGCGTGGATTCCGGGCGGCGAGGGCAGCCTCTACCTGCGGCCCTTCATGATCGCGAGCGAGATCTTCCTCGGGGTGAAGCCGTCGGCCGAATACATCTTCTCGGTCATCGCCTCTCCGGTCGGCTCCTATTTCAAGGGCGGGCCCGCGCCGGTGTCGATCTGGGTGTCCGAGAACTACACCCGCGCGGCGATCGGCGGCACCGGCGCCGTCAAATGCGGGGGTAATTATGCCGCGAGCCTGCGTGCGCAGGCCGAGGCGATCGATCGCGGCTGCGATCAGGTCGTGTTCCTCGACGCGGTCGAGCGTCGCTACATCGAAGAGCTCGGCGGCATGAATATCTTTTTCGTGTTCGACGACGGCTCGCTGTCGACGCCGCCGCTCGGCACGATCCTGCCCGGCATCACTCGCGACTCGATCATCGCGCTCGCCAGGGACACCGGCACGCGCGTGCGCGAGGAGCCCTATACGATCCAGCAGTGGCGCGCGGACGCCGCCAGCGGCAAGCTGAAGGAAGCCTTCGCCTGCGGCACCGCGGCCGTGATCTCGCCGATCGGCAAAGTGTGCTCCGCGAGCGGCGATTTTCAGATCAGCGGCGGCGTGGCAGGCCCGGTCGCCATGGGGCTGCGCAAGAAGCTGGTCGACATCCAGTACGGCCGCACCAACGACCCGCATAACTGGATCAGAGAGGTCCGCTGAGCGGGGCGGCGGACTTGCTCCGCGGTGTCTGGGGCGCGCGTCGTCTACCTGAGCAGGGGAACGTCCCCGGGCTTGCCGCCCGGGGCCTCGGCTGGTAACCCCGGCGCCAAGTCAATACTGACTTACAGCCGACATGTGCCATGGCCGAAAAACCCAAAAAACCCCAGAAATTAAAGGCGCGCCTGCCGCGCGGGCTGGAGGATCGTGGCCCGGCCGCGATCAACGCCACGCGGCAGATGGTGGAGAAAATCCGCGCCGTCTACGAGCTCTACGGATTCGAGCCGGTGGAAACGCCGGCGATGGAGTACACCGACGCACTCGGCAAGTTCCTGCCCGACCAGGATCGTCCCAACGAGGGCGTGTTCTCGTTCCAGGACGATGACGAGCAGTGGATCTCGCTGCGCTACGACCTGACCGCGCCGCTCGCGCGCTATGTCGCGGAAAACTTCGATCACCTGCCGAAGCCGTATCGCTCCTATCGCTTCGGCTACGTGTTCCGCAACGAGAAGCCCGGCCCCGGCCGCTTCCGCCAGTTCATGCAATTCGACGCCGACACCGTCGGCTCGGCGACGCCGGCGGCCGATGCCGAAATCTGCATGATGGCGGCCGACACAATGGAGGCGCTCGGCATTCCGCGTGGCGCGTATGTCGTGAAGGTGAACAACCGCAAGGTGCTTGATGGGGTGCTCGAGGCGATCGGACTCGGTGACGATGCCGCTGCTCAGAAGCTCACGGTACTCAGGGCGATTGACAAACTTGATCGGCTCGGAATGGGCGAAGTCGCTCGCCTCCTGGGGCCAGGTCGTGTCGACGAGAGCGGCGACATAACAGCCGGCGCGAATCTGTCGGATGAACAGATTGGTATTATTCTAACGTACGTTAACGGCGGGGATCTCACCACAGTCAACTTCGCCTCGAGAGATAGAATTCGTGAGCGCCCAATGGTCTCAGTGTCCGTCCACATACGAGAAGACGAACCCGGAGATGGCTACCTGAGCAGCGACTACGACAACGTGGAGCGGGTCGAGCGTCTCCGGAGAGCCCTTCCAAACAATGCAAGGTATTTGGCAGGTCTTGACGAGCTCGCAGACATTGCTCGGTTGTGTCAGAGCTCAAGCTATTCAAAATCTCAAATTTCAATCGATCCCTCGGTCGTCCGCGGCCTCGAATACTACACAGGCCCGGTCTACGAGGTTGAGCTGCTGCTCGACACCAAGGACGAGAAGGGCCGCCCGGTGCGGTTCGGCTCGGTCGGCGGTGGCGGCCGCTACGACGGTCTCGTCTCGCGCTTCCGCGGCGAGCCGGTGCCCGCGACCGGTTTCTCGATCGGCGTGTCGCGCCTGCAGGCTGCGCTGACGATGCTCGGCAAGCTGGATACGCGGGCCGAATTCGGCCCGGTGGTCGTCACCGTGTTCGACCGCGACCGCGTCGCCGATTACCAGCAGATGGTCGCGCGGCTGCGCAGCGCGAATATCCGCGCCGAGCTCTATCTCGGCAATCCGAAGAACATGGGCAACCAACTCAAATATGCCGACCGCCGCAACTCGCCCTGCGTGATCATCCAGGGCTCCGACGAGAAGGCGCGCGGCGAAGTGCAGATCAAGGATCTGATCGAGGGCGCCAAGGCCGCCGCCGCCATCGCCTCCAACCAGGAATGGCGCGAAACGCGGCCCGCGCAGTTCTCCTGTGCCGAGGCCGATCTGGTCGCCAGGGTCCGCGAGGTCCTGGCGCGGCATGACGTGACGTGGGGCTAGCTATTCGCTCGTGATGTCGCCTCCGGCCTTGTGCCTGATCCCCGCGTCTTGTTTGATGATGAAGAACGTGGATGGTCGCGACAGTCTCGGCCACGCCATGCAACGCAAGGGAGAGAGTAGATGCCTGAGATCACCGTCAGCATGGCCGCCGGCCGCACCGAAGAGCAGAAGCTCGGCATGATGCGCGACATCACGCAAGCGCTGGTGAAGAACCTCGGCGTCGATGCGGAAGCCGTCGTGATCCAGATCAACGAAGCGCCGCTGCATCACAAGATGAAGGGCGGCAAATCCTTCGTCGAGCGCGCGGCGGCCGCGAAGAAATAGCCCCGATCTCTCCACACGTGGTCCCTGCGAAAGCAGGGACCCAACCACTGATGCCGGTTGTTATGTGCGCTGGGGCCCCAGCCTTCGTGACGGCCGGCATTGGTGGCTATGGGTCCCGGCTCAAGGCCGGGACGACACCGGTCTTGAGGCATCTATGGACGCACGCGACTTCATCAAGATCGGCATGGGCGCTGAGCGCACCCTCGTCGTGCCGCCGGACCGCACGGTCGGGCATTTCGTGCCTGATATGCCGATGGTCTATGCGACGCCGATGATGATCCTGGAGATGGAGATGGCGTCGGGCGATGCCATCCGTGAGGCGCTGCAGCCCGGTTGGGTCACCGTCGGCACCGAGGTCGATATCCGGCATCTCGCCGCGGCTCTCGTGGGCGCCACGGTGCGGACCACGGCAAGGGTGATCGCAGTCGAGCGCCGCGTGATCCGCTTCGAGGTCGAGGCCTTCGAAGGCGCGCGCAAGCTTGGCGAAGGCCGTCACGCGCGCGGCCTGATCAATGTCGCGAATTTCAACCGAAGGCTTGGTGCGACATAGGTCTCACGCTCCGGCAGGGGCAGTTCCAAGTTCACGTGTCAAGCGGCGCGGTGTCATCACCCGCGCATGCGGGTGATCCAGTATTCCAGAGAGGCCGGTGGTTGAATCGAGAGGCCGCGGCGTAGTGGATGGCCCGCCGGAGCCTGTCATCGGGCGCGCGTTCGCGCGACCCGGTGGCGCGCCATGACGGCCGAGAGAATGTGCATCCGCATTCTCGCGACATAGAGCGACCGACTGCGCCCTGCCACCATCTGGCCTACTTCGCCAATTCCTTCGAGCGCCTGGTCGCCGCGGCGATGGCGCGGGTCATCAGCGACTGCATCCCGTCCTTGGCCATCAGCACCTCGAGGGCCGCGGCCGTGGTGCCGCCGGGCGAGGTGACGTTCTGACGCAAGGTCGCGGACGGCAGCTCCGATCGATGCAGCAGTTCGCCGGAGCCTGCGACGGTCGCCCGCGCCAACGTGGTTGCGAGTTGCTCCGGCAGACCGGCCGCGACGCCGGCGCGCGCGAGCTCTTCGGCGAGCAGGAATACATAGGCCGGACCGGAGCCGGAGACCGCGGTCACCGCATCCATCAGGCTTTCGTCCTGAACCCATTCGACGAGCCCGGTCGCCTGCAACAGCGCATTCGCCGTGGCACGCTGCGCGGCGGTGACGTTGCTCGCCGGCACGGCGACCGTGATGCCGCGGCCGATCGCCGCCGGCGTGTTCGGCATCGCGCGCACCACCGCGCCGCCGCAGACCTCTTGCAGCGCCGCGATCGGTGTGCCGGCCATGATCGAGACCACCAATGTCGAGGGAGCGACGAAGGCCTTTAGCGCGGCTCCCGCCTCGCGAAACGATTGCGGCTTCACCGCGACGACCAGCGTATCGACCGCCCCGACGTCCTGAGCTTTCGGATTGAGGCGGACGCCCTGCGCGGCAAGCGCGGAAATCTCAGGTGAAAGCTGCGGATCGATTACCACGACCCGATCGGGCGCGAGCCCCTGTGCGAGCCAGCCGGTCAACATCGCGCCGCCCATCTTGCCGGCGCCGGCAAGGGCGATGGTGCCGGTGGTGTTCTTCAATGCGCTGCTTGTGTTCACGAGTCGCTCCACAAACTCTGTGTCGTCCCTGCCTAGTGCGCAATTGCGCACGGGAGCAGGGACCCATAACCACAAGCGGTTCTAGTGAAGCGAGAAGCGAGCCACAAGCAGTTTGCTCAGCCACGAGGGCCGCGGAGTATGGGTCCCTGCTTTTGCAGGGACGACACCGAGCGCGCGGACAGACCGAGCGGTTCCTACGCCTCGCCCTCGGTATCGAACATCGCGGCCGACATTGCCTCCGCCGCCGACTTGCCGGCCCAGACCACGAACTGGAACGCGGGGTAGTAGCGCTCGCAGGCCTGGATCGCGTTGACCAGCATGCTCTCGCATTGCGACGCGGATGCGGTGAGGCCGGCGGGCAGCACCAGCGCCTGACGATGCATGATCATGCCGGTGTGGGTCCACAGATCGAAATGGCCGACCCACAGTTGCTCGTTGATCGCGGCGATCAGCCGCTGCACTTCGGCGCGTCGCGCCGGTGGAATCTTCATGTCGAAGGCGCAGGCGAGATGCAGCGCCTCGATCTCACCCATCCAGGTGAAGGAGAGTTCATAGTCGATCCAGTCGCCCTTGGAGACGATCGTCACCTCGTCGTCGCCGGAACGCTCGAACGCCCAGTTGTTGTCGGTGGCGATATCTTCGACCACCGCAAGCGGATTACTCCGGGACTCGATAATGCCTTCGAGGAGGGACATACCGTCTCGACCCTTGTTCTTATGATCTGTTGATACGCACACGGAAGCCGGCAAGCGCGACAAACTGCGTCGTGGCCGAGTGCAGCTCCTGAAACGGGCTTCCGGATGCCCCTGGACCTGACGCGGATGAAGTGATGTGATTTGCGGAATCCGCGCAACCGCACGCCGAGTCCGTCCACAGCCAAAGCGCGCCTCGTCCACAACTGATCGCTGCAGCTTGAGTTAATTTGAGAACAAATCGGAATCGGAGCGGGCTGGTAACGGATTGTTAACCAATCGCCTCCGCTTCCTCGCCCCCGTGAATCGGGGGCACCGGAGCTCAAAACGCCGCCGCAAGACTCGCAACGCGCTCATGGGGACATGCCAATTCCCCATGCCGAAGCATCTTGCCTGGCTGTCGCGCATTGGTCATATTTGTCGCCAGGCGCGTCCATCCCGGGCGTGCCGATGTTCTCAGGGCGGGGTGGAAATCCCCACCGGCGGTAAGGGCGATGAGCCCAAGCCCGCGAGCGCCTTCCTCAAGAACGAGGAAGGGTCAGCAGATTCGGTGCAACTCCGAAGCCGACGGTTACAGTCCGGATGAAAGAGAACGGTTGCGGCAGCCCGCGCGGATTCGCGTGGGGCTCTTGTCGTGGTCCGTGTGCCCTGATTCTGGTCCTGAAAGAGGAAAGCCATGAATCAGATGTTGCAAGACGCTGAAGTCGAGACCTCCCAAGCAGATATTGCTCCCGAAACGCCGGCCGCTCCGCCGGTGCCGGACCATCCGCGGTTCGCGAAGCCGCAGCGCGTCGCCTTCGTGCAGGCGTGCTGGCATCGCGAGGTGGTGGATGAATGCCGCATCTCCTTCCTGAAGGAGATCGAGGCGCGTCACATCACCAATGTCGATGTGTTCGAGGTGCCGGGCTCATTCGAGATCCCGCTGCACGCGCAGATCCTGGCAAAGACGCGCCGCTACACCGCGATCGTCGCCGCAGGGCTCGTCGTCGACGGCGGCATCTATCGCCATGAATTCGTCGCCGATACCGTGATCAAGGCGTTGATGGACGTGCAACTGCGCACCGAAGTGCCGGTGTTCTCTGCGGTCCTGACGCCGCAGCAATTCCACGAGACCGAAGTGCACCAGGATTTCTTCCGGCGGCACTTCGTCATCAAGGGCATGGAGGCCGCGGAGGCCTGCGCCAAGACGCTGCTCAGCCTGGAGCGGCTACGCGGCCAGGTCGCGGCGGGGATCGCTAGCTAGCTAGAGCCTGCGCCCGCGCCAGATCAGGCACAAACGCGATTCCGGCATGCGTGCCGGGATCGCGCATGTTTGCCGCGCGTTCGGTTATGCTCGCGGGCATAAATCAAATGCGCGGGAGGCGCCCATGACCGAACATCATTCGTCCGACTGGCTCGGCCTGTCGGATCGCGTTGCCGTCGTCACCGGCGGAGGCGGCGGCATCGGCCGCGCCACGGCGGTCAGTCTTGCGCGTGCGGGCGTCAAGGTTGCAGCCATCGATCGCGACGAGCGCGGGCTTGAAGAGACCAAGGCAAGGCTGCGCGAATTCGGCGACGGCCACCTTGTCGCAAGCTGCGACACCACCAGCGCGGAGAGTGTCGGCGTGGCCGCCGAGACGGTCGCGCGCGTACTGGGGCCGTGCGCCATTCTCGTCAACACCGCTGCCGTACTGCGCCCGGGCGGGCTCGATACGCTGGCCCTCGCGGAATGGAACGCGGTGCTTGCGGTCAACCTCACCGGCTATTTCCTCTGCGCGCAGGCATTCGGCCGTCAGATGCGACAAGCCGGCCACGGCAGCATCATCCATGTTGCTTCGATCGCCGCCAGCAACGCGCAGCAGCAGAGCGGCGCCTATAGCGTCAGCAAGGCCGGAGTCGTGATGCTGTCGCAGCAGCTTGCCACTGAGTGGGGGCCACACGGCATCCGCAGCAACGTCGTCAGCCCCGGCCTCGTGGTCACGCCGATGAGCCAGGCCTTCTACGATACGCCAGGGGTTACCGAACGCCGCAGTGCGGCGGTGCCGATGCGCCGGGTCGGCGCGCCGCAGGACATGGCGGACGCGATCCTGTTCCTGGCGAGCGACCGGTCGTCCTATGTGAACGGCGAGGAGATCATCGTCGACGGCGGCTATGTGCGGACGCTGATGAGCCACGTTCCGCGGCCGGGATTTTGACGAGGCGGGGCCGCAAACTCAGTGTCGTCCCGGCCTTGAGCCGGGACCCACAACCACGACTGTCAGTTGTCGCGAAGGCTGGGATCCGCAGCCGCGCTCCGCAATGGAGTCCTGTGGTTATGGGTCCCTGCTTTCGCAGGGACGACGGTGAATATTGGATTAATCGAACAGGCTCGAGACCGATTCTTCCGCCGCGGTGCGGCCGATCGCTTCGGCGATCAGCCCGGCGATCGAGATGGTGCGGATGTTCGGCGCCTTGTTGACGGCTTCCGTCGGCAGGATCGAGTCGGTGATGACCAGTTGCTTCAGCCGCGACGAGGCGATGCGCGCGGCGGCGCCGCCGGACAGCACGCCGTGGGTGATGTAGGCCGACACTTCCTTGGCGCCGTGGGCGATCAGCGCCTCGGCCGCGTTCACCAGCGTGCCGCCGGAATCCACGATGTCGTCGACCAAGATGCAGTTGTAGCCGGCGACGTCGCCGATCACATTCATCACCTCGGACTCACCGGGACGCTCGCGACGCTTGTCGACGATCGCGAGCGGGGTGTTGATGCGCTTGGCGAGCCCGCGTGCGCGCGCCACGCCGCCGACGTCGGGCGACACCACCATCACCTTGCTGAGGTCGAACTGTTCGCGGATGTCGCGCACCATCAGGGGGGCAGCGAAGAGATTGTCGGTCGGGATATCGAAGAAGCCCTGGATCTGGCCGGCATGCAGGTCGAGCGTCATGACGCGATCGACGCCGGCATGGGTGATCAGGTTGGCGACGAGCTTGGCCGAGATCGGCGTGCGCGAGCCGGAGCGGCGGTCCTGTCTGGCATAGCCGAAATAGGGAATTACTGCCGTGATGCGGCGCGCGGAGGAGCGCCGCAGCGCGTCGGTGATGATCAGCAACTCCATCAGATTGTCGTTGGCCGGGAACGACGTCGATTGCAGGATGAACATGTCCGAGCCGCGGACGTTCTCCTGGATCTCAACGAAGATCTCCATATCGGCGAAACGCCGGACCACGGCCTTGGTCAGTTCGATGCCAAGTCCCTTGGCGATGTCTTGCGCCAGCGCAGGATTGGAGTTGCCGGCGACGAGCTTGATGGATCCGTTTTTTGCCGACATCGATGCTTCCCCCCGCGGCTTGCTGGATACGACGTTCAGCATCTCAAGTCCCTATAGAACCGGCGGGTTTTCGGTGCGCGAGGGAATATCAGGCAGGCGCCTTGGCTGGCAACCCATTCACGCCATTTTCCCGGACCAAAAATGGCTGTTTTCCGGGAAAACACGGGCTTTAGTTAGCGGAATATCCGAGTGCCACGGTCTCGGATGCGGCCGGCGCCGGAGCGCTGGCGACCACGGCCCCATGCAGGTCCGGCGCCGGGGCGGGTGCGGGCGCCGGGCTGTCCGCCGGGCCACCACTGATCATGCTGGAGAGGCCGCTCAGGCCGGCCTGGGCGATCTTGCGCAGGACCAGGTCATCGGCTGACGCCCAGGCATCGCGGCCGGCCTTGCCTGCAGGCTCCTCGCCTGAAAGCCGGAGCGTGCGTTGCTGGTTGCTGTCGTAGACGTCCCAGACCCACGCGATCATGGTGCGGCCCCGCACCACCTGCGCTGCCAAATAGCTACGCACGCGATAGGCGGCAGTGCCTTCGCGCGACACGATCGACAGGCTGCGGAGCTTGGACTCGCTGTCGAGCACGCTCACCATGCGATCGAACACCTGAGGTGGCGGGCCGTCGATCGATTCGAACGCGACGGTCGCGCCGCTGCCCGTGCTGGCCATGGCATAGGCGTCGGCAGCGGCACCGCCATTGGCGCAGCCGCCGAGCGCGCAGGCGAGCGCAAGCCATGTGGCCGCGATCGCCGCGCGCACGATTGTCCCAGTTTGAAACTGGCTGTTTGACGCTTCCCTCATTGCGTCCTGCGATATCGTTAAACCGCCTTAACGTCTAGGGCAGGGAGAACACAGCGGTTAACCGATCGGCGGGGCGAAGCGTTGCGAGGGACAGGACCGAATTCCTTGGTCAGTCAGAGGATGCGGAGCGCGCAGCGATCGTGCGGCGCATATTTGCTGCCGCGATCAAACCGACGTCGCGGCCGACCCACCGACCCGCTGCCGGGGCGCGCTCCCTATTCGCGCGTCAGCGCGATGGCGTGAACGTGGCGGCCGTAGTCCGCCTCCTTGCGGTGCACGGAGCGGCGGTAGCTAAAAAAGCGTTCGTCGGAATAGGTGTCGATGCCGAGATCGTCGATCATCAGCACGCCGGCGTTCTCCAGCCGCATGCGGATGAAGCCGGCGAGATCGAACATCGCATGTCCCTCGCGTTCGCCCGGAATGAAGAACATGCCGTTCTCGGCGTCGGCCTCGATGAAGCGTTCGACGAATTCACCGCCGACTTCGTAGGACTCCTGGCGGATCAGCGGACCGATCGCCGCGACGATGCCGGCGCGGTCGGCGCCAAGCTTCTCCATCGCTTCGATGGTGGATTCCAGAATGCCGGTCAGCGCGCCCTTCCAGCCGGCATGGGCGGCACCGATCACCCGCGCATTGGGATCGACGAACAGGATCGGCCCGCAGTCGGCCGCCGTGACGCCGATCGCCAGGCCCTCGGTCCGCGTGACGAGCGCGTCCGCTTTCGGCCGCGCGGCGCCGTCCCACGGACCGGTCGCAATCACGACGTCGGGCGAGTGAGTCTGGTGCACGCTGAGGAAATGGGTGAGCGGCACGCCCAGTTGCTCAGCCATCCGCCGCCGGTTCTCGGCGACATGCGCGGGGTCATCGCGCGAGCCGAGGCCGCCATTGAGGCCGGCATAGATGCCCTCGGACACGCCGCCTTCGCGCGAGAAGAAGGCGTGACGCAAGCCCGGAATGGCCGACAGCAGCGGTGATCCCAATGTCATGACTGTTCAGCCTCGTCAGGCAGATCGCTCAGCCCGGCGATCGAGGTGATGCGCGGATCGGACACGGCCATGACCTTGAACATCGAGCCCATCCCGCCGCGGCCGGAATCGGTCAGCCGCCTCAGGGCGCCTGCGATGTCGGCCGAGACCTCCGGCGATGCCTTCGCCATCAGCCCGGCGGCGCGGGCCTCGACGCCGAGGCGTTTAAGGAAATCTCCCTGCGTCACCGGCCCGTGCACGCGCGCCCCGACATCCTCGGCGGCCCTTGCCAGTGCCTGGAAATCGACATGCGCGGTCACGTCGGCCTCTCCCGGGTTCTTCAGCGGATCGACAAAGCTGTGACGCGCAATGGCCTGGAAGGTATCTCCGGCGTCGCTGCGCAGATGGCCGTAGTCGATGATCAGCGCAGCGCCGTCCTGGTCGCGCACCCGCGTTGCGAGCTTCATGATCTCGGTGTCGGGCCGCCATTCGAACACCGCGCCGAGCGGCGCGGCACGCACCAGCGGCGGCAGCAGCACCTCGAAATGCGGTGTCGGCTCCGCAGCGGCGGCGAAATATAGTCGGTCATTGGCATCGATTCCGACCGTGCGCTCATGCCAGCCGGTCTCGCGCCGGACCATCTGATGGATCGGCAGCACGTCGAAGTACTCGTTGGCGAGGATCACGGCCGGGCCTTCCGGCACCTCGTCGATGCTCTCGTGCCAGGTGATGTCATGCACGCCTGACAGCGTCGCGTACTGTCGTTCGCGCAGCGTCGGATTGACCTCGACGAGGTGGACGCTCAGCGACTGGTAGAGCGGCGGCAGCACGCGGAGTGCACGCAACGCGTCCGCCATCATGGTGCCGCGGCCGGGGCCAAGCTCAATCAGTCGCAGCGACGGCGGCGAGCCCATCGCCTTCCAGATCGATGCGCTCCACAGGCCAAGCAGCTCGCCGAACATCTGGCTGACTTCCGGTGAGGTGGTGAAATCGCCCTCCCGTCCGAGCGGATCGCGCGACAGGTAGTAGCCGTGCTGCGGATGCATCAGGCACAATTCCATGTAGCGCCAGACCGGCATCGGCCCGGACAGTTTGATCAGCTTCTTGATTTCGCCCAGCAGCGGGGAAACGTCGCTCACGGAGGTCCTTTAGATCGAATCCGGCGCCGGCGCCTTCGGCCTGTGCCGGGCCGAAGCCACGATGATGATGGCGCCGACAATAATCATCGGCACCGATAGCAGCATACCCATGGTCAGCCCACCCCACAGGAATCCGAGCTGCGGATCGGGCTCCCTGAAGAACTCGCCGGTGATTCGGGCAAAGCCGTAGAGCGTGATGAAGCTGCCAAGGATCAGGCCGGGCCGCTTCAGCGCGCCCATCCGGATCATGATGGCGAGCACGGTGAACAGCAGGATGCCTTCAAGGCCGGCCTCGTAGAGCTGGCTCGGATGGCGCGGCAGCGGCCCGCCATTGGGAAAGATCATGGCCCAGGGCAGGCTCGGATCGGCAGGGCGGCCCCACAATTCACTGTTGATGAAATTGGCGAGCCGTCCGAGGAAAAGCCCGATCGGGGCGACCGCGGTCGTGATGTCGCCAAGTGATGGGATCGAGACGTTGTTGCTGCGGGCAAACAGGATCACCGCTGCAACGCAGCCAAGGAAGCCGCCGTGGAACGACATGCCGCCCTTCCACAGTTCGAAGATTTCCGCCGGGTGGGCGAGGAAGAACGGCAGATTGTAGAACAGCACGTAGCCGGTGCGGCCGCCGACGATGATGCCGATGGTGACCCAGAGGATGAAATCGTCGAGCTGCGGCAGTGTGATCGGCGCCGGCCCGCCCCAAAGCCGCTCCTTCTTGATCAGCGAGCGGGCATAGATCCAGCCCAGCACGATGCCGACGATGTAGGCCAGCGCATACCAGCGGATCACGACAGGCCCGAGCGAGACTGCGACGGGATTGAAGACCGGGAAGTCGATCAGCAGGAACGGCATCGTGCGTCTTGAGGCTCAGCTCACGAGGTTGCGGCGATAGAGAGCAAGCAGCCGCTCCCAGTGGCGTTCGGCGGCGTCGCGGTCATAGACCGGGCGCTTGGGGAACGCAAAGCCGTGATGCGTGCCGGGATAGATCTCGACCTCGTTGTTCGATCCCGTCATGCCCGCCTTCACCTGCTCGATGATCTCCGCCGGCGCATAGATGTCGGTCTCGGCGCAGGCGAAATAGAGTTCGGCCTTGGTCTTCGCTGCGGCGAGGTGCGGGCTGTCGGGCTGGTCGGTCGCCAGATGCGTGCCGTAGATCGAGGCGGCGGCCTTGACCCGGTCGGGGAAGTGCGTCGCGGCATTCACCGCATAGCGGCCGCTCATGCAGTAGCCGACGGTGCCGACGATCCCGGTGTTCGCGGCTTTTTGCGTCTCGGCATAGGCGAGCAGCGCCTTGGTGTCTTCCATGACCAGCGGAATGTTGATCGAGTTCATGTATCCGAACATGCGCTTGCGCTCGGGTGCGTCGGGGTCCGGCGGTATCGGGCCGAGCTCCATCACGCCGGACCGGTAGTAGAGGTTGGGCAGCATCACGTAGTAGCCCGAGGTGCCGAGTCGGCGCGCCATGTCGCGCAGCTCCTCGCGGATCGCCGGCGCATCCATGTAGAAGATCACGACGGGAAACGGTCCACTGCGCTCGGGATGGGTGATGAAGGTCGTGGTCTTGCCGTCCTTGGTCTCGATATCGACCGTGTGCTCGATCATGGCGTTTCTGCCCGCGTTGTGATTTGCGATTTCTGTTGTGGGTTCAATACGATTGCAAGGAAACCGGAGCATGACAAGGCAAGCCGCAGGGAGCCTGCCATTCGCTCCGGACTTGAACCTGTCAGCGCGGAACGCCATTGTCTTCCGCGCGATGTTGGCTGAACGCGGAGAGCTTGCGAGATGACCCAGACCACCAACCGGTTTTTCGATGAGATCGGCCGTCTGATGAACGATGCGGCGGGTGCGGCCCAGGGCGTCAAGCGCGAGGTCGATTCCGTCATGCGTAACCAGGCCGAACGCATCCTGCGCGACCTGGACCTGGTCAGGCGCGAGGAATTCGACGCGGTCAAGGACATGGCCCGCCTGGCGCGCGAGGAGAACGAGGCGCTGAAGGCGAGGATTGCCGCACTGGAGGCCAAGCTCGGGGTGTCGCCGGGCTGATGAGCCCTGAGTCTGGTAGCCCGGATGGAGCGAAGCGCAATCCGGGAGCGTTCCCGCGAGGGCAGTCGCCCCGGATTACGCTTCGCTCCATCCGGGCTACGATCTACGATCCTTTCTGATGGATGCCTGGGTCGGGCCGGGGCATGATGGGACTGGGGCGCGGGGCGGCGCTCAGCGAGCAAGAAAAATCCCTTCATTTCCTTGTCATTTCGCCCCTTTGACGCTAAAAGCCGCCCACGTCCGCGGCCCCCGCACCCCTGGAGGCTTGCTGTGGACCTGAGCATGGGCCGCGCTGCGGCCTTTAACTTTTTAAATACAAGGACTTAACGCTATGGCGACCGTCAAGGAATTGAAGGCGACCGCGCGTCCGCAGAGCGGCAAGGGGGCCGCCCGGGCAGAGCGTCGCGCCGGGAGAGTTCCCGGAGTGATCTACGGCAACAACCAGCCCCCCGTGACCATCTCGGTCGAGGATCGCGAACTGCGTCAGCGCATTCTCGCGGGCCGGTTCCTGACCACGATCCTGGACATCGATCTCGAGGGCAAGAAGCACCGCGTGATTCCGCGCGACTTCCATCTCGATCCGGTGAAGGACTTCCCGATCCATGTCGACTTCATGCGGCTCGGCGAAGGCGCCACCATCCGCGTCAGCGTGCCGCTGCATGTCGTCAACGCGGAAACCGCCCCCGGCATCAAGCGCGGCGGCACCGTCAACATCGTCACCCACGCGCTCGACCTCGAGTGCTCGGTCGACAACATTCCGCAATACATCGAGGCCGACGTCGGCAGCCTCGAGATCAGCCACTCACTGCATCTCTCCGAGATCAAGCTGCCCACGGGCGTGAAGTCGCTGGCCCGCGAGGATGCGACGCTGGTCACCATCGTGCCGCCGTCCGGTTACGCCGAAGAGCAGAAGGCCGCGGCTGCGGCGGCTGCCAGTGGCGCGGCTGCTCCGGCTGCGGGTGCTGCGGCGGCTCCGGCCGCGGGCGCTGCGGCTCCGGCTGCGGGTGCTGCGGCTCCGGCCGCAGGTGGCGGCGACAAGAAGAAGTAATCGATCAGGTCGGCGCGCGATCGTCTGATGGCGCGCCGGCACGGGATGCCGCGCCATGCGCCTCTTTGTCGGTCTCGGTAATCCCGGCGCGAAATACGCCAGCAACCGGCACAATATCGGATTTCTGGCGGTCGACGAGATTGCGCGGCGTCATGGTTTCGCACCATGGCGCCGTCGCTTTCAGGGCGAAGCTTCCGAAGGCGTGCTGGACCGTGAGAAGGTCGTGCTGTTAAAGCCGACCACCTACATGAACGAGTCCGGACGCGCAGTGCAGGAGGCGGCGAGCTTCTTCAAGCTTACCTCCGGCGATATCACCGTGTTTCAGGACGAGCTCGAGCTGCCGCCGGCCAAGCTGCGCGTCAAGATCGGTGGCGGGATCGCGGGGCACAACGGGCTGCGTTCGATCTCGGCGCATATCGGCAATGAGTATCGCCGCGTGCGGCTCGGGATCGGTCATCCCGGCGTCAAGGAGCTGGTGCACCACCACGTGCTGTCGGACTTCGCCAAGAGCGACTGGCCGTGGGTCGAGGCGTTGTGCGCGGCGATCGCCGACAATGCCGGCCTGCTGGCGGCGGGGCACGATGCGTCGTTCGCCAACAAGGTGCACCTGACGATGCAGGCCAAGGGATTTTTCGACACCAACGACGAGGGTGCAAAGTAGACCCTCGTCATCGCCGGGCGCCTTCCCCGATTTGATCGGGGATGATCCGGCGATCCATGTTTCAAGTGGGATGGATACGCGGGTCAAGCCCGCGTATGACGACCCCACTCAATTCAACCGCGCAGCGCGAGCGCGAGAGATCGGGACGAATAATGGGATTCAAATGCGGGATCGTCGGGCTGCCTAATGTCGGCAAGTCGACGCTGTTCAATGCGCTGACCGAGACGGCGGCGGCGCAGGCGGCGAACTATCCGTTCTGCACCATCGAGCCGAATGTCGGCGAGGTGGCGGTGCCCGATCCGCGGCTGGAGAAGCTCGCGGCGGTTGCCAAGTCCGCGCAGATCATCCCGACCCGGCTGACCTTCGTCGATATCGCCGGGCTTGTTCGCGGCGCCTCCAAGGGTGAAGGGCTCGGCAACCAGTTCCTCGCCAACATCCGCGAGGTCGATGCGATCGCGCATGTGGTGCGCTGCTTCGAGGATTCCGACATCACCCATGTCGAGGGCAAGATCGCGCCGCTCGCCGACATCGAGACCATCGAGACCGAGCTGATGCTCGCCGATCTCGACAGCCTGGAAAAGCGCGTCGACAATCTCTCGAAGAAGGCCAAGGGCAACGACAAGGAGGCCAAGGAGCAGCTCGAGCTGGTCAACCGCGCGCTTCTGCTGCTGCGCGACGGCAAGCCGGCCCGTGCGCTGGAGCGCAAGCCGGAGGAGGAGCGTGCCTTCCGCATGCTCGGGCTCCTGACCTCGAAGCCCGTGCTTTACGTCTGCAATGTCGAGGAAGGCTCCGCCAAGGACGGCAACAACTTCTCCAAGGCAGTGTTCGAGCGCGCCAAGGAAGAGGGCGCGGTCGCCGTCGTCATCTCCGCCAAGATCGAATCCGAGATCGCGACGCTGTCGCGTGAGGAGCGCGCCGATTTCCTGGAGACGCTGGGCCTCGAAGAGGCCGGGCTCGATCGCCTGATCCGCGCCGGCTACAAGCTGCTCGACCTCATCACCTATTTCACCGTCGGGCCGAAGGAGGCGCGTGCCTGGACCATCGACCGCGGCACCAAGGCCCCGGCGGCGGCCGGCGTGATCCATACCGATTTCGAGAAGGGCTTCATCCGCGCCGAGACCATTGCCTATGACGATTACATCGCGGGCAACGGCGAAGCCGGCGCGCGCGACGCCGGCAAGCTGCGGCTCGAAGGCAAGGATTATGTCGTCGCCGACGGCGACGTGATGCACTTCCGCTTCAATACCTGATCGTGCTGTTCAGCCGCGCGTGAGGCGGCAGCGAATTAAGCACCGCTCTTTCCCTCGTCGTCCCTGCTTGCGCAGGGACGACACCGAATGTGAGGTACCGCTCTCGACTCCCTCGACGAGGTAAAGCGACCCTCACCGGTCCGCGCGGCCGATCACATCCATCAACTCGGCGATCTTGCGCCGCTGGTCGGCCTTGTCGCCGGACGAGATCGCATGCTCCACGCAATGGGCGACATGGTCGCGCAGGATCTCCTCCTCGACGCGGCGCAACGCTGCGCGCGCGGCTGCGATTTGCGTCACCACGTCAATGCAGTAGCGGTCTTCCTCGACCATGCCGGCGAGGCCGCGGATCTGACCTTCGATCCGTTTGAGTCTTTTTAAACAGGACGTCTTGATCTCTTCTCTCATGAGAGTCATATACCCCCCTAGGGTATACAAATCAAGAGACCGGGATACCGGCCGGGAAGAGTCTCGTGGCACACGCAGAGCACGACCATTCGCACGCGGATCATCAGCACAATCACGGTGCGGCCGAACACTCCTGCTGCAGCGGCAAGCACGCGCGTACTGATCAGCCGGACGAGGCGGCACTCGCGATCGATCCGGTCTGCGGCATGAAGGTCGATCCGGCGACCGCCAAGCACCGCTTCAGCTACCGGGGCAAGGACTACTTCTTCTGCAGCGGCCGCTGCCGCGAGCGCTTCGAGGCCGAGCCGGAGAAGTTCCTGAAGCCGCGCGAGCCTGAGCCGCCGGCGCCCGCGGGCACGATCTACACTTGCCCGATGCATCCGGAGGTGCGCCAGGTCGGCCCCGGGAGCTGCCCGATCTGCGGCATGGCGCTCGAGCCCGAGCAGGTCTCGCTCGACGACGGACCCGATCCGGAATTGATCGACATGACCCGGCGGTTCTGGATCGGGCTGGCGCTCACCGTCCCGGTGTTCGTGCTCGAGATGGGCAGTCATCTTGGGCTGATGCATCTGGTGCCGCAGCCCTGGTCGAACTGGATCTCGTTCGTGCTGGCGACGCCCGTGGTGCTGTGGGCCGGCGCGCCGTTCTTCGTGCGCGGCTGGCAGTCGCTGGTCACGCGCAATCTCAACATGTTCACGCTGATCGCGATGGGCACTGGCGTTGCCTATCTCTACAGCGTCGTCGCAACCCTGGCGCCGCAATTGTTCCCGCCTGCCTTCCGCGACATGCATGGCGCGGTCGCGGTCTACTTCGAGGCGGCCGCCGTCATCACTGTGCTGGTGCTGCTCGGTCAGGTGCTGGAGCTGCGCGCCCGCGCGCGGACCTCCGGCGCGCTGCGCGCGTTGCTTGGCCTTGCGCCGAAGACCGCGCGGCGCATCGCCGATCACGGCGATGAGGACGTCGCGATCGACGCGATCAAGGTCGGCGACCGCCTGCGGGTCCGGCCCGGCGAGAAGATTCCGGTCGACGGCGCCGTCGTCGAGGGACGGGCGGTGATCGATGAGTCCATGGTCACCGGCGAGTCGATGCCGGTCACGAAGGCCGAGGGCGACAAGGTGATCGGCGGCACCGTCAACCAGAGCGGCGGTCTCGTGATGCGCGCCGAGAAGATCGGCCGCGACACCATGCTGTCGCGCATTGTCGACATGGTGGCGAAGGCGCAGCGTTCGCGCGCGCCGATCCAGCGGCTCGCGGACCGCGTTGCGGGCTGGTTCGTCCCGGCGGTGATCGCCGCGGCCGTGCTCGCCTTCATCGCCTGGATGAGCTTCGGGCCGGAGCCGCGGCTCGCCTTCGCCCTGGTCGCCGCCGTTACGGTGCTGATCATCGCCTGTCCCTGTGCGCTTGGGCTCGCAACCCCGATGTCGATCATGGTCGGCGTCGGCCGCGGTGCCCATTCCGGCATCCTGATCCGCGATGCGCAGGCGCTGGAGCGGATGGAGGCGATCGATACGCTCGTCATCGACAAGACCGGTACGCTCACCGAGGGCAAGCCGAAGGTCGCGCGGATCATTGCCGCGGACGGCTTCGACGAGAGCGGCCTGCTGCGCCTTGCTGCCAGCGTCGAACAGGGCAGCGAGCATCCGCTGGCACAGGCGATCATCGCCGCGGCGGCGCAGCGCAACGTGGGGCTCGTCGCAATCAGCGATTTTGCCTCGCCCTCCGGCAAGGGCGCGACCGCCACGGTCGGTGGCAGGCAGGTTGCGCTCGGTAACGCGGTGCTGATGAACGAACTCAAGGTCGCAACGTCAGTTCTGGACCAGGCCGCCGAAACCGCGCGGCGCGACGGCGCGACGGCGATCTATGTCGCGGTCGATGGCCGCGTCGCCGGCGTGATCGCGATTGCCGACCCGGTCAAGGCGTCGGCGGCGAATGCGCTGCAGGCGCTCCGCGCCGACGGCCTGCGCATCGTGATGCTGACCGGCGATAACGAGACAACGGCGCGCGCGGTGGCGCGCTCGCTCGGTATCGACGAGGTCGAGGCCGGAGTTCTGCCGGAGCGCAAGAGCGAGGTTGTGCAGCGACTGCGCGGCGAGGGCCGTACGGTCGCGATGGCGGGCGACGGCATCAATGACGCGCCGGCACTGGCGGCGGCCGACGTCGGCATCGCCATGGGCGGCGGCACCGATGTCGCGATCGAGAGCGCCGGCATCACGCTGTTGACCGGCGACCTGATGGGCCTGGTTCGCGCGCGGCGGCTGTCGGTTGCGACGATGCGCAACATCCGCCAGAACCTGACATTCGCCTTCGTCTACAACGCCGCGGGCGTGCCGATCGCGGCCGGCGTGCTCTACCCGCTGTTCGGCATCCTGCTCTCGCCGATGGTCGGCGCCGCCGCGATGGCACTGTCCTCGGTCAGCGTCATCGGCAACGCCCTGCGGCTGGCGAGGACGAAGCTGGACTAGCGGTTTCTGACCTCGCCCCGCTTGCGGGGAGAGGTCGGCGCGAAGCGCCGGGTGACGGGGACTCTCCACGAGCAAATCTGTCACCGTATTGGCGGGAGCAGCCCCTCACCCCGGCCCTCTCCCCGCAAGTGCGGGGAGAGGGAGAAGAAGCGCTATGCCGGTTGCAGCACAGACGTCGCCCGGCGTTCGATCTCGGCGTCGAGCAAGGTCGCGAGGTCTGCGCTCACTTCGACCATCGGCAACCGCACCTCGGGGCTGTCGATCAATCCCGTCCGCCACAGCCAGTGCTTGGCCGGCGCCGGGCTCGGCTCGGCAAACAGCAGCCGGGTCAGGCCGGCGACGCTCTGCCAGGCGGCCAGCGCCGCGTCGCGGTTGCCCTGCTTCAGCAGGGTTCGGATCGAGGCGAAGGTCGCGGTCTGAAGATGCGCCGATAGCAAGATTGCGCCGTCGGCGCCATCGGAGAGCGCGTCGAATGTCTGCGCGTCCTCGCCGGTCAGCACGCGGAAGCCCGCCGGGCGGCGGTTGAGGAAATCGATCGTCTGCGCGCGATCGGCGCAGCAATCCTTCATGCCGACAATGTTGGGATGCTTCGCGAGCGTCAGCAGCGTCTCGTTGGTCAGGTTCACCGCCGTGCGGTAGGGGATGTTGTAGAGCACGATCGGCGACGCCGTGTGGTCGGCGAGCGCGGTGAAGTGCTGCAACAGCCCGCGTTGCGATGGGCGCGTGTAGTACGGACTGGCGATCAGGTAGCCGCTGATCGGCCAGTCGGCGGTGTCGTCGAGCGCATCCTTCATCCGCGCGGTGCTGGCGCCGGACAGCCCGAGGCAGACCGGCAAATGGCGGGAGCTGGCACTGAGCTCGGCGAGCACCACGCTGACCAGCCCTTCGAGCTCCTCCAGGCTGAGCGACATGCCTTCACCGGAGGTTGCACCGAGGATCAGGCCGTCGACGGGGCCGGTGGCGTAGTGCCGCACCAGGCGGCGCAACGACACAACGTCGAGCTCACCGTTGCGAAATGGCGTGATCAGAGGCAGCCAGAGTCCCTGCAATTGCTGTTGTAGATCGGTCATGGTCCATCTCCTTGGGGGGAAGCCAGAGACGGGACCAACAAAAAAACCCCGTCCAGGCGGCGGGGTTTCGGGATCGTTCAAATGCGAGTTGATCTTATCGCGCGCGATCTCGTGTCCCCGGAAGGGGAGCTTTTTTCGACGACAGGACGGCGCACGAAGTCGTGATCATGTAGCAATGATGCTGCGCCGCGTGATTGTTGTCAATCCGCGTTGAGCGTGACGGACGGCACATTTACCGGAGGTAGAGTGCACAGGGCGCGACGCACAGCACCGACATGACGCACCGATGAAAAGAAAAAAAGCCGGGCTCAATAGAGCCCGGCTTGAGGTATTGGCCACGTGAGGCCGACACAATCACCTTCCAAGAGGGATTACTGAACTTCCGCGCCACTGGAGGAGGGGGACATATGCGCGACGCGAACGCTCAGCGTGCAAACACTATGATCCTCATCGGCACCATGCAGCAACCGTCGAGGTCGCATGTCAGACATGCGGAGACTTGGGGGGCCTCTCAGGACAGCGCGCAGCCCTATAATCAAAGCATATAAGGCCTGCTTAATCAGGATGGCCAGCGCTGCGCCTTGCTGACGACGAAGTCACGGAACACCTGCACTCGCGCCACCGTCTTCAACTCTTCCGGATAGACGAAGTAGGTGTCGAGCGCGATCGAGTCGGACTCGCCGAACAACTGCACAAGACGGCTGTCTTCTTCGACGAGATAGTCCGGCAGCGCGGCAATGCCGAGCCCCTGTTGGCACGCACGCACCAACCCCAGGATGTTGTTGACCTTGAAGAAGGGCTCGCGCGGCCCGGAGCCGTTGCGCCCTGCGTCGATCAGCCAACTGCGGTTCTGCAGGTGCGGCAGCACCTGGGCATCGCCGAGCATGATGATGCGGTGCTGGTCGAGATCATCGAGCGTCCGCGGAGTGCCGAAGCGCTTGATGTATTCCGGCGAGCAATAAGCGTGGAAGCCGATCGAGAACAGCTTGCGCTGGATCAGGTCCGGCTGAGTCGGCTTGCGGGTGCGGATCGCAACGTCGGCTTCGCGCATCGACAGATCGAGATCCTCGTCGGTGACGATCAGCGAGACCCGGATGTCCGGATAGAGCGCGGTGAATTCGTCGAGCCGCGGGATCAGCCAGTTGATGCCGAGTCCCTGTGGCGTCGTGATCTTGAGGTCGCCGCTCGGCCGCTCGCGGCTATCGGTCAGCTTCGCGCGCGCCGCCTGCAACTGCATGAAGACGTCATGCGCGGTGCGGAAGAGCAGGTCGCCCTGCTCGGTGAGGATCAGGCCGCGGGCGTGGCGGTGAAACAGCGAGACCGCCAGCTCCTGCTCGAGCGCGCTGACCTGGCGGGAGACCGCCGATTGCGAAAGCCCAAGCTGTTCCCCCGCATGCGTGAAGCTGCCCGCTTCCGCCGCAGCATGAAAGACCTTCAGCTTGTCCCAGTCCATATCCGTAAATCCGTCGCGAGATCGTGCCATGATTATTCCGCCGCTGCGCGATCGCTCGCGCGAAGTGCCAGGAAGCGTTCTGCCTCGAGTGCCGCCATGCAGCCGAGGCCGGCGGCGGTGACCGCCTGCCGATAGGTTTCATCCGCCACGTCGCCCGCGGCGAACAGGCCGGGTACCGAGGTTGCCGTCGAGTTCGGTGCCACCTCGACATAGCCCGACGGTTTCAACTTGATCTGGCCTTTGACCAGCTCGGTCGCCGGTGCGTGGCCGATCGCGATGAAGACGCCATCGGTGCGAAGCTCCGACAGCGCGCCGGTCTTGACGTTCTTCAGCCGCACATGGGTGACCTTGCTCGGGTTCTCGGACCCGCAGATCTCGTCGATGGCGGAATCCCACACCACCTTGATCTTTGGGTGCTTGAACAGCCGCTCCTGCAGGATACGCTCGGCGCGGAACTGATCGCGACGATGCACGATCGTGACTCGGGAGGCGTGGTTGGTCAGGAAGAGCGCTTCCTCGACCGCGGTGTTGCCGCCGCCGACCACGATGACTTCCTTGCCCCGATAGAAGAAGCCGTCGCAGGTCGCGCAGGCCGAGACGCCAAACCCCTTGAACTTCTCTTCCGAGGGAAGCCCAAGCCAGCGAGCCTGGGCGCCGGTAGCGAGCACCACGGTCTCGGCAAGATAAACGTCGCCGGAGTCGCAGGTCAGGCGGAACGGCCGTTGGCCGAGTTCCAGCTTGTTGACGAGGTCGGTGACGATCTTGGTGCCGACATGGGCCGCCTGCTTCTCCATCTGCTCCATCAGCCAGGGGCCCTGGATGACGTCAGCGAAGCCGGGATAGTTCTCCACGTCGGTGGTAATGGTGAGCTGCCCGCCCGGCTGGATGCCCTGGATCAGCACCGGCTCGAGCATTGCGCGTGCTGCGTAGATCGCTGCGGTATATCCGGCGGGGCCGGAACCGATGATAACGACCTTGGCGTGGACAGGCGCGGGCATTAGCAGATCCCTCTCTTCTGGGGACTTTGATCAGGACTTGTGTGGGAAGCGCCCCGGAAAGACGTCGCGGCGGCACCAAAAGTGTCAAATCCAAGTCTAGGATATCTGGTTAGCTATGCAAGATTTGCAATCCATGGCGGCGAATTTTCCCCGGAACTGAAATCAAAATCGCGAAATCATGCGCTGCACGCGCAATAAAATTGCGCATCGCGTGCCGCCTGCGCTATGAGAGTTGCCGGCAGATTTGCCTAACTTTCCAGCCCCCAAGGGAACTCAAGGGAACTGTAGTCGCGTGTCGAAGAACCTTGACGAGATCGACCTTAAAATCCTCGCCGAGATCCAGGCCGATGGCCGAATCACTAACGTGGAACTGGCGAAACGCGTCGGCATCTCGCCGCCGCCCTGCCTGCGCAGGGTCCGGACGCTGGAGGAGGAAGGTTACATCCAGGGATACCGCGGCCTGCTCGATCCTCGTCGTCTCGGCTTCGATGTGACCGTGTTCGCATCCGTCCATCTGTCGAGCCAGGCCGACGCCGACTTACGCGCCTTCGAGGACTTCGTCCGCGCCGAGCCGCTGGTCCGCGAATGCTGGATGCTGTCGGGCGAGGTCGATTTCATCCTCAAATGCGTCGCCCCCGACATGGCGACATTCCAGGACTTCGTCACGCATCTGACAGCCGCGCCGCACGTGCGCAATGTCAGGACGTCCCTGGTGCTGCACAGTTCAAAATACGAAGCGGCTGTGCCGCTCGATCTCAAGGCGGCTGGCTGAGGCGCGCAATCAAACATCGTCATTGACGCAACGCAACCCAGTTGTCCGCAGCAGCATCTGCGGACGCGAAAGCAATCCAGCCTCCGCTCGTGGAAACATGGATTGCCTCCCTTCGGTCGCGACGCCTTAAAGCGCGATGAGATTGGGTCGAATCGTCATCGCGCTCAGCTCCTTGCTTGAGCATGATCTTTTCGGAAAACCGCTTCACACTTTTCCGGATCATGCTTTAGCAGAGGTGAGCGGGTCCTACTTCCGACCCATCGCACCGTCGATGCTGATCGGGCCCGGGCCCGAGGTCGCAAGATAGAGGCAGGCGAAGCAGAACAGAATGGCCGCGGTGCCGCCGTTGTTCAGCGGATGAAGTACCGGCTCGGCGGGATTCTTGAGCATGTGCCCGAGGAAGTAGGCGAACGCCATCTCGCCGGACAAGACGAAGGCGGCGATCCGCGAGAACAGGCCGATCATCAACAGGCCGCCCAGAATCAACTCAATCGCGCCGGCCGTCATGATCAGCGGCGGCGGATTGGCGAAATAGGCGAGCGCGGGAATCTTGAAGATCTTGGCCACCCCATACTGAAACAGCAGCAGTCCCGTGATGAACCGGAACAGGCTGAGCACCGTCGGCTGCCATTTGGAGAACATCTGGTCCATTGTCACTTACCCCCTCTTCGATACACTGGAACATTGCACGAAGCGGAATACGGTGTCTGCCACCACAGCGCGATGTCAACACCCTGCGCCTGGAATTATTCCTCGGCGTGGCCGACTGACGCGCCGCGTGATGACATGCAGCGGCGATCCGCCGCGACACCACGCGTGTGGCGTGATGTGATCGCCAGCACCGATTCCACATCGTCCGATATGATTATACAGCATAATCATGTCGCGCCGTTGCGTAGTATGGATGGTGCCGCGCCTCCATTCACAAGGGCGTCAGACCGGCGCGCGGGACGGGCCAAGAAAAAAGCCGCGCTGTGAACGCGGCTTCCTTGCACCAGTCACTTGCAGGTAACTATCGCCATTCGACTTTGGTGATCTCGTACGCCTTGGCGCCGCCGGGCGCCATCACTTCCACGGTGGCGCCCTTCTTCTTGCCGATCAGCGCGCGTGCGAGCGGCGAGGTGATGGAGATGCGCCCCTTCTTGGCGTCGGCCTCGACCTCGCCGACGATCTGCCACACCGCTTTCTTCTCGGTGTCCTCGTCGACCAGCGTCACGGTGGCGCCGAACTTGATGGTGTCGCCCGAGAGCTTGGAGATGTCGATGACGTCGGCGCGCGCGAGCTTGTCTTCCAGCTCGGCGATGCGGCCTTCGTTGTGCGACTGCTCTTCCTTGGCTGCGTGGTATTCGGCGTTTTCTGAGAGATCGCCGTGCGAGCGCGCCTCCGCGATGTGTTCGATGATGCGCGGACGATCTACCGATTGGCGATGCTTCAATTCGTCCGTCAGTGCGGCATATCCACCCGCTGTCATCGGAACCTTTTCCATCATCTTCGTCCTTTTCCCGTGCGCGCATCCAAGGCGCTCGAGATATCGAGTTCAGCTAACGCAGGAATCAGGGCGTAGGGAGTGCCCGGAAGCCCAGTGATTTTCGGCCCCGCTAAGGGCCGTGACAACATTCAATCGCGCGGTGAGTTCCAGCCATTCGGCTAATTGCTGACCGTTTCGGACCTTCGGCCCGGGCAGGGTCAGCTCTCGAAAAAGTAACTCTGAAGCGTGCGGACCTCAAGGTCTCCGTCCCGATAGGCCCGGATCCCCCGTGCGGCTGCCACCGCGCCGGAAAGAGTGGTGTAATACGGTACTTTATGCAAGAGGGCAGCGCGCCGCAGCGAGCGGCTGTCGGCCAGCGCTTGCGGACCTTCGGTGGTATTGAAGACCAACTGGACGTCGCCATTGGTGATGGCGTCGACGATATGGGGGCGTCCCTCGAGCACCTTGTTCACCTTTTCCGTCGGCACGCCGTTGTCGCTGAGATAGCGCTGCGTCCCCGACGTCGCCATCACCTTGAAGCCGAGCGAGTGCAACAGCCGCACCGCATCCGCGATGCGCATCTTGTCGTCGCCGCGCACCGAGACGAACACCGTGCCTCGTCGCGGCACGCGCGTGCCGCCGCCGAGCTGGCTCTTTGCGAACGCGACCTCGAACGAGCGGTCGATGCCCATCACCTCGCCGGTCGAGCGCATCTCCGGTCCGAGTACGGTGTCGACGCCCGGGAAGCGCGCGAACGGGAAGACCGATTCCTTGACGCCGACATGGTCGAGCTTCTTCTTCTTCAGCTTGAAGTCGCCGAGCTTCTCGCCGGCCATGATCCGCGCCGCGATCTTGGCGACTGGCGTGCCGATCACTTTGGCGACGAACGGCACCGTGCGCGATGCGCGCGGGTTGACCTCGAGCACGTAGATCTCGCCGTCCTTGATGGCGTATTGCACGTTCATCAGGCCGACCACGTCGAGGCCGAGCGCGAGCTCGCGGGTTTGCCGCTCCAGCTCCTCGATCGTCGCTGCGTCGAGCGAGTGCGGCGGCAGCGAGCAGGCGGAGTCGCCGGAGTGGATGCCGGCTTCCTCGATGTGCTCCATGATGCCGACGATGAAGACCTCCTTGCCGTCGCAGAGGCAATCGACGTCGACCTCGGTCGCGTCAGAAAGATAGCGATCGAACAGCAAGGGGTTCTTGCCGAGCACGGTGTTGATCTGACCGGTCTTGTCGTTCGGGTAGCGCGCCTTGACGTCGGCCGGCACGAGCTCGGGCAGCGTGCCCAGCAGATAGTCGTTGAGCTGGTTTTCCTCGCGGATGATCTGCATCGCGCGGCCGCCCAGCACGTAGGACGGACGCACCACCAGCGGCAGGCCGAGATCGGCTGCCACCAGGCGCGCCTGCTCGACCGAATAGGCGATGCCGTTCTTCGGCTGCTTGAGGCGGAGCTTGTCGAGGATGCGCTTGAAGCGGTCGCGGTCCTCCGCGAGGTCGATCGCGTCGGGCGAGGTGCCGAGGATCGGCACTTCGGCGGCTTCCAGCGCGCGCGCCAGCTTCAGCGGGGTCTGGCCGCCGAACTGCACGATCACGCCGTGCAGCGTGCCGTTCTTGCGCTCGGTCGCGATGATCTCCAGCACGTCTTCGGCGGTCAGCGGTTCGAAATAGAGACGATCGGCGGTGTCGTAGTCCGTCGACACCGTCTCCGGATTGCAGTTGACCATGATGGTCTCGTAGCCGGCGTCGGCGAGTGCGAAGCAGGCGTGGCAGCAGCAATAGTCGAACTCGATGCCCTGGCCGATGCGGTTCGGCCCGCCGCCGAGGATGATCACCTTCTTCCGGTCGGACGGAGCGCTTTCGTCGGCCGCCGCGCCCGCGAATGGCGCTTCATAGGTCGAATACATGTAGGCCGTGGGCGAGGCGAACTCGGCGGCGCAGGTGTCGATCCGCTTGTAGACCGGACGGATCCCGAGTGCATGGCGCCTCGCGGTCACCTCGGCCTCGGTGGTTTCGGTCAGAACCGCAAGCCGCGCGTCCGAAAAGCCCATCGCCTTCAGCATGCGCATGCCGTAG
Source organism: Bradyrhizobium sp. ORS 86 (assembly GCF_045571475.1). Classification (NCBI taxonomy): domain Bacteria; kingdom Pseudomonadati; phylum Pseudomonadota; class Alphaproteobacteria; order Hyphomicrobiales; family Nitrobacteraceae; genus Bradyrhizobium; species Bradyrhizobium sp. ORS 86. The sequence goes on along the minus strand of NZ_CP120699.1, from coordinate 6,553,107 downwards.
CCGTTCGGCGGCAGGCCGTTCTTGCGGACCTTGTCCTCGATCTCGACGATGCCGCGCATCTCGGCGAGGAACCAGGGATCGATCTTGCAGGAATTGAAGATCTCCTCGTTGGACCAGCCGAGCCGCATCGCCTGCGCGACCTGCAACAGGCGGTTCGGCGTCGGCGTGCCGAGCGCGGCGCGGATCGCATTCTTGTCGTCGCTGCGGCCGAGGCCCTCGATCTCGATCTCGTCGAGGCCGGTCAGCCCGGTCTCGAGCCCGCGCAGCGCCTTCTGCAGGCTCTCCTGGAAGGTACGGCCGATCGCCATCACCTCGCCGACCGACTTCATCGAGGTCGTCAGCGTGGAGGAGGCGCCGGGGAATTTCTCGAACGCGAAGCGCGGAATCTTGGTGACGACATAGTCGATGGTCGGCTCGAACGAGGCGGGCGTGGCGCCGCCGGTGATGTCGTTGGCGATCTCGTCCAGCGTGTAGCCGATCGCGAGCTTGGCAGCGACCTTGGCGATCGGGAAGCCGGTGGCCTTGGAGGCCAGCGCCGAGGAGCGCGAGACGCGTGGATTCATCTCGATCACGACCATGCGGCCGTCGTCCGGATTGATGCCGAACTGCACGTTGGAGCCGCCGGTCTCGACGCCGATCTCGCGCAGCACCGCGATCGATGCGTCGCGCATGATCTGGTATTCCTTGTCGGTGAGCGTCAGCGCCGGCGCCACCGTGATGGAGTCGCCGGTGTGCACGCCCATCGGATCGACGTTCTCGATCGAGCAGATGATGATGCAGTTGTCCTTCTTGTCGCGCACCACCTCCATCTCGTACTCTTTCCAGCCGAGAACGGATTCCTCGATCAGCACCTCGTTGGTCGGCGAGGCGTCGAGGCCGCGCTCGATGATGTCGAGATACTCTTCCTTGTTGTAGGCGATGCCGCCGCCGGTGCCGCCGAGCGTGAAGGAGGGGCGGATGATCGCAGGCAGGCCGATGTCGGACAGCGCCATCAGCGCTTCGGCAAGCGCCTGCTGCTGGTAGCGCTTGCGGCGCTCATTCTCGCCGGCATCCCATTGCCGCTCGAACTCCTCGAGCTCGGCGCCGGACAGTTTGGCGCGGTCGGCGAGGTATTGGTCGCGGTCGGATTTCTTGAGTGCCGAGGCGTTGGCGAGCCGCGACTTCGGCGTCTGCAGCCCGATCTTTTCCATGGCATTGCGAAATAGCTGCCGGTCCTCGGCTTTGTCGATCGCATCAGCGGTAGCGCCGATCATCTCGACGTCGAACTTCTCCAGCGTGCCCTGCTTGCGCAGCGACAGCGCGCAGTTCAGCGCGGTCTGGCCGCCCATGGTCGGCAGCAGCGCGAAGCCGCCGGGAACGACGTGGCGCTCCTTTTCGATGATCTTGGCGACGATTTCGGGGGTGATCGGCTCGATATAGGTCGCGTCCGCCAGCTCCGGGTCGGTCATGATCGTCGCCGGGTTGGAATTGACCAGGACGATCCGATAGCCCTCTTCCCGCAGCGTCTTGCAGGCCTGCGTGCCGGAGTAGTCGAATTCGCAGGCCTGGCCGATCACGATGGGACCGGCGCCGATGATCAGGATGGTGGAGATGTCGGTTCTTTTGGGCATCAGGTCTCGCGGACTGGAATTTGGGCACAAAAAAAGGGCGCGCGTTCCGCGCGTCCCTCGAGCCCTGCGTTACAGCTTGTAGCGCGGGAAGCGCGAACCCTCGCGCGCGGGTGGTCTTTAGACCAGTTTCCGCACCCGCGAAACCCCCAAAAACGCCGAATCAACCGCGATTCTGGGGGAAATTCCACGTTCGGCGGATGCCGGTGAGGGGCACTCGGGGAGCGGGGTGGCTTGCCAGGGCCCGGCTTCGTCCTGCGGGCTACCGCCGCGGCGGCCTTCGCTACAACAAGGCCTGCCGAGCCGAAGCTTGCGCCGCAAGCGAAGGCTGGAGGCCCGGCCTGGAGTTGAACCAGGATAAACAGTGATGCACCACTGCCGCGTCGACGCTTCCGCCACCGGGCCGAGCGGACCATTGCTGAATATTTCCGAGCGGGCCAGGAGCTTTTGCGGTTAACCCTAACGTCCGGTGCAACCTATGATCGGTGTTGCGCCACGAACGTCATTCGCCACGGATTGTGCCCGATGTTGCGCGGTGAGCGCGCGGCGCTGAAGCCGGCCTGGTCGAGCTTGGCAATCATCTCGGCCTCGCCATAACGCTGCAGCCCGACCCTGTTGCGCAATTGCCGGTAGTCGGAGAGGGCGGTGCTGACCAGCCCGATCAGCGCATCGCGCAGGAAGCCGTGGGTCGCCCCGAAGTGCAGCAACGCCAGCACGTCCCTGATCATGCCGACCTCGGGCCGCAGAATGTCGCCGAGCACAAAGCGGCCCGACGGCTTCAGCAAGCGATGGATCACCGCGAATGCGGAATCCAGTTCCTGCGGCGTCATGTATTGCGCCACCGAGTTCATCACCACGAGGTCGAGCGAGTTCCGGTCCATCTGCTGGAGGTCATCGAGCGAGCGCACGGAAATCTTGGCGTTGGGCGCGAAGCGCGACGCCAGCCTGCCGCGGACGCCAGGGGCGGGCTCGGCCAGATAGAGCCTGGCGCAGGCATCTGCGACCTTGGCCGCCGATAGCGCTTCGCCGCAGGCATAGTCGAGCACGACCGCATCTGGCGAACTGATGTAGCCGATGATGTCGCGCGCGATGCCCTCAAAATGCAAATCCCGGTGCAGTCTGCTTGCATAGATCGTATGCGTTGAATCGTAATAATCGATCCATTCATCCATCGCGTTTGGTATCCGGTGGAAACGGGTTCCCGGCGTTCAGGAACGGGTGGGGCAGATGATGCGTTAGCGGGCCGGCGGCGAATGATCAATGCGCCGAAATACGGGTTCCTAACAGGAAGGTCTAACGTGAGCAAAGCCAGGAACGACAACAAGCCCGACAGAATCTCTGCCGATCTCGACACGCCGACCGATCTTCCGCAAACTGCGGTAGACAAGGTTTCGGCCTCGCTCAACACGCTTCTGGCGGACGCCTTTGCGCTCTACCTGAAGACCAAGAATTTCCACTGGCACGTCAGCGGCCGGCACTTCCATGACTACCACCTGTTGCTGGACGAGCAGTCGGACGCGATCTTCGCCACCACCGACCAGCTTGCCGAACGGGTGCGCAAGCTCGGCGGCGTGACGCTGAAGTCGATTGGCGATGTCGCCAGGCATCAGACCATCAAGGACAATGATGAGCCCTATGTCCCGCCGCGCGAGATGCTGCGCGAACTGATGGAAGACAACAAGCATATCGCGGCCGCGATGCGCAAGGCGCACAAGCTCGCCGACGACCATGAGGATTCCGGCACCGCGGGCCTGCTCGAGACTTTCATCGACGAGACCGAGCGCCGCACCTGGTTCCTGTTCGAGGCCAGCCGTCAGGAAGGCAGCAACGCGGCCTAGCCGTTGCTCCGCTCGCAATGACAGCGGTCACCGCGTCCACAGCCGCACCAGCGGTCCATCCCTGCCCAGCACCGGATCGGTCGCGGGCACCGCGACCAACGGAATCGTCTTCAGCGCCTTCGCGTGATTTTCCGGCGTCGGCCTTGTGATCTGCATCGGCGGCCCCGGCGGGTACGCGCCGACCACGCAGAAATCGTCGCTGGCCGACAGGCACTGATGTCCGGTGCCGGCGGGCAGGATCGCAACGTCGCCGGCTGCGATCTCCAGCGCATGTCCGCGCTCGCCGCCGAACTGCACACGGGCGCTGCCGCGGGCGACGCCCAGGACCTCGTGCACGGTGGCGTGGTAATGCACGTAGTCGTAGACGCCGTTCCGCCACATCGCGCCCCAGCCATTTTCGTCGAACAGGCGCTCGATCGTGCCTTCGGGATCGCTCCCGAGATCGACCGCGCCCTTGTAGACCAGGAACGGGATTCGGTTGTTGGGTACGAGACCGTCATCCTCGAAGACGATGGCCTGCGGCTCGATCCCGGCTTTGACTGCGGACATGGCTCCTCCCGCGCGTGCGCAAGAGACTACGCGCGGATCAACCGGTTGTCAGCGCCTGCGTTCCCCTTACCTCGGGCCGCCGGCACGATCAGGTGGTCAGATATTGCGAGATGTCGCTGACGGTCAGACCGGTCAGGTCCTTTGCGATCTCCGCGACGATGCGCTTCTCGACTGCGGGGGAAAATGATCGGCGCAGGTCCGCGAGCGTCCGCGGCGGTGCCACGATGACAACGCGCTCCGCATGCGATTCCTGCACAAGGCGATCCAGGGCGCCGGCGATCGTCCGGGCGAACCGGCGCTTCTCGATGTCGTGCCAGTCGGTCTGCTCCATCGCGCTTCGGTTCGGCTCGACCGGGGAGAGCGCGCGCCCCGGCCTGTCCGCGCCTTGCTCACGGGTGGGCGGGTTCTCGTCTTCAAGAACGCGCTGGACTTTCAAGCGAGGCTCCAGGCCGGTCCCTTCATTGAGAAGAAAAAGTGCCTTGCGGCCGTCTCCGACAAAGACAACTGCTCGATGCGGCAACCTGATGTATTGCTTTCTGTCGGGCATGAACCATTCGCGAGCTTGAGTTGTTCGTCACGCCGTATCGGCGCGGTCGCGGACAATGCTTTCGGTTGATGCGCGCTCGACCGACATTGGCATGCCGAACACCTCCTTTATGCTTGCTTGTTTGCGTTGCCTGATCCCCGCGTCTGGCCCAACCCGTGAGGCCATGATTGCGTCAGTCGTTGACAGCCATTGATGACGGTTGAGCCGCACATGCACCAATGAAAAACTCGTTGTTGGAGCCCCGGTTCCTCAGCAGGACAGAGCGGCGATGTGGCGCACTGGGTTCCGGTCTGGCGTCTTGCGGTGCCCAGCAATACACGTATAGGTTGTGAAATACGATCGACTTTGTTTGCGCCGACCTGCAATGTGATGTCAGAACCTGGTGTCACCTGGTCACGCGCTGGCTGGCGCGGCACCGACGGTGCATGAAAGCCGCGCGAAAAGAGTCGCGCCCGGACAAGGTCCGGGCACGATTCGCTTTTGGATGGATCGTCAGGGCATCCCGATGAAGCGGATGCCAGGCGTGCTCAGGCGGCGCGCTTGTTCTGTCGCATCAGGTCGGCGAAGCGCAGGAACAGGTAGTGCGAGTCGCGCGGGCCGGGGGAGGCCTCGGGGTGGTATTGCACCGAGAACACCGGCTTGCCCTCCAGCGCGATGCCGCAGTTGGAGCCGTCGAACAGCGAGACATGGGTTTGCGTCGCGCCAGCGGGCAGCGTGGCCTGGTCCACCGCAAAGCCATGGTTCATCGAGGTGATCTCGACCTTGCCGGTGGTCTCATCCTTGACCGGATGGTTGGCGCCATGATGGCCCTGGTGCATCTTGATGGTCTTGGCGCCGACGGCCAGACCGAGCATCTGGTGGCCGAGGCAGATCCCGAACGTCGGCGTGCCCGACTCGATCACCTTCCGGATCACGGGCACGGCGTATTTGCCGGTGGCGGCCGGATCGCCGGGGCCGTTCGACAGGAACACGCCGTCCGGCTGCATCGCCAGGATATCTTCGGCCGGGGTCGTCGCCGGCACCACCGTCACCTTGCAGCCGACGCCCGCGAGCAACCGCAGGATGTTGCGCTTGATGCCGTAGTCGATCGCGACCACGTTGAATTCGGGCGCGGTTTGCCGGCCAAATCCCTTGCCCCACACCCAGGGCGTTTCATCCCAGGTGAAACGCTGGCCGGAGGTGACCATCGGCACCAGGTCCATGCCTTCGAGGCCGGGCCATTCGCGCGCCTCTTCCTTCAGGGCGTGCAGGTCGAACGCGCCGGTCTTCGAGTGCGCGATCACGGCATTCGGCATCCCCTTGGAGCGGATCAGCGCGGTTAGTGCGCGGGTATCGATGCCGGACAGGCCGATGATGCCGCGCGCCTTCAACCATTGGTCGAGATGACGGGTGGCGCGGTAGTTTGAGGGATCGGTGATCGCCGTGCGCAGGATCACGCCGCGCGCGCCCGGCGTCGCGGCCATGTTCACCGTCTCGATGTCGTCCTCGTTGGTGCCGACATTGCCGATATGCGGGAAGGTGAAGGTGATGATCTGCCCGGCATAGGACGGATCGGTCAGGATCTCCTCATAGCCGGTCATCGCCGTGTTGAAGCAGACCTCGCCGACGGCGTGGCCTTCCGCGCCGAGGCCAAAGCCTTCCAGCACGGTGCCATCGGCAAGCACAAGGAGCGCGGTCGGTTTGTGGTCCGGCCAGGCGGGAGCGTTTTGGGATGTTGTCATGAGCCCCTTAAATAGACGCCGCACCTTGCGCCGTCAAAGCGAAAGGGCGCGGATTCACACCGCGTTGCCGGCCGAATTGACAGGCCAGAACGGCCTTTTAATCTAAAGTTCCCCCCGCAGGCCGTTTGCTTGCCGAAAATAACCCGGTTCGGAGCCCCCATGGACAATACGATGCCGATCCTGCTCGTCCCCGGGCTCGTCTCGTCGCCCCGGATCTTCGCGCCGGTGATCCCGGCGCTCTGGCGGCTCGGACCGGTCACGGTCGCCAACCACATCCGCGACGACAATATGGGTGCGATCGCCCGCCGGATCCTCGCCGAGGCGCCGCCGCGCTTTGCCCTCGCCGGGCACTCGATGGGCGGCTACATCGCCTTCGAGATCATGCGCCAGGCACCGGAGCGTGTCGCAAGGCTGGCGCTGATCAACACCCAGGCGAGGCCCGACACGCCGGAGGCGAGCGCGCGCCGTCGCGGCATGATGGAGCGCGCCAGGAGCGGGCACTATCCAGCGGTGCTGGACGAGCTGTTTCCCGGCTTCGTCCATCCGTCGCGGCGCGACGATGCAAGCCTGCGCCAGCTCGTCCGCGACATGGGCGAGGACGTCGGCGTCGACGCATTCCTTCGCCAGCAGATGGCGGTGATCAGCCGGCCCGACTCGCGACCGACGCTTGCCTGGATCAAGTGCCCGACGCTGGTGCTTTCGGGTGACGAGGACAACACCATCCCGAATGCGCTGTCGTCGGAAATGGCAGCCGGCATTCCCGGCGCGAAGCTCGTGATCCTGGAAAATTGCGGACACCTGCCGCAGCCCGAGCAGCCGCAGGCTTGCGCGAACGCGCTGGTCGAATGGCTGCGGAACTAGGTTGTCCTATCGTTGCAAACTTCCTACATGAAGGAATTGCCACTTCAAGGACACCAAGATGCTGCGTGACGACATCAACAATGCGGTCAAGGAGGCGATGAAGGCGAAGGACGAGTGCAAGCTCTCCACGTTGCGCATGGTCAATTCGACCATCAAGAACGCCGATATCGACGCGCGTGGGCAGGGCAAGCCGCCACTTTCCGACACTGAGCTGCTGAGCCTGCTGCAGAAGATGATCAAGCAGCGCCAGGAATCGGTCGAGCTTTATGACAAGGGTGGCCGCGCCGAGCTCGCCGCCCAAGAGCGCGCGGAGATCGCCGTGATCTCCGCCTATCTGCCGAAGCAGATGTCCGAGGACGAGGTGAAGGCCGCGATCTCAGCCATCATCGCCGAGACCGGCGCCGCCGGGGTCAAAGACATGGGCAAGGTGATTGGCGCCCTGAAGGCGAAATACGCCGGCCAGATGGATTTCGCCAAGGCCAGCGGACTCGTGAAGGCCGCGCTCGCGTCCTGATGCCGTAGCCGGAGGAGCCAACGGCTCGCGCGACTGCGCGCCCGCCCGATGACAGGCTCCGTGTGGCCCGGGACCTACAGGCTGCAGTTGCAATGCGACGCTGGGGGCCGTAGCGAAACTCCACACGCAAAGCTGTGGTTATGGGTCCCTGCTTTCGCAGCGACGACGGCAGAGCACAGGACAACTGCGTCGCAAGACCTCACGTTGGCATCGAGATCCCCAGCTCCTTCAGCGCCGCCAGCATGCGCTGCGGCGGCTGCATCGGGATCACCATGGCCTGACCGGTCTCCAACAGGCTCTTCAGGCTGGAGAGGATCGCCGGCCAGCCGGCGCGGCCGCCGGAGAGGATGTCGTCGCTGATCGGACGGTCGTGCGACTGCAGCAGCGTCAGCTTCACGCCGTCGCCGGCGGGCTCGATCTCGTAGGTGACGAGCGTCGGCCCGAGCTTCTCGATCAACTGCGGCCAGTTGACGTTGAAGGTGACGGTCAGCCGCCGCAACGGATCGCATTCGACCACCTCGCCGGAGATGTGCAGCGCGCCGTCCGGCGTGCGGACGATGTAGGCGCCGCCAACTTTCAGGTCGACTTCGACCGCATGGCCGGAAAAGTATTTCCGGCTGAACTCGGCCTGGGTCAGCGCCTGCCACAGCTTCTCCGGCGTGGACGCGATGTAGATCGTATAGACGATCGCTGGCTTGAACTTGTCGATGTTCATGTCGGAGCGCACCCTTCGATAGATCTTCATTGTCATGCGAAGCCTTCGATCCCGAGCGCCCGCGGCGGAATTGGCGACACCTTGCCGGTTTCGAGCAGGCTCTTGAGCCCGGACAGGATCGCGGGCCAGCCCTTGGAGATGCCGTCGAAGAGCTTGCTGCCGGCGCCGAAGCCCTCATGCGTCACGGTCAGCTTGACGACATTGTCGAACGGTTCGAGCGTGAAGACGACCTTGGTCGCCGGCTCCTTACGCATCTCCTCGTCGAGCTCATGCTTGAACGTGTAGGCGAGGCGCCGCGGCCGGTCGGCCACCAGAATCTCGCCGGTGTCGGTGGTCTTGCCGTCCATCACCAGCGCCAGCGGCGAGCCGACCTTCCAGTCGGACTTGAGCTCGGTGCCGAACCAGTATTGCTGTGTGAACTCGTTCCTGGTCAACGCGTCCCACAGCTTCTCCGGCGTGGTCTCGATATAGGTGACGTAGACGAATTTGGGGCGGCTCATCGCGTGGCTCCCACGGTCTTCCCGGCCAGCACGGGTGTGTCCTCATACCAGGGCGCGTACAGCACCCTGCCGCATTCGACGAAGCTCTTCAGGCTGGACAGCACCAGCGGCCAGCCGAGGCTGACCTTCTCAAGCACCGGGCTGCCGGGTTCGAAGCCGTCATGGATCATGGTGAGGCGCACCTGGTCGCGCTGGCGTTCGATGTCGAAGGTGACGCGCGAGGCTCGTCCGCCGTCCGATCCGTCATGGGCGCGGAACGAGTAGGCGAGGCGGCGCGGCGGATCATATTCCAGCACCTCGCCGGTGACGTCGTTCTCGTGACGCGCGAGCCGCAGCGCGAAGGGCGCGCCGATCTCCCAGTCCGACTGCACGGAATTGCCGTGCCAGTACTGCTCCGACATGTTCGGGTCCGTCAGTGCCTCGAATATCCGCTCCGGGGTTGACGCGATATAGATCGTGTAGACAAATTCCGGCTTACTCATCACGCTTCTCCAATTGCCGTTTTAATTCGCTGAGCGCTGTGAGCTTCCCGCGCTCGAATTTGCTGATCCACCGTTCGCCGATCTGATGGATCGGAACCGGGTTGAGGTAGTGCAGCTTCTCCCGGCCGTGCTTGATCGTGCTGACCAGGTTGGCCTCTTCCAGAATCACAAGGTGCTTCGTCACGGCCTGACGCGTCATGTCGAGGCCGTCGCAGAGTTCATTGAGGGTTTGTCCGTTTCGGGCATGAAGCCGGTCCAGCAGCGTTCGCCGTGAGGCGTCCGCTAGCGCTTTGAAGACTTCATCCATGGGCCGAATAATAGGCAACCAAATGGTTGCATGTCAAGAGCGTGTGTTTGGACCGTTGGTCGCGCGTGTTATCGTGGCGTCAGCCAACGCAGATTGGTTTTGAACAAGGGGTGGTGCGCATGGGTGGTCGCGTTACTGCGGTTTGCTGCACGGTCTTATGGGTTTCGCTCGCGTGCAACGCATGGGCCCAGGAACAGAAGATCGGCGCGCCGCCTGAAGCCTCCAACATGAAGCTGGTCGGATACAACGACCTGCAGGCGCGCAGCGCCTATCAGCCGACCATCCATCATCAGGGTGAGCGTTGGATTGCCTATATCGGCCATCACGGCGGCACCGACGACGTCCCCGATCCCGTCAATCCGATGACCGGCAAGGCCGAGCCGAACGGCACCTCGATCGTCGACGTCACCGATCCCGTGCACCCGAAATATCTGCGGCACATTCCAGGGCAGGAAGGCAAATATGAATCCGGCGGCGCGCAGATGGTGCGGGTCTGCGACGGCAAGGATCTGCCGAAGGGCGATCGCAACGCGGTTTACATGCTGCGCACCTTCGGCAGCGAAGCGCATGAGATCTGGAACGTGGCCGATCCCGCCAATCCCGTCTTGATCACGCGGATCGGCGAAAGGCTGAAGGACACGCACAAGAGCTGGTGGGAATGCGACACCGGCATCGCTTACCTGGTCTCGGGCGCGCCGGACTGGCGCACGCGGCGCATGACGCAGGTCTACGATCTCTCCGATCCCGCGCATCCTGTGAAGATCAGGGATTTCGGCCTGCCCGGGCAGCAGCCCGGAGCGACCGGCGCGGTACCGACTGAGCTGCACGGGCCGATCTCGACCGGTCCAAAGGGCAACCGGGTCTATTTCGGCTACGGCACCAACAAGGGTGGCTTCCTGCAGATCGTCAATCGCGACAAGCTGTTGAGCGGTCCGAAGGCGCCGACGCCGGAGAATCTGACATTCCCGGAGATCGCGCGGATGCCGCTGTCGGCACTGAACGGCGCGCATACGACGTTCCCGATGCCGGGCATGCCGATCGCGGAATTCGCGCACGACAAGGACGGCCAGACCCGTGACATCGTGATGATCGTCGACGAGGCGATCCAGAACGAATGCGGCGAGGCGCGGCAGATGGTGTGGTTCGCCGACGTCACCACCGAGGCGCGGCCGATGGTGATCTCGAGCTACACGGTGCCGGAGCAAAGCGGATCGTTCTGCGAGCGCGGCGGCCGGTTCGGCTCGCATTCGTCGAACGAGAGCATGGCGCCGGTCTACTACAAGAAGATGGCGTTCATCGCCTTCTTCAACGCCGGCGTCCGCGCGCTCGACATCCGCGATCCCTATCATCCGAAGGAGGTCGGTTACTTCATTCCCTCGATCACGCCGGCGACCGACAAGCGCTGCGTCACCATCGACGGCAAGCCGCGCTGCAAGGTGGCGATCCAGACCAACAATGTCGAGACCGACGATCGCGGCTACATCTATGCGGTCGACCGCGCCAACACCGGTCTGCACATTCTCGAACTGACCGGCCCGGCGCGTGCCGTCGCCGGACTGCCATGAGCGCATCGTGACGCGTCCGTGGCCCGCGATCGCAGCGATGTTTCTGGGGCTCGGCGGTGTCTCGGCCGTCACGGGCTATGAGATGGCGCCGCCGCGAGCGGGCGAGTGGCAGGAGATCGCCTGGCCGTTCCCGCGCGACGGCTGGCCCGCCGGCCGCGCCTTCCGTTGTCACGCGGTCGATTGCGGCGGCGCTATCCAGGTCTATGTCCGGCCCAAGCTCGGCTTCTGCAACTGTGACAGCGGCGTTGCCGATGACGACGAGGTCGACCGCGTCGCCGATATCGACATGATCAGCCCGCGCTTCACGCCGCTCAAGACGGGCGACGAGGTCCGCGTCGCCGAGCTCCGAGGGCGGATCAGGGCATATGAGATCGATATGCCCGGCGGCGAGCGCGCCGCGATCGGCATCGCCGTGTCGCACCGCTGCGATTTGCTGGTCGCGGCCGCGCAGGGCGAAGGCGATGCGGCGCAGGTGCAGCGCGCGGTGCTGGCGTTCCTGGCGATGCCAAAGATCAAGACTTGGATGGCCGCAACGATGGAAGGCCGCTGAGGCCGTCTCCCTCGCGCGAAGATGGTGTCGTCACCCGCGAAAGCGGGTGACCCAGTATTCCAGACGCATCGATGCCTTACCGAGAAGCCGCGACGTACTGGACACCCCTTCGCCGTCGCGGGGTATGACAGACATGAGCAGGAACCGCTTCCTCTTCCTCAGAGTACGTGCATAAATTGCGTGTCACTTCCAGTGAGCCCCAGCATGTCCCTGCAAGCCTATCTCGCCTTCGTCGCCGCCTGCATTGCGCTGGCGCTGTTGCCTGGCCCGATCGTCACGATGGTGATCGCCAATGGTCTGCGCTACGGCACCCGTGCTGCGCTCACCAACGTGCTGGGCGCGCAGGTCGGGCTCGCGATCGTGATCGGCACCGTCGCGGTCGGCCTGACCTCGCTGATGGCGACCATGGGCTACTGGTTCGACTGGGTGCGCTTCGCCGGCGCCGCTTATCTGGTCTGGCTCGGCATCAAGCTGATCCGCGCGCCGGTCGAAGGCATCAGCACCGACGAGACGCCACCGCCACCGCGCGGCGGCTTCTTCCTGCAGGGCTTCCTTGTGCTGCTGTCGAACCCGAAGGTGCTGGTGTTCTTCGGCGCCTTCATTCCGCAGTTCATGGACATGAGCAAACCCCACATCCCGCAGGTGGCCTTGCTCGGCGTCACCTTCATGGTAACAGCGGTTGTGACCGACGGCGCTTACGCGTTGCTCGCCGGCCGCGCCCGCAAATTCTTCTCCAAGGAGCGGACGCGGCTGATGTCCCGCATCTCCGGCGGCTTCATGATCGGCGGCGGCATCTGGCTGGCGCTGACCCGGGCACGCTAGAGCGCGATGTGATTGGGTCGAATCGACACGCAGCGCCTTCTGCCACCTCTCCCAAGGGAGAGGTGACCTCCGACGTTGTTTGCAGGTCAACCTGACCGTGCTTTAGACCCAGCCATCGGTTTCGCCCTGTTGCTGCGCGCGGTCGGGCGGCTGAATCGACGAGCGCCGTGACGCCGCGTCACTCGTCAAAGAAGCCGGGATGTCTTGCGACGAAGGAATGCAGCTCACGCGCGACGCGGTCGAGATGATTCGCCATCTCGCTCTTTGCCTGATCCGCCTTGTGCGCGGCGATCGCACGAAAGATCGCTTCGTGCTCCTGAAAGGTGCCCTGCGGTCGTCCCGGCTCCGGCAACAGCGTTCGACGGACCCGCTCGAGATGCGTGCGGATCGGATCGAGCACCTCGCCGATGCGCGCAAGATTCAGGTTCTCGGTCATCTGGTGGTGAAACCTGGTGTCGAGCTCGTGAAACCCTTCAAGGTCTCCGCTTGAGATGGCGGCCTCCTGGTAGGCGAGATTCTGACCGAGCGCGGCGATCGCTTGGTCCGACATGTTGACGGCGCAGACACCGACGACCTCGATCTCCAGGGCACGGCGCATCAACATCCACTGCCGGACATCCTCGAGATGGATCCTCGCGACATAAGAGCCGCGCTGCGGCTCGACCACCACAAGTCCCTCAAAAGCGAGCCGGTTGATCGCAGTCGTGATCGAGAGCCTGGACACATCGAACGTGGCGCACCACTCGTTCTTGTCGATCGGGGTGTCCGGTGCGAGCGCGCCTGAGACGATGGCCTGCTTGAGCGCCGAATAGGCCTGGTCGACCTTCGACCCGCCAGCCCGCCGCCCTCGCGCGGCGGACGTTGCTCCGCTGAACCTGCCGACTGAACGGGAATCCATGCCGTGGTCCTGATTCTCACATGTCCGGTGGACAACAGACTTGACGATCAGCAACTGATATAACTAGCATATCAGTAACAAGCAACGATCACCTGCGGCGCGATCCCCAAGATCGCGCACGCCGGGGAGGAAGAGCCTGATGGAAAGACGCCTCGGCGCCCTCGGAGCGGACGACGAGTGGAGTGCACGCCGCGCGTCTCGCGGGGTTGCATCTGGCAGCCGGGTTGCCGCGTCCGCCGGGCAAACCATTCTTGCTGCGCAGGGGGTCTCGAAGTCCTTTGCGGGCGTCAGGGCGCTCAACAACGTCGACTTTGATCTACGCCGCGGCGAAGTGCATGCATTGATGGGCGAGAACGGTGCCGGCAAGAGCACGTTCATGAAGATTCTCGCCGGGGTGCAGGCGAGCGACGACGGCCTCATCGAGGTCGAGGGGCGCGCGGTATCGTTCAGCGGCGTGCGCGACGCCGAGGAGGCCGGCGTCGCGATTATCCATCAGGAACTCAATCTCGTTTCCGAGTTGAGCGTGGCCGACAATATCTTCCTCGGTCGCGAGCCGCGCATCGCCGGAATGTTCGTCGATCGCCGGCGAATAATCGCGGCGGCCGAGCGGATCCTGCGGCGCCTCGACGTCAAGATCGCTCCCGAGAGCCGGGTCGCCGGACTGCGTGTCGGTGAGCAGCAATTGGTGGAGATCGCCAAGGCGCTATCGCTGAACGCCCGCATCCTCATCATGGACGAGCCGACATCGGCGCTGTCGTCGTCGGAATGCAAGACATTATTCAAGATCGTGCGCCAGCTCACGAGCGAGGGCGTCGCGATCATCTACACCTCGCACCGGATAGAGGAGGTGCTCGGTCTCGCCGATCGCGTGACCGTCTTGCGGGACGGAAAGCGGGTGGTGACGGCGCAGATCAACGAGTTGTCGCATGGCGCGATCATCTCGGCGATGGTGGGTCGCGAGATCGCCGCAAACGATCGAGGCGCATCTGCATCGGACGGCGCGGTCGTGCTCTCGGTGCGGGATTTGACCCTCGATACGCTCGGCCCGCGCGGCTGGCGGCGGATGCTGCACGGCGTCAACTTCGAGCTCAGGCGCGGCGAGATCCTCGGTATCGGCGGCCTGCTTGGCTCCGGCCGGACCGAGATCCTGGAGTCGATCTTCGGGGTTGCGCGCGGCTGGCGCGGCGGCGAGATCGCGATCGATGGCGGGGCCGTCGATATCGGATCGCCGGCAGACGCCTATCGCCTCGGTCTCGCGCTTGTCAGCGAGGATCGCAAGGAGCGCGGCCTGCATCTCTCCGCCTCGATCTGCGATAACATCGCGCTGCCCTCGATCGGCGCCATGTCGCGGTTCAGCCTGCGCACATTCGCCGGGGAACGTACGCTGGCCGCCGACATGGTGCGCCGGCTTTCGATCCGCTGCACGGGCATCAGCCAGAGCGCCGCCACGCTCTCCGGCGGCAATCAGCAGAAGGTGGTGATCGGAAAATGGCTGGCGACCGAGCCGCGCATCCTGCTGCTCGACGAGCCGACCCGCGGCATCGATGTCGGCGCCAAGCAGGAGATCTATCAGTTGATCTTCGACCTCGGCAGGCAAGGTCTCGGCATCATCGTGGTGACCTCGGAGTTGCCCGAGCTGCTGCTGCTGTCCGATCGGATACTGGTCATGTGCGAAGGACGGCAGACCGGGGTGCTGCGGCGCGAAGATGCGACGCAAGAAGCCGTGATGCGACTTGCGGCGCCGGGCATGGCTGCGCAGCCCCAGGGAGTACCGTCATGACCGCGCTTCGGCTCTTGTCGCGAACCAAGCTCTATTGGGGCTTGCTGATCATCTGCGTGATCGGCGCGCTCACCTCGCCGCATACGTCCTCGGGCCACAACATCTTCCTGTCCTACGCCAATCTCACCGACGTCCTGCGCCAGGTCTCGATCACGGGGCTGGTCGCGACCGGCATGACGATGGTCATCCTGCTGGGCGGCATCGATTTGTCGGTCGGCTCGGTAATGGGCTTTTCGACGGTCATCTGCGCGATGTTGTTGACCAAGCCGGGCTGGACCGCGGCATCGGCGCTGGGAGTGCCGGCTGCGACGATTGTCGGGGGTGCGGCCGTGGCGCTTGCCGCGCGCTTCATCCTCGTCGGCCTTGCGCGCAGCCACGATGTCGGCGCCGGACGGCGCCGCGACGTCGCGCTGTCACCGTGGCGGAGCATGGGCATTCCCGGGCTGCTCGGTCTCATCGCCGCGATCGCGGTCGCATGGTGGACGGCGAACCAGGTGGCAACCAAATTCGGCGTCCTTGGCGTTCTGCTGGTCGCGCCGAGCCTTGCGCTGTTGCTCGGCGGCATCAACGGGCTTCTCATCGTCTCCGGGCGCCTGCAGCCGTTCATCGTCACGCTGGCGATGATGGTGAGTGCGCTTGGTATCGCCCGGCTCACCGCCGGACAGGACAATGCCGTGGTGCCGGTCTATACCGGCACCAACGCGACCGAGGCATTCGAGCTTCTGCGCTCGATGCTGTGGGGTGTCTTGCCGGTGCCGAGCGTGTTCTTTCTGGCGGCGATCGTGCTGTTCGGCGCGATCCTGCGGTTCACCACCTTTGGCCGCTATACCTACGCGATCGGTGGCAATGTCGAGGCTGCCAAGCTTTCGGGCATCAAAGTCGCCCAGGTCCAGCTTACCGCTTATCTGCTCTCCGGTCTGCTGGCCGGCATCGCCGGGGTGCTGTTCGTCGCTCAGTACCGGCAGGGGAAGCCTGACGCCGGCACCGGGCTCGAGCTCGACGCAATCGCCGCGGTCGTCATCGGCGGCACGAGCCTGATGGGCGGTCGAGGCGGGCTCGCCGGGACGTTCGTCGGCGTCCTGATCTTCGGCCTGCTTTCAGACATCCTGCAGCTCCAGAACATCGATTCCAACGTCCAGTTGCTGATGAAGGGGCTGATCATCGTCTGCACGGTCCTGGTGCAGGAGCAGAATCTCGGCCAGCTCTTCGCGCGGTGGCGATTCAGCCGATCGGCGGAGGTAAAGGCCGAGCCGAAAACAGCCGAGCCCGATCGGCCGTCAAGCGCCGCAAAGGCGCAATTTGCAAGGGAGGATCTCGATGAAGCGTCGTGAATTCTTGAAATTGTCAACCACGATCGCAGGCGCTGCGATGACCGTCTACATGCCGGCGAACTGGACCCCCGCCAAGGCGGCCGGCAAGTGGAAGGTCGGCTTCAGCCAATGCACCACGCTCGAGCCATGGCGCGTCCAATTCAACAAGGACATCCAGGCCGAGGCGAAGAAGCAGCCGGACGTCGACCTCGTGATCACCGACGGCCAGGACAAGACCGAGAAGCAGGTCGCCGATTGCGAGAACCTGATCGTGCAGCAGGTCAACGTCCTGTTGATTTCTCCAAAGGAGTCCGCCGGGCTGACCGGCGTGGTCGAGAAGGCGATCGACGCCAAGATCCCCGTGATCGTGCTGGATCGCAACGTCGATACCAAGCGGATCACCCAATTCATCGGCGGCGACAATGTCGCGATCGGCCGTGCCGCCGGCGAATACGCCGTGAAGCTGCTCGGTGGTCCCGGCAAGGCAGCCGGCAATGTTGTCGAGATCTGGGGCGGCATGGGCACCCAGCCGGCGCATGACCGGCACGATGGCTTCCACGCCTTCACCGACAAGGAGCCCGCGATCAAGAACCTGCTCAACAACCAGTCGGGCGACTGGAAGCAGGACAAGGCCTACAACATCATGACGACGGCGCTGCGCAACCACGAGAAGATCGATCTGGTCTACGGTCACAACGATCCGATGGCCTATGGCGCCTATCTCGCCGCCAAGGATGCCGGCCGCGACAAGGACATCAAGTTCATCATCGGCATTGACGGCCTGCCGGACGAAGGCGTCACCTGGGTCAGCAAGGGCCAGCTCTCGGCGACATTCCTCTATGCAACGCCGGGAGCCGAAGGGCTGCGGCAGGCGGTCAAGCTCCTGAAGGGCGAGAAGCTGCAGCCGGTCATCACCTTGCCCACGATGTTGATCACTAAGGACAATGCATCCGACATCCTGAAGAAGAACGGATTGCTTTGACCTTGCAGGCCGCCTTGCTGCGATCATGAAGCGTCAGAGTCTGGTTCGGGCGATCGAGCCAGACTTTGAAGCCATGCGCGCGCTGGAGCCGATGGCACGGGCGCGCTTGAGGGCAGGATTGTCCAGTCCTCACCGGAACGTTTGACAGACGGCGTAGGAGCGCATCAAGCTGCGCGCTCGGGTCGCGACGGGGGCGAGGTCACCGTTCGAGGAAGCGAGGAGGACAGCGTGCTGCTCGATCCGCGCCGCGGTGATATCGAGGATGATGCCGCCAGTCCCGGACAGCGCTCGCTGCTCAAGATCGCCGGCAGCCTGCTGGTCGAGATCAGCCTTCCGAAGCTGGTGGTCGCCTGGGCGTTCCTGCTCCTGCTGCCGAGCATCTTGCTCGGTCTTGCGCCGCTGGTCGCCTCGGCCTGGTTCGCGAGCCTTTCCGCACACGCTCGCGCGCTCACCGAATTAGGTGCTGCCCTGACGCTGGTCGCGATCGCAGGCTTGGGTTGGATCGGCTGGCGACCGCTGCTTCGTATCGCCGAGACGAACTTCTGGTCGCTCAACGCGCTCGCCGTTCAGCCGAGCTATGGCTTCGCGCGCGAGGCTCTGCGCCATCTTGTGGAACGCGCATGGCGCGGCAAGGTCACGCCTGACTTCCGCGCGCAACTCCGCCGCGCCTGCTCGCTCGGGGCCGGCGTCGTGCTGTCGGCTGGCGCGGCATTGATCGCCATTCTGGTGTGGCCCGCGTCACGATGGGCCGCCAACCTGCACGAACTGGCGCTGCTGCACCATCTGGTGGTGCCGATGCTCGCCAACGCGGTCGTGCTGGTGTCCTGTTATCTTGCGGTCGCTTCGCTGGCCTGGAGCATGGCTGATGCGAGCATGGACCAGCCGGTCGATCTCGCCGCTTTCGACGCCGTGCCACCGCGAGCCAGCGTTTGGCGCGTTGCCCATCTGTCCGATCTCCACACGGTCGGTGAGCGATACGGCTTTCGGATCGAGAGCGGGCGGGCCGGACCGCGGGGCAATCAACGCCTCGCGAATGTGCTGGCGCGCCTTGCCGCGATCCACGCCAGCAATCCGATCGATCACGTGCTGATCACCGGCGACATGACCGATGCCGGACGCCCCAGCGAATGGGCCGAACTTCTTGATGCATTGTCCCGTCATCCCGAACTTGCCGCACGGACGATCATGCTTCCGGGGAACCATGACCTGAATATTGTCGATCGCGCCAATCCGGCCCGTCTCGACCTGCCGTTCAGCCTGGGGAAGCGGCTGCGGCAGCTTCGCACCCTCTCAGCCATTGCGGCGATACAAGGCGACCGCGTGCGCATTGTCGAGAGTTCGGGCAAACTGTCCACCACGCTGCTCCAGGCCCTGACGCCACACCGTGAGCGGATCACCGGGGTTGCGGAATCAGGCGGATTATTCCGTGCGGCCTCGCTCCGGCAGGTGTTCGACGACCAATTCCCGATGATCCTGCCGCCGGATCGCGATGACGGACTCGGAATCGCCATCCTCGACTCCAACGCCGAAACCCACTTCTCCTTCACCAATGCGCTCGGCCTGGTCTCCGACGCGCAAATGCGGCGTCTGGACACCGCAATCCGCCAGTATCCGCAGGCGTGCTGGATCATCGCGCTTCACCATCACCTCATCGAGTATCCCATGCCGGTGAAGGCATTCTCCGAGCGCGTCGGAACGGCACTGATCAATGGTAGCTGGTTCGTCCGTCGATTGCAGGCGTTTGCCGACCGCTCGATCGTGATGCACGGTCACCGCCATGTCGACTGGATCGGTGCATGCGGCGCGCTGAGGATCGTCTCGGCTCCGTCGCCCGTGATGGGCGCCGGCGACGATGTCACGACGCATTTCTACATCCACCAAATGGCGAAAGGTCCGGATGGAAGGCTTTGTCTGGCCGAGCCCGAGCGGGTGGAGATAACAGGAAGCTAGCGCCTCACGGCTTTTCCGCCGCACTCTTTGACGATCCGCCGAACAGATCGGAGATCCAGAAGGTGGAGGGATGCTGGGCGCAGAAGGTGAGCATGGCAAGCGTGATCGGCACGCCGATGAAGGTCCCGAACAGGCCCCACAGGAATGTCCAGAAGAAAATCGCAAACAGCACCAGGAATGGCGAGATCGACAGCATGGAGCCGGCGACGCGTGGCTCGACATAGCTGCCGATCGCGAATTGGATGATGTTGAGACAGACGAAGACGCCGAGCACGGCTTGCCAGTGCTCGAACTGCGTCATCGCCAACAGGGTGGGGAACAGCGTCGCGATAAACGGGCCGATGAAGGGGACATAGTTGAGCACGAAAGCGATCACACCCCATTCAAATGCGAACGGCAGTCCCGTCACCGCGGCAAAGCTGCCCACGAGCAGGCCCGTGGCGGCGCTCATCTGCGTCCGCACCAGCAGGTATCTGCGGAGCTTGGCCGCGGTCGCCCTGCTGCCCTCGATCAGCACGCGCGCGGCGATGCGGTTCTTCAAGCGTTCGACTCGAGCTGTGATGTCTTCGATCTCGAGAAGTCCCAGCACGACATAGACGAGCACGACCAGCCAGAAACTCAGCGTGGTGTTGAGACGACCCGTGACGTACTGCGTGGCACGAAAGAACCAGCCAACGTTGAAATGCTCGGCCCAAAGGCCCGCGACGGAGACGCCATGATCGTCCAGCCATGCCACGGCGGCAGCGTAAAGAGCTTGGTATCGCGTCGCATCCGCGATCATATAGTGTCCGACGCGGCCAAATCCCCACGCGGCCAGTGAGGCAAAGGCGAGGCAGACCGCAACCGTCAGGAGAACGGTGATCGCGAGCCCGACGAGTCTCGGTAACCAGGATTGCAGCCATTTCTGGATCGGCCAGACGATCGACATGATGAAGAGGGCGGCCGCCAGCGGCGCGAATACGCTTCTCGCCTGGCCCAGCGCGGCGATGACCAGTATCGCCGCGATGATACCGGTCGCGATATTGAGTCCCGGGCTCATCTTTGAGTTGTCCAATATCCCTGCACACGGAGAGTGTCAGCTCCCAAGCGCTGCGACAAGATAGAAATGGCCGGCAAGGCCGCGAACCCATCGGGACGTCGGATGCGCCGAAGGACGCGGGAGTGTTGCCGCGATTTGACGAGCGCAATTGATTCAAAAAGAGACGCCGTTGCAGGCCGCGAGATCGCCGTTTTGAGAGCGGATGCTTGGGTGGCAGCGTGACACGACAACCGAGGTTGAAATGAATGGTCCGATCTTCCGAAGAAGCGACGGCGTGTGGCTGAACGAGCCGCAACGATGGTCCGCGGAGGGTGACAGCCTCGCGGTCGTCACCGACAAGGCCACCGATTTCTGGCGCGAGACGCATTATGGCTTCAACCGGGACAGCGGACACTTCCTGGGTTTCCGAACCGGTGAGGCCTTCACCGCCGAGTTGCGTGTCCGGGGAGATTTTCAGGCGCTCTACGATCAGGCCGGCATCATGGTGCGGATCGATGCGCAGCATTGGGTCAAGGCCGGAATCGAGTTCTCGGACGGCAGCGCCATGCTTGGCAGCGTTCTGACCGACGGCCGATCGGATTGGGCCACGGCGCACTACGGGCACGATGCGAGCGACTTCCGGGTGCGTGCGACCGTCGAAAACGGCGTCCTGCGCTTGCAGGCGTCCGCCGACGGCAAGCGCTGGCCGCTGATGCGGCTGGCGCCGTTCCCAAAAGCGAACTCCTACCTTGTCGGCCCGATGGCTTGCACGCCCGAGCGGGCCGGCCTGAAGGTCGTGTTCTCGGCGTTTCGCCTGAGCCCGCCGCTTGGCAAGGATCTGCACGATCTCGGTTGAGGGCAGCCGTCTCCGAGGCCCGCTGCGGGCGCACCGGACTTACTGCCGCGGAGCCGGCAAGCTGGCCGAGATCGCAGTGGCGGGCCCGGCTGGCTGCATAAAGCGCGGCTGTCGCGTGGGCTTGATCGTGATCGAGTTCAGCAGCGTCGCAGCCGCGATCATCAGTAGAATGCCGCCGACGCTGAGCGCGATCTGCATGGCAACTCCGTCCGAGATCTCGAGCAGCGCCAGGTGGCTGCCGCAGGCCAATAGCACGCCGAGGCAATAGATCGGCAGTGAGTTCTGGCCACAGCGGATCATGCTGCGCAGCGCCGGCGTCCGCAGCGCCGGCCAATCCGGCGGGACCAGCCGCACCGCCACGACCGCGATCGCCAGAAAATGCAGCAGCCGTAACGGATCAAGGTTCGATTTGTCCACCGAGTGAAGCAGCTTCGCCGACGCCGCCGGGACCACGGCTTCCAGCGGCTTGATGTGCCAGCTCAAGGCAATGACGAGGCTGACCAGCAGATACAGCACGGCAACGACCAGCACCGTGCGCGACGTGATCCATGATTGGGCAGGCTTGCCCGCGATCATCCACCACGCGCCGAGCACCACCAGGAGCTGCCAGGCCATCGGATTGAAGGCCCAATGGCTGCTCGGCCATGCCGGCACCATCCAGCCGAACACCTGCACCAGCACATAAAGTGCGAAGGAGGCGCCCAGTGTCGTGTTCGGCCAGCGCAGCAACAGCCACAACAGCGGCGCAAACAACAGATGGAGCAGCACGAAGATCGGCAATACGTCGGCGTTGACGGGGCGGTATTGCAGGATCACCGCATGCGCGAGCGTCGCGCCCGGATCTTCCAGCAGAACGCGCGTGTTGCTCTCGTCAGCAAGGTCGTCGCCACCCGCGAGATAGATCATGATGGCGTAAGCGAGCGTGAGCAGCAGGAACGCCGCATAGATATCCCATCCGCGCCGCAGCGAGCGGCTGATCACGCCGTTCCAGCCTTCGTGGCGGCACGCCCTGCCGTAGGCCAGCGCGCAGGTTACGCCCGACATGAACATGAAGACTTCCGCGGCATCGCTGAAGCCGTAGTTCTTGAGCGTCAGCCAGCTTCCGATGTTGTTGGGCACGTGATCGAGAAAGATGCACCACAGCGCAATGCCGCGGCAGGCATCGATACGCAGATCGCGGCCGGATCCGGAGAGATCCGGCGCAAGCTCGCCGGCCAACGGCTTCGAGATGTGCATGCGACTGTGCATTTGGTTGCCCCGAGCGGCGTCCACCACATTTTTGGCCGGTCGGATCGATCAGACGCTCAGGAACCGAACGACGTTGCAATTCGCGTCGCTTGCGATGCTCCGGAACGTCTGAGCCGGCCGAGCCGATGCAGTTACCAGCTACCGGATGATTGAGGAGGCGTCGCTCGTCGCGGTGTCGTCCAGGTCATCGCCGCGACGTCCGGGTTTGGCAGAATTGGTGGCATCCCAATTGATGTCGAGACCGTTGTCGCTGACGGTGGTGACCAGGAGTTGCTTGCGCATTTCAGCGAGGCGGGCGCGGCAATATTCCCGATAGAGCAGGTCGAGTATGGACATGGTCAATTCCTCACGTAATCGGCACTGTTGGCGCCCCATGCAATTATTTTCGGTCATTTCGCCGGGCCGACGATAAACAGCGCCGGCGCATTCTCTGACGAAGATTGCCATCCCGCGCCGAGCGCGGGACAGGACGCGATCATCAGAGAATCGGACATCCGGGATCGAGCAAGCGGATCGCAGCCCAGATCACTGAATGCAATTGAATGCGAGCAATGTTGCAAGTTCGAGCAATGATTTCGGCCGCTGCTCCGACGATGTCCAAAACGGACGTGATGGCGGCAACCTGAAATAGCCTGATCATGGTTCTCTCCTCTTTAGAGAGATATTTTCACCACGACTGTCGCAATTACTTTAGTCCAGAGTTCCTCGCCTCGACGTGAACCAGCTCACTTGCAGTGTCGATTGCGATGAGTGACACTAGCAAGCAGACAACGTTGTGTCTTGGACTTCCGCGCACCTCTCATTGGCAGCTCCGGTGCGCGAAGCGCAAATTGCAGATAGCAAATTTCGGATAGCAATTGCAGATGTCGTAATCGATTGTCGGAATAGCTCCGGTTGTTGCGTGAGGCTTGGAGATTCCGCATGTCCGCTGATGCAGCAGATTTCAATTCGATTCGATTTTCCACGCGTGACCTCCCGGAGCGGATGCGCATCCCGATGTGGCGTGAAGAGTTCGGACGGCGCATCGTCCACGCCGATATCGCGGCTGCATCCGATGCTCCCTTCCACGCGGAAGCAACGCTGCAGGCGCTTCGGGGGCTGCGCTTGCTCGCATTGAGGGGAGCGCCCATGCGGTTCAGGCGTTCGCGAGCGAATATCGCCGATGGCGATGACTCGATCGGTATCATCGTCAGCTCTTCGAGTGCGAGCCAGTTATCGCAGCGCGGCCGGGAGATCGAATTCCGCGGTGGCGATACGATCGCGATTCTGCATTCGGAGCCGGCGACCCTCCGCTATGTCGACGGACTTCAAGTCGGTCTGGCGGTGCCACGCGATGCACTCGTGCCGCGCGTGACCGATGTCGACAGCCTCGTCATGCGGCGGATTTCCCGCCGAACCGAGGCACTCCGGCTTCTCATGACCTATCTGAAGTCGGCATTGCGGCAGGGCGTGCTTGCTGCGCCCAAGCTGCGCGAGACCATCGTGACCCATATCCACGACCTCGCGGCGCTGGCCATCGATGAATGCTCCCCGTTGGGCGAGAGCAGCGCGAGCGCGGTGATCGCGGCGCGCCACAACGCTGCCCTCGACCACATCGCGGCACACTTTCAGGATCCGGAGCTCAGCCTGGAGATCGTAGCTCGTCGCCAGGGCATTTCTCCGCGCTACCTGCAACGCTTGATGGCGTCGTCGGGAGCATCCTTTACCGAGCGCGTCAACGAATTGCGGCTGCAAAAGGCCTTCACGCTGTTGACCGCGCCACACGATGGCGCGCAGCGAATTTCCGATATCGCGCTGGAGGTCGGCTTTTCGGACATCTCGCACTTCAACCGGCTGTTCCGGGCCCGCTTCGGGGATTCACCGCGCGGCGTCCGCAGCGCCGGCAGCCGGGCGGCGTGATCTCACGCGATCAACGCCTCCGCCCGCAGCGTCGTCTCGATCTCGCCGAGGATGCGCGCCAGGCGGTCGGCCCACGCCGTCTCGCCGGCCTGGTCGGCGATCAGGTCCTGGCGGATCTCGATGCCGGAATTCATCAGCCCGCGCATCTCGCCGTGCACGGGGATCGTGTAGTCGGTCTCGTCGCTGACCGCATAAGGTTCGTTGTCGCCGACCACAAGGTCGCCTTCGCCGCGCAGATGTCTCAGGAGAAGCGGCGGCAGCACCGTGTCGCGGTGATACAGCGTGCCGATGTGCCAGGGGCGCGTGATGCCGGCGTAGACCGGCGTGAAGCTGTGCAGCGACACCAGCACCGTCGGCATGCCACGGCGGGTCCGTTCGTCGATGATCTCGTCGATGCGTCTGTGATAGGGATCGAAGATCTGCTTGCGGCGCATCTCGGCATCGTCGGGCGACAGGCCTTCATTGCCGGGAATGGTGGTTGCTTCGCTGATCAGCGGGATCGAGCTTGCGACCCGCGGCGGGCGATTGCAATCGATCACTAGCCGCGAATAGCGTTGCGCGATCAGGTGCACGTGGAGCTTGTCGGAGAGCTGTTCGGCGACGCCGGCGATGCCGATGTCCCAGGCGATGTGGCGCACAAGCTCGCTGTCCGGCAGGCCGAGATCGCCGAGCGGCTTGGGGATCAGCCGGCCGTAGTGATCGCAGGTGAACAGGAACGGAGAGCGGCTGTCCGGGTTGCGTTCCAGGATTGGCGAAACATCGGTGTCTGTGAGCAGAAATGACGGAGCACCGACGCGATTCAAGATGTTTTCCTCAATTTTGCTTGTTCAGGCGACGAGCCGATCTGGAAGCGAGTGGTATTCTCTATAGATCAAGCCGCCCGAAATCACGATGATTGTCGACGCGCCGCTGGTGACTATCCATCACAACATCGTTGATCACTACGTGCGCTGGCGCCAGGGAGCGATAGCGATGACCTGTCCGGCGAAGACGGAAGCAATCCATCCCTGCCGCGGCATGGATTGCTTCGCTTCGCGCGCAATGACATAGAAGGCCATGACCTCCGACCTGCTCTTCGTCTACGGCACGCTGATGCGCGGCTTCGACCATCCGATGGCGAAGCTGCTGTCGGTCAATGCCGACTTCCTCGGCGAGGCGCACTGCCGCGGCCGGCTCTATCTCGTGAAGCATTATCCGGGGTTGCTGGCGTCGGACGACCCCGCCGACATCGTGCACGGCGAATTGTTCCGCCTGCGTGCGCGCGAGGCGATGCTGCGCGAGTTCGACATGTATGAAGCCTGCGGGGACGGCTTTCCGCCGCCGACCGAATATGTCCGCGAGATGCTGAAGGTCACGCATGCCGATGGGAGTGCAAGCGAGGCATGGACCTATCTCTACAACTGGCCGGTGACCAACCTGCCGCGCATCGCGTCGGGCCGATTTCTCGGGCACTAAAGCGCGATGAATTTAGTTCGAATCGGTTTTAGCCAGGCATTCGGTTCACCTCTCCCAAGGGAGAGGTGAAGCACCGCCGCCGCTCCAGCGCAGCACCAAACTCTAGATCTCGCGCACCACGCGGACGTCGACCTCGCGCTCGACATAGGCCCACTCTTCAGTGGCGCGCAGCGTGCCGAGCAGCTCGTCGAACAGCTCCGCGTGTTCAGGCGCGAATTCGAACCAGGTCAGGAAGTCGAAGGGGACGCCGAGATCGCGCGAATGAAATAGCTGGCGGGCGATCGCGGGCAGGTATTTCAGCGTGCCGGAGATATGGTGCGACTTGTCCTCGAAGATCTTGCGCCGCTCTTCCTGCGTCAGCGCCCACCATGCGGCGGTCTTCCTGATCGGGATCAGCGCCGCATGGGTCGCCTCGCTCCGGCCGAGCTTGGGCTCGACGGCGGCGAGCTGGTCCTTCTCCTCCCGCTCGGTATAGCGCAGGTTGCTCACGACGCCGGCGAGCCGCCACGCGGTCGATGACGGCAACAGCGGCAGCGCGATCGCTTCGCTTGAAATCACCGACAGCGCCGCGACCTTCGGCAGCGTTTCGCCCTTCACCCGTGCGATGGAAGTCACCTTCCAGCCACCGCTCTGTCCGCCTCGGAATGTCGTGAACATGGCCTATCCAAGCGCGGAAGCGGGCAAGGTTCAAGCTGGCCGTAACCGCTCTCCACCGCAGATTCCGGGGTAGTCCGGCAGGACCAAATGCGGGATTGCGGCCTGTGAATAGCCCGGAAAAGCCACCGCGCGCTTAGTAATTCCCCGGCCGTCCATATATGGCTTACCGGTTATCCACGGATTCTCGCCAACCCGACCTCATCGATGCGCTTTACACCCCAATTCCTCGACGAGCTGCGCGCCCGGCTTCCGGTTTCGGAAGTCGTGGGCAAGCGCGTGAAGCTCAAGAAAGCGGGGCGCGAATGGAAGGGGCTGTCGCCTTTCCAGCAGGAGAAGACGCCGTCCTTCACCGTCAACGACCAGAAGGGCTTTTACCACGACTTCTCCTCGGGGCGGCACGGCAACATCTTCGACTTCGTGATGGAGACCGAGGGCGTCAGCTTCCCGGAAGCGGTCGAGCGGCTTGCGGCGATGGCGGGCATGGCGATCCCGGCGGCGACGCCGGATGCGGCGCGCCACGAGCAGCGCCGCCGCACGTTGCACGACGTGATGGAACTCGCCACCAAGTTCTTCGCCGACACACTGGCCTCACGGAGCGGCGCGAAGGCGCGCGGCTATCTTGCCGATCGCGGCATCTCGCCGGCGACCCAACTCCAGTTTCGCATGGGCTATGCGCCGCCGGACCGCTTCGCGCTGAAGGAGCATCTCGGCGCTCAGGGCATCTCCACCGAGGACATGGTGGAGGCGGGGCTCCTGGTGGCCGGCGAGGACAAGCCGGTGCCGTTCGATCGCTTCCGCGACCGTGTGATGTTTCCGATATCAGATGCCCGCGCGCGCGTGATCGCCTTCGGCGGCCGCGCGCTGGAGAAGGACGTTCCGGCGAAATACCTGAACTCGCCGGAAACCACGCTGTTTCACAAGGGCGACAATCTCTACAACCTGTTCACCGCGCGCCAGGCCGCGCATGACGGCAGCCCGCTGATCGTGGTCGAAGGCTATGTCGACGTCATTGCGATGGTGACGGCGGGCTTTCCCGGTGCCGTGGCGCCGCTCGGCACCGCGCTCACCGAGAATCAGCTCGCGCTGCTCTGGAAGATGGCCGACGAGCCGATCCTCTGCTTTGACGGCGACCGCGCCGGGCAGAAGGCGGCCTATCGCGCCGCGGATATCGCGCTGCCGAATCTGAAGCCCGGCAAGAGCCTGCGCATCGCGCTGTTGCCGGAAGGTCAGGACCCCGACGATCTCGCCCGATCCGGCGGCCGCGGCGCGATCGAGGATGTGATCGGCGCCGCACGCCCGCTCGCCGACATGATCTGGTCGCGCGAGATCGAGGGCGGCAGCTTCGGGACGCCGGAACGGCGCGCCGCGCTGGAGGCGCGGATCGGCGAACTGACTAATGGTATCCGCGACGAGGTGGTGCGCCGTTACTATCGGCAGGATCTGCAGGAGCGCCTGCAGCGCAGCTTTGCTCCCGAGGGCGGGCGCGGCGGCTACGGCCGCGGCCATTTCCGCGGCGGCCGCGGCGGCGAATCACCCCGCCAGTTTGTCCCTCGCGGCCCGGCCCCGGGCGGCCGATTCGCTCCCAAGGGCCAGGTTCCCGGCCTTGGCCGCGGTCCCTACCAGGCGGCGAGCCCGCAGCTCGCCAACAGCTCGATCATGCGTGGCCAGCGCAGCGCGATCTCGCGGCGCGAGGCCCTGATCCTGCAATGCCTGATCAACCATCCCTGGCTGCTGCACGATCATCTGGAGGAGGTCGCAGCGCTCGAACTCGCCCATCCCGAGGCCCACAAGCTCCGCGCTGCCATCATCGCGGCCTTCGCCAACGACCACCACCATTCTCCGGACGAGGAGGAGCAGGCCGAGAAAATGCGGGCTGATCTCGAGATGGGAGGATTTTCGCAGGTACTTCAAAGGGTTGATCTGGCGGTCACGACCCAGGCGGTGTGGGGCGCCAGGATCGGCGCGGCGCGGGAGGACGTTTTATCGACCTGGCGCCAACTTGTTGCCTTGCATCAGAAAACCCACGCCTTACTTAGGGAAAAGAAGGATGCTGAGGCGGCTTTGGCTGAGGACGGCAGCGAAGCCAATCTGGCATGGCTGCGAGATATCCAGGCCCGGATGGCAGAAGCCGACGGGACCGAAGCCCTGATCGAGGGGTTCGGCGAATTGTCGGGTCGGTTCCAGCGAAACGTTTGATAACAAAATGATGCGGACGGCGTCGGCCGAACCCGCAAAAAGACTCGCCAAATCCATGGTTTGGCTGCAAAAACAGGGTTAAGCGAAACTTAATAGCACCGTAGCATTTTCAGGCGAGGTGGTGCCCGGTTCTCAATCAAAGAAAATGCGCCAGATTAACGTTTGGCGCGTCTTCTGATCGTAAAACCGGAATCCACTTTTACGGAAGACGCGCCGGGCTGTTGCAGATGGAAACCGTCGAGACGGGGGGTGGCGATCATGTGCGCCGCCCTTTGCGCGTCGAGAGTAGTTCTAGATATCGTGCGAATGCGCGTGCGTGGCGCCATTTCGCATGACCGCGTTTTCGGGAGCTTAGTGAATGGCCACCAAGGCAAAGACGCTGCAGGTTAAGGACAAGGAAAAAGACGACAAGGCTGCGGATGCTCCCGAGAAGGATTCCGCCGACGCGCCGTCGCCGTTGCTCGACCTGTCGGACGCCGCGGTGAAGAAGATGATCAAGCAGGCCAAGAAGCGCGGCTTCGTGACCTTTGATCAGCTCAATGAAGTGCTTCCCTCCGACACGACCTCGCCCGAGCAGATCGAAGACATCATGTCGATGCTGTCGGACATGGGCATCAACGTCACCGAGGCCGAGGATAGCGAAGGCGAGGAGGAGAAGGACGACAGCGACGACGACACCGACAACGAGCTTGTCGAGGTCACCCAGAAGGCTGTCACCGAGGTCAAGAAGTCGGAGCCCGGCGAGCGCACCGACGATCCCGTGCGCATGTATCTGCGCGAGATGGGTACCGTCGAGCTGCTGTCGCGCGAGGGCGAAATCGCGATCGCCAAGCGCATCGAGGCCGGCCGCGAGGCGATGATCGCGGGGCTCTGCGAAAGCCCGCTGACCTTCCAGGCCATCATCATCTGGCGCGACGAGCTGAACGAGGGAAAGATCTTCCTTCGCGACATCATCGATCTCGAAGCCACCTATGCCGGCCCGGAATCCAAGGGCGGCATCAACCCGAACCTGATCGCCAACAACAGCGCCGAGGGCGCCGCCGAAGGCAATGGCAGTGCTGCGGAAGCGGCCGCGCCCGCGCATGTCGCGCCGCCGGCTGCGCCGCCGTCGCCGACCCCGTTCCGCGCCGCTCCCGCCGGCAACGGCGAAGGTGAGGAGAAGGATCCGGGCGAGGCCGCCGCTGAAGCCGACATGGACGACGACGAGTTCGAGAACCAGATGTCGCTTGCCGCCATCGAGGCCGAGCTGAAGCCGAAGGTGGTGGAAACCTTCGACAAGATCGCGTCCGAATACAAGAAGCTGCGCCGCCTGCAGGAGCAGGACATCGCCAACCAACTGCAGAGCGAGTCGCTGTCGCCCTCGCAGGAGCGCAAGTACAAGAAGCTGAAGGACGAGATCATCGTCGAGGTGAAGTCGCTGCGCCTCAACCAGGCCCGCATCGATTCGCTCGTCGAGCAGCTCTACGACATCAACAAGAAGCTGGTCTCGTTCGAGGGCCGCATGATGCGGCTCGCCGACAGCCACGGCGTCGCGCGTGACGACTTCCTGCGCAACTACCAGGGCTCCGAGCTCGATCCGCGCTGGCTCAACCGCGTCTCGAAGCTGTCGGCCAAGGGCTGGAAGAACTTCGTCCATCACGAGAAGGACCGCATCAAGGATCTGCGCCATGAGATCCAGTCGCTGGCCGCGCTGACCGGGCTCGAGATCGGCGAATTCCGCAAGATCGTGCACGGCGTGCAGAAGGGCGAGCGCGAGGCCCGTCAGGCCAAGAAGGAGATGGTGGAAGCTAACCTCCGTCTCGTGATCTCGATCGCCAAGAAGTACACCAACCGCGGCCTGCAGTTCCTCGACCTGATCCAGGAAGGCAATATCGGCCTGATGAAGGCGGTCGATAAGTTCGAGTACCGCCGCGGCTACAAGTTCTCGACCTACGCCACCTGGTGGATCCGGCAGGCGATCACCCGTTCGATCGCCGACCAGGCCCGCACCATCCGCATCCCCGTGCACATGATCGAGACGATCAACAAGATCGTCCGCACCTCGCGCCAGATGCTGAACGAGATCGGCCGCGAGCCGACTCCGGAAGAGCTCGCCGAGAAGCTCGGCATGCCCCTGGAGAAGGTCCGCAAGGTCCTCAAGATCGCCAAGGAGCCGCTGTCGCTGGAGACGCCGGTCGGTGACGAAGAGGATTCGCATCTCGGCGATTTCATCGAGGACAAGAACGCGATCCTGCCGATCGACGCGGCGATCCAGTCCAACCTGCGCGAGACCACCACGCGCGTCTTGGCCTCGCTCACCCCGCGCGAAGAGCGCGTGCTGCGCATGCGCTTCGGCATCGGCATGAACACCGACCACACCTTGGAAGAGGTCGGCCAGCAGTTCTCGGTGACGAGAGAGCGCATCCGCCAGATCGAAGCCAAGGCGCTGCGCAAGCTGAAGCATCCCTCGCGCAGCCGCAAGCTGCGAAGCTTCCTCGACAACTAAGGTAAGTCAGTATTGACTGTCATTGCCGGGCTCGACCAGGCAATCCATCGAAACAACAGCGGCGGGCAAAAGCCCGCCGTTTTCGTTGCTAAGCCGCGCCAAGTTACTCACAGCAGCGCCCGCGGCCACCCCTCTCCTCAACCCTCCCCCGCAAGGGGGGAGGGAGCCCTTCCGTCAGTGCCTCACTCACTTTGCTAGCGTGCGGCACGCGGCCGTCGCGTGCAAAAGGCGATGAAGCGGCGTGATGTGAGCACGCTGTTCGGGCTCCCTCCCCCCTTGCGGGGACGGCAATCGCATTTGGAAAAAGAAACGCTCTGTGGCCATCCCTCGAGACCCCCGCCTTTGGCGGGCTCCTCAGGATGAAGTCTTGTTTTGCGGCACAATAGTAGACCCTCATGGTGAGGAGCGCCGCTTGCGGCGCGTCTCGAACCACGAGGCCGAGTACGTGCGCAGCCATCCAAGGCGGCATATGCGATAGCCCTGCCTCGCGGGGGAGGGTTGGGGAGAGGGGTGCCGCTTGCTCTGCTGTCAATCGTAGGCGCGAGCAGCGCGCTCGCTGCCGAGCGCGATCGTCGACGCTCTGTCCCGCTGCTACTTCTTCTTCACCCCGACCCGCTCGATGCTCTTGATCTCGAGTGGCGGGCGGCCGCTCTTTTCGGCGATTTCGCGATCCTGGTCGCGGAGGAACGCGCGGGCCGGCTCGTCGCCGTCGAGGCCGCCAAGCAGCTCCGAGGGCACGCGGCGGTTGGAGCGCTGTGAGCCGTCCTCATAGACGACGTTGAAGAAGGCGAATTCGCCTTTGGGATTGGTCCCGGGTTTTTTCGGCATGAGCGGCTTGTCCTCGATCGCCGCAGTGCTGTCAAAGCAAATCCCGCCCCGGCTCACGCTGGGCTGCCCTGCGCGAGCCGCGAAGATTCCGAGCGGAGCCGGCTTTCGCATCGGACCGCAAACGAACCCGCCCGCGAAAATTTCGCGCGCTCACTTTGTCGCAGCGCAAGGGGTTGATGTTTCTGACCTTCGTCACTTGCGTCATCGCGGCAGACTCGCGTATGAGGCGTATTTCAATGTCTCTGCAACCATGCCCTTCCGGAAGCGATCCGCCGATGTCCGACACCTCCCTCGACGCCAACAAGGCGCTCGTGCTCGCGCATTACGATGCCGTGACCAACGGCCATGATCCCGACGCGATCCGCGCGCAGATCGCGCCCGACTTCTTCGACCATGCGGCGGGCAAGCGGATGAGCGCCGAAGAGGTGATCGCGCACTCGGTCGCGATGCACGAGACCTTCGCCAACCTGACGGCGGTCGCCGAATCCCTGGTCGCCGAGCGCGACCTCGTCGCCGGCCGCTTCGTCTGGCGCGGCCGCCACCGCGGCCCCTGGCGCGGCATTGCCCCGACCGGCCACCACGTCGAATTCCGCGGCATGACGTTCTGGCGGATTCAGGACGGCAGGATTTCCGAGCGCTGGGCGGAGATCGATTTCGCGGGGCTGGAGCGGCAGCTCAGGGGCTGAGGCTCGCTTTTGACCGCGACGTCGAACGCGTGGCATCATTCGCGGCAGGGGGCTTTTCCAGGACATCAACATGCTCGGACTTCGTTTGGTCGTTTTCTTTGGCGCGCTCTTATTGGCTGCTCCCTCCTACGCCGCCCGCTGTGGCGGCAATTTCAACTCGTTCATCCAGTCGTTCTCGCAGGACGCAGCCGGCGCCGGCATCTCGCAGGACGTGATCTCTTCAGCGCTCGGCGGCGTGCAGCAGGATGGCGGCGTGCTCGCCTTCGATAGGCGGCAGCGTTACACCTTCAACAAGACGTTCGAGCAGTATGTCGCGACCCGCGTCGGCCCCGGACGGATCAATGGCGGCCGCGCCCTGTTGCAGCGTCACGCGGCGCTGCTGGCCCGGATCGAGCAGCAGTATGGCGTGCCGCGCCAGATCCTAGTCGCGATCTGGGGGCTGGAGAGCGATTTCGGCAAGGGCGACATGGGCAAGCTGCCGGTGATCCGCACGCTCGCGACCCTGGCGCATGATTGCCGGCGCTCCGACCTGTTCCAAGGCGAATTGCTGGCGGCGCTCAAGATCGTGCAGCGCGGTGACCTTCGTCTGAATGATCTGATCGGCGCCTATGCCGGCGAGATCGGCCAGACCCAGTTCCTGCCATCGTCCTACATCAAGTATGGCGTCGATTTCGACGGGGATGGCCGGGTCGATCTCCGCCACTCCACGGCAGACGTGCTGGCCTCGACCGCCAACCTCCTGCACAGCAGCGGCTTCAAGATGGGCGCGTCCTATGAGGAGGGCAGCGCCAATTTCGAGGCGATGCGCGAGTGGAACAGGGCGGTGATCTATCGCAAGACGATCGGGTATTTTGCGGATCGGTTGATGGGGCGGTGACGGCTGCGAGTTCGAGACGCCTCCCATGGAAACCATCGGCAGCCAAAAAATCTGGTCGTTCTTCGATCGCAAGGGCTGCCAGATCGCGAAGAACTCGGCGGTCCGGGAGGGGCCCGGGCATCGCGTCGGCTCCTATCTGGAGCTCGCGACCAAGATCGCCGAACTGCAATTCCTCAACCGCGATCACGTGCTGATGTTTCGTGGCCAGGGCACCGACCACAGGAACGTCAAGGGCAACAGCTCGCTGAAGCCGACGCTGTTTCGCGGCGGCCGCGGCAATCCGGACCGCGCGACACTGGTCACGCGGTTCGAGGCGCTGCAGCGCGCCGGACAGCTTCTGGTCGGCGACTATACGGACGCAAAACTGCTCGGCCTCGAGCGGCTGAAGCGCCATCATCTGCTGCGCTGGTCGATCCTGCAGCATTACGAGGTCTGCGCCACGCCGCTGCTCGATGTCACGCATTCGATCCGCATCGCCGCGTCCTTTGCCTCGCTCGCCGGAACCGAGACCGCCTTCCTCTATGTGCTCGGCGTGCCCAATGTGAGCGGCGCCATCACCGCGAGCGCCGAGGCCGGCATCCAGATCGTCCGGCTCTCCAGCGTCTGCCCGCCCTCGGCGGTGCGGCCGCATATCCAGGAAGGCTACCTGCTCGGCGAATATCCGGACATGACGGGATACGAGCAGAAGGAGAACTATTTCCCGTATGAGATGGATTTCGGCCGCCGGCTGGTTGCAAAGTTCTCGTTCAATCCGGCGGCGTTCTGGAGGAGCGACAATTTTCCGCAAGTGGCGAGAAGCGCGCTCTATCCGTCTGAGAGGAGCGATCCGCTGTACCGGCTGGCGCTCGGGGTGAAGAGGCAATTGGGTGGGTGACGCGGACATTATTCCGCGGCTCGCCGCCGTTCGCGGGATGGGTTTCGCTACGCTCTACCCATCAGCGCCACCTACTCGCTGTCGTCCCGGCCTTGAGCCGGGACCCATAACCACGAATGCAAATTGCTTTACGACGCTGGAGCCACAGCCCTCGCAAAACACAAGCCTGTGGTTATGGGTCCCTGCTTTCGCAGGGACGACACCGAACTGAGCTACTTCCCTGTCACCGCCGCCACCTTCGCTGTCGCTTTCTCGATCTGCCGCTGCATCACCTTCCAATAGGTGCCGGGGCGGAAGCGTTGCAGCAGGTCCATGAAGCGGGCGTCGTTGCCGATCAGGATGCGCGGCTCGTTCCTTTCGATGCCGGCGATGATGCGCAGCGCCGCTGCGGTCGGCGTGGTCCTGGCCAGCGCGTCGAAGCGCTCGATCGATTGCGCGCGGCGGGCATTGTCGGCGACGCCGGAACCGGTGCGCGAATTGCGCGCGATGTTGGTGGCGACGCCGCCAGGATGCACGACCGAGAGCCTGACCGGGCTGTTCGCCATCGCAAGCTCGTGCCGCAGGCTCTCGGAGAAGCCGCGCACCGCGAACTTCGCCGCGCAATAGGCGCTCTGGCCGGGCGGGGCGACGATGCCGAAGATCGAGGAGATGTTGACGATGTGCGCCTCGCGCTGCCGCGCGAGCTGCGGCAGGAAGGCACGGGTTCCGTGCACCACGCCCCAGAAATTGATGTTGAACAGCCATTCCATCTGCGCCTGCTCGATCTCGCCGAACTGGCCGAGCAAAGCGACGCCGGCATTGTTGACGACGATGTTGAGCGCGGGATGCTGCGAGCCGGCGGCTTGCGCGAATGCCGCGATCTCGCTCGGTTCGCTGACGTCGAGGCGATGCACGGTGACCTTGCGCTGGCCTATCTTCGCAATCTCGGCGGAGACCGCCCGCAGCCCGGCCTCGTCGCGGTCGGCGAGCGCGAGGTCGCAGCCGCGCCGTGCGAGCTCATGGGCGAGCGCGCGGCCGATGCCGCTGGCGGCCCCGGTCACGGCGGCGGTGGATCCACGGATCGCAGTCATGTCGATTCGACTCCAGTTGAGGGCGCGCGGGGTTCCCACCGCTTTTCTCAGATTGGAACTGAACCATAAAGGGAGGGAGGGATTTATTCTGTGTGGGATCTCACCCGGCGATCACTCAAGCTGAAGGGAGGCACACCCGTGGGACAATTGAAACCCTATCGTGCATTGGTGGTCGAGGATGATCCGATGCAGCGCGCGATGATTGGTTTGTTATTGGAAGAAAGTGATTTCGATGTAATCGCCTGCGAGAGCGCGGAAGCCGCCGAGCTGGTGCTGCAAGGAAGCGGCGACGATGTCGTGCTGATGATGACGGATGTCGAATTGGCCGGGCACATGACGGGAGTCGAGCTCGCTTATGCCGCGAAGAAGTATAATCCCGATCTCGACGTCATCGTGACCTCGGGCAAGCCGCTGCGGCAATCCCTGCCCGACGGCGCGAAGTTCTGGAGCAAGCCCTGGGCGCCGCTGGACGTGATCCGCGCCGCCGAAATGAAAGCATCAGAACTCGCCGCCGAGGGCGGGCCACGCAGATCCTCGTAACGACGTTGTCAGCGCGGGCGAACGGCGCGCCGCTTCCGCCGATGCGGACGGCATGCTAATTGCGGGTGCATGTCCAGCCCGTGGCCGCCCCAATGACGCTGTCTTTCCTGCTGACCTCACTGATCGTGGTGGCCTCGCCCGGCACTGGCGTGCTCTATACCCTGGCCGTGGCGCTGACGCGGGGCTCGCGCGCGAGCGTCGCCGCCGCGTTCGGCTGCACGCTCGGCATCGTGCCGCAGATGCTCGCGGCGATGCTCGGGCTTGCCGCGATCCTGCACACCAGCGCGATGGCGTTCGCGGCTCTGAAATGGTGCGGCGTCGTCTACCTGCTCTACATGGCCTGGCAGGCGCTGCGCGAGCACGGTGCGCTGTCCGTCGACACCGAGATCAAGCCGCGCTCGCGCAGGCGGGTGATCGTCACGGCCGTTCTGATCAACATCCTCAATCCGAAGCTGTCGATCTTCTTCCTGGCCTTCCTGCCGCAGTTCATCGCGGTCGACGAGCCGCATCCGCTGGCGCGGATGGTCGAGCTTTCCGGCGTGTTCATGGCGATGACCTTTGCAGTGTTCGCGCTCTATGGGCTGTTCGCGGCCTCGGTGCGCGATCGCGTCGTCACCCGTCCGAAGGTCATGGCCTGGCTCAGGCGGAGCTTTGCCGCGGGCTTTGCCCTGCTCGGCGCCAAGCTTGCATTTGCGGATCGCTGATCGCGCACCCATCTGGGCGCGGCTCCATCAAACAAAAAGCGGGCGTTGCGCCCGCTGCTTTTGCATCGTTACACCGCTTCGGGAGCCCGGGCAGGGCAGGAGCCGCTACCCGGGCGAGAAACGGTTTACTTCTTGGCCTTGGCCTTTTTCTTGGTGGCCTTTTTCGCCTTCTTCGCCTTCTTCGCTTTCTTAGCCATAGTATCCTCTCAGGGTTTCATGGATTGAACGCGACTCCGAGGCATGCTTGGCGGAGGGCCAACCTCGCAACATCCTCAGCAGCAAACTCAACAGATTCGCAGGCGACTGCCGCGTGCTGTCACGGCGCTGTCATCGCGTTATCCACAGTTGTTATGCGTTTTGGGCAGCTTTTCGCTGGGTTGTTTGCAACGCCGACAACGCCGTTGTCGTCCGCATCATCCTTAACATTGCGCAAACGCCGACCGCCTGCGTCTTCATCAATTCAAAACCACAGCATGGATTGGCGGCTTGGCGGGTGAGAGTCCGTTAAGCCGTGCTGCCGCATTCTGCCGCTAGGACAACGGGGATTGTCGTCGGGGGGAAGCGCCTTAAGGGCGGGCGGTTCGATCAGAGGGGAGGCGGGGCCTTGCGCGGTCTCGGACAAGGCGATGCTGAGCGTTCCAACGCTTTGGACGGTGTTCGTCATCAACTTTCTCGCGCTCGGGCTGATCTGGGCCTATGTGACGCACAGCTATCCGGCATTCGGTGCGGCGCGGTTCTGGACCGCTTCCGCGTTCGCCGCGGCGGTCGGCGCGAGCTGCGCAATGCTTCGCGTGGTGATGACCGAGTCGCTGCTGCCGCTGCTTGCGGCTGGCACGCTGATGGTCTTCGCCGCATGTCTCGCCGCGATGGGCGTGGAGCGGTTCTACGGCAAGCCAGTGGCCTGGCGCCGCACGGCGTTGACCACTTCGCTTGCCTTCGCGGGCCTCAGTGTCTTCATCTTCGGTTACGACAGCATGCCGATGCGCATCGTCGTCTATACGATCGCGCAGGTGGTGCCCTTCACGCTGACGCTGAGACTGCTGCTGTCGCCTGAGAACGGGCGCGTCAGCCCCGGCGCCCGGCTCGCCGGTATCGTCGCCGCCGTGATCATCGGCATCTATGCGCTGCGCCTCGTCGGCGGATTGTTGGCGCCCGGCGCATTCGCCTTTGTCAGCTTCAATGGGCCTCAGTCGTTTCTGGTCCTCGTTCTGGTGTTTCTGTCGATGGCGCTCAACTTCGGCTTCTTGCTGATGGCGATGGACCGCTTGCGCAGCGAGGTCGCCGATCTGGCGCTGCTCGACGATCTCACCGGCGTCGGCAATCGCCGTCACCTGGTGCAACGGTTGACGGAGGAGTGTGCGCGCTCTGACCGCAGCGGCGAACCATTCGCGCTATTGGTGATCGACCTGGACGGCTTCAAGGCGATCAACGATACGTTCGGCCACGCGGCCGGCGACGCCTGCCTGCAGCACTTCACCCTGATGGCGCAGACCCGGCTCCGGCCGGGCGACATGCTGGCCCGCACCGGCGGCGACGAGTTCTGCATCGTGCTGCCGTCTTCGACCTTACGCGAAGGCGCAATGATCGCGCGCCGCGTGCTCGAGGTGTGCCGCGTCGATGCCGAACAGTGCACCGGCAAGGACGTCCCGATTGCGGTCTCGATCGGGGTTGCGCAATGGACCCGCGAGATCGGCCTGCATTCCGACCGGCTGATCG
This sequence comes from Bradyrhizobium sp. ORS 86, assembly GCF_045571475.1. Lineage (NCBI taxonomy): Bacteria > Pseudomonadati > Pseudomonadota > Alphaproteobacteria > Hyphomicrobiales > Nitrobacteraceae > Bradyrhizobium > Bradyrhizobium sp. ORS 86. The sequence continues at coordinate 6,514,500 of NZ_CP120699.1, read as the reverse complement.
CTGCCGCCGACCATGCGCTCTACGATGCCAAGAAGGGCGGCAAGAACGGCTACGCCACTTATGAGCCCAAGCCGGCCATCGCATCGGAGCAGGTCGGGCAGCACTCCGTCAGTCGGCTTGAGCATGCTGTCGCGCCGTGACATCGGACCGCTCCGCATGACGCTTCGCGTGCTTGCCGCATTGCTCGCGCTCGCCCTTCCTTCCGCTGCCCTTGCCGAACCGCCCGACCTCGCGATGATCGCGCGATCCGCGGGCACGCCCGAGATTCCTGGTCTCAGGATGGTCTGGCTGTCGCCTTGGGGCGACGTCGCGAAATCGCATCCCTGGCGCAATATCATCGTGCACCAGACCGAGGGCCCGGCCGGCTCGGCGCGCCTTGGCGCGCGCGAGCAGCACAGCAATCCGACCCGGCGCGGCGTGATGGTTTGGGTGGAAACCGACGGCACGGTCTACTGGGCGGTCGCGGACAACCTGGTTCCGACCCACACCGACGGCGCCGATCGCAACGACAACAAATACATCGACAACAGCAAGACCTATCATCAGGTGAACAAGGACACGTCGATCGGTGTCGAGTTCGCCGGCAATTACCCCGACGTCACGCGCGGGCCGACCGATGCGCAGATCGCGGCCTGGCGGGTGCTGGTGAAGGTGCTGCGCGCGCGTTACGGCATCCCGCTCGACCACGTCTATGCGCACAACTGGATCGACTTCAAGGACGCTCGCTACTGCGAGGGCTGCGCGCTCGCGACTATGGCCCGGCAGTGGGGCGAGTAGGGACGGGCACCCGTCATGCTCGGACGAGGACGCTCGGCCCAGCAACAGCCGTCGTCGCCCGGCTTGCCGCCTCCGCTAAAGCTACGGCGCGCCGAGAGCGAAAGCCTCGGCGAAGCCTTGGCGTAGCCGGGACCGGGCGATCCAGCATTCCAGAGGCAGCAGTTATTGCACGCGCCCTCTCTCGACCGCCGCGGCGTACTGGGTCCCCCGCTTTCGCGGAGGACGACAGGGGAGTTGGTGAGAAAGCTACCCCAAAAATGGCGTTAACGACGCTTGGCGATTTCCAGCCTGCGCAAAATCGCTTCGAAGTTTGTTAAAATCTGCCGGGTACCTCCTCCGGGCATAGCAATCCGGGGAAAGACATGGGTCAGCGGGCCAAACGCGGAAAGACAAAGACGGAGACGCTCGCACTGCCGATGGCCGGAAGAGTTGCAGTTGGCGTGACCGCCGCTGCTGCATTGGGATATGGTTTGCTGGCGCGTCCGGCGAGTGTTCAACCGATACGCAAGCCGCCCACGCAGCAAGCCCAGGCACCGTCGACGCCAGCTCACGTATCAACGCCAGTCCGTGTAGCAGCGCCAGCTCCGGCTCCAGTCCCGGCCCCAGCCCCAGCGCCCCTGGTCGAGCCACCCAAAGCCGCGGATGGTCCCGGAAAATTCGTCCGGCAGGTGGTGGACTACGCCAGCCGCCAGGCGCCGGGCACCGTCGTCATCGATACTGACAACACATTCCTTTATCTCGTTCTGAACGACCGGCAAGCGATGCGCTACGGCATCGGCGTTGGCCGTGAAGGCTTCACATGGTCCGGTGAGCAGACCGTGGCTCGCAAAACAGAATGGCCGGATTGGCGTCCGCCCGCAGAGATGCTTTCGCGTCAGCCTTATCTGCCGCGCTTCATGGCGGGCGGCCCTGGCAATCCGCTTGGCGCCCGGGCGATGTACCTGGGCGAGACCGAATATCGAATTCACGGCACCAACAAACCCGATACGATCGGCAAGCGGGTTTCGTCGGGCTGTATCCGGCTCACCAACGAGGACGTCGTGGACCTCTACGAGCGGGTGAAGGTCGGAGCGAAGGTGATCGTGCTTCCGGCAACCTCAGCGCATCGGCCGTCTGAGGGAGCGCCGTCCGACGCCGCCCTCCGGTCGCCGTCGAACCGGCCCTTGGCAGCCAACGCGCAGATGCCATCATTTGCACCAAAGATGGCCGAGGCCCAGTAGCTCGATTCCTCAGTTCCAACTGAGAACAAGCAGACTTCTAAGTCGCCGGCTTACAATTCCAGAGGCAGCAGTTGTTGCGCGCCTCTCTCGACCGCCGCGGCGTACTGGGTCCCCGCTTTCGCGGAGGACGACAGTGGGGTTGGTGAGGAGGCTACCAAAAACAAAAAAGCCGGCGTTGCCGCCGGCTTTCGTAACTGTTGGCTGTGTTCGGCGCGCTTAGTGCGCGGCCTCCAGAGCTGCTTCCTGCTTGGCGATCGTGCCCTTGACGGCCGACTGGACCTTTTCAAAGGCGCGGACCTCGATCTGCCGCACGCGCTCGCGCGACACGCCGAACTCGGCGGCGAGGTCTTCCAGCGTCATCGGCTCGTCCGCCAGACGCCGCGCCTCGAAGATGCGGCGTTCGCGCGGGTTGAGCACGCCGATCGCACCGTTCAAGGCCTGCCGGCGATGATCGAACTCTTCGCTCTCGGCCATCAGGGCCTCGGCGTTGGGCGAGTTATCGACCAACCAGTCCTGCCATTCGCCGGCTTCGCCATCGTCGCGGATCGGGGCGTTCAGCGAGGCGTCGCCGCCAAGGCGGCGATTCATCTCGATCACGTCCTGATCGGTCACGCCGAGGCGCTTGGCAATCAGCTTCACCTGGTCGGGGTGGAGGTCACCCTCTTCCAGAGCGGAGATCTTGCTCTTCGCCTTGCGCAGGTTGAAGAACAGCTTCTTCTGGTTCGCGGTGGTGCCCATCTTCACGAGCGACCACGATCGCAGGATGTACTCTTGTATCGACGCCTTGATCCACCACATGGCGTATGTGGCGAGACGGAAGCCCTTTTCGGGCTCGAATCGCTTCACCGCCTGCATCAGGCCGACATTGCCTTCCGAGACGACCTCGGAGATCGGCAGTCCGTAGCCGCGATAGCCCATGGCGATCTTGGCCACGAGCCTGAGATGGCTAGTGACGAGTTTATGCGCCGCGTCGCGATCGTCATGCTCGCGCCAACGCTTGGCGAGCATGTACTCCTGCTGGGGTTCCAGCATGGGGAACTTGCGGATCTCGGCGAGGTATCGAGACAGGCCGGATTCTCCATTGAGAACCGGCAACGTAGCTGTACGGGCCATTACTTGCGCCCTCCAGTGGTTCAGGCCCCCGATAGCGGCGAGCCCGGCAGGTGGCCGCTGGGTTAAAGCCGGCCATGCTGCGATGTTCCGCGTTGGATATTCAACGCAGGTGCAACATACACCAAACTGCCCGTGATAGGGAAGGATTGCTGACGTCACGTCCCCGTGTGCCAGCTATAACCTGCTGTCATAACTGGCGTTTTTGGCAAGGGGTGCGTCATACCGCCGCTTCCAGCGCGCGCTGCAGGAGAAGCATGTCCTGCGGCAGGGGCGCCTCCCAGTGCAAAAGTTCCCCGGTCCGCGGATGCTCCAGGGCCAGTAGATAGGCGTGCAGCGCCTGCCGCTGCAGGCCGGTCAGCGCCGCCCGTGCCTCCGGTCCGAGATGTCCGGCCTTGGTCTTGAAGTGAGGGCCGTAGACCGCATCCCCCAGCAGGGGATGCCCGATATGGGCGAGGTGCACCCGGATCTGATGGGTGCGTCCGGTTTCGAGCTGGCAGGTCAGGAGTGAAGCGACCGGCTTGCCGTCGCGGCCGGCAAAGCTCTGCTGCACCTCGAAGTGAGTGATCGCCTCGCGGCCACCCTGGCGCACCGCCATTTTCTCGCGGGCGTGCGGATGGCGGTCGATCGGCGCGTCGATGGTGCCGTGCGGCCGGTTCGGCACGCCCCAGGCGAACGCCATGTAGCCGCGCCGCATCGATCCGGTGCGGCCGTGGTCGGCGAATTGCGCGGTCAGCGACTGATGCGCCTGGTCGTTCTTGGCGACGACCATCAATCCCGTCGTGTCCTTGTCGAGACGGTGCACGATGCCCGGCCGCTTGACGCCGCCGATGCCGGACAGGCTGGTGCCGCAATGGGCGATCAGCGCGTTGACCAGCGTGCCGGTGGCGTGGCCGGCGGCGGGGTGCACGACGAGGCCCTTCGGCTTGTCGATGACGATGATGTCGTCGTCCTCGAACACGATGTCGAGCGCGATGTCCTCGGCCTTCGGCTCGGCCGGGACCGCCTCCGGCACGTCGATTATGATCGTATCGCCCTTGGCGACATGATAAGCGGGGTCGCGGACGACGGCGTCCTTGACGGTCACGGAACCGGCGAGGATCAGCGCCTTGAGCCGGGACCGCGACAGCTCGGGGGTGCGCTGCGCCAGCACGCGGTCGAGCCGCGCCGAGCCTTCGTCGCCCGCGACGATGACCTCCAGCTTCCGACCGTTATTCGAAGAGACCTGTTGCAAAGAAGAGCCTTGTGATGACCGACACCGCCGTGACCGAACCGACCCCCGAGCAGGCCGCACTGATTGCGCGGGTGCGGCGGATGATGCTGATCGCGGGCCTGACCTCGGCACTGGCCGTGGCCGTCGTGCTGATTGCCATCGGCTACCGCCTTTATCGCGGCGAGGGAAGCCCCGTTTCCGTCTCCGACGTCACCGCTGCGCTGCCGAAGGGCGCCCGCATCGTCTCCACCGGCGTCGCCGGCGAACGGTTGGTCGTGACGCTTGATATAGGCGGCACCACCGAGATCCGCACATTTGATGCAAAGACTCTGAAACCTGTCGGCAGGCTGACCTTCGTCACCGAGCCCTGAGCGAGGCGCTCGCGCGCATCGGAAGTCGACCGACCAAACGCTGCAAAGCATTTTTGCATCTGCGTTGTCGCATCTAGAACGTGTGCCGCCATCTTTTCGGCCGAGTTGCACGTTCAGCTTGCGTCATGCCGGAGTCCAATCGCAACGCTTCCGTCGAGCAGATCGGTGATTACGAACCGACGGCGTGTTGCTTGGACCCCACGCGTCGCTCCCTGCTCCTGACGGCGCTGGCGAGTTGCGCCTGTCTTGCCGCGGTCGAGCCCGCGGCGGCCGACGATGAGCAGCCCGGCGCCAGCGAACGGCCGCAAAAGGCCGATGTGCTGGTGCGCGCCGAAGGCGACAAGGCGGGTGAAGTCATCAAGGCGGACGACTTGAAGCTCGGCGGGCCGCCGATCCGCGCCTGGCCGAAGGATCCGAAAAGCTCCGTCGTCCGCAACGGCTCGCGGCTGAACGAGGTGGTGCTGATCAGGCTCGACCCGAATGAGCTCGACGACACCACGCGCGCCCGCGCCCCTGACGGCATCGTCTGCTACTCGATCATCTGCTCGCATGCCGGATGTCCGATCACCGCCTGGGTGAAGCAGGAGCAGGGCGACAAGGACGTCCTCAAATGTCTCTGTCACAACTCCGAATATGATCCGCGCCAGAATGCGCAGGTGGTGTTCGGCCCTGCGCCGCGGCGTCTGGCGGCCTTGCCGCTGACGGTCGCCGATGGCGCCATTACGGTCGCAGCACCATTCATTGGAAAGGTAGGTGTTCAGCAAGGAGGGTGAGGCCGCATCGGGATTTCTGCACGACCTAAACTGAAAAATATAACAGAGCAGGGAGGTAGCATCTCATGACAAGGAAGCAGTGGTTACTGTCGGGCTGTGTCGCGTTCACGTGCCTCATCTCGACCTACGCCGTCGCAGGGCCGATCGAAAACTACAGTCCGGTGACGTCAGCGCGTCTCGAAAATCCCGAACCCGGCAACTGGATGCTATATCGCCGGACCTATGACGGACAGGGTTACAGTCCGCTCGATCAGATCAACACATCCAACGTCAAGAGCCTCAAGCCGGTCTGGACCTTCTCCACCGGCGTTCTCGAGGGCCACGAAGCGCCGCCGATCGTCAACAACGGCGTGATGTTCGTCGCGACCCCGATGGGGCAGGTGATCGCGCTCAACGCCAAGACCGGCGAGGAATATTGGCGCTACAAGCGCCAGCTTCCCGAGGATCTGTTCCAACTGCATCCGACCAGCCGCGGCGTCGGCCTGTGGCAGGACAAGATCTATCTCGCCACGACGGACGATCACGTCGTGGCGCTCGACGCCAAGACCGGCAAGGCGGTCTGGGACACCAAGGTGCAGGACTACAGGAAGGGTCAGTACATGACCCTGATGCCGCTCATCGTCGACGGCAAGGTGATCGTCGGCGGCTCCGGCGGCGAGTTCGGCGTGCGCGGCTATGTCGCCGCCTACGACGCCAACAGCGGCAAGGAGCTCTGGCGCACCTTCACCATCCCCGGCGAGGGCGAGGCGGGCCACGACACCTGGAGCGGCGATGACTGGAAGTCGGGCGGCGGCTCCGCCTGGATGACCGGCACCTACGACAAGGACACCAAGACGGTCTATTGGGGTGTCGGCAACGCAGCGCCCTGGCCGGGCACCATGCATCCGGGCGACAATCTCTACACCAGCTCGGTGCTCGCGCTCGATCCCGAGAACGGCAAGATCAAGACCCATTTCCAGTATCACCAGAATGATTCCTGGGATTGGGACGAGGTCGACGCGCCGATGCTGATTGACATGCAGCGCGACGGGCGGTCGTTCAAGAGCTTGGTCCACCCGGGGCGCGATGCAATCTTCTGGGTGCTCGAGCGCAAGCCGGACAAGATCAATTACGTCGCCGGCTGGCCGTTCGTGAAGACCAATGTGTGGAAGGGGATCGAGGCCGAGACCGGCCGCCCGATCGTCGATCCCGACCATAAGCCCGTGCTCGGCAAGCGGGTCGAGTTCTGTCCGTCACTATGGGGCGGCAAGGACTGGCCGTCGGCGGCCTACAGCCAGAACACCAAGCTCGTCTACGTTCCCGCCAACGAGAATTTCTGCGGCGGCTTCACCGGCGAGAAGACGCCTCTGGTTCCCGGCCAGCTCTGGCTCGGCACCAAGCCGGAGGACATCGGGCTGACGCCGGCGCCCAACGCCGATCATTTCGGCGAGTTGCAGGCGTGGGACCCGGCCACCGGCAAGAAGGTCTGGCAGCACGACTACAAGACCTCGCAACTGTTCGGCGCAGTGACCGCGACCGCAGGCGACCTCGTTCTCGCCGGCGGCACCAACGACCGCTTCTTCCGCATCTTCAACGCCAAGACCGGCGAACTGTTGTGGGAGCAGAAGACCAACTCCGGGATCATGGCGATGCCGATGACCTATGAAGTCGACGGCACGCAATACATCGCGGTGCAGTCGGGTTGGGGCGTCGACGCGCAGCGCATCCAGGATGCGCTGGCCGGCAAGGTCGCGGGCTTCGAGAACAACGTGCCGCAAGGCGGCGTTGTCTGGGTCTTTGCCCTCGACAAGAAGTAACGGCGCGCGTCGCAGATAGGGGGCGATGCGAGCGGGAAGCGGCGGCTGGGGAGACCGCCGCTTCCCGTTCTGCTTGTGCGCAACAGCATGATGGATTTGGCTTGTGTGCTGGTGCCAAAGAAAGACGCCCGCGACGAAGCGGTCGCGGGCGTCTGCTTGCACGATGATGTTCGGTCAGTCGATCCAGCTATAGCCACAGACGCCCTGCACCTCTCCCGCTTGCGGGGGAGGTCGGATCGCATCGCGAGATGCGATCCGGGTGGGGGTTCTCTCCACGATGCGACTCGCGGAGAGAGCCCCCACCCTAGCCCTCCCCCGCAAGCGGGAGAGGGAACGCAGCGACCATGCCGCTACTGACCTCATCTCATCATCAGCGCTACCACCCTCACGTCTCGAGCTGCTTGCCGATCGGCAAGTTGCGGATGCGCTTTCCGGTGGCGGCGAAGATCGCGTTGATCAGCGCCGGTGCGAACGGCGGTACGCCGGGTTCGCCGACGCCGCTCGGCGGCGTGCCCGGTGCGGGCGGCACGATGTGCACGTTGGTGATCACAGGCGACTCGTCCATCCGGATCACCGGGAAGTCGTCGAAGTTGTTCTGCTGCACCTTGCCGTCCTTGAAGCTGATCTCGCCATATTTGGCGAGGCTCAGCCCCATGATCGCGGCGCCCTCGATCTGCGACTGGATCCGCTCCGGATTGACATAGGTGCCGCAATCGATCGCGGTATCGACCCGTGGCACGGTGAGCTTGCCCTTGTCGTCCACGGCCACCTCGACGATGGTCGCGATGTAGCTGACGAAAGAGCGGTGCACGGCGATGCCGAGACCGTGGCCCTTCGGCACTTGGCGCCCCCATTCGCCCTTGTCGGCGACCACTTCGACCACCTTGCGCAGCCGCGCGGTGTCGATCGGGTAGCTGTCATAGGGCTCACCGTAGTTCCAGGGATCCTTCACCGAGGACAGGTTGACGATCCGTGGGCTTCCGATCAGCTCCAGCAGCATGTCCTTCTGGTCGCGGCCCGTTGCATGCGCGATCTCCGCGGCCATCGATTGCACCGCGAAGGCGCGCGGGATGTTGGACACCGAGCGGAACCAGCCGATCCGCGTGTAGGCGGCCGCTTCCGGATTCTCGCACTGCAAATTGGCGATCTCGAACGGATTGTCGATCAGGCCCATGCCGAGCTCGAACGGCGCTTCGTGATTGGCCCCGGCCGCAAAGGTCGAGGCGATGGTCGGCGCCACGCTGCGGTGCCGCCACGCGATCACCTTGCCGTTCTTGTCGAGGCCCGCCTCGATGCGCTCGACCGAGACGGTGTGCAGGAAGTCGTGATGGACGTCGTCCTCACGGGTCCATTGCACCTTGACTGGCGCGCCGAGCTCCTTCGAGAGCAGCGCCGCCTCGATCGCGAAATCGCATTTCGATTTGCGTCCGAAGCCGCCGCCGAGCAGCGTAACGTTGACCGTGACATTGTCCTCGGGGATGCCGAGCGACTTGGCGACATCCTCGCGGGTGCCGCCCGGGCTCTGCACCGGCGCCCAGATTTCGGCCTTGTCGCCCTTGACGTCGGCAACCGCGACCGGCGGCTCCATGCTGACATGGGCGAGATGCGGCAAATAGTATTCGCCGACGATGACCTTGTCGGCGCTCTTCAGCGCCGCATCGACGTCGCCTTCCTTGCGGACGACAAGGCCGGGCTTGCGCGCGGCGTCCTCGAGCGTGGCGCGGTAGGCGACCGAGTCGTAGGTGGCGTTGGCGCCGTCGTCCCAGACCACCTTCAGCGCGTCGCGTCCCTTGATCGCGGCACCGGTGTTGCGTGCGATCACGGCGACGCCGCCGAGCGGCTGGAACTTGGACGGCCACGGCCAGCCCTTGACCTCCATCACCTTCTCGACGCCGGGAACCTTGGTCGCGGCGCTGTCGTCGAACGACTTGACCTTGCCGCCAGTGACCGGCGGACGCGCGATCACGGCGTATTTCATCCCGGGCAGGCGGATATCGGCGCCGTAATGCGCCTTGCCGGTGGTGATGTCGTGAAGGTCGACGATCGAGACCTCGCCTTTGCCGAGGTAGCGGAAGTCCTTCGGGTCCTTCAGCTTGAGGCTGTCGATGGCAGGCACCGGCTCCTTGGCGGCGTCGGCCGCGAGATCGCCGAAGCCGGCCTTGCGCCCGCTCGCACTGTGGACGACCTCGTGGTTCTGCGCCTTCACCTCGCTCGCCGGCACGCCCCATTTCTTGGCGGCGGCGGCTTCCAGCATCGCGCGGGCCGAGGCGCCGATCTGGCGCATCGGGATCAGATAGTGCCGGGTGCTGCGCGAGCCGTCGGTGTCCTGGTTGCCGAACTTGACCTCGTCGCCGTGCGCCTGCTGGACATGGACGCGCGACCAGTCGGCCTCCATCTCCTCGGCGACGATCAGGGGCAGGCTGGTGCGCACGCCGGTGCCCATCTCGGAGCGGTGCGCCACGATGGTGACGACGCCGTCGGGCGCGATCGCGACGAACACGCGAGGATCGACCACGACGCCATGCGGCATCTTGCCGGCGCCGGTCTCATAGGCGAAGGCCTGGCGCGACATCACGGGTGCGGCGAGCACGAAAGAGCCGGCGATGCCGAGGCCTTTCAGGATGCTGCGACGCGAGACGTTCTCGACCCTGACGTGCTTCTCGAAGCCACGAAGCTTGCTTGGATTGGTGAGGATATTCATGTCACACCCCCGTCGATGCGAGGTGCACGGCATTCTCGATGCGCTGATAGCAGCCGCAGCGGCAGATGTTGCCGGCCATGGCTTCGCGGATCTGGTCGTGCGAGGGTTTCGGGTTGTCAGTCAGCAGCGCCGCGGCCTGCATGATCTGGCCGGCCTGGCAATAGCCGCACTGCGGCACGTTGACCTGGCGCCAGGCCTTCTGCACCGGATGATCGCCGGTGGGATGCAGGCCCTCGATGGTGGTGACCTCGCGGCCGCCGACGTCGGACACCGAGGTGATGCAGGAGCGCACCGCCTGCTTGTCGACGATCACGGTGCAGGCGCCGCACAGCGCCTGGCCGCAGCCGAATTTGGTGCCGGTCAGGCCGGCCTCGTCGCGGAGATACCAGAGCAGCGAAAGATCGGGGTCGCCGTCCCAGTTCTGTTCCTGGCCATTGATTTTTAGTTTGATCATGGTCTGTCCTCGCTCTTGCTTAAGCTATTGACCGAAGCGGCGTGAGGGGCGGAACGCCTTCCATCGCCCGCGGCCGCGCTGATGTTCGTTGTGCCAAGATGTTGGTGAGCCAAATTGTCGTGCGCCAAGGTCTGCGCTGTGTTCCAAGCACTCCTCTCGCTCATCTAGCGCCTGCCGGCGCAGCCTGGTGAAGACCGCGATGCTATCAGACGTTGGCGTCGCGTGACTTCACAGACAGGTGTTTTGCATGCGTCGTTTGTCAAAAGCGGGGCCGTGCACGGCGGCGTGCAGCTATCAATCAATGCAACTGCGCGGCGGTCCGGGACACGACGCTGCTGACAGGCGAGGGCAGGACGGCATATCTGACGCTGTCATTCCGCGATGCGCAGTTGCGCATCTGAGGTTCGCGCGGAGCCTGTCATCGGGCCGCGCATTGCGCGGACCCGTTGGCGCGCCCCGGAATGACAGTTACGGCGGCTAGCCGTTTGGCCCCCTTTTGCGCCGAAACCCCTGCCCGCATGGTAAGCATGGGTGACAAAATCCCGCCGCAGCGCACAAGCCATCTTGCGGCGGCCGGATTTCAAGGCTATTGCCTTCCCTCTCAACGCTCCCTTCGTCTAGCGGTTAGGACGCAGCCCTCTCAAGGCTGAAACAGGGGTTCGATTCCCCTAGGGAGCGCCATGAAGCCTTTCAATAGCCATTCTCCTCCCTGCCACCGTATGCCAAACTGTTCTCCGGGCGTATAACGGGACAAGGGGAAATCCGACATGATCATGGATCGTGGCATTGCCGACGCCGGCATGATGGGCGAGGGGGCTCCGGCTGGGCTTCGGTCGCGGCATCTCAACCGCCGGGCGTTTCTGTTCGGCTCCGCTGCCGGTCTCGCCGCGCTTAGCCTGGCCGGTTGCGCATCCGACTACATGAGCCTGGCCGAGGCGGAGAAAGTCTACGGGCCCGTGCCCGACGAGAAATTCCCGATCCCTGCGGTCGATGTCAGCAAGGTCAATCCGAAATATTTCCGCAAGACGGTGCGCTACGACAGCAATGAGGCGCCCGGGACGATCATCATCGATCCCGGCAAATACTATGTTTACCGCCTCGAGGGCGAGGGAAACGCGACCCGCTATGGCGCCAATGTCGGCCGCGATGGGTTCCGCTGGAGCGGGGAGGCCTATGTCGGGCGCAAAGCCGAATGGCCGACCTGGACGCCACCCAAGGAGATGATCGCGCGCCAGCCGGAGGCAGGCAAATATGCTCGCGGCATGCCGGGAGGTCTCGACAATCCACTCGGTGCCCGCGTGCTCTACCTCTATCAAAACGGGGTGTACACGCTTTACACGATCTATAGCACCAGCGACCCCGAAACGATCGGGAACGGCATTACGAGCGGCTGTACCGGCCTGCTCACCCAGGACATGATGGACCTCTATTCGCGAACGCCCCTCAAAACGAAGGTGATCGTGCTGCCGGCATAGGCAGCGGCGTCGGCCGCCGGTCCAGGCGCCGCCAGCCGACCAGGCGCCGCCAGCCAGACCAGCGCCGCCAGGCGCTCTTACACGAAGATGAAATCCTGCGCCGTTAGCGCGTGGGCGCTGTGGACGACCACGTCGTTGCCTGCGCTGAACGTGATCGTGCTTTCCTGGTCGGTTGCGTCATACGCCGAGATCGTGAGCTGACTGATGTTGGTTACGCCCAAGGCACTGACGTCGATATAATCCCGGCCGAGTTGAGAACCTGTGCTTTGGCCGAAATCCTCGACGGTGTCATGGCCGTTGCCGGCGGCAAAGATAAAAACATCATTTCCGCCGTGGGCATTGCCGAGCATTGATTGGGCATCGCCCCACATGTCGTCGTTGCCGCTGCCGGAGATGATGGTGTCATTTCCTCCCTTGGCGTTGCCGGCCATGAGCTGGGCGTCGCCGACCAGGATGTCGTTATAGGAGCCGGCGGCCAGGCCGCTCGCATCATTGCCGCCGGTGAGGACATCATTTCCGCCGACCGCATGATCGTCCATCTTCGCCGCGTCGCCATAAGCGATGTTGGTCGAGCCTGTTCCTCCGGTGAAATGGTCGTTGCCTCCGAGCGAGTTTCCGGTCATCTCGCCTCCGGCGTCGCCGTAGAAGGTATTGTTGGTATTGCTGCCGCCGACGAAAGTGTCGTCACCTCCCTTTGCGCGACCCGACATCTGTCCGGATGCATCTCCAAAGAAGACGTTGGTGGCAACGTTCTGGGCTCCAGTGGAGAAGAAGCTGTCGTTGCCGCCGACCGAGCTGTCCGACATGCTTGCCGCATCGCCTATGAAGGTGGACGAGACGCTGGCAGAGAACAGAACGTCGTTGCCGCCGTGCGCATGACCCGACAGACCGCCGGCCGCATCACCGTAAAAGAAGACGGTCGAGAGGCTGGTCCCGGTAACGTGGAAGGTATCGTCGCCGCCCGCCGCATTCTGGGATATGTCGGCGCCGGCATCGCCATAGAAGGTGAAAGAGAATGGGCTCGGCACCCCCTGGCCGCCAACCTGTGCCGTCAGCGTATCGTTTCCTCCGTGTCCGCTATCTGTGATGCTTCCTCCAGCGTCGCCGTAAAAGGCGTCACGCGGCAGCAATTGGCCAGCCAGCATGTTCGCCGTATCGTTGCCACCCGTCGCGTGATCGGAGATGTTTCCGCCTACGTCGCCGTAGAAAACGCCGGTCCCGCTGAACGTATCATCGCCGCCTTTCGCGTGCCCGGTGAGATTCTGGCCCGCGTCTCCGTAAACCGTTGCGCTACCATCGCCTCCCGATGATTGGAACGTATCGTTGCCGCCGACGGCGTTGTCCGAGATCGAACCAAACGCATCACCGTAAACCGTGTAGTTGCTTCCGGGGCCGATCCTCAAGATGAAATTGTCGGCGCCCCCGATGGAATGTCCGAGCAGATCGCCACCTGCATCGCCCACGAAGACGCTTCGGCAAAGCGTCATGCCAAGAAACGAGTCGGCGCCTCCGACGGAAAAGCCCGTCATGTCGCCTCCGGCGTCTCCATAAAAGAGATTGGATCCAACCCCGCTTCCGGATGCGGTAAAGGAATCATCGCCGCCGATCGCGTGGCCGGACAATTGTCCTCCGGCGTCGCCGTAATAGATGTTTACCGAGCTTCCCTGCGTGCCGGCGAAAATATCATCGCCTCCGATGCCATAGTCGGTGATATCCCTGACCGCATCGCCATAGAAAACGTTTGTCGCGTTGGCCCCGCCGACAAAGCTGTCGTTTCCACCGATCGCATGATCGATAATGCTGCCGCCCGCATCGCCCGCCAGGATATTGTAGGCGTTGTCGAGTCCGGCATAAGCGTCGTCCGTTCCGACTTGGGTGCCACCGAGATTGCCGCTCGTGTACGGAGACCTGGACATTTAAATCTCCTAGCTCATTTTCAATTTTAAATAATATTTTAAATATCGTTGTTGCTCACCGCACGGTAGTCAAGTGAAAATAAAATACGGTCAGGTTGACCAGCGAGAATGCTGGCCAACCGCCGCTGAAAGTGGTTCGGTTCCTCTGGGGAGCGCCGTCTCACCCGAACAATGCTGTAGTCTGGCACCGCCGCGTGCGCGTCTTCACGCCGCGGCGAGCACGCCTTGCGCAGGTCGCCGCGTGATCATCAGCGACAGCACGGCCGCGACGATGCCGGTCAGCCCCGCGATCATGAAGGCTTCGAGATAGTTGCCCTGGGCCGAGCGCATGAAGCCGGCGAAGAACGCCGCGCAGGCGGCGCCGAGCTGATGGCCGGCGACCACCCAGCCGAACACCAGCGGCGCGTTCTTGTCGCCGAACGCTTCGTTGGCGATGCGCACCGTCGGCGGCACGGTCGCGATCCAGTCGAGACCATAGAACACCGCGAACACCGACAGGCTGACCAGCGAGAAATCCGAGTAGGGCAGGTAGATCAGCGACAGGCCGCGCAGCCCGTAATAGAAGAACAGCAGCTTGCGCGGATCGAACCGGTCGGTGAGCCACCCGGACAGGGTGGTGCCGAACAGGTCGAAGAACCCCATCAGCGCCAGCAGGCTCGCCGCCTGCACCTCGACGATGCCATGATCGCCGCAGAACGCGATCAGGTGGGTGCCGACCAGACCGTTGGTGGTGAAGCCGCAGATGAAGAAGGTGGCGAACAGGAACCAGAACGCCCGCGTCTGCGCGGCGCGTGCGAGGTTCAAGAACGCGGCGGTGAACGGATTGCCTTGCGCGTTCGGCGCGGGATGATCGTCATGCTGGCTGCCGAACGAGCGCAGGCCGACCGAGGCGGGCCGCTCCGGCACCAGAAAATAGACCAGCGGGATCAGCACCGCGCAGCACGCCGCCACCGTCAGCACCACCGGCTTCCAGCCGCCCCATGCCACCAGCGCCGCGAGGCCGGGCATGAAGATCAGCGTGCCGGTCGCGGTGCTCGCCGTCAAAAGCCCCATCACGAGGCCCCGATTGGTGGTGAACCAGCGATTGACGATGGTGGCGCCGAGCACGTTGGCGACCGCGCCCGAGCCGATGCCGGAGAGCAGCCCCCAGGTCAGGAAGAGTTGCCAGGGCGCGGTCATGAAAGTGCTGGCGCCGGTCGATGCCGCCATCAGCGTGAGCGCGCCCAGCACGGTGCGGCGGATGCCGAAGCGCTGCATCACGGCGGCGGCGAACGGGCCTGCGAGGCCGTAGAGGAAGATGCCGATCGCGGCCGACGACGAGATCACGCCGACATCCCAGCCGAACGCCTGCTGCAGCGGCAGCATCAGCACGCCCGGCGTCGCGCGCAGGCCGGCAGAGGCGAGCAGCGCAAGGAAGATCACGGCGACGACGACGAACGCGTAGTTCTGGCCGAACGGCCGTCGCGACACGGGGGCGGGTTGAAGCGAGGCGGGTTGAACGGGGGTGCTGGTCATGTTACTTACCGGTACGTATTGGGGTGCGGCGTGTATACGTACCGGTCAGTAACATTGTCAAGTGCCGTGGAGGAGCCGGGAGAACCGTCATGAGCAAGACCGCTGAACCAACTGCGCAGCGCCCCGTGCGCGCCGCCGACCGGATCCGCGCCTCGGCGAGCGAATTGTTCTATCGCGAGGGCATCCGAGCCGTCGGCGTCGATGAGGTGGTCGAGCGGGCCGGCGTCACCAAGCCGAGCCTCTATCGCAGCTTCGCCTCCAAGGACGAGCTCGCCGCCGCCTATATGCGCGACTACGAGCTGGATTTCTGGGACAAGTTCGAGAATCCCGGCGGCAAATCATACAGCGATGCGCGCGAGCACGTGCTCGCCTATATCCGCGTGCTGTCCACGCGCGCCGTGCGCAAGGGCTATCGCGGCTGCGGCCTCAGCAACGCGACGATCGAATATCCGGCGCGCGACAATCCCGCGCGGCAGGTCGCCGAAGCGCACAAGAAGGTCTTCCGCAAGCGCCTGCGCGAGCTCGCAAGCACCATGGGCGCGCGTCACCCCGCCGTGCTCGGCGACGCCCTGCTGCTGCTCATCGAAGGCATCTACACTACCGGCCAGCAGTCGGAAGACGGCCCGGCGCAGTCGGCGGTCGCAGTGGCGAAGCTGTTGATTGATGCGAGCGTGGGGAAGGGGTGAGGTTGAGCGGCGCCAAAACTTTCGAGCGGTAGCTTTGACTAACATGCAGCGGCAAGCGTCGGCACTATCGCTTTGATGTCTGCGGACTTGTTGCACAATTGAGACCAAAGAGGGAAATTGCGCGCGTTGAGGAGTATTTCATCAAGACTCGTCCGCTGCGGTAATGCCGGCGGAGACGCCTGACTCGGGAATGACAGGGAGAGATGGAGTTGGAGCTTCAAATATCTAGCTCCCCAAGATAACAATTCTGTATGGACAACCTCACACCCGTACGGCGAAGCGCCAATATGTCGAAAATTCGTGGAACGAATACGCGTCCCGAATTGCAGGTTCGTAGACTTCTATTTGGCTTAGGGTATCGTTACCGGCTTCATGCAAAGGACGTGCTCGGTCGTCCTGATATCGTGATCAAGAACAGGCGATCTGCAATTTTTGTGCACGGTTGCTTCTGGCATCGTCATGATTGCGGTTTGGCTTACTCGCCGAAATCGCGACGGGAATTCTGGCAGGCAAAGTTCGATAAGAATGTCGCGCGCGATGCCTTCGTTATAAAGGCGCTCAACGACATGGGGTGGCGGGTCAAAGTAATTTGGGAATGTGAACTTAAAGACCCGAAGCGATTAGCTTCCGACCTCAAGAGGTTTCTCGGACCCACGAAATTAACGGCGGTGAAAGCTAAGCCGGGAATTCGTGCGAAAGCCAAGTATTCACGCCTATGACGTCCGTGTAGCCATTGCTGCGAGGTAGCTCAGCTATGTCCTTTGCGCAAATGACGACGATCGGGTGCGGAGCCTGTTTAATTTTCTCGGACGCGCCTTTCCTGTGACGAGGTGATTGGGCAAATTTATCCATTTGGTGAGTCAATTTTGCAACACTAAAGAAAATGGCGCCATGGCTGCCTGGTGGTATCGGTTCCAGGCTGGTAGCCTGGCCGCCCGAATCACACGATTTGGGGCATCAATTGATACGCGCACTAGACATCTTCAGCGGGGCCGGCGGAAGCAGTGCCGGAGCGAGGCAGGCCGGTATAAAAACTGTTGCTGCTATTGATATGTGTCCTGTCGCGACTGCGACATTCGAGCAAAATTTCCCCAGTGCAAAGGTCTATACCAAGCGCCTCGAAGAAATAAATCTAGCGAGCCTGCGTCGCTCAGTCGGAAGTATCGACCTGCTTCTGTCTTCGCCGGAGTGCACAAATCATACGTGCGCAAAAGGCGCCGCTCCAAGGGATGAAAACAGTCGTGCAACAGCAATGCACGTTGTCACCTACGCTGAGGTGTTCAAGCCGCGTTGGATTGTATTAGAGAACGTAGTTCATATGCGTCCCTGGAATCGCTACAATGAGCTTAAGAGTGAATTGGCGGCGCTTGGATACAAGTTAGCAGAGCAAATTATTGACGCATCAGACCTGGGAGTTGCGCAGACGCGCCGCCGACTCTTCCTCGTAGGAGACAGAAGAAGGGCGCCGAAGGCTATTCGCCCACAAGTGCAGAGCCGAAAGCTGTCTGCAAAGTCCATCCTCGACCCCAAAGGTACCTGGGAGACGTCGCCTCTATTCAAGAAAAGTCGAGCAAGAGACACCATCGCTAGGGCCTCTAGAGCAATCGATGAGTTGGGTGAAAACGAACCATTCATCGTTGTTTACTATGGCAGCGATGGAAGTGGTGGCTGGCAGCGCTTAAGCAGGCCGCTAAGGACTATCACAACGGTAGATAGGTTTGCTTTGGTTGAGCCGACGGCCGGAGTATATGAAATGAGAATGCTTCAGGTCCCAGAGTTGAGGAGAGCTATGGGCTTTGATGATAAATTCGTTTTCTCGCACGGGACTCGGCGCGACAAGGTGCGCCTTCTGGGCAACGGCGTGTGTCCACCGGTGATGGAAGCGGTAGTTGCGGCCCTCACCGAAAGCTAATGTATCCGGGCCGAGAGCCATTTGTGTTGCCTTGATAGGCAATCGAAGAGACGATCTGATCCTTCAATCGTCCGATTACCTTGAACTTTGACTCTTCGATGGTCTTACGTGTCATTGGATATGCAACGCCGGTCAGAATTTCCAAGGCGAAACTATCGGTAGAGATGGGGAGTACGCTATCAAACGGTGGAGATTGCCATACACTCGCAGGTAGTTTTAGATCCGCGCCATCCTTTTGCATACGAACCCGAGTCATCGGCACGACTGCTGCCAAGAAATAGGGAATCGTACCAACGTTTCCTTGTGAGAAATCACATGCTGCCTGGACTTGAACAAGCACCCAACGCGGCGTTTTGGGCTCTGTGAGTTTAAGAAGATCGCCCCGCAGCCGCTTCGGTTGCGACCCAAATCGTCTTTCAAATTCATCGTCATTGAGCCATGCTTCCGGAACCTCCAAGATGGCTCCCCTCCGGTGCGGCTTAACGTCTGACGAGACTTCGAGATTCACGGCGGTATTGAGCTTCGAGATGGCGGCAGCATCCAGCGTGAACTTCTCGCCGTGCTTTGTTACCGCCTTTTCCCAAATATCCCTGTCTTCGGCCGAAAATAGCTCGCTGTTCACTGCATCGGTGAGGATCGGCATCAGAGCTTCGTTGGTAGCTTCGAACCGATGATCCGCAACATTGGCCTGCCCAAACGCGTTGACGGCAAGCCTGCTTAGGGCCCGATCCATTCTTTCGGCAGCTTCGCCACCTGAGAAGCGGCCTGATATATCGTGTATGTTGAAGAGCACTCGTTCGGCCGCCCTAGAGACTCTTCGCTCCCAATCCAAGATTGCCCCAAATGGAGGGTTCTTCGTCAACAGTGACTTGATCTCATCTTTGAATCCATCCGGATCGTCAAGAAAGTCCGCCTTTGCAAGAGGGACTGAGAAGAATGGCATCCTACTTTCAGTAAAGCCCTGATGGCGCATTCGTTGAATGAGTGCGTCATGCAAGTCTGTCGTTGACCACGTTACCAGAGCATACGGCCCATTCTCAGCGGATATAATGCGATCGATTAAGCTCGCGGGAGGGCCAAGCGTGGCGTGATCGTTGCCCGGAGAAGTTCCGCCGACAAGATTGATGTCGATTACTACGAGGCGTATGCCGCCGAAGGATGTGTCAACTGCCGGTCGCTCATCCGGATAATGGTAGCTCAGACATGCTAAGCCGAGCTTTCTCAAAGCACTGATGACTGCTTCGAGATGGACAGAGTCATCATCAACAACTACAATCTTCGCCCCAGGAAACATAACTAGCCTTTGTTGCTAAACACGATAGCAAAAGCCGCGCCATCATATGCAGGAGGAATGCCCACGTCCTGTCGGTTAGGAGATGCAACCAAGCGAGCATTGTTTAATTCGCAAACAAGGTTGACGTAGTAGAGCCCAAGGCCCATGCCGTCCGGCTTGGTCGTCATGAATGGCCGCACCAAATCTGCAGCATTTGCCGAAAGTCCTGGCCCGTTGTCTGCGATGACGAGAGCTGGGCCGTCGTCAAAATAATCAGTAGCGCCAATGTAGATAGCCCGGTTCTTCCGATCGGTCTTTCTTTCAGGCCATTTCACTTGCAGCCAGTAGATTGAGTTGTCGATCAGATTGGATAGCGCCCCCAAGAACATCCCGAACGCCGCATTGACCTGAAAACTCTCCTGTTCGCCCGTCAATATCGGGCAAGAGAAGATCACGTTGTGAATATCGAACCGGCTCGCGTTGAGGAATTTGCACTCCTCCAATAGCTCCTTGACTTGATGCTTACGCTTCCTGTCCTTTCTTAGAAGAGTTGAAAAGCCATCAAGCAGTTGACTCAGATGCTCAGCTCTCTCTAGCAGACGAGGAAGCGGCACCTTCTTGCGAATATCGGAGGTAAGCCCCTTTACGCCGCGATCGATTTCATGAAACAGGATGCCCAAATTCAGCCCGGCCATTCCAGCGTGGGTCATTACCTCCTTCATTTCACCGAATTTCTGCTCGATGGCCTTCAAGTGCTTACCAAGGTCACTCGAAAGTCTTCGTTTATCGAACTCAGCTCGAAGCGCATTGATAGGGTCTTCGATGTCGCCAACCGCGGCCTCCGTTACGGTCTTTAGTGCGATCCGAATGCGATTCTTGTCGTCATCCCGAAGATGTTCGAACTCGATCAATGCCCCCAGCACGATCGCTTTGAATTTCGCAAATGCTTCGTTCTCTACGAAACCTTCTCGGTTGGTCTTTTCGAGCAATCCTCGCGTCTTGTCACCACTCGATGCCAGGGAGAGATCAATTGCGCCGATGAGAATATTGTTGCTCAACCGTCTCGTGGGAATGTTGACCCGCCGTTGATCAAGCCCGAGCCAGTCATCACCAGCAGCATGTTCACCATAGTTGTAGACGCGAACACCATCTCTGTAGACCCGAACGCCTCCATTTTCGTCGAGGAAGTCGGTTAGCGAAGTCGCTTCAGTCATGCGTTGGAGGACCGGTCGGTCGCGGTCGAATGCGTAAAATTCGCCAAGGATAGGTCCGATTGCTTCTTTCGACTCACCATTTACATTGACTTGGGTGAACTCTTCATCGGCGATTATCCGGCGCTTCTCCTTCCCATCTTCATCCAGAATCGGAAAAAGCTTTTGGTCCTGCGGCGCAAGCTTCAGCGGACTATCAAGCGAGTTTTCAGTGCGGCCTTTGATTCCGATACCGGGAAGAGGAGTGAACTTATACGCCCATTCAAACTTTCCATTCTCGTAGAGGAATGTGAAGTGCCACATCGCTCGGTCAAGGAAGTCTGGTGTGTCGAGCAACCCATCAAGCCAGCTCTCGTGCCGCGGGACATAGAGTTCAACGTTGAAGCTTTCGGGAGCCTTGGTTGGAGAAGATATGGACTTCACGTTGCGCCAAAGGCGACGAATATCGCCCTGCTTCCAATCGGTGCGCAATCCGGATATCTCGATTTCTGTTCCACTCTCTTTGTGTTTGAAGAGGGGTGCTTTGCTTTGCACGATATGGATCGCCGCTTCGTCCATATATTTATGTTGAGCGTACTCCTCCCAGTCGATTGAGACCTCGTATTCGGGTTGTCCGCGCTGCTTTGTGTTTACCTTGATGCGAGTTCCGAGCTTGTGGACTGCAAATCGGCCAACTCCTTTTTCCCCTAGAGGCAGTCGGTGAAACTTCGGGCTTCGTTTGTTGCTTTGCTTTTGGAGTTCGCGGTAGTCTGCACCTGGCTCGAGCCAAACGTTTGTGATGACGTCAAGGCTCATGCCTTCGCCATTGTCACGAATCACGATCCGCGCCGCTTCGGTTCCCAGGTCGTGGAAAGTGAGGCGGACGTTTGAGGCGTCGGCGTCATAGGCGTTCTTGACCAGCTCGAATACTGCCAGTCGGCTGCTGCCGATTAGCTGATCCCCCATCAGTTGCAGCAAGCGGGCGCGGGGGCGGAAGGTCAGAGATTCTGAGCTTGTGGGCATGGCTATGAATTAGCCGCCTCTCGATGCGGAGTTAAGGGGAGAACTTGGAACGATTTGTCCACGCTACAACAATAAGTTGAGGAATGTCCTCGCGACTAAAGTCTCCCACTGATTTGCGCGCTGGCGGAAACAACTGACGTAGCTGGACACCGTTCGGCAACGTGGTCGCAGTCTAAAGATATTTCAACAGTTAAGCGGTAGGATTGCCGGATTCCCTGGCGAGCGCCAAGCGGCTTTTGGGAAGCTAATCACTTCATTCCCTCCATCAGCCTCCGCGCCTCCCCCAGTAACGCCCGTATCTCCCGTCGCTCGGCGATCGCACCCCTGGTGAACAGGCCGTGCTTGCGCGCGTTCCGGTTGGCCTTTGGCGCGCCGGAGCCCGGTGCGCCGCCGTGCATGCGGCAGCGCTTTCGGCCTGAGACCGCCGGCGCGCGGCACGCGCCGCCAAAGCGGGTCTTGGCGCCGCAGCGCGGGCTCGCCAGCATCGCCCCGGTCTGTCTGATGTGATCGCTCATGCCTGCGCGTCCCGCGCGGCATCGGCGGAAGCGCGCCGTCGCCGGGAGCGCGCGGTCTTCGGCGCTTTCCGCGGTGCGGATGCCGAGGTCTTGTCTGATACGATCACGCTTGCATGCTGGGTGACGTTGCCGACGATGGCGTTGCCGCCGTCCTCCACCTTCACGTTCTGCACGGTGATGGCGGGCTCGCCGTGGCTGCGGTAGCGGTTCAGCGCCTCGATCTGGGCGGGGAAGGTGCGGGCGAGCCGGCCGAGAGCGCGCGCGGCGCTGTCGTGCTGGGCGAGGTCTTTCGCGTGCGCGAGGTGATGGGCGCAGCGCATCGCCATCACATGCACCGACACCATCTGCGCCACCAGCATCGCCTCGACGGAGTCCCGCGGGCGAAGGCTCTTCACCATCGAGAGCATGAAGGAGAGGTTGACCTGGTCGGGACGTCCGCCGCTCACGCTGGCCTTGACCAGTTGCCGCAGGATGCCCTCCATCGCGTCGCGGTCGACGGCCCCCAGCGCGTTCGCCATGAGCTGTTCGCCGAGCTCGGGATCGGGATGGTCGATGCAGAAGCCGTGCGAGGAGAATTTGACCCGCGGGGCTGCGGCAGCTTGGGTTGGATCGGATGCGGCGATCGCCGTCGTCATCGCGGGGTCCGGAGCGGTGGTCATGTCGATCTCCCTGGCAGGCACGGTCCGGCCACGCGCCGGCGATCGCTCGCCGCGGGGAGCCGGTGCACTGTTTCAATGGTGGGTGAGGATGTTCGGCCGCAATCGCAAGCCGGCGCGCCCGCCGAGGCGGGGCGCGAGCGTTTGCACGATTTCGGAATATTGGAAGTATGCCCCTGAGTTGCCCGGCGCGTCAAGTCGCCTTGTCGAGAGCATGATGGGATTAGCTTGATCTGAAACAGCGGCGGAGGTCACCTCTCCCTTGGGAGAGGTGATTTGCGCAGCGAATCGGGTAAGGGGGGTACGGTCTATCGAGAGCGCTAGGGCCCTCACCCGGATTGCATCTGACGATGCAATCCGACCTCTCCCCGACGGGGAGAGGTCAACAGAAGCCGCCGTAAGTCGTCGACCGAAGCCGCCGTGAGTTGGTTCAACCCAAACTCATCACGCTCGAGTGGCGGCGGCCGCCTGCTCCTTTGCATGGGGTTGTTTTCGATGTTTTGGCGGCGCCCCCTTCGAAGGGGCGTTCGCCGACGTCATCCGCGGTGATGCCGGCCAGGGCGGTCGCAACCACCGGCGCAAGGCGGCGCGTGTCGGCCGCAGCTTTTGGCGCCGTGCGATGGTTCAGCGGCGAGCGCCTGGCTCGCCCTTGCCACGAGACCTGATCACGCGGCGCTCGGGCGGCGAGCGCGGGCCTAAGTCAGTGGTGCGCCGACACGTGCCTGACGGTCTCGGTCAGCACATCCGCCGACGCCGAGCGGCTCACGTCGCCCAGACTGATGATGCCGACCATCCGCTTGCTCTTGTTGATCACCGGCAGCCGGCGGACCTGCAGCTTCTCCATATGATGCATCGCTTTGGCGAGGTCGTCGTCGTCGCGGCAGCAATGGATGCCCTCGGTCATCACATCGCGCGCCGTGGCGCGGCTGGCATCGAAGTCGTTGCTCGCGAGTCCCTTGCAGACGATGTCGCGGTCGGTCACCATCCCGATCAGCTTGTCGTCGGCGCCGATCGGAATGCAGCCGATGTCACGAGCCCGCATCAGCTTGGCGAGCTCGGTGACGGGGGTGTTGGGATTGACCCAGTCGACACCCTTGTGCATCACATCCTTGACTTTCATGGCGAGGCTCCGTTCCCTGACTTTGTCCTGGGTTTCAGGTGCATTGATTGCAATGCAGCAACGCCCCCCAGCAACGCCCCCCATGTGCTGATTGTACAACCGATCGGGTGCGAGGTCGCCGCGGCAAGCCTCTCCCCGAACAATTTAATCGCGACGTCGCGGCCCGGGTTTCCGCCCGAGATCGCAAAGGCGTCGGGCGGCGCGCAGCGCCTCAGTCGTGGCTGCTGAAGCGCCCGTGCTGTGCGTCGGCGGTCAGGCGCGCAAACTGCGCGTGGCCCATATGGAGCAGCGTCTGGTGGTCGCCGGCTTCCATATAGATCTCCGGCTGCGCCTCGATGCTGTCGTCGACGATGCTGTCGAGCCCGTAGCATTTGCCGACCGCGGGGACCGCACCGTGTGCGCAGTCGCTGAACAGCCGGTTGATCTCGGATTCATCGGCCATGTCGACGCTGTCGCCGAGCTTGGTCCGCAGGTCCGACAGCCGCAGATGATGCGATGCGGGCAGGATCGCCAGCATGTATTGGCCGTCGCGCCGCAACACGATGCTCTTGGCAAGGCAATCGCCCGAGATATGGCACGCCTCAGCGGTGCGCGTGGACGTCATGCTGAGTTCGTGCGGGATCACCTCGTATTGGATGTTTTCGGCAGCCAGGTATTTCTGGAGCGTGGGAGAAATGGCCATGACATCACCTCCGATGCAAATGCGCACCGCCATCGTGAGGTCTTTCCCCGCAGACTCTCGCCCTACGAGGCGGTTGCCTGATGGTCACCAGCATAGGTCTTCCATTCGCAAGCTGCAATTCGTCATCGTGTGAGGGCTTCGGGAAGCATCAACATCCCCCGATGAACGACCGTTCATGGAACGGCGTGGATGGCGAGCCGTTATTGGCGGGGCTTCGTTCGTGGAGGAAAAAATGAAGCACGCAATCATCGCACTTTCCGCAGCTTGCCTTCTTGCGTCCGCCCCCGTCGCCTTCGCGCAGGGCGTGTCGAGCAAGACACCCGGCCATGAGATGCATGCGAAGGGCTCCAAGAAGGGCACCCATGGCGCCTCCGGCTATGCTCCGGGCCACGAGATGCAGGCAAGGGGATCGAAGCGCGGCAGCCCGGGTGCCTCCGGTTACGCTCCCGGTCAGACCACCGGCTCAAGCACCCGGATGGGCACCTCGACAAGGTCGAAGTAGGCTAACAGGTAGGCTCAAGCGAAGCGGCCCGCCGCCAGCCCGGCGGGCCGCGCTGCCCCCGGTCGTGGTCGCCTTCCGGTGATCCTGTCCGCAGATATCCGATTGGATAACGAAGCGTTACGCGCTCGCGCCAAGTTTCTGCGACGAAGGATAGGCCGCGTTAAATCGCCGCACCGTATAGGATTTGCATCGGCCACCTGACTACCGAGGACAGCATGACGGCCTTCATGCGTTGGAAGGCGGAAGTACCCTCGCAAATGAGGCCAGCGCCGGCGATGCGGCGCTCCCGCGTCAATCATCTTTTCGATCGCTTTGCGCGCGACCAGTCCGGCAGCTACGCCGTCCTCGTCGCCCTGCTGCTCCCCGTTCTGGCCGGGACTGCGGGCCTCGGCACCGAGGTCGCCTGGTGGTTCTACAAGCAGAAGAACATGCTCAGCGCCGCCGACTCCGCGGCCGTCAGCGCAGCCACCGCCGGCACCGATCTCGCCACCGAGGCCGACGCCGTCACGGCGTTCTACGGCTACACCAACGGGGCCAACAACGTCACCGTCACGGTGAACCAGCCGCCGACCACCGGAAGCTTCACCTCGAACGCCCAGGCGGTCGAAGTCATCATCAGCCAGCCGCAACCGCGGCTGTTGTCGGCGTTGTTCGGCTCCGGCACGGTGCCCGTCACGGCCCGCGCGGTCGCGCTCGGCAATGTCGGCATCGGCTGCGTGCTTGCGCTCGATCCCACCGCGAACTCGGCTGTGAGCGCAAGCGGCAGCAACAATGTCAACCTGATCAACTGCAATCTTTACAGCAACTCCAGCGGGTCTCCCTCGCTGAACGTCAGTGGCACGGCGAGAGTGTCCGCCAACCTGGTCGGAGCGGTCGGCTCCATCTCCGGCGCGAGCAACATCACAGCCCCGAACGGCATTCGCAGCGGCATCAGGCCGATCGCCGATCCCTATGCGACTGTTTCTCCGCCCACGACGCCGACCCCGTGCAACCCCGCCAATCAAAAGATCAACAGCAGCGGCAAGGTCAATTCGATCACTCCGAATACGTGCTACAGCGGCCTGGTATCGGTGCAATCCGGATACACGCTCGATCTCACTCCCGGCATCTACTACTTTTACGGCTCCGGCGGCGGCTTGTCGGTGCAAGGCAACGCAACGGTCACGTGCTCCTCCTGCAGCGGCACCTCGGGCGTGACGCTTGTCTTCACCGGCTCGGCCAGCAACGGCTGGGCCACCGCCAACATCGGCAGCAACGCCATCATCAATTTGACGGCTCCGGCCTCCGGCCCGACCAAGGGCATCGTGATGTATGGCGACCGCAACATGACGACGGGCGCGACCTTTTCGCTGCAGGGCGGCGGCTCCCAGAATTTCGGCGGCGCGATCTATCTGCCGAAAGCGAACCTGCAGTTCAGCGGCGGCAACGGCACGACCACCTCGTGCACGCAGGTCATCGCCGACACGATTGCACTTACCGGCAGTTCGAATCTTCAGGTCAATTGCGCGGCCTTGGGCGGCAGCACCATCGGCACGACGACGGCGCAACTCGTCGAGTGAAGCCCGGAATATTGACTAAGGATATTGAAGGCGGAGTTTTTGAGATGAAGACATGCAATGCATATGGTGAGTGCCGGTCCGATCGGCGTCGCAGCCCGCGTCGCCTGCTCGGGCTTTTCCGCAAGAACACGCGCGGCGCTGCCGCGATCGAGTTCGGCGTTTTGGTGCCGCTCCTTACGCTGATGGTGGTCTCGGTGGTCGACATCGGGCTCGCAGTCTATCGCAAGGTGCAGGTCGAAAATGCCGCGCAGGCCGGCGTTGAATACGCCATTGCCCATGGGTTCGACGTGAATGCGATTTCTGCCGCGGTCGCCAACGCGACCAATTCCACCGCGATTACCGCGAACCCCGCGCCCGCCAAATACTGCGGCTGCGCGACCACGTCCGGTGTCGACAGCATGAGTTGCGGCAGCGTCTGCCCGGGAGGCGGAGTGGCCGGTACTTATACCACCGTGTCAGCGCAAGCGACCTACTGGACGATCGTCAACTACCAGGTCGTTCCCGTCAGCTATTCCATCAGCATGCAAGCGATGGCGAGATTGCAATGACGAGTGCCGGCCCGTTTTGGCGCGATCATCGCGGTGCCTCCGCGCTCGAATTTGGCCTGATCGCACCGCTGTTCTTCGCTTTCCTGTTCGGCATCATCGAAATCGGTCTATTGCTGTGGACCCAGGCGGGATTGCAGCGCGGGGTCGAGATTGCCGCGCGATGCGCGACCGTGAACGCCACGCTCTGTCCCATAGACAAGCCGGACGTGATCGCCGCCTACGCAAGCCAGCAGGCGTTCGGCCTCAACCTGCCGGCTTCAACGTTCAGCTACGCCGCACCCGCCTGCGGCAACCAGGTGAGCGCGAGCTACCAGTTCCAGTTTCCGCAAGTCCTCAATCTGGCCCCGCTGACGCTGACGGCGGCGGCCTGCTTTCCCGCCTGACTGCAGCGCAGACAACCCGCCTCCTTCCGGCGGTCACCGCATCTCGGTTGCCATGCGGGATCCGGGATGTCGTCCCGGCCGCTGCGGCAAGACCAGAATGAGCCCGACGATTGCGGCGAGGATCACCGCGGATGCCAAGGAACGGCTCAGCGCCAGGCCGCCATCGCTCGTTGGCTTGTCGAGAAAATCTCCGATCGTCGCGCCGAGTGGTCGCGTCAAGATGAAAGCCGCCCAGAACAGAAAGACGCGCGAGACTGCCGTCCAGTAATACAGAACTGCCAGCAGGACGAGTCCCGCACAGAACACGAGCGCGCCTCCGTCATATCCCAGTCCGGTGTCGTCAGCGGTCCAATCTCCGAGTGCGGTCCCCAACGTCTGCGAAAACGTGATCGTGATCCAGTAGAAGATCTCCACCTTCGGCGTTGCCACCGTCTGAACATTGACCGAGCCGAGGGTGAGGTACCAGATCGCGAGCGAGCCCAGCACGCACGCCAACAGGATCGACGAGCCTCCGATATAGCCGATGCCCAATGAACGATCGAAAAAGTCCGCCATCGCTGTGCCCACGGTCGTGGAGGCTATGATGGCGAGCCAGTAGATCCAGGCGCTGAATCGCTTCGTCGCGATCTGGGCGATCACGGCCGCAACGAACACGGCGAGAAATATTCCGGTGCCGATCAGATAGCCGCCGTTGCCGGGATATTTGTCTGCATGCAGCCAGCTCATGGTCACGGCGTCGCCGCCGGTTTCCCCGAGCGTCGTGGCAAGGATCTTGATCAGCCAGAAGCCGAGCGTCACCTCGGGCACTTTGCTCGGGATTTCGTCTTCTCTTTCCATTGTGGGTCCTGCAATCATTCACGTGGTTCGAGTGTCCGCCGCCAATGCGGCAAATCCTCGTGCACAACGCAAAAAGCACGGCAAGGTCGCCTGGCGGACTATGCGGTATGGCAACGTTGCCGTTCGGCAAGCGCAGCACTCCGTTCTTGGCCGGCTGCCTGCCCGCATGGCCAACTGCCGCCACATGCCACCCCCGACTTAGCTGACCCTTAGGAACACCGGGTTGATCGGTGAGAGGCCGACACAAGCTCAAGCCCGGCATGGCGAGATGGCGCCGCCCTAAGTCTGCGCTAAGTATTTGGAGACAAGCCTTTGGATAACGGAAACGCTGGCCTCGCAATCAAGGAAGGGACGATGCGAATTCTGCTGATCGAGGACGACAGGATGATCGGCGCGGCCATGCAGCAAGCGCTCAAGGACGCGGCCTATGCCGTCGATTGGGTCAACGACGGCGAGACGGCGGTCCACGCGGCAGAGAATGAATCCTACGAGCTGGTCCTGCTCGATCTCGGACTTCCGAAGGCCGACGGCCGCGAGGTGCTTCGGCGCCTGCGCACGCTGGGGCGCAGGCTTCCCGTGATCATCGTCACCGCGCGGGATGGCGTGGATGACCGGATCGACGGACTCGATCTCGGCGCAGACGATTATCTGGTGAAGCCATTCGAGATTCGCGAACTGCTGGCGCGGATGCGCGCGGTGCTCCGCCGCGAAGGCAGCGGTTCCCCGCCGCGCCTGAGCAACGGCAAGCTCAGCCTCGACCCGGCAACGCGGGAAGCGTCGTTTCTGGGGCAAGGCGCACTTCTCACCGCGCGAGAGTTCGCGCTGCTGCAGGCGCTGCTCGCGCGGCCGGGCACGGTCCTGTCGCGCGGCGAGCTCGAACGGCAAATCTACGGCTGGAACGAAGAGGTCGAGAGCAATGCCGTCGAGTTCTTGATCCACACTATCCGCAAGAAGCTTGGTACCTCAGCAATCCGCAACGTGCGCGGCATGGGCTGGATGGTGGACCGTTCGTCATGATCAAATCGCTGCGCGGGCGCCTGTTTATCGGGCTGACGGCGATTATTCTGGTGACCGGCGCAATAGGCGGCACGTTCGCCTACAACTGGGCATTCGGCGAGGCCATCGAGATGCAGGATTCGGTTCTGATCCAGCTCGCGAGCCTGGCCCAAGGCCACGGCTTTAGCGGCGGCCAACCGCTTCACGGCGTCGAGGAAGACACCGAAGTCTGGCTCATCGAGTCGGGAAAGGCGCCGCAAGGCGCGGCGGATGATCGCGAACTCTTCACCCTGCGGGATGGCCTCCAGGTCGCGACGTGGAAGAGTCAACCAGTCCGGGTGCTGCTGCGAACGAGATCCGATGGCAGTAGGTTCGCCGTGGCGCAGCCGACTGCCGTTCGAGACGAAACCGCGCGTGACGTCGCGTTTCGTACGCTACTTCCGATCGCCGTGCTTATTCCCTGTCTGATGGTGGTCACGGCCCTTGTCATAGCGCACTCGCTGCGGCCGATGGTCCGGCTGGCCGGAGATCTCGATGCCAGGCGTGCCGATGACATGACCCCGCTGCCGCTCGAGGGGACGCCCAGCGAAATGCACCCGTTCATTGTCTCGATCAACGGATTGTTGGCGCGAATGCATCTCTTGATCGATCAGCAGCGGCGATTCGTGGCCGATGCCGCGCATGAGCTGCGCACGCCGATCACGGCGCTCAGCTTGCAGGCGGAAAACCTTGATTCTGTCGCGCTCCCGGAGACCGCGCGAGAGCGCGTTGTCGCGCTCAAGCAGGGCATGACCCGCACCAAGCATCTCGTGGAGCAACTGCTTGCGTTGGCCCGACATGAAGGGATCGCTTCCAGCCCTGCCGGCATGCCGCTTGCGTCATTGGACGGTGTGGCGAGGGAAGTCGTTGCCGGTCTGCTGCCGGTGTCGCTCGATCATGGCATCGATCTCGGCTTTGCATTGGTCGAACCTGTGACGGTGCGCGGCGAGCCGGTGATGCTCGCGGCAATCATCCGCAACCTGCTCGACAACGCGCTTCGCTTCACGCCCCCGGGCGGAACCATCGATGTCGGGATTTGCCGAGAGAACAACGCCGCGATCCTGCAGGTCGAGGATACTGGCCCCGGCATTGCATTGGCCGACATGGATCAAGTCTTTGAACCATTTTTCCGGAGCTCCCCGCCGGAGGGAGAAGGAACGGGTCTCGGTCTGTCCATCGTGAAGCGGATTGTCGATAGCCTCGGCGGCGGAATCGCGCTCGAGAACGTCGCAAGTGCCGGCCGCTCGGGGCTTCGTGTCACGATTCGGCTGCCGGTTGCCGAGGCAGCCGCCGAGCGGCCGGAGTGACGGGTTTGCCAGGCCGCGCGCACCATTTACCCGGCGCTCCCTTGCGTTTTCGGCGAAGTTGAACTTGATGATATCAGGAAGAGGATCAGCAAACTGGCCATTTGGCTCCGACAGTGGCATGCAGAAACTGCCTGCTCTGCGATGAAGGACGATGCGATGAACGAGACAATTGGCTTCCCCGATCCCGGCCTCGACCTCTCCGAGGGATTCAAGCCGCATACGTCGCATTGGGGCGTCTTCTCGGCGCGTCTTCGCGAGAACAATCTTCTCGAAGTCAGGCCTTATGGGGGAGATCCGGATCCGAACGGCATCATCGACAATTTCCCCGCGGCCTTGCGGCACGGTGCGCGCATCGCCCAGCCGGCGATCCGCCGTGGCTGGCTCGAGCGCGGTCCCGGACCCGACGACCGCCGTGGCCGCGACGAGTTTGTCTCGGTCAGTTGGGAGAAGGCACTGGATCTGCTCGGTGGCGAGCTCAAGCGCATCCGCGACACCCGCGGCCCGGGCGCGGTGTTCGGCGGTTCCTATGGCTGGTCTAGCGCGGGTCGCTTCCACCACGCGCAGAGCCAGGTTCACCGTTTCCTCAACATCGCCATGGGCGGCTATGTGCGGTCGGTGAACACTTATTCCTCGGGCGCCTCCTCGGTGCTGCTGCCGCAGATCCTGTCGGGCTACGAAGATGTCACCAAACGCAACGTCACGTGGGAGCAGATCGCCGCCGAGAGCGAGATCGTGCTGGCGTTCGGCGGCATGGCGTTGAAGAATTCGATGGTCGCCGGCGGCTCGATCAGCAAGCACGTCGAGCGCGGCGCGATTGAAGCGGCGCGCCGGCGCGGCTGCGAGTTCATCCTGGTCAGCCCGCTGCGCGACGATCTGCCCGCCGAGGCTGGCGCGGAGTGGATGACCGCCGCGCCCGGCACCGATGCCGCGCTGATGATCGGGATTGTCCACACGCTGGTCAGCGAAGGTCTGCACGATCAGGCCTTCCTTGACCGCTACACCGAAGGCTGGCCGGTGTTCCTGCGCTATCTGAACGGCGAGGCGGACGGAAAACCGAAGGATGCCGCCTGGGCCGCCGCCATCTGCGGCATCGACGCCGACATCATCCGAAAGCTGGCGCGTCGCCTTGCCGGGCGGCGGGCGCTCATCACCGTGTCCCACTCCTTGCAGCGCGCCGAGCACGGCGAGCAGCCGGTGTGGATGGGCATGGTGCTGGCGGCTGTGCTCGGCCAGATCGGCCTGCCGGGCGGCGGCTACGCCTATTCGCTGGGGGCGATCGGCTATTACGGCCGTCGCGTCAACGCGGTGCCGGGGCCGACGCTCGGGCAGGGTCGCAACGGCGTCGCCGACTTCATTCCGGTGGCTCGCATCGCCGACATGCTGCTCAATCCCGGCGCGACCTATCGCTACAACGGCGAGACGCGCAGCTATCCCGACATCCGTCTCGTCTACTGGGCTGGCGGCAATCCCTTTCACCATCACCAGGACCTGAATCGCCTGCGCAAGGCTTTCGCGCGGCTCGACACGCTGGTGGTGCACGAGCTCGCCTGGACCGCGACGGCCCGGCACGCCGACATTGTCCTGCCCTGCACCATGACGCTCGAGCGCGAGGACATCGGCTATTCCTCCAACGATCCGCTGATGGTCGCGATGCACCGGATCGCCGAACCCTACGGCCTTGCGCGCGATGACTACGAGATATTCTCCGATCTCGCCGAGCGCCTCGGCGCCCGCGACGCCTTCACCGAGGGGCGCACGTCGCGGCAATGGCTGGAACATCTCTATGAACCGACCCGCGCCTCGCTCGCCGCGCGCGGGCTTGCCGCGCCGAGCTTCGATGAATTCTGGCAAAGCGGCAGCCTTGTCGTGCCGCAACATCAGGACGACGGCGGTTCACTGCGCCGTTTCCGCGAGGATCCGGTCGAGCGCCCGCTGCCGACGCCGAGCGGGCGCATCGAGATCTACTCGGCGAAGATCGCTGGCCACGGCGATGCCGATTGTCCGGGTCATCCGGTCTGGCTCGAGAAGACTGACGTCCCCCGGCAAAGCGCGCCGCTCTTCCTCGTCGCCAACCAGCCGTCCACGCGCCTGCACAGCCAGCTCGACTTCGGCGGGCATTCGACCGGCGCCAAGCATCGCGGCCGCGAGATCGCGCGGATGAACCCGCGCGACTCGGATCCTCGTGGCATCCGTGACGGCGACATCATCCGCCTGTTCAACGCGCGCGGCGCATGCCTTGCGGCGGTCCACGTCACTGATGCAATCGCTCCCGGCATCGTCCAGCTTCCGACTGGTGCGTGGTACGACCCGATGGACCCCGAGGAGGAGGCGTCGCTCTGCGTTCACGGCAATCCGAACGTGCTGACGCGCGACATCGGCACGTCATCCTTCGCGCAGGGCTGCACCGGCCAGCTCACCACGGTCGAGGTGGAGCGCTTCACCGGCAACCTGCCGCCGATCCGCGCGTTCGATCCGGTGTAGCCGAGCACGAATAGCCTCGTTGTCGCGTTCTTGTCGCGAGGCGAGATCGTACGCCATGCGGCGGCGGAATGCCTGCGGCCGTGATCGGGCGCTGCATCGCAACACCCTCGGATGATGCGCGCCTCTCGGACAGCGACGGAAGGCTGCGGCTTCTGCCGTCCTGCTACTAAGTGCGCATTGCTCGCGTGGGTCCGCGGGACCAAGCTTGTTTCGTCAAATCTCCCCGAGACGTTCGTCATCAGCGAAATGTCCAGGGATCGAGCCCTTTCTTGCGATTGGTGGTCATACGCCGCGTAATGAGAAACGGGAATCAGGAGATAGCGACGCAAGATCCGTGAAGCAATCGTCAGGCAAGGGCGTGTGAGGAGGAGCCCTATGACGACGATCCACGTGACATCCGATGCCCTGTCCGAGACTGATCACCGCACCCAGTTGCGTCGCGCCGTTATTGCGAGCACGGTGGGGACGACGATCGAGTGGTACGATTTCCTGCTCTACAGCACGGTTACCGGCCTTGTTTTCGGCAAGCTGTTCTTTCCGAAATCCGATCCGCTGGTCGGCGTGCTGGAGGCGTTCGCCATCTACACCGTCGGCTTCATCGCGCGACCGATCGGAGCAGTGATCTTCGGTCATTACGGTGATCGCATCGGCCGCAAGGCAACGCTGATTGCGACCCTGCTCCTGACCGGGCTTGCAACCTTTGCGGTCGGCCTGGTCCCGACCTATGAGACCGTCGGCATCTGGGGCGCCGTCATCCTCACCGTCATTCGCTTCATCCAGGGCGTCGGCGTCGGCGGCGAGTGGGGAGGCTCGGTGCTGCTGGCGATGGAATGGGCACGCACCAACAACCATCGCGGCTTCATTACCTCGTGGCCGCAGCTTGGCGGTCCGGGCGGCCTGCTGCTCGCGAACATCGCGGTCCTGGTGTTCAGCCGCATCTCTGGCGATCAGTTCCTGGTCTGGGGCTGGCGTATCCCGTTCCTGCTCAGCATCGTGATGGTGGCGATCGGGCTCTACATCCGGCTCGGAATTCTCGAGACCCCGGCCTTCCGCCGCATCGTCGCCGAGAATCGCGTCGAGCGGGTCCCGGTGCTCGAAGTGATCAAGCGCCAGCCCGGCGCGATCATCCTCACCGCGCTGGCGCGGATGGCCGAGCAGGCGCCGGCCTACATCTACCTCGCCTTCGTGTTCGCATACGGGGTCAATGTGTTGCACACGCCGCGCGATTTCCTGCTCACCTCGCTGATCTCAGCCGGCATCGTTTCGATGGCGACGATCCCGCTCGCCGGGCACTTTTCCGACGTCATCGGACGCAAGCGCATGTACCTGATCGGCGCGGTCCTGACCGGAATCTACGGCTTCATCTACTTCGCGCTGCTGGACACGACAGTGCCGATCCTGGTGTTCATCGCCATCGTGTTGTCGTTCGTTCCCCACGACATCCTGTACGGGCCCCAGGCAGCCCTGATCGCCGAATGCTTCACGCCGCGGTTGCGCTACAGCGGTGCGTCGATCGGTTACCAGCTTTCCTCGGTGATCTCTGGCGGTCCCGCTCCATTGATTGCAACCGCGCTATTTGCAACCTACGGAACGGGCTACGCGATCGCGGCCTATATCCTGTTCTGCGCCGTCGTCAGCATCATTGCGACCGCGATGCTGCCGGACTACACCAAGTGTGACATCTCCGAGGAGCACGCCTGATCGAGTATCGCGCAGCGAACCCGGCAAGCGAGCAGTCCTGCACCGACTCGGCGACGGAAAATTGCGGCGCGCCTGTTGGCTTGTTTCTCCGCCGGCGTGGAACTCGAGACTTGTGTCACAGCAGGTCACAAACCGGCGGCCCGATCGGGCCATGAACCACACGGCGCGCAGCTCGACATAATGGTGTGTCCCGCGTTCCAGCTCGGCCGTGCCGGACTATCGCAAATCAGCCGCATATGCGCGATGTGTCCCGCGGCCGTAAGGATGAACTGATGACTTTGGAAGTGCGGGATATCGTCGATCTTCGGTTCTCGACCGCGGATTGGAGCGAACGCGACCGTTTGCCGATCTTCCGGGAGCAGATCGGCCGGATGATGGTGGGGCTCGATCCGGAGCCGCTGACCGACGGTGCGTTCCATGCCGAAGCGAACATACGCGAGCTGCCTGGGCTCGGCATCGGATCCTGGACGTGCAGCAATTTGCGGATCGCAAGGCCGCGTGCACTGCTGCACGACGGCAAGGACGACTTTGTCCTGACGATCATCACGAGCGGCCAGGTTCGCGCCTCGCAGCGTGGTCGCGAGATCGACCTCGCCCCGGGCCAGGCGGTGCTGATGTCGGCTGCGGAGGCCGGCGAGATGGCCGGCAGCCCGTCGCCAAGCCGCTTCTTCGGCCTCCGGCTGCCTCGCAAAGCGCTCGCCTCGCTCGGCTCCAGTCCTCAAGACATGACGATGCGTGCCCTGTCGGCCAATACGGAAGCGCTGCGGCTGCTCGCGTTCTACGTCAGGGAGCTGGACGATGGTTATCAGCTCGCGACACCTGAACTGGTTGACGCAGTTGTCAACCATTTGACCGACCTTGGTGCGCTGATCATCGGCGCCAATCGGGACGGGACGGTGGTCGCCGAGGAACGTGGACTGGCGGCCGCACGGCTCGCCGCGGTCAAGGCCGACATCAGCGAGAATCTCGGCTACGATCTGACGTTGTCCGCCGTGGCGGCCCGCCTGAAGCTTACGCCGCGCCATATCCAGCGGCTGTTCGAAAGCGCGGGGTCGACGTTCTCGGAATTCGTGCTCGGTCAGCGCCTGGCGCGCGCGCATCGGCTGCTGACCGATCCGCGTTGGACCGACAGCACGATCGGCGCCATCGCATTCGAATCCGGGTTCGGCGATTTGTCCTATTTCAACCGCACGTTCCGGCGGCACTACGGTGCGACGCCTTCGGAAATCCGCTCCGGACCGCGACGTCTCTGACCGAACTTATTCCCGCTCCGGAATGCCATGTCGTCACGGCCGGAGCGGGTATCGCGGCCCGTGACAGCGCGGCAATGTCGGTGCAAGCCGTCGCCCGATGTCGTGCGTGTCCAATTCCCCGTCGCGTCCGTCCGAGCCTCATGTCCTCGACGCGCCTAAAAGGCTGCCCGCGGGTGATCGCCCCATTCGGGGGAGATCCACCCATCACGGCGCTTCAGCCCAACGAGGAGAGGTCTTCGGAATGCGGTGGGACGAATCCAATTCTGACACCACGCGACCATCGTTCATCGAGATCGCAGCGGCGCTCGCGCCGCTGGTTCAGGCAACTGTGGACGAGAGCGAGCGGTCGCGGCGGCTGCCTGCGCCATTGGTCGAGGCGATGGCGCAGTCGGGATTGTTTCGCCTCTGGATTCCGCGCAGCATGGGCGGTGAAGAGGCCGACCCGATGACCCTCACGCGGGTCGTCGAGGAAGTCTCGCGCGCCGACGGCGCCGCAGGTTGGTGCACGGCGATCGGCGGCGGATACGGCGCATTCGGGGGATATCTTCAGAAGGAAGCTGCGCTCGAGATCTACGGGAGCGATCCTCTGGTGAGACTTGCCGGGGGCTTGCGACCGTCAGGAAACGCTTTGGCCGTCGACGGCGGCTACCGCGTCACGGGCCGATGGCCACTCGGAAGCGGCTGCCAGCACTCCGCCTGGATCGTGGGCGGCTGCCGGATCTTCGATGGCGATCAGCTCAGGCTGAGAGCTGACGGCACGCCCGTCACGCGCATCCTGCTGTTTCCTGCCGCGGAGTGCGAAATCCTCGATACCTGGCACAGCATCGGGCTCCGTGGCACGGGCAGCCATGACTATGGGGTCACCGACGTTTTCGTCCCGTCTGCGCGATCGCTTTCGCTTCGCGACCCTCCGGTGGAACAGGGACCGCTTTATGCACTTCCGACCATCGCAATCTTCGGTGCTTTGCTCGCCGCCGTGCCGTTGGGAATCGCCCGCCACGCGATCGACATTCTCTACGAGCTTGTGGAACGCAAGGTCGCGGCCCGCTCGCGACAATTGCTCCGCGAGGATACAACCACGCAAGCCAGCCTGGGACGCGCCGAGGCCTTGCTGCGCTCGGGACGGGCGTTCCTCTACGACGCGCTCGATGAAGCATGGCGGGTCGTCAGCAACGGCAACACGCTCAGCCTTGCTCAGCGCGCCACGCTATGGCTGGCATCGACGCATGCCGCAACCACCGCCAAGGAGGCGACCGAGCTTGCGTTCAGTGCGGGCGGCTCGGCATCCCCCTATGTGAGCAGCGGGCTCGAACGTTGCCTGCGCGATGTCCATGCCGCCACCCAGCACATCACCCTGGCACCAGCCAATTACCAGATGGCCGGCCAGGCGTTCTTCGGTTTGGACATGCGCGCGACCCCTCTGCTGTTCACGGATGATCGCAGCATGGAATAGCCGACGAGCCTGGGCGCGGAGTCACGCCGGTTCAAATTGTTGGCTGATGTCGCATAAGTCCAATTCGTCGTCGCCTCCGTCCGAGCCTCATATCCTCAACACGCCTAAAAGGCGGCCCCCGGGTGATCGCCCCTCTGGGGAGATTCATCGATGGCGATGCATTGAGACGGCGAAGGCCGTCGAGGAGAATGTGATGAAGTTTTCGCTCCGACGATATTTTCTCGCGTGTGGCGCCAGCCTGGCGCTGTCCGGCGCCGCTATGGCCCAGGACATCAGTGTTGCCGTGGTCGGGCCGATGACGGGTTCAGAGGCGAGCTTCGGCCAGCAGTTCAGGAACGGCGCTGAACTGGCCGTTGCCGAGATCAACGCGGCGGGCGGCCTGCTCGGCAAGAAGCTGAAGCTGGAGGTCGGCGACGACGCCTGCGATCCGAAGCAGGCGGTATCGGTCGCGCAGAAGATGGTCGGCATGAAGATCCCCTTCGTCGTCGGCCACTTCTGCTCGTCGACGTCGATTCCTGCGTCGGACACCTATGCCGACGGCGGCGTGCTTGAGATCACCCCGGGCTCGACCAACCCGCAATTCACCGAACGCGGATTGTGGAACACCTTCCGGGTTTGCGGCCGGGACGATCAGCAGGGCATGGTCGCCGCCGCCTACATCATCAAGAACTACAAGGGTAAGAACGTCGCGATCATCCACGACAAGACGACCTACGGCAAAGGCCTCGCCGACGAGACCAGGAACGCGATCAACGCAGCCGGCGTGCACGAGAAGCTCTACGAGGCCTACAACAAGGGCGACAAGGACTTTGCCGCGCTGGTGTCCCGCTTCAAGAAGGAGGCGATCGATCTGGTCTATGTCGGGGGCTACTATGCCGAGGCCGGACTGATCCTGCGCCAGATGCGCGACCAGGGCGTCAATGCCGTGCTGATGGGCGGCGACGCCCTGGTCGACAAGCAGTTCGCGGCGATCGCAGGACCGCTCGCCGAGGGCTCGCTGTTCACCTTCGCACCTGATCCGCGGAAGAAGGCGGCGGCCGCCGCGATCATGAAGAAGTTCAAGGACAAGGGCGTCGATCCCGACGGCTACACCCTCTACAGCTACGCGGCGCTTCAAGTCTGGAGCGAGGCTGTCGACCGTGCCAGGACCACCGATGCCAGGAAGGTCGCGGCGGCCATCAAGGGTGGAAGCTGGGACACCGTGCTCGGCAAGATCAGCTACACGCCGAAGGGCGACATCACCCTGATCGACTACGTCGTGTACCGCCGCGACAAGGACGGCAACTACGCCGAACTCCCGCCGGGCCAGTGATCGCACGCCGCCACGTCGGCTTCCCCTGACCGACGTTGCGGCTGCCCACGCCTGGCTGCGCCGGCTCACAGCGCCAACTCATCAAGCCTCTGCCAGCCCCGGGGCGTTGGCGCTGTGATGCCTGCCGCGAAACATTCGTTGAACGATAGCATCCAACCACCGGAACACCCGATGATCTCCCATCGACCGAAACTGGGCGCGATCCCTGCGTGCCTTGCCGCCGCGGCCCTGCTGGTCTTTGCCGTGCAGCAGGCGTCTGCCGCAGACAGGGCTGGCTGCCGCGATTTCGAAGGCATGATGCGCTTTCAGAATTCCTCGATCGCGCTGTGCGATTTAAGAAACTTTGCCGAGTACACGCTGCCGACCGGCAGGATTACCGGCTTCGACTTCCACACCAACGAGGCCGAGATGGAGGCGAGGCAGGACCTCGAGGGGCGGCTCACCCAGTTGCTTTATACGGTGCCGAAGGGAGCGTCCTCGGCGGAGGTGTTTCGCAACTACCGGGATTATCTCGCGTCGGCCGGTTACCGCGTGCTCTATGAAGCGAAGGGACCGGATTTCGGTGCCGCGCAGGGCAGCTTCTTTGAGAGCAGGGGGCCGGGCGGTCAGATCATCGGCTACAGCACCGATCAGTCACGCTATCTCGCCGCGGTGAAAGACGACGGCGCGGCCAAGACCTACATCGCGCTCTACATCGTGGAATACGACGACGGCTACAACCCCGAGGTCAAGGTCGAGAAGGGCCAGGTGGTGGTCCGGCTCGATGCGGTTCAGACCGGCGAGCTGAAGAATGGCATGGTCCCGGTGTCGGCCTCGGAGATCGCCAAGCGGCTGGATACCTCAGGTCAAGTGATCCTGTCCGGCATCCTGTTCGACTTCAACAAGTCGCAACTGAAGCCGGACTCGCGACCCGCTCTCGACGAGATCGCAGCCTTCCTGAAGAAGGATCCCGTGCGCAAGGTCTATCTGGTCGGCCACACCGACAATGTCGGCGGATTCGATTTCAACATGCAGCTCTCGCAGGCGCGGGCCGATGCCGTGGTGGCCGATCTGATCTCGACCTACGGGATCAACCCAGCCCGTCTGAAGGGCTATGGCGCCGGCCTGCTCGCGCCGATCGCCAGCAACGCCACCGACGACGGCCGTGCCAAGAACCGGCGCGTCGAGCTGATCCCGCAATAGCGGCGGACGCTTGCGTCGCGCTCGATTAATCCACGAAAGAGAAAACAAGTGTCTCAGATGAGCCTGGCCAATGAAGGTGGCCGCGGCGATGATGGCTCGGCGGAGCATCGCACCGGGCCATCGCAGCAAGCACCGCACTATCCGTTGCTGGTTCGTGATCACGGCCTGGCGACGGCGCTGCGGTTGTTGCTCGAAACCCTGCCTTACGCGCTTGCGCGATGGGGTGTCCTGCTGGCTGTCGCCGCGGCGTGCCTCGTCTGGATTGGGATCGCGGTCGGCGGCGCGGTGTGGCTTGCAACACATGTCGCGACGGTGTTCGGCGTCTGCTGGTTTCTCGGCCTCGTCCTCGCCGGCGGATGGGTCTGGGGCGCCGTGCTGCGATACGTGCTTCATGTGATCGCCTGCGGCCATGTCGCCGTGCTGACGGAGCTGATCACGCAAGGCCGCATCGGCGACGGCCGCGAGGGGCAGTTCGCCTATGGCCGGCGGATCGTCACGGCGCGATTCGGCGAGGTCGCGGCGCTGTTCGGGCTTGGCGTCTTGGTTCGCGGCGTCCTGCGGGCCTTTCACAACGCGCTGGATACGCTCGGCGAATGGCTGCCGACCCCGGGCGTGAGCACGATCGTCGGCCTGATCAACACCATTCTGGCGGCGGCCACGCGCTATCTCGACAAGGTGGTGCTGTCCTACGATCTTGCGCGCGGCGGAGACGATCCGCGGCGCAATGTTCAGGATAGGCTGGTCTATTATTGCCAGAATGCCAAGCCGATCCTGACGACGTCGGTCTGGATGGTCATTGTCGAGCGCAGCTTGAGCATCCTGCTTTGCCTGGCATTGCTCATCCCCGCCGGCCTCGCCACGATGGCGTTGCCAGACGCGATCCGGGATAATGGCGCGCTGGTCACCGTTTCGGTCGCAGCCCTGCTGGCACTGACATTGCGTTCCGCCTTCATTCAGCCGCTGTTCCTGATCTGCATCATGATCCGCTTCCACGCGCTGGTGCACGACCAGGCGATCAACGCGACCTGGGTCGGCTATCTCGACGGCCTGTCCGACAAGTTCAGGCGGATCGGCCGCTGAGTTCTGCGGCGGCGCCGTGAGGCGGCCGATCAGCGCTGTCGCGCATGCCCGCTTGCGCGACCCGCGCCCGCGACGCTAGTCTGCGCGCAAGCAAGAACAATCGCGAGCGAGGCGCGCCAATGAACCAATCCCCCCAACGAACGTCCCAGCCATTGCCACGCCGCAGGCTTGGCCGGACCGGACTCGACGTGTCGATTCTCGGCTTCGGAACCGCGCCGCTCGGCGATCTGTTTGCGCTGTTGGACGACGCCACGGCTATAGCAGCGGCGGAGCGGGCGTTCGCGCTTGGTGTCAACCTGCTGGATTCCTCGCCGCTTTATGGTCATGGCCTCGCCGAGCATCGCAGCGGAACTGCGCTGCGCCGTGTGCCGCGTGACGATGTCGTGGTCTGCACCAAGGTCGGGCGCTGGATGGACCCCTTCCACGGGCGCGGTAGCGGCTCCAATTTCGTCGGCGGGCAGCCGCACCACGCGGTGGTGGACTATTCCTATGACGGCACGATGCGTTCGGTGGAGCAGTCGCTGCTGCGGCTCGGCCTCGACCGGATCGACTTGCTGCTGATCCACGATGTCGACGTCTGGACCCATGGCGCGGACGCAATCGAGCAACGCTTTCGCGAGGCGATGGACGGGGCCTATGTCGCGCTCGACAAGTTGCGCTCCGAGCGCGTCGTCAAGGGCATCGGCATCGGCGTCAACGAGGCCGAGATGTGCGTGCGCTTTGCCAAGGCCGGCACGTTCGACACCATGCTGCTCGCCGGCCGCTACTCGCTCCTGGAGCAGCCGGCGCTCGCCGAATTCCTGCCGCTTGCGCAGACGCAAGGCATTGGCGTGATGCTCGGCGGCGTGTTCAATTCCGGTATTCTCGCCACCGGCGCGGTCGCCGGCGCCAAGTACAATTACAAAGACGCGCCGCCGGACGTGATGCAGAAGGTCGCCGCGATCGAGCGCGTCTGCCGCGCCCATCACGTGGCGTTGTCGACCGCCGCGCTGCATTTCGCATTGGGGCATCCCGCCGTCGCCAGCCTCGTGCTCGGCGCGCAGACGCCGCAGGAGGTCGAACGCAACGTCGCCGCGCTGTCGGCGCCGGTACCATCAGCGCTGTGGCGCGACCTGAAGGCCGAGCGTCTGCTCGACGACAACGCGCCGGTGCCGGCATGATGCGGATCGACGCGCATCACCATGTCTGGACGCTGGCGCGCGCCGATTACGGTTGGCTGACGCCCAAGCTCGCGCCGATCTATCGCGATTTCGGCCTCGCCGACCTGGCGCCGCATCTCGCAGCCGCCGGAATCGAGGGCACCATCCTGGTGCAGGCCGCGCCGACCGAGGCGGAGACGGCCTTCATGCTGGATATCGCCAAGGGGAGCGAGCTGGTGCGCGGCGTGGTCGGCTGGATCGACTTCGATGCAGACGACGCGGTAGCGCGGATCGATGCGATCGCAGCGCGCGAGCTGCTCGTCGGCCTGCGCCCGATGGTGCAGGACATCGCCGACGACGACTGGCTGCTGCGGCCGGCCCTGACCGCGCAGTGTGAAGCCATGGCGCGCCATGACCTCGTGTTCGACGCGCTGGTGCTGCCGCGGCATTTGCCGAGGCTGGTGCAGGTGGTCGATCGCCATCCTGACCTGCAATTCGTGCTCGACCATTTCGGCAAGCCGAACCTCGCCGGCGGCGACATAACGGCCTGGAAGGACGACGTCACGCGGCTCGCCACGCGCGCCAACGTCGTCTGCAAGCTCTCCGGCTTGGTCACGGAGGCGGCGCCGAACTGGAAAGTCGACGACCTGCGCGAGGCAGTCGACCACGTCCTTGGCTGCTTCGGGCCGCGGCGGATGTTGTGGGGCAGCGACTGGCCGGTGGTCAATCTGGCCGGCGGTTATGCGAGCTGGTTCGCGGCCAACGAGTCCCTGTTGGCCGATCTGTCGGCGGATGAGAAGGCCGCGATCTACGGCGGCAATGCGGCGCGCATCTATTTGTCAAGTCGCGGAAGACACACGTCCCGGACATAACGCGCGGCAGGACTCCAAATTTGATCCACAGCGCGCCTTGATGAATCAATCCGGGATGGTCCATAAGCGGCCTCCGCGCCGTCGGACGTCCGCCGGCGCCACGGGTTCAGAGAGACGAGCGTGGCCAAGATTCATCATCAGATTGCGCAGGAGCTGGGGGTTCGCGACGAGCAGGTCGAGGCGGCGGTGACGCTGCTCGACGGCGGCGCCACGGTGCCGTTCATCGCGCGATACCGCAAGGAGCTCACCGGCGCGCTCGACGATGCACAGCTTCGCACGCTGGAAGAACGCTTGACCTACTTGCGGGAGCTCGAGGAGCGCCGCACCGCGGTGCTCAATTCGATTCGCGAGCAGGGCAAGCTCGATGCCGCGCTGGAAGCCCAGATCATGGCGGCCGACAGCAAGGGCCGGCTT
This sequence comes from Bradyrhizobium sp. ORS 86, assembly GCF_045571475.1. Classification (NCBI taxonomy): domain Bacteria; kingdom Pseudomonadati; phylum Pseudomonadota; class Alphaproteobacteria; order Hyphomicrobiales; family Nitrobacteraceae; genus Bradyrhizobium; species Bradyrhizobium sp. ORS 86. Next base: position 6,471,064 of record NZ_CP120699.1, on the reverse strand, counting down.
GAGGACATCTACCTGCCGTACAAGCCGAAGCGCCGCACCAAGGCCGAGATTGCCAAGGAGGCCGGGCTCGAGCCGCTGGCCGACCTGCTGCTGGCGCAGCCCGAGAGCGACCCGAACGAGGCCGCCGGACCTTTCGTCGATGCCGAGAAGCAGGTCGCCGACGTCGCCGCCGCGCTCGAAGGCGCTCGCGCGATCCTCGTCGAGCGCTTTGCTGAGGATGCCGACTTGATCGGCGCGCTCCGCGAGGAGATGTGGTCGAACGGCATCATGGCGTCGACCGTCCGCACCGGCAAGAAGACCGAGGGCGAGAAGTTCAAGGACTATTTCGATTTCAGCGAGCCGCTGCCGAAGCTGCCGTCGCACCGCATCCTGGCGCTGTTCCGCGGCGAGAAGGAGGATATCCTCGACCTCCAGATCAAGCCGGAGGCGCAGCCGCCTGCGGCCGGCGTGCCCAGCGCCTATGAGCTGAAGATCATGCATCGCTTCGGCGTCTCCAACCAGGGGCGCAAGGGCGACAAGTGGCTGGCGGAGACCGTGCGCTGGGCCTGGCGCACCAAGATCCAGATCCATCTCAACATCGATCTGCGCATGCGGCTGTGGACCGCGGCCGAGACCGAGGCGGTGCGCGTGTTCGCCTCCAACCTGCGCGATCTCTTGCTCGCGGCGCCGGCCGGCGCGCGTGCCACCATGGGGCTCGATCCCGGCTATCGCACCGGCGTCAAGGTCGCGGTGGTCGATGCCACCGGCAAGGTGCTGGCGACGACGGCGATCTTCCCGCACGAGCCGCAGCGGCGCTGGGACGAAGCACTCGCGATCCTCGGCAAGCTCGCGATCGAGCATGGCGTCGAGCTGATTGCGATCGGCAATGGCACCGCCTCGCGCGAGACCGACAAGCTCGCGACCGAATTGGTGAAGCGGCTGCCCGAGCGCAAGATGACCAAGATTGTCGTCTCCGAAGCCGGCGCCTCGGTCTATTCGGCTTCGGCCTTTGCCTCGCAGGAGCTGCCGGAGCTGGATGTCACCATGCGCGGCGCGGTCTCGATCGCGCGCCGCCTGCAGGATCCGCTGGCGGAGCTGGTCAAGATCGATCCGAAGGCGATCGGCGTCGGCCAGTACCAGCACGATCTCGGCGAGGCCAAGCTGGCGCGCTCGCTCGATGCCGTGGTGGAAGACTGCGTGAACGCGGTCGGTGTCGATGCCAACACCGCCTCCGTGCCGCTGCTGGCGCGCGTGTCCGGCATTGGCCAGGGGCTGGCGCAGAGCATCGTGCAGCATCGCGATGCCAACGGCCCGTTCAAGTCGCGCAAGGCGCTGAAGGACGTGCCGCGGCTCGGGCCGAAGGCGTTCGAGCAATGCGCGGGTTTCCTGCGCATCAACAATGGCGAGGACCCGCTCGACACCTCCGGCGTGCATCCGGAATCCTATCCGGTGGTGCGGCGCATCCTGGAAGCAACCAAAAGCGACATCAAGGCGCTGATCGGCAATGCCGATGTGGTGCGCCAGCTCAAGCCGCAGGCTTTCGTCGACGACACGTTTGGTCTGCCGACCGTCACCGACATCCTGCGCGAGCTGGAAAAGCCCGGCCGCGATCCGCGTCCGGCGTTCAAGGCCGCGGTGTTCAAGGAAGGTGTCGAGGAGGTCAAGGACCTCAAGAAGGGCATGATCCTCGAGGGCACGGTGACCAACGTCGCCGCATTCGGCGCCTTCGTCGATATCGGCGTGCACCAGGACGGCCTGGTGCACATCTCGGCGATGTCCAGGACCTTCATCAAGGACCCGCGCGAGGTGGTGAAGCCGGGCGATATCGTCAAGGTGAAGGTGCTGGACGTCGAGGTCGCGCGCAAGCGCATCGCGCTGACGCTGCGCCTCGACGACGAGATCGGGCCGAAGAAGGATAATGCCGGATCGTCGCGCGATTTTTCGCGCGGCAAGATGTCGTCATCGGCGCCACGCCGGCCGCAAGAGCAGTCCAGCGGCGGCGCGCTCGCCGACGCTCTGCGCCGTGCCGCCGAGAAGAGCGGGCGCGGCAAGCCGACCTGAGCGTGATGGGATTGGGTCGACGCTGAGACCGCGTCCAGGGTCACCTCTCCCTTGGGAGAGGTCGATTTGCGCAGCAAATCGGGTGAGGGGTTACGGTCTATCGAGAGCGTAAGGCCCTCACCCGAATTGCGCCGGACGATGCTTCGCACCGCCGGGCGCAATCCACCTCTCCCCGACGGGGAGAGGTGGACGGGAGCCATCGCGCGTCGATTCAACGTAAACTCATCCCGCTTTGGCCGCTCGCCCAAACTAACTTCGGGGTCAGAATCTGGCGCATTTGTAAGTTGAACGAGGCCGCCGGTTTGCGTCTCCTGATCCCCCTCTTTCTGCGGCGAGGGCCTTTCGCCGCAGCTCAACGAAGGAGGATCTTTCGATGAAGCGCAGGCTCTTTACTGGTCTCGTGGCGGCGACGTTCGCCGCGGCGGTCGCGCTCGCGCCGCCTGTCCTTGCCCGCGGCGGCGGCGGCGGTGGCATCGGTGGTGGTGGCGGCGGCGGTCATGGCGGCGGTGGCGGCTTTGGCGGGGGTGGCGGCTTCGGCGGCGGCCATGGTGGCGGCGGCTTCGGTGGTGGCTTCGGTGGCGGCGGAATGCACGGCGGCGGTTTCGCGGGCGGAATGCATGGAGGAGGTTTCGCCGGCGGTATGCGCGGGGGTGGAATGGCCTTTGCCGGCGGCCCGCATTTCGGCGGCGCTCGTTTCGGCGGCGCGGGCTTTGGCGGTCCGCGCTTTGCAGGTGCACCGATGACACGCGCGGCATTTGCACCCGGACCGCGGTTTGCCGGCGCCGGATTCCGCGGCGCGCATTTCTTCCATCATCGCGCCTTCTTCCATCACCGCTTCCGTCACTTCGCCTTCTTCGGCGTCGGCGCGCCTTACCTGTATGCCGACTACTACGATGGCTGCTGGCGCAGGGCACGGACGCCTTACGGATGGCAGTGGGTCAACGTGTGCGGGGACTATTGGTACTAGCGCCACGAACCGCACGGTTGACGCGCGGTCGTCGCCAGGCGTTCCATCCAGCCCCGGAATGGGATAGTCTGGTGGCGGCCGTCGCGCGGGGCAATCGGAGAGTTTGGCACGATGCCCGGAGCTCACCGCCGTATTCTCGTCGTCGAGGATGATCCGGAGACCGCGGGTCAGCTCGTCGAGCAACTCACCACCAGCGGCTATGATGTCGATCTGGCTGCCAACGGCCGCGATGCGCTCAATCAGGGTGCGGCGCGCGACTACGCCGTGATCACGATCGATCGCATGCTTCCGGATATCGACGGCATTGCGGTCATGCGTCAGATGCGCGACGACGGCATCGCGGTGCCGTTCCTGATCATCAGCGCGCTCGGCGAGGTGGACGACCGCGTCCGGGGCTTGCGTGCCGGCGGCGACGACTATCTGGTCAAGCCGTTCTCCTTCGTCGAGTTACTGGCGCGGCTTGAGGCGTTGGGCCGGCGCAGCGAGACCGTCGCCAAGGAAACCATCCTGCGGGTCGGCGATCTTGCGGTCGATCTGATCTCGCGGACCGCGAGCCGCGGCAACCGGAGGATTCCGCTGCTGCCGAAGGAGTTCCAGTTGCTTGAATATCTCGTGCGCAACGAGGGCCGCGTGGTGTCGCGCGCCATGTTGTTGCAGCATGTATGGGATCTGCATTTCGATCCCTCGACCAACATCATCGACGTCTATGTCGGCCGGGTGCGGCGCAAGGTCGACGACCAGCAAGCCTATCCGCTGATCCATACGATCCGCGGCATCGGGTATTGTCTCCGTGCTCCTGGGTAAGACCCTCCGGTCATCGACGTTCCGTCTGGCGTTGATCGCGATCGGGACCTTCGGCCTGATTGTCTCGGCCATCTTCGCCTATGTTTACTGGTCGACGATTTCCTATGTGCGCAGCCGGTCCGATCGTGCGATCATGACCGAGCAGGCAAACCTCCGTGAGGCCTATGTGCGATCCGGACGCGACGCTATGATCGCATTGATCGGACAGCGTGTCGCGGACAAGAGCTTTGCCGATCACGTCTACCTTCTCGTCGACCCCGCATCGGCGGTGCTCGCCGGAAATCTTTCCGGCTGGCCGGCGAACGCCGCGGATCGCGGCTGGTCCGAGTTTCGCGCGCCGGCGCGGCCGCCCGCCTCGGTAGGCCCGCTGGTGCGGAGTATGACCGGGACGTTGCCGAACGGCGATCGGCTGCTGGTCGGTCGCGACATCGGCGATATTGACGACTTTACGGCGCAAATCCGGGCGGCCGGTATCGCGGTCGTTGTGCTGATTGCGGTGCTCGCGGCCTCCGCCAGCATCGGGGTCACGCGGCGAACGGTCGGCCGGATCGAGTCGATCAACGCGACCAGCCGCGCCATCATGTTCTCCGGTCTTGATCAGCGCATTCCGCTCCGCGGCAGTCACGACGAATGGGATCGCGTCGCCGAGAATCTCAATCAGATGCTCGACCGCATCGAGACGCTGATGGGGGAGGTGAAGCAGGCCAGCGACAACATCGCGCACGATTTGCGCACGCCGCTGACCCGCATGCGCGGACGGCTCGAGAAGGCCTATCATCGTCCGCGCAACGGCGAGAACGATGCAGCGCTGATCGGCGATACCATTGCCGATCTCGATACGGTGCTTGCGATGTTCGCATCCATCACCCGGATTTCCGAGATCGAGACGCGGGCCCGCAAGGATGCGTTTCGGACCGTCAATCTCGCCGAGATCGCAGGCGAGGTGGTCGAGCTCTACGATGCCGCCGCCGAGCGGGACACGACCCGCCTCGAACTGACCGGCGACGCCGAGGTGCCGTTGACCGGCGATCGCGACCTGTTGTTCGACGCGATTGCCAACCTCGTGGACAACGCCATCAAGCACGGCCGCGCCGGCGGCCGCGTCACCGTGACCTGCCGCAACGGCGGGGGCGGTGCGGTGATGTCGGTCGCCGACGATGGTTCTGGCATTCCCGCCAGCCAGCACGACCACGTCTTCAAGCGCTTCTATCGCCTCGAGCAGAGCCGCTACACGCCGGGAAACGGCCTCGGCCTCAGCTTGGTCGCGGCCGTCGCCAGCCTGCACGGCGCAACCATCGAACTGCGCGACAATTCTCCGGGTCTGTTGGTCACGCTCTGTTTCCACAACGGACCGCAGGTTGCTGCGAACGCGTGAGGTGAGCACTCTCTTCGGGCTCTCCCCTAGTGGGGCGTCGCGAGAGTGCGAGTGTATGACACGCAAATCGCGCCACACATTCACTGTCATCCTGGCGAAAGCCAGGATCCATTACCCCAAATGCTCGTTGTCGCGCGACGCTGGGTTCAAGATCGCGTTCGTCATCAAAATGCGGTGGTCATGGGTCCTGGCTTTCGCCAGGACGACGAACGAGTGGTCTCCAGCGGAGACGGCAGAGTATCGGTCCGGCCTTCGCCGGGACGACACATGGCGATGTCTCCGCCGTCTCCATCGGGTCCGCGTATGACTTCAGTCTCACAGATTAATCACCCCGCGCCTTGCGGCATGCGCGACGGCATCGGTGCGGCCGGTGGCGTCGAGCTTGTCGAGCAGGGAGCCGACGTGAAATTTGGCAGTGTGGACGGAGATGCCGAGACGCTTGGCGATCATCTTGTTCGAGGCGCCCTCGGCGAGCAGCGCGAGCACGTCGAGCTCGCGCGGCGTCAGCTCGAATGCGCCAGGCGAGGCCGCCCTGTCGTGGTCGCGGGAGACGATTGCGGCCGCGGCCGGTTCGCCGGGCGCTGCGAGCCGCAAGCCGGCGATGCCGCCGAGCAGCGTAGCCAGCCGGTCTGCAAGGACGGGATCATCGATCTCGAGCGAGATCACGATCTCAGGTGCACTCTCACTGCTCACGTCTCCGGCCTCTCGCCGATCGTCACCCTGACATGCAGCGGCTCGCCGCCGCGGCGGACGGTGAGGTCGACGACCCTGCCGACGCTCTGCGGTCCCAAGGTTCGCAGCATCGCCCGCACGCCGGACAGGCGCTCATCGTTGACCGCGACGATCACGTCGCCCTGCCGGATGCCGGCGGCCGCCGAGGGGCCGTTCTTGTCGACGTTCATCACCATCGCGCCGATGCCGTCATCGACACGAACCGGCTGCAGGCCGAGGCCAAGATATCCGCGCGCGATGCGGCCCGAGCTCTCGAGCTGCGGCGCGACGCGCTCGATGGTCGCAGCCGGAATCGTCAGCACGCGGCGAGGGCCCAGCACGGCCATGCCGAACGGCTCTCCCGATGCGTTCAGCGCCAGCCCGCCCTGCTGGCTGTGCCGCAACCGAATGTCCAATTCGATCCGCGCGTCGATGTCGCCGCCGCGCAGGCTGCGCCAGGCCGGGCCCGACAGCGAGACCATGCCGAGCCGCGCGGTCGGCGCGCCGCGGTCCGCCGCGACGACGATCGCGAGCGATCCGAGGACGGGAACGGTGGCCGACAGCTTGAGCGGTGCGACGTCGGCGTCGAACCGCAGCAGCGCGATGTCGGTGGTGTGGTCGCGTCCGGCGATGGTCGCCGACCGCCGGCTGCCGTCGGAAAGCTGGATCTCGATCTCGCCGTCATCGGCCAGCGCCTCGTCGGCGGTGATGACGAGGCCGGGCTTCCAGACGAAGCCGGACGCGCGCAGACGGTGCGAATGCACGGAGACGATGGCGGGCGCGGTGCGCGCGATGGTTTCCGAAAGGGCAGATGACAGCGAGGAGAGGGTGGTCGGGTCGGTCATGGGAAACTCCGTTGGCTTCCCTCAATCTGGGATGTTGCGGCTGATAGCGGAACTGGCCGGATGGGCAGGGCCAAGCCGTGCGCCGACACGGGTGCTCGGGCGGACGCTCAGCTCAGGCCGTGCAAAGTGGCCTTCGGGCTCTCGCCGAACTTGGCGCGATAGGCGCTCGCCATACGGCTCAGATGGGTGAAGCCGAGCTCGAATGCAATATCGACGATGCGCTCGCCGGGACGCGCCGTCTTCAGGCGCGCGTTGAGCTGGGCGAGGCGGATGTCGAGCAACATCTCGCTGACGGTGGTGCCGAAATGACGGCGGAAGCCGAGCTGTAGCGCGCGGATGCCGGTGCCTGCGATGTCGGCAAGCTCGGCAAGATCCAGCGGCTCGGTCGCACGTGTCTCCAGATAGGCGCGCGCCCGTTTCAGCGCGGCCGGTTGCGTCTCGGCGCGTCCGTTGAAGACAGCGATGGCGGAGCGCAGGCTGTGCGGCTGGTCGGTGAGCAGGGCGTTGAGCAACGCCTCGCGCCACTCGGCCGCGGCCAATCTGGGCAATGCCTTGTGTGGGCCGAGCCGCTCGGCGAGCGCAACCAGATGGTCGATCCTCGCGGCGATCGCTTGGCCGAGCGATCCGATGAGTTCGATCGCCGGGTCGAATTCGACCGCGCGCACGGCTACGCCGCCAAGCGCGGCGGCGCGATGCTCCACCAGCTTGCGATCGAGCAACAGGATGAGCTGAGCGCAATCGCCGCGCCACGTCATGTCGGTCGGAATGGTCGGCGACAGCAGCGACGCGCAGACGGCTGGTCCGGTCATCACCTCGCATGCCGCAGTGCGGATCGCGGCCGAACCATGGAGCGGGACCTGCAGCAGAAAGAAGCGGTCAAGACAGCCGGGATTGATCACAACCGATCCGCCATAGGCTACATAGTTGACGGAGAAGCCGTCAAAGCCCGCGCAATTGTGGGATGCGAAGAAATCCCCCTCGGAATGATCGACCGGCGTCAGGTCGTGCGGACAGAAGATACGCCCGATCGCCTCGGCCGCGTCGTCGACGCGCACCGTCGCGACGCGCGCGAAATCCGCGAGCCTCGCCCTTGCCGAAACCTCGTTGCTCGCCGCGGTCACGCCGGCCGTCCGAAGTTGTTTGAGGTCTAAAACATCGTGCAGCCTAGTGCATCCCGCGGTAAAGGGGAACGCCGTTTCGTCACGCAGTGCGCCCGATCGGCGGGCAGGCGGATGAGGAGGCATTGGCACGAGCCGCCCAGCTCGCCGCTCTCGCATTGCAGCATGATTGCGCCGGATGCGGATTCGTTTATCGGCTAGACAGCCTCGCCCGCTGGCGACAGGCTTCGTGCCGGCAATGCGCATCAACTGGAGAGGACGACATGGGCACGCTCGAAAAAGGCATCACCCGAAACGGCACCGGCTACGGCGGCAAGACCTGGAATATCCTGGGTCAGGTCTACTACCCGAAAGCCGTCACCGACTCGACCTTCGCGTTCGAAACCAACAGCGATCCCGGCCAGTTCGTGCCGGTGCACATCCATCCGACCCAGGACGAGTTCATCCTGGTGCAGGAAGGCGTGCTCGACCTCAAGCTCGACGGCGCGTGGGTGCAGGCCAAGGCCGGCGACCTCGTGCGCATGCCGCGCGGCATCCCGCACGGCTACTTCAACAAGTCGGACAAGCCGGCGCGGGCGCTGTTCTGGGTGTCGCCGATGCAGAAGCTCGAGGCGCTGTTCGACAAGCTGCACAATCTGCAGGACCCGGTCGAAGTGGTGCGCATCTCCGCCGAGCACGAGGTGGATTTCCTGCCGCCGGAAGCCAACGACTAGGCACGCAGCCAAAGCAGACAGCGCATGCGACGCAACAATCGCCGGAGCAGCCTCCGGCGATGACGGGAACGCGTGCGCTTACGGAAATGGACCTGTTCACTCATCTCGGAGCGGTTTCATGATCAAGCAGAAGCATGTGTGCGTCATCGGTGCCGGCGTGTCGGGGCTTGCCGCAGGCAAGGCGTTCGCCACGCGGGGCCACAAGGTGACCATCATCGAGCGCAGCGGCGATCTCGGCGGGGTCTGGGAGCCGTCGCGTTCCTATCCTGATGTCCAAACCCAGAGCCCGAAGGAGCTCTATCGCTACACCGACAAGGCGATGCCGGAGGCCTATCCGGAATGGCCAAAGGGACCGCAGGTCCATGCCTATCTCCGTGACTATGCTCGCAGCCATGGGATCGACCGCGCAATTCGCTACGACACCAAGGTGGAGGCGATGAACCGCCGGGCCGACAGCAGACCGGGCTGGACGCTCGCGCTGCGCTCAACCGACGGCGCCACTGGCCATGAGGATTTCGACTTCGTCGCGGTCTGCACCGGACAGTTCAACGAGCCGCAGACGCTGCCATTGCCCGGCGAGGACGGCTTCAAGGCCCAGGGCGGGCAGATCCTGCACTCGTCGCAATATGGCGATCCGGCGCTCGCGAGGGGGCGCAAGGTCGTCGTGCTCGGCGGCTCGAAATCGGCCACCGACATCGCGGTGAATGCGGTCAATTCCGGCGCCAGCGAGGTGACGATCGTGTTTCGCGAGCCGGTCTGGCGGATCCCGTATTTCGTCGGCGGGCTCGTGAACTTCAAGCGCATCCTCTACATCCGCGCGCAGGAGCAGATGTTCGCGAGCTGGGGCATCGGCCCGATGGGCCGGCTCAAGCACGCGATCGCAAAGCCGTTCGTCTGGGCGAACTGGCGCGGGCTGGAGAGCATGCTGAAGATGCAACTCAAGCTCAAGCAGTGCAACATGGTGCCGAAGGAGCGGATCGAGGATGGCGTCAACTGCTCGGTGCCGATCGCAACTCCCGGCTTCTATCCGATGGTCGCCGACGGCCGCATCAAGGCGGTGCGCGGCACCTTCGATCATTACGACGGCAACACTGTCGTGACCAGCGGCGGCCGACGCATCGCGGCCGACGTCGCGGTGCTCGCAATCGGCTACAAGCTTGGGGTGCCGTTTCTGCCGGAGGCCTATCAGGCGAAGCTGGTCGAGCCCGACGGCCAGTACCGGCTGTATCGTCTGATCGCCAATCCCGATCTGCCGGACATGGGCTTCGTCGGCTTCAACTCGAGCTTCTGCACGGTGTTGTGTGCCGATCTCGCCGCGAACTGGCTGGTCCGTTACGCCGACGGCCAACTGGTGCGCCAGCCGAGCGCGGCCGAGATGAACGACAACATCGCGATGATGCTGAACTTCAGGCGGATCGAGCGGCCGGCGGCGGGCGTCTATGGCGGGCTGTGCGTCGCGCCCTATCACTTCAAGCATTTCGACGAGCTGCTGGCGGATATCGGCGCCAAGACCTGGCGCCGCAATCCGCTCGTCGAGAGGTTCACGCCGCCCGATGCGGATGCCTATGCGCGCTTCCTCGCGACGGCGCCGGACTACAGGGCGGTGGCGTGAGAAACGTCACGGTTGACTGGATCAGGGATGTGGGTGAAACCCGTTGCCGTCCGGCGATGACACGCCTGACCTCAGCGAGGGAAGCATTATGCCGCAGTCCTTCACCTATCAGGTCAGCCCGATGCGGGTGGTGTTCGGGGTCGGCACCATCGCTAGTCTTGAGGACGAACTCGAGCGTCTCGGCATCAAGCGCGCGCTGGTGCTGGCGAGCCGGCGGCAGCAGTCCGAGCTCGGCGACCTCGCGGCATTGGCCGGCGATCGCATGGCCGGGCTGTTCGACGGCGCGGTTGTGCATACGCCGGTCGCGGTGACGGAGCGGGCGATGCAGGTCGTCCGCGCTCTGAAGCCCGACGGCGTCGTTGCGATCGGTGCGGGCGCCGCGACCGGCTTGAGCAAGGCAATCGCGCTGCGCACCGATCTGCCGCAATTGATCGTGCCGACCAGCTACGCCGGGTCTGAAATGACGCCGGTGGTGGGCGAGACCGTCGACGGCGTCAAGACCACGCAATCGTCGCCGAAGATTCTGCCCGAGGCCGTGATCTATGACGTCAATTTGACCGTGTCGATGCCGGGAAGATTCTCCGCGATCTCCGGCCTCAACGCGATCGCGCACGCCGCCGAGGCGCTGTATGCGCGCGACGGCAATCCAATCACGTCGCTGATGGCGGAGGAGGCGATTGCGAAGCTCGCAGCGTCGCTGCCGGAGGTGATTGCGCGGCCGCGCGATCTCGAGGCGCGCTCGGATGCGCTCTATGGCGCCTGGCTGTGCGCCGTCTGCCTCGGTACCGTCGGCATGGCGTTGCATCACAAGCTCTGCCACACGGTCGGTGCATTGTTCGACCTGCCGCACGCCGAGACCCACGCGGTGCTGCTGCCGCACACCATCGCCTACAACATGCCGGCCGCACCGGAGGCGATCGGCCGCGTTGCGAAGGCGCTTGGTACGACTGACGCGGCCACTGGCCTGTTCGATCTGTCGGCGCGGCTTGGCGCGCCGCGCTCGCTCGCAGAGATCGGCATGCCCGAAGACGGCATCGCGCGAGCCGCCGCGCTCGCGATCAAAAATCCCTATTGGAATCCGCGGCCGATTGAGGAGAGCGGAATTCGTGATCTGCTCGGGCGGGCATGGGCCGGTGCGAGGCCGCGAGCCGGCTAGGGAGGTCGTTACACCCCGATCGCATTGCGCGCGATCACGTCGCGATAAAACGCCGCGCTCAGCTTCGGCACGCGCGCCTGGGTCTCGAAATCGACCCGGTACAGGCCGAAGCGTTTCTCGTAGCCGAAGATCCATTCGAAATTGTCCATCAGGGTCCACAAGAAATAGCCGTGGACCGGGACGCCTTCGGCGGTGGCGCGCTGCAATTGAGCGAGATAGTTGCGCAGGAACATGATGCGATCGACGTCGTAGATTTGTCCGTCCGGATGCAGCTTGTCCTCGCCGGACGTTCCGTTCTCGCTGATATAGATGCTCTTGATGTTCCAGAGCTTGGCCGCAATGCGCGGCGCCCAGTAGATCACCTCGGGCGCGATCCGCAGCCATTCCGAGTTCATGTGCGGGAACGACGCCGGCATCGGCAGCGGTCGCCAGCCCGGCGCCCGGTCGGTGGCGACGATGTAGACCTGTGGGGCGTAGATGTTCAGACCGACGAAATCGTTGGGCTGCGCAATGATCTTCAGCTCGTCCGCGCTGAATTTCGGCGCGTCCGCGCCGGCCCATTGCAGGAAGGCTTCCGTGTACTTGCCTTCGAGAACGACGCCGAGAAAGCCCGCATTGAGTTCACGCGTCGCGATCTCGGTGGCGCGGATGTTCTCCGGCGTGTTGATCGCAGGCACGCAGGTGGTGATGTTCTCGGCCGGGCCGACCCGTGTGCCGGCACGGCCCTTGGCGCGGATCGCTTGCACCGCAAGCCCATGCGCCAGTGCGACGTGGTGGCGGGCCTGGTTCACTTCCGCGTGCGACAGCTTCAAGCCGGGCGCATCGATGCCGAGGCCGTAGCCGAAGGGCAGGAAGCGCCCGACCTCGTTGAGGGTGAAGATGTTCTTGACCCGGTCGGTCAGCCGCTCTGCGACATAGCCGGCGTAATCGCCGAACGCCTTCGATGTCTCGCGCGAGCGCCAGCCGCCGACCCGGTCCTGCAAAGCCTGCGGCAGGTCCCAGTGATAGAGCGTGGCGTAAGGCTCGATGCCGTTTGCCAGCAGTTCGTCGACCAAGCGGTGATAGAAGTCGAGGCCCTTCGGGTTCGGCGCGCCGGTGCCGTCCGGAAACACCCGCGGCCAGGCGATCGAGAAACGATAGGCCCTGGCGCCGAGGTCCTTGATGAGACGAACGTCCTCCTTGTAGCGGTGATAGTGATCATTGGCACGATCGCCGTTGCTGCCGTCCTCGATCTTGCCCGGCGTGTGGGTGAAGGTGTCCCAGATCGAGCGGCCACGGCCGTCCTCGTTGACAGCGCCCTCGACCTGGTAGGACGACGTCGCGGTGCCCCAGACGAAGCCGGCGGGAAAGCTCGCGCCGTCCGGCGGCGGTGCCGCCTTCGCGGCCTGGACGGGGGCCGACACGCCGAGCGCCGAGAGGCCTGCGAGGCCCGCAAACTGCCGGCGCGAGAATTTACCGAACATCATTGGCTCCCGTCGGGTTCGTGTCGGTCTGGTGGTGGTGCCGGACTGATGCCGAGGCAAAGCCTCGATCTCATCGCCGGTTGCAGCAGGACGTGCGAGGGTAAGTTAACCTCTCATCCTGCTGTCGGGCAATAAGCGGGCAGCCGGCCGCGCGCGATTGCAATCGCGCGGCAGACGATGCGCGCGGTTGCAAGCTGAGATCGCGGAGTTGTCAATTTCGTGGTGACATCTTCTCTTCTAAATTCCCCGTTACGTCCCTCCGAGAATGACGCCTGAACAGCTTCCCGAGGTCATGTCGAGCCGCGCAATGAACAGATTTGCATGTCATCGTCGATGGACGCCTCTGCGTTGCCTCGCTGCGGCGACTGTTCTGCTGTCGGCGGCCGCAGGCGCACAGGCCGAGCAGACATTTTCTTTCGACAATACGCCGGGCAAGTTGCCGAAGACGGTCGTCCCCGTGAACTATGCGATCGAGCTGACGCCCAGTTTCGAAACCCTGACGTTGCCTGGCGTCGAGACCATCGATATCGAGGTGCGCGAGCCGACCGCCCAGGTAACGCTGAATACCATCAGCACGACGTTCGGCGATGTCGCCGCTGATGATGACACGCAGCGCGCCGCGGTCGCGACCGACGCGGCTGCACAGACGGCGACGCTGACTTTCGCCCAGCCGCTGGCGGCGGGCCGACACACGTTGCGTATCGCTTTTACCGCACAGATCAACAAGTTCGGCAGCGGCCTGTTCTCGGTCAATTACCCGACCCGGACCGGGATGAAGCGGCTGATCTCGAGCAAGCTCGAACCGGCGGATGCACGGCGGATCTTCCCGTGCTGGGACGAGCCGGCGTTCAAGGCAACCTTTGCGCTGAGCGTCGTGGTTCCGCGCAATCTGCTGGCGGTCGGCAACATGCCGGTGGCCGGCGAAGCGCAAGTCGCGGACAATCTCAAGCGAGTGACTTTCGCGCCGACGCCGAGGATGTCGAGTTATCTCTTTGTGCTCACCGTCGGCGATCTGGAGCGCGTCACGGCGGACGCCGGCGGCGTCACGGTCGGTGTGGTGACGACACAAGGCAAGACCGAGCAGGGACGGTTCGCGCTCGACAGTGCGGTCAAGCTGCTCGCCTATTATAATGACTATTTCGGAGTGAAATATCCGCTGCCCAAGCTCGACTTGATCGCGGTGCCAGGTGGGTTCGGCGGCGCCATGGAGAATTGGGGCGGTATCACCTTCTTCGAAAGCCGACTGCTGTTCGATCCCGCGACCAATGCGGAATCCGCGCGGCGCGGCATCTTCGCCATTATCGCGCATGAAATGGCGCATATGTGGTTCGGCGATCTCGTCACCATGGCCTGGTGGGACAATCTCTGGCTCAATGAAGGGTTCGCGAGCTGGATGGCGACCAAGGCCTCAGAGCATTTCTACCCGCAATGGCAGAACTGGCTGAACGGTTATGGCGCCAAGCAGTTCGCGATGACGCTCGATGCGCGCCGCACCTCCCATCCGATTCAGCAGCCGATCGCCGATCACAGCGAGGCGGTGACGGCTTTCGATGCGATCACCTATAACAAGGGCCAGGCGTTGATCCGGATGCTGGAGAACTATCTCGGCGCGCAGGCCTTTCGTGATGGCATTCGGGAATACGTGGTTGCGCATGCCTATGGCAACAGCACGACCGCCGACCTCTGGCAGGCGCTGGAGAGCGCCGCCGGCAAAAAGATTGCCGGTGTGGCGGCGTCATTCACCGAACAGGACGGCGTGCCGCTGGTGGTGGCTGAGACCGCCTGCGATGGCACGTCGCAGCGCCTGACGCTGCGGCAGGAGCGGTTCGTGACTGCGCCGGCCGACGCGGCGCCCCTGCCGCAGCACAAGTGGCAGATTCCGGTCGCCGTCGGTCCCGTGCACGGCAAGCCTCTTGCGGACGTCCTGCTGCAGGGCCGTGCCGATATTCCGGCGGGCCATTGCGGCGATCCGATCAAGGTCAATCTCGGCGATATCGGCTATTACAGGGTCGAATACGGCCCAAAGAACCGCGCGGCGCTGCTGAATGCGTTCGCGCAGATGCCGGTCGAGGACCGGCTCAACATCGTCACCGATAGCTGGGCGCTGGTGCAGGCCGGCCGTGCCGATCCGTCGTCCTATCTCGCGCTGCTCGATGCGCTCGACATCGGCGATCATCGCGCCGTGTGGGACCAGGTGATCTCGTCGTTTGCGATGCTCGATCGCCTGGCACGCGATCGCGACGAGCGGCCGGTCATCCAGGCCTATGCGCGCGCCAAGCTGCGCCCGGTGTTCGACCGGCTCGGATGGGAAGGCGGTCCGGCCGATGACGACACCGCGCTGTTGCGCGCCAGCCTGATCCGCACGCTCGGCGATTTCGGTGACAAAGCGATCCTCGCCGAGGCGGAGCGGCGGTTCGCGGCCTTCCTGGTGGATTCCGACGCGCTCCCCAATGCGCTGCGCGATCCCGTGAGTCATCTCGTCGGCATCACGGCGGAACGCTCGACTTACGACACGCTGCTCGGCCTGGCGCGCAAGAGCACCCGCACCAACGAGCGGTTGCGCTACTATTTCGCTGCCGCCAGCGCCCGCAACGCCGAGCTGGCGGAGGCGACTCTGGCGCTGACGCTAACCAGCGAGCTGCCCGACACGATCGTGCCAGGCGTGATCGGCGCGGTGGCATCCGCGGGCGAACGGCCGCAGCTCGCCTGGAATTTCGTCAAGAAGAACTTCGATGCGCTGCTGGCCAGGCAGGGGCCGAATTTCCGCGACCAGTTCGTGCCCAACTTGGTGACCAACTTTACCGACGCAACCCACGCCGCCGAGCTCGCCGCCTTCGCACCGTCACAATCGACCGGCGGTGGCCGGCTCATGGTAGCGCGAGCGCTGGAATCGATTGCAATCTCCGCTGATTTGCAGGCGCGGATGTTGCCGGTGATCGGTGCCTGGATCAAGGCGCACAAGCAGTGAGGCCGCGAGGGACTCCCCGGTGCCGTGCGATGCCGCTATGCTCAGCCGGCCGCATGCAATCAAACGCGCGAGGCTAAGATGGTCAAAGGCTCCGATTTGCTGGTCGCCGCTCTCGAGAACGAGGGCGTGGAACGTGTGTTCGGTGTTCCCGGCGAGGAGAATCTCGATGTTGTCGAGAGCCTGCGTACGTCATCGATCAAGCTGATCGTCACGCGCCACGAGCAGGCCGCGGCCTTCATGGCGGCGACCTATGGCCGGCTCACCGGCAAGCCCGGCGTTTGCATGACGACGCTCGGACCGGGGGCGCTCAATCTCACCACCGGCGCTGCCTATGCGCTGCTCGGCGCGATGCCGATGGTGATGCTCACGGGACAGAAGGGCATCATGAGCAGCCGCCAGGCCAAGTTCCAGATCGTCGATATCGTCAACACCTTTCGTCCGCTGACCAAACTGTCGCTGCAGATCGTCAGCACGGCAACCATTCCGACGCTGGTCCGTGACGCCTTCCGGATCGCGATGCAGGAGCGGCCGGGCCCGGTGCTGCTCGAACTGCCGGAGGATATCGCGGGCGAGGAAGCGGAGCCGGCGCCCATGGTGCCGCCGCATCCGATCGAAATTCCCATCGCCCATGCCGCGGCGCTCGATCGCGCCGCCGACATGATCCTGAAGGCGCAGCGTCCGCTGATCATGCTGGGCGCCGCCGCCTCGCGCCCGCGCAGCACGGCCGGGATCGGCGACTTCGTCCGCCGCACCAAGATTCCGTTCTTCACAACCCAAATGGGCAAGGGCACGGTGTCGGGCGGGACCAATCTTTACATGGGCACCGCTGCGCTCAGCGAGCGCGACTATGTGCATGAGGCGATCGACCGCGCCGATCTCATCATCGCGATCGGGCATGACACGATCGAGAAGCCGCCTTTCATCATGGGGCCCAAGGGACCGCAGGTGATCCATGTCAGCTATACGCCGGCGAATGTCGAGCAGGTCTATTTCCCGCAGTGTGAAGTGATCGGCGATGTCGGGCCGAGCCTCGAGCTGCTGGCCGACCGGGTCGAGGGACGGCTGCCGCACGCCAGCGCGCTGCACAGCCTGCGCGCGGGCATTCTGGCGAAGATCACCGATCGCGCCACCGAGGGCCGCTGGCCGCCGACGCCGCAGCGTATCGTGCATGACGTCCGCCAGGTGATCCCGGAGGACGGCATCGTCGCGCTCGACAACGGCATGTACAAAATCTGGTTCGCGCGCAATTACCGCACGTTGCTGGCGAACTCGCTGCTGCTCGACAATGCGCTCGCCACCATGGGCGCCGGCCTGCCGTCGGCGATGATGGCGGCGATGCTCTATCCGAAGACCCGGGTGCTCGCGGTCTGCGGCGATGGTGGCTTCATGATGAACTCACAGGAGCTCGAGACCGCCGTGCGCCTCAAGCTCAATCTCGTGGTCCTGATCCTGGAAGATTCCGCCTACGGCATGATCCGCTGGAAGCAGGCTGTCGATCGTTTTCCCGATTTCGGCCTTACCTTCGGCAATCCGGATTTCGTCAGATACGCCGAGAGCTACGGCGCGAAGGGGTCGCGGATCGAGAGCACCGAGGCGATCATCCCGACACTGGAGCGGGCCTTCGCCGGCGGCGGCGTGCACCTCGTCGTGGTTCCCGTCGACTATTCCGAGAACAAGAGGGTGCTGGTCGACGAGCTTCGTGAAAAGGTGCAGCAGATCGATGTGTCGTAATGTCTCGCTGCGGCCCGCGAGGAACGAAATGCCCGCGGCTTGATTGGGAGTAAGCCATCATGATAGCACCCCGAGGCATCATTCATTTGCGCTGATGGGCTGGCGATAGCTGTTCTGAGAGGTCAAGTGACTGCACCACATCCTGCTGCCGGCAAACCCGTCGATTCTGCCTCGCTCGTCAACGTACCGCGGCTGGTCACGGCCTATTTCGCCGGCAAGCCAGATGCCAATGATCCGACCCAACGGGTGGCCTTCGGCACCTCAGGCCACCGCGGCTCGTCGCTGAAGAATTCATTCAACGAGGACCACATTCTCGCCACCACGCAGGCGATCTGCGACTATCGGCGCGAGAAGGGGATGACCGGACCGCTGTTCATCGGCGTCGACACCCACGCGCTCGCCGAGCCGGCGCTGGTCAGCGCGGTCGAGGTGTTTGCCGCGAACGGCGTCGAGATCATGATCGACGCGCAGGGCGGCTACACGCCGACACCCGTGATCTCGCACGCGATCCTGAGCTACAACAAGGGGCGCAGCACGGCCCTTGCGGACGGCGTCGTCATCACACCGTCGCACAACCCGCCGGAGGATGGCGGCTACAAATATAATCCGCCGCATGGCGGCCCGGCCGACACCGACGTCACCGGTGTGGTCGAGAGGAGCGCCAACCGCTACATCGAGGCCGGGCTCAAGGGTGTCGCGCGGATGCCGTATGATCGCGCGCGCAAGGCGGCGACCACCCATCTCCACGACTACGTTACGCCTTACGTCGCCGATCTCGGCAACACCGTCGATCTCGCGCTGATCAAGTCGGCCGGCGTGAAGATCGGCATCGATCCGCTCGGCGGCGCCGCGGTGCATTACTGGCAGCCGATCATCGCGCGTTACGGGATCAACGCGACGGTCGTCAACAATGCGGTCGACCCGACCTTCCGCTTCATGACCGCGGATTGGGACGGCAAGATCCGGATGGACTGCTCGTCGCCCTACGCGATGGCGAGCCTGATCGGGATGCGCGACAAGTTCGACGTCGCCTTTGCCAACGACACCGATGCCGATCGGCACGGCATCGTGACCCGCTCGAACGGGCTGATGAACCCGAACCATTTCCTGGCCACCGCGATCGCCTATCTGTTCGCGCACCGGCCGCAGTGGAGCAAGGACGCCGCGATCGGCAAGACCATCGTGTCGAGCTCGATCATCGATCGCGTCGCCAAGAAGCTGAATCGCAAGCTGGTCGAGACGCCGGTCGGCTTCAAATGGTTCGTCGAAGGGCTCGGCAGCGGCGCGTTCGGCTTTGCCGGTGAGGAGAGTGCCGGCGCCTCGTTCCTGAAGCGCGACGGCTCGGTCTGGACCACGGACAAGGACGGCATCATTCTCGGTCTGCTGGCGGCGGAAATCATCGCCAGGACCGGCCGCGATCCGGGCGAACTGTTCAACGAGCTCACCGCCGAGCTCGGCATTCCCTACTACGAGCGCATCGATGTCGCAGCGACGCCGAAGCAGAAGAGCGCGCTGAAGGCACTTGGGCCCGAGCAGCTCAACATGACGCAACTCGCCGGGGATGCCGTGCGTGCGGTCCGGACCAAGGCCCCCGGCAACGATCAGCCGTTCGGCGGCATCAAGGTCGAAAGCGAGTCAGGGTGGTTTGCCGCACGCCCGTCCGGCACCGAGGATGTCTACAAGATCTATGCCGAAAGCTTCAGGGGGACCGATCACCTCAAGCAGATCCAGAGCGACGCGCAGGCCGCGATCGCCAAGGCGTTTTGAGACCGGGCCGGGGCTGATGTCATGCGGGTGCTGTTGACGGGCTCTTCCGGCTGGCTCGGGCGCTTTCTCGCGCCGAAGCTCCGGCAGGCCGGCCATAGCGTGGTCGGACTTGACGTGGTCTCGGGCGAGGCAACCGATATCGTCGGCTCGATTGCCGAGCGATCCGTGGTCGACCGGGCGTTCGCCGATCACGGCATCGAGGCGGTGATCCATGGCGGCGCCCTGCACAAGCCGGACATCGAGCGGTTCTTGCCGCAGGCCTTCGTGGATGTCAACGTGACCGGCACGCTCAATCTGTTGCAGGCCGCAGTCGCCGCAGGCCATGATCGCTTCGTCTTCACCTCCACGACATCGCTGATGATCTCTCAGGCGATCCGCGATGGCGAGGGCACCGCCGCGGTATGGCTCGACGAGAACGCAGGTCCGCTCGAGCCACGCAATATCTACGGCATCACGAAGCTCGCTGCCGAGGGGCTGTGCCGGCTGTTCAGCCGCGAGCACGGGCTGAATTGCGCCGTGCTGCGCACCAGCCGCTTCTTCCCCGAAGAGGACGACACGATCCGCGACATCCATGGCGAGAACCTGAAGGCGACCGAGCTGCTGTACCGCCGCCTGACCGTGGAAGATGCCGCGGACGCCCATGTGGTGGCGCTGGACAAGATCAGCGGATTCGAGGTCTTTGTGATCAGCGCGCCGACGCCGTTTTCGCGCGATGATGTCGCGGCGCTGAGGTCGGATGCGGCAAGCGTGATCGCGCGCCATTTCCCGGATGCGCCGAGGCTGTTTGCCAAGCGCGGCTGGCACCTGCCGACGTCGATCGGCCGGATCTACGATGCCGGCAAGGCTGAACGCCTGCTCGGCTTCCGCGCGGTCACCGACTTTGCGGCCGTGCTGGGTGCCCTGCGCGAGGGCGCGCCGCTTCCCTTCGCGCACGATCCCGACTATGTCTCGCCATCAACGAGGCTCGCAAATGGCTGATTTCCACGGCGTCTTTCCCTATCTGGTGTCTCCGGTCGATCCAGCAGGCCATGTCCGTACCGAGGTGCTGGGCCGGTTGTGCGACGACCTGATCAAGGCCGGCGTGCATGGGCTGACGCCGCTCGGCTCGACCGGCGAGTTCGCCTATCTCAACAATGCCCAGCGCATGCAGGTGGTGCAGACCACGATCGAGGCCGCGCAGGGCCGCGTGCCCGTGGTCGCAGGCGTCGCCTCGACCTCGACGGCGGATGCCGTGGCGCAGGCCAAGGCCTATCAGAAGCGCGGCGCCAACGGCATTCTGGCGATCCTGGAAGCGTATTTCCCGCTCAGCGACGCGCAGGTCGAAGCCTATTTCCGTGCCATTGCCGACGCCGTCGATATTCCCGTGGTGATCTACACCAACCCGAATTTCCAGCGCTCCGACCTCACGCTCGACGTCATCGCGCGCCTCGCGGCTCATCCGCGCATCGGCTACATCAAGGACGCCTCGACCAACACCGGGCGGCTGCTGTCGATCATGAACCGCTGTGGCGGCAGCATCAAAGTGTTCTCGGCCTCCGCCCATATTCCGGCAGCAGTGATGTTGATCGGCGGCCATGGCTGGATGGCAGGGCCCGCGTGCATCATCCCGCGGCAGAGCGTCGAACTCTACAATCTTTGCCGGCGCACCCGCTGGGACGAGGCGATGGCGTTGCAGAGAAAGCTGTGGCGCATCAACGAGGCGTTTGCCCGTTTCAATCTTGCCGCCTGCATCAAGGCCGGGCTCACGATCCAGGGCTATGACGTCGGCGGCCCCGTGCCACCGCAGGCGGAGCTGTCCGCCGAGCAGCGCAAGGTGGTCGAGGCGGCGCTGCGCGATTTGGGGTAAGGGCGGAAACGGCGCGTGAGCGCCAGGCCGGCGTTGCTCTATACCGCTCTCAGACTTTCCTGCGGCGCGTTGCGGATCAAGCTCTCGAGATCGCTCCGTTCGAGCGTCTCCTTTTCCAGCAGCTTCTTTGCGGCGTTGTCGAGAATGGGACGACGCGCGGTCAAGATACTCTCGGCGCGCTGGAATGCGCGGTCAACGATCGCGCGCACCTCATCGTCGATCGCAGCAGCCGTGTCCTCCGCATAGTCACGCTCGCGCCCGGGATACGGTCGATCGGCGCCGGCGAAGAGGTTGCCGGGCTCGCGGTCATAGGCGACGCCGCCGAGCTTTTCGGACATGCCGTAGCGCGTTACCATGCTGCGGGCGATGTCGGTCACACGGCTCAGGTCGTCCGCCGCGCCAGTGGAGAGATGATCGAACACGACCAACTCCGCGGCGCGGCCGCCGAGCAGCACCGCCATCTTGTTTTCGAGCTCTTCCTTGGTCATCAGAAAACGGTCCTCGATCGGGCGCTGGATGGTGTAACCGAGCGCGCCGACGCCGCGCGGGATGATCGAGACCTTGTGGACGGGGTCGACGCCAGGCAGCGACAGCGCGACCAGCGCATGGCCCATCTCGTGATAGGCGACGATCTCGCGTTCCTTGGGATTGAGCAGGCGGTTGCGCTTCTCGAGGCCCGCCACCATGCGCTCGACGGCGTGATTGAAGTCGGTCATGGCGACGGCCTCGGCGCCACGGCGGGTCGCCAGCAGCGCCGCCTCGTTGACGAGATTGGCAAGGTCGGCGCCGGTAAATCCCGGCGTCAGCGCCGCCACCGCCTCGGGATCGACGTCGGGAGCGATCCTTGCCTTCTTCATGTGCACGTTGAGAATTGCGATTCGTCCCTTCTTGTCGGGACGATCGACCAGCACCTGGCGATCGAAACGGCCGGCGCGCAGCAGCGCAGGGTCGAGAATTTCCGGCCGGTTGGTCGCGGCCAGGATGACAAGGCCCGTGCGCGAATCGAAGCCGTCAAGCTCGACCAGGAGCTGGTTCAGCGTCTGCTCCTTCTCGTCATGACCTCCGGCAAACGGGCCGATGCCGCGGGCGCGGCCGAGCGCGTCGAGCTCGTCGATGAAGATGATCGCCGGCGCCTTCTCGTGCGCCTGCTGGAACAGGTCGCGCACCCGCGCCGCACCCACGCCGACGAACATCTCGACGAATTCCGATCCCGAGATCGAGAAGAACGGCACGCGGGCTTCGCCGGCAACGGCCTTCGCGAGCAGGGTCTTGCCGGTGCCTGGCGGGCCGACCAGCAGCACGCCCTTCGGCATGCGTCCGCCGAGCCGGCCATAGTCCTTCGGACTCTTCAGGAAATCGACCACCTCGCGCAACTCGTCCTTGGCCTCGTCGACGCCGGCGACGTCGCCGAAGGTGACGCCGGTGTCGGATTCGACATAGATCTTGGCCTTGCTCTTGCCGATCGCCATCAGCCCGCCGCCCAGGCCTCCGCCAGCGGCAGCGCGACGGCCGATGTACCACCAGATGCCGAAGAACAGCAGTACGGGCATCACCCACGACAGCAGGTCGCGCAAGAAGGTGCTCTCGATCTGGCCGGTGAAGCGCACATGGTATTTCTCGAGCTCCTGGGCCACGTCCTGGTCGACCCGCGTGGTCACGAACTGCTTCTGGCCGCCGGGCAGCGGCTGTTTCAGCGTGCCCTGTACCGTGCGGTCGGAAATGCCGACGGAGTCGACCTTCCCATCGCGGAGCAATTGCTGGTACTGGCTGTAGGGAATCACCGCGATCTTGTTCGCGGTCGAGACTATGTACTGAATCAGGAAAAGCGCGATAACCGCAGCGATGGCATAGCCAATATTGAACCGCGTCCGTTCGCTCATGCCAAAAGCTCCGATCAATATGCGGGACGTCTTCGGCGTCGGATTGGGGCTATCCGCAAAAGGCCGCAGAGAGCCGCAATGCACCGAGGGAACAACGAAAGACCGGCGCCCCGGTTTCAATGGGGGCTTGGGCGACAAATCACACCGACGCGTGAAGGTCGGAAAACTGCGGCATTTGTCCCGACTGCGTCGGGCAACTTCCGCCCGTCCGGCGCGTTTATCGACGCGAGAGAGCCAGGGTCCATGTATCGACGCCACATTGTAGTTCTTGCTGTCGTCGCAGCCATTATGCTGGTGTTCGCAGCCGGCAACATTCGTCAGGCTCCGTGGACCGGCGCTCCCGCACGCGCAGTCACGGAGCGCGGCGCCCTATCGGAGGCCGAAAAGGCCAATGTCGACATATTCGAGAAAGTCTCGCCGTCGGTCGTGCAGGTTGTGGCGCAGTCCACCCCCAATCCGCTCAGCGAGGAGCAGGAGGGCGGGGAGGCGTCCGGCACCGGCATCGTCTGGGACACTGAGGGCCACATCGTCACCAACAACCATGTGGTGCAGAATGCAAGTCAGGTCGCGATCCGATTTGCCTCCGGCGAAGCGGTGCGCGCGGAGATCGTCGGCACGGCGCCGAACTACGATCTGGCAGTGCTGCGGATCCGAAGCGCTCGTACGCTGCCGTCGCCGGTCGCAATCGGCAGCTCGGCCGATCTCAAGGTCGGGCAGTTTGCATTTGCAATCGGCAACCCCTTCGGGCTCGACCAATCGATGTCCAGCGGCATCATCAGCGCGCTGAAGCGCAGACTGCCGACCTCCAGCGGACGCGAGATCTCCAACGTGATCCAGACCGATACTGCGATCAATCCGGGCAATTCGGGCGGACCATTGCTTGACTCCGCCGGCCGGCTGATCGGCGTGACAACCGCGATCCTGTCGCCGTCGGGCTCGAACGCCGGCATCGGCTTTGCGATCCCTGTCGATATCGTGAACCGCGTGGTCCCCGAGCTGATCCGTAGCGGCCGCGTGCCGACCCCGGGGATCGGCATCGTGACCGCGAACGAGGCGGTGGCGACGCGTTTGGGCGCCGAGGGACTGATCGTCGTGCGCACGACCCCGGGATCGCCGGCCGAGCGCGCCGGCCTCCGCGGAGTCAATCTCTCCACTGGCGAGCTTGGTGACGTGATCACTGCGATCGACGGCAAGCCGGTTCACCGGCTGTCCGACCTGAGCGATGCAATCGAGCAGGTCGGTGTCGGAAAGAACGTCCGCCTCAGCGTGAAACGCGATGGGGCAACGCGCGATGTCGAGGTCGCCGTCATCGATATCGGTCGCATGCAATAATATTCTCCCTCACTGCGCCAAATCCCATCCGCTCGCGCGGCGCGGGACGGGCATCTGCCTTGATGCGCGCTCAGTTGTCAGCGCGGCAAAATCCGCTAAAACCCCCGCCAAATTCTTGGAAGCTCGAAGGATAAGCTGATGAACATTCTTCCCGGCAATATGCGTTTTGGTGCAGGACAGCCCGTCAAGCGTCTGGAAGACCAGCGGCTGCTCACCGGGAAGGGGCATTTCATCGACGACAAGCCCGAGGACGGCGCGCTCTGGCTGCACGTGCTGCGTTCACCGCATGCCCACGCCAATATCAAGTCAATCGACACCAAGGCGGCGCTGGACATGCCCGGCGTCGAGGCGGTCTATACCGGCGCCGATCTGGTCCGCGACGATATCGGCACGTTGCCGACGCTCGCGATCTTCAAGCGGCCGGACGGCTCGCCGATGACGGTGCCGCCGCGGCGGCTATTGGCCCACGAGGTGGTGCGCTATGCCGGCGAGGGCGTGGCCGCCGTGGTCGCGACCTCGCGCGTGCTGGCACAGACGGCGGCGGAGGCGATCGAGGTCGATTACGAGGTGCTGCCCTCGGTGGTCGATCCGGTCGAGGCGATCAAGCCCGGCGCGCCGGTGGTCTGGCCGGAGGCGCCCGACAACATCGTGGCCGCGATGAGCTATGGCGATGCCGCCAAGGTCGAGGAGGCCTTTGCCAACGCCGCGCACAAGGTGTCGCTCGACCTGGTTAGCCAGCGCCTGGTGCCGTCGGCGATGGAGCCGCGCTCGACCATCGCAGAGATCGAGAAGAAGACTGGCCGGCTGCTGCTGCACGTGCAGTCGCAGACGCCCGGCTCGACCCGCGACCTGCTCGCGGAATCCATCCTGAAGCGGCCGAAGGACAGCGTGCGCGTGCTGGTCGGCGACATCGGCGGCGGCTTCGGCCAGAAGACCAGCCTCTATCCGGAAGACGGCGTCGTCGCCTACGCCGCGACCAAGCTGAACAAGAAAATCCGCTGGCGCGGCGACCGCACCGACGAGTTCGTCGGCGGCACCCATGGCCGCGATCTCACCTCGACCGGCGAGTTCGCGCTCGACGCCAAAGGCCGCGTGCTGGCCTATCGGGTGCGCTCGATCGGCGGCACGGGAGCGTACTCGTCAGGCACCGCCAACATCATCCCGCTGGTGCTCGGGCCGTTCGTGCAGACGGGCGTCTATGATCTGCCGCTGGTGCATTTCGAGGTGAAGTCGGTGATGACCCACACCGCTCCGGTCGGCGCCTATCGCGGCGCCGGGCGGCCCGAGGCGGTCTTCATCGTCGAGCGGCTGTTCGACGCTGCCGCGCGCCAGATCGGCATGGACCCGCGCACCATCCGCAAGGTCAACTACATCAAGCCGGCGCAACTGCCTTACACCAACGCAGTCGGCCAGGTGTACGACTCCGGTGCCTTTGCGCACATGCTGGAGCGCGCTTCCGACCTCGCCGACTGGAACGGGTTTGCCGCGCGCAAGAAGGCGGCAAAGAAGAAGGGCCTGCTCTATGGTCGCGGGCTCACCAGCTACATCGAATGGACCGGTGGCCGCGCCCACACCGAGAAAGTCTCGCTGCACGCCACCGCAGAGGGCCGCGTCATTCTCCACTCCGGCACCATGGCGATGGGGCAGGGCTTGCAGACCACCTACACCCAGATGGTATCCGACTCGCTCGGTATTCCCCTGGACAAGATCGACGTGGTGCAGGGCGATACTGATCTGGCTACCGGGTTCGGCAGCGTTGGTTCACGCTCGCTGTTCGTCGGCGGCACCGCGGTCGCGGTCTCGACCAACGACATGATCAACAAGGCGCGCGAGAAGGCCGCCAACCTCCTGGAGGCGGGCGTCGAGGACATCGAGTACCGCGACGGCTTCCTCACCGTGGTCGGCACCGATCGGCGGATCAGCCTGTTCGAGATCGCCAGGAAGGAGAGCGGCGCAAGGCTCTCGGTCGACAGTGAAGGCGAGGTCGACGGACCGAGCTGGCCGAACGGCACCCATATCTGCGAGGTCGAGATCGATCCCGAGACCGGCATCACGCGGGTGGTCCGCTACACCACGGTCGACGACGTCGGCGTCGCCGTCAATCCGATGCTGGTGGCGGGCCAGATCCATGGTGGCGTCGCGCAGGGCATCGGCCAGGCGCTCTATGAAGGCGTGGCCTACAGCGACGAAGGCCAGCTTCTCACAGCGAGCTACCAGGACTATTGCGTGCCGCGCGCCGACGACATCCCGCCGATCATGGTGACGCTCGACGACTCCGCGCCCTGCAAGACCAATCCCCTGGGCTCGAAGGGCTGCGGCGAGTCGGGCGCGATCGGCGGCCCGCCCTGCATCGCCAACGGCGTGATGGATGCGCTGAACGAGCTTGGCATCACCCAACTCACCACGCCGCTGACGCCGGCGAAGATCTGGCAGGCAATCCGCGACGCTAGGGCGCGCGCGGCATAAGCCGCGCTCTCCCCACTCGTCATTATTCCGGGTTCGATGCTTGCGCATCGCCCCGGAATGACCGTTGAAGCCTTTACAGACCCAACACCATCTTCGCGATGATGTCACGCTGGATCTCCGACGATCCGCCGAAGATCGTGTAGGCGCGGCCGTTGAGATATTCCGGCACCACCGGCAGCAGTTCTTCCGGGATCGCCGGTTCATGGTTCAGCCGATAGAACGGCCGGGCCGGCTCGACCGCGAGCCCGTCATTGCCGATCACGTCGACGCCGAGCCGCGTCACCGCCTGGCGGATCTCGCTGACCCGCAGCTTGATGAGCGACGACACCGCGCCGGGGTTCTGCCCGGTCTGCAGCGCAGACAGCACCCGCAGCTCAGTCATCTCAAGCGCATCGATATCGACCTCGACCTCCGACATTCGCAGCGCGATGTCGGGGTCGTCGATGGCGCGGCCGGTGACGTCGGACGATGCGAGATCGGAGATCGTCTTCAACGCCTCGCGCAGCTTCGCCGACGCGATGCCGGAGCCGCGCTCGAATTCGAGCAGGTATTTGCCGTAGGTCCAGCCCTTGCCTTCCTCACCGACGCGATTGGCGACGGGCACCCGAACGTCGTCGAAGAACACCTGATTGACCTCGTGGTCGCCGCCGATGGTCAGGATCGGGCGTGTGGTGATGCCCGGCGTCTTCATGTCGATCAGGATGAAACTGATGCCGTCCTGCTGCCGCTCGCTTTCATTGGTGCGCACCAGCGCGAACATGCGGTTGGCGTGATGGGCATGCGTGGTCCAGATCTTGGTGCCGTTGATGATGTAGTCGTCGCCGTCGCGCACCGCACGGGTCTTCAACGACGACAGATCGGAGCCTGAGCCCGGCTCGGAATAACCCTGGCACCAATAGTCCTCGCCCGAGAGAATTCGCGGCAGATAGAAATTCTTCTGCTCGGCCGAGCCGAAGCCGATGATGACAGGGCCGACCATCTTCACGCCCATCACGTTGACATTGGGCACGCCGGCGCGGGCGCATTCGGCTTCGAAGATCCAGCGCTGCGCCGGCGTCCAGTCCGGCCCGCCATATTCCACCGGCCAGCCCGGTGCGCCCCAGCCGTTGCGGTGCAGCGCGCGCTGCCAGGCCATGCCGATGTCAGGATCGGAGAACACCGACGGCGTCAGCGCAGTGGCGCGTTTCATCTCCGGCGTCAGGTTGGCGGCGATGAAGTCGCGCACTTCCTGCTCGAAGTCGCGTTCCTCGGCGTTGAAGGTGAGATCCATCTGACGCCCCGTTAGCTCTGCGTCCGGCCGCTCAGGGCGGCGTGACGGCGATAATGATGGGCGCTGCCGCCGAACAGCGTGTCGAAGGCAAGCAGGCGCTTGAAGTAGGAACCGATGTCGAGCTCCTCGGTGACTCCCATGGCGCCGTGGAGTTGCACCGATTGCTCGGCGACGAAGCGGGCGCATTTGCCGATCTTGGCCTTGGCTCCGGAGGCCGCGCGGCTGCGTTCGACGGGCCCGGCATCGGCCATCAGCGCCGCGCGCAGCGCCATCGAGCGGGCCTCGTCAACCTGCATCGCCATGTCGGCGAGGCGATGGCGGATCACCTGGTTGGCCGACAGCGGCCGCCCGAACTGCTTGCGGATCTTGGTGTATTCGAGCGTGGTGTCGAGCAGCGTCTGCATGATGCCGACAGCTTCCGCGCCGAGCGCGGCCATCGCGCGGTCGATCACGGCTTCGATCGCAGGCAGTGCATCGCGGCCGTCGCCGAGCAGAGCGTCGAGTGGAAGCACGATGTCTTGCAGCTCGAGGCTGCAGCCACGGCCGCCGCCGAGCCGCGCGTAATCCTGCAAGGTGAGGCCGGGCGCACCTGCCCGCACCAGGAACAGACCAAGCTTGCCGGATGCGCCATTCGTGTTGGCCATGCGGGCGGAAACGATGATCTGGTTGGCGGCGGCACCATCCAGCACGGCGACCTTGCGGCCGTTCAACCGCCATCCGTCGGCGGTCTTCGCGGCCGTCGTCTCGACATGGGCGAGATCGAACCGCGCCGCGCGCTCCGAATGCGCGAAGGCGAGCGTGAGCGCGCCTTCCGCAACATCAGGCAGGATCGCCTGCTTCTGCGCGTCAGTGCCGCACTCGGCGACCAGCGCGGCACCGATCACGACCGTGGAGAGAAACGGCTCGGACACCAGTCCGCGCCCGAACGCTTCCATCAGGATCCCGATCTCGATCGCGCCGCCGCCAAGCCCACCATCGGCTTCGCTGATCGGCAGCGCGAGCCAGCCGAGCTCGGCGAACTGCTTCCAGATATCAGGCGAGAAGCCGAGCGGGTCGTTGGCGCTCTTCTTGCGAAGCTCTGATGTGAAGGTTTCCGCTACGAAGCGGTCGGCACTCTCGCGCAGCAGGCGCTGCTCGTCGCTCAAGGTCAGGTCCATCGGATCTACTTCACGTTGGCGGTTTTTCTGACGGAGGGGTGAAGCCCGGCAGGGTCCACCACCATTCCGAACTCCTGGAGGTTGTGCGCGTGGCAGAGCTGATGCAGCGCGAAGGCCTGGTCGATTGCGGCGGGTTGTCCCATGATGTCGACGGAGCGGTTGACCGCTTCCTTGGACAGCTTCAGCGCAAATGCGGGCTTGGCCGCGATCCTGCGCGCCAGCTCCATCGTGAAAGACGAGAGATCGCCGCGCGGCACCACGTGATTGACCATGCCGAGGCGACGCGCCTCGTCGGCGCTCCAGACGTCGGCGGTGAACAACATCTCCTTGGCCTTGCGCGCGCCGAGCTCCCAGGGATGCACGAACCACTCGACGCCGCAAACACCCATCGTGACGACCGGATCGCAAAACTCGGCGTCGCGGCTCGCGACGATCAGATCGCAGGCCCAGGCCAGCATCAGCCCGCCGGCGATGCACTTGCCGTGCACTTCCGCAATGGTGGGCTTGGCAAGGTTGCGCCAGCGCCGGGTGACCTGCAGGTAGATTTCCTGCTCACGCGCGAAGCGGCCATGGGCGTTCGGCTCGGCGAAGCCGCCCCAATTTCCGACCGGCGGGAAATCCACGCCGGCCTGGTTCTTTCCCGTCGGCCGCAGGTCGTGGCCGGCCGAGAAATGCGGGCCGTTGCCGGCGAGGATGATGACCTTGACTGCGTCGTCCTGCACCGCCCGGTCGAAGGCGGTGTTGAGGTCGTAGGTCATCTGCAGGTTCTGGGCGTTGCGCGCCTCGGGCCGGTTCATCACCACCCGCACGATCGCAGGCTCCGGCCGTTCGACAATAATTGTCTCGTATTGTTCTGACGTTGTCATGGATCCTCCCAGGATCGATTTTTTCAGCATGATGAACGGCGCGGGGAGGAATAGGCAAGGGCCATCAGCCGCAAAAATGCGGGCGAAAGCCGTCGCGCGGGATTACCAGGCGAAAACGATCTGTTACGGTGATCGAGAATTCCACCGGGAGAACTTTCATGCGCAAGCTTTGGACCGTGCTGGCAGCGCTGGCGACGTTGAGCCTGACCAACTGCGGCTACAACGCGATCCAGACCAACGATGAACAGGTCAAGTCGGCCTGGTCGGAGGTGGTGAATCAGTACCAGCGGCGGGCCGACCTGGTGCCCAACCTGGTCAACTCGGTGAAAGGCTTTGCGCAGCAGGAGAAGGACGTGCTGCTCGGCGTCACCAATGCACGCGCCAAGGTCGGCAGCGTCCAGGCGACGCCTGAAGTGCTCAACGATCCCGCTGCATTCCAGAAGTTCACGCAGGCGCAGGGCGAGCTCACCAGCGCGCTGTCGCGGCTGCTGGTCGTGACCGAGAACTATCCGCAGCTCAAGTCGGACGCGCTGTTCCGTGACCTGATGGCGCAGCTCGAAGGCACTGAGAACCGCATCACCGTGGCGCGCAACCGCTACATCAAGTCGGTGCAGGACTACAACGTCGGCATCCGCACCTTCCCGAACAATCTCACCGCGATGGTGTTCGGCTACAAGGACAAGCCCAACTTCTCGGTCGACAACGAGAAGGAGATTTCGACCGCGCCGAAGGTCGATTTCGGCCCATCGCCGGCTCCGGCGCCGTCGAAGTAGCTGACAGCGCGATCCGACCGCGATGACCGCTGCACGCGTCATCCTGCTTGCCTTCCTGCTGGGCTTCATCTGCCCGGCATGGGCCGAGGTCGGGGTGCCGCAGCTCACCGGCCGCGTCGTCGACCAGACCGGAACGCTGTCGTCGGGCGACATTGCTTCGCTCAACGACAAACTGAAAGGCCTGGAGACGCGCAAGGGCGCCCAGGTCGCCGTTCTGATCGTGCCCACCACGGGCGAGGAGACCATCGAGCAGTTCTCGATCCGCGTTGCCGAAGCCTGGAAGATCGGGCGCAAGAAGATCGATGATGGCGCGCTGCTCGTCGTCGCCAAGAACGACCGGCATCTGCGCATCGAGGTCGGTTACGGCCTCGAGGGCGTGCTCAGCGATGTCGTCACCCATCGGATCATCGACGAGGACATCACGCCGAAATTCAAGGCTGGTGATTTCGCCGGCGGCATCTCGGCCGGCGTCGACAGGATGATCGGCCTCGTCAATGGCGAGCAACTGCCCGAGCCGGAGCCCGAGCATTGGCAAGCGCCGAATTTCGTCGATCTGGCCAATCCGGCTGGGATCTTTGTCGTCATCATCGTGGCGGGAATCTTGCGCGGGATCTTGGGGCGCCTGCTCGGCTCGGCCGCGACGGGCGGCATCGTTGGCGTCTTTGTCTGGATGGTGGCCGGCTCGCTCGTGACGGCCATCGGGGTCGGGCTGTTCACCTTCGTCGCGGCGCTGATCTTCGGCGGATTGAATTTCGGCGGTCCGGTGGTCGGTTCGGGGCCGTACCGGAGAAGCGGCGGCTATCCGGGCGGCTGGTCCGGCGGCGGCTGGAGCGGTGGTTCGGGCTCCAGCGACGGCGGCGGCTTCAGCGGCGGAGGCGGCAGCTTCGGCGGCGGTGGGGCGTCGGGAAGCTGGTAGGCAAGAGGCATTACGCTCATGGGCATCAAGCGCATCGGCAAGCATCTGCTCGAGCACCGCTGGCGGGTGCGGCGTGACTTTCCGCCGCGCGTCCTCGACGCCATCGAGCGGGCCATCAAGGCCGGCGAAGGCACGCATTCCGGCCAGATCCGTTTTGTGGTCGAGGGTGCGCTCGACGGCGTCCCGCTGTTCCGCGACCAGCCGGCGCGGGAACGGGCGCTCGACGTGTTCTCGCACCTGCGGATCTGGGACACCCATCACAACAACGGCGTCCTGATCTATCTGCTGCTCGCCGATCGCGACGTCGAGATCGTCGCCGACCGCGGCATCGATTCAAAGGTCGGCCACGCTGGCTGGGAAGCGATCTGTCGCGCGATGGAGGCCGATTTCAGGGCGGGCCGGTTCGAGCAAGGTGTGATCAAGGGGATCGAGGCCGTGTCGCGGGAGCTCGCAAAACACTTCCCTCACGTCGCCGGCGGTCCCAACGAGCTGCCGGATAGGCCGGTGGTGATTTGAAGCGCTGCCCTCTCCCCGTCATTGCGAGTTAGCGGAGCGCCCGAATGCGTGCCCGGTGACAGGCTTCGGCGAAGCAATCCATCCCACAACTTGCGGAGGCGTGGATTGCTTCGTCGCTGTCGCTCCTCGCAATGACGGCGTCGGCGCTCAGGCCTTCACTGAAGGCCGTTCGCCGACGCGGTTGAACCAGGCGATGATGTTCGTGTTCGACTGGTCCAGCGGCTGGCCGACCTGGTTGCCGAAATCGAGCCAGCAGTAGAGCAGCATGTCGGCGAGCGTGAAGCGCTTGCCGCAGATGTATTCCCGGCCGTCGGCCATCTGGTCATTCAGCCATTTGATGCGGTTGGCGGCGATCATCTTCAGCCCCGGCGAAGCCTCGGGCGCGACCGGGATGCGCTTCTCGAAAAACTTCAATGCCTCGCCGAAGCGGTAGCCGTTGGCGAGCGGCTCGGCGATGTTGAGATCGAGTCGGCGCGTCCACATCCGGCACACGGCGCGATCTTCGGGCGTCGCGCCGATCATCGCCGGCGAAGGGTGCTTCTCCTCGAGATATTCGCAGATCGCCGTGATCTCGGACAGATAGCTGCCGTCGTCGAGCTCCAGCGTCGGCATCTGGCCGTGCGGATTGCGCTTCAGATGGGCCGCCTCGCGGTTCTCGCCGCCGCGCAGGTCGACAGTCTGCTTGGGCATCTCGATGCCCTTCTCGGCCATGAACATGCGCACAATGCGCGGGTTCGGTCCGATCGAGTCGTAAAGCTTCATGGTCCTCGCTCCCTGTTTCTTAGCGCTGTTGTTTTCCTTGAACAGGTCGCGCGCGGATTTGTCAAATACAGAAGGGCACAGTCAATCGTCGAGCTTGTTGAGGTCGCGCACCGACTGCATGATCGGCTCGAAATTGGCGCGCGCATCGAGGGCGTCGAACAGTTGCGCGGTGTCCTCGAGCAGGCCGTGCGAGCGCTGCAGCGCGATCCGCACGTCGTCCTGCGGAGTGTCGGACAGCCGGCCGTGACCGGATAGCAGGATCCTCGAGTTGAGACCCTTCAGGCGCTCCAGCGACTGGATGTAATCGGCGATCGAGCCGGAGCCGAACACGCCGCCCATCACGCCGCCCGGCATCAGCGTGTCGGCTGCGAACAGCAGGCCCTTGTCCGGGTCGAACAGGGTGATGCAAGCCGACGTATGGCCCGGCGTGTACATCACGTTGAGGCGGAAATTGCCGAGGTCGATGAGATTGCCTTCCTCGAGCCAGAGGTCGACGTCAATCGGTACGTTCGGTTCGTTGAACATCTTGCGCAGCATCGAGAAGTCGTCGCGCAGCATGATCTTGTTGGCGGCGAGCCGGTGCGCGGCGATATAGGCGCGGCCGTGGAAATGATAGGCCGCGCCGATGTGGTCGAGATGCTCGTGGCTCAGCACCACCATGTCGATCATGTCGGGCGTCACCCCGAGGTGATCGAGGCAGGCGACGAGGGACGGGTAGTTGGTCGACAGCCCGACGTCGATCAGGATGGTCCGCTTGCTGCCGCGCACCAGATAGGCGTTCGCCGCACGGTTCTTGAAGCGGATCTGGTAGACGTCGTCGGCGGCCTGGATCAGCGTCGCCACATCAGCCTCGAACAAGATCTTGAACGGGCTCGGCCGACGCTCGCTCATGGGTTTGCTGCCGCTTGGTAGGTGACGGCGTTGGAGGCGCGCAGCCGCTTCGAGAGCGCGTCCATCACCATCAGCGCAAACGCTGGCTGCTGGCTGACGAGATAAACGAAGCGGGCGTGGTTGATCCGCATCACCCGTGTGCCGGCTGCGGCGGCGATCGCGGTCGCCGAGCGGGACGAGCCGTCGATCACGGCCATTTCGCCGAAGAACTCACCCTTGCCGAGGCTGACGACGGTTGTCCTGTGTCCGCCGTTGGTCTTGGTGATGTCGACCTTGCCGTCGAGCACGACGAACAGCTCGCGGCCGGTCGAGCCTTCCTCAAAAATGACGTCATCGACATCAAATTCATTGATGCATTTCTCGATCGTCATGGCGCTCCCCTGCCTTCTGGCTGGAAGATGGCGGTATGTTAATCGGGAAACCGCCGCCCGCAAACGGAGCTGACGCAGATTGCCGCGGGGCAGCGTCGCCCAAATCCGGCCCGGAAGAGTTCCTAAAATTTAGGTAATGGCGAGCCGGGTAACGATTTCGCAAGCAATAAAAGTTACCAAATTGTCAACCTAGCCTGGAGATTTTGAACGTGAGTGAGCAGCAGAGCGGGCCGCTCGGCGGTGAAGCCGGCGCCGAGATGGCGGCCAAGACTGAGCCGGTGCTGGCCGCGGCCGATGCCGGGGCTGTCCGGCTCTCGCCCGAGCAGGAAGAGACGTCGCCGAAGGCCGACGCTCCCAAGATCGAAGTGTCCAAGAGCGAACACCCGAAGGTCGAGCCGGCCCGGATCGAGCCGCCGAAGATCGACCCGCTTGGGGTCGAGGTTGGAAGGCGCGAAGAGCCGCATTTCCCGGGCAAGCTGATGATCATGGCGCCGGGGGACCGCACCTGGGAAGACCGGACCTGGGATCACCAGGCATCGGCCTCGAAGCCGGCGTCGGAGCAGTCCACCAAGCCGGCCGGCACGCGCCGAGTGGCGGCGATGGCCGCGGTGATTGCGCTTGCGGCCGTGGCAGGCGCTATCGGCGGCGCCTTCGCAACCACGGCGCTCAGCCATTTCGCCCGCAAGGAGGCCGCAGCCGCGAAGGAGACACCGACGAAGGAAGCGCTCGACGCGTCGATCGCCCGGATCGACGGCGAAATCGCCGCCCTGAAGTCCAGCATCGACCAGACCGCCAGGAACGGTTCGGTTCAGCTCAACAAGACCAATGACCGCCTCGACAAGGTCGAGAAGGCGCAGGCCGAGCCGATGGCCAAGCTCGCCAAGCTCAGCGAGACCGTCGACAAGCTCCGCACCACGCCGCCGGCCGCCACCGCGGCAACGACTGCGGCGGCCCGGGAAGTCACGGGCACGGTAACCCCGCCGGCGACCGCCGCGGCGGCGCCCAAGGTCGAGGTCGGCCGCCTACCGGTGGTCGAAGGCTGGGCGTTGCGCGACGTCGGTCATGGCAGCGCACTGATCGAGGGCCGCGGGGGCATCTATGAGGTCTATGCCGGCGATCCCGTCCCGGGTCTCGGACGCGTCGATGCCATCCGCAGGCAGGACGGGCGCTGGGTGGTCGTCACCAGCAGGGGCCTGATCGTCGCGCGCTGATCGCGAATACCCGACAAAACCGAGGCGCTTCACCGCGATGTGAAGCGCCTTTTTTCTTGAATAGGCTTCGCCGCGCGGTGTTAGTGGAGACATGAGCCGCGTGCTGCGATGCCTTCTGGTCGTGTCCGTTCTGCTCTGCGGCGTCGGCAGGGCGTGCGCGGGCGAGGATCGTCCACTCGAGCGCGGTCTGGCGATCATTGATCCGGTCATCCTCCGTGAGCTCGATCATGGCCGCTTCGGTCTCGGCCGCATGCTGTCGCCGGAGCGCTCGGCCGGCGCACCATTCTCCAACCGTGAGCTGTTCAGCCTGCCGGCGATGGTGCCGGTGCGCGAGGCGCTGGCGCGTGAGTTCGATCGTTACGTGACGGACCACAAAGCGAGCCTGCCGAACGAGAGCATCGGCGTCGGCGAAGGGTTCGCCTTCCAACTGTTCGATCGCGACCTGTTTGACTCCCCTGATGTCCGCTTCGTGCTGTCGGGCATCGTCAACCGCATGGACCGTGCCTATGTGGCGCCGGCGAGTTGCGGCGAGATCCGGTTGATCTACCGCCTGACCCGCACCGACGTGCCGCTGATCGGCGAGAACGCGGTCTCGCAACGCTTGCCGATGACGCTGAACCTGGTGCTGAAGGCGAAGGGCGACGGCAATGATGCGGCGCTCACCTGTCGCGAGATCGCGCGGCGCTGGCTTGCGACCGCCAGCGCGCCGCCGACGCTCGACAGCCTGTTCGGCAAGGACGGTCCGCTCGACGTGATCGGGGACCGGAATATCGAGCGCATCGAGACCAACCTGCAAATCGCGCACGCGCCGAAATCAGCGGTGCGGGATTTCCGCACCGACTATCTGTTGAAGGTGTTCGACTATGACGGGGAGGCAAGGCGTTTCGTGGAAGCGCCGCTGGAGAACCAGATCGATCGCGACCGCATCCTGACCGACGAGACGCTGAGGCGGGACTTCAAGGCATGGCTGCTCGATTCCGGTCATTTCGCCGAGCTTGATCGCGGCACACTCGTGATCCCCGAACGCTTTCTCGCAAGGCGCGCCGTTGCCCCAACCCCGGCCGGTTTCGATGTCAGCGATCTGCAGCCCGAATTCGGCCTGACGGAGGGCGAGGGCGCGGCCGGCAAGGCGGTGTTCTCTGATAGCGATGTGGTCGGCGCCTTGAAGCAGGCCGCGGCTGACGGAACCAGGTTGCAGAACATTCAGTCGCTCGCCGGCTTCGAGCGGCGCCTCAACGACGTCACTTGCGCCGGCTGCCACCAGACCCGCGGCATCGGCGGCTTCCACTTCCCAGGCGTCGACTGGATGGCGGCGAAGCCGTCAAATTCCACCGTGGTGCCGGCCTCGCCGCATTTCTTCGGCGATCAGGTCCGCCGCCGCGATATCCTTGCCAGCTTCCGCGAGGGCAAGGCGCCGGACTTTTCGCGCGGCTTCGCCAATCGCCCGCAATTGCGCGGCAAGGCCGAGCTCGCCGGCACTGAATATAGCGACGGCTGGGGCGCGCATTGCTACCTGCCGCCGGCGAAGCCCGCCGAGGCTGACCGCAGTTTTCGCGGCTGGACCTGCGCCGAGGGGCTCGCCTGTCAGCCCGCCGGCCAAACCTCGCGCATGGGGATGTGCTTCGTGAGGGCGCGGTAGCCGTTGCGTCGCAGTCTTTTCCTCTCGTTCCGCGCTTCGCACCCGCGGGAGCATTGACGCGAGATTGACAGTAGACTGATCATTCGTGTTTCATCGCGTCAACAATGTCCGGGGATGGAAACAGGAACGAGGTCATCATCGTCGGCGCCGGCATCGGCGGACTGACGCTCGGCCTCGCGTTGCATCAAGCCGGCATATCGTGCCGCATCTTCGAATCCACCGCAGAGATCAGGCAAGTGGGCGTCGGCATCAACCTGTTGCCGCATGCGACCAGGGAACTCGCGGCCCTCGGACTCGAGGAGGCGCTTGCGAGCGTCGCGATCACGACGACCGATGCGACCTTCTTCAACCGCTTCGGTCAATTGATCTATCAGGAGCCGCTCGGCCGGGCCGCCGGCTATGAGCATCCGCAATTCTCGATTCATCGCGGCGACCTGCAGAGGGTGTTGCTGGACGCCTTCCGCGCCCGCGCCGGCGCCGACCGCGTCGTCACCGACCGGCACTGTGTTGCCGTGGCGCAGGACGGTGGCGGCGTGGCGGTGACATTTGCCGGAGCCTCCGGCGCCGACCGCGTCACCATACGCGGGCGGGTCGCGATCGCCTGTGACGGCATCAATTCGGTGGTGCGCAAGCAGTTCTTCCCCGGCGAGGGCGAGCCCCGCTACTCCGGCGTCAACATGTGGCGGGGCGTGACGCGTTGGAAGCCGATATTGTCGGGCGCCAGCATGGTGCGTGCCGGCTGGCTCTCACACGGCAAGGTCGTGATCTATCCGATCCGCCGTTCCGACACCTGTGGACTGCAGCTCGTCAACTGGGTTGCTGAGATCGAGACCCCGAACTATCGCAAGCGCGACTGGAATCGGGCCGGCTCGCTCGACGACTTCATTTGGGCGTTCGCCGACTGGCACTTCGACTGGCTCGACGTGCCTGCCTTTCTCCGCGCCGCCGACAGCGTGCTTGAATTCCCGATGGTCGATCAGGACCCGCTGCCGCGCTGGAGCTTTGGCCGCGTCACCCTGCTCGGCGACGCGGCGCATCCGATGGTGCCGCGTGGCTCGAATGGCGCGGGGCAGGCGATCCTCGATGCACGTGCATTGGCGACCGCGCTGCTTGCCCATGACGATCCGGTGGCGGCGCTTTCGGCCTACGAGCAACAGCGGCTGGAGACGACCGCGCGCATCGTGCTGACCAACCGCACCAATCCGCCGGACGCGATCCTGCGCGAGGTATTCCTGCGAACCAACGACAAGCCATTCCGCGCCGTCGAAGATGTCATCAGCCGCGAAGAACTGGTCGAATTGTCCGACGGCTACAAGCGGATTGCGGGGTATTCGAAGGCTGCGTTGCGCAGTTAGCCGCAAGGCCGCGTGGCCTCCTGTGCGCCAGGTTTCAAGGAAAGCGGCCGGCAAAAGGCGTCAGCAGAGTGTCGTCGAGGAAAGAGGCGGGGCATGGCTGAGATTGAGGAAATCGACGTTGCTGAACATATCGACCGGCAACCGGTCGGCAGCTTCCAGATCAAGCTGCTGTTGGCCTGCGCCGCAGTGCTGGTCCTGGACGGCTTCGACACCCAGGCGATCGGCTACGTCGCACCCGCGCTGGCCCGGGAATGGAGCCTGTCGCGCGCTGCGCTCGGACCCGTCTTCAGCGCCGGCCTGTTCGGCCTGATGATCGGCGCGCTGGTGTTCGGCCCGCTCGCCGATCGCGTCGGCCGCAAGAGGATCATTATTTTGTCGATGTTGGCGTTCGGCGTCGGCACCATCGCAACTGCCTTCGTCAACGACGTTACGACGCTATTAATCATCCGCCTGCTCACCGGTCTTGGGCTCGGCGGGGCGATGCCGAACGCCGTTGCGATGACCTCCGAATTCAGCCCGCATCGCCGCCGCGCCACCATGGTGATGATCATGTTCTGCGGCTTCTCGATCGGTGCGGCGCTGGGTGGCTTGCTCGCGGCGGCGCTGATTCCGCAGTATGGCTGGCGTTCGGTGTTCATCGTCGGCGGCGCCGCGCCGTTGCTGCTGGCGCCGGTCCTCGCATGGCGGCTGCCCGAATCCGTGCGCTTCCTCGCGTTGAGTGGTCGAGCCGATGCGCGCGTCGCCGAACTGCTGGGACGGATCAATCCGAACGCCGCTGCGGTGACGGTAGGCACCCGCTTCGTCGTTCACGAACCACCGCTCGAGGGCCTGCCGGTTCTGCATCTCTTCCGCGATGGAAGGACGTTGCCCACGCTGCTGCTGTGGGTCGTGTTCTTCATGAGCCTGCTGGACCTGTATTTCCTGGCGAATTGGCTGCCGGTGGTGCTGAACGATCTCGGTGCATCGGTGTCGTCGGCCGTGCTGATCGGCTCGACGCTGCAGGTCGGCGGAGTGGTCGGCACGGTTGCGCTCGGCAGCGTGGTCGACCGCTTCTCGTTCCGCGCGCTCGCGTTGGTGTATTTCGTCGCCGTGTTTGCCGTCGGCGCGATCGGCCAGCTTGGTCACTCGGCGGTGCTGGTGGCGATCGTGATTTTCGCAGCCGGGTTCTGCATCGTCGGCGGTCAGATCGCCGCCAATGCGCTGGCTGCCAACTTCTATCCGACGTCCATGCGCGCCACCGGCGTGGGCTGGGCCCTCGGCATCGGTCGCGTCGGCTCGATCATCGGCCCCCTGATCGGCGGCGCACTGATGAGCGCGAAGTGGAGCACGGCTGCGTTGTTTGCGATCGCCGCGTCGGCCGCACTTTGCGCTGCGCTGGCGGCGCTGCTGCTCGGCCGGGTCGTCCAGCTCGGCGGCGATTCCGGTGCGAACCGGACGTCGTCATTTGATGCTGAAACGCGGAGACGAGGATCCTACGCATAGTGCTGCAGGCGCTGGCCGGGCAGCAGATCGTAGGCGGACTTCCAGCCGGGCAGCGCTGCGATGCGGTCGAGCCAAGCCCTGATCTTCGGATGGCTCGTCGCGAAATCGTACCCGGTCTCGTCGCCCGGATAGTGCAAATAGGCCATCATCGAGAAATCCGACACCGTCGGTCGCGCACCGATCATGAAGGCATTGCGTCCGACATGTTGATCGAGAATGTCGAGGAAGTCGTTGAGCCGCGCGCGGAAATGCTTCAGTACCGCCGGATCGGCTGACGGCGTGAAGGTGCGCAGGAAGCGGTAGGTCGCCATGTAGCCCGAGAGCTTCTGATTGTCCCAGAACAGCCAGCGCAGCAGCTCGAATCGCTCCGCAGGCGTTTCGCCGCCGAACTTGCCGTACTGATCTGCAAGCTGTAGCAGGATCGGCGCGGTCTGGGTCCGACGTTCGCCGTCAACCTCCAGCACCGGGATTTCGCCCATCTCGTTGACGGTCGCGCGCCACTCCGCCGTGCGCGTGACGCCGCCGCCGAAATCGGTCCACACCGGCTCGAAGCTCTCCCCGCACAGCGTGAGCATCAGCGCGAGCTTGTAGCTGTTGCCGGATTCCGGGAAGTAGTGCAGGCGATAGCGGGGCATGTTGGGGGCCTCTTGTTGATGGATCGCGTACCTCGCCCCGCTTGCGGGGAGAGGTCGGATCGCGTCAGCGATCCGGGTGAAGGGGAACAGGTCTCACCAGTATCGACGCACGCGGTGAGAGCCCCTCACCCCGTCCCTCTCCCCGCAAGAGCGGGGCGAGGGAGTAGAGGCAGCGTCAGCGGCTGCCGCTACGCCACCGCGCCAGAGGCGCGCAGCCTTTTGATCGTCGCTTCGTCGTAACCAGCTTGCCGCAGGATCTCGTCGGAATGCTCGCCGACCTCGGGCGGCTTGCGTGGCTGCACTTTCTTTGAGCCGTCGATGAAGATCGGGCTGTTGACGGTCAGCATGGTGTCGTTCTCGAAGCGCACCAGCACCTCGTTCTCGATCATCTGCTTGTCGTTCGGAATGTCGTCGAGAATGCCGACGACGCCGAACACCAGGCCGTTGCCGTCGAGGATCTTGCGCCATTCGGCGAGGTCCTTGGTGGCAAACACCTCGTCGAAGACCTTGATCAGTTCGACCGAGCGGGCGTGGCGGTCCGCCTTGGTGGCGAAGCGCGGATCCGCGACGAGATCCTCGCGGCCGAGGCAACGCGCCAGCGTCGGCCATTGCCGATCTTCGTTGAGCAGCGACAGGATGATCCAGCGGCCGTCCCTGCACTTGTAGTGGTTGGTGACGGCGTTCAGCGCCTCTTCGCGCGGCTTGCGCTTCTTGAACTTGGCGCCCGAGAGCTTGGCCTGCGCCAGCACGCCGTTCGCCCAAACGCCGTTGGCCATCAAATTGGTCGAGACGTGCGAGCCCTTGCCGGTCTTCTCGCGCTTGAACAGCGCGGTCACGATCGCACCATAGAAGGCCATCGCGCAAGGGTGATCGCCCATGCCGGCGACCGAGCGGGCCGGGGTGGTGTCCTCGTCGGCGCGCACCAGATCCATCAGGCCGGATCGCGCCCAATAGGCGTTGGAGTCGAAGCCGGGCTTGTTGGCTTCTTCGCCCTTTTCGCCATAGCCGGTGAAGGACGCATAGATCAACCGGTCGTTGAGATGGGCGAGATGATCGTAGGTAATGCCGAGCTTCTGGCGCACCTGCGGCGGCATGTTGGTGATGAAGACGTCGGCCTCCGCGACAAGCTTGTAGAGCACCTGCTGCGCGTCGGGCTTGGTGAGGTCGAGGGCCAGGCTCTTCTTGTTGCGGGCCTCCAGCATCCACGCGAAATTATGCTCGCTCGCGGGATAGCCGGGCAGGTTCGGTAGGTTCCGATAGGGATCGCCGGCACCGGGCGGCTCGATCTTGATGACGTCGGCGCCGAAGTCGGAGAGCACGGTGGCGGCCGCGGGCGCAGCGATGAAGCTCGCGCAATCAAGAACCTTGAGCCCGTCAAAAATGCCTTTTTCCATCGTGCCGTCGCTCCCGTGGCGCTTTGTTGATGTTTTTCCGGTGGCTGGAATATCGAATGCGATGATCCCGATCGGGTCGCCATTTGACCTATGTCGGGGGGCTGATGCAACGGATTGTTGGGCCGTCATTGCGAGGAGCTCGCGACAATTGCAGAGCAATTTTGCGCTGAAGCGACGAAGCAATCCATGTTTGCGCGAGCGGAGATGCGATTGCTTCGCGGAGCCTGTCATCGGGCGCGCGTTCGCGCGACCCGTTGGTTCGCAATGACGGGAGCCGTTACTCCATCCCCGCCATCAGCGCGGCATTGCCGCCCGCGGCGGCGGTGTTGATGGTCACCGTCTGCTCAGTGGCGAAGCGCGCGAGGTAATGTGGTCCGCCAGCCTTCGGGCCGGTGCCGGAGAGCCCGCTGCCGCCGAATGGCTGTACGCCGACCACGGCGCCGATCATGTTGCGATTGACATAGATGTTACCGACTTGAAGGCGATCGATCACGTGCTCGACGGTATCCTCGATGCGGGAGTGGATGCCGAGCGTCAACCCGAAGCCGGTCGCCTCGATCGCGGCCAGCACCGCGCCGAGCCGCTCGGCCCGGTAGCGCACGACGTGCAGGATCGGCCCGAACACCTCCTCGGTGAGCTCGCCGGCATCGGACAGTTCAAAGATATGCGGCGCGACGAAGTTGCCGGCCGGCGCCTCGCCGGCCAGATGGGTGCGTGCCTGCTGTTTCATGCGTGCAATATGCGCATCCAGCCGCTGCTTGGCCTCCGCATCGATCACCGGCCCGACATGCGTTGACGGATCGGACGGGTCGCCGATCTTCAACTCGCGCGCCGCGCCCGCGATCATCTCGATCGTGCGGTCGGCGACGTCGTCCTGCACGAACAACAGCCGTAGCGCGGAGCAGCGCTGGCCGGCGGAGCGGAACGCCGAGGTCACGACGTCATCGGCGACCTGTTCGGGCAGCGCGGTGGCGTCGACGATCATCGCATTGATGCCGCCGGTTTCCGCGATCAGCGGCACGATCGGGCCGTCCTTGGCTGCCAATGTCCGGTTGATCGATCGCGCAACTTCGGTCGATCCGGTGAAGACGACGCCGGCGATCTGCGGATCGGCAACCAGCGCGGCGCCTACAGCACCATCGCCCTGGACCAGATGAAGAGCGGATGCCGGCACGCCTGCCTCATGCAGCAGCCGGACGGCCTCGGCCGCGATCCACGGCGTCTGCTCGGCGGGCTTTGCGATCACCGCGTTGCCCGCCATCAGCGCCGCCATCACCTGGCCGAGAAAGATCGCCAGCGGAAAATTCCACGGTGAGATCGCGACAAAGGCGCCGCGGCCGCGCAAGGCCAGCACGTTGCTTTCGCCGGTCGGCCCCGGCATCGCCTCGCCGTCACCGAACAGCTTTCGCCCGAGCGCTGCGTAGTAGCGACAGAAATCCGCAGCCTCGCGCACCTCGGAGAGTGCGTCGTCGAGCGTCTTGCCGCCCTCGCTCTGTAACAGCGCGATGAAATGCGCGCGGCGCTGCTCCAACAGCTTGGCGGCCTTGTCCAGGATCTCGGCGCGCCTTTGCGCTGGTGTAGCGTTCCATGCCGTGAAGCCGCGGCGTGCTGCGGAGACGGCGGCGGTTGCCTGTTCGGTGGTTGATGTTTTGACGGTGCCAGGCGAGGCCTTGCGCTCAGCGGCAATCGCCGATGTCAGCGCATCAAGCGCCTTCCGTTCGCCAAACTCGATGCCGTGCGAATTCTCGCGCTGCGGCCTGTAGAGATCGGCCGGCAATGGAATGTCCGGATGAGCAGCTTTGTGGTCGGCTCCGACGATCTCGGCCG
Organism: Bradyrhizobium sp. ORS 86; assembly: GCF_045571475.1. Taxonomy (NCBI): domain Bacteria; kingdom Pseudomonadati; phylum Pseudomonadota; class Alphaproteobacteria; order Hyphomicrobiales; family Nitrobacteraceae; genus Bradyrhizobium; species Bradyrhizobium sp. ORS 86. The sequence continues at coordinate 6,427,205 of NZ_CP120699.1, read as the reverse complement.
GGCGGCGCAACAGGTCTGCGATGGACACGCGATTGTCGGCGGCCAGCGCGACGAAGGAGGAGTTGGCGCCGTTCTCGAGCAGCCGTCGCACCAGATAGGCGAGCAGGTCGCGGTGGCTGCCGACCGGCGCGTAGGTGCGATGAGCAATCTCCGGCCGGTCCTCGCCGAGCTGCGCATACAGCGCTTCGCCCATGCCGTGCAGCCGCTGGAATTCGAAGCTCTTGGGATCGTCGGCGAGCTCGAGGATGGTCGCGACGGTGAGCGCGTTGTGGGTGGCGAATTGCGGAAACAGCCGCGGCCGCAACGCCAGCAGCTTGTGCGCGCAGGCGACGTAGTTCAGGTCGGTCATCGCCTTGCGGGTGAAGACCGGATAGCCGTCGAGCCCGCGCTCCTGCGCGCGCTTGATTTCGGTGTCCCAATAGGCGCCCTTGACCAGCCGCACCATCATCTTGCGGTCGAGCCCGCGTGCCAGCCCATCGACGTAGTCGATCACATCGGCGGCGCGCTTCTGATAGGCCTGGATGGCCAGCCCAAAGCCGCTCCAGCCCGCGAGCGACGCATCCGCAAGGGCGGCGGCGATCACGTCGAGCGACAACTCCAGCCGGTCGGCCTCCTCTGCATCGACGGTAAAGTTCAGATCGAAAGCTTTGGCGCGGCGCGCCAGTTCGACCAGCAGCGGCACCAATTCGGTCATCACGCGGGCGCGGCTCACCGCCTCGAAGCGAGGATGCAGCGCGGAGAGCTTGACCGAGATGCCGGGCCGGTCGGGCAGGGGACGCGCGCCGGCGGTCTTGCCGATCGCCTCGATGGCACGGGCATAAGATTCGAAATAGCGATGCGCGTCGTCGGCGGTGCGCGCGCCCTCGCCGAGCATGTCGAAGGAATAGCGCGAGCCGCGCGCCGAATGCGACTGCGCGCGCGACAGCGCCGCCTCGATGGTCTCACCGAGCACGAAATGACTGCCCATCAGCCGCATCGCTTGCCGCGTGGCTGCGCGCACCGCCGGCGCGCCGAGCCGTTTCGTCAATCGTCCGATCGTCCCCTGTGGCGTCTCGCCGGGCTGGATCACGCGCGCCGACATGCCGAGCGCCCAGGCCGAGGCGTTGACCAAGAACGCCGAGGATTTGGTCTCGTGGTTGATGAAGTCGCCCTGGCCGAGCTTGTCCTCGATGAACTGGTCGGCGGTGCGCGCGTCAGGTACGCGCAGCAGCGCCTCCGCCAGCACCATCAGCGCGAGCCCCTCCTTGGTCGAGAGCGCGAACTCGCGCAGCATGTCCTCCACCCCGCCGAGCGGATCGTCGTTGGCGCGGATGGCCTCGATCAGGCGGGTCGCGGTGCGATCGATCCGTGCCTCGCGGTCTACGCCAAGCCTGCTGTCGGCCAAGAGGTCGGCGGCAAGAGCGGCATCGTCGGGCGCAAAGGGGGCGCTGAACGGGGGAAGCGGGTCGGAGTTGGGCATGGCGGGTTCCTTTGGATCTCACGGGAACACCTACGCGGTCGCGAACCGTAGTTCGATAGACAAATTAGCATATTTACCTTAGAAAATAAGGACGAATATAAGATTGACCAGATATATGGCAGAGATAGACAAAATAGACCGCAAAATCCTCTCGATCCTGCAAGGGGATGGCCGGATTGCCAATGTGGAACTGGCCGAGCGGATCGGGTTGTCGCCGACCTCGGTCGGCGAGCGGCTGAAGCGGCTGCAGCGCGACGGTTTCGTCGAGGGCTATGGCGCAAGGCTCAACCCGCACCGGCTCGGGCTTGGATTGCTGGTGTTCGTCGAGGTGCTGCTCGACAAGACCACGCCTGATGTCTTCGAGCGGTTTGCCAGGGCGGTGCAGACCGCGCCGGAAGTGCTGGAGTGTCATATGGTGGCCGGTGGCTTCGACTACCTGGTCAAGGCGCGCGTCGCCAACATGTCGGCCTATCGCCGCTTCCTCGGCGAAAGCCTGCTGGCGTTGCCGGGCGTGCGCGAAACCCGAACCTACGCCGTGATGGAAGAAGTCAAGCGCGACGCGCCGTTGCCGGTCGGCTGATCTCCACTTGATGTGATCCACAGCCATGCTCCCGGCGTATTGGCATCGCGGGCCGCCCGCGGATATCTTGCCGCCAATTGGGGCAGCAATCATGAAGTATGTCGATCAGCCGATATCAGCGAGGCGCACCGCGTTTGCCTGCGCTCTGACTGCGATCATGCTGTCGTTACTCGCAGCGGCGCCGGCGCGAGCATCCGAGCTCAGCGCGGGCATCGCGCAACTTTATACCTCGGTCTCGATCTATCCGCCGTCGGCGTCGTCGATGACGGTCTGCTACGGCTTCGTCTGCCGGCGCCGCGAGATGCTCGATTTCACGGCGGCCGACCGGGCCGCCCTGACCAGGATCATGGCTGCCGGTCACGCCAATGCGGCCGCCGAGCGCGCGGCGGTGCAGAAGGCGGTGATCTGGTTCGACCGCCGCATGGGGCCGATCCTCGGCACCGACAAGCGCGTGGCCAAAGCCGATTTCCGCGCCAACGACGACAAGCACAATTACGATTGCTGGGATACGACCCGCAACACCACAAGCCTGATGCTGGTGCTACAGGCGTGGAATCTGTTCAAGTTTCACGACGTCGGTGATCCCCATTATCGCGGGTTTCAGTTGATGCAGACGCCGCACAACACAGCCGTGCTGGTCGAGCGCGCGACCAAGGTGCAATGGGCCGTCGATCTCTGGCCGCGCGGCTATCTGCAGCCACCCGATGTCATGACCGTCAGCCAATGGGTGACGGAGGATTGAACGGCTGGAGGCGCGACTAGATCGCCATGGCGCGCGGGCATCGCGCCCGCCCCGCCGAACGTCACGTTGTCTGGCTTTGTTGGGTCGGCCCCCACTCCCGGATGAGGTCCGAGAGTGCGCCGTTCATCTGGCGCTGTTGCGCTAGACCTTCAGGTTTTCAGCCGAAGTCTTGCCGCGATTTGCGATCTCTTCGTACTCCACCGTCTGACCTTCATTGAGCGTCTGAAGACCAGCCTTCTGAACTGCAGAAATATGCACGAAAATGTCCTTGCCGCCCGTTGCGGGCTGGATGAATCCATAACCCTTGGTCGGATTGAACCACTTCACTGTACCTTTGGGCATTTCCAGTCGTCTCCGCGGAATCGATCGAAAACGAACCGCCGGTCCCCGCACAACCGGCTCGTCCGTGCCATACAGGATAGCAGTTTGCGAAAAGCTGGATAGATCAAACCAAGGTGTGTTTTTGCCCGGAAACAACCCGATTTTGGGAGCTTTGGCGCCGAATTGCCTGTTTCATGCTCAATTGATGCAGTGCAAAATCACCCGGTTCCGGCATGGGAGCCTCACGGCGCGCGTCTGTAGCGCGGACTTGGCCCGCACGACAGAAGGCGAACGCGGATCATATCAATAGGTCGCGGCGAGGTAGTCGACGATCTTGCCGACGTCGGCGTCGTCGATCGGCGCACCATAGACCTTGATCATCTTGGTGACCTCGGCCTTCCAGAAGTCCTTCTTCTTCTCACCTTGCGGCGGCTGCGTCTTGACGTAGTCGGCCGAATGGCAGCCACTGCAATTGTTCTGCACGACATCGAGGTTGGGGCCCGGCTTGAAGACGGCGGTCTCCTCGGGGACCTTGTAGTTAACAGGTGCGGCGGTGGCCGCGGCGACCGACAGCGTCGCGATCGCGGCGAGGGCAGGGAGCAGCTTGCGCTTCATGATGCTTCTCCTCACGCCGCGGTGACGTGCACGGTTTCGACGACGTTGCGCAGGTAGCCGGCCGGATTCCACAGCGGATCCATCGGCTGGGTGTCGCCGGCATTGTTGGTGGCGCGCACCTTGAGATCATAAGAGCCGGCCGCGAGCCGCACCGGCATCTTCCACTCCCGGAACGCATATTTGCCAAGGTCCTTGCCGAGCTTGGCCGGCGTCCAGGTCTTGCCGCCGTCGGTCGACACGGCGACGTCCTTGATGCCCTTGCCGCCGTCGAAGGCGATGCCCCGCAGCAGCGCGCGGCCGGCCTTCAGCTTGGCGCCGTCGGCGACGCTGGTGATGAACGAGCGCACCGTGAAGCGGTTGATCGGGATCGTGGCCTTCGGCGCGGTGCCGGGCTCGACCGCATTGTTCGGCGTATCGGGGATCCGGTAGGCGGATTTCATCCAGAAGCCGTCGAACACGCTGTCGATAACGGTGATCTCGTTGACGTGCTTGACCCAATAGGTGCCGTAGTAGCCGGGCACCACGAGGCGGAGCGGGAAGCCGTTGAGGAACGGCAGGTCCTCACCGTTCATGCCGTAGGCCAGCATCACCTCGCCGTCGCGCGCGTGCTCGATGTCGAGCGCCTTCACGAAGTCGGGCGTTGTCTCCATCACCGGAGCATCCATCCCATTGAAGGTGACCTGCTTCGCGCCGGCCTGCACGCCGGCCATGTCGAGCACGGTCTTCAGCGGCACGCCGCGCCAGCGCGCGCAGCCCATCGCGCCGTTGCCAAGCTGGCCGCCGGCGACCCGCGGGTTGAAGAAGCCGCGGCTGTTGCCGGAGCACTGGTTGACGGCGACGATCTCGGTCGCCTTCAATTTCCTGATGTCCTTCAGCGACAATTTCAGCGGCTTGTCGACCTTGCCCTTGATCTCGAGCGTGAAGGTGTCGGGATCGAGATTGTAGGGGATGCCGGCGAGGTGGTAGCGGACGAAGAATGCGTTGTTCGGCGTGATCGGTCCGTCGTTGAAGATCGCAAACGGCGTCTCCAGTTGCGGCGGGCGGCTGGTCTGGCCGATCATCGGACGCTTCTGCGGATAGCGCACCAGCGGTCGTTCGCCATTGTTGAAGGGCAGTGTTGCGGTATCGAGCGCCAGCGCGCCTCGTGACCCCAGCCCCGTTACCAAAGCGGCCATGCCGGCGCGCTTCATCAAGTCTCGTCGGTCGAGCATTCCGCTTCCTCCGAAGCTTCACCTGTCGTGAGCCGGTCATCACCAGACTCAATTGCCTGAGCGCATCCGTCTTGCGAAGAGCGCGCAGATGACAAATGTCGCATCGGGGAACCGCAAGTCAATTGATCCTTTCGCAGCGTCCATCTGCATTGCGTTGCAACGAAAATCCCGATCGCCGCCGATCGGGGTATTTCGATCCGGCCCAAGGGCTCGATCAGCCGCGGATATTCACGGAGCAGTAGCGATAGCGTAGGGCATCAGCACCAGACGCTGCTGCTGATCACATTCGGTGGGGCGGCAATGAACCTTTCAAGCTGCAACCGCACGCTGATCGGCGACAAGCGCCGACAAGGTGCTCGTCGATTCAACCGTGCGCACGACCATCGGCTGGTTGCGGCCGCGGATCGCGACTTCCTGTGCGGGCAGGGCATCCTCGGCGAGCCCCGCCGTGGCGCGCACCTCGTCCGAGATGACGGCCTCGCAGGCGAGGACCTTGGTCATGTCCTGCAGCCTCGCCGCGACGTTGACGGCGTCGCCGAGCGCCGTGAACACCATGTGGTCGCGATAGCCGATGTCGCCGACGATCACCTCGCCGCCATGGATGCCGATGCCGAAGCGGATCGGCTCGCGCAGATCGTGGCTGAGGAACTGATTTAGGTCGTCGACATGACTTGCGATCAGGGCTGCCGCATGGAGCGCCTGGCGACACGCCTCCCGGCGGCCGGTGGCGAGCCCGAACAGCGCCAGCATGCCGTCGCCGATGAACTGGTTCGGACGTCCGCCGGCCTCCAGCACCGCCTGAGACACCGCGCCGAGGAAGCGGTTGACAATGAACACGGTGTCGAATGGCAGCCGCTTCTCGGCAAGTTGCGTCGAGCCGCGCATGTCCACGAACATGCTGACGAGATAGCGCTCCTGTCCGATCCGCGCCGGATTGGTCGCGTGCGCATTCGCCGACATCGTATGCGGCAGGAATAGCTGGAAGAAGGTCAGGTCGGCGGTTGGCCGCAACTGACAGGCCAGCCGGATCGACGGATCGTCGCTGCCGACCCGGTGCAGCACGAAGGCCTCGCGCGCCGAGGGCTCCGGGAGGTTTGCGTGGTCGCCGACGATGCGGATGCGGCAGGTCGAGCAGCGGGCGCGGCCGCCGCAAACGCTGGCATGCGGCACATTGTTGCGCAGGCTCGCCTCCAGCACGCTCCAGCCCCTCGGCACCCGGACGGTGCGGCCGTTGCCGTAGGACAGCGCGATCATGCCGCCGCGGCGTTCCAGCAAGGTGCGTGCGCCGCGTGCGAGGACGACGAGGCCGAGCAGGCCGAGATAGCCGGTCGTCAAGCCGTTCGCGATCGTATCGAGCATCTCGCTTTCGGCCGCCGTACCGAGATTCCGGACCGATAGCTCCTGTTGCCGCCAGGCCGGATCGTTGGCGTCGGCGATCGTGGCGCGGCCGCCCTGGTAGATGCCGAGCATTGCCAGCGTCGGGATCAGCACGGCGGCGGCGAGCAGGAACGGCGCGGCGCGCTTGAAGAACGGGCGCAGGCGGAACCAGAAATACAGGCCAATGCAGCCATGCACCCATGCGATCACCAGGACTGCCAGCATCAGCCACAGCCGGCCCGGCGATGCGATGAAGAAGGTGTACAGTTCCTGCGGATAGAGCTTCTCTTGCCTGAACAGGGTCTGACCAAGCCGCACGCCGACGATGTGCACGATGATCAGCATCGGGACGCTGAGGCCGAGCACGAGCTGCAGCGGTTCGATCGCCCTCCAGCGGAATTCGCGGCGCTGGTACAGCGCCCAGATGCCGAGCGCGGTATGCACCAGGCAGGCGCCGTAGAACACGATCGCGACCGGGAGGAATTGCCAGAACTCGGTGTGGTAATGGACGCCGATCGCCAGCGCCTCCATCGAGATATTGCCGAGCGCGTGGTTGAGGAAATGGCTGACCAGGTAGGCGAACATGATCGCGCCGCTGACCAGGCGGACCTGCCGCAGGCCGACGCCGCGGACCATCTCCTGCAAATGTTCACGCGAGGCGGAGGCCATGTGAGTCATGATTGGCAACTCTAGTGTTTAATTCCCGCGATGAACACCGTTACGCGCAGGCGCGAGGGGTGATATCCAGCGCCGCAACACGTTGACACCCCTGCAAGAGTCGAACAAAAAGCGCGCCGTGACGATAGCCCCTGCCGATAACATCAGCGTTAAGCCGGCCCGTTCGCGCGCGCCGCGGTGGCGCGGCGTCGTCGCCGTGATGGTTGCCATGACCGCGATGCGGCTGGTCTATGCTTCCGTGCTCGATCTGCGCACCGACGAGGCCTATTACTGGACCTGGTCGAAGGAGCACGTGCTGTCGTTCCTCGATCATCCGCCGATGATCGCGTGGTTCATCCGTTTCGGCACCACGATCTTCGGCGACACCAATCTCGGCGTCCGCTTCAGCGGCATCGTGGCGATGCTGGTGATGCAGCTCTTGCTCGCCGACATCGTCCGCCGCGTCACCGGCAACAACATCCGGGCCGTCATTCTGGCGCTGCTGCTGCCGGAGGCGGCGCTCTATTACGGGCTGTTGATGGCCAAGGTCGCGCCCGACACCGCAATGATTCCGTTCGCGGTGGCGATGCTGTGGTCGCTGGTGCGGCTTGCGCAAAGCAATGACGGGCGCTGGTGGCTCGCCACCGGGCTGTTCGCCGGGTTGGCGCTGCTGTCGAAATTCACCGCGGTCATGCTGGCGCCGGCGGTGTTGGCCTTTGCGCTGGTGCCGGACTGGCGGTGGCGCTGGTTGCGCAGCCCGTATCCCTATCTCGCCGCGATGATCGCGATCGCGGTGTTCTCGCCGGTCTTGATCTGGAATGCCGGGCACGACTGGGCCTCGTTCCGATTCCAGGCGGTGCGCGCCACGACGGAAGGCTCCTTCCTGCTTCGCACCGTCGGTGAATTCATTGGCATGCAGTTCGGCCTCGTCGGCTTCGTACTGTTGCCGGTCACGCTGTTCGGCGCGGCGTTGACGGCATGGCGCGGTTATCGCGGTCGCGAGCCGGTCGCGATCCTGCTGTCGACGGCGGTGCTGGTGCCGTTCGCGTATTTCTTCTGGAAGTCGCTGACGCTGCGGGTCGGTGACACCTGGCCGATGTTCCTGTGGCCCGCCGGCTTTGCGGCCGTTGCCATCAACGTCACGCGGATGCCGTTCGAGGGCTGGCCGGTGCGCTTGGTCAAATCGACCGTGTTCTGGGCGCGCACCGCGGTCACGACAGGCATCGCCTTCGTGGTCTGCGTATTCCTGTATTATATGGTGGTACCGTGGAATCTGACCGGCCATACCGATCCGATCGGCACCGAGGCCGGCTACGACGTGGTCGCCGCGCGCACCGAGGCGCAATTGCAGGCAACCGGTGCGACCTGGGTCGCGACCACGGATTATCGCACCTATGCGATGCTGCGCTGGTTTCTGCGCGGGCGGGTGCCGGTGGTCGAGATCAACGAGCGGGGCCGCTACCAGGGCTTTGCCGATCCCGGGATGAACATGATCCGCGATCATGTCGGCCTTTATGTCGGACGCGAGCCCGAGAACAATCTGCCGCTGTGGAACGAGACATCAGCCGTGCGGCAGCCGCTCGAGCGCGTGGTGCGGAGCTGGCGCGGCACGGTGATGGATACCTATTCGCTGGAGAAGATCAGCGGCTGGACCCCCGATTTGTCGCCGCCGCCGGACACCACCTTCTTCCGCTGGCGCGTGCTGGTGATGCTGATGGAACCTTGCGAGGTCACCTTCTCCCCTTGTGGGAGAAAGTGGCAGCCGAAGGCTGCCGGATGAGGGGTCTCTCTCCACGCGTGAGATGCGCGTGGATAGCTACCCCTCACCTAAGTGAGTCTGTGGCGGGCACGTGAGTTGCCCCTCTCCCGCAAGGGGAGAGGGGCAGCAACCGGCAGCGCGCGCGCTGATATGACGCTCATTCCTCTCCCTCGCGCTTGCGCAGCAGATCCTTCGCGAGGTCGGCGAGCGCCGGACGCGGCAACGCGTTAAACGGAAGCGGGCGGGTGACATCGATCGCGGCGAGCCCGAGGCGCGCGGTCAGCAGGCCGTTGAGCACGCCTTCGCCGAGCCGCTGCGAGAGTTTGGCGGCGATGCCATGACCGAGCATCTGCTGGATCAGGCTGTCGCTCGCCGCCATGCCACCGGTGATCGCCAGATGCGCGATCACGCGCCGCATCAGGCTGATCATGCCGAGCGTGCCGGGCCGGCCGCCATAGAGCCGCGCCAGTTGCCGGATCATCCGCAACGCGGACACGAACACGAACAGCACGTCGATCGCGGCACGCGGGCTGACCGCGGTGACGACGGACACGCGCTGCGCCGCCGCCGAGACCAGCCGCCGCGCTTCCTCGTCGAGCGGTGCCATCAATTCCCGCTCAGCGAGGCGGATCATGTCGGCGCCGTCGATGATGTCGTCGGTGTGGCTCCGCAGCGTGTTGCGGGCGCGCGCGAGCTGCGGGGTCTGGTGCGCGAGCTTGAGCAGATCGGCGACGATCGTCCGGCTCGCGGCGCGGTCGTCGCTGGCAAGCACCTCGGCCGCGCGCAGATGCAGTTTCTCGATGGTCGCAAGCCGCGCCAGCCCGATCGCTTCGCGCGCGATCACGACCACCAGTGCGACGGCTGCAATGATCGCAAAGGCCAGTCCGAGGACGCCGAGACCCTGATTGCGTGCGAACAGGTCCTCGATCAGGTTGACGACGCCGAGCCCGCTGCCGAGCAGCACCAGGCCTGCAACGGCGCCCCAGAACAGCGCGCCCCAGCGGAAGCCGCGGCGCACCGGCAGCAGCGGCGCATCGATCGCAACAGGCAGTTGCGGTGCCTCGGCCTCGGGCACGATCTGGATCGTGCCGCGGGCGAAGCGGCCGGCATCCTCCGGATCCATCACGACCACGCCGGGATCGTCGAGCTTGAACGTCGCCGGCCGCCGGTAAGGCGTCTTGTCGTTCATTGCAGTTTGTCTCCGATCAGGAACTGGAGGGCGCGGTCAAGGCGGATGTGAGGCAGCGTGGGCTCGCCGTCGCTGTTTCGTTCCAGCCTCGGCGGCCGGAAGCGCAAGAAGCGGTAATCGGCCGCCTCGGCACCCGCGCTGGAGAGGCCGCGAAATCCGCCCCGGAACAGGGCCTCGGGATTGTCGGGCAAATCGCCCGGAAAGGTCGCGACCTCGGTCTCGCCGTCGAGCGTCTCGCCATTGGCGACTTCGCCCGGCGCCGGTGTGCCGAGCAGCGAGGGTAGCGTCTCGCGGCCGCGTTGCACCTGTGCCTCGCGGGTGGCGCGCACGGCGGCGAGCGCCACCACGTCGATGGCGGCGCCGGCATATTCGGCGCGCTCGGCGGCCTTGGCCACGATCCGCCGCAGCACCGCCTCTAGCCGGTCGTGGCTCTGGTGGTGCAGATGGTCGGCCTTGGTCGCCGCGAACAGGATGCGGTCGATGCGCGGCCGGAACAGCGCGCTCAAGATCGTGCTGCGGCCGATCCGGAAGCAGTCGAGGATGCCGGCGAGCGCGGCTTCGAGGTCGTGCAGCGCCTCCGGCCCTGCATTGAATGCCGCGAGCGCGTCGGCCAGCACGATCTGGCGGTCCAGCCGCGCGAAATGATCGCGGAAGAACGGGCGCACCACGACATCCTTGTAGGCTTCAAAGCGCCGCCGCATCATCGCCCATAGCGAGCCGTCGGGCGCGCTGCCGTCGGCGGGCACGTCGAGCGGGGCGAAGGTCAGCGCCGGGGTGTCGGCGAGATTGCCGGGCATCAGGAAGCGACCGGGCGGCAGCAGGCTCATCGCGAAGCGCTCGTCGCGGCAGCCGCGCAGATAGTCGGTGAACAGCTTGGCTTCGGCAAGCGCGGCCTGCTCGTCCTCCTTACCCCCGGGCTTCAGCGTTGCGAGATGCGCGTGCCACGGCGCCGCGAGGGCGGCGCGCAGAGGCTCGCGCGACAGCGCCAGGCTCTCCGCCGACCATTGCTCGTAGCTCTTGTTGAGGAGCGGCAGGTCGAGCAGCCACTCGCCGGGATAATCGACGATGTCGAGGGTCAGCGTGCGGTCCGCGCCATTTTGCCGCTGATAGTCGATCACAAGGCGCAGCTCGGAGATGTCGGTGGTCGAATTCGGCCAGCGCCGCTCTTCGATCAGGGTGCGGACATGGTTCTCATAGGCGAAGCGCGGCACCGCGTCGTCAGGCTGCGGCGCGAGGCGTGCGCGGGCGATCCGCCCCGAGGCATAGGCTTCGAACACCGGAAATCGGCCGCCGCGGGTCAGCCCATGCACCAGCGCGGTGATGAATACCGTCTTGCCGGCGCGCGACAGGCCGGTGACGCCGAGCCGAACCGTCGGATTGAAGAAGCCCTCGCCATAGTCGAGCAGCGCCCGCGCCGAGAGACGCGCTTCCTCGACGATGTCCGAAAAACTGGGGGCCATGGAGGTCTGGAGAAACCTGGCGGGAGTGACCAAATGAGGCGGGTCGTCACCCGCAAGGTGGCGATTATCGGGCCAAAATCAAGCTTCACATTTCCGGCGCCTTTGCAAGCGAGGGGATTGAACGAGCGGCCGTCCCCGCGACACCCATGTTTAATGGCACTGAGGAAAGTGTCCCGCAAATGACGATCTTCCGCCTGAAGCAACTCGCATCGTCCTCGATCCACGCGGCCGGCGCCGCGCTGTGGAACTACGATCGCGCCGAGCTGATCGCCGATGGCGTCGTGCATCTTGTCGGCGTCTGCTTCGGGCTGGTCGCTGCCACCGCGCTGATTGTGCTGACCTCGGTCTATGCCAGCGGCTTCGACCTTGCCGTGGTATCGGTCTATGTCGCCGGCCTGCTCGCGATGCTGGTGCTGTCGGCGACCTATAATCTCTGGCCGGTATCGCGCGCGAAATGGGTGTTGCGGCGCTTCGATCACTCGGCGATCTATCTGTTGATCGCAGCGACTTACACACCGTTCATCGTGGAACTGAAGGACAGCGCTTTTGCGATCGCGCTGCTCGTCGGCGTCTGGTGCGTGGCAATCGTCGGCATCTGGCTGAAGCTGGCCTATCCCGGCCGCTTCGATCGGCTCTCGGTCGGGCTTTATCTCGCGATGGGCTGGAGCGGCATCATGCTCCGTGACTCCGTGGTGAAGGCATTGCCGGGCACGGCGCTTGGCTTCGTGCTCGCTGGCGGTATCCTGTACAGCCTTGGCGTGATCTTCCACACTTGGCAGCGGCTGCGCTTCCAGAACGCAATCTGGCACTGCTTCGTGCTGCTTGGTGCGGCCTGCCATTACACAGCCGTGGTCGATGTCGTGCTGGCGAGTTGAGCGGACAACGACCCTCACAAGCGGCGCCGAAAAATCGCGGCGGCTTTCTTTCGAAAAGAACCTGTACCGGCGAAAGTTGGGTTATCATGACCCCTCTTTGGTTTGGGCACGATCTTTTCGGAGGACCGGCTTCCACTTCCGGAACGTGCCCTGGGATCAAGATATCGGGAGGATGGCCATGCAGGTGGCTGGTAAAATCGTGGTGGTCACCGGCGGTGGCAATGGCATTGGCAAGGCGCTGTGCGAGGCGTTCCACGCCGCCGGCGCGTCCAAGGTCGTGGTGGTCGATCTCGATCATGCGGCTGCCGAGAAGGTCGCAGCCGAGGTCGGCGGCGCGGCATTCAAATGCGATGTCGGGCAGGAGAAGAACGTCCTGCATGTGATCGAGGCGACCGAGCGGATGTTCGGCCCGATCGCGCTGTTCTGCTCCAATGCCGGCATTGGCGGCGGCTTCGATCCCTTGTCGGTGAATGCCGGCGGCACCTCGGACGAGCCGTGGTCGCGGAGCTGGGCGATCCATGTGATGGCGCACGTCTATGCCGCGCGCCATCTGGTGCCGCGCATGAAGGCGCGCGGCGGTGGCTATTTCCTCAACACGATCTCCGCCGCGGGCCTTTTGTCGCAAGTCGGCAGCCCGGCCTATTCGACCACCAAGCATGCGGCGGTCGGCTTTGCCGAAAACCTCGCGATCTCGCACCGCGCCGACAACATCAAGGTCTCGATCCTCTGTCCGCAGGGCGTTGACACCAACATGCTGCGCTCGATCCCGAAGGGCCCGCAATCCGGCGACGGCGATCTGACGCCGGAGCAGGTCGCGCAGGATGCGCTGAGGGGCATCGAGCAGGAGACGTTCCTGATCCTGCCGCACCCGCAGGTGCTCGGCTACATGCGCAAGAAGACCGAGAACTACGACCGCTGGATCGGCGGCATGGCCAAGATCCAGGCCAAGATGCGGGAGGCGCACGGGAAGTGATCGAAGGCGCGAGGGTGGCGGCCACGTGCGTTGCCGCCTCAGTTCTTCATGTAAGGTGGGCACCCAGTCAGGCTTCCTCCCGCCTTGCGGCCCCGCAAGGGGGGAGGGAACCCTTCCGCCGATGCCTTCCTCTTCCTTGCGCGTGTTGTGGTCACTTGATCAACGCGATCGCCTCGCGAAACCGCGGATGCTCCGCCGTTTCCAGCCATTCGAACATGACCATCTCGGTGGTGACGATCTCCGCGCCGTGCCGTTCCATGCGGCGGATCGCGGTTTCCTTGTCTTCGGGGTAGCGTGAGCCGAGTGCATCCCGCACCACGTAGACCTTGCGCCTGGCGTCGATAAGACCGAGCACAGTCTGCTGCACGCACACGTGGGCCTCGCAGCCTGCGACGACGACATGCCTGTCGGGAGCGACTGCCTTCAGGAATTCAGGCTCGCGGACGGCATCGAACGTCATCTTGTGGATCAGGCGAGCTCCGCTGACCGCCAATTCGGTGACGGTTGCGCCGAGCCCCTTGGCGTTCTGCTCGGTGAAGACCGCCGGAACGTTCGTCAGCTCCGCCATGTCCAGCAGTCGCCTGGCGTTCCTGACAGCCGCGGCGCCCTCATGGATCGCCGGCATCAGGCGGGACTGAAAATCGACGATCAGGAGCAGCGATATCCGTGGATCGATCGTCAGCATTACGTCACCCCTTGCCGAGTTGCGCAATCTTGTCGCGGAGGTAGGCATCCATCAGGTCGGGCGCCGAGGTGCCGAACATCCTGATGCGGCCGGTGTGCAGCAATAGCAACAGGCCCGTTGCGTGGGCGAAGCAGTCCACCATCACCGTGTTGGCCTTCTGCCGCGATGCGCCGAGCGCCTCGGCGGCTTCCGCGATCGGATGCAGCGCCGCCTCCAGCGCCGCGTTCAACTCCCGGTCGCGATCGTGGCCGAGCCCGGCCGGTTTCATGCCGCCGCGGAACAGGTAGAAGCCGAGGTCGAGGTCGCGCGGATTGTCGGCATAGTAGCGGAAGAAGGCCATGCCTGCGGATTGCAGCCGCTGCTTCGCGCCCCGGGTCGTCGCGACGGCGGCGGTGACGGCTTCGCCCAGCGAGGCCAGCGATCGCCGCAGCACCTCGGCATAGATCGCTTCCTTGGAATCGAAGTGGAAGTAGAGCGCCGCGGGCGTATAGCCGGCGCGGGTTGCGATCGCGCGCAGGCTCGCGCCTTCGAGTCCCTCTTCCGCAAACACGCTGCGCGCCGCGTCGAGAATCAGATCCCGCTTGTGCCGGCTGACCGCTTCCTTCCTGCTTTCGCGCATCTGCATGGTCAGGCGATTCCATCGTTGACTCGATTTCAGGATCGTCAGATAATTTAACACTGTTAGAATAAATGAGCAAGGGAGACACACCATGCTGATGACGGGCACCGACTACCGGGAGTCCCTGCGCCGCTGCAAGCCGCGCGTGTTCGTCAACGGCAGTGCGGTTGCGAGCGTTGCGGACGAGCCTTTGCTGGCGCCCGGCATCGCGGGCATCGGCGTGACCTACGATTTCGCCCATCGCGCCGAGTACGCGCCGATCATGACGGCGCGGCAGGGCACCTCGGGCAAAACAGTCAACCGCATGCTCCACATCGACGAGAGTTCGCAGGACCTGCTCTACAAGCTCGAGGCGGTGCGGCTGGTTTGCAGGACGTCGGGCTGCGCGCAGCGCTATCTGACCCATGACGCGCTCAACGGCCTCTACCAGGCGACCAGGCTCACTGACGATCGCCACGGCACCGACTACAGCCAGCGCTTCCTCAACTATCTGCACGAGGTTCAGGATAACGACCTGACACTTGGCGTCGCAATGACTGATGCGAAGGGCGACCGCTCGAAGCGCCCCGGCCTGCAGGCCAACCCGGACGTCTATGTGCACATCAAGGAGCGGCGCCCTGACGGCATCGTGATCCGCGGCACCAAGGCGATCGTGACCGGCGCGCCGTACATGCACGAATTCCTGGTGATGCCGTGCCGGACGCACGTGCCCGCGGACAAGGATTTTGCGGTGTGTTGTGCCGTGCCGATCGATGCGCCCGGCGTCACGATCATCGCGCGCCCGGCGGGCCGCCCCGGCGAGCCTTCCGCAAAATTCTCGGCGAAGTATGGCCAGTCGGTCGGCGTCGTTGTGTTCGACGACGTGTTCGTGCCGCATGATCGCGTCTTCCTCGCCGGCGAAACCGAGGAGGGCGGTTTCCTCACCACATCCTACGCCACGCACCATCGTCATTCCTGCATCGGCGCGCGGGCCGGGTTCGGCGATCTCCTGATCGGCGCCGGCGCACTGATGATCGAGGCCAATGGGCTCGACGCCGAGAAGCATGCGCATATCCGCGAAGCCATGGTCGAGCTCATCACCATCACGGAAAGCTTCTACGCTTGCGGCGTCGCGTCTTCGGTCTACTGCACCAGGGATCCGGCCGGCTCGGTGATGCCCGATGCGGTGTTCTCCAACATCGGCAAGCTGCTGCTGGCGACCAAGATCTACGACATGCACCGGGTGGCGCATTACGTGTCCGGCGGGCTGATCGTCGCGCTGCCGGGCCCCGACGAGGACCACAATCCGGAGACGCGCGCCTCGCTCGCCGCTGTCATGGGCGGACGTCCCGATATTCCGGCCGAGCAGCGCGCGGAGGTGGCGCGGCTGATCGAGGACCTCACCGTATCGCACGAAGCCGGCTGGTACTCGGTGATCTCGCTGCACGGCGGCGGCTCGCCGGAAGCGATGAAGCGGGAGATCTGGCGCAACTATCCGGTTATGGAAAAGGCCGAATTGGTCGAGAACCTGCTCGGCCGCGGCATCGTCGACGAGGGACAGCGGCTCTCGAAGCAGCCCGGACGTTGCTGCGCCACCGGCTGCGAGGTGCCGGAGTCGTTTACGCGGGTATTGGAACGGGAGCCTGTGTCCACGCACTGAAGCGCGACGAGGTTGGGTTGCATGTCGCCTGCGATGGCGGTCTGCTCCCTCTCCCGCTTGCGGGGGAGGGTTGGGGTGGGGGCTCTCTCCGCGGGTCACATCGTGGAGAGAGCCCCCACCCGCATCGCATTTTCAATGCGATGCGACCTCCCCCGCAAGCGCAGGGCTATCGCATATGCGGCCTTGGATGGCCGCGCACGTACCCGGCCTCGTGGTTCGAGACGCGCCGCAAGCGGCGCTCCTCACCATGAGGGTCTACTATTGTGCCGCAAAACAAGACCCATCCTGAGGAGCCCGCCAAAGGCGGGCGTCTCGAAGGATGGGCCACAGGGCGTTTTTTTTCCAAATGCGCTTGCCCTACCCACAAGCGGGAGAGGTGCGGGCAGTCTGCCGCAAGATCGATTAAGCGCGGCTCCGCTATGTTCCAATGAGGACTGTCGCCGCTGCACTCAATTCTTCTGCGCGTAGAGCAGCGGCACGGCGGAATCCACCATCACCTCGATCAGGCTCGCGCCTTGATGCGAGAGCGCGCGCTTGGAGGCGCTGGCGAGATCGGCTGATTTCGTCACCCGCACCGCGTCGCAGCCCATGCTTTCGGCGAGCTTGACGAAATCGATGCCGAGCAATTCCAGGCCGGGCACGTTGCGCACCTGCATCACCTGGCTGAACGAGCGCATCGCGCCGTAGCCGGAATTGTTCATGACTACGACCGTGAGCGGCAGCTTGCGCTGGGCCGCGGTCCACAGCGCCTGGATTGAATACATCGCCGAGCCGTCGCCGATCAGGCAGACGGTGCGTCCCTCGCGGCGGCCGAGTGCCATGCCGACCGCGGCGGGCAGGCTGTAGCCGAGGCCGCCGCTCGCCATGGTGTAGAACGAATCCTGGCCGCGCATCGGCATCACTTTCTGCATCACCGGACGATGCGACGGCACCTCCTCGACCAGTGCATCCTGCGGCCCCATCGCGGCCGCGAGCGCATGCAGCGCATATTCGGCGGGGATTGGGTCGCTCGCGGCGGGCGCCGGTGGCAGAATGCGGCCTGCGGGCGCGGCGCGCCGGGTCTCCGGCAGCATGTCGAGCAGCACCGACAGCGCCGGCTTCATTGTGGCGATGATGCTGTGACCCGCAGGTGTCATCGCGGCGGCGTCGGGATCGTCGGTGATCTGGAAGATCGGGGTCGATCCGTCGAAGATCGCGGCATGGCCTTCGACATGGAAGGTGAATACCGGCGCGCCGATCACGACCACGAGATCGTAGTCGCGCAGCGCATCGGAGAGCTGTCCGGGTGAGGCATGCAGGAAGCCGGCGAATTGCGGATGATGCTCGGGGAACGAGCAGCGCGCCGAGAACGGGCTGACCCAGACCGCGGCCTTGGCCTTCTCCGCAACCTTCACCATCAGATCGACGGCCTCGGCGCGGTCGACGGCAGGGCCGACGACGAGAGCAGGGCGCTTGGCGTCGCTGAGCGCAGCCACCAGCGCCTGCATCGCCGCGAGATCTGGCCCGATGTCGCGGCTGACGGCGCGCGCCTCGAGCGGCTGCGTCGCATGGCTCCAGTCATCGATCGGCACCGAGACGAAGGTCGGCCCGCAGGGCGGCTGCATTGCGACATAGTAGGCGCGCGCGATCGCCGCCGGCACGTCCTCGGCGCGCGCGGGCTCGACCGCGAACTTGACGTAAGGTCGCGGAAATTCGCTGGCCCGCTCGGCATAGAGGAAGGCCTGCAGCGGCATGATCGAGCGCGCCTGCTGTCCCGCCGTGATCACGAGCGGCGTCTGGTTGCGGTAGGCGTTATAGATGTTGCCGAGCGCGTTGCCGACGCCGGCCGCCGAATGCAAGTTGACGAAGCCGGCATTGCGCGTTGCCAGCGCATAGCCGTCGGCCATGCCGACGACGGAGGCCTCCTGAAGGCCGAGCACGTAGTCGATGTCGTCGGGCCAATCGCTCAGGAACGGCAGCTCGGTCGAGCCGGGATTGCCGAACACCTTTTTGATACCCCATGCGCGCAGGAGACCAAAGGTGGCGTCCTTGACGGTGACGGCCTTGCCTTTCGCGGCGGCGGGCTTGCGGGATGACATCGGGCGGCTCCCAATTCCAGTTCGTTACGTTCCGTCAATGCGAGCGGCAAAAGCGGAACGGCAATCCACCTGTCGATGGATTGCGTCGTGGAGTCAAGCCGCCGCAGCCATAGTTGCCGAGGCAACGGCCAGAAAATGCGAGCTAATTGGACTTCTGCAACGCGGCCGTCTGCTTGGCGAGTTGCTTGTCGAAATCCTGCTCGAGACCTGTCACATAGGTCACATTCTCACCGGGCTTGACGAACGGGTTCGGCGCACCGTCCTTCATCTGTGCGCGCTTGGCCTGCATGTCGTAGACCTCGGGATGCGGTCCGAGCAGCACGTCGACCTTCATCGCCTTGACCCTGGCGAAGGTCGAGCGATAGTCGTCGACGATGCCGGGATAGGTCGGATGGCCGACCAGCCGGTTCAGTGCCACCGTTCCGCTGCAGAAGAACAGCACGCTGCGCTCCTGGTTGCCGTCCTTGACCGTCATCTCCCAGCTCGTGCAGCCGGGCGAGTGGCCGGGCGTCGCATGCGCGATCAGCGTGGTGTCGCCGAGCGTCACCTTGTCGCCTTCCTTGACGACGCGATCGACCTTCACCGGCGTAAAGGCAAGATCGGCATTTTTCTCGTCGCCGGGATAGTAGCCGCCCTCGAGCAGGGGCTTGTCGCGCTCTCCGGCGATCAGTTGCGCGCCGGTCTCCTGCTTGATCTCGGCAAAGCCGCCGGTGTGGTCGAGATGGGCGTGCGAATTGAGGATGTATTTGATGTCGCCGACCTTGAGGCCGAGCTTGGTGATGTTGTCCTTGATCATGCCGGTCGACTGTTGCATCGCCGTATCCATCAAGATCAGACCCTGCGACGTCTTGATGATGTAGACCGCGATCCCGTCGGTGCCGACATAGTAGATGTTGCCGATCAGTGGGTACGGCTCGAAGGGTGCGGTCCACTTCTTCATGACTGTCGCCATGAAGTCCTTCAATGTTTGAGCCTGTGCACCTGATGTGAGCAGCGCCAGCGCGCACAGCGCGGCCCCGAGCGTCCTCATGATAGCCTCCCTGTCAGTGCTTATTGTTATTCGGTGGCGACACTATGCGTGGAGTAGCCATCGATCGCAAGCAACGTCGTTGCGGACGGCCAATGCGGAATCAGACGATATCACGCAGCAGCGCAAGCAGGCGGCTGCATTGCTCGTCAGTTCCGATCGTGATGCGCAGGAAGTCCTCGATCCGCGGCTTCTGGAAATGCCGCACCAGAACAGCCCGCTCCCGCAGCCGGGCCGCGAGGTCCGCCCCGCGGTGGCGGGGATGGCGCGCGAACACGAAGTTCGCCTGCGATGGCAGCACCTCGAAGCCCAGCTCGGAGAGGCCGCGAGCCAACGTTTCACGGCTCGCGATGATACGCGTGCGCGTCTCCTGAAACCAGGCGTCGTCTCTGATGGCGGCAGCCGCGCCGGCGAGCGCAAGGCAATCCAGCGGATAGGAGTTGAAGCTGTCCTTCACCCGCTCCAGCGCCTCGATCAGCGGGCGTTGGCCAACGGCGAAGCCGACGCGCAAGCCCGCCAGCGCGCGCGACTTGGAGAGGGTCTGGATCACAAGGAGATTGTCGTGGCGGGCGACCAGCGGCACGGCGCTCTCGGCGCCGAAGTCGACATAGGCCTCGTCGACCACCACGAGCCGGTCCGGGTGTTCGGTGACCAGCGCCTCGATTGAAGCGCGCGGCAGCGCGATGCCGGTCGGGGCGTTCGGGTTGCACAACAGGATGGCGCTGCACGGCCGCCGGTAGTCGGCAAGCTGCACCCGCATCGCGGCATCGAGCGGCACCGTTTCGTATTGGATGCCGTAGAGACGGCAATAGACCGGATAGAAACTGTAGGTGATGTCGGGGAATAGCAGCGGTGCATCATGCTTCAGCAGCGCCTGGAAGGTGTGAGCCAGCACCTCGTCCGAGCCGTTGCCGACGAACACCTCTTCTCGCGCGACGCCATAGTGGACCGCGATCGTCTCGCGCAAGCCCGTCGCTGCTGGGTCGGGGTAGAGCTGGAGCCGATCCATCGTCGCGGTGATCGCAGCCAGCGCGTGCGGCGACGGCGGGTAGGGGTTCTCGTTGGTGTTGAGCTTGATCAGACCGTCGATCTTCGGCTGCTCGCCGGGCACGTATGGCGACAGATTGTGGACGACCGAACTCCAGAAACGATTCATGATCCCGCGATCCAAGGGCTGAATCCGATCACAATAGGGGATGCGAGGCGCCTGTGAAAGGCGCCTCTACGCGTCGCTGTCCTGATGGGTGTCCGGCCCTACCAGGTCGCCGTGCCCTTCATGGTCGGCTGTCCTTCCGCATTCGCGATCCACAGCTCCAGGCCGCCGTCCTTCTCGCCGGCATTGATCGAGAACTCGCTGCCTTCGAACAGCGGCTGCACGCCGCGATAGAGGAGCTTCCTCGGCGGGTTGCCGCCGTGCAGCTTGGCGGCGAACTCGACGATGAAGGCGGCCTGCAGCGGGCCGTGGAAGATCAGGCCGGGATAGCCCTCGACCTTGGTGACGTAGTCGCGATCATAGTGGATGCGGTGGCCGTTGAAGGTCAGCGCTGAGTAGCGGAACAGCAGCACCGGATCGGAGACGTGGCTCTCGCGATGCTGCGCGACCGGGGGAGGTGGCGGCGCCTTGGCGGGTGCCGAGGACTGCGTACTCGTCATCTCGCGATAGACGATGTCCTGCCGCTCACGGATCGCCAGTCCGCGCGACGTCGTCACCTCGTGGTTGACCGAGACAAAGCACAGCGTGCCGGTCGAGCCTGATTTCACCGTGACGTCGGCGATGCGCGACGTCCGCTTCGGTTCGTCGCCGACGCGCAAGCTATCGAAGAATTCCAGCTCGCCGCCGGCCCACATCCGGCGCGGCAGCGGCACCGGCGGCAGGAAGCCGCCGCGGGTCGGGTGGCCGTCCTGGCTCAACTGCGACATCGGAAACACCGGCTGCGCCAGGCACCAATGCGTGGTCCACGGTGCGGCGTCGCCTGTCCTCGGCTCGCCGATCTCCTGGAATAGCGTCGCGCGCAGGCCCATCACCAGATGGGCGGTGACGACATCGGTTGCTTCCGTGCTGCGGCCGATCCACTGGCGGAGATGATCGAGGTCGAGTTTGTCGCTCATGATTGTCTTGCCCGGGCTGAGAGATATCTTAGCGTGACAGAGTCGGTCTGACGGCAGGATCCGTGCACCTCCCCCGCAAGCGGGAGAGGGGGCGCAGCTCGCTCGCGGTTGCGATTAGACCTTCTCATCACATCCTAACGTTTGGTGCGCTCGCCGATCGCAGGCACCTTGCCGTAGTGCCTGTCCTCGCCGACGACGATCGCGGCCGGCGCCGGATAGCTGACGCGGCCGTTCGGCGTGTCGACCGCGATGCGGCGGAGATGCGGGTGGGTGGCGAGGTCGGCCATGCTGTTGACCTCGGCAAAGGCGATGTCGGCCGCCGCGAGCTTCGCCAGCAGCTCCTCGCGCGTCAGTCTGCCGAAGGCATCGCCGACGATCTGGTCGGTCAGCGCGCGGTTGCGCACGCGCTCGACCATGTTGGCGAAGCGCGGATCGTCGGGCAGGCCAGGCTGGCTGAGCACCTCCGCGCACAGCTTCTTCCACTCGCGCTCGCTCTGGATCGAGATCAGGATCTCCTTGCCGTCCTTGGAGCGGAACACGCCATAGGGCGCGATCGAGGGATGGGCGAGGCCGATGCGCTTCGGCGGCTTGCCGTCCTCGGCATTGAGCAGCGGCACGGTAAGCCAGTCGGCCATCACGTCGAACATCGAAATGCGGATGTCGGCGCCTTGGCCGGTGCGGCCGCGCCCGATCAGTGCTTCCAGGATCGAGGCATGCGCCGTGGCGCCGGTCGCGACGTCGACGATCGACATGCCGACGCGCGAGGCGCCTTCCGGACCGCCGGTGATCGAGGCAAGGCCACTCTCGGCCTGGATCAGCAAGTCATAGGCCTTGCGGTCGGCATACGGCCCGGTGTCGCCGTAGCCGGTGATCGTGCACATGATGAGCTTCGGATAGGCCTTGCGCAGTCGCTCGCGCGAAAAGCCGAGCTTGTCCATCGAGCCCGGCTTGAGGTTCTGCAGCAGCACGTCGGCGCCTGATATCAGTTCCTCTAGCGCGGCGCGGCCTTCCTTGGTGGCGAGATCGATCACCACCGAGTCCTTGCCGCGGTTGAGCCAGACGAAATAGCTGCTCTGGCCTTTGGCGGCGGCATCGTAGCCGCGGGCAAAATCGCCCTCGGGCCGCTCCACCTTGATGACATGAGCGCCGGCATCGGCCAGCCGCGACGAGCAGAACGGCGCGGCAACCGCCTGTTCGACGGCGATGACGGTCAATCCTTCCAACGGCAACATGATGCGAACTCAGTAGGAGCGGGGCATGCCGAGCACATGCTCGGCCACATAGGACAGGATCAGATTGGTCGAGATCGGCGCCACCTGGTACAGCCGCGTCTCGCGGAACTTGCGCTCGACGTCGTACTCTTCCGCGAAGCCGAAGCCGCCATGGGTCTGCACGCAGGCATTGGCCGCTTCCCAGGAGGCGTCCGCCGCCAGCATCTTGGCCATGTTGGCCTCCGCGCCGCAGTCGAGGCCGGCTTCATATTTGCGGGTGGCTTCCTTCACCATCAGCTCCGCCGCGCGCATCGCGGCATAGGCCTTGGCGATCGGGAACTGGATGCCTTGATTTTGGCCGATCGGCCGGCCGAACACGCTGCGCTCCTTGGCGTAGCTGGTCGCCTTCGCGATGAACCACTTGGCGTCGCCGATGCATTCAGCCGCGATCAGGATGCGCTCGGCATTCATGCCTGACAGGATGTAGCGGAAGCCCTTGCCTTCCTCGCCGATCAGGTTCTCCGCCGGCACCTTCATGTCGGTGAAGAACACTTCAGTGGTGGCGTGGTTCATCATGGTTCTGATGGGGCGGATCTCCAGCCCCTTGCCCTTCACCTCGCGCATGTCGACGATGAACACCGAGAGGCCGTCGGTGCGCTTTCTGGACTGCTCCTTCGGCGTCGTGCGCGCGAGCAGGATCATCAGGTCGGAATATTCGGCGCGGCTGGTCCAGATCTTCTGGCCGTTGACGACGTAGTGGTCGCCCTCGCGGCGCGCAAAAGTCTTCAGCGAGGAGGTATCGGTGCCGCTGGTCGGCTCGGTGACGCCGAACGCCTGCAGCCGCAATTCGCCGGTCGCGACCTTCGGCAGGTATTTCGCCTTCTGCGCGTCGTTGCCGTGCCGCAGCACCGTGCCCATCGTGTACATCTGGGCATGGCAGCCGCCGCCGTTGCAGCCGGCGCGCTGGATCTCCTCCAGGATCGCCGCGGCCGCCGACAGTTTCAGGCCGGCGCCGCCGTATTCCTCGGGGATCAGCACGGAGAGGTAGCCGGCTTCCGTCAGCGCATCGACGAACTCCTTCGGATAGGCCATCTGGCGATCGAGCTTGCGCCAGTATTCGCCGGGGAACTGCGCGCAGAGCTTTGCCACCGCGTCGCGGATGTCGGAATGGTCGTCGAGTTGTGGGTCGTGTGCAGTCATGATGTTGTCTTGCCGAGAGGTTGCGCCAGAGCGTTTTCGAGCGAAGTGGGTACCGGTTCGCGTGAAGAAAACGCGTCAGAACTAGAATCTAGAGTCCCATTTCGATTCAATCGGAACGGAAAAGGCTCTAGCCGCGGGCAATGCGCCCGCTGTTGTGGGGCCCTGGTAAACTCCCTATGCTGTTTTGTTATAGCGTATGAACCTGCCTTCCAGGATTGGCAAGTATGGATTTCCGCCAGCTTAGGACCTTTGCGTGCGTAGCGGAACTCGGGAGCCTGAGCAAAGCATCCGATACTTTGCGGGTCGCGCAGCCTGCGCTGAGCCGTCAGATCAAGCTGCTCGAGCACGAGCTGCGCACCGAATTGTTCACGCGCAACGGCCGCGGTATGGTGCTGACTGATGCCGGCCGGCTGCTGCTGGCGCGCACCGGCGGTATCGTGAGGCAGATCGACCAGATCCGCGACGACATCCAGTCCGCCGGCGGCGCGCCGTCCGGGCGCGTCGTTCTTGGATTGGTGCCGACGGTGAGCTGCGTGCTGTCGGCGCGGCTGGCGCGCCGCACGATGGAACGCTATCCCGGAATCTCGCTCTGCATCGTCGAGAGCTACAGCGGCCATCTGATCGAGTGGCTGCACCGCGGCGAGATGGACCTTGCCGTGATTTATGGCCCGTCGGTCGATCTGCATCTGGCGGTGCAAAGCCTCGGCCGTGACTCGATCGTCGCGGTCGGGCCGCCCGGCAGCGGGCTGAAGCAGAAGAAGCAGGTCGAGCTCGGCTGGCTGATGCGCCAGCGCTTGGTGCTGCCAAGTCATTCGCACGGACTCCGCGCGCTGATCGAGCATGCGGCGGCGAAGAGGAAGCTCGATCTCGACGTCAGGCTTGAGGCGGATTCGTTCCGCGTGCTGACCAGCCTGGTCGAGGAGGGGCTCGGATACACGCTGTTGCCGCCGTCCTCGGTGCGCGGCGAGGTCGCCGACGGACGGCTCGAGACCGCGCCGATCGCACGGCCCGCGCCGCGGCGCGAGCTGACGCTGGCCTCGCCGGTCGAGCATCCCGGCTCGAACGCGATCACGCTGATCGCGAAGCTGTTGCGCGACGAGGTCGCCGCATGCCGCGCCGAAGGGCTCTGGGATATCCAGCTCACCTGAGCGCGTCTTTGGCATCAAGGCACCGCGAAGCCGAGATGGCCGCGGAAACGGTTCTTGAGATAGCTGCCGTCGCGCGGCGGCAGCGCGCGTTCGAGCTCGCCGGTCGCGATCCTGATCCGTGCCAGCCGCGGGCCGCCCTTGAGGTCGCGCAGGCTCGTGCGGAAGCTTTCGATCCCGGCCATATCAGCGATCTCGGTGATATCAGCGATCCCCGCGCCGCGCGCGATCACGTCGAGCTTCGCCCCCAGGCCGGAATGGCTGAGCTGCATGCCGGTCTCGCCATATTGGCCGTTGTCGAGCAGGGCGATCGAGAGGTTGCCGGGTTGCTTGGTCGCGATTGTCAGCAGGCTGCCGATTCCCATCAGCTGTTCGCCGTCACCGGTGACGACAAGCACGGGCCGCTTTGGTTGCGCCAAAGCGAGGCCGAGGCCGATCATCGCGGCGCCGCCCATCGCGCCCCAGAGATAGAAATTGCCGGGATGCTCGCCGGCAGCGAACACGTCGTAGGTCGAGGAGCCGAGCCCGGAGATCACGAGCAGGTCGCCGCGATCGGTAAGCAGGGCCTTCACGGCGGCGCGGCGATCGATTGTGCCGACAGCAGCAGACATCAGTGCGTCTCCTTCCACTTCTTGCGGCCGATCATCCGCTGCGAGATCAGCACCGCGACCTGCTGGTCGCCGTCAAACGCGAGCGATGCGGCGGCCGAGATCACCTCCTCGGCGTCGTCAGGGTTTTCCAGCCGCAGCACGGTGGCGCCCATGGCCTCGAGCGTCTGCGGCGTCGCCTTGCCCATCGGGATCTGCCAGGGATTGAACTCGGCCCATTCGCCGCGCATCGTCACCAGCGTCAGCAACGGAAAGCGGCAGCTTGCCATCAGCGACAGCATGTTGATGCAGTTGCCGACGCCGCTCGATTGCATCAAGAGCACGGCGCGCTCGCCGCCGAGCCAGGCGCCGGCGGCCAGCGCCACGCCTTCCTCCTCGGTCGTCAGCACCGTGGTCTTGATGTCGGCATCCGCGTGCGACAGCTTGATCAGCCTGGAATGCCCGGCATCGGGGACATAGGACACCTGCGCGACGCCAAAATCCTTCAGCGTCCGATAGATCGCAACCGGCCAGTTCCGGCCGGTTGCGTTGTCCTGGTGAACGGCAATCTGGTCCATCATGGCCTCGGCTAAGGGTGCGCGCAGTGGCGCGTCGTCACACCGAGGGGGCTTAGGGCAGCCGGATGCTTTATACCCTTCGCATCTGGCTCGCGCAGCTATGCCGGGATTTTATAGGGCCTGATGGCGACCGGAGCAATTCGTTGTGCGCCTGCGCAGGGATTTTTCGTGGCTTCGCTTCTTCCGGCGCATGGAAGCGCTGTGACCGCTTTGGAGGCTAAGCTTGGACCAAATGGTAGTACATCCAATATGAGGCTATGTACTTGCGTGCGATCAAGGGTTGCGTTTCAATAGCGCTATTTTGAAACCAATATTTTTGAGGCGAGCATGGCGCAGATTCCGCGAATGAAAATCGAACACCGAACGACGTCAACCGATCCTGAAACAAGACGGTCAAACTCATGGATCGTGTTTGCGCTCGCGATCATGTTTTTTGGAGGAGCTGTCACTCTGGTCTTGGCGGCAAGGTACCTTCAAATCGACCCCGTGTGGGAATTGCTTGCAGTTCCGTTCAACCTAGCAATGACCGGCGCGCTCATCCTGTTCCATTTCTTAAGTTCATCGGCGACCATTGACCGCCAAGTCTATAAGGTTGGAGGAGCGATCGCCGGATTTTTGGTCCTCTTTACCCTCTTCTACAATCTTTCGCGTGAGCCGTTTCTCAGCGAAAGCTCGATAATCAAATTTGCTGAGAGCCCGCTGAGTAAGCGGTTCATACCTATCTCTGATCGATACGAAGATATTGAAAAACTCAAGAATGAAACTTTGACCAAGATCGCAGACTCGACGATTCAGAACCTCAGAGCGACTTTTGATCAATTGGCCCAAGGCACATACACTATCAATGCAGAGGAATTGCCGACTTATCTGTTGCCTATGATCAAAAATTGCAAAACATCCTACTATGCCACTCAGTATGTTTTTCCGGAGAAGTTCTGGGGGCAATACTGGGCTAATCAATATTTTGCCGAGAACGTGAAGGCGGTTAAGGAGCGTAAGGTTGACCTATTGAGGGTATTTATCACGGCTCCGACCGACGGGCCCGAACAAGCCAAAGTCCTTGATGATCTAATTCAAAAGCATATCCAGAATGGTATCTCTCTCCGATTGATAGATCGAGAACAATACTTAAAGTCGCACAATAACAACGACGATGATCTGCAAGACGTCCTGATTGTTGATGGCCAACTATCTGGCTTCCTGATTCTGAATAGGTCCGGCAACTTCAATCGCGTCGAATTCTCGATCAATCGGGACATCATCGAGCAACGAAAGCGCAATTTTGATCGTTTGCTCGCGTCTTCCATGTCGTACGAGGAGTGGAAGACGTCTCATCCGTTGAGGTCGCCCTAGTTTTGCGTCGGGTCAAGACAGAAGGTGCTCGAACCAAGATGTCTGTTTAGACTGTTGCGCCAGCATTAGGTGTGTAGGAGCAGGCGCCTCAACCCGGAATCCGCACCGGAAGGTTCTCAATGCCGCGAACGAAGCTGGAATAGACCCGCTTCGGCTCGCCGACCACCTCGATGCGGTCGAAGCGCTTCAGCATCTCCTCCCAGACGATCCGGAGCTGCAGCTCGGCAAGCCGCATGCCGACGCAGCGGTGGATGCCGAAGCCGAACGACAGGTGGGTGCGCGGCCGGGCGCGATCGATGATGAACTCGTCTGGCCGGTCGATCACCTCGTCATCGCGATTGCCCGAGACGTACCACATCACGACGCGATCGCCCTTCCTGATCCGCTTGCCGCCGATCTCGGTATCGACAAGCGCGGTGCGTCGCATGTGCGCAAGCGGCGTCTGCCAGCGGATCACCTCCGGCACCATGGTGTCGATTAGCGCCGGGTTCTCCTTCAGCTTGCGGAACTGGTCGGGATGTTCGTGCAGCGCCAGCACCGAGCCGCTCATGGTGTTGCGGGTGGTGTCGTTGCCGCCGACGATGAGCAGGATGATGTTGCCCATCAGATTGTCCGGATCCATGTGCCGTGTGGCGTCGCTATGCGCCATCATCGACAGCAGGTCGTTCTTCGGCGGCGCATTGACGCGCTCGTTCCACAGCCTGGAGAAATAGGCGTAGCATTCGTCCATCTCGCGCCGCCGCTGCTCCGGCGATTCCACGATGCCGCTCTTCGGCAGCGCGGTCGAGACATCGGACCAGCGTGTCAGCTTGCGCCGCTCCTCCCATGGAAAGTCGAACAGCGTTGCCAGCATCTGCGTGGTCAATTCGATCGAGACGCGGTCGACGAAGTTGAAGGTCTCGTTGCGCGGCAGATTGTCGAGCACGCTCGCCGAGCGCTGGCGGATCAGCTTCGCGAGCTCGTCCAGATGCGTCGGCGTGAACATCGGCGAGACAGTCTTGCGCTGATGTGCGTGCTTGGGCTGGTCCATCGCGATGAAGCTCGGCCAGTCGTAGCCCGGCGGCACGTCGCGGATCGAGATGCCGCCGAGCGTGGAGTCCGAGGAGAAGATGCCGTGGCTGGTGTCGACATGCATGATGTCGTTGTATTTCACCACCGACCAATAGGGCTCGATCGGCGCATTGGTGCAGTAATGCACCGGCTCCTCCTTGCGCAGCCGCTCGAACCACGGCCACAGCGTGTCGTTCTGGAACAGCCGCGGCGCGCCGGGATGGAAATCCTTCAGCGGCGTCGCATAGGCTTCCTCGCGCGCCTGCCGCAGCAGCTCGGCCTTGTCGGCGTGGATGGGGGTCTGGACGTTCATCACAACTGGCTCCGGGGACGGCTCTTACCTCTCCCGCTTGCGGGGGAGGTCGCTGCGCTCGAAGAGCGCGGCGGGTGGGGGCTTTCTCCACGCGAAGGGTCCCTCTGTGGTGGCACCCCCACCCCAGCCCTCCCCCGCAAGCGGGAGAGGGGGGCAGCTCCGTCGTGGTCGCAGTTCAAATTCAACTCGCTGCTTTTCCTCACACGTCACGCGGCGATGCGCACCGGCAGCGTCTCATAGCCCTTGATGAAGCTGGAATACACCCGCTGCGGCTCCTCCACCACCTCGATCGTGTCGAAGCGCTTGAGGATCTCCTCCCAGATGATCTTGAGCTGCAGCTCGGCCAGCCGCAGGCCGACGCAGCGATGGATGCCGAAGCCGAACGAGATGTGGGTGCGCGGCCGCGCACGCTCGATGTCGAATTCGTAAGGGTTCTCGATCGCCTCCTCGTCGCGGTTGCCCGAGACGTACCACATCACCACCTTGTCGCCCTTCTTGATCTGCCGGCCGCGGAATTCATAATCGGCGAGCGCGGTCCTCCGCATATGGGCAAGCGGGGTCTGCCAGCGGATCACCTCTGGGACAAAGCTGTCGATCAGCGCCGGATTCTCCTTTAGCTTACGATACTGATCGGGATGCTTGTTCAGCGCATAGATGCTGCCGGACAGCGTATTGCGCGTGGTGTCGTTGCCGCCGACGATCAACAGGATCAGGTTGCCGAGGAAATTCTTCGGGTCCATGTTCCGCGTGGCGTCGCTATGCGCCATCATCGAGAGCAGGTCGCTCTTCGGCGGCTGGCTGCTGCGCTCCTTCCAGAGTCTGGCAAAGTAGCTCGCGCATTCCGTCAATTCGGCCTGCCGCTCGTCCTCGGTGGCGACGAGGCCGCCGGCGCCGGGCAGGGTGGTCGCGACATCGGACCAGCGGGTCAGCTTGCGGCGTTCCTCCCAGGGGAAGTCGAACAGCACCGCGAGCATCTGCGTGGTCAATTCGATCGAGACCTTGTCGACCCAGTCGAACACCTCGCCGCGCGGGAGATTGTCGAGGCACTCGGTCGAGCGCTTGCGGATGTTGATGGCGAGTTCGTCAAGGTGCGTCGGCGTGAACATCGGCGCCACGGTCTTGCGCTGTGCCGAATGGCGCGGCTGGTCCATCGCGATGAAACTCTCGCGCCGCAGGTCCGGCGGAACATCGCGGATGGTGATGCCGCCGAGCGAAGCCGCCGAGGAGAACACCGAATGGTTGGTCTCGATGTCCATGATGTCGTTGTACTTGGTGATCGACCAATACGGCCCGAACATCGACTCCTTGCAGTAGTGCACCGGGTCTTCCTTGCGCAGCCGGTCGAAATACGGCCAGAAGGTATCAGTCTTGAACAGTTCGGGATCACCGGGATCGTAGTCCGACAGGGAAAGCGCATGCGCGCGCTCGCGCGCGGCATTCAGATTCGCATCTTCGCCGAGATCGATGGTCCCGTGCATGGGCGGCTCCTCACTGCTCCCTTGTTAATGGTCGCTTGGCCGGAGCGTGGCCGGCGCAGCGATGTTTTACTGAATTACATTCTCATTCCGCGGTTTGCGCAAGTGCCCTCGATGCGCATTTGGCCGCATCGGACAACCGGCCAAGGCGGCCGAATCCGGGCTTTTGCGTCGGGGGAGGGGCGAGGAGCGGATCTGTTGAAAAGTTCAGCAGGATGGGTTGTCTACTGCCTGCGGGCTTTTCTTGATCCGCAGCGAGTGGAGGATCCCATGCCGCGCGATGCCAGATATTGGTTTCCCGCCAAGCGCTACGGTTGGGGCTGGGGGTTCCCGATCACCTGGCAAGGCTGGGTGATCTTCGCAGTCTTTCTCGTTCTCATTGCTGTCGGCGCCGTGCTGTTACCCCGGCACTCGCCGCTGGGCTTCATTGCCTATGTTCTGGTGTTGAGCGGCCTGCTGGTCGGCGTGTGCTGGTGGAAGGGCGAACCGCCGCGATGGCGATGGGGCGGTGACTAGGCGTGATGAGATTAGGTTGAGCTGAAACAGCGTCGGAGGTCACCTCCCCCTTGGGAGAGGTCAACCGAAGCCGCGGCGAAGTCGATTCAACTCAATCTCATCGCGCTTTAGGCGGGGCTGGCGACGTCGGCTCGTACATGATGGCGCGGCCCCGGCAACCGAACGGGGACGCGTGCCAATTGCGGCACCGGCTCAGGTCCGTCACGCCTACTTCATCAGCCGGAATTTGCCGCCCTCCACCTTGATCAGGAATGCCGACCGCTCGTCATAACCGTTGTGGTCGGTCGCGCTCATGGTCGAGAGGCCGTTGTTCAGGTAGACATCCTTGCCGCGCTCCAGCTCGTCGCGCAGCGCTGCGCGGAATTCCGGCGTGCCCGGCTTGGCGACCTTCAGCGCGTGCGGTACCGCACGCTTGAACAAGGCGATGGCGTCCCACAGATGGGCGCCGAAGATATTCGGCTTCTGTCCGTTCACCTTCTCGTAGGATGAGACGAACTCGTCGCGCACCTGCCGGAATGGATCATTCGCCGGCAGATCGTCGGCGATGGTGAACGCCTCGCCGGTGAACACCGCGCCCTCGACATTGGCGCCGCCGAGCTTGATGAATTCCTCCGACGCGACGCCGTGGGTCTGGAAGATCTTGCCGGCATAGCCGCGCTCGCGGAGCGCCTCCTGCGGCAGCACGGCGGGTGTGCCGGCGGAAGCGATGAACACCGCCTCCGGGTTGGTGGCGATCACCTTCAGCGCCTGGCCGGTGGCGCTGGTGTCGGCGCGCGCATAGACTTCATGGGTCGTGACTGAGAGCCCCAAGGTCGGCGCGAGCCGGCTGATCTCCTTGTAATAGCCTTCGCCGTAGCCATCCGACACGCCGATATAGCCGAGCGTCTTGATCCCGGATTTCGCGATGTGCTTGAGGATCGCACCCGCCATCAGGTCGTCGTTGGGCACCACCTTGAACGCCCATCTGCGGCGGTCGTCGATCGGCTGCACGATCGCGGTCGCGGCGGCGAGCGAGATGATCGGCGTCTTCGATTCCTGCGCGACGTCGAGCATCGGCATGGTCACCGGCGTCAGCGAGGAGCCGATCAGGATGTCGACGCCGTCCTGGATGACGAGGCGCCGGGCGTTCTGCGTCCCCTTGGTGGGGTCGGATTCGTCGTCGAGCGCGATGTAGACGACCTTCTCGCCGCCGATCTCCTTCGGCAGCGCCGCAATCGTCCGCATCTGCGGCTGGCCGAGTGCCGAGCCCGGTCCGGACGCGGACACCACGACCCCGACCTTGATGTCCGCATTGGCATCCGGGGCCATCAGGACCGCGCCCGCGACAATCCAAAGTGCGGCAAGAGCCAGCTTCATTGCAAATCCCTCCCGGAAGGTTCTTTTTTATGATGTGCGGCCGACGATAGCAGGACCACCGGCAGCCCCTCATCATATTGATTCCGGACCATGCGTCTGTCCCCCTGATTAGGGACATTGGGCACCTGCGAAGCAGGGAGCGTGCGTACGACCTTCCATCGACGTTGGGCCGATCCCGCTCGTTGAGAAGAATTCGGCCGGCGCATCGACCGGTCAGCCTAGCGCGGGACCCGCTGGCATGCCAATGTGGTGATGTGCCAAACCCGCAGGAGGTCAGCATGCGAACGAATATCCTGGGAGCACTTTGCGCCGTCGCAATGGTTGCGAGCGCAAACGCAGCGGTGAGGGAACAGCCGGTCACCTATACGGACGGCGAGACCACGATGAAGGGCTTCGTCGTCTACGATGACGCGACCCAGGCCAAGCGGCCCGGCATCGTGATGGTGCATGAATGGTGGGGCATCACCAAGCATATCCATAACGAGGCGCGCAAATTCGCGGAGCAGGGCTACACGGCCTTCATCGCCGACATGTATGGCGACGCCAAGACCGCCGACAACCCGAAGGACGCCGGCGCGCTGTCAGGCTCGGTGATGAAGAACCCGAAGGTGATGGAGCAGCGCTTCAATGCCGCGCGGGAGCAACTCGCCAAGCAGGCCTCGGTCAATCCGCAGCAGATCGGCGCCGTCGGCTACTGCTTCGGCGGCGCGGTGGTGCTGAACATGGCGCGCGCCGGCGCCGATCTCGCCGCCGTCGCCGGCTTTCACGCATCCCTCGGTCTCAATACTCCCGCGCCAGCGCCGGGAACGGTCAAGGCAAAAATCCTCATTCTCAACGGCGCGGACGACCCCTTCGTGAAGCGCGAGCAGTACGACGCGCTCAAGAAGGATTTCGACGCGGCGAAGGCCGATTACCGGATCATCGAATATCCCGGCGCCGTGCACGCCTTCACCAACCCGGAAGCCACCGAGCTCGGCAAGAAGTTCAACCTGCCGCTCAGATACGATGCCAAGGTTGACCAGGAGGCGAAGGCCGAAGCCGCTAAGTTCTTTGCCGCTGACCTCAAGAAATAAACAGGAAAGGCCACCGGTGCGGTGGCCTTTTCCGTCCTGGCGCTTTGCGGCCGATACCCGGTCATCAAAAGCGCGATGAGATCAGGTTGAACTGGAGCGGTAACGGAGGCCCATCCTTCGAGACGCCCGCCTTTGGCGGGCTCCTCAGGATGAGGTCTTGTTTTGCGGCACAGTAGTAGACCCTCATGGTGAGGAGCGCCGCTTGCGGCGCGTCTCGAACCACGAGGCCGAGTTCGTGCGCGGCCGCCCAAGGCGACATATGCAATAGCCCTACCATCGGGGAGTGGTGAACCGCCTTTGGCCCAACCGATTGCATCCTCACATATCTTAACTCTGGTCCGACGACCCGGCCGGCGAATTACGGTAGGGCTGCTTACTATTTCTGGTCTTCCGGCTCGCGCATCTTGCGTCCCAGAAACGTGCCGCTGCTTTCGCCGAAGACTTTCATCGTCCGCTCCACGGTCGCCGCGAGCACCTCATATTGCTTGGCCAGCCGCGCGTACAATTCACGCTTTATTGGGTCCGTCGCCAAGTCGCGAGTTAGTGCACATTCCGCAGCATCCTTGCGGAGCTTTTCCAGTCGAGATGCCATGTCGTGCATGTGCGATACCTCCCTTCTGGTGCTGAAAAACTTAGGAGGCCCGATTTTTGTTGGCAAGTGGAACCGCGCGCTGACCCGGGATTTTCAATGCTGGACGAAATGCAACAGCGAAGATTGCGCGATCGACGACAGGCGCGCGTGCGGGAAGCCAGAATTCAACGGTGCCAAGCGCGGCCTTTGGCTCAATTCGGCGCCGACGCGGATGTCGTTCAGCTCAGTCTGCCATGGCCGGTTCTTGCAAACATTGTGATCTGTCGCCTTGGCGGAGGGTGATAAAATTATCCATTGGGGCGAACGATCGGCGACGACGACGCTTGTGAGGAGGTTTCCATGTACAGGCACATCTTGGGGCTGACGACATCTGCTCTCATACTGGCCTATGGCACTGGCGGTGTCTCGGCGCAGGATCAGACGCCGCACCAAGCGGATCATCAACAAACGCAATCGCATGCCATGGGTCAGGACGGTGGGGGCATGATGGGCCATGGGGGTATGATGGGGCACGGTGGCATGATGGGCGATGCCATGATGGGACATATGATGAGCCGCGGCATGATGGGGCCGCCCTTCATGATGCGCATGATGTTTGCCCTGATGGACGGCGACGGCGACGGGACCATCTCGCTGCAGGAGTTTCAGGCCGCTCACGAGCGGATCTTCAGGGCAATGGACACCAATAAGGACGGCAAGCTTACGCTGGAGGAGATGCAAGCGTTCATCCACGGGACGAAGTGATCGGCTTCCCGCAGCAGCCTGAGGCGCTACACGTTTTTCGCAACCTTCCGCGAGCGTGCCGGGCCTGCACCCGCGACCGTGGGCTTGACGTTCCAGAGCGCCCGCACCACGGTGAAGGCGTGCGCGATCGCCGGCTCCTGGCGGCGTGCGGCGAGGCAGGCGAAGCTCAAGTCGCAAGTGAGCTTCACCTTGTCGGCAACCACGAAATTGTGCGGACGCGACAGCCGCGGCGCGAGTACGCTGTCGCGCGCGAGGCTGAGGCAGATGCCTGACTCGACGAAGTCGATCATCGCCTCTTCCTGATCGGTATAGGCGACACGTTTCGGCAATGCGCCGAGCGGGCGGAAGATGTCGTCGAGCAGCCGGCGGTGGCCGGAATGCGTCGGCGTCGCGAGCCAGGGCAGGTGGGCGAGCTCCGCCCAGCCCTTGCCCATCACCCGGTCGCTCCAGCCGAGCGGCGCGATGACGCGGTAGTCGTAGCAAAGCAGCGGCGCGAGCTGGTAGCGTCCATCTGCGATGGTGCGCTCGGTGAAGCTATGGCGTGCGATCTGGTCCGCCGGCGTAGCGTCGACATAGTAGCCGACGTCGAGCTCGCCGCGGCCGATCTGCGCCAGCACGTCATCGCTCACACCGTGGCGCAAGAACACTTCGGTTCGCCGCGGTGACGTGGCGAGGGTGCGCACGAACGGTCCGAGCCTGGTGAATTCGGCATCGAGAATGGTGCCGACACGCAGCGTTCCGCGCTGGGCCTCCTTCAGCGAGTCCGCCGTCGCCTTGAAATCGGACGCCGCCGCCACAGCCTTGTGCGCCAGCGGCAGCAGCGCGACGCCGGCTTCCGTCAGGGTGAAGCCGCCCGGCGTGCGGTTGAAGAGCTGCAGGCCGGTGGTTTCCTCCAGCGCCTTCAGTTGCAGGCTGACCGCCGGCTGGGTCAGCTTCAGCGCCGACGCCGCGCGCGACACGGTGCCTTCACGGGCGACCGTGATGAAGCAGCGCAAGGCCTGGGTGCGGGGGAGCTCGCTCATATCGCCCGCTTTATAGCACACTTCCGGCGATTGATCCGACCGGAACCGGGCGTTCAGGTCGCAGATTGTTGAAAACGAAACCTGAAGTGGTCAGGCCGGCCGCCACGCGATCACCCCCTCGGTGCGCGCGCGAACCTCGGGCGAGGCGAGGCAGGTCGCGACCGCCTCGTAGCCGGGTGCGCCGGCAACCGGCGTGACGCAGGTCGGCAGGCTGTGATTGGCGGGGCAGAGGATGATCGCCTCGTCCTCGCCGACTGCATCGAGATCCAGGATTGCGCTGGATCGCGTGAGGAAGAACAGCGGCCGCGCCCGTGGCCCGCGGCGGCGCAGATCGGCGATCAGGGCTTCCTGGGTGGCTGCATCGAGCCCCTGCTCCAGCAGGTCGATGACGAGGATCGCAGGCCGGTCCGCCAGCAGCGTGGCGAGCAGGGCGGTCAGGGCCGGCGATGTCGCGGCGCCGCCACCCGCGAGCGCGGCTAAGCGCTCGTCGACCTTCGCCTTCAGCCCCGGATCGGCATCGAGGCGCGCGGCAATCGCGGCGCCGTCGTCTGCCGCGCGGTCCAGCCCCACGAAAGCGGCATCGGGCAGCGCTTCCGCCAGGCGCTGCGCGAAGCGAGTCTTGCCGCTGCCGAGCGGCCCGACGATGTAGTTCAGCGGCCTGATCTCGCGCAGCTCGAAGCGCTCGCCACCCCACGGCCAGGGCAGATCGAATGCAATGCCGACCGCCGGCCGCGCCCTGACTACGCCAATGACATCGTGCAGGGCCGGCAGCCTGCCACGGCCAAGCTCGGCGCGCAGGCGGCGGACCCTGGTGATGCTGCTGCCGGATTGTCGAATACGTTCCTTGAGCGCCGCCTCATGCGCGGTCAGCACGCGGCTGAGGATGTCGGCGTCGCCTTTCAGGATCCGCGCGACTTCACCGATGCTGAGACCGAGCGCGCGTAACTCGACGATCTCGGCGCAGCGGGCGATCTCGGCCGGACCATAGGCGCGCCATCCCGCCGGCGTGCGGTGAGGCGCGATCAGGCCGCGCTCCTCATAGAGCCGCAGCGCCTTCGCGGATATGCCGAGCTGCCTCGCAGCTTCGGACGGGCTCAAGAATCTCGCGGCAGCATTCATCGAATCACCTCGCATTGTCTGACCGCCGCCTTATGGAGGCGGCCGCAGGGGCCAGGTCAAGGGGCGAGGGACGCTGTCCGCAATTCGGCATGAGGCGGCGGTTGCTGGTGTCTTAGCAATCTCGGTTGCTTGCCGCCGTCATGCGTACGAGAGGTCACGTCGTGTGGCACCCCTCTCCGGCCCCTCCCGCAAGGGGAGAGGGAACCCTTCCTCCGGTGGCTTCCTGACCGTCAATCACTGAGTTGCCCGACGGCGCAAGCCCCTTACGAAAAAATATTTCGGTTTTCAAGAAGTGAAACTCAGTGTATGAATGGCCCGTCTCACCCGCCTGAGGGGGCGCTTCGCGATCGTCACGAGTGCCGGGTCGGGATGCGGTGGAC
Organism: Bradyrhizobium sp. ORS 86; assembly: GCF_045571475.1. Lineage (NCBI taxonomy): Bacteria > Pseudomonadati > Pseudomonadota > Alphaproteobacteria > Hyphomicrobiales > Nitrobacteraceae > Bradyrhizobium > Bradyrhizobium sp. ORS 86. Next base: position 6,390,116 of record NZ_CP120699.1, on the reverse strand, counting down.
GCCGAGCGTGTGACTGACGAGCACATGCGAGGCGGACGGCGAAATCGTGCAGGCCTGACGCCCTAGCGGCAGGTGTCCTGTTGCAAGACGCAATTGCGTCTTGCAACAGCGGTGACAACCAAGCCCAGTCTCGCCGGGGCGAGCACGTATAAGCCGTAACCCATCGCGCAGGGAAAGCCGGGCTTGCTCCGGTTACACCTGTGGTCCTACCCCCGAGCTTTCTACCCTTGCTCGGGGCCCATGGGTGCGATCGGCACCCGGCTTTCCCTGCGCCCTCTATCCGATGAGGGCGAAAACGAAGATGCAAAGCTCGGACAAAACATGTCGCGAGAACGCGAATGTATGACTCACAAGCTGCGCCACATACTCGCTGTCGTCCCGGCCTTGAGCCGGGACCCATAACCACGGCTGCGCATTGTCTTGCGAGGTTGGAGCCACAGTGCGCTTCAGCAACGCAATCCTGTGGTTATGGGTCCCTGCTTTCGCAGGGACGACAGCGGAGAACTTGGCACTGTCGCGAGGTCATCCCGGACTTTCGCGGGTGATGACAGCGCGCAGCTTGAGACGTGAGCTCGGAACTATCCCCGTCATTGCGAGGCGCGTCGCGCCGCGGCAATCCATTGTCGCGACAGCGGCGAAATGGATTGCTTCGCGGAGCCTGTCATCGGGTGCGCGTTCGCGCGACCCGTTGGCTCGCAATGACGGCTACACTTGGGGACCGGCAGCAAATGGAGACGCGATTCCAATGATCGAACAACAAGGGCGCCACTCCCGACGCGAGATCGCTGCGGCGATCGTCGCGATCCCTGCGACGATGTTATGGCGAGCCGCTGCGGCCTCCGACAAGATGACCAAGCCGCAGGCCGCTTATCAGGACACGCCGAACGGCATCTACTCCTGCGGCCTGTGCACGCTGTTCGTGGCGCCGAATGCCTGCAAGGTGGTCGAGGGCGAGATCAGCAAGGACGGCTGGTGCAAGGCCTTTGCGGCGGTGGATTGATCTCGGCGCTGAGGTGGCACGGCGTGCTCACGCCTCGCTCCCTTCACAGCTCCCGCGCGTTGGAGAATGCGAACGACGATACCCGCCGCGTGGTCTCGTCCAGGATCAGGCTGCGCGTGATCGGCGGTTCGGCGCGCTGGCTGCAGTTCTCGCGCTCGCAGAGCCGGCAGTTGACGCCGATCGGCGTGCCCTCGACCTTCTCGAGATCGATGCCGGCGGCGTAGACGAGCTTCGAGGCGTGGCGGATTTCGCACCCGAGCCCGATCGCAAAGCGTGGCTGCGGCTGCGGGTGGGGCGCGACCGGCCGCCGCACCATCTGCGCGATCGAGAAGTAGCGTGTGCCGTCGGGCAATTCGATCACTTGGCTGAGCAGGCGGTCGGGCGTGTCGAAGGTCGAATGCACGTTCCAGAGCGGGCAGGTGCCGCCGAATTTCGAGAACGGGAAGGTGCCCGAGGAGAAACGCTTCGAGACGTTGCCGGCATTGTCGACGCGCAGCATGAAGAACGGCACGCCGCGCGCGTTCGGCCGTTGCAGGGTGGTGAGGCGGTGACAGACCTGCTCGAAGCCTGCGTTGAAGCGTTGCGCAAGCACATGGACGTCGTAGCTCAGCGCTTCGGCCGCGGAATGAAACGCCTGATAGGGCATCATCGCGGCGGCCGCGAAATAGTTGGCGAGCGTGATGCGGTAGAGCCTGCGCGCGGTGTCGTCGAGCGGGCCGGCGCGGCCGACGATGGCATCGATGCTCGCGCTGCATTCGGCAAAGCCGAGCTGGAAGGCGAGCTGGAAGCTGCGGCCGGGGCCGTCGATGAGCTCGGAGATCAGGAGCTGCCGGCGATGGCGATCGAAGCGGCGCAGCGTCTCGCGCATCACGTCGACCGGCATGACGCGGGTGACGATCGAATGTTTTTCGCGCAAGCGTGTGGTGAGCGCGGCGAACAGGCCTTCGGCCGGCACGTTGAGTTCGTCGCGCAAGTGTTCCGCGGCGGTCTCGAGCTCCGGAAAGTAATTGCGGTTGGCTTCGATCAGGTCGCGGATGCGCTCGATCGGATTGGCCTCGAACTGCGAGCCCTCGCGGTCGGCCATTTGCGCGGCCACCAGCGTCTCGCCGCGGCGCGCCTCGGTATAGGCGGCGTAGAGTCGCTGCAGCGCGTGTGTCACGCCGGGGCAGAGCTCGGCGAGGTCGCGCAGCTCCTGTTTCGGCAGATCGATCTGTCGGAACAAAGGGTCGGAGAAGATCTCGTTCAGCTCGGCGAAGAAGCGATCCTCGTCGGCGGTAGCGAGGTCGCGCAAATCGAGATCGTAGGTCTCGGCCAGCCGCAGCAGGATCTGCGCCGTCACCGGGCGCTGATTGCGTTCGATCAGGTTGATGTAGGACGGCGAAATGCCGAGCCCCTCGGCGATCTGGGTCTGCGACAGCCCGAGCTGCTGACGGATCCGCCGGAAGCGGGGGCCGACGAACAGTTTCTTTCCGGAGTCAGCGGGCATGGCAGCGTTCCTGACCTTTATTGCGACAAAATTTACAAATCGACATTTATTACAGGTTTATATGTTACATGACATCACCATTCGAAAGCAAGGCGTCTGTACGAACTTCCTCTTTTCGCGTTTACCTCTCGACACGCGTTTCGCAATGCACTGTCAAGAATGTCGAGTGGAGAAGACAGATGGCGAAGACCTTTGAAGAGCTGGTCCCGAATGCGCCGAAGGGCCGTTTCGATGGCATCCAGCGTCCCTACACCCCGGCGGAGGTGGAGAAGCTGCGTGGCTCCTTCCCGATCGCCTATACGCTCGCGGAGCGCGCCGCCAATCGTCTGTGGGATTCACTTCGCACGATGCCCTATGTGCACTCGCTCGGTGCCGTGACCGGCAATCAGGCGATGCAGCAGGCTCGCGCCGGCCTGCCCGCGATCTATCTTTCGGGCTGGCAGGTCGCGGCCGACGCCAACACCGCGGGCGCGATGTATCCGGACCAGAGTCTGTATCCGGCCAATGCCGGCCCCGAGCTGTGCCGTCGCATCAACCGCGCGCTGCAGCGGGCCGACCAGATCGAGCATGCCGAAGGCGGCGCCAAGATCGACTGGTTCCTGCCGATCGTCGCCGACGCGGAAGCGGGCTTCGGCGGTCCGCTGAACTCGTTCGAGATCATGAAGGCCTATATCGAGGCGGGCGCGGCCGGCGTTCACTTCGAGGACCAGCTCGCCTCCGAGAAGAAGTGCGGTCACATGGGCGGCAAGGTGCTGATTCCGACCGCGGCGCACGAGCGCAACCTGGTCGCGGCGCGTCTTGCCGCCGACGTCTGCGGCACGCCGACCTTCGTGATGGCGCGCACCGACGCCGAGAGCGCGAAGCTGATCACCTCCGACGTCGACGAGCGCGATCGCGAGTTCATCACCGGCGAGCGGACCGCGGAAGGCTTCTATCGCCTGAAGCCCGGCACCGGCGTCGATCATTGCATCAAGCGTGGGCTGTCGTTCGCCAAATATGCCGACCTGTTGTGGTGGGAGACCTCGACGCCGAATCTTGCCGACGCCAAGCGCTTCGCGGAAGCGGTGCGCAAGGAGTATCCGAACAAGATGCTGGCCTACAACTGCTCGCCCTCGTTCAACTGGGAGGCCAACATCGACAAGGATACGATCGCCCGGTTCCAGCGCGAGATCGGCGCGATGGGCTACAAATTCCAGTTCGTGACGCTGGCGGGCTTCCACTCGCTCAACCACGGCATGTTCGAGCTGGCGCGTGGCTACAAGACCGAAGGCATGGCGGCGTATTCCCGCCTGCAGCAGGCCGAGTTCGCCTCGGAGCAGCACGGTTACTCGGCGACGCGTCACCAGCGCGAGGTCGGCACCGGCTACTTCGACCTGGTCTCGACCACCATCTCAGGCGGCCAGTCCTCGACCACGGCGCTTCACGATTCGACCGAGGCCGCGCAGTTCAAGTCGCGCGGTGCGGACATCAGGGTTCAGGCGGCTGAGTAAAGACGGCCGGATTTTCGAGAGGAGACTGACAATGACCAAAGGCAGCAATTTCTGGGTGATCGGCGGCGAGTTCGGCTCGATGAACTTCCACAAGCTGGTGGAAGGCTCCGCGCAGGTCAAAGGCCCGTTCAAGACCCGCAAGGAAGCAGAGGACTGCTGGCGCGAGGTCTCGGAAGAGCACCGCCATCAGGCCGGCGTGCGCTTCTCGATCGTCGAGGAGCCGTCGCGCGTCTCGGCCTGACGGCCGTCTTATCCAGTCAAGAAACGTCCAGGGACGGCGGCCCCATCCGGTTCAACCGGGTGGGGTTGTCCGCTTTCGGGACAGCGGCGCAGGCTTTGGTCTGGGGATAAGTCGCTGCGTAACCCCTTGGGAACAAACAGCCTTTGCGGACGTCATGGTTGCTGATAGGTTACCGCTCCGAAAACCCGTCACCATGAGGCCGCGAGGCATGTCTGACCTCCAGAACACCGGCAACGAGGCGCGCGAGCTGCGGCCGACGCTGCGCGAGGCCCTGCGGCGGGCGCGGATCGAGGCGGCCGATCGCACCGGCGTCGTGGTCGAGCTGCGCGACGCCGAGGTGGCGCGGCTCGAGATCCTCAACGACGCGCTCGATCCGCTGTTCGCCCAGGTGCCGGAGAAGGTCGACCTGTTCGATCGCGGCATCAGCCAGGGCGAGACGCCGCGGCTGTGGATCGATGTCGTCGCGCACATCCTGATGGGCCGCGACAAGCGCATCTATCGCTTCGTGCAGGACACGCGATTTGGCCGCATCGTGCTCGCCGAATCGCACGACGTGCCCGCGATCGTCGATGCCGTCACCGACTATGTGGCGCGGCGGCTGATCGAGCGCGAGCATGCGATGGTCGCAACGCCGCTTCCCGTTGCCGAGCCGCCGGCGCAGCCGCCGCCTCTGCCGGCGCCAGCTCCGAAGCGCCGCGGCAGGTTCGGCGTGTTCGTGCTCGGCTTCATCATCGGCGCGCTGACGCTGTTCGCCTTCGCGCTGTTTTCGAGCCTGCGCGATTTCTAGATCAGCCGCGCGGTCGAGAGCTCCGCGATGCGCCGGGCGCCGTCGAGGCCGCGCACGGTCTGTTCGCAACGCCACGCATTGCCGTCGCGTGCAATCGTGAACAGGTTGTAGGCCGCGGCCGGATAATGCTTGCGCGCCAGCGCCGATGCCGAGGGCACGCCGATCGCCGGGATCTTCCAGTCGGGCCCGTCAAACCACATCGTCGAATGAATGTGGTCATGGCCGTGCAGGACCAGCTCGACGCCGTGCCGCTTGAGCAGCGCCAGCAGTTGGTGCGAGTCGGTCAAGCGCTTGGCGCGTCCGTCGGAGTGCAGCGGGTGATGCACCAGCAAGACGCGGAAGGCATCGTCCCTCGAGAGTTGCGTGAGGATCGTGTCGAGCGCGGCAAGCTGCGGGTGGCCGAGCCAGCCCGTCGCCATCAGAGGCGGCGTCGGCACCGCCGAGGAGACGCCGATGAGCGCTAGCGGCCCGCGCCGGCGCACGAACGGAAAGCTGACCGCTGCGCCGTCGGTATCGCCGCGAAGGTAATCGCTGAAGATGTGAGTGAAGCGGTGCCGCGTCGCGCGCACATAGGCGTCATGGTTGCCGGGGACCACAGTCACGTCGGCAGGAGCGCCGATGCCCTCGAGCCATTCCCGCGCCGGATTGAACTCGGCGTCCAGCGCCAGGTTGACGAGATCGCCCGTGACCGCAACGTGGTCCGGCTGCTGCGCTTGCATGTCCGATACCAGCGTGTCGAGCACCTCGCGGCGGTGGTATTTGTGACGGTTGCGTGTCCAGTTAAGATAGCCGAACGCGCGTTTGCCGGCGAGATCGCGCAGCCGCGCGGCCGGCAGCGGCGGCAGATGCGGGTCGGACAGATGCGCGAGCCGGAACGTCGCCATCATTCGGTCCCGTTCGGATTGCCTGTGAAAGGTGGCCGGCAACCGGTCATGTCGTGCTATCCCGAAAATCCTGTTCTGTATTGGCAAGCGGACGGCGTCCGCGCAAGGATCAAACACCATGATGTCGAGGGTTCAGTGACGGGCTTGCCGGGCTTACGCAAGCGCTTCGAGCCGCAGCTCAGGCGGGTGTTTCACTTCTACTGGCGGCTGGTCCGCGGCATGACGCTGGGGGTGCGCGCCGTCGTGCTCGATGCCGACAACAAGGTGTTTCTGGTCAAGCACAGCTATGTTCACGGCTGGTATCTGCCTGGCGGCGGGGTCGAGGTCGGCGAGAGCTTTCTGGAGGCGCTGCGGCGCGAGCTGGTCGAGGAGGGGCGAATCGAGCTCGCCGGCGAGCCGGTGCTGCACGGCATCTTCTTCAACAGCCACGTCTCCCGCCGCGACCACGTCGCGGTTTATGTTATCAGGGACTACCGTCAGGACCGGCTGCCGGAGCCGAATCGCGAGATCGTGGCGTGTGGTTTCTTCGATCCGGCCGCGCTGCCGGACGGCACCACGCCCGGCACGCGCTCGCGGATCGCGGAGGTGCTCGACGGCAGGCCGCCGACAGTCACATGGCGATGAATGCGTGAAGATTGGCAGCAGGATATCGCTCCCTGCCGCGCCCAGAAAGCCGCGGCAACCACCGGCTGGGCGATGGACCGCACGCGTGTCAGATGCTATCCCGCGCTCCACGATGACCGAGCTGTCCCTGACCATCCTGCCTGAGACGCCGAAAGACGCCCAGGCGATCGAGCGCCTGCACGAGCGCACCTTCGGCCCCGGCCGCTTCGTTCTCAGCGCCTACCGGCTGCGCGAGCATGTCGACCATCTGCTCGACGTCTCCTTCACGGCGCGGATCGGCACGCTCTTGGTCGGGTCGGTGCGCCAGCTTCCGATCTGCATCGGCGATACGCCTGCGCTGATGCTGGGGCCGCTGACGGTCGAGCCGCCGTTCCGCAGCCGCGGTGTCGGCCGCGCGCTGCTCGAGCGTGCGATCAACGATGCCCGCGCGAAGGGCCATCGGCTCATCGTGCTGGTCGGGGACGAGCTCTATTATGCACGCGTCGGCTTCAAGCCGGTCCCGAAGGGGGTGATGACCATGCCCGGCCCGGTCGACTACAGCCGTCTGCTGGTCCTGGAACTGGTCGATGGTGCCTTCGAGGGCGTGTCCGGGCCGATCCAGCCGGACTGGAGCAAGGCGATCTGACATCTGCGCGAGCAGCGCCGGAACTGTTGCGCCCTCCCACAATCTGAAGCACAGTTGAATGAAGCGCCGGGACGAGACCGGCGCGTGTCATATCAACAGGGAGAGTGCGCGCGATGATCAAGGTCAGTGTGATGTATCCAAACAATCCCGGCGCGCGGTTCGATCACGACTATTATCGCGACAAGCACATGCCCCTGGTGAAGGAGCGGCTGGGCGACGCTTGCAAATACTACACTGTCGACAAAGGTCTCGCTGGCGGCGCGCCGGGGGCGCCCGCAACCTATGTCGGGATGTGCCACATCTTCTGCGACTCAATCGAGGCGTTCCAGGCGGGCATGGGTAAGCACGCCAAGGAGATCATGGGCGACATTCCGAACTACACCGACCTGCAACCGGTGATTCAGATCAGCGAAGTCGTCGTCGGCCACTGATCGGCTGGATAGGCGAGTTTCGCGGCTCCGCTCGCTTCAGAGACGCCTGTGGCCCGGATGGAGCGAAAGCGAAATCCGGGATCGGTCTCTTCGCGAGCGTAGACTTCCCGGATTGCGCTGCGCTCCATCCGGGCTACGCGAGATTAGATCCCTCTGCCGCGTGCGGCAGAGGGACGTGCATGGCTCAGAACTTCAGATTGGCGAACGCCCGCACGCCGATGCCCGGCATCAGCACTTCGTCCTTGGTGTAGGAGACCGAGTTGCGGATGTTCTGGTTGAGCAGGTTCTTGCCGGCCAGACCGACGGTCATCTCGCGCGCACCGAACCATGACGATGTGAGCTTGGTGTTGTACGTGATCTCGGCGTTCAGCAGGTTATAGCCCGCGGTCGGCGTTTCCCCGATCACCGCGATGTCGTTCTGCGCGAAGGCGTGCAGCAGGTTGATGTGGGCGAACCAGTTGCTGTCGCGCCAGTACAGTCCGCCACCGACCCGCACCGGCGGGATGCGCGGCACGTTGGTGCCGTCGGTGAAGGTGGCACGTACCACGTCGAACTGGTTTTCGATGCCCCAGATGCCGCCGTTGAGCGGCCCGATGTCGAGCTGGCTCTGGAACTCAGCGCCGCGGAAGATGGCATTGCGCTGCGAATAGACTGCCTGGCGTGCCTCGTTGCTGGGATCGCCGTTGCCGCAGGAGTCGAAATCGTCGCCGCACATCACGCCGGTGAGGCGACGAAAAATGAAGTTGTTGAAGTAGGTGTAGTAGGCGGTGGCCTCGAACCGGAACGGCCCGGTCGCCTTGCGTAGGCCGACCTCGACCGATTTCGCCGTCTCGATCGTCAGGTTCGGATCGCCGATGTCGAAGGTGGCAGTCGCGTCATGCGCGCCGCGCGAGAATAACTCCGCCGGTTTCGGCGCGCGCTCGATATACTGAGCCGTGATGCTGCCGACGAGATCTCCCGGGAGGTTCTGGATCAGCCCGATGCTGCCGCTGACCGGCGTGTAGGACGGGTTGCGCGAGACGGCGATTTGCGTCGCGCCGTTCGGCAAATAGTCCGCCGGGAAGTCCGGCGTGGAGCCATGCAGGTCGACGTGTTCGATGCGGCCGGCGATTTGTGCCTTGGTCGCGTCGGTGAACTTGAACTCGTTGAACACGTAGCCCGCCACGCGGTTGTTGTTATTCGGGTCCCAGAGGCCGTTGAATAGCGTGCCGGGATTGTCGGGGCTTGGCGCGGTCAGCTCCTGATGACCGGCCTGCAGGCCGAACGCGGTGGTTACGGTTGCGAAGCGCGCGTTGAACGGCATCATCTGCACCTCGACCCGCGCTTCCTGCTCCTTGTTGGTGAAGGTTTGCCGGACGCCGTCGCTGAACAGATCGGTCGGATCGGCAAGGCCGAGCTCGTTGTGGCGATAGTCGGTCGCACCGACCCAGAAACGCACAGCGTCGATTGCCGCGGCGTCGGGCCGGTACTCACCCTTGACGGCGATCTTGGTCTGATGCGCGTCGATCCGGGTCTGGTGATCGGCGCCGTCGATGCCGGGTATGTGGTAGAGCGAATCGTTCTGGGTGATCGACGCGCCGACATAGCCACCCTGGAAGAAATAGGAGGCGCCGACCGAGGCGCCGTCCGATTGCGTCGCGGAGTTCGGCTGGCGGCCGTTCACCGGTCGCGTCCGGTCGAACAGATACGGATAGCTCGGGATGCCGTAGTCGCTGGTGGTGCGGCCATAGACGTCGGCATGCACGGCGACATTGTTACCGCCGGCATCGAGCAGCATGCCGCCCTCGACGCCGCGATCGACCGAACTCACGGACGTGCGGGTCTCGACGTTGAGGCAACTCGGGGCGACGTTATTGGCCAGCGGTGCCTTCACGGGCAGCCCGTAGGTCTGGAACGGCTCCGCCGCGCAGGTCGGGATCGTGTCGGGGATGCGGTTGTTGGTAGCGCTCACCACGCCGCCGATCGAGGTCGAGCCGTAACGCAGCGCGGCCGGGCCGCGAACCACCTCGATCTGGTTGGTCGAGAGCGGATCGATCGGCACGAAGTGATCCTCGCCGAGATCGGAGACGCCGCCTCCGCCGATGCCATTCTCGACGATGCCGACGCGGTTGACGTCGAGGCCGCGGATGATCGGCCGGCTCGAGGCGCCCGGTGCGAAGCTCGAGCCGGTGATGCCGGGTTTGGAGAACAAGAGATCGCCAAGCGTGGCGCCGCCCTCACGCCGCAGCTCTTCGTTGGGCACCACGGTGACGGTGGCGAACTGGTTGGTGACGACCGGCAGTACGCCCTGCTGTGGCGCTGGCGGGGCCGGCGCGGCCGGGACAGGTTGCGGCTCGGCTGGGTGTTCACGGTTGCGGCTGGGTGCCGCGCGCACCACGTGGGTCGGTGTGCGCGATGGCACGGTCCGGTGCCGCTGGATCGGGCTCGGCGCCGTCACCGTGATTTCAGGCAATTGCGTGGAGGATGATGCTGGTGCCGGGTCGTCGGCCATGGCGCCGTGATTTGCCGCGCACAACAGGAGCCAGCTTGCTCCACCGAGGGTGATTGCTCGTCTTCTCTGGAATGTCATTGGTCCCGATCCTGATCCCGTCAACAGATGCGACGGATCGACGTCGATTGCCCTTGGGAACGTCCGGAGTGAGGGCACGAACCGGCAAGGGCGCTGCGGTCAATCGATCAGGAGAGCGGAGGTGCGCGGGAATGGAACGCCGCGGGGGCCGATTTGAGGTGGAGGAATTCGGCATCGGTGGTGCGGCGGAGAAACTCCACCGCTTCCGGCAACAGCAGCACAGGCGGGCTTGCCACCAGCAGATTGCCGGCCATCGAGATGACGGCGCAGATCGCGCAATTGTCTGCGGGGTGCTGATCCCTGTGGTGATCGCCCGGCGGTTGCTTCTGGACGACTTGAATCGCGAGGTCCGGCGTCGCAGAGGTGCCGATATAGGCGAAGTCGAGCTCCGACAGACCGGTCTGGGCCGCCGGGCCCGCATGCGCCGCTGCAATGGGATGGAAATGCCCGAACGAGAGCACGAACTGGACGGCAAGCGCGAACAGCGCCAGCCGCGAGCCAGTTCTGATATGTCTCCGGAACCACTTCATCCGACCGACGCCCACCCTCGGAACGGCGTCATGACCCCATGCCGTCCAATGTTACATTATAACATCGGAGGACTAGCGTGATGTCAATCGTCGTTGGCGCGATCAGCGGTCGATCGGCTGGCTCTGTGGGATTGGTGCAACGTTCCGTCGATCCTGATCAACGCCCTTCGCGCAGCCAGGTGGCGGCAAAGGCGCCGAGCAGCAGCAACAGGCCGATCACGCCGGCGAACATCGGCAATACGCCGACGCCCTTGACCACGCTCGCATCACGCATCTTGACGCCGAGCCAGCCGTCGCCGCGGAAGATCGACGAGCCGTGAATAGGCACGACGCGCGGCATGTTGAGGCTCGATCCGTCGGCGATGCGCCGCGCGTCGCCGCCGGTCGCCTGCGCCAGCGGCTTCAGTGTGTCCGTGGTCGAGGTGACTTCCGAAAACTCCTTCGGGTTGGTCGGGCCGACATTGATCAGCGCCTTCAGCTTGCCGTCGGTCGCCTGCCACAGGCCGAGCTCGTTGGCGGGCAACGTCGCGCGCCACTCGCCAGGGTCGCCGACGGTCAGGTTCAGTTCGTGCGTGGTGCCGCTCGGCGACGTCACGGTGACCGGCGAGACGCTGTCGGCCATCGTCTGGCGCACCACGGTGAGATCCTTGCCGTGCACCTGCATGCGCAGCGACTCTTCGTCGAGGTCGGGCTGCTTCATCAGCCAGTGCGAGACGCGCCGCAACAGATCGAGGTGCGGGCCGCCGCCCTCGTAGCCGCGGGCCCACAGCCAGATATGGTCGGACAGTAGCAGCGCGACGCGGCCCTCGCCGAAATGCGACAGCAACAGCAGCGGCTTGCCGTCGGCGCCGGTCATCACCGGTGGGTTGACCGCGTTGCGGGTGTCGACGGTGCGGAAGAATCGGCTCCAGTGCGGCGGGTCGAAGGCCGCGCCGTCCAGCCCGCGGGTCACCGGATGACGTTTCCCGGCATCGCTCAGATGCGCGTAGAACGGCTTCTCGGTCACGCCGACCGGCTCGGCCGGCAGCACCGAATCGAGCGGTGTGCGCCAGATGCTGGTGGTCGAAGCGTAGTCGGGCCCGGCCGACACCAGCACCGCCCCGCCGGCGCGGACGTAGCGCGCGATGTTGTCGAAATAGGCGATCGGCAGCACGCCCTGGCGGGCGTAGCGGTCGAAGATGATGAGCTGGAATTCGTTGATCTTCTGCTGGAACAGCTCGCGGGTCGGAAACGCGATCAGCGACAGCTCGTTGATTGGTGTGCCGTCCTGCTTCTCCGGCGGGCGCAGAATCGTGAAGTGCACGAGATCGACGCTGGGGTCGGATTTCAAGAGGTTGCGCCAAGTGCGTTCGCCGGAATGCGGCTCGCCCGAGACCAAGAGCACGCGCAGCTTGTCGCGTACACCGTCGATCGAGACCACGGCGCGGTTGTTGACCGGCGTCAGCTCGTTCTCGAGCGGCGAAGCCTCGATCTCGACGATGTTTTGACCGGCGTGCTTGATGTCGACGTTGACGCTGGCGGTCTGACCGCTGGTCATCGAGCGCTCGCTGATCGTCTCGCCGTCGCGGCGGACTGTGACCTTGGCGCGCTCGCCGGTGACGCCCTGGTCGTCGAGCCGGAAGGTGATGGTCTGGCTCTGGCCGACGATGCCGAAACGTGGCGCCGCCGTGATCGCGATGCGGCGGTCGCGCTCGTCCTTGCGGCCGGTGATGAGGGCATGCACCGGGGCCTGGAAACCAAGCGCTTGAGCATCGTTGGGAATGTCGTGCACGCGGCCGTCGGTGATCATGAACGCGCCGGCGACGCGCTCGACCGGCACGTCGGAGAGCGCCGACGACAGCGCGCCGAACAGCTTGGTGCCGTCGGTCTCGCCGTCGGCCTGACCCGCCTCGACGACGCGGACTTCGAGCCCCTTGATCTGCTTCAGGCTGTCGACCAGCGCTTCCCTGGCCTTGTCGGTCTCCTGATTGCGCGTGCCGAAGTTCTGGCTCGGGCTCTTGTCGACCACCACCACCGCCACCGACGAGAGCGGTTCGCGATCTTCGCGGGTGAAGGAGGGATTGGCCAGCGCGAGCAGGATCAGCGCCAGGGCGGCGACGCGCACCGCGGTGCCGCGTGCGCGCGACAAAAGCAGCAGCGCCGCGATCACGACGATCGCGCCGAGCGCGAGCCACAGCACGAGCGAAGGCACCAGCGGTGTGAACGCGATGCCGTAGTTCATGGCGTTACTCCGTCATTCCGGGATGGTCCGAAGGACCAGACCCGGAATCTCGAGATTCCCCGATGCGCAGCGCGCCTCTGTGGTTCGATGCTTTCGCATCGCCCCGATATGACGGTGTGGACGGTTGAACGCGTCACTTGCATCTCTACTGTCCCAGCCGCTCGATGAGGGCAGGCGCGTGCACCTGATCGGCCTTGTAGTTGCCGGTCAGGGTGTACATCACGATGTTGACGCCGGCGCGGAAGGCGAATTCGCGCTGCCGCGGCTCGCCCGGCGTCAATGGCAGCATCGGCTGTCCGTCGGTCCGGATCGCCCAGGCGCCGGCCAGATCGTTCGAGGTGATGATGATCGGCGAGACGCCGTCGCCGCCGCGCGCCGGGCGTTGCGCGGCCGCTTCCTCGTCATCCTCGCGCGGCAGCGCCTCGACCCAGGTCTGGCCCGAGTTGAAGCGGCCGGGGAAATCGCGCAGCAGGTAGAACGTCTTGGTCAGCACGTGATCGCGTGGCACCGGCTCGAGCTCGGGGACATCGAGCGTGGACAGCAACTCGCGCAACGTCTGCATGCCCGGCGTCTGTGATGAGCCGTTGTCGTTCGGCGACGCCTCAATGGCGTCGCGGGTGTCGAACACGACGGTGCCGCCTTGCTTCATGTAGGCGTCGATCTTGTTGATCGCGTCCTGCGGCGGCTTCGGCGCGCCCGGCACGATCGGCCAGTAGATCAGCGGAAAGAACGCAAGCTCGTCGTGTGCCGGGTCGACGCCCACGGGATCGCCGGCTTCCAGCGCGGTGCGCTGCGCCAGGAACAGCGTCAGCCCGGACATTCCGGCCTTGACGATGGAATCGACGTCGGCATTGCCGGTCACGACATAGGCAAGCCTGGTCTGCGACGTCGCCTTGATGGCGAAGTCGTCGCCGCTTTCGGCGTGCGTGGCCGAGGGCACCATGGCTACGAGCATGAACGCGAAGGCGAGCACCACAGGTGCCGCGCGCCGCCGGAGTATTGCGGCGAGGCCGGCGCCGAGCATCGCCACCACGATCGCGTCGATCAGGAACAGTGCGAGCGCCGACGACAGCATGATACCGCGGAGATCGCGGGGCTCGGCGTTGGTGTAGCTCGCGCGTCGCGCGCTCAGGCTCGAGGTATCGAGCGGCGCGATGCGGTCGGACGATGCGAGCGTGTTGATGGCGACCGGGCCGTCGGCCGGGCCGTAAAGGCCGGGCGGGTGATCGGCCGTGGCGCGGTCGTGGTAGTCCGCCGAAATCGGCTTGGCGCTCGATGGCGGCGGGCCGAAGGCGCCGAAGCCGTCGAGCGTCCGCAGCGGCGCCACCGTCTCGGCCTTCGGATCGGTCGCAACACCTGGGCCGGGCTTCGAGGTGTAGCCGGACATGTCGACCAGCCGCCGCAGCATCTCGACGAAGGTGCCGGACATCGGCAAGTCCGACCAGCGCATGTCGGCGCCGACATGGAACAGGCTGATCACGCCCTTGCCGCGATGCTCGCCGGTGACGAGCGGCGTGCCGTCTTCGAGCGACGCCCAGCTCTTCGTCGCCAGCACGGCGTCCGGCTCCGCCAGCACCTGCCGGCTCACGGTGACATCCTTCGGTACGCTCAATCCCGCGAATGGGCCATCGGCGGCAAACGAAGCCATATGCTGCGGCTTCTCCCAGGTCAGGCTGCCGCCGAGGGTGCGGCCGCCGCGGCGCAGCTTGACGGGAACGAGGTCGTCGTCGGCCTGTGCGAGGCGGGGACCTGCGAAGCGGACCAACACGCCGCCTTGCTCGACCCAGGCGTTGAGGCGGTCGCGGATCTCTGGGGACAGCGTGCCGACGTCGGCCATCACGATCATCGGTAGCCGCTGATCGAGGAATTGCCCGATCACCTGCTGCGGCGCGCCACGATCCCCCAGCCGCACATCGGCGAATGGCTGCAACGCACGCGACAGATAGAACGTCGAGGCGAGCAGCGGCTGCGAGGTATCCATGCTTGATCCGGAGACCACGCCGATCGCGCGTCGGCGCCAGCGCTTGTCGAGAAGCTGAACCGCGCCGGCCGATCGCTCGCCGGCGATTTCCAGCCGCGCGATGTCGTTGCGTAGCTCCACCGGAAGATCGAAGGAGGCCTCGGTCTCGCGTTCCTGCGGGGTGAAGCTGTAGTGGGCTTCGCCGATCGGCGAGCTCTTGGCATCGAGGGCGCGTACGGTGCCGCTGGCGATCCCGCCGTCGGTTCGCAACACCCTCACGGTCATCTTGGCAGCAGCATTCTCGGCCGCGACCAGCGCCTGCGCGGGCGGCGTGCCGCCCTCGAAGATCGTCAGGCTGCGGCCCTCGATCACCTTGCCGAGGCCTTCAGTGAACTCGGTGCCGCGTCCGGTATCGACACCGTCGGACAGCCAGGCGATATCGCAATCGCCGGTCGTCTTGAGGAAGCGTCCGAGCGTCGCAAGGGTGTCGACCCGGTCGATCGAGTATGGCTTCGGCGCGAGTTGGCGCAGCGCGACGCGCGCGGTGCCGGCCGGCATCAGCGTGATGTCGCGGGCAGGCTCCGACAGCGGCACCAGCGCGACGCCGCGGCGGTCGCTCTCGGCGTTGGCGATCAGCTCGTCGGCGGCCTTGATGTGGGCATCCCAGCTCGATGCGGCGCTCCAGCCATCGTCGAGCAGGATGACGAGCGGTGACTTGCTCGCGGCGATGCCGGTTTGCGGATTCCAGATCGGACCGGCTGCGGCGAGGATGACGAGCGCGGCGGCAGCAAGCCTGAGCAGCGTCAGCCACCATGGCGTACGCGCCGGTGTCTCCTCCCGCGGCGTAATGTCGAACAACAACCGCGTCGGCGGGAATTCGATGCGCCGCGGACGCGGCGGCATCACGCGGAGCAGCCACCACAGCACGGGCAGGCTGACCAGCCCGAGCAGCAGCATCGGTTCGACGAAGGAGAGGGGGAGGCCGGCGATCATGCGCTTCGTCCCGCCTTGACGGTCGGGCGCCCGCCGCTCTTGCTCGCCATCATTCCGGCGTGCAGGAACAACAGCAGCTCGGCCGCGGAGCGACTGGTGGTGTGGGTCGAGAACAGCCAGTCGAGCCTGTTGGTCTCAGCGCGGATCTGGTCGCGATGCAACGCAACGCGCGTGACATAGTCGGTCGTCCAGCTTTCGGCGCGGCCCGCGGTGATGATACCGCCGCCCTCGGGCTCGACGAATTCGACCCGACCCGAATAGGGGAAGGTCTCCTCCGCGGGATCGACGACCTGGATCAGCGTGCCATGTGCGCCCGACGAGGCGAGCCCGGCCAGCATCGTCTTGATCTCTTGCAGCGGCGACCAGAAGTCCGACAGCACCACGATCTCGGCGAGCGACGACGGCACGAAGGAAGGCGGCAGGCTCGCGCGTGTCTTGTCGTCGTGCAACATCGCCTCCGCCATCTTGTCGAGCACGGCGCGGCTCGCGGTCGGGCTCATCAGGCCGGGAACGCCGACGCGTTCGCCGCCGGCGACCAGGAGCTCTGCCAGCGCGAAGGCGACGATCAGGCCGCGCTCGAGCTTGCTGTCGCGGGCACCGCGCGAGGCAAAGGCCATCGAGAGCGAGCGATCGGGCCAGATCCAGATGGTGTGCGCCGCTTCCCATTCCTGTTCGCGAACATAAAGGTGGTCGTCGCGGCCCGAGCGTCGCCAATCGACGCGCTGCGCCGGCTCGCCGGAGACGAAGCGGCGGTACTGCCAGAAGCTCTCGCCCGCGCCGGCGCGGCGGCGGCCGTGCAGGCCGTGGATCACGTTGGCGGCGATGCGGCGGGCCTCAAGCACCAGACGCGGCAGCGATGCGGCGAGCGTTCGGCTTTCGCCATCTGCACGTCGGACCGCCAGCTTCTCCTCGTTCAGGTGCTTGTTCTCTGCGGCCATCAAGCAATCCGCGTCTTCAACTGCCTGATCACATCAGGAATGGTGCGGCCCTCGGCGCGCGCCGAGAAGGTCAAGGCCATGCGGTGCTTGAGCACGGGCTCCGCGAGATCGAGCACGTCGTCGATCGAGGGCGCGAGCCGCCCGTCGAGCAGCGCGCGGGCGCGCACCGCCAGCATCAGCGCCTGGCTGGCGCGGGGACCCGGTCCCCAGGCGATCAGCTTGCCGGCTTCGCCGCCTTCGGGGCCGGGACGTGCGGCGCGGACCAGCGACAGGATCGCCTCGACCACGGAATCGCCGACCGGCAGGCGGCGCACCAGCCGCTGCGCGGTGAGCAACGATTCCGCGTCCATCGCCGGCTTGGCGAGAGTCTCCTCAGCACCAGTGGTTTCGAACAAGATGCGCCGCTCGGCGTCGCGATCGGGATAGTCGACATCGATCTCCATCAGGAAACGATCGAGCTGCGCCTCGGGCAGTGGATAGGTGCCCTCCTGCTCCAGCGGATTCTGCGTTGCCAGCACATGGAACGGCTTCGGCAGGTCATGCCGCGCGCCGGCAACCGTGATGTGCTGCTCCTGCATGGCTTGCAGCAGTGCCGACTGGGTGCGCGGACTAGCGCGGTTGATCTCGTCGGCCATCAATAGCTGCGCGAACACCGGACCTGAGATGAAGCGGAACGAGCGTTTGCCGGTCGAGCTCTCATCCAGCACTTCGGCACCGAGAATGTCCGACGGCATCAGGTCCGGCGTGAACTGGATGCGCTTGGCGTCGAGCCCGAGCGTAACACCGAGCGTCTCGACCAGCTTAGTCTTCGCAAGGCCGGGGACGCCGATCAGCAACGCATGGCCGCCGGACAGAATCGTCACCAGCGTGTGTTCGATCACCTGATCCTGGCCGAAAATAACAGTGGAAACCGCTTCCCTGGCGGCGCGGATCTGGCCGGCGACCTGTTCGGCCGAACGGACGATCACGTCCTCCAGTTTCTCGACGCTGTCTGCACCAGCCATTTCGTCCGCTCCTTCTCGACGATGCGCGCGATTCCCGCGTCGTCATGTCATGGCCGTCATGCTAAACCTGCACGAAGGCCATGTATTCGTTGAATTAAACTATCCCCACCTTATCGGTATTTCAGGGTATGAACGGCATCACGATGTGGCGAGAACGGCATCCCGACCACATCTCAAGACACGTGCACCAATCGTGCCAGATTGAAGGTAGGATTTTTTAAGGCAAACAATGGCGAAGCAAGGGCAGACCGATCGGGATCGTGAAGCCACGGGCCTCGAAAGCAAGGGTCTCGAAGGCCTCACCGCTGCGGTCAATCAAGCTACGACATCGGCTCCGCCGGGGCGCAAGGGACTACCCCCGGTGCATCTGTGGAATCCTCCATTTTGCGGCGATCTCGACATGCGGATCGCCAGTGACGGCACCTGGTTCTACATGGGAACGCCGATCGGCCGTCCGGCGCTGGTGCGGCTGTTCTCCACGATCCTGAAACGCGAGGACGGCAAGCACTTTCTCGTGACACCTGTGGAGAAAGTCGGCATCCGCGTCGATGATGCACCGTTTCTCGCCGTCGAAATGCAAAAGCAGCAAGACAACCGCGGCCGACTGCTCAGGTTCCGTACCAATGTCGACGATTGGGTCGATTGCGAGAAGGGCCATGGCCTGCGCTTCGAGGTCGCCGCGGATGGCGGGCTGACGCCCTATCTGCATGTCCGCGCCGATCTCTGGGCCAAGGTCACGCGCGCGCTCTATTACGATCTTGTTGACATGGGCGAGGAGCGGATGATCGATGGTCGCCAAATGTTCGGCGTCGAGTCCGGGGGCGAGTTCTTCGCGATGGCGGATGCGAAGCAGGTGAGGGACGCACTTTGAATGAGCCGTTGCTGAAGGCGGGGCCGGCGACGATCAGTTCGACGGAATTCTTTGCGCGGGCGCGCGCGCGGCTCACTTTCGATGTGCCGCCGGGCCTGGTCGATCCGCATATCATTCCGCGCACCGGAGATTCCGGCAACGATCGCATGCTCGAGATCGTCGCGAAGGAGCAGCCGGTGCGGCCGGCTGCCGTGCTGATCCCGGTGGTCGATCGTCCCGAACCGACCGTGTTGTTGACACAGCGCTCGCCCCATCTGTCGAGCCACGCCGGCCAGATTTCGTTTCCCGGCGGCAAGATCGACGCCACCGACGCCTCGCCGCTCGATGCGGCGCTGCGCGAGGCCTGCGAGGAGGTCGGGCTCAAGCGCGACTTCATCGATCCGGTCGGCTATCTTGACCTTTACGGCACCGCATTCGGCTTCCGCATCCTGCCGACGGTCGCCAAGGTGCAGCCGGGGTTTGCGCTCGAGATCAACGAGGCCGAGGTCGTCGACGCCTTCGAGGTGCCGCTCGCCTTCCTGATGAATCCGGAGAATCATCAGATCCACACCAAGGAATTCCGCGGCATGGATCGCTCCTATTACGCGATGCCGTTCGCCGAACGCTACATCTGGGGCGCGACCGCGGGCATCTTACGCGTGCTGTACGAGCGGATTTACCTGTCATGATACGCACGGTGTTGACCGAGATCGGAATCTTCCTGATCCCGTTCGCGGTCTATGCCGGCTTCCTGATCGCGACGCGCGCCGGCGTGGCGCTGCCGGCTTCGTGGCCGCTCGACATGCTGGCCAAGCTGACGCTCGCGGCGCTGCTGCTCGTCATCGTCAGCTTCGTCCTGCTCGCCGAGTACACCGGCGCGCCGCCGAACTCGACCTACGTGCCCGCCCATATCGAGAACGGCAGGCTGGTGCCCGGAGCTGAGAAATGAGCGAGGTGCGCCTGTTGTCCGACGCGCCATGGCTGGCCTCCGGTCCGGCCGCACGCGTGCTCGACCTGCTCAATGCCGACGGCGAGGAGGCGCGCGTGATCGGCGGCGCCGTCCGTAACGCGTTGATGGGAATTCCGCTCGGCGACATCGATATCGCCACCACCGCCCTGCCCAACGAGGTGGTTCGGCGCGCCAAGCAGGCCGGCATCAAGAGCGTGCCGACCGGCATCGAGCACGGCACGGTCACTCTGGTGATCGAGGGCCATCCGTTCGAGGTGACGACGCTGCGCGAGGATACCGAAACCTACGGCCGCAAGGCCAAGGTGACGTTCGGCCGCGACTGGGTGCGGGATGCCGAGCGACGTGACTTCACCATCAACGGCCTATCGGTCGATGCTGAGGGCGTCGTGCACGATCACGTCGGTGGCCTCGCCGACATCGAGGCGAGGCGCGTGCGCTTCATCGGCGATCCCGCGCAGCGGATCGCGGAGGATTATCTGCGCATCCTGCGCTTCTTCCGCTTCCACGCCGCCTATGGCGCCGGCGAGGTCGATCGCACCGGCTATCTCGCCTGCATCGGGGGGCGCGGCGGGCTTGGCGGGCTCTCGGCGGAGCGCATCCGCATGGAGATGCTCAAGCTCGTGGTGGCGTACGGTGCCGCCGCCGCGGTCGTCGCGATGGCGGACGGCGGCCTGCTGCTGCCGCTGTTTGGCGGCGTCGCTTATACCGGGCCGTTCGCGGCGATGATCGAGATCGAGAAGCTGATGGGCTTGGCGCCAAGCGCGGTGCGCCGTCTCGCCGCGCTGACGGTTGCCGTGACCGAGGACGCGCGTCGCATCGCGAGCAGGCTGCGGCTCTCCAATGCCGAAGCCAAGGCGCTCGACTCGATGGGGCATCGCTGGTGGCGGTTACCCGGCATGGACGAGGCGCATGCAAAGCGCCGGCTCTATCGGCTCGACGAGCAGCCTTATCGCGACCGGCTCCTGCTCGCCTGGGCGCGGACCGGCGCGGGCCGGAATGTCGACCAGTGGCGCGCGCTTGCGACGCTGCCGCAGCGCTGGCGCGCGCCTCACTTTCCGCTGAGAGCGTCGGATTTCATTGCGCGCGGGATTGCCGAGGGACCGGCATTGGGACATGTCCTGACCCTGGCCGAGGATGCCTGGCTGGCGGCGGATTTCCCGCTGGATCCGCAAGTGTTGTCTGATATCGCCGACCAGACCGTATCCCGCTTCACGCGCGACCATCGGCTGTGAATTTTGTCCGGCTTCGCCGACGCAAAGCGGGTGCGCAGAGCAACCGGCGAGGCGCTATTTGTGGGCCGCGGGTACCAGTTCGGTCAGCGAGCGGATGATGCGGTCGGGCTTGACCGTCGATCCCGGCGGCAGGCCGTCGCCATGCACGTCCATCCAGATCGCATAGATGCCGAGCCGTTGCGGCGCCACGACCTCCCACTCCAAATTGTCGCCGATCATCCAGGTGTCCGGTGCGGTGACGCCCAGCGCCTGCATTGCGTGCAGATAGGCGCGCTCCTCCGGCTTGCCGAAACCATGCTCGCCCTCGATCTGTATGTGGTCGAAGCGATGGCCCAGCGCGAAGCGCTCGACCTTGGCGCGCTGCATGTCGGCGGCGCCATTGGTGACCAGCGCGAGCTTGATGCCGAGCGCCTTCAGCGCGTCGATCGCTTCGTGCGCGCCGGGGAAGACGAACATTTCTTCCTCGCGAAGCGTGGTGAAGCGATCGGCGATGCGGTTCGCGAGATCGTCCGACAGCGCGCGGTGTCCGGCCGCCGCCAGCGCCGCGAAACCGCCCTTCACGGTCAGCCGGCGCGCTTCGGCGAGCCTGATCCGCCAGATCGGCTCGGCCTTCGACCAGAATTGCCGTGCGGACGCGAGAAGGGCGGTCGCGACCTGGTCCGGGGGCAGGGGAGCCAGTTCATCGGCGAATTCGGTGGCGATCTTGTTCCAGGCGATCTCGGGGCGGCCGTAGGCCGACAGGATGGTGTCATCCATGTCGATCAGCATCGCACGCGGCAGGCTCTTCACGGCCATTTCACCTCCGGCGGCAGCGACGACAGGATCGAATCCACGTTGCCGCCGGTCTTGAGGCCGAAGATGGTGCCGCGGTCGTAGAGCAGGTTGAATTCGACGTAGCGTCCGCGGCGGATCAATTGCTCGTCGCGATCCTCCGCGGTCCAGGCCGTCTCGAAATTGCGCCGCACCAGTTCGGGATAGATCTTCAGGAAGCTGCGCCCGACGTCCTGGGTGAAGACCAGATCGGCCTCCCAATCGCCGCTGTCGTGCCAGTCGTAGAAGATGCCGCCGATGCCGCGGGCTTCCTTGCGATGCGGCAGATAGAAATACTCGTCGCACCATTTCTTGTACTTGTCGTAGTCGGCGACGCCGTTCGGACCGGAGCAGGCCGCCTTCATCGCGGCGTGGAAGGCGACCGTGTCCGGGTCGTCCTGGGTACGGCGCCGGTTCAGCACCGGCGTCAGGTCAGCGCCGCCGCCGAACCAGGCCTTGGTGGTGACGACGAAGCGGGTGTTCATGTGCGCGGCGGGCACGTTCGGATTGCGCAAGTGCGCGATCAGCGAAATGCCCGATGCCCAGAACCGCGGATCATCCGCGGCGCCGGGAATCTGCGCACGGAATTCGGGAGCGAACTCGCCATGCACCGTCGAGCAGTGCACGCCGACCTTCTCGAACAGCCGGCCCTTCATGATCGACATCACGCCGCCGCCGCCGGGCTTGCCGGTGTGATCGGTGCGGTCCCAGGGTGTGCGCACGAAGCGGCCCGCGCTGCCAGGATGGAGCGCGGAGGGGGCGTCGTCTTCGAGCCGCTCGAAGGCCGCGCAGATGTCGTTGCGCAACGCCTCGAACCAGTTGCGCGCACGGGCCTTGCGGCTCTCGATGATGGCGGGGTCAGTGGGCAGCATGACTAGTCCTGCGGGCCGTAATAGGTGCAGCTCTCGCCGCAGCTATCGCGGTGGACGCTGACGCGTGTCAGCTTTCCCGCATGCTGCAGCCGCTCCCAGATGAAGCGCGAGAGGTTCTCCAGCGTCGGCACTCCGATCGCCTCGATCCTGTTCAGGAATTTATGGTCGAGGGTCTTCTGCACTTCGGCCATGCTGCGTTCGAGCAGGCCGAGGTCGACCACCATCCCGGTCTTCGGATCCGGCGTGCCACGCACGGTGACTTCGGCGCGAAAGGAGTGACCATGAATCTCCTCGCTGGCGGCACCAAAGGTCGTTCCGGACAGCGCATGCGCAGCCTCGAAGCGGAACGCTTTCGTCAATTCCCACATCTCGTTCAACAATCCAGTTCTGTCAGTGTTCGAGCATGACCCGATTGAACCGGATCAAGCTCTTATTCTTATCTGGTCGCGTTATCTTGACGCGAACCGTATCCACTTCGCTCGAAAGCGCTCCAGTTCACCTGATGCCGATCGTCTTATGCGTCTGCACGCTGAGCCGCCATTGCGGGTGCTTCAGGCAATACTCGATCGCGCGCGCGGTGTTCTCGACCACGTCAGGTCCGTCCATCGGCTGCAGCGAGAAGCGCTCGAAGGAAAGGCCGGCGAAATCCTCCGGCCTGTTCTCCGACTGCGGATAGACCAGCTTGAGCTCGTGTCCCTTGCGCACCACGAGCTCGGAGCCGGCCTTGGGGCTGACGCAGATCCAGTCGAGTCCATCTGGCGGCGCGATGGTGCCGTTGGTCTCGATGGCAATCGCGAAGCCGCGGCCATGCAGCGCCTTGATCAGGGGCGTATCGACCTGCAGCAGCGGCTCCCCGCCGGTCAGCACCACGTAGCGGTCGGCGTCCCCGCCGGTCCATTGCGCAGCAACGGTGTCCGCGAGCTCCTGCGCAGTCGCATAGCGGCCCCCCAGAGTTCCATCGGTGCCGACAAAATCGGTGTCGCAGAACTTGCACACGGCGGCGGCGCGGTCCTGCTCGCGGCCGCTCCAGAGGTTGCAGCCGGCGAAGCGGCAGAACACGGAGGCCCGCCCCGCATGGGCGCCTTCGCCCTGCAGGGTCAGAAAGATCTCCTTGACCGCGTAGCTCACTAAACAAACCCTTTAAGTTGCCGCGCCGGTCTGGCGCAGCGCTTCTCCGACCGCCATGGCCGCTGTGACCGCCACGTTGAGCGAGCGCAAACTCGATTTGATCGGAATCACCAGCCGCGCATCGGCGGCGGCCACCACTGCATCGGTGACCCCTGCCGTTTCGCGTCCGAAGAGCAGGACATCGGAAGCGGCATACTCGAAATCAAGATAGGATTTCGCCGCCTTGGTGGTGAACAGGATCAGCCGACACCCTGCCTCGGTACGCCATTCCTCGAATTTTGACCATGAGTCGTGACGCTTCAACCTGACATGGTCGAGATAGTCCATGCCCGCCCGGCGGAAATGCCGGTCCGAGGTGTCGAAGCCCGCCGGTTCGATGATATGGGCAGCCACGTCCAGGCAGGCGCAGAGGCGCAGAATCGTCCCGGTATTCTGCGGGATATCGGGCTGGAACAGCGCGATCTGCATGATGCTGGCGACCTGTGACGTCCGGTGAAATTGTCTCAATAAAACATCGCTTGGCGCGGATTTCGTGCATTGCACGCTTGCGAGCCGATAGCGGGCTTGCGCTCGTCCGGCAAGGGTGCCAATAGAACGATTCTGGACTGCTGTTCCGCCGTTTGGGGTGCGGAAGGGCAGTTTTCTGCCGCCGCGGGGGCCGCGGGCGCCGGCAGCCTTTCCTGGGCGCGTTCTGTGTCTCCGGGGCGGTTCCACCGGCTGCGGATATGAAAGGGCTTGGAAACGTGACGACAGCGTCTTCGGCGGACCATCCGACACGCCGTGATTTCCTTTTTGTTGCAACCGGAGCTGCCGCCGCGGTCGGCGCAGTCGCCACCGTCTGGCCGCTGGTGGCCCAGATGAACCCGGATGCCGCCACGATCGCGGCCGGCGCGCCGATCGAGGTCGATCTGACGCCGATCGCCGAGGGCCAGGACATCAAAGTCTTCTGGCGCGGCAAGCCGATCTACATCAGCCATCGCACCAAGAAGCAGATCGAGGAGGCCCAGAACGTGGCGCTCTCGAGCCTGAAGGATCCGCAGGCCGATTCGGCGCGTGTCAAAGCGGGCCACGATCAGTGGTTGGTGGTGATCGGCATCTGCACCCATCTCGGTTGTATCCCGATCGCCCACGAGGGCAATTACGACGGCTTCTTCTGCCCGTGCCACGGCTCGCAGTACGATTCCTCCGGCCGCATCCGGCAGGGGCCCGCGCCCGCCAACCTGGCAGTGCCGCCCTATACCTTCGTTTCCGATACCAAAATCCAGATTGGCTAAGCCCCGGACCTCTCCGGACTTCGGCCTCGACTTGGACCCATCGCGTCGCTTTTCTTCCTCAGGATCGCATCAATGAGCGGACCATCCGATTATCAACCGACCAACCCCGCCTTGAAGTGGATCGAGCGGCGCCTTCCGATTATGGGCCTGGTCCACTCGTCCTTCGTGGCCTATCCGACGCCGCGCAACCTGAATTATTGGTGGACCTTCGGCGCCATTCTTTCGATGATGCTGGCGGTGCAGATCATCACCGGCGTGATCCTGGCAATGCACTACGCGCCGAACGCCGACCTCGCTTTCAAATCGGTTGAGCTGATCGTCCGCGACGTCAATTACGGCTGGCTGTTGCGCAACATGCACGCTGCCGGCGCGTCGATGTTCTTCTTTGCAGTCTACGTCCACATGTTCCGCGGCCTCTATTACGGGTCGTACAAGGAGCCGCGCGAGGTGCTGTGGATCCTCGGCGTCATCATCTACCTCTTAATGATGGCGACCGGCTTCATGGGCTACGTGCTACCGTGGGGCCAGATGAGCTTCTGGGGCGCCACCGTCATCACCAACCTGTTCTCCGCGATCCCCTATTTCGGCGAGAGCATCGTGACGCTGCTGTGGGGCGGCTATTCGGTCGGCAACCCGACGCTGAACCGCTTCTTCTCGCTGCATTACCTGTTGCCGTTCGTGATCGCCGGCGTGGTCGTGCTGCACGTCTGGGCGCTGCATGTCGCGGGCCAGAACAATCCGGCGGGCGTCGAGCCGAAGACCGAGAAGGACACCGTGCCGTTCACGCCGTATGCGACGATCAAGGACCTGTTCGGCGTGTCCTGCTTCCTGATCTTCTACGCCTGGTTCATCTTCTACATGCCGAACTATCTCGGCGACGCCGACAACTACATCCCGGCGAATCCGGGCGTGACGCCGGCGCACATCGTGCCTGAATGGTATTATCTGCCGTTCTACGCGATCCTGCGCTCGATCCCGAACAAGCTCGCCGGCGTCGTGGCGATGTTCTCGGCGATCATCATCCTGTGCTTCCTGCCCTGGCTCGACAGCGCGCGGACCCGCTCGTCGAAGTACCGCCCGCTGGCCAAGCAGTTCTTCTGGATCTTCGTGGTGGTGTGCATCGGGCTCGGCTATCTCGGCTCGCAGCCGCCGGAAGGCATCTACGTGATCGCCGGCCGCATTCTGACGGTCTGCTATTTCGCCTACTTCCTGATCGTGCTGCCGCTGCTCTCGCGGATCGAGACGCCGCGTCCGGTGCCGAACTCGATCGCCGACGACGTGCTGTCGCGGAGCCGGGGCAAGGCTCAGCCGATGGTCTCGACCGCGATCGCACTCATGGTCGCGGGCGGGCTCCTGGTCGGCGGCGTGCACAGCGCCAAGGCCGAGGGCAACGAGGCGCCTCCGGCCCAGAAGTGGTCGTTCTCCGGCCCCTTCGGCAAGTATGACCGCGGTTCGCTGCAGCGCGGCCTGAAGGTCTACAAGGAAGTTTGCTCGGCCTGTCACGCGCTGTCCTATGTCGCGTTCCGCAACCTCGCCGATCCCGGTGGCCCCGGCTACTCGACGGCGCAGGTGGCTGCGCTCGCGTCCGAGTACAAGATCAAGGACGGTCCGAACGATCAGGGCGAGATGTTCGAGCGTCCGGGCCGTGCGGCGGACTACTTCCCGTCGCCGTTCCCGAACGAGCAGGCGGCGCGTGCGGCCAATGGCGGCGCGGCTCCCCCGGATCTGTCGCTGATTGCGAAGGCACGCTCCTATGAGCGCGGCTTCCCGCAATTCGTGATCGACTTCTTCACCCAGTACCAGGAGCAGGGACCCGACTATGTCTCGGCGATCCTGCAGGGCTTCGAGGACAAGGTGCCGGCGGGTGTCACGATCCCGGAGGGCTCGTACTACAACAAGTACTTCCCCGGCCACGCGATCAAGATGCCGAAGCCGCTCTCGGACGGCCAGGTGACTTTCGACGATGGCTCGCCGGCGACCGTTGCGCAGTACGCCCACGACGTCACGACCTTCCTGATGTGGGCTGCCGAGCCGCACATGGAGGAGCGCAAGCGGATCGGCATGCAGGTCTTCGTGTTCCTGATCATCTTCGCCTTCCTGATGTACTTCACCAAGAAGCGGGTCTGGGCCAACGCGCACTGATGCGAGGTCTGCGCCATGAAATTGAAAAAGCCCCTACGGGGGCTTTTTTATTTGCTGAATTTGGTGGTCATTCCGGGATGCTGCGTGAGCACCTAATCCGGAATCTCGCGATTCTCAGGTGCGCAATTGCGCACCATAGTTCGCTTTAGCGAGTGCCCCGGAATGACGGCATGACCCGATTGCGTCCGCCACCGACTGCGGACAAAATGCCGGCCAATCGGCCGGCAACCATTGCGGAGGAACTCATGGGTACCAGCATCAGCTTCAAGCGCCCGGACGGCAAGGACGCGTCAGGCTATCTCGCCAACGCCGCGGGCGGCAACGCGCCGGGCGTGGTCGTGATCCAGGAATGGTGGGGCCTGTCGGATCAGATCAAGGGCCTGTGCGACCGCTTCGCGGCGGCCGGCTTCGATGCGCTGGCGCCCGATCTCTACAAGGGCAAGGTGGTGCCGTATCACGACACCGACGCGGCCGGCAAAGAGATGAATTCACTCGACTTCATGGATGCCACCACGCAGACGGTGCGCGGCGCCGCGCAGTATCTCGCCAAGAACGGCGCCAAGGTCGGGCTGACCGGCTTCTGCCTCGGCGGCGCGGTGACCATCATCGGCGCGGTGCATGTGCCGGAACTGACCGCGGGCGTCGTGTTCTACGGCATTCCGCCGGAGCAGGCTGCCAAGCCCGCCGATATTAGGATCCCGCTGCAGGCCCATTTCGCCAATAAGGACGATTGGTGCACGCCGGAGGCCGTCAACAATTTCGAGAAGGCGATGAAGGCTGCAGGCAAGTCGCTCGAGCTGTTCCGCTATGACGCCGAGCACGCCTTCGTCAACGAGCAGCGCCAATCCGTGCACGATCGCCACGCCGCCGAACTCGCCTGGGGCCGCGCCACGGATTTCTTCAAGAAGTATCTGGGGTAGGCGGGCAAGCCGCACATGCGATGTCGTCCCTGCGAAAAGCGGGGACCCATAACCACCGGATGCAGTTGATCTGGCGGGATGGCTGCCAGATTGCCCATTTCGGCGGCCACGGCGTATGGGTCCCTGCTTTCGCAGGGACGACGGACGATTCAGCTCCCTGCCTTCACACCGTCCCACCACGGGCACGTTCCCGACATCAGCTTGAAATTGCCTTCCATCACCTGCACGGGTGCGCGCCGGCCCTCGGCGGCGGCGCGCATGCGCATCTCGCGCGCGATCGCGCGGTCCTCGGGCGACAGCCAGACGCGCTCGTGGCCCCACAGGCTCGGGCCATCAAGCATCTCGATCGGCGTCCAGTTCGCTGGATCGATCTCGCGGCCGCCCCAGCCGCACTCCACCATGAAGGATGACGGCGACTTGGCGTAGAACGATGTCATCAGGTCGTTGGTGTGACGGCCCAGCGTGACGTTGACCCGGTCTTCCTTCAACGCGATGTCGTAGGCTTGGCCGACATCGTCGAGCGAGAACAGCTCCATCATCAGATGATGCATGCCGTTGGTGCCGGTCTCGATCAGCGCCAGAGAGTGGTGGCGCGGATTGACGTGGAAGAAATAGGCGCGGAACGGCTTCTCGATGTAGTCGCTGAGGCCGAAGCCAAGCACGTCGACATAGAAGGCCATGACGGGCGCAATGTGCTCGACCGTGAGCACGGCGTGGCCGAGTCCGAGCGGCCCGGTGCGGAAGCCGGAGATCGATCGTCCGGGCTTGAACGGCGTGTCGTCGATCTCGGCACCATGGAACGCTTCGAGGCGGTTGCCCGCGGGGTCGCGGAACGAGATCAGGCCGCGGACGCGCCGCGCATCGGCCAGCGATTGCGGTTCGGCGGTCACCGCAACGCCCACCCGCTCCAGCCGGGCCGTCAGCGCATCGAGCGCTATGGCATCCGCCACTTCCCAGCCGAAGAACCTTGTGCCTTCGGCTAGCGTGCGGTCGATCACGATGCGTTGTTTGCGATCGTCCATCCGGAAAGCGAGCAGCGAATTGCCGCGCTCGATCGCCTGCAGCCCGACCAGGCCGGTGCCGAACTGCCGCCAGTCGTCGAGTGCGTCGGAGCCGAAGCCGGCATATCCGAGACCCAAAATCGCCATCTGCGCGTCTCCGCCGGTGTCTGTTTTTTGGGCGGTCGATCGGCCGCCATTCGGCAAATCCTACGCGGATTTCCGCCCTTTCAAACCCCGAAAAGGCATCCCTGGGCCGGGGCAGGGGCCGTCGACCATCCCTTGACACGGCTCGCGCCGGATGGTGAGTAGCGGTCCATGAGCACCGTTGCCAGCCCATCCCGTCATTGGTGGCCCACCTTCTCATAGGTGGCCGGTGCGATTTCATTTCTCAGAAACGTCGAAGGTCGCCATCGCAGTGCGACCGAGGTTCGTTTGTTTGCCCTTCGTTTGTCCTGTGTGGCGCTCTCTCGGCAAGTCTCGTAAGAGGATCACATGAACAGGACAGTCTTCTCCCTGCCGGCCAAGAGCGAGTACCTCACCAACGGCGGCCTCGCGGTCGCGCGAGTGGTCGAGCAGTTCACCGGCGGCGCCAGCCGCCTCGATGATCTGATCGCCCTTTTGGACCGCCGCCGCGGCGTGGTGCTGTCCTCGGGCACCACGGTGCCGGGCCGCTACGAAAGCTTCGACCTCGGCTTTGCCGATCCGCCGCTGGTGCTGGAGACCTCGGGCACCGACTTCGCGCTGTCTGCGCTCAATCCGCGCGGCGAAGTGCTGATCGCCTTCCTCGCCGACGTGCTGCGCGAGCCCTGCGTCGTGATCTCGGAGCGCAGCGCGACGAAACTGTCTGGCCACATCATCCGCGGCGCCGCGCCGGTCGAGGAGGATCAGCGCACCCGCCGCGCCAGCGTGATGTCGCTGGTGCGCGACATGGTGGCGGCGTTTGCCTCCAATGCCGATCCGCTGCTCGGCCTGTTCGGCGCCTTCGCCTACGACCTCGTGTTCCAGATCGAGGATATCGTCCAGAAGCGCCCGCGCGAGGCCGACCAGCGCGACATCGTGCTCTATGTGCCGGACCGTCTGCTCGCCTATGACCGCGCCACCGGCCGCGGCGTGGTGCTCTCCTACGACTTCGCCTGGAAGGGCAAATCCACCGCAGGCCGGTCGCATGAGACAGGGGCAAGCGTTTACGCCCGGACGCTGCGCCAGGGCTTTGCCGATCACGCCCCGGGCGAATACCAGGCAACCGTCGAGGTCGCACGCGCGGCGTTCGCGCGTGGCGATTTGTTCGAGGCGGTGCCGGGGCAACTGTTTGCCGAGCCCTGCGAGCGCTCGCCGGCTGAAGTGTTCCAGCGGCTCTGCCGTATCAATCCGTCACCCTATGGCGCGCTGATGAATCTCGGTGACGGCGAATTCCTGGTCTCCGCATCGCCGGAGATGTTCGTGCGCTCCGACGGTCGGCGGGTGGAGACCTGCCCGATCTCGGGCACCATCGCGCGCGGCTCGGACTCGATCGGCGATGCCGAGCAGATCCGCAAGCTCTTGAACTCGGAAAAGGACGAGTTCGAGCTCAACATGTGCACCGACGTTGATCGCAACGACAAGGCGCGCGTCTGCGTGCCCGGCACCATCAAGGTGCTGGCGCGGCGGCAGATCGAGACCTACTCCAAGCTGTTCCACACCGTCGATCACGTCGAGGGCATGCTGCGCCCGGGCTTCGATTCGCTCGATGCTTTCCTGACTCATGCCTGGGCGGTGACGGTGACCGGCGCGCCGAAATTGTGGGCGATGCAATTCGTCGAGGACCATGAGCGCTCGCCGCGGCGCTGGTATGCCGGCGCGATCGGCTGCGTGAATTTCGACGGGAGCATCAACACCGGCCTCACCATCCGCACCATCCGCATGAAGGACGGTCTCGCCGAAGTACGTGTCGGCGCGACCTGCCTGTTCGATTCCGATCCGGCGGCCGAGGACCGCGAATGCCAGGTCAAGGCGGCGGCGCTGTTCCAGGCGCTGCGCGGCGATCCGCCGAAGCCGCTGTCGGACTTCGCACCCGACGCTACCGGCTCGGGCAAGAACGTGCTCCTGATCGATCACGACGACAGCTTCGTTCACATGCTGGCGGATTACTTCCGCCAGGTCGGCGCCAACGTCACCGTGGTCAGGCATGTGCATGCCCAGGAGATGCTGAAGCGAGCGGGATGGGATCTCCTGGTGCTGTCACCCGGACCTGGGCGGCCGGAGGATTTCGGCATCGCGAAGACCATCGGCACCGCGCTGGAGAAGAACCTGCCGATATTCGGCGTCTGCCTCGGCGTGCAGGCGATCGGCGAATATTTCGGCGGCCAGCTCGGTCAGCTCGGCCAGCCCGCGCATGGCCGTCCCTCGCGGGTCCAAGTGCGCGGCGGGCGCTTGATGCGGAACCTGCCCAATGAGATCGTGATCGGCCGCTACCACTCGCTATTCGTCGAGCGCGACAGCGTGCCTGACGTGCTGACGGTGACTGCGACCACCGAAGACGGCGTCGCGATGGTGATCGAGCACAAGACCCTGCCGGTCGCCGGCGTCCAGTTCCACCCGGAATCGCTGATGTCGCTCGGCGGCGAGGTTGGGCTGCGCATCGTGGAGAATGCATTCCGGCTGGATGCGAACTGACGGCACCGTCATTGCGAGCGAAGCGAAGCAATCCATTTCGCCGCACCGAGACAAAAGTGGATTGCTTCGTCGCTTCGCTCCTCGCAATGACGGGGCGACAGAGGAGAGGTTGAAACACCAATGACCTTTGACGAGGACATCAAGTCGACCGTTCGCACCATCCCGGATTACCCGAAGAAGGGCATCCTGTTCCGCGACATCACGACGTTGCTCGCAGATGCCCGCGCGTTCCGGCGGGCGGTCGACCAACTGGTGCATCCCTGGGCCGGCTCGAAGGTCGACAAGGTCGCGGGCATCGAGGCGCGCGGCTTCATTCTCGGCGGCGCGGTGGCGCACCAGCTCTCGGCCGGCTTCGTGCCGATCCGCAAGAAGGGCAAGCTGCCGCACACCACGGTGCGGATCGCGTATTCGCTCGAATACGGCCTCGACGAGATGGAGATGCACGCCGACGCCGTGCAGCCCGGTGAGCGCGTGATCCTGGTCGACGATCTGATCGCGACCGGCGGCACCGCCGAGGGCGCGGTGAAGCTGCTGCGCCAGATCGGCGCCGATGTGGTCGCCGCCTGTTTCATCATCGATCTGCCCGATCTCGGCGGCGCCGCGAAGCTGCGGGCGATGGACGTTCCGGTGCGCACGCTGATGGCGTTCGAGGGGCATTGAGGGTTTAGCGACCAACCCTCCACACGTCGTCCCGGCGAAGGCCGGGACCCATAACCACAAATGTCAGTTGTGGAAAGACGCTGTGGCCCCAGCCGCCGCCAAACGCAAAGCGGTGGTTATGGGTCCCGGCCTTCGCCGGGACGACGGCGAGAGCGTTTTCGAGCGAAGTGGATACCGGTTCGCGTGAAGAAAACGCGTCAAAACAAGAATCTAGAGCTTCGGTTCTGATTCAATCAGAACCGAAATTGCTCTAGGATCGTTGCAACAGCATGCTCAATTCGAGATCGCGGAACGTGGTGTAGTTCCGGCGGATCCATTGATGCAGCTCGGTCGATGAATCCTTCTCGTGGCGCAGATATCCTGTGAAGGAGAAGTTCAGCCGGTCGATATAGGTCTTGAGAAACACCGGCAGCGCGCGGCAGCGCAGCACGCGGCTGCGGGACATCACCGGCGGCAACTCGCCGCGCACGACGAATTCGTTGTCGACCACGACAAGCGCGTTCGGCGGGATCAGCCGATACAGCGTGTCGTAGCCCCGCGCCGAGACGCGGTCGATGTCGGCGACGAACAGGATCACCGGCGCGACGCGGCGGCGCAGCGCCTCCTTCATCAGGCCGATCTCGTCGCACATTTTGAAGAATTCGTCGAAGGCGTGGTAGCCGAGGTCGATCACCTTGGCGACGCCGTCATTGATGATGACGCGGTCCATCAATTGCATCTTGCCGTAGGTGTCGATCACGTCGGCGGTTTCCGTGATCCGCGGCAGATAGTCGACCAGCGACGGCTCCTTCAAGTTGATGTCGAAGGAGATCACATCGCCGTTCTTCAGCAGCAGAAATTCGCTCAGCAGCCGTGCGATCAGCGTCTTGCCGACCTGCGGGCGGGGCGAGCAGATGATGTAGACGGGCGTGGATGACATCGCCCGCTATATCAGACCAAATTTTCGCCTAATCCAGCCCCATCAAAGTCGAAGCCGTGACTATTTTTCGCCGCGGGTGGCCGACTTGGCGCCGACCAGGTCGGTCAGCTTGATCCGGTCATACTCGCTCCAGACATTGGCCAGCCAGTGCCGGACATAGCCGCGCAGCACGAAGGAATAGTTCGCGGCGTCGTCGTTCATGAGCTTGTTGGCGACGAACTTCAGGAACGGGACGGACGAGACCTCGACCTGCTCATAGGCCATTTCGTTGAGCTTGGGGATCGTGAGATCGGTCGCATCCTTGATGCGGTGGAAGTAGGAATTGTAGGTCGACTGATCCCACTGGAAGAACTGGGTGTCGTTGATGAAGTTCTTCACCAGGAAGTACTTCGCACCGGTCATGAAGTTGGCGGTCTCGGCGATCTCATCGAGCGACGCGATCGAGGGGCCGAGGATATGGAACACGGCGAAGGTGATCTGGCCGGACCGCGCCGCGTCGAGGAAACCGATGTCGCGCAGCGAGGCCAAGGCCGGCGAGAGCAGTCCGGCGCGGACGTCGATCACGGTCACCGACGGGCCCGAGCTCAGCGTATCGAAGATCTTCATCTGGTCCGCGGTCGTCGTCATGTCGACGATCTCGGTGATGTCAGGATGGAAGCGCTTCAGTGTTCCCCGCGGCGATTCGGTGTCGAACGCCCGGGTTTGCACATTGTTGGCGCTGAAATAGTCCAGGAGCGTCCGCGAGACGGTGGTCTTGCCGACCCCGCCCTTGTCAGCGCCCACCACGATCACAACCGGCTTTGCCATGGAAGTCCCTTAAAAGCGCGCTCCCGATCGCGAGGGCGATCGGCAAGTCCCCACGCCTGCTTTGGGCGCGAACATGGCAGAAACGAGGGAGAATTCAATTCCTCAACGAGCCCACCTTTGGTTTGGTGGGGATTTCCTTAATGGAATGAGAGGACTGCACCGAACTTTAGACACGCCGGCCCCAAGGTCCCCGAGGCGGATCCTGCGCCGGGCCGGGGGCTGGCAGCGGCGGCGGTGCACCATCAGGCGTTGTGGCCTCGCCCCACGGCCCGCGGTGCGGCGCCGGACCGATGGTGGTGTCCGGCTCGACGGCTGCCGTGCCGGCACCGTCAGCGTTGTCCTGGGGCAGGGCCAGCGGGCCGGGATCGCGGCCGCCTGCATATTTCACCAGCGCATCGACCCGGGATTTGATCGACGGGTGGGTCGCGAACAGGTCGGCAAAGCCCTCGCGCGGATTGTCGACACAGAGTTCCATCACCGCCGACGTCGCGCCCGGCAGTTCGCCGCGATTTTCGATCCTGCGCA
Organism: Bradyrhizobium sp. ORS 86; assembly: GCF_045571475.1. Taxonomy (NCBI): domain Bacteria; kingdom Pseudomonadati; phylum Pseudomonadota; class Alphaproteobacteria; order Hyphomicrobiales; family Nitrobacteraceae; genus Bradyrhizobium; species Bradyrhizobium sp. ORS 86. The sequence goes on along the minus strand of NZ_CP120699.1, from coordinate 6,355,571 downwards.
ACGCCGAGATCATCGCATCGGGGTTTTTCGTCAGCTCGACGGAGCCGGCATCGGCCAGGAATTCGCGCGACCGCGACAGCGCCAGCTTCACGACCTGCGAGAGCAGCCAGGCCAGCAGGATCAGCGCGATCGCGATGATGATCACGACGATCGCACCGCCGCCCGACCCCTTGCTGTCGCGGTCCGACGAGGAGGACGAAGACGAGGAGGATGACGTGGACGACGACCAGCCGCCGCCGGTCGAGTTCCACGACAGATTTGTGAAAACGCGGAAGAACAGTTCGCCGAAGAAGCCGACCACGCCGGCGATGATCACGGCGACCACCATCAATTGCACGTCGCCATTCCTGATGTGGGTGAGCTCGTGGCCGAGCACGGCCTCGATCTCCTGGTCGTTGAGCGCCTTCAACAGGCCGGTGGTGACCGTGATGGCGTATTGCCGCGGGTTCAAGCCGGTCGCGAACGCGTTCAGCGCCGGGCTGTCCATCACCTTCAACTTCGGCATCGGGATGCCGCGTGAGATGCAGAGGTTCTCCAACAGATTGTAGAGGCGCGGCTGCTGCTGCCGTGTCACGCTTTCGCCGCCGGTGACGGCATCGATCATGTCCTGGTGGAAGAAGTAGGCGATGACGATCCAGGCAGCGGCCGCAATCGTCGCCCAGGGGAATGCGGACACCAGATCGTGCGCGGCCTGTCTCAGGTAGTCGTCGACCGAGCGGCCGCTGTCGATCACCACCTCGCCGACCAGTGCACCGGCATAGACCAGCACGTAGATCAGCAGGAACAGCCCGCCAAGCAACAGCATCGAACGAAACTTGTTCGATGCGATATGCGTGTAGAGTCCGTAGGCGGCCATGATCAATTCTCGTCATTCCGGGGCGCGTCATAGACGCGAACCCGGAATCTCGAGGTGAATGCCGAGATTCCGGGTTCGTCGCTTTGTGACGCCCCGGAATGACCGAGCATGCGCTGAGTCATGCGGCTCAGAACTTCACGCTCGGCGCCGTCTCGACGTCGGCGCGGCTGGCACCGAGGTCGAAGAAATCCTTGCGGGTGAAGCCGAACATGCCGGCGAACAGCGCGGCCGGCATCTGCTGAATGCCGGTGTTGTACTCCTGGACAGCATTGTTGAAGAAGCGGCGGCTGGCGGCGATCTTGTTCTCGAGATCGGAGAGCTCGGCGGCAAGTTGCTGGAAGTTGGCATTGGCCTTGAGGTCGGGATAGGCCTCCGACAGCGCGATCAGGCGGCCGAGCGCGCCGGAGAGCTGGTTCTCGGCGGCCGAGACCTGAGCCGGCCCCTGCGCCGACATCGCAGAATTGCGTGCCTTGATCACGTCGTCCAGCGTGCCGCGCTCGTGCGCCGCATAGCCTTTCACGGTCTCGACCAGATTCGGGATCAGGTCGTGGCGCTGCTTGAGCTGCACGTCGATGTCGGCAAAGGCCTGATTGACCCGCTGGCTGAGCGCGACGAGGCGGTTGTAGGCGCCAAATGCAAACAGCACGAGAAGGACGATGACGCCGATAACGATCCAACTGGTCGACATGACGAGGCAGCTCCTGGTGGCACGACACGGCGGCAGCGTAGCTCAAATCCGGGCATACGGCAGCCCGCCGCGAAAAGGTGGGCGCTGTCTTGGTCGGAACAGCTCTGCGATCGGTTCAACGATGTCGTACTGTTCCTCGGCCCTCATCAGGCCGACTTGCCTAAACTGCGTCGCCCCAGCGCCAGCGGCGGGCGCGCGCGTAGTCGGCCTTGGCGCGACGGGGAATCCTGGTGACGGTGACGCCGTCGGGCGTGCAGAGCTTGGCCGCAATCTCGACCTTGCCGGCGTCCGGCTGCGCCAGCACGCGAGACGGATGCGAGGTCGCCGGTAGGCGTGTCAGCGCGACGTAGGCGAAGCGTTCATCCTCGAACGGCACCTCGGCGCCCTTCACCTGCTTGTGCGCGCGCGAGCGCTGCAGTCGCTGGGAGAAATGGCACCAGTCGGGCGCGATGAGCGGGCAGGCGCGGTCATGCGGGCAGGGCGCGGCGACACGGGCGCCGGCCGCGATCAACTGCGCGCGCAGCGAGATGATCCGTGCATAGCCTGCGGGCGTGCCGGGCTCGACCACCAGCAGCGTGTCGTTGGTCTTGGACCACAGCGCTTCGGCCAGCGCCGCGCGCTCCGCCTGTCCGATCTCGCCGATCATGTAGCTCGCAACCACGAGGTCGGCGGGCTCGGCCTGCGCGAGCAGGGTCCGAGCCGGGCCGAGCTCATAGGTGACGGCGTGCAGGCGCGTGCTGTCATGAGCGAGCTGCTGCGCCAGCGTCCGCAATGCGGCGTTGGCATCGAATTGCGTGCAGCGTTGCAGCGAGGAGAATGCTTCCGTCGCGGCCCAGCTCGCCGTCCCCGGACCGGCGCCGACATCGAGCAGGGTTGCTGGTGCAAAGTCCGGCCTGATCTCGGCGAGCGCGTTCAGGCTCGCGACCACCGCCGCATAGGTCGCCGGCATCCGCGCCAGCGCGTAGGCGAGCGCGTCGGTCTCCGTCCTGATCGCCTCGGAGCCACCGCCTTCGCGATAGGTTTGCGAGATCGCCGCTGCCCGGCTCGCCGCATTGTTGCGCGACAGGCCTTCGAGCCTGGCGTTGAGGGCGGCCTTCAGTTCCGCGGGAAGATCGGGTGAGGTCATGTCTTCGTCATGTCCTGACGCGCCATCCACACGTCATTGCGAGCGAAGCAATCCATGGCGCCACTTGCCGAGGCATGGATTGCTTCGTCGCTTCAGCGCAAAATTGCTTTGCAATTTTGTCGCGAGCTCCTCGCAATGACGGTGCTGAGGTATCACGAAAATGACGTCGATGCGCAGCCCTAACCCTACGCCACGTTCTGGTCGAGGATATCCACCGCGCCCTGCAGGTCGACCGAGACCAACTGAGACACGCCGCGCTCGGCCATGGTGACGCCGAACAGCCGGTTCATCCGCGCCATCGTGATCGGATTGTGCGTGATGATGATGAAGCGGGTCTCGGTCGAGCCGGTCATCTCGTGCAGCAGGTTGCAGAACCGTTCGACGTTGTGGTCGTCAAGCGGCGCGTCGACCTCGTCCAGCACGCAGATCGGCGACGGGTTGGTGAGGAACACCGCGAAGATCAGCGCCAGCGCCGTCAACGCCTGCTCGCCGCCCGAGAGCAACGACAGCGTCTGCGGCTTCTTGCCGGGCGGCTTGGCGATGATCTCGAGGCCGGCCTCGAGCGGATCGTCGCTCTCGATCAGGTGCAGCGCCGCTTCGCCGCCGCCGAACAACTCGACGAACAGCCGCTTGAAGTGATTGTTGACGGTCTCGAACGAGGTCAAGAGACGCTCGCGGGCCTCGCGGTTGAGGCTCTGGATACCCTGGCGCAGCCGCTTGATCGCCTCGACGAGATCGTCGCGTTCGGTGGTCAGCGCGGTGTGCTGGGTTTCGACCTCCTTGAGCTCCTCCTCGGCGCGCAGGTTGACGGCGCCGAGGCGCTCGCGGTCGCGCCGCAGCTTTTCGAGCTCTTCCTCGACCTGGGTAACCGGCGGCAGTTCCGCGCCGGGCTCGATCTCGGCCATGGTGGCGACCGCATTCGGCTCGACCTCGAGCATGTCGTGGATCTCGCGCTCGATGTCGGCGAGGCGGCGGCGGGTGCCTTCCATGCGCTCCTCCGCGCGGGCGGTGGCCTCGCGGGACGAGGAGAGGGCTTCGAGCGTGGCCTTGGCGACCCGGTCGGTTTCCGCCATCGCGGCTTCGGCGGTCGCGAGCGCGTCGGCGGCGATGCGACGATCGCTCTCGGCGTGCTCAATCTCCGAGATCAGCGCGCTGCGCTTCTCGGCGAACACCTCCGGCGCGTTGGCGAGTTCCTCGCGCTCGATCGAGACTTCGGCGATGCGCGCCTCGATGGTCTCGACCTGCGAGGCCGCGCTGGTCTTGCGGCTCTGCCACTCGTTGCGCTCGGCGAGGATCGCCTGCACGCGGCGATCGGCGAGCTCGGCCTCGCGGGCGAGTGCCTGCGCCTCGGCGCGGACCTGGGCGGCGGCACGGCGCTGGTTGTCGATCTCGGCGCGCACCGCGGCGAGCTGAGCTTCAGTCTCGACGCTGGGCGGCAGCTCGGACAGCGCCGCGACAGCGCTCTCATGCGCAGCTTCAGCCTCGGCGCGATCGGCGGCGACGCGGCTATGGGCCTCGGTCAGCGCCGACTTGCGCGCGGCATGGCGGTTGATCTCGCGTTCGGTCGCGGCGTGACGCTCGCGCGCCGCGTCGGTCTCGCGGCGGGCGGCGCGCACCGCTTCGCGGGAAGCGGCTTCGGCGGCCGATGCGGAGCGCAGTTCGGCTTCGGCCGTCTCGAGCGCCTGGCGCTTGGCGGCGGCATCGATGCGGGCCTGTTCCAGCTCCTGCTCGATATCGACGAGACGGGCGCGTTCGGCCAGGCGGCGTGCGGCACCAGTCGGCGCGTGTGCGTCAGCGACAAAGCCGTCCCAGCGCCAGACGTCGCCCTCCAGCGACACCAGCCGCTGGCCGGTCTTGAGCTGCGACACCAGCGCAGCACCACGTTCCTTGGCGATGACGCCGATCTGCGCCAGACGCCGCGCCAGCTCCGGCGGGGCCTGCACATGGTCCGCCAGCCGCTCGACGCCGTCGGGCAGAGCCGGATCGTCGCCGGTCGCGGCGGCGTTGGTCCAGCGCATCGGCGCCGACGGATCGACCGGTGCGTCAAGGTCGTCGCCGAGCACGGCGCCGATTGCCTTCTCATAACCCTTGGCGACCGTGATGCCGTCGATGATCGGCGGCCACAAGTTCTTGGTCTCGCTGGTGACCAGCTTCGAGATGGTGCGGGCCTCGGTCTCGAGCCGCTGCACGCGCTTCTCGGCCTCGACAAGCGGGTTGCGTGAGGACTCCAGCGTCTGCCGCGCCGCGGCGTGATGGGCCTCGCTGGCCTGCACGGCGGCCTCGGATTCGGCGAGCGTCTGCTGCGCCATCTCCATGGCGGCTGCGAGCGCATCGATGTCGCCGAGATTGCCGGTTTCCTGCGCGAGCTTTTCTTCCTCGGCCTGAACGTTGGCGATCTCCTGATCGAGCCGCGCCAGCCGATCGCGATGGGTGCGCACGCCCGCCTCGAGCTGGTTGCGCTTGGCAGTGAGATCGGCGAGCTGGGTGGTGAGCTCGGTGAACTGGCGCTCGGTCGCGGCCAGAATGGCTTCGGCGTCCGCGACGCGCTCGTCGACACCGGAGCGCTTCTCGACGCGCGACTTGATCTCTTCCTTCAGCTCGGCGTCTTCGGTGTCGAGCCGCTGCAGCGCGATGTCGGCGTCCGAGGTCTGCTGCTGCTCGCGGGCAATGTCTGCGGCGAACTGCGTCAAGCGGCGATCGAGCTCGCCGACGCGCTCCTTGGCGCGCTGTTCCTCGCGGTCGAGCATCTCGCGCGCATTGGTCAGGCGCTGCAAGCCGGCGGCGGCCCGCGCCTCGGCATCGCGCAGCGCCGGCAGCTCAGCGGCGCGGATCGCCTGGATGCGGGCGGCCTCCGCCTGATGCTGGGTGCGCTCGGCCATCTCGCGCACGGTGAGATCATGGGTGCGCGCGGCGTCGTTGACGTCGGCATTGGCCTGGATCCAGCGCAGGTGGAAGAGCGTGGCCTCGGACTTGCGCACCTTCGCCGCCACCTCGCGATAGCGAATCGCCTGGCGGGCCTGCTTCTTCAAACCGTCCATCTGGCCGGTGAGCTGGCCGATCACGTCCTCGACGCGGGTCAGGTTGGTCTCGGCCGCCTTGAGCCGCAGTTCCGCTTCATGGCGGCGGGCATGCAGGCCGGCGACACCGGCGGCATCTTCCAGCACACGGCGGCGCTGCTCGGGCTTGGCCTGGATGATTTCGCCGATCTTGCCCTGGTGGACGAGGGCCGGCGAACGCGCGCCGGTGGCGGCGTCGGCGAACAGAATCTGCACGTCGCGCGCACGCACGTCGCGACCGTTGATGCGGTAGACGGAGCCGGCTTCGCGCTCGATGCGGCGGGAGATTTCCAGAATCTGGCTGTCGTTCACGGCGGCCGGCGCCGTGCGATCGGCATTGTCGATCGTCATCACCACTTCGGCGTGGTTGCGCGCCGGACGATTGCCGGAACCGGCGAAGATCACCGCGTCCATGTCGGCGGCGCGCAGCGACTTGTGCGAGGTTTCGCCCATCGCCCAGCGCAGCGCTTCGACCAGATTGGATTTGCCGCAGCCGTTCGGTCCGACGACGCCGGTCAGGCCCGGCTCGATCATGAAGTCGGTGGGATCGACGAACGACTTGAAACCGTGGAGGCGGAGGCGCGTGAGCTTCATGTACACAAATCTCGCTTGGCCGGGCGCGAATCTCCCTGCCGTGACAATACCATAGAAGGCAATGTCGGTGTGTGGGGTGAATAGCTGCGTGCAGCTCTCATGGAGCGGGACAATGGCGAGGCCCGCGCTGGAGAGCAACCGCTTGACCCGGCTTTTCCCAAGGGATTTGCAGGGGTTTTACAGCAGTCTTGCGGCTTCGACGGACCGCAACAACCCAATTTCCGCGGCTCAAGTTTTCAACAGCGAATCGATGCGCTGGCTCAATTCGCGAACGCGATTTCATCGACGATACGCGTATCGTCGATGAAAGCGTGGAACCCCTCGATCTCTGGAACGCCGATCCGGTCGAAGCTGATCAGCTCTTCAGGAGCGGATCGATGTGCTTGCTGAATTCCTCGAACGAGGTCTCGCCCTTCAGCATCTCGCCGTTGATGAAGAAGGTCGGCGTCGAATTCACCTTCAGCACGTCGTTGGCGTATTTCTGGTCGGCGGCGATCTTGTCGAGCAGCTTCTGGTCTTTCAGGCACTCCTCGACCTGCTGCTGGCTGAGGCCGGCCTGCTTGCCGATCCGCGTCAGCGTCTCGGTGGTGTTCTTCATCACCCAGTCATTCTGCTGGCGGAACAGCAGGTCGATCACCGCGAAGTATTTCGGCGCGTCGTCCTTGGCGACGCAGCGCGCCAGCATCGAGCCGGCGGCGGCCTTGATGTCGAGTGGGAATTCGCGGAACACATAGCGCACCTTGCCGGTGTCGATGTAGGCCGACTTCAGCTTCGGGAACACGGTCTCATTGAAGTTGGCGCAGTGTGGGCAGGTCATCGAGGCGTATTCGGTGATGGTGACCTTGGCGTCCTGCGGGCCGAGCGCCATGTCGGGCAGCGACTGCGGCTTGGCAACTTCGGCTGCGGTTTGCGCAAAGGCGCCCGTGATCAAGCGCAGCGGCGAGAGACCGGCGAGGGCGGCGAGCCCGGTGAGAGAGAGAGCGGCGGTGAAGGCACGGCGTGTGATGATCAAGGTCTGCTCCTGGATTGGCGCATTCACGCCGAATGAATGAAGAGTCCCGGAAAGAAGCCTTCGCTAGCTTGAAACGACTATCGTGGCAATGGCGGGTTCCATCGGCCGAATGGCGGAAAAGCGTCAATTTCGCTTGATTGAGGCGCCCAGCCGCGCCAGCGCCGCGCGCAAGTCCTCGTCCTCCACGGCCGCGAGGTCTTCCGCCACCCTGGCGACCGCCTTCGCATCCGGCGGGCGGGGTCGTGCCGGGCGATCGCGTCGCGACAGCGGCGCCTGGCGGATAGTCAGCCGGCCAACCGCGTGCCAACCAAAGAAGCGGTTCACCCGTTCCAGGATGACGTCCGAGGAGTGCTGGATCTCCAGCGCCATCGGCCCCTCGACCCGCAGCACCAGCGTCGCCGGTTCCTGCGGCTGGCCCTCCACCGGCCGCGGCCATTGCATCTTGAGCGGCTCGCAATAGGCGGCGATGCGCTCGCCGGCGATCTCGCTCCAGCGCGTCACCAATTCTCGCGCGGCAAAGCCCTGCTTGGCATAGGCGTCGGTGAAGACGTCGCTGAGCAGGACCGACAGGGGCTTGGCTCTGACCGGGACGGGCTTGGACATGGGAGAGTTATAGCAGCGTGGCGAAGGCGACTGAAATCGTGTCTGGCGAGAAAGAAAGACGTGGATGCCCGGGACGGGCCCGGGCATGACGTAGAGAGATCTGCGTCCGGGCTTTACAGTACGTCAATGAGCTCTCGTGTCGTTGCAAAAACGAACCTGATCGAAGATCCTGCCGACCGCCCGGCTCGGCTGCTGGCCTGGTACGATCGGCATCGCCGGCGGCTGCCGTGGCGCGCGGCGGCGGGGGAGCTGGCGGATCCGTACCTTGTGTGGCTGTCGGAGATCATGCTGCAGCAGACCACCGTGAAGGCGGTCGGTCCCTATTTCCAGAAGTTTGTGTCGCGCTGGCCCGATGTGACGGCGCTCGGCCGTGCGTCGCTCGATGACGTGCTGCGGATGTGGGCCGGGCTCGGCTATTACTCGCGCGCGCGCAATCTGCATGCCTGTGCGGTCGCAGTGCTCAACGACCATGGCGGGATATTTCCCGACACCGAAGCGGGCCTGCGCAAGCTGCCGGGAATCGGGCCCTACACCGCGGCAGCGATCGCCGCGATCGCGTTCGACCGCCGCACCATGCCGGTGGACGGCAATATCGAGCGTGTCGTGACCAGGCTCTACGCGGTGGAGGAGCCGCTGCCGCAGGCCAAGCCGCTGATCCAGCAATTGGCCGCGACATTGCTCAGCCCGTCTCGCGCCGGCGATGAGAAATCTCGCGCCGGCGACGAGAAGTCTCGCGCTGGCGACAGCGCGCAGGCGCTGATGGACCTGGGCGCCACGATCTGCACGCCGAAGAAGCCGGCTTGTTCGCTGTGCCCATTGAACAACGACTGTGCGGCGCGCATGCGGGGCGATCAGGAGACGTTCCCGCGCAAGGCGCCGAAGAAGAATGGCAGCTTGCGCCGCGGCGCGGCCTTCGTGGTGACGCGGGGCGACGACTTGCTGGTGCGCTCGCGCCCGGCAAAGGGCCTGCTCGGAGGCATGACCGAAGTGCCGGGATCGGACTGGCTTGCCGGCCAGGAGGACAAGGCGGCGCTGGCGCAAGCGCCCCAACTCAAGAGCGTTACCCGCTGGCACCGCAAGGCCGGCGTCGTCACCCATGTCTTCACCCATTTCCCGCTGGAGCTGGTCGTCTACACCGCCAGCGTTCAGCCGCGGACACGCGCGCCTGAGGGCATGCGCTGGGTGCCAGTCGCGACGCTTGCCGACGAGGCGCTTCCGAACGTCATGCGCAAGGTCGTCGCGCACGGGCTCGATCTCTAGAGCATGATCCGGAAAAGTGTGAAGCGGTTTTCCGAAGAGATCATGCTCCAATAAGAGGCTCGTCCTGCTGACACCATGCTGGCAGCAGGACTCGGTTACGACATCAGGCACACGGAGGCCGCCATGATCGCAACCGCGCTCGACCACATCCCCACGCCGCCATGCGCCAGGCTGCTCGGCTGGCGCCTGATCGATGCCCGTCCGGAGGACGGCTGGATCAGGATCCTGTTCGACGGCAAGGAGTCCTTCTGCAATCCCGCCGGCTTCGTTCAGGGCGGCATCCTCTCGGCCATGCTCGACGACACGATGGGGCCGGCGGTGTTCGTGATGACCGAGGGCAGGCTTTACACCACGACCATCACCATGAACGTGAACTTCTTGGCGCCGGCGAAGCCCGGGCCGATCACGGGCGAGGCGACCGTGACCCAGCTCGGCAAGACCATCGCCTTCGTCGAGAGCCGGCTGACAGCCAAGAACGGCACGCTACTCGCCACCGCGACCAGCAGCATTCGCTTGGTGGAGTCTGCGCGGGCGCTTGGGTAGCCGAATCCGCACTTCAGCTAAATCCGTCATGCTGAGGTGCTGGCGCAGCGAGTCTCGAAGCATGACGGCCACCGACCGGGCCGCTCATGCTTCGAGACGCCGTGCTCCTTAGCATGACGGGGGGATGTTGCGCCTCGCTAGACTGCGCCCGCCCGCTGCACGATCGGCGGCTTGGCATTCAGCCCCTCGACCTGGAAGCCGGCGACGCGCTTGTAGTTGGCGGCGATGTCTTCGAGCTCCCGCTGCGACAGCACCTCGGTGACAACGCCGAAGCCATCAGGCGCGCGCTCCTCGACGAGCTGCATCACCTGTTCCGGGCCGTTGCGGCGGTTTAGCATCACGAGATCGGTGGTGGCCGGGCGTCGCTCGGCCTCGTAGGCGATCAGCGCCTCATGGGTCGGGCCGTGCGCCAGGATCTCGCGGGTCAGCACCCGCGCGTCGAGGATCGCTTGCGAGGCGCCGTTCGAGCCGATCGGGTACATCGGATGGGCGGCATCGCCCATCAGCGTGACGCGGCCGAAGGTCCATTGCGGGATCGGATCGCGATCGACCAGCGGATATTCATAGGCGTGCGGGCAGTTCCGGATCAGGCCCGGCACGTCGAGCCAGTCGAAATTCCAGCTCTCGAACCATGGCAGGAACTCGTCGAGCCTGGCGGCGCGGTTATAGTCCTCGCGGCGCCACTGATAGGTCGGCGGCATGTGCCGTTCGGCAACCCAGTTGATGTCGTATTGGCCGTCAGGACCGACCTCCTTGGAGATCGGGTAGCAGACGAATTTCAGGATCTCGTGGCCGGCCATGATCATGGTGCGGCCGCTGAGGAAAGCTTTCGCACGCGTGATGCCACGCCACAGGATGCGGCCGTTCCAGATCGGCGCTCCCTCGTTCGGACAGAGTTTTTCACGCACCGCCGAGTGGATGCCGTCGGCGGCGATCAGCAGCGCGCCCTCATAGCTGCCGGCCGGCCTGCCGGTCGCCCGGTCGATGAACTCGGCGCGGACGCCATCCGCGGTCTCGGTCCAGCCAGTGAGATGATGGCTGGTCAGGATGTTCGCCGGCCCCAGCCGCTCGGTGGCGGCATCGAGCAGGAGCTGCTGCAGCCGGCCGCGGTGGATCGAGAATTGCGGCCACTTGTAGCCGGCTTCGAGCCCGCGCGGCTCGCTCCAGATCGGCTTGCCGTGCTTGGAGAAATAGGCAAGCTCCCGTGTCCGCACCGCCGCAGCGTCGAGCCGGTCATGCAGGCCGAGCTCGATCAATTCCCGCACCGCATGCGGTAGCACGTTGATGCCGACACCAAGCGGCCTCAATTCGGGCACGCTTTCGAACACCCGGCAGGGGACGCCGATCTGGTGCAGGCTGAGCGCCAGCGTCAGTCCGCCAATTCCACCGCCTGCGATAAGTACAGTCATGAGAGCCCTCTTGATCCCGCCGGTCATGGCATGGCGGCGGCATTGTGGGCAACCGCGAAAGCGCTGTGGCGTTGGGTGGGGATGGACGGCAAACGGCGGTACCGTTAACGTCCGCCGCGTCAAAACAAGAAGCGAGGGCCGGTTCTGCCGAACCGACAAGGCCCGAAGAGGACAGCACCATGCTCAAGCTCTATTTCGCCCCCGGGACCTGCGCGCTCGCCTCCCATATTGCGCTGGCCGAAGCCGGCGCGCCCTACACGACCGAGAAGCTCGACTTCAAGGCCAACCAGCAGAACAGCCCGGACTATCTCAAGCTCAATCCAAAGGGCCGCGTGCCGACGCTGGTGACGGATCGCGGCGTGCTGACCGAGACGCCGGCGATCCTTGCTTATGTCGCGCAGAGCTTCCCGCAGGCCAAGCTCGCGCCGCTCGACGACGCCTTCGAGTTTGCCAAGCTCCAGGCCTTCAATTCCTATCTGTGCTCCACCGTGCATGTGAACCACGCCCATAAGATGCGCGGCGCCCGCTGGGCGACGGCTGAAAGCTCGTTCGCCGACATGAAGGGGATGGTGCCGAAGACGATGGGCGCCTGCTTCAATCTGATCGAGCGCGACATGCTGAAGGGCCCTTGGGTGATGGGCGACAGCTACACGGTCGGCGATTGCTATCTCTACACACTGACGCTTTGGCTCGACGGCGATGGCGTCGACGTTGCGACCTTGCCCAAGGTGAAGGCGCACAAGGAGCGGATGGAGCAGCGCCCGGCCGTGCAGAAGGTGCTGGCCGAGCAGAAGGCGAGGGCCTAAAGACTCGATGTCGTCCCGGCGAAGGCCGGGACGACGTGGGGATAGCGCTGCGCTACTTCGCCTTCCGCGTCTCCATCTCCCGCCCTGTTTCCAGCATCAGCTTGCGCAGCCAGATCGAGCCCGGGTCCATCTGCGCCCGGGTCGGATAGAACATGTGCTGCTCGTCGATCCCGGGATCGAGCGGCGGCGTCACGGTCATCAGTGACAGTTGCTTTGAGAGCGCCGAGATCAGCCGGCGCGGGACGAAGGCGACGAGGTCGGTGCGCGCGGTGATGTGCAGCGCCTCGATATAGCCCGGCACCACCAGCGCGATCCGCCGCTCGATGCCCTTTGCGCGCAGCCAGGTGTCGATCAGATCCTCGCTCTGGCCGCGGATCACCACGGCGACGTGCCGCGCGGCGATGAACGCCTCGCGCTTGTTCAGTTTCGCGCCGACGGGATGGCCGCGCCGCACCGCCAGCGCATCGCTGTCGGTATAGAGCCGCTGGCGGTGAAAGCCCTTGAACGCGTCGCCGATCGAGATCACCAGATCGATGGTGCGGCCGAATTCGGCCGTGAAGATCGCAGGTCCCCGCCATGGCACCACGTCGATTGTGACGTTGGGCGCGGCTCGCGTCACCTTTTCCATCAACCGCGGCATCATCAGCTCGACTGCTAGGTCGGGCATCATCAGCCGGAAATGCCGCTCGCTGCGCGCAGCATCGAAATCATCGGGCACGAACAGTGCGCGCACCTGCTCGAGGGCCTGCGCCAGCGGTCCGCGTAAGGCCAGCGCCCGCGGCGTCAATTCCATCCGCGCGCCGTTGCGCACCAGAAGCGGATCGCCGATCAGGTCGCGCAGCCGCTGCAGCGCGTGGCTGGTCGCCGGCTGCGACAGATGCAGCCGCATCGCGGCGCGGCTCACATTGGCTTCCCTCAGCAGCGCGTCGAGCGCGACCAGCAGATTGAGGTCAAGCGAATTCAAATTCATGCCGTGGATATATATCATGCCAGCTATCGATTGGAAGAATGAGCGCTGGCGCCGCAGGATTGGCAGGCAAGGCGTTTCGAGCGCACCGGCACCGGTTCGCGCGAGGAATTCGTCACACATCAAAGGCCCATCAATCTCAGGAGTGCCGTCATGAGCGCAGCCGACAACAAGAAGCTGGTGCAGCAGATGTTCGCCGTCACTGGCGATCCCGATCCCGCGGTGCGCGAAAAATCCCTGTTCGTGGCAAGCCTCGCCGACGACGCGAGTTGGACCGTGACCGGGCAATATTCTTGGTCGCGCACCTTCATCGGCAAGCAGTCGATCCTCAGCGACCTACACGGCCACGTCCGCTCGAAACTGGTCGAGCGCGGCCGCACCGTCGCCCATCGCATCGTCGCCGATGGCGATATCGTCGTGGTCGAGGCCAAGGGCAATAACCTCACCAAGACCGGCCAGCGTTACGACAATGACTATTGCCTGGTGCTGCGGTTCGACGGCGGCAAGATCAAGGAGGTCAGGGAATATTGCGATTCGATGCTGACCGAGAAGGTGCTCGGTGCGTTTCCGGCGAGATAGCCAAGCTCCACCAGCGAGTGGCAGAAGCGAAAACGGCGCCCGTACGGGGCGCCGTTTTCTTGTCGTGTGGATCGGATCACGCCACCTTGGTCTTGAGGTGGCCGAACATGATGTTGCGCGCCGCATCGTCCATCTCGGCCTTGAAGGTGTGCTTGTCCTTCAGTGCGATCGCCCGCGTCGCCGCCGGCCGCGCAGAGATCTCGTCGACCAGCCGCTTGACGTTCGGATATTTCGCATAGCCTTCCTCGCCGAGCACGAACGGCGCCATCCGCGCCCAGCCCCAGAACGCCATGTCGACGATCGAATAGGCGTCGCCGACCATGTAGCGCGACTTGGCGAGGTGATCGTCGAGGATCTTGTAGTGGCGATGCGCCTCGTACTGGTAGCGGTTGTTGGCGTAGTCGAGGTCCTTCGGCGCGAAATGCTTGAAGTGCACCGCCTGGCCGGAATACGGACCAAGCCCGGTCGCGATGAACATCAGCCACGACAGCATCGCGGCGCGATTGGCCTGCGTGTTGGCTGGCAGGAACTTGCCGGTCTTCTCGGCGAGATAGAGCAGGATAGCGTTCGAGTCGAACACGAAGGTGCCGTCGTCGTCGATCGCTGGCACCTTGCCGTTCGGGTTGACCTTCAGAAAGTCAGGCGCGAATTGCTCGCCCTTCCGCGTGTCGACCGGGATCGCCTCGAAGGGCAGGCCGGACTCTTCGAGAAACAGCGCGACCTTGTTCGGGTTTGGCGCGCCGTTGAAATAGAATTTGAGCATGAAAGGACTCCCTTTGATGTTGTGACCGATGGGATCGGGACGCAGCGGGGGAAAGCCGCGCGCCGGCCTTCATGTGCAAACTTTACTGCAATGCGCAAGCGACGAGTTTGTGAAAAAGGCGCGTGTGCTGGCGCGAGGAAGATATTCGGCAAGCTGTCGGCTGAGCAGACCGAAACCTGCGCGCCGCTCGCATGCCGGACCACGAAAGGCATCGTGGCGCGGCGCATCGCGCCGTTGCCCACCCGCAATGCTCGAAACCGTCAGCTTGCCTGCGCCATCTCGGAGCGGATCTCGGCGCGCAGCTCGTCGATCAGCCGCAAACCGCTCTTGGTTTCGACGTGCCAGAAGGTCCAGCCGTTGCAGGCGCCGGAGCCCTGCGCGACCGCACCGATGCGGTGGATCGAGCCGACCTTGTCGCCGAGCATGATGGCGCCATCGGCACGGACCAGTGCGCCGTGACGCTTCTTGGCGTCGACCAGCTTTGCGCCTGGCACGATCATGCCGCGCTCGATCAGTTCGGAGAACGCGACACGCGGTGCGTCGCGGGCGGTCATGAACGGTGCCAGCGTTGCGTTCGGCAGCGGCTCGATCGCGGCAATGCGCGCTTCCGCCGCGGCGGCGTAGGTCCGGTCGCGCTCGAAGCCGATATAGTTGCGGCCGAGGCGCTTGGCGACGGCGCCGGTGGTGCCGGTGCCGTTGAACGGATCGATCACGAGATCGCCGGGCTTGGACGACGACAACAGCACGCGGGCCAGAAGCTGCTCGGGCTTCTGTGTCGGGTGCACCTTCTTGCCGTCGTTGTCCTTGAGGCGCTCTTCGCCGGTACACAGCGGGATCAGCCAGTCGGAACGTGCCTGCACGTCCTCGTTGGCCGCCTTCAATGCTTCATAATTGAATGTATATCCCTTGGCCTTCTCGTCGCGCGCGGCCCAGATCATGGTCTCGTGCGCGTTGGTGAAGCGGCGGCCGCGGAAGTTCGGCATCGGGTTCGACTTGCGCCACACGATGTCGTTCAGGAGCCAGAAGCCGAGGTCCTGCATGATCGCGCCGACGCGAAAGATGTTGTGATAGGAGCCGATCACCCACAGCGTCGCCGACGGTTTCATCACGCGGCGGCAGGCGAGCAGCCAGGCGCGGGTGAAATCGTCATAGGCGGCGAAGGACGAGAACTTGTCCCATTCGTCGTCGACGGCATCGACATGCGATTCGTCGGGGCGCTTGAGATCGCCCTTGAGCTGTAGATTATAGGGAGGATCCGCGAAGACCAGGTCGACCGAACCGGCCGGCAGCTTCGACATCTCGGCCACACAATCGCCAATGACGATCCGGCTCGATGGAGTACTCTCAAATTTGGTGCGGGGCGCCCTTGCAGACGCCCCGCGACGCGACACAACCATGACTCAAGAACTCTGACTCAGGCGACGCTGTCGGCGACGCGGGACTAAACAACCGACTGGCGACACATTGACCGGCCAAAGTAAAAATCGACTTAATTGGAAATCTTCACGCAAAAGATTGCAGCACGTTTTGAACGACGTGACGCGTCGTCGTTCGCGTTGTGCTGCAGCGTCAGTGTGTTCTGCAAGAAATCTTGAGATCATCAAACCGGCACGATTCGACCGGTAGATTGGCCGACATTCGGTAAGCCGCGCCCGCTGCAAGGTGCCAGTCTGGACTAGGCAATTTTTGCCGGGCGCGCTATTGATTAACAGAATGGAAATTTTACGTTGGAATGCCCACGTGTCGGGTCGCCGACGGGAATGAAGGAAAGCCGCCATGCGCTATGATGATTTCCGTCGCAGCGACGACATCGAAGACCGTCGCGACGAAGGCGGGATGGGCGGAGGCGGCGGCGGTTTCGGCATTCCGATGGGCGGCGGTGGCGGGCTTGGCATCGGCACCATCATCGTGCTCGGCCTGCTCGGCTACGCCTTCGGCATCGACCCGCGCATCCTGATCGGCGGCGCGGAAATCCTCACCGGCGGCGGCCAGGCGCCGACCTATCAGACCGATCGCCAGGCGTCGGGAGGACAAGCCAAGCGCGGCGCGCCGACCGACGAGATGGGCAGCATGATTGCCGGCATCCTCGGCGAGATCGATGACCGCTGGAGCGAGATCTTCCGGGCAAGCGGCCAGACCTACACCGGTCCGAAGATCGTGCTGTTCCGCAATGCCACCAACGGCGGCCGCTGCGGCATGGCGCAATCGGCGATGGGACCGTTCTATTGCCCGCCGGACAAGACCATCTTCCTCGACACGGGCTTCTTCCGTGAGGTCGAGACGCGGTTCCGCGGCTGCTCCGGCAATGCCTGCAAGTTCACCGCGGCCTACATCATCGCGCATGAAGCGGGCCATCATATCCAGAATCTGCTCGGCATCATTCCGCGCGTGACGCGATTGCAGCAGCAGGCCGGCAGCAAGGCGGAAGCCAACGCACTGCAGGTCAGGGTCGAATTGCAGGCGGACTGCCTCTCCGGCGTCTGGGTCAACCGCGAGGAGAAGAAGCGGCCGGGCTTCCTCGAGGCCGGTGACATCGATGCCGCGCTCACTACCGCGAACGCGATCGGCGACGACACGCTGCAGCGGCAGGCGACGGGCAGGGTGGTGCCCGACTCGTTCACGCACGGTTCCGCCGCGCAGCGCAAGCAATGGTTCATGACCGGCTACCAGCAGGGCACGGTGCAGGCCTGCAACACGTTCGGCAGCGGCTAGCCGGCGACCGCCGACGGCAAGGTGGTTCCTTGCCGGTGGCGTCATCCCGAGGTGCTCGCCTCGAAGGATGGCGGAGCCCGCGGCCCATCCTTGGAGGCGCGCTGCACGCGCACCTCAGGATGACGTCAGTGTGTGAGGTACACGATGTCTTCGATCGACGAATCCAAGTCATTCATTCCGCTCAACATCGCGGTGCTGACGATTTCCGACACCCGCACGCTGGCCGATGACAAGTCGGGCACTACGCTGGCCGACCGCCTTACGGCAGCCGGCCACAAGCTGGCGGCGCGGGAGATCGTCACCGACGATGTCGAGGCAATTCGTGCGGTGGTCAGGCGCTGGATTGCGGATCCAGGCGTCGATGCTGTCATCACCACCGGTGGCACCGGCTTCACCGGCCGCGACGTGACGCCCGAGGCGATCGAGCCGCTGTTCGAGAAGCGGATGGACGGTTTCTCGATCGCCTTTCACATGCTGAGCCACGCCAAGATCGGCGCGTCGACGATCCAGAGCCGCGCCACCGCCGGTGTCGCGGGCGCGACCTTCATTTTCTGTCTGCCCGGCTCCCCCGGCGCCTGCCGTGATGGCTGGGACGGCATTTTGGCCGCGCAACTCGACTACCGCACGCGCCCCTGCAATTTCGTCGAGATCATGCCGCGGCTGGACGAGCATCTGCGGCGCGCGAAGGCAAAGGGCGCGAGCGCCTGACGGCCATTGCGGGGCATCGCGCCAGCGATCAACCCGGAATCTCGAACCAAGCTCCCGTAGCCCGGATGAAGCGAAGCGAAATCCGGGACGGTCGTTCCCGCGGCGGCGCCGTTCCCGGATTGTGCTGCGCTTCATCCGGGCTACGCAGCCCAGATTGCGCGAGCGACGGTCTATCAACCGCGGCTGACGAATCCGGCCAAGGCACGCCACAACGCCCACACGGCGTCGCGATACGCCTCGGCACGAAGCGCGTGGGCCCTGCGCGTATAGAATGTGATGAGCTCAGCCGTCACGCGCCGGGCAGGTCCGCGGCGCTGCGGCTTCACAACTCCAATTCCCAGGTCTCGCCGACCAGATCGACGCCGAAGCTGTGGTGCTTCTCTTCCTTCACGCGCTGGAAGCCCGCGCGGACGTAGATACCGCGTGCGGCGACCAGGATGCTCTGGGTCCAGAGCGTCATCTTCTTGTAGCCCCTCTCGCGCGCGGCGCGGATGCACTGCTCGACCAGGGCGCGGCCGACGCCGAGCCCGCGTGCCTTCTTCTCGACGAGCAACAGCCGCAGCTTGGCGATCCGGTCGCCGCCGTTGACCAGGAAGATCGAGCCGACCGGCTCGCCGTCGACCTCCGCGATCCAGCAATGCTCGCAGGTCGGATCGAACGACCTCAAAAATTGCGCGCAGATCTCGGCCACCAATGCCTCGTAACTGATGTCCCAGCCATATTCCTCCGCATAGGCGCGTCCCTGTCGCGAGATGACCCAGCCCATGTCGCCGACGCGATGACTGCGCAGCAGGAAGCCGGCCGGCTTCTCGGCCGGCGGCTCCAGCGATTGCTCGATCGTGCCCATGGCGCGCACCACCGCCGCCCGCCGGTCGCCGTCGATCTGTTTCAGCAGCGCCGCGACCTCGTCGCGCGAGCGGCTTTCGAGGTCGGCGGCCGCGGCGCGGCCTTTCGCGGTCAAGGCGACCTCATTGACGCGCTTGTCGGCCTTCGACGGCTTGCGCGTCACGATTTGGCGGCGCTGCAAGGCAGCCAGCGTGCGGCTGACGAAGCCGGCATCGAGGTCGAGCTCGCGCACCAGATCGGTTGCGGTGCAATCCTCGTGATGCGCGAGCTCGTAGATGATTCGCGCTTCCTGCAGCGTGAACGGGCTGTGCAGCAGCTTCGGCTCGATGATGCCGAGCTTGCGGGTATAGAACCGGCTGAAGCCGCGAACCGCCGCGACCTGGCCTTCGAGGGTCTCGTCAGGTATATTTGATTTCATCAAATATATTATTTGACGGAATCAAACGATCTGCAAGGACTTTCTACGCGACCGTGATCCGGCTGCGTAGCATGGTGCGGGAGGAGCGGCCGAGCCGGCGCAACAGGCGCGCCTCGGCGCGGCGGGCGTCCGGCCGGTAGCCGCCGAGCCGCTCGTAATGATCACGTGCGATCAGGAGACCCTGTTCGGCTGTCGGTCCCGTCATCATCCGCGCGACGAATTTGAGCCCGCCACGCAGGCCGGGATCGCTGTAAGGCGAACGGGCATAGCGGAAGATGCCGGCGCGGTCCTTGCCGCTCGCCGCCACGATCTGGATAAACTGGGTGGTCTCCTCGATCCAGCCTGCGTCGAGCACGGCGCCCGGATGCAGGAACATCAGCCAGGGCGAGCGCGCCTGCTTCGCGCCCGCGGCGAGCGCGGCGGCGCGCGTGCCCTCGAAGCGCAGGAAGCGGCAGCCCGCCACGTCAGCGACGCGCTCCATCACATCGGTGTTGGTGCGCTCGACCAGCAGCACCTCGCGGATGATTCCCGCCGCCGCGCCTGGCACCAGCGCCGCCAAGGTCGCGACCACAGTGCGTTCGACCCCGTCGGTCGGAATGATCACGCTCAGCATGAGTTGAGGCTTCGATGGCTCAAACGGTTGAGAAGTTGAGCCCTGTTATCACCTTGTCACATGCAGCGCAGCCTTTGCGGCTGCGGATTCTTGCGGCAGCGGCTTGTGGATTTTTGTGGCGCTTGTTCTTGATTTGTTCTCGCGCTGTGTTAACTTCCCGGCATGAGCCGAGCATCCTCTCATGCCCTCAAGCACCCGCCGGTAACGGCGCCCTCCGATAACCCGGCGGGTGCGGCTCCCCCTTTTCCCGAGCTTGCGGTTGCGATCGAGCGCGAGCGGCGGCGCGGGCGCGGCGCGCAGTCCAACGCCAGCGGCCGTTACGAGGCCGAGGCGCGGGTCGCCTTCGACGACGGCTGGCAGAGCGTTGACGACCTGCCGCCGTTCAAGACCTCGGTGGCGATCGACACCTCGCGCAAGGTGATCACCCGCAACGATTCCCCCGACATCGGTTTCGACCGCTCGATCAATCCCTATCGCGGCTGCGAGCATGGCTGTGTCTATTGCTTCGCGCGGCCGACCCACGCCTATCTCGGCCTGTCGCCGGGACTCGACTTCGAATCGAGGCTGCTCGCCAAGCCCGATGCGCCGGAGCTGCTCGAGAAGGAGCTCGCCGCGCCAGACTACGAAGCGCGGATGATCGCGATCGGCACCAACACCGATCCCTATCAGCCGATCGAACGCGAGCGGAAGATCATGCGCGGCATCCTGGAGGTCTTGGAGCGGGCCGGCCATCCGGTCGGCATCGTGACCAAGTCGGCGCTGGTGACCCGCGACATTGACATCCTGGCGCGGATGGCCAAGCGCAATCTGGTCAAGGTTGCGCTGTCGGTGACGACGCTCGATCCGAAGCTCGCCCGTACCATGGAGCCGCGCGCATCGACCCCGCCGAAGCGGCTCGAGGCGATCAGGCGGCTCACTGAGGCCGGTATCCCGACCACGGTGATGGTCGCGCCGGTGATCCCGGCGCTGAACGATTCGGAGATCGAACGCATCCTCGATGCCGCCGCGCATGCCGGCGCGAAAGAGGCGAGCTACGTTCTCCTGCGCCTGCCGCTCGAGGTCCGCGACCTCTTCCGCGAATGGCTGATGTCGAACTATCCCGACCGCTATCGCCACGTCTTCACACTGATCCGCGACATGCGGGGCGGCCGCGACTACGATTCGCAATGGGGCACGCGGATGAAGGGCACCGGTCCGATGGCCTGGATGATCGGCCGCCGCTTCGAGATCGCCTGCGAAAAGCTTGGGCTCAACAAGCGGCGCACCAAGCTGACCACCGACCACTTCGCCAAGCCGAAGCGCAACGGGCAGCAGTTGAGCTTGTTCTAGATTCGAAAGGTTGTTGTGATCGTCATTGCGAGCGAAGCGAAGCAATCCATGTCACGTCGGGATAGATGGATTGCTTCGTCGCTTCAGCGCAAAATTGCTTTGCAATTTTGTCGCGAGCTCCTCGCAATGACGGAGAGAGGTAACCATGAGCAACACCGCGACCGCCCCGACCCCACGCTTCACGGTCCTGACCCTTGGCGTCAGCGACATGCGTACCAGCATCGCGTTCTACGAATCGCTGGGCTTTGCACGGAAATACCGCGCGACCGGTGAGGAGGTGGCCTTCTTCGAGACCGGCGGCAGCGTGCTGGGACTGTTCCCGTGGCATCTGCTGGCCGCGGACGCTGCACTTCCCGATCAGCCGCGGCCGGCGGCGTTCCGCGGTGTCACGATTGCCTGGAACTGCAACGACGATGCGGAAGTCGATACCGTCATGGCCTTCGCGCTCTCGAAAGGCGGCAGGCTGCTGAAGCCCGCGCAGCCGACCAGCTATGGCGGCTATTGCGGCTATTTCGCCGATCCGGATGGCCACGCCTGGGAAGTGGTCCGCGCGCCGGGTTTCGAGGTCGGCGACGACCGGCGGGTGTCGATGCCGGATTAGGCTGCGGCCAATAATATCAATAATATCATGAATAGCGGGGACGATGGCAGGTTCCCGGTTGCGCGGCGAGCCGCGCTTGATCACGATCCGCGCATGATTCGGGACAAGTCAGTGAAGAAGAAGCCGGGCGAGCCGGCCAAGCCAGAGAAGCGCGTGATCGCGGTGGCGCGGCCGAGCTTCCGGCGTGAGCGAGCGCTGATCAAGCGCGGCGTCTGGCCGATCGCCGGCTGCGACGAGGCCGGGCGCGGCCCGCTGGCCGGGCCTGTGGTCGCGGCCGCGGTGGTGCTCGATCCCAACCGCATCCCGAAGGGCATCGATGATTCCAAGCGGCTGACCGCCGAGCGCCGCGAGGAGCTGTTCGAGGAGATTTGCGCCACGGCCGCCTTCTCGGTCGCGGTGGCCTCGCCTGCGCGCATCGACCGCGACAACATCCTGCGCGCCTCGCTCTGGGCGCTGGCCCGCGCCGTCCACGCGCTGCCGGAAATGCCGAAGCACGTCTTCGTCGACGGACGCGACAAGCTCGTCACAGCCTGCGATTGCGAGGCGGTGATCGGTGGCGACGGCCTCGTGGTGTCGATCGCGGCGGCGTCCATCATCGCCAAGGTGACCCGCGACCGGCTGATGAGCGCGCTGGCGCTGGATTGTCCGGGTTACGGCTTCGAGCAGCACAAGGGCTATGCCGTCCCGGAACACCTCGAGGCGCTGGACCGGCTCGGCCCAAGCGTCCATCACCGCAGCTTCTTCGCCCCGGTCGTTGCCGCGCGCGCGAAGCATTTCCCCGAACTGGCGGAGCCCGACCTGTTCACGGTGGACCCGGAGAGCGAGGCCGCAGCGGTGGCGGCCGCGTAGCGCACATAGCTCGAGCCACAATCTCGATTGTCGTCGCCCGGCTTGACCGGGCGATCCAGTGTCCCAGAGGCCATGGTATTTAGCCCGAGAGGGCGCGGCGTACTGGATGCCCCCGCATTCGCAGGCCATGACGGCGGAATTTGGATTTGTCGCGTGGGTTCACCAGCATTGCCTCTGCCGCTGTCGGCCGTTATCACGGGGTGAGATTGAGCCGCCGACGCCGGTGGCTGGGGCATTCAGGCGTTTCATGCGGTTCACCTCGCTGGTTGTCGAACTGATCCGCGCCCGGCCACGGCTGGTGGTCTGGGTCGTGGTGCTGGCGCAGGCGGCGATCTGGCTGTTGTTGCCGGTGATCTTCTACGGCAGCCCGCCCGGCAATCTCGCGACCGTGCTGGCGTTCGGTCGCGAATATCAGGTCGGCACCGACATGGGGCCGCCGCTGTCGTTCTGGCTCGCCGACATCGCCTTTCGCGCCGCCGGCAACCACGTGTTCGGCGTCTATTTGCTGGCGCAGGCCTGCGAGGTCGCGACCTTCATCGCCTTCTACCATCTGGCGCGCGCGATCGTCGGTGGCCCGCATGCGGTGCTCGCGGTGCTGCTGTCCATGACGGTCGTGGTGTTCTCGTCGCCGAGCGTCGAGTTCGGTCCGCTGATCCTGGCGCGGCCGCTCTGGGCACTGTTGCTGCTGCATTCCTGGCAGTTGATCGGACAGAACCGGCGCAGCGCCTGGTTCGCCTGGTCGATCGATTGCGGCCTGTTGTTGCTGACGACGCCGGCGGCGATCGGCATGATCCTCCTGGTCGCCGTCTTTGCGCTCACCAGCGCGCGCGGTCGGCGTACGCTGCTGTCGGTCGATCCGCTCTATGCGCTGCTCGTCATCGTTGTGCTGGCGCTGCCCTATCTGATCTGGCTGATCCGCGCCGACGCGATCGTCTTTCCACCCTTGCCCGAGATTGCCGATCTCAAGGCCCGCGCGCTGCGCTGGGGCGTCGTGCTCGGCGGGCTGGTCGTGGCGATGGGCGCTGTCGTGCTGCTGGTGATCCTCGATTCGCGCTGGTTCGCCGGCGACAGCGAGAATGCGCCGATCATCCACCGTCCGCCGGTCGGACCGCTCGGGCAGCAGTTCGTCTATTTCTTCGCCTTCGCGCCGGCAATCGTGGGCAGCTTTGTCTCGGGCCTGTTCAATGTGAACCGCGTGTTCGGCTGCGCGGGCGTTGCGCTGTTGATGTCGGGGCTTGCCGTCGTGGTCGCCGCCGGGGATCTGATCCGCCTCCGGCACCAGCGGCTGTTGCGCACGGCCTGGGCGCTCGCCATTGCCGCGCCGGCGCTGGCCACGCTGGCCATGGTGTTGTTCATGCCATGGACCAGCACCAGGGAGGTGCCGACCTCGCTGCCAGCGGCTGCGATCGGCCGCTTCTTCGACGATAGCTATGAGCGCCGCACCAACCAGCGCCTGCGTGCCGTGGCCGGCGATCCGGAACTCGCCAGCTTGATCGCAATGAATGCGCGCCGCCCGCATCTGTTGCTCGACGCCACGCCGCAGCGGACGCCATGGCTGTCGATCGCGAAATTCAACGAGACCGGCGGGGTCGTGGTGTGGCGCGCGCGGGATACCGGCGGCACGCCGCCGCCCGAGATCGCGCAGCGCTTTCCCGGCCTGGTGCCGGAAGTGCCGCGCTCGTTCGACCGGCTGGTCAACGGACGGCAGGGCGTGTTGCGGATCGGCTGGGCGATCGTGCGGCCGAAGGGGGCGTAGATTGATGGGGAGCCGTAGCCCGGATGGAGCGTAGCGAAATCCGGGGCCGCTTCCCCAACGTCGCGGTCAGTCCCGGATTGCGCTGCGCTCCATCCGGGCTACGAAGCCGTGGTCGCCTGCAGCACCTTGGCGACCGCGCGCAGGTCCTGCCATGACAGCCGCTTGTAGGACGGCGAGCGCAGCAGATACGCCGGGTGGAAGGTGGCGATGGCGCGGATCGTGCGCGTGCCGGTGTCGAAGTCGAGCCATTTGCCGCGCGTGCGCATGATGCCCTCGCGGGTGCCGAGCAGCGCCTGTGTCGACGGATTGCCGAGCGTCACCAGCACGTCGGGATTCACCAGCTCGATCTGGCGCTGGATGAAGGGCAGGCAGACCTGAGTCTCCTGCGGCGTCGGCGTGCGGTTGCCGGGCGGCCGCCATGGGATCACGTTGGCGATATAGGCTTTGCTGCGGTCGAGCCCGATCGAGGCGATCATGCGGTCGAGCAGCTTGCCAGAGCGGCCGACGAAGGGCAGGCCCTCGATGTCCTCGTCCCGGCCCGGCGCCTCGCCGACGAACATCACGCGCGCCTCCGGATTGCCGTCGGCGAACACGAGCTTGGTCGCAGTGTGCTTCAGCGCGCAACCGTCGAACGTCTCCATCAACTCGCGCAAGGCAGCGAGCGTCGGCGCGGTGCGCGCCGCCTCGCGCGCGGACGCGATCGCGGCGTCTGGCGCGACGGTGATTTCGCTGCGCGGAACGGCCGGCATCGCGGCGGGCAGGGGACGCAGTGGATTGGGCGGGGCGACCGGCATCGGCGAGGCCGGCGCGGGAACAGCGTCCGGCTCCTCCAGCCGGTTGATCGGCTCGTCTCGAAGCGCGCAATCGACCCCGGCCTCGAGGTAAAAGGCCAGCAATTGCTGCAGTGTAGGGGCGGGTTCGGGCATCAGGGCCATAATGGCGCGCAATTTAGAGCATGGCGAGGAAAAGTGGAGACTGGTTTTTCCGTAAACCATCACGCTCAAACCTGCATGGGGCCGCGCGAAACGCCTCCGTGTGCAATTCCATGGTTGTCCTTCCGCCAAAAATCGGAAACAACGACCCCTGAAAAGCTTAGAAGCGTTCTCAACGGGCTGAGACCAGATCATGAGTGCTGAAGACCTTCCCCCGCGCGAGTCCATGGAATTCGACGTCGTCATCGTCGGCGCCGGCCCTTCGGGCCTGTCGGCTGCGATCCGGCTCAAGCAGCTCAATCCCGAGCTCTCGATCGTCGTGGTAGAGAAGGGTTCCGAGGTCGGCGCGCACATTCTGTCGGGCGCGGTGATCGATCCGGTGTCGCTCGACAAGCTGATCCCGGACTGGCGCGAGGACGCCGACTGTCCGCTGAAGACGCAGGTCAAGGATGACCGCTTCTACTGGATGAGCGCGGGCGGCGCGATCCGGTTGCCGAACTTCATGACGCCGCCGCTGATGAAGAACCATCACTGCTACATCGGCTCGCTCGGCAATGTTTGCCGCTGGCTGGCGCCGAAGGCGGAAGCGCTCGGCGTCGAGATCTATCCCGGTTTCGCTGCGGCCGAAGTGCTCTATGACGACAAGGGTGCGGTGCGCGGCATCGCCACCGGCGACATGGGCATCGCCAAGGACGGCAGCCACAAGGATTCCTACACCCGCGGCATGGAACTGCTCGGCAAGTACACGCTGTTCGCCGAAGGCGCGCGCGGCTCGCTGTCCAAGCAGTTGATCGCGAAGTACCAGCTCGACGCCAAGAGCGAGCCGCCGAAATTCGGCATCGGTCTGAAGGAAGTCTGGCAGATCGATCCGGCCAAGCACCAGAAGGGCCTGATCCAGCATTCCTTCGGCTGGCCGCTGAACAATTCCACCGGCGGCGGCTCGTTCCTCTATCATTACGACGACAACCGCGTTGCGGTCGGCTTCGTCGTGCATCTGAATTACGACGATCCGTATCTGTCGCCATTCGACGAGTTCCAGCGCTTCAAGACCCATCCTGCGATCCGCGGCGTGTTCGAGGGCGGCAAGCGCCTCGCCTACGGCGCACGCGCGATCACCGAAGGCGGCTACCAGTCGGTGCCGCGGCTCACCTTCCCGGGCGGCGCGCTGGTCGGTTGCGCCGCGGGCTTCGTCAACGTGCCGCGCATCAAGGGCGTGCACAACGCCATGGGGTCAGGCATGCTCGCCGCCGAGCACGTCGCCGCCGCGCTCGGTGCCGGGCGCGCCAATGACGAGCTGGTCGAGTACGAAAACGCTTGGCGCTCGTCCGCCGTCGGGCAGGACCTGCACAAGGTCCGCAACGTCAAGCCGCTGTGGTCGAAGTTCGGCACCATCGTCGGCGTCGCGCTCGGCGGCTTCGACATGTGGTGCAACACGCTCGGCTTCTCGCTGTTCGGCACCCAGTCGCACGCCAAGCCCGATCGCAAGACGCTGGACCCGGCCAAGCAGCATCAGCCGATTGCCTATCCGAAGCCGGACGGCAAGATCTCCTTCGACAAGCTGTCGTCAGTGTTCCTGTCCAACACCAACCATGAGGAGGACCAGCCGGTCCATCTCAAGGTCGCCGACATGAACCTGCAGAAGACCTCGGAGCACGACGTGTTTGCCGGGCCCTCCAACCGTTATTGCCCGGCCGGCGTCTATGAATGGGTCGAGGAAGCCTCCGGTCCGCGCTTCCAGATCAATGCCCAGAACTGCGTCCACTGCAAAACCTGCGACGTGAAGGACCCCAACGGCAATATCACCTGGGTTCCTCCCGAGGGCGGCGGAGGACCGAACTACGAGGCGATGTAATAAAGGCTAGCCAGACCACATTTGCGTGAGCGGGCCTGCTGTTGCGGCGAATTCCGCTCGCCTCTCCCACAAGGAGAGAGCAGGAACCGGTACAGTGGCGGCCATTTGCCGAGACTGTTGTTTCCCAACGCGATTGTGCCCGGACCGGCCACGATACCGCCACACTGGAAGCGTTTTGCGGGTGGCTGGCTGGATCGGCGGGCCTAAAGGCTTAATCTGCCTATCGATTCGTCACGCGCATCCTTGCGGTTGAAGGCCAAAAGCGGCATTGTCCCCGGTCGCGATGCCGCCGCTTGGGTTCGCATGAGAGACTGAACGCAAGATCGTGGCCGTAAATCCCTGGAGCAAGGCGACCGTGATGCTGTCCACCCGTTTCAACCGCCTGACGATTGCCCTCATCGCCGCTGCAGCGCTCGCCGCGCCCGCGCAGCTCTCGGCGCAAACGCCCGATCATCCCGCCGACAACGCGGCGCAGTTTCCCACCAGAAACGACCTGAAGTCGCTGACGACAGCCGGCAGCTATCTGGCGGCCCGCCATGCCAGCGTCGAGCGCGATGCGAACTCCGCCGCGGCGTTCTACCGCTCGGCGCTGCGCACCGATCCGAAGAACTCCGAGCTGCTCGACCGCGCTTTCATCTCCTCGCTTGCCGATGGCGACATCGACGAGGCGGTCAAGCTCGCCGAGCGGATCCTGACTCAGGACAAGGCCAATCGCGTTGCGCGTCTCGTGATCGGCGTGCGCGACCTCAAGCTGAAGAAGTACGGAGCCGCGCAGTCCAACATCAACCAGTCGGTGCGCGGTCCGATCACAGATCTGGTGGCGACGCTGCTGTCGGCCTGGGCGGCCTATGGCGCCGGCGACTCGAAGAGCGCAGTCGCCAGCATCGACAAGCTGACCGGGCCAGATTGGTATCCGATCTTCAAGGATTTGCACGCCGGCATGATCCTCGAGCTCGCCAACAAGGAGAAGGATGCCGGCGCGCGCTTCGAGCGCGCCTACAAGCTCGACGATTCGATGCTGCGCACGGTCGACGAATATGCGCGCTGGACCTCGCGCAACAAGGATGCGGCCGCCGCCACCGCGCTCTACGAGGCCTTCGACAAGAAGCTGCCGCGGCATCCGCTGGTGCTGGAAGGCATCAGGGACACCAAGGCCGGCAAGAAGCTGCCGCCGCTGGTCGAAACGGCGCAGGCCGGCGCAGCCGAGGCGCTCTACGGCATCGGCGCGACGCTGACGCGGCGCGGCGGCGAGGATCTCGCGCTGGTCTATCTGCAACTTGCGCTGTACCTGCAGCCGAACCATCCGTTGGCGCTGCTCTCGCTCGCCGATCTCTACGAGTCCGTGAAGAAGCCGCAGATGGCGATCAAGGTCTATGAGCGGATGCCGGCGTCGTCGCCGCTGAAGCGCAATGCGCAGATCCAGCTCGCGACCAACCTCGACGCCGCCGACCGCAGCGACGAGGCGATCAAGATCCTGAAGGGGGTCACGGCTGAATCGCCGCAGGATATCGAGGCCATCATGGCGCTCGGCAACATCGAGCGCGGCCGCAAGAAGTTCGCCGACTGCGTCGGGACCTATTCGCAGGCGATCGACGCGCTGCCGACTGCCGACGGCGGCGACAAGAATGCCTGGGTTACCTACTACTATCGCGGCATCTGCGAGGAGCGCTCCAAGCAATGGAGCAAGGCCGAGGTCGATATGCGCAAAGCGCTCGAGCTGCAGCCCGAGCAGCCTCACGTGCTGAACTATCTCGGCTATTCCTGGATCGATCAGGGCATCAACCTCGACGAAGGCATGAAGATGATCAAGCGTGCCGTCGATCAGCGTCCCGACGACGGCTACATCGTCGACTCGCTGGGCTGGGCCTATTACCGGATCGGCAATTACGACGAGGCGGTGAAGAATCTCGAGCGCGCGATCGATCTGAAACCGGAGGATCCGACCATCAACGACCATCTCGGCGACGCCTATTGGCGCGTCGGCCGCAAGCTGGAAGCCAAGTTCCAGTGGGCACATGCGCGCGACCTCAAGCCCGAGCCGGAAGAGCTGCCGAAGATCCAGGCCAAGATCGACAACGGTCTGCCCGACGATCCGTCGCCGGCCGCCGCGTCCGCCGACAAGAAGAAGGACGACGATAAGGGCGGCTGAGCCGACCTCGTGCTGCATTTCCAGAGAATACCGTGATGCCCGGGCAGACGCGCATCTTCGCGCAAGATGTCCCGGGCATCGACGTTTTCTCATCGTCATGGCCGGGCATGCCCGGCTCAAGCCCGGGCATGCCGAGCGGTGACGGAATTTCTGCCCAAACAAAGGGATAGGATCGTGATGCGATTTACGCTAATCGCACACGATCTTTGTTTTTTAGGGGTTTATCGCCGTGCCGGCGCTTGTTGAAGAGGGGCGTGCCAAGGTCAACCTGACGCTGAAGGTGGTCGGGCGGCGCGTCGACGGATTTCACGACCTGGAGAGCGTCGTCGCGTTTGCCGATTGCGCCGATCGTCTCACGCTCAAACCGGGTGACGCGCTTGCGCTGACGATGGAAGGACCGCTGGCCTATGCCTGCGGCGATACCTCGGACAATTTGGTGCTCAAGGCGGCGCGCCTGCTCGGCGAGCGTGTCGCGGACCTCAGGGTTGGCCATTTCACGCTGGAGAAGGTCTTGCCCGTCGCGGCCGGTATTGGCGGCGGCTCGGCGGATGCGGCAGCCGCGCTCCGCCTCTTGGCGCGGCTCAACGAGCTCTCGCTCGACGACACCAGGATCATGGACGTGGCGCTGCAGACCGGCGCCGACGTGCCTGTCTGTATCGGCTCGCGCGCCTGCGACATGACCGGCGTCGGCGAGACGCTGCTGCCGCTCAATTTGCCGAAGCTGCCTTGCGTGATGGTCAATCCGCGTGTTCCGGTTGCGACCAAGGACGTCTTCAATGCGCTTGGCCTGCGCCACGGGGAGCTTCTGGTCGGCGCCACCGACGTCGTGATCCAGGCGCCGTCCTGGCCCGAGACGGGCGGTGCGATCGACGACTGGATCGAAGCTCTTGCGCTCGGCAGCAACGATCTCGAAGCGCCGGCGGCGCGGATCGAGCCTGTCATCAGCGACGTGCTGTCTGCGCTGCGCGAGACCAGCGACGTTCGCCTCGTCCGCATGTCCGGCTCCGGCGCGACGTGCTTTGCGATCTTCGGTAACGACGCCGACGCCCGGGCTGCCGGCGAGAAACTGCGCGCTGAGCACCCCGGCTGGTGGGTGCATGCGGGCACGCTGAGCTGATACAGCGCGCCTGATCAGCAGGGTGCGACATAGTAACCCGACGGGCAAAATTTCGCTTCGCGTTTGACCCAACTCAGAAGTCTAATGCACCCGTCTCACCCGCTTGAGGGGCGCTTCGCGATCGTCACGAGTGCTGGGTTGGGATGCGGTGGACGCCGATTGCGCAACTGACGAGTGCGCATGAGGCGGACGGCGAAGTCGTGCAGGCCTGACGCCCTAGTGGCAGGTGTCCTGTTGCAAGACGCAATTGCGTCTTGCAACAGCGGTGACAACCAAGCCCAGTCTCGCCGGGGCGAGCACGTATAAGCCGTAACCCATCGCGCAGGGAAAGCCGGGATTGCTCCGGTTACACCTGTGGTCCTACCCCCGAGCTTTCTACCCTTGCTCGGGGCCCATGGGTGCGATCGGCACCCGGCTTTCCCTGCGCCCTCTGCTTTCAGAGCGGCGAAACGAGATGCAAAGCTCGGACAATTCCTGTCGCGAGAACTCCTGTGTTTAACTCACAGTGTGTGCAACTCACTCGCTGTCGTCCCTGCGAAAGCAGGGATCCATAACCCCGAATGTAAATTGCTGCGCGATGCTGGAACGACGAGCCCTGCCGACAACACTGGCCGCGGAGTATGGGTCCCTGCTTTCGCAGGGACGACGGCGTTGTATGTGGCGCGACATCGGGCCCAACCCTAGCCGACGATACCATCATTGCGGTGCCCTCAACATCAACGCCGGGCAGCGTTGCGGCCCGATTGCTTGGCAAGCCAAATCCGCTTTGCCATAACAGGACGAAACAACACGGTGCGCGTGGGGGACCGCGAGGGAATCCGCCTGCAGCCCAAGAGCCGGGAGGATGCCATGGCCAATATTCGAGTTCTCGCCACCGATCTGGAGTTTCCCGAAGGCCCGGTCGTCATGCCCGATGGCTCGGTCGTGCTGGTCGAAATCCGCGGCCAGCGCCTGACCCGGGTCTATCCCGACGGGCGCAAGGAAGTGGTCGCAAAGGTCCCGGGCGGCCCGAACGGCGCCGCGCTCGGTCCCGACGGCAAGATGTATGTCTGCAACAACGGCGGCTTCTCCTGGATTCCGACCCGCAACATGATCATGCCGGGACCGCAGCCGGAGGATTATCTCGGTGGCTCGATCCAGCGCGTCGATCTGCAGTCCGGCAAGGTCGAGACCGTCGTCACCAAATGCGGCGAGCACGAGCTACGCGGGCCGAACGACCTGGTGTTCGACAAGCAGGGCGGCCTGTGGTTCTCCGACCTCGGCAAGCGCCGCGCCCGCGACATGGATGTCGGTGCGTTCTATTATCTGAAGCCCGGCATGACCGAGATCGTCGAAGCCGTGCACGGCATCCTGCCGGCCAACGGCATCGGGCTGTCGCCGGACGAGAAGACCGTCTACATCGCGGAAACGCCGACCGCGCGGCTGTGGGCCTACGAAGTCTCCGAGCCCGGCACCGTCAAGCCGCGCGACGTGATCTATCGCGGCGAGCGCGGCAAGCCGATCGCAGGCCTCGGCGGTTATCAGATGTTCGATTCGCTCGCTGTGGAGGCGAGCGGCAATGTCTGCGTCGCGACGCTGGTCTCGGGCTGCATCTCGGTGATCGCGCCCGACGGCACGCTCGTCGAGCAAGTGCCGACCGGCGACCGCGTCACGACCAACATCGCCTTCGGCGGCCCGGAGCTGAAAACCGCCTACATCACGCTGTCGGGCAAGGGCGAGCTGATTGCGATGGACTGGTCGCGGCCGGGTTTGCCGCTGAACTTCTTGAACAAGTGACGATAGGCAAATGATAGACCCTCATGGTGAGGAGGCGCGAAGCGCCGTCTCGAACCATGCGGCCCGAACGGTGGCCTCATCCTTCGAGACGCGCTGCAAGTGAAGCGCTCCTCAGGATGAGGAGAGAGGATCGAAAATGCCCTGGCTTGAACCGGTTACCCTTCGCGGCACCCATGCGCGGCTGGAGCCGCTGTCGCATGATCATGTTGCCGGCCTGACCGAGGCGGTGAAGGACGGCGAGCTCTGGAAGCTCTGGTACACGGCCGTTCCGAAGCCGGAGAACATGACCAAGGAGATCGATCGCCGGCTCGGCCTGCAGGCCGCCGGCTCCATGCTGCCGTTCACGGTGTTCGATGCCGCGGGGCAGATCAGCGGCATGACGACATACATGAACGTCGATACGCCGAACCGCCGCGTCGAGATCGGGTCGACCTGGTACGCCAAGCGTGTGCAGCGCAGCGCGGTCAATACGCAGTGCAAACTGCTGCTGCTCTCCCATGCCTTCGAGAAGCTCGACTGCATCGCGGTTGAGTTCCGCACGCATTTCTTCAATCACCAGAGCCGCCGCGGCATCGAACGTCTCGGCGCCAAGCAGGACGGCATCCTGCGCAGCCATCAGATCTCGCCCAACGGCACGTTGCGAGATACGGTGGTTTACAGCATCATCGCCAGCGAATGGCCGACGGTGAAGGCGCACCTCAATTATCAACTCAACGACAAGCCGCGCTGACACCGCAGTCGGCGCGAGAAACGAGACGATGGAAACGTTCGATTATGTGATCATCGGCGCAGGCTCCGCCGGGAGCGTGCTGACCAATCGCTTGAGTGAAGATCCCGGTGTCAGAGTCTGTGTGCTCGAGGCGGGGCCGAGCGACTGGCACCCTTACATCCATTTGCCGGCCGGCTTCATCAAGACCTTCCACATGAAGAGCGTGAATTGGGCCTATCAGCAGGAGGTGGGTCCCTACACCGGTGGGCGCAGCATCTACGCGCCGCGCGGCAAGACGCTCGGCGGCTCGTCCTCGATCAACGGCCACATCTACAACCGCGGCCAGCGCCAGGATTTCGACACCTGGGCGCAGCTCGGCAATCGCGGCTGGGGCTACCCCGACGTGCTGCCCTATTTCCGGCGCATGGAGAAGCGGATCGGCGAGGGCGACGACACCTATCGCGGCCGCGACGGCAACCTCACCGTCACCACGATGGACTGGCAGGACCCGCTCTGCGAGGCCTTCATGAACGGCGCCGTCAGCCTCGGCATTCCGCGCAACCCGGACTATAACGGCAAGATCCAGGAAGGCGTCTCCTACTGCCAGCGCACCATCCGGAATGGCCGCCGCGTCAGCGCCGCGACCGCCTTCCTGCATCCGGCGCGCCGGCGGCCGAATGTCGATGTGCGCACCCATGCGCATGTCACCGGCATCATCTTCGAGGGCAAGCGGGCCGTCGGTGTGCGCTACAACAGGGGCGGCAAATACGGCGATCCGCTCGAGATCCGCGCCACCAAGGAGGTCATCCTCTCCGGCGGCGCCTACAACTCGCCGCAGCTTTTGCAGCTCTCCGGCGTCGGCTCGCCCGACCTGTTGAAGTCGCACGGCATCGAGGTGCGCCACGCGCTGCCGGGTGTCGGCGAGGGACTGCAGGATCACTACGCGCCGCGTTCGGTGGCGCGGGTCAAGAACATCAGGACTATCAACGAGCTTCGCCGCGGCATGAGCCTGTGGGTCGAGGCGCTGAAATGGGCGACGACGCGGCGCGGGCTGCTGTCGCTGTCGCCGACCATGGTTTACTGCTTCTGGCATTCCGGCGAGACCACCGAAAGCTCCGACCTGCAGCTCACCTTCACGCCGGCGAGCTACAAGGAAGGCGTGCAGGGCCAGCTCGAGGACGAGCCCGGCATGACGGTGGCGTCCTGGCAGCAGCGGCCGGAAAGCCGCGGCTATGTCCGGATCCGCTCCGCCGATCCGTTCCAGGCGCCGATCATCCAGACCAACTATCTCGCCGAGGAGATCGACCGCCGCGTCGTCGTCGCTGGCATGAAGCTGGCGCGCCGGCTGCTCGCCTCCGAGCCGCTGAAGCCGTATTTCGCTTATGAAGACTTTCCCGGTCCCAAGGTGCAAAGCGACGACGAATTTCTCGCCGCCGCGACCCAGCGCGGCACCACCACCTTCCATCCCGGCTGCACTTGCCGGATGGGTCCTGCGGATGCGCCCTGGGCCGTGGTCGACGACCAGCTTCGTGTCCACGGCATGGAGGGCCTGCGCGTGATCGACGCCTCGATCATGCCGCGGATGATCTCGGCCAATCTCAATGCCTCGACGCTGATGATCGCCGACAAGGCCTCCGACATGATCCGCGGCAAGCCGCCCGAGGCATCGGCGAAGCTCGAGGAATATGCGTGAGGGCCGTTTGGGCTGATCGAGCGCCGCATATCCCCTCATGGTGAGGAGCCGCGTAGCGGCGTCTCGAACCATGGGGCCCGGCCGAGGCCTCATCCTTCGAGACGCGCGTTCCGCGCTCCTCAGGATGAGGGGAACGAGCAGAGGAGCTCAGCCGTAGACGAACGCCTTGTCCTTGAGGTCGATCGCCGGGAATTCGTCCTTCTCGGCCCAGTAGTCCTGGTTGTGCTGCCACTCCGGCTTGTCGCCGCGCTTCGGCAACAGGTGCATGCCGCGCATCATGTAGCCGGGGTTGAAGTTCTCCGGATCGATCCACGGCAGCAACGGCATGTTGTGGTCTTCAGGGCGCAGCGCCGGCGTCACCTTGGTCGCGCCGGTCTCCTTCATGTGTTTGAGCATGCGGCAGACGAAGTCGGCGACGAGGTCGACGCGCAGCGTCCAGCTTGCGCGGAAATAGCCGAACACCCAGACGAGGTTCGGCACGCCGGTGAACATCATGCCGCGATAGGTCACGGTATCGGCGAAATCGAGCGGCTTGCCATCGATCTCGAAGTCAATGTCGCCGTTGGCGGAGAGGTGGAAGCCGGTCGCGGTGATGATGATGTCGGCCTCGAACTCCTTGCCGGACTTGAGCAGGATGCCTTTCTCGGTGAAGCGGTCGATCTCGTCAGTGACAACGGAGGCCTTGCCGCCCTTGATCGCCTGGAACAGGTCGCCGTCCGGAATGAAGGCGATGCGCTGCCGCCACGGCCGGTAGCGCGGTGTGAAGTGGGTGGCGATGTCGTAGTCCTTGCCGAGATAAGCCTCAACCGCCGACAGCAAGTCCTTCTTGGCGGCCTCGGGCTCGGCGAAGGTCTTGCGGGTGAAGGCGTCCTGGTCGAACAGGATCTTGCGGCGGGTGATCTCGTGGATCCAGGTCTCGTCGACCTGCAGCTTGCGCAGCTCCTCGGCGATCTCGATCGCGTTGCGGCCGGTGCGGAAATAGGTCGGCGAGCGTTGCAGCATGGTGACGTGGCCGGCGTCCTTGGCCATCGCCGGGATCAGCGTCGCGGCGGTGGCACCGGAGCCGATCACGACCACGCGCTTGCCCTTGTAGTCGAGGTCCTCGGGCCACTTCTGCGGATGCACGATCGGGCCCTTGAACTTCGCCATGTCGGTCCATTCGGGCGTGTAGCCCTCGGCGTGCCGGTAATAGCCCTGGCACATCCAGAAGAAATTGGCGGTGAAGCGCAGCTTCTCGCCAGTGTCGATGCGCGTCGCATCGATGGTCCAGAGATTGGTCTCGTTCGACCACTTCGCCGCGGTGATGGTGTGGCGATAGCGGATGTGCGGCGCGAGGTGGTTCTCCTCGATCACCTCGCCCATGTATTTGAGGATCTCGGCCGCGGTCGCGATCGGCGCGCTCGTCCACGGCTTGAAGCGATAGCCGAAGGTATGCAGGTCGCTGTCGGAGCGGATGCCGGGATAGCGATGGGTGGACCAGGTGCCGCCGAACGTCTTCTGCGTCTCCAGCACCAAGAAGCTGGTGCCACGGCATTGCGTGGTGAGGTGGTAGGCGGCGCCGACGCCGGAGATGCCGGCGCCCGCGATCAGGACGTCGAAATGCTCAGATGTGACGGGCTCGGCGGCGCGGATTTGGGTCTGGACGTTCATGTTCCCTGGTCTTCTTGTTTGTTGAGTTATGAAAGTAAGACGCCGGGACCATGGCCCCGGCGCTCGCCGATATCGGAGCTAGACCTCGCGGCGGCTGAGGAACGCCAGCCGCTCGAACAGATGCACGTCCTGCTCGTTCTTCAGGAGCGCGCCGTGCAGCGGCGGGATCAGCTTGCGCGGATCGCGCTCACGCAGCATCTCAGGCGTGATGTCCTCGTTCAGGAGCAGCTTGAGCCAGTCGAGCAGCTCGGAGGTCGAGGGCTTCTTCTTCAGGCCGGGCACCTCGCGCACTTCGAAGAAGATGCGCAGCGCCTCTTCCACCAGCCGCTTCTTGATGTTGGGAAAGTGCACGTCGACGATCTTGCCCATCGTCTCGGAGTCCGGGAACTTGATGTAGTGGAAGAAGCAACGGCGCAGGAAGGCGTCCGGCAGCTCCTTCTCGTTGTTCGATGTGATCATCACGATCGGGCGCAGCTTCGCCTTGATGGTCTCGCCGGTTTCGTAGACGTGGAACTCCATACGGTCGAGCTCGAGCAGCAGGTCGTTGGGGAATTCGATGTCGGCCTTGTCGATCTCGTCGATCAGCAGCACCGGGCGCTTCTGGTTGGTGAAGGCTTCCCACAGCTTGCCACGCTTGATGTAGTTCTTGATGTCGGACACGCGCGCGTCGCCGAGCTGGCTGTCGCGCAGGCGCGACACGGCATCGTATTCGTAGAGGCCCTGCTGCGCCTTGGTGGTGGATTTGATGTGCCAGGTGAGCAGCGGCGCGTCGAGCGCCTTGGCGACTTCCTCGGCCAGCACTGTCTTGCCGGTGCCGGGCTCGCCCTTCACCAGGAGCGGGCGCTCGAGCACGATGGCGGCATTGACGGCGACCTTGAGGTCATCGGTTGCGACGTAGTCCTTGGTACCCGTGAATTTCATCTATCTCTTTGCCTTGGTTCGTTCGGTGGTCGCGCGGGCGCCCACACGAAACGACCGCTCTCACAGCGGTCGGATGTCCTCTTCAATGTCCTGTCACGCGTAATTGTAGTTGAAATAGCCGGGCGGTCTAGCGCGGATTCCGCACCGCAGCGGTGCCGAAAGCGGTATCCGCATGGAATGTCAGGCATCATGTTTCCGCTCTGCGGAATGATCGAGCGCCTGCGCGCGCTGTGCAACACGCTGTCGCCGGGTAGAAACGCGTGGCTGATCTCGGGAGGGAGCACGGCCGGGGCCCCTTGACGGCACCGGCCCCGCGGGCGATCTAGGTAAGTATGTTCCTGCAGTTTTTCACATCGCTGCGCGACGCCCAGGTCCCCGTGACGCTACGGGAATATCTGACGTTGATGGAAGCGCTCGACGCCGATCTCGCCGAACAGTCGGTCGAGAACTTCTACTATTTGTCGCGCTCCGCGCTGGTGAAGGATGAGCGCAACCTCGACAAGTTCGACCGCGTGTTCGGCTCCGTGTTCAAGGGGCTGGAGAGCCTGCTCGATGCCATGGACAAGGCGGAGATCCCCGAGGAGTGGCTGAAGAAGCTCGCGGAGAAATATCTCACCGAGGAAGAGAAGAAACAGATCGAGGCCATGGGCTGGGACAAGCTCATGGAGACGCTGAAAAAGCGGCTCGAGGAGCAGAAGGGCCGTCACCAGGGCGGCAGCAAGTGGATCGGCACCGCCGGCACGTCTCCGTTTGGCGCCCATGGCTACAATCCCGAAGGCGTCCGCATCGGTCAGGAGAAGAACCGCAACAACCGCGCCGTGA
Organism: Bradyrhizobium sp. ORS 86; assembly: GCF_045571475.1. Classification (NCBI taxonomy): domain Bacteria; kingdom Pseudomonadati; phylum Pseudomonadota; class Alphaproteobacteria; order Hyphomicrobiales; family Nitrobacteraceae; genus Bradyrhizobium; species Bradyrhizobium sp. ORS 86. Next base: position 6,317,856 of record NZ_CP120699.1, on the reverse strand, counting down.
AGGTGTGGGACAAGCGCGAGTTCAAGGATCTCGACGGCAATGTCGAGCTCGGCATCCGCAACATCAAGGTCGCGCTGCGCCGCTTGCGCAAATTCGCGCGGACTGGCGCACCTGATGAACTCGATCTCGACACCACGATCAAGGAGACCGCCAACCACGGCTATCTCGACGTGCACATGCGCCCTGAGCGGCGCAACGCGGTCAAGGTGCTGGTGTTCTTCGATATCGGCGGCTCGATGGATTCGCATATCGAGCAGGTCGAGGAATTGTTCTCGGCCGCCAAGAGCGAATTCAAGCACATGGAGTATTTCTACTTCCACAACTGCCTCTATGAAGGCGTGTGGAAGCAGAATAAGCGGCGCTTCACCGACCGCACGCCGACCTGGGACGTGCTGCACAAATATCCGCACGACTACAAGGTGGTGTTCGTCGGCGACGCGTCGATGTCGCCTTACGAGATCATGGTCCCCGGCGGCTCGGTCGAGCATGTCAACGAGGAGGCCGGCTCGGTCTGGCTCGACCGCATCATCCGTACCTACCCTCACGCGGTGTGGCTCAATCCGGTGGCGCAGAAGCACTGGGACTATTCGGAATCGACCACCATCATCCGCCGCATCTTCTCCGAGCGCATGTATCCGATCACGATCGAGGGTCTGGAGAATGCGATGAGGGAGCTGGTGCGATAGTTGTTGCTGTTATTCCGGACAGACGCGTGGCGGCTGATCCGGAATCTCGAGATTCCGGGTCTGGTCCTTCGGACCACCCGGAATGGCGATCAAGAAGATGTAAGGGAAACCCCATGCCCCAGACCATTCACCGCGGCATCAAGGCGATGATCGACGAAGCCAATGCCGAGATCGAGACCATCAGCGCCGCCGATGCGATCACGCTGATCGGCAAGGACGACGTCGTCATCGTCGACATCCGCGATCCGCGCGAGATCGAGCGCGACGGCAGGATCCCCGGCGCCTTCTCCTGCACCCGCGGCATGCTGGAATTCTGGATCGACCCGAAGAGTCCGTACGCCAAGCCGATCTTCCAGGAGGACAAGAAGTTCATCTTCCACTGCGCCGGCGGCCTGCGCTCGGCGCTCGCCGCCAAGACCGCAAAGGACATGGGCCTGAAGCCGGTCGCGCATATGGGCGGCGGTTTCGCCGCATGGCGCGATGCCGGCGGGCCAATCGAGGCGTGGGAGCCGAAGAAGAAGGAGTGAGAGACTCTATCCTCGTCATTCCGGGGCGCGCGGAGCGCGAACCCGGAATCCAGAGGTTGTCTTGCGAGATTCTTACATGCGCAATTGCGCATCATAGTTCGATGCTGCGCATCGCCCCGGAATGACGAAGGAGCTAACGGCATGACCGCCACCGACGATCCGCTTGTCTCAACCGAATGGCTGGCCGCGCATCTCGGCGACGCCAAGGTGAAGGTGCTCGACGCGACCTTCAAGCTGCCGGGTGTGCTGCCGCTGCCGAAGGACGACTATCTCGCCGCGCATCTGCCGGGCGCTGCGTTCTTCGACGTCGATGCAGTGTCGGATCATTCCAACCCGCTGCCGCACATGTTTCCAAGCGCCGAGCAGTTCGGCCGCGATGTCGGTGCGCTCGGCATCAGCAATGCGGACACCGTCGTGATCTACGATGCAGGCGGCTGGGTCGCCGCGCCACGCGCCTGGTGGATGTTCCTCTCCTACGGCCACCGCGATGTTCGCATCCTCAATGGCGGTTTGAAGAAGTGGCGCGCCGAGGGCCGGCCGGTCGAGAGCGGCGAGGTCAAGCCCAAGCCTGCGAGCTTCAAGGCGAGCTACGATCCGAACCGCGTGCGCAACATCGAGCAGATGATCGCCAATGTCGAAAATCGCAAAGAGCAGGTGATCGACGCCCGCGCCGCCGACCGCTTCGAGGGCCGCGCGCCGGAGCCGCGGCCGGGCATCCGCGCGGGCCACATCCCCGGCGCCCGCAACGTCCCCTACAACCTCTTGTTCGATGCTGCGACCGGCGCGATGAAGCCGCTCGACGATCTGCGCGCGGCGTTTACGGGGGCCGGCGTGAAACTCGATTCACCGATCGTGACGAGCTGCGGCTCGGGCGTCTCGGCCGCCGTGCTGACGCTCGCGCTCTACCGGCTCGGCGTCACCGACACTGCGCTGTATGACGGCTCGTGGTCCGAATGGGGACAGGCTGGGGGCCCGTCGATCGCAACCGGGCCGGCCTGACGACGGCGCTATCGCCGGGTCACCGGCACGGGGTTGCCGAACGGATCCAGCACCTGCGGCTGAACCACCGCCTGCCGGGCGGGTCGCGCGCGGCTCGCCCGACGGGGCTGCTTGCGAGGCGCCGGCTTGCTACTCGCGCTGTGGTCCGGCTTCTGCTTCGTCTCGACGGTCGCTTGCTTCGTCCCGGCAGGCTTCTGTGGAGCGGGCTGTTCGATCACGACTTCCGGTCCACCCAGTGTCGCAATCCTGCTCTCGGCCGCGATCGTTTCGGGCGACGGCGGCGGCGCGGGCTCTGGTGCGACCATGGCAGGTGCTGATGCCGCGGGCGCGGGCTCGCTTGTTGCGGCAGGAGGCTCGGCCACTGCGGCCACCTTCGGCTCGATGGGAGTGGGCGCGGCTTCGGCGGCCGCCGGAGCAGGCGAGGGCGGCGGCGAAGCATCCGCACGCGGTGGCACGGCCTCGGCTGGCGGCGGGAGGTCCATGACAGGAGCCTGCGGCGTGGCTTCAGCGGCCTGCACCGGCGCGGGACTCTCCATGGTCTGCGCGTCAGGCGCGGGGGCGGCCGGCGGAGGCGGATCATCCGTCTTCACGGTGGCGACCTTCTCCGGCTCAGCGGCCGGCGACGGCTCCGCGGTGATGATCGGCTCGGACGCGGCCGGAAGCGATGGCGGTGGGCTATCGGCTGTCACCGTGTCGGCGAATGGCTCGTTCGCGGGTGGTGGCGGGTCGACGCGGGCCATCGCCAGCACCGGCGAGGTTTCCGGCTGCTGGGCAAACTGCGGCTCGGGCGGAGCCTGGCGTGCGGGTATGCTGGCGAATTCCTCATGCGCGGCACGAAGCAACGCTGCGGCACCCAACCCGAACACCAGGAGCGACGTCGCCAGCACGATCGCAGCGAACAGGAAACGGAGGCCGGGAAGCATGGACGCGGGTTCCCCCTTCTGCGGGAGGTCTTGATGAACGGGGAACGCGGTGACCACTCGAGAAAGCCCGTGTCGCGAGCGCGAATCAGGCTGATTCGAGGATATCGCAACGCTTGAAGACTGTTTGTTACAAAATGCAGGCGATCGATGACTTTGGGCACGTAGACGGTCTTTCCCATGTCATGAGAGACCGTGGCCGTAGTCACACGGGATCACAAAATGCCCGAATTGAGCCGGGTTTCGCGGATTTGTCTTGAATGCGCCGCTATCTTCCGTCATTGGGCCGTTAACGGTCCGGTGTGGCTTGGGGTCTATACAAGAGCAATGATGATCAACCGCATTCTGACGATTTGCGCTGCCGCGGCTCTTGGCGTGGCAGGAACCTCGTTTGCGCATGCACAGCAGGGTTATCCGGCGCCGCAGGGTCCCGCCTATTCGGCGACGCCCCAGCCCTACTCGCCGGGCAACATGCCGAACTTCGACGCCATCGACGACGACGATGCGCCGCAGAGTTCGGCCGCCTTGCCGCCGCCCGGTCCCGTGATGTCCCCGGACGACCCGCGTTACGGCCGCCCGATGAATGCCCAGCCGGCTTACTCCGACCGGGCGCCGACAGGCCCGGTGATGTCGCCGGATGATCCGCGCTACGGTCGCCCGATGGGCCCGCCGCCGGTGATCTATGCCGATCGCCCACAGAGCGGATCGCAGCAGCAGCCTTATGGTGACGGCGGCGTTCCCGCCGCCAACGTCGTCTATCCCGCCAATCCGAACGGGGATGATCGCAGCGGCATGCGTCCGCCGGGCGCGGTCAATGCGGCCGGCGTCACCGGAACGGTGCCGCCGCAGTCGGCTCCGATCGGCGCCGACGGCAAGCCGGTGCAGATTGCTGCCCTGCCGCCGGAGGAGCAGCCGGAAGACGGCCCGGCGCAACTGGCGCCGAACCTGCGGCGCCAGGAAGTGGCGTTCCAGACCAAGGAGCCGGCAGGCACCATCGTGGTCGATACGCCGCACACCTACCTCTATTACGTGCTCGGCAACGGCCGGGCGATCCGCTACGGCGTCCGGGTCGGTCGCGACGGCTTCACTTGGACCGGCGTGCAGAAGATCACCCGTAAGGCCGAGTGGCCGGATTGGCATCCGCCGCCGGAGATGATCGAGCGTCAGCCCTATCTGCCGCGCTTCATGGCCGGCGGACCCGGCAACCCGCTCGGCGCCCGTGCGATGTATCTCGGCTCGACCGTGTACCGCATTCACGGCACCAACCAGCCGTCCACCATCGGCAAGTTCGTGTCGTCGGGCTGCATCGGCATGCTGAACGAAGACGTCTCGGACCTGTTCGATCGGGTCAAGGTCGGCACTCGCGTGGTGGTCTGGCCGGGCAACCCGCCGGCGGGAACGGCGACGGCATCCGCTGCGCCGACGCCCGACAGCACGTCGGTGGCCGCTGCGGCCCCACAGGCCGCACCGCTTCCCGGCACGCAGCCGACCTCGGTGCAGCCGCTGCCGGCACCGGTCACGGTCCGCTAGGCCGGCGCACAATTCATCGGAAAAGGCGCGCGAAGAGCGCGCCTTTTTTGTAACAAGCTGGGCATCTCGACGTTGCGGCCGCGAGGCAATGCGATGCACGAAGCTCACCTCATCTATCCGCCGCTGAATACGCCGAAGCCGGTTGTCGACGATGTGTGGGTCGTCGACGGCCCGGTGATCCGGTTCGGCCCGCGCTGGCTCGAGATGCCGTTTCCGACGCGTGCGACGATCATTCGTCTCGACGAGGGCAGGCTGTTCATTCATTCGCCGACGCCGCTGGATGACGCGCTTAAGGCCGAGATTGCACGCCTCGGCAAGCCCTGCTGGATCGTCGGACCAAACCGGCTGCACTATTGGTGGATACCGGATTGGCAGACCGCCTATCCCGAGGCCCGCGTCTATCTCGCCCCGGGGATCAGGCAGCAGGCCGGCGCGCGGCTGGCTTGCGATGGCGAGACGCTGGATCGGCCATCTGGCTATCCCTGGGATGACACGATCGCGACATTGCCGGTCGCAGGGACGTACATGACGGAGGTCGTGTTCTTCCATCGCCCGTCGCGGACATTGGTGCTGACCGACCTGATCGAGAACTTCGAGGCGGACCGGATCAACTCACCACTGATGCGATTTCTGATCTGGATCGGCGGCGTGCGCGATCCCGACGGCAGCACGCCGCGCGATATGCGGCTGACCTTCGCGAAGAATCATGCCGTGGTGAAGGCCGCCGTTGCCCGTATGATCGAATGGAATCCCGAACGGATCATCCTCGCCCACGGCCGCTGGTACGACCGTGACGGGACTGCCGAGCTTCAACGCGCATTTCGCTGGATATTGAAGTCGTAGAGGGAGCTGCGGCTCTTGCAACTCTGCCGCGGCAAGGCCCCCTGGCTCTCAGGCCAGACGCCGCGGCAGCTCGCTGCCCCTGGTGAAGGCGTCGATGCACTCGACCATTTGCCGATAGTGCGTCTGCAAGCCTTCGCGCGTGGCGTAGCCGAGATGTGGCGTGATCACGACATTGTCGAGCTTGCGGAGTGGGTGGTCTGATGGCAGCGGCTCGACCGCGAACACATCGATGCCGGCGCCCGCGATCTTCCTCCCGCGCAGCGCCGCGAGCAAGGCGTCCTCATCGACAATCGGTCCGCGCGCGGTGTTGATGAGATAGGCCGAGGGCTTCATCCGCGCGAGGTCGGCGGCGCCGACCAGGCCGCGCGAGCGTGGGCTCAGCACGACATGGATGGTGATGATGTCTGCCGTCGCGAACAGCTCATCCTTGCTGGCGTAGCCGACGCCGACCTCCTTGCACTTCTCGGGCGTGAGGTTGGGGCTCCAGGCGATGACGTTCATGCCGAATGGCTTGGCCATGGCGGCAACCTTGCTGCCGAGCTTGCCAAGGCCGATGATGCCCAGCGTCTTGCCTTCGATCTCGGTGCCCGCAAAGGTCTGCCAGGCTTCGCCAGCGTGCATCCGCGCATTCTCGCGGCCGATGCCGCGGGTGAGTTCCAGGATCAGGCCCATCGCCAGGGCCGCGGTGGGATCGCGATTATACTGCGTGCCGCACAGCGTGATCTTGCGATCCTTGACAGCCTCGATGTCAATCGACGCGTTGCGCATCCCGGAGGTGATCAGGAGCTTCAGCTTCGGCAGCGCCTCGATGAGCGAACGCGGAAACGGGGTACGCTCGCGCATCGCGCAAATGATGTCGAATTCCTTCAGTTTCGCCGCCGCATCGGCCTCGCCGGCAAACGGCTTGTTGAAGACGGCGACGTCGACGCGATCCTTGATCCGGGGCCAGTCGGCCACCGAAAGCGCGAGATCAAAATAGTCGTCGAGGATTGCACAGCTAAGCCGCGTCATTGGCAGGTCCGTTCATGGCGAGAGCGACGGCAGGGATGAACCGTCGGGAGATCGCCATGGTTGCGCGCAATCGGCGGGCGCGCAAGCGGCCGCGGTGACCGCTGTTATGCTGATGGAGAGGACTTCTGCGCCTTCGCAGTCCGGATTTCGGCAAGCATCGATTGCACCGCCGGTGACACGGCGACGTGCTTGGCGCGCCAGGCTGGACCGGGCCCGCGCATATAGTGCAGTTCCGGCCGATAGGGATTGAAGGCCTTGGCAATGAAGGCGCGCCAGAAGGCGCGGAATTCGTTGAACGGCCCGGTCTCGCTTCTGGTCGCCGGATGCCGGAAAGATGCCGAAGTTATGGTAGCCATGACGCGGCCTCTACTCTTTCGATCGCGGTTTCGCCGCGAAAAACGCCATTTCCAGCGCCTGAGAACGAGTTTTGGCCTGATTTATTAAAAGATAGTTTCAATTGTCATGGTCCGCCGGACATGGTGTCGAACCGGTAACCGCTCGTCGTGACGGAGCGGAAAACGCCAGCCCGCGGTTGCGCTTTCGGGGGCTGGCCGTTACATCGGCGGCAGCAAAATTTCCACAAATCGGATCAATTCCAGGGACAGCGGATGGCGCGCCAGTTCATCTATTTCATGCAGGGTCTGACCAAGAGCTACCCGACCCGCAAGGTGCTCGATAACATCCATCTGAGCTTCTATCCGGACGCCAAGATCGGCGTGCTCGGCGTCAACGGCTCAGGCAAGTCGACGCTGCTCAAGATCATGGCTGGCCTGGACAAGGAATATACCGGCGAGGCCTGGGTCGCCGATGGCGCCCGCGTCGGCTATCTCGAGCAGGAGCCGCATCTCGACCCTAATCTCTCGGTTCGCGAAAACGTCATGCAGGGCGTCGCCAAACAGAAGGCGATCCTCGACCGCTACAACGAGCTCGCGGTCAACTACTCCGACGAGACCGCGGACGAGATGACCAAGCTGCAGGACGAGATCGAGGCCCAGGGCCTGTGGGATCTCGACAGCAAGGTCGACCAAGCGATGGATGCGCTGCGTTGTCCGCCTGATGATGCCGACGTCACCAAGCTCTCGGGCGGCGAGCGCCGCCGCGTCGCGCTGTGCCGCCTCCTGCTCGACCAGCCGGACCTGCTGCTGCTCGACGAGCCGACCAACCATCTCGACGCCGAGTCGGTGTCGTGGCTGGAAAGCCATCTGCGGAACTATCCGGGTGCGATCCTGATCGTCACCCACGACCGCTACTTCCTCGACAACGTCACCGGCTGGATTCTCGAGCTCGACCGCGGCCGCGGCATTCCCTATGAGGGCAACTACTCGTCCTGGCTGGTGCAGAAGCAGAAGCGGCTCGAGCAGGAGGGCCGCGAGGAGGCCGCGCACCAGAAGACGCTGGCCCGCGAGCAGGAATGGGTCGCCTCCTCGCCGAAGGCGCGTCAGGCCAAGTCGAAGGCTCGCTACCAGCGCTACGAGGAGCTGCTCAAGAAGGCGAGCGAGAAGCAGACCCAGACCGCGCAGATCATCATTCCGGTTGCCGAGCGGCTCGGTGCCAACGTGGTCGACTTCGAGGGCCTCAGCAAGGGGTTCGGCGATCGCCTGCTGATCGACGATCTCACCTTCAAGCTGCCGCCCGGCGGCATCGTCGGCGTAATCGGCGCGAACGGCGCCGGCAAGACCACGCTGTTCAAGATGATCACCGAACAGGAGACGCCGGACAAGGGCACCATCACGGTCGGCGAGACCGTGCATCTCGGCTACGTCGACCAGTCGCGCGACGCGCTCGACGGCAGCAAGACCGTGTGGGAGGAGATCTCCGGCGGCAATGAGCTGATCCTGCTCGGCAAGAAGGAAGTCAATTCACGCGGCTATTGCTCGGCCTTCAACTTCAAGGGCGCGGACCAGCAGAAGAAGGTCGGCGCGCTCTCCGGCGGCGAGCGCAACCGCGTGCATCTCGCCAAGATGCTGAAGTCGGGCGCCAACGTGCTGCTGCTCGACGAACCGACCAACGATCTCGACGTCGATACGCTGCGCGCGCTGGAAGAAGCGCTGGAGGACTTCGCCGGCTGCGCCGTCATCATCAGCCACGATCGCTGGTTCCTCGACCGCATCGCGACCCACATCCTGGCCTTCGAGGGCGACAGCCATGTCGAATGGTTCGAGGGCAACTTCCAGGACTATGAGAAGGATAAGATGCGCCGGCTCGGCCAGGACAGCATCATTCCGCATCGCGTGAAGTACAAGAAGCTGACGCGGTGAACGGGCGGCCGCGACGGTCGTCGAACCTGTCGAGGAATGCCTCGCGCGAGGCAGAAGGGTGACACAGAATGTCTACGGATGGCCTTGCAGGCGTGAACAAGCCCGGAGGAAACTACGTCCCCGTCGTGATCCATGGCGGACTTGCCTATGTGAGTGGTCAGTTGCCTCGCCGCGGCGAAGATCTCCTTTACTCGGGCAAGGTCGGAGCCGCCGTCGATATTAAGGCCGCCCAGGAAGCTGCCGCGTTGTGCGCTGATCTCTGCATATCCGCAGTCAGCTATGCCGTGGGCGGCGAGGACAAGATCGTCCAAGTCTTGAAGGTCGTGGGGTATGTCGCCTCGGCGCCAGGATTCACCCAGCAATCACAAGTCGTGAATGGCGCGTCGGATCGGCTCATCGAACGTCTCGGCGAGCGCGGGCGCCACGCACGCACCTCGATCGGCGTTGCCGAGCTGCCGCGAGGCGCTCCCATCGAATTGGACATGGTCGTTGCCGTTCGTTCACAGAGCTGAGCTCGACAACCGAAGACGATGCCGTGCTGCCGACCTGTGGCCGGCGGAAAGGGCAGCGGTAAGATCGTGACCGGATCGCGGCGCAATCTGCGGCCAGTTGTCGCTTTTCAACCGCCCGCGATTGCGTAGATAGAGCGCACCGCAATCCAAATTCCGCGAGCTATCCAACATGTCCGCCATTTCCGACGTGCGCGCGCCCCTGAAGGGCCGGTCGCTGCGTCCTGTTCCCATGCTGATCTTCGGATCGCGCTGGCTGCAATTGCCGCTCTATGTCGGCCTCATCATTGCCCAGGGCGTCTACGTCGTGCTGTTCCTGAAGGAGCTGTGGCACCTGTTCGCCCATGCCTTCGATTTCAGCGAGCAGCAGATCATGCTGGCCGTCCTCGGCCTGATCGACGTCGTGATGATCTCGAACCTGCTGGTGATGGTGATCGTCGGCGGCTATGAGACCTTCGTGTCGCGCCTCAATCTGCAGGGTCATCCCGACGAGCCGGAATGGCTCAGCCACGTCAATGCCAGCGTGCTGAAGATCAAGCTGGCGATGGCGATCATCGGCATCTCCTCGATCCATCTGCTGCGCACCTTCATCGAGGCGGGCGCGCTGACCTCGGGCAAGGGCAACTACACCGAGACCGGCGTGATGTGGCAGACCATCATCCACTGCGTCTTCATCCTGTCGGCCATTGGCATCGCCATTGTCGACAAGCTGTCGAACGACTCGATCGAGGGAGCCAAGCAGCAGGCCGCGCATTGAGCGCAGTCCTCGGGCCGGCCCGCGGTTCACAGCCATCCGGTGCCGTGATAAGGCTCACGGCACGAACGGGTGTTGCCGGACGGCGTGCCCATTGGACCGCTGCGTGAACAGGCTGTTGGATTTGACCTTTCTCCGCGCGCTTGCCTTCGGGCTTCTGCTTTTCTCCTGGTTGATCGTCTCGCCCGCGCGCGCCGCCGACGCTGCCTTCACCCAGTTCATTGCCTCGCTGTGGCCGGAAGCAGAGGCCGCCGGCGTGTCGCGCGCGACCTTCGAGCGCGAGACCCGCGGGCTCGAGCCCGACTACAAGCTGCCCGACCTCATTTTGCCCGGGCGTCCCAAGACTGGTGCGCCGGCGCAGGCTGAGTTCGTGCAGGTGCCGGCCGATTACGTCAGGGAAGCCTCGATCGCGCGGCTTGCGACGGAAGGGCAGAAGCTGCTGCAGAAGTATCGCCCGGCGCTCGATGCGATCGAGAAGCGCTTCGGCGTGCCGGCTCCGGTCGTGCTGGCGATCTGGGGCCGCGAGACCGACTATGGCCGCTATTCGCTGCCTTACGACACGCTGCGCGTAGTCGCGACGCAGGCCTATGTCGGCCGCCGCAAGGATCAGTACCGCGGCGAATTCATCCTCGCGCTGAAGATCCTCGGCGAGGGGGTGGTGAAGCGCAAGGAACTGACCTCCTCCTGGGCCGGCGCGACCGGCTACACCCAGTTCCTGCCGTCCGAATATTACAAGCACGGCGTCGATCTCGACGGCGATGGCCGCGTCGACATCTGGCATTCAGTGCCGGACGCGCTCGCCTCCGCCGCGCAGCAGCTCGTCAACAAGGGCTGGCAGCCTGGCGTGCGCTGGGCTTACGAGGTCAAGGCGCCGGCCGATGTCGATTGCACGACGGGCGTGCCCGAGGTGACCAAGCCGATCGGCCAGTGGCTCCGCGCCGGTTTCGTGCCGGTCCGCGGCCTGAAGCTCAGCGCCGCCGAACAGGCGCAGCCCGCCTCGCTGCTGCAGCCGGAGGGCATCTACGGCCCCGCCTTCCTGACCACGAAGAACTACTTCGTGATCAAGGAGTACAATTTCTCCGACCTCTACGTGCTGTTCGTCGGCCATCTGGCCGACCGCATGACCAGCCCGCTGCCGTTTGCGACGCCGTGGTCGGCGTCGACGCAACTGCGCTCCGCCGATGTCGAGGCGATGCAGCGCGAATTGACGCGGATCGGCCTCTACAAGGACAAGCTGGACGGCAAGGCCGGAATGCTGACCCGCGCCGCGCTCGGCGCCTATCAGAAGCAGGCCGGACTAAAGGTCGATTGCTGGCCGAGCGACACGGTGCTGCGCGCGATGCGGGGGCAACACTAGCAGTCGATCCGAAGGGAAACACGGTGCGCGACAGGCTGTTTCTTCTCAAGCCCGGTTTCGAGGATCCGGCCTTCCCGGGCCAACGCTTCTATTGCTGGCACTGCGCGCTGCTGGAAGGGGTGCTTGGATCGTTTCCGCAACTGGCCGCCGCGATCGACGTCGAGCGGATCGCGTGGCCTCGACCGCGGCGCGAGGTTGCCGAACTGATCGGCGGCGAGAACCAGTCGCTTCCGGTGCTCGTGCTTGGCGACGATGCCGAGGCCGGGTTGGAAACCGGCCGCGCGAATGGCCACCGGTTCGTCGAAGGCAAGGACGCTATCCTGCGGGTGTTGAGCCTCCGGCACGGAATTCCCGAACCGCATCCGTGACCAAAGAAAAACCCGGCCAGAGGAGGCCGGGTTTCGAAAGCGAGTGGATGCCGCGCTGTGGATCAGTCGCAAACCTGGACGCGACGGAAGCGCCAGCCGTAGCCGTCCCAGAACCGCTCGCGAACCCAGCGGCACGGGGCTTCTTCGACATAAACCGGCGCCGGCGCGACATAGACCGGGGCGGGACGGGCTCCCGCAATAGCGCCGCCGAGCAGGGCGCCGCCGATCAGGCCGCCGGCAACGCCGGCCGCGATCGCGCCGCCGTCACCGGCCTTGGCGGCCGGAGCAACGGCCAGCGAACCGGCAATCGTGGTGACGGCGACAAGGGCAGCTAAAGTCTTCTTCATGTCTTTGGCTCTCCTGGAAGGGGTGGCGCCGTGGTCCGACGCCGGGTTTGAGGTGACTCACACGCTGGTTCGAACTGCTGTCTTGCTAAACAGCGCAGAACAGTCAATCGAAAGTAAACGTCCGGTGCTCTATCGGCCCAGAAAGCGGTTTTTTCGGGCCCCATAAAGCGGACGTCCCGGAAAACAGTCGGCTGTCCGGGACGTCTGGTTCGATTTAATCGAGATGAACAGGGATTAATCGCAGACCCTGACGTTGCGAACACGCCAGCCGTAGCCATCCCAGAAGCGCTGGCGCTGCCAATAGCAGTCAGGGCCGTAGTATCCCGGTCCTGCGACATAGGCCGGTGGCGCGTAATAGCCGGGACCGTAATAGTAGCCGTTCTGCGATGCGATCGCGCCGCCCACGATGGCGCCGCCAATCAAGCCCGCAGCGACGCCGGCGGCGACACCGCGTTGTGCCTGGGCAGGGGCGGGGACCGCCACGGCCGAAACCGCAAGGGTGGCGGCGGCGCAAAGCGCCAGCAAAGTCTTCTTCATGGCCTCACCTTTCCTCTCGGGAGCAAGGACAGCGCGTGAGTGATCTGTCTGCTCAAAGGTTCCATATTTCGCTTGAACGATCAATGAACGGAGCCGCCTCATTTGGCCACGAATACGTGTTCGACGGGTTGAGATGCTCGGACGGTGAGGGGGCGTTAGTCACTGGGGCGCCGCTGGCACAGGCGGCGATTCAATTGGTGGCGATGGCGGGAGCGGCGAAAGCAGCGATTGAGCGCGCTGAGCCCTTGCGATTGCCATGAAGCTCGTGGAGGCCGCGCCCGGTTTTAGACTCGTTCCAATATGAATCCCGCATCAGTTTGGAATTGCTTCAAAAAGCGCTTTTTCCTTTTGCATCCGGCGGGAGCCGACAATATCGATAATGGTAAGCATCACCGATGGACCTGCCTTTCCTGATGATTGTCTGTTCCTGTAACGTCCTCAGCGACCAAGATGTCCGCGACGCCGTAAATGCCGGCGGGTCCCTGACGCGAAATGCCAAGCAGATGTACGGCTGTCTCGGCTGCAGCGCCGAATGCGGCCGGTGTGCCCGCACGATCAAGGCCATCATCGATGAGGCGCTGGGGCCCTGCGCCAAGGCCTGCTGTGCCGGTTGCCCGCATGCGGCCAACGACGAGACCACCGAGCCGACCGAATTCGCGCTCGCGGCCTGCTGATCCCTCGCCAAATCGCCTGCAATCACGATTATCCACGCGCTTCTGTGGAGGGTTGCCCTTGCCAGCGATCTGACTTAGAAGCATTCTAAACTGGATTCTGGCCGATTTGGCCGCGACAGGTGGAGTGGATCATGCAAGGCGACCCGAAGGTCATCGATTATCTCAACAGGGGGCTGCGCAGCGAACTGACCGCCATCAACCAGTACTGGCTGCACTATCGGATGCTGGACAACTGGGGCCTGTTGGAGATGGCCAAGGTCTGGCGCAAGGAATCCATCGAAGAGATGGAGCACGCCGACAAACTCGTCGCTCGCATCCTATTCCTTGAAGGCTTTCCGAATCTCCAGGTGCTCGATCCGCTGAAGATCGGCCAGAACGTCCAGGAAATCATCGAGTGCGATCTCGCGTCCGAAATCGCTGCACGCGCGCTTTACCAGGAGGCCGCAACCCACTGCCATGGCGTCAAGGACTATGTCAGCCGCGACCTGTTCGAGGAGTTGATGAAGGACGAGGAGGATCACATCGACTTCCTCGAGACCCAGCTCGACCTGATCAAGCGCATCGGCCTCGAGCTCTATACCCAGAAGCACGTCGGCCATCTGAAGGGCGACGAGTCCTGACCGGCATCCTCGGGATCCGACACCATTCTCAGAATTGCGAAAGGCCGCCCAGGGGGCGGCCTTTTTGGCTTGTGATGCCGGCTCGATCCCCTCGCGTCAGTAGCACCGGGTGATGTTGACAGTCTGGTCTCCGCCGCGTCCGGGAACAGTGACGCTCTCGGTCGGGCAACTCGAGACGTAGGGGCGGTCCGATGGCACCACGGCCGGCGGATAGCGATGTGCCCAGTCCCAGGGAACGTCATAGGTGTAGGTATAACGGACGTCATTCGAGATCGGCGGCGCGGTCTCGACGAGTGGCTCTCCGGCTGGACCGGAATCAAAGCCGACCGTGGCCGGCCAGAACGCGCCGGGGATACGTCCATGATGACGGAAGGCCGGATGGGGTGCAGCAAACGCGCCGCGCGCCGCCGCTCCTGACCTTGCGAAAGTCTCGGTCGCGCATCCAAACATCAGCGCGGCAACGCCGGCGGACGCAACCAGCGCCCGGTAGATTCTATAGGTCATGGCACGCACCAGCTCTTGCGTTACGAACTCGTGCGGACGCTAAGCCGTGCCCCGTTGCGTCCGCAAACCGATCCTTAATTATTAGTTAAGAAGTAATCTTAATACGGAAACTTGTCTCAAAATCCCGAAAGGCGACCCGTGTCGCGTCAGAGTTGGGTCTTGTAGCGCTCGTAGACCGCCTCCTGGGTCTCCGGTTCGCCGAGCGCGGTCTGCTCATGGATCACTTGGCTGATGCTCGGGAATACCTTGCGCTCGACGCGCGTCTCCGCCGCCCACAATTTCGAGCGCATCAACGCCTTGCCGCAGTGGAAATAGGCTTCTTTGACGTCGACCCGCAGCACCGCACGCGGCGGCTTGCCGAACTCGATCATCGACGCCAGCAGGTCAGGATCGGCCGACAGCCGGCCCGTGCCGCCGACGCGCAGCGTCTCGTCGATGCCGGGGACGAAGAAGATCAACTGTAGCAGACCCGAGCCTTCGACGATGTTGCGGAAACTGTCGATGCGGTTGTTGCCGGAGCGGTCCGGCAGCAGGAGCTGGTTTGGTCCGGTCACGCTGACGAATCCCGGCGTGCCTCCGCGCGGCGATGCATCGACGCTGCCATCGGAGCCGGACGTTGCCAGCACGCAGAACGGCGACATCTCGATGAATTTTCGTGCATGCGCGTCGATCCCGGGACGTGCTTTGGCGATCACGCGCGCGGTCGGCTGCGGATAGATCGCGGCGAGGTCGGCTGCGGCAAGGTCGGTCACGGCGCTCTCCCGATGTGATGTTGAGCCCAGCGTAACACCCGAACCAGCCCGCGTCATCCTGCGCTTGAGTGATTCCAGTCTCCGCGGACAAAGCCGAATCCGGCGTGGCCCGCCGGCCACCTCGATCGCGTCAGGCGCGCGATTTGGCGCAAGCGGTCCTACGATCATCGACTGATCGCGATCGTTACATCGTCCGCTGCGGCGCAGTCTGCAGCAACTCCTGCAACTGCCGGGCATAGAACCTGGCGCTGCCGGTCGTGAGGTGACCGCGCGTCTCGGAGCTTGCCGGGATCAGATAGATGCTGCCGTGCCTGATCCGCTTCACAGCGGCCTCGGTGACGCCGGTCTCCGGCGGATTGCGTTCGTCATCGGCGGCGTTGATCGCGAGCAGCGTCGCCTCGATCTTCTCCATTCCCGCGGACGGATCGTAGTCGCGCGAGGCTTCCCATTGATAGATGAAGTCGTTGGCATCTGATGTCACCGGCTGCGCCAGTTGCTCATCGACCATCTTGTCGGCTTGCGCCGCGGTCGGCGCCAGCGCCTGGTAGGCAAGCGTGCCGCCGGCGCTCGCGAAGCGGTAGGCCGCGATCGCGTATTTCATCATTCGCGGCTGGCTCGCATAGTTGCCGTTGTTGTAGTCGGGATCGTTGCGGATCGTATCCAGCATCGTCCGCCGCAGGATCCAGTTGCGCGCCGCCATTGCCGTCGGCTGCGAGGCCATCGGCACCAGGATGTCCATCATCTGGGGATAGCGCACGCCCCAGATCCAGGTGTGCATGCCGCCCATCGAATTGCCGATCACGAGCCGCAGATGCTTGACGCCGAGCCCTTCGGTGACGAGCCGGTACTGCGCGTCGACCATGTCGTTGTAGTCGTATTTCGGAAAACTCGTCCGCATCGCATCCGACGGCTTCGACGATTTGCCGTGCCCGATGCCGTCGGGAATGATGATGTAATATTTCGATGCGTCCAGCGGCTGGCCGGGCCCGAACAATTCGCCGGCGAAAGTGGGCGTCAGCATGCTGGCGGCCGAGCCGCCGGAGCCGTGCAGCACCAGTACCGGCTGTCCGCTCGGCGCGCCGATCGTGGTGTAGTGCAGCCGCAGCTCCGGCATGATCTCGCCGGTGTGGAACTTGAAGTCCCTCGCGATCCACTCGCCGTCCTGCGGCGTGGGATACTCTGCAGCCATGGCCGGTACCGACATCGAGACGAGAGCGGCCAGAAGCGCCGCGCGCAAACGGATCATCGTGCTTCTCCCCGGGCGCGGCGTCTTTGTCCAGCCGCGTGGGCGCAAGTCTATCATGGCGGAAGCATCTGTCCGAGTGGCGCGCCGCGCGACCGGGCGAGAATTATCGACCTAGCCTCCCTTCAAGATGTTGAGCGCGTACCATCCCCAGTAGACACGGTGGGACTGGATCAGGCCGTCCCTGATCTCCATGACCTCGACGAGATCCATCTGATCGCCGTCGGGAGACTGTCGCGGATATTCCCAGGTGATGACTCGGCCGTCGGTAAAGAACCCCTGCTTGAAGCGCCTGCGCTGCGGCGGGTTGGTCCGGAACACCCGTGCGATGAACTCGCGCAGCCTGTCCTTGCCGCGGACGATCCCTTCGTCCGTCTGCATCAGGTGCTGAACCAGCGGGCTTTCGATCGAAGCGTCCGGTGCATAGAGCGCCAGCGCCGCCTCCAGGTCCTTGTTGCCGAGGGCTTCGTCCCAGAGCCGGTAGATGCGTTCCGCGTCGTTCTTGTCGGCTGTCATGATTGTTCCCTTGCAGTTCTGTTGAACGGCACCAATTTCGGCCAGGACGCGGCCCCGATGTTTCAGGAAAATCTGAAATGAGTTTCATATCGTCCTGAATATGGTTAGGACGCTGAGTGAACTGGAGGACGATGCCATGGGTTCATCGCAATCCGTGCAGACGGGATTTTCGCGGATCGCGGAGGCGCTCGGCGATCCGGCGCGCGAGGCGATGGTCAGTGCGCTCGCCGATGGCAAGGCGTTGCCCGCAGGCGAACTGGCCGTCGTTGCCGGCATCTCACCGCAAAGCGCGAGCGCGCATCTCCAGAAGCTGGTCGATGCGCGCGTGCTGTCGGTGTGGGCGCAGGGCAGGTTCAGATACTACCGGATCAGGGACGACGACGTGGCGGCGCTGATCGAGACCTTGGTCGATCTGGCCGCCAGAACCAGTGCCACACGCCGACGTGCAATGCCGGCCGAGCAGCTCAGGCAATCTCGCACCTGTTACCATCATTTGGCGGGTCAGCTCGGCGTGCTGCTGTCGAACGCGCTGATCCGCCGCCGGCTCGTCATCGTCGAAGGTCGAAGCGGACAGGTCACGGAGCAGGGGCTGGCCTGGTGTCGAGCCGAGGAGATCGATTTCGATCCCGCGCGGCAGCCGCATCTGCGGCTCTGCAACGACTGGACCGAGCGGGTGCCACACCTCGCAGGTCCCTTTGCCAATGCAGTGCTCGCGCGACTGCTCGAGGCGCGCTGTGTCGCACCGCATCGCATTCCACGTGCGTTACGGGTCACGGATCGGGGGCGGGCGTTCTTCGATCGGCTTGGCGTGCAGGTTCCGTTTTAAAGATGCGTACATGCCCTAGCGACCCTCCTCGACATCCGTCTCGGGGCGATCATTGCCGGCAGCAGTCTCGGTCATCCACTTGCCGTCAGAGGTTTCGTACTGGATTGCCTCGGTGCGCCCGGGGACGCGCTGTTCTGTCGCGGCGCGTCGCGCGGCGGCGAGCGCTGCGGCACGCGTTGGAAACGGCTCCGAAAACACCCCGTTGACGGTATAGGCCCAGCCGCCGTCGTGCTGTACGACCTTATAGATCACGTGGCTCATCGGGAACCTCGCTACGCCGTGGACGATGAGGGGTGCCAGAATAAACCACGATGTCGTATTTTGCAGCAGCCGATCGTCCTTAGGCAGTCGCCCACGCAGCTTGCGGGGTGAGGGAGACCATCATGTGCCGCAACATCAAGACGTTGTTCAATTTCGAGCCGCCTGCCACGGAGGAGGAGATTCACGCCTCGGCGCTGCAGTTCGTGCGCAAATTGTCCGGCTTCAATAAGCCGTCGCAGGCGAACGAGGCTGCGTTCAATCTTGCCGTGGCTGAGGTCTCCGAGGCCGCGCGAAAGCTTTTGATCTCATTACAGACTACGGCGCCGGTGCGCGACCGCGAGGTCGAGGCGGAAAAGGCGAGGGAGCGCTCCCGTCTGCGGTTCGGTTGAGGCGACGATCCACGGGCATTCATCCCGATCTGCGGAGCGTTCGCAAGCATCGCCGGGCACTACGCCATGGGGGCGGGCGCCACGGCGAGCTTGCAAAGCGGCTCCAACGGGCGTTGTCTGTTGCGAACAGAGGGCACGCTATGCGCATCATCATTGCACTGGTCGTTGCGTTGGCGTCGTCGGCCGCCTGTGCCGGCACGTCCGAGGGTTACGGCATGGGCGGCTGGATCGGAAAATTCCAGCCCGAGATCGACCGGGCCAACGCGACCGGCGAGCTATTCCGCATCAAGGGACATTGTCAGTCGAACTGCACGCTATTCCTCGGGCTGCGCAATGTCTGCGTCGAGCGCAGCGCGACGCTGCTATTTCACGCCGGCCACGATCGCCAGCGCAACATCAATCCCACATCGACCCAGCGGATGCTGAATGCCCACAAGCCCGCGCTGCGGCAGTACGTGCTGGCGCATCACTACATGGAGACGCTGGAATTCCACGCGATTCCGGGCGCGATGATCATCGACCGGTTCGGCTACAAGGAGTGCCCGCGAAGCTAGAGCATGATCCGGAAGGGTGCGAAACGGTTTCCCCTCGCGACAAACGCGGAGCGTTTGCGCGGAGATCATGTTCAAACAAGGAGCTAAAGCGCGATGACGATTCCCAATCTCATCGCGCTTTAGGGGACGAGACGTGTTACTTGTTCTTATCCTTGCGGCGCTTCTTCTTTTTCTTGCGATCGTCGTCGTCATCATCGTCGCCGAAATCCCCGGCGTCGACGTCGAGGGCGATCGCCTCAGCAGCGGCACGTTCGGCTGCGTCGTGCTCGGCCTGCTCGGCCGCTTCGCGCTCCTTGGTGCGCTTGTAGTCCTCCCAGGCGTCGAAGATCATGTGTAGCCATGGCATCACCTGATCAATCGACGGCAACTGACCGGGCGGACCGGCTTCGCCGCGCGGACCCGCGGGGCCCTGCGGACCTTGCGGGCCGGGCTCGCCGCGGACGCCTTGCGGACCTGCCTTGCCTGGTGCCCCGGGCTTACCCTGTGGTCCCGCCTTGCCGACTGCTCCGGCCTTTCCCTGTGGACCCGGCTTGCCGCGTGGCCCTCCCGGTCCCGGCCGCCCCGGGTGTCCCTGTGGACCGGGACGTCCCGGCTCACCCTGACGGCCTTGCGGTCCCCGCGGCCCCTGGCGGGAGGTCGTGTCGTCAGCCACTGATATGCTCCGTCGCGATTTCAAGTCGGTTGTAACAGAGGTTGGATGACAGCTTCAATTCTGGCGGCCGATGCTGATGCAAGCGATCAACAGTCATAATTCGGTGTGCCGGTAGCGGAGGACACGTTGCGAATTCTGAACGACGCGCCCGGCGAAGCCGCAGGCGGACCTGCGCTCGATATCGTGGTCACGCGACACGATGTGGTCGACGACTCGACCTTCCGCGACAGCGGTGTCCTCGATCTCTACGAAGAGCTGTTTCCCGCGAGCGAGCGCGACGATTCGGACGATATCGTGCGCTGGGTGTTATCAGATGATATCGGCGAGCGGCGAAGCTTTGTGGTTGGCGGTCGAAGGATGTCGTACCGTCTCGACTCACGCTTCTTCATCCTGCGCGCTGTGCAGCGTGCGATCGGGTTCGGCTTCTTCACTTATGACCATGCAAGCCGCCTGATCTTTTGCAATCATGTCGGCGTGCACAGGGCGTGGCGTGG
This sequence comes from Bradyrhizobium sp. ORS 86, assembly GCF_045571475.1. NCBI lineage: Bacteria > Pseudomonadati > Pseudomonadota > Alphaproteobacteria > Hyphomicrobiales > Nitrobacteraceae > Bradyrhizobium > Bradyrhizobium sp. ORS 86. Next base: position 6,297,725 of record NZ_CP120699.1, on the reverse strand, counting down.
CGGCGGCCTGGCGCGAACATTCTATCGCGAGATGGTCGACATGCTCGGCGAATTGTTTCCGCGCAATATCGGCGTGGTGCTCGAAGTCGAACCATTCGATCGCGACAGGCTGGAGTCGATCATCACCGATCTCGAACGTTCGGGCGGACGATTGCTAGAGGCGCATGAACAGGCCACGATCCGAAAATTCCTGCGGGTGGGCTGGTATCACAAGCTTGGTTATTCGTTCTTCTGTGATGCGCGCACGAGGCAGCCGCTGCCATGCCGCTCGCCGTGCCTTGATCCGTCGTTACCATCATCGGCCTGGGCGGGCGTGGAAGAAGACTACTGGCTGATGTGGCATGCCCGGAACGGCGTGCTTCGCCCTGCGATGAAGGCAGGCCGCCTCTGGCAGAAGACCGTTACGACGATCTACATCGAGATCCTCGCAAAATCGCTGATCGAAGAGGACCCTCGCGGCCGCCAGGCGTACTGGGACTACGCGACCGCGCTGGTGACGCGGACGCTGCAACAGACCGCGGCGACCGAGGTCTGCCTCGCAAGCTATCTCGGACACGATGACAGCCCGCTGCTGTCGCGCTGGCGGCGCCTTGCGATCGATCTGCCGATCTGAGCCGCTATCCCGCCCCGTTGTCGGAATGCGGCGGCACGTCGATGCCTTCGGCAGAGTATTCGCGGATCTTGTTCCGCAAGGTCCGGACTGACAGCCCGAGCACGCGCGCGGCGCGGGTGCGGTTGCCGTCACAGCGTGCCAGCGTCTGCAGCACGAGCTCCCGTTCGACCTCGTCGACGGTCGCACCAATCAGCAGTGGCACGATTTCATTTGGAGCCAGCGACGGCAGCAGCATAGCTTCCGGCGCAGGCAGGGTGGACGCGTAGGACATTGACACCTCCCGATCAACGCCCGCCTCACCGATGAAGCGGAAACATCGAGAATCGAACTACCCCAAAGCCCGTAATTTCACGGTGTGCCAGTTTGGTTAACAACTCCTTAATACCCACTAAGCGTCTGCGGCGTCATGGAAAATACCTCGAAATCGCCACGATTGGGTTCCCGTCGTCACAACGTGCGATAGCCGCCGTCGACCATCACGATCGACCCGGAGACGTAGGCCGACATATCGGAGGCGAGGAAGATCGCGGGCCCGACAATGTCCTCTGGCTTGCCCGCGCGGCCGAGCGGCGTGTGATCCATGAAAACCTTCACCAGATCCGGATTGGTGGCGCGCACCTTCTCATTCAGCAGCGTCTCGATGAAGCCCGGGCCGATTGCATTGACGCGCACGCCATCCTTGCCGAGCTCGGCAGCGAGCGCCTTCGTGAAGCCGAGCACGCCGTGCTTGGAGGCGGTATAGGCGGGCGAGCTCGGCGTGCGCAGATGCACGAAGGATTGGATCGAGCCGATATTGACGATGCGTCCTCTGTTCTTGCGCAGCGGCGCGAGGAAGGCGTGTGTCACATTGAAGACGCCGGTGAGATTGATCGAGATGATGTCCTCCCAATCCTTGATCACGGCCTCGTTCGTGCCGAGCATGCCATTGCGGCGGGCGATGCCGGCATTGTTCACCAGGATGGAGACCGGCCCGATCTTGTCGGCCACCTGCTGTGCCATCGCGATGCAGGCGTCGCGATTGGTGACGTCGAGCGCGAAGCTGTCGGCCTTGCCGCCTGCGTCGCGGGTCTCCTTTGCCGCCTCCGCCGCCGCGTCGCCATCGATGTCGAGCAGCACGACGCGCGCGCCCTCGCGGCCGTAGCCCACGGCGATCGCGCGGCCGATGCCGGAGCCCGCACCGGTGACGACGGCAATGTGATTGTCGAGTAGGGGCATGGCGTTCCTCGTTTGTTGTGCGTTGTCGACAACACTATTCAAAACTGCGCCAATCGAAACGCCAAGCCGTGTTTGCGCGTTGCTGTCATCCAGATTCGGATGACATCACGGACCCGAACATGGACCCGCGTATCAGACAGTGGAGACTTGCGATCGAACGCTTCTGTGCAGCGTCCGATCCCGACTACGGCGAGATGGCCCGGATGGTGGCCGAGATCGCCGCGACTGATAGCGACGAGACGCTGCGGCAGGCGGCCGCACAGGTGCTGCCCGTGCTGCGCCACGCCGCGGCCAGATCGGCCGATCGCCGCACCAAGGAGATGGCGCGACGTCGCCTCGGCATCATCAGCGATGCGCTGTACATGCTGTCCGCGCCGCAGTTCGGCCGGCGCGGCCTCACGCCGAAGATTTTGACCCAGGAAGACCAGTATCGGCAATTGCTCGGCCTGCCGCTCGGCCGGCGCCTGGCCGCGACGGAAATTCATCAGGCCTTCAAGCGCGCTGCCAAGACGGTGCATCCCGATGGCGGCGGCAACGGCCCGGCGTTCCTCGAGCTTGCCGCCGCGCGCGACGCGCTGATCAAGCATCACTGAGGCGGCATCTTCATGCCGGACAATGCACGCGCAGGCGGCATTGCCGTACGCCCGCCCGGTGTGCTCGCATTGGGGTGTTGCAACCCCGAAAGACAGGTTCAACGCGGTTTGCACGCAGGCGCGGCTGCCTTGCCAAATTGCGCCGCCACGCGCGATTGCTACAGTTGGCGCGTGGTGATTCGTATCCGCGTCGCGACCTGAGCCAACTTTGGGGAGTGCGCACAATGAGATTGTCATCCGTCCTTCGTGCCGCGCTGGTTGCACTGACGGCGTTCGCAGGCGCCGCTTTGTCCTCCGCCGCGCATGCCGATAGCGGCTTCATCCAGCTCACGATCTACAAGGCCGGATGGTTCATCGGCGGCTCCGGCGGCACGGGCATGCTGACCTTCCGCGGCCGCAGCTATCCGCTCTCCACCGGCGGGCTCGACTACGGCCTGGTGTTCGGCGGCTCGAAGACCGTGCTGCGCGGCCGCGTCAGCAACATCAACCGTCCTTCCGACGTCGCCGGCGTCTACGGCGCGGCGGGAGCCGGGCTGGCGCTCGGCCGCGGCGCCCGCGCGATCGTGCTCACCAACCAGAAGGGAGCGGTGCTCGAGCTAACCGGCCAGCAGGTGGGCCTGATGGCGAACGCCGATCTGAGCGGCCTCGCGATCACGATGCGATAACGCAACGCCGTCGCTCGTCGGGTGTGATGTCGTCTCGCCACAGACGGGACGACGCTGCTCCGGCAATCCGGCATTCACCCGAACAGATGCAGCGCTGCGTATTGCAGCAGCATGATGGTCTTGGCATCGACGATGCGGCCGTCGCTGATCATGGCGAGCGCCTCGCCGATCGATAGCTCCAGCACCTCGATGTCCTCACCCTCGTCGGCGAGCCCACCGCCATCGCCGATCCGCATCGTGGCGTCATATTCGGCGACGAAGAAATGCAGCTTCTCGGTCACGGCGCCCGGGCTTGTGAAGGCCTCGAACACCTTGCGCACGTGGTCGAGCCGGTAGCCGGTCTCTTCTTCCACCTCGGCGCGGATGCGCAGCTCCGGCTCAGCGTCGTCGAGCATGCCGGCGGCGACCTCGATCAAGAGGTCGTCATAGCCGTTGGCGAAGGCGGGGTAGCGGAATTGCCGCACCAGCACGACGGTGCGCGTCTTGAGATTGTAGGGCAGCAGCGCCGCGCCGTTGCCGCGGTCGTAGACCTCGCGCACCTGAGTCTGCCACTCGCCATTGGCGCGTCGGTAGTCGAGCGTCGCGCTCATCAGCTCGTAGCGACGCTTCGAGAGAAGCTGAACCTCCTTGACGCGAACGCGGTCGGCAATGCTCATGTGCAAACCTTTGGCTTCCTCACCATGTCGCTTCGCGGCCGTCGAGCCATTTGGCGAACATCACCGAGGTCGATTCCTCAAAGCCGAGCGATTGGTAGAATGCGCCCGCCTTGGCGTTCTCGCGCCGGACCAGCAGTTGCAGCTTCGGCACGCCGGCCTCGCGCAGCCAGTCCTCCGCCGCCATCATGATGGTGCGGCCAAGGCCCTTGCCCTGCCGGCCGGGATCGACCGCCACGTAATAGACCCAACCGCGATGACCGTCGTGGCCGACCATCGCGGTTGCCACGAGCGCGCCGCCGTCGCGGCCGACCAGCACGGCCGAATTCGGCCCGCGCCGCGCCAGCGCGATGTCGGTTGTGGGATCGTTCCACGGCCGGGTCAGACCGCACTCCTGCCACAGCGCGACGACGTCGGCGACGTCGTGGTCCGTGATCAGAGCAATGGAAAGAGCGGGCGATGGTGCGGCCGCAGTCACAGCACTTTGCCCGGGTTCATGATGCCGAGCGGATCGAGCATCGTCTTGATGGACCGCATCAGCTCGATCGCGACCTTGTCCTTCACGTCTGGAAGCTCGTCGCGCTTGAGTACGCCGATGCCGTGCTCGGCCGAGATCGAGCCGCCCATGCGCAGCACGATCTCGAACACCACGGCGTTGACGTCGTGCCAGCGCGCCAGGAAATCGGCCGCATTGCCGCCGACCGGCTGGCTGACATTGTAGTGGATGTTGCCGTCGCCGAGATGGCCGAACGGCACCGGCCGCGACCCCGGGATCAGCTTCACCACCGCGGCGTTTGCTTCCTCGATGAAGGCGGGGACCGCGGCGACCGGCACCGAGACGTCATGCTTGATCGAGCCGCCTTCCGGCTTCTGCGCGCCCGACATCTCGTCGCGCAGCTTCCAGAACGCCTGGCGCTGGCTCAGATTGGCGGCGATCACGGCGTCGTCGACGATGCCGTCCTCCATGCCCTTGGTGAGGATAGCCTCCAGCGTGTCGCGGGCGTCGTCGCGTGACGACGACAGCTCCATCAGCACGTACCAGGGATGCTTGCTCTGAAGCGGATCGCGGATGTCGATGCCGTGGCGGATCGAGAACTCGACTGCGATGTCGGCGAGCAGCTCGAAGCTGGTTAGTGCGCCGGCGGCCTCGTTGCGCGAGATCGACAACAGCTTGAGCGCCGCGGCCGGCGATTTCAACCCGACAAAGGCGGTCTCGATCGCGCGTGGCTTCGGAAACAGCTTCAGCGTCGCCGCGGTGATGATGCCGAGCGTGCCCTCGGCACCGATGAAGAGGTTGCGCAGGTCGTAGCCGGTATTGTCCTTTTTTAGCTTCGACAGCGCGTTCAGCACACGGCCGTCCGCCAGCACGACCTCGACCCCGAGCGCCATCTCGCGCGCAACGCCATAGGCCAGCGCCGTGGTGCCGCCGGCATTGGTCGAGAGATTGCCGCCGATGGTGCAACTGCCTTCCGCACCGAGCGAAAGCGGAAACAGCCGATCGACCTCAGCGGCCCTCTGCTGGGCGACCTGCAGCACCACGCCGGCCTCGCAGGTCATGGTGTTGGATTCGGTGTCGACCTCGCGGATCTTGTCCATGCGGCGCATCGAGACGACCACTTCGCCATTGTGCGGAGTCTGGCCGCCGACCAGGCCCGTATTGCCGCCCTGCGGCACCAGCGCGATGCGGTGCTCGCTCGCAAGCTTGCAGATCGCGGCGACTTCGGCGGTTGAGCCCGGGCGTAGCACCAGCGGCGAGCGGCCCTGGAACAGGTTGCGTTCCTCGGTGAGATAAGGCGCGATATCGGCGGCATCCGTCACCGCATATTTCTCGCCGACGATGGTGCGGAATTTCTGGATCAGGTCTGATGGAAGCGGGGGCATGGCAGGCTGGACGATATTCATTGTTCTTGGTCTTTCACTCCCGATATCGAGCATGATGCCATTGCGGCGACCGCATCACGCGCTGATCTCCATGATTGTGCGGCGGTTCCGTGCTCGAATCATGCCCGGCCGACGGCCGCGCGGCGCAGCCGGTCGTTGATGGCCTCGCCGAGGCCATCATCCGGAATCGGCATCACCGCGATGGCATCGGCGTTTATTCTGTCGAGCGCGCGCAGGTAGCCGAAAAGGTTGGCGGCAGCCTCGGCGAGGTCGCCGCGCTCGGACAGGTTCATCACGACGGAGGCATATGCGGCCCGCGCCACCTTGGTCGGCCCGAACGCCAGCAGCGCTTCGCCGACATGGACGTCGCTGGCATTGAGCCGGACCGGCGTACGCGGCGCGTAGTGCGAGGCGAGCATGCCCGGTGCGACTGGCTGGCCATCCTCGCCCTCCGCGCCTGGTGGTGGTGATTGCAGGGGAAGGCCAAGCACACGCTCGATCTCGGCGCGCGGCAGGCCGCCGGGCCGCAGCAGCACCGGATCCGAGAAGCAGCCGACGATGGTCGATTCCACGCCGACCTCGACCGGGCCGCCGTCGACGATCAGATCGATACGGCCGGCGAGGTCGCCGTTCACATGCTCGGCCGTGGTCGGCGAGACATGGCCGGAGAGATTGGCCGAGGGCGCCACCACGGCACCGCCGAAGGTCTTGATGATCTCGCGCGCCATCTTGTGGGCCGGGACGCGAATCGCGACAGTTTCGAGGCCGGCGGTAGCCAGCTCCGCCACCGGGCAGGACAGGGCCCTCGGCAACACCAGGGTCAGCGGGCCCGGCCAGAACGCTTCCGCAAGCCGCAAGGCCTGCCCGTTGAACAGGGCGATCCGCCGGGCGGCGGCCAGATCGGCGACATGGGCGATCAGCGGATTGAAGGCTGGCCGGCCCTTGGCTTGGTAAAGCCGTGCGATCGCAGCCGCATTGCCGGCATCGGCGCCAAGCCCGTAGACGGTCTCGGTCGGGAAGGCCACCAGGCCGCCTTCGGCCAACACCCCCGCGGCCGTCGCGGTGGCGGCGGCGCCGGCGGGCAGAACGAGCGTTTTCAGGCCTGTATCCACTGTGACTAAATCCTCAACTGGGTAGCTTGCAGTCCCTGAAACCCGACGCTATAAGCCGGGCCTCTTAGTCGGAGTGTGGCTCAGCCCGGTAGAGCACTGCGTTCGGGACGCAGGGGTCGCAGGTTCGAATCCTGCCACTCCGACCATTCTTTCAATGGCTTATAGTTTCGCCGGTCTGATGGCGCAACGAAATGCGCAACGAATTGGGTCATCTTACACCGTTGCGCGGCCATTTGATGCCATTCTTTCTGGTGCTGGCAGTATCATCAGGGTGGCGGTCCTCGCCCCTTGAGGTGTGGGGGCGACGTCCGGGAACTCTTAGTCGTGATAATCGGCATTCGGTGGCGGGAGGCCCGCGACGCGCGCGTCGACGCTTGAGGTCGAAGCTCGAATGTTGAGCTAGCGGCGTCCCCCGAAAGCCTCTGCCGCTTCCTCTTGGAAGTCCGGATGATGATGGCCGTAGTTTTGCTCGAGCTGCTCGACGGTCATACCAAGCCATCCAGCGGCTTCCCACAGATCGGTACCTGCCTGCATTTGCCACGTAGCCGCGGTATGTCGGAGCGAGTGCCGCACGACTTCATCGCCAAGCCCTGCATCCTCAAGGATTCCCTCCCAGGCGGAGCGGATCTTTCCAGCGAGAGGCTGGCCGTCATGCATGCGGTTGACGACGAAGCGGATTTCCTCGCCATCCTTCATCAGCCCCGCCGCGCGCAGTTTGGCCGAACGCCGCGCGTCGATAGAACGCCAGCGCACCAAATGTGGTCGTAGTCGATTGGCAATTTTTGTTGGAGGACGCCGCTTCTTGGTGGCTTGTTCGTCGCTGCCTCGACCCTGATAGATCATGGCATTGAGGTTCAACCATGGATGCGTAGTGGTCGCCATCCATTGTGTCCGGCGGATCGTCTCCTCTCGCCTGGCGCTGTACAGCCCGATGAGAATAAAGCGTGCTGCCGGCCGACGCCGATTGATGATCCAGCGCTCACGGCGGATCAGGCGCCCGTTCAGAGTGCTCTTCCAGTGACCACGCGCGACATCCCAAACGTAGCCCATCGCTGCACCGAATAGACGAGCGGCCTCGTTTCGCGTTAGCCAACGCTGCCGGCCGTCTGCCTTTGGCGGCAACGTAACCTTTGGCACGATGCTAAGCGTGTGCTCGGCATGGTAGGCGTTAATCGCGGCACGCAGATCTTCTAGCCGCCGCCGCGCCGTTTGATCCGAGACAGTTCCGGCGCGCGGTGTAATACCGGCCGCTCTATTGTTCTGGTTCGGAGCGCCGGTCGACCAGTCGACAAAGTCCCGGCAGAGCTGCGCCTTAAGCTCTGAGATCTTCTTCGCACCGAAAAATGCGTTCAGATCGAGCAAGCGAATGAGCAATAGCTCATGGTCTGCGAGTTTCCGGGAGTCCTGCGACCGGGGTCGTTTCAACGTCTCATAAAAGGTCAGGATATCCGCTATCGAGAGGATACGAGGGTCGGTCGCCCCAATTGCGAACGTGTGGCGCGAGCCGATGTATTTTTCCAGCGCTTGCGCTGCTCCATCAGTGTCATCGCGGCAGCAGCCTGTGCGGATCTGCCGTCGCTTTCCGCCCGATTGATCGAGGATGACCCAGCATCCTTCGTCTTCTCGCAGCCAGAGTCGCGGCGGTTTGGCTTTGCGGCCCGGCATGATGGTTTGACCATTTTGCGGATGGCACGAGGGGTCGTCAGATCCTTCCCTGCTACTTTGGCGATTTCAAGAGTCCCTACAGCCGTGGCCTTGCGCAAGGACGATAACGTCAACGGTCCGTGTGGAAAGAACACGGCAACAGCCTCCACAAGCGTCATCACTTCGTCCTCGTCCCATTGGGCGGGATTGGGCCGCGCTTTTGCGCGGGCGAGCTTGTCGACTTTATGCTTCGGCATGCTTGGACAGGGTGCTCATGGATTAGCGAGCCCTTCGGCTCCGCCGTTAGTTCAAGGTGTATGTGAATTCTGCGTTTCGGGAAGCCTTTCCCTCGGCTAGTGCGGCAATTGGCGGCTGCGAGGTGCAAATCGGACAATTTGATAAGGGATCGACGCGTTCGCGGCATAAATTAGCGGCGGGCGTCCTCAAGACGCACGACACGACCGGTGTCGATGTTCGATCGTGCCGCAGCAGATTGCTTATCTTGCGCAATCATCGATCAGGGTCGACGACGGTAACTTCGAAATGTATGGGGAAATCTCGATGGCAACGTCCGAAACGTACAAAACGTTTCTCAGTCGTGTCACCGAAGCGCGCGAAGCCGTGGCTACCCGCTCGGGTGTCCAAGCGCCAACTCCCCGGACGGTGGTCTTGAAGCTATCTGGCCAATTGTACGAGGTTACACGGCACTGTGCGATAATGGGGAACGTCGGCTTCCTTCGCAGGATTGGGAGGACCATAATTCAACAAGTGCGGCTTTGCCGCTGAAGAACCGCGCAGGCGTCGATGAGAGATCGAACGCAATCGGAAATTACGCCAGATACCCCGCTTCGCCTTGCTGATGCCGTGAAGATCGCATTCCCTATGGGCGGAATGACGGTCGCCGGCCTGCGACGTGAGCGCGATCGTAACCGACTGCTAGTTGAGAAGATTGCCGGCAAGGAATTTACCACTCTGGCTCACATTGAACGGATGCGAGAGCTATGCCGCGACGAAGCAAGGGCGCCAGGCTCCAGCTCAAGGCCGCCCGCCGAGACAAAAGCGGAAAGATCACCCACCAAGCGACCTGGATTATCAGAGACAACGGCCGGGATGTCGGCACAGGCTGCGCTGCAGATGAGATTGCGGCTGCGGAAAGGAAATTAGAGGAATACTTAGCGTCTAAGTACACGCCGGAGCGACGAATACGGCACATCGACGATATTCCGGTCGCGGATGTTCTGTCGATTTACTTAGATGCGCAGCTTGAAAAGCTTCGCGATCGCTTTAACGTCGATGGCGAAAACGAAGATTCCATTCCCGCTATCCGCAAGTTCAAGAAGCGCATCGAGCGATTGAACGAGTGGTGGGGCGCAAAAATGCTTGGCGAAGTAAACGGAGAGGCATGCCGCTCATACAAGAAATGCCGCAGAAAGGGCGGCGCGCGCCGAGATCTTGAGGATCTGCGTGCCGCTGTTGGTCACCATGCAGCCGAAGGATACCACAGGGAAATCGTCAAGGTCTCGTTGCCGGAGAAGGGTGAGCCGCGCGACAAGTGGTTGACACGCAGCGACGCGGCCAAGCTGATTTGGACTTGCTGGCGCTATCGCGAACGGCAAAAGAATTCGCGCCGACCGATGGAGGATGTGAAGGCCCCGACGCGCAAGCGTCCGCTGCGACATCTTGCTCGCTTCATACTCTTGGGCATCTACAGCGGGACGCGGGCTGGAGCCATAGCCGCGGCATCACCAATCCCAGCGGTCGGTCGTTCTTATGTCGACCTGGAGCGCGGACGCTACTACCGTCAGAAGCAGGGCAGCGCGAAAACCAACAAGCGGCAACCGACGGTCCCGATCCCCTCGCGCTTGCTCACCCACTTGCGGCGTTGGCACCGCATTGATCCAGACGCAAGGCACTTCGTTGAGTTCAACGGCAGGCCGGTGGCCTCGGTCAAAACCGCATTCAAGAGCGCCGTCAAGCTTGCGGGGCTTGGTCCCGGAATATCTCCTCATACCTTGCGACACACGGCGGCGACTTGGCTGATGCAGAGGGGCGCAGATCCGTGGCAGGCAGCTGGCTATCTCGGAATGTCACTTGACGTCCTGCTGAACACCTACGGTCATCATCACCCAGATTATCTCTCCGACGCCGTCGAGAAGATCGCCATGCATGAGCACAGCGAACGAAATGCGCACGTATCTGGTGCGGTTTCTGGTGCGGTTATCCCGCTTCGGCCAAACAAGATCCAATAAGGAGTAGTTGATTTCATTGGTGGGCCCGGCAGGACTCGAACCTGCAACCAGACCGTTATGAGCGGCCGGCTCTAACCATTGAGCTACAGGCCCCGCCGCCTGCGGGCCGCTTGGTACGGTCGGCAACGGTGCGGGGCTCCGTTTACAGGGTGCCCGCGGTTTCGGCAATGCCGCTCCGAGCCGCCGATCGCTCCGCGATCTCCTGATCGGCGGCCTGCTGGAACAGGGGCCAGACGCCGGTTTCCGCGGCCGTCGACGCATCAATCCACCGAGACCCCGGCGAACTCTACCACCTTGCGCCATTTCTCGGTCTCGTCCGCCACCAGCTTGCCGAATTCGGCCGGCGTCATCTGCTTCGGGATGCCACCGGCCTCCGCGAGGCGGGCCACGAGCTTCGGGTCCTTCAAGGCTTCGCCGACCGCTTTGTTGAGCGTCTCAACAACCTCCGGCGGCGTGCCCTTCGGCGCCGAGATGCCGTAGAAGCCGACCGCCTCGAAGCCCGGCACCGTCTCGGCGATCGCGGGCACGTCGGGCACGGACGGCCAGCGCTGCGGCGAAGTGACGCCAAGCGCCCGCACGTTGCCGCCGCGGGCCTGCTCCAGCGCCGACGGAAGATTGTCGAAGATCAACTGGACCTTGTTGGAGATGATGTCGGGGAAGGCGATCGCCGAGCCGCGATACGGCACGTGCAGCATGTCGCACTTGGTCATCGCCTTGAACAATTCGGCCGACATGTGCACCGAGGTGCCGTTACCCGAGGAGGCATAGGAGATCTTGCCGGGATTGGCCTTGCAGTAGTCGATGAACTCCTGAACGGTCTTGACCGGCATCGCGTTCGACACCACCAGCATGTTGGTAAGCTGCATGATGCTCGCGACCGGCGTGGTGTCGCGCAGGAAATCGAATGGTAACTTCTTGTAGAGCGAGGTCGAGATCGCATTGTTGGGTGCGACGAACAGCAGCGTGTAGCCATCGGCCGGCGAGTTGATCGCGGCGGCGGCCGCGATGTTGCCGCCCGAGCCGGTGCGGTTCTCGACGATGAATTGCTGGCCGAAATGATCCGACAGCCACTGGCCCATGATGCGGGCGACGATGTCGACCGGGCCGCCGGCGGCAAAGCCGATCAGCCAGCGCACCGGCCGGTTCGGGTAGTCGGAGGCGGACGAGGGGCCAAGCGAAGCAAGACAGCAGGCCAAACCGAGCAAAGCAGCACGCGCGAACCGGATCATTGTCTCTCCCGTCATTTTGTTGTGAGCATTGCCGCCATGGTTTCACAAAACGCTGGCTTTGCCTACGACGTCCGCCGTGCGACGATCGCCTGCCCTGCATCGCATGCTGCTTGAGGCCTGATATGAAATTCGCTGTTATGGTTTGCGCCGCCGCGTTGTTGCTCGCGGGCGGCGCGGTGACGCAAGCGGGGGACAGGGCCATGTCGAAGACCACGATCCATTTCGGCACGGCGACGCCGGGCGGCGGCTTTCCGCTCTATGGCAACGCCTTCGCCGAGGTCATGAACGCCGCCGACCCGACGCTGTCGATCGAACCGCGCAACACCAAGGGCTCCAACGAGAACATCCCGCTGCTCGAGGCCGGCACGATCGATATTGCAACCGTTGCGGGCGAGCCGTCCTATGAGGCCTTCATGGGAATCGGGCGGCCGGCGGCGACGAAGCTGAAGATCCTCACCGCGATGTATTCGAGCCCCGGCATGTTCGTGGTCCGCGCCGACAGCCCCTACAAGACGATCCAGGATCTGGTCGGCCGGCCCGTCGCGTTCGGCGCCAGGGGCTCCGGCCTGCCGATCCTGTCGCGCTACGTCCTCGACGGCATCGGGCTGAAGCAGGACGAGGACTTCAAGTCGATCTACCTCGATCGCGCCGGCGACGGCCCGGCGATGGTGGAGGACGGCCGCGCCGCCGCGCTGTGGGGCGCCGGCATCGGCTGGCCCGGCTTCACCAAAATGGCCGAGAGCCCGAGCGGCGCCCGCTTCATCGCGCCAAGTGCGGACGAGATTGCACGTATCCGTGCCAAGCATACCTTCCTGAAGCCGTTGACAGTCCCGGCGGGCAGCTATCCGAAGCAGACCGAGGCGATCGCCTCGGTCGGCTCCTGGAGCTACATCCTCGTGCGCGAAAGCCTGCCCGACGATGTCGCCTATCGGCTCGCGAAGACGCTGCACGGCGCCGAGGCGGCCTTCTGCAAGAAGCTCGCGCAGGCCTGCGAAACCACCGCGGCCAACACCGTCGCCGCCGCACCCGACATCAACCTGATCCACCCCGGTGTGCTCAGATACTTCCGCGAGATCGGGGTGGTGAAGTGAAGAGCGCATTAGACGTCTTTGGTGCCCTACAGAAAGGCCATTCCGGTGCGCGTGGAGCGCGAACCCGGAATCTCGAGATTCCGGGTTCGATGCTAACGCATCGCCCCGGAATGACGACCTCCGGTCGTCACTTCTTCACCAGCGGGCAGGCCGGGTCCGGCGGGCCGAACGCGTCCTCGCCCGAGATCTTGGTCAGGATCTTGTAATAGTCCCATGGATATTGCGACTCCTTGGGCGTCTTGACCTGCACCAGCCAGAGGTCGTGCACCATCAGATTGTCCTCTCGCAGCTTGCCGTTGCGGGCGAAGAAATCCTCGATCGGCTTCTCGCGCATCTTGGCCGCGACCTTCAACGGATCGTCGGTGCCGCTCTCCTTGATGGCGTTGAGATAGTGCATGACGGAGGAGTAGACCCCGGCCTGCCACATCGTCGGCATCCGGTTCATCTTGGCGAAGTAGCGCTTCGACCATTCGCGGGTCTTGTCGTCCATGTCCCAGTAGAACGAGGTGGTCAGCAACAACCCTTGCGCGGCAGAGAGGCCGATCGAGTGGACGTCGGTGATCAGGGCCAGCAGCGCCGCCATCTGCTGCCCGCCGGCGAACACGCCGAACTCGCCGGCGGTCTTGATCTCGTTGGTGTTGTTCGGCGGCCCGCCCGCAATGCCGATGATCTTCGCCTTCGAGGCCTGCGCCTGCAGGATGAAGGACGACAGATCGGGCGTTGCAAAGGGCGGCCGCACCGCGCCCAGCACCTTGCCGCCGTTCTTGGTCACCACGGCGGATGCGTCCTTCTCCAGCGAGTGGCCGAACGCGTAGTCGTCGGTGATGAAGAACCAGCTATCGCCGCCGCGCTTCACCACTTCCTTGGCGGTGCCGACCGCGAGCGCCCGGGTGTCGAACACCCATTGGATCGCATAGGGCGAGCAGAACTTGCCGTGGAAATCGGTCGCGCCGGTCGAATGCGTGATGAACAGCTTCTTCTTCTCGTTGGCGATGTTCTGCACCGCGAGCCCGACCGCCGACACCGGGACGTCGACGATGAGGTCGACCTGATCGACGTCGTACCAGCGCCGGGCGATGGTTGCGCCGATGTCGGGTTTGAGCTGATGGTCGCCGACGATCACGGAGATCGGTTTGCCCAGCACCTTGCCGCCGAAATCGTCGACCGCCATCTGCGCGGCGGTGACAGAGCCTTGTCCGGTCGGCGTTGAGGCCGGGCCGTTCATGTCGGTGAGCACACCGATCTTGACCACGTCATCCGAAATCTGCGCCATTGCGGCCGAGGAGGCCAGCAGCGCGGCTGCGAGCGTCCCGAACATGGATAGTCTTCTGGCGATCATTCTGTCTCCCTCCCTCAATTGGCGCATTGGCCCGTTATTCTTTGTGCCGCGGCTTTGCCGAGTGGCCATATTGGTTTCTTTTGCAACCATTTTGGTGTCCGCGTCAACGCGCCTTCGGTCTAATGGCTGGCGTTCGGACTGGCTCGGGGCGGTTTCTTTCGGCGTCGATTCAGTCCATAGCGGGTTATGGTCACAGCCCAACGCTTGCCGCCTTCGCTCACTCCGCTCGACGTAGCGCTCGCCGCCTTGTTGCGCGACATCGCGCCGGTCGAGCCGATCGAGTTGCCGCTCGCCGATGCCTTGCGCTGCGTCGCCGCCGAGATGCCGCCACTGCGCGCGCATCCGCCGCGCGATGTCGCGGTCCATGACGGCTGGGCGATGCGCGCCAATGATCTGGTCGGCGCGTCGTCCTATGCGCCCTTGCCGCTGGCCGCGGCCCCAGTCTGGGTCGAGGCCGGCCAGGCCATGCCCGATGGCACCGATTGCGTGGTCGACGCCGACGCGGTCGACAGCTCCGGTCCGCTTGCGCAGGTGCTTGCCGAAGCGATCCCGGGGCAGGGCGTCCGGCGCGCCGGCAGCGATCTCGCCGAGGGGCGGGCGCTGGTGGAAGCAGGGCAGCCCGTGCGGCCGCGTGACCTCTTGCTTGCGCGAGCCGCGGGACTGGAGAGGTTGCGTGTCCGGCGCCCGCGGCTTCGCATCGTCAAGAGTCCCGGCGGCATGGTGACCGCGCCGTTCATCGCGGAAGTGGCGCGCAGCGTTGACGCCGATGTCGTCTGCATCGACGCGGCGGGCCGTGATGCGGCGGCGATCGCAAGCGCACTCGATGCGGATGGCTGCGATCTGCTGATCACGATCGGCGGCAGCGGCGTCGGCCGCACCGATGCGACCGTGACCGCGCTTGCTGTGCGCGGCGAAGTGATCACGCACGGTATCGCCTTGCAGCCTGGCTGTACCACGGCGATCGGGCGGATCGATGCAACGCCGGTCATCGCCTTGCCGGGTGCGCCGGATCAGGCCTTCGCGGCGTGGTGGGCAATTGGGGTTCCCGTGCTCGATCGCCTCTCGGGACGACGTCCGCGCGAGATGCTCGCGCTGCCGCTGGCGCGCAAGATCGCCTCGAGCGTCGGCATTGCGGAGGTCGTGCTGCTGGCGCGGCAGCAGGATACCTGGATGACGCTCGCGATCGGGGAACTGTCGCTCGATGCGATTGCGCGCGCCGAGGCCGTGCTGATCGTGCCGGGCGCGGCGGAGGGGTTTGCTGCGGGCGCCTCCGTCGATCCCTATATCTTGCAAGAGTGAGTTCCCGAGATGACCGAGATGCCCGTATCGAGCGACAGCAAGCAGCATCGTCATTCCGGGGCGCGCGATAGCGCGAACCCGGAATCTCGAGATTCCGGGTCTGGTGGTGGCGCACAATCCCGGAATGACAATGGCTCTCACCTCGATCAGGACCAGTTCCTGACCATCCTTTCGCGCGAGGACGCGCTCGCGCGCTTTGAGGCCGCGTTGTTTCCGCGGCCGGTGCCGAGCGAGACGCGTCCGCTCGCCGACGCGCTCGGCTGCGCGCTGGCGGAGGATGTGGTTGCGCCGATCGACGTGCCACCGTTCGATCGCTCCAATGTCGACGGCTTCGCGGTGCGCTCGGCCGATATTGCCGGCGCGGGTGAAGGGGCGCCCGTGTGGCTCTTGCTGAACGATGAGGTCATTGCCTGCGGCATCGCGCCGATGCGGCCGGTGTTGTCGGGCACCGCGACGGCAATCGCGACCGGCGGGCCGGTGCCGCGCGGCGCCGACGCCATTGTGATGGTGGAGCACACCCAGCCCGCCAGCCATCGCGCGATCGAGGTTCGTCGCGCGGCGTCGCCCGGACAATTCGTCTCCTATGCCGGCTCCGACATCGCGCGCGGCGAGGCGCTGCTGCGCGCCGGCACCGTCATCGGCTCGCGCGAGATCGGCATGCTCGCGGCCTGCGGCATCGCGGAGGTTCAGGTGGCACGGCGGCCGCAGGTCGCGATCCTCTCGACCGGCGACGAGCTCGTGCAGCCGGGTGAGAAGCTGCGGCCGGCCGCGATCTACGACACCAACGGCGCCATCGTCACGGCGGCAATTGCCGAGAATGGCGGCGAAGCGCGTTTCCTTGGCGCGATTCCGGACGATGAGGCCGAGCTCGAAGCCACGATGCGCAGGACGCTGGCCGAGAGCGACATACTCGTGCTGTCGGGCGGCACATCCAAGGGCGCAGGCGACGTCTCGCACCGGATCATCAGCCGGCTCGGCAAGCCCGGCATCATCGCGCATGGTGTGGCGCTGAAGCCCGGCAAGCCGCTCTGCCTCGCGGTCTGTGACGGCAAGCCGGTGGTCATCCTGCCGGGTTTCCCAACCTCGGCGATGTTCACCTTCCATGACATGATCGTTCCGGTGCTGCGGCGGATGGCCGGTCTGCCGCCGCGCTCGGATGCCAAGGTGATGGCCAAGGTGCCGGTGCGGATCGCGTCCGAGCTTGGGCGCACCGAGTTCGTCATGGTCTCGCTGGTCGAAGGCGCCGATGGCCTGATCGCCTATCCCAGCGGCAAGGGCTCCGGCGCGATCACGTCGTTCGCGCAGGCCGATGGCTTCCTGAAGATCGACGCGCTGGCCGATCAGATGACGGCGGGCAGTGAGGCCGAGGTGACGCTGTTCACGCCGTATGTGCGGGTGCCTGATCTCGTGATCGTTGGCAGCCATTGCACGGGGCTCGATCTCGTCACCGCGCCGCTGGCGCGCGCCGGCCTGACTGTGCGGTCGATCGCGGTGGGCAGCCTCGGCGGGCTGGCGGCCGCCAAGCGCGGCGAGTGCGATCTCGCGCCGATCCATCTGTTCGACGACAAGACCGAAACCTACAACACGCCGTATCTCGCCGCCGGCCTCGAGCTCGTGCCGGGGTGGCGGCGCATGCAGGGCATCGTGTTCCGCAAGGACGACACGCGCTTTGCGGGATTGAGCGCGCAGGATGCGGTGCGCGCCGCGCTCGCCGATCCCGCCTGCATCATGGTCAACCGCAATCAGGGCGCCGGCACCCGCATCCTGATCGACCGGCTGCTCGGTGGCAGCAGGCCTGACGGCTACTGTAATCAGCCGCGCTCGCACAATGCGGTCGCGGCCGCCGTGGCGCAGCATCGTGCCGATTGGGGCATGACCATCGCCCCGGTCGCCCATGCGTCCGGACTCGGTTTCATTCCACTCGCCGAAGAGCATTATGATTTCGCGCTGGTGACGGCGCGCAAAGCGCGGCCGGCGGTGCGGGCGTTCCTCGACGCGCTGGCGTCCGATGAAAGCCGTGCCGCATTGACCGAGGCCGGGTTCAGGCCGGCCTAGCCGGACATTCCGCCGCGACAGCAGATCTCCGGCGTACGATGCGTGGACGGCTCCGATGGCCGCGTGAGGGGTGGGCATGCTGCGCAACACGTTCGTGTCGTCCCGGCCTTCGCCGTGACGACGCTGGGGGTAGGTTTCACGCGATGTCTCACGCCGTCATTGCGAGGAGCCAACGGGTCGCGCGAGCGCGCGCCTGACGACAGGCTCCGCGACGAAGCAATCCATCCTTCCGCGCATGCGGTGCGATGGACTGCTTCCGCCTTCGCCAAGGCTTCGGCGGACAAGCCGCTTCGCTCGCAATGACCGGGCCGCCACTCCCCCCGTGGTCATCCCCCGCGCATGCGGGGGATCCAGTACGCTGCGGCCTCTCGGATCAATCACTGCTGCCTCGAATACTGGATCGCCCGCCTTCGCGGGCGATGACAGATGATGATGAGGATACAACTTCGCCTTCTCGCGACATGAACTGTCCGAGTTTTGCATCTCGTTCCGCCCTCTCGTGAAGAGAGGGCGCAGGGAAAGCCGGGTGCCGATCGCACCCATGGGCCCGGTGCAATAAAAGTAGCACCGGGGGTAGGACCACAGGTGTAACCGGAGCAATCCCGGCTTTCCCTGCGCGATGGGTTACGGCTTATACGTGCTCGCCCCGGCGAGACTGGGCTTGGTTGTCACCGCTGTTGCAAGACGCAATTGCGTCTTGCAACAGGACACCTGCCACTAGGGCGTCAGGCCTGCACGACTTCGCCGTCCGCCGTATGCGCACTCGTCAGTTGCGCAAGCGGCGTCCACCGCATCTCGACCCAGCACTCGTGACGACCGCGAAGCGCCCCTCAGGCGGGTGAGACGGGTTATTCATACACCGAGTTGCCATTCCGATAAACCGAAATATTTTTGCTGCGAGGGCTTGACGGGTTTTGCTGAGTTGCCCGTCGTGTCGAGTTGTCGCATCTTGGGTAAAGACGCGGAGCGCGTGCCCGGGTGCTGCGATGAGCTGGCCCGGTGTTCAGACACGACGTCGATTGTCACCGACATCGGCCGTGCTCGGCTCAGCACCGAAGGGCCGCCTCAACGAATTCCTGCACGGAGCGTGGCACTTCATCGTACTCCGCGATGCAGCGCCGGAGCTCGTCGGCAATATCCTTGGTGACATCGCGAGACCATCCTTCGGCGGTGTTGAAGGCCACAATGCGCACCGGGCGGCTGTACTGGTCGTCCATCAGACGCCGGATCAGGGTTTTGCGATCGGTGCCCTCTTCATCCGCTTCGCACCAGGCGCGGCCAAGTCTGCCGAAATCGTTCAGCACCAAATAGGTATCATGATCCGCTTGCGGAGGCGCGATCGAAGGCGCGCGAGGCATGTGTGAACTTCCCGATGCGACGAATTGTATGGAACCTTACTCCATTGCGGGTGCCCCTGCAGGGAATTCGCTGGAAATTTTGAGGTAAATCAGCCGAGTAGGAGGGTGTCGGCCGGTGTCATCGGTCCCTTGAAGCAAAGCGCGCCGTCGCACGTTATCGTTCAGCATGCAGGACCCACGTCGGCGCCTGTGACTGAGACCATGAGCTCCTGCATCAGGGAGCAATGCCATGCTAAGACGGCTTCGTTTCAGGAACACAACCTTGGAAGAGGTCCTGGCGGGCGACCCGTTGCGTCTTCGGAAGAGGTTCCGGGCGCGCCATCCGGCCTCGAAAGAGAACCGATCGGCACGGCTCGCCAAGGCAGGACGGCCCGTCAGCCAACGGGTTGGCTGACCCTATGGGTTTCGGGCCTCCGGAATAGGCGAGGCACTGGAAGCGCGGCGCGCAAGTGCTCGCAAGGCCGGGCTCTACCGCGCACCCGCCTCGTCCAGCGTCGCCAGCCGTTCCGCTTCGGCGATATCGTCCATCGTGTTGGCGTTGAAGAACGGGTCGAGCGGGGTGGTGGGCCAGGCGACGGTGGCGAGCCGGTAGCGCGCGGTCCAGCGGTCGATCTTCCTCACATCCTCGTCGACCAGCGCGTGGCGCAGATCGTCGCGCAAGGCCACGCTCCACAGTCCGATCACCGGATGCGACTGGCCGCCGGACGCGGCGACCGCGAGCTGCGCGTCCTGCTCGGTGAGCGCCCGGTAAAGCCGCGCCACCAGGTCGCGCGGCAGGAACGGGCAGTCGGCGGCGGCGCTCAGCACCAGCGAGACGTCACGCCGGTTCGTCGCCACCCAATCGAGCGCGGCGAGAATGCCGGCGAGCGGGCCAGGGAAATCCGCTACCGTGTCGGCGACCACCGGTAGTCCGAACGCGGCGAAGCGCGCCGGATCGCCGTTGGCGTTGAGGACAAGGCCGTCACATTGCGGCGTCAGCCGCGCGATCACGCGTTCCAGGATAGTGCGGCCGCCGATCGTGCGCATCGGCTTGTCGCCGCCGCCCATGCGTCGCGCCAGGCCGCCGGCGAGCAGGACACCAGGGATATCACTCGTCACGCGCTTCACCCTTGCGCTTGTGTCGCGCCGATTCCTCCTCGACATAGTCGAGGTTCTGGTCGAACACGATGCGCTCCTGCCCCGACAATGCGATGAAGCGTTTGCCGCGGGTGCGGCCGACCAGCGTCAGCCCGACCTGCCGCGCCAGCTCGACGCCCCAGGCCGTGAAGCCCGACCGCGACACCAGGATCGGAATTCCCATCCGCACCGTCTTGATCACCATCTCCGAGGTCAACCGTCCGGTGGTGTAGAGAATCTTGTCGCCGGGATCGACCCCGTGGCGATAGATCCAGCCGGCGATCTTGTCGACGGCGTTGTGACGGCCGACGTCCTCGGTGTAGCAGAGGGGCGTGCCCTCTTTGCACAGCACGCAGCCATGGATCGCGCCGGCTTCGAGATAGAGCGAGGGCATGGTGTTGATCGTCTGCGTCATCTGGTAGAGCCAGGAGGTGCGCAGCTCGGATTTCGGCAGCACGACGCTTTCGACCGCCTCCAGCAGATCGCCGAATGCGGTGCCCTGCGCGCAGCCGGAGGTCTGCGTGCGCTTCTTCAGCTTCTGCTCGAAATTGGTGTGATGCTCGGTGCGGACGACCACGACCTGAAGATCGTCGTGATATTCGACCTCGGTGACCACGTCGTCGTATTTGAGCATGTTCTGGTTCAGGAGATAGCCGAGCGCCAGATATTCCGGATAGTCGCCGATCGTCATCATGGTGACGATCTCCTGCGCGTTGAGGTAGAGCGTCAGTGGCCGCTCCACCGGCACCTTGATCTCGACCGCAGCTCCGGTCTGGTCGGTGCCGGTGACGCGCTCGGTCAGGCGAGGATCGTCCGGATTGGGGACGATCAGGGGAACGGGCGCTTTCTCGATCTTCATCATGTCGGTCAGGCTAGCATGACAAGGGCTTGCAGCCGATATAAGCATGTGAGGAATTGAATGAAACCTCGACCAGGACCGTCATTGCGAGCCAACGGGTCGCGCGAACGCGCGCCCGATGACAGGCTCAGCGAAGCAATCCATCGATCCGCCCGCGGAGGCATGGATTGCTTCGTCGCTCCAGCGCAAAATTGCTTTGCAATCTTGTCGCGGGCTCCTCGCAATGACGGGGTTAGAGCCGGTTCCGTGATGGAGAGCGAAGCAAGATGAAAGTGATAGGCCTCGCGGGATGGAGCGGCGCCGGCAAGACCACCTTGCTGTCGCGGGTGATCCCGCATCTGCTCGGCCGCGGCTTGCGCGTCTCCGTGATCAAGCACGCCCATCACGAGTTCGACGTCGACGTGCCCGGCAAGGATTCCTGGGTGCACCGGCAGTCCGGCGCCACCGAGGTGCTGGTGTCCTCGACACGGCGCTGGGCCTTGATGCACGAGCTGCGCGGCGCGAGCGAGCCGCGGCTGCCGGAACTGCTCGCCAAGATGGCGCGGGTCGATCTGGTGGTGGTGGAGGGGTTCAAGCGCGAGGCGGTCAACAAGATCGAGGTGCATCGCGCGGCCAACGGCAAGCCGCTGCTGTTCCCCGACGATGCGAGCGTGGTCGGCATCGTCAGCGACGTCGTGGTTGAAACCGCGTTGCCGATGGCCCACCTCGACGACATCGAGGAGGTCGCTGAATTGATGCTGCGGTCGGCGCTCCCGGTTGCCGACGTGCTGGCGATGGCTTCGGCCGGGAGCTGACGAGACTGAATGGCGCAACTGTCGGACGATTGTTTTGCCTTTGGCGGGCCGATGATGTCGGTGGACGAGGCGGTGCGCCTGATCGCTGCGCGCGTCAGCGCCGTCGCTGACGTCGAGACGGTGAGGCTTGCGGCAGCCGATGGCCGCGTGCTTGCCGCTGGCATCGCCGCGCCCTTGCCTTTGCCGCCGTTCACCAACTCCGCGGTCGATGGTTATGCGGTGGCGAGCGGTGATCTGCCGCAGACCGATGCACGCGCCTTTGCATTGTCCGGCCGGGTGCAGGCCGGCGCGTCGGCGCAGGCTGCGCTGAAGCCGGGCGAGGCGATGCGCATCTTCACGGGAGCGCCGATGCCCGATGGCGCCGACACCGTGTTCATGCAGGAGGATGTCCGCCTCGAGCACGACAAGGTCGTCTTGCCGGCCGGACTGAAGCCCGGCGCCAATGTCCGCCCGGCGGGCGAGGACATTCCGCTCGGACACGTGGCACTGCCGGCCGGCCAGCGGCTGCGGCCACAGGACGTGGCGCTCGCGGCGGCGCTCGGCCTGACCGAGCTCGCCGTCGTCAGGCGGCTGCGCGTTGCGGTGTTCTCCACCGGCGATGAACTGGTGTCGCCCGGCGAGCGTCGCGCGGCGCCGCAATTGTTCGATTCCAACCGCTTCATGCTGATGGCGATGCTGCGCCGACTCGGCTGTGACGTCAGCGATCTCGGAATCCTGCGCGACGAACGCACAGCACTTGCAGCGGCGCTGCGCAACGTCGCCGCCGCGCATGACCTGATCCTCACCACCGGGGGCGTCTCGACCGGCGAGGAGGATCACGTCAAGGCCGGTGTCGAGGCGGTCGGTAAGCTCGTGCTGTGGCGGATGGCGATCAAGCCGGGGCGGCCCGTCGCGATGGGCATTATCGAGGGCACGCCGTTGATCGGCCTGCCGGGAAACCCGGTGGCAAGCTTCGTCACCTTCGTCCACGTGGTGCGTCCGACCGTGCTGGCGCTGATGGGCGCGCGGCAGGAGCCGCTGATTGCGCTGCCGGTGCGCGCGGCCTTCACCTACAAGAAGAAGCTCGGGCGGCGCGAATATGTCCGCGTCAATCTCCGCGAAACGCACGACGGTGCGCGCGAGGCGGTCAAGTTTCCGCGCGAAGGCGCCGGCCTGTTGTCGTCACTGGTCGACACCGACGGGCTGGTCGAGCTCGGCGAGCAGGTGGCGCGCGTCGAGCCGGGCCAGACGGTCGGCTTTCTGTCCTATGCGAACCTGATGTGAGCGTTGACGATGCACAGTCGCTTCGCCATGGTCGAGCCATGACCACGACAAAGCTCGATCTCACCGGCTTGAAATGTCCGCTGCCTGCGTTGAAGACGCGCAAGGCGCTCAAGAGCGTGACACCCGGAGACTTTCTTGAAGTGCACTGCACCGACCCGCTTTCAGTGATCGACATCCCAAACCTCATCCGCGAAACCGGCGACAGGGTCGAGATCACCGAACGCAGCGACGTCCGCATCGTCTTCCTGATCGAGAAGACGAATGGAGCGATAGACAAGTCGAATGCTGCATCGCCGCGTATCAGCTAGGCGCCGCTTGATATCTACCTTTTGCCTATCGACACCTGTTCCGGCTTCTGCGCGAATTGATAATCTCCACTGGGGTGTGGAGACGGAGTCGTGCCTGCGAAGCGGCATGAGGGTGGGCTAGGGCAGACGTCCCTCCAGATCGGCCGCACGACCGCGGGCATATCCGGCCGCATCGGGTGTTAGAATTCCAAAATGCGCGTGGTGGTCCCGGCGCATGCAAAGGAATTGTGCGGAACAACGACATCAAAGTTGCGCCGCGAACAGGGCGGAAGCGGGATCGAAGACGGCAGACACGCTGCCAAAGGCGGCGGCCGCAGGGGAGGCACCAATGACGACGATGAGCAGCGCCGGAACTGTATCCGGAGCAGGCGCAGGTATCCTTGACAGAGAGCGGACGATTGCGACCGCCGGCTTCAACCGCTGGCTGGTGCCGCCCGCCGCGCTCTGTATTCATCTCTGCATCGGCATGGCCTACGGCTTCTCGGTGTTCTGGTTGCCGCTGTCACGCGCGATCGGGCTGAACGCGCCGAAGGCCTGCCCCGACATTTCGCTGCTCGGGGAATTGTTCACGACCACGTGCGACTGGAAGGTCGCGAGTCTCGGCTGGATGTTCACATTGTTCTTCGTGCTGCTCGGCGTTTCCGCTGCGATCTGGGGCGGATGGCTGGAGCGCGCCGGGCCGCGCAAGGCGGGCGTCGTCGCGGCATTGTGCTGGGGCGGCGGACTGATCGTCGCCGCCTTCGGCATCTACGTGCATCAGCTCTGGATCATGTGGCTCGGTGCCGGCGTGATCGGCGGCGTCGGTCTCGGCCTCGGCTACATCTCGCCGGTCTCGACGCTGATCAAGTGGTTTCCCGATCGTCGCGGCATGGCGACCGGCATGGCCATCATGGGATTCGGCGGCGGCGCCATGATCGGCGCGCCACTCGCGAACCTTCTGATCAACTACTTCAAGACACCGACCTCGGTCGGCGTCTGGGAGACCTTCGTCGCGATGGGCGTCATCTATTTCGTATTCATGATGATCGGCGCCTTCGCCTATCGCGTGACCCCGCCGGGCTGGCAGCCGGACGGCTGGACGCCGCCGAGCGAGAAGAAGTCGATGATCTCGGAGCATCACGTGCATCTCGACAATGCGCACAAGACGCCGCAGTTCTGGCTGATCTGGTGGGTGCTCTGCTTGAACGTCTCGGCCGGCATCGGCGTGATCGGCATGGCCTCGCCGATGCTTCAGGAGATCTTCGCGGGCAAGCTGATCGGACATCCGGAGCTGGCGTTCGGTCAGCTTTCGGTCGAGCAGAAGACCGCCATCGCCGGTATCGCCGCCGGCTTTGCCGGACTGCTGTCGTTGTTCAACATCGGCGGCCGCTTCTTCTGGGCCTCGCTGTCGGACTATATCGGCCGCAAGAACACCTATTACACGTTCTTCGTCCTCGGCATCGCGCTCTACGCGCTGGCGCCGACCTTCGCGGCGATCGGCTCGAAGCTGCTGTTCGTGCTCGGCTTCGGCATCATCCTGTCGATGTATGGCGGCGGCTTCTCCACCGTGCCGGCCTATCTCGCCGACATGTTCGGCACCCAGTTCGTCGGCGCCATCCACGGACGACTGCTGACGGCGTGGTCGACGGCGGGCATCATCGGTCCGGTGGTGGTGAACTATATCCGCGAATTCCAGCTCGCCGCCGGCGTGCCGCGCGACCATCTCTACAACACGACGATGTACATCCTGTGCGCCATGCTGATCGCCGGCCTGATCTGCAACTATCTGATCAAGCCGGTCGATCCGAAATGGCATATGAGCGGGGAGGAGGTCGCCAAGTTGCAGGCGGCAAGCGCCAAGAGCGACGCGGCCGTCCAGCATGGGTCGTTTGGCATCGGCAAGGGCGGCCTCGACGGAAGGGCGGCGCTGTTCTGGCTGTTCGTCGGCATTCCGCTGGCCTGGGGCGTCTGGAAGACGCTGGAAAGCGCCGTCAAGATTCTCTGATTTAACGTCACCGCGGAACGAGCACGCTCGTTCCGCGGACTGTCTCATTTTCAGATCAACGAATAGGCCAAAAGGAATTCCTCAATGTTCCGCATCGGAACCTGCCTCGCCGCCGTGCTGCTCGTCTCGGGCACGCTGCATATGGCATCGGCACAAACCGCGTCGCCGGCCGCGCCTGCGGCAACCTCGACCACGGCCAAGCCAGCGAAGATCAAGCTGACGATGGAGAAGCTGAAGAGCATGAAGGCGCAGTGGAAGGCCAATAAGCCGAAGCTGAAGGCCTGTCGCAGGGAGGTGAAGGCCAAGGGGCTGACCGGCGACGACCGCTGGTTCTATATCGCCGATTGCATGGAGAAGACGTGAGAACTGGAGCTTCGCAAGCGTGTTGGATCAGGGGGCGTGACAGCGGCGGCTGCATGCCCCCTAATGCTGTTTGGAACGCTTCGAATTTAGTTGGCATCTGGCATGCCAAGGCGCTAGACTATTGATCTGACAGCGGTAACGAGACGCCTATGACGACGCATGACGTGCACCAGGTCCGCAGTTTCGAGCACCCCGGCGCGGGCCGGAAGCGCGCGAAATCCACCCCCAAGGGCCGCCAGGTCGACCCGGCCGCGGCCCACGAGATCGAGCAGTTGCTCGGCGATCGGCCGCGGCAGCGCGACATGCTGATCGAGTTCCTGCACCTGATCCAGGACCGCTACCACCAGATCTCGGCGGCGCATCTGGCCGCCCTTGCCGACGAGATGAAGCTGTCATTTGCCGAGGTGTTCGAGACCGCGACGTTCTACGCGCATTTCGACGTGGTGAAGGAAGGCGAGCCCGACATCGCGCCGCTGACCATCCGGGTCTGCGACTCGCTGACCTGCGCGATGCTCGGTGCCGAGAAGCTGTTGCAGGACCTGCAGAGCGCGGCCGGCCCCGGCATCCGCGTTGTGCGCGCGCCCTGCGTCGGCCGCTGCGACACCGCGCCCGCCGCCGAGGTCGGGCACAATTTCGTCGATCACGCCACGGTCGACAACGTGCTGGCGGCGGCGAAGGCCGAGGACACGCATGCGCATCTGCCGGCCTATATCGATTACGACGCCTACATCGCCGATGGCGGCTACAGGCTGCTCAACCGATTGCGTTCGGGCGAGCTTGCGAAGGAGGACCTGCTGAAGGCGCTCGACGATGCCAGCCTGCGCGGACTCGGCGGCGCCGGCTTTCCGACCGGCCGCAAGTGGCGCGCGGTGCTCGGGGAGCCCGGTCCGCGGCTGATGGCGGTCAACGGCGACGAGGGCGAGCCCGGCACCTTCAAGGACCGCGTCTATCTCGAAAGTGATCCGCACCGCTTCCTCGAGGGCATGCTGATCGGCGCGCATGTCGTCGAGGCGTCCGAGGTCTATATCTACATCCGCGACGAATATCCGGCCTGCCGCGAGATCCTGGCCCGCGAGATCGCCAAGCTGCCCGCCGGCGGCCCGAAGCTGCGCATGCGCCGCGGCGCCGGCGCCTATATCTGCGGCGAGGAATCCTCGTTGCTGGAGAGCATCGAGGGCAAGCGCGGCCTGCCCAGGCACAAGCCGCCTTATCCGTTCCAGGTCGGCTTGTTCGGCTTGCCGACCCTGATCAACAATGTCGAGACGCTGTGGTGGGTGCGCGACATCGTCGAGAAGGGCGCCGGCTGGTGGAAGAGCCACGGCCGCCACGACCGCCTCGGCCTGCGCAGCTTCTCGGTCTCGGGGCGGGTGAAGAACCCCGGCATGAAGCTCGCGCCGGCCGGCATCACGGTGCGCGAGCTGATCGACGAATATTGCGGCGGCATGGCCGACGGCCACACCTTCCACGCCTATCTGCCGGGCGGCGCCTCCGGCGGCATTCTGCCGGCCACGATGGACGACATCCCGCTCGATTTCGGCACGCTGGAGAAATATGGCTGCTTCATCGGCTCGGCCGCGATCGTGATCCTGTCGCAGCAGGACAGCGTCAAGCTGGCGGCGTTGAACCTGATGCGCTTCTTCGAGGACGAGAGCTGCGGCCAGTGCACGCCGTGCCGCGTCGGCACTCAGAAGGCCGCACAACTGATGGAACGGCCGGTATGGAACCGGGCGCTGCTCGACGAGCTGAGCCAGGCGATGCGCGATGCATCGATCTGCGGCCTCGGGCAGGCGGCCTCCAATCCGCTGACATCGGTGATTAAATACTTCCCCGACGAGTTCAAGGAAGCTGCCGAATGACCAAGATCACGTTCGAGCTCGACGGCAAGCAGGTCGAAGCCGGTCCCGGCGAAACCATCTGGCAGGTGGCAAAGCGTCAGGGCAGCGAGATTCCGCATCTGTGCTACTCGCCGGCGCCGGACTATCGGCCCGACGGCAATTGCCGCGCCTGCATGGTCGAGATCGAGGGCGAACGCGTGCTGGCAGCGTCCTGCAAGCGCACGCCTTCCGTCGGCATGAAGGTCAAGACCGCCAGCGATCGCGCCGTCGCCGCGCAGAAAATGGTGATGGAGCTCCTGGTCGCGGACCAGCCGGCGCGCGAGACCTCGCACGATCCGGATTCGAAGTTCTGGCATTGGGCCGAGAAGACCGGCGTCACCGAAAGCCGCTTTCCGGCAGCGGAACGCTGGACGCCGGATGCCAGCCATCCGGCGATGCGCGTCAATCTCGACGCCTGCATCCAGTGCGGCTTATGCGTGCGCGCCTGCCGCGAGGTGCAGGTCAATGACGTCATCGGCATGGCGTATCGCAATCACGACGCCAAGATCGTGTTCGACTTCGACGATCCGATGGGCGAATCGACCTGTGTCGCCTGCGGCGAATGCGTGCAGGCCTGTCCGACCGGCGCGCTGATGCCGTCGGTGATGCTCGACGACAAGCAGGAGCGCGTCACCTATCCGGACCGCAAGGTGGATTCGCTGTGCCCCTATTGCGGCGTCGGCTGCCAGGTCACCTACCAGGTCAAGGACGAGAAGGTGATCTATGCGGAGGGGCGCGACGGCCCGGCCAATCACAACCGGCTCTGCGTCAAGGGCCGTTTCGGCTTCGACTACATCCATCATCCCAATCGGCTGACCAAGCCGCTGGTGCGGCTGCCCAACGTCAAGAAGGATCCGAACGACCAGGTCGATCCGGCCAATCCTTACACCCACTTCCGCGAAGCTTCGTGGGAGGAGGCGCTGGATCTCGCGGCCAAGGGGCTGAAGACGATCCGCGACGAGAAGGGCGTCAAGGCACTCGCCGGCTTCGGCTCGGCCAAGGGCTCCAACGAAGAGGCCTATCTGTTCCAGAAGCTGGTGCGCACCGGCTTCGGCTCCAACAATGTCGATCACTGCACGCGGCTCTGCCACGCCTCGTCGGTGGCGGCGCTGATGGAGGGTCTCAATTCCGGCGCGGTGTCGGCGCCGTTCTCGGCGGCGATGGATGCCGAGGTGATCTGGGTGATCGGCGCCAATCCGACCGTGAACCATCCGGTGGCGGCGACCTTCATCAAGAACGCGGCCAAGAAGGGCGCCAAGCTGTTCGTGATGGATCCGCGCCGGCAGACGCTGTCGCGTCACGCCACGGAGCATCTGCAGTTCAAGCCGGGCAGCGACGTCGCGATGCTGAACGCGATGATCCACACCATCATCACCGAGGGCCTGACCGACGAGCAGTACATCGCCGGCTACACCGAAGGCTTCGATGAGCTGAAGGAGAAGATCAAGGACTTCCCGCCGGAGAAGATGGCGCCGATCTGCGGCATCCCGGCAGAGACCTTGCGTGAGGTGGCGCGGACCTACGCCAAGGCAAAGTCGTCGATCATCTTCTGGGGCATGGGCATCAGCCAGCATGTCCACGGCACCGACAATGCGCGCTGCCTGATCGCGCTCGCGCTGATCACAGGCCAGGTCGGCCGTCCCGGCACCGGGCTGCATCCGCTGCGCGGCCAGAACAACGTGCAGGGCGCCTCCGACGCCGGCCTGATCCCGATGTTCCTGCCGGATTATCAGCCGGTCGGCCGCACCGATCTGCGCGCGCCGTTCGAGCAGCTCTGGCAGCAGCAGCTTGATCCCGTGCGCGGCCTGACCGTGGTCGAGATCATGAACGCGATCCATGCCGGCGAGATCCACGGCATGTATGTCGAGGGCGAAAACCCCGCGATGTCGGACCCCGATCTGCAGCATGCCCGCGAGGCGCTCGCCAAGCTCGATCATCTGGTGGTGCAGGATCTGTTCGTCACCGAGACCGCATTCCATGCCGACGTGATCCTGCCGGCGTCGGCGTTCGCCGAGAAGTCCGGCACCTTCACCAACACCGATCGCCGCGTGCAGCTTGCGCGTGAGGTGATCCGGCCGCCGGGCGATGCGCGCCAGGATCTCTGGATCATCCAGGAGATCGCCAAGCGCATGGGCCTGCCGTGGAACTACAGCGGTCCCGCCGACGTGTTCACTGAAATGACCGAGGTGATGCCCTCGCTGAACAACATCACCTGGGAACGCCTAGTGCGCGAAGGCGCGGTGACCTATCCGGTCGACGACCCGCATCAGCCCGGCAACGAGATCATCTTCACCACGGGCTTCCCGACCGAGAGCGGCCGCGGCAAGATCGTGCCGGCGCATGTGATCCCGCCGGATGAATTGCCCGATGACGAGTATCCGATGGTGCTATCGACGGGGCGCGTGCTCGAGCACTGGCACACCGGCTCGATGACGCGCCGCGCCTCCGTGCTCGACCAGATCGAGCCCGAGGCCGTGGCGTTCATGGCGCCGAAGGACATGCGTCGCCTGGAGCTCTGGCCGGGCGATTTCATCCGCCTGCAAACCCGTCGCGGCGCGGTCGAGGTCAAGGTGCGCTCCGATCGCGACGTACCGGAGAACATGGTGTTCATGCCGTTCTGCTACGCCGAGGCGGCGGCCAATCTCTTGACCAATCCGGCGCTCGATCCGTTCGGCAAGATCCCGGAGTTCAAGTTCTGCGCGGTGCGCGCCGAAAAGGCCGAGTTTCGCTCGGCGGCGGAGTAACCTCCGCCGCGAGACGTCGCGATCAGTCTAAAGGCCCCAGGGCGCAACCGTCGCCACGCGGATCGTGTGCGCCTTTGATCAAGCCGTCGTCATGGATCACGATGGCTCCAGCTTGGCCGGCCAGCGGGCTCAGCGCGGGAATGGCCGCGATGCTGTGGCCGCGCCTGGCCAGATCATCGACCGTCGCGTCGTTCACGCTGGCCTCGAGCTTGAGGCTGTCGCGTTGGTCCGAGAATGTCTTGCCAAGCAGGAAACGCGGGCGTGACAGCGCTTCGCACGGATCGAGGCGATAGTCCAAAAGACGGGTGAGCAGCACCGCCAGGGTCTGCGGCTGTCCGTCGGCTCCTTGGGTGCCGCACAGAACGTACGGCGCATCCCCCTTCAGCACCATGCTCGGATTGAGCGTATAGAATGGGCGCTTTCCGGCGCGAACAACGTTCGGACTGCGTGGATCGACGCTGAAGGCGGCGCCCCGGTTCTGCCAGAGAATGCCGGTATCCCCGACAACGATCCCGCTGCCCCAGTCGTAATAGGTGCTTTGCAGAACGCTGACGCTATGCCCAAATCGGTCGGTGACCGCGAAGTAGACGGTGTCGCCGGTCTTGAACGGATGCGGCCAGTTCATCGCGCGATCCAGCTTGATCGATTGGGCCTTGCGCGCGAGGTGACCGGGAGCCAGCCACTGGTCGAGAGGTTGTGGAACTAAATTCGGGTCCGCAATGCGCGCGCGGTCCAGAAAGGCTTGCTTCACTGCTTCCACGCACAGGTGGTAGTAGTCCGCGCTGCCTTCGGCAACGTTGCTCAGGTCGAATTCCCGTAAGATTCCCATGATCGCGAGGGTCGAAATGCCCTGCGTTGGCGGCGGCGGGGCGAGCAGTGTGAGCCCCCGGTAGTCGAGGCTGACCGGCTGCTCGAGCGTGGACCGGGTGTTGCGAAGATCGATTGCAGTTAACGGGGACCCTGCCGCCTCCAGCCCCCTCGCAATCCTTGCGGCAAGCTCTCCTTCGTAGAATTCTCGTGCTCCCTGTCGAGCAATCGCCTTGAGACTGCGCGCCAGATTCGGCTGAGCGAAGGTTTCGCCCTCCCTGGGCCGACGCCCGTTCGGCATGAACGTGGTCCGGAAGTTCGGCCAACCGTCCACCTCGGTCTTGCGGTAATCCAGCCAGTACAACTGTGAGGCGGTGATCGGAAAGCCGTTTTCGGCGTAGCCGATCGCCGCATCCAACAGCAACGAGAACCCGAACTGCCCACCCCAATGTGCCCTCGAATAGGCGTGGGCCTTCTCCCAGCTATCGACGGCACCTGCCGAGACGATCGTGGAGGCCGGACCACGGAAGGGAATCGCATCCTGGAAGTTCGGCAGATGCTCCGCGGCCTGGCCGAGCCCCATAAGGACATTCTTGCGACCGCTGCGGTCGGCGATGATCCAGATGGCATCGCCGCCAATCCCGCAGAAATGTGGACAGGTGACCGTGATCACGGCTCCGACGGCGATCGCCGCCTCCATTGCGTTTCCACCGTCACGCAGCACGTTGAGACCCGCTTCGGTGGCCAGCGTGTGTGGGCTTGTCACCATGCCATCGGTCGAATGGGCTTGTGTCCGCGATCCAAGTACCGCCTCGGCCGCACGATCGGATCGGCCGGCGACATTGCCGCTCGACCTTTCATCGACATGGAGATTCATCGTGTCCTTTCAGCTTATTTGCAAACAGGAGACAGGCGCCCTCGGAATCATGATGCGATTGCACGCGATCGCATCACGATTTCATCGGGCGTGATCTCCGCGCAGCGGCTTGTTGCGAGGGAGGACCAGCCTCCACTCTTGCGCGAAAGCGGCTACGGGGTCGGATCATGCTCTAGGAAGCGATCTCAGGCAGGCGCCGATCTGCGGTCTCGGCGTGTGGGTGGTGGTGAGCTCCGAGGTGCGCCGTGAGCCAAGCATAGATCGGTCCCAGCAGGTTCATCAAGAGCGAGGCCGCCAGCGCGGCGAGCGGATCGCCCGGCACCGGTCCAAATCCGCCGAACACTGTTGCGAAGTACGATGCGAACCCGAAGAACATTCCCGGCACGAAGCTGAGAGCAGGAATGCGTCCCAGCAACATCATCGTGCCGTTGAATACGAACAAGATAGCGCACTCGGCGAGGATCTGGGCGTTCCCCGTCAAGTGCTGCGCAGAGAACTTGAAGCAAACGACAATGATGTAGGCGAAGATCCCTCCGATGATCATGGTGGGCCAGAACTTCTTCAATAAGCCGATGGAAGGCCCACCAGCCGCGAATGTTCCCGCCCACGTGATGAAGATGGCCCACGGTGGGAAATGGAAGGAGGTCATGCTGATGAAGATCGTCGTGACGGCCAGAAGTGATGCGACAACTTCCGCAGGCGGCTTTGTCATGGGGTTTCCTCGCTTGATGCTTTTGCTTATTCTTCGGCTTCTGCTACGGCCCGCTCATCCCGGATGGGCATGGCCGCACTCTCTGCAGATTCGGCTCTCGTGCCGGGTGATCACCGTCACGCGCCCGCGCTTGAGGACCCACGAGCGTGGCGGAATGTCCAGCAACACGTCCGCGAAAGCGAAGGTATCGAGAATGACGATGTCCGCCGGCTTGCCTACCGCCAGCCCGTACTGATCAGACAGTCCAACTGCGCGCGCCGCGTTCGAGGTGCCCATCTTGAGAACCTCGAGTTGATTCTCGGGAGTGCCAAACTGGATCAGGTGGGCCAGCAGATTGCCGATCTGAAGCGGGTCGGCCTTGCCGAAAGGCGTGAAGGCGTTGCGGATATTGTTGGATGAATAGGCGACGTTGACGCCCGCTGCATGCAACGCCCGCACCGGGGTCAGGCCACGACGTGGCCGGGCATCGTCCTTCCGGCCGCCGAGATAGGTATCGGTGGCGGGCAGTGTGACAACGGTGATGTCCGCTTCCTTCAGCAGGTCGATCACCGGTTTCGCATGTTCCGGCGTCAACGCACCCAAGCTGGTCATGTGGCCCAAGGCGACCCGGCCTCGGTAGTCCGTATCGATGGTCTTTCGCGCGATGTACTCCGCCGCAGCGAAACGCTTGTCGTCGGTGTCGTCGGCAAAGTCGGCATGCATGTCGATGTCGAGATCGTGCTTCAAGGCCAAATCGAACACCTTGTCGATATGCGCGCACGTATCGTTCCAGCTCAGTTCGTTGTAGGGGCAGCCGCCGACCACGTCGGCACCCATCGCCACCGCCTGCTCCATGAGCTCGATCACGCCCGCCGTCTTCAGCAAGCCCTCCTGCGGAAAGGCCACGATCTGCAGATCGAGCAGATCCTTGTACTCGTCCTTCAGTTCCAGGGCGGTCTCGACGCCGATCAGTCCCTGGATCGGGTCGACGTCCGGATGGGCGCGAACGAAGACCGTTCCGTTGCGGACCGCCATGTCTAGGACCTTGCGCGATCGCTCCAGCACGTCACTGCGCTCTTGCTTCGCCTTCAGGATTCCGGTGACCCGGATCGCTTCTTCCAGGGTCCCGGAGCGGGCGGGCAGTCGGCGATGAACGAATGCCTTTTCAAGATGCAGATGCGGCTCGATAAAGCCGGGCAGGGCCACGCGGCCCTGCGCGTCGATCTCCTCTTCGCCCGTCCTGTCGAGATTCTCCTCAATCGCTGCAATTCGTCCGCCGCGAATTCCGATATCCATGAGGGGCTGTTCGTCGCTAAGCCGAACCTGGCGAACGACCATCTCCATTGAGGTTTCCTCCTTGGCTTCGTCGGTGCGTTGATTCTTGTTTCTCCGACACGCGTCGAATGAATTTCGGGAAACGATTCCGAGCGACACCTTGTGAAGCCTAAAGCAGAAAGCGTCGCCGGATAATCAGTGGGTTCCTAAGAGGCGACTAGGAATAATCCTAGAATGCCGATGTGTGACATACCTGCCGGCGTGCTGGGGCGCGGGAATCACGTGCGAGAAGATGCTACGGAATGATGATGCTTGGCGGCTCGTAACCTCGATCATTCCGCCGGCCGCCGATCGGAATGCGGCGACCTGGCTAGGCGCAATGCGGGGCCGGTCACTCGACGAGTTGATTTCGGAGCGCGTAGTGAACCAGATCGACAACCGTTGCAGCCCCCATCTTTTCCATCAGGTTCGCCTTGTGGGTGCTTACGGTCTTGATGCTGAGATTGAGCCTGCGGGCGATGTCGGTGATCTTGCGTCCGAGAACCAGCATATCGAAGACCTCGCGCTCGCGCTTCGTCAATCGGACATGCGGGTATGCTGCGGCTGGCGGACGCCGCGTGGCTTCTCGCGTCGCTGCGCTGACGAACATTTCGTCCCGCGCGGCGGTCCTGATAGCCTGGATCAACTGAAGACTGGCGCTGTTCTTGGTGACGTATCCCACCGCGCCTGCCTTCAGCGACTCGATGACATACTGATGCTCCTCATGCATGCTAAGGACAACGATACGGATCTCGCGATGCCTTGCTTTGAGAAGCTGAAGAAGCGGAATCCCGCTGAGTCCCGGCATGGAAAGGTCCAGTAGCACGATCTCGCAAGCTGTCGTTTCCAGGAGCCTGAGCAGTTCGTCGCCGCTTCGCGCCTCGCCGACAATGTCCATATCTGTCTGGTCCGCGAGGATCTGCTTCAATCCCTCGCGGAACATGGTGTGATCGTCGGTGATGATGAGGCGCGTCATCGTCGAGCTCTAACCTCGGGCGTGTCGAGCGGAATGCGAACCGATACGCGCGTTCCGCCGTGTGCAGCACCGGATACGTCGATCGATCCTCCGAGCGAGAAGGCGCGCTCGCGCATGCCCACAAGGCCAAGCCCGTCTCGCGGCAATATCACATTGTCGATGCCGCAACCATCATCGACGATCTCGAGCCGGAACTCGTTCGCGACATGCCGTGCGCTGATGTCGACCTGCCTGGCGTGCCCATGGCGCAGTGCGTTGGTAAGCGACTCCTGAACGATGCGGAATACGCCGGTGCTCACATCCTTGCTGTAGGCGATGTCCTCCCGATCAAAGGATAGGGAAACGTCGAGTCCGCTCATCTCGGCGGAGTTTTGAGTCAACCATTTGATCGCGGAGACGAGGCCGAGTTCGTCCAGCATGATCGGTCTGAGGTCGGCGGCGATGCGTCGAAGGTTCGTCACCGAATGATCCGCAACCGAAACGAGACGATCGATGTGGAGGCCCAGAACATCCGGCGGTGAGGACAGGTGGTCCCGGATCCAGGTCAACTGGATTTTCATCGCCGTCAGTGTTTGTCCCAGCTCGTCGTGCAGCTCCCGTGAGATTCTGGCGCGCTCCTCCTCCCGCACTGACTGAAGGTAGGATGACAGCTCGCGCAACTGCGATCGGGAACGAAGCAGCTCGTCTTCTGCCGCCCTTCGCTCGGTGATGTCGCGAGATATGCCCACGGTTCCAACAATGCGCCCCGCTTCATTGCGAATGGGAGCTTTGATGGTCTCGAACCAACGCGGTTCGCCATTGTTGCCGGGACGGGATTCCTCGTAGCGCCGACGTCTGCCGCTTTTCAGGACAGCGCGGTCGGTGCGCAGATAGATATTGGCGATCTCAGGCGGCCAAATTGCGGACGGGGTATTTCCGATGACCTCGCGTTCGGGTCGGCCGATGACCTTCAGATAGGCCGAGTTGACCGCAAGATAGCGCGACTTGCGATCCTTCAGCCATGCCATGTCCGGGATATTGTCGAGCAGCGCTCTTTGGCGGTCTTGCTGTCCATCGTCGGTCATCGTCGAAGACTATCAACTTCGCGGTATCTGCATAGTGGAAAATCGAAGCGAAACGAGCACGTCTTCGCAAATGCGACACGGACCGAGATGGGTCAATCTCCAGCTCGCTTTCCTGACATCGCAACCGAGCACGGAAACGGATCATGTCCGCAACCGCGCGACCGTCGGTTGCTTCAAACCGCCCAGGCGTCGGTGACCGTCACTCCGCTGCGGCGGGCGTCGTCTTGGCGGTCTCCAATGCGGCGGCGATCGCGTCGTCGACGCGCTCGAGCCAGATGAACTCCAGCTTGGCGCGCGCCCCCGCCGGGATATCGTCGAAGTCGCGCTTGTTGCGCGCCGGCAGCATCACACGGGTCAGGCCAGCCGCGGCGGCGGCGACGACCTTCTCCTTGATGCCGCCGACCGGAAGCACGAGGCCGCGCAGCGAGATCTCGCCGGTCATTGCGGTGTCGCTACGGACGGTTCGCTCCGTGAGCAGCGAGGTGAGGGCGGTGAACATCGCAACGCCCGCGCTGGGGCCGTCCTTCGGTGTCGCGCCCGCCGGCACGTGAACGTGGATGTCGCTTTTCTCGAAGACGCCGGCATCGATCCCGAGCTGGGAGGCCCGGCTCTTCACCAGAGTGAGCGCGGCCTGCACGCTCTCGCGCATCACTTCGCCGAGCTGACCGGTGAGGATCAGTGAACCCCTGCCCGGCGTGCGCGACGCCTCGATGAACAGGATGTCGCCGCCGACCGGGGTCCAGGCGAGCCCGGTCGCCACGCCCGGAATGCTGGTTCGCATCGCGATCTCGTTCTCGAACCGCGGCTGGCCGAGCAGCGGCACGATGTCCTTCGGCGCGATGGTGACATGGCTCGTGCTGCCTTCCGCGATCTGCACCGCGACGTTGCGCAGCACCTTGCCGATCTCGCGCTCCAGATTGCGCACGCCGGCCTCGCGGGTGTAGCTGCGGATGACCAGCCTGAGCGCATCGGGCTCGATCTCGGCCTGCTCGGCCTTCAGCCCATTGGCTTCGAGCTGGCGGCGGACCAGATAGCGTTTCGCGATCTCGAGCTTCTCGTCCTCGGTGTATCCCGCAAGGCTGATGATCTCCATGCGGTCGAGCAGCGGGCCCGGGACGCCGTCGAGCATGTTGGCGGTCGCGATGAACACGACACGCGAGAGGTCGAACGGCACGCCGAGATAATTGTCGCGGAACGTCGAGTTCTGCTCGGGGTCGAGCACTTCGAGCATCGCGGCCGATGGATCGCCCTGGATACCGCGGCCCATCTTGTCGATCTCGTCGAGCATCATCACGCAGTTGCGCGCGCCGGCCTTCTTGATCGCCTGGATGATGTTGCCGGGCAGGGCACCGATATAGGTGCGGCGGTGGCCGCGGATCTCGGCCTCGTCATGCAGGCCGCCGAGGCTGACGCGGACGAACGGCCGCGCCATCGCGCGTGCGATCGATTGTCCGAGCGAGGTCTTGCCGACGCCGGGTGGTCCGACGAAGCAGAGGATCGGGGCCTTGCCGCTGGGCGCCAGCTTGCGCACGGCCAGATATTCGATGATGCGGCTCTTGATCTTCTCCAGACCATAGTGGTCAGCGTCGAGGATGCGCCGCGCTTCGGCAATATCGATCGGCTTCTCGTCCGGAAGGCTCCAGGGCAGGTCGATCAGCCAGTCGAGGTAGCTGCGGACCATGCCGGATTCGGCCGCGGCCTCCGGCATCCGTTCGTAGCGGCGCAGCTCCTTCTGCGCCTGGCTTTCGGCCTCCGGCGGCATCTTGGCCGCGGCGATCGCCTTGGTCAGCTCCGCCACTTCGGCGGCCTTGCCGTCGCCTTCGCCGAGCTGGCGCTGGATGGTCGCCATCTGCTCGCGCAAGATCGCCTCGCGTTGCCGTTCGTCGAAGGCGGCCTTGGTCTTCTGCCCGATCTCCTGGCTGAGCCGCAGCACCTCAATGCGCTCGGCGAGGTGGCGTGACACCTTGTCCATTCGGGCCGCGAGGTCGATGGTCTCGAGGATGTCCTGCTTCTCCTGCGGCTTGATGTCCATGTAGGAGGTCGCAAGATCGGCCAGAGTCGCCGGCGAGTTCGTGCCCTGCAGCGCCGCGATTAATTCCGGCGGCACCTGCGGCAACAGTTGTGCGGCCTCGAGCGCCTGGCGCTGCAGATTGAGAAAACGCGCCTCGATCTCCGGCGACGTCGTCGTGGGCTCCGGAATCTGGAGCACGCGCGCGGCCAGGAACGGCGTTCCTGGAAGATAGTCCAGCACGCGCATGCGCTGCACGCCCTGGCAGACCAGATGATGCGTCTCGTCGGGGCCGGTGATGTAGCGCACGATATTGGCGACGGTGCCGATCCGGTACAGATCGTCGGGGCCGGGGTCGTCCACCTCGGCGTCGCGCTGCAGCAGGATGCCGATCTGCCGCTGTTCGCGGACGGCCTGCTGGGCCGCCGCAATCGATTTCGCCCGCCCGATCGTGATTGGGACAATGACGTTCGGATACAGCACGGTGTTGCGCGCCGGGACGATGATCAGGGCATCGCCCGGGATCGGCGTCGTGCGTTCGGACGACGAAACCGGCGTCGAGCTTGATGTGTCGGTAGCAGCCATGCCGAACTCCTCAGCTCGATTTTCCAAGCCGTAGACCGACGCAACCATGCGCGGCGAAGCGGCTGATGGTGTAGCGACCGGTCGGCAGTTGAATGCGGCGCTCGAACCGGCCTTGCGGCAATTCGAGGCGCAGGATGCGCGCGTTGCGCAGTTCCGAAGGCAGAGTGCGGCGTCCGCTGATCACGAGCGTTCCGCCGTCGAGCGCGGCCTCGACCTCGTCGGGGTCGACCCCCGGCAGCGCCACCAGTATCAGGATTTCATCATCGGTCTCGATCACGTCGGTCGGCGGTTCCCAGCTCGGCTCGCGGCTTTCCGTGAGTGGGTGGATGGTCAGGAAACGCTGGTGCAGGCGCTCGGCGCGGGCGAGTGTCTCGATCGCATCCGACAGCATCCAGTTGATGGGATCTTTGGATCGCATGGGCACCTCTCGATGTCGCACTGGGATGCGAGGTTACCGATGTTGTCGCCGACCGTAAACCGGCCACACGGCGGGTAAATTGATGGGAGAAGGCCCACTGTTCCTGCTGCTGCCCTGTGCCGCTGCCTGGCGCGCCAGGCAGCAGCAGGGTCAGGTCGCCTCGCTTCGGCGGGTCAGGTGATCGAGCAGGTTCATCGGCAGCGGGAACACCACGGTCGATGAACGCTCGCCGGCGATGTCGTGCAGCGCTGCGAAATAGCGTAGCTGCATCGCCTGCGGCTCCTGGGCGAGGATCCGGCCGGCCTCGACCAGCTTCTCGGCGGCCTGTTGCTCGCCCATCGCGTTGATCACCTTGGCGCGCCGCAACCGTTCTGCCTCGGCCTGCTTGGCGATCGCCCGCACCATGGTTTCGTTGATGTCGACATCCTTGATCTCGATCGAGGTGACCTTGATGCCCCAGACGTCGGTCTGCTTGTCGAGGATCTCCTGGATATCGGCGTTCAGCTTGTCGCGCTCCGCGAGCATCTCGTCGAGGTCGTGCTTGCCGAGCACCGAGCGCAGCGTGGTCTGCGCGAGCTGGCTGGTCGCCGCCATGTAGTCGCCGACCTTGATGATCGCGCGCTCCGCGTCGACGATGCGGAAGTAGAGCACGGCGTTGACCTTGACCGAGACGTTGTCGCGCGAGATCACGTCCTGCGGCGGCACGACCTGCACCATCACCCGGAGATCGACCTTCACGAGTTGCTGCACGACCGGAATCAGGATGATGAGCCCCGGCCCCTTCACGCCCGTGAAGCGCCCGAGCGTGAAGACGACGCCGCGCTCGTATTCGCGCAGGACACGAACGGCCTGCGACAGAAATATGATGATCAGCAGCGCGAGCGCCGCGTAGGTGAGATAATCGAGCATCATGCAGGACCTCCTTGGCCGGTGGCACCGGCACGCCGAACCACCAGCGTCAAGCCAACGATGTTGGCGACTTCGACCATCTCTC
Organism: Bradyrhizobium sp. ORS 86; assembly: GCF_045571475.1. NCBI lineage: Bacteria > Pseudomonadati > Pseudomonadota > Alphaproteobacteria > Hyphomicrobiales > Nitrobacteraceae > Bradyrhizobium > Bradyrhizobium sp. ORS 86. The sequence goes on along the minus strand of NZ_CP120699.1, from coordinate 6,257,690 downwards.
CGGACTTGAACGTCTCCGTGCCGCGCGCCTGCCAGCGTTCACCATTGGTGAAGACGTGCCCCGTGGTCTCCGACCAGTCGAGCACTTCGGCCGGCAGCCCGCGCATGGCTTGCGCGCCGAGCCGGACAGGACCCTTGCGAGCCCGGCGGAGTGCGCCGAGCACGACCACGATCAGGCCGACCATCATCGCCGCGACAATGGCAATGACCGACCATGACAACCGGTATCCAGGCGCCTCGATCCTGAACAGCATGGCCGCGCCCAGCACAAAGGCGATCACGCCTCCGAGGCCGATCACGACGGTCGGATTGAAGGCCTCGAAGGCGAGCAGCGCGATTCCGACCAACATCAGGGCGAAGCCGGCATAGTTGATCGGCAACATGTTGAGGGCGTAGAGGCCGAGCAGCAGGCAGATCGTTCCGACAACGCCCGGTGCCACCGCGCCGGGCGACATGAATTCGAAGATCAGCCCGTAAATCCCGACCATCAGGAGAACGAAGGCAACGTTGGGATCGGTAATGATCGCCAGTGACTTCGCAAGCCAGCCGGGATCGATGGCCTCGATCACGGCATCCTTCGTCGCCAGGTGCTGTGTCTTGCCAGCGACCTCCACGGCCCGGCCGTCGACCTGTTTCAGCAGATCAGCCTCATCTCGCGCGATGAGATCGATGACCTTGGCCTGCATGGCGCCGTTGGCGGAGAGGGTGGCGGCGTCACGGACCGCCTTCTCGGCCCAATCGGCGTTGCGGTCGCGCAGTTCGGCGAGGCTACGGATGAAAGCGACGGCATCGTTCGTCGTCTTCATCGTCATGGCGTCCTTCACGGACGGCTGGTCGCCATCCTTCTTGTCCTTGTCGCCCTTGTCCGGAGTGCCGCCTGGCAGGCCCGGTATCGGACTGCCGAGCTGCACCGGTGTCGCGGCGCCGATATTGGTGCCGGGCGCCATCGCCGCAATATGGGTCGCGTAGAGGATGTAGGTTCCCGCGCTGGCCGCGTGGGCTCCCGACGGAGCGACGTAGCCGATGACAGGAACAGGCGAGGAGAGCACGTCGGTGATGATCTCGCGCATGCTGCTGCTGAGACCACCCGGCGTGTTGAGGCGCAGAATGACGACCGCGGCATGCCGCTCGTCGGCCTTGGCGAGGGCGTCCTTGACGTAGCTGGCGGATGCCGGCCCGATCGCCCCGTCGATCGAAATGGTCAGGGCAAGGCGGCTGTCCTCGTCCGCCGCACCGGGGCGGATCGAGAGAACCAGAGCGACGAGCACGGTCGCTGCAACGAGGGCCGCCCTTACGGTCTGCACGGCAAGCACTCCCTTGTCGAGGATATGGGGTTCCGTTCCGCAACCTCAATATGGGGCGGCGTTCGGGGCGCCTTTCGCCCACCTCATTGTGCGTTGCGATGGCAAATTCAGGTTGGCTGCGCCCGTTAGCCGAAATTGTCGAGGCAGAGCGGCTCGTAGAGCGAGCCGGCGATGCGCTGGACCGTTGGCACGCTGGTCCGGCTTGACGGCGCGCCGATCCGCTGGGCCTCGACGAAGGCGCTGAGGATCGCGAGTGCGAGGTTCGCATGACGGGTCTCGATCGCCCCGTCGAGCCAGTCCGGCAGTTCACGCATGCGCGACAGCGCGCAATGCCATTGGCCTTCGTCATAGACCAGGCGGCGAAGCTGCCATTGCGGCAGCTTCAGATCGATCAGCGCCAGCGCCGCGTCGATCCAGGCGCCCGCCTCGATCAGGCGCTCGACACGGGCGGCCTTGCCGCCCTCGGCCGAGGGGAAGCGCCGGGAGGTCTGGTTGACGATGTCGGCCATCAGCTCGGCGTTGGTCGCATCGGCGTCGCGCAGCCGGCTGCCGAGTTCGGCGGAGGAATTTTCTGCAAGCAGTGACATGACGTCATCTCGTCCGACACGCGGCCCCAACACATCGGCCGCAACCCAAAGATGACTGGACCTTCATTTGAATACGAGATGAGGGCAGGGGCGGAAATATAGGGATTCCATAAACGCGGAAGGCGACCGGCGGACATGTCCCGAGCGTTGTCCCGGCGGAACGCCGTCGGGCCTTTATAGGATTCCTATAACGTCGCTGCTCGCACCATCTCGAAAACCTATGCCCCGGATGGCACGTCACGATCGTCCGGCGTACGTCCGCTTACGCGCGCGGACGGTGCACAGGAGTTTCTCATGATGGACCTTGTCATGGCGGCGCTCGCGCTCGGCCTGTTCGCGGCTGGGATTGGCTACGCCTACGCGTGCGAACGGCTGTAACGGAGGCGGCGATGATCTTCGATTACTCGCTCGCCGGCCTCGTCTCGCTCGGCCTCTTGTTCTACCTCACCTACGCATTGCTGCGGCCCGAACGCTTCTAAGCGTCCCGCGATGCTCGCGCTTTGCAAGATTCTCGCCGCCGACGCGGTATTGACCGGGACGCTGCTGAGCATGTTCGCGTCGCTGCCGCGCTTCGCACCCATTCGAAAGGTTTGACGCAATGACCGTCATTGGCTGGATTCAGATCATTCTGTTCTGCGCGATCGTCGTCGCGCTGGTCAAACCGCTCGGCTGGTACATCACCCGCGTGTTCAACGGCGAGCGCACCTTGCTCTCCCCCGTGCTGCGCCCGGTCGAGCGCGGCATCTATTGGATCGGCGGCGTCGACGAGCGCCGCGAGCAGCATTGGCTGACCTACACCGTCGCCATGCTGCTGTTCCATGTCGGTGGCTTCTTCATCATCTACGGGCTGATGCGGCTGCAGGCGCTCTTGCCGTTCAACCCGACCGGGCAGAGCGCGGTCGCCGAGGACCTCTCCTTCAACACCGCGATCTCCTTCATCACCAACACCAACTGGCAGAACTACGGCGGCGAAAGCACGTTGTCTTATCTTGTCCAGATGCTGGGCCTCACCCACCAGAACTTCCTGTCCGCCGCGACCGGCATCGCGCTCGCAATGGCCCTGATCCGCGGCTTTTCGCGCTCGTCGATGCGCACCGTCGGCAATTTCTGGGTCGATGTCGTCAGATGCACGCTCTACGTGCTGCTGCCGATCTGCATCGTCTATGCGCTGTTCCTAGTCTGGCAGGGCATCCCGCAGACGCTTCAGCCATATGTCGACGTTACCACGCTGGAAGGCGGCAAGCAGACCATCGCGCTCGGCCCCGTCGCTTCGCAGGTCGCGATCAAGATGCTCGGCACCAATGGCGGCGGCTTCTTTAACGCCAATGCCGCGCATCCGTTCGAGAACCCGACCGCGCTGTCGAACCTGGTGCAGATGGTCTCGATCTTTGCGATCGGCGCCGCGATGACCAACGTGTTCGGTCGCATGATCGGCAACGAGCGGCAGGGCTGGGCGATCCTTGCTGTGATGGGCATCCTGTTCGTCGCCGGCATCAGCGTCACCTATTGGGCGGAAGCCAACGGCACCACCGCGCTGCAGGCGCTCGGCCTTGCCGGCGGCAACATGGAGGGCAAGGAGGTCCGCTTCGGCATCGTCGCGTCCTCGCTGTTCGCCGTCGTCACCACCGCGGCGTCCTGCGGCGCCGTCAACGCCATGCATGACAGCTTCACCGCGCTCGGCGGCATGATCCCGCTGATCAACATGCAGCTCGGCGAAGTCATCATCGGCGGGGTCGGGGCCGGCCTCTATGGGATGCTGCTGTTCGTCGTGCTGGCGATCTTCGTCGCCGGCCTGATGGTCGGGCGCACCCCGGAATATGTCGGCAAGAAGATCGAGGCACGCGAGGTCAAGATGGCGATGCTTGCGATCCTGGTGCTGCCGCTGATGTATCTCGGCTGGACCGCGGTCGCCGTGGTGCTGCCGTCGGCGGTGGCCTCGATGGCCAACGCCGGTCCGCACGGCTTCACCGAGGTGCTCTACGCCTACACCTCGGCGACCGGCAACAACGGCTCGGCCTTTGCGGGTCTCACCGGCAACACGTTCTTCTACAACCTGACGCTGGCTTCGGCGATGTTCGTCGGCCGCTTCTTCATGATCGTGCCGGCGATGGCGATCGCCGGCTCGCTTGTCGAGAAGAAGTCGATTCCGCCCTCCGCAGGCACGTTCCCGACCACGGGCGGCCTGTTCGTCGGCCTCGTCGTCGGCGTCATCCTGATCATCGGCGGCCTGACCTTCTTCCCGGCGCTGGCGCTCGGACCAATCGTCGAGCATCTCGCCATGACCGCCAACACCCTGTTCTGATCCGGAGTGACGTCCATGGAAACCATGAAACTACAGAAGCAGGTGACGGCGTCGACCATGCTCGACCCGAAGATCCTGGTGCCGGCGGTCCGGTCTGCTTTCGGCAAGCTCGATCCCCGGCTGATGATGAAGAATCCGGTGATGTTCGTCGTCGAGGTCGTGGCTGCGCTGACCACGGTGATCTTTGTCCGTGACCTCGTTGCCGGCAACGCCGACCTCGGCTTCACCTTCCAGATCATCCTCTGGCTCTGGTTCACGGTGCTGTTCGCCAACTTCGCCGAGGCCGTCGCCGAGGGCCGTGGCAAGGCGCAGGCAGAATCGCTGAAGAAGACCCGCAGCGAGAGCCAGGCGAAGCTGCTCACCGGAACGGACCGGACTTTTCGCCTGGTTCCCGGCACCGCGCTGAAGGTGGGCGATCTGGTGCTGGTCGAGGCCGGCGACACCATCCCCTCCGATGGCGAGGTGATCGAGGGTGTCGCCTCGGTGAACGAGGCGGCCATAACAGGTGAATCCGCGCCGGTGATCCGTGAATCCGGCGGCGACCGGTCGGCGGTCACCGGCGGCACGCAAGTGCTGTCGGACTGGATCCGCGTTCGCATCACCGCCGCCCAGGGCTCGACCTTCATCGACCGGATGATCAAGCTGGTGGAAGGCGCCGAGCGGCAGAAAACGCCGAACGAGATCGCGCTGAACATCCTGCTCGCCGGCCTGACGATCATTTTCGTGTTCGCCACTGTGACGATCCCGAGCTATGCCTCCTATGCCGGCGGCTCGATCTCGGTCGTGATCCTGGTCGCGTTGTTCGTGACGCTGATTCCGACCACGATCGGCGCGCTGTTGTCGGCGATCGGCATCGCCGGCATGGACCGGTTGGTGCGCTTCAACGTGCTCGCGATGTCCGGCCGCGCGGTGGAGGCCGCCGGCGACGTCGATACGCTGCTGCTCGACAAGACTGGCACCATCACGCTCGGCAATCGCCAGGCGACCGCCTTCCGCCCGATCCGTGGCGTGACCGAGCAGGAGCTGGCTGATGCCGCGCAGCTCGCCTCGCTCGCCGACGAAACGCCGGAGGGTCGTTCGATCGTGGTGCTGGCCAAGGAGAAATACGGCATCCGCGGCCGCGACATGCACGAGCTCGCTGCGACCTTCGTGCCGTTCACCGCGCAGACCCGCATGAGCGGCATCGATGCCGGGTCGTCGTCGGTTCGCAAGGGCGCGGTGGATGCGATCCTCGGCTATGTCGAGGGCGGTGAAGCCCGCACCGTCGCCTCGGGCAACACGGTCCGCTCGGTCCAGGCGACGCTGAGCGCCGAGGCGCGCGAGATCCACGCCGTTGCCGACGAGATCGCCAAGGCCGGCGGCACGCCACTCGCCGTGGCCAAGGACGGCAGGCTGCTCGGCGTCGTGCATCTCAAGGATATCGTCAAGGGCGGCATCCGCGAGCGCTTTGCCGAACTGCGCCGCATGGGCATCCGCACCGTGATGATCACCGGCGATAACCCGATGACCGCCGCCGCGATCGCGGCCGAGGCCGGCGTCGACGACTTCCTGGCGCAGGCAACCCCCGAGGATAAGCTCAAGCTGATCCGCGACGAGCAGTCGAAGGGCAAGCTGGTCGCGATGTGCGGCGACGGCACCAACGATGCGCCCGCGCTGGCGCAGGCCGATGTCGGCGTCGCCATGAACACCGGCACGCAGGCCGCGCGCGAGGCCGGCAACATGGTCGACCTCGACTCCAACCCGACCAAGCTGATCGAGGTGGTCGAGATCGGCAAGCAGCTCTTGATGACCCGCGGCGCGCTGACCACCTTCTCGATCGCCAACGACGTCGCGAAGTATTTCGCGATCATTCCGGCGATGTTCCTCGCGTTCTATCCGCAGCTCTCGGTGCTGAATATCATGCACCTGGCGAGCCCGCAGAGCGCGATCCTGTCGGCGATCATCTTCAATGCGCTGATCATCATCGCGTTGATCCCGCTGGCGTTGAAGGGCGTCAAGTATCGAGCCGTCGGCGCTGGCGCGCTGCTCGGCCGCAATCTGCTGATCTACGGCCTGGGTGGCATCGTCATTCCTTTCATCGGCATCAAGGCGATCGACCTCGCGGTCACCGCCTTGGGCCTGGCGTAACCGTACAGCCGTCATTGCGAGGAGCGAAGCGACGAAGCAATCCATCCATCCGTCATGCTGAACCATGGATTGCTTCGCGGAGCCCGTCATCCGGTAGCGCTTCGCGCTGACCGGGTGGCTCGCAATGACGGAGCAGATTTTTGGAGATTGACCATGTTGAGAGAAATCCGTCCCGCCATCCTTGTGCTGATCCTGCTGGTTGCGATCACGGGCCTTGCCTATCCGCTGGCCATCACCGGCATAGCCGCCGTCATCTTTCCAAGACAGGCACAAGGCAGCCTGATCGAGAAAGACGGCAAGGTGATCGGCTCCGCCCTGATCGGACAGGAGTTCACAGAGGCGAGGTACTTCCACGGCCGCCTCTCGGCGACGGTGGCGTCCGATCCGAACGATGCCTCCAAGACCGTACCCGCGCCGTATAATGCGGCCAATTCCGGCGGCTCCAACCTCGGTCCGACCAGCAAGACACTGAACGACCGGATCAAGCAGGATGTCGAGAAGCTGAAGGCGGAGAACCCGAGCGCCCCGGTGCCGGTCGATCTCGTCACCGCTTCGGGCAGCGGGCTCGATCCGGACATTTCGCCCGACGCCGCGCTGTTCCAGGTGCCGCGGGTCGCCAGGGCGCGGAGCATGTCCGAGGACCAGGTGCGCCGGCTGGTGACGCAAAACACGCAAGGGCGCTTCGCCGGCGTCATCGGCGAGCCGCGCGTCAACGTTCTCGCGCTCAACCTTGCGCTGGATGCGGCCGAAGCAAAATAGGGGAGTAGGCCGCATCGGAAGGGATGATTATACTGCAGCATGGCCAATCAGCGCCGCGACCTTGAAAAACGACCCTCGCCGGATGCGCTGCTGGAAGCAGCGCGCCGCGAGACCGATCGTTCGGGCCGGCTGAAGATCTTCGTTGGCGCAGCCCCCGGCGTCGGCAAGACCTACGAGATGCTGCAAAGCGCCCAGGCGCGCCTCAAGGCGGGCGTCGACGCCGTTGTCGGCGTCGTCGAGACCCACGGACGGATCGAGACCGATGCGCTGCTCGAGGGCCTCGAAGTGGTGCCGCGCAAGCGGCTGACGTACCGCGATCAGGTGCTCGAGGAGATGGACCTCGACGCCGTGATCGCGCGGCGTCCACAGCTCGCGCTGGTCGACGAGCTCGCCCACACCAATGCAGCCGGCAGCCGGCATCCCAAGCGCTATCTTGACGTCGAGGAGCTGCTTTCGCACGGCATCGACGTCTACACCGCCGTCAACATCCAGCACCTCGAGAGCCTCAACGATGTGGTCGCGCAGATCACCCATGTCCGGGTGCGCGAGACCGTGCCGGATTCGGTGTTCGATCGCGCCGATGCCATCGAGCTGATCGATCTCACCCCCGACGACCTGATCCAGCGGCTGAAGGAGGGCAAGGTCTATGTGCCCAAGCAGGCCGAGCGCGCGCTGGAGCATTATTTCTCGCCCGGCAACTTGACCGCGCTGCGCGAGCTGGCGCTGCGGCGCACCGCCGAGCGGGTCGACGAACAGTTGCTCAATCACATGCAGGCCAATGCGATCGCCGGCCCCTGGGCGGTTGGCGAGCGCATTCTGGTATGCCTGAGCGAAGACCCGCGCGCGGCCGGCCTCGTCCGCTACACCAAGCGCGTGTCCGACCGCCTGCATGCGCCCTGGACCGCGGTCAGCATCGAAACCCGCCGCAGCCTGCAATTGACCGACGAGCAGCGCGACCGACTCGCCGACACGATGCGGCTTGCGGAAGCGCTCGGCGGCGAGGCACTGACCATTCCGGGCGTCGGCCGCCGCATTGCCGATGACATCATCAATTTCGCGCAAGCCAACAACGTCACGCAGATCATCATCGGCAAATCGACGCGCTCCCGCTGGTTCGAATTGACGCACGGCTCGGTGGTGCACGACCTCGTCCGCCGCGCCGGAAATATCAGCGTCAACGTGATTGCCGGTGACGAGCAGCCGGTCGGCAAGGCGTCGGTGCAGACCGCGCAGCGGCAGGAGCCGTTCAATCCGCGGCCCTATCTGATGGCGCTGCTGCTGGTCGGGCTCGGCCTCGGTACGGCCGAGTTGATCCGGCCGATATTCGGCGTCGAGAACGTCGACCTGGTGTTCATCACCGCCGTGGTCGGTGCTGCCGTGCGCTACGGGCTATGGCCCTCGCTGCTGGCGAGCGTCGCAGCCTCGCTGTGCTACAACTTCTTCTTCCTGCCGCCGGTCTATACGCTCACCATCACCGATCCCACCAATATCGCGGCGTTCTTCTTCTTCATGCTGGTGGCGCTCCTGGTTTCCAACGTCGCGGCGCGGGTGCGTACGCAGGCCGATACCGCGATCGGCCGGGTCCGTACCACCGAATCGCTCTATGCATTCAGCCGCAAGCTCGCTGGCACCGCAACGCTGGACGATGTGCTATGGGCGACGGCCTACCAGACCGCGCTGATGCTGAGGGTGCGGGTGGTGCTGCTGTTGCCGGACGACGGCGTGCTCGCGGTCAAGGCCGGCTATCCGCCGGAGGACCAGCTCGACCAGGCCGATCTCGCCGCCGCCAACTGGGCGTGGGGCAATGATCGTCCGGCGGGGCGCGGCTCGGACACGCTGCCGGGCGCCAAGCGGCTGTTCCTGCCGATGCGGACCGGGCGCGGTCCAATCGGCGTGATCGGCATCGACGACGACCGCACCGGTCCGCTGCTGACACCGGACCAGCGGCGGCTGCTCGATGCGCTGATCGACCAGGGCGCTCTCGCCATCGAGCGCGTGCTGCTGGTCGAGGACATGGACCGGGTCAAGCGCACGATCGAGTCCGATCGCCTGCGCGGCGCGCTGCTCACCTCGATCTCGCACGACCTCAAGACACCGCTCGCCTCCGTGCTCGGCGCGGCCTCGACGTTGCGCGATCTCGGCGGCAACCTGACCGACGCGCAGAAGCAAGACCTGCTGGCGACAGTGATCGACGAATCCGAGCGGCTGAACCGCTTCATCGCCAACTTGCTCGACATGACCAAGCTCGAATCGGGCGCGATCGTGCCGAACACCTCGCTGCATGATGTCGGCGAGATCATCGGCAGCGCGCTACGCCGCGCCACCAAGATCCTGATGCATCACAAGGTCTCGCTGGAGCTCGCGGCGGACCTGCCGATGTTGGAGCTCGACGCCGTGCTGTTCGAGCAGGTGCTGTTCAACCTGCTCGACAATGCGGCCAAATACGCGCCGTCAGACACCACGATCTCGATCCGCGGCAGCCGCGACCGCGATCAGATCACAGTGCAGATCATGGACGAGGGCAACGGCATTCCGGCCGCGGACCTGGACAGTGTCTTCGACAAGTTCTATCGCGCCGAGAAGGGCGACCATGTCCGCCCCGGCACCGGCCTGGGCTTGGCGATTTCGCGCGGCTTCGTCGAGGCGATGCGCGGCACGATCACGGCGGCCAACCGCTCCGATCGGAGCGGAGCCGTCATCACCATCCGGCTGCCTGTTACGGCCGACGCCAACGCGCTGGACACTGCTGCATGAACGCGACGCCCATCAAGGTCCTGGTCATCGACGACGAGCCGCCGATCCGCAAGCTGTTGCGGATGGGGTTGAGCACGCAGGGCTACGATATTCTGGAGGCCTCCAACGGCAAGCGGGCCCTCGACATGCTGGCCGAGGGGCCGGCGCTGATCATCCTCGATCTGGGATTGCCCGACATCCAGGGCCACGACCTCTTGCGCATGATCCGCGGCCGCAACGAGAGCGTCCCGATCGTGGTGCTGTCGAGCCGCGGCGACGAAGCCGGCAAGGTACAGGCGCTCGACCTCGGCGCCGACGACTATCTGACCAAGCCGTTCGGCATGGACGAATTGCTGGCGCGGATGCGCGCAGCGCTGCGGCACCAGTTGCAGGTGCAGGGCGAGCGGCCGGTGTTTCGCTCCGGCGATCTGTCGGTCGACCTGGTTCGCCGCATCGTCAAGGTTGGCGAGAAGGAGATCAAGCTGTCGCCGAAGGAGTACGATCTCCTGCGCGTGCTGGTGCAGCACGCCGGCAAGGTGCTGACGCATCGCTTCCTGCTGAAGGAATTGTGGGACGAGCTCACCGACGCGCAGTACCTGCGCGTCTATGTGCGCCAGTTGCGCCAGAAGATCGAGGCCGATCCCGAGCGTCCGCAATTCGTTCTGACCGAGACCGGCATCGGTTATCGGCTGCGCGCGGCGGATTAGTCCCTCACTATCATGCTCGCTTCAAGCCGGCGTCCGGTGGCCGAGGCTCGCTTGTCCGATCGCTGATGCGTCCGAGGTCCTGGCATTGCGCAACGGAACTTTCGCGACAGGTCAGGATTGTTTTCTCTCACCGGGAGAGACAACCATGGCACGAAAATATTCGAGGAAGACGTCGAGCGACGTTCGGGGAGCGATGAAGAAGCGCAAGGCCGGAACGCTGCGTAGCGGACGCTCCAAGAAGAAGGTGAAGAGCCGCAAGCAAGCGATCGCCATCGGACTGTCGGAGGCGCGGGCCAAGGGCAGGAAGGTGCCGAAGAAGGCCACCAAGAAGCGGAGAACGGCGAAGAAGCGGAAGACGGCCAAGAAGCGCAAGGCAGCGAAGAAGCGGTAGGCGAATTGCCGATGTCTCCAAGCCGTCGTTGCGCGCATTCGCGCGGCCCGTTGGCTCGCAATGACGGGATTGGCATCACCCCGCCTTGCGCCGTCGTGCACTCGAGCGGTGCGCCCTCTTGGCCGCGCGGCGATGCGAGGTCGGCCGACGCGCCGTCGAGCCCGAGCGCCGTGCGCTGCCCCGGTCCTTCAGGCTCTGCTTCAACGCATCCATCAGGTTGACGACGTTGCTCGGCCTTTCCTCGCGCTCGGCGGTCTTGATCGACTTGCCGGAGGCCTTGCGGCGGACCAGCGCCTTCAGCGCGGTCTCATACTCGTCCTTGAACTTCGATGGATCGAAATGGGCGGCCTTGCTGTCGAGGATGTGGCCGGCGAGCTCGATCATGTCCTTTGTCACCTTCGGGCTCTTGATGTCGTCGAAATAGTCGTCGGCATCGCGGACCTCGTAGGGGTAACGCAGCGTGGTGCCGAGCAGGCCCTTGTCGAGCGGCTCGATCGCGATCACGTGCTCGCGGTTGGTCAGGACGATGCGGGCCAGCGCGACGCGATCCTGGTCCTTCATGGCGTCACGGATCACGGCGAAGGCGTCGATGCCGGCCTTGCCGTCGGGCCGGATGTAATAGGGGTGATCGAGATAGCGCTTGTCGATCTCGCCCTCGGGCACGAAGCTGTCGATATCGATGGTGTGGTTGCTCTCGATCTGGACGGCCTCGAGCTCGTCCTTGTCGATCTCGACATATTTACCCTTGCTGATCTCGTAGCCGCGGCCTTTCTGGTCGCTTTCGACGACGTCGCCTGTCTCGGCGTCGACCATCTGTTGCCTCAGCCGGTTGCCGGTCTCCTTGTTGATCATGTGGAAGCGGGTCTTCTCCACCGCGGTCGAGGCCGGATAGAGCGCCACGGGGCATGACACCAGCGAGAGCTTGAGCGTGCCTTTCCAGTAGGCGCGGGGAGCGGCCATGGTCGTCTCCAAACAGCTTGAGTTTGGAACTTGAACGGATACCGTGGGTTTTGGTTCCTGATGGCCGCGGAGAGGCGGCGGCCGTCGTTTGCGCCGAGGCTCACACGTGCCGCTGAGAAATCTGTCCACCTATCGCAAGAAGCGCGACTTCGAGAAAACCGGTGAGCCGTCGGGCGACGTCCAAGTCGCACCGGCGAAGCGGCGGCGCTTCGTCATCCAGAAGCACGATGCGACCCGGCTGCACTATGATTTCCGCCTCGAGTTCGACGGCGTCTTCAAGTCCTGGGCGGTGACGCGCGGGCCCTCGATCGATCCGCACGACAAGCGGCTGGCGGTGGAGGTGGAGGATCATCCACTCGACTACGGCGATTTCGAAGGCACGATCCCGGAAGGCCAGTATGGCGGCGGCACGGTGCAGCTCTGGGACCGCGGCTATTGGGAGTCTGATGATCCCGAGCGCGGCTTCAAGAAGGGCGACCTGAAGTTCACGCTCGACGGCGAGAAGCTGCATGGGAGCTGGGTGCTGGTGCGGATGAAGGGCGACCGCTTCGGCGGCAAGCGCACCAACTGGCTGTTGATCAAGCATCGCGACGAATACGCCGTCGACGGCAACGGAGAAGAGATCCTCGATGAGGATCGCTCGGTCGCTTCAGGCCGGTCGATGGCGCAGATCGCGGCCGGCGAGGGGCGGGCGCCAAAGCCGTTCATGCTGGCCAAGGGCAACGGCAGAGCCAAGGCCGACGCGATCTGGCACTCCAACCGCGGCGAGGCTGCCGAGGCGCGAGCTCGAACCAAGGCACCGCCGCCGAAAGCCCGGCTTGGAGCGAAGCCGAAGCAGGTCTCGGCGATGCCCGCTTTCGTTGTGCCGCAACTCTGCGCGGCGATCGAAACGCCGCCCAGCGGCGCCGGCTGGTGCCATGAGATCAAGTTCGATGGCTACCGGGTGCAGCTCCGGGTCGAAGACGGCGAGGCCGTCCTGAAGACCCGCAAGGGGCTGGACTGGACCGACAAGTTCGGTGCGATTGCGAAAGAAGCCGGCAAGCTGCCCGACGCCCTGATCGACGGCGAGATCGTCGCGCTCGACCGGGACGGTACGCCGGATTTCTCGACGCTGCAGGCCGCGCTGTCGGACGGCAAGACGGACAAGCTGATCTTCTACGCATTCGATCTGCTGTTTGCCGGCAAGGAGGACCTCCGTCCGCTGCCGCTCGGCGAGCGCAAGGCGCGGTTGAAGCAACTGCTCGAGGCGCGCAAGGGCAAGGAAAAGCTGATCCGTTACGTCGAGCACTTCGAGGAGGATGGCGAAACTGTGCTCGGCTCGGCGCGAAAGCTTGGATTGGAGGGCATCGTCTCCAAGAAGCTCGCGGCGTCCTATCGGTCCGGCCGGTCAGACGACTGGACCAAAGCCAAGGTTCGTGCCGGGCACGAGGTGGTGCTCGGCGGCTGGAAGACCACAAACGGCAAATTCCGCTCGCTCATGGCGGGTGTCTATCGCGGCAATCATCTGGTCTTTGTCGGCATCGTCGGCACCGGCTTCGGTCAGGCGACCGTTCGCCGCATCATGCCGGCGCTGGAAGCCGCGGCCGCCGACAAGAGCCCGTTCGGCGGCAAGGATGCACCGAAGAAGACGCGCGACGTGCATTGGCTGAAGCCGGAGTTGGTCGCCGAGATCGAGTTTGCCGGCTGGACCGAGGGCGGCAATATCCGCCAGGCCGCGTTCAAGGGCCTGCGCCAAGACAAGCCGGCGCGCGAGGTGGAGGCGGAGAGGCCCGCCGTGACGAAAGTGGTGAAGCCGATGGCCAAGGGCGCAGGGAAGTCATCCGCCGAGGTGATGGGCGTCGTCATCTCCCATCCGGACAAGGCGCTGTGGCCCGACGCCGGCGACGACGAGGCGGTCACCAAGCTCGATCTCGCCAGATATTTCGAGGCTGTCGGCGAATGGATGATCGGCTATCTCAAGGGCCGGCCATGCTCGATCGTGCGGGCGCCTGACGGCATCAAGAGCGAGACGTTCTTTCAGCGGCATGCGATGGCAGGCACCTCGAAGCTGCTGAATCTCGCCAAGGTCTCCGGCGACCGCAAACCTTATCTGCAGATCGACCAGGTCGAGGGGCTGGCTGCGGTCGCGCAGCTCGGCGGCGTCGAGCTGCATCCCTGGAACTGTGCGCCCGATGCCTATGACACGCCGGGACGGCTGGTGTTCGATCTCGATCCGGCGCCCGATGTTGCATTCACCGAGGTGATCGACGCCGCCAAGGAGATGCGCAAGCGTCTCTCCGCGGTGGGCCTGGAAAGCTTCTGCAAGACCACCGGCGGCAAGGGCCTTCACGTCGTGGCGCCGTTGCTTCACGGCGCGAAAGACAAGGTGACGTGGAAGGAGGCCAAGGCGTTCGCGCAAGGCATCTGCCAGTGGATGGCGCGGGATGATTCCGATCGCTATCTGCTCAACATGTCGAAGGCCAAGCGCACGGGCAAGATCTTCCTCGATTATCTCCGCAATGATCGCCTGTCGACCGCGGTCGCGGTGCTGTCGCCGCGAGCACGCCAGGGCGCCACGGTCTCGATGCCGTTGACCTGGACGCAGGTGCGCGGCGATCTCGACCCGAAGAAGTATACGATACGAACAGTGCCGGCACTGCTCGCGAAGACCAAGGCCTGGGACGGCTGTGAGGATGCAGCGGCGTCGATCAAGACGGCGATGAAGAAGCTGGCGGCGCGGTAGACCGCGCTCGCAAGGCACGGCACCCTCGGCCGCCATGCCCCGCGGGGGCGAGGCATCCAGTAGGCCGCGGCGGTTCGGTCCTGCACTGACGTCTCTGGAATACTGGATCACCCGCCTGCGCGGGTGATGACGCTGGTGGGTACCGATGCAGCACGAAATCGATCGCTACAGTCGACCGAGCAACAGCAGGATCAGCAGAATCACGATCACGAGTCCGAGGCCGCCGCCGCCGTAGTAGCCGGTGCCGTAGAATGGTCCGCCGCCGATGCCGCTGAAGCCGCCGAGCAGGGCGATAATCAGAATAATGAGAATGATCGTTCCAAGTGACATTCGGATTCCTCCTCAGCTTCGCGGGCTCATTTGCCTCGGCGTGGCCCGTGAGCAAACAAATCGGAATCGCGAAGGTTCCTGCCACCCGCGACGTGATATGATGCCCGAACCTTCCATTTGCGAGGAACGGAATTACATCGACGGAAACGGTGGAGGAGGGCTTTAACGATGTCGGCGCCGCTGATCGTTTCAATTCCGCACAATCTCGGTCGTGACGAGGCCATACGCCGCCTGAAGACGGGTCTGTCGCGTACGGCCGCGAGCATACCGGTGCTGAGCGTCGACGAGGAGCACTGGGACGACAACCGGATGACTTTCCGGGTGCGCGCGTTCGGTCAGGTTGCTGCCGGGCACCTCGATGTCGAGGATGCGTGCGTACGGCTGGAAGTGACGTTGCCGTGGCTATTGCAGCGCTTCGCAGAGATCGCGCAGGTCGCCATTCAGAAGCGCGGGCAGATGTTGCTGACCAAGCGAAACTGACCCCCGGCCGTCACGCGTTTAGGAATGGCTCCCGGCGCGCGCTCGCTTCGACGTCCGCTTCGCTCGCGCTGCGACCTTCACTTTCAGCACCGCGACTGGCAGGTGATTGAACAACGCGGAGAGCTGAAGCTCGCCCTTGCCGAGTTCGGTCGCAAATCCGGCACTATCGATCGCGCCATCGAAAGACTCCGGGCTCGGCCATGCCCGTCCGCCCTGCGTGAACGGGGCGAACCACCGGCCGACCGCGACGACGACCGCGTCACGACCGTGGCGCCGCGCGAATGCGATGACGTGATCGCGATGCGGACCGCTCACTGCGAGCGGTTCATAGTCACCACTCGTGAAGACGTCAGGCACCTCGTTACGCAGCCGCAGCAGGTGACGCGTCCATGCCAGCTTGAGGCGGCCGTCGCGCCAGCTCTGCGTCAGCGCGTCCCAATCCGGCCGTTCCACCATCGCGAGCGTCTTCGCGCGTTCGGTAAAGTCGACCGGACGGCGGTTGTCAGGATCGACCAGCGAAAGGTCCCACGCCTCTGTACCCTGATAGAAATCCGGCACGCCCGGCATCGTCGCCTTCAGCGTGATCTGGCTGAGCGAGTTCAGCGCGCCGATCAGCGCGGTGCGCTGCGCCAGCGTATCGAGGGCTTCAAGGAATTCCGGCGAAAGCTTGCGATCCAGGATCCGGTCGATGAAGGTCTCGACGCCCGCCTCGTAGGGCTCGTGCGGATTGAGCCAGCTTGTCTCCTGCTTGCCCTCGCGCGCCGCCTTCAGCGCGTAGGCCTGGATGCGCGCGGGAAGAGATGCATCGTCCGGATCCCAGGCGCCGAGCAGGGCCTGATACAGCATATATTCGAACGTCGCGGACGGTGCGCGCATCTCGCCGTCGAGCACGAGATGCGGCGCGTTCAACACCTTCCAGCGCGCGACCGTGCTGGTCCATTCGCCCGGAATCTCCGCGAGCGCCATGATCCGCGCGCGTGCGTCCTCGCCGCGCTTGGTGTCGTGGGTGGCGGTCGCGGTCATCCCGTGCGGCAACTCCTGGGCTCGGGTCTTCATCAAGTGGTGGAAGCGTTCGGTGGAGAGCGCGCTTGCGGCCGGATCGCCACCGACCTCGTTGAACGCGAGCAGGCGGTGGTAGCGATAGAAGGTCGTATCTTCCAGCGATTTCGCCATCATCGGCCCTGTGAACTGCTGCACCTTCAGCGCGAAGCGCCGCACCCGCGGCGCACCGTGCGGCGGGCGGCCGGGCTTGAGCAGATCCATGGTCAGCGCATCGCGCAGGAAATCGAAGATGCCTCCATCGGCGGCGAACCAGTCGGCGCGGGCGCGCTCGATGGTGGCGCTGATCAACGCGCGATCATAGGCCGTGGTGCCAGCGCCAGTGAGATAGGTGCGGTAGACCGGGAAGTGCAGCACGTAGAGCTCGAGCGCCTGTCGCAGGCTGTCGGCCGAAAAGTCGCGGGTCGAATAATGACCACTGGCGATGCGGGCCAGTAGCCGGGCCAGCACCGTGAATTCACTGGTCAGCAGCGTCTCCAGAACGCGCTGCTTGGCCTCGCGCAGCACCGGCGACAGGTTCGGCGACTGGTTGCTGATCTGGCGCCAGATTTCGCTGAGCGGATCAAGTCCGCCGCCATCGACCAGGACATGGCTGATCGCGTTCATCCATTCGTAACCCGTGGTGCCGTGGACGCTGCTGAATTTCGGCAGCGCCTCCTGCTCGCCGAGGATCTTTTCGACCACCGTGTAGAACGGCCTTGTCCTGGCGCCTTGCGCGGCGCGGATCAGGCGGCGCAGCCGCTGGAAATATTGCGCGGGATCGCGCAGGCCGTCGATATGGTCGAGCCGCAGACCCTGCAGCCGGTTCTCCGCAATCAGCCGCTTCACCAGGCCGTGGATCGCCTCGAAGGTGCCGGCATCCTCGACTCTGAGGCCCGCCAGCGTGTTGACGTCGAAGAAGCGGCGGTAGTTGATGTCACTGGAGGCAAGCCGCCAGTGACCGAGCCGGTAGTGCTGGCGTTCCAGCAGCCGATGCAGGGCCAGCGTCTGGCTGGGTCCATCACCGGCGCGATAGGCGGCAAGGCCGCGCGCAATGATCTCGGCGCCGCCGTCGATCGCGCGCAACTCGGCCTTGAAGGCCGGAGCCTCCGCGCGGTTGGGATGACGCAGTCCCCTGTAGCGCGCGGCGAGCGCCAGTATGACCCGTCCAGCCGCGCTGTCCTCTGCAGCAACTTCTCTGACAATGGTCCGCAACACATCGCCGTAACGATCGGGCGCGATCGGCAGCCGGTGCTCGAAATACCACGCCGAGAAGCTGCCCTCGCGCTCGTCATAGCGCAGCTCGATCTCGCCGCGCTCCAGCGCCTGCCCGTAGGACGAGCCGAGGATCGGCAGCAGCACGCCGCCGCGCGCGCGATAGGGCAGTTGGTCCCAGTCGATGTCGAACGAGACCGCGTGCGGCGACGCCGGCCCCCATTCGAGCACGTCGAGCCACCATGGATTGTCGGCGAAATGCACGCCGACATGGTTCGGCACGAAGTCGAGGATCAGACCGAGATCGTTCTGCTTCAAGGCTTCGCTGAGCCGGGCAAAGCCTTCTTCGCCGCCGAGCTCCGGATTGAACTTGGTGTGGTCGACGACGTCATAGCCGTGCGCCGACCCCTTGCGCGCCTTCATGAAGGGTGACGCGTAGAGGTGGCTGACGCCGAGCGCCTTCAGATAGGGCACGATGCGCGCTGCGGCATCGAAGTCGAAATCGGCGGTGAGTTGCAGGCGATATGTCGCGATCGGGATCGCCGGGGGCATGCGCTATCCGATATGCCAGCGCACCGCCCACGGTGCTATGCGGTCCGACGGCCCATCACCCCAGATCAGACGCCCGGTCGGCTGAGCCGTGCTTGATATCTCTTGGTCGGACAGGTTGACCTCAAGCTGCAATCTGCCGTCACCCATCATCCAATGCGCGGTCATGAGGTCGTCGGTGATGCGGGCATCGCCGAAGCGGGCCGCCGCGAGCCGCGGCGTGATCTCGCGGCGGCGCACGGCGAGCAGGTCGCGGACCAGCGTCAGTCGCGCGCGGCCCGCGTCGTGGTCAAGGTCCGTCCAGTCCAGCGTGGCCGATCGCACGGTGTCATCGGCCAGCGGGTCTGGAATGTCGTCGCCATATTTGGCGTAAGCCCAGGCGAATTCCTTGCGTCGGCCATTGCGGACCGCATTGGCGAGATCGCCCTTGAAATCGCAGAAGAACGGGAATGGCGACGTCGCGCCCCATTCCTCGCCCATGAACAGCATCGGCGTCGTCGGTGCGATCAACGTGACCGCGAGTGCGGCCGCGACCGCCTCGGGTCTTGCGATACTTACGAGACGATCACCCAGCGGCCGGTTGCCGATCTGGTCGTGGTTCTGCAGAAAGTTGATGAAGCAGGTCGGCGGCAGCGCGCCGCTCGGCTCGCCGCGAGCCTTGCCACCCCAGAAAACCGAGACCTCGCCCTGATAGACGTAACCGGAGGCCAGTGCTCGCGCCAGATCCTGCTTCGGCGCGCGCTGATAGTCGCCGTAATAGCCCTGCGTTTCGCCGGTCAGGATCACATGCCAGGCATGGTGATAATCGTCGTTCCACTGCCCGCGGTACTTGCCGCGTGGCGGTTCTTCCGCGGCGTCCAGCAGGCTGGCAATGTTGTCGCCGTTCTCGAGCACGAGGTTGATATGCCGCCCCGTCTCGGCGGCGAGTCGTCCTGCCGCCGCACTGAGATCATGCAGAACCGAGACCTCGCCGGCTTCCACGATCGTGTTGACGGCATCGAGCCGCAGCCCGTCGAAGCGATAGTCGCGCAGCCAATTCAGCACGTTGCCGACAGCGAAGGCGCGCACTTCGGGAACGCGATAATCAATTGCGCTGCCCCATGGCGTGTGTGCGTCGCTGAAGAAGGAGGGGGCATAACGGCCAAGGTAATTCCCCTCGGGCCCGAAATGGTTGTAGACCACGTCGAGCATCACCATCAGGCCACGCAGATGCGCCTCGTCGATCAGCGTCTTCAGGTCGTCGGGGCGACCATAGGCGCTGTCGGGGGCGTACCACAGCACGCCGTCATAGCCCCAGTTGCGGCGGCCTGCGAAATCGGCCAGCGGCATCAATTCCAGCACGGTGATGCCGGTTGCAACCAGATGATCGAGCTTGTCGATCATGGCGCGATAGCTGCCTTCGCGCGTGAAAGTGCCGACATGGGCCTCCAGGATGACGGCTTCGTGCCAGGGCCGTCCGCGCCATTCCGTCGCGCGCCATTTGAAAGCCGCGTGATCGATCACTTCGCTCGGGCCGAACACGTCATCCGGCTGGAAAGCGGAGGCCGGATCGGGGACGTCGACCTCGTCATCGATACGGAATTTGTAGCGCGTGCCAGCGCTTGCGCCGGGGATCTCGGCAACGTACCAGCCGCCTGCGTCACGTGTGAGCGCATGGGATTTGTCGAGCAGGAGATCGACGCGCTTTGCGGACGGCGCCCATAGCCGAAAGCGAACGCCGTCGGATGTCAGCTCCGGACCGAAATGCTGCGCATTCATGCGACACCTGCAAATGCAAGCACAGAACGAGGCGGCGCCTTGGTGTCGATGCCGCCGGCGAACTGCGCGGGCATCTGCACCGTCTCGGTCGTGTTCAGCACCTGCTCCCAGGCCCTGATGTCCTTCATGACCGGCATTTTGAAGAGGATCTCCTCGGGGGCGGCGTTCAGCACGATAAAGATCGGCGCCTGTCCTGGTTCCATCGGCCCGAGCACATAGGAGAGGAAGCGACCTTCGGGGAATTTCCAGTCGGATTCCTTCATGTCTTCCGATGCGGGCGTCAGCCACAGCACGCCGTACGAGCCGTCGGTGCGGCGGCCGGCGAGCCAGCGCTGGCAGCGGATCTGCCCGAAGCGGCGCCGTAGTGCGGCGAGGTGGCCGATAAAATCGATCAAGTCGTCCTCGGTGCCGAGGTTCTCCCAGCCGACCCACCCGGTCTCGTTGTCCTGGCAATAGGCGTTGTTGTTGCCGTTCTGCGTGTTGGCGACCTCGTCGCCGGCCAGGATCAGCGGCGTGCCCTGCGCGAGCAGCAGACAGGCGAGCTGATTCTTCCGGAGCTGACGGCGCAGCGCGATGATGGCGAGATCGTCGGTCGGGCCTTCATGGCCGCAGTTGTTGCTGTGATTGTCGTTGGAGCCGTCGCGATTGTCCTCGCCGTTGGCCTCGTTGTGCTTCTCGTTGTAACTGAACAGGTCGGCCAGCGTGAAACCGTCATGCACGGTGATGTGGTTGACGCTGGCGCGGGTCGCACGGTTGTCGTGATGAAACAGATCGGAGGACGCGGTCATGCGGCTCGAGATATCGCCGATCAGGCTGCCTTCGCCGCTCCAGTAGCGTCGCATTGCGCTGCGATAGCGATCGTTCCATTCCGACCATTGTGACGGAAACGCGCCGACCTGGTAGCCGCCGAGGCCGAGATCCCAGGGCTCGGCGACGAGCTTCACGGTCGCCAGCACCGGGTCCTGGCGCACCGCGGTCAGGAACGAGTGTCCGCGATCGAAACCGTTCGGCCCGCGCGCCAGCGTGGTGGCGAGGTCGAAGCGGAAGCCGTCGACATGGCAGACCTCGACCCAGTAGCGCAGCGAGTCCATCACCATCTGCAGCACGCGCGGGTGGGTGAGGTTGACCGAGCTGCCGCAACCGGTGAAGTCGTCGTAGTAGCGCGGGTCCTCGCGGTTCAGCCAGTAGTAGGAGGCGTTGTCGATACCGCGGAAGCACAGCGTCGGGCCCATATGGTTGCCTTCGGCGGTGTGATTGTAGACGACGTCGAGCAGCACCTCGATGCCAGCGTCGTGCAGCCGCGCCACCGTCGTGCGGAAGGAATCGAGCGCATTGTCCTGCGCGTAGCGCGCCTCCGGCGCGAAGAAGGCGATGGTGTTGTAGCCCCAATAGTTCGCCAGCTTCTTCTCGACCAGGATGCGATCGTCGATCAAGCCGTGGATCGGCAACAGCTCGATCGTGGTGACGCCGAGCCGCTTGAGATGTTCGATCATCGCGGGCGACGACAGGCCGCCATAGGTGCCACGCAGGCCCGGCGGCACGTCCTCGCGCCGCTGCGTCAGGCCTTTGACATGAGCCTCATAGATAACGGTGTCTTCCCAGGCAATCTGCGGTCGAATCTCTCGGCGGCCCCAGTTGAAAGTCTCGTCGACCACCACAGCCTTCGGCATGCCGCGGGCGTTGTCGCGCCGGTCGAAGGAAAGGTCCTCGCGCGCGCTGCCGGTGCGGTAGGCGAAATGGGCGTCGCTCCACACCAGTCGCCCGGCGAGCCGCTTGGCGTAGGGATCGAGCAGCAGCTTGTTGGCATTGAAGCGGTGACCGCGCTCCGGCGCGTAGGTCCCGTAGACGCGATAGCCGTAGAGTTGGCCGGGCGAGACGTCGTTGAGATAGCCGTGCCAGACGTCCTCGGTGCGCTCCGGCAGCTCGATCCGCTCGAGCTCGCGGCGGCCCTGACCGTCGAACAGGCACAGCTCCACCTTCTCCGCATTGGCGGAGAACAGAGCAAAATTGGTGCCCCTGCCGTCCCAGCTTGCACCAAGCCGCGAGGACGTCCCCTCGGTCAGTCGCATGGATCAGCTTTCCGGTACGAGAAAGATCGCAGCCAGCGGCGGAATGGTCAGGCTCAGCTCGGGCGTGGCGCCTTCCAAGGCGCGGACCTCGCCGACATTGCCGACATTGCTGCCGCCATAATGCGCCGAGTCCGAATTGAGCACCTCGCGCCATTTGCCCGCGAACGGCACGCGGACGCGGTAGTTGCGATAGACGTTAGGCGAGAAATTCGCGACGACAAGACAGCGCGATCGATCATGGCTGCCCTTGCGGAGCCAGGCGAATACGTTGTTGTTGGCGTCGTCGGTGATCACCCATTCGAAGCCGGCCTGATCGCAGTCGAGCTCGTGCAGCGCCGGCACCGCCCTATACAGGCGGTTGAGGTCGCGGACCAGATTCTGGACGCCGACATGCCGCGGGTGTCCCAGCAGGTGCCAGTCCAGCGAATGGTCGTGATCCCACTCGCGCTCATGGCCGAACTCGCAGCCCATGAACAACAGCTTCTTGCCGGGATGCCCGAACATGAAGCTGTAGTAGACGCGCAGATTGGCGAAACGCTGCCAGTCGTCGCCGGGCATGCGCCCGAGGATCGAACGCTTGCCGTGCACGACCTCGTCATGCGACAGCGGCAGGATGAAGTTTTCCGAGAAGGCGTAGTGCAGACCGAACAGGATGTCGCCGTGATGGTATTTGCGGTGGATGGGATCCTTGCCGATATATTTCAGCGTGTCGTGCATCCAGCCCATGTTCCATTTGTAGCCGAAGCCGAGCCCGCCATATTCGACCGGCCGCGATACTTGCGGCCATGCGGTTGACTCTTCCGCCGCGGTGGTCGCCTGCGGGAAATGCGCGAACACCTCGGTGTTGAAGCGACGCAGGAAATCGATGGCCTCGATGTTCTCGCGACCGCCATACTTGTTCGGGATCCAGCCGCCGGCGGGCCGGCTGTAGTCGAGATAAAGCATGGAGGCGACCGCGTCGACGCGCAGCCCGTCGACGCCGTAACGGTCCAGCCAGAACAGCGCATTCGACACTAGGAAATTGGTGATCTCGGTGCGCCCGTAATTGTAGATCAGCGTGCCCCAGTCGAGATGGCGGCCCTGCAGCGGGTTGGCGTGCTCATAGAGCGCAGTGCCGTCGAAACGGCCGAGCCCGTGGGGGTCGTCAGGAAAATGTCCGGGGACCCAGTCGAGCAGCACGCCCAGCCCCTCGCGATGGCAGGCATCCACCAGCGCCGCGAAGTCGTCCGGCGAACCGAAGCGGCTGGTCGGCGCGAACAGGCCGGTCGGCTGGTAACCCCAGGAGCCATCGAACGGATGTTCGGTGACGGGCAGGAACTCGACATGCGTGAAGCCCATATCCCGCGCATAGCCGGGAAGCTGTTCGGCCATGTCGCGATAGGTCAGCCACTCGTTGTGACCCTTGCGTCGCCAGGAGCCGAGATGGACCTCGTAGATCGAGACCGGCGACCGCAACGCGTTGACGGCATCGGGGGCCGGGCGCGGATGCGGGATAGTGCGTTCGTCGATCACGATCGACGCGGTCTTCGGGCGGACCTCGGCCGCGAACGCGAGTGGATCAGACTTCAACGGCAGATGCTGGCCGTTCTGTCCGATGATCTCGAACTTGTAGTGGTCGCCGATGCGCGCCCGCGGGATGAACAGCTCCCAATAGCCGACACCGCGGACCCGCATTGGGTGCCGTCGGCCATCCCAGAAATTGAAGTCACCGACCACGCTGACGCGCCGCGCGTTCGGCGCCAGCACCACGAAGCCGACGCCATCGATGCCGTCCAGCGTCATCGGATGCGCGCCGAGCGTATCGTAGATGCGCAGATGCGTGCCTTCGCCGAGCAGATAGAGGTCGAAGTCGCTCAGGATCGGCGGAAACCTGTAGGCATCCTCGAACTCAACGACGTTGTCGCCGAAGCGCGCACGAAGCTGATAGCGCGTGGAGCCGTTGGGCAGGGGGCCGGCGAATAGCCCAGCGTCATGAATCCGCGCAAGCGGCGCCGTCTCGCCATGTTCACCGATCGCCTCGACATTGCTGGCGTCCGGCAGGAAGGCGCGCACGACGTTGCGATCTCCCTCCGTGTGGAGGCCGAGATAATGGAAGGGATCCGAGTGGCGGCCCTCGATGATGGCGTAGGCCTCAGCAGGCAGTTTGCTCATGCAACCTCATGCGGCTGTTGCGCCAGGATCCTCAACAGGCCGGCCAGCGGAATCCGCAGCCAATCCGGCCTGTTGGCGAGCTCATATTCGATCTCGTAGAGGGCTTTCTCAAGCAGGAAAAAGTTGAGCAGGCGATCGGCTGCGGCGGCGTCGGCAGGCCACAGGCGCTGGCCAGCCATGACCTCGCGGTAGCCTTCCAGGAACACGTTCGTTGCCCGGTCGCGCCATTCGCCCAGGGCGACGCTCAATCGGCCGCTCTCGTCGGGCGCGACTTTGAGCGCGCGTTCCAGCGCGGCCGTCATCGCATAGTCGATCGAGCGGACCACGCTGGCGACGTCGCGTGCGGCCGGCGCCTTGCGGCGGCGCTCCGCGATCGTGCGACCCGGCCCGCCGTCGAAATCGATGACGAATACGTCGTCCTTGACGATCAGCAACTGGCCAAGATGCAGGTCGCCATGATGGCGGATGTTGAACCCTTCGGTCTCGCGCGGCAGCAGGGCCTTGAGCCGGTCAGGCAGCATGTCGTGCTGTGCCTGCAACTGGTCGGCCAGCAACCGGTCGGCATCTCTCAAGGTGTCGCGCCGCTGCTTCAAGGTGTCGAACACGCGCTCGGCGCGCGCCATGATCTCATCATTCCAGCGTTGCAGGTCCTCGGGCTTGGTTGGCTCTGGTGCGAAGTCCGGCAGGTCCCTGTTGCTGGCCAGCGCAAGATGCAGCTCGGCGAGGCGCTTGCCGCTCTGCGACACGTGGTGCAGAAAGGTCGCCTGATCGCTGTTCTCCGCGGGGTGTTCGCTCGCTGGGAGCAACCGATACTTTTCGACCAGGCGATCCAAATGCGCGGCCGCGACTGTCCAGAGGTCGCCCTGATTGACAACCATGGCGTGCAAGACCGCGATCGCGCTGCGCTTGTCGCCCTCGACCAATTCGGCCGTGCCGAGCAAAGCGGGCGTGTTCGGGAAACTGACCACCTCGGTGAGGAAGCGGCCCATCTCAATCTCCGGATTGATGCCGACCTCGAGCTTCCGGTAGATCTTGGTGACATATTCGTTGTCCACCAGCGCGGTCGAGTGCGGCTGATCGTTCTCGAAGACGCGAATGCGCTCCGGCTGCCGGACCGGCCTGTCGGAGAAGCGGCTGGTCGGCCGGAATTCGAGCTTCAACCCCTGCTCGCCTTCATCGACTGTCAGGTTCTCCCGCAGATTGCGCAGGAACAGTCCGGTGAAAATCTGGTCGGTGGCGACATCGAGCAGCGTGCCCTCGCGGGCGCCCTGGCGTATGGCGGCAAACGCGCGGGGGTTGTAGCGCTCGCGGTCGAAGCGCACCCATTCGATCTGCATTGGCAGCACGTAACGGCTGGTCGTGCCGCGCTCCGTGGTTTCGAAGAAGATCAGCCAGGGACGATTGTCGCCGATGTCGCAAAACGGGATCGCGGACACCAGCGTCGGCTGGATCGCCCTTGCGGAGTGTTCGGGGTACCAGCGCGTGCGGGCGAGATGACCGGGCAGCACGTCGTGCTCGAACACGCCGCGGGTGCGCGCCAGCGATGTCCAGGTGGAGTTGAGCGGCACCACCAGGGTCTCAAACTCCGGCACCGCCCGCGGGGGCACCGGCTCGGACTTGTCGCGTTCCTGCAATTGGAACCAGTAGAAGCCGTAGGGCGCGAGCGTGATCATGTAAGGCAGCTCGCCGATTGCCGGGAAGCGGGTCCGTCCGAGCATCTCGAGCGGAATACGGTCCTTGAAGGCGGAGAGGTCGAGCTCTGTGGCCTGCGCCGAGCGCGACAGGTTGGCGACGCACAGGATGGCCTCACCCTGGTACTGGCGCACATAAGCGAGCACCGAGCGGTTCTCCGGGCGGATGAAGGTCATGGTGCCGCGCCCGAACGCCAGCGTCGACTTGCGCACCGCGATCAGTCGCTTGGTCGCAGAGAGCAGTGACGACAGGCTGCGCGATTGCGCCTCGACGTTGACCGACTCATAGCCGTAGACCGGATCCATGATCATCGGCGCGTAGAGCCGCGCCGGATCGGCGCGCGAGAAACCGCCGTTGCGGTCCGGCGACCACTGCATCGGTGTCCGCACGCCGTTGCGGTCGCCGAGATAGATGTTGTCGCCCATGCCGATCTCGTCGCCGTAGTAGATGATCGGCGTTCCGGGGAAGGAGAGCAGGAGCGAGTTCATCAGCTCGATCTTGCGCCGGTCATTGTCCATCAGCGGCGCGAGCCGCCGGCGGATGCCGACATTGATCCGCGCGCGCGGATCGTTGGCATAGGTCGACCACAGATAGTCGCGCTCGACGTCCGTCACCATTTCCAGCGTCAGCTCGTCGTGATTGCGCAGGAACAGCGCCCATTGGCAGACGGCGGGGATGTCCGGCGTCTGCCGCAGGATGTCGGTGATCGGAAAGCGGTCTTCCTGCGCGATGGCCATGTAGATGCGCGGCATCAGCGGGAAGTGGTAGGCCATGTGGCATTCGTCGCCGTGACCGAAATACTCCTGGACGTCCTCCGGCCATTGATTGGCCTCGGCCAGCAGGATCTTGCCCTTGGCGTAGGCGTCGAGCTCCTGGCGTAGCTGCTTGATGATGGCATGCGTCTCCGGCAGGTTCTCGTTGTTGGTGCCGTCGCGCTCGCAAAGATAGGGGATGGCGTCGAGCCGGAACCCGTCGACGCCGGTGTCGAGCCAGCGCTTCATCACCTGCACGATGGCGCGCACCACGCGCGGATTGTCGAAATTCAGGTCCGGCTGGTGCGAGAAGAAGCGGTGCCAGTAGAACTGACCGGCCTCCGGATCCCAGGTCCAGTTGGACTTCTCGGTATCCGTGAAGATGATCCGGGTGCCCGGATATTTCTGGTCGGTATCGCTCCAGACATACCAGCTCCGCGCGCTCGAGTTCGGCGCGCTGCGGCGTGCGCGCTTGAACCAGGCATGCTGGTCGGAGGTGTGATTGACGACGAGCTCGGTGATGACGCGCAGGCCGCGCTTCTTCGCCTCCTGGATAAAGCGCTTGAAATCCTTCATCGTCCCGAAATCGGGGTTGATGTCGCCGTAGTCCGCGATGTCGTAGCCGTCGTCGCGGCCGGGGGAGGGATAGAACGGCAGCAGCCACAGCGCGGTGACGCCGAGTTCCTGTAGATAGGGCAGTTTTTCCGTCAGGCCCGCGAAGTCCCCGATGCCGTCGTTGTTGCTGTCAGCAAACGCCTTGACGTGAAGCTGATAGATGATGGCATCCTTGTACCAGAGCTCGTCCGCGGTCTCGGTTGCGATCTTCACCTTGGTGTCGACGGTGGAGAATACGTTCATGACGGCTCCTTCAGGCCACGCAGCGCAACAGCCGCGCGGGATCGCGCTCGGGATCAATCCGCAGGCGGACACCTCCCCATTCGAGTGCATGACGCTCGCCGGTGACGAGGTCTTCCACGGCGGTGACGGGACGACGCGCATTGCCCGGGCCGACCTTGGTGTCCCCGAGTGGAAGCCAGATGTCGTGAACATCGGCTGACAATGCGATCACGGCTGCGATCACATTGGTCTGATCGAGGGCCTCCTTGACAAAGCCGATCACATTGCCGTCCTCAACGCCGATAAAGCGCAGATTGCTCGTCTGTTGCAGCGCTGAATTGCCGCGCCTGATCCGGTTGAGGGCGGCGACATACGGCCTGATGTTCCCGGGCTGTTCCCAGTCGCGAACCCTGACCTCGTAGGTCTCGGCATTGAGATATTCTTCCCGGCCGGGGACCGGGGCATGCTCCAGCAGCTCGAAGCCGCTGTAGATGCCGTAATTGCTCGACAGCGTCGCGGCGAGCGCGAGACGCGATTTGAACATCCAGGATTCGCCGCTTTGCAGGTGGAAGGGCAGGACGTCAGGCGTGTTGACGAAGAAATTCGGCCGAAAGAAGTCGCGCTCGGGATAGGAGATCAATTCGCCGAC
This sequence comes from Bradyrhizobium sp. ORS 86, assembly GCF_045571475.1. Taxonomy (NCBI): domain Bacteria; kingdom Pseudomonadati; phylum Pseudomonadota; class Alphaproteobacteria; order Hyphomicrobiales; family Nitrobacteraceae; genus Bradyrhizobium; species Bradyrhizobium sp. ORS 86. The sequence continues at coordinate 6,229,579 of NZ_CP120699.1, read as the reverse complement.
ATGCTGCTCGAGCTCCCAGCGCAGCGTGCGCCAAGTGAAGTACGTACAGGACTGGGTGAAGCCGAGTTTCGCGAGGCCCTTCATCAGCTTCGGCCGCACAAAGGCGCCCGCCAGGAAGACGACCTCGGGATCATGACGCTGCACTTCGCGGATCAGCCATTCCCAGAAGGCCAAAGGCTGGCCATGCGGATTGTCGATTCGGAAAATCCTGACGCCTTGGTTGACCCAGAACAGCACGACGTCACGTAGCGCCTGCCACAGCGCAGCGGCATCCTCGCTCGCGAAGTCGAAATCGACGGCATCGTCGCGCTGCGCTCGATCGCCGGCAGGGCGTATCGATCCGTCCGGGCGCCGCTTGAACCATTGCGGATGCCGCTTCAGCCAGGGATGATCGGGCGAGCATTGCACGGCGAAGTCGAGTGCGACCTCCATGCCTTGCGTTCGGCAAGCAGCGACAAAGGCGCGGAAGTCCTCCATCGTGCCGAGCTCGGGATGTACCGCATCGTGGCCGCCGTCCGCAGAGCCGACCGCATAAGGGCTGCCGGGATCGCCGGGCCGCGCGGTTGCCGCATTGTTGCGGCCCTTGCGGCGTCCGTGTCCAATAGGATGGATCGGCGTGAGCAGGATGACGTCGAAGCCCATCGCAGCGATGTCGGGCAACCGGGCGATGCAATCGTGGAAGCTCGCATGGGCGCCGGGTACCTTGCCTTGGCTGCGCGGAAACATCTGATACCAGGCACCATACCGCGCCCGCAGGCGGTCGGCGACCAGGGGATATAGCGGTGACCTGGTCAGGTCGGGACGAAACTGGCTGCCGGCCATCGCCGCCTCCAATTCCGGCGCGAGCAGCGCGCCAGCTTCGCCGGTCTGCAGATAGATCTCGCACTGCCTGATGATCACGGCCGCCGCTGCCGGGTCCCGCGCTTGCGCCTGAGTCAGCAGGCCCGCGCCTTCGATCGCGTCCACCACGAGGTCACGGGCGCTGTTCTGGTTTTGCTCGAAGCGCTGCCGCCAGCCAGCGAATTCGTCGGTCCACGCCTCGATCGCGAAGGTGTAACGGCCGGGCCGGTCGAGAACGAAGCGGCCACCCCAGCGGTCATCGCTGTGCAGCCTCATCGGTGCGTGCTGCCATTCGTCATCGCCGTCGCGCCGCCACACCAGTGCGGCGGCAATCACGTGATGTCCGTCACGGTAGATGTCAGCCCACACTTCAACGGGTTCGCCTACGATCCGCTTGACCGGAAAACGGCCGCAATCGACCGACGGATAGACATCGGTGATATGAAAAGTGCCGCTGGCACTCTCGACAGGTCGGGCAGTTTTGGTCACGGTGATGCCGCCATCGAACATGCAAATGACGTCCCGGCGGCGGGAAGGAGGCGCGCCAGACCCATATAGAAAGCCGCTCGCCGGACATTGGTTCCCGGCGGGAACGCAAGGCGGGGTAGAGCGTTGAGCATCGTCTATCCCTTTCCTCTTTCTGGACAATTTAGCAACGAGCCAAATTTCGTTGCGAGCGAGCAGCGTACCGAATGGACCTTTACGCCAAAGCCAGAACCCTGGGAATCCAGACTGAATATATCGACGGCAGTGGTCACCGCCGTGTGACGACCCCTGAGGCGCTCTCGGCGATCCTCGATGCGTTGCCGCCGCACACGCCGCGCCCGCTGATCGCCGACCCGGTGGTCATTCGCGCCGGCCGCGAACCGCGAACCGCGTTGCCGGAGGTCGTCCGGCTTCCGGTGCAGTGGAAGGTCACGAACGGTTCCGGCGTGCTCGCGCAAGGCGAGACGCACGACCGCAACGTGGCTTGGCCGACCAATCTGCCCGAAGGTGTGCATCGCCTGTACCTGTCGGATGCGTCCGGCGCGAGCGAAGAGGTACCGCTGCTGGTTGCGCCGGCGGGCGCCTTTGGCAGCGACTTCGAGCGCTGTTGGGTGATCGCGGTGCAGCTCTATGGCGTGCGCTCCGCGCGCAACTGGGGCATCGGCGACTTCACCGACGTGCATCATCTGCTCGAATTCGCCCGTCAGGTCGGGGCCCACGGCATCGGGCTCAATCCGCTGCACGCCTTGTTCGACGATCGGCCCGGCGATTGCAGCCCTTACTCGCCGAACAGCCGGCTGTTTCTCAATGCGCTTTACATCGATGTCGAAGCCATCCCCGAGTTCAAGATCGATGCGGAGACGCAAGCAGCGCTGGCGCAGCTCCGCGCCGGCGACATGGTCGACTATGTTGCGGTCGCCGCGCTGAAGTGGCGCGCGCTGCAGGCGGCCTTTGCCGCCTTCAAGGCCAATCCGGACCCGGGCCGCTGGCAAGATTTTGAGAGCTATCGCCGCGAGCAAGGCACTCTGTTGTCGCACTTCGCCTGCTTCGAGGTCATCAGGCACAAACTCAACACGCCGTGGTGGGAATGGCCGGATGAGTGGCGGCAACCCAACGACACGGCGTGTGCGAAGTTGCGCAGGGCACATGACACCGCCGCCGAGGTCGAATTCGTCGAATTCGTGCAGTGGATCGCCGATCGCCAGCTCGGCGCCTGCCAGGCACTGGCGCACAAGCTCGGCATGCACGTCGGGCTCTATCTCGACGTCGCCGTCGGCGTGCAGTCGGACGGTTTCGACGCATGGAATGAACAGACCGCGATCTCACGCCACCTCGGCGTCGGCGCGCCGCCAGACCCGCTCAACACCGCCGGTCAGGATTGGGGCCTCGCCGGCTTCAATGCCGCGGGCCTCGAACTGCGCGCCTTCGAGCCGTTCACACAGATGCTGCGTGCCGCGATGCGGCATGCCGGCGCCGTCAGGCTTGACCATGCGTTCGGGCTGAAGCGGCTCTATCTCGTGCCGCGCGGCTTCGGCCCCGCCAACGGCGCCTATGCGCTGATGCCGTTCGAGGCGATGCTGGCGGCGACCGCGCAGGAGAGCGTCGCCAATCGCTGCGTCGTGATCGGCGAGGATCTCGGCACCGTGCCGGAAGGTTTTCGTGAGCAGATGAACGGCTGGGGCATCTGGTCCTACCTCGTGATGATGTTCGAAACCGACGAGCGTGGTGCCTTCCGCAACGCCGACTATTACCTTGCCGATGCGCTCGTCACCTTCAATACCCACGACCTCTCGACCTATGCCGGCTGGCGCTCCTTCAGCGATCTCAAGACCAAGCGCGCGCTCGGGATCGATCCGGGGGAAACCGACCAGGGACGCTGGCACGCACTCGGCCAGCTCGACGATGTGCTGCGCCGGCATGACATCCACAACAACGATTTCTATTCGGTGGTGAGCTTCCTGGCGCGGACCCGATCGCGGATGTTGGCGGTTTCGATGGAGGATCTGCTCGGCCTGATCGAGCAGCCGAATATTCCTGGCACCGTCTACGAGCATCCAAACTGGCGCCGGCGGCTTCCGGTCCCGATCGAGCAACTATCATCGGCGATCGACCTCGAAGCGCTCAAGCGTGCGACCCGCGAGCGGTCGCGAGCAAGCTAACGCGGAGCGCGGCACTTGGCCTCCCGGATCGAAGACTACGGACTGATCGGCGATTGCGAGACCGCAGCGCTGGTCGGCCGCGACGGGTCGATCGACTGGCTGTGCTGGCCGAACTTCGATTCCGATGCCTGTTTTGCGGCACTGCTCGGCACGCCGAAGCAGGGCCGGTGGCGGATTTCGCCCGCGGACGAGATCACCGGAACGTCACGCTGCTACCGGGACAATACGCTGATCCTGGAGACGCGGTTCGAGACGGAGCGCGGCGAGGTCACGTTGATCGATTTCATGCCGCCGCGCGGCAAGGCTTCCGACGTGGTCCGCCTCGTCCGCGGGGTCCGCGGCCGGGTCAAGATGCGGATGGATCTGGTGATCCGCTTCGGACTCGGGATCGATGTGCCCTGGGTGAGGAGGAATCCGGATGGGCCGGGGCTGCTCGCGATCTGCGGGCAGGACATGATCGTGCTGCGCACTCAGGTCGAAACCCGCGGCGAGGACCTGACCACGGTGGCCGATTTCGAGATTGGTGAGGGGGAGACGATCTCCTTCGTGCTGACCTACGGCCCATCGCATTTTCCAGTCCCGGAGCCGATCGATCCGGAAGCGGCGCTGAAGGATGCCGAGGACTACTGGACCGAATGGTGCAGCCGATGCAGCTATGACGGTGTCAACCACGACCTCGTGATGCGCTCGCTGATCACGCTGAAGGCGCTGACGTTCAGGCCGACCGGCGGTATCGTCGCTGCGCCGACCACCTCGTTGCCGGAAAAGCTCGGCGGGGCGCGCAACTGGGACTATCGATACTGCTGGCTGCGCGATGCCACCTTCACACTGCTGGCGCTGATCAACTCGGGCTATACCGAGGAAGCGGCGGCCTGGCACAGTTGGCTGCAGCGGGCGGTGGCCGGAACGCCTGCCGATATGCAGATCATGTACGGCATCATGGGCCAGCGCCGCCTTCTGGAATGGGAGGCCGGATGGCTACCCGGCTATGAGGGGGCGCAGCCGGTGCGCATCGGAAATGCAGCCCATGCGCAACTGCAGCTCGATGTCTACGGCGAATTGATCGATGCTTTCCACCAATCCCGTATGGCCAAGCTCAACCTCGGCGAGGAGACCTGGTCGCTGGAATGCACCGTCGTCAATCATCTCGCCGACATATGGGACAAACCGGATCACGGCATCTGGGAACGCCGCGACGAGCCCAGGCACTATGTGCTCTCCAAGGTCATGGCCTGGGTCGCCTTCGATCGAGCCATCAAGGGCGCGGAGCGGTTCGGCTTCAAGGCGCCGCTCGTCAAGTGGCGGGTGTTGCGCGAGGCGATCCACCGGGACGTCTGCCAGAAAGGTTTCGACCGCAAGCTCAACAGCTTTGTCCAAAGCTATGGCTCGCAACTCCTCGATGCCAGCATCCTGTTGCTGCCGGCGGTCGGCTTCCTGCCGCCGACCGATCCGCGTGTCCGCGGGACCATCGAGGCGATCGAAAGATACATGATGCGCGACGGCTTCGTGCTGCGCCATGATCCGCGCGAGGTCTCCGAGGAAAAGCAGCCGATCGAGGGGGCGTTCCTTGCTTGCAGCCTGTGGCTCGCCGACGCCCATGTGTTGGCGGGCGATCTCGACAAAGCCCAGACCATGTTCGACCGCGTGGTGGCGGTCGCCAACGATCTCGGCCTGCTCGCGGAGGAGTTCGATTCAGGCGCCGGCCGGCTGACCGGCAACTTCCCGCAAGCGCTGACCCATATCGCGCTGATCAACACCGCGCACAATCTGAGTTCCGCCAAGGCGGAGGCGGAGAAGCCGGCGATGCAACGGTCGCAATAAACGGTCGCAATGGGTGCGACCTACCGGCCGAACCCGAGCACGACATCCACCGCGCGCGCGAAGCCGTCGTGCTCATTGCTGTCGGTGACGTGTGTGGCGCGCGCCTTCACGTCGTCGCTGGCGTTACCCATCGCGAAGGAGACGCCGCTCTTTGCGAACATCGCGAGATCGTTTTGCATGTCGCCGATCGTCGCGACATGCGCGAGCGGCACGCCGACGCGTTTGGCGATGGTCTCGACGAAGGTGCCCTTGTCGTGGCCGGGCGGCGTGATGTCGAGATAGTAGGTCTGAGAGCGGATCGCATTCGCTTGGTCGCCGACCGCCTGCTGCATCTCGGCCTCGCACCGCTTCAGCAAAGCGGCGTCCGGGCTCGCGCCGACGATCTTGCAGGCCTGACCGAGATAGGGCGCAAAATCCGTGACGATGGTCGGATCGTGTTTGATCGTGTGCTGCTCGTGCGCGACGTATTCGCCCTGGGGGTTGCGGGTCAGCCAGCGGTCGTTGGTGAACAGCCAGATGTCGACGCCGCGCGCGTGCAGCAGGTCGATGCTGCGCTGTACGATCGCGGGCGGAATCAGGTGCTGCTCGACCGGATTGAGCGTTGCATCGACGATCGAGGAGCCGTTGAAGGCGCCGATCGGCAGCGTGATGGCGAGCGGCGCGATCAGGAAATCCATGCCGATCGTCGGCCGGCTGGAGACAATGGTAAAGCCGATCCCGGCATCGTGCAGCCTGTGCACGGCGGCCTTGGCGGCATCGGTCAGGATCTTGTCGTTGGTCAGGAGCGTGCCGTCGACGTCGGACACGACAAGGTCGATACGGGTCATGGGCGATCCAGGTTGAGTTGGCTGACAATGTCGCCGACGATGGCATCGACCGTGCGGTTGATCGCGACCACGATCGGGCGCTCATCCGCGGTCGGCGGCTCCAGCGTTCTGAACTGGCTGGTGAGCAGACCAGGCGGCATGAAATGGCCCTTGCGCGCGGCAAGGCGCGCGGCGATCAGGTCCTTCGTGCCCTCGAGGAAGATGATGCGGACGTCGTCGCGTCCGTGCACCAGGATGTCGCGGTAGGTGCGCTTCAGCGCGGAGCAGGCGATCACGGCGCGTTCGCGCACTCGGCAGGTCCGGTCGATCTCGTCGGCGATCGCTTGCAGCCATGGCCAGCGGTCCTCGTCGGTCAGCGGCTGGCCGGCGCTCATCTTGGCGACATTGGCGGGCGGGTGGAAGGTGTCGCCATCCTCGTAGCGCCAGCCGATCCTGATTGCGAGGCGATCGGCGATGGTGCTTTTGCCCGAGCCGGAAACACCCATCACCACCAGTGCACAGGGGCTGTCCTTGTCACCCACGAAAGTCCTCCGGCAGCGCGGCTTGATCGACGAGCCAGATGGTCTCGTGCTGCGATCGCGCGCGATTCGCCGGGAGGTTCTCGCCCGCGAGCAGTCGCGTCAAGATCGCGCGCTTGCCCTGGCCTGCGATCTCGAACAGCATCTCGCGGCAGGAGGCGAGTGCAGGCAGGGTCAGCGAGACGCGCGGCACGAAGGGCTCGACATTGGCCTTGGGCACCCCAACCACCCAGCGCGCAGTTTCCGCGACCGCGGGATAGCCGGGAAACAGCGAAGCGGTGTGCCCATCGGGGCCGACGCCCATCAGCACGAGGTCGAACAGTGGCCGCGCCGGATCGAGCTGCTCGGCGCCGTAGAACGCCATCAGCTCGTTCTCGTAGAGCGCCGCGCTCTTGTCCGGGCCCAGGAGGTCGGCGGTATCGGTCGCGATCGGATGGACATTGGCCGCCGGCGCGCAGCGGTCGAGGAAGGCCTGACGCGCCATGCTCATGTTGTGCAGCGGGTCCTTGCGTGGCACCAAGCGTTCGTCGCCGATGAACCACTCGACGCGATCCCACGGGATTCTGCTGCGATACTCCGGCGTCGCCAGGAGCTCGTAGAGCGCCTTGGGGCTGGAGCCGCCAGTGAGGCAGATCGCGATCCGGCCGCTGTTCTCTGCGATCCTTGCGATCACGCGCGCGGCCGCGGCCTTCGCCAGCGCGGCCGGGTCGGCGACGGGGATGATCCTGCGCTCGGTGCCCGCTGCCATGGTCAGCCGAGCTTCCGCCAACTGCGACCGTCGCGCGTCAAGAGCGCGTTGGCGGCCTCCGGCCCCTCGCAGCCGGCCTTGTAGGGCTGCAGGCCTCGTCCGCCGGCGTTCTTCCAGGCATCAAGGAAGGGCTGCACCGCCTGCCAGCCGGCCTCGACGCTGTCCGCGCGCTGGAACAGGATGTTGTCGCCGATCATGCAGTCGTAGATCAGCGTCTCGTAGCCTGTCGATGGCTCCGCCTTGAAGTAGTCCTTGTAGCGGAACTTCATCTCGACGCCGTCGATATCGATGACCGGGCCGGGCACCTTGGTGTTGAACTGCAGCTCGATGCCCTCGGTCGGCTCGGTCGAGATCACCAGATAGTTCTGCGACAGGCGGTCGACCGGCGTGGTGCGGAACATCGAGAACGGCGCCTGCTTGAACTTGATCGCGATCTCGGTGCGCTTGATGCCGAGCGCCTTGCCGGTGCGCAGATAGAACGGCACGCCGGCCCAGCGCCAGTTGTCGATGGTCAGCTTGAGCGCGGCGTAGGTTTCGGTGGTGCTGTCGGGGCGGACGTCGGGTGTCTTGAGATAATCCTCGATCTCGGTGTCGCCGACCTTGCCGCCGCGATACTGGCCGCGCACCGAATTGTACAGCGCGTCGTGCTCGCTCTGGATCTGGATCGCGCCGAGCACCTCGGCCTTTTCTGACCGCACCGCATGCGCGTCGAACCGCGCGGGCGGCTCCATCGTCACCAATGACAGCAACTGAAACAGGTGGTTCGGCACCATATCGCGCAGCGCGCCGGTGGCGTCGTAGAAGCTGCCGCGATGGCCGACGCCGATCTTCTCGTCGACCGTGATCTGGACGTGGTCGATGTGAGTGCGGTTCCAGATCGGCTCGAACATGCCGTTGGCAAAACGCAACACCAGGATGTTCTGGACGGTTTCCTTGCCGAGATAGTGATCGATCCGATAGATCTGATGCTCGTCCATCAGCTTCAGCAGCGCGGCGTTCAGCGCCTTGGCCGATGCGAGGTCGGTGCCGAACGGCTTCTCCACCACCAATCGCCGCCAGGCGCCGTTCTCTTCCAGCATGCCGGTACGCCCAAGCTGCTGGCTGATCGGCAGGAACGCGTTGGGCGGGGTCGCGAGATAGAACAGCCGGTTGCCGCCGGTGCCGCGCGCTCTTTCGAGCTTTTCGAGCTGTTCCTTCATCTCATCGAAGGACGATGGGTCCTTCGGGTCAGCTTCGATCGCGGTGACGCATTCGAACAGCCGCTTGGCAGTCGCATCGTCCACGGGGCGGGTCGCGAACTTGCGCAGCCCCTGCATCAAGCTGTCGGTCATCTGATCGCTCGACATGCCCTTGCGAGCAATGCCAACGACGCAGAACTTGTCGGGCAGCAGGTTGCCGGCGGCGAGATTGTAGAGGGCGGGGATGACAAGCCGGTGCGTCAGGTCGCCGGTGGCGCCGAAGATGATGAAGGAGCAGGGATCGGGTTTCTTCTGCACGTGACCTTCAGCCATTCACTATCCCTTCTTGGGTGGCTCCTTGTGGCCGCCGAAGCCTGCACGCATCGCCGAAAGGACCTTCTCCGCGAAGGTGTGATCCTTGCGCGAGCGGAAGCGTGTGTAGAGCGCGGCGGTCAGCACCTCGGCCGGCACGGCTTCGTCAACCGCGGCATTGACGGTCCAGCGTCCTTCACCGGAATCCTCGACGAACCCCGAGTAGTTGTCGAGCGTATGGTTCTCCGCGAGCGCGGTCGCCGTGAGATCGAGCAGCCATGACGGGATCACGCTGCCGCGCCGCCACACTTCGGCGATGTCGGCGATGTTGAGGTCGAAGCGATGATCCGGCGGCAGCGCCTCGATGTTGGCATTCTTGAGGATGTCGAAACCTTCGGCATAGGCCTGCATCAGGCCATATTCGATGCCGTTGTGGATCATCTTGACGAAATGTCCGGCGCCGACGGGACCGGCATGGATATAGCCCTGCTCGACGCGGGGATCGCGGCCTTCGCGGCCGGGCGTGCGAGGGATGTCGCCAAGGCCGGGCGCCAGCGCCTTGAAGATCGGGTCGAGCCGGTCGACTACGGCTTTGTCGCCGCCGATCATCATGCAGTAACCGCGCTCGATGCCCCAGATGCCGCCGCTGGTGCCGACATCGACATAATGCAGCCCGCGCTCTTTCAGCGCCTTGCCGCGGCGAACGTCGTCCTGCCAGAACGTGTTGCCGCCGTCGATGATGACGTCGCCCGGCTGCATCAGCTTCGAGAGCGCGTCGATGGTGGCCTCGGTGATCTTGCCCGCCGGCAGCATCACCCAAGCGGTGCGCGGAGCCTGCAGCTTGCGCACGAAGTCCTCCAGCGACGAGGAGGGTACGGCATGGTCGGCGGCAAGCGACGCCACCGCTTTGGCGTCCTTGTCGTAGACCACGGCCGTGTGGCCGTGCTTCATCAGGCGGCGGACGATATTGCCGCCCATCCGCCCCAAGCCGATCATGCCGAGTTGCATCTCAGATCTCCGTCATTTCAGCGCTGCCGAGATCGCGGCATCGAGCGCCGCAAGCCCGGAGGCAAGATCGCCCTTGAGGTGCACGCGCAGTGCGCGCCGCCCGCGCTCCGTGAGCACGTCGAAATCGCCACGCGCCTGTGCCGCCTTGATCACGCTGAAGCTGGCCTTCTGGCCGGGAACCGGCAGGTCCTTGGCGTCGTCGGCGGTGACCTGCAGGAACACGCCGCTGTCGGGCCCGCCCTTGTAGGCCTGCCCGGTCGAATGCAGGAAGCGCGGGCCGAACTCGGCGCAGGTCGCAAGGTGCTTGGCGTCACGCACCTTCAGCCGCATCGTTTGCATGCCGTCGATGGTGTCGTGGTCGCGCTCGATATAGGCGAGCATGGCGACATAGTCGCCGCGCGAGGAGCGCGAAAGATGCGCTCTGATCCACGAATTGAGGTCGCCGTCGGCGCCGGCCTTGCGCAGCTCCTCGGCATTTTGCGCGTCGGTGTAGAGATCGGCTTCCGCCGACGACACCACCGGCTGCTCCTTGGGCAGCGCGCCGGCCTTCTCGAATGCCGCCGTGAGCTCACGCGTCTTGATCTTGGCGGCCTCGACGTCGGGCTGGTTGAACGGGTTGATGCCGAGGATCGAGCCCGCCACCGCGGTCGCGATCTCGAACCGGAAGAACTCCTGGCCGATATGGTCGATCGATTTCATCACGATCCGCACGACCGGATGGCCGGCGGCTGCGAGTGCGGCGAGTTTTTCTTCATGCGCGGCATCGTCCTCGCCCTCGGTGCGAAGGTCGATGAAGAAGCGGTCGTTGCCGTAGACGCCGGGATCGCCGATCGTCTCTCCGTCGATCGGGATCAGGCCCTTGCCGTCCTTGCCGGTCGATTCTGCGATCAGTTGCTCGGCCCAGGCGCCGAAATCGGCGACTTTTGGCGAGGCGAAGATCGTCACCTTGTCGCGGCCCTCGAGGCCGGCAAGGCCCATGGCAAGGCCGAGTTGCACGCCTGGGTTCTCATGGGGCGGCACGTCTGCGCCGCAGGACCGCACCATGGCGAGCGCGTGGTGGACCAGGCTGCGCACGTCGATGCCGGCGGCCGCCGCCGGCACCAGTCCGAATGGCGAGAGCACCGAATAGCGGCCGCCGATCGCCGGATCGCCGTAGAAGATGCGGGCAAAGCCCTGCTTGATGGCGACCTTCTGCAGCGAGGAGCCGGGGTCGGTCACGGCGATGAAGCGGTGGCCGGCCTTGTCCCTGCCGATCGCCTTGGCGACGCGATCGAAAAAATAGTCCTTCATCACGTTCGGCTCTGTGGTGCCGCCGGACTTGGAAGAGACGATGAACAGCGTCCTCGCGATGTCGACCCGCTCTTCCATCGCGCGCACCTGCGCCGGATCGGTGGAATCGAGCACGTGCAGCTTCGGGAAACCGGATTTGTGCGGGAAGGTTTCGGCCAGCACCTCCGGACCGAGGCTCGATCCGCCCATGCCGAGCACGACGGCGTCCGTGAACTGTTGTCCCCGCACGCGCCCGGCGAAATCCTCGTAATCGGGAATGTTGGCCGAGGCGGCGCTGGTCAGCCACCCCAGCCATTTGTCCTCGTCTTCGCCGGTCCAGACTGACTTGTCCTTCTGCCAGAGCCTGCGGACCTTGCCGCCGGCGCGCCATTCCTCAGTGCTCTTCTCGACCGCCTTCGCGATGGTCGGGCCGAGCGCCAGCTTTTGATGGTCGATGCCGTCGCCCAGCGACGTCGCCCGCTTGAAGGCGACCGCGCCGTAGAGCTTGTCGGCCGCGTCGGCGAACAGCTTGACGCCGTCCTTCACCAATTCGGCGGTGATCGCGTCGAGCGAGATGCCGGATTTCTCCAGCTCTTCCAGCACGCGCCGGGCGCCGTCGATATCCTCCTCGAGGCTGTCGCGCAGCTTGCCGTGGTCTCGGAAGGCTTCGAGCGTCGCCGGCGGCATGGTGTTGATGGTGTCGGGCCCGATCAGTTCCTCGACATACAGGACGTCGCTGTAATCCTTGTTCTTGGTGCCGGTCGAGGCCCACAGCAGCCGCTGCGGCTTGGCGCCCTTGGCCTTGAGCTTGTCCCACCGGGCGCCTGCGAACAGGCGCTTGTAGTCCTGATAGGCGAGCTTGGCGTTGGCGATCGCGACCTTGCCCTTCAAGGCGGCGAGCCGCTCCTTTTCGGAGGGGTCGTTCGCTCTGGCGATCTTTTCGTCGAGCTGCTTGTCCACCGCGGTATCGATGCGGCTGACGAAGAAGCTCGCGACGCTTGCGATGTGAGAGGGGTCGCCACCCTTGGCGATGTATTTCTCCAGCCCCTTGAGATAGGCCTCCGCCACCTGGCGGTAGACCTTCTGCGAGAACAGCAGCGTGATGTTGATGCTGATGCCTTCGCCGATCAGTTGCTCGATCGCGGGCAGGCCTTCCGGCGTCGCAGGCACCTTGACCATCAGGTTCTTGCGGTGGACGTCCTTCCAGAGCCGCTCGGCTTCGGCGATCGTGCCCTTGGTGTCCATTGCCAGATAGGGCGACACTTCCAGGCTGACGAAGCCGTCGCCGCCACCGGTGTGGTCGTAGACCGGGCGCAGCACGTCGGCGGCATGCTGGATATCCGCGACTGCGAGATGCTCGAACAGGTCGGCGACCGAGCAGTCGCCCCTCTGGAGGGCCCGGCCGATCGCACCGTCATATTCGTCCGAGCTGCCGATTGCCTTCTCGAAAATCGAGGGGTTGGACGTCACGCCTTTAACGCCGTCGGTCTCGATCAGCCGCTTCAGGTCGCCCTTGGCGACGAAGCCGCGGGCCAGGAAGTCCAGCCAGACTGCCTGGCGGTGGTTTTCGAGTGCTTTGACGGGATTCATAGGGGCCTGTTCTCGTTCGATCGAGGGTCGGTTTTTGGGTTCCCGGACAGCTTTCGGGGGCGGACGCGGATTGTCAACATGAGGTGGGGGCCCGGGCGGAATATCAGCATTCACAAGGGACAACGCCATTCACATCAGTTCGATCCCTCCGGATGCCGACCCCAGGAGAGCCCGATCTCAGCAGGAGAGCCCGATCTCAGCACATTTTTATGACGTGTCGCGGGCGCCGCCGGCTCACGGCCTCAGGTACATGTAGCCCTGCGACTGCAGCTCGGCGAGCCGAACCACGCCGCCCTTGTCGGCGCTGACGAAGCCGGGGAGCAGGTCGGTCAGGCTGATGTGCTGGGATTTCATGGTATTGCCGCAGGCGGCGAGCTCGATCCCGTCCTTCGCAAACTGGCCGACATGGCGCGACAGGTCGGGATTGGCCGCGGCCGAGTGAAACGCCTTCAAGGCCGGGCCGTGCACCACCAGGGCGATCGTCACATTGCCGGGACCGCCCACACCGTCGACGTGGTTTTGGATGTTGCCGATCACGAAGTTGACCTTGTCAAGGTCGTCGAGGTGATAGACCACCTTCAGCTTTTTCGGCGGTGCCTCGGTGGTCGCGCTCGCCCGCGACGCTGCGAAGACAGCGCCGATCGCCGAGACGGCGCCCCACAAGATGCCGCGTCGATGCATGGCGTCCCTCCCGCGGATGTTATCGACCGGGCGAAGCCTATCACTTGTGGCGGAGCGCAGCGAGTTCCTTTCGATCGGTCACAAGTTCGGCGCATTGCCCCGCGTCCGCGCGGTCGAGGCGGAAGACCTTGTCGTCCGCCCCGGCGACCAGCGCGTCGCCAGCCTCGGCGTCCGGCTTATCGCGATTCCAGACCTGGATCTTCTGGAGGCGGATGATCGCAGACTTGTCGTCCTTCGACAGCGCCACGTTGATACCGCCGCCTTCACAGTCGACGCTGCAGTCGAGGCGCACTTCGCCAGCGGCATCGGTCGCGACAGCGTGATTGCAGTAGCCGCTGGAATCGAAATTGCCGGTGCGATGGCGATACCCGATGCCGAGGCGGAAGGAGTAGCTAAGGGTCTTGTCCTCCGCCCTCTCCTCCGCCGTGACCAGCAGCTTCATCGCGCTGACCTTCTGCTGCGGATGTTGCGTCAGATGGTTCGCGTCGTACTGCCGCACAAAGCAGGCATAGCCTTTCGCGCCGGGAGAGCCTGCGAACATCTTGTTGTCGAAGGCGGCAGCCTTCGCCCTGGCGACGGCTTCCTGCGCCTGAACGGTTAACGTCGCGCCGGCGTATGCCGCAATTGCGAGAGCAACGACAGAGAATGTCTGCTTCATGGCCGGTCTCGGGAATATGTTGCGCCGTCGCGGCATCACCATTGATGCGCGGCGATGGTGCCGCGCGGAACTGCGCGGGCTCGCTGCCTTAGTCGCGGCGACAAGATGGCACGTTCAACGGCGCCTAATCTTTAGTTTATGCGGCCTGTGAGGCGTGCATCTTGACGCCATGGCTGGACAGGCACACCTTTTTAGGGAGCCCAACGTTCATCGACGGGCGGGAAGTCGCCCGTTCAGATGTCCGCCTTTGGAGGCCGGGCCCGTTAAACCACGGATGTTGCGACAGTGCGACAACGGCCAAAAACAGGGGAATATTGTTGAACTATTGGGCTTTCTGCCTGTTGATAAGGCAGAGGCTGCACACGCCGTGCATTGCCGAACCGAGTCGGTCGAGTGTCCAATGGACTCAGCGTGCCGACGCTGATTCGATCCTTGAGCGCTCTGGTTACGACTCGTGTCAGTCGTGCGGCGATACATATCGTGGAGAGAGGGATCATGTACAACGATTCTCTGTTCAACGCCTTTGCCAGGTCGTTTGAAGCACGAAGCCAGACCGACATGTCGATGGCCGAGTATTTGGAGTCGTGTCGAAGCGATCCGATGCGATATGCAAATGCGGCCGAGCGATTATTGGCGGCGATCGGTGAGCCCCAGATGATCGACACGGCCAAGGACCCACGCCTTGGCCGTATCTTTTTGAACCGCACGATCCGTTCGTATCCGGCCTTCGCCGGCTTCTACGGGATGGAAGACACGATCGAGCGTCTCGTCGGCTTCTTCCGCCATGCGGCGCAGGGGCTCGAAGAGCGCAAGCAGATCCTCTACCTGCTCGGGCCGGTCGGCGGCGGCAAGTCGTCGCTTGCCGAGCGCATCAAGTCGTTGATGGAGATTCATCCGATCTACGTGCTGAAGGCCGGCGACGAACTCTCGCCGGTGTTCGAGAGCCCGCTCGGCCTGTTCGATCCGGAGCAGCTCGGGCCGATGATCGAGGAGAAGTACGGCATCCCGCGCCGCCGGCTGAGCGGACTGATGTCGCCGTGGGCCTACAAGCGGCTCGAAGCCTTCGGCGGCGATATCTCGCAGTTCCGCGTTGCGCGCATCCAGCCCTCTCGGTTGCGCCAGATCGCGGTGGCGAAGACCGAGCCCGGCGACGAGAACAACCAGGACATCTCCTCGCTGGTCGGCAAGGTCGACATCCGCAAGCTCGAGACCTACGCGCAGAACGACCCGGACGCCTACAGCTATTCCGGCGGTCTCAACCGCGCCAACCAGGGCGTGCTCGAATTCGTCGAAATGTTCAAGGCGCCGATCAAGATGCTGCATCCGCTGCTGACGGCGACGCAGGAGGGCAACTACATCGGCACCGAGAATATCGGCGCGATCCCCTTCACCGGCATCATTCTCGCGCACTCCAACGAGGCGGAGTGGCAGAGCTTCAAGACCAACAAGAATAACGAGGCCTTCATCGACCGCATCTGCGTCATCAAGGTGCCGTATGTGCTGCGGGTGAACGAGGAGCAGAAGATCTACGAGAAGCTGATCCAGAGCTCCGAGCTCGCCGCCGCGCCCTGTGCGCCGGCGACGCTCGAAACGATGGCCCGCTTCTCGGTGATGTCGCGCCTGCGCAGGCACGAGAACTCGACGCTGTTTGCCAAGATGCGGGTCTATGACGGTGAAAGCCTGAAGGAGTCCGATCCGAAGGCCCGCAGCGTGCAGGAGTACCGCGACGCCGCCGGCGTCGACGAGGGCATGGACGGCGTTTCGACCCGCTTTGCCTTCAAGGTGCTGGCCTCGACGTTCAACCACGACACCACCGAGGTCGGCGCCGACGCGGTGCATCTGATGTATGTGCTGGAACAGGCGATCCGCCGCGAGCAACTGCCCGATGAGGTCGAGAAGCGCTACCTCGAATTCATCAAGGCCGATCTCGCGCCGCGTTACGCCGAGTTCATCGGCAACGAGATCCAGAAGGCCTATCTGGAATCCTACGCCGACTACGGCCAGAATCTGTTCGACCGCTACGTCGACTATGCCGACGCCTGGATCGAGGATCAGGACTTCAAGGATCCCGACACCGGTCAGCTCATGAACCGCGAGCTGTTGAACCAGGAGCTGACCAAGATCGAAAAGCCTGCCGGCATCGCCAACCCGAAGGACTTCCGCAACGAGGTCGTCAAGTTCTCGCTGCGGTCGCGGGCTCACAATGGCGGCAAGAACCCGAGTTGGACCTCCTACGAGAAGGTCCGTGACGTGATCGAGAAGCGGATATTCTCGCAGGTCGAGGACCTGCTTCCGGTGATTTCGTTCGGTTCCAAGAAGGACGGCGAGACCGAGAAGAAGCACGGCGAGTTCGTCGCGCGGATGGTGGAGCGCGGTTATACCGAGCGCCAGGTCCGTCGACTCGTCGAGTGGTACATGAGGGTGAAGCAGGCCGGTTAGGCATGATCCGGACAGTGCATATCGGTTTTCCTTGCTCAATCAGATGAGATTGTGATGTGATCTTTCCTGATCGCGTCATGATCCGAGGGAAGATGCAACGTGGTCATGCATATCGTCGATCGGCGGCTCAATCCGGGCAGCAAGAGCCTGGAGAACCGCCAGCGCTTCCTGCGGCGCGCCAAGGCGCTGGTTCAGGGAGCCGTTAAGAAGTCGTCGCAGAACCGGGACATCAAGGATGTCCTGGAAGGCGGCGAGGTGACGATCCCGCTGGACGGCATGGACGAGCCGCGATTCCGGCGCGAGGGCGGCACGCGCGACATGGTGCTGCCCGGGAACAAGAAGTTCGTCGAAGGCGACTGGTTGCCGCGTCCGAACCAGAGCGGGGCCAAGGGCTCGGGAGCCGGCGAGGGCGACAGCGAGGACGCCTTCCGCTTCGTGCTCAGCCGCGACGAGTTCGTCGACCTGTTCCTCGATGACCTCGAATTGCCGGACCTTGCCAAGCGCAAGCTTGCGGAGACCGAGAGCGAGGGCATCCAGCGCGCCGGCTATGCCACTTCCGGCTCGCCGGCGAACATCTCGATCAGCCGCACTGTGAGCCGGGCGCTGGCCCGTCGCGTGGCGCTGCGCCGGCCGCGCAAGGAGGACATCGAGGCCCTCGAGGCTGAACTCGCCGAATGCGAAGACGCTGCGCGCCGGCGCGAACTGCAGGCGCTGCTCGACGCCTTGAAGGCGAAGGCCAAGCGAATCCCGTTCATCGATCCGATCGACATCCGCTACCGCCGATTCGAGACAGTGCCGAAGCCGGTGGCGCAAGCCGTGATGTTCTGCCTGATGGACGTCTCCGGCTCGATGTCCGAGCACATGAAGGACCTGGCAAAGCGGTTCTACATGCTGCTCTACGTCTTCCTGAAGCGGCGCTATCGCCATGTCGAGATCGTGTTCATCCGTCACACCGACCGTGCCGAGGAGGTCGACGAGGAGACCTTCTTCCACGGGCCGGCCTCCGGCGGCACGCTGGTGTCGAGCGCCCTGGTCGCGATGGACGAGATCGTCCGCACCCGGTTCCGCCCCGCGGACTGGAATATCTACGCGGCCCAGGCCTCCGACGGCGACAACATGACGTCCGACAGCGCGCTGACCGGTCAGCTTCTGACCGACAGGATCCTGCCGGTGTGCCAGTTTTTCGCCTATCTCGAGGTCGGCGAGGCCGCCAACTACACCTTCGACATGCCGGACTCCTCGCTCTGGACGCTCTACGAGCGCCTGCGCAACGATGGCGCGCCGCTGTCTATGCGCAAGGTGAGCGAGCGCGGTGAAATCTTCCCCGTGTTCCAGGACCTGTTCAAGCGCCGCGGCAAGCAGGAAAGGGTTGCGTGATGGCATCTTCCGGCGAGCCGTTGTTCGAAGGCGCCGACTGGGATTTTCATACCTTGCAGCGGGTTCACGACGCTTGCGAGGAGATCGCGCGCACCGAGCTCGGCCTCGACGTCTATCCGAACCAGATCGAGGTCATCACCGCCGAGCAGATGCTCGACGCCTATTCATCCGTCGGCATGCCGCTGTTCTACAAGCACTGGTCGTTCGGCAAGCAGTTTGCCTTCCAGGAGGCATCCTACCGCAAGGGCCTGATGGGTCTTGCCTATGAGATCGTGATCAACTCGTCGCCTTGCATCTCTTACCTGATGGAGGAGAACACCGCGACGATGCAGACGCTGGTGATTGCGCACGCGGCGTTCGGGCACAATCATTTCTTCAAGAACAATTACCTGTTCAAGCAGTGGACCGACGCCGACGGCATTCTCGACTATCTCGAGTTTGCCAAGGGCTACATCTCGGCTTGCGAGGACCGTCACGGCAGCGAGGCGGTGGAGCGGACGCTCGATGCCGCGCATGCGCTGATGTCGCACGGCGTCGATCGCTATCCCGGCAAGAAGGCACTCGACCTTCGCACCGAGGAAAAGCGCGCCGGCGAGCGCCGGCAGCATGAGGAGAGCATCTTCAACGATCTGTGGCGGACGGTGCCGCACACCAAGACCAAGACCAAGGCTGCGCTCACGGCCGAGCGCAGGCGTGCGCTGCTCGGGCTGCCCCAAGAGAACATTCTCTACTTCCTCGAGAAGTCGGCGCCGCGGTTGCAGCCCTGGCAACGCGAGATCATCCGCATCGTGCGCCACATCGCGCAGTACTTCTATCCGCAGAGCCAGACCAAGGTGATGAACGAGGGCACCGCCACTTACGTCCACTACCGTATCTTGAACCGACTGCACCGGCAGGGCCGGATCACCGACGGCAATTTCCTTGAGTTCCTGCAGTCGCACACCAATGTGGTATTTCAGCCCGAATTCGACGACCGCCGCTATTCCGGCTTCAATCCTTATGCGCTCGGCTTCGCGATGATGCAGGATATCGAGCGCATCGTGACCAGCCCGGAGGAGGAGGACCGCGAATGGTTCCCCGATATTGCGGGCAAGGGCGATGTCGAGGGCGTGCTGCGCGAGATCTGGAGCAATTACCGCGACGAAAGCTTCATCGGGCAATTCCTCAGCCCAGCGCTGATCCGCCGCTTCCGCATGTTCCACCTGCATGACGATCCGGCCGAGAGCGCGGGGATCAGGGTCGATGCGATCCACGACGAGCGCGGCTATCGCCGGGTTCGTCGTGAACTGGCCCGGCAATACGACGTCGGTTTCGTCGATGCCAATATCGAGGTGGTCGATGTCGATCTCGCCGGCGATCGCCGGCTACTGCTGCGCCACACCACAGTCAAGGGCGCCCAACTGAACGAGACTGACACGCGGCGCGTGCTACAGCACCTCGCCGATCTCTGGAGCTACGACGTCGCGCTGACCGAGGTCGATGGCACCGACAAGGTGCTCAAGGAATATGTGATCAGCCCGCGGGCGGCGGCGGTTGCGGCGTAGCCGGCGCAAGCGCCGTTGCGTCGACCGTCGTACGGAATGAATGTCTCGCTCGATAAACCTTCGTGACCGTCGAAGGCCTGCATCGCGAAACATTGCGACAACATTCACACACATGATGCGCGCCGCTTCGAGCGCATGGCGGCATGCGAAGGTGTCTTGGCGATTGCCTGCGCGAACGCGATTGATAATGTGCGCCGCGTCAAGAAAACCAAAAAAGGATATCGCTCTTGTCGACTCGCAAACGCCCGGCGGGCTCTCTCGCCATTGCCGCGCTCACGGCCTCGCTGATCGCGCCGTCCATTGCAGCCGAGACATCAATCAAAATTGGAAACACCGCGCCTTACAGCGGTCCGGCATCCGCCTATGGCACCATCGCGCGCGCGGAGGCGGCGTATTTCCAGATGCTCAACGATCAGGGCGGCATCAACGGCCGCAAGATCGAGTTCGAAAGTCTCGACGATGCCTATTCGCCGTCGAAGACGGTCGAGCAGACACGCAAGCTGGTCGAGCAGGATGAGGTGCTCGCGCTGTTCAGCGCGGTCGGCACCGCGCCTAATATCGCCGTCCAGAAATATCTGAACATCAAGCACGTGCCCCAGCTCTTTGTCTCGTCGGGCGCAACGCGCTGGAACGATCCGAAGCATTCTCCCTGGACGGTGGGCTTCAATCCGACCTACGAGCTCGAAGGCAAGCTGTACGCGAAATACATTCTGAAGACCAAGCCGGACGCGAAGATCGCCGTGATCACGCCGAACGAGGATGCCGGCAAGGACTATCTGAAGGGTTTCAAGGAAGGCCTTGGCGAGCATGTCGGGCAGATCGTCGCGGAGACGACCTATCTGACATCAGACCCGACGATCGATTCACAGATGGTGACGATGCGCGAGTCGGGTGCCGATGTGTTCTTCGCGGAAGCGACGCCGAAATTCGCTGCGCAGGCGCTGCGCAAGGCCGCGGGCATGGGCTGGAAGCCGTTGACCATCCTGCCGTCGGTGTCCAACTCGGTCTCGGCGGTGCTCGAACCGGCAGGGCTCGAGAATGTCGTCGGCGTGGTGACCGGGCTCTATTTGAAAGACCCGACCGATCCGCGCTGGGCCGACGATCCCGGGCAGAAGGAGTTTTCGGCCTGGATGAAGAAGTATCAGCCCAATGCGAGCCCGGGCGATCTCTTCAACGTGCAGGGCTACACCGTCGCACAGGTCATGACCGCCGTGCTGAAGAACTGCAACGGTGATTACAGCCGCGACAACATCATCAAGCAGGCAACCAACCTGAAGGCGCTGGACATGCCGATGCTGCTGCCGGGCATCAAGATCCAGACCGAGCCTGACAACGTGACGCCGATCCGTCAGATCCAGATGGCGCGCTTCGACGGCAAGTCGTGGGCGCTGTTCGGCGATGTCCTGAGCGACAAGTAACCGTCACCAACTGTGGTCCCTGCGAAAGCAGGGACCCATACGCCGCGGCCTTCGTTATAAGCGGGACTCGTCGTTCCAGCGTAGCTCGACAATCTGCATCGGTGGTCATGGGTTCTGCTTTTCGCAGGACGACACCGAATTTGCTGTACTTACCGCAAACTGGCGTTGATCTTGTCCAGCACCGCCGAGCCGGGGCACAGCGCCTTCTCGTCCAGCGAGTTGAGCGGCGTCTCGACGGTGTCGAGATGGGCGTGCAGATCCTCGGCGTCCGGGTCGACGTAGAGCAGCCCGGTGACGATCTGGCCCTTGGCCGCGTGCTTCTGCAGGAAGGTCATCGCGCCCAGCCGATCGTGCGGATCGTAGTCGGCATCGAGCTTGCGCAGCGCAAGCCTGGAGCCGTCATGCTGCTCGACCACCTGCACGGTGCCCGGCGCATAGTCGACGCTGATCGGATCGCGGCCAACCAGCACGTCGAGGCGGTTGACCGCATCATTGTGCTCGCGCACATAGTCGAAGCTCTTGGTCGAGCCGGCGTGGTTGTTGAAGGCGATGCAGGGGCTGATCACGTCGATGAAGGACGCGCCCTTGTGGCGGATCGCGGCCGCGATCAGCGGCACCAATTGGGTCTTGTCGCCGGAGAAGCTGCGCGCCACGAAGGTCGCGCCGAGTTGCAGCGCGATTGCGACCAAGTCGATCGCGTTGTCGGTGTTGGTGATACCTTTCTTCGACTTCGAGCCGCGGTCGGCGGTGGCCGAGAACTGGCCCTTGGTCAGGCCATACACGCCGTTGTTCTCGACGATGTAGGTCATGTTGACGCCGCGACGGATCGAATGCGCGAACTGGCCGAAGCCGATCGAGGCGGAATCGCCGTCGCCGGAGACGCCGAGATAGATCAGGTCGCGGTTGGCGAGGTTGGCGCCGGTCAACACCGACGGCATGCGGCCGTGCACCGAGTTGAAGCCGTGCGAATTGCCGAGGAAGTAGTCCGGCGTCTTCGACGAGCAGCCGATGCCGGAGATCTTCGCCACCCGGTGCGGCTCGATCGAGAGCTCGTAGCACGCCTCGATGATCGAGGCGGTGATCGAGTCGTGCCCGCAGCCGGCGCACAGCGTCGAGATCTTCCCCTCGTAGTCGCGATGGGTATAGCCGAGTTCGTTCTTCTTCAGGCCGGGATGATGGAACTTGGGTTTTGCAATGTAGGTCATGACACGGCCTTGCGGAGAGGGGTCACCTTGAGATGATCCTGGTGGTCGCCGATCGCGTTGGCAATGAAGCGCGCGGTGATCGGCGTGCCGTCATAGTGCAGGATCGGCACCAGCCGGACCGGATCGATGCCGTTCTCGTTGACGATGAGCTGGCGGAGCTGGGCGTCGCGGTTCTGCTCGACCACATAGACGAAGTCGTGGTCGGCGATGAAGCTCGCGACGCTGGAGTGGAACGGGAAGGCGCGGATGCGCAGCCGGTCGAGCTGATGACCGCGCGCCTCCAGGAGGCCGATCGCTTCGTCCATCGCGGGCGAGGTCGAGCCGAAATAGATCACGCCATACTTGGTCGGCTTCGCGGCATTGGCTTGCAGCGGCCGCGGCACCATGTCCTGCGCGGTCTCGAACTTGCGCACCAGGCGCTGCATGTTGTCGGCATAGACGGCGCCTTCCTCCGAATAGCGCGCGTAGCGGTCGCGGGAGGTGCCGCGGGTGAAGTAGGAGCCCTTGGTCGGATGCGTGCCGGGATAGGTGCGATAGGGGATGCCGTCGCCGTCGACGTCGAGGTAGCGGCCGAAGTCGCGGCCTTCCTCCAGCATCTCCGCGGTCATCACCTTGCCGCGGTCGTACTGGCGGGCGTCGTCCCACTTCAGCGGGCGGCACAGCCGGTGGTTCATGCCGATGTCGAGATCGAGCATCAGAAAGATCGTGGTCTGCAGCCGCTCGGCGAGATCGAACGCCGCCGCGGCGAACTCGAAGGCCTCCGCCGGATCTTCCGGGAACAGCAGCACATGCTTGGTATCGCCGTGTGATGCATAGGCGCAGGCGATCACGTCGCATTGCTGCGTGCGCGTCGGCATGCCCGTTGAGGGGCCGGCACGCTGGATGTTCATGATCACGGCCGGGATCTCGGCGAAATAGGACAGGCCGATGAACTCGGTCATCAGCGAGATGCCGGGGCCCGACGTTGCGGTGAAGGCTCGTGCGCCGTTCCAGGAGGCGCCGATCACGATGCCGATCGAGGCGAGCTCGTCCTCGCCCTGCACGATCGCGTATTTCGCCTTTCCGGTCTCGGGATCGTGACGATATTTCTTGCAGTGGCTGGTGAAGGCTTCCGCGACTGAGGACGACGGCGTGATCGGATACCAGGCGCAGACGGTGGCACCACCATAGACGGCGCCGAGCGCAGCCGCGCTGTTGCCCTCGAGGAAGATGCGGTCGCCGACCTTGTCGGTCTTGCTCACCCGGAGCCCGATCGGGCATTTCAGGTTCTGCAGCGCCCAGTCGCGGCCGAGATGCAGCGCGTGGACGTTGGAGGACAACAGCTTCTCCTTGCCCTTGTACTGCTCGCCGATCAATTGCTCGACCAGCTTGGGATCGAGATCGAGCAGAGCACAGAGCGCGCCCAGATAAATGATGTTCTTGAATAGCTGGCGCTGCCGCGGATCTGTGTAGGTCGAGTTGGTGATCGCGGTCAGCGGCACGCCGATCACTGTGATGTCCTCGCGGAACTTGGACGAGGGCATCGGCTTGGTCGAATCGTAGAACAGATAGCCGCCGGGCTCGATCGAGGCGACGTCCTTGTCCCAGGTCTGGGGGTTCATCGCCACCATCAAGTCGACCCCGCCACGGGCGCCGAGATGGCCAGCTTCGGTGACCCGCACCTCGTACCAGGTTGGCAGGCCCTGGATGTTGGAGGGGAAGATATTGCGCGGTGAGACCGGAACGCCGTGGCGCAGGATCGAACGCGCGAACAGCTCGTTGGCGGAAGCCGAGCCCGAACCGTTGACGTTGGCGAAGCGGACGACGAAGTCGTTTACGCTGCTGATCGGGCTTTGGACTGACATGTTGATCCTGCGTGAACCATATCGATGAGGTACTTCTGCATATCCCAGGCGCCGGTCGGGCAGCGCTCGGCGCACAGCCCGCAATGCAGGCAGACATCTTCGTCTTTCACCATGACGCGGCCGGTCTTCAGGTCGCCCGAGACGTAGAGCGCCTGGTCGTGATGCGGCGAGGGCGCCTTCAGCCGCTGCCGCAAATCATCCTCGTCACCATTCGGGGTAAAGGTGATGCAATCCATCGGACAGATGTCGGCGCAGGCGTCGCATTCGATGCACAGCGGCGCCGAGAACACCGTCTGCACGTCGCAGTTCAGGCAGCGCTGCGCCTCACCCAGTGCGAGCTTGAGGTCGTAGCCGAGCTCGACCTCGGCGCGGATGTCCTTCAGTGCGATCACCTTGTCGCGATGCGGCACCTTGAAGCGCTTGTCGGCGGAGATGTCGTTGTCGTAGCTCCACTCGTGGATGCCCATCTTCTGTGAAGAGACCTCCACCTCGGGCAGCGGGCGTTCGTTGATGTCCTCGCCGGACAGCATCCGGTGGATCGAGAGCGCGGCATCGTGGCCGTGCGCCACCGCCCAGATGATGTTCTTCGGCCCGAACGCCGCGTCGCCGCCGAAGAACACCTTCGGATTGGTCGAGACGAATGTCTTGGGATCGACCTTCGGCATGTGCCACTTGTCGAACTCGATGCCGCAATCGGCTTCGATCCAGGGAAATGCGTTCTCCTGGCCGACCGCAACCAGCACGTCGTCGCAAGGCACGGTCTCGTCCGGCTCGCCTGACGGCACCAGATTGCGCCGGCCGTTGGCGTCATATTCCGCCTTCACCTTCTGGAAGGTGACGCCGGTGAGCTTGCCGTTGTGGTGAACGAAGGCGACCGGCACCATGAAGTTGAGGATCGGGATGTCCTCATGCATGGCGTCTTCCTTCTCCCACGGCGAGGCCTTCATCTCCTCGAAGCCGGAGCGGACGATCACCTTGACGCTCTCGCCGCCGAGGCGGCGCGCAGTGCGGCAGCAGTCCATCGCGGTGTTGCCGCCGCCGAGCACGATGACGCGGCGGCCGATCTTGTCGATATGGCCGAACGAGACCGACGCCAGCCATTCGATGCCGATATGGATGTTGGCGGCTGCTTCTTTGCGGCCGGGGATGTCGAGCTCGCGGCCGCGCGGCGCGCCGCTCCCGACGAAGATCGCGTCATAGTTCTCGGCCAGCAATTGCTTGAGGCTATCGATGCGCTGGCCGCCTTTGAACTCGACGCCGAGGCCCAGGATGTAGTCGGTCTCCTCGTCGATCACGCTGTCGGGCAGCCGGAATTTCGGAATCTGGCTGCGCATCATGCCGCCGGCCTTGGGATCGCCGTCGAACACGGTGCAGTGATAGCCGAGCGGGGCGAGGTCGCGGGCCACCGCGAGCGACGCCGGTCCGCCGCCGACCAGCGCGATGCGGCGGCCGTTCTTCGGTCCCGGTTTTGGCAGGCGGTGCTTGATGTCGTCCTTGAAGTCGGCCGCGACGCGCTTCAGGCGGCAGATCGCGACCGGATTCTCCTCGACGCGGCCGCGGCGGCAGGCCGGCTCGCAGGGGCGGTCGCAGGTGCGTCCCAGAATTCCGGGAAACACGTTCGACTTCCAATTGATCATGTAGGCGTCGCTGTAACGCCCCTCAGCAATCAACCGGATGTACTCAGGAACGGGAGTGTGTGCGGGGCAGGCCCATTGGCAATCGACTACTTTGTGAAAGTAATCCGGCGCCGAGATATCAGTCGGTTTCATTCCTACCTTTGACCCGCGCGAAAAATGCCAGACCTTGCGCGGCCTTATTGTTGACGACGAGCGCTCACGCGACGTTGTTCTGGTTTTTGAATTGGATCATAGACTTATCTTATTAGAGCCGTTCCAGAGAAGGCAAAGCCAAATTTGCGCGATCATCAGCTTTCGCGCGGCTGACTTGCGTCCAGCGTTAATCTCGATGCCATTATGCGGCGGTGCAACATGATGCGCCGCCGCATTGGGCGCTTAGCCGCGCGGAAGGTCGCCCTTGGCGAGATCCCACAACAGCCGATAGACGCCGCTCGTCACCACCAGCGGCTTGAGCGCAATGTTATTGATGATGCGCGCCGCGGCAGCCGGCACTGCATCCACATCGGTTGCATCGATCAGCGCGAACCAGTCGCCGGCGCCGGGATCGGCCTTCGCTGCATCGGGCGTCAGCGGCCGGGACAGCACCGGATCGTTCTCCAAGAGGTGCATCGAGATGATCCCGTCCAGCGCCGATGGATCGAACTGCTCTTCGAGCACCGCGCGAAGCTTGTCCGCGCCATCGGCGGGCGGACGCAGGCGGATGATGCCGAGCGCCGCGCCGCGGCCGGTTCCGCGGCTGATGGTGATGCGGGCGACCCCACGGATCATGTTCTTGAAGCGCGCGATATTGGCCTTCGACCATTCGGTCTGGTTGGCAAGGGCCGTGCGATAGGCGGGGCTGTCGAGCACGTCGAACGTCGCGGTCGAGTAGAGGCTCAGATACTTCGGCCTGCCGTCATGGGCGACATAGCGGCGGGCTTCGATGAAACCCTCGATCGCGACTCGCTCCTCGATGTGTTCACGATCGTACCAGCGATTGAATTCAGCTTCGTGTAAGCTGTCGACATCCATCGATGTCAGCAGCATGCCCTGTCCGGCGATCGGCATCTTGTGCTCCTGTGTGCCTGTTTTGATTGTCGAATATTGCCGAACGGCCGACGCAACGGAAGCCGGTTCCTGCTGTGAAAACCGATCCAGACCAAGGATTGCCACAATTGCTGTAATGCTGTTCAGCGCGGGTTCACGGAGATTGCAGTTCCATTTGGCCCGCCAAGTTCTTGAAAGAAGAAAAGGACGACCGCTATGGCGCGAATTCTGTGGGCATTGATCGTCGGTCTTGTGTCGCTGGCGTCGCTGCCCGCGCTGGCGCAGGACCAGGAAAAGCGGCTCGCGCTCGTCATCGGAAATGGCTCCTACGAGGCGGCTCCGCTGCAGACCGCCGCCAATGACGCCGGATTGATCGCACAGACTCTGCAAGCGGCCGGCTTCGACGTGATCGGCGCCCGCGACCTCGACGGCGAGACGCTGCGCAAGTCATTCCGCGATTTCGTCCAGAAGGTGCAGGAGGCCGGCCCGAACGCCGTCGCCTTCGTCTATCTCGCCGGTTATGGCCTGCAACTGATCGGCGAGAACTACTTCGTGCCGGTCGATGCCAAGATCGCCCGCGACACTGACGTGCCGGTCGAGGCGATCCGCCTGTCCGACTACACCCATCAGCTCTCGGCGCTACAGATCAAGGCGACCGTGATCGTGCTCGATGCGGCGCGCAGCAATCCCTTCGCCAAGGGAGGGCAGCCGCTGGCCGGCGGCCTGGCGCTGGTCGATCCGGATCCGAAGATGCTGATCGCCTTCAACTCGGCGCCCGGCACCGTCGCTCCCGACGGCGCACCGCCCTACGGGCCCTATGCCCAGGCACTTGCCGAGATGATTCGTACCGGCGGTCTCAGCCTGCCCGACGTGTTCGACCGGGTCCGCTTGCGCGTCAACGAGATGACCAAGGGTGCGCAGATCCCCTGGGATGCCCAGAAGATCGACGCGTCCTTCGTGTTCTTCGATCGTAAGCCTGACGCGCCGCCCGCCCAGGCCGATGCCGGGGTGCGCACCAAGCCGATCCGCGACTACTCTGCGCAGGATGCCTATGCCGCGGCGCTGGAGCGCGACACGATGCAGGGCTACGAGGATTACCTGCAGGCCTATCCGAACGATCCGCTGGCCAAGCGCGTGCGGGCGATCGTGGCGGCGCGGCGCGAGGCGATCACCTGGCGGCGCACTTACACTGCCGATACACCGGATGCCTATTGGTCCTACCTCAGTCGCTATCCGCGCGGGCCGCATGCGGCCGACGCGCGGCGGCGCCTTGCCTATCTCTCGGCGGCGCTCGAGCCGCCGCCGCAGTTCGCCGAGATCGACTACGACGTGCCGCCGCCGCCGCCGGATGAAGTGGTCTATGTCGACCGTCCGGTGCTCTACTACAGCGATCCGGTGTTTGACTTTGTGCCGCCACCGCCGCCGCCGGTGTTCTTCCTGCCGCCGCCACCGCCGGATTTCGTGGTGCTGGCGCCGCCACCGCCGCCGATCGGCCTGTTCGTGCTGCCGACGCCGTTCTTCGTGGCGATGCCGGCCTATGTGGCGCCGCCGCCCTATGTGGTGCCGCCGCCAAACAACATCGTGTTCAACAACATCCACAACACGACGATCATTAACACCGTGATCAACAATCCCAGTCCCACGCCGGCGCAGCTCGCTGCGGCCGGGGTGAGGCCGACGGTCCCCGGCGGGCCGATCTCGCGAGCGCCGACGCTGCCGCCGGCGGCCCTGCAGCGCGCCAATCTGGTGCAGCCGGGCGGCGCGCAAGGCGCTCAGCCCGCCCCCGGTGCGCGGCCCGGAATGCTGCCGACCCAGCCGGGCGCAGCGCCGAGCACGAACGCCGCAACCGCGCCCACCAACCCTGCCGCGCCCGGCGTTCACACGCTGCCCGGTGCCAGGAACGGTCCGCCGTTGCCGCAGACGGCGACGGCGCCTGCCAGTCCGGTACAACGTGGCGCTCGGCCGAATGCGCTCACTCCCTCCACCGGTTCGCAGCCTGCGCCGGGCGCGCGGCCGCAAGTCGGTGCGGTTCAGCCCGGCGCGCAGTCACCGACGGCGACCAGGCCGGGCACCACGACAGCGCCTGGGGCGCGCACACAGACCCCGCCGGCGAATGCAGCGCGGCCTTCGGTTGCAGCCGCACCCAACCCGGTGAACCGGGCCGCGCCGGTCACGTCGCCGCCTTCGCAACGTAGTGGGCCCGCGCGTGCCGCAGTGACACCTGCACCGGTGACCCGTGCCGCACCGCCGCAGGTTCGCGCGGCGCCGCCGCCAGCCGCGCGTACAGCCCCACCGCCGCCGTCGCGCACGGCAGCCGTCCCGCCGCCGCAGCGCGCGGTCGCTCCGCCCCCGCGGGTTGCTGCTCCTCCGCCGGCGCGCGTGGCCCCTCCGCCGCCTCCGCGTGCTGCTGCTCCACCGCCCCCGCGGCCGGCGATGCAGGTGCAGCGCGCAGCCCCGCCGCCGCCACCACGCATGGCGCCGCCGGCGCCTGCGAGGCCCGCGGCTGCGGCACGGCCGGCGCCGGCGCGCTGTCCGCCGGGACAGTGTCAACACTGATCATGTAAGCGGAAGGGCCGGGCAGGTCAGCATCCATGAGCACCTCGGATCTGTCGGATTCCGGTCGGCTTCAACAAACCGAAGGATCTCAGTGTGGTTTGAAGGGGGCAGCGCCAAAATATCGAAAACAACCCCATGCAAAGTAGTCGTCGGTTGCCACTGTTTGACACGGCAACTTGACATGTCGGGCAACTCAGCGGTATTTTTCTATTATTCAGAAATTGTGCAATGGCGGCCGGATGGCCGGCGAGCAGATCGAGATGTCGCGGGCAACCTGTTCCAGAACCGCGACTATCGGGCGGCGAACTCCGCCTCGCCTCGCCCCGCTTGCGGGGAGAGGCCGGAACGCATCGTAAGATGCGTTCCGGGTGAGGGGGAGTCTCCGCGAGTCCGATTGTTACCGCCTTCGTGTAGGCAGCCCCTCACCCCAACCCTCTCCCCGTAAGAACGGGGAGAGGGAGCTCGGTTCCGCCGGTCAACCTAGCGCTGCTCTGGACGCCAGGTCCGCGATCGCCTTCATCACGGCGTTGCGGATGCCGGGGTCGTAGAGGATGTGGCCGGCGCCGTCGATGATGCGGACCTCGCTGCCTGGCCAGCGCGCGGCGAGCGCGTGCGAGGTCGCGGGCGGGCACAGCAGGTCGTAGCGGCCCTGCACCAGGATGCCGGGAATGCCGGCGAGCTTGCCGGCCCCGTCCATGAGCTGGTTCGGCCGCATGAAGCAGTCGTTGGCGAAATAATGCGCTTCCATGAACGGCGTCGAGGGCAGGGCGCCTGATCCGTTCAGGGAGGCGGGATCGAGCCGCGTCTGTTTCGGCGTGTGCTCCGATAGCGTGCGCTCGGTGTCGTGCCAGGCGCGCGCGGCCGGGGCATGCACGGCGGCGTCCGGATCGAGGATGCGGTGATAATAGGAGATGAGCGGCGCGGCGCGTTCGTGCTCCGGCAGCATCTCGAGGAAATCCCCATGGAGCGCGGGATAGAACCGCGGCAGGGTGTGCAGGAAGGCGCCGTCCAGTTCCGCGCGCGTGCCGAGAAAGGTCGCGCGCAGCATGAGGCCGCTGACGCGGTCGGGATGGGCCTGCGCATAGGCCAGGGCCAGCGTCGCGCCCCAGGAGCCGCCGACCACCAGCCAGCGTTTGAAACCGAACCGCTCACGGATCTTTTCCATGTCCGCGATCAGATGCGGCGTCGTGTTGTGCTCGCGGCTGCCCTTCGGCCGGCTGCGGCCGCAGCCGCGCTGGTCGAACAGCACGGCGTGGAAGCGCTCGGGATCAAACAGGCGGCGATGGTCCGGCTGGCAGCCGCTGCCGGGACCGCCATGCAGATAGACGGCGGGAACGCCGCCCTCGCGGCCGACGCTTTCGACATGGATCGCGTGGCCGTCGCCGACATCGATCAATTCCGACGTCAGCGGTGCAAAGGGATCGGATCGCCTGGCGGCTTTGCCGGCATCGGCGTCAGGCGCCATGAGATTTTTCCTGGGGATCGTCCGTCTCCAGCGTGCCGCCGGCGAAGTTGCGATAGAGGAAGCGATCCTGATGCGCCGCCGCCTCACGCTCGGCCTGCTTGAAGATCTCCTCGTGCCGCGGCGACAGCGCGCAGGCCGGATCGGTGTTGCCGGCATCGCCGGTCAGCGCGAAGGCCTGGCAGCGGCAGCCGCCGTAATCGACCTCGCGGAACTCGCAGGATTTGCACGGCTCGGGCATCCACCCGGTGCCGCGATAGCGGTTGAACGCTTCCGAGTTCTGCCAGATCCACGCGATCGAATGGTTCGAGCGCACGGATTCGAATTGCAGCCCGGTGATGCTTTCTGCGGCATGGCACGGCAGCACCTTGCCGGCCGGCGAGATATTGAAGAACTGGCGGCCCCAGCCGCCCATGCACTTCTTCGGCCGTAACGCGTAATAGTCCGGCACCACGTAGTCGATCGCGAGCGTGCCCTTCAGCCGCGCCTGCGCTTCCTCGACGATGCGGCTGGTCTCCTCGATCTGCTCGATCGTCGGCATCAACGCGGCGCGGTTCTTCAGCGCCCAACCGTAATACTGCACGTTGGCGACCTCGAGCCGGTCGGCGTCGAGATCGACCGCCATCTGGATGATGTCGCGGAGCTGATGCAGGTTTTGCCGGTGCATCACCGCATTCACGGTCAGCGGCAATTCGAGCTCGCGCGTCCATTTCGCCACTTCGAGCTTCTTCCGGTGCGCGTCCTTCAGCCCGGCGACGCGGTCGGCGACGCCGGGCTCGTTGCCCTGGAAGCTGATCTGCACATGACAGAGGCCGGCATCGGCCAGCGCCGCGAGCTTGTCTTTCGTCAGCAGCACGGCCGAGGTGATCAGGTTGGAATAAAGTCCGACATCGGTCGCGTGCTGCACCAGCTCGACAATGTCCTTGCGCGCGGTCGGCTCGCCGCCGGAGAAATGGATCTGCAGCACGCCGAGCTCGGCAAGCTCGCCCAGCACCTTCTTCCACTCGTCCGTGGTGAGCTCGGTGCTGCCGCGGTCGAGCTCGACCGGGTTCGAGCAGTACGGGCATTGCAGCGGGCAGCGATGCGTGACCTCGGCGAGCACCGCAAGCGGAATGCCGTAGGTCTCGGCCGCCGAGCGGCGGCTCTCCAGCACCGCGAGCCCGTCGCTCGGGGCCGCCGCTGTCGTCTTGTTGTCGGCGAGCGTGTCACTCATGGCGTCTTCTCGCGCGCTTCGGTGAGAAAGCCCTTGTCAGCGAGATCCTGCAGCATCGCGACCACGTCGCCCGAGATCGCCTCGCGCGGCGCGGCATATTTCACCGCAAGCTGGTCGACCATCTCGGACACGCTGCGCACGCCGTCGCAGAGCTGCAGCACTTCGACCGCGATCTCGTCCGGCGCCAGCACACGCTCCGGCGCGAGGATCACCCAGACCTGCCGCGTCTCGTCGAATTTCAGCTTGGCATGGCGCGGCAGCTTCGGCCGGCTGGTCTCGCTGACGCTGATGTTGCGGCTCGCCATGGCTTGTCCCTAGCTGGTCTTCGGCACGAAGGCGCCCGGCGGAATGTGGCCGTCGACATAGGCGTGATAGAGCGCGTCGAGCTGCACCCACAGCACGTTGGTCTTGAAGATCAGCGCGTTGCAGACCGCCTCGCGCTCGGCCGGCGTCTTCGCATGCTGCTTGACGTAGTCGAGCGCGAAATTCGCGTCGCGCGGCGCCTGCGCCAGACGGCGGCTGAAATAGCTCATGATGTCGGGATTGACGAAGCTGTAGTGCTTCAGCATCCCCGAGATGCGCTCCTCATGCAGGTTCGGCGCGAACAATTCGGTGAGCGAGGAGGCGATCGCCTCCAGCGGGGTGCGGTCACGGCAGAAATGCACATAGGCCTCCACCGCGAAGCGCGTCGCCGGCAGAATGCCTTCGGTCGATTCCACGTAAGCCGTATCGAGGCCGAGGCCCTCGGTCAGCTTGAGCCAGCGCTCGATGCCGCCTTCATTGCCGAGGTCGCCGTCGTGATCCTCGATGCGGTGGCGCCACTCGATCCGTGTCGCACGGTCGCGGAAGCGCGAGATCACCATCGCGTCCTTCAGCGGAATCGTGCTCTGGTAGTAGTAGCGGTTGAGCGCCCAGGCCTGCACCTGACCCTTGTTGAGCTTGCCGCCATGCAGCAACCGGTGGAACGGATGCAGGCTGTGATAGCGCGTCGCGCCGATCTGGCGCAGCGTCGCCTCCATCGCCTCGGCGCTGTCGAGCGAGATGCCCTTGCCGATCGAAAGCGCGGTCATTCCTGAGGTCAGCACGACATTCACAGCACGATCTCCGTTCCGTCGGCAGGAATCTGCCACCCGGCCTGTTCGACCGCCTTGCGTTCGGCCGAGGTCCCAAGCAGTGCCGGGTTGGAGTTGTTGATATGCAAAAACACTTTTCGTCCGATGTCGAGGCCGTCGAGGCTGCTGATCGCGCCATGCTCGCCCGACATCGCGATATGTCCCATGCTTT
Source organism: Bradyrhizobium sp. ORS 86 (assembly GCF_045571475.1). Lineage (NCBI taxonomy): Bacteria > Pseudomonadati > Pseudomonadota > Alphaproteobacteria > Hyphomicrobiales > Nitrobacteraceae > Bradyrhizobium > Bradyrhizobium sp. ORS 86. The sequence continues at coordinate 6,196,479 of NZ_CP120699.1, read as the reverse complement.
GGCCGGTCTTGTTGCCGAGCCCCGCCGCGATCAGCTCGTCATCGCGCCACACCGTGCCGTCGAAGAACACCAGCGGCGCGCCCTTGAGCCGTTCCCTGAGGTCGTCGGTCACCCGCGCGCAAGCGGCGACGAAGTAGAAATATTTGCCACTCCGCTTGTCCGCAATACGCAGACCCAACGTATCGCCCGCACCATCGCGGCCGGCCGGATGTGTCTTGCCTTCGAGGTACCAGGCGCCCTTGCCGGGAACCTCGAACGGCACCACCTCGATGCCGGAGGGCGATCCATCCGGCAGGGCAGGCTCGAAGGCGGCGTCGACCGCAATTCCCCGGCGCCCGACGTTCTTCTCGCTCAACACGTTGAAGACACTGTTGGAGCGCAAGATCGCCAGTACCCGCTCATGCGCGTAGATCGTGAACGGCGATCCCTCGCGCATCGACAGCAATCCGGCGACGGCATCGATCTCACCATTGGTGAGGATCACGCCCGTGATCGGGCTGTGGCGCAGCACGCCTTGCTTCGGATGCAACTGCGGTGTCGCGATCAGTTGCTGACGGAGGTCGGGCGAAGCGTTGACCAGAAACCAGTGCGCGCCGTCGCCGCTGAATGCGATCGAGGCCTGCGTGCTCTGCAATTCCGGATGATTACTCCGCGCGGCCCTGCACACGGGACATCCGCAGTTCCACTGCGGAACGCCGCCACCCGCTGCGGCACCCAGGACGACGACGCGAAGCATGACCCGTCTCCTGGAGGAATTGGACTCTCACCCAGAAACATTACGAGGTGGAGCCCGGATTTGAAACACACCCCTTTACTCGGGAGCGCGTTACGCCCGGACATCCACCTGCGTTAATCGCTAAACGTATACTGGACGCTGCCGCTTACTTGCGGGTGGCGCACATATACATGTTGATTTCCATGCCGACTGACACTTCGACGATCTTCGGTGCTTTCCAGGCCATTTGGCTCTCCCATTGCAACCGGACGACTTCCGCCCTGCAATTAACGTACTGCGACAGAAAAACTTCGCCACTTAAATTTTTCGCAAGGTTGCTTTGCGTCTCGTCATGCTGCGCTGCGGCAAATCTCCGCGATTACTCACGGAGTTGTGCGCATCGTCCCCTCAAAAGCCCGTGGCATCAGACCTTTTTCCTGTTGTTCGGAGTTGGGTGAATAGTGATGTTGGGATGGGGGTTGGGCTCGCAAGCCTCCTCCCAAGGTCCTGGTGGACGATTTTCGCGCCCGCGGCGACGAGGGGTGCCCAACTGAGCCGAGTTCAGCCGATGCCACGCTATTTCTTCAACACCCGTATCGGCGACGAGCTGATTTCCGATCCCGAGGGCGAGGTTTTGCGCGATCCCGATCGCGCCTGGGAAATGGCGCGGGCCATGATTCGCGAACTGCTCAAAACCGAGGGCGCCGACGGCGCATTGCTGAGCGCGGTGATCGAGGTGACCGACGACGAGGGCGAGATCGTGCTCGAGTTTCCGTTCACGGAGGCGATCCTCGACCGCCCGGACCGCTCGATGACGAGGCATTGACGCGTCGAAAGGTCGCGCGGCGCAGCATCGAATCCTGCGCGTCTGCGTCCGGCATGTTTTTCGATTGCATTGCTCCGGACAATTGGGAGATTAGGCGTTCGGGAAGGCCGCCGACGCCGGTCGATGTCACCGGTGCCAGTCAAGCAAGACGGCTTCCGCCCAGGGGAGACCACCATGATACGTTGCTCATTCGCGCCGCGCAGCCTGCTGCTGGCTGGCGCCGTCTTCGCTGCATTGACGCTCGGTGCCGCGGCGCAGCAGCCCGCCGCGCCGCCTGCGTCTGGCGCCACACCCGCCCAGGCGCTGCCGCCGGGCTCGCCGTTGATCGGCCGTCCGGACGGTGAGGCGGCCGCCAAGCTCGCTCCCGTCGCCCCGCCGCCGCTCCCCGCCTCGCCCGACAAGCTGCCGCTCGCCAAGCTCAAGGCTCCGGCGGGCTTCAATGTCGAGGTCTATGCCGCCGGCATGGCCAATGCGCGCTCGATGGCGCTCGGCGACAAGGGCACCGTATTTGTCGGCAGCCGCCTCGTCGACAAGGTCTATGCGATCATCAACAAGGACGGCAAACGCTCGGTCAAGGTGCTCGCCTCCGGCCTCTATCGCCCGAACGGCGTCGCCTTCAAGAACGGCACGCTCTACATCGCCGAACTCTCGCAGGTCTCCAAGATCGACAACGTCGAGGACGTCCTGGACAATCCGCCGAAGCCCACCGTGATCTACGACAAGCTGCCGAAGGACGAGGCGCACGGCTGGAAGTTCATCGCCATCGGTCCCGACAACAAGCTCTATGTCCCGGTCGGCCAGCCCGGCAACAACGTGCTGCATGACGCCGACCACGGCCAGATCCGCCGCATGAATCTCGACGGCACCGGCGCCGAGGTCTACGCGCTCGGCGTGCGTAACACGGTCGGCTTCGACTGGAATCCCGAGACCAAGCAGATGTACTTCACCGACAACGGCCGCGACTGGCTGTCGGAGACGGTGCCGGAAGACGAGCTCAACCGCGTCACCAAGGCCGGCGAGGATTTCGGCGCGCCGTACTGCTATCAGGGCAACATCATCGACCAGGAGCTCGGCTGGGGTAAGTCCTGCAAGGACTACACGCCGCCGGTCGGCCTGATGGGTCCGCACACCGCCTCGCTCGGCATGCGCTTCTACACCGGCAGCATGTTCCCGAAGGCCTACAAGAACGCGATTTTCGTCGCGCGCCACGGCTCCTGGAACAAGACGCAGAAGCAGGGCGGCGACGTCGTCGTCGTCAAGCTGAACAAGGACGGCACCGTGAAGTCGGTCGAGCCGTTCCTGACCGGCTTCCTCCAGGATAACAAGTATGTCGGCCGCCCCGTCGACGTGATGCTGCTGAAGGACGGCTCGCTGCTCGTCTCCGACGACTGGAACGGCGCGATCTATCGCGTCTCCTACGGCAAGCCGAAGGTCGCGGACAAGTAAGTCGACGCAACCAAGTTTCCGTCATTGCGAGAATGCGGATGCACATTCTCTCAGTTGTCATGGCCCGCGCAGGCGGGCCATCCAGTACGCCGCGGCCTCTCGGTTCAAGCATCGGCCTCTCTGGAATACTGGATCACCCGCATGCGCGGGTGATGACACCGCGCTGTTTGACACGTGAACTTGGAACTGCCCCTGTCATTGAAGTCGCCGACCTGGAACTCACCCGCCTTCTTCCTAGGAGCGAAGCGACGAAGCAATCCATGTCTCCGCAAGCAGCGGTATGGATTGCCTCGCGGAGCCTGTCATCCGGCGGCGCCTCGCGCCGACCGGGTGGCTCGCAATGACGGTTTTGGAGTTGAAGCGATGCGTTACACGGTACTTGCAGTTCTGGCGCTTGCGTCCTTCGTATTTCCTGTCGGTGCCGAAACCATCCAGGAGCGCGCCGCGCCGTGTTTTGCCTGCCATGGCGAGCATGGCACATCGGAAACCGAGAACACGCCCTCGCTCGGCGGCCAGCAGGCACCATATGCGCTGATCCAGCTCTTCATGTTTCGCGAGAAGCTGCGCACCTTCGAGCCGATGAACGAGATGGCGAAGCCGCTCACCGACGACGATCTCAGGGCCTTCTCCGACTTCATCGCCACCCTGCCGAAGCCAGCTCCCCCCGCGGATGCCGGCGATCCCGCTAGAATCGCGCGCGGCCAGGCGCTGGCGCAGCAGAACCGCTGCAACACCTGCCACAACACGGATTATTCGGGGAAGGAGAACGTGCCGCGCATCGCCAACCAACGCGAGGACTATCTCGCCAAGACGCTCGCCGAATACAAGGACAACAGCCGCCACGGCTACGACGCCACCATGGCCGACGTGATGCAGACGGTAACCAAGGAACAGATCGCCGACCTTGCCTACTACATCGCCCGCGTTCGCTGAGATATCGGGCAGCACAGCGCTGGCCATGTCCTTCATGCGGCGCTAAAGCACGGCGTCGCGCTTTAGCGCTCTTTTTGAGCATGATCTTTTCGGAAAAACCGCTGCACACTTTTTCCGGATCATGCTGTAAAACGCTTGCCGTCACACGGAGCAGCACATGCAGGATCTTTGGCGTCTGTCGGCCACCGAACTGGCCAGCCTCATCAAGTCCAGGAAGGTTTCGGCAAAGGAGGCGGCGCAGGCGGGGCTTGCCCGGCTCGATGCGGTCAACCCGAAGATCAACGCGGTGGTCGATCACCGGCCCGACGATGTGCTGGCGCAGGCCGCTTCGATCGATGCGGCGATCGCGCGCGGCGAGGAGATGGGGCCGCTCGCCGGCGTGCCCGTTACCATCAAGGTCAATGTCGACCAGGAAGGCTATGCCACCACCAACGGCTTGAAGCTGCAGCGCGACAGCATCGCCAGGGCCGACAATCCCGTTGTTGCCAATCTGCGCAAGGCCGGCGCGGTGCTGCTCGGCCGCACCAACTGTCCGGCCTTTTCCTATCGCTGGTTCACCACCAACCTCATTCACGGCGACACCAAGAACCCGCGCGATCCAGCCATCACGCCGGGTGGCTCCTCGGGCGGCGCCGGTGCGGCGGTCGCAGCCGGCATCGGACACATCGCCCATGGCACCGACATCGCCGGCTCGATCCGCTATCCCGCCTATGCCTGCGGCGTGCATGGCCTGCGGCCGAGCATGGGCCGCATCCCGGCGTTCAATCCGGCGCTGCCGGAGCGTCCGATCGGTCCGCAGATCAGTGCGGTATCCGGTCCGCTGGCGCGCACCGTCAACGATCTGCGCATCGCACTGGCGGCGATGTCGGCTCCGGACTATCGCGATCCCTGGTATGCGCCGGTGCCGCTCGAGGGATCGCCACGGGAGAAGCGCGTCGCGATGTGCCTCAACCCAGACGGCCTCACCCCCGTGCCCGAGGTGGTCGCCGCGGTGGCCGATGCCGGCAAGCGGCTGCAGCAAGCGGGCTGGATCGTCGAGGAAATCGCCAATACGCCGCCCTTGCGCGAAGCCGCCGAGATCCAGACCAGGCTCTGGCTCGGCGACGGCTACGAGGCCCAGCTCGCGACTGCCGAGCGCGAGGGCGATCCCGGCGCGCTCGCCTGCCTGCGCGGCAACCGCGCCAAGGTGCATCCGTTCGACCTGTCGCAGGCGCTGACCCGCCGCGCCACCCTGACGCGCGAGTGGTTCGCGTTCTTCGAGCAATATCCGGTGCTGCTGATGCCGGTATCCGGCGAATTGCCGTTCCCCGACCAACTCGACTGCAAGGACGAGGCGTCATTTGCGCGGGTGTGGCACGCACAATTGCCGCAGATTGCCATTCCCTTCATGGGGCTTCCCGGGCTAACGGTCTCCACCGGATTGGTCGGGCGGATTCCGGTCGGCGTGCAACTGGTGGCCGGCCGCTACCGCGAAGACCTCTGCCTTGCGGCGGGCGAAGCGATCGAGGCCGGCGGCACGCCGTCGGCGGCGATCGATCCGGCGACATAGGTCACGACGAGAGACAGGATGCCGAGCGTCTATGATTTCACCGCCCGCTCGCTGGCCGGCGAGGACGTGCAGTTGCAGCGGTTCGAAGGGCGGGTGCTGCTGATCGTCAACACCGCGAGCGCCTGCGGCTTCACGCCGCAATACAAGGGCCTGCAGGAGCTGCACGCCGACCTGTCGTCGCGTGGTTTCGCGGTGCTCGGCTTTCCCTGCAACCAGTTCGGCGCGCAGGAGCCGGGCGACGCCAAACAGATCGCGGAGTTCTGCGAGACCAATTACGCCGTGACGTTCCCGATGTTTGCCAAGATCGACGTCAACGGCGCCAACGCACACCCGCTGTATGAGTATCTGAAGCGTGAGAAGTCGGGCCTGCTCGGCGCATCGATCAAATGGAATTTCACCAAGTTCCTGGTCGATCGCGCCGGCAAGGTGGTGGCGCGCCATGCGCCGACCGCCCGGCCCGAAGGATTGAGGAAGGATATCGAGGCGCTGCTATGAGCGAGAACAACGACACCACCAACGACCAATTGCCCGACCGCCTCTCGGTCGATCCGAACAGCCCGTATTACAACGCGGAGATCCTGGCGCGCGACGTCGGCATCCGCTTCAAGGGCGTCGAGAAGACCAATGTCGAGGAATATTGCGTCAGCGAGGGCTGGGTGCGCGTCACCGCCGGCAATGCCAAGGACCGCTACGGCAATCCGTTGACCATCAAGGTGCACGGTCCGGTCGAACCGTATTTCCGGGATAAGGCAAAGTCCTGAGGCCTACCTTCGCCGTTATTGCGAGCAAAGCGAAGCAATCCATCGCGCCGCAAGCTGAAGTATGGATTGCTTCGTCGCTTCGCTCCTCGCAATGACGATGAGGAGAGGCGGTTAGCCTAACTCAAAGAGCAACACCATGTCCGTCCGTATTATCGACGTCCGCGAGGTCACCAAGCCGATCTCGTCGCCGATCCGCAACGCCTATATCGATTTCACCAAGATGACCTCGAGCCTGGTCGCTGTCGTCACCGACGTGGTGCGCGACGGCAAGCGAGTGATCGGTTACGGCTTCAATTCCAACGGCCGCTATGGGCAGGGCGGCCTGATCCGCGAACGCTTCGCGCCGCGGCTCAAGGAAGCCGATCCGAAGTCGCTGCTCGATGCCAGCGGCGACAATCTCGATCCCGACAAGGTGTGGTCGACCCTGATGTCGAACGAGAAGCCGGGTGGCCATGGCGAGCGCTCGGTCGCAGTCGGCACCATCGACATGGCGGTCTGGGATGCGGTGGCGAAGATCGCCGGCAAGCCGCTGTTTCGCCTGCTCGCGGAGCGCCACGGCCTGACCGCCAATCCGCGCGTCTTCGTCTACGCCGCCGGCGGCTATTACTATCCGGGCAAGGACCTCGGCGGCCTGCGCACGGAGATGCGCGGCTATCTCGACCGCGGCTACAACGTCGTGAAGATGAAGATCGGCGGCGCGCCGCTGGCCGAGGACCGCGCGCGGATCGAGGCAGTGCTGAAGGAGATCGGCAAGGACGCCCAGCTCGCGGTCGACGCCAACGGCCGCTTCGATCTGGAGACCGCGATCGCCTACGCCAGGATGCTGCGGGACTATCCGCTGTTCTGGTACGAGGAGGCCGGCGATCCGCTCGATTACGCCTTGCAGGCCGCGCTGGCCGAGTTCTATCCGGGTCCGATGGCAACCGGCGAGAACCTGTTCAGCCACCAGGATGCGAAAAATCTGATCCGCTACGGCGGTATGCGGCCGGATCGCGACTGGCTGCAATTCGACTGCGCACTGTCCTATGGGCTCTGCGAATATCAGCGCACGCTCGCGGTGCTGAAGACCCACGGCTGGTCGCCGAGCCGCTGCATCCCGCATGGCGGCCACCAGATGTCGCTCAACATCGCGGCCGGCCTCGGGCTCGGCGGCAATGAGAGCTATCCCGACCTGTTCCAACCCTACGGCGGCTTCCCCGACGGCGTGCGGGTGGAGAACGGCCACATCACGATGCCCGATCTTCCCGGCATCGGGTTCGAGGGCAAGTCCGATCTCTACAAGGAGATGAAGGCGCTGGCAGAATAGCCCGTTGGGCACGTCATTCCGGGTCTGGTCCTTCGGACCATCCCGGAATGACGGCAAGTGCGCTACCCCAGCCGCATGTCCAGCCGCCGCCGGCCTTCGCCTTTGAGCAGCTTCTTCACCGCGCTGGAGGCGATCACCTCGCCGGTGTTGGCATAAGCCTCGTGGTTCTTCTCGATGTCGTCGAGCCGGTAGAGGTAGTTGACCATGATGCCGGCGGATTCGCGCATACCCTTCGGCGAGAGATCGCCGAGCCAGTTGATCCGCTCCAGCCGCGCGCCGTTGCCGAGATGGAAGCGTGCGACCGAGTCGATCAGCCGGCCCTTGGGCGTGCGCGCCTTCAGGAAATAATAGGCAGCGAGCGGCTCCAGCACCGCGCGCAGTTGCGTCGCGAGCTCGGCATTCTCGAACCAATCGGGCTTGCTGAGGCCCTCCAGCAACGAGCGATCGTCGTCGTTGAGCGGCACGTCGGTTGCCTGCTTCACCCACTGCATGAAGCCCGGCACCGGCGACAGCGTCACGAAATTGTCGAGCTTCGGCAATTCGCGGCGCAGCTCCTCGACCACCTGCTTGATCAGGAAGCTGCCGAAGGAGATGCCGCCAAGGCCGCGCTGGGTGTTCGAGATCGAATAGAACACGGCGGTGCGGGCACGCTCGACCGGCACCGGCTCGCGCTCCTCGGCGAGCAGCGGTGCGATCGCGCCCGGGATGGATTCTGTGAGCGCCACCTCGACGAAGATCAGCGGCTCGTCGGCGAGGGCGGGGTGGAAGAAGGCGTAGCAGCGGCGGTCGACCGGATCGATGCGTCGGCGCAAATCGTCCCAGTCGCGGATTTCATGCACGGCCTCGTAGCGAATGATCTTTTCCAGAATATTGGCCGGCGACGACCAGTCTATCCTGCGCAGCACGAGAAATCCCCTGTTGAACCAGGATGAGAGCAGATGCACCACGTCGCGGTCGAGCGCGGCGAGGTCCTTGTTGCCCTTCATCAGTGAAAGCAGATCGGATCGCATCGACACCAGTTCGCCGGTGCCGCCGGGCGCGCGGTTGAGCCGGCGAATCAATTCCTGCCGGCGCGGCTCGGAGGCGAAATGCAGGTCGCTGGCGTCGTCGCCATTGGCTTGCGCGCGCCAGCTCTCGATGGCCTGCAGCAGTCTGGCCTGATCGGGTCCGAAATCGCGGGCCAGCGTGTGGAAGAAGGACAGCCGGCCGTCACCATCGAGGTGGTGGTAGCGATCGAGCACCTCGCGCGCCATTGCAGTGCCGGAGGCCTCACCGCGCCCCGATAGCAATGCCTCGCACAAGTCCAGCAGCTCGGAAGGATCCTGCTTGTCGTTGGTCGGGACGGCGCGGCGGAGCAGGGTGCGGCCGCGTTCGGAGATTGTCGAGAGCAGATCGGAGAAAAAGGCGTTGGCCATTGGCGAGTCGTATCCAGTTTAGCCGAACCTTACACGGGATTTAAGGCCGGTAGCACTGGAATCAAGCGTATCGATCGTACGGAAATATGTCGCGGCACAACAATGGTATTATTGATCGTGTCCGCGCTCGATGACGGATCGCGTTCACGTTTTCTCCGCGAACTTGGTCGGCGTTGTGCCAGTCACCTGGCGGAAGGCATGGGAAAATGCCGGCACGCTGGCATAGCCAAGGTCGGATGCGATCTGCTTGATCGAAACATTGGCATCGGTCGAGAGACGTTCGATCGCGGCCGCGATGCGGGCGCGCTGGCACCAGCTCTTGAACGACAGTTGCGTCTCCGCGGAGAACAGCCGCGACAGCGTCCGCGCCGAGGTGCCGACCGTGCGCGCCAGCGTCTCGATCTCGTAGTCGCGCGTTGGATCCACCAGCACGACGTCGGCAGCGCGCCGGCAACGCGGCTCCTGCGGCAGCGGAATGAAGGTCGCGGGATCCTCGGCCCGGTGCAGCTCCAGCATCAGCAGCCTGACCAGCAGCTCGGTGCGCTCGCGGCTGCCGGCACTGTCGAACAGCGCGAGGATCGCCTGGTGCAGCAGCGGCGATACCCGCACCACGAATTCGTTGGCGAGGCTGTCGCTGCGCTTCTCGCGTGCCAGCCATGCCTGGTCGAAATAAAGCGTACGCATCTCGATGTCGGCGAGCACGTCGATCGCATGCGCGAACAGCGCGGGCACCCAGACCGCGCGGTCCGGCGGCACCAGCCAGCGGCCCTTCGGCGTGGTCACCTGCATGGTGCCTTTCGCGGCATAGACCAGTTGCGCCTCGCGGTGCATGTGCGGGTCGAGCCGGACGCCTTTCCGGTAATTGCGCGCCACTAGGTGCACGCCGTCGTCGGCGGCGCGCCGGTCGTCATGAAGCGCTCGGATTGGCGGTTCGGCGATAGTCATTGGCGACATTCCGTCAGGACAAGCTCCTATAACCTATTTTCGATCAGTTGAAGATTCGAGTCAGGACTGGCCCATGAACAGCCCCAGCCGGGTGATTACCTTCGTCAACGCCGCCCACTTCATCGACCACTATTCGATGCTGATTTTCGCCGCCGCGGTCATCATCATGGGCCCGGCGCTCGGCATGGCCTATTCGGAGCTTTTGCCCTACGCGACGCCGGGCTTCATCGCTTTCGGCGCCGGCTCCCTGATCACGGGATGGCTCGGCGACCGCTGGAGCCGCCGCCACATGATGGTGATCTTCTTCGTCGGGATCGGACTTTCGATGATCTCGGTCGGCTTTGTGCAGACGCCGCTACAGCTCGGCGCCGCGCTGCTCGCGATCGGCGTCTTCGCCTCGATCTACCACCCGGTCGGCACCGCCATGATCGTGTCCTATGCCGAGAAGCTTGGCGCGCAGATGGGGATCAACGGTGTCTGGGGCAATCTCGGCGTCGCCTCCTCGGCGCTGGTCACCGGCGTGATTGGCCAGTATCTCGGCTGGCGCTGGGCCTTTATCCTGCCGGGCACGATCACCGTCTTGATCGGCGTCGCCTTCGCGATGACCGTGGTGCACGAGGACCGCAAGGGCTCCAAGCAGGCCGCCGCCCAGGTCCGCGTCGCCAAGGAGGACATGTGGCGTGTGGTGCTGGCGCTGCTGATCGTCGTGATCGCGATCTCGACCACGTTCAACGCGGTCACCGTGGCGCTGCCAAAACTGTTCGCCGAGCGGCTCGCCGGCCTGACCAGGAGCCCGGCGCTGCTCGGCCTGATCGCCGCCTGCGTCTACGTATTCGGCGCGATGACGCAGTACACCATCGGCAAGCTGCTCGATAAGCATTCGCTGAAGGCGGTGGCGCTGCCGCTGTCCTTCGTGCTGGCACCGTTCCTCTATCTTGCAGCGAGCCTGTCGAACCTGCCGCTGATCCTGGTCTCGATCGGCATCGTGATGGGCGCCTTCGGCCAGGTGACGGTCAACGACGCCATGGTCGGCAAATACACCACCGAGGAATGGCGCTCGCGCGCCTATGCGGTGCGCTATTTCGTCGGCTTCACCGCCGCAGGCGCCTCGGTCGGTCTCGTCGCCTGGCTCTATGACCAGGGCGGCTTCACCACGATGCTGCGCGCCTTTGCGGCGCTGTGCCTGCTCGCGGTCGCCGCCGCGATCATTCTGCCGCGCGAGATCAGGACGCCGGCCGCACAGCCGAATTGACGGCGGGAACGCCTTGCCACGCCGGTTCCGCCTCGTTCGGGGAGCGCGCATCCGTCGCAAGCCGGGTGCGGTTCTGCGGTTGTTCCGGCACGACGGTGTGATAGGCTTCGCGCGGGTTTCGGGGACTGAGGCGCCGGTTGCGCCTTAAACACTGCCTTTTGGGGTTTGTGGAGCAACCGGAATCATGGGTGAAATCCGCGATTTTAAATCAGGCAAGCCGGGCAAGCCGCCGTCCGATGGCCCGGTGCCGCGACGGCTTGCGGCGATCGTGGCGGGCGACATCGCCGGCTACAGCCGGCTGATGCAGCTCGACGAAGAGGGCACCCATACCCGCGTCAAGCGAATCCTGCGCGATCTGATCGAACCGACCATCGCCGAGCACCACGGGCGACTGGTGAAGACCACCGGTGACGGCTTCATCGCAATGTTCGACAGTCCCGTCGAGGCGGTCCGCTCCAGCATCGTCATTCAGCAGAACCTGGTCGGCCGCAATGCGGCGGTGCCGAGGGAGTTCTGGATCGAATACCGGATCGGGGTCAATCTCGGCGACATCATCATCGAGCCCGACGACATCTATGGTGACGGCGTCAATGTCGCCGCGCGTCTGGAGGGGATCGCCGACCCGGGCGAGGTCTTCATCTCCGGCGGCATCTACGAGCAGATCAAGCACAAGCTGGTTTGTGGCTACGAGTCGCTTGGCGACCGCAGGGTCAAGAACATCACCGATCCGGTCAGGGTCTATCGCGTGCTGCCGGATGCCGCGGCGTATAGCCGGACGCGTCGGCGTCGCGAAAACGTCCTGCTCGTCCTGCTCGGGCTTTCGATCGCGATCATCGCCGGCGGCGCGCTCTGGTACTTGCTGATGCAACCGCGCAGCAATCCGCGCGAGGTGGCGCTGGCGCCGTCGTCATCTCCCGCGCCGAAGCCGGCCGAGCCATCGCCTGCGGCCGGGCCGGCTGCGCCCAATCAAGTGCCGAGCCCGGTGCCGGCGCCGACCGCGCAGCAATCGCCGGCCCAGCCACAACCCGCGCCCTCGGCCAGCCCCGCTCCATCGGCGCAAGCCGCGGCCCTGCCCGAGCCCGAAATGGTCTCGCTGACCGGCGGCAGCTTTGCGATGGGCAGCAATGATGACGCTTCGGAGCGGCCGATCCACAGGGTGACGGTCAAGCCGTTTGCCATGGGCAAATATCCGATCACCGTGCGCGAATGGAATGCCTGCGCGGCCGCCAAGGGCTGCGGCTTTACGGCAACCGGCAACGACGACGCGCCGGTGACCAATGTGAGCTGGAGCGACGCGAAGCAATACGTGACGTGGCTCGCGGACACCACCAAGAAGCCGTACCGGCTTCCGAGCGAGGCCGAATGGGAATACGCCGCCCGCGGCGGCACGCAGACCAGATACTGGTGGGGCGACCAGGTGCAACCGGGCGTCGCGAGCTGCAAGGATTGCGGCGGCGACGGTGCGGCCGAACAGCCGGTCAAAGTCGGCAGCTTCAGGCCCAATCCGTTCGGCCTTTACGACATGGGCGGCGGGGTCGATCAATGGGTCGAAGACTGCTGGCACCGCAATTACCAGGGCGCGCCAGCCGACGGTGCGGCGTGGCATGACCGCGACTGCTTCACCCATGTGATCCGCTCCGGGTCGTGGAAGAACGATGCGCGCTATATGCGGCCGGCCAATCGCGACAATTACGACACCAATGTTCGTTATCCGACCCATGGATTCCGGGTCGCGCTATCACCCTAATCTACCCCTCATGGTGAGGAGCGCGGAACACGCATCTCTGGACGATGCCGCGAATCGCCAGGCAACCATGAGGCCGCGTCTGGGGCCTGCATGCTTCGAGGTCTCCGCGGGATGAGAGCTGGCTTGGAGGGCTGTCGATGAAGGTCGTCTACACTTTTCTGTTTGCAGCAGTGGTCGCGCTATTCGCAAGCCCCGCTTGCGCGCAAGGCAAGCCGGCGCCCAAGGACGCGGTGCTGTATTTCGTCTGGCCGCACAACGGGGCGACCGTCAAAGGCGCGTTCTGGTGCCGCTTCGGCTTGCGCAACATGGGCGTCACCCATGCTGGCGACGACTATCCGAACAGCGGCCATCATCACCTCCTTGTCGACGTCAATGAGCCGCTGAACCCCAACGAGCCGATCCCGTCGGACAAGTCACATCTGCATTTCGGTGCGGGCCAGACCGAGACCCGGCTCGAGCTGCCGCCGGGCAAGCATACGCTGCAACTGGTACTCGGCGACGCCAAGCACTATCCCTTCAATCCGCCCGTCGTCTCCGAGAAAATCACCATCAGGGTCCGCTAAATCGCTCCTGCACCGAAGGCTGCGTTGCGCAAACTGGCGGTTGCGCTCTCCCGTCACATGCGGTTTGTTGCCGGCCCAGCCGGGCGCTGATCCGGCGTGGAGGGAAGTCCGATGTCTCGTCACCTGTCGAGTCTGGCTGGCCTCGTTCTGGGAGTGACGACGATGGCCGTGTCAGCCAATGCCGATAGCCTGAAGGATGAGATCGCGCCGAGCGGAAAGCTCCGGGTCGCGATTGCTATCAGCCCGGCCGGCGGCGCGTTCTGGTGCCCCCGCACCGCGAGCGGCGGCTATGCCGGCGTCCCGGTCGATCTCGGCAAGGCGATGGCCGCAGAGCTCGGCGTGCCGGTCGAATATGTCGTGCATCAGAATTCGGGGCAGATCACCGACGCGGCCGCGAAGAAGACCTGGGACGTCACCTTCCTGCCGAAGGATCCCGAGCGCGAGACCAAGATGACATTCGGTCCGATCTACGAGGTCGCCGACGCCACCTACATCGTAAGGCCGGGCTCGACGGTGAAGACGTTCGCCGAGCTCGATCGGGACGGCGTCAAGGTAGCCGCCGTCAACAACACCACGACCATGCGCGGCGCGATCGCGCATCTCAAGCACGCCAAGGTCACGGGGTATCAGACCTATGACGAGATCTTCAATCTCCTGAAGAGCGGCGGGATTGACGCGTTTGCGCTGTCGCGCGACCAGCTCAATGCGATGGCGAAGAAGATTCCCGGCACGCGCGTGCTGGACGAGACCTTCAAGCAGACCGTGACTGCGGTCGCGGTGCCGCTCAACCATCCGCTCGCCGCAGCCTTCGTCAGCAAATTCATGACGGACGCGACCGCCAACGGCACGCTGCGCAAGGCCTATGACGACAACGGCCTGAAGGACACGCCGATCCGCACCGGGGCGAAGTAGCGCACATCCGCGCCTGTCGGAGGGCCGAGCAGGCCGCCAAGCTCCGCCCTCGGCACGCGCATTGCCGTGGGCGACATCTGTGCAGGCTGCATAAATAGGCAGCAAGCCGCCGCCCGGTCTTCCGGGATGATCACAAAGCTATTGTATCCAAACGGTTTTTCGCTTCGGCGACAGCGCTGGCGATTGGCATACCCATTGCTTTTGATTGCTGCGGTCAACGACGACTGCCGTCCTCCGGAGCGCCCAGGCCAGTGCCGGCCGAGGCCAAGGGATCAAGGCGCCATGCCTGCGCGCCTCGAGCAATCGTTGCGACTTGAGTTCTGCGATCGCCCGCCAATCCCTGCCTTGATCGTGCATCGGACGTTCAGCCGGCGTTGCAGCAGCCGCTTCGCCGTTCCGATCCCGACCAGCGTCCGCGGACGGACGAGCATTTTCAACCAGCCCGCGTCGCATCGGCGCGACCAGATTGTTTAAGGGGACTTGACGAAATGGCCTATCTCGCACCTTCCGAATTCGTCACCAAGATGGTCGACGCCGGCGAATCCAAGGTCTTCATGTCGACGCGCGACACCGTGATCCGCGCCTACATGGCTGGCGCAATCCTCGCGCTGGCGGCCTGGTTCGCGGTGACCATCAACGTGAACACCGGCCAGCCGATCATCGGCGCGTTGTTGTTCCCGGTCGGTTTCGTCATGCTCTATCTCCTGGGCTTCGATCTCCTGACCGGCGTGTTCGTGCTATCGCCGCTCGCGCTGCTTGATAAGCGTCCCGGCGTCACGCTCGGCGGCGTGTTGCGCAACTGGGGCCTCGTCTTCATCGGCAATTTCGGCGGCGCGCTGACAGTGGCATTCATGATGGCCTTCGTGACCACGTTCGGCTTCACGCAGGAGCCCGACAAGGTCGGCACGGTGATCGGCAATATCGGCGAAGGCCGCACGCTCGGCTACGCCGCGCACGGCGCGGCCGGCATGGCGACGCTGTTCATCCGCGGCATGCTGTGCAACTGGATGGTCTCCACCGGCGTGGTCGGCGCCATGATCTCCACCACGGTCCCCGGCAAGGTGATCGCGATGTGGATGCCGATCCTGGTGTTCTTCTACATGGTGTTCGAACATTCCGTGGTGAACATGTTCCTGTTTCCGTCCGGCCTGATGCTCCATGCGAAGTTCTCGATCATGGACTATCTGATCTGGAACGAGATCCCGACCGTGCTCGGTAACCTCGCCGGCGGCATCGCCTTCACCGGGCTGACGCTCTACACGACGCATGTGAAGACGGCGCCGAAGCGCGAGCGTCTCGCCGCTTGATCTCCGCAGGCGTATGGGTCTCTCCTGAGGCTGGGGCAATCGCATTTGGGAGAAGAGCGCCTGCGGCCATCCTTCGAGACGCCCGCCTTTGGCGGGCTCCTCAGGATGAGGTCTCGTTTTGCGGCACAATAGTAGACCCTCATGGTGAGGAGCGCCGCTTGCGGCGCGTCTCGAACCACGAGGCCGAGTATGTGCGCAGCCGCCCAACGCGGCATATGCGATAGTCCTGCTCCTGAGGTGGAGGGACCCATCGGGCTTGAACCAGGCGATGCCACGCGGGCTGAAAATATCGGTCGGGCAATTCTCTGATAAGGGCCGCAAGGACACCAATCAGGATTTCCATGGCGTCTTGATCCCGGAGGAGCCGCTGCTGGGTCTGAAGGGCATCGCGGTGGTGCTCGCCGACGGCATCTCCTCCAGCAGTGTCAGCCGCATCGCCGCCGAGTCCGCGGTCAAGGGCTTCCTGACCGACTACTACTGCACCTCGGAATCCTGGTCGGTGAAGACCTCGGCGCAGCGCGTGCTGGAGGCGACCAATTCCTGGCTGCACGCGCAGACCCGGCGCAGCGACAATCCCTACGACAAGGACAAAGGCTACGTCTGCACGCTGAGCGCCTTGGTCATCAGGTCGACGTCGGCGCATCTCTTCCACGTCGGTGACAGCAGGATCTACCGCGTGTCCGGCGGCAGCCTCGAGCAGTTGACCAACGACCATCGCGTCGTGATCTCCTCCCAGCAGAGCTATCTCGGCCGCGCGCTCGGCGTGAATCCGCAGCTCGAGATCGATTACCAGAACCTGCGGCTCGAGCCGGGCGATATCTTCCTGCTGGTTACGGACGGGATCTACGAGCATGTGCCGTCGCGCCAGCTCGCGAAGATCATCCAGGACGGCGCCGCCGATCTCGACCAGGCCGCGCGGTCGATCGTGGAGCAGGCGTTCGAGCGCGGCAGCCCGGACAATCTCACCGCGCAGATCGTGCGGATCGACGAGCTGCCCGACGGTGACGCAAGCGAGGTGATCATCCAGCCGACCGAGCTGCCGCTGCCGCCGCTGCTCGAGGCGCGGATGCGCTTCGACGGCTACCGTATCGTGCGCGAGCTGCACGCATCACACCGCAGCCACATCTATCTCGCCCTCGACGAGGACTCTGGCACCACGGTTGCGATCAAGATCCCGTCGATCGACTTGCGCGATGATCCGGCCTATCTCAAGCGCTTCATGATGGAGGAGTGGGTCGCCAAGCGGATCGACAGCCCGCATGTGCTGAAACCCTGGCTGCCACAGCGCAGGCGCAATTTCCTCTATGTCGCGACCGAATATGTCGACGGCCAGACATTGCGGCAGTGGATGATCGACCATCCCGATCCGGCGCTGGAGACGGTGCGCGATATCGCCGAACAGATCGCCAAGGGGCTGCGCGCCTTCCACCGCAAGGAGATGCTGCACCAGGACGTCAGGCCCGACAACATCATGATCGACAAGACCGGGACGGTGAAGATCATCGATTTCGGGTCGACGCGGATCTCAGGCGTCGCCGAGGCGGCGCCCGCGGGCACGGAGGCGATCCTCGGCACCCAGCAATACACCGCACCGGAGTACTTTCTGGGCGAGGGCGGTTCGACGCGGTCCGATCTGTTCTCGCTCGGCGTCATCACCTATCAGATGCTGACAGGGCGGCTGCCCTATGGCGCGCAGATCGCGCGCGCCCGCCGCCGGTCCGATTTCAGCAGGCTGGTCTATGCGCCGGCGGCGCATGGTGGCCGCGGCATCCCGACCTGGGTTGACCGCACGCTGGAGCGCGCCGTGCATCCCAATCCGCTGAAGCGCTACGACAGCTTGTCGGAGTTCTTGTTCGACCTGCGCAATCCCAATGCAAAATATCTCGCGACGTCGTCGACACCGCTGATCGAGCGCAACCCGGTGCTGTTCTGGAAGTCGACGACGCTGCTGCTCGCGCTGGTCGTGATCGGACTGCTCGCCTATGGCGCGCATCATGTTCGGTGAGCGACCCATCCCCGTCATCCTGAGGGGCGCGGTACGCGCGTCTCGAAGGATGCACGGCCCGGCTGTGGCCGATTCATCCTTCGAGGCTCGCTGCGCGAGCGCCTCAGGATGACGGGGATGGAATAGGTCAACGCGATCAATGCGTCGCGCCGGCCGGGATCGGGTCGAGCCCGCTCTTCACCAGTGCGTCGCGCGCGTCCGGCGAGGCGAGGAAGCTGATCAGCGCCTTGCCGGCGTCGGGCTCCTTCGCCCCCGTGACAATCCCGGCGGAGAACACGGTGATCTTCTGCAACGGCTCCGGCAGCGGACCGACGATGTCGATGCCGGCGACCGGTCTCAGCTCGGCGACCTGCTGAAGCCCGATGTCGGCCTCGCCCTTGGCGACGATCTCGCCGACCGGCGTTGCCGGGATCATCTTCGCCTTGCCCTTCATCTGGTCGGCGATGTCGAGCTTCTGGAACATCTCGGTCGAGACATAGACACCGCTGGCGCTGTCGGAATAGGCGACCGATTTCGCCGCCAGCAGCGCCTGCTTGACTGATGCGGCCGAGCTGATGTCCGGCTTCGGTGCGCCCGATTTCACCGCGATCCCGATCGGCGACTTCACGAGGTCGACGCGGCTGTCGGCCACCGCCTTGCCCTGCTTGATGAGATCGCCGAGCGCATAGCCGACCATGATCAGCACATCCGCCGGCTCGCCGCGCTGCAGCCGCACCGGAATTGCGTTCACCGTCGTGCCCATCGACGGCCCGTAGGCGGTGACCACCTTGTTGCCGGTCTTGCGCTCGAACTCCGGCACCAGCGCCTTGTAGGCCGCGGTCAGCCCGCCCGAGATCATGACGTGGATTTCGGCGGCGGAGGCTCGTGAGGTCAGGACAAGGGCGGTGACGAAGGCGAACGTGAGAGCGCGGAAGGCGGTGGCTGATCGCATGGAGTTTCTCCCTGGACGATTCTTCGGGCGTGGGTGTCGTCGTGGCGGGGAGATTATCGTTCAGGAGGAGGCGTGACTAGCCATCTACCGTCATTGCGGGCGCAGCGAAGCAATCGATCGTCCGACATATGCGGAACGAAGGATTGCTTCGTCGCGGAGCCTGTCATCGGGCGCGCGTTCGCGCGACCCGTTGGCACCTCGCAATGACAGGGAAAGAGCGTGACCGATCCTCACGAATTCACATGCACGAAATCGCGCAGCAGCGGATAGATTTCGTTGGTCCAGCGCTTGCCGGAGAACACGCCGTAATGGCCGACGCCGGCCTGCATGTGGTGCACCTTGCGATAGGTGCGCACGCCGCTGCAGAGGTCCTGGGCGGCGAGCGTCTGGCCGATCGAGCAGATGTCGTCCCTCTCACCCTCCACCGTCATCAAGCCCATGCGCCGGATTGCGGCCGGGTTCACCTGACGGCCGCGATGCATCAGCTTGCTCTGCGGCAGCAGGTGCTCCTGGAACACGTTGCGCACCGTCTCGATGTAGAACTCCGCCGGCAGGTCCATCACGGCGAAATATTCGTCATAGAACGTCTTGATCGCCGCGGCCTTCTCGGTCTCGCCTCTGGCGAGATGGCGCGCGAGGTCGATGTGCTGCTTGATGTGGCGTTCCAGATTCATCGACACGAAGGCGGTGAGCTGCACGAAGCCGGGATAGACCTGACGCAACGCCCCCTTGCACTGCACCGGCACGTAGTTGATCAGATTGTCCTCGAACCACTTGATCGGCTTGCTCTTGGCGAACTGGTTGACCTTGGTCGGCTGGATCCGGGTGTCGATCGGTCCGGCCATCAGCGTTAGCGACGCCGGCCGCGCCGGATGGTTGTCCTCCGACATGATCGCGGCCGCCGCCAGCGCCGATACCGAAGGCTGGCAGATCGCGACCATATGCGCGCGTGGGCCGAGCCGGCCAAGGAAATCGATCAGGTGATCGGTGTAGTCCTCGAGCCCGAAGCGGCCTTCTTCGCGCGGGATGTCGCGCGGATTGTGCCAGTCGGTGATGTAGACGTCGTGATCCTGCAGCAGCGTCTTCACGGTACCACGGAGCAAGGTGGCGAAATGGCCGGACATCGGCGCCACCAGCAGCAGCCGCGGCTGCTCCGGCCCGTCCACCTTCCTGAAATGCAGCAGCGAGCCGAACGGCGTCGCGTAGGCGACCTCCTCGGTCACCTCCAGATCTCTGTTGCCGACGGTCACGCGGCCGATGCCGTAAGGCGGCCGCGTGTAGGTCAGGCTCGCGCGCGAGATCAGCTCGAGCGCGGCGGCGAGCCGGCCGAATGTCCCGTCGGACGCGCCACCCGGTACCAGGTTGAGATATTTCAACGCCGCCGCGGCCCCGGTCCGCCATGGCGCCGTGAGGTCCATGTGGTTCTGATAGGCTTGGTACATCATCGACATCATACGCGGTCCGTCCTTGGCCTGACGGGCCATGCAATATCGACGCCAGGGCGGGGCAGCCTGCCCGGCAAATTGGCGCGTGGCTTGCTTGTGGCCTGCTGGAGAAACTGCATCCGCCCAGGCGTCGGGGTGACGCGGGGTGGAGACGTGTTCAGGCGTGAGGGGCTGATATGGCGAAGGCGACACTCACCATCAGCAGCAAGAAATATTCGTCCTGGTCGCTGCGCGGCTGGCTGCTGGCGAAATTCGCGGGGCTGGACTTCGAGGAGATCGTCACCGCGCCCGACGACCCCACGACCCGGGCCGAACTGCTGTTGCTGTCGTCCTCGATCCTGGTGCCCTGCCTGCGCCACGAGGGTGCGACCGTCTGGGACACGCTGGCAATCGCCGAGTATCTCAACGAGATCATGCCGCATGCCGGGCTATTGCCGGAGGATCGGATCCAGCGCGCGCATTGCCGCTCGATCTCGGGCGAAATCCATTCCGGGTTCGCGACGCTGAGATCGTCGCTGCCGGTCAACCTCAAGGGGCACTTTCCCGGCTTCAAGATCTGGTCGCGTGCGCAGGCCGACATCGATCGGATCTGCACCATCTGGCACGATTGCCTAGGCCAATCCGGCGGGCCGTTCCTGTTCGGCGCGCGCCGCACCGTGGCGGACGCCATGTACGCGCCCGTCGTCACCCGCTTCATGACCTATGACGTGAAGCTCGACAGCGAACTTGCGGCCTATGCCGGCACCATCATGACGATGCCCGAGATGGCCGAATGGATCGAGGCGGCCAAGGCCGAGCCGGCCGACGTCGAGGAGCTCGAGGTCGAATATTAGGCAGTGCGCCGCGGGCGTTGCGTGCATCGGCGGCTGAAGCGGCGGGCAGGATTTGCTCAATCGATATGCCGCCTGTGATCGCTGCGCTCACCGAGCTACCCACCGGGCGGGCCGCGGCGCGGAACTCACGCAACGCAAATTCCTAGTCGCCAGCAAATGCTTCCGCCGTGGCGGTGACGGCGCGGTGAGCCCTTTCGCCGCAGGCGCGCACCGCTGGCAAGGATTTCGCATGGCTGTCGTCGAGCTGTGACCGCGACGATGCGACGCTGCCGAATATCTGGACGCCGAGCCGTCGCGATCTCGCGAACCGTGGAGGCTTCCATGAACCAGCACGCCGTCGTCAGCAAATTCTCCCACGTCAAACCCGGTGACACCGAGTTCAAGGGGGGTGGTCTGCGCGACTTCTTCCTGTATCGCGACCTCGGCATTGCCGACGCCACCGGCGGGCAGGTGATCTGCCATCTGGTCAAGGCCAATCCCGACATGCCGCCGGAGCAGGGCACCGGCTGGCACAAGCATCTGTGCGATTTTCAGATCGTCATCATGACCAAGGGCTGGGCGCGATTCATGTACGAGGACAAGGAGACGCTGGTGGAGGCGGGCGACGTCGTGCATCAGCGTCCCGGCATCACCCACTATCTGTTCGATTACTCGAAGGACATGGAATACCTCGAAATCGTCAGCCCCGCCGATTTCAAGACCGTGGATGTGGCGCCGGCGACCGAGACGGTCCCGCCGATCACGCCCTGGACGTGATCGTCATGTCGTCAGCGGAGGAATTAACTTTCGTCATCGGGCGTTGGTTGCGGCTGATCACAATGCTTCTGGATGTGGTGCGCGGCATCGGCTTGATGACCAGATCTAGCCGTGAACAACCGAGTACGGCGCTCGATCAGTGATTCGGACGCGGTTCGTTCCGTCCACGTTCCGAATCTTAACGCCACCTGTGATCGCGTCGCGTTTTGGAACAGCACGCGACGCGCTTTTCTGGCCGCAGGGCGGCCCTGCGCCCACTGGAGCAAGATCCTTCCCGTCGGCGGCGTTTTGCCACGGGACGATCATGCTTGATGTTTTGGAGCGGAAAACCGCGATCCGCCTAGGCCGCGCCCGGTTGTTTCTCGCGGGGCTTGCGCCAGGCGATGACGTTGGCCTCCAACGCGCCGCCGGTTGTGTCATTGCGCCACTGGCCATCGACGAAACGGCAGGCGAACGGCAATTGATATGTCCCGCTATGATCTTCGCAAAGCACTTCCACGCATTGGTCTGGCGAAGGTGCGCCGTTGCCATCGAATTGAGCCAGCCGTTTCTCGCGCGTTGCCATGTGATTTGTCTCCACTGCCCAAGGTCGAGCCAAATAGGGTCGAACCAAACAAGTTCCGAAGTCCCCGTCCCCACGAGAAGTTCCCGTAATAGGCGAAGCACACAGCTTGAATGCGGTATCAGTGTGGTATGTCTGCCTCGCTTTCAACGTTACAAGCACAAAGCTGTGAACGGTGCGCTGGATTGGGGATGATGATGATCGCTCGTACTGCTGTTGCTCTTGTCGTGCCGCTTGTGTTCGCCGTCGTCGGATCAGCGCGCGCGCAGGACGTACCCGGCATCGAAATCTGCACCGTGGAAAAAGCCATGGAACGGCGCACGAGCTGCCTGCAGAGCAACGTCGATTTCCTGCAGAAGACGATCAACAAGCTCACGGCCGATCATCAGCAGAGGCTCGATGCCGCCAATCGCCAGATCGAAACCTTGAAGAGCTCGGTCGCGAGTCTGCAGAAACTCGTCGCCGACTTGCAGGCCGCCCAGGTCAAGATGACTGACGATTCGAAGAAGAAAACCGACGCACCGCCAGCGAAGGATGCAACGCCTGCGAAGGACACGAAATAGGCAGGGGCTATCCGCGAATTCGCTTTCCCTCTTCCGCTTGCGGGCAGGGCTATCGCATATGCCGCCCTGGGCGGCTGTGCACGTCCTCGGCCTCGTGGTTCGCGACGCGCCGCAAGCGGCGCTCCTCACCATGAGGGTCTACTAGTGTGCCGCAGAACGAGACCTCATCCTGAGGAGCCCGCCAAAGGCGGGCGTCTCGAAGGATGGCCGCAGGGCGGTTTTCTCCCAAATGCGATTGCCCCACGCTTGCGGAGAGGCAGCGCAGTCCTTTCGCGGAGACTGCTCAAATCTATCTCATCAGGCTTAAGCCACCCGATACTTCTCCATCACGGCGCGATCCGGCTCGTAGCCGAGCCCGGGGTCTTGCGGCACGGCGACATGGCCGCTGGCATCGACGTCGATGCGGTCGCCCCACAGACAGGCCGGGCGCTTCATGAAGAACATCTCGATCATGCCTTCGTCGCGGATCGCCATCAGATGCAACGTCGCGAGGAAGCCGGGTCCGAAATACGGCGAATGCGGGATCACCTTGACGCCGAACTCGTCGGCGAGCACCGCGACTTTCAGGAATTCGGTGACGCCACCAACCTTGGTCACCGAGGGCTGCGCGTGACTGACCGCGCCGGCGGTCATCATCTGGCGGAATTGATGCACCGTGCAGGCGTTCTCGCCGGCTGCGATGTCGAGCCGGCCTTCCTTGCGCACCTCGGCGAGCGTCGCGAAATCCTCCGGCGGCCAGACCGGCTCCTCGAGGAACATCGGCGCCGCCTGCTTGCAGTCACGGGCGAATTGAATCGCCGCCGGTCCATCCAGCGGGCAGTTCATGTCGACCATCAGCGGCACGGCGGGCCCGATCGCCTCCCGCGCGGCCGTCACGGCCGGGATCGTCGTCTCGTGCAGCTTGATCGCGGAATAGCCTGATTTGATCGCCTTCTTGCACTCGGAAGCGATATGTGTGGCGTTGCCGATGCGCATCAGGCTGGCATAGGCCGGGATCGTCTGGCGCTTGGCGCCGCCGATCAGTTGATGCAGTGGCGCGCCCTGCACCTTGCCGGCGAGATCCCACAGCGCGATGTCGAGCGCCGAGATCGCGAACATCGTGATGCCGTAGCGGCCGAACAGATGCAGGTTGCGCTGGATCTGTTCCATAACCGCGGGAATGCCCGCGGCGTCGGGAACTTCGAGGCCGCGCGCCTGTGGCGCGATCATCTCGGTCACCGCCATGCTGCTCGTCTTCGGGCAAACATAGGCGAAGGCATCGCCCCAGCCGGTCAGGCCGGCATCGGTCGAGACTTCAACGATCACCATGTCGAGCGCCGAGATCGCAGATGCGCCCTGGCGGAAGCTCGCGGGGCCGGCGTCATATGGGATGCGGATGTGGTGGGCGCGGACGTCGGTGATTTTCATTGTTGCTGCCTTTGCGGTCACCTGCCGGGCAGGATCATAAGCGCAAACGGCGCATCCCGGAATACAGGGATGCGCCGTTCAGGAATGCGCGTCCGCTTACGACTCCTTGCCGCCGCTCATGACCGGGCCGAACCGTTCCCAGCTCTCGCCCTTGAAGCGCATCATCTGAAGCTGCTCGATCGGAGCAAAGTCGTCAGGCCCGGTCTTGATCTTCGTGCCCGGCAAATAGATGCCAATTTCGAAGTTCAGGCTAGCGGCCTGCTTCATCACGTTCTCGCGCGTGAGGTTGTCGCCGCATTGCCGCAGCACCTGCTCGAGGCCCTTGGCGACGCCATAGCCGAACACGGTCGCGGCATCGTCGAGGTCGCCCTCGGGATACCACTTGGTCATGAAGGCGCGCCACTCGTTCATGGCCGGATCGTTCTTCCACTCGGCGTCCTTGGGGTCCTTGAGGTATGCGGTGGACAGCACGCCCTGGCTCGCCTCATAGCCGGCCGGCTTCATCACGCCGCCGATCGAGCCAGAGACATTGGTCAGGAATTGCACCGGATGCCAGTCCAGCTCGGCGACCTTCTTGATCGCCTGTGCCGCGAATTTCGGCGTCGCGATGTTGACGAAGATGTCGGGATTGGCGCCCTTGATCTGCACCACCTGGGAATCCACCGTCGGCGACGTCGTCTCGTAGGCGGATTCGACCACGATCAGCTTCTTCGCCTGATCGCCGAGACCGTCGTGCAGGCCGATCAGGTAGTCCTTGCCGAAATCGTCGTTCTGGTAGAGCACGCCGATCGTCTTGCCGGGATAGTTCTGCAGGATGTACTTGGCGTAGATGCGCGCTTCCACCTGGTAGCTCGGCTGCCAGCCCATCGTCCACGGAAAGTTCTTCGGGTCGTTCCACTTGGCGGCGCCGGTCGAGACGAAAAGCTGCGGCACCTTCTTGGCGTTCATGTATTTCTGGATCGCCGTGTTGCCCGGCGTGCCCAGCGGATTGAAGATCAGCAGCGCCTCGTCGCTCTCCACCAGCTTGCGGGCCTGCTCGACCATTTTCGGCGGGCTGTAGCCGTCGTCGTAGGAGATGAAGTTGATCTTGCGGCCGTTGATGCCGCCTTCGCTGTTGAGCTTCTTGAAATAGGCCGCCTCGGTCTTGCCGATCGTGGCGTAGGCCGAGGCCGGGCCGGAATAAGGCATGATATTGCCGACCTTGATCTCGGTATCGGTCGCGCCCGGATCGTATTTTTTCTGTGCGTTGGCCGCGCTCGCGGCGAGTACGAGACATCCCGCAACCGCGGCGGACCGGGCATAGCTCAAGCGTCGGTAGTGCATCATTGTCCTCCCTGACATGCTGGCCGCGGCTCATGCAGTCTTGATTATCGGGCAGCTTGGTGAGCCGTCGGATCGATGCAGCCGTGAGTATGCACGATTGGGACTATGTGACCAGCGACGCCTTTCGGCTAAATTTCCGTGGAACGGAACCGCGATTTCAGTCGGCGCGCAGCAAGGACTGTCAAACACCGCGCTCGGCATCCGGGCATGATGCCCGCGCTTTAAGGAGAGCCGTCGTCCAATGAACCCAGCCCAGAAGGCGCTCTGGTATATCGAAAGCCATCTCGGGGCGCCGCTGACGCTCGACGAGATCGCCGGCGTCGCCGGCGTGTCGCGCTTCCATCTGGTGCGGGCGTTCGCGGAGGCGACCGGGTTCTCGGTGATGCGCTATGTGCGGGCCCGGCGCCTCAGCGAGGCCGCGCGCGACCTCGCCGCCGGCGCGCCCGATATCTTAAGCCTCGCGCTGGATGCGGATTACGGCTCCCACGAAGCATTCACCCGCGCGTTCCGCGACCATTTCGGCGTCACGCCCGAAACGGTGCGCGCGACCACGTGCCTGACGACGCTCAAGCTGCAGGAGCCGATCACCATGATCTCGACTGCCCTCGATCATATCGATCCACCGCGTATCGCGACCGGCAAGGCGTTCCTCGTCGCCGGCATCGGCGAGCGCTACAACCACGCCAACGGCAGCACGGCCGGCATCCCGAGCCAGTGGCAGGACTATCATCTGCGGTGCGGCGACATACCCCGCCAGGTCGGCAAGGTGGCCTATGGCGTCTGCTGCAACGGCGACGATGCCGGCAACTTCGACTACATCGCCGGCGTTGAAGTGGCCGATTTCTCCGACCTGCCGCGCGAGTTCGCACACGTGCGCATCCCCGAGCAGAAATATGTCGTGTTCACCCACAAAGATCACATCTCGACCATCCGCCGCACCGTCAACACGATCTGGAATCGCTGGCTGCCGCAATCCGGCATGACGGTCGCCGACGCGCCGAACTTCGAGCGCTATGACGAAAATTTCGATCCGGGCACCGGCAATGGCGGATTGGAGATCTGGGTGCCTGTGAGGGAGTAGGGCGCCGCCGTGCAGGGCTAGGTGCATTGCGCCGCGAGAACGTGGGTGCGTGGCCACAAGCGGTGCAACAAACCCGGTGTCGTCCCTGCCTGGTGCGCAATTGCGCACAGGAGCAGGGATCCATAACCACCAATGTCTATTGTTGCGCGAAGCTGAAACGACGAATTCCGCTCACAACCCAAGCCGCGGAGTATGGGTCCCTGCTTTCGCAGGGACGACACCGTGGTGTGGCCAGCTCAATGCGAGCGCGCGAGGCAGAACGCGACCACCTCTTCCAGCGCCGTCTTCATCGGCGAGGACGGGAATAGCGCCAGTGCGTCGACGGACATCGCGCCGTAGTGCTGGGCGCGGCTGATCGTGTCCTCGAGGGCGCGATGCTTGGTCATCAGGCCGATCGCGTGATCGAGATCGTTCGCACCGATCTCGCCACGCTCGAGCGCGCGGATCCAGAATTTGCGCTCACTGTCGTTGCCGCGGCGGAAAGCGAGCACCACCGGCAGCGTGATCTTGCCCTCGCGGAAATCGTCGCCGACATTCTTGCCGAGCTTGGCGGACTTGCCGCCGTAGTCGAGCACGTCGTCGACGAGCTGGAAGGCGATGCCGAGATTCATGCCGACCGAGCGGCAGGCGGTCTGCTCGGCCTTCGGCCGGTTGGCGATCACCGGGCCGACCTCGCAAGCCGCGGCGAACAGCTCGGCGGTCTTGCCTCTGATGACGGCGAGATATTCGTCCTCGGTGGTCGCGGTGTTCTTGGCGGCGGCAAGCTGCATCACCTCGCCCTCGGCGATGGTGGCAGCAGCGGCCGAGAGAATGTCGAGCGCGCGCAGCGAGCCGACCTCGACCATCATCCGGAAGGCCTGGCCGAGCAGGAAGTCGCCGACCAGCACGCTCGCCTCGTTGCCCCACAGCATGCGGGCCGAGAGCTTGCCGCGGCGCAGCTCGCTCTCGTCGACCACGTCGTCATGCAGCAGCGTCGCGGTGTGCATGAATTCGACCGCGGCGGCGAGCTTGATGTGGCCGTCACCGGAATAGTCGGCGAGCTGGGCCATCGCCAGCGTCAGCATCGGCCGCAGCCGTTTCCCGCCGGAGGAGATCAGATGATTGGCGACCTCGGGGATCATGGTGACCTCGGAGCCGGTCCGCGAAATGATCGTCGCGTTGACACGCTCCATGTCGGCGGCGACTAGTCCCACCAGCCCGTCGATCGAAGCATTGGACGGGCTTTCAAAGGGTACGATAACCGCCACGCTGGTCTCCAATTTTGCCGAATTCGCACTATCCTCAGCTATAACAATAGAAACTGCGCGGTGAAGCGGCAAGGCCACGAAGTTGTTGACAGTGTTGCCGCGTCAGCACAGCCGAGCCAGAGGAGAGCGTGATTTGCGGGAATTGGTTCGAACCAATGACATGGTGCTGGTCTCGGCGGTCGGCGCTCTGCTCGACAGCGCTAACATCCATCATCTGGTGCTCGACCAGAACATGAGCATCATCGAAGGCTCGCTCGGCGTGTTGCCGCGGCGGATCCTGGTGCATGAGGACGACAACCACGAGGCGCGGCAGCTCTTGACCGAGGCCGGCCTCGGCCACGAATTGCGCGCCGATGAGTAATCCGGCCGCTGACGTCACCGAGGATGGATTCCTCGGCGGGCAATTGCGGTTGCGGCAGCCGCGCCGCGGTCACCGAGCCGGCCATGACGCGATCCTGCTCGCCGCGGCTACGCCGGCGCGGCCGGGCGATCGCGTCGTCGATCTCGGTTCCGGGATCGGCGCGGCGGGGCTGGCCGTGGCACGCCGGGTCAACGGGATCGATCTCGCGCTCGTTGAAATCGATCCGGCCCTGGCTGAGCTTGCGCAGAATAATGCCGGCGCCAACGCGATCATGGCCGACGTGGTCGTGCTCGATGTCGAGGCCGAAGCGTCGGCGTTCGCCGCGGCCGGTCTCGGTCCTGGCAGCGCCGATGTCGTGCTGATGAATCCGCCCTTCAACGATCCCGCCAGGCATCGCGCCTCGCCGGATAGCGTGCGGGAGCGCGCCCATGTCGCGACCGCGACGACGCTGGAGAGCTGGGTTCATGTCGCGCGGCGGATTCTCAAGTCGAACGGGCGGCTTGCGATGATCTGGCGGGCCGATGGAATCGCCGAGGTTTTGGCTGCGCTCGGTCGCGGCTTCGGCAGCGTCGAGATCCTGCCCGTTCACGCCGACGCGGCGTCACCGGCGATCCGCATCCTGGTTCGGGCCACCAAGGGCGGGCGGGCGCCGACACGTCTCCACGCCGCGCTGCTGCTCAATGATCAATCAGGCGTGCCCAATAAATGGGTGCAGGACATTTTGACTGGCAAGGAAGCATTGCCGATGGCCCGGCCGTAGCGGACAGTTCCGCCCGGCCTTAGTGCGGAGCCGTTTCCGACTGCCGTTCGGCCCTGGACGTGAAATGGATTGCGGTGAGAAGTGTACCGATCAGCAAAATCAGCAGATAGATCTTCATGTCGCTCTCTCCGCCGCGGATTGCAGCCCCAACGGACACAATGCAAAACGCGTTCCGCGCTTTCCAATGACAGTGGCGTGATAAGAAGTGGTTAATCTGAGGTAACGGCATGAGTGAACAAACAAGTGATCGCGCAGCGAAGCCGGGACTCGTCGAGCGGATGCAGGACATGCTTCCGGTGCGGTTCAGGCGCGGCGTCGCCGTCGTGCCGGTGGTGCGGTTATCCGGCGTGATCGGCGCGGTGACGCCGCTGCGGCCGGGCCTGACCCTTGCCGGCGTCGCCAAGCTGCTGGAGCGCGCCTTCGGCATGCGGAATGCCAAGGCGGTGGCGCTGGTGATCAACTCGCCGGGCGGCTCGCCGGTGCAGTCGCGGCAGATCTATCTGCGCATCCGCCAATTGGCCGCGGAGAAGAAGCTGCCGGTGCTGGTGTTCGTCGAGGACGTGGCGGCCTCCGGCGGCTACATGATCGCCTGCGCCGGCGACGAGATCTATTGCGACCCGTCCTCGATCCTGGGGTCGATCGGCGTGGTCGGCGGCAGTTTCGGTCTCGATGGATTGATCAAGAAGATCGGGGTGGAGCGGCGGCTTTATACCGCGGGCAGCCACAAGGCGATGCTGGATCCGTTCCTGCCCGAGAACCCCGACGATGTGGCGCGCCTCAAGGCGATCCAGCGCGAGATTCACGCGATCTTCATCGCGCTGGTCCGGCAGAGCCGCGGCGGCCGCCTGAAGGGCGCCGACGATGTGCTGTTCAGCGGCGAATACTGGGCGGGCGAGACCGCGCTTGGCCTTGGGCTCGCCGACGGCATCGGCGATCTGCGCGCGACGCTGCGTGCCCGCTATGGCGACAAGGTGCTGACCCCGGTGATCGCGCCCTCGAGCGGCCTGCTGTCCGGCCTGCTCGGTCGCCGGGCGCCGGGGGCAGGGTCGCTGGCGGCGCTGGACGGATTCGGCGGCCTGCCGGACGAAGTGATCTCGGCATTGGAAACCAGGGCGATTTGGGCCAGATTTGGGTTCTGAACACGTGGAATTGAGCGCGCCATTTAGCCCTAAAAGTGCGATTGCGGCGCAGGCCGCGTTAGGGGAGAATACCGGTCATTGGGGGCCTGACCGACGTGAACGACAAGGATCGACCGATGCCGCCGCTGATCGCATTTGCAGGCGTCCTGGGTGGCCTGGCCGTGGTCCGATGGGCCTACAGGACGGCCGTGCGGATCAACCAGGAACTGGAAGAGGCGCGGCTGGCCCGCGTGGCCGAAGCCGCGCGTGCGAGCGAAATCAAAACCCTGCGCCGCGACCCCGTGACCGGGGCCTATCGCCCGGGCTGAAGTATGAATCTCCCTCGCCCCGCCCTTGCGGGGGCGAGACGAGCGTAGGTCGCTCTTTGAGGGTTGGGTGAGGGGCTGTTTCCGCAAATTCGATAGACCGGAACGCGCGGAGAATCCCCCTCACCCGAAATTCGCGCTGCGCGAATTCGACCTCTCCCCGCGAGCGGGGCGAGGTAAGAGGTGGCCGAAACAACTCCCATCGCCTTGATTCCATTGGCCGTCGCCGATACGGTCCCGCGCGCTTCACCCCCTCGCGAGATCTGTACTGACGATGGACGCCCTGCCTGATCACATGCGCCCGGAACGTTCGTTCCAGGGCTTCATCCTTGCTCTCCAGCGCTTCTGGGCCGAGCAGGGCTGCGTCATTCTGCAGCCCTATGACATGGAAATGGGTGCCGGCACCTTCCATCCCGCCACCACCCTGCGCGCGCTGGGACCGAAGCCCTGGAATGCGGCCTATGTGCAGCCCTCGCGGCGGCCCAAGGACGGCCGTTACGGCGAAAATCCTAACCGGATGCAGCACTATTACCAGTTCCAGGTGATCATGAAGCCGTCGCCACCGAACCTCCAGGACCTGTACCTGAAGTCGCTCGCCGCAATCGGCATCGATTCCGCTGTTCACGACATCCGCTTTGTCGAGGACGACTGGGAGAGCCCGACGCTGGGCGCCTGGGGCCTCGGCTGGGAATGCTGGTGCGACGGCATGGAAGTGTCGCAGTTCACCTATTTCCAGCAGGTCGCTGGCGTCGAATGCGCACCGGTGGCCGGCGAGCTCACTTACGGGCTCGAGCGTCTGGCGATGTATGTGCAGGGCGTCGACCGCGTCTATGACTTGAACTTCAACGGCCGCGAGGGCGCGGAGAAGGTCACCTATGGCGACGTCTTCCTGCAGGCCGAGCAGGAATATTCGCGGCACAATTTCGAATACGCCGACACCGCGATGCTGTTCGAGCAGTTCAGGATGGCGGAGGACGCCTGCAAGAAATATCTCGCCGCCGGCTGGCAAGAAAACTCCAAGAACCCGAGCAGCAACCAAAAGGAACATCTGATGGCCTTGCCGGCCTATGACCAGTGCATCAAGGCGAGCCATGTGTTCAACCTGCTCGACGCCCGCGGCGTCATCTCGGTGACCGAGCGGCAGAGCTACATCATGCGCGTGCGCGAGCTGGCGAAGGCCTGCGGCGAGGCGTGGGTTCACACCGAAGCGGGCAGGGCGGTCTGATGCCCGATCTTCTCCTCGAACTGTTTTCCGAAGAAATCCCCGCGCGCATGCAGGCCAAGGCGGCGGACGATCTGCGCCGCATGGTGACCGACAAGCTTGTCGCCGAAGGCCTCGTCTACGAGGGCGCCAAGGCGTTTGCCACCCCACGTCGGCTGGCGCTGACCGTGCATGGCATCCCCACACGCCAGCCCGACCTGAAGGAAGAGCGCCGCGGTCCGCGCGTCGGCGGTCCCGAGCCCGCGATCCAGGGCTTCCTGAAGGCCACCGGCCTAGCCTCGATCAGCGAGGCAAAAATCCAGAGCGACAAGAAGGGCGACTTCTACATCGCGCTGATCGAAAAGCCGGGCCGTGCCGCGATCGATGTCATCGCCGAAATTTTGCCGGTGATCATCCGCACCTTCCCCTGGCCGAAATCGATGCGCTGGGGCGCGCGCTCGGCCAAATCAGGTTCGCTCACCTGGGTGCGTCCGCTCCATGCGATCACCGCGACCTTTGGGCTCGAGACCGAGGAGCCCGACGTCGTCAAGTTCGTCGTCGACGGCATCGAGGCCGGGCAGACCACCTATGGCCATCGCTTCATGGCGCCCGGTCCGATCTCGGTGCGCCGTTTCGAGGACTATGAGGCGAAGCTGCTCGACGCCAAGGTCGTGGTCGATCCGGAGCGGCGCAAGGACGCCATTCTGACCGATGCGAAGCAATTGGCCTTCGCGCAGGGCTATGAGCTGGTCGAGGACCAGGTGCTGCTCGACGAGGTCTCCGGCCTCGTCGAATGGCCGATCGTGCTGATGGGCTCGTTCGACAAGGAGTTCCTGTCGATCCCTGACGAGGTGATCCGCGCCACCATCCGCAACAACCAGAAATGCTTCGTGGTGCGCGACCCTAAGACGGGTAAGCTCGCCAACAAGTTCATCCTGACCGCCAACATCGAGGCGAGCGACGACGGCAAGACCATCATCGGCGGCAACGAGCGCGTGATCCGCGCGCGGCTCTCGGATGCCAAGTTCTTCTACGAGACCGACCTGAAGACCAAGCTCGAGAGCCGGCTGCCGAAGTTCGACCAGATCGTGTTCCACGAGAAACTCGGCACGCAGGCCGCACGGATCAAGCGGATCGAGCGGCTCGCCGCCGAGATCGCGCCGCTGGTCGGCGCCGATGTCGAGAAGACCAAGCGCGCCGCGCACCTTGCGAAGGCGGACTTGCTGACGGAAGTCGTCGGCGAATTCCCCGAGCTGCAGGGCCTGATGGGCAAGTATTACGCACTGGCGCAGGGCGAGGATGCCTCGGTCGCCACTGCAAGCGAAGAGCACTGGAAGCCGCAGGGACCGACCGATCGTGTGCCGACCGACCCGGTGAGCGTCGCGGTGGCGTTGGCGGACAAGCTCGACACGCTGGTGGGCTTCTGGGCGATCGATGAGAAGCCGACGGGATCGAAGGACCCGTACGCGCTGCGTCGCGCGGCGCTAGGCGTGATCAGGCTGATATTGACTAACGGCTCGCGCCTTCCGCTAGGCACTCTCTTCTCGTCTGCCCTCACGTTGCTGTTGTACTTCAGTTTCCGGCCTGATTCTGGATATCTGTGGCTTGCGCGACGTTGGAATCCACAAATTGAGGACGGCAAGTCTGAGTGGAACGACGCTCGATATTTGGTCTTGCTCAATAGCGATGGGTTTGTCGCGAGCCATCTCGAAGAAATTGGGATGGAACAAATAGGAAATCCTGATCTGGGTGGCGATGACGATCGGGAAGTGCACGACGCACGGGCTTCTGCCTATGCTGAATTTGAACGCAGGCTGAAGTCTCTTGAACTCGTCGTGGTTCCATTTTTGTTCGAAGACGCCCCTCACGAGCCTGCGCGGACTAAGTCCGCTGTTTCCATGGCTCGGCAGCAACTGCAAGATGAACCTTTTGCAAAGCTTGGAATGGACCGTCTCGCCGCGGACCTTGGCGCCTTCTTCGCCGACCGCCTGAAGGTGCAGCTTCGCGAGCAGGGCGCGCGTCACGATCTCGTCGATGCCGTGTTTTCGCTCGGCGGCCAGGACGATCTGCTGCTCGTGGTTCGCCGCGTCGAGGCGCTCGGAAAATTCCTCGACAGCGACGACGGCATGAACCTGCTCGCGGGGACAAAACGTGCCAGCAACATCCTTGCGATCGAGGAGAAGCGGGACAAGCGCAGCTTCGACGGTGCGCCGGATGCGGCGCTGTACAGGCTCGATGAGGAGAAGGCGCTGGCGAAGGCGATCGATCAGGCCAAGAGCGAAGCCTCCGCCGCAGTCGCAAGAGAGGATTTCGCCGCCGCGATGAGCGCGATGGCAAAGCTGCGTCCGGCGGTCGACGCGTTCTTCGACAAGGTCAAGGTCAACGACGATGACCCGAAAGTTCGCGAAAACCGCCTGAAGCTGCTCAACGAGATCCGCGCCGCGACACGTGCGGTGGCCGACTTCTCCAGGATCGAGGGCTGATCATGGACCGCGCAACGCTTGCCGCTTACGACAAGGAGGCGGTGGCGTTCGCGCAGGACTGGCACCAGCAGCCGGCGCCGGTCGACCTGCAAGAGATCGTCGCGCGCTTCTTTACCAGGGG
This sequence comes from Bradyrhizobium sp. ORS 86, assembly GCF_045571475.1. Lineage (NCBI taxonomy): Bacteria > Pseudomonadati > Pseudomonadota > Alphaproteobacteria > Hyphomicrobiales > Nitrobacteraceae > Bradyrhizobium > Bradyrhizobium sp. ORS 86. The sequence goes on along the minus strand of NZ_CP120699.1, from coordinate 6,162,279 downwards.
CGGCTCGACCGCCGATATCGGCTGCGGCAGCGGCCGCGAGGTGGCGTGGCTGAATGCCAACGGCTTCCCGGCCGAAGGCTATGACGCCTCCGAGGGCCTGCTCGCTGAGGCACGCGCGCGCTATCCGCAATTGCGCTTTGCCCGTGCCGAACTGCCCGAGCTGCGCGGCATCGAGTCGGGCAGCTTCGACAACGTGCTGTGCGAGACCGTGATCATGCATCTCGATCGCGCGCTGATCGCGCCGTCGGTTCGCCGCATGCTCGAGATCGTGAAGCCCGGCGGCATCTTCTATCTCAGTTGGCGCGTGACTGACGGTGCTGACCTGCGCGATGTGCACGGGCGGCTCTATGCGGCGTTCGATGCGGCCGAGGTGCGGGCCGAGCTCGGACCGGCGCCATTGTTGCTCGATGAGGAACTGGTCAGCGTGTCCTCGGGTAAGCGGATTCACCGGCTGGTAGCCAGCAAGGGAGGGCCATCATGACGAGGCTCGCGACATGCGCCTGCGGACGGCTCCGCGTGACCTGTCGCCGCGAGCCCGTGAGAATCTCGCAGTGCCATTGTCTCGAATGTCAAAAGCGGACCGGCAGCCCTTACGGCGTCGCTGCCTTCTTCGGCCGCGCCGATGTGGAGCTGCAAGGCGAGACGCGGGAGTACACGCGCACGGGCGACAGTGGTTTCCCGGTGGTCTTTCACTTCTGCCCGACCTGCGGCTCGTCGGTCTACTGGGAGCCCGGTCGCGCGCCCGATCTCGTCGCCGTCGCGGTCGGCGCATTCGCGGATCCTGATTTTCCAGCTCCCTCGCAATCGGTCTACGTACAGCGCCGCCATGCCTGGGTGGTCGACAAATACGAGGTCGGCCCCGAGCGGGACGGAAATATTCAGAAATAATTTGCAATCTGTTAACCATGCCCTGCCAAGGTCTCATCGGATCAACGATTTCTTAAGACATCGCTCCCGCGCGCCAATGCAGGGATATCAACCGTGACCTCGATCGGCACCGCGCTCAATCCCTACGCTCAATACGGCTCGGCCTACGCGCGGGCGGCGGCTGTGCCGTCGCTTGCCGCGACGCTGTCAGGCGACGGCACCGCCGGCGATCTCTCGACGTCCAGCCCGGCGACCACGCTGACACTGTCGGATGCCGCCCGCGCCCAGCTTGCCAAGGCGCCGCTGCCCGACTTCGCGACGGTCACGAGCGACGCGCGCATCACGCTCGACCGGCTCTACACCGTCGCCGGCGTGAAAGGCCCGATCGTCGACGGCAAGACAAGCATCGACCTCTCCTCACTGGACCGCCGCTCGCTGTTTGCGATCTCGACCAACAATGGCGGCAAGTTCACGCCGGACGAGCAGGCGGTCGCGGCCGGCGAGTTGAAGCAGCGCTTCGACGCGGCGCTGGCGCCTTCGCTTGCAACCGCCCGCCTGACCGGCGACTACAGTGTCGCCTACAAGGCGGCGCTCGATTATCTCGATGGTGCAAGTCCGGAAGAGAAGGCGACGGCAATTTGGGCCAGCCAGCGCGCGGCGGTTCTCAAAGGCTACCAGGCGACGCAGCAGGATCCGACCACAGCGCCGTCGGGAATCACGGGGGACCCGATCGCGGCGGCGCTCGCGGGCAACACGCCTCCTGCGAAAGGCAACAGCCGCGATTTCAGCAGCGTCGCGGGCGACGTCCGCGCGTTTCTCGACCGCCAGAAGAGCGAGGCGGCAAGCAATGGCAAGGAACTGGTCTACGATCCCAGGCGCAAGACGGGACAACTCGCCGATCTGTCCGCGCTCGACAACCGCTCGCTCTCGGCGATCTCGCTGAACCAGGACCAGAAGTTTTCCGTAGAGGAAATCTACGCGGCCAAGCAGGAACTCAACACGCGGACCCGTCTGGCGGTGCTCGACGCGCTGAAGCAGAGCATGTCCGCCGGCGATCCGCGCCAGTTCAGTCTCGGCATCCTCAAGCAGTATTCCTCGATGAGCGCTGAGGAACGGCAGGCGACCAACTGGACGCCGGACTTCCAGGACGCCGCGATCAAGAACTACAAGTCGACTTCGACGCTGCTCTCGCTCCTCAAGTCGTAAAGCGGCATCGCGCAACGGAACAGAAAGACCCCGTCTGGAGGGGAGGCCAGACGGGGCCTTCGGGTCCGGTCGATCTTCGCGCACATCCGCTTGCGCGGCGCCCGGACTGATCGTTCAGGCTATCCTCGAACATGGTCCCGATCGGAAGGCCGTGCGCCACTCTCTGCTGACGCGGCCCTCCAGATCCGGATCATGCCATTAGTCGATCACCTGAACGATGCGACGCGAGCGCGGCTCGACCAGCACGGTCTCGCCGTTCACGACGGTGTAGCGATAGGGCGTTGCGCCGAACCGCTGCGGTACGTCGTAATAGGTCACGCCGGCTTCCGGCAACACGGTACCAACCGCGACGCGATCTGGGATGGTGTAATCCGGCACGCGCTCGCGCACGATGTATTCGCGGAACGCGGGACGTTGCTCGACCGCGATCCCTCCGTCACTCTCGACTGCGACAGGAGGACCACCGCGGGTGACACCGACAGTCTGGGCCTGTGCGGCAACAGGCGGCACCGTGATCGCAGCAGCAACGGCCGCAACGGTAAGGATTCTGTTTCGCATGGCTCTCTCCAATTTTTCACGCTGCATCACGCCGGCCTTCGCCGACGCACATTGGAGCCAATGCATCGGGTGTGGCGATGTTCCGGAGAAATCACCGTCATATACGCGGTATTTTGGAGTAAATTTCGTGGGTTACGGGAACCCATTGGCGCCTCGGGCGTCTTGATGTCGGCACATCGCCAGCCGATAAACTGCCATCCTCGATTCGAACTTCCAAAAACCAGCCGGAGAAACTTCAATGGTCATCACCGCTGCGCATGTGCCTGCCATCGTGGCTTTGGTCGCGGGCATCTTGATCCTGATCATGCCGCGGCTCCTGAACTTCATCGTCGCCATCTACCTTATCTTCATCGGATTGGTTGGAATGGGCCTGCTGCGCTGGCTCCACATGTAGCGGGAAAGCGGGGTTTCGCGGCTTGCGCGGGACCCCTCAAAATGGTGTAAGCGCGCATCTTCGACCCCTCTTTTCGGATTGTTGTCTGACATGGCCAAAGCCGTCGCGAAGTCCAAGAAAATAGCAGCGAAATCAAAGCCCTCCGTGCCGGCCCGCAAGGCCGCGCCGCAGGCACGCAAGGTTCTGAAGAAGAGCGCCGCCAAGGCGGCGCCGAAAGCTGTCGCCAAGCCGGCGGCAAAGCCCGCCAGCAAGGCGGCCTCCGCGAAGACGTCGCCTGCTGCAATCAAGGCGGGCAAGTGGGTCTATACGTTCGGTGACGGCAAGGCCGAGGGCCAGGCGACCTTGCGCGATCTGCTCGGCGGCAAGGGCGCCAATCTCGCGGAAATGGCCAATCTCGGCCTGCCGGTGCCGCCCGGCTTCACGATCCCGACCTCGGTCTGCACCTATTTCTACGAGCACGACAAGACCTATCCGAAGGAGTTGAAGGCGCAGGTCGAGAAGGCGCTCGACTATGTTGGCAAGCTGACCGGCAAGTCGTTCGGCGACCCGAAGAACCCGCTGCTCGTCTCGGTCCGCTCCGGCGCGCGCGCCTCGATGCCGGGCATGATGGACACCGTGCTCAACCTCGGCCTCAACGACCAGACCGTCGAAGCGCTCGCCGAGCTCTCCGGCGACCGTCGCTTCGCCTATGACAGCTATCGTCGCTTCATCACGATGTACTCGGACGTGGTGCTCGGCTTCGAGCATCATCACTTCGAGGACATCCTCGACACCTTCAAGGACAGCCAGGGCTATTCGCTCGACACCGATCTTTCCGGCGACGACTGGGTCGAACTGGTCGGCAAGTACAAGGAAGCGGTGGCCAAGGAAACCGGCCACGACTTCCCGCAGGATCCGCACGATCAGTTGTGGGGCGCGATCGGCGCGGTGTTTTCATCCTGGATGAATGCGCGCGCGGTGACTTACCGCAAGCTGCATGACATTCCGGAGTCATGGGGCACCGCCGTCAACGTGCAGGCGATGGTGTTCGGCAACATGGGCGAGACGTCGGCAACCGGCGTCGCATTCACGCGCAACCCCTCGACCGGCGAGAGCAAGCTCTACGGCGAATTCCTGATCAACGCGCAGGGCGAGGACGTCGTCGCAGGCATCCGCACGCCGCAGGACATCACCGAGGAAGCGCGCCAGGAATCCGGCTCCGACAAGCCGTCGATGGAAGTCGCGATGCCCGACGCGTTCAAGGAGCTGACGCGGATCTACACGCTGCTCGAGAAGCACTACCGCGACATGCAGGACATGGAGTTCACGGTCGAGCAAGGCAAGCTGTGGATGCTGCAGACTCGCGGCGGCAAGCGCACCGCGAAGGCGGCGCTTCGCATCGCCGTCGAGCTCGCCAATGAAGGACTGATCTCCAAGAAGGACGCGGTGACGCGGATCGATCCGGCCTCGCTCGACCAGCTTTTGCACCCGACTATCGATCCCGCTGCCAAGCGCGACGTGATCGCGACCGGCCTGCCGGCATCGCCCGGCGCCGCCTCGGGCGAGATCGTGTTCTCGTCCGACGAAGCCGCCAAGTTGCAGGCCGACGGGCGCAAGGTCATCCTGGTCCGGATCGAGACCAGCCCGGAAGACATTCACGGCATGCACGCCGCCGAAGGCATCCTGACCACGCGCGGCGGCATGACCTCGCACGCGGCGGTGGTCGCGCGCGGCATGGGCAAGCCCTGCGTCTCCGGCTGCGGCACCATCCGCATCGACTATGGCCGCGGCACCATGAGCGTGGGTCAGCGCACCTTCAAGACCGGCGACGTCATCACCATCGACGGTTCGCTTGGCCAGGTGCTGGCCGGGCGCATGCCGATGATCGAGCCGGAGCTGTCCGGCGAGTTCGGCACGCTGATGGGTTGGGCCGACCAGGTCCGCAAGCTCGGCGTCCGCGTCAACGGCGATACGCCCGATGACGCGCGCACCGCGGTGAAGTTCGGCGCCGAAGGCATCGGCCTCTGCCGCACCGAGCACATGTTCTTCGAGGAGACCCGCATCCGCACCGTGCGCGAGATGATCCTCTCCGAGGACGAGCAGTCGCGCCGCGCGGCGCTGTCGAAGCTGCTGCCGATGCAGCGCGCCGACTTCGTCGAGCTGTTCGAGATCATGAAGGGCCTGCCCGTCACGATCCGCTTGCTCGATCCGCCGCTGCACGAGTTCCTGCCGCATACGCAGGCCGAGATCGAGGAAGTGGCGCGCGCCATGAACACCGATCCGCGCAAGCTCGCCGACCGCGCTCGCGAACTGTCGGAGTTCAACCCGATGCTCGGCTTCCGCGGCTGCCGTCTTGCGATCGCCTATCCGGAGATCGCCGAGATGCAGGCGCGCGCGATCTTCGAGGCGGCGGTCGAGGCCGGCAAGCGCACCGGCAAGGCCGTCGGCCTCGAGGTGATGGTGCCGCTGATCGCGACCAAGGCCGAGTTCGATCTCGTCAAGGCGCGCATCGATGCGACCGCCAATGCGGTGATGAAGGAGACCGGCGTCAAGCTGAGCTATCAGGTCGGCACTATGATCGAGCTGCCGCGCGCCTGCCTGATGGCCGGCCAGGTGGCGGAGACCGCTGAATTCTTCTCGTTCGGCACCAACGACCTGACGCAGACCACCTACGGCATCAGCCGCGACGACGCGGCGAGCTTCCTCGGCACCTATGTCGCCAAGGGCATTCTCGAGATCGATCCGTTCATCTCGGTCGATCGCGACGGCGTCGGTGAACTCGTCAGGATCGGCGTCACCCGCGGCCGCAAGACGCGGCCGAGCCTGAAGGTCGGCATCTGCGGCGAGCACGGCGGCGATCCCGCCTCGGTGGCGTTCTGCCACGAGGTCGGCCTCGACTACGTCTCGTGCTCGCCCTATCGCGTGCCGATCGCACGCCTCGCCGCGGCGCAGGCCGCACTCGGCAAGCCGATCGCGAGCCAGGCGTAAGCGATCACGCAGTTCAGAGAGTGCAATGGCCGGGACCAGTCCCGGCCATTTTGTTTGTCGGGTGCTTCAGCAAATGTCGTCATTGCGAGCCGTTGACTTCTAGGAAGAAAGTGCGTGAGTTCCAGGTCGGCGGCTTCACGCCGGTCCGAACCCGCAATGACGGGGGCAGGTCCAAGTTCACGTGTCGAACAGCGCGGTGTCATCACCCGCGCATGCGGGTGATCCAGTATTCCAGAGAGGGCGATGCTTGAACCGAGAGGCCGCGGCGTACTGGATGGCCCGCCGGAGCCTGTCATCGGGCGCGCGTTCGCGCGACCCGGTGGCGGGCCATGACGACTGAGAGAGAATGTGCATCCGCATTCTCGCAACATGATTTGTCCGAGCCGTGCATTTCGTTCCGCTCTCTAGGAAGAAGTGGGTGAGTGCCAGATCAAGTTCGGTCCAGTGCACTCACCCACCTTCGCTCAAAGCGGGTCGACGACTTCACGCCCGTCCCAGCTCGCAATGGCGGTTGTGTTGGCCGTCGCTGCGTCTTCAACACTTTGTTCACCATCTTCGTTGACCTGCTGTTTACGACTTTCATGCGCTGCGCATTTACCAAGCCGCGCGAAGTGACCTGCAAACAGCCTGCGATGACTTGAGTGTAGCGCGCGAGCAACGCCGATTAACTCGGCGGCAACCTAAACAGGTTAGCTACAAAAAGGATCGAATTGCGCGCATTCGCCGCTTCGATCACACTCTGTCAGCGTTGCGTGAGCGTACGATGTTTGTGTTGCGTAACCAGCCGAAGAGCGCTCGGCTTGCGCTCTTCGGCCTCGGTCTCAGCATCTTCGCCCTGATGCCGACCGAGACCGGATATCAGGATATCGCCTCGCTGCTCGCCCGCCAGCCGGGCGTCGCGGAGCGCTGGCAGAAGCGCGTGTTCGCGTCCGGCCTCGGCTCGATCCAGGTCGCCACCTACAGCTTCGGCCGTCCGATCGGAACGTCCCTGCCGCAAGCGCCAACGCTTCTGCTCGCACGGCTCGACAATCAGGGCATCGACATCGGCCGCGCGGTGACGCGCAATCCGATCGCGGCTCCCCCGCCGCGCTACCAGGCCGCCGATTTTCCCAAGGTCGATCGCACGCTGAAGGGCGATCGCCTCGTCATCACCAAGCCCGATCCGGCCGCACCGTCCAACGCGGCCCCGTCGCACGAGGACCCCGCAACCTCGAATGGGTCGGTCAGGGGCATGAAGACGGCGGACCAGGTGCCCGCCGAGAACGCGCCGCTTGATCCCGAATTGCAGGAGGCGCTGCGTGCGCCGCCATTGCCGCAATATTCGACATCGCCGCCGCCGCAATACGATGTGTCGTTGTCGCTCGAGGCCGATCCGCTCGACGACCTGAAGCCCGCACCCGCCGCGCAGCCATCCGCCACCGCCGCGACGCCGCCAAGCGATCCTTTCTCGTTCCAGACCGCGAGCCTGTTCTTCGGCTCGTCGCTCGGCTCGCCGGAGAGCATCGAGCGCTGGCTGCCGGGTGAGGAGCCTGTCATCGTAACGCCCGCCGCGCCGGATCCGGATATGAAGGTGATGGCATCACTGCCGGTCGATGCCGACGGTCCGGTCAAGGCCGCCGAGATGGGCGAAAGCATCGCCCCGAAGGGCGAGGTCAACGCCGACAACCAGCGCGCCAAGACGCCGGCCGAGCGGCTCGGCCTGTTCGACGCGAAGTCGCGCGCCAAGTCTGAGAAGTGCCTTGCGGAAGCGGTCTATTTCGAAGCCCGCGGCGAAGCCGTGCGCGGCCAGATCGCGGTCGCTCAAGTGGTGATGAACCGGGTCTTCTCCGGCAAATATCCGGAGACCGTGTGCGGCGTGGTCTACCAGAACAAGAACCGGCACTTCGCCTGCCAGTTCACCTTCGCCTGCGACAACATTCCCGACGTCGTCCGCGAGCCCGACATGTGGGATCGCGCGAAGAAGATCGCCAAGGCGATGCTCGACGGCAAGCTGTGGCTGCCCGAGGTCAACCGGTCGACGCACTACCATGCCTATTGGGTGCGGCCGTCCTGGGTCAGCGAGATGAAGAAGACATACAAATTCGGTGTTCACACCTTCTATCGCCCGCGCGCCTGGGGCGATGGCAGCGATGCGCCGAAGTGGGGCAATGCGGCGGAAACCGCCGAAATCTCGGCCGAGCTCGCCGAAGCCGCGCAGAGCTCGGCCGAGCAGGCCAGCGCGAAACGGTAGCGGATATCTTCACAACGTCGTTCCGGGATGGCTCGAAGGGCCAGACCTCGGATGCGCTCGCGCATCCGGGGTTCGCGACGTTGGCGCTTCGGAATGACGGTCGTCATGCTTTCCGATTCTGCAGAGCTGGCCTGCAGGCGAAAATTTTTCTCCGGGGGCCCCTTGGGGTTTCCATGCAGGTGCATTAACTCCCTGTAACGTTTCGCACGGCCGGCGCGGTGCACGGGCAGTTCGGGGGAGAGACCAGATGGCTGTAACCACCGGAGACCTTCGTCCGGCGTCCAGCACGTGGCGCACGCCGCTGGTGATCATCGTCTGCGGCTGCGCGATCGCGCTGCTCAGCTTCGGCCCGCGCTCCAGCCTCGGTTTCTTCGTACAGCCGATGAGCCGTGAATTCGGCTGGGGCCGTGACATCTTCGGCCTCGCCATCGCGTTTCAGAACCTGCTGTGGGGGTTGGGCCAGCCGGTCGCCGGCGCGATCGCCGATCGCTTCGGCCTGCTGCGCGTGATGATCATCGGCGCCTTGCTCTATGCCGCCGGCCTATTGTTGATGCGCTACTCGACGACGCCGCTGTCGCTCGATTTCAGCGCCGGCGTGCTGATCGGGTTCGGCCTGTCGGGCTCGTCGTTCAACCTGGTGCTGGCCGCCTTCAGCAAGCTGCTGCCGCCCGAGCGGCGCGGCATCGCGCTCGGCGCCGGCACCGCCGCCGGCTCGTTTGGCCAATTCCTGTTCGCGCCGTTCGGCGTCGCCTTGATCGACAATTTCGGCTGGCAGACCGCGCTTGTCGTGTTCGGCGCACTGATGCTGTTGATCCTGCCGCTGTCGCTGGCGCTGGCGACGCCGCCCGCCGAAAGCGGCAATGTCCCGGCCGCTGACCAGCAATCGTTCAAGACCGCGCTCGCCGAAGCCTTCGGCCATCGCTCCTACGTGCTGCTGGTGCTGGGCTTCTTCACCTGCGGCTTCCAGCTCGCGTTCGTGACCATTCATCTGCCGGCGTATCTTGCGGATCGCGGCATTCCGGCATCGACCGGCGGCTGGGTGGTTGCAGCGATCGGTTTGTTCAACATCATCGGCTCGCTCGGTGTCGGCTGGCTGCAGAACTACGTCCCGAAGCGCTATGTGCTGTCGGCGATCTATTTCACCCGCGCACTTGCGACCGTCGCCTTCATCTCATTCCCGATCACGACATTCTCGGCGATCGCGTTCGGCGCGATCTCGGGCGTCACCTGGCTGTCCACCGTGCCGCCGACCTCGGCGCTGGTGGCGTTGATGTTCGGCACGCGCTGGTTCTCCACGCTCTACGGCTTCGCCTTTGTCAGCCATCAGGTCGGCGGCTTCCTCGGCGTCTGGCTCGGCGGCGTGGTGTTCGAGCAGTACGGTTCCTACACGCCGGTCTGGTGGCTTTCGATCCTGTTCGGCGTGCTGTCGGCGCTGATCAACCTGCCGATCGTCGAAGCCCCGGTCGCGCGCCCGGTTGCGCAGCCTGCCTGATGGGTTAAACATGCCCCGAACCTAAGGGATTTCGGGAGTGCACATCGTGGCAACGTTCAAGGCAATCAGGATCGACAAGGCGGATAAAGGTACCACCGCCGCGCTCACGCAATTCGACGAAGCCGAGCTGATGGACGGCGACGTCACGGTGCGGGTCGAGTGGTCGACGTTGAACTACAAGGACGGCCTCGCGCTGACCGGCAAGGCGCCAGTGGTGCGCCGGTTCCCGATGATCGCAGGCATCGATTTCGCGGGCACCGTCGAGCAATCCAGCCATCCGGACTGGAAGGCGGGCGACAAGGTCGTCTGCAACGGCTGGGGCATGGGCGAGACCCATCTCGGCGCGTACGCGGAGAAGGCCCGCGTCAAGGGCGACTGGCTGGTGCGTCTGCCGGACGGCATCTCGGCGCGGGATGCGATGGCGATCGGCACCGCGGGCTATACCGCGATGCTGTCGGTGTTGGCGCTGGAGAGGCACGGCCTCACGCCAAAGAGTGGCCCGGTTGCGGTGACCGGCGCCGCCGGCGGCGTCGGCTCGGTCGCGACCGCCGTGCTCTCGAAGCTCGGCTACCACGTTGTCGCGTCGACCGGACGGATGTCCGAGGCCGGCTATCTGAAGGGCCTCGGCGCGTCCGAGGTGATCGATCGCGCCGAACTCTCGGGTCCGGCGAAGCCGCTGGCGAAGGAGCGCTGGGCCGGCGGTGTGGACAGCGTCGGATCGACCACGCTGGCGAATCTGCTCTCCATGACCCGCTACGGCGGCGCCATTGCGGCTTGCGGTCTGGCGGCCGGGATGGACCTGCCGACCTCGGTCGCGCCGTTCATTTTGCGGGGAGTGTGCCTTCTCGGCATCGATTCCGTGATGTGCCCGATCGAGTTGCGAAGGACCGCCTGGCGCCGCCTTGCGAGCGATCTGGATAAGGCAAAACTGGCTGATATTACTCACGAAATCGCCTTGGACGAGGTCGCTGCCTACGGTCCGAAAATTCTCGGCGGCCAGGTCCGCGGCCGCATCGTGGTAAAAATAGTCTGAGCGCGTTCAGACTTTACCAACCAAGCTGCTCCAATGTTGCCACTGTTGGTATGGTAAGCAGCGGGTAAAGAGACCTACAGCATGATCTGGGGGCCTCGCGCAGATGTCGACGGCACCTGTGCGAGGATCGTGCGAATATAAGGAGCGGGAGCCCGCGCTCGTAAGTTGGAGTAGCTGCATGCTTGCGCGTTTGATGTTGGGGGCCGTCACGGCCGGAGCGATGGTCATGCCGGCGTTCGCAGGTATGATGAACGCCGACGAGGCCCGCAAATTCGTCGCCGGCAAGGTGTTCGCCTTCACCTGTTTCGATGGCACCCGCGGCGCCGGCCGCATTCTCGACGACATGGGTGCGGCGGGTTCGATCCAGTTCTCCGGCTCCGGGCCGATCCGGCACGTGCGACTGCCGGGTAACACGCTGCAGATCCGTGGCCAGAGCGTTTGCGCCTCGTTGAAGGGGCTGCCGTTCGAGCCTTGCTTCAATCTCGACAAGCAGGACGATCGCTCGTTCCGCGGCTCGGTCTCCGGATTGGGCTTTGCCTATTGCGACTTTCACCATCAGGGTGGCCATCAGATGCTGATGGCGCGCGCGGTGGCGCGGCCGCGTTCGCATCGTCGGGTGGAGCAGACGCGTTCAGCCGACGCGTCGCAAACCGAGGTGACGGCACGCGTGGAAACGCCGCGGGTTCAGAGCAACAAGCTCGAGCCGGTCAAATCCGAGCCCAAGGCAGAGCCGGCGAAGAGCGAGAGCCCGCCCGAGCTGCGTCGCTCGACCGAGTAATCCCACAAGTTGATCTTCGCGCCGGGACCAAGGTCGGCCGCCAAGCCGTAGTCATACGGATGGCGGCCGTCATGCGTTGGTAGCTACTCAATGTCCAACGTCCGCCGAAAGCCCGGACGTTGGCCCACGCATTTGAGTAGAGTTTATGGCGCAGTATTTTTTCAGGATCAGCCACGGCGAATATGCCGGCGCCTCCGATCAGGCGACAGAGTTCGAGAATCGGGACATGGCCTGGGCCGAGATGACGAAAGTCTGCAGCAACTTCCTTGGCAGTATCTCGCGCAATCTCAAGCAGAACAGCGAGTGGCACATGGAGTTGCTCGACGAAGGCCGCAAGCCCGTGTTCAGGATCCGCCTCGTTGCGGAATCCGTCGACTGACGTTCGCCGCGCTGCATCGCTCCGCCTATCCCTCTGCCAGTGGAATAGGCGGCGGAGCCTGCCTGCGGAACAGGATGCGCTGGTAGAGCCAGCCGATCGCGACCAGCACGATGCCCAAACACATGAACGACAGCGCGCGGTAGACGCCGGTCAGCGTCGACATGTCGACCAGAAACGCCTTCAGGACGGTCAGTCCGATCACGACAGCGGACGCCAGCCGCGCGCGCTGCGAGTTCACGAGAATGCCGATACCGAGCAACGCGACGCCGAACATCAGCCAGGCGATCGAATAAGTGTATTGCTCCGCGTCGGTGGTCTCGCCGTAGGTCAGCAACGGTCCGTGATAGAGCCGGCGGATTTCAAAGGTCACGTAGGCGAGCGCGAGGATCAACGCGCCGGCGGCGATGGTGTTGCCGTAGCTCGCGGGACGATGCCCGGCCACGGCGTAGGACAACAGCAGCGCCAGCACGGCGGGCAGCGCATAACCGAGCAGCAGCAGGTTGATGAAGCTGCCGCCGACATTCTCGGACCACAGCATCGGGTTCTCCAGCCCCAGCAGTCCGAACACGGTGCCGAACGCGGCGAACGCAGTCAGCAGGATGGCGCCGACATTGTGCACGACGCTGCCGCTGCGGAGCCGCAGACGCTCCAGCCCGATCGCCATTGCAAGCGCCACGCTGACCTGTAACGCCACCTCGCTCAGTCCCGCGGTATCGCGATAGATGTCGCCGCCGTTGACGGCGTGACGGATCTCCATGAAGGCGAGCAGCACGGTGAACAGGATGGCGGCGGATTCGACCATCCGCAGCGGGACGTCGTCGCCGTTGCGGCGGAGGAAGTGGCCGCCCGCCCAGAACGACAGTGCCGGAATGCCGTAGCCCCATAACAGCCAGTTGAAGATCGGCGTGGTACCGACCGCATCACCGGCGATCCGTGGTTCATAGCCGATGCGCAGCACCACGACAGCGGCGAGGATCGCCGCGAGCCAGCGCAGGAACCGGATGGGCCGCCGCACCGAGAGCCATGCGGTACCCATCGAGAGCAATGCGAGGGCGATGGTGAGCCAGCCGCGGTCGAGTGCGAAGGTGAGCGCGAGGGCCAGCGACGCAAGCGCGCCGGTGGCGAACAGCGCGATCGAGGGAGCGAGCTCCGGCCGTTCGCCGCGCCGCGTCAGCGCCTCCGTTGCGGCAGCGTAGATTGCAGCCAGCAGCACCGCGAGGATGGCGAACGGGATCGAGCGATCCAGATGCGCGATGCGGGCATAGAGCGCGATCAACAGCGCGACCGGCGTGAACACAGCCGTCGCCGCCCAGGTCACCGTGATCTTCGTCGTGGCAAACCGCATCTGGGCGAGGAAGCCGGCGATGCCGAACGCGGCCGCGAAGACCGCCGCAGTGACCAGATGCAGCGAGACCGAACCATCGGTCGCCGACGGGCCGATGCCGGGGATCGCTCCGCCCGGCAGCACCAGCATGTCGACGTTGCTGCGGACCGCCCATTCGCCGAACACGATGAAGGCGAATGCTGACGCGGCGCCGATCGCGCCCGCTGCGGCGGGCGCGCGCCAGCCGACGACAAGGCTGCCGGCCACGAGCAGCGCAAAGCTGATCATGGCGGCGTCGGCATGCGCGCTGTTCAGCACGATCATCATGGCGCCGAACAGGTAGGCCGCGAGCGAAGCGGATGAGATCGGCTCGATCGCTTCGCCATCGCTGGCCGGGCCGAACATGAAGCCGCAGACCACGAGCAGCGCGGCCAGCACGAAGCCCGCGATGACGTGGAAAGCGTGCGGCGCGATCATCTCAGCTCCGCATTGCAAGCAGGGGAAGGTCCACAGCAGCGCGAAAACGATCGTCGTGACCGCAAGCCAGCGCCACAGCCGGATACGCGCGAGCCCGAATGCCGCCGCGGTCACGATCGCGAGATAGATATAAAGCGACCAGAAGTCGGGCTTGTCGGACGAGACCAGGATCGGCGTAACGAAGGCGCCGACGATGCCGAGCCCGGCGAGCGCAGGTCCGTGCAGCAGCGCGGCGGCGAGCGTGCCGAGCGCGACCAGGCCGAGCAGAATGAACGCGCTCGCCGGTGCGAGGAAGTCATAGAGAGCGTATGCAGCGTAGACGGTGGCGAACGCCACCGCGGTGCCGGCGGCAGTGAGGATCGCCGGAATGTTGGCGATCGGCAGCGCCGCGATGCTCGAGATGCTCTCCTTGCGTCGCGTCCATTCGCCGGCCGCAAGCAGCGCCAGCGCAAACAGTCCGCCGAGCATCGTGCGCACGCCGGGGCCGAGCAGGCCGGCCTCGATCGAGTAGCGCACCATGAAGAAGCCGCCGAGCGCGAGCGTCAGGCCGCCGATCCACACCACCCAGCGCGTGCCCAATCTCTCCTCCAGGCCGGGCGGCGGCTGTGGCAGGGGCGTCGGCGCAGCGCCGGGCGCGCTTGCGGTCGGCTGATCCTGTACATCGGGCTCAACCGATGCCGCCTCCGGCAACGGCGGCGGCATTGGTGCAGTTGATGGCGCAGCAGGCCGCGTCTGTTCGGCTTGCTCAGGCGGCGCCGGCGTGAGCGGGCGGGCGCCGGCTGCCGTCGCGGCTTCGACCGCGTCCAGGCGGTCGCGCAACACGGTAATCTGATTCAGCGCCTTGCGCGCGAAGATGACCGCGACGATGGCGATGACCAGCGTCAGGAAGTCGAACGGTGAGTCGAACATTGGGCCTCCGGCAAAGCGCGCCGGACTTTTGGCCAGCCAGCGGCCCGTCGCAACCTATTATGTGCAACCTGAGTGGCCGGAAGTTCAAGCGATCGGGCGAGGAGGGTTCGTGTTATTCCACATCGATGCGGAACGGGCGGCCCTCGACGCTCATGCTGCCCGGGCCCATCGCATCGAGCGCGCGCAGCATCCGGCCCTCGCGTCCCAGCGCCTTGTCGGCAAGGCTGACGATCAGCCGGTTGGGGGACGCGATCGGAGAGGCTTCGCGGATCAGCCGGGCGATGGTCATTTCGTCGCGCTGCGGATTGAGTGCGCAGACGGCGGCGAATGCGCTTGCGGTCGAACGGCTGATGCCGGCATAGCAGTGGACCACCATCGGTGCGCGGCGATCCCAGCCGCGCACGAAGCTCAGCACTTTTTCGATGTGCGTCTCATTGGGTGCGACGAAGCCGTCCACCGCTTCGGTGATGTCGTCCATCGACACTTTCAGATGATTGGCGGGAAGCACGGAAGGCGGCCGCTGCACCTGGTCGACATTGGCCATCACGGTGAGCACATGGCTGGCACCCGTGGTCCTGACCGTGTCGGGAAGCGCGGCAAGTGAGCAGACGTGAAGCATGATGGTCCTTGGAACTCTTCGCCGGCAAATTATAGGCTCGTGTGGGAGGCGATGAAAGTCGCTCCAGCCGGGTCAGGCATGCAACGCCTTGAAGCGCTCGAGGAACTGCTTTTCGGCCCTGGCTGCCGTCCACGGCGTCAGATAGTCGCGCTCTGTCGCCTCGGGCAGTCCGGGGTCGCGGCCGAACAGCCGCTTGGCTTCGCCTTGCGAGAAGCCCGCAAGATGGGTCGCTTCCAGATAGGCCGCGCCGCGATCGGCGGCCTTGATCTGCTGGGTGACCTCGTCCGCGAGCACGGCAGGGAGGCCGAAGCGGATATGGATCGCGGACAGCAGCCGCTTCTCCACCACCTTGTAGTCGCCGCCGAGCACGGCCTTGAACGGCGAGATCATATCGCCGATGACGTATTCCGGCGCGTCATGCAGCAGCGCCGCTAGGCGGAGGCTGGCATCGACGCGCGGGGCCTGCTGGCGCATCACCGCCTCGACCAACAGCGTATGCTGGGCCACCGAGAAAATATGCGCGCCGCTGGTCTGTCCATTCCAGCGCGCGACGCGCGCGAGCCCGTGCGCGATATCCACGATCTCGATGTCGAGCGGCGAGGGGTCGAGCAGGTCCAGCCGGCGCCCGGACAGCATCCGCTGCCAGGCGCGCGCGGTTTCCGTCGATTTGCGTGCGGTCATTTCGTCTTGAGCCGCGGTGCGCGGTGCTTGCCGCCACAGGTCTGGTGGCAGAAGCAGGTGACGAGATGATCGTTGACCATGCCGGTTGCCTGCATGAAGGCGTAGACGATCGTCGGTCCGACGAACTTGAAGCCGCGTGCGCCGAGCTCCTTGGAGATCTTGATCGAGACCGGCGTCGAGGCCGGCACGCTCGCGGTGGTCTTGAACTCGTTGACCTTCGGTTTGCCGTCGACGAAGTCCCACAGGAATTTCGAGAAGCCCGGCCCCTTCTCCATGATCTCCAGATACGACTTCGCGCTCGCAATCGTGCCCTCGATCTTGGCACGGTTGCGGACGATGCCCGCGTCGTTCATCAGCGCGTGCACCTTCTTGTCGTTGTAGCGGGCGATCTTCTCCGGCCGAAAGTCGTCGAAGGCTTTGCGGAAATTATCGCGCTTGCGCAGGATCGTGATCCAGGAGAGGCCGGCCTGGAAGCCGTCGAGGATCAGCTTTTCGTAAAGGGCGCGGTCGTCATACTCCGGCACGCCCCATTCATTGTCGTGATAAGCGACATAGAAGGCGTCCTCGCCCGGCCAGGGGCAGCGCGTCTTGCCGTCCGGATGCAGTTGTGCGGTGCGGCTCATGCGACGGTCTGCTTGGGCGGAATGCGGACGACATCAGGCTCGGCGAGGCGAAGTGACAAGCCGCCCGCAGTCAGCGGCTGGCCGGCATCGAGTGCGTCGGCGACACGGTCGATGCGGACCAGCGCGAGGCCTCTCTCGCCCGCGGCCGAGCCCATGGTGCCGACCTGCTTGTCGCCGGCCAGGATCGTTGCGCCCGCCTCGGGCGATGGGCCGTCGAGGATGATCTTAACAGTGCGGGTACGCGCCGTGCCGCGGTGCTGCATGCGCGAGACCACTTCCTGGCCGACATAGCAGCCCTTGTCGAAGTCGACGCCGTGCAGGTGATCCATGTTGGTCTCATGTGGGAACGCATCGCCATACGTGAAGTCGACCCCGCCGCGCGGCACGCCGGTCGCGATGCGATGCGCCTCGTAGGCGCTGCCGTCGACCAGCTCGGCGCCGATCAAATCTGCGAGCTTCTGCTTCAGCTCTTCAGGAATCAGGATGCGCCAGCCGAGCTGCGCGTTGCGCGGATCGGCAAAGGCCAGATCAGGCGTTACCGTTGGCGTACCATCCCACGCTGCCAGCACTCCGAGGCTGTCGGTGAGGTTCTCGACCACGACCTTGGCGCGCAGCTTGTAGAAGCCGAGCTTGTCGGCGAGGGCCTTGGCGAGCGCACGCGGCGCGTCGATCAGGAAGCCGCCGCTGTGTCCGGTGGGTGCCTCCGTGATCAGGAAATCGACGATGATCTTGCCCTGAGGCGTCAGCAGCGCACCGAACCGGGCCTGCCCCGGGCATAGGTCGGCAATGTCTGCGGTGATGAGGCCGTTGAGGAAGTTGCGGGCGTCCTCGCCGGAGACCTTGACCACGCCCCGATCTGGAAGAAACGCTGCTTTCATTCGCAAAATTGGCTCTTTTTCCAAGTTCCTTAGGAAACGCGCGGCTCGCGCATATCTCCTGCCAAGCTAAGGCGCTAAAGTGCACCGAACAAGGCCCGCGGGACAGTGGAAAGCGGGCGTCGAGGACCGATGAATCAGCGTTTTGATACCATTCTAAAATCCGGCACCGTGGTCAATCAGGATGGCGAGGGCGTGCGCGATATCGGCATCGCCGACGGCCGCATCGCCGCGATCGGCTCGCTCGGCCAGGCCTCCGCCGGCGAGGTCATTGACTGCAAAGGCCTGCACATCCTGCCCGGCGTGATCGACACCCAGGTGCATTTCCGCGAGCCCGGCCAGACCCACAAGGAAGACCTGGAGACGGGATCGCGCAGCGCCGTGATGGGCGGCGTCACCGCCGTGTTCGAGATGCCGAACACCGACCCGCTGACGGTGACCGAGGCTAACTTCACCGACAAGGTCAGGCGCGGCCGCCACCGCATGCATTGCGATTTCGCGTTCTTCATCGGCGGCACCCGCGAGAACGTGCAGGATCTGCCGGAGCTCGAGCGCGCGCCGGGCTGCGCCGGCGTCAAGGTGTTCATCGGCTCCTCCACCGGCGCGCTGCTGGTCGAGGACGACGAGAGCCTGCGGCGGATCTTCCACGTGATCCGGCGCCGCGCCTCGTTCCACGCCGAGGACGAATACCGCCTCAACGAGCGCAAGCCGCTGCGCGTCGAGGGCGACCCGCGCTCGCATCCGCTGTGGCGCGATGAGACCGCGGCGCTGATGGCGACCGAGCGGCTGGTCAAGCTCGCGCGCGAGGCCGGCAAGCGCATCCACGTGCTGCACATCTCGACCAAGCAGGAGATCGAGTATCTGCGCGACCACAAGGACGTCGCGTCCTGCGAGGCGACGCCGCACCACCTTACGATGGCCGCGCCGGACTGCTACGAACGGCTCGGCACCCGCGCCCAGATGAACCCGCCGGTGCGCTCGGCCGATCATCGCGCCGGCATCTGGTCCGGCATCGAGCAGGGCATCATCGACGTGCTCGGCTCGGACCACGCACCGCACACGCTGGAGGAGAAGGCGAAGACCTATCCCGCTTCGCCCTCGGGCATGACCGGCGTGCAGACGCTGGTGCCGATCATGCTCGACCACGTCAACGCCGGCCGGCTGTCGCTGGCGCGGTTCGTCGATCTCACCAGCGCCGGTCCCGCACGGCTGTTCAACATTGCTTGTAAGGGCCGCATCGCGGCGGGCTATGACGCCGACTTCACGGTCGTCGACCTCAAGCGCAGCGAGACCATCACCGACAAATGGGTCGCCTCGCGCGCGGGCTGGACGCCCTATGACGGCGTGCGGGTGCAGGGCTGGCCGGTCGGCACCTTCGTGCGCGGCAAGCGCGTGATGTGGCAGGGCGAACTGACGGCACCGTCGACCGGCGAGCCGGTGCGGTTCCTCGAGACGCTGAAGCCGTAGTTGGTTTACTGCCGGGCGAGCGTGAGCGAGAACTCGCCGTTGCGCACCCGCGCGGCGAGCCCTTCGGCGTACTTGGCCACCGCGTCCTCGCCATAGGTGGAGACGAGCTCGGCCAGCGCCGCGAACAGGCTCGCCTGCGCCAGGCAGTCGCCGTCGACGCCGTCATGACGCGCTTCCGCCCAGGCCTCGTTCAGGTAGCCCAGCGCGGCCTGCTTCTGCTCGTGATCGGGCCGCTGATCGTGGTGAAGGGAGAAGGACGCTGGATGGCGCATGAAACTCATCAAAATTGGTGCGCGGTCCGGAAGCGAACCACGGCGACACAGGCGAGGTGTAGCACGCATGCGGGTACCGCCTAGCCGATATCTTTAAGAAAGGTTAACGCCGGTTTCGGCATTTGAGGGGGAATTCCGGCTATCGGCCGCGCTTCAGCCAAATGAGCTGTGGGTATGATCCAGCACCGCGCGCGGCGAGGCGCAAAGGTGGCTGGCGCCGGCCTCGATCAGCTCCTCAGCCGTGCCGTAGCCGTAGGTGACGCCGACCGCGCGGATGCCGTTTCTTTTCGCCCCGATCACATCGTGGCTGCGGTCGCCGATCATCACAGCCTGCGCCGGATCCGCCCCGGTCTGCTCCAGCGCATAGGCGAGCAGATCGACCTTGTTGACGCGGGTGCCGTCGAACTCGGACCCGAACACGTGGTCGAAATAGCCCGACAGCCCGAAGTGCGCGATGATTCGCGTCGCGAACACATGCGGCTTGCTGGTCGCCACGAACATCCGGCGCGGTCCCTGCCGGAGCCTGGCCAGCACCTGCGCGATATCGGGATAGACGGCGTTCTCGAACAGCCCGACATCGCCGAACCGCTCGCGGTACAGCGCAACCGCCTGGTCGGCGCGTTCCTCGCCGCCGAGCAGCGTCGCGAAGCTGGCTCGCAACGGCGGCCCGATGCACCAAGTCAGCTCATCCTGCGAGGGAACCGGGCGGCCCAGCTTACGCAACGCATACTGGATCGAGCCGGTGATGCCCGGCTTCGGGTCGGTCAGCGTGCCGTCGAGATCGAAGAAGATCGCGCCATCAGTTGGCATAGCGGGCCGTCAGGTCGCGCGAGATCTTCGACCCCTCCTCGATATAGCGGCGGATCGCCACCGCCGCGGCGGGCGTGCAGGTGCGGTAGGTCTGCTGGAAGCCGTTATAGCCGCGGTTGAAGCCCGCGATCATACGGGCGCGGCGGTCGCCCGAGGGGGTCTCCGCGTCGATTAGCGCCTGCATCTCGTTGCGCCACTTGCCGCCGTCGTTGGCACCGCAGATGCCGCGCAGATAGTGCAGGGTACCGAGAATCTCCGCCAGCCGCTGCAGGTCGCCGTCGAACGGCGCAGCCGCGTCCTCCGCCCGGGCTGGCGTTACCAGGCATGCCGACAGCAGGATCAAAACGGCGAGACAAGCTTTGCGCATCAAGAGTTCCGGAATGGCCCGTGGTATGCCCCCGCAATGCGCCCGAGGCAAGGCGCTGAAGGCCCCAAATCCGGCCTCAAACCAGCCCCTTGGCCGCCGCGATCACCTCATGGAGCCCGCCGGTGACCTTGAGGTCGCCGATCTCCTCCGGCCGCAGCCATTTGAAATCATCATGCTCGTCGTTGAGCACCGGTTCCTGGCCGGCCCAGCGCGCTGCGAAGGTCATGATCAGATAGTGCCCGGCGCCGGGGCCGGTCGGCAGCACCTCGCGCCAGCCGGCCAGCCCCACGATCTCGACGCGCAGGCCGGTTTCCTCGTCGACCTCGCGGTGCAGGGCGGTGTGCAGGGACTCCCCGAATTCGACCCGGCCGCCAGGCAGGGAATAGAAGCCCTTGCCGGGAGAGCGGGCACGGCGCACCAGCAGCACCTTGCCGTCGCGGAAGATGGCGGCGGAGACGGCGAGCTGAGGACGGATCGGGGGTTCTGGAGAGGTCAAAGCAATCGGCAACCGGTTTCTGGAGCATGATCCGGAAAAGTGGCAGCCGGATTTCCCCGCGACAAACGCGGAGCGTTTGCGCGGAGATCATGCTCAAATAGAAATGTCATCATGCCCGATAAATCAGCCGCTCGCCATGATGCTGTCGACATCGGCCTCGGCGGCGCCGTTGATGACGCCGGCGGTCAGCATCACCAGCGGCTTGACCCAGACGATCGCCTGCTCGGCGAGCGCGATCCGGCTCTTGTCCTGTTGCAACTGCCGCATCGCGGTGCCGACCTCGAGCAGGATCCGCGTCATGCTGGCGGTGAGGTGGTCGAATTCGGTGCGGATCTCGCTATCTGCCATCTGATAGGCCTCGATCGCGAGATCGCGCGCCTTGAAGCCGGACGCGGTGAAATGCTCGGCATAGGACAGCGGCCGCCATTCCAGGAAATCGCTGGCGCATTCCGGCATGTCCGGAATCATCTCCAGCAGCATGATGGCTTCGTTGAAGTGATTGAGGTAGTCGGTCGCAAGCCCGGTGCGGGGATTGATGTTGGCGGCGCGCAACTGCGCGGCGCGCGCCTCGTCGGGGTGCGTCGGTCGCGGGGCGGGCCTCGCTATGGCGGCCGTTGAGGTCATCGCTCGCAGTCTTCGGCGGTCCGGGTTAAAGGGCGATAAATGAATACCACTCTGGACGGGATATGTGCGGACGCTTCGTGATCACCTCGCCGCCGGCGGCATTGCGGCAGATCTTCGGCTATATCGAGCAGCCGAATTTTCCGCCGCGGTATAATGTTGCGCCGACCCAGCCGATCCCGGTGGTGATCCTGGACAATGGCGGCCGGCATTTTCAATTGATGCGCTGGGGCCTGATCCCGTCCTGGGTCAAGGACCCGCGCACCTTCTCGCTTCTGATCAACGCCCGCTCCGAGACGGTGCGCGACAAGCCGGCGTTCAAGAACGCGCTGCTGCGACGCCGCGCGCTGATCCCGGCCGACGGCTATTACGAATGGCAGGATGCCGGCGGCCGCAAGCGGCCGTTCTTCATTCATCGCCGCGACGGCCATCCGATCGCGTTCGCTGCGCTGACCGAGACCTGGATGGGCCCGAACGGCGAGGAGCAGGACACCGTCGCGATCGTCACCGCGCCGGCCAGCCGCGACCTGGCGAGCCTGCATCACCGCGTGCCCGTCACGATTGCGCCCGACGCGTTCGAGCGCTGGCTCGATTGCCGCGCCAACGACGTCGATGCCGTGATGCCGATGCTGAAAGCCCCCGAGATCGGCGAGTTCGACTGGCACCGGGTGACGACGCGCGTGAACGGCTTTGCCAACGATGACGCGCAACTGACGCTGCCGATGACCGCGGACGAAATCGCCGCCGAGGACGCCCCGCCACCAAAGAAAACAGCGCCGCGCAAGGCCCCCGCGCGCGAGGACGACGGGCAGGGGTCGTTGTTCTGAGGCGCGAGTGAAGGCGCGCATGGCTTTCTCGATTCATCGGAACGAACAGCCCACTCGGTGTCATCACCCGCGAAAGCGGGTGATCCAGTATTCCAGAGACGCCGGTGCATGAGCCGAGAGGCCGCGGCGTACTGGGTCGCCCGGTCAAGCCGGGCGATGACAGAAGTGGTTGTGGATACAGCTTTGCATTCTCGCGACATGATTTGCCCGTGTCTTGCTTCTCGTTTCGCCGCTCTGAGAGCAGAGGGCCGGATGCCGATCGCACCCATTGCGAGGAGCTTGCCACGTCGGGCAACTCAGTGATTGTGCCCTCACCCTGTCACCGACGCCACGCCCTCGATCTCGATCAGCATCTTCGGGTTGGGCAATGCGACCACCACACAGGTGGTGCGCGCAGGGTAAGGCGGGGGACCGAAGGCGCCGGCATAGAGCGCGTTCATCGTCGCGACGTCGGAGGTGCGCGTCAGCAGCACGTTGACCTTGACCAGATCGCGCATCGTGGCGCCGGCATCATCCAGCACGCGTTTGAAATTGGTGACGACGTTGGCGAACTGCGCTTCGAAGCCATCGGGCAAATCTCCATTGGCATCGAAGCCGGGAATACCTGAGATGAACAGCAAATCGCCAACGCGGGCGCCGAACGAGAGCGGCGGCGCCTTGATGCCTGGTGGGGGAGGAAAGTGTTTGATCGCTGTCATGGTGTCACCCGTCTGCGCGTGAGGGAAGGACTGGGTTTTGCAGGGCATGAGGCGCTGTGGCGCGCCGGCCCCAGAACGCGTGGCCGATCATGCCCAAAATCATCGCCACGACGAACACCACGATCGGCAGCGAGAGGCCGGCGAGGTTGACTAGTGCCGGCCCGGGGCAGATGCCGACAAGACCCCAGCCGATGCCGAACAGCACGGCACCTCCAACCAGCGGCGCGTCGATGTCATTGCGGTCGGGCCAGAGGAAGCGGGCGGAGAGGGTGGGCGCACTCCGGCGCCGCGCGATCGCAAAGCCGGCCGCCGTGACCGCAACCGCGCCCGCCATCACGAAGGCGAGCGTCGCATCCCAGGCGCCGAAGATGTCGAGAAAGCCGAGCACCTTCTGCGGATCGGTCATGCCCGAGATCAGGAGACCTGCACCGAAGATCAGCCCGCAGACCAAACTGGCGACAATCTGCATCGCTAGCCTCCGAGTCCGTGCCTGACGATCGCCACGGTTACGATCGCTGTCAGCATGAAGATGCAAGTCGCCGCGATCGAGCGCACCGACAGCCGCGCGAAACCGCAGACGCCGTGGCCGGAGGTGCAGCCATTGCCTATCCGCGTGCCGAATCCGACCAGCAGGCCCGCGATCGCGATCACCGCCAGGCTCGCATTCATGGTGGGCCGCGGCAGCGGCGCGCCGAACAATGCTGCAATCAAAGGCGCCGCGATCAGGCCCGCGACGAACGCGATACGCCAGCCGCGGTCGTCGGAGCTGCCCTGCAGCGCGCCGCCGACGATGCCGGTGACACCGGCGATCCGCCCGGTCAGCAGCATCAGCAGCGCCGCGGCGAGCCCGATCAGCGCGCCGCCGAGGAAGCCGGATACGGGTGTGAAGTTGTGCATGGTGGCGGGTCCTCGGTGAGACCTTTGCGAAGCGGTCGGACAGCTATCGCGCGCCGGCGAGGATACCGCGCCCTGCCTGCGGATGACAAAGCCAAATTGAACGAGCGGCCGGCGGGAGCAGGTTCGATGCTCCATCAATTGCGGAATGGCATGGAGCTAACTACGCTCGGCCCGCCTTGTGGGTCATTCAAGGGGACGCTGATGCAGGACCAATTCCAATGGCCGCTCGCCGAGAGCGAGGCGGACGAGAAGATCCTCCGCGACGTTCGCACCCATGGATGTCACATCATGCAGGTCCTCTCCGACGGAAACCAGCCGGAATATGCGTTCTCGGTCGGCCTTTATCTCAACTTCGCCCAGGCTGAGCTTGCGATCTTCGGGCTCGACCGGCGGGACGCGGCCAACGTCATCAACGAAGTTCGTGGCCGAGCGGCGGCTGGCCGCATCTATACTGACGGCGATGTGTGCGACGATCTGCTGGTCGACCGCCGGCTATGCTTCGCCCGCGTGCCGGGCAGCGCTTATCGGCCCTATTTCGGAACGGCGCTCTGGTTCTACGGCGCCACGCGGCGGCCGTTTCCGATCCTGCAGATGGTCTGGCCGGATATCAATGGACACTTCCCGTGGGAGAGCGGCTATGACGTCAGCTTGAAGGCATATCAGCCGGTGCTGCGATCGTTCTCGTGAGAGCGCGGTCCGAACCGGTCAGTCACCGCACCAATGTGCTCGTCCAATCGGATGACAGGCCCGGCAATAGCTGGGACAAGCGCTATCCGGCATGCCCTGCGGGCATTTCAACGGTGCCATCAGTCGGCTACATTGGCGCAGATTCGATCTGCCTCCCCCACATCGCTCGGAGAATTCCCCATGAGATTGTCATCCGCCGCCCGCGCCGTGCTGTTCGCGCTGGCGCTGCTCACCGGATCGTCCGCCGCCCGGGCTGACGAGGCGGCCGTGACGCTAGTCATCTTCAAGGGCGGCTGGATCTTCGGCGGCTCAGTCGGCAAGGGCGTCATGACCTTCCACGGCAAGACCTACGGACTCACGGCCGGCGGGCTGGACTATGGCCTGGTCTTCGGCGGTTCGCAGACGACGTTGCAGGGACGGGTCCGCAATATCCGCCGGGCTCAGGATATCGCCGGCGTCTATGCCGCGGCGGGCATGGGCGTTGCGCTCGGCGCCGGCGTGCGCGGCATCGTGCTGACCAACCAGAACGGCGCGGTCCTGGAATTGGGCGGCAAGCAGGTCGGACTGATGGCCAATGTCGACCTCAGCGGGCTTGCGATCACGTTGAAGGAGTAGCAACTCGCACGTCGGGTGGGTTAGTCTCACTGCGTCATAGATGTTGTGTGTCCTCATCCTGAGGAGACCGCGAAGCGGGCGTCTCGAAGGATGTAGGCCACGGATGGGCCTCATGGTTCGCCTGGCGATGCGCAGCATCGTCCAGAGACGCGCGTTCCGCGCTCCTCACCATGAGGGGTACAAGGTTTGCTACGCAGTAGAACCCATCCGGGCTAGGCCAGTGGCGCCTTGATCCACTCGGCCAACTCGCGCCACGGCTGCAACGTCCAATATCCGGACGCCGCGCCTGATGGAGACGGCAGCACGAACACGTCGGGAAATCCGCGCGTTGGCGGCTGCCGGCCGAGCGCGATCGCGCTGGTCGGCCGCTGATAAAACAGGCTCGCCGCTGTCTTGCTGGTGAAGGCGATGGTTTTCGGACGGAATGTTTCGATCTTCGCCCTGAAGCCGATGACGTCGAACGACTGTTTGGCGATCTCGTGATCCATCCCCGCGCCGGTCTTGCAGAGATCGGTGAAGCCGATCCCGAGCGCGAGCAATGCCGCGAACTCGTCCGGCCGATAGCGCCGTGGCGTGATGGCGGCCTCATGCAGCGCCCGCCAGAAGCGGTTGCCGGGATGGGCGTAGTAATGCCCGACCGCGGCCGAGCGCGCGCTGGCCGCGGTGCCGACGAAGACGAGGCGCAGGTCGGCGCGGAGCTGGTCGGGCAGGCGATGGGAGACGTGGTCGGACATCACGCTAAATCGTCTTCGGACAGTCCGAGCCTGTCGAGCAGGCCCCTCAGAATGGCGAGCTGGCCCTTCGTCACCTTGCGGAATGCGTCCTTGACCGGAAACCAGCCGGCGCGGTCCGCCTCCGGGAATTCCGCAAGGCGCCCCGACCTTGGCGGCCATTCCATCGCGAAGGTGTTGCTCTTGAACATGGCCAGGTCGAACTCGCCTTCGACCGCCCACGCGCTGACGTACTTGCCGCCTGGTTGCTTGAAGACCCCGAGCTCGATGAACGAGCCGGTCGGCCGCTGTCCTGTTTCCTCCTCGAACTCCCGCTTCGCGGCAACAAGCGGATCCTCGCCGTCTTCGTAGAGGCCCTTCGGGATCGACCAGGCACCATCGTCTTTCTTCGCCCAGAACGGGCCGCCGTGATGCACGAGCAGGACTTCGGGGCCACCGCGCGCGCGACGAAACATCAGCAGACCGGCACTTCGTTTGGCCATGGTCGATTCCGAATCTGTGTTGCTGCGCGCTAAAGCGCCGGCTCCTTGATCCGTTCGTCTGATGTGACCGACTCTGCCGGCCTGGTCGCCCGCACCATCAGGAACGTTCCCGAGAACGAGGTGCCTGCTATCTTCCAGCGCCCGTCGATCTCGGTCGCCTCGGCATTGACCGCGCCGTCGTAGTGCACGGTGTCGTAGCCGTAGCCGGATGGTTCATAGCGCTTGACGAACGAGACCGCGCTGCCGGAGCGATGGCCCGCAATCGAAGCATTGTGGGTGCTGATCGGGCAAGCCGGCGTCATGCAGGGTTCGGTCACGCTGCCGCCAAGCGCGCCGCCGGTCTCGATCAGCGTCGCCAGAAACGTGACCACGCCGGCGCCCGGCTGAACATAGCTGCCGTCCCAGATGCCGGTGAGAGTGTCGGTCATGATGCTCCTGACAAAGTGTACGCGATCGTAGCCCGCATGAGCGTAGCGCTATGCGGGGCGGATATAAATCCCTGACGTAGCGTCTCAACGCAAGTTGCGCCCGCCCGCATGGCGATTGCCTGATCAGGCAAAAGGGTCTGTAATCGATCGAAATAGATCAAGAAGAATTGCGGGAGCTGAAAATGACGGGAGCGGCCAAGACACATCACGACAAGACTCATTACG
The DNA here is from genome assembly GCF_045571475.1 of Bradyrhizobium sp. ORS 86. NCBI lineage: Bacteria > Pseudomonadati > Pseudomonadota > Alphaproteobacteria > Hyphomicrobiales > Nitrobacteraceae > Bradyrhizobium > Bradyrhizobium sp. ORS 86. The sequence continues at coordinate 6,135,244 of NZ_CP120699.1, read as the reverse complement.
AGGTGATCGTCGTCGGCGCCGGCGTCGCCGGCATCTATCAGATCAAGCGGCTGGTCGATCTCGGCATCGACGCCACCGTGCTCGAAGCCGCGCCCGATCTCGGCGGCACCTGGTACTGGAACCGCTATCCCGGCTGCCGCTTCGATTCCGAGAGCTATACCTACGGCTTCTCGTTCTCGCGCGAGCTGCTCGACGAGTGGCATTGGAAGGAGCGCTTTTCCGGTCAGCCCGAAAATCTGCGCTACCTCAACTACGTCGTCGACAAGTTTGACCTGCGCCGGCACATGCAGTTCGACTGCAAGGTCGAGACGATGGTTTTCGACGAGGCGCGCGACCTCTGGCAGCTCAGGATCAGTGACGGCCGCGAACTGACCTGTCGCTTCGTGGTGCTCGCGATCGGGCTATTGTCCGCGCCGACCATGCCGCGGGTGGACGGCATCGACGACTTCAAGGGCCGCTCGTTCCATACCTATTACTGGCCGCACGAGCCGGTCGATCTCGCTGGCAAGAGAGTGGCCGTGATCGGCACCGGCGCCACCGGCATTCAGTTGATCGGCGAGATCGCGGACAAGGTCGGCGAACTCACGGTGTTCCAGCGCCGGCCGAACTGGAGCGCGCCGCTCAACAACAGCGCGATCTCGGAAGCAGAAATGGCCGATATCCGCGCCCGCTATGACGAGATCTTCGCCGCCTGCGCGTTGACGCCGGGCAGCTTCCTGCACGGACCGGACAAGCGCGGCTTCTACGAGGTGAGCCGCGAGGAGCGCCTTGCGCTGTGGGACAAGCTCTACGACGAGCCCGGTTTCGGCATCTGGCTGGCGAACTTCCGCGAGATCTTCATGGACGAAGCCGCCAATGCCGAACTGTCCGAATATATCGCCGGCCGCATCCGCCAGCGCGTCCGGGATCCCAAGATCGCCGAAAAGCTGATCCCGAAAGATCACGGCTTCGGCGTGCAGCGCCTGCCGCTGGAGACGAACTATTTCGAGGTCTACAACCGCGACAACGTGCATCTCGTTGATCTCAGCGAGACGCCGCTATTGCGCGTCACTGAGACTGGCCTGCGCACCACCGCGCGCGACTATGAGTTCGACATCATCGTCTACGCCACCGGCTTCGACGCCATCACCGGCGCCTATGACCTGATCGACATCACCGGCATCGGCGGCGCGAAGCTGGCGGACAAGTGGAAGCACGCGCCGTCCACCTTCCTCGGCATGCTCGTGCACGGCTTCCCGAACCTGTTGATGCCCACGGGGCCGCAAAGCGCCTCTGCGTCCACGAACTTCCCGCGCGGCATCGAGAACGGCGTCAACTGGTGCACCAACCTGCTGCAATACATGTGGGGCCGTGGCTACACGCGCGCCGATGCTACGCTCGAAGCGCAGCAGCGCTGGACCGCGCATGTCGTCAAGATGTACGAGATCATGCTGATGCGCAAAGCCAAGGGCTGGTTCACCGGCTACAATTCCAACGTGCCCGGCCACGAAGAGGGGACGGTGCGGTATTTCGTCTACAACGGTGGCACGCCGAAGTTTCTCGGGATCATCAACGGCGTGGCGGCTAAGGGGTATGCGGAGATTGAGTTTGGTGCAGGGACGGCCGCGAACGTGCAAACCGCGGCGACTGGCGCGTCAGCGTGGCCCGCATGAGCACGGCGATGTGCGAGACGGATGCGGCCTCGGATGTCGCTTCGCTCGTCCGGGCCACGCTTGCTATTGACCAACCTGGACCGGCAAAGCCGATCAAGAGAAGAGGTTATGACAGAGTACGACGATTTTCAGGAAATCGCTCATTCAGGTGGGCGAGTCACATTTCATATCAAGTGTGAGGCAGATGGCGCCCGAAGTTTGAGTCAGAGTATTACACACGATCGCCCAACTCCTGCCGCCTGGATTGGGATCTACGCGCTAGCACCGCACGGAATTCCCGTTTCAGATCTTCAGATGGGAGGAATCGGACAGGAGTTTAAGCCCCAACCGCAAGCTGGCTGGCTCGTCGTGTTTCTCGGATCAGACTCACGTCAGTGTTGGGGGCATCAATGCCCGCGGTGCGGAGGATATTTTCGTAACGGCCACCATCCGGCGGTGTACCCACTCACCTGCCCCTACTGTGGTCTTCAAACAAACGCCTTCCGCTTCCTTACTCCAGCTCAACTGAGCTACGTTAGGCACTATATCGACACCTTGCTAAATGGCATTGAGGCCGAAATGGCTCCGGGCACCCAGCGAGAGTTCGTGATCAACATGGACGCCATCGCCGCTATGGATGAGGGGCAACCAAAACCAGAATACTACTATGTGAGCGAAACACAGCAGACCCGATATAGATGCGATCACTGCGGTGAGTTTAACGATATCAGAGGCCGCTACGGATATTGTGCTTCCTGCGCTTGGCGCAACAACGGACAGTTCCTGAAAGCGTCCTTTTCAGCGTTGCGAGAAAGGTTGAATAGTCACCAGATCGGTCCCGCCGATACCGTGAGGTCCGCGGTGTCTGAGTTTGACGCCTGTTGTCGAGATTTCTCCGTTCAACTTGCGAAGAGAGTCCCGATGAAGCGGAATCGTAAAATTGAACTCGAGAGGCTTGTCTTTCACGATCTGCAATCATCATCAATCGCTTCGCTTAAGTCCATGTTTGACATTGATCTATTGCGCGGGATGGCTGACGAGCTGTCGTTTGCGAAGCTGATGATGCACAGGCGGCACATCTACGAGCACAACGGAGGTGTCGCGGATGATCGATACGTTCGCGAAAGTGGTGATCAAGACGCGAGGGCGGGCATACTGATTCGAGAGAGCCAAGCCAATGCTCATCGGTTGATAGGTCTTCTTAATCGCTTGATTGAGAATTTCGATGCGGATTTTCACGAGGTGTTCCCACCTACAGAATGGCCGTTGAAATACTACAGTGGGCGAAAGAGGTAGTTTGATTTGCGCGGCGGTTGATCAGAGCAGCCTATTAATTCTTTTCGTCGATGTGAGACTGGATGGGCGATCAGGGATGTCGTTCCTCTTCACAAAGAAAGCCGGGCTTTCGCCCGGCCTCTTCGTCTCTGATGGATGCCCGGGTCAAGCCCGGGCATGACGCGTGGGGAGGGCGAGCCCTCACAACACCCGATTGCTCTCCCTCACCTTCTCCGCATCCAGATACACGTCGCTTCCCATTTCCTTGAACTTGGCGCTCATCTGCGCCATGCCCTGTTCCTTGTCGTTGAGCGTCGCGGCGTAGTCGCGGACGTCCTGGGTGATCTTCATCGAGCAGAACTTCGGGCCGCACATCGAGCAGAAATGCGCGACCTTGTGAGCTTCCTTCGGCAGGGTCTCGTCGTGGAAGTTGCGCGCGGTTTCCGGATCGAGGCCGAGGTTGAACTGGTCCTCCCAGCGGAAGTCGAAGCGGGCGCGGCTCAATGCATCGTCGCGGAGCTGCGCCGCGGGGTGGCCCTTGGCGAGATCGGCGGCGTGGGCTGCGATCTTGTAGGTGATGACGCCGGTCTTGACGTCGTTGCGGTCGGGCAGGCCGAGATGCTCCTTCGGCGTGACGTAGCAGAGCATGGCGCAGCCGAACCAGCCGATCATCGCGGCGCCAATCCCTGAGGTGATGTGGTCATAGCCCGGCGCGATGTCGGTGGTCAGGGGCCCCAAGGTGTAGAACGGCGCCTCGCCGCACTCCTTGAGCTGCTTGTCCATGTTGATCTTGATCTTGTGCATCGGCACGTGGCCGGGGCCCTCGATCATGACCTGACAGCCCTTGTCCCAGGCGATCTTGGTGAGCTCGCCCAAGGTCTCCAGCTCGGCGAACTGCGCGCGATCGTTGGCGTCGGCGATCGAGCCGGGGCGCAGGCCGTCGCCGAGCGAGAACGAGACGTCATACTTGCGCATGATGTCGCAGATCTCGTCGAAATGGGTGTAGAGGAAGCTCTCCTTGTGATGCGCCAGGCACCACTTCGCCATGATCGAGCCGCCGCGCGACACGATGCCGGTGACGCGGTTGGCGGTGAGGTGGATGTAGGGCAGGCGCACGCCGGCGTGGATCGTGAAGTAGTCGACACCCTGCTCGCACTGCTCGATCAGCGTGTCCTTGTAGAGCTCCCAGGTGAGCTGCACGGGATCGCCGTTGCACTTCTCTAGCGCCTGGTAGATCGGCACGGTGCCGATCGGCACCGGCGAGTTGCGCAGGATCCATTCGCGGGTGGTGTGGATGTTGCGCCCGGTCGAGAGGTCCATCACGGTGTCGGCGCCCCAGCGGATCGCCCACACCATCTTGTCGACCTCTTCCTCGACCGACGAGGTCACCGCCGAGTTGCCGATATTGGCGTTGATCTTGGTCAGGAAGTTGCGGCCGATGATCATCGGCTCGAGCTCGGCATGGTTGATGTTGCTCGGGATAATGGCGCGGCCGCGCGCGATCTCGGAGCGGACGAACTCCGGCGTGATGAAGGCCGGTACCGACGCGCCGAAGCTTTCGCCGTCGGCAAGGGCGGCTTCGGCGCGCTCGAGCTGTTGCTTGCGGCCGAGATTCTCGCGCTCGGCGACGTAGATCATCTCCTTGGTGATGATGCCGGCGCGGGCGAATTCGAGCTGGGTGATCTTGTGGCCGTCGAGCCCGCGCAACGGCTTGTGATGCGCGGTGAAGGCCTTCGCGGCATGCGCGGCGCCGACATTGCCGTTGTCCTCCGGCCTGATTTCGCGGCCCTCATATTCCTCGACGCCGCCGCGTTCCTTGACCCAGGCGAGACGATTGCGCGGCAGACCGGCGTTCACGTCGATCGTGACCGCGGGATCGGTGTAGGGGCCCGAAGTGTCATAGACCGGCAGGTTCGGTTCACCGGCCGCTTCCGAGAGGATGATCTCCCGCAGCGGCACGCGCAGATCGGGCGCGGCCTCCGGCGTCGCGAAGATCTTGCGCGAGGCGGGCAGCGGACCGGTCGTGACGGCGGGAAGCGTGGTGTCGGGATTGGAGCGGATGTTCATGAGGGATCCTCCGTTTTAATTCGTTGGCATCGCTGCGCGAGAGATGAGTATCGCTGTCATCCCCGCGAAAGCGGGGATCCAGTATTCCAGAGGCTGCCGTTTGACACGGAAACGCCGCGGCGTACTGGATCGCCCGGTCGAGCCGAGCGATGACGGCAGAGTGTGCGGGGTGAACGTGCGCATCACGCGGCCTCCGCGCTGAGGCCGAGCCACTGCCGAACCCGCGCGTCGGGGTCGGCGTTCTGGGTGACATCGGAGACGACGGCGATCGAGTCGGCGCCGGCGGCGAAGATCTCGGCCGCGTGCTCGAACTTGATGCCGCCGATTGCGACAAGGGGGATGGTGCCGATCCGTTTCTTCCACTCAGTGATCTTCGGAATGCCCTGCGGCTCGAAGCGCATCGACTTCAGCGTGGTGAAGAAGATCGGGCCGAGCGCGACGTAGTCGGGCTTGGCGGCAAGCGCGGTGGCAAGTTCGTCGTCGTCATGGGTGGAGATGCCGAGCGTGAGCTTTGCTTTACGGATCTCGGCGAGATCGGCGTCGGCAAGGTCTTCCTGGCCGAGATGCAGATGCTCGGCACCGGCGACGATCGCCGCGCGCCAGTAGTCGTTGACGACGAGCTTTGTGCCCGTGCCCTTGGTCACCGCCAGCGCGTCGCTGACGATCTGCAGCGCCTGGCCGTCGTCGAGCTCCTTGGCGCGGAGCTGGATGGTGCCGACGCCGAGCTTTGTGAGCCGCTCGACCCACTTGATGTTGTCGACGACGGGATAGAATTTATCAGGATACGGCATGCCAGAACGGAGTCCCAACGACAGGGGTGGAGGGGGAGGCGAAGTCGCGGGCTTCCATCAGCCCGGCCTCGTAGGCGGTGCGGCCGGCCTCGACGCCGAGGCGGAAGGCGTTGGCCATGCCGACCGGATCGGCGGCCTTGGCGACGGCGGTGTTGAGCAGCACGGCATCAAAGCCGAGCTCGAGCGCCTCGGCCGCGTGCGATGGCGCGCCGAGACCGGCGTCGACCACCAGCGTGATGTCGGGCAGGCGGTCGCGCAGCAGCCTCAAGGCGTCGCGGTTGATGATGCCCTTGGCGCTGCCGATCGGCGCGGCCCACGGCATCACCACCTTGCAGCCGGCATCGACCAGGCGCGAGGCGACCGAAAGATCCTCGGTGCAGTAGGGGAAGACCTCAAAACCGTCCTTGATGAGGATGCCGGCGGCCTCGACCAGGCCGACGACGTCGGGCTGCAGCGTGTCGTTATCGGCGATCACTTCAAGCTTGATCCAGGGGGTATCGAACAATTCGCGCGCGAGCTTCGCGGTCGTCACCGCTTCGCGCACGCTGCGGCAGCCCGCGGTGTTCGGCAGCACGGTGACGCCGAGCTCGCGGATCAGCGACCAGAACGCATCGCCGGTCTTGCCGCCGGCTGCCTCGCGCCGCAGTGACACCGTGACGATGTTGGCGCCGGAGGCCCGGATCGCATTCTGCATGATCACAGGCGAGGGGTAGAGCGCCGTGCCGATCAACAGGCGGGAGGTGAAGGATTTGCCGTAGAAGGTGACCATTGTGTCAGTGTCTCTCTGCTCTCAGCCACACACTCAACTCGTCATCCCGGCGAAAGCCGGGACCCATACGCCGCGGCCCTTCAGTGAGGCACACGGGGTGACGACCTTCGCACCCACGAAGGTCTGAGGTTATGGGTCCCGGCTTTCGCCGGGACGACACGTGGATGGAGTTCGTACAAGATCTCACATCACCCTCCCTGCCGCGGCGTGATGATCTCGATCTCGTCGCCGGCTTTCAGCGCGGTCTCGGCCCAGCGGCTCTTCGGCACCACGTCGTAGTTCAGCGCGATCGCGAAATGGGTGCCCTCATAGTCGAGCTCGGTCAGCAGCGCGCCGACGCTCGCCGCGTTGATCTCCCGCTGCTCGCCGTTGACGATCACGCGCATTGCATCACCTCGTTGTCGATTTCGCCGCGCGCGACATAAGCGAGCGTCAGCTCGGCCAGCGCGGGCGCCAGCAGGAAGCCGTGACGGTAGAGTCCGTTCACCGTGATGCGTTCCTGCTCGATCCTGATTTTCGGCAGATTGTCCGGAAAGGCCGGGCGTAGCCCCGCGCCGAATTCGACGATGCGCGCCTCGGCGAAGGCCGGATGCACCGCATAGGCCGCGCCCAACAGCTCGAGCGCCGAGCGCACGCTGACGCCGCCGTGCTCGGCCTCGATCGAGGTCGCACCCAGCATGAAGCGGCCGTCGCCGCGCGGGATCACGTAGAGCGGCCAGCGGGGATGGATCAGCCGCACCGGGCGCGCCAGCTCGACCTCCGCGGTCTCGATGATGATCATCTCGCCCTTGACGCCGCGCAGGGTCGGCTCGCGGTCGCGCGCGGCAAGGCCGCGGCAATCGATCACGAGGCCGTCGAGATCACTGGCGTCACTGCGAAACTTGATGGTGCCGCCGGCCCTGGCGATCGCGGCATGGAGCTGCGGCAGCACGCGGCGCGGCTCGACGTGGCCCTCGTCGGGATAGAACAGGGCGTCGCGGAAACGGCCCTCGAGCGACGGCTCGAGCGCGCCGACCTGTTGCGCATCCAGCCGGCGATGGCCGGTGGTGAGCCGGGCGAAGCGCTCGAAGTCGGCGCGGTCGCGCGGATGTGCCACCACCAGCGAGCCGTTGAACGGGGTTTGTGGAAAATGCTCGCGCCATAGGCCGAGCGAGCGGAGACCGAGCCGCGAGATCACCGGCTCGGCGGCCTCGGCCTCGCACCACGGCGCCAGCATGCCGCCGGCGAAGTGGCTCGTGGAGTCCGTCATCGCAGTGTCACTGCGCTCGTGCAGGGTGACGGCGTGTCCGGCCTCTGCGAACAACAGCGCATGCCAGGCACCTGCTATGCCTGCGCCGATAATGGAAACGGGGGACTCCCCCCGCGGTCTTGACGTCTGGTACATCCCTGTCCCTTCGCCGGCATGACCCGGATCAGGTTCAAAGGGTCACCGCGGTCCCGGACTGCCAACTGGCCAAGTCCAAGCTTGCGGTATCTCAGCTCCTCCTCGGAGCACCCCTCGGAACGGCTCTAATGTAGGCGGATGGCTGGGTGTGTCAACGCATTATGCCAGGAACCACACCGCGCCGTGGTGCCGCGGGCATCCTGCGCGCGATGCGTCCGGTGGCGAATGAGGACGGCGCTGGTATGGAGAGCGGCAGGCTCAAGGCTCGGCCGAATGGCCTGGTGCGCGACACCGCGCGACCGCGATCGGCCTTATTTTGAAGCCTGTTCCTCGCCCGCGTCGGCGGCTTCGGTGACCAACTGATCCTGCTGGGCGAGGGCCTTTGGCGGCGCACTCTCGCCAGCAAACTTCGCCTCTCTCAGATGCTCGATGCGCTGGCGCTTTGCGGCATAGTAATAGCCGCCCGCGAAATAACGCACGGCTCGATCGTGATCGCCATTGGCGGCACGGTAGGCGCCGGCGAGGTACTTGATGCCGTATTTGAGGTTGGTCGCGGGGTCGCGCAGGCCTGCGGCGGTACCGGTGTAGCCGAGGCCGCGAGCGGTCCCGAGCTTGATCTGCATCAGCCCGATGGTGCCGCCACGCCCGATCAACTGCGGATGGTATTTGCTCTCGCGGACGATGACGCGATGCACCAGCTCTTCCGGCACCAGATTCGCCTGGGCCTCGGCGGCGACCATCGCCTCATATTGCGCGCGCGATTGCGCATTCGCGCTCGCGCAGGACCCCAGCAGCGCAACTATGGCGAACGAGGCAAGGATTTGCAGCTTTGTCATGTCGGATCGCCCGGGGGCCCTCAATGTGCGTCGGTCTTCTGCGTCCTGATTGGTACGGCGAGCGGGCAGGAATGTGGCAAAACCTTCGCAGCCGCGAAAGTCGTGGCTGTCCGTGTTCTCCCGGGGGCGCCGGATCCGGAATCAGGGAGAGGGATGCTTCGAATTGTCAGGACCTGCTTTGCCGCACGCCCCATGGCGGATTGTCGTGCAAATGATTCAACAAGGGTCTAGAATTCCTGCCGACAGCGTGCCGCGATCCAAGTCAGCACGATTGTCCACGCAAAAAGCAGTAGAACGATCACAAAGGGAGATGCGCCATGGCCCGTCAGGACTCTTTGCCTCGCGAAAATCCCTGCGCACAATGCGGCAAGCCGATCTCGCGTCCGGACTGGGTCGAGCACGGCGAAGGCCGCACGTCCTATCTGTGGAATTGCCGCGTCTGCAATTACCGCTTCGAGGCGATCGCAATCTACGAGCCTGAGCAACTGACCACACCGCTCGCAGCCTGAAGCGGATAAGCCTGATCAGGCCGCGGACTTCCGTGGCTCCGGCTGCGGTGGCTGCTGCCGCACAGGCAACTGGATGCGGACCACAAGCCCGTGCGGCTTTCGGTCGTGCAGCGACAGCGTGCCGCCATGTGCGAGCACGATGGCGTTGGCGATCGACAGGCCGAGGCCAAAGCCTTCGGCCTCGTCCATGTTGCGCGCATGGTCACCGCGCACGAACGGCTCCAGCACGCTCGCTTTGTGCGCATCCGAAATGCCGGGACCATCGTCCTCGATGTCGATGGTGAGGCCGTCGGGGTTGGCGGCAAGGCGGACGGCAACCTCGCCGCCGAAGCGCACGGCGTTCTCCACCAGATTGGTGATGCTGCGATGCAGGTCGGCGGGCCGTGCGATCGCCATTGCGTGCTGCGGGCCCTCGTAGGTGACCTTGTGGCCCATATCGGCGAACTGGTCGGTGACGAGATGCAGCGTGCTGGCGATGTCGACCAGCGTCATCTCCTCCAGCTTGCGATCGTTGCGCAGGAACGACAGCACCGATTCCAGCATCGAGCGCATCTGGTCGAGGTCGCGCAGCATGCGACGGCGATGGGTCTCGTCTTCGATGAATTCCGCGCGCAGCCGCATCCGCGTGATCGGCGTTCTGAGATCGTGACTGATCGCGGCCAGCATCTTGGTGCGGTCGTCGATCAGGGCGGTGATGCGCTCGCGCATCCGGTTGAGCGCCTTGGCGAGCGAGCGGATCTCCTCGGGCCCGCGCTCGGGAAGCGGTTCGGCGGCGCCGCTCAGACTGAACGTCTCGGCCGCCTTGACGAAGGACGACAGCGGTGCCGTGAGCGCCCACGCTGCCCACAGGCCGAGCAGGGTGACGCTGATGACCGCGAACAGCACTGTCATCATCCACGGGCCGCCCCAGAACGGCCGCAGGTGCTGATCCGGCACCAGGTTCGCTGCGATCATGCTGCCGTCGGGCAGACGGATGCCGATCCGGCGGATCTCGCCGTCACGCGCCGCGCCGGCCTCGCGCGGCGGCGTGAAGACGCGATAGCTGGGTCCGAGCCGGCGCAGCGCGTGCAGCTCCGGCGCGGGCTCGCTCAACGGGACCGTGTCGGCGGGCAGGTCGCTGATCCCAAGCTGCGGGAAGGCGCGCGCGATGTCCTCCTTCAGCCGTGGCCGCTCCGACGGCGGGGCGTGCCCCAGCAGTTGCGCGGAGGCCGCGAGTTGAGTGTGCCAGCGATCGGCCGGCTCCGGCTGGTCCGGGCGATGGATCAGGAAGCTTGCGGTGATGATGAGATGCAGCGCAACGATCGACACGACCACCAGCGCCGCGATCTGCGCGCCGATTCCCCGCAGACTCAGCACACGCAGCAGTTTCATGGTCAGTTGCTGGTGGCGGCGACCGCCTCCACCCTCGGAGTGAACATGTAGCCGCCGGAGCGCACCGTCTTGATCATGGTGGCTTCCTGTGGGTCGGGTTCGATCTTGCGGCGGATGCGGCTCACCAGCACGTCGATCGAGCGCTCGAAGGAGCCGGCGCTGCGGCCTTGCGTCAGGTCGAGCAGGCTGTCACGTGACAGCACGCGGCCGGGCCGCTCGCAGAACGTCCGCAACAGGTCGAACTCGGCGCTGGTCATGGCGACGCGGGCGCCGTCGGGATTGCGCAGCTCGCGCAGACGGATGTCGATGCGCCAGCCAAGGAACGACAGCGTGGTCGCGCCCTCGATCGCGCTGGCATTGCGCGCCGCCGCCTGCCGGCGCAGCACGGCGTTGATCCGTGCCAGCAGCTCGCGCGGATTGAACGGCTTCGGCAGGTAATCGTCGGCGCCCATCTCGAGGCCAAGGATGCGATCGACATCCTCGCCGCGCGCGGTGAGCATGATGATCGGCATCTGCGATTCCGCGCGCACCTTGCGGCACAGGCTGAGGCCGTCCTCGCCTGGCAGCATGACGTCGAGGATCAACAGATCGACCCGATGGTCGGCCATCGCCCGGGCCATCTCGCGGCCGTCGGACGCGGTCGTCACATTGCAGGAATTGGTGCGGAGATATTTGGCGATGAGGGCCCGCGTTTCGCGGTCGTCCTCGACGACAAGGATGTTGGGCGTAGCCTGAGTCATACCGTTCTTTTGTCCGTGATTCGGGGAAGGCGGCGCAGGAATTTTTGTTTCAGTGTGTTTCTGAAATCTTGCCCGGTAATCACAGTTAACAGGTCGGCGATGCGCTGGAAAGTTATCGTTCCTTCATCAAAGCGCAGTGCATTGAAATTCCGGCGGTAGGTTTTACGGAGCGGCTTCGGTCGCGGCAGCCCAAAACATAGTTCGCAAATCGGGTCCGGTTACGGGAAGAAGCCTATCAACTCCTGTGGTGCGGATGGCCCCACACGCGACGCAGTGCACAAAAGGGATGCAAGGTTGCCATATCTTCCGGGAACCCGATTTCCGACGGCGCGTTGATTATTTTTACACAGGGGAGGGTGAGATGACTGTCGAGGCCAAGGCAAGGCCGCATCAACTGATTGCAAGCGATCGCGTCGAGGGGACCGCGGTACGGCGACCCAATGGTGACATGATCGGTCACATCGAGCGGCTGATGATCGACAAGATCTCGGGCAAGGTGTCGTACGCGATCTTGAGCTTCGGCGGCTTTCTGGGCATCGGAACCAATCTTATTCCGTTGCCGTGGGGCCGGCTGCACTACAACCCGAAGTTCGAGGCCTACGAGCTCGATATCGACGATGAGGAGCTGAAGCGCGCGCCGTCGTTCCGTGCCGACAAGGATTTCGACTGGGGCGACCGCTCGCAGGAAGCCGAGTTGCACCGCTTCTACGGCGTTCCTCCCTATTGGGGCGGCTTTTGACCGCAGGTTGAATAGGAACGCTCGCTGATGTGACGGGTTTTTCTCGGATCGATTCTGCGAATTGAGGAGAACCCATCAATGCTAGTCAGATCAATCGTCGCCGGCGTAGCCGGGACCGTGTTGCTTGCGAGCCTTGCTTTCGCGCAAACACCGACGGAGAAGAGCGACAAGGCAGGCATGGCTCCTGCGGCGAGCACATCGTCGACCTCGTATCAGGGCGATTGGCGCGCGTCCAAAGTCGTTGGTCTCCGCGTCTATAACGACAGCAACGAAAGCGTCGGCTCGATCAACGACCTGTTGATGGACAAGGGTGGTGCCATCAAGGCGGTGGTGATCGGCGTCGGCGGTTTCCTTGGCGTCGGCGAGCATCTGGTCGCGGTGCCGCTCGACAAGGTGAAATTCGTCACCGAGCCGATCGCCAATGCCGGCGGCAGTGCGTCGAACACCGGCAGCACCAACAAGATGTCGACGAACACCACGACGGGCGCGGCGCCGTCGTCCACGTCGAAGCCGAACCCCTGGTATCCGGATCACGCGGTCTTCAACGCGTCCAAGGACGAGCTGAAGGCGATGCCTGAGTTCAAGTACTCGACCGAGTAACGCGCGATCGCGTCATCTGAATTGCAAGACGCGCCCGGCGCCGCCGGGCGCGTTTTGCTGTTCGCTCGACAGCCGGGTTGTGCACGCCGCACGAACAATTGAGCCCGTGCGCCCGAATATATCACGGCAGATTTAATCAGGATTCCCGAGCCCGATCTTGCCGCGCATGCATCTGGCGCGCGAACGGATCGATTGCGTGTGATGCGAAGCGCAGGGAGCGCGCGACCATGACCTCGAGAATGTCCCGCGTCGGCCGGACGATGTTCAAGACCGTCGCGCTGGCCACGATGCTGGCAGCCGTCACGGCAACGGCGGTGTCGGCTCAACCAGCGATTTCCGAACCGGCTGCATTTCAGGCACAGTATCCGTATCGCGACGTGCTCAACGACGGCGCTCCGACGCCCGCGGCGAAACTGGTCCTGGAGCCGCCGGAAGTTCTGCAGGCGCTTCAGGCACGGGAGAGCGGTATCGGCATCATCCATCTGCCGCGTCGTGGCTCGCATCATCGCGGCCGCTAAAGCGAGATGAGTTCAGGTTGAATCGACTCGCTGCGGCTTCTGTCCACCTCTCCCAAGGGAGAGGTGAAGCACCGCCGCCGCTCTAGGTCAGCCTAATCTCATCACGCGTTAGTCCTCGCCGCGCTTTGTTGCCTTTCAAACCGACCTCAGAGTGGAGAGGACGTGGATCGAGATCCACATCCTCGGAGCTCGGTCTCAAGGCCCAACCGCGCTCAAGCCGAATAGCAACGAACGTCCGAAGCTCGTTGCTACTTCACCAGCGGGCAGCCGCCCTTGTCGAGCGGGCGGAACGCCTCGTCGCCGGGCACCGTGGCGATCAGCTTATAGAGATCCCATTCGCCCTTGGATTCCTCGGGCTTCTTGACCTCGAACAGGTACATATCGTGCACCATGCGGCCGTCGATCCGGATCTTGCCGTTCTTGGCGAAGAAGTCGTTGATCGGCGTGGCGCGCATCTGCGCCATCACCTTCGGCGCCTCGTCAGTGCCGATGGCCTCGATCGCCTTCAGGTAATGCATGGTGGCCGAATAAAGCCCGGCCTGGATCATGGTCGGCATGTGACCGACCTTGTCGTAGAAGCGCTTCGAGAAGGCGCGGGTCTCGTCGTTCATGTCCCAATAGAAGGCGTCGGTGACGATCAGGCCCTGGGTCGCCTTGATGCCGAGCGAATGCGTGTCGGTGATTTCCTGCAGCAGCGCGATCATCTTCTGCCCGCCCTGGGTCAGGCCGAACTCGGAGGCCTGCTTCAGCGCGTTGGTGGTGTCGCCGCCGGCATTCGCCAGCGCCACGACCTTGGCCTTGGAGGCCTGCGCCTGCAGCAGGAAGGACGAGAAGTCCGACGAGTTCAGCGGATGGCGCACGTCACCGAGAACCTTGCCGCCGCTCTCCTTGACGACGTTGGCGGCGTCACGCTCCAGCGCCTGGCCGAACGCGTAGTCGGCGGTGACGAAGAACCAGGTATCTTCGCCGCGCTTGACCATCGCCTTGCCGGCGACGTTCGACAGCGCGTAGGTGTCGTAGGTCCAGTGCACCGTGTTGGGCGAGCAGGCCGGGCCGGTGATGTCGGAGGAGCCGCCGCCGGAGTTGATGTTGATCCTGTTCTTATCGCGCGTCAGCGCCGAGATCGGCAGCGCGACCGAGGAGGTCGGCACGTCGAGGATCGCATCGACCTTGTCGTTGTCGTACCAGTTGCGCGCGATATTGACGCCGACGTCCGGCTTGTTCTGGTGGTCGGCCGCGATCACCTCGACCGGCTTGCCCTTCACCTTGCCGCCGTAATCGGCCACCGCCATCTCGACTGCGGCGACCGAGCCCTTGCCGGTAGCGTCCGCGTAGAGGCTCGACATATCGGTCAGCACGCCGATCTTGACGACGTCGTCGGAGATCTGGGCGTTGGCTGCGGTGACGGAGGCAGCAAGTGCGAGGCTGGCCGCCGCTGCGGCCATGAGCGATTTCATCGTGTTTTTCTCCCTGACTTCTTGGTGAGACTGGTTTCGCGGGGCCCTTCTATCCGGTGCGGCAAGCTGCCGCAAAGACGACTTTTGATTTTTGAGCATGCCGGTATCGGATGGTGGTTCGCGTCCGCGGCCTACAGCGCCGGCAGCGCGCTCACGGCGGCGTTGATGGTGCCTTCGGTTTCGACCACCACCCGGAGCGTCTTCGAATCGAAATCGATGCCGGCCAGGCGGATGCTGGTGATGTCGGCGTCGACGCGAATACCTTCCTCGTTCTTCTGCAGGTCGGCGACGGCGGCGGCGATCTTCCGTTGCGCGTTGCTCGCGAACGGCTTGAGGTCGACGACCATCCGATCGGCGAGCGCCTGTTGCAGATGCGGGACCACCGCGCGCGCGGCCGCGCCGAGCAGGCCGAAGGCCGCCTCGGATTCAACCGCCAGCTCGACATCCGTCAGCCGCAACGTCTGTGCCTGTTCGTCGAGACGGGGCCGGCCCCAGATATACACGTTGGCCTCGGCGCCGAGGCCGAAGTAGCTCGTCTTTTCCTTGGCGTGCACCAACAGCGAGATCAGCAGGCGATCGCCGGAGGCAGCGACGCTCGCATGCTTGACGGTGACGTCGACCGGGCCGGAGCCGTCCTCCGGAAAGGTCTTGTTCTTGAGCTGCTCCTCGACAAGCTGGGTCAGCGTGGTGAACGACAGATCGACCGGCAGGTCGATCGAGACCTGGCTCGACATCGGTGGCACGATGGAGAGCTTTTCGGGGAAGGGACAATTCGGGGTGGTCTGGGTTTCCGTGATGCGGGTCTCGGCCCGGATCCCCATAGTGATGCTGATCGACGACGCATCGACCTTCGGCTGGGCCGCGATCACGCTGGTCGGCCGCAGCTCGAGCCACATCGGTGGCATCGACGAGGTCCCGCCGGTGCCCTGCAGCGGGATCGAGCGGCAGGCCTTGGCCCACTGGGCGCGGGCATTGTTCTCGAAGGTCGGATCGTTGTGCAGCTTCGCTTCCACCGCGGCGATCTGATCGGCGACAGTCTTGTCGATCACCGGCTTGACCTGGGCCGGCACGCTGACGCGGACACCCGCCGCCGACAGGCTGGAGTCGTCGAGATTGACCTGCGCCTGCAGGTTGGGCTCGATCCGCCAGGATGCGCCGAGCTTCGGGCGCGAGGTGAGGGTGACGTTGCCCTTGATGTCGGCGTTGGCGTTGATCTGCTTGATGTTCACCGCGCCGATCTGCTTGGCGACATTGGCGCCGAGCAGGCTGCCGAGCGCGTTGCCGACCGCGCCGCTTGCCTTGGCCGACAAGGAGCCGGTGACCTTGAGCGCTCCATCGATCGGGGTCGCCAGCGTCAGCACGTCCTGGGCGCCGGTGACCGCGATCGGTCCGCGCGAGGCGGTCCAGCCGATATCGGCGTTCTCCAGGATTTGGGTGGCGGGATTGTTGACCTTGCCGGCAAACGTCTTCGGGGCGCCGCGCTCGGCGGCGTCGCGGATCGCCGACAGCGCGACGGTAACCTTGGCCGCGACCGTCGACGAGCGTGACGCCGGTGGCAGCGGTGGCAATTGCGCAAGCGGCGGCTTCGGCACCGTGGCTCGGGGCGCGAGCCAGTCCATCGCCTTGAGGCTGACCACGAACGAGACCGCCAGCACCGCGATCCCGAGCAATATTGTCCTTGGATGCATCGGCAGACGCATCATCCCCCCGGATGAAATGAAAGTGACGCCGGTTGTACAGGCCTGCCGAGCAGGGCGCCAGTGTGGCCGGATCAAGCTCTCTCGGGGGCGGAACGCGTCGCCTGCCATCAATGCGGCGAACAGGTTAACTGGCGGCGGCGAAGCGGTTAACGGCCCCCAACATGACAACGGCCCCGGCGCGACGCCGGGGCCGTTACGATGTCCATGCTATCCGGTTCAGCGCACGGCTGTTCCGAGATCGGCGCGGCGGTCGGTCATCGGCAGCACGATCACCTTGGTGCCGACGCTGACCCGCGAATAGAGGTCGATGACATCAGCGTTGGTGAGGCGCAGACAGCCGGAGGAGACGTGGGTGCCGATGGTCTCCGGCGCGTTGGTTCCATGGATCCGGTAGACGGTGCCGCCGAGATACATCGCGCGGGCGCCGAGCGGGTTGCCGGGGCCGCCGGCCATGTGGCGCGGCAGGTAAGGTTGGCGGGCGATCATTTCCGGCGGCGGGGTCCAGTCCGGCCACTCCGCCTTCTTGGTGATGGTCTGGGTGCCCGACCAGGTGAAGCCGTCGCGGCCGACGCCGATGCCATAGCGGATCGCGCGGCCGCCGCCGAGCACATAGTAAAGGTAGGTGTGCGGGGTATCGATGATGATGGTGCCGGCCGCTTCCCGGGTCGGATAGTCGACGATCTGGCGGCGCAACCGTGGCGGCAGCTCGGCGGTCCGGCCTTCATCCTGCACCTGCGGTTCCGACTGCACCGGCGGCGGCACGGCCTGGGTCGGCGGCAGCAGGATGAACGGGAAGAGCGGCAGCGGAGCGGCTGCTGCGGGAGCGGAGAAGGCAACGGTGCCAATCGCCAGCGCACCAAGCGCGGCGGCAGCGAGACGCGAGTTCAGCTTCATCGAATTGAACATTGTCGACCCCTGTTGTTTGCGCCTTGCGCGCCATTGCGGCGCGTCGTTGGTGCAAATCAGTACAGGTGAGGCGTTTCAGGACGTTTGCACGAAATCGCCAAAATGGTTTCGTCGCGTTAGGCAATGTTTCGCGCGTGTTTCGTCGCGCGGCTAAACCAAGGTTACCGGGAGGTGTACCAGCTCAGGACAAATGTCCTTGGCACGGCCCTTGCTGTCCCAACGCGTGGTTTGAGGACGGAGACGAAATGATGCAGGGCCTCTCGATCGGCAGCATGCTGGATCAGCAAAAAGGCTTCGGTCCCGGATTCGATTTCCTGCGTATCACGCTGGCGATCTCGGTGGTCGCGGCCCATACGCCCTATGTCGCCACGGGCGGCAGCGCGCCCGAGCAGATGTGGATCGTCTGGTTTCCGCAATACGCCATTCTCGTGATGTTCTTCGCGTTGAGCGGATTTCTGATCGCAGCGAGCGGCCTGCGGCTCAGCCTGAAGGAGTTTCTGGTCAACCGCGGAATGCGGATCGTTCCCGCGCTCGCGGTCGAGATCGTGCTGTCGGCGTTGATCCTCGGACCGATCTTCACCGCGCTGCCGCTGTCGGACTATTTTGGCAGCGCCGGCACCTACAAATACTTCACCAACATCGTCGGCCTCGTGAACTACGTCCTGCCGGGCGTGTTCGCCGGCAATCCCGCGCCGGAGGTCAACAGCTCGCTCTGGACCGTGCCGTTCGAATATGGCTGCTACGCGCTGATGACGGTGTTCATCGTGTTCGGACTGTTGCGCAAGCCGTCGGCCATCGTCCTCGGTGCTGTCGTGCTGGTGGGGATCGGCCTTGCGCTCCAGGTCACCGGGCATACGGCGCAGCCCTCGGAGCTGCCTGCCGGCGTCGCCGGCTCGCTGCACGACAAGATCTTCAGCACGGCGCCCTTCCTCGGACGTGGCGCGAAACTGCCGGTCGCCTTCATTCTTGGCATCGCGATCTATCTCTATCGCAACCGTATTCCCCATGACGGCCGCATTCTGGCCGCCTGCTGCGCGCTCTGCGCGGTGGTTGCGCTGCTCGGGTCGGCAGACTGGATGACCCAGCCCGTGCTCAATGCCCTGGTTTGTCCGGCGCTGGTCTACATCACAGCGTTTCTTGGCGTGTCGAAACTGCCGCGCCTGCCGCTGTTCTCCAAGGGCGATTATTCCTACGGGATCTATCTGTATGGATTTCCGATGCAGCAGGTGGTGAAGGTGTGGCTGCCGCACGCGCCATTGATCATTCAGTTCGCCGTCGCGCTGCTGCTGATCACGATGTTCGCGGCGTTCTCATGGCACTGGATCGAGAAGCCGATCCTGAAGCTGCGCAGCCGCTTCTCCTTCGTCGCGCGCAAGCGGCTCGAGCCGGACGATGCGGTCGAGCCGCTCCAGGGCATGGCGCCGCTTGGCATTGCCGCGAGCGGCATCGCGGCCAAGCGATCTGCGGCATCCTGACGGCGGCGCAAGCTTCTCGATGCGATCTGACTACGCCCGCAGCCGCGGCACGCCCGGCTTGTCGCCGCCGATCGCGGCGCGGCGGTCGGCGACGGCGTGGTGGAATTGTTCGAGCGTCAGCCCGATCACCGACAGGTCGCCTTCCTCGATCGCACCGTCGTCGTAACAGTCGAGCGCTTCGCGCAGCAGGGCATCGGCAGTGGCCTGCATCGTCGCGAGTTCTTCCGCGGTCTCGGCGCCGCGGACCTTCGCGATCAGCTCGAGCAGGTTGTCGCGATGAATGATGTATTCCTCGCGCTCATCGCGCCTGACGTAGTGGCGCAGCCAGGCGCCGGCCGACCCGATGCCGGACAGCAGCAAAATCGCGCCCCAGATGTAGTCCGAATACTTCTCGAGGAAGGTACGCTCGGTGCCGTCGATGTAGGCGGCGGCGCCGAGATGCGCCGGCAGCGCGGCATCCTTGTCGGTGTCGGGCTTCTCGATCTTGGCCGCGGCCGGCGCGTCGCGGGCGACCTGGAAGCGCAGCGTGAAGAGCTGGCGCACCAGCGCGCCGACGGTGGCCTCATGTAACGCATGCTGCGCGACGATCAGGTGATTGACCGCAACCGTCTCGACCTTGTCCGCGGGCCGCGCCGGTGATGACGAGAAGATGCTGCCTGCGATCTCCTCGGACTCGTAGAGCGGATGCTTCTGTGCGATTGCCTCCGAGACGTCGATCGGCAGGAAAATCGGTTCGCCGCGCGCGGTTGCGGTTGCACCGATGGCATCGGCCGTCACCTTGCTGTCGAGCGGGCCCACGGCCATGTAGGCGTCGAGCGAAGCGTCGTGCGCGAGCTCGGAAATCCGGGGGATCGGATACTGGCTGATCGCGACCTTGTCCGGGTTGACTCCGGATTCGGTCAGGATCACGCGCAGCAGTGTGACGTTGGCCTGCGTGCTGCCGATCACGCCGACCTTGTGGCCTGCGAGTTCATCGATGCTCTTGATCTTCGCCGACCGCTTGCCGCCCTTCGTGCCTGACGGTGCCCACAGCACCACGACGTTCTTGCGCAGGATCGCAACCGACTCCGCGGCCGTCGGCAGGTTGAGGTCGCCGCGCGCGACCGCGAGGTCGACCTTGTTCGCGCCGAACTGGGCGATGCTGTCGGAACCGCCCTGGGTCGCGACCAGCTTCAGCCGCACCGCGCTGCCGTCTTGTGCGAAGGTCTGCGCGAAGGCCTGGATCAGTTTGACGTCGTCGCTGCCGGGCGGCCCGACCGCGATCCGCAACGTTACCGGACGCAAACCGTAATAGAGCGCGCCGGCCGCAAGCGCGAATACGAAGATGCCGGCCGCGAGGATCAGCAGCGACGAGTTTCTTCGCCTGACCCTGCGGCGCGCCGCACCGAGACTTCCACTCTGCTCTGACATCTTACTGTCACGTTACACGAAACCGGCGCTATGCGGTTGAAAAAGAACCTTACATTTCGATGACGTCATACGTTTGAAACATCAATGTCAGAACGTCGTGCGAGCAGAATCAAGTTAACGATCTGGATCTCCTGCTATGCGCATACTCGTGGCGACCGATGCCTGGCATCCGCAAGTCAACGGCGTCGTCCGGACGCTGACCTCGCTGGCGCGCAGCGCCGCCGGGCTCGGCGCCGAGATCACCTTCCTGACCCCCGACGGGTTTCGGTCGATCGGCGTCCCGACCTATCCCGGTCTGCGCGTGGCGCTGCCAAACCGGCGCGAGATCGCGCGCCGGATCGAGGAGGCCGCGCCCGAGGCGATCCACATCGCGACCGAAGGGCCGATCGGCTGGGCCGTGCGCGGCTATTGCCGGCGCAACAAGCTTGCCTTCACGACATCATACACCACGCGCTTCCCGGAATATGTGTCGGTGCGAACCGGAATCCCCGACAGCGTCGGTTACGCGGTGTTGCGCCACTTCCACGCCGCGGCCTCGATGACAATGGTCGCAACCGACTCGTTGCGGCAGGAACTCACCGAGCGCGGCTTCCGCAAGCTCGGCTTCTGGACCCGCGGCGTCGACACCAAGCTGTTCAATCCGGACCAGCCGGCCAGGCTCGAGCTGCCGCGGCCGATCTTCATGACCATGGGCCGCGTCGCGGTGGAGAAGAATCTCGACGCCTTCCTGTCGCTCGACCTGCCCGGCACCAAGGTCGTGGTGGGCGATGGGCCGCAGAAGGCGGCGCTGGAACAGAAATATCCGAATGCGGTTTTCCTCGGCGAGAAGAAGGGCCAGGACCTGACCTCGCATCTCGCCGCTGCCGATGTGTTCGTGTTTCCGAGCCTCACCGACACGTTCGGCGTCGTGCAGCTCGAGGCGCTGGCCTGTGGCACGCCGGTGGCGGCGTTCCCGGTCACCGGCCCGAAGGATGTCATCGCCGATCATCCGATCGGAGCGATCGATAACGATTTGCGCGCTGCCTGCCTGCGGGCGTTGACCATGTCGCGCGAGACCTGTCGCAACTTCGCGCTGGAGCGCTCCTGGGACAACAGTGCGCGTCAGTTCATCGGCAATCTGGCGACGTTGCAGCCGAGCCGCGCGCCGCGGCCCGCCCGCCGCGTCGCCGGCCGGACCGCGGTTCCGAACTAACAGCTCAATCGAACGAGAGACGAGAGACTATCCATGGCTGATATCATCAAGCTGGACGCCAACCGCACCCTGGACTTCGACCGCGAGACGGTCGAGCAGGCCTATGACCGCTGGGCGCCGATCTACGACCTCGTGTTCGGCGGCGTGTTCAGCAAGGGCCGGCAGGCCGCGATCCAGGCCACCAACAAGATCGGTGGCCGCGTGCTCGAGGTCGGCGTCGGCACCGGCATCTCGCTGCCGCTCTATGGTCAGAATGTGCGCATCTTCGGCACCGACATCTCGGAAGCGATGCTGGACAAGGCCAGAAAGCGCGTCGCCGAATATGGCCTGAAGAATGTCGAGGGGCTGGCCGTGATGGACGCCGAGAAGCTCGAATTCCCGGACAACTCGTTTGACGTGGTGATGGCGCAATACGTGCTGTCGGCGGTGCCGAATCCGGAAGCCGCACTCGACGAGTTCGCGCGCGTGGTGCGCCCGGGCGGCGAATTGATCATCCTGACCCGTGTCAGCGCCGATGCCGGCATGCGCCGCTTCATCGAGCAGACGCTGCAGCCGGTGGTGCGTCCGCTCGGCTTCCGCACCGCCGAGTTCGCCTGGTCGCGCTACACCAAGTGGCTGTCTGGCGCCCGCGGCATCGAGCTCGCCGAGCGCCGTCTGATCCCGCCGCTCGGTCACTTCTCGCTGGTCCGCTTCCGCAAGGCCGAGGTGGCCAAGGCCGCCTAAGGCTTTCTGATCTGTCGAGGCGTCCAGCTCGCGGCGGCGCCTCCCGACGAGGCCACAGCCGTTGCGTCAAGGCGTCGCTCCGCATTGTCATATGTCATTATGATGATGTCACACGCGCTACATCGAATCTCAGTAAGCCATGTCCCGAAAGATGTTGGGGGAACCAATGATCAAGAATTTCCTGCAAGAGCTGCGTACCCAGCGCTGGGATGACCACCGCTACTATCATCACAGCCGGATTAACCAGAGCCTGCACTTCGTCAGCGCGCTGAGCTTCCTGTTCGCCTATGTAATGCTGTTCTTCGATCCGGTCGTGTCGGCGCTGGTCGGCTGGCTGGTGTCGATGACCTCGCGCCAGGCCGGTCATTTCTTCTTCGAGCCGAAGGGTTACGACCACGTCAACCAGGCGACCCACGAGCACAAGGAAGACATCAAGGTCGGCTACAATTTGCAGCGCAAGGTGGTCCTGATGGCGATCTGGGCGGCTTCGCCGATGGTGCTGTACGTCGATCCGACGCTGTTCGGCCTGTTCAAGCCGTGGGTGACGATGACCGACTTCGCGCGTCAGGTCGCCAAGATCTGGCTGGTGGTCGGCATCGGCGGCCTCTTGTTCCGCACCATCCACCTGTTCTTCATCCGCGACGTCGAGACCGGCCTTGTCTGGATGACCAAGATCATTACCGACCCCTTCAACGATCTGAAGCTCTATCACAAGGCGCCGCTGTTCCTGATGAAGGGCGAGCTGATCGATCCGGGTCTGCATCTGGTCGGCGAGCTCGAAGAGAAGCACGCCTGATCGTTGGTGCAAGAATCTCCCCGATCTGCGTCATGCCCGGGTTCCGTCCCGGGCATCTACGTCTTAGGGCTCTTGTGAAGCGATCAAGCCGAATTGCTAGCCACGACCGCACTGCGGTGCCTCTCCCGCTTGCGGGGAAGGGCTGGGGCGGGGGTGTCGCCGCGAGTCGAAATCTTCGTGCGGAGAGAGCCCCCTCCCGGATCGCATCTGGCGATGCGATCCGGCCTGCCCCGCCAGCGGGAGAGGCGAAGGAAGGCTGGAGATCTGTCAGAATCGCTAAGGCCTCAGCGCCCGAACCTCGCGGCAGCCATCTCCTTCAGGATCTGCCGCTTGATGGTCTTGTTGGTGAGGCCGGCCTTGTGCCACCACCAGCCGTCGCGCTGCATCTTCTCGGCGGCGGCGACGAAGCGGTCGGCGACCTCGGCGAAGTCGGCATCGCTATAGTTCAACGTGAAGATCAGCCGGCCGGTGCCGACCCAGCTCAGCGCCAGCCCCTCGGCGCGCAGATAGTATTGCAGCATCCAGTTATAGCGAGACGGCTCGGTGTAATAGACCGTCCAGATCGACGAGATGTTGCCGACGCGAGCCGGCAAGCCTTGCGCTTTGAGCCGATCGTTCAGCGCCTCGGCCCGGCCGTTCCAGGTCTCCTCGA
This sequence comes from Bradyrhizobium sp. ORS 86, assembly GCF_045571475.1. NCBI lineage: Bacteria > Pseudomonadati > Pseudomonadota > Alphaproteobacteria > Hyphomicrobiales > Nitrobacteraceae > Bradyrhizobium > Bradyrhizobium sp. ORS 86. Next base: position 6,111,703 of record NZ_CP120699.1, on the reverse strand, counting down.
GCCCGTTATAGATCGAGCGGAAGTTCGGGCTGGCGAGCCGGCTCAGGAACTCGTCCATCGCCGTCATCACATAGGGATGCGAGTTGAAGGTGCCGCGGGCAAAGCAGATGTCGGCCGGACGGTCGTCGCGAAAGCGCCGCATCAGGTCCTTGCGGCCGCAGACCACGCCGATCGGAAGTCCGCCGGCAAGGCTCTTGCCGTAAGTCACCATGTCGGCCCTGACGCCGAAATACTCCTGGGCGCCGCCGGCGGCGAGACGGAAGCCGACGAACACCTCGTCGAAGATCAACACGATGCCACGCTCGGTGCAGACCTCGCGGAGCTGCTTCAGCCACGCGGTGTAGGCGGCGCGGTCGTACCGGGAGGAGCGCGAGGAGTCGACCAGCGCGGAATCGCCGGGCGCGTTGGAATTCGGATGCAGCGCCTGCAGCGGATTGACCAGCACGCAGGCGATGTCCTTGCGGGTTCGCAGCACGTGCAGCGTCTTCTCCGACATCTCGGCGAGCGTGAAGGTCTCGTGCGGGGACACCGGGTTGCCGACGCCGGGCTGCACGTCGCCCCACCAGCCGTGATAGCTGCCGGCGAAGCGAACGAGGTGCGTCCGCCGGGTGTGATAGCGCGCGAGCCGCACCGCCTGCATCACGGCTTCGGTGCCGGACATGTGGAACGAGACCTCGTCGAGCCCGGAGATCTCGCACAAGCGCTTGACGTTGTCGGCAATAACAGGGTGGTAGGGGCCGAGCACTGGTCCCAGCACGTGGGCACGCTTCTCGCCTTCCGCGATGCATTCCTTGTAGAAATCGTTGCCGAAGATGTTGACGCCGTAGGAGCCGGTCAGGTCGTAGAGCACATTGCCGTCGAGGTCGGTGACGGTGACGCCGGACGACTGCTGCATGAACGCCGAGGTGCTCAGGTGCTCGCGCACCAGGCGGCTGTACTGGAACGGCACGCGGTAGGCTTCGGTGAATTGCAGGTCGGAGATGCGGTCCGACACCTCGGCGGTGAGCGCGCGGCCCTTGGGGTAGCGGTCCTGGTAGAGGCCGGCGAGGCGGAAGAAGCCGTCCTGGCGCTGCGTCGCCACCTCGGACGGCGCGCCGTCAGAGCGGAAGAACCCGTCGATGTCGAATTCGTATTTGGGGACCATGCGCGCGACCAGCTTGGACATCTTGGAATGTCCGGTCAGCGAGCGGTGCTTGGCGCGCGACAGCGCGATGCGGGCTTGAATTTTGGGGAACGCTGCGGCGGCGCCGGCAAGCGCGGCGGCGGACAGCGAGAGAATCGGAAGGGATGTTTCCATGCGAGAAGCGCTAGCGTCAGCACCTAACAGATTCATGACAGTGAAGGGGTTGATCTCGGCATTCACCCAGCAGGAGGACCTCAATTTCCTGCTCACAAACCGGATTCCGCGGGCCGCGCTGACCCGCTTCATGGGCTGGTTCTCCAAGATCGAGAACCCGCTGGTGCGCGACGCCTCGATCGCCTGCTGGAAGCTGTTCTCCGACCTCGACCTGTCGGAGGCGAAAAAGACCGAGTTCAGGAGCCTGCACGACTGCTTCACCCGCGAGCTCAAGCCGGGCCTGCGTCCGGTCGCCGCCGATCCCGCCATCATCGCGAGCCCTTCCGATGCCATCATCGGCGCGCATGGGCGGATCGAGGACACCGAGCTGTTCCAGGTCAAGGGCGCGCCTTATTCGCTGCTCGATCTGCTCGGCGATCCCGCGCTGGTCGAGCAGCACGAGAACGGCCGCTTCGTCACGTTGCGGCTGACGTCGAGCATGTATCACCGCTTCCATGCGCCCTATGACCTCACCGTCGACAAGGTCACGTTCATCCATGGCGACGTCTGGAACGTCAATCCGATCGCGCTGAAGCGGATCGAGCGGTTGTTCTGCAAGAACGAGCGCGCGGTGCTGCGCGCGCGGCTCTCGACCGGCGAGGCGCTGACGCTGGTTCCGGTCGCCGCCATTCTGGTGGCAAGCCTGCGCCTGCACTTCCTCGACCTCACGCTGAATGCGCAGACGAAGGGCCCGGTCGATTTCCCCTGCGACGCGCATGTGAAGAAGGGCGACGAGCTCGGCTGGTTCGAGCACGGCTCGACCATCATCGTGCTTGCGCCGGACAATTTCGAGTTCTGCGACAACGTTGCGGAAGGAACACGGATCAAATGCGGCGAGCCGCTGCTGCGGAAGCCTGTGACGTGATCTCGCTTTTTCCATCGCGCGTCTCTATGATGGATGCGATCGTCGTACGACGATCGTAAATCGCAAACACCTTAGGCACGAGATGGCGCGGGCGCCTGTTCTGGCGGCGGGGGGCATTGTGTTGCGGCGGGAGGCGCCGCCGCGCTTTGCCGTCGTGCGCCTGCGCAAGCGCAATGAATGGGTGTTGCCGAAGGGCAAGCTCGATGACGGCGAGACGCCGCGCGTTGCTGCCGAGCGCGAGGTGCTGGAGGAAACCGGCCACGCCGTCGAGGTGCACGAATTCCTCGGCACGCTGGTCTATGAGTCGGGAGGCCGCTCCAAGGTCGTGCATTACTGGCGCATGGAGGCCTGCGGCAAGCCGGTGCGCGCGCTGATGAGCGATGTCAGGGAGGTGGACTGGCTACCGCTCGAGCAGGCGCTCGCGCGTTTGTCGCGCGGCTATGAGCGTGCGTTCCTGGAAAATGTCGGGCCGATTGCGTTACAGGCTGCGATGCGAAGCGAACCCGATGCGCCGGCCGTGGCGACACCAGACGCGACGCCGGATGCTCGCGAGGCAATCGAGATCGCGCCGTCCGCTGGCGAGCCTGCGACCGCCCTGCGCAAGAACCTGATCCAGCGCGTGCGTGACTGGCTGCACCGCGCCGCTTAGTTCTGTCGCCTCGGTCTCGGCGGCGGCTTGGTGGCCCTCGGCGCCGGCGGTCGCCGTTGCTGGAAGCCGGGACGGGGCTGTATCGGCCGTTGCATGCCGGGCAGGCGGGCGCCCGGTGCGGCCTGCTGCGTGCCCGGTTGTCGGGGCTGGCCCTGCATCGGTGGGACAGGCTGCACCGCGCCTTGCCGTGGAATGCCCGGCTGCCTCGGCTCGCGCACGCCGCCCGGCGGCTGCTGTGTGCGACCCGGTTGCGGACCGCCCTGACCTCCGGGCGCCTGCTGTCCGCCGGGCTGGCGCACGCCGCCCTCGCGGCTCGGCTGCTGTCCCGCGGGTTGCTGTCCGGCCGGGGTCTGCACGCCCGGCGCGCGTGGCAGTGCCGCGCCGCCGGGTTGGCCGGGCAGGCTGTGCTGCGCGGCGCCCTGCTGCTGTTGCGTGCCCGGCTGCTGCGAGCCCTGCCGGCCGGGCGCTCCCGGTTGCTGCGGCTGGCCGGGGCGGTTCGGCTGACCGGGCTGACGATTCTGCTGACCCGGCTGCTGCGGCGCATTGCGGTTCTGGCCCGGCAATCCGTTCTGTCGCTGCGGGGACGGCTGCACCGGCTGGCCACGGTTCGGATAGGGCGCGGTCGGATTGGTGCGACGGAAGTCTGGATTGGCGCGGCGGAAGTCGCGCTGCTCGGTGACAACCTGGCGGCCGAGGGTCTGCGCGGTGTGGACCTGGCGCACGAAGCCCTGGTCGCGCGCCATCTGCTGCGGCGAGATCGTCAACGGCACTGCTGCGAAGCGCGCGCCGCCGGTGCCCGGCCGGATGGCAAATCCGCTCGCGCCGCGCGTCAGCACGCCGAGCGAGGCGCCGCTGCGGTCGCTGACCTCGATCCGTCCGACATGCCCGTCGGCGTCGGGATAGAGCTTGATGCCGACATTGTTGCCGGTCGCATTGGCGCCTTCCGGCACCTCCACGAGGCCCGTTGTGCCGCGAATGCCGAGCGTCGCCGTCGGCGTCGAGATCCTCATGTTGCCGGTCCTGGCGACCGCCGCCGCGACGAACGCCGCCGTTCCCTTGGCAACGTTGAACAGCGCGTTGTTCTGCTGGCCGCCGTCCTCGTAGACGTAGTTGTCGATCGTGATCTTGGCGTTGGCGCGCAGATTGAAGGTGGTGCCGTCGGTGAAGGTGATGCCAAGCGACGAGGTCGCCGATGTCGCGACCTCGTCATTGGCGAAGATGTCGTCGCGGATCTGCAGCGGCGTCGTGGTGTTGTTGCGCTTGACGGTGGCGGTGCCGGTCATAGTTGCGACGTTGCCGATCGGCTCGGGCGCCGCGGCCTGTGGTGTGGCGGCAGGCGTTGGCGTTGCTGGTGCGGGCGTTGCCGGAGCTGCACCAGGAGTGGCGGCAGGGGCGGGCGCCGGTGCGGGTTGCGCTTGCGCGAGTTGCACCAGCTCCGGTGCGGCGACGGCGCGCCCATGCCAGCCCAGCATCAGGCCAGCGCCCAGCAGGAGCGCGAAACAGACTCTGCGCCGCATCACCATCGATTCCCGGGAAGCACTTGGACGGACCGGCAATTGAGCCGCGTCCGGCTGAATGCCGAATGAACGGCGGCGCCTTGTTGTCGTGGCGGCGATCAGGCGCCGCATCCGCGATTCGTTCGCACGGATCGCGCGCCGTCAGGGCGATGCTGTCGCGGCCGTCCCGTCGAGGCCGAGCAGGGCGTCACGCTCGGCGGCCGGCAGGGCGCGGATGCGACGCCTGGTGATGATGCGCAGGGCGGCATATCCGCCAAGGAAAACCACGACCTTGCTGACGATGCCGTAGATCGGCATCACCATCGCCCATGTCGCCACGCTGCAGATGAGCGCGACGAACGCGTTCACGGCAGCGGAGACGAACATCAGGCCGGCCCAGGCGAGGCCAACCTTCGCGGCCACGTCGGGCACGACGGTTTTTGCGATCTCAGGCAGATAGCGGTTCAGCCAGCCGGGCTTGAGCATCACGATGCCGACGATGGCGTAGATCACGCTCGGCTTGAACAGCACGAAGCGCGGATCACCGCTGAGCAGCGTCGCGGTGCCGGCGGCGACCACCAGGAACAGGCTCAACCACTCCATGGTGTCGATCGGCTTGCGACGCACGAGCTGGATCCCGATCTGCATGACGCCGAACGCGATGCCGAGGCCGACCGAAAGCGCGGTGTTGTGCGTCAGCAGAAAGATGATGAGAAAGACCACGGTCGACGCGAGATCGAGCAGCAGCAGCTTGGCCGCAGTGAGAAAATGCTTCATTGTTTTTGGACCTGTGCTTACGATCGAACGATTTCAATCCGTCAATGGCCCGGATGGATAGCATCTCTGAGATAGATGCAGGCGAGCATCGCGAAGACATAGGCTTGCAGGAATGCGACGAGCAGTTCGAGGGCGGTGAGCGCGACAGTGAGCGCTAACGGGAGCACACCGCCGATCCACCCGAGGGCGCCGAGCGAGACGCCGAGCATCGCGACAAAGCCGGCGAACACCTTCAACGCGATGTGACCGGCGATCATGTTGGCGAACAGGCGGAGACTGTGTGAGACCGGCTTCACAAAGAAGAACGAAAGGACTTCAATCAATACGACCACCGGCAAGATATAGACCGGAATACCCGACGGCACGAATATCATGAAGAATTTCAGGCCGTTCCTGTACAGGCCATAGATCAACACCGTGGACCAAACCAAAAGCGCGAGTGCTGCCGTGACGATGACGTGGCTTGAAATCGTGAACGTATAGGGGACGATGCCGACGAGGTTCGAAACGCAGATGAACAAGAACAGCGAAAAGACCAACGGGAAAAACGTCATGCCCTCCGCGCCCGCATTGTCGCGGATCATGCGAGCGACGAACTCGTAGGAGAGTTCGGCGACCGACTGCAATCGCCCGGGGACCAGCCGTTGCCCTGCCACGCCCCCGATCATCAGGGCCGCGATCAGCGCCACCGTCAGGAACATGTAGAGCGACGAGTTGGTAAAGGCGATGACGTGATTGCCGATGTGACCGATCGTGAAGAGCGGTTCGATCTTGAATTGGTGGATCGGGTCGATAGCCATTTGACGTCTCGGGCGGCGCGGCCGGGATACATTGCCCAAACCCGGCGGCCGCTGGCCTATCGATTTCTGAAATCGAGGAGCGATTACTCAGTTCGAACAGCGATTTCCGCTTCGCCGGCAGCGTTCTGCCCGGCAATCGCGCGTCGGCGGAATTCGGTCGGAGTCAGTCCGGTGTCGGCCTTGAAGGCGCGGTTGAACGGCGCGAGCGACTGGAAGCCGGCATCCAGCGCGATCGTCAGCACCGGTACGTCCGCCTGGCCGGGATCGGCCAGCGCCGCCTTGGCTTCGTTGAGGCGGTAGCGATTGAGGAAGGCGTTGAAGTTGCGGTGGCCTAGCCCGTCATTGATGAGGGTTCGCAGCCGGTATTCCGGCATCCCGAGCCTTGCTGCCAACAGGCCGATGGTCAGGCCCTCCTGCCGGTAACTCCGCTCCACCGTCATCAGGTGTTCGAGGCGGTTGAGCGAGGCGCGCTCCAATGCGGACGGGCCGGCGCGCACGAGCGGCTCGGGTGTCCGGCGAGATTCGCCACCCGCAACAGCCGCGCCGGCAACGGCCGGCTCCGCGTCAGGAGGATCGAACAGCATCATCCAGATCGATAGCAGCGCGGACGCGCCAAGGCCGCACGCGACGGCCAGGCTGATCGACCGGGTCGGAATTCCGGCAAGCCCCGCGCCGGCGCTGAGCGATATCTGAGTGCTGATGCCGATCAGCAGCGCGACCAGCAGCCGGCCGCGCACCGTCGTGAAGGCCTTCGGCCAACCCCTCGCGGTCTGGGCGAGCGCCAGCAGCGCGAAGGCGATCGATGCTGCCGCCAGCAGGCGTCCGCAATTTGCTGCAACGGCGGGCCACAGGGTCCAGCCGTTATAGGTCACGACGCCGAGCCCGGCCATCAGCACCCAGATCGCCGCATGCCAGGCGCGCAACGCAAAACGCTCGTCGAAAATCATCCGCGCCCACAGCCAGAGGATGACGGGAGAGCTCATGCCGAGTGCGACGAAGGGCGAACTCCAGCCGAATGACCAGGTCGGAAAGAATGGCGCGGTCGAGATCGCGTAGGCCGCACCGGCCACGCCCATGGCGGCACCGAGGCTCGCGGCGCGATGCACCGTCGTGTAGCGGAGCAAGAGCACCGCGCAGACCACCAGGAACAGCCCGACCACCGCACCGCGAAGGCCTAGATCAAGAGCCGTCAACGCCATTGCAGCCGCCCTTTCGCGAATTCGATCAAATCGATCGCAGGGCGACTATAGCGTCACGGTTGATCCGGATGAAACCGTTCGGGCTGGATCGCTGACGCGAAGCGCCGGCAGCGACGGCCACCAGGCGAAAACATCCAGGGTCGGGAAATCTCGGGCCGGGGGTTCAGAACACGCCAAGGACGATGGCGCAGACGAACGCCAGCGCGACGTAGGCGGCGATCATGCTCAGCGTGCTCAGCAGAGGACTCGCGGAGTCCATCGGGACGCTCCCCTCGGTTCACAACGGCCCGCACTAACGCCAAAGCCGGCGATCGGTTCCTTGCCATGAAAGTCAGCTCTCCTGTCCATCCCGGCAAGGTGCTGATCTTCGGGAAGGAAGGGGAGTTCTGTTGCGCGGCCGAACGAGTGCCGGCGGGTTCCAATGCATGGTTAAGAACACATGAAATCAACGCGTTGAAGAGTCTTTAAATAAATTCGTCGAACCTGCGCGCATGACGCGTGGAGTTCGTTTGTATCTCGTCGGCTCCCTTGTCCTCGTTTCGCTGGCTGGTTGTGGGCGCGGTCTGTTTCAGACTGCCGAGCGCGAGCCGTGGCGGGCCGAGGCGGAGGCCGCATGTCTGAAGTCCGGCGCGGTCAAGGAAAGTCCCGATCTCGTCCGCATCGATCCGATCTCCGGTCCGGGCGTCTGCGGCGCCGAGTTTCCGCTCAAGGTCGCCGCGCTCGGGGAGGGCAGCTCCGCCTACGGATTTGCCGACGACGATCTGCGGCCGCCGGCGCCGATCGGCAACCAGCCGCGCTGGCCGATCAATCAGCCGCCGCCGAGCCCGCCGCGCGCGCAGGCCCCTTATTCCGACCGGGCCGTGGGCCAGCCGAACTATGGTGCTCAGCCGAACGGTCCGATCTCGCTGACTGCGCCCGGCGTCGCGCCGCAACAGGACGAGATCAATCTGCCGCCCGATGGGACGCCCGAAGCGAGAGCCGACAAGCCTTATTATCCGGGCCTGCCGGCCAATCCGCAGCGCGACAGCGCGGCCGCACCTTACTCGCCGGCGCCGTATGGCCAGCAGCCCGGCGCAGGAGCGTTGCCTCGGCTCGGTCCCTCGCGTGGCAATCCGGTCGCGGCGGTTGGACCGGTCACGGTGAAGCCTGCGGCGACGCTTGCATGCCCGATTGTCTCGGTGCTCGAGCGCTGGCTCAACGAGTCCGTGCAGCCCGCGGCGCAGCGCTGGTTTGGCGCGCGCGTGGTCGAGATCAAGCAGATTTCTGCCTATTCTTGCCGCGGCATGAACGGCAATCCGCATGCCCATATTTCCGAGCATGCCTTTGGCAACGCTCTCGATATTGCCGCCTTCACGCTCGCCGACGGCCGCCGCATCACGGTCAAGGACGGCTGGAGGGGGCTGCCGGAGGAGCAGGGCTTCCTGCGCGACGTGCAGGCCGCCGCCTGCCAGCAGTTCACCACCGTGCTGGCGCCGGGCTCCAATGTGTATCACTATGACCACATCCATGTGGACCTGATGCGTCGCGCCAGCCGTCGCGTCATCTGCGAGCCGGCTGCCCGGTCGGGCGAAGAGGTTGCTGCACGCGCCGGCGGCCGTAGCCCCTATGCAGCGCGCGATCCTTATGTCACAGGATCGATCGCGGGCAGAAAGCCCGCAGCCTTCCGGAGCAGGTCCGGGAGCAACGAAGAAGACGACCTCGTCGACGAGTAGCGCATCAGGCGCTCATGTTTTTGCCCGTTGCCGTGCAAACGGTAGCCATCTTTCTACTGCATATCCTCGCCGAGTCGGGCACGCCCGGCTGATTCTGGGGGACACCTTTGCAAGACGCGCCGATTATTCTGGTCATTGAAGACGATCGCGATCTGCAGTCGCTGGTCGAGGATGCGCTGAGGGATGGCGGCTACGAGCCGGCGATCGCGGGCTCCGGCGAGGAGGCGCTGACGCTCCTCAAAGCCTTCCGCACCAAATACAGCGCGCTCGTCACCGACATCCGGCTGCTCGGCCGGCTCGACGGCTGGCGCGTGGCGCGCGGCGCGCGCGAGATCGATCCCTCCTTTCCAGTGATCTACATCACGGGCGGCTCAGGCGACGAGTGGCCGACGAGGGGCGTCCCAGACAGCATCCTGCTGCAGAAGCCGTTCTCACCGGATCAACTGGTCGAGGCGCTTGCAAAGCTGCTCAAGACGGCGCCACAGGCCTGATCGCGGCAATGCCGATGGCGCGCCACGTTGATGTGATAAGGGCTGCGTCAGCTTATCATCACGGAGATCCATCATGGCAGCAGGGAAAGTCGCGCTCGTCACCGCGGGCGGCAGCGGCATGGGAGCGGCGGCCGCGCGGCGGCTGGCGGCCGATGGCTTCCGCGTCGCGATCCTGTCGTCGTCGGGCAAGGGCGAGGCGCTGGCGAACGAGCTTGGCGGGCTCGGATTCACCGGCTCGAACCGCTCGAACGACGATCTGAAGCGCGCCGTCGACGGCGTGATGTCGCGCTGGGGCCGCATCGACGCGCTGGTCAACAGCGCCGGCCACGGTCCGCGCGCGCCGGTGCTGGAATTGACCGACGAGCAATGGCACACCGGCCTCGACGTCTATCTGATGAACGTGATCCGTCCGACGCGGCTCGTCGCGCCGGTCATGCAGGCGCAGAAGTCGGGCGCGATCGTCAACATCTCCACTGCCTGGGCATTCGAGCCGAGTGCGATGTTTCCGACCTCGGCGGTGTTTCGCGCCGGGCTCGCCGCCTTCACCAAGCTGTTCACGGACAGTTATGCCGCCGACAATGTGCGCATGAACAACGTGCTGCCGGGCTGGATCGACAGCCTGCCGGCAACCGACGAGCGCCGCCAGAGCGTGCCGATGAAGCGCTACGGCAGAGCGGAAGAGATTGCGGCGACGATTTCCTTCCTTGTCTCCGAAGGCGCGGGCTACATCACCGGTCAGAACATCCGCGTCGACGGCGGATTGATGCGGTCGGTGTAGGGTACAACTGGCACACCCGTCATCCCCGCGCAATGGCTCGTCGTTGTCGGTGGAGGAGCGCGCTCCCTTGCGCGTGTCTCGAAGGATGCATCGCGGTTGCAGGCGGGCCGTCGCCCTTCGAGACGCGCTGCGCGCTCCTCTGTGTGACGGAACTGACAGCAGTGCTTCAAACGCAATCAAATAAAAGAAACGTGCTCGACTCTGTCACCGTCACCCTGAGGAGGCCGCAACGCGGCCGTCTCGAAGGGCGACGGCCCGACTCTTTCCGTGTGCCTTCGTCAAGGTCGCGCATTTGCGCCGTCGTCCTCGTAGCCTTGCTGCAGCCTGCCTGCTCACCACTTGCGTCTACACGCTGCGGGGCGCGTTCCAAACCGGACGCGCCACAACTGTGGTGACCTGCGATTGCATTTGTCGTGATGACAAACTGAAAGCGGGGGTCTAGCCTTCCGGCAAACATAACGCACGGGAGGAATGGCATGCCAGATGCAGCAGTCGCGGCACGTGCTTCGCAATCGAGCAGCAGCGCAACGTCGCAGCAAGTGGACGTCGCGGTCGTCGGTGCCGGCTTCGCCGGTCTTTATCTGTTGCATCGGCTGCGCAAGGCGGGCTTCTCGGTGGTTGCACTGGAAGAGGGCGGCGACGTCGGCGGCACCTGGTACTGGAACCGCTATCCTGGCGCGCGTTGCGACATCCAGACCATCGACTACAGCTACACCTTCGATCCCGATCTCGACACCGCGTGGACCTGGTCGGAGAAATACGCGACGCAGCCGGAAATCCTGCGCTATCTCGGCTTCGTTGCCGACCGCTACGATCTCCGCCGCGACATCCGCTTCGGCATCAAGGTCACGCAGGCGACATGGGATGACGCGAGCGAGCGCTGGCAGCTTGCGACCGACAACGGCGCGCCAGTCTCGTGCCGCTACTACATCATGGCGACCGGCTGCCTGTCGTCGCCGAAGCCTCCGGAGATCGACGGCGTCAAGGATTTCAAGGGCGAGATCTATTTCACCGGCCGCTGGCCGCATCAGGGCGTCGATCTCAAGGGCAAGCGCGTCGCCGTCATCGGTACGGGATCGTCGGGCATCCAGTCGATCCCGCTGATCGCAGAGCAGGCGGCGGAGCTCACGGTGTTTCAGCGCACGCCGAACTTTGCGCTGCCCGCGGGCAATGGTCCATCGCCCGAGGATCGCAAGAGCTATTTCGAGACTGATCGCGCCGCCTATCGCGAGCAGGCGCGCCTGTCGATGGCCGGCGTGCCCTATCCGCAGCAGACCGTGGTGAGCTGGCAATTGAGCGACGCCGAACGCCGCGAGCGCTTCGAGAAGGCGTGGGCGGCGGGCGACCTCGTCCACATCCTCACGCAGCTCTGGGCCGACCAGGGCGTCGATGTCGACGGCAATACGCTGGTCGCCGATCTGATCCGCGAGAAGATCCGCAATGTCGTCAAGGATCCGGAGACGGCCGCGGCGCTGACCCCGCACGACCATCCGTTCGGCGCCAAGCGTCCCTGCCTCGATACCAACTACTACGCGACCTACAACCGCCCGAACGTGACGCTGGTGAATTTGCGGCAGGAGCCGATCAAGGCGATCACGGCCGACGGCATCACCACCGACAAGCGCAGCTTCGATGTCGACGTCATCGTGTTCGCCACCGGCTTCGACGCGATGACCGGCGCGATCATGGCGGTGCATCCGATCTCGGGGCGCGGCGGCAAGTCGCTGTCCGCGGTCTGGGCGCACGGGCCGCAGACCTATCTCGGACTGACGGTCGCGGGCTTCCCCAATCTCTTCATGATCACCGGCCCCGGCAGCCCGTCGGTGCTGTCGAACATGGCGGTGTCGATCGAGCAGCATGTCGACTGGGTGGTCGATCGACTGGCGCAACTGCGCGATGCCGGCTTCACCACGATGGAGGCGACCGAGGCGGCGCAATCAGGCTGGCAGCGCCACATGGCCGACTGCGCGATGCTGACGCTGCATCGGCTTGCCAACACTTGGTACACGGGCGCCAACGTGCCCGGCAAGCCGCTGGGCGTGATGCCCTATACCGGCGGCGTCGGCCCCTACCGCAGCATCTGCAACGAGGTCGTCAGCCGCGGCATGCTCGGTTTCAAGCTCACCGGCCCAGGCGTTGCTGCGCAATGCAATGACGGCGAGGTGGTGCGGCTGCAGCCCGATGTCCGGCTGGTGCTGAACCTGCTCGGCGAGATGAACCTGCCGCCGATCGAGACGATGGGTGCGGCGGGTGCGCGCTTCTTCCTCAATGAGTTCAACAAGGGTCGTCCCGCCGGACGGCCGGTCGGCGAGGTCGGCACCGGCATGTTGCAGGGCGCCGAGGGGCCGCTGCCGTACAAGCTGTACCGTCCGGCGACGCCGGGGCCGCATTCGATCGTGGTCTATTTCCACGGCGGCGGCTGGGTGCTCGGCGACGAGCAATCGGACGATCCGTTCTGCCGCGACTTGTGCCGGCGCACCGGCATGGTCGTCGTCAGCGTCGGCTATCGCCACGCGCCCGAGCATCGCTTCCCGGCGGCGGCGGAGGACGGCTATGCCGCGACGCGCTGGATTGCCGCGCACACGGCCGAGCTCGGCGGCAGGGCCGGCCCGGTGCTGGTTGCCGGCTGGAGCGCCGGCGGCAACATCGCGGCCGTCACCTGCCAGCTCGCGCGCGATCGCGGCGGGCCGGAGATTGCGGGCCAACTGCTGATCTGCCCGGTCACCGACTCCACCTTCGACCGCCCGTCCTATGTCGAGAATGCGACCGGCTACTTCCTGACCCGCGGGTTGATGTACTGGTTCTGGGATTTGTACTGCTCTCCGGCCGATCGCACCGATCCGCGCGTCGCGCCGCTGCGCGGCAAGCTCGAAGGCCTGCCGCCGGCTTTCGTCGTGACCTGCGAGTTCGATCCGTTGCGCGACGAGGGCATCGCCTATGCCGAAGCGATGGCAAAGGCCGGCGTGCCGGTCGAGCAGCTCAAGGCGCACGGCCAATTCCACTCCTCGTTCACGATGGTCGACGTCATCATCACCGGCGTCAGCGGCCGCGTGAAGATGGCCCAGGCGCTGCGCCGCTTCGCCGGGCTGCCCGAGGAGATCGGACAGGACAACGTTGCGCCGCCCGCGGTCAACGCGGCGGCGGAGTAGGCCGGCAGTTTCGCGGCGTTTGGACTTGTGCGCTAGCCGAGCTCGAACGTCGTGACGCCGAACGCGCGATGCATCTGCAATGTCGGGATCGCGCCGGTGTACATCCGCGCGGTCTCGAACACGGGTGAAAGCCCGAGGCCTTGCGCCAATGCGACGGCGTCGCGGTTGACGGCGGGAACGTCGAGGAAGATGTCGCCGCGGCTATCGCTCGCCAGCAATGCCGACAGGACGGCTTCGGCGCTCGCGCGGTCATCGGCGACGAGCGGACCGATCTTGTGACCAGTCCGGCACGGACGGATCACGCCCCAGCCGGTGAGTTTGCCGTCGCGCAGCAGCGCGCGCCCGACATGCCCGGGCGTGTTGATCCAGGCGTGCAGGAAGGCCGGGCGCGGCGCCGGAAACACCGTGGCATCGTCGGCCTCGATCGTCGCGGCCGGCACATCGGTCAGCGCGATGATGTCGTTCGGCGCATGCGGTGCGGTCACCACACCGCCGTAGCGCACATTGGCGTAAGCGAGTTCAAAGCCGGACTTCCGGTAATTCGCCTGCTGCGCCACCACGCCATCGAGCCCGATCACGCGCCGACGCGCGTGCGCGATCGCCGCGTTCCAAATCTTCAGGCCGTAACCCCTGCCGCGCAAGTCGGGACGCACGATGTAGAAGCCGAGAAAAGCAAACTGCGCGCCGTAATTGACGCAGGAGATCACCGCGGCTGGGCGCCCGTCGAGCTCGCCGATGAAAAATCCCTCCGGGTCTTCGGCGGCAAAGCACGCGGCATCGGAAAGGCCGGGATTCCAACCCTCGGCCGCGGCCCAGTCCACCGCGAGCGCAATCTCGTCGGGCCGCATCTGTCTGATGGTGAGGTCGTTCATCGCGAATGATCACCTAGTGTCGGTCGACCCAGCGTAGCGCGCCAGGCTCGCCGCGTCATTCCGATCCGGATGCGTCTTGAAGCAAGAAGATACAAGGCTCGCTTCACGTCGCGAGAGCGCGCGGTCATATCTTTCAGCACTGTCATCGCCCGCGAAGGCGGGCGATCCAGTATTCCAGGGGCAGTCGTGATTGATACGAGAGGGCGCAGCGTACTGGATACCCGCATGCGCGGGGTATGACGGCGGAGTTAGGCGACGATGCTTGTGGTGCAACTGCGACAGTGAGGCACAATGCGACCAACTCCAGCATTCCCGCGCAACGGCTTCACTGTTGTCGGAGGGACTTGTGCGACCCGGCTTCCTGGAGAGCGATCCGTTACCCCGGCTTCCGCCGATACGCGGCAAAGAACACGCGCGTGGCGCTGTCGACCACGGTCGCGATCTGCTCGGGCGAGGGGGAGGGCTTGGCCTGGAAGATGAACGCCTGGAACAGCGTCGCCTGGCACATCTGCATGAACTGCCAGGCCGCGAGTTGATAATTGTCGATCGCAAGCTCGCCGAGCGCGGCGCGGGCCTCGAGATAGGCGGCGAAGCGGTCGACCGTGTGGGCGATCACATGGGTGTAGAACCGGCTGCCGAGCTCAGGCATCCGCTCGGCGATCGCCATCACCGTGCGGATCGCCGAGCCGCCGCCGGGCCGGCACAGCACCCCGACATAGGCGCGGCCGAATTCGGGGAGGGTGACGTCGACGCTGCGTGCGGGATCGAAATTGAAGACGGTCTTGCCCTGCTCGAGTTTCTCCTCCTCGACGATCGCCGCAAACAGCCCGGCCTTGTCGGGAAAATAGACGTAGAGCGTGCCCTTGGAGACTCCGGCGGCGCGGGCGATCTCACCCATGCTGGCGCCGTCAAACCCGAGATCCATGAAGACCTTGCGGGCGCCGTCCAGGATCTGGCGGCGCTTCGATGAGTCCTCCTCGCTGACGACATGGAGGGACTTTGGGGACGATGCAACCATTGGTTTGGCTTCTTCGGAGAGAACTCAACCCAAAAACGCAGGGCAGGATTCGAAGCATTATAATTTCACCTCTCGGAAGATAGATTGACCGAACCGTTCGGTCAATGGTACCTTTTGACGCGCGATGACCGGTGCGGGGCTGAATTGCGGGCGCCGCGGGCATCGGGATTTTTTTGTGGGGAGGCCAATTATGGCCGCAGCGAGAGATCAGGCCGCGCGCATCGTTCGCGCCGAGCCGGAGGGGAACGAGGCGCCGGATACGCGCGAGGTCGCCGCCAATCCCGGCGAGCAGTCTCGGTCGCACGTGGCAGATGAAGCCAGGCGCCGCCCGGCCGAGGCGCCGCCCGCATCTGCTCCGGAGCAGCCGGCCGCGCCGCCCGCAGCCAGCGCACCGGCGAAGCCCGGCAAGCGCAAATTCGTGATGTTCGGCGTGGTCGGCGCGCTCGCGCTCGCGGCTGCGGGCTACGCGACCTACCATTTGATGGTTGGACGCTTCTACGTCTCGACCGACGACGCCTATGTCCGCGCCAACAACACCATGCTCGGCGCGCGCGTTGCCGGCCATATCGCCGCGATCCTGCCCGGCGACAATGCGCGGGTGCGGGCCGGCGATGTGATCTTCCGGATCGACGATGGCGACTACCGGATCGCGGTCGATGCCGCGCGGACAAAGATTGCGACCCAGCAGGCGACGATTGAGCGCATCGGCCGCCAGGTCGCGTCCGCGGTGAGCGCGGTCGAGCAGGCCGAGGCGCAGCTCGTGTCGGCGCAAGCCGGGTTGAAACGTGCCGACCTCGATTTCGATCGTCAGCAGGCGCTGAGCAACAAGGGCTTTGCTTCGCGCGCCACCTTCGAAGTCTCCGAAGCCGGCCGCGACCAGGGTGCGGCTGCGGTGCGATCGGCGCAGGCGGCCTATGATGCGGCCAAGGATAACGTCGAGGTGACCAAGGCGCAGCAGGCGGAAGCGCGCGCCCAACTCGCTGAATTGCAGACCCAGCTCGCCAAGGCCGAGCGCGATCTCGACTTCACGTCAGTGCGGGCGCCGGTCGACGGCACCTTCTCCAATCGCCTCGTCAATACCGGCGACTACATCACGGTCGGCCAGCGGCTCGGCAATGTGGTGCCGCTCGACGGCGTCTTCATCGACGCCAATTATAAAGAGACACAGCTCAAGCGCATCCGTCCCGGCCAGCGGGTCACGATCAAGGTGGACGCCTACGGCTTCCGCAAGTTCACCGGCATCGTCGACAGCATCTCGCCGGCGGCAGGCTCAGTGTTCACGTTGCTGCCGCCCGACAACGCTACCGGCAATTTCACCAAGATCGTGCAGCGCCTGCCGGTCCGCATCCGCGTGCCGAACAGCGTCGCCCGGCAGGGCCTGCTGCGGGCCGGCATGTCGGTCTACACCACCGTCGACACCCATGACGGCGCTGCTGATGCCGACCTCGACTCGCCGACGATGATCCATCCGCAGTGAGGCTCCACTGCAATGACGTCAGATTCGCTTTCGCCCCGAGCAGCCGCACTCCCTCTCCCGCTTGCGGGGGAGGGCTGGGGTGGGGGTGTCGCCGCGAGTCGGAACAGTCATAGTGCGGAGAGAGCCCCCGCCCGTATCGCATCTGCGATGCGATACGACCTCCCCCGCAAGCGGGAGAGGTGGACTGCGTTCGTGGCTTGCTGGGGCGTGAGCTGACCAATGGCCAACGCGACCACTGCTTCTCCATCGATGACGGCCGCAGCGCCGGCGGCCGATCGCATCCAGCCGAAGCGGCTGTTTGCGTTCATCATCATGGTGTTCGGGATGTTCATGTCGATCCTGGACATCCAGGTCGTTTCGGCCTCGCTGACCGAGATCCAGGCCGGTCTGTCGGCGTCTTCGACCGAAGTGTCGTGGGTGCAGACCGCCTATCTGATCGCGGAGGTGATCGCGATCCCGCTATCCGGCTTCCTGTCGCGCGCGCTCGGCACGCGGCTGTTGTTCGCGATCTCGGCGTTCGGCTTCACCGTCGCGAGTCTGCTGTGCGGCTTCGCCTCCTCGATCGAGCAGATGATCCTGTGGCGCGCGCTGCAGGGCTTCCTCGGCGCCGGCATGATCCCGACCGTATTCGCCTCCGCTTACACGATCTTCCCGCGCACCAAGTTCTACATCGTGGCGCCGATCATCGGCCTTGTCGCGACGCTGGCACCGACGGTCGGGCCGACGGTCGGCGGCTACATCACCGACCTGATGTCGTGGCACTGGCTGTTCTTCATCAACATCGTGCCAGGCATCGTCATCACCATCGGCGTGCTGGCGCTGATCGATTTCGACCAGCCGAACTTCGCGCTGCTCGACCGCTTCGACTGGTGGGGCCTGATCTTCATGGGCGGCTTCCTCGGCTCGCTCGAATATGTGCTGGAGGAAGGTCCGCAATATGAGTGGCTGCAGGACACCTCGGTGGCGGTCTGCGCCGCGGTCTGCTTCGTCTCGGCAATCGCCTTCTTCTGGCGGGTCTTGACCGCCGAGGAGCCGATCGTCGACCTCTACGCCTTTGCCAACCGCAACTTCGCGGTCGGCTGCGTGCTGCAGTTCTGCATCGGCATCGGGCTCTATGGCCTCACTTACGTCTATCCGCGCTATCTCGCCGAGATCCGCGGCTACAGCGCGCTGATGATCGGCGAGACCATGTTCGTCTCCGGCGTGACGATGTTCTTCATGGCGCCGGTGGTCGGGCGGCTGATGCAGAAGGTCGACCTGCGCTACATCATCGCCTTCGGCCTTGTCACCTTCGCGCTCGGCTCCTGGCAGATGACCTGGATCACGCGCGACTACGATTTCTACGAGCTGTTGCTGCCGCAGATCCTGCGCGGCATCGGCATGATGTGCGCGATGGTGCCGACCAACAACATCGCGCTCGCCACGCTGCCGCCGGACCGCGTCAAGAACGCCTCCGGCCTGTTCAACCTGATGCGCAATCTCGGCGGCGCGGTCGGGCTCGCCATCATCAACGAGGTGCTCAACGACCGCACCGATTTGCACATCTCGCGGCTGCACGACCGCGTGACTTGGGGCAACGCCACCGCGGTCGAGACGCTGAACATGCTGAGCCAGCGGATGCAAGGCGCGGGCGATGCGGCGCTGATGGCGATGAAGCAGCTCTCGCAGATCGTGCATCGCCAGGCCGCGGTGATGGGCTATGGCGACGCCTTCTTCATGCTGTCGCTGTTCTATGTCGGCCTCAGCCTGCTGGTGCTGCTCGTGAACAAGCCGCCGTCGATGGCCGCGGGCGGCACCGACGCGCATTGACGCGCGGCGTCTGCGGGCGAAGCGAGCGCATCGCCGACACATTGACGCACTCACGCTCTTGTCATCTTGCAAATCATGCGTGATGCATTTATAAGCAGCTCTTCCTTACTCGAACCGGGGAGATGCGCATGAAGTCGTTTATTTCGCAGATCGCGCGCCCGCGTTCGACGATGCTGGATGCGCTTGCGCGTTAGCTCCCAGCTCTGATCGGCCTGATCCCCGATCGCCTAAACATCCCAATACGTTACCGATTGTTATCAGCGACGCTCGCGTTTCGATTCCGTGCGCGCGTCGCGCCAGATGGAGCCGGCCGGCGCGGCAAAAGCGTGGCCGGAATGTGCCATGATCAATGAAAAGACCAAACGACCGGCCGCGATCCGGATCGTGCTTCCGTTCGTCTTCCGCCACTGGCTGGAACAGCCATGGCGCGCCTCCGTCGTCACGGCGGGATTCCTCGGCGCGACCGCGGCCGACCTGTTCATGCCGGTCTATTCCGGCCATCTGGTCGATGCGCTGACCGCGGGCGCCTCCGATCCGGCCGCGCGCCATGCTGCGATGATCGCGTTCGGTGCGATCGTCGCTCTCGGCGCGCTGTCGGTGATGCTGCGGCTCGTGGGCATCCAGGGGATCGTGCCGTTCACGCTGAAGACGATGTCCGACGTCGGGCAACAGGCCTTCATGCGCGTGCAGCGCTTCTCGACCGATTGGCATGCCAACTCGTTCGCCGGCTCCACCGTGCGCAAGATCACGCGCGGCATGTGGGCGCTCGATCTGTTGAACGACACCATCCTGATGGCGCTGTTGCCGTCGCTGGTGGTGCTGGTCGGCTCGATGATCCTGCTCGGCATGCACTGGCCACAGCTCGGCGCGGTGATCGCGGTCGGCTCTGTGATTTATGTCGCGATGACGATGGCGTTCCAGGTCAGCTATGTCGCGCCCGCCGCGCGCGTCTCCAACGCGTGGGACACCAAGGTCGGCGGCACGCTGGCGGATGCCTTGACCTGCAACGCGGTGGTGAAATCGTTCGGCGCCGAGACGCGCGAGAATCTGCGTCTCGCCGGCGTCATCAGCCGCTGGCGCAGACGGGTGCGGCGGACCTGGTTTCGCTACAACCATACGTCAACGGCGCAGCTCGTGGTGCTGTTGTGCTTCCGCGCATCGGTGATCGGCGGAGCGATCCTGTTGTGGGCGGCGGGCCACGCCACACCGGGCGACGTCACCTATGTGCTGACCAGCTACTACATCATCCACGCCTACTTGCGGGATGTCGGCATGCACATCAACAACCTGCAGCGTTCGGTGAACGACATGGAGGAGCTGGTGCAGATCCATGGCGAGCCGCTCGGCATTGTCGACGCGGCCGATGCGCGAGCGATCGACATCCAGGGTGGCCGCATCGTGTTCGACGACGTCACGTTCCTTTATGGCGGGCATCGCCGGCCGCTCTATGACGGGCTGTCGGTCGACATCCGCGCCGGCGAACGCGTCGGCCTGGTCGGACGCTCGGGCTCCGGCAAGACCACCTTCGTCAAGCTGGTGCAGCGGCTCTACGATGTCTCCGGCGGCCGGATCCTGATCGACGGTCAGGACATCGCGCAAGCGACGCAGCAGTCGCTGCGCAGCCAAATCGCGATCGTGCAGCAGGAGCCGATCCTGTTCCACCGTACGCTGGCGGAGAACATCGCCTATGGCCGGCCCGGCGCCGGCATGGCGGCGATCGAGCAGGCGGCGCGGCTGGCCAATGCGCACGACTTCATCATGCGGCTGCCGAAAGGCTACGGCACGCTGGTGGGCGAGCGCGGCGTCAAGCTGTCGGGCGGCGAGCGGCAGCGCGTGGCGCTGGCGCGTGCCTTCCTGGCGGATGCACCGGTGCTGATCCTGGACGAGGCGACCTCGAGCCTCGATTCGGAATCGGAGGCGCTGATCCAGGAGGCAATGGAGCGGCTGATGAAGGGCCGGACCTCGATCGTGATCGCGCACCGGCTGTCGACGGTGCGCAGCATGGACCGGATCCTGGTGTTCGATCGCGGCGAGATCGTCGAGCAGGGCACGCACAAGACGCTGACTGCGCGACCGGGCGGCATCTATCGCGGCCTGTTCGAGCGCCAGGTCACGGAGTTCGGCCGGATCGACGCAGCGGAGTGAGGAGTGGCGCGGCTCGTGGGTGAAAGTCCCGCCAGCCGCGCACCCTCAACTGCCACGCGCGCTATCGCGCCGCAAATCCGCTCCACAGCAATCCGATGCCGGAGAGCACGAGCAGGCCCAGCACGATGTCGGAAAAGTTGCGATCGGTCATCGCGTGATAGACGCGCGCGCCGAGCCAGGCGCCGAGCAGCGTGCCGGGAAAGGCGCACAGCACCAGCCAGACGATCTCGCCCCTGACCAGGCCGCTTGCGATCTGCACGCACAGCGCGGTCGCAAGGATCGTGAAATTGAACGTCTGGAAGACGCCGCGCCGCTCCGCCTTGCCCCAGCCGCGAAGGCTCGCCCACAGGATCGGAAGCGGGCCCGACAGGCCGGCGAGACCGCCGAGGATGCCGCCGGCAAAGCCGATCGCCGTGTCGGCCCATTTGCCGCCGAAGCGGATCGCCATCGGCGTCTTCTGAAAATAAAGCACCACCGGAAACACCACGAGGAACACGCCGATGGTTCGCTTGAACACGATCGGGTCGGCATGCGCGATCAGCAGGATGCCGATTGGCACGCCGGCGAGTCCGCCGATGATGAAAGGCCAGATCAGGCGGAAATCGATCGTCTTCCAGATCGAGGGCAGCGTCGAGACCTGTGCGATCACCGAGCAGATCAGCACCAGCGGCACCGCCAGCGTCGGCGGCAGAACGTAGAGCCAGATGCCGAGCGCCATCAGCGCGGTGCCGAAGCCGGCGAGGCCGGATACGAAACCCCCGGCCAGCGCGCCGGAGAACAGGATCGCGTAGCTCGCCGCGGTCATCATTGCCTTTCTATCGTCATTCCGGGGCGATGCGAAGCATCGAACCCTGAATCTCCCGGTGCGCCACCGCGCATCTGAGGGTCGCATCTTCGATGCACCCCGGAATGACGGCCGTGCTTTGCGGCGACGTTTACACGAGGGAAGCAGCAGCTACTATTCGAAATCGCAGCTCTTCAACGATAATCGAAACTGGAAGCGGGGCCCATGATAACGAGTTCATCCAAAACCTTTCTGGTCTGTCACGGCGCCTGGTCGGCGGGGTGGGCATGGAAGAAGATGCATCCCTTGATGCAGGCCGCCGGGCATCGGCTCATCACGCCGAGCTACACCGGCCTCGGCGAGCGGGCGCATCTCGCCAATCCGTCGATCGACCTCGAAGCCCACATCCAGGACGTGCTTGCGGTCATCAAATATGAGGACCTCCGCGACATCGTGCTGCTCGGCCACTCCTATGGCGGTATGGTCGCGACCGGCGTCGCCGATCGCGCGCGTGAGCGCGTTGCGCAACTGATCTATCTCGATGCCTTCGTGCCGCGCGACGGACAATCGCTGTTCGACCTCAACGAGGTCGCGATCGAGAAGATGCGGGAGGCGGCGCGCAACGGCGACGGCTGGCGCATCCCGCCGATGCCGACGCCGCCGGATACCTCGCCCGCCGACGTCGAATGGCTGACCGCGCGCCGCATCGACATGCCGCTCAAATGCTTCGAGCAAAGGCTCAAGTTGCAGCACGGCGAGCCGGCACTGCCGCGCAGCTACATCTACGCCACCCGCGCCACGCCGGCCGACACGTTCGGCCAGTTTGCGAAGCGCACGAAGGGCGAAGCCGGATGGCGCTATTTCGAGATCGACGCCAGCCACTCGCCGAACGTCACGGCGCCCGAGGCACTGATGACGCTGTTGATGGAGATCGCGGCGCGGCCGGCGTAGGAGCCGGTCGGCGCGCATCACACGTCACATGTCGCATTTTCGGAAACGTTGACCTGTCGGCAAAGACCGATGCCGACGGGTGTGCCCTCTGAGCGAAACCCCGAATGACCACAACTTGGCCTCGCATGTTCAACCGAACTGCGACATAATCGGCATCTCGCGTGGTCAGCCGGTGAATGTGGTCGTATGAACCGAAGCCCCGTGCTCGTAGACCTGGCGCTGCAGGGCGGAGGATCGCACGGCGCATTCACATGGGGCGTGCTCGACCGGCTGCTTGAGGAGCCGTGGTTTCAGATTGCGGGAATCTCCGGAACATCGGCCGGGGCGATGAATGCCGTGGTGCTGGTGGACGGCTGGACCGCCGGCGGTGCGACCGGCGCTCGCGAGGCGCTTGAGAAATACTGGCGAAACGTCTCGCGCGCCGCCGCATTCAGCCCTCTGCAACGCTCGCCGCTCGATCGCTTCCTGGGGCGATGGTCGCTCGACAGCTCTCCGGCCTATCTCTTCACCGATTTGATGTCGCGGGTGCTCTCGCCTTACGACCTCAATCCGCTCGGCTTCAATCCGCTGCGCACGATTCTGGCCGAGAGCATCGATTTCGAACGGCTCGCTCGCGCGCCGATCAAGCTGTTCGTGACCGCCACCCGTGTCCGGACCGGCCGTGGACGAATCTTTCGTAACGCGGAGATCACCGCGGACGTGCTGCTCGCGTCGGCCTGTCTGCCGACCATGTTCCGCGCGATCGAGATCGAGGGCGAACCCTATTGGGATGGCGGTTACGCGGGCAACCCGACGATCACGCCGTTGGTTCGTGAGACCGACGCGCACGACACCGTGGTGGTGCAGATCAACCCGACCGAGCGGTCGGAAGAGCCGCGCACGGCTGCGGACATTCTCAACCGTCTGAACGAGATCTCGTTCAACTCGCCGCTGGCCAAGGAGCTGCGCATGATCGCGCTGCTGCGGCAGGTCGCTGATCCCGGCACCGGGGAGGGCGCGCGCTGGGCGCAGATGCGGACACACCGCGTCAAGAGCGACATGCTTGCGACGTTCGGCTCGTCGTCCAAGCTCAATGCGGAATGGGCCTTCGTGACCAAGCTGCACCAGGAAGGACGGCGCGCGGCCGGTGAGTTCCTCGACCGGCACGGCGGCGATCTCGGCGAGCGCTCGACGGCCGATCTGGATATCCTGCTGGCGGAGTGCTGAGACCATGGGTCTTCTCGGCATCCTCGTCGGGCTCGGGCTGCTGGTCTGTCTAGCCTTCCGCGGCTGGAGCGTCCTGCTGCTGGCTCCGCTCTGCGCGTTGGTGGCCGCGGCGTTCGGCGGCGAGCCGCTGCTCGCCAACTGGACCCAGACCTTTATGGGCAGCGCGGCGGGGTTTCTCGCGCAGTTCTTTCCGATTTTCCTGCTCGGCGCGTTGTTCGGCAAGCTGATGGACGACAGCGGCGCCGTTGCGGCGGTCGCAAGCTTCATCACCGGCAGCGTGGGCGAGCGCCGGGTCATGCTCGCGGTTGTGCTGGCGGGCGCCCTGGTCACCTATGGCGGTGTCAGTCTGTTCGTGGCGTTCTTCGTCATCGTCCCGATGGCCCAGTCGCTGTTTCGCGCGGCTGACATCCCGCGCCGCCTTGTGCCGGCGGCCGTCATTCTCGGCACCTCGACATTCACGATGTCGGCGCTGCCGGGCACGCCGTCGATCCAGAATGCGATCCCGATGCCCTTCTTCGGCACGACACCGTTCGCTGCGCCAGGCCTCGGCGTTATCGCGTCGATCATCATGCTGGGCGTGGGGCTGTGGTGGCTGCTGCGCGCGGAGAACTTGGCGCGTCGCGCAGGGGAGGGCTACGGGAAGGAGCCGTCATCTGCACTCGAGGATGCCGCCGACGACGAGCTGGTGCGCGAGCGGGCGACGACGGCGCGCGAATTCGACCCGGCGGAGTTGCGCCACGGACACCACAGCGATGCCAAGGTCCCCACCCTCAACGCCATGCTTCCTTTGGTCGTGGTCGTCGCCGTCAACCTGGTGATGTCGCTCGTCGTGCTGCCCCGGCTTGATGTCTCATTCCTGGCGGAGCAGCGCTGGGGAGGCACGTCGCTCACTGCCGTTGCCGGTGTCTGGTCGGTCATCGTCGCGTTGGCGGCGGCGATCGTGGCGGTCATCCTCTGCAATTGGACGCGACTGCCGGCGTTGCGGCAGACCATGGATGCCGGCGCCAACGCATCGGCGCTGCCGGCCCTCAGTGTCGCGAGCCTGGTCGGGTTTGGCGCTGTGATCGCCTCGCTTCCTGCCTTCGAAATGGTTCGGGACTGGGTGCTGCAGATCGAAGGTGGCCCGCTGGTGTCGCTTGCCGTCGCGACGAATCTGCTGGCGGCGCTGACAGGGTCGGCCTCCGGCGGTTTGACCATCGCGCTCGATGCGTTGGGCGGAACCTACATGGAGCTTGCCGCGCAGGCGGGTATCGATCCCGGCCTTCTGCATCGCGTCGCGGTGATCGGCTCGGGGACGCTCGACATTCTGCCTCACAACGGTGCGGTCGTCAGCCTGCTCGCGATCTGCGGCCTCACGCACCGCGACAGTTATGTCGACATTGTCATGGTCGGCATCGTGAGTTCCGTGATCGCCCTTGCCGGGGTGATCGCAATGGGAACGGCATTCGGGTCGTTCTGAAGCCGTGGCGCGCTGGAGGCGATCCTCGTCAGGTCCGGAGCCTGTTCGTCAGTCTTCCTTGTCCGCGAGTTGAATCCCTTCTTCTCTCAGCGCCTTGAGAAGAGCCTGAACCTCTTCAAGCGAGAGCTGTTTTGGGCACAGGTTGTTGAGCTGATCGGACGTGACGACGCCGGTCTGGTCGCTGATTTCGCGCGCAGCCTCGATGATCTTGCGCAGGTCCATCGGTGATCCTCCCGAAATGGGGTCCCATGACATCGGAAGGTTAGCACGGAGCCGCCAAGTTTCCCTACGAACGGCAAGCATCAGCGGCTGGAGCGTTTTCGAGCGAAGTGGATACCGGTTCGCGTGAAGAAAACGCGTCAAAACAAGAGTTTCGGTTCTGATTCAATCAGAACCGAAAATGCTCTAGGTATGCGGGATGTCTGGAGTGGCTGATGATAAGCGGCAAACCCTGCACCGGGCAGGCGCACAAATCTAACCACCGCTGAAAATGGCGAGGGGCCCGGCGTATTGCGCCGAGCCCCTCATTTGCAGAGTATCAGCCGGCCTGTAAGCCGGGTTCTGTAGGGCACCAGTCTTGCGAATGGTACGTGACGGCCATTCCTCTGGGACAAGGTTTGCACCATGCCTCGAGCAACCTACCCGAACAGCGGGCCTGACATCGCCCTGCGGTGTTATCGCGATGTCGCGAACTGACCGCGTTGCTGTCCCTATTCGGTCTTGCTCCCGGTGGGGTTTGCCATGCCGTCGCCGTTGCCGGCAACGCGGTGCGCTCTTACCGCACCTTTTCACCCTTACTTCCTCCGAGGAGGGAGCGGTTCGTTCTCTGTGGCACTTTCCCTGGGGTCGCCCCCGCCGGACGTTATCCGGCACCGCATGTCGATGGAGCCCGGACTTTCCTCTCCCGCGGCCTTTCGGCACTTGCGGGAGCGGCCGTCCGGCCGACTGACGCTCCATGGCATGGGGGTTTTGATGCGCCGCGTCAAGCGGTTGCGACGGTTAATCCAGTCGCTTCTGCGATTTCAGCGCTGCGGACAGGCGATAACACGGGAACCTGACCGGATGCGGCTGCATCGTGTCATTCGCGCTTGTCAGCTCCCGTTTCCGGGTCCAGATCAGATCGGAATCGGGAGATGAGTGATGAATATTGCGACTGCCGTGGGGGAAGCTGTGCTCGGCGGTGCGTCCGACGCGGTCGTTGCGATCGATCGCGAAGGCCGCATCACCTTCTGGAATCCGGGCGCGGTCAGAATCTTCGGCTTCTCGGCCGCAGAGGCGGTCGGTCAATCGCTCGATCTTATTATTCCCGAAAGCCTGCGCGCCCGCCATTGGGCCGGCTATCGCCACGTCATGGAGACGGGAACCAGCCGTTACGGGCACGGCGACCTGCTTTCGGTGCCGGCTCTGACCAAGGATGGCCGGCGGATCTCGGTCGAGTTCACCATCGTGATGCTGCATGACGCCGGGCAGCAGGTCGCCGGCGCGGCAGCCGTCATGCGCGACGTGACCAAACGTTTCGAGGAGCTCAAGGAGCTGAGACGGCGGCTGGCGCAGGCCGAGCAAGCCAAAGCCAACCCATGAAGCCGGTCTGAATTGCCCGCCGGTGCTGCGGCCAGTTACGTTTCCGCGCCGCACTAAAAATTTCTCCGCTACGATGTCGTCCCGCGCGTCGCCCGTTCGACTGGATGTCGGCGATCCAGCCGAACAAGAGGAGATTTCAGATGCAGTACCTGCTGTTGATCTATCGGAACGAAGCGGACTTGGAACACACGAACCCGGACGAGCGCAAGAAAGTCTCGGCGGAGTACGCCGCCTACACCCAGTCCATCATCCAGAGCGGTCATTTCAAGGCTGGCGACGGCCTGCAGCCCACGACCACCGCGACCACGGTGCGGGTTCGCGACGGCAAGATCCTGACCACCGATGGTCCGTTCGCGGAAACCCGCGAGCAACTCGCCGGCTACTATCTGGTCGACGCCAAGGATCTCGACACCGCGCTCGGCCTTGCCGCGCGGATTCCCGGCGCCAAGACCGGCTCGATCGAGGTCAGGCCGGTGATGATCTACGATAATTGATGGCGCACTGTCATTCCGAGTTGGCATCTTTGATGCGCCCCGGAATGACGATGTTGGATCAAATGACTCCAGGTCAGATCGAAAAAATCTTTCGCGACGAGGCGGGGCGGGCGCTGGCCACGCTGATCCGCCTCGTCGGCGATTTCGATCTTGCCGAGGACTCCCTGCAGGATGCCTTCGCGGTGGCGCTCGAGCGTTGGCCGATCGACGAGCTGCCGTCCAATCCGCGCGCCTGGCTCGTCAACGTCGGCCGCAACAAGGCGATCGACCGCGTGCGCCGCGCGGCCACGTTTCGCGGCAAGCAGCAGGAACTGACGCATCAACTGCAGACCGATGCGGAGCCGTCGGCCGAGCCGACCGATGCCACGCTCGACGACGACATGCTGCGACTGATCTTCACCTGCTGCCATCCGGCCTTCGCCGAGGAGGTCCAGGTCGCGCTGACGCTGCGCACGGTGTGCGGGTTGACCACGGCGCAGGTCGCGCGTGCGTTCCTTGTCAGTGAAGACGCGATGGCGCAGCGATTGTTGCGCGCCAAGCAGAAGATCAGGCTCGCCGGCATTCCTTACGAGGTGCCAGAGCGCGAGGCGCTCGAGCCGCGGCTCAACGGCGTGCTCGCGGTGATCTATCTCGTCTTCACCGAAGGCTATGCCGCTACCGCAGGCGAGGACCTGATGCGGCCGGACCTCGCGCGGGAGGCGATCCGGCTGGCGCGGTTGCTCGACGCGCTGATGCCGGCCCGTGGCGAGATCAAGGGATTGCTCGCGCTCGTGCTGCTGCACGATGCGCGCCGCGCCAGCCGCCAGACCGCGGGCGGCGATATCGTGCTGCTCGAGGATCAGGATCGCGCGCTGTGGGACTTCAAGCAAATCGCCGAAGGCTTGATGCTGGTCGAGCAGGCGCTGCGGCTGCCGGGCCGGCCGAAGTCCTATGCGGTACAGGCCGCCATCGCCGCACTGCATGCACGGGCGCCCAACTACAAGGACACCGACTGGCCGCAGATCGCAGGCCTCTATCAGGTGCTGTTGCGGATCAGTCCGTCGCCGGTGATCGAACTCAACCACGCCGCCGCGGTGTCGATGGTCGACGGTCCGGCGCGTGCGCTTGACCTGATCGATGCGCTTGAGGCGCGCGGCGGCCTGAAAGGGTACGAGTTGCTTCCCGCGGTGCGCGCCGACCTCTTGCGCCGCCTCGGCCGAAACGAGGATGCGCGCGCGGCCTATCTCGTGGCAACTGCCGCGACACAACTGGAACCGCTGCGTCGGCTTTATGCACGGCGCATCGCGGAGATGAGGTGACGTCACCTCATCTCCATGCATCAACAATCAACGAGTGCCGTGCGACGTTCGGTGGGCTCAGTAGCCTTGCTGCTTATTCTTTTCACCACTGTTCATTTTTTGGTTCGCCGTTCCACCCGACCTTTGTGTCGATGTTCCACTCGACATGCCGGTCGTGGTGCCCGGTGTCATCTTCTTCATGTGATGGGTTTTCTGGGTCTTGTGCTGTGTTGTCATGGCGCCTGCGGCTGCTGGAGCGCCGACGAGGCCGATGGCGACAGCGCCTGCGATAAGTGCTTTGATCATGAACGAGTCTCCACTCATACCGCCCCAACAAAAAATCGGCGCGGTGCTGAAAAGTTCCCGTTCGCGGACGCTCATCCAGCCTGAAAATGATTGGGCGACGTGGATTGGCTATCTCGCGTCTGTCGCCGCCGTTGCGTCCTCCGGCAGGCTCGCGAGCAGCGCATGCAGCGTCGCCATGGTCGACCGATCGGCAGTGCCGTCGATGCGTTCGGGGCGGAAGTGGCGCTGGAAGGCGGTGACCGCTTCCATGGTCGCGCCGTCATATTTGCCGTGGGTCGGGATGTTGTAGCCATAGCGCGCGAACGCCGCCTGCATCTTGGCGACGTCGTCGCTGATCGCACCCAGCATCAGCGCGTCGCCGCGCACGATCGGCGCCGGCTGAACCCAGTGGCCGACGCCGGAATTGGCCAGCGAGTGCCACGGGAATTTCTCGCCGGGATCCTTCTTGCGTGCCGGCGCGACATCAGAGTGGCCGAGCACGCGATGCGACGGCACCTTGCGGCGCAGCATGATGCCGCGGCACAGCGCGATCACCGCCGCGATCTGGCGCAACGGAAAGTCCGGATAGCCCCAATCATGGCCGCGGTTGACGATCTCGACACCGATCGAACAGGAATTGATGTCGTCCTCGCCGGCCCAGAACGACACGCCGGCGTGCCAGGCGCGCTTGCTCTCCGGCACGCATTGCACGATGCGGCCGTCCTCGAGCACGATGTAGTGCGCCGAGACCTCGGTGCCGGGCGTGCAGAGCTGCGTGATCGCGCCCTCGACGTCGGGCATGCCGGTGTAGTGCAACACGATCATGTCGGGCTGACGGTTGTTGGCGCGCTCGCCAAAGTTCATCGACGGAATCACGTCGGACGCGATCGAGGAATCGGGCGTGAACGTCGTCAGATCGGCAACAGCCTTCGGAACGGGAAGGGCCCGTTGACGCTTCGAATCAGCGTTTGCAGACGTGGACGAACCAGAAGCCATCGAATCACTCAAACCCGGCAGGAGAACGACATTTGACATATGTATAAAGCAACAGGCGTTTACTATTCCTTTACCCTGCGGGCCGGCGCAATCGTCCAGCCGGTTCCATGGAGGGATTTTGCCAGGGATGTTTGTCGAGGGCATCCGTCGAAAGCGGATAAAAGGCTGGCTTGTCCGCTAACGCATCATCAACCGTTTCTTAACGCTAAATGCCGTTACTGAGAGGTGAAGAGCCGAACCGGTCTTTGGGGACGGCCAAGGTCCGCTTTTGCGCGAAATCCCATGGAAGCCCAGCGAGTTCCGGTCGGACATCAGGATTTGCGGCCGACAATGGGAACCGATGCGCGCATCTTGCACCGGCTCTTTGATCGGAATGGCCTGCCAAGGCGCGAGGATTCGAGGCGCAATGAGTCGGCGCGCATCCATATTCCCAATCATCGCCGCAGCCCCGCCTGGGGGCCGCGCATGAGCGCCCATGCCTCCCGTCACATTTCCGTGCTCGGCCGCGAGGCGGTCGATTATCTCGCGCCGCGCGCTGGCGGCATCTATGTCGATGCCACCTTCGGCGCCGGCGGCTACAGCCGCGCGATTCTCGATGTTGCCGACACGCGGGTGATCGGCATCGACCGCGACCGCACCGCGATCCTGGGCGGCTTCGATCTGGTCGATCGCTCCGGCGGCCGGCTGACGCTGGTCGAGGATCGCTTCTCCCATCTTGCCGAGGTCTGCGCCGCGCAGGGACTGGATGCGGTCGACGGCGTCGTGATGGATGTCGGCGTCTCCTCGATGCAACTCGATCAGGCCGAGCGCGGTTTCTCGTTTCGCGGCAGCGGCCCGCTCGACATGCGGATGGGCCACAGCGGCCCGACCGCCGCCGACGTGGTGGCGAAGGCCTCCGAGCGCGAGCTCGCCGACATCATCTACATCTTCGGCGAGGAGCGTCATTCCCGTGGTGTCGCGCGCGCCATCGTCGCCGCGCGCAAGGAGGCGCCGATCGTGACGACCGAGGCGCTCGCCGCCATCGTCGCCAAGGTCGTCCGCGCCAAGCCGAACGAGATCCACCCCGCGACCCGAACATTCCAGGCGCTGCGCATCTTCGTCAATGAAGAGCTCGACGAGCTGCATCAGGCACTCGCGGCGGCCGAGTGCGTGCTGAAGCCCGGCGGCCGACTGGTCGTGGTCTCCTTCCATTCGCTGGAAGACCGCATCGTAAAGAATTTCCTGGCCGATCGCGGCAAGGTCAGCGCCGGATCGCGGCATATGCCCGAAGTCGCGCAATCACCGCCGAGCTTCAAGATCCTGACCAAGCGTCCGGTCGGGCCCGATGACGCCGAGGTTGCGGCCAATCCGCGCGCACGGTCCGCGAAGCTGCGCGCGGCCGAGCGAACCGCGGCGCCGGCGCACCGGGCCGACGACTTGCCGTCCTGGCCGCGGCTCGCCGATGTGATGCGCGGAGGCTGACCATGCGCATCCTCCACTTCCTCGTCATCGGCATGCTGATCTTCGCGGCGTCCTACGTCTACCGCATCAAGATGGAATCGACCGCCCGCGTCGAGCGGGTGCTGCAGCTCAACGCCGAGATCCGCAAGCAGCGCGACGCAATCGCGGTGCTGCGCGCCGAATGGGCCAAGCTCGATGCGCCGCTGCGGCTGCAGGGCCTTGTCGAGCGGCATCTGCCGCTGAAGCCGATCAACGCCAACCAGTACGATTCCCTGAAGAATCTTCCTGAGCGGCCGCCGAACTTCACCCGGCCGGGCGGGCGCGACCCGATCGGCGCCATGATCGACACGATCGAGGCGGCGGCCGAACCCGACAGCACGACGGGATCGATCTCGGGACCCGCCGCTGACCAGCCCGCGGCCGACCAGCCGGTGGACCCGGCGGCGCCGGCGGCCGGGCCCGAGCAGGCTCCAGGAGATCAGCAATGACTGGATCAGCCATCACCGATCCGGCGTCCGCCAACAAACCGGCCGAGAGGCCCGCTGAGCCTTGGCGCCAGCGGCTGATCCGTAACTTGCTGTACGGGCGCAATGTCGACCGCACCGCCAAGGCACGCGCCCGCGTCGGCTTCGCGATCCTTGCCTTCGCCGCGGTCTATTGCGTGCTCGCCGGCCGCCTGGTGCTGTTCGCGATCGAGGCCGACAGCCATGGCGCGCGGCGCGGCGCCTCGCAGGATGCGATCGCGACCGCGCGGCCCGACATCATCGACCGCAACGGTGCGATCCTCGCAACCGACGTCAAGACTCCGAGCCTGTTCGGGGAGCCGCGCCGCATCATCGACAAGGACGAGGCGATCGAGCTTCTGACCGCGACCTTGCCCGACCTCGACACCGCCGAGGTGCGCGAGCGCCTGTCGTCACGCAAGGGCTTCGTGTGGCTGAAGCGCGAGATCACGCCGAAGCAACAGCAGGACATTCATCGTGTCGGCATCCCCGGCATCGGCTTCCTGCGCGAGAACAAGCGGGTCTATCCGACCGGCAACGAGGTCGCCCACCTGATCGGCCTCGTCAACATTGACAACCAGGGCATCGCCGGCATGGAGAAGTGGCTGGACAACAACGGTCTGGCCGATCTGCATCGCGCAGGCTTCGCCACCGACCGGTTGCAGAAGCCCGTGGAGCTGTCGATCGACCTGCGTGTCGAGCACGCGCTGCGCGACGAGCTGATCAAGGCCAAGGAGAAGTTCAAGGCCAAGGCCGCCTCGGGCCTGGTGTCGAACGTGCGCACCGGCGAGATCGTGGCGATGGTGTCGCTGCCCGACTTCGATCCGAACAACCCGAAGGAGGCGCACGATCCCGATCGCATCAACCGCCTCACCACCGGTGTCTACGAGATGGGCTCGACCTTCAAGGCGTTCACGCTGGCGATGGCGCTGGATTCCGGAAAGTTCGATCTCAACTCGATGTGGGACGCGCGCGCCCCGCTGCACTACGGCAAGTTCACCATTCATGACGATCATAACCTCGGGCGCATGATCAACATGAAGGAGGTGTTCTACTATTCGTCCAATATCGGCGCGGGCCGCATTGCGATGGCGATGGGCGTCGATGCGCACAAGGCGTTCCTGCGCAAGATGGGGCAGCTCGAGCGCCTGCGCACCGAATTGCCGGAAAGCGCGTCCCCGATCGTGCCGAAGCACTGGGGCGATCTCAACACCATCACCATCTCGTTCGGTCACGGCATCGCGGTGGCGCCGCTGCAGGCGGTGATGGGCATCGACGCGCTGGTCAACGGCGGCTATCTGATCCCGCCGACCTTCCTGAAGAGGAGCGAGCAGGAGGCGATGGCGCTCGCCAAGCGTGTCATCAAGCCCGAGACCTCGGACAAGATGCGCTATCTGATGCGGCTGAACGCCGAGGTCGGCACCGCGAAGAAGGCCGACGTCAAGGGCTACTATATCGGCGGCAAGACCGGCACGGCCGAAAAGGTCATCAACGGCCGCTATGCCAAGAAGCGCGTGCTGAACGCCTTCACCGCGATCATGCCCGCCGACAATCCGAAATATCAGCTCCTGATCATGCTCGACGAGCCGCAACCGCTGAAGGAAACCTACGGGTTCATCACCTCGGGCTGGAACGCGGTGCCCACCGGCGGCAACGTGATCGCCCGAATTGCGCCGATTTTGGGCATAGAACCGCGGTTCGACCTGCCGCCGTCCGACCGCCTTATTCTTGCGGCATCCAGAACAACCCAGTAAGGCGTACCAGACAGCATGATCCGGAAGGAATGCATCGCGGTTTCTCCAGTCGGATCATGCTCAAACAGCGGCGCCCGTTGCGCCAGCCAACTGGAACACCATGAGACTTCGCGACCTCTTCAGCGCTGACGCCACCATCGACCCGCGTGCCGATGCTGTCGTGGTTGGCGGACTTGCGGTCGACAGCCGGGCCGTGAAGCCGGGCGATCTGTTCTTCGCGCTGGCCGGCGTCAAGACCGACGGTGCACGATTCATTGACGCGGCGATCGCAGCCGGCGCGGTCGCGGTCGCGGGCGACCATCCGCCGCAAGCCGCGCTGCCCGTGCCGTTCGTGGTCACACCAAATGCTCGCCGCGCGCTGGCGCTGGCCGCGGCCAAATTCTATCCGCGACAGCCCGCGACGATCGCGGCGGTGACCGGCACCAGCGGCAAAACCTCGGTTGCGGCCTTCACGCGCCAGATCTGGCAGCGGCTCGGCCATGTCTCGGCGAGCATCGGCACCATCGGGCTGGTGTCGGACAAGCGCACTGTGTACGGCTCGCTGACCACGCCCGATCCGATCGCGCTGCACCGCCAGCTCGACGAGATCGCGTCCGATGGCGTGACTCATCTGGCATTCGAGGCCTCCTCGCACGGCCTCGATCAATATCGCCTCGACGGTGTGGGCATCGCCGCCGGCGGCTTCACCAATCTTTCGCGCGACCACATGGACTATCATCCCGACGTCGCGCATTACCTCAACGCCAAGCTGCGCCTGTTCCGCAACCTTGTCAGCGACGGCGGTGCGGCGGTGATCTCGGCGGATCACGATTGCTCGGCGCAGGTGATCGATGCGGCGCGCGCCCGCAGGCTTCGCATCATCGCGATCGGGCGCAAGGCCGATGCGGGCGAGGGCATTCGTGTGGTCGATTCAGCGATCGATGGCTTTGCGCAGAAGCTCGTCATCGAGCATCGCGGCCGGGGGCATACGATCCGCCTGCCGTTGGTCGGCGAGTTCCAGATCGAGAACGCGCTGGTTGCGGCGGGCCTTGTGATCGGCACCGGAGGTGCCGCGGACGATGTGTTCGGCCACCTCGAATATCTCGAGGGCGCGAAAGGCAGGCTGGAACTCGTCGGCGAGCGCAATGGCGCGCCGATCTTCGTCGACTACGCCCATAAGCCCGATGCGCTCGCCAAGGCGCTACAGGCGCTTAGGCCCTATGCGAAGCGCAAGCTCGTCGTGATCTTCGGCGCCGGTGGCGATCGCGACGCCGGCAAGCGGCCGATCATGGGCGAGATCGCGGCCCGGAACGCCGATCATGTCATCGTCACTGACGATAACCCCCGCGGCGAGCGGCCGGAAGCGATCCGCGCTGCGATCCTCGCGACCGCGAAGGGCGCGCGCGAGATCGGCGACCGCGCCGAGGCGATCCGCGCCGGGATCGCGAATCTGGAACCGGGGGATGCGCTGTTGATCGCAGGCAAGGGCCACGAGATCGGGCAGATCATCGGCGACAGAACGTTACCGTTCAGCGATCATGAGGCGGTTGCCGCCGCACTCGCAACGAGGAACGCATGAGCACATTGTTGTGGACGTCGGATGCGATGGTCGGGGCGATGCGCGCCGCGACGCAAGGCGCGTTGCCGGAAGGCGTCACCGGGCTGTCGATCGACAGCCGCACGATAACCCCGGGCGAAGCCTATTTCGCGATCAAGGGCGACGTGCATGACGGCCACAGCTTCGTCGAGGCAGCGCTGAAGGCCGGCGCAGGCCTTGCCGTGGTCGAGGCCGCGCAGCGCGACAAGTTTCCCGTCGGCGCGCCGCTGCTGGTGGTCGACGACGTCCTCGCCGGTCTCGTCGAGCTCGCGCATGCCTCGCGCGCCCGGCTCAACGCAGAGATCATCGCGGTCACGGGCTCGGTTGGAAAGACCTCGACCAAGGAGGCGCTGCGTCGGGTGCTGTCGGCGCAGGGCGAGACCCATGCTTCCACCGCCTCGTTCAACAATCACTGGGGCGTGCCGCTGTCGCTGGCGCGCTGCCCGGCGGGCGTGCGCTTCGCGGTGTTCGAGATCGGCATGAACCATGCTGGCGAGATCACGCCGCTGGTCAAGATGGTGCGTCCGCACGTCGCCGTCATCACCACGGTGGAACCGGTGCATCTGGAATTCTTCGCCGGGATCGAGGCGATCGCCGATGCCAAGGCCGAGATCTTCCTCGGCGTCGAACCCGGCGGCGCGGTCGTGCTCAACCGCGACAATTCGCAATTCGCGCGGCTGCAGCGGCTGGCCAAGAAGGCCGGCCTTTCGCGCATCGTGTCGTTCGGGACCGACAAGCGATCCGACGCCCGGCTGATCGATGTCTCGCTGCATGCGACCTGCTCGGCGGTGCATGCCGACATTCTCGATCATGACATCACCTACAAGATCGGCATGCCCGGCCGGCACATGGTCATGAATTCGCTTGCGGTGCTCGCCGGCGCGTCGCTGCTCGGCGCGGACATCGCCCGCGCGGCGCTGTCGCTGGCGCAGCTCGAGGCGCCTTCGGGACGCGGCGTCCGCCGTGCGCTGGAGGTCGGCCATGGCCAGGCGACGCTGATCGACGAGAGCTACAACGCCAACCCGGCCTCGATGGCGGCCGCGCTCAACGTGCTCGGCCAAGCCCAGATCGGGCCGCACGGGCGGCGCATCGCGGTTCTCGGCGACATGCTCGAACTCGGGCCGACGGCGGCCGAGCTGCACCGCGGCCTGATCGAGGCGGTCACGGCCAACCGGATCGACCTCGTATATTGTTGTGGTCCGTTGATGCGGAATTTGTGGGATGCCCTTTCCACCGGCAAGCGGGGAGGTTATGCCGAGAGCTCGGCGGCGCTCGAAACGCAGGCGGTTGCCGCGGTCCGCGCCGGTGACGCGATCATGGTGAAGGGATCGCTGGGGTCGAAGATGAAAGTCATCGTCAGCGCGCTGGAGAAGCGCTTTCCCGACAAAGCCGCGCACGAAGAGGCTTTATAGGACGTCTGAATGTTCTACTGGTTGATCGATCTGTCCAATACCGTTCCGGGCTTCGCGCCGTTTCGCAGCGCCCTGAACGTGTTCCGCTACATCACGTTCCGCACCGGAGGCGCGATCGTGACCGGAGCATTGTTCGTGTTCCTGTTCGGGCCCTGGATTATCGACCATCTGAGGCTGCGGCAGGGCAAGGGGCAGCCGATCCGCACCGACGGCCCGCAGTCGCATCTGATCTCCAAGAAGGGCACGCCCACCATGGGCGGGCTGATGATCCTGTCCGGGCTCGTGGTGTCGACGGTGCTGTGGGCCAATCCGCTCAACCCCTATGTCTGGATCGTGCTGGCGGTGACGCTCGGCTTCGGCTTCGTCGGCTTCTATGATGACTATCTGAAGGTCACAAAGCAGTCACACAGCGGCTTTGCCGGCAGGCTGCGGCTGCTGATCGAGGCGGTGATCGGGCTTGCCGCCTGCTATGCGCTGGTTCGGCTCGGGCGCGACGTGTCCTCGACCTCGCTGGTGATTCCCTTCTTCAAGGATCTCGTGATCAATTTCGGCTGGTTCTTTGTGATCTTCGGCGCCTTCGTGATGGTCGGCGCCGGCAACGCGGTGAACCTCACCGACGGCCTCGATGGCCTCGCCATCGTGCCGGTCATGATCGCGGCGGCGAGCTTCGGCATGATCTCCTATCTGACCGGCAACGCCGTGTTCTCGGATTATCTGCAGATCAATTATGTCGCCGGCACCGGCGAGCTCGCAGTGCTGTGCGGTGCAGTGCTGGGGGCCGGCCTCGGCTTCCTCTGGTTCAACGCGCCGCCGGCCTCGATCTTCATGGGCGATACCGGCTCGCTGGCGCTCGGCGGCATGCTCGGGGCCACCGCGGTCGCGGTGAAGCACGAGATCGTGCTCGCAGTGATTGGCGGTCTGTTCGTGCTGGAGGCGGTCTCCGTGATCGTGCAGGTCGCGTCCTTCAAGCTGACCGGCAAGCGCGTGTTCCGGATGGCGCCGCTGCACCATCATTTCGAGCAGAAAGGCTGGACCGAGCCGCAGATCGTGATCCGCTTCTGGATCATCTCGGTAATGCTGGCGCTCGCCGGCCTCTCCACGCTCAAGCTGCGGTGATGATCGCGTGTCCCCACAACCGGCGTTTCGGAGGCCGCGCAGCGGCAATCCGGAACCTCGAGATTCCACAATGCGCAAGTGCGCATTGTGGTTCGATGCTGGCGCATCGCCCCGGAACGACAAGGTGAATCATGATCCCCGTCACCTCCTTCGCCGGCAAGACGGTCGCGGTGTTCGGCCTAGGCGGCTCCGGGCTTGCGAGTTGCCACGCGCTGAAGGCCGGCGGCGCCGAGGTGATCGCGGCCGACGACAATGCCGATAATGTCGCGAAGGCGGCGCAGGCCGGGTTCGTCACCGCCGATTTGCGCGCGACATCCTGGGCGAATTTCGCCGCGCTGATCCTCACGCCCGGCGCGCCGCTCACCCATCCGGCGCCGCACTGGAGCGTGCTGAAGGCGCGCGAGGTCGGCGTCGAGGTGATCGGCGACATCGAATTGTTCTGCCGCGAGCGGCGGCGTCATGCACCGAATGCGCCGTTCGTCGCCATCACCGGCACCAACGGCAAGTCGACCACCACAGCGCTGATCGCGCATTTGACCAAAGTTGCCGGCTACGACACTCAGATGGGCGGCAACATCGGCACCGCGATCCTGTCGCTGGAGCCGCCGCGGATGGGCCGCGTCCATGTGATCGAGATGTCGTCGTACCAGATCGATCTTACGCCCTCGCTCGATCCCTCGGTCGGAATCTTGCTCAATGTCAGTGAGGATCACATCGACCGCCACGGCACGCTGGCGCACTACGCAGCGGTGAAGGAACGGCTGGTGGCCGGCGTGCAGCCCGGCGGCACGTCGATCGTCGGCGTCGATGACGGCTGGTGCCGCGACATCGCCGACCGGCTCGATCGCGCAGGCAGGCGCGTGGTGCGCATCTCCGTGCGCAATCCGCTGCCCGACGGCATCTATGTCGAGCACGAGACCATCGTGCGTGCGTCGAGTGCGGCGCGCAGCGAGGTGGCGCGGCTCGGCGGCATCGGCTCGCTGCGCGGCCTGCACAATGCGCAGAATGCGGCGTGCGCCGCGGCCTGCGCGCTCGCGATGGGCATCTCCGCCGACGTGCTGCAGAACGGGCTGCGCAGCTTTCCCGGCCTGGCGCACCGCATGGAGCAGGTCGGCCGCCGCGGCCACGTGCTGTTCGTCAACGATTCCAAGGGCACCAACGCGGACGCGGCCGCGCATGCGCTGTCGTCCTTTGCCGACATCTTCTGGATCGCCGGCGGCAAGCCGAAGGCTGGCGGCATCACCAGCCTGTCGGGCTATTTCCCACGCATCCGCAAGGCCTATCTGATCGGCGAGGCCGCGTCGGAGTTTTCCGGCACGCTGGGCGAGCGCGTGCCGCACGAGATGTCCGGCACGCTCGATGTCGCGGTCGCCAGCGCCGCGCGCGATGCGGAGGCCTCGAGGCTCACGGAGGCCGTGGTGCTGTTGTCGCCGGCCTGTGCCTCGTTCGACCAGTACCGCAATTTCGAGATCCGCGGCGCCGCGTTCCGCGACCTCGTCCAGGCACTGCCGGGCGTGAAGCCAGTGGTGTGACCGGTCACCGTGGGGCGGATTATCGCCCGACGAGCGCGCACGGTCATGCTGCTACGGTTCGCTCGTGCGTGCACCACCATCGGGCGATCGCTCGAGCGACATCGTCCCAGAGCGCGGTGGGCAGATCGGGGACGGCGACACGGACGCTATATCGATCCGTCGCGGAGTTGTGGAACCACTCCGTCGCGGCGAAATCAAAGCCGAAGCTTCCCGCATGGCGGATCGGCAAGCCCGTGCGACCCAGATCGTCACTCATCTCCGCGGCCGCGCGCTGCGACAATTCGACACGACGGGCAACTCAGCAAGACCCGTCAAGCCCCCGCAGCAAAAATATTTCGGTTTATCGGAATGACAACTCAGTGTATGAATCACCCGTCTCACCCGCCTGAGGGGCGCTTCGCGATCGTCACGAGTGCTGGGTCGAGATGCGGTGGACGCCGCTTGCGCAACTGACGAGTGCGCATGAGGCGGACGGCGAAGTCGTGCAGGCCTGACGCCCTAGTGGCAGGTGTCCTGTTGCAAGATGCAATTGCGTCTTGCAACGGCGGTGACAACCAAGCCCAGTCTCGCCGGGGCGAGCACGTATAAGCCGTAACCCATCGCGCAGGGAAAGCCGGGCTTGCTCCGGTTACACCTGTGGTCCTACCCCCGGTGCTACTTTTATTGCACCGGGCCCATGGGTGCGATCGGCACCCGGCTTTCCCTGCGCCCTCTCTTCAAGGAGAGAGCGGAACGAAGAAGCAAACCTCGGACAGATCATGTCGCGAGAACGCAAAGCCATATCTCAATGACTGTCATCGCCCGCGAAGGCGGGCGATCCAGTATTCCAGAGGCAGCAGTGATTAATCCGAGAGGCCGCAGCGTACTGGATCCCCCGCATGCGCGGGGGATGACGGCGGAGAGACGGGTTGCGTCGCGGAGCCTGTCATTGGGCGCGCGTTCGCTCGACCCGTTGGCTCCTCGCTATGACGGCCGGAGACATCGCGCGAGAGCCATCCCCAGCGTTGTCCCGGCCTGGTGCGCAATCGCGCACCAGGCCGGGACAACAAATGGGGAGAGCCGCGCACAACAGGGACGTTCGTCAACTCGGCGCAATCCGGTCCGCGTCACCATCCCTCAAAAGTGATCCATCCCGTTAACCCCTTGGAAACCAAGCTGCGCCACGAATGGACGTTACCTCCGCCA
Source organism: Bradyrhizobium sp. ORS 86 (assembly GCF_045571475.1). Classification (NCBI taxonomy): domain Bacteria; kingdom Pseudomonadati; phylum Pseudomonadota; class Alphaproteobacteria; order Hyphomicrobiales; family Nitrobacteraceae; genus Bradyrhizobium; species Bradyrhizobium sp. ORS 86. The sequence continues at coordinate 6,071,579 of NZ_CP120699.1, read as the reverse complement.
TCTGGGGACACCGATGCTCGCCCGTGACCAACGCACCCCGTTCTCGGACTGGTGGTGGACCGTCGACAAGCTGCTGCTTGCGGCGGTCGCCGCGTTGATGCTGGCCGGCGTGATCCTGTCGCTCGCGGCGAGCCCGCCTGTGGCGACGCGGATCGGGCTCGATCCCTTCCATTTCTTCAATCGCCACGTGATGTTCCTGGTGCCGTCGCTGATCGTGCTGATCGGGGTGTCATTCATGACGCCGCGGCAGATCCGGCGCACCGCGCTGATCGTGTTCGCGGTCTCGATCGCGTTGATCGTGGTGACGCTTCTGGTCGGGCCCGAGGTCAAGGGCTCGCGGCGCTGGATCACGCTGCTCGGCGTCAACATCCAGGCCTCCGAATGCGCCAAGCCCGCCTTCGTGATCGTTGCCGCCTGGCTGTTTGCGGAATCGACCAAGCGGCCGGAGATGCCGGCGACCTCGATGGCGCTGGTGCTGCTGTTGATGCTGGTCGCGCTATTGGTGATGGAGCCCGACTTCGGCCAGACCATGCTGATCCTGATGGTGTGGGGCGCGCTGTTCTTCATCGCGGGCATGCGGATGATCTGGGTCTTCGGGCTGGCCGGCGCGGCCGGCGCGGGCCTGTTCGGCGCCTATCTCCTGGTGCCGCACGTCGCGGGCCGCATCAAGCGCTTCATGAACCCTGCTTCCGGCGACACCTTCCAGGTCGATACCGCGATGGAAGCGTTCTGGAATGGCGGCTGGTTCGGTCTCGGGCCGGGCGAGGGCATCGCCAAGCGCAGCCTGCCGGACAGCCACACCGACTTCGTGTTCGCGGTCGCCGCCGAGGAGTTCGGCATCATCCTTTGCCTGATGCTGGTTGCGCTGTTCGGCTTCGTGGTGATCCGCACGCTGACGCGCGCCTATGCGACCGAGGACATGTTCTCGCGCTTTGCGGCGTCGGGCCTCGCCATCATGTTCGGCGTGCAGGCGGCGATCAACATGGCGGTCAATCTGCAATTGATCCCGGCCAAGGGCATGACACTGCCGTTCATTTCCTATGGCGGTTCCTCGTTCGTGTCGCTGGCCTACGGCGTCGGCATGATGCTGGCGCTGACGCGGCAACGGCCGCGCACCGAGATCGAATCGATGGAAGGCGCCAGCGCGATGCGCGCCTACGCTTAGGTGACTGCGAGGATAGCCTCGGCTATCTGGAAGCCATGGACAATGCGCCCTTGATTCTGCTGGCGGCCGGCGGCACCGGCGGCCATCTGTTCCCGGCCGAAGCGCTCGCCGTGGAACTGATGCGGCGCGGCCTGCGCGTTCGCCTGGCGACCGACGGCCGCGCGCTGCGCTATGGCGGCCTGTTCGCCCGCGACAGCATCGACTTGGTGCCGAGCGCCACGGTGCGCGGCCGCAATCCGATCTCGCTGGCGCGGACCGCGCTCACGCTCGCCTATGGCACGCTGGTCGCGACCAATGTGGTGCGACGGCTGAAACCCGCCGCGGTCGTCGGCTTCGGCGGCTATCCCACCTTGCCGCCGCTGATGGCCGCGCGCCTGCTCGGCGTGCCCGGCATCATCCATGACGCCAATGCGGTGCTCGGCCGCGCCAACCGCTTCCTGTCCAGTCGCGTCAACGCGATCGCGACCTCGCTGCCCGGCGTGCTCGATCGCGATCCCGCGCTCGCCAGCAAGGCGACCACCGTCGGCACGCCGATGCGTCCCGCGATCCTTGCTGCCGCGGCGGTGAAGTATGCCTCGCCCGAGCCGAACGCGCCGCTGCGCCTGCTCGTCGTCGGCGGCAGCCAGGGCGCGCGGGTGATGAGCGATATCGTGCCGTCAGCCATCGAGACGCTCGACTCCGCGCTATGGAGCCGGCTCGTCGTGACCCAGCAGGTGCGCGAAGAGGACATGACGCGGGTGCGCGCGGTCTACGACCGGCTCAAGATCAATGCCGAACTGGCGCCGTTCTTCTCCGATCTGCCGGCGCGGCTGGCTTCGAGCCAATTGGTGATCTCGCGCGCCGGCGCCGGCACCGTCGCCGAGCTCGCTGCGATCGGCCGACCGTCGATCCTGGTGCCGCTGCCGGGCGCGATCGATCAGGACCAGTTCGCCAATGCCGGCGTGCTGGCGCAGGCCGGCGGCGCGATCCGGATCGCACAGCCCGAGTTCACGCCCGAGCGGCTCGCGGCCGACATCACGGCCTTCGCCGCTGAGCCCGCGAAATTGACCGCGATGGCGCAAGCCGCGCGCGGCGCCGGCCGGCTCGACGCGGCGGAACGGCTCGCCGATCTGGTGATGAAAGTGGCCGGGATTTAGGCGTTCCGCGATGATTTTTCGGCGCCTCAACGCTTGTCCCGGCCATCCGCGTCTTTCATAAGGGAATCAGAGCCTGGGCAAGCCCGGGCCTGATGGAGCAACCGCGAGACCTGCCATGAGACTGCCGCGTGAGATCGGACCCATTCACTTCGTCGGGATCGGCGGCATCGGCATGAGCGGCATCGCCGAGGTGTTGCTCAATCTCGGCTACACCGTGCAGGGCTCGGACGCCGCGGACAATTACAACCTCGATCGCCTGCGCAAGAAAGGCGCGAAGGTCTCGGTCGGCCACAAGGCCGACAATGTCGACGGCGCCGACGTCGTTGTTGTCTCGACCGCGATCAAGCGCGACAATCCGGAGCTGATAGCGGCGCGCGCGCAGCGCATTCCCGTGGTGCGCCGCGCCGAGATGCTGGCGGAGCTGATGCGGCTGAAGAGCTGCGTCGCCATCGCCGGCACCCATGGCAAGACGACGACCACCACGATGGTGGCGACGTTGCTCGACGCCGGCGGGCTCGATCCGACCGTGATCAATGGCGGCATCATCAACGCCTATGGCTCCAACGCGCGACTCGGGGCAGGGGATTGGATGGTGGTCGAGGCCGACGAGAGCGACGGCACCTTCCTCAAGCTGCCGTCCGACGTGGTGATCGTCACCAATATCGACCCCGAGCATCTCGATCACTTCAAGACCTTCGAGGCGATCCAGGACGCGTTCCGCAATTTCGTCGAGAACGTGCCGTTCTACGGCTTCGCCGTGATGTGTATCGATCATCCCGTGGTGCAGAGCCTGGTCGGCAAGATCGAGGATCGTCGCATCATCACCTATGGCCACAACCCGCAGGCCGATGCCCGGCTGATGGACCTGACGCCGATCGCGGGCGGATCGAAATTCAAGGTCGTGATCCAGGATCGCAAAACCGGCACAATCCACGAGATTACCGACATCGTGTTGCCGATGCCGGGTCGCCACAATGCCTCGAATGCCACGGCGGCGATCGCGGTTGCGCATCAGCTCGGCGTGTCCGACGACGTCATCCGCAAGGCCATGGCCGGCTTCGGCGGCGTCAAGCGCCGCTTCACCAAGACCGGCGAGTGGAATGGCATCACCGTCATCGACGATTACGGTCATCATCCCGTCGAGATCGCGGCCGTGCTCAAGGCTGCGCGCGAGTCCTATCAGGGCAAGATCATCGCGGTGGTGCAGCCGCATCGCTTCACCCGCCTGCAGTCGCTATTCGAGGAGTTCTGCACCTGCTTCAACGATGCCGATACGGTCGTGGTCGCCGACGTCTATCCGGCCGGCGAGGCGCCGATCCCGGGCATCGACCGCGACCATTTCGCCGCCGGCCTGCGTGCCCACGGCCATCGCAACGTGATGGCGCTGCCTGACGCCGGCGAACTTGCGAAGATCGTCCACGGTCTTGCCAAGCCGGGCGACCTCGTCGTCTGCCTCGGCGCCGGCAACATCACGCAATGGGCCTACGCGCTGCCCGACCAACTGAAAGCGCTGGGGTGAGTATGTTCGTCGCCCACGATCAGCATCGCCCGTGTGGCTCACCCCTCTCCCTAACCCTCCCCCGCAAGGGGGGAGGGAACCCGGCCGCCGGTGCCTTCCTGACTCTCTCAAAAATTCAGACCCCAGTCGTGATGCCACGTGAGGTGAGCAATTTCGTCAGGCTCCCTCCCCCCTTGCGGGGGAGGGTCGGGGAGAGGGGTAAGCCCCGGGCGCTGACGGACAACGCAGCGCGATGCCATCTCAATCCACTTCGCGAGTTGCTTGGCGCAGCATGATCCACCCCGACATCACGCCCGATCTGAAAGCCGCGATGCCGCTTCTGCGCGGGCGGCTGCTCGCCAACCAGTCGCTCGCCGAGTTGACCTGGTTTCGCGTCGGTGGGCCGGCGCAGATGCTGTTCACGCCGGCGGACGAGGATGACCTCGCTTACTTCCTGAAGAACCTGCCGGAGGAGTTGCCGGTCTATGTCATCGGCGTCGGCTCCAATTTGATCGTGCGCGACGGCGGCATGCCGGGCGTAGTGATCCGCCTTGCGCCGCGCGCTTTTGCCGAGACCAGCGCATCGGGCGACATCGTCACCGCTGGCGCTGCGGCGCTCGACAAGCGCGTCGCGGAGACCGCGGCTGCTGCAGGTATCGGCGGCATGGAATTCTTCTTTGGCATTCCCGGCACCATCGGCGGCGCGCTGCGGATGAATGCCGGTGCCAATGGCGGCGAGACCAAGGACGTGCTGGTGGAGGCGACCGGCATCGGCCGTGATGGCACGAAGCATACGTTCAGCAACGCCGACATGAAGTTCGTCTATCGCAACAGCGGCGTCGATCCGTCCGTGATCTTCACCGCGGCGCGGTTCCGCGGGACGATCGCGGATCTAGATGCGATCCGCGCACGCATGAATGAGGTGCAGACCCATCGCGAGACCGCGCAGCCGATCCGGGAAAAGACCGGCGGCTCGACCTTCAAGAATCCACCCGGCAACAGTGCCTGGAAGCTGATCGATGCCGCCGGCTGCCGCGGCCTCAGGGTTGGCGGCGCGCAGGTGTCGGAGATGCACTGCAATTTCCTGATCAACACCGGCAACGCCACCGGGCACGACATCGAGACCCTGGGCGAGACGGTGCGTGAGCGCGTGAAGGCGAGCAGCGGGATCGAGCTGCATTGGGAAATCAAGCGGATCGGAATCGGGAAGAGCTGATGCAAGCGACCATTCTCTTCGGCGGCACCAACAAGGAACGCCTGGTCTCGGTGGCGAGCGCGCAGGCTTTGCATCGCGCGCTGCCCGACGCCGATCTGTGGTTCTGGGATGTCGATGACACCGTGCATATCGTCACCTCCGAGAAGCTGCTCAATCACACGCGGCCGTTCGAGGTCGACTTCAAGCCGGAGGATCGCGGCATCAGCCTCGCAGAGGCGCTCGACAAGGCTGCGGCGGAAGCGCGCGTGCTGGTGCTCGGCCTGCATGGCGGCCGCGCCGAGAATGGCGAGTTGCAGGCGATGTGCGAGATGCGCGGCATCGCCTTCACCGGCTCCGGTTCGGCCTCGTCGCATCTTGCCTTCGACAAGCCGTCGGCCAAGCGCTTCGCGGCGATCGCCGGATTGAACGCGCCGCAGGGTGTTGCGCTGGAACAGATCGATCAGGCTTTCGCCGACTACGGCAGGCTGATCGCAAAGCCCGCGAAGGACGGATCGAGCTACGGGCTGATCTTCGTCAACGCGAAGCAGGACCTTGTCGCGGTGCGCAGTGCCGCGAAGGCTGAGGACTATCTGATCGAGCCGTTCGTGTCGGGCGTCGAGGCGACGTGCGGCGTGCTCGAGCAGTTCGATGGTGCGGTGTTCGCGCTGCCGCCGATCGAGATTGTGCCGGCGGAGGGTGGATTCGACTACACAGCGAAATATCTGCTGAAGTCGACGCAGGAGATTTGCCCCGGGCGCTTCGCTCCCGAGGTCAGCGCCGCGATCATGGATCACGCGCTGAAGGCGCATCGCGCGCTGTCCTGCTCCGGCTATTCGCGCAGCGATTTCATCGTGTCGGCCAATGGGCCCGTCTATCTCGAGACCAACACGCTGCCCGGCCTCACCGCGGCCTCGCTGTACCCGAAGGCACTGAAGGCGCACGGCATCGGCTTTGCCGACTTCCTGCACGACCAGATCGAGCTCGCCCGGCGCCACGCGCGGAAGTAGGCGGGCGAGGGGGAACCCGGGCCGGAGAGCCGGCATGGAACCCGGCCTGTTGCTAAAATGCTAACGAATTCGCGGCAAAGTACTCACAGCGTTGGTCAAAACACGCATCAGGCTGTCGGTATTTACCGTTTGTTTACCAGGAAGCCCGAAGGTTAACGCTGGCGGCGCATGTAGCGCTTGGCTGCCGGGGCGTGAGCTGTCGCGGAATACCGCTTCCAGGAACGCAACCAGGGAACAGGGGGTCACTCTATCCCGCCGGTACCGCCGAGACGTCACCTGTGCCGGGACCCGCACGGTTTGCGGGCACAACATGTGACGAGCTCGTGCAATGGATGGTGCAGGACGCCTCGCTCGATCGGTGCGATCGCTGGGGCCTCAAGCTGACCTGAGGGCAGCCGCTATTGGAGCGGCGGTGCTGCTGCGCGAGCATGCCGGGGCCTATCTCGCCCGCCGCAAGCGCAAGCGTCCGGCGCGGCAGCCGGTGATCGATCGCGAGCCGCCGAACCGTTTCATCCAGACCATCGAGCGCTACCTGCCGCGCCGTGTCGGCCTGGTCGCCACGCTCGCGATCCTGTTCGGCAGCGCCGGATTCGGCATCGTCAAAGGCGGCCATGTCGACGAGTTCGTCGCAATCATGGACGACACCCGCAACGCGCTCGCCAATGCCGCCGGCTTCCGCATCACCACGGTCGGCATCAACGGCCGCAAGCAGCTTACCCAGGACGAGGTCCTTGCGATCGGCGGCATCAACGGCCACTCCTCGCTGCTGTTCCTCGACGCCGAAACCGTCCGCGACAGGTTGAAGGCCAATCCCTGGATCGCCGACGCCACGATCCTGAAGCTCTATCCGGGCCGGCTGCAGATCGACATCGTCGAGCGCTCGGCCTTCGCCTTGTGGCAGGAGAACGGCAGGCTCGCCGTCATTGCCTCTGATGGCGCGGTGCTCGAGCCCTATGTGACGCGCCGCTTCCTCAAGCTGCCGCTGGTGGTGGGCAAGGGCGCCGACAGCCACGCCCACGACTTCCTCGCGCTGCTCGACCGTTATCCGCAGGTCCGCTCGGTGACCAAGGCTGCGATCTATGTCGGCGAGCGGCGGTGGAATCTGCGGCTCAAGGATGGCCTCGATATCCGCCTGCCCGAGAACGACGTCGGCAATGCGCTCGCCGCGCTCTCCAAGCTCGACAAGGACGAGAAGCTGTTCTCGCGCGACATCGTCGCCGTCGACATGCGCCTGCCGGATCGCCTGGTCGTGCAATTGTCCGACGATGCCGCCAAGGCGCGTGAAGAGCTGTTCAAGGACAAGAAGTCCAAGAAGAAGGCCGGTGACTCCGCATGACCGGCCTCGATCGCAACCTGACCCCGAAGACCCGTCCGATGCAGAAGCGCACCGCGCTGGTGGCTTCGCTCGACGTCGGCTCCAGCAAGATCGCCTGCATGATCGCGCGGCTGAAGCCTTCGCCGCCGAGCGAGGCGCTGCGTGGCCGCAGCCACGCGGTGGAATTGATCGGCTACAGCCAGATCCAGTCGCGCGGCGTCAAGGCCGGCGCGGTGGTCGATCTGGCCGAATGCGAGAAGGCGGTGCGCCATGCCGTGGCGCTCGCCGAACGCATGGCCAAGGTCCGGGTCGAGTCGGTTCTGCTGTCGGTGTCCGGCGGCCGACTGCATGGCCAACTGGTTGAGGCGGCTGCCGATATCCGCGGCGGCTCGGTCACCTCGGACGATATCAGCCGCGTCACCTCGGCCGGCATGCGTCACGCCACCGCCGCGGGCCGCACCGTGCTGCATGCGCTGCCGGTCGGCTACGCGCTCGACGGCGTCAAAGGCATCCGCGATCCGCGCGGCATGGTGGCGCGACAGTTCGGCGTCGACATGAATGTCGTCACCTCGGACGCAACGGTCGCTAAGAACTTGATGCTCGTGGTCGAACGGTGTCATCTCAATGTCGAAGCCATGGCGGCGAGCCCCTATGTCGCGGGCCTGTCGGTTTTGACCGACGACGAGTTCGACCTCGGCGCCGCCGTCGTCGAGATGGGCGCGGGATCGACGACGATCGCGACCTATTCCGGCGGACGCTTCGTGCACGCATCTGGATTTGCGCTCGGTGGGCAACACATCACGATGGATCTTGCACGCGGCATCGGAGCGTGCATTGCGGATGCCGAGCGAATCAAGACTTTATACGGCACGGTGCTGACGGGCGGCTCGGATTCGCGCGAGCTGATGTCCGTGCCGACCGCAGGCGATGATCGGGAGACTCCGCAAATTGTCTCCCGCGCCACGATCGCGAACATAGTCCGGCATCGCGCCGAGGAGATTTTTGAGATGGTCCGTGACCGGCTCGCGGATTCTCCCTTTGCAGCCGAGCCGCGGGCGGGCATCGTCCTGAGCGGCGGCGCATCTCAACTGACAGGCACCGTCGAACTCGCCACCCGCATTCTCAACCGCCAGGTCCGCATCGGTCGCCCGCTCGGCTTCGGCCGGCTGCCCAGCGAGGCGAAGGGTGCCTCGTTCTCGGTGCCCTCGGGCCTGCTGGTCTATCCGCAATACGCTCATCTTGAACATGTCGAACCGCGGCGCACGCGGCAGCTCAAGACAGGGACTGACGGCTACGGCTACTTCGGAAAGGTCGGACGATGGCTTCGCGAGGGCTTCTGATGACCGCATCTCGGCTTAAGGCATTTTCACCAACTCCCGCGGCCGCCGGCCGGGGCGAACCCACGCGCGCGTAATTGAGAGAGGCAACCATGGCACTCAATCTGACCCCCCCTGACATCAGCGAGCTGAAACCGCGGATCACTGTCTTCGGCGTCGGTGGCGCGGGCGGTAACGCCGTCAACAACATGATCACCGCCGGGTTGCAGGGCGTCGACTTCGTCGTCGCCAACACCGACGCGCAAGCGCTGACTATGTCGAAGGCGCAGCGCATCATCCAGATGGGCACCCAGGTCACCCAGGGCCTCGGCGCCGGCTCGCAGCCCGATGTCGGCGCTGCCGCCGCGCAGGAGGTCATCGACGAGCTGCGCGATCATCTCACCGGCGCCAACATGGTGTTCGTCACCGCCGGCATGGGCGGCGGCACCGGCACCGGCGCCGCACCGGTGATCGCCAAGGCCGCGCGCGAGATGGGCATCCTCACCGTCGGCGTGGTGACCAAGCCGTTCCACTTCGAGGGCCAGCGTCGCATGCGCACCGCCGAGCACGGCATTGCCGAGCTGCACAAGGTGGTCGACACCCTCCTGATCATCCCGAACCAGAACCTGTTCCGGGTCGCCAACGAGAAGACCACCTTCGCCGACGCCTTCGCGATGGCCGACCAGGTGCTCTATTCGGGCGTTGCCTGCATCACCGACCTCATGGTCAAGGAAGGTTTAATCAACCTCGACTTCGCCGACGTCCGCGCCGTCATGCGCGAGATGGGCAAGGCAATGATGGGCACCGGCGAGGCCACCGGCGAGAAGCGCGCGCTGACCGCCGCCGAAGCCGCCATCGCCAACCCGCTGATTGATGACAGCTCGATGAAGGGCGCCCGCGGCCTCCTGATCTCGATCACCGGCGGCAAGGATCTGACCCTGTTCGAAGTCGACGAGGCTGCCACCCGCATCCGCGAGGAGGTCGATCCCGACGCCAACATCATCGTCGGCGCCACCTTCGACGAGTCGCTCGACGGCATCATCCGCGTTTCCGTGGTCGCGACCGGCATCGAGCAGGCCGCGATCGCCCGCGCCCAGGCGCCGGCCGCGCAGCAGTCCAACGGTTCGCCGGAAAGCCGGCTGGCCGATCTGACCGCGCGCCTGCGCGCCGACAATCAGCGCCTCGCCGAGCGTGCGCAGAAGCTGGATCCGCCGTCCGGCGTGACGGTTGCTCCGATCGCCGCGCCGCAGCCTGCGCCCCAGCAGCGCCCGGGCGGCAATGTCGAGCGCGCCGCGCTGGCGGCAATCGCCGCCGCGGTTGCTCCGGACAATTCGCCGGCCGCTCAGGCGCCGATGCAGCCGGCGTCCTATGGTGACGTCACCGTGCGCCCGATCGCGCAGAAGCCGTCGCTGTTCCCGGATCACGACGTCACCAAGGCCGAGCAGCACGAGCCGATGCCGCCCGAGACCTTCATCCCGCAGGCGGCCGAGCGCTCCCCGGTCCGCGCCCCGCGGATGCCGAAGTTCGAGGACCTTCCGATGCCGGCGCAGGCGGAAATCCGCCAGGCCCGCGGCGACGGCGAGGAGGAACATCCGCAGAAGACCCGACTGTCGCTGCTGCAGCGCCTCGCCAATGTCGGCCTCGGCCGTCGCGACGAAGAGACCGAGCCGCCGATCGCGGCGCGTTCCTCCGGTCCGGCGATGCCATCGATGCCGCCGCTGCCCGAGCGCCGGCCGGCCCGCAGTGTCGCGCAGCAGATCGCCTCAAACGAATCGCCGGTATCGGAATATGCGAAGCGGCCCGCGCCGCAGGGGTTGGACGCTCATGGGCGGCCGGCACCTGTTGCCCCGGCGCCACAGGGCGACGACCATCTTGATATCCCGGCCTTCCTGCGCCGGCAGGCAAACTGAAGTTTGTTACAACATCGGCGACCAGAAAGGCCCCGGCGGGAACCGCCGGGGCCTTCGTCTTAAGACCGACACCCGCTCACGGCTAGATCACCAAACAACTGAAATTAAATGATTAATTATCCTTTCGGTGATCAGATGCGCCGTCCCGAAGGGCTCTGTGCGCTGCCGCAATTTGGTTAACCTTGGGCGTGAATGCGGCGGAGATGGGGTAACAATCGGTAAAGAAGCGTGAGTTGGCGCGGTTTGGGGCTGTGACTATGGTCTGCCGTGACTTGGGGAGCTCAAGCGAGTCGGCCTTGGGGAAAGTTGGCCACTTGAATTGAGTGAAGTCGGGTAGTGGGCATTATCGAATGAAATTCAGCCGCCAAACGACGCTTCGGTCGCAAGCCACCGTGACTGGCGTCGGCGTTCATTCCGGACAACCTGTCAATCTCACTTTGGGGCCTGCGCCGGTTGATGCGGGTTTCATTTTCATCCGCACCGGACTTGAAGGTTCCGACCGCGAAATTCAGGCCGACGCCGACGCCGTGATCGCGACCGAGTTTGCGACGGTGCTGGGCGACCGCGAAGGGCCGCTGGTTTCCACCGCCGAACATGTGCTTGCCGCGCTGCGCGGCATGGGCGTCGACAACGCCACCGTCGAGGTCGACGGTCCCGAAGTACCGATCATGGATGGCAGTGCTGCGGCTTTCGTTGCGGCGATCGAGCAGGCCGGCGTCGTCACACAGCCCGCCGTCCGCCGCTTCATCCAGGTTTTGAAGCCGGTGCAGATCAAGATCGGCGAATCAGTTGGCGAGCTGCGTCCGTTCGCTGGCGGGTTCCGGGCCGAGGTCGAGATCGATTTCACCAACCCGGTGATCGGCCGCCAGAGCTTCTCGTTCGATCTCTCGCCGGAAAGCTTCCGCCGCGACATCTCGCGCGCCCGCACCTTCGGCTGCGTCGGCGACACGGCCCGGCTCTGGAGCGCAGGTTTCGCGCTCGGCGCGTCCTTCGAGAATACGGTGGTGTTCGACGAAACCCGTCTGCTGAACCCCGAGGGACTGCGTTACGGTGACGAGTGCGTCCGTCACAAGGTTCTTGACGTGATCGGCGATCTCGCGCTGGCCGGCTTGCCGCTGCTCGGCATCTATCGTTCGAAGCGTGGTGGTCACAAGCTCAACCACGCGGTGCTCAAGGCGCTTCTCGCCGACCGCAGCGCCTGGCGGGTGGTCGAGGCGGAGACTGCTCGGCGGCCCTCCCGCAGCCACGTCGAGGCCGGTGCAGGCACGGTGGGCAGCTTGATCGCCCCGGCTTACGGTCCGGACGTGTCCTGATTGCCGCGGCCGCATCGTTCATTCGCAATTTCCGTAGTCTCCACAGCGGGTCGTAGGCGAGCCTGGTCGCCTTAATCCGGGCGGAATGGCTGCGTATTCGGTTGGTCGAGGGCCAGTTTTTGGCTAAACACGCCAGCGGCAGCACGACACGGCGCCAATGGTACGGGGTGTGTATTGCGTCCATGATCGCGGTCCATGGATCAAGTTGGCTTCGCCGTTAACCGCAATCAAAGGCGTCAGGTTTTATATTTCATGTCGGCAATGCGTATGAGGCTCGAACCCAACTCCTCTGACGTCTCCGGCCTGAAGCGGGCCGCCCGCGCGCTGCGGTTCGCGGCGGGCCTGGTCGTGCTGTCATTGCCGCTCAGCGGCTGCGGCACCGGCGCGCTGTGGGACAAGTTCATGGCCAAGGACGACACTTTCGTCGATGAGCCCGCGGACAAGCTCTACAACGAGGGCTTGTACATGATGAACGAGAAGAAGGATCTGAAGGCCGCCTCGAAGAAGTTCGAGGAAGTCGACCGGCAGCATCCCTACTCGGAGTGGGCGCGCAAGTCGCTCTTGATGTCGGCCTATTCCTACTACCAGGCCGGCGACTACGATAGCTGTATCGGGTCTGCGACCCGCTATGTTACGCTGCATCCCGGCAGCCCGGACGCGGCATACGCGCAGTACCTGATCGCAGCGTCGCATTATGATCAGATTCCGGACATCTCCCGCGACCAGGGCCGCACCGAGAAGGCGATCGCGGCGCTCGAAGAGGTGGTGCGCAAGTACCCGACCTCGGAATACGCGACCTCGGCGAAGACCAAGCTTCAGGCTGCGCGCGACCAGCTCGCCGGCAAGGAAATGGCGGTCGGCCGCTACTACATGGAGAAGCGCGACTTCACCGCCGCGATCAACCGCTTCAAGACGGTGGTGACACAGTACCAGACCACCCGCCATGTCGAAGAGGCGCTGTACCGACTCACCGAGGCCTATATGGCGATCGGCATCGCCGGCGAGGCACAGACCGCCGCCGCCGTGCTCGGCCACAATTTTCCGGACAGCCGCTGGTACAAGGACGCCTACAATCTAGTAAAGTCCGGCGGTCTCGAGCCGAGCGAGAATCAGGGGTCCTGGATCAGCCGGACCTTCAAGAAGATAGGTCTCGGCTAGGAATTGTCCTCGCATGCTGGCGCGTCTGTCGATCCGTGACATCGTCCTGATCGAACGGCTCGATATCGAATTCTCCCGTGGCCTCGCGGTGCTGACCGGCGAAACCGGCGCGGGTAAATCCATCCTGCTCGATGCGTTTGCGCTGGCGCTTGGCGGCCGTGGCGATGCCACGCTCGTGCGTCACGGCGCGGAGCAAGGGCAGGTCACCGCCATGTTTGATGTCCCGAAGGGGCATCCGGCGGCCAGGATCCTGGCCGAGAACGGCCTCGACGACACCGGCGAGATGATCCTGCGGCGTGTGCAGCTCGCTGACGGCCGCACCCGCGCCTTCATCAATGACCAGGCGATCAGCGTGCAGACCCTGAAGGCGGTCGGTGCTGTCCTGGTCGAGATCCATGGCCAGCACGACGAGCGCGCTCTGGTCGACGCCTCGACCCATCGGCAGTTGCTCGACGCCTTCGCCGGGCTCGAGAAGGAGGTCACCGCGCTGGAAGCGCTGTGGGATGCCCGGCGCACCGCCACTGCAGCGCTTGAGGATCATCGCGCCGGCATGGAGCGCGCCGCGCGCGAGGCCGACTATCTGCGTCATGCTTCACAGGAGCTGAAGACGTTGGCGCCGAAGGAGGGCGAGGAGACCGAGCTCGCCAGCCGCCGCACCACCATGATGCAAGGCGAGAAGATCGCGACCGATTTGCGTGAGGCGCAGGAGGCGATCGGCGGCTCGCATTCGCCGGTGCCGGCCCTGTCGGCGGCAGTCCGGCGGCTGGAGCGGCGCGCCGCCAATGCGCCCGACCTGATCGAGCCCGCGGTAAAGGCGATCGACGTTGCGATCAACGCGCTGGAAGAGGCTGACCAGCATCTGAGCGCCGCGCTGGCCGCAACGGATTTCGACCCGGCTGAGCTCGAGCGCATCGAGGAGCGGTTGTTCGCGCTGCGCGCGGCGTCGCGCAAATACTCGACGCCGGTCGATTTGCTGGCCGCGCTGGCCACTCAATACGCCAACGACGTTGCGCTGATCGATGCCGGTGCCGACCAGCTCAAGAAGCTGGAGGCGGCCGCCGGCGAAGCCGACAAGCGCTACGCTGTGGCTGCAGCAAAACTGTCGGCCTCGCGCACCAAGGCGGCCGAGAAGCTCAACAAGGCCGTCAATGCCGAGCTCGCGCCGCTCAAGCTGGAGCGCGCGAAATTCATGACCCAGGTCGAGACCAACGCCGCCGCGCCGGGCCCGCAGGGCATCGACCGTGTCGAGTTCTGGGTCCAGACCAATCCGGGCACCAAACCGGGCCCGATGATGAAGGTCGCCTCCGGCGGCGAGCTGTCGCGCTTCCTGCTCGCGCTCAAGGTCGTGCTCGCGGACCGCGGTTCGGCGCCGACACTGGTGTTCGACGAAATCGATACCGGTGTGGGCGGCGCGGTGGCAGACGCGATCGGCTCGCGGCTGTCCCGTCTCGCCGGCAAGGTGCAGGTGATGGCGGTGACGCACGCGCCGCAGGTCGCGGCCCGCGCCAGCCAGCACCTCCTGATCTCCAAGGACGCGCTCGACAGGGGCAAGCGCGTCGCCACCCGCGTCAACGCGCTCGCCGCCGACCATCGCCGCGAGGAGATCGCGCGCATGCTGGCCGGCGCCGAGATCACGGCGGAGGCGAGGGCGGCTGCGGAACGGCTGCTCAGGGCGGCGAGTTAATGTCACACTGTCCCATTCCGGGGTCGTCCTGACGGACCGCCCGGTGTGGCAGACAACGATAGCGCGACCGTTGCATGGCCAAAGCAGCAAAAGAGAAAACACTCCCCGACATCGACAAGCTCACCAAGGCCCAGGCCAAGGTCGAGCTGACGCGCCTCGCGCTCGAGCTCGAGGGCCACGACAAGCGCTACTACCAGGAGGATGCGCCGAGCATCACCGATGCCGAGTACGACGCGCTGCGGCAGCGCTACAACGCGATCGAAAAGCGCTTTCCCGAATTCGTCACCGCGGAATCGCCGTCACAGAAGGTCGGCGCGGCGCCATCCGGGCGTTTCAGGAAAGTCCGCCATTCATTGCCGATGCTGTCGCTCGACAATGCGTTTGCCGAGCAGGATGTGCTCGACTTCGTCGGGCGCATCGCACGGTTCCTGAAGCTGCCGGACGACAAGATCGATTTCTCGGCCGAGCCGAAGATCGACGGGCTTTCGATGTCGCTGCGCTACGAGGGCGGTGAACTCGTCACCGCCGCGACGCGCGGCAACGGCGCGGAGGGCGAGGACGTCACCGCTAATATCCGCACCCTCGAGGACGTGCCGCAGAAGCTCAAGGGCCGTAACGTGCCCGACATCTGCGAGGTGCGCGGCGAGGTCTATATGACCAAGCATGCGTTCCTGGCGCTGAACGAGCGGCAGAAGGCTGCCGGCGACACCATCTTCGCCAACCCGCGCAATTCGGCGGCGGGCTCGCTGCGGCAGAAGGATCCTGGCATCACCGCCTCGCGCCCGCTCGGCTTCTTCGCCTATGCCTGGGGCCAGATGAGCGCGATGCCCGAGACCACGCAGACCGGCATGATCCACTGGTTCGAGCGATGCGGCTTCAAGACCAATCCGCTCGCCAAGTTGTGCCACTCGGTCGAGCAACTGATCGCGTTCCATCGTACGATCGAGGAGCAGCGCGCCGAGCTCGATTACGATATCGACGGTGTCGTCTACAAGGTCGATCGCATCGACTGGCAGGAGCGGCTCGGTTTCGTCTCGCGCACGCCGCGCTGGGCGATTGCGCATAAATTTCCTGCCGAGCGCGCCATGACGGTGCTGCGTGACATCGAGATTCAGGTCGGCCGAACCGGCTCGTTCACACCGGTCGGCAAGCTCGAGCCGGTCGGCGTCGGCGGCGTGATCGTGCAGAACGTCACGCTGCACAACGAGGACTACATCAAGGGCATCGGCAACAAGGGCGAGGTATTGCGCGAGGGCCGCGACATCAGGATCGGCGACACCGTCGTGGTGCAGCGTGCCGGCGACGTGATCCCGCAGGTCGTCGACGTCGTGCTCGACAAGCGGCCGAAGAACGCCAGGGAATTCCACTTCCCGAAGACGTGCCCGTGTCCGTTGCACACCGACGTGGTGCGCGAGGAGACAGCGGCCGGCGAGGAGGGCTCACGCGCCCGCTGCACCGGCGAGTTCGCCTGTCCCTACCAGAAGATCGAGCACCTCAAGCTGTTCGTGTCCCGCCGCGCCTTCGACATCGACGGCCTCGGCGAGAAGCAGCTCCAGTATTTCTTCGACGCGGGCTGGGTAAAGGAGCCCGCCGATATCTTCACGCTGCCCAAGCGCAACGCCAAGCTGAAGCTGGAGCAGATCGAGGGCTACGGCGAAACGTCAGTGCGCAATTTGTTTGCCGCGATCGACAACCGCCGCAGGATCTCGCTCGAGCGCTTCATTTACGCGCTCGGCATGCGTCATGTCGGCGAGACCACCGCGCTGGCGCTAGCTCGCGGCTACGGCTCGTGGGACGCCTTCCATGAGGCCTGCCTCAAGATCGCCAAGGGCGACGAGGAGGCGATCGCCGACATGGATGCGCTCGACCAGATCGGCGACACTGTGATCAAGAGCATCACCGACTATTTCGGCGAGAGCCACAATCGCGGCATCGTCGAACGGCTGACCGGTGAATTGGACGAGATCGTCGATGCCGAGAGGCCAAAGAGCAACTCGGCGATCGCCGGCAAGACGGTGGTGTTCACCGGCTCGCTCGAGAAGATGACGCGCGACGAGGCCAAGGCGACGGCCGAACGGTTGGGGGCCAAGGCCGCCGGCTCGGTGTCGAAGAAGACCGACTATCTCGTCGCTGGCCCCGGTGCCGGCTCGAAGCTAGCGGAAGCACAGAAGCACGGCGTCAAGGTGCTCACCGAAGACGAGTGGCTGAAGCTGATCGGAGAGTGAGGGGCGGCCGGCGCCGCATTCTCCATAGTCGTCACCCGCGAAGGCGGGTGACCCAGTATCCCAGGGACGTCAGCGAGATACGGAAAAGCCGCGGCGTACTGGATCCCCGCCTGCGCGGGGATGACGAAGTGTGGGTGCGGCACGAGCAAGTGACTCACATCATCCCGCTTTCTTCCTCTTCCGCCTGCTCGATCAGCGCCTCGCTGACCACCATATTCCGCCGCGGCACGACGAAGATCATCGTGCACGCGCAGGCGAGCGAGATCGCTGAGATCGCCGCTGTCAGCGGCAGCGTGGTGGTGGTGTGGCCACCGAGATAGGCGCCGAATTGCGAGATCAGGGCGCCGATTCCCTGTTGCAGGAAGCCCATCGCGCCCGAGGCGGTGCCGGCGGCTTCGGGGCGGATGCTGATCGCGCCGGCGGCGGAATTGGCCATCACGAAGGCGTTGGCGACCATCACGATCATCTGGGTGCCGAACAGCCAGAGCGGGGCCTGGTTCACGCCGGTGAAACTCCAGACCAGGTTCAAGAGGCTGCCGCCGACCTGCAACGCGAGGCCGAACCAGATCAGCTTCTCCAGCGAATGTCGCGGTGCAAAGCGCACGCACAGGAGGTTGCCGACCAGATAGGCGAATCCTGTGGTCGCAAACCACGCGCCATATTCGGCGCTGGTGCGGCCCATCTGCATCACCACGATGTAGGGACCGCCACCCGCGAAGGCGAAGATGATCTGCGAGGCCAGCACCTGGCACAGCATGTAGCCGACGAAGGCGCGGCTCTGCATCAGCTTGCCGAGATCGCCGCGGAAGCTAGAGCTCTCGGCGCGATCGCGCCGGGTCTCCGGCAAGGCCAGCGCAATGAAGATCGTGATCGCAAGCGACGCAGCCGTGATCAGATAGAGGATCGCGCGCCAGCCGAACGCGGTCTCCAGCAGGCCGCCGGTCAGCGGGCTCACCATCTGCGCGATCATCAGCGCCGCGACCACCAGGCTGATCATCGCGCCGACGCGCTCGCGTGGATAGAGGTCGCGGATGATGGCGCGGCTGATCACCATGCCGCTGGCGCCGCCGAGCGCCTGCAAGAAGCGCGCGGCGATCAGTTGCGGCAGGGTTTCCGCGAACACCGAGCCGATACCTGCCGCCACCATCAGGCCGAGGCCGGCGAGCAGCACCGGCCGCCGGCCGAACTTGTCGGACAGCGGTCCCATGATGAGCTGCGAGAGGGCGATGCCGACCATGTAGAGCGACACCGTCATCTGCGCGACGGAGATATCGCGGCCAAAGGTGGTCGCCAGCACCGGCAGTGCCGGAACCAGCATGTAGAGCGAGATCGGCGCCACGCCCGTCATGACGACGAGCATCAGCAGCATAACCTTCGATGTCGCGATGTTGTTGTCCGTGGCCGCGTCGGGCGGCTTGCCCATCACGCCGTGCATTCAGGTCCGATCCAGCATTGTGAATCGACTGTAGCGTTCTCGTGCGCGCGGAATACGTGTGTTTCGGCATACGCCCATGCCGATTCCGGGAGGCGCCAGTCGAAGGTGTTTCGCCTCGCGCAACAGGCATCGTTGTCGTCCTCCGCGAAAGCGGGGGGCCCAGTATTCCAAAGACATCAGTTCTAATCCGATGGGCTGCGGCGTACTGGCTCCCCCGCTTTCGCGGGGGATGACACTGAGTGTGGGGAGAGATGCTCGCGCTGTTACTTGAGCGCTGCCGTCGCCTCATCCAGCCACAGTTTCGTTGTGTTGTCGTCGAGATGCGGGCGCACCACGCTGACGACGCGGGCGTGGTAGTCGTTCAGCCACGCCAATTCGCCTTCGCTCAGCATGCCGACCTCGATCAGGCGGCGGTCGATCGGCGCCAGCGTCAGCGTCTCGAACGCGTTGACCGGCTTCTCCGCGCCCGTGATGTCGGTGCCGATCACGAGCTCGAGGTTCTCGATCCGGATGCCATAGGCATCGGTCTTGTAGTAGCCGGGCTCGTTGGACAGGATCATGCCGCGCTTCAGCGGCGTGGTGCCGAGCTTGGAGATTCGCGCCGGCCCTTCGTGCACGCTGAGATAGCTGCCGACGCCGTGGCCGGTGCCGTGCTCGAAATCGACGCCGGCCTGCCACAGATATTGCCGCGCCAGCGTGTCGAGCTGCGCACCGGTGGTGCCGTCGGGGAAGATCGCGCGGGCGATCGCGATGTGGCCCCGCAGCACGCGGGTGAAACGGTCGCGCATCTCGTCGGTCGGCTGGCCGATCGCGATGGTGCGAGTGACGTCGGTGGTGCCGTCCTCATATTGCGCGCCAGAATCGATCAGCAGCAGGTCGCCGGGCTCGATCCGGCGGTTGCTCTTGCGCGTGACCCGGTAGTGCACGATGGCGCCGTTCGGCCCGGTGCCGGCGATGGTCGGGAAGGAGACGTCCTTCAACGCCGCGGTCTGGCGGCGGAACGTCTCGAGCGCCTCGACGGCGTCGATCTCGGTAAGCCCGCCCGAGGGAGCCTCGCGATCGATCCAGGCAAGGAAGCGCGTCAGCGCCACCGCGTCGCGCTGGTGCGCGGTGCGGGTGCCCTCGATCTCGGTCATGTTCTTGACCGCTTTCAACATGCTGACCGGATCGCTGCCGCGCACCGGCTTGCCGCCGGCGCTTGCGATCAAGCGGCTCAAGGCGTCCGCCGCGGTCGCGCTGTCGAGCGCGATCGAGGCGCCGCGCTTGGCGAGCTCGGTGAGCTTCGGCGTCAGCGCGGCCGGCTCCTCGACGCCGGCGGATTGCTCGAGATGGTCGCGCGTCGAGTTCGACAGCTTGCGCTGATCGATGAACACCAGCGGCCGGCCTTCCTTCGGCACCACGGCGTAGGACAGCGGCAGCGGCGTATGCGAGACGTCGGCGCCACGGATGTTGAAGGTCCAGGCCACCGCATGGCTGTCGGAGAGCACCAGCGCATCGACGCCGAGCTTGGTGATCTCGAGCCGGATGCGCTTGAGCTTCTCGGCCTCGATCTCGCCCGAGAATTGCGGGCCGTGGATGCTGACAGGGCCGAGCGGCGGCGCCGGCCGCTCGTGCCAGATCGAATCAACGGGATTGCTGTCGACCGCGACGAGTTCCGCGCCGGCCTTGGCGCAGGCGGCCGCGAGCCGTTCGGTTGCCGCCGATGTATGCAGCCACGGGTCGAATCCGAGACGATCGCCGGCGGACAGATGCCGCGTGACCCAGTGCTCCGGAGGCGGATCGACCAGCGGCTCGATGTCCCAGGCCTTGCGGTCGACCTGCTTGCCGGCCTGCAGGGTGTAGCGGCCATCGACGAACAACGCTGCCTGCTTGGCCAGCGCGATCGCAAGCCCGGCCGATCCGGTGAAGCCCGTCAGCCAGGCCAGCCGCTCCTCGGATGGGGCGACATATTCATTCTGCTGCTGGTCGGCGCGGGGAATCACGAAGCCGGTCAGCTTGCGCCGCGCCAGCTCCTCGCGAAACGCGCTCAGCCGGGCGGTCAGCGCCACGCCGCCTTCGGGTTCTTCGAACGTCTGGAAATGAGCTTCGAACATCGCCCTCGCACTCTCATTGGATGAAGCATGGTCCTTCGGAAAAAACGCTTTCCACCTCGGCTGATCATGCTCTAAGTTCGGCTGGGTCGCTCCGCAATGCGCCCAGCATGTCCACAATTTGGCATAACTTATGCTTGAATCGTGGCATAGCCATTAGAAAAGACGGAACGGCTTCCCGGGCAAGTCGTTCGTCAAAAAATTCCGGGAGTGTCCAGGAGTGTCTCAACTCGACGGCGAGGAGATGCACCATGCCTGCGTTCACGTTTGAGAAGATCACACCGCCGGCTCACAACGGCCCGGTTGCACCCGTGGAGCAGAAGCAACGTGGCGTCATCGTCCAGATTTTGGACCGCCTCGTCGAGGCGCGCATCAGGCGCACGCCGCCGCAGGACCAGACGGTGACGCTCGCTCGCCCCGATCGCGAGCCCTCCGAATAATCAGCCGCTACTGTTCGAGGTCTGACGCCTTCGCTACCGTCGCGTTGACGACCTTGGTGCCTTCGAGTTCCCGCACGATCCGTTCATCCGGGCCGACGATGCCGAGATCGAACTCGTGCTCCGGTGTCACCAGCGTCATCCGCTGACCGACGACCACGACCACGGTCATGTCGAGCGCTTCGCCGGAGATGGCCCATTCCCGTAGCTCGCTATGGTACGGCTCCTTGCGCCAGGCGTCCGGGAAGCCGGGATCGCAGCGGACTTCGAGGCCGTCGTCCGATGTCGTCAGGACGAGCTTGGATTGGTTCGGCTTCCAGTGGTCGCCCAGCAGCTCATTGACCAGCCAGACGCAGGCGAACGACCGGCACTCCGCCGGCCGGTTCAGATAGATCAGACATCCATGCCCTGGCTTGCAATGCGCGCACCATGTGTTGACGGGCTTGGCCAGTTCCTCGATCGCCATCACCTTGCAGCAGAGCGTGCAATCGCCGCACTGCCTGCCGGACATGGTCATTGCACGGCGCGCAGCAGCAGGCTGCTCCAGCCCTCGATCTTGAGATGTCGCAGCGGCACCAGCCCGCGTGCGCGGTAAGCGGCGATGACGGCCGGCGCCTGGTGAGTCAACAGGCCGGAGAGAATGACCTGCGCCGACGAAGCGAGGTGCCGCGCCATTGGGCCGGCCAGTTGCCGCAGCGGATTGGCGAGGATGTTGGCGAGCACGAGATCGAACGGCCCGTCCTCGGCGAACCGCGGTGCCGCGAAGCCGGTGGCCTGGATCACGTCCACCAGGTGTCCCGCTCCGTTGAGCCGGGCGTTCTCCTCGGCCACCCGCACCGATGGCGCATCGATATCGCTCGCCAGCACCCGGCCATGCCGAGCCTTGGCGGCGGCGATCGCCAGCACGCCGGTTCCGGTGCCGAGATCGAGCACGCGGCGCGGCTGACCGGCTTTCAGCACGTGGTCGAGCAGTAGCAGGCAGCCGCGCGTGGTGCCGTGGTGACCGGTGCCGAAGGCAAGCGCGGCCTCGATCTCGATGCCGAGCTTGTTTGGTGGTACCCTTGTCCGGTCGTGCTGGCCGTGGACGACGAAGCGGCCGGCCGGGACCGGGACGAGATCCTCAAGGCTCGCCCTCACCCAGTCTTTTGCCTCCACGGTGTCGAACGTCATGGCCTCCGCGACATCCTGTCGCACGGCGTGCCCGACCAACTCGCGCAACAGCGCCTCGTCCGGCGGGTCGGCGAAGTGGACCGTGACATCCCAGCGGCCGTCAGGCCGCTCGAATGCCGCGAAAGCAGCCTGATCCTCGAAGAATACCTCGGAGAGCGTGTCCACGACGCGCTTTGCGGTCGCTTCGTCGGGGAGGGTGACACTGGCGCGGTGCGTGGAGGGGGTCATCGAATGCCGGTAGCGCGGTTCGTGCTGAGATTTCAACTTTGATTCGATTGCCGCGAGATTCTACGCGTTGCGCGTTCAATCAACTTTAGGTTTTGCCGTAGTAGTAGGTAGACAGGAACAAGTCCCTTGTTCCGGATAGACCAAAGGGCAGGGCTACCATGAACGCAATTATCGTTAAATTCTTGCAGAATGAATCCGGCGCCACGGCCATCGAATACGGCCTGATCGCGACCGGCATCGCGATCGCCATCATTGCTGCTGTGAACGGCGTCGGCACGGCGCTGAGCGGGACCTTCAGCACGATCAGCACATCCTTGAAATAATTTGGCGACGCGACGGCGTTCTCAGCGCACCGGGTGACAATGTCGCCCGGTGCTTTTTTGCGACCGGGCGGGCGGGATTCCGTCGCACCCAGCTCCGAACGTCCACCGGATCTCCACAGATCGAACTCGAATCTATCAACAGGGTATACACGACGTTACGCCGGGCTTGCGGGCCTGGCGCTGCACAGCCTGTCCACAGCGGTGTTGACGAGTTGTCCCCGCAGGGCACCCAGCGCAGTACAGAGCTGATCCACCGGTTCTCCACTGGTCATCCACCGTTGTCTCCACATCTCGGCGGTGTAGCCGGGAGCGCTGTCGCGTTCACGAAAACAGCCTCCGATGGTCCGCCAAGATGGCCCGTGCCGCGTTGTGCCCGGGGGCACCGGTAACACCCCCGCCGGGATGGGCGCCCGAGCCGCAATGGTAGAGCCCCCTGAGCGGCCCGCGGTAGTCGGCATGGCCGAGCATCGGCCGCGCCGAGAACAACTGGTTCAGCGTCAAAGCGCCGTGGAAGATGTCGCCGCCAAGCAGGCCGAACTGGCGCTCCAGGTCGAGCGGCGACAGGATCTGGCGCCCCACCACGCTGCCCGCGAAGCCGGGGGCGTATTGATCGACCGTTGCGATCATGAGATCGGCGACCTTCTCGCGATGGTCGTCCCAGGATTTGCCGTCAGGCAATTGCGGCGCGACATGCTGGCAGAACAGGCTCGCGACATGCCGGCCCGGCGGGCTCAGCGTGTCGTCGAGGGTCGAGGGGATCAAGAGCTCGACCACGGGCGCGCGGCTCCAGCCGAAGTCGCAGGCATCGCGCCAGGCGCGATCCATGTAGCCGAGGCTGGGGGCGATGATGATGCCTGCGGTCAGGTGATCGCCGAAGCCGGGCAGCGCCGTGAACGAGGGCAGGGCATCGAGCGCGACGTTCATTCTGAATGTGCCGGAGCCGTTCCGCCATCGCGAGATGCGGGTCGCGAATTCATGCGTCAGCGCGCTTGCCGGCACAAGGTGTGTATAGAGCAGCTTCGGATTGACGTTCGAGGCGACATATTTGGCGCGGATGGTTGCGCCATTGTCGAGAACGACGCCGCAGGCGCGGTCCTTCTCGACGATCACTTCGCGCACGCTGGCGTCGGTCTCGATCTCGGCGCCGTGGCCGCGTGCCGCACGCGCCATCGCTTGCGTGATCGCGCCCATGCCGCCGATCGCGTGGCCCCAGACGCCCTTCTTGCCGTTTACTTCACCGAAGGCATGGTGCAGCATCACATAGGCCGAGCCCGCCGCGTAGGGGCTCGCGTAGTTGCCGACGATGGCGTCGAAGCCGAACAGCGCCTTGACCAGGTCGCTCTCGAAGCGTTCGTCGAGCATCTCGCCGGCCGAGCGCGTGAACAGGTCGAGCAGGTTGCGCTGCTGTTCGAGTGAGAGCTGCCGCAGGTCGTTGGCGGAACGAAGCGCATTGAAGGCCTCGCGCATCGCGCCAACACCAAATCCCTCGACGACGTTCGGCGGTGCGCGCAGCACGAAGTGGCGCAACACGTCGGCGATCGCTTCGAGTTCCCGCGAGAACGCGTCGATCTCGACGGCGTCGCGCTCGCTCAACCTTGCAACCGACTCCCTGGTGCGGCCTTCGCCGGTCAACAGATAGCTGCCGTCGGGTGCGGGCAGGAAATTCTGAGCGCGGCGCTCGACGATCCTCAAGCCGTGATCCGCCAGTTTCAGGTCAGCGATGATTTTCGGATTGAGCAGGCTCACCGTGTAGGAGGCGACCGAATTGCGAAAGCCCGGTGCGAATTCCTCGGTGACTGCGGCACCGCCGACCACCTTGCGGCGCTCGACGACCTTGACCCGCAAGCCTGCCATCGCGAGATAGGCTGCGCAGGTGAGGCCGTTGTGCCCCGCACCGATGATGACGACGTCCGTTTCGTTCATGTCCGCTTCAAGAAGGAGTGATCAGGCACAAGCCGAACGCGTGCTGTCGCGCCGTTGCGACACTTCGTCAAGTCCGCGTTATCGGCGTTTCTTGCCCGTGATGCTGCCATATGCTCAGGTCAAGCTGTCCGGTGCGGCCTCGCCGGACCGTTCGCCTCCGGCGCCCGCCGGGTTCATGCCGGAGCTTTCATGACGTCTGAGCCGTCAGCCTCGCGAAACCGGCTGGTGCTGGTTGTCTACACCGCCGCGATCTTCGTCAGCGCCCTGCTGCTGTTCTCGGTGCAGCCGCTGTTCACGAAGATGGTGCTGCCGCGGCTCGGCGGCTCGCCGGCGGTGTGGTCGGTGGCGATGGTGTTCTTCCAGTCGCTGCTGCTCGGCGGCTATGCCTATGCGCATCTGCTGATGAAGCTCAGCAACCGCGTCCTTCCCGTGGTGGTGCATCTGGCGCTGCTGGTGGTCGCGTTGCTGACGCTGCCGCTCGCGATCCGCAGCGGCTGGGGAGAACCACCGAATTCGGGCTATGCGTTCTGGCTGCTCGGCCTCTTCGCGGTCTCGATCGGCCTGCCATTCTTTGCGCTCGCCGCCAACAATCCGCTGCTGCAGGCCTGGTTCGTGCGCACCGGCCATCCCAACGGTCCCGATCCGTATTTCCTTTACGCATCCTCGAACATTGGGAGCTTCCTGGCGCTGCTGTCGTATCCCGTGCTGCTGGAGCCGATGTTCACCTTGCGCGCCCAGAACCTCATCTGGACCGGCGGCTACGGCCTCCTAATCGTGCTGATCGCGGGCTGCGGCGCGCTGCTGCTGTTCGCGCCGGCCAAGGCCGCGATACGCGACGTGCAGGTTGGCGATGCCGCGGCACCGGCGCCGTCCTGGCTGCTGCGCGCGCGCTGGATCTTCCTGGCCGCCGTGCCGTCGGGCCTGCTGATCGCGGTCACCGCGCATATCTCGACCGACGTCGCCGCCGCGCCCTTGCTCTGGGTGCTGCCGCTGTCGCTGTATCTTCTGACCTGGGTGCTGGTGTTTCAGTCGCGCCCGTTGCTGCCGCACAAATGGATGCTGCTGGCCCAGCCGCTGGCGATCGCAGGCGTGGTCGTCCTGCTGGCGTTTGGCGGCGAGCAGAATCTGCTGCTGACGCTCGGCGGCCATCAGCTCTGCTTCTTCGTCATCGCGATGGCCTGTCATGGCGAGCTTGCGCGCACGCGCCCTGCGGCGAAATATCTCACCGGCTTCTACGTGGCGCTGTCGTTCGGCGGCATGATTGGCGGCCTGTTTGCGGGGTTGATCGCGCCGTTCACCTTCTCATGGGTCGCCGAATATCCGATCCTGCTGGCGCTGGCGGCGCTGTGCCGTCCCTCCGGCGCCGAGCGGCTGCCGCGCTGGAGCGCCTGGTACTGGCCATTCCTCGCGGTCGTAGCAGTCGCGCTGATTGCGCCGTCCTATTGGTCCGGCGAGGTGTTCAATTGGCTGGATGGCCGGCGGGTCTGGATGATCGGCGGACTCGGGGTGTTTTCCGCGCTGCTGGTCTTCGCGCTGAATGCCGACCGATGGAAGGTCTTTGCCACTGTGGCGGTCGCGCTGGTGTTGTTGCGTGCCTATCCGTCCGACGATGGCCGCGTCGACACGGTGCGCAGCTTCTTCGGGGTGCACAAGATCGTGGTGACGCCGGACGGACAATATCACGTGCTGATGCACGGCACGACGATCCACGGCGCCCAGAAATTCAAGAACGACAACGGCACGCCGGTTACAGGGCGGCCGGAGCCGATCAGCTACTATCACAGGGATGGCGGGATCGGGCAGGCGATCACGGCGATGCGCGAGCGCAAAGGTGCGCCGCTGAAGGTGGCGGTGATCGGGCTGGGCTCAGGCACGTTGACCTGTGCATCGGTGCCCGGGGAAGACTGGAAGTTCTTCGAGATCGACCAGAGCATGGTCGACACCGCCCGCGACCCCAAGTATTTCACCTATATCCAGAGCTGCGAGCCGGACCTGAAACCGGTGATCGGCGATGCGCGGCTGACCTTCACGAGGGAGCCCGACGCTCTCTACGATCTCATCATCGTCGACGCCTATTCGTCGGATGCGATCCCGATCCATCTTGCGACCAAGCAGGCGATGGCGATCTACAAGGCGAAGCTCGCGCCGCACGGCGCGGTGGTGATGCATGTCTCCAACCGGCATCTCGAGCTGGCCAGCGTCGTGGTCGGCATCGCCGATGCCAATGACATGACGAGTTGGGTCTACAGCGAGGATTCGGGGCGCGACAACGAGTATATCTTCGCGACCTCGGTGGTGGTCTCGGCGCGCGATGAGGCCGACGTCGGCAGGCTCGCCACGTCAAGCGTCTGGACCGCGACCCCTGCCAACGAAAACCAGCGGATCTGGACCGACGACTATTCGAACGTGCTGGGCGCGGTCTATCGCCGCTTGCGCGACGGCGAGCAGTAGCCTGATTTTATGCCGCCGACGCTTTAGCGATCCGGTGTCAGCAGCTTTGCCATCTGGGAGTTGACGATCGCGACGAACACGCCGGGATCGTTGAAGGCCCGCGCAGAGAGCATTGCTCCATGAACCGATGCCATCAGCATTTGAGCTTCGTCTTCCGGGCGCTTGTCCAACTGGAATAGGTGCTGCTCTGCGCCAGCCCGCAGCACTGCGGTAAGCCATCTTGCAAGACCATGGAAATGGGCCCGGACGCGTGATGAGACTTCTTCCGGCAGCATCGGCATCTCGCCGGCAAGCATCGCGCAGACGCAGAACGGCAGCGAGGAATCGCGAATGCACGTCTGCCAGAAGTTGATGTAGGACTGCAGTTGATCGGCGGGGCTTGAGAACTGCTCCTGGAGAGACTTCAGGCCCAGCTCGGCCTGCTGCCTGTAGCGATCCACCAGCGCCGAGACCAGCTTGGCCTTGGTCGGAAAGTGATGGTGGATGCTCGCCTTCCTGATCCCGATCGCATCCGAAATATCGGCATAGCTGAACGCGTTGTAGCCTCCCGCGACGATCAGAGACTGGGCGACATCGAGAATTTTTTCTGAGGTGAAAGTCATCGAGCTCATGTCGGCGCGCCTACCTTCCAGTAGGTAAGTTGTCAAGTCATTGCAGCGCTCCCGGTTCAAACGAAGTCGTGACCGAACAATCGGTTGACTCGGAACAGCTTGCCTACCTACTGATAGGTAGACAAAGGGCAAGGAGCACCCCCAATGCAAAGTCAATCTTGGTCCCAATCGGCCTGGCTACGATCCTACTATCTTGCGCGCGCCATCTTCTCGATCGCCTGGGTTGCCGCTGCCGTTCTGTTCAGCCAGCAATCCGGCCTTGTCGGGCTTCTGCTCGTGGTCTACCCGGCATGGGACGCCATTGCCAATCTGGCTGACGCCGGGGTCAACGGCGGTCTGAAAGCCAACCCATCGCAGGCATTGAATGTCGTGGTCAGCACGGTGACGGCGCTCGCCGTGATCGCGGTGATCAGCCACAGCACATATGCCGTCCTGGCCGTATTCGGAGTTTGGGCCATCCTGTCGGGTGTGCTGCAATTATCCACCGGCGTCAGGCGTTGGCGTCACTATGGCGCGCAATGGGCGATGATCCTGAGCGGTGCGCAGTCGGCCCTCGCCGGCGGCTATATGGTCAGCCGATCCATTGGCACCGTTGCGCCAACCATTCTGGACATTGCTCCTTATGCAGGCTTCGGCGCGTTCTACTTCCTGCTTTCCGCAATCTGGCTCGTCGCCGTAGCTTATCGCAGCGCGCACGCCTAGGCGCCGCCGGGCGTGGAGCGCGACGGCTTCACGGCCACCTCGACAGCTATTTCCTCTCCGTCGGCGTTGCGTTCGCCGAGGCGGGCGTCGACGCGGCGAGCAGCGGCATTGTCGGCGCGCCGTCGTCCTCGTCGAGGAATTGCTCCACCGACGCCTGGATCGAGGATTTGACGCTGTCGGGGCCTCGATCGCTGAGGTCGTTGTGCTGGAACTCGGTTCTGACCACCTTGATCCCGAGTCTCTTGCACGTCGCGTCGTCAGGAACGACGCCCGGGTCCGACTTGAAGTGCGGATCCTTCGAGCGGAACGACAGGATCTTGATCTTGCCATTGGTGACAAAGGGCACGCGCAGATTGTCCAGCGTGACCACTTTCCGGACCATGTCGGGATGTTGCTTGGCGAAGAACATCGAGATGTCGCCGCCATTGGAGTGGCCGATCAGCGTCAGGTGGCGATAGTCCGCGTGCGGGTAGAGCTTCCTGATCTCGTCGATCGCATACATGATGTTGGAGATGCCGCGATTATATTGCATGCGGCGGCCGACATATTCCTCGCCGACCTTGGTCACCATCGGTGCGTCCGTATCGAGGTCGTGCTGGACACTGACCACGAGGTAGCCGCGGGCGGCGAAAACATTCGTGAGGAACGAGTATTCGGTGTTCTTGACGGTGTTGCCATGGCTCAGGATCGCGACCGGCAGATCGATCATCTCGGCCAGGGACTGCATCTCACGGTCGCGACGGACTGCGATCTCGACGGAGACAGTGCGGTCATCGCGCAGAATGTCGTGGAATGTCATCATCGTGTGGCGGATCGCCCACGCGTGGGTCGTGGAGTAGGCGGCGATCACCACGACGCACAGGCAAAAGACAATGATGCCCCGTTTCATTTCAACCCCTGAGATCGCGGAACCTGACGCGCTCTGATTCGGGCATGATCGGGCACTTCGTGCGAAGGGCATCCGGGGGCCGAGCGGGCGCTGTGGCCGCGGAATATCAAGGGCAACCTTTACAGCGAGATGACGAGCATACGACGGGCCACCGCGCGGGCACGCGACGACGTCCTGCGCGGGTCACAAGCAGGTGAAATCCGGATGCAAGAGCGGTGATCATGTTCGGCGAACGGGCAACGGAAAAAGGGGTTTGGTCGACACCGACTGCAACATTGAGAACGCAGCGAGTGCGCGTTCAGACGAACGCGCGCTCGGTCAAGTCAGTCCTGATAGGTGAAGAACCCGCGCTGCTGCTGATAGGACGGCCGCGGCTGGTAATAACCCTGCGGTGCCGGTGCGTAGCCCTGGTTGCCATAATACTGACCATAGCCCTGCGCGTTGTAGACGCGGCGGCTTGACGGCGGCGCCGGATAGCGGCGGTCGGTCGAGCTGCCGTCGGCAGGATAGATATAGCCATCGTCGGCCCGCGCCGCCGGATATTCGCGCGGCTGCGGCGTCAGGACGACCGGCTCGCCCGCGGCGCCGTATTGCTGATCATAGTCCTGGTCCTGCGGTGCGCGGCGGGCGACCGCGGTGCCGTTGCGCCCACGCGGGTTGCGCGCCAGAGCGACCTGGGCCGAGCCGGTCAAGGTCACCGTGGTGTTGAGCACGCCTTCCTTCTCGACCAGCGCGTAGAGCGTGGAGGCGTTGGTGCGCGACAGCCGCACGCAGCCGTGCGACGCCGGTGTGCCGAGGCGGCTGACCGAGTCGGTGCCGTGGATCGCATGCCCGATCTTGGTGAAGAAGATCGAGTGCGGCATCGGCGCGTCGTCGAATTCCTTGGAAAAGTGGTCCTCCTCCATGCGGAAGGCGCGGAAGGTGCCGTTCGGCGTTTCACGGGAGGGAATGCCGGTGGAGACCGGCCAGTGATACCGCGTGACGCCGTCGACCGCGACGGTCATCTGCTGATTGTCCTTGTCGATGGTGATATCGACCTTGGCCTGCGCGGCGCCGGCGGTGAAAAGCATTGCTGTCGCGAATGCAACGAGGAAGGAACGCATCTTATCTTTGGCCTCCAGGCCTGATCGCAGCGCCGTGGCTGTCCGTCCCCGGCAACCAATATGCACGGAATCCGCTTTTGGTTCCAGTGGCCCGCATGGCATCGTTAATCGGGGCCGCGGCGCAAGCAAGGCCGATGGAGCGATTTGTCGGTCACGGCGTCCTGACTTTTTCGCGAGCAAGCCGCGACATCGGCTCTAATTGGCCGTCAATGCGCAACCATTTGGCCGCAAGCGCATTTCACAATCCCGCCAAGCGACGCATTCGCGTCGTGTTTTAAGGAATCGAGATGAACAACAGCAAGGTTAAGAGCGCGGCCGCCGTCCCAGCCGGCCCATTCGCGCGGCTCCTGTTTGCGGCCGCAGCCCTCGCCCTGTCGCTGCTGGCAATCCCCCATGCCGGCCATGCTCAGGGCATCGTCCGCGGAGCCCAGCAGGGCGCCTATGAAGGTAACCGGGTGGCCGGGCCGGTGGGCGGCGTGGTCGGCGGAGCGGTCGGCGCCGGCGTCGGCGGCGCTGTGGGTGCGGTCAAGGGCGTGTTCGGCATTCCCGATCGCGGCTGGCGGCGCGGCCATCGCTGCCGCGGCTATTATCGCCACGGCCACTTCTATTGCTATTGAGGCGGTCGCCGCCATTCCGCGGCGTGACGAGGAGCGCAGTCCGGATGGAGCGCAAGCGAAATCCGGGGCCGTTCTCGCCACTCAAGTCACGAAGCTCCCCGATTGCGCTTCGCTCCATCGGGGTTACGTGAACGGCGTCAGTTCTTGAGCCGGTAGCCGGTCCTGAAGATCCACGCCACGATCGCCATGCAGACGACCAGGAAGCCTACGGTCATGCCGAGGCTCAGCGGCACGCTGACATCGGCGATCTCGGAGAAGCTCCAGCGGAAGCCCGAGATCAGGTAGACTACGGGATTGAACAGCGTGACGGTGCGCCAACCCGCCGGCAGCATGTTCACCGAATAGAAGCTGCCGCCGAGGAAGGTCAGCGGCGTCACCACCAGCATCGGGATCATCTGCAGCTTCTCGAAGCCGTCGGCCCAGATGCCGATGATGAAGCCGAACAGGCTGAAGGTGACGGCTGTCAGCACCAGGAAGGTCAGCATCCAGACCGGATGAGCGATGTGCAGCGGCACGAACAGGCCGGCGGTGGCCAGGATGATCAGGCCGAGGATGATCGATTTGGTGGCGGCGGCGCCGACATAGCCGATCACGATCTCGAAATAGGAGATCGGCGCCGACAGGATCTCGTAGATGGTGCCGACGAATTTTGGGAAGTAGATGCCGAACGAGGCGTTGGAGATGCTCTGCGTCAAGACCGACAGCATCACGAGCCCGGGCACGATGAAAGTGCCGTAGCTCACGCCCTCGACCTGGGTGATGCGCGAGCCGATCGCGGCGCCGAACACCACGAAATAGAGCGAGGTCGACACCACGGGAGAGACGATGCTTTGCAGCAGCGTGCGCCAGGTGCGCGCCATTTCGAACAGATAGATGGCCCGGATGGCGCGGAAATTCATGGCGCCCTCACGAGGCTGACGAAGATATCTTCCAGGGAGCTCTGCTTGGTATCGAGGTCCGAGATTCGGATTCCCGCATTGCGGAGATCGTTGAGCAGGCTGGTGATGCCGCTGCGATCGGCCTTGGTGTCGTAGTCGTAGGTCACGGCGCGGCCGTCGCCGGACAGTTCGAGATTGTAGGCGGCGAGGTCAGGCGGAATCATATCGAGCTTGTTCTGTAGTTGCAGCGTGAGATGCTTCTTGCCGAGCTTCTCCATCAGCGTCGTCTTGTTCTCGATCAGGATGATCTCGCCCTTGTTGATGACGCCGACGCGGTCGGCCATCTCCTCGGCTTCCTCGATGTAGTGCGTGGTCAGGATGATGGTGACGCCGGAGGCCTGCAACGCGCGCACCACCTCCCACATGCCCTTGCGCAGTTCGACGTCGACGCCGGCCGTCGGCTCGTCGAGGAACAGGACCTGCGGCTCGTGCGACAGCGCCTTGGCGATCATCACGCGGCGCTTCATGCCGCCGGACAGCGTGACGATCTTGCTGTCCTTCTTGTCCCACAGCGACAGGTCCTTCAGCACCTTTTCGATATGGGCGGGGTTCTTCGGCTTGCCGAACAGGCCGCGGCTGAAGCTGACCGTGGCCCACACCGTCTCGAAGGCGTCGGTGTGCAGCTCCTGCGGAACCAGCCCGATCATCGACCGCGCCGCGCGATAGTCGCTGATGATGTCGTGGCCGCCGACCGAGATCTTGCCCTGGCTCGGGTTCGCGATGCCGCAGATGATGCTGATCAGCGTGGTCTTGCCGGCGCCGTTCGGCCCGAGCAGCGCGAAGATCTCGCCCTTGGCGATGTCGAGATTGATGTTGCTCAACGCCTTGAAGCCGGAGCCGTAGGTTTTCGAAAGGTTGGAGACGGAGATGATCGGCGGCATGGACAGGCGATGGCGTGAGGGAGGGGCGCGCAAAGCGGCGCCCGGGGAACGGGGCGGGATGAGGGTTATCGGCAGATAGGAACGCCCAATCCGTTCTGCAATCACCCGATCGGGCAGAAAATTTATTCTGCGGCGTGGGCCCGGGGCAGGCAATTCGATCAACGCGACCATGGGTTTCCAGCCCGCCCCTTTACTAATGGCACGCACCAGGCCTTTTCCCTTCTTTGGGTGCGGGACGACCAGTATTTGCCTGGAGGCCGGGTTCTTGAAGACGTGGTGCAAGCCGACAACGCGAACGAGGCTCCATCCCTCCCGCTCCAACCGTCAGATGATGTCGCGGCTGCTGGTCAACATGACGACGTCTTCCCTGAACCAAGTGTCCGAGCGTTTTGGGTTCAAGCCGCCTCGCGTTAAGTGAGGGAAACCCTTCTGACCTTTCCTAGCGTCTCTTCGCCGGCTTCTTGGCGGCAGCGGCCGGCGCCGGATGCGCGGGCGGCGGCTCGGCTTGCTCGGCGACCTTGGAGAGGGTCACGATCTGGATCTGGTTGTTGACCGGCGCGTTCGGATGCGTGGGATCGAGCAGTTGCTCCTCGCCGAGCCCGACCGATTGCAGGCGCTTGGCCGAGATCTTGAAGGTGTTGACGAGGATGTCGCGGATCGCGTCGGCCCGGCGCTGGCTGAGGATCGCGTTGCTCTCGCGCCGGCCGGTCGATTCGATGTGGCCGACGATCAGGAAGGTGTAGGGCTGCAGCGAGGCGCGCACCAGCGCATCGGCGATGCGCCCGACGGTCTGGTACGACCCCGGCAGCACGATCGGCGTATCGACGTCGAACTGGATGTCGGCATTGAAGGCCGGCAGGCCGGTCAGCTCGGGCGCGATCGGCGGCCGCTTTTGCGGCGGCGGCTCGTTCTTCGACCGCGAGCGCGACCGCTCGAGCACCTGCTGGCGCAGCGCGGGCACGTCGATATCGGCGGCGTGATCGACATGGTCGAGCTTGGCGACGATGTCGTCGCGTGTAGCCGCTGCCGTTTGCGCAGCCGCAGGCGCGGACGGCATCGTCAGCAGCACCAGCGCACCGAGCATCGCGATGTCACGCAGGTCTCGCATCAACGCGCGCATCACTGATACCCCGCGTCGTTGATGGCTTGCGCGCAATTCCGGGTAAGATTCTTGGCCGCGACGAGGCAAGGCACCGACTTGCTGGTCTCTTTGGTCGAGCCGCCGCACACCTTGACGATCTCGTGCCGGCAGGCGCCGGCGACGGTGATGCGCGCAGCAATCCGCTTCTGGATGGCGTCGAAGGTCGAGAAATAGGTTGCCTTGCAATCGGCCGAGATCGCGTCCCGATTGCGTGACAGGCATTCCTTGAGGCGGTTGGAATCGAGGTTGACGCCGCGGCAATTGGCGGTGATGTCCGCGCCGCAGGCCTTGGCGAGCTGCGCTGCCGCATCGCCAAAGCTCAGCGTTTCTGCTGCCGCCAGCGACGGCGCCGTCAGCGCGATGACAAAAAAGAAAAACCCGGCCCGGACCATGGGGCCATCTCAACCCGTGAATTCAGCGATGGTCAAGGGCTACGAAAGAAAGGAGGCCGTCGGGTCACACCCGCTCCACAAAGCTGTCGACCACCTTCTTCTCGCCGGCCTTCTCGAAGGCGATGGTCAGCTTGTTGCCGTCGATCTTCACCACATGGCCGTAGCCGAACTTCTGGTGAAACACGCGGTCGTCCAGCGAGAATTCCGACACCGTGCCGGTCGATTTCGCCACCAGCTCGCCTTCGATCACCATCGGGCCGCGCTTGTTGCGGCCGAAGCCGCCGGACGAAGCATCGCTGCGGGAGCCTGAGAATGCCGACTGCCGCTCCTCGAATCCTCCGCCGCCGCGGTTGCGATTCGCCTGGGCGCGCTGCCAGCCCGGGGTCGCGTAGCTCGAGCCGAATGATTCGAGATTGTCGAAGCGCGAGGCGCCATAGCCGCCGGTGCCGCCCCAGCCGGAGCCGCCCTTGGATTCGGTGATCTCGACATTGTGCGCCGGCAACTCGTCGAGGAAGCGCGAGGGGATCGTGGTCGACCAGGTGCCGTGGATGCGGCGGTTGGTGGCGAAATAGATTTTCGCGCGGCGGCGGGCGCGGGTCAGTCCGACATGAGCGAGGCGGCGCTCTTCCTCGAGCCCGGCGCGGCCCTGCTCGTCGAGTGTGCGCTGGCTCGGGAACAGGCCTTCCTCCCAGCCCGGCAGGAACACGTTGTCGAATTCGAGACCCTTGGCGGAATGGAGCGTCATCAGCGACACCGCCTCATCGCCGGCATCGCCGTCGCGGTCCATCACCAGCGAGATGTGCTCGAGAAAGCCTTGCAGGTTCTCGAACTCCTCCATCGAGCGGACCAGTTCCTTCAGGTTCTCCAGCCGGCCCGCGGCATCCGCCGAGCGGTCCTTCTGCCACATCTCGGTATAGCCGCTCTCGTCGAGCACGATCTCGGCGAGCTCGGTATGCGTCGTCACCTCGGACTGGGCGCGCCAGCGGTCGAATTGCGCGACGAGATCGCGCAACGATCCGCGCGCCTTCGGCTTCAGCTCGTCGGTCTCGACTACGGCGCGCGCCGCCTCGAACAGCGGAATGCGGCGCTTGCGGGCGTGATCGTGCAGCATCTGCACGGTGGCATCGCCGAGCCCGCGCTTCGGCACGTTGACGATGCGCTCGAAAGCGAGATCGTCGGCCGGCGAATTGATGGTGCGCAAATAGGCCAGCGCATCGCGGATCTCGGCGCGCTCGTAGAAGCGCGGGCCGCCGATCACGCGATAGGGCAGGCCGAGCGTGACGAAGCGGTCTTCGAACTCGCGCATCTGGAACGAGGCGCGCACCAGGATGGCGACGTCGTTGAGGTTCTCGCCCGCGCGCTGCAGCTCCTCGATCTCCTCGCCGATCGCGCGCGCTTCTTCTTCCGAATCCCAGGAGCCGGTAACGGTGACCTTCTCGCCGTCGACGTCCTCGGTGCGCAGCGTCTTGCCGAGCCGGCCCTCATTGTGCGCGATCAGATGCGAGGCCGCGGCGAGGATGTGACCGGTGGAGCGGTAGTTGCGCTCCAGCCGGATCACCTTGGCGCCGGGAAAATCGTGCTCGAAGCGCAGGATGTTGTCGACCTCGGCGCCGCGCCAGCCGTAGATCGACTGGTCGTCGTCGCCGACGCAGCAGATGTTCTTGGGTGGCGCCGTTGCCGCATTCTCCGTTATTGCGGGATGCGCTGAAAGTGCAGACCCGGAATCTGGAGCCGAGTCCTCCTCACCTCGAGATTCCGGGTTCATGCCTTCGGCATGCCCCGGAATGACGGGAGGGTCGAGGCGCCCCGGAATGACGTCGGAGAGAGCGCGACCCGGCCGCGTCGGCGCCTGCGACAGCAGTCGCAGCCACAGATACTGCGCGACATTGGTGTCTTGATATTCGTCGACCAGGATGAATTTGAAGCGGTTCTGATACTGCCGCAGCACATCCGGGTTCTCGCGGAACAGCCGGATGTTCTCCAGCAGCAGGTCGCCGAAATCGGCGGCGTTGAGGATCTTCAGCCGCTCCTGATAGGTGGCGTAGATCTTGCCGCCCTTGCCGTTGCCGAATGAGGCGGCTTCGGCCGCCGGCACCTGGGACGGCGTGAGCCCGCGATTCTTCCAACTGTCGATCAGGCCGGCCAGCATCCGCGCCGGCCAGCGCTTGTCGTCGATGTTCTCGGCCTGCAAGAGTTGCTTCAACAGTCGCACCTGGTCGTCGACGTCGAGCACCGTGAAATTTGATTTGAGCTGCACCAGCTCGGCATGGGCGCGCAGGATGCGGCCGCCGATCGAGTGGAAGGTGCCGAGCCACGGCATGCCCTCGACCGCCTGGCCCAGCATCTGGCCGAGCCGTACCTTCATCTCGCGCGCCGCCTTGTTGGTGAAGGTCACCGACAGGATCTCGTAGGGCCGCGCGCGGCCCTGGCTCAGGATATGCGCGATGCGCGTGGTCAGCACCCGCGTCTTGCCGGTGCCGGCGCCGGCGAGCACCAGCACCGGGCCGTCGAGCGTCTCGACCGCCTCGCGCTGCTCCGGATTGAGGCCGGAAAGATATTGCGGACCGCCTGCGGCCGCCCGCGCACGCGCGGCGATGCCGCCAGCCGCGGGCTGGTGCTCGGGAACGCCGTGATGGGGCTGTTTGCTCGGCTCGGTCATAGGCGAATCGTCTCGGCCCACGATGGCACCGCGGGACGGTGAAAGGGAGCCTTCTTAGCAGGGATTAAGCCCCATATAGGGCTTCATCGGCCGTTTTGACAGGTTTTATCTGATGGCGCCGGAACGACTCCGCTGACAGTTTTTCGTCCGTTTGGTTCCAGAAATCGGCGAAAATTTCGCGATTTCGGTGGCAGGAACCGGCCCATCGCCGCCGGATTGTTTCTTCAGGTTATGTGCCGGCGCAAACCTGCGCGGCCAAACGAAATGAAGCAGAGGTTTTGGTCATGCTGAGTTGGGTCGTCACCTTCCTGGTCATCGCCCTGATCGCAGGTATTCTGGGCTTTGGCGGTATCGCCGGCGTATCCATCGATATCGCCAAGACGATCTTCTTCATCGCCGTCGTCCTGTTCCTGATCTCGGCTGTGGTCGGTCTGGTGCGCGGCCGCACAAAGGTCTAGCGCGGCTCGACGCTTAAGTCTGCGAAGGCATCGCCACGTTGCGGCCGATGCCTTCGGGACGCGGCACGCCCGCATAGCTGTCGACGATCGATTGCGCGCGGGCGCGGATATCGGGCGGAAACGGCGCCACCTTGCGCGCCTGCATGTCGATGTGCAGCGTGAGGTTCTCCGACGTCGCGGAGATCCAGCCTTCGCTGGCGTGGCGCAGCTCCTCGAATGTGTGCAGCCGCTTCTCGTCGGCGCCGAGCAGGTAGACCGAAACCTGCACGGGATCGCCGAGATGGATTTCCCGCAAATAACGCACATGGCATTCGGCGGTGAAGGTCGAGCAGTGCCGCTCCTTCATGTAGGCCGGGCCGATTCCGATCTGCAGCCACATTTCGTCGATCGCGCGGTCGAACATCACATTGTAATAGGCCATGTTGAGATGGCCGTTGTAATCGATCCATTGCGGCTCGATCTGCATCACCGAGGACAGGAACGGGGCGGGCGGAAGCGAGGTCCTCTTCAAGATCCCCTTGGCGGCCGTCACTGAAGTCATTATCCATCCTCGTCTGTTCGACCCATTCGAGCATCGTTTTGCGAGCATGGTTTCGGCGCGCGATCGGCGGCCAATTTTTCGGATCATGCTCTCTTGACCCCTTATACAAGCTTTGCCACGGTCGGCCAAAGCCGGGAGGAATTTTGACGTGGCGACAACGATTTCGAGCAATGTGATGCGACCTGAGCCGCAGGCTCTCAAGAGCGCGATCGACGCGCTGGCGGCGCGGTTCGGCAACCGGCTCGTGACGTCGCAGGCGGTGCGCGAGCAGCACGCGCATACCACCACGTGGCTGCCGACCCAGCCGCCGGATGGTGTGGTGATGGCGCAGGAAACTTCCGACATCCAGGACGTGGTGCGGATCTGCGCGCAGCACCGCGTGCCGGTGATCGCGTTCGGCACCGGAACCTCGCTCGAAGGCCAGGTCAACGCGCCGGCCGGTGGCATCTGCATCGATCTGCGCGACATGAACAAGGTGCTGGAGGTCCATGCCGAGGACCTCGATTGCGTGATCCAGCCGGGCGTTACGCGGAAGGCGCTGAACGAGCATCTGCGCGACCAGGGCCTGTTCTTCCCGATCGATCCCGGCGCCGACGCCTCGCTCGGCGGCATGACCTCGACCCGCGCCTCGGGCACCAATGCGGTGCGCTACGGCACGATGCGCGAGAACGTGCTGGCGCTGAAGGTGGTGCGCGGCGACGGCGAGATCATCACCACCGGCACGCGGGCGAAGAAGTCGTCGGCCGGCTACGACCTGACGCATCTGTTCGTCGGCGCGGAAGGCACGCTCGGCATCATCTCCGAACTCACCATCCGCTTGCGCGGCATTCCCGAGACGATTGCGGCGGCCGCCTGCTCGTTCGAAACGGTGCGCGGTGCCTGCCAGGCGACCATCCTCGCGATCCAGACCGGCATCCCGGTCGCGCGGATCGAGCTGCTCAACGCCGAGCAGGTGAAGGCCTGCAACAGCTATTCGAAGCTGTCGTTGCCCGAGACGCCGCTGCTGCTGTTGGAATTCCACGGCAGCGAGGTCGAGGTCGCCGAGCAATCGAAGAATTTCCGCGACATCGCCGCCGAATGCGGCGGCGGCGACTTCTCCTGGACCACCAAGCCGGAGGACCGCACCCGGCTGTGGCAGGCCCGGCACGACGCCTATTGGTCGGTGAAGGCGCTGCGAACCGGCGATGGCATCGGCGTGGTCGCAACCGACGTCTGCGTACCGATCTCGCGGCTCGCCGACTGCGTCACCGAGACCGAAGACGATCTGAAGCGGCTCAATCTGTTGTCGCCGATCGTCGGTCACGTCGGCGACGGCAATTTCCACTGCTCGCTGATCTGCGACGTCAACGACAAGGACGAGATGGCGCGCGGCGAGGAGTTCATGCATCGCCTGGTCGAGCGCGCCCAATCGATGGGCGGTACCTGCACCGGCGAGCACGGCATCGGGCAGGGCAAGCAGAAATACCTCAAGGCCGAGCTCGGCCCCGAAGCGCTCGACGCGATGCGCGCGCTGAAGCGCGCACTCGATCCGCAGAACATCTTCAACCCCGGAAAGATCGTTCCTGCCGCCTAAGATTTTCGGTTCCATCCGGCCACAGGGCCTGCGCCGGCAATGGCCCGGATGACGTCAGCTCAGGTCGATCTATCAGTTCGACTGCTGCACCTCTCCCGCTTGCGGGGGAGGTCGGATCGCATCGATAGATGCGATCCGGGTGGGGGCTCTCTTCTCACAAAGAGTCTCGAGTGGAGGCACCTCCACCCCAACCCTCCCCCGCAAGCGGGAGAGGGAGTGCAGACTCTGTGTGGCTGCCGGTTCACCGTGACCTCATCGCGCTCAGCTCTGTCCGCCGAGCGTGCGCAGGGCCTCGTCGACGCTGTGGAAGACATGGTCTCTCGGCAGGACGTCGTAGAGGTTGAAGCGCTCGAATGCGTCCTGGGCGCGGGTCGATTCGAGCCGCGCGATCGCCACCGTCACGCCGTCGTCGTGGCATTCGCCGAATAAATCGTGCAACGCCTGGGCGGCAGTGAAGTCGATCTCGACGATGCCGCTGGCCTCGATCACCAGCAGCCGCGGCTTCGGGGTCGAGGCTCCGATCATCTTGATCACGTCGCTGTGGAAGTTCGCGGCGTTGAGGAACGACAGCGGCGCCTGCTGGCCGACGACGATAATTCCGGGCCGGCGCTCGCTGCCGACTTGCCGGCCCGCCGGCCACCAGATGGTGGTGCCGGGGACGTGAACGAACTCGACCAGCCGGCCGCGCGTCGTGGTCCAGATGCCGTGCAGCAGCGACAGCGCGATGCCGACGGCGACGCCTTGCTCGATCGGCAGCACGATGATCGCGGCTGACGTCGCCACCACCAGCAGGAATTCGTAGAACGACTGCCGGAAGATGGTGACGATCTGCCTGACGCGGATGATGCGCAATGCGACGAACAGCAACACGCCGCCGAGCGCGGCATCCGGCACGTGTTGCAGCAGCGTCGCGCCGAACGCCAGCAGTGTCAGCACGATCGCCGCGGCGAGCAGCCCGGCAAGCTGGGTGCGTCCGCCGGTCTCCGACACGATGCCGGTGCGGGGCGGGCTGGCATTGACCGGAAAGGCGCCGAACAGCCCGGACAGCAGGCTGCCGACGCCGGCGCCGAGGAAGTCGCGGTCGACATCGGCCGGC
Source organism: Bradyrhizobium sp. ORS 86 (assembly GCF_045571475.1). Lineage (NCBI taxonomy): Bacteria > Pseudomonadati > Pseudomonadota > Alphaproteobacteria > Hyphomicrobiales > Nitrobacteraceae > Bradyrhizobium > Bradyrhizobium sp. ORS 86. The sequence goes on along the minus strand of NZ_CP120699.1, from coordinate 6,030,999 downwards.
TTGTCCGGGTCGGAGAGGAATGAGCGGGTGGTCGCGGCCGTCTGCACCATGACGACAACAGCGATCAGCAGCGCCAGTGACAGCAATTTCACCCAGCGCTCCGGAGCCACGTCGGGAAACGACGGTGTCGGCAGCGTTCCGGGCACGGTGCCGACCACGCTGACGCCCTTGCTTTCGAGATGGCCGGCGATCACGGCGACGGTGGCCGCGACGAGACCGATCAGCGCGCCCGGAATGCGCGCGCTGATCGCTTCGGATCCCGCGACCAGTGCCAGCACGCCGAGGCCGATCACCAGCGTGTACGGATTGGTCTGGCCGAGTTCGTCGGCGAGAACGCCGAGCTTGTAGAGCGTCGGTCCGTCTGGTGTGTGCAGGCCGAGCACGCCGGGCAGTTGCGAGACCAGGATGTGGACGGAGATGCCGGCGAGGAAGCCGACCGTCACCGGCGTCGACAGCAGGTTGGCGATCCAGCCGAGCTTGAACAGGCTGCCGGCGATCATGAGCACGCCGACCAGCAGCGCCAGTGCCATCGCGAAGGCCTGATAGTCGGGCGAGCCTGCGGTTGCCATCAGGGCCAGACCGCCGGCGAAGATCGGCGTGATGGTGGAATCGGCGCCGCAGGACAAGAAGCGGTTGGCGCCGAACATCGCAAAGCCGAGCGAGCCTGCGATGAAGGCGAAGAAGCCGATTTGCGGCGAGAAGCCGCCAAGCCGCGAGGTCGCCATCTGCTCGGGAATCGCGATCGCGGCCAGCGTCAGGCCGGCGATCAGGTCACCCGGCAGGTCGGCTGGCCGGAACGCGGCGAGTGAACGGAATATCGGCCAGTTGGAGGGTGTCTGACGATCCTGGCCCATCGGTCCGCGCTCTCCCCGGCTGTGCTGCGCTCGAGGAGATAGTCCACATCGTGTGGCGAAAAGCCAGCGGAGTTGTGCGTGCCCCGAGCCGCGTTCGCTGCTCACACGAGGAGCTGGGTGGCCTAGCCGATATTTTGCAGCGCCGGGAAAGTCTCGAGCAGCCAGACGCTGACGCTGGAGACGGCGCCGGTCAGGAAGCCGATGCCGGTGACCACCATCAGGACCCCCATCACGCGCTCGACGGTGTCGAGATGGCCCTTCATCCGCGCGAACAGTGACGAGAACTGCTCCACCATGAAGGCCGCGAGCAGGAAGGGGATGCCGAGACCGGCGGAATAGACCGCGAGCAGCGCGGCGCCCTTGGTTACGGTGGCGGTGGAGGCCGCGATCGAGAGGATCGCCGCCAGGATCGGCCCGATGCACGGCGTCCAGCCGAACGCGAAGGCCAGGCCCATGACATAGGCGCCCCACAGCCCGACCGGCTTGGGCGCAGTCAGCCGTCCTTCGCGCATCAAGAGGGCGATCCGGGTCACGCCGAGAAAGTGCAGACCCATGATGATGATCACGATGCCGGCCAGGATCGACAGCTCCGCCGACCAGGCGCGTATCAGGCTGCCGACGAAGGAGGCGCTGGCGCCGAGCGCGACGAACACGGTGGAGAAGCCGAGCACGAACATCAGCGCCGCCATCATCACCGCGCGCTTGGAGGTCGCCGTGTCGCCGCTCTCGTTGACCTGCTCGATGGTCGCGCCGGTCAGATAGATCAGATACGGTGGCACCAGCGGCAGCACGCAGGGCGACAGGAAGCTGACAAGGCCGGCGATCAGGGCTGCCGGAATCGAGACGTCGTGCATCAATGAACCTTCGAGGGTGGTTATCCTGTCTTGGCGTGTACGCGGCCAACAATCCAGAAGTTTCGTCGCATGCCTCTTCAACTATGGTCACAGACCCGTGTGCGGAGCTTGCACCGCGGCGCGGATCGCTCCCGGCACTCGCGTGAGGTGAGCACGCTCTTCTGGCTTCCTCCCCCTCATCCGCCTTCGCCAAGGCTTCGGCGGACACGAGGGGGAGGGAACCTGTCCGTCGGTGCGTCCCTGACGCACCAATCACTGAGTTACTCGAAGCAACCCATCGCGCGGCATACGCGGAAGCATGGATTCCTTCGTCGCTTGCGCTCCCTCGCAATGACGGCGTGAGGCATTGAGCGAGATTATCCCAGCGTCGTCCCGGCGAAGGCCCATAGGCGTTAAGTTAGGCTTGCGGTGCGGGATGGTTCGTGATTCCAGCATGGCATGAGATATGAAGCACTGGCGATCGCGACTGGGCGGGGATCGTAACCCGGCTTGGAGGGGCCGCAGCGCTCGATCGGACCGCACGGGAGACGAAGGCTTTCGTGCGTCCGCGCGAGATACGCAATGCCGTGGACTTGCTGCGGTTGATCCTGGCGTATTGCCTTGGTGAACGGGGATTTCGATTGACGGCGGCATGGGCGACGTCGGTCGGTCTTGTCGATGTTTCGAGCGTGGCTCTGTTGTACCGCTTGCGCCAGTGCGGGGATTGGCTGGCGCTCCTGATCGGGCAGGCACTCGCTGCCGCAGCTCCGAGGGCCGGCCGAGGTCGCCTGATCCGCATCATCGATGCCACGACGGTGCCGAAGAAGGGGTTGAATGGCAGGAAGAAGAACGAGGTGTGGCGCATTCACAGCGCGTTCGATCTTCCGCAAGAGCGTTTTGGCCACTTCGAACTGACCGATCAACAGGACGGCGAGAGGCTCGACCGGATTCCGGCGGTTGCGGGCGAGATCCGTCTTGCCGATCGGGCCTATTTGCAGCCGGAGCGCATGGCAACATTGATCCAGGCCGGCGCAGACTTCGTCATTCGAGCGGGTTGGAAGAGCGCACGCTGGCTCGATGGTAAGGGCTGTGCATTCAATCTGATCGCCGAACTGCGCAAGGCGGCGGAACGAGGCCTCCTCGATTGTCCGATCTGGATCAAACCCAAGCGCGGCACGCCGCTCGCCATGCGTCTGGTCGCCGTCAAGAAGCCGCAACAGGCCGCTGCCGAGGCGCGGCGCAAGGCGCGCCGGACCGCACAGAAGGGCGGCCATCAGCTCTCCAATAAAACGCTGCAGGCCGCCGATTGGGTCATCCTGGTGACCTCACTTGCGCCAGATGACTTCACCACGGATGACATTCTCGCCCTCTACCGCCTGCGCTGGCGGATCGAGCTGGGCTTCAAGCGGCTGAAGAGCCTGGTTGGTTTGAAGGGGCCGCCGGGAACTAACGAGCGATCCGCCAGATCGCATATCCTTGCTCATCTGCTGATGATTCTATTGCTCGAGCCGCTCGTCGACGAACTCGAGGACTCTCCCCGCTTGGCGGAAGCCGCCTGACCAGTCCTGGCGCCTGGCGATTGCTCCGTCAGCTCATCGTCTCACTCTTGCAGGCCGTCATTCCGCAACCCGCAATGGCTCGTCTCCGCCAATCTCTCCCCATTCTCCAGCGCCATCTTCGCGAGCCGCCGAGGAAAACCCGACGCTATCAAACCATGGTCCGCTTACCTTAACGCCTATGGGCGAAGGCCGGGACCCATTACCCCAAATGTTCATTGTTGCGCGGCGCTAGACCGACGAGCCCCGTTCACAGCACAAGCCGTGGGTATGGCTTCTACGTGCGCCACCCTTGCAATCGCATCGCGGCCGACACTCAATCAGCCAAGCGCAAATCGGTCTGGCAACGAGCCGGACTTTTTCGCATGCGTTCCGCACAACTCCCTTCCCGTTCCCTGGGGCTGGACAAGCGCTTCGCATCCGGCTCAACTTGGTTTCACCAAACCGCAGCCCTGGAGCTTGCGGACAACGAATGAACGGACGTTCCGCATCCAAACGACGGACGCCGCAAAGAGGGAGTGCATCACATGGCCGTTTCACGCCGTGACGTCTTGTTGGGCAGCGCCGGCGCATTCGGCGCCGCATCGTTCTCCTTCCCAGCTCCAGCCATTGCACAGTCGGAACCGATCAAGATCGGCTGCCTCGCGGCGATCACCGGCCCGAGCTCGGCGCCGACGGTCGGCTTCAATCGCGGTGTCAACTTCGCCGTCGACGCGATCAACGGTGCCGGTGGGGTGAAGGGCCGCAAGATCGAGCTCGTGATGCGCGACACCCAGGGCGATCCGACTAAGGCGGTGAACGCCACGCAGGAGCTGATCAGCGCGGCCAAGGTTCACGCGATCTGGGGACCGCTGAATTCGGGCGAGGCGCTGGCGACCACGCCGATCATGGCGCGCGCCAAGATGCCGGATCTGCACCCTTGCGTCGTCGAGAGCCTGATCGATCCGGTCAAGTTCCCGAACGCGTTCCGCATCGCGCCGTCGAACAGCCAGTGGGACGATGCCGTGCGCAACTATTGCCTGAAGATCCTCAAGGTGAAGAAGGTCGCCGTGATCGGCGACACCACGGGTTATGGCGTCACCGCCGTGGGCGCCTCGGTCGCAGCCTTCAAGAAGGACGGCGCCGAGGTGGTCTACCAGGCCAATGTCGATTCGACACAGCCCGACATGACACCCGACATGCTGCGGGCCAAGAACGCGGGCGCCGAGGCGATCGTGGTGTGGAGCGTTTCGACCGGCATGGAAGCGCGGATGTTCAACACCCGCGCCACGATGAACTGGGACGTTCCCTTCGTCGGGCATCCCTCGATGGCGTCGGGCGAGCTCGCCGGCCTCGTCGCCAAGCCGGAGAACTGGAAGAAGGTCTATGCGGTCGGCTACAAGAGTTGCAGCTATGACAGTGCCGGCAGGCTGCCGCCGAAGAGCGAGGATCTGGTCGCACGCCTCGCCAAGGCCAACGTCGCGCTGAACGATACGCTGCTGTGGTGGGTCGCCGGCGGCATCGACTGCATCGAGCTGATCGCCAAGGCGGTGCAGGAAAGCGGTTCGACGGATGGCGCCGGGATTGTCAAATACTGGAACACGCTGTCGGACTATCCCGGCTATTTCGGCAACTACCATTTCTCGCCGACCGAGCACAACGGCTACAAGACCGACGAGATCGTGATGTCGGAGGCCTCAACCGCGAAGAACGGCACTTTCGCGCTGGCGCCGGGATACACTTGAAGCGCGGGCGAGGGCGCTGCCGATGCTCGCCTCCATCCTAGCATCCGGTCTCGCGGCCGGCGCGATCTACGCGCTGGTCGGCGTCACCTACAACACGATGTTCTCGACTTCGCGGGTGATGAGCTTCACCGCCGGCCAACTTGCCATGCTGGGCGGCGTGTTCGGCTCGATGTTCACGCTGAAGCTCGGCCTGCCGGTCGCCATCGGCTTCCTGCTGACGCTTGCCTGCTGCGCGGTCATCGGCATCGTCACCGAGTTCGTCGCGGTGCGGCCGGTGCTGAAAAGCCTCGACCAGCATCTCTACGTGCTCTCGACCTTGGCGGTTGCGCTGATGATCCAGCAGGTCGCGGCGATCAAATGGGGCACCGAGCCGCAGCCGTTTCCGCGCATCGTCGGCGTGGGCGAGGGCGTCCTCGACGAGAAGTTCTGGCTGCCGGTCGTAGCCTGCGCCATCACCATCATCGGTCTCGAATATCTCTACCGCCGCACGCTGGTCGGCCGCGCTTTCCTCGCCATTGCCGAAGATAATTTCGCGGCGCGCGCGCTCGGCCTGCCGGAGCGCAATCTGCGCGTCGCGAGCTATGCGCTGGCCGGCGTGGTCGGCGGCATCGCGGGCTACTCCGGCGGGCAGTTGCTGCTCGCGTTCTTCGCCAACGGTGCGCTGTTGAACTTCTACGGCTTCGTGCCGGTGGCGCTCGGCGGGCTCGGCAACAATCGCGGAGCGATCATCGGCGGGCTGGCGCTCGGGCTGTTCCAGCAGGCGGCGAACTTCCTGGTCGGCGGCATCTTCTCATCGGTCGCGGTGTTCACGCTGTTCATCGTCGTGCTACTCGCTGCGCCGCAGGGCCTGTTCGGCGCCTCGACCGCGCGGAGAGTGTGATGACCGCAGTCACCGCATCTCCGCTTCGAACCGAAGGCGGCACATGGCGTGCGGCGTTGCCGCATATCGCGCCGTTCCTCGGCATCCTGGTGCTGGCTACGCTGCTCCCGTTCGTCAGCAACGACTATTGGGCGCTGATCGGCACCCGCATGGCGATCTACTGGGTGCTGGTCTCCGGCCTCAACCTGGTCGTCGGCTTCGCCGGCCATCTCGCGATCGGTTACGTCGCGCTGCTGACGCTCGGCGCCTACGCCACCAGCGTGCTGGTCGCGGGCAATGTGATGACGGCCCTTCCGGTATTCGCGGCGCTGCCGATCGCCGGCCTGATCGGGGCGGTCTTCGGCGTCATCGTCGGCCTGCCGGCGTTGCGCCTGCGCACCTTCTACTTCGCCATGTCGACGCTCGGCTTTGCGACCATCGTGACCCAGATCGCGCTGGCGTGGCAGAGCGTCACCGGCGGCGGCATCGGCATCGCCGGCCCGGAATTCCCGGCGCCGTTCAACACGCCGTGGGGCTTCTACGGCCTGTGCATCGCGTTTGCGGCGGTCGCCACCTGGATGAGCGCCAACATCGCGCGCAGCCGGTTCGGCCGCGCCCTGATCGCGGTGCGCGACGCCGAGGTCGCCGCCGAGGCTACCGGCATATCCAAGCCGAGGATGCTGATCGCGATCTTCCTGTTCGCCGGCGCGCTCGCCGCAATCGCGGGCGGGCTGTTCGCGACCTTGCAGACCTACATCACGCCGGATGCCTTCACCTTCGATCTCTCGGTGTTGTTCTTCATCGCCATCCTGATCGGCGGCCGCGGCTCGATCCTGGGGCCGCTGCTCGGCACCATCATCCTGACCGTGCTGCCGGAGATTGCCGCGCCACTGGCGTCGTGGTCGACCTTCCTCTATGCGGTGCTGCTGCTCGTGATCGTGCTGGTGATGCCGGGCGGCATTGCGGCGCTGCTCGATTTCAAGAACCGCCGCCCGCTCGCCAGCAATCGCGCCATCGTGCCGCGCCCGGCGGCGCTTGCGGACATCGTGCGCCGGCCCGCCGGCGGCAAGACGCTGAAGCTGCGCGGCATCGCGCTGAGCTTCGGCAATGTGAAGGCAATCGACGGCCTCGATCTGGACGTCGCGCCGGGGCAGATCCATGGCCTGATCGGCCCGAACGGCAGCGGCAAGACCACGACGCTGAACGTGATCTCGGGCTATTACGCCGCCAAGGCCGGCACCATGACGCTCGGCGACGACGTGCTGCCGGCGGGCCGGCCGGTGCTGCGCGCGGCGTGCGGCATCGCGCGCACCTTCCAGACGCCGCGCGTGATCGGCGAGGCCTCGGTGCTGCAAAACGTCATGATCGGCGGTTCGATCGAGGGCAGGGCGAGCTTCCTCGAGGCGATGCTCGCCTTGCCGCGCAACGGCGCGGACGAGCGCCTGCTCGAGGCGAAGGCGCAGGCGCTGCTCGGCGTCGTCGGCCTCGAGGCGCTCGCCGATATCAGAGCCGATCGCCTGCAGCACAGCGAATTGCGCTTCATCGAGATCGCGCGGGCGCTGATGCTCGATCCGGATTTCCTGCTGCTCGACGAGCCGGCGGCGGGCCTGTCCAACGACGAGATCGCGCGGCTCGCCACCCTGATCAAGGCGGTTTGCGGGCGCGGCACCGGCGTCCTGCTGGTCGAGCATCATGCCGACCTGATCTTCGACATCTGCCACCAGGTCACCGTGCTCAATCTCGGCCGCACGCTGGCCGCAGGAACGCCGGCGGAGATCCGCACCCACAAGGAGGTTGTCAGTGCTTATCTCGGCGGCTGAACCCCTGCTCACGGTGAGCGCGCTGCAATCCGGCTACGGAAAAATCCGCGTGTTGCACGGCATCGATCTCACAATCGCGGCCGGCGAGGTGGTCGCGCTGCTCGGTCCCAACGGCGCCGGCAAGACCACGTTGCTGCGCGCGATGTCGGGGTTGTTGCCGATCAGCGCCGGGCAGGTCCGGTTCGGCGGGCACGACGTCACCAACACCACGCCGCGCGAGGCTGCGCGCGCCGGGCTCGTGCATGTGATCGAGGGGCATCGCGTGTTCACGCAGATTTCCGTCACCGACAATCTGCTGCTCGCCGGCTACGACCTGCCGCGCGCCGAACGCGCCGTGCGGGTCGAGGAGGCGCTGTCGTTCTTCCCGGAGATCGCCGCAAAACGTCACGAGCGCGGCGGCGCGCTGTCGGGCGGCCAGCAGCAGATGCTGACGGTGGCGCAGGGCCTGGTCCGCCGTCCCCGGCTGTTGATGCTGGACGAGCCCTCCGCCGGGCTGTCGCCGGTGCTGGTCGATCGCGTGCTCAACGTCATCGCTCGCCTGCGCGAACAGGGCACGTCGGTGCTGTTGGTCGAGCAACTGCTGGAAAAGGCGCTGGCGGCGGCCGATCGGGTCTACGCCCTGGTGCAGGGCGCGATCGCGCTGGAGGCGGCGACCAGCGAAAGCGACCTGGCGCACCGGCTCGAACGCGCCTATTTCGGCCACGAAAGCCATCCGCTGGGGTAGGCGTGAGAATTGGCCGCCGATGCACGCTATGGAGCGTCCAGGTTGCCTCCACCCCGCTTCGCAATTTCCGTTGGACTATTGGGGACTCTGGTTGGATGCGGCGGGATCGCGTCGGTGACCTCACGCGCGAATTGAGGCGCCGCGGCGCTGGTTCCCGTGAGCCTGAATACCGAGCCGCTCCGGTTGACTCCGGCGCGCACGCCAGAGAGTGCGTAGGAGTCGTCGCCGGGTAGCACGAAATCCGGGCCGCGGCGAAGCGGGCGCGGCCCGCCTCGCGCGGGACCGGCAGACGAATAGGGCGACTTGCGCCCGTTGGACAGAATGTAGCCGCCGGCTACGTGTACGTTCGTATCCTCGGCGGTCGCGATCCCATTGAGGGTGCCGTCTCGACGGACCAGTGACCCGCTCTTGTCGAACTCTCCCTCGCGGCGGATGCAGCCGGCCTCCGCTGATCGGGTTCGTTCCCAGGTTGGGTCGACGAAATAGGAAAGCTTGGCGCCGGACACCACGCCCATGTTGGGGTCGCTGCGCGCCACATAGGCGTGAAGCTCGGCGGAAGCAGGGATGCCGGAGACCTTGATGGTCCAGTCGCCATGTTCGGCGGCAACGATGTTCGGCGCGACGACGGTGGGTTCGACCTGAAGCCGCCACATCGTATCGTCGCCCCAGACGAGCGGGATGTCGATGCCTGCGGGCGGAACGGGGGACGAGGAGGAGAGCGGGGCCGTCGGCGCGTAGACGACACCGCTCGGCGAGGTAAGGGTGACGTCGACATCGCCTGCGTCGGCGGTCTTCATCCACAGTTCCGAAAAGCACAGCACGGAATTGTCAGGCGGAAGACGCCAGGACCATTCAATATGATCAGGTTGCGCGTTGTCGCGCACGAAGCCGACGTGGCCCTCGCTCAGGTAAGCATTGCCCGCCGCCAACACGATGTCGAGTTGCGGCTTTCCGTTGGTGCCATTGAATTCGGTCACCAGCGCGGTCAATGCCGCCTCCAATTCCGACGTGCCATCGTGCGGTCCGGTGGTCGGACCGTAGCTGAGATTGACGATGACGCGCTCGGTCTTGTTCGGCTCGGCATGCGAGAGGATGTACTGGATGCCGTCAAGGACATAGGCCTTGAGCCAAACACCGGTCGCATCCTGGATGCAGCCTTCGGGGAATTGCACGAACACCAGGTCGGCGCTCGATGCAGGATCCGTGTCGGCGAGCCAACTCGGCGGATCGCGGCGGTCGCTTGCGGGACCGATCCGTGACGAGGTCGGAACACGACCCGCAAGCACGTCCATCACATGTGCGCCGTGGGACAATCGACCTGTTAGGCTGGTGAAGCCTGCATCCGCATAGCAGCGGTCTTCGTCGATGCTGCCTGCCGGAGCTAGGTGCAGTTCGATCCATTCGTCGAGACCGATTTGTCGCTGGGGCACGCCGGGCGCGTCGGACGCGCGCTGGAATTCGAGGCCGTAGTTGAAGTCCTGCAGTAGCTGCCCGAACAGGCATTGGTTGCCGGCGCTATCCCTGACGGGCACCGGTTGCCGGCCCTGATTCTGGTCCCAGATGGCACGCACCCGCGTGGTCATGCCGGCTTGTGCCGTATGCTCGAGGAACTGCGCGGCAGCGAACGGGCAACCATCGTCAAGTATGCCGACAAGGACGGCACGTGGTGATCGCTTGCCTTGCCCGGTGCGACCGATCATCTGTCGCTTCCTGAATACCGGCGTCGAAGGCTTCACCGGCAGCGAGAGCTCCACCCTGGAGACGTACTCGTTCCAAATCGAAAACGCGGCCGGGTCGAGCACCGCCGCCGTTTCGGTGCGCAGCGTGACATATCGCGTGCTGGCGACCGACGGGCCGAACTCGACATAGAATCGAGCCTTCGTCATCTTTCGCTGAAACGCAGTTGTCAGATCGGCCTGCTTGAATTCCGCGAGGAAAAACAGCCTATGTCGTTTCCTCTCGTCGAAGAACTCGAAATTCCTGAAATGGGTCGAGATCGCGTACCGGAGATACGGGCCAAAGCATTTCGGCAGGTCGTACTTGGGCATGGAGCATCCTCCGCTTCGGGTTGCAGGACACCGTCTCGCCTATGGGAATCTGCCCATCCACTCGTATTGCGCGGCGTCCCAGAGATGCTCCATCAAGTTGGACTTCACGATATTCGCGCCGGCGGCTTCAGCATAGAATGCGCTGCCGTGGATGCTTTGGCTCATGCTGAACGGATTGAAATCGGTGTGCGGCGCGTTGTCGATTCCGGCGGCGAGGAATTTGCGGCGCCGGAATTTGTGGCCTGACTTGCAACGCCCAACGAAGTATTCACCAAGCGCAATACCCAGCATGCGTCCTGCCATGCTGTCGACGGGAAAGTGGACCCCGGCGATTACACGGTTGGTCGCGATGCGTGCCGCCTGGCGCTCGAGCTGGTCGATCACCATCTTGTGCCGTGGTTTCGCCGGATTGAGCCCCAGCAACGATTTCAAGACCTGGACCACCGCGTAAGCCTGCGTTGCATGCCCCATCGGGAAGCTGCCGTGACCGGGGGTCGTGATCATCGGTTGCACTTCGGCATTGTATTCGACCGGGCGAAAACAGCCCATCGCATGCTTGAACCGCATTTCTACGTAGACACAAAATTGCAGCACGAGGTTGATGAGTTCGAAGGTGCGCCGGGTGCGGTCGGGGTGCAGGTAGACGATCGACGACCAGAACGCGTATTGCGCGTCGATCTGCGCCATGATCTCAGTGGCGCGCTCGGAGCGTAGTTCGGCCCAGCTCAGCACCAGCGGGATCTGCTTCTCGAAGGTCGTCCGCTTTGGACGCCCGACCTCTGCGATCAGGGATGCGGACGATAGGACCTGGAAAGCGTGACCGGCCGGCGCTTTGCGAAGCGTGATCCCTTGCATCATCTCGCCGATCGCGATGTAGGCGCGAACCCACGGCTCCCAGCGCTCCAATTGCTGTCTGTCATCGATCCCCGGCAGCGGCGGCGCGTAGCAATGGTGCTCGGGGACGATCGTACCTTCGCGTCCCAAGATCAGCGCATCGACCATGATTGAATTGGCGTAGGCGTCAGCCATCGTTCCAAGGAACGATCCGCCAGCTCCGCCGGCTCCTCCAGCGCCACCGGCCCCGCCAGCGCCGCCGGCCCCACCGGCTCCGCCCGCACCACCTGCGCCGCCTGCACCTCCCGCACCGCCTAACTGTGCCATTGCCGCCTCCCTATGGATAAAGTCTGTCTGGATGAAATCAGCTCGTCGTTGGTAAACCTGCCATTTCCAGGCAGCGGGCCCACCACCTGCCTGTCTCGAGTTGCGCATTCGGGATGCGCGCGATGTATCGTTCGACGGTCAATGCCGGCTCAAGCTTGCGCATGCTGGCCAATGCGGCGCGCGCCTCGTCTATCCGCCCTTGCGAGACGAGCGCGATCGTGAGCACACGCCAGGTAGAGGGGTGCATGCGGTTGTGTATCAAGGATGAACGCGCAAGCCGCTCGGCTTCCTCATGGTGATGTGCGGAAAGTTCAGCCGTGGCACCGAGCGACTCGAAGTAGTAGCGCTGTGGATCAAGCGGCGAGAGTTCCAATGCTCGTCGCGTTGCCGCGACGGCAGCTTCGCCCTCACCATTGAAAGCGTTCACCGTGCCGCGATACAACCAGCCAAGCGCATGGCTCGGGTTCGCATCGACGGCCTGATCGCATCGCTTGCGGGCGGTATCCAGATCGTTCAGCAGATGGCAGTGAACGAACCCCTCGGTCGCCAGAGCAAGGGCGTCCGAGGGGTCGCGGTCCAGTGCAGCGTGGCTGGCGTTCAGGGCTTCAGCCGCCTCGCGCTTGCGGTCCTCCGACCATCCGCGCGTCACACGCAGGATGTACCAGTTGGCGAGCCAGGCGCGCGGCGCCGCAATCCGGCTGTGCCGATCAATCAGTTCGTCGAGGATCTTGCGGGTCTGAAGAAATTCTTCCTTGCTGGAGCGATGCATCAGCCGGATGCTGCCAAGTAGCAGCGAATAGCTTTCCAGCGTTGGCAACGGCTGGGTCAGAACGTGCTCGACTTCGGCCTCAAAGACCGATAGATATACCGCGCTTGCGATGCGCTGGGCCAGTTCGCTTTCTGGCTGCAGCAAGTCCGCAATGTCTCCTTTCATTCGATCGGTCCAGACGACCTGGTTGGTGCGCGCGGCGGAAAGCTCCGATGTCACCAAAATCCGGCCCGCGTCCACGACATAGCCCCCGCTTAGAATATAGGTCGCGCCGAGATGGGCTGAAACTTCGGCGACGTCGCTCATCCGACCGCGAAATACGTTGGTCGATAGGCGTGAGATGACTTTCAAATTCGGAGACTTTGACAATCGCCAGATCACGCTGTCGGCAATAAGATTGCCGACGTCGAAATGTGCAGGCGCGTCGTTGCGCGCATTGAAGGGAATAATGGCGATCGTCGGTTCCATGGGCGTCCCATAATCGCGCCGAGCGGTGAGGCTAGGATGCGGACTTGCTGGACCAACGCGATACGCGCGCACCGGCTTGTCAAAGTGCTTGAGAATGCATTCGCCCAAATCTTCGCACAGCGCATCCACCCCGTGCGTAAGCTCGTCGCGCGCCGCCGCGCTGCCGATGGTTTCGCCTGGATTTGCAAGGCTTGCTAACGCGGCAGCTAATCGTTCGTGCGCGGCCGCGCTGGCAATCGTTTCACCCGGACCGGCGAGCGTCGCCAGTCGGGCTGCCAGGTTCACGCCCGTCCCGTAGATATCGATACCATCGCTCCAAGCGATGGCGGAATTGATCCCTGCACGCAGGTGAAACTGACGATCCTCGGGGATACCTGCATTTTGCGCCGCGAGCGTGCGATGCATTTCCGCTGCCGCAGCCACAGCATCGTGCACAGCCTCGAAGCGAGCCATCAATCCGTCGCCAAGGCTTTTCACCATGACGCCGTGATAGCGAGGTAGAATTCGGGTGGTTACGATCTGAACGAAGTCGGTCCAGCGGCGTATGCTATCGGTCTCATGTTGGCGCATGAGCCGCACCGACTCCACGAGATCGACGAGCAGCACGACGGCTTCTTGTCGCACGAGTCCGCCGCTTGCGGCCCGAAGATCGGATTGCTCGTTCCGGACGGCTCGTCCATCGCTCTTGTCCGCCTTGTCATCACTCATAAGCGACCTTCGCGATCCCGCCGTCATCGTCCTCTGCACGCATCCGCAGTGGACGTAGCGAACCCCGAGCCGGCGTCCGACCTTGCACACGTCGATCGAACGTCGCGAGGAAGCCATCACCAGTGTTCTTGACGATTCTGCCGTTCTGCCGGGTAACACCAGGGTCAAGGATTTCCGCACGCAGCTTCAAGAGCCGCGCGTGGGTGTTCTCCTCATGCGCCTCCATCAAACGTGTATAGGCAACCACGTCTGCTGCAAGGATTGCCGCAAGACGTCGTCGAACTTCCGGCACCGATGGGGTCATTTTATTGATACTTCTACAAAATTTATTGATACTACCGTAAAAGGCTGTACGAAGAACAAGTCGCAATGGAGAAACAATATCTCCATCAAGGCCACAAAGGAAGGCATGATCGCCTCGGGTGTGCTGTCTGTCTGTCGCACCCCGTGGCGCTCCGTACTTGAGGACGGGTTCTCCGGTCCGCGGCTATGATGCACGCAACAAGGTGCCTATGACTGCAGCTCAAATAGGCCTTTGCGACCGGCGCAGGTAACACAATGCGACTTCCCTTCTTCTACGGCTGGATCATCGTCGCGGTGACGTTCGTCACCATGGCGATCGGCGTCAATGCGCGCACCGCGTTCTCGCTATTCTATCCTCCGATCATCAGCGAGTTCGGTTGGGAGCGCGGCGTCACTGCCGGGGCGTTTTCGTTCGGCTTCGTGGCGTCGGGCATCGCAAGTCCGCTGATCGGGCGGATGATGGACCGTCGCGGGCCACGCGCGGTCATGGAGCTCGGCGTTGCTTTGATGGGCGCAGGGTTGTTGCTGGCGCCGCTGACTACGCAGCCCTGGCATCTCTATCTCACGATCGGCGTCCTGGTCGGGGCCGGCAGCGTCTGCCTCGGCTATTCCGGTCAGTCGCTGTTCGTACCGAACTGGTTCATCCGCCGCCGCGGGCTGGCGATCGGGCTCGCTTTCGCCGGCGTCGGCATCGGCTCGGTGACGCTGCTGCCGTGGGTGCAGCACATGATCGAGCAGACCGGCTGGCGCACCGCCTGCACGGCGATGGGAATCCTGGTGCTGGTCGTGCTCGCGCCGATCAACCTGTTGCTGCACAAGCGGCCCGAGGACATCGGGCTGCAGCCGGACGGCGATGCCGCGCCGACGGCGACGTCGGCCAAGCCGGCATCGAACATCGTCGATCCGCTCTGGGCCGGCACCGATTGGACGTTGCCTCGCGCGCTGCGCACCGCGCGGTTCTGGTGGATCGCGGTCGGCTATTTCTGCGGCCTGTACATCTGGTACGCGGTGCAGGTGCACCAGACCAAATTTCTGCTCGACATCGGCTTCAGCTCGAACGTCGGGGTCTGGGCGCTCGGCGTCGTCAGCCTGCTCGGCATTCCCGGCCAGATCTGGCTCGGGCATTTGTCCGATCGCATCGGCCGCGAATGGGTATGGGCGATCTCCTGCTTCGGCTTCGTGATCTGCTTTGCCGCGCTGGTGGCGCTGCGATACTGGCCGGCCATGCCGCTGATCTATCTCATGGTGTTCACGCAAGGCGCGCTCGGCTACGGCCTCACCTCCGTGATGGGGCCGGTGGTGCTGGAGATCTTCCAGGGCAAGCACTACGGCAGCATCTTCGGCACCATCATGCTGGCCGCGCTGGCCGGCGGCGCCGCGGGACCCTGGGCGACCGGGCAGCTCTACGATCTCTCGGGTAGTTACACCGCCGGCTTCACGCTCGGGGTCGTCATGAGCCTGCTGTCGGCGATCGCGATCTGGCAAGCGGCGCCCGGCAAGGTGCGCGCCGTCGCCGGACAGATGCACAGGATCGCAAGCGAGGCTTGAGCGGAATCAGGCCGGCGGGATGCCGATCGCGCGCTGCAGATCGGTGATCGCGCGCAGGAAGCTGTCGGCCGGCGTGGTGTCCGGGTCGATCAGGCGGTGCAGGCGGAACCCGTCTTCCAGCGCCAGCACGATCGCAGCGGTCCATTCCGGATTGTGCACGCCGTTCCTGCCGGAGTTCCTCAGCGTGGTGACAACGATATCAGCGATCAGCTTGCGCCGCGCGCGCAGGCGTTTGGCAAGCTCGGGCCGGCGCTTCTCCGCACGCGCCACGAACAGGATCATCTCCATATGCAACAGAGGCGAGCGGCCGAGCGGATCCTGCCGGCTGCGATCCATCGTCCTGAGTGCTTCGAGGTAGTCCGGAAGAGTTCTGTGCCGGGTGAGCAGGTCGAGATTACGCCGGATCGACTGCTCGACATGATCCTCGAGCATCGCGATAATCAGTTCGTCCTTGCTCTTGAAGTTCGAATAGAACGCGCCGCGTGTGAAACCGGCCGCGGCCGCAATCGCCTCGATGCTGGCGCCGCCAATTCCTTGTTCCTCGAACACCTGCGCCGCCGCCTCGAACAGCTTCTCGCAGGTGTCGTCGCGTGTCGGCCTGGTTCGAACCCTTGACATCGGCGCAGGTTAGGGCAGAATGCAACTCGATACAAGAGTGTATCGAGTTGCATAGATAACAAGCAGCCCGCCGCAATGGTCCGGCCCTGAGGATGACACCAAGACGCGCCACGGTGCCGACACCGGCGCGACAAGCGAACGAGGTCACCATGAACGAGCATGTTCAGTCCGCGCGCAGCGAACCGCTCTTCAATCCACTGGCGCCCGAATTCATTCGCAATCCATATCCGCACTACGAGCGGCTGCGGACCATGGACCCGATGCACGTCAACGCGCACGGCGCCTTCGTCGCCAGCCGTCACGCCGAGGTGAGCCTCGTGCTGCGCGACAAGCGCTTCGGCAAGGATTTTGTCGATCGCACCATCCGCCGCTACGGTCCTGACATCATGAAGGAACCGGTCTTCCGCAGCATGAGCCACTGGATGCTGCAGCAGGATCCGCCGGATCACACCCGCCTGCGCGGCTTGGTCGTCAAGGCCTTCACCGCGCGCCGGGTCGAGGACATGCGCCCGCGCATCCAGCAAGTCGTCGACGAGACGCTCGACCGCATCATTCCGCAAGGGAAGATGGACCTGATCGAGGATTTCGCCTTCCGCCTGCCGGTTACGATCATCTGCGACATGCTCGGAATCCCCGAGGAGCAGCGCGAGGCCTTCTACAAGGGCTCGCGCGATGGCGGCCGCCTGCTCGATCCGGTGCCGTTGTCGCCGGAGGAGATCAAGCAGGGCAACGCCGGCAACGTGATGGCGGCGATGTATTTCCACCAACTGTTCGAGCTGCGCCGCAAGCAACCCGGCGACGACCTCATCACGCAATTGGTGCAGGCCGAGGAGGATGGACATAAGCTCACCAACGAGGAGCTCACGGCCAACATCATCCTGCTGTTCGGTGCCGGCCACGAGACCACGGTGAACCTGATCGGCAATGGGCTGTTGGCCCTGCATCGCAATCCGGATCAGCTCGCGCTGCTCAAGCGCAATCCCGGCCTGATCACCAACGCGATCGAGGAGTTCCTGCGCTACGATTCCTCGGTGCAGTTGACCGGCCGGGTTGCGCTCGAGGATATCGAGGATCTCGGCGGCAAGCGCATCCCGAAGGGCGAGAGCGTGCTCTGCCTGCTCGGCTCGGCCAATCATGATCCGGCTGTTTATCCCGACCATCCGGAGCGGCTCGACATCCAGCGGCCGAACGTCAAGCCGCTGTCGTTTGGCGGCGGCATCCATTTCTGCCTCGGCGCCCAACTGGCCCGGATCGAGGCCGAGATCGCGATCTCGACCCTGCTGCGCCGGATTCCGGAGCTGCGGCTCGATGATGCGGAGAATCCGGAATGGCGGCCGACCTTCGTGCTCCGCGGGCTGAAGCGGTTGCCTGCGAGCTGGTGATCTGTCGCTTTTCGCGGCGGGCCGCGATCCGCCGCAATCGCAGGTGCTGCACGCGCCGTTGAGCGGAAATTCGCCTCGTGCCTGCCGTCGCAGCTGCAAAGGCGCTGTGACTTCGCCATACTTGTCTCTATATATTGGGCTGCTCCGGCTCAGGTTCGGCATCGGTGGGCCGCAAGCGGAGCCAGCTCAAAGGGAGACACCGTGCAGACGACGCTGCTCGGCCTGGCAATCGCATTCATCCTTGCACTGGTGGCCGCGCTGGTCGGTCCATATTTCGTCGATTGGAACCAGTTCAGGCCGCAGTTCGAGGAGGAGGCGACGAAGATCATCGGCGCGCCGGTTCGTGTTGCCGGCGGCCTTGAGGCGCGTCTGCTGCCGGCCCCTTCGCTGCGGCTGAACAATGTCACCGTCGGCGGCGCCAATGATCTCGGCAAGGTCCGCGCCGGCAAGCTCGACGTCGAGTTCAGCCTGAGCTCCCTGATGCGCGGCGAATGGCGCGCGACCGACCTCACCATCAACGGCGTGTCGCTCGATGTCGGACTCGATCCCAAGGGGCGAATCGAATGGCCGGTATCGAGCGGGACCTTCAATCTGGCATCGCTCACGATCGATCGTCTCAACCTCACCGGGCGCATTGCCCTGCATGACGCGGCGAGCCGCAGCACGCTCGAACTGAGCGATGTGGCGTTCAGCGGCGACGTCCGCTCGCTTGCCGGCGCGATTCGTGGCGACGGCAACTTCATGTCCGGCGGAAACCGCTATCCATTCCGGGTGTCGTCGGGGCAGTTGCCTGACGGCAATGGCATTCGCCTGCATGTCAGCATCGATCCCGGCCAGCGGCCGCTGTCGGCCGACCTCGACGGCGTCCTCACCTTCGAGGCTCGCGCGCCGCGGTTCGAGGGCACCGTGGCGCTCGCGAGCGCACCGAGCCAGCGCGGCAGGAGCGATGAGCCGCCGTGGCGGATCGCGGGCAAGGTCAAGGCCGACCATTCCGCCGCACGCTTCGACCAGGTCGAGGTGAGCTACGGCGCCGAGGACCGTGCGCTGAAGTTTGCAGGCAACGGCGATATCCGTTTTGGCGCCGAGCCGCTGCTGCGTGCCTCGCTCTCGGCGCGGCAACTCGATGCCGACAAGCTCGTCGCTAAGGATGGCAGTGACAGCAACGCCGAACCGCCACGTGTGTTGCCGACGTTGCGCGTGGTGGTCTCGGGCCTTCCGCAGAGCCCGATTCCAGCACAGATCGAGCTGGCGTCGGAGCAGATCATGCTCGGTGGCCGTCCCCTGCAGGACGTTTCGGCGGAGCTGCAGTCGGACGCCAAGTCGTGGATGGTGCGCCGGCTGGAGTTTCGCGCGCCGGGGTCCACGCAAGTCTCGATGAGCGGCGGCGGCGCGCAAAGCGGCACGCCGAACGGATTCAAGACCGCGCTCGATATCGAATCGTCCGATCCCGATGCCCTGATGGTCTGGCTGCAGGGGCGCGGCGACATCGCCTATCGCAGCCAGAAACCATTGCGGCTGCGCGGCGACGTCTCGGTGTCACCGGCCGGCTTTGCGATCGATGCCATGAGGGCGGAGATCGAGGGGAGTACCGTCGAAGGCCGCGTCGCGTTTTCGCATCGTGACGCGGCGCGCGGTGCGAAGGTCGAGGCGCAGTTGAAGGCCGCGCGGCTCGATGTCGATGCGGCCGCGGCTTTCGTCCGTTCGCTGCTCGGGCCACAGGCCGAATGGCCCGACGAGGCCCGATTGTCGCTCGACGTCGGGCGCGCGATCTCCGCGGGCCAGGAATTCCGGCCGCTGCTGGCAACGGTCGCCTACAGCCCCAGGGACATCGTGCTCGACCGACTGAAGATCGGCCAGGCCGACAACGTCACGCTGGATAGCAGCGGCAACTTCGACCGGGTCAACTCGACCGGCAAGCTGGCGATCGACGCAACGGCTGCGTCGCTCGGCCGGATCACCGCGATGGTTCAGCCGTTCGCGCCATCGCTCGCGGCGCGGCTCGGCGTGCTCGGGGCGGACGCGGGTCCGGTCCATGCGAAGCTTGCGCTCGATCTCGGCAAGGGCAAGGGGCAGGCTGCCGACAAGACCACCGCGCAGGCGACGCTCGATCTCGATGCGCCGCAGGTCAAGGGACGCACGGTGATATCGGCAACGCCGCCGGTCGCCGCGATTCAAAAGCTCGACCTCGACGCGCTCGGCCGCAGCGACATGGCCGCCGAGGCCAAATTCTCGGCCGGTGAGGGCAGTGCGCTGCTGGCGCTGCTTGGACTTGACCATGCGATTGAAGCGGGCGCTGGGCCGGCGCAGTTCGAGGGCACGGTGAGCGGCGCGTGGCGCGCGCCGTTGCGCCTGAAGGCCAGGCTCTGGGGCGCGGGGCTCGATGCGGACGCTGAAGGCACTGCGGAGCCATGGGCGACGAATGCCAAATCGAGCGTCAATCTTCGCGTCCGCAGCGCCGACATCAGTCCGCTGCTCGATCTGAAATCATCGGATCAGGCCGGAAATATTCGGCTATCGTCGCGGGTGACACTTGCCGGCGACAAGCTGACCTTGGACGACCTCGACAGCATCGTTGCGGGCTCGCGGCTGCGCGGCCATCTCGCGTTGACGCTCGCCGACGAAAAGAGCGTCGAGGGCGAGCTCGGTCTTGATCAAATCACGCTGGCGCCGATCTTTGCGACCGTGATCGGCGCTGCCGGCCATGATGCGACGGCGCCACTCGGCGCAGGATTGACCAAGGGCTGGCGCGGCAAGGTGACGTTCGAGGCGTTGCGCGGCCTGCTGCCCGGCGGCGCCGTGCTGCAGCCGGTCAGCGGCACGCTCAGGGCCGATGGACAGTCGCTGACCTTCGACGGCATCACGGGCAAGATCGGCGGCGGCGAAGCAACCGCCAGCATCGATGCGCGGCAGGGCGTCAACGGACTGGCGCTGAACGCGAACGTTCGATTTTCCGGCATCGACGGCTCGGCGCTGCGCTATCGCAGTCTTGCGATGCCGAAGGGCCGTGTCTCGATGCAGATGACACTGCTGACGCAGGGCCGCAGCACCTCGGCGCTCACGGGTGCGCTCTCCGGCAGCGGCGCGGTGACGCTGGAGGGGATGAACCTCCCAGGCCTCGATCCGCGGGCGTTCGATGTCGCGATCCGCGCCAGCGACAGCGGGCAGGCGACCGATGATGCGCGGCTGAAGCAGATCGTCGAGCCGGTGCTCGCGGGCGGAGCGCTGTCGATCGCGTCGGCGCAAATTCCGTTCAACATCCGCGACGGCCGCATCCGCGTCGGCGCCACGACGCTCGCGGCCAACGGCGCCAATGCCACCGTATCGGGCGGCTACGACATTCCGGCCGACCAGGCCGACATCCGTGCCGCGCTGGCGCCAACGCAAATCGGCACGGCCAGCAGCCGTCCGGAAATCCAGTTGTTTGCGATGGGCACGCCCGACGGACTGACGCGCAGTATCGACATTGCGGCGCTGTCGTCCTGGCTTGCGGTGCGCGCGATCGATCGCGAGACGCGGCGGCTTGACGCAATCGAGCGCGGCGAACCGCCACCACCACCGGACCCCGTGCCCGCGGCGATTCCGCAACCCGCCGCTCCGAATGCCAATCCGGCGGCATCGTCGCCTGCGGATGTGCCGCTGCTCGGTCGCGTTCCGCGCCGCGCGGTGGCGCCGAAGCCGAAGACCGGTGCGCCGCCGCATTCGCCGGCCATTCCTCCGGTCGCGACGGCACCTGCTGTTGCGCCGTCGGCGCCGACCGCAGGGCAGCCGCAGGTCGCGCCGCTGCCGCCGCCGATCGAGATCAAGCCACCGCCCGGCACAGCCAAGCCAAAGCTGCGGCCGCCATTGTCGCTGACGCCACAGGTTGCCAATCCGCCGCAGCGGCCAGCAATGCAGAACTAGGCCCAGCGCGCGTTTCGCGACGCGAGGCGGCCTTCGCTCGGAGCGAGAATGCGGTGGCTTAATGATGCTGGAGGATATTGACCAGCCGGCCGAAGGGATCGCGGACGAAGAACCGCCGCACGCCCCATGGCTCGTCCGCGGGTCCGTATTCGATCGGGATGCGGGCCGTTGTCACGCGACGGAGCGCCTCGTCGAGATCGTCGACTTCGATCGAGAGATCGGGGACCGGCGCGCCGGAGCCACCTTCGGATGCGATACTGATTTGAACCCGCATCGTTTCGGATGAGCCGTAGGTCGCAATCCAACCGAAATCCATCAGCGGTTCGAGCCCGAGGATATCCCGGTAGAATCGCGCCGCCGCTGTCACGTCGGCGGTGGCGATGTTGGCAACGATGCGTTTGACTTTCATGCTGGTGTCCGCGCCGCGACAGGATCGCCTGCTGCATAGCACGGCAGCGATCCAGCCGCGGAGACCGGAGCAACCATCAGGCCTGCTGGCGCGTATCGACCTGTTGCGGCCTGACGTCTGCCGGCACCGCCGGCGTGGCGCGCGAGCGGAAATAATCCAGCACGAAGAGCCGGATCGCCGAGGAAAGATTGCCCTGCTGGCGATTGCTGTCGATCTCGCCGACCAGTTCCGACAGCGTCATGTTTCGGAGGCCGGAAATCTCCTTCATGCCGTTCCAGAACGCCTCTTCGAGGCTGACGCTGGTCTTGTGTCCGGCAACGACGATCGAGCGTTTGACGACCGGAGACTTCATGATGCTTCTCCGCCGTCGATGTGATGCTGATCGAGCAGGCTGGCACTGCGCTCGGCGAGAAACTCGTCACGTGCGCGTTCGGCCTTGGTGCGACCAAATAGCGCACGGTTGGCGTCGGCCTGCTTCGCTGCTTGTTCGCGCTCGTTGCGCTTTCTGAATCGTTTCAAGTTGACCACGTCGCCCATGCTCGTCCTCATCGTCCCTTCATCCGAATTGGTGATGCATCGTGACGAAAGCAAGAGTGGTCGCGGTGTGCGCCTGGCTCGATATCCATCCAGAATCCCCGTTTTGATGCTTCGTGATAGCACCAAAGAATCGGTTTCGCTCTGCGAAAACTTGACGTCTGATTGCTGTACCATGCGTCAGCGCAGAGCTGATAGATCACCTGCCTTAGTCTTTAGGCGTTATGTTTCATAATTATATCACCCGCGCCGACCGCAATTTTGCGGGCTCGTCGACGCTCACCTATCCCGGATGTGTCATTTTGTCCGGCTGCACGAGGCGATCAAATTCATCTGCAGATACAAAGCCAAGCCGCAAGGCTTCTTCCTTCAACGTCGTTCCGCGCGCATGCGCCGCCTTCGCGACCTTGGCCGCGTTGTCGTAGCCGATCTTCGGCGCGAGCGCCGTCACCAGCATCAGCGAACGCTGCATCAATTCGCTGATGCGCTTTTCGTCTGCGCGTATGCCGACAACGCAATGCTCGGTGAACGACCTAATAACGTCGGACAGCAGTTGAATGGAATTTATCATACAGTATGCCAAAACCGGCTTGTACACGTTCAGCTCGAAATGGCCCTGGCTGCCGGCGATCGTGATCGCGGTCTGATTGCCGAACACCTGGCAGCAGACCATGGTGACCGCCTCGCACTGGGTCGGGTTCACTTTTCCCGGCATGATCGACGAGCCCGGCTCATTCTCGGGAAGGATCAGTTCGCCGAGACCCGAGCGCGGACCCGAACCGAGGAAGCGGATGTCGTTGGCGATCTTGAACAGGCCGGTCGCCACCGAGTTGATGGCGCCGTGCACCAGCACATAGGCGTCGTTCGAAGCGAGCGCCTCGAACTTGTTCGCGGCGCTGGTGAACGGAAGCCTGGTGATCTCAGCGACGTGCCTGGCGAAGATCCTGGCGAATTTCGGCTTCGAGTTCAGCCCGGTGCCGACCGCAGTGCCGCCCTGCGCCAGCGGAAACAGATCCTTCACCGCCACGCGCAGCCGCGCGATGCCGC
Organism: Bradyrhizobium sp. ORS 86; assembly: GCF_045571475.1. Lineage (NCBI taxonomy): Bacteria > Pseudomonadati > Pseudomonadota > Alphaproteobacteria > Hyphomicrobiales > Nitrobacteraceae > Bradyrhizobium > Bradyrhizobium sp. ORS 86. The sequence continues at coordinate 6,007,734 of NZ_CP120699.1, read as the reverse complement.
TCTCGACCTGCGCGGCATAGCCGGAGAATTCCTGGCCGAGCGTCAGCGGCGTCGCGTCCTGGGTGTGCGTGCGTCCGATCTTGACGATTTTGGCGAACGCCTTTTCCTTCTTGCGCAACTCGCGATGTAGTTCAGTCAAAGCGGGGATGAGGTCGGCAATGATCCGCGTCGCGGCCGCGATGTGCATCGCGGTCGGAAATGAATCGTTCGACGACTGGCTCATATTGACGTGATCGTTCGGATGGACCGGCTTCTTGGCGCCAAGCTCGCCGCCGAGCATCTGGTTGGCGCGATTGGCGATCACCTCGTTGAGGTTCATGTTGGTCTGCGTGCCCGAGCCGGTCTGCCAGACCACCAGTGGGAAATGATCGTCGAGCTTACCTTCGACAACTTCCTTGGCGGCGCGGATGATGGCGCCGGCGCGGCGCGCATCGAGCAGGCCGAGCTCGCGATTGGTCATCGCGGCTGCGAGCTTGACGATGCCGAGCGCATGGATGATCGCGATCGGCATCCGGTCGTGGCCGATTTTGAAATTCTGCCGCGAGCGCTCGGTCTGCGCGCCCCAGTAGCGGTCGGCGGGAACGTCGATCGGACCGAAGCTGTCGGTCTCGCTGCGGGTGGTTGCCTTGGATGGTCTGGTCGATCGGGCCATTGATGCTTTCCATTGCGTCGTCAGCGCATGAGCCGGCTATCGACACCGGCTTTCGCGAAGCATCGGCGCGAGGTCATGCTCACGCAGGAGATAATCCGCGATGACGATCCGTCATCCCGGTCTTCGCAGGCATCCTACAGGGTCCAGGACCAGTCTGTGTCTGGATTATTTCTTGCGGAAGCGGTCGAGCCGGACCACCTCGGCGCCTTCGCTAGGCTTTGCCGGCTCTTCCTCGGCCTCGGCGGTCTTGGTTTCGGCCGCAGCGCGGGCAGGTGACGCGGGAACGGGGCTCACTGGCGGAGCGGCCGGCAGTTGGGATGGAGCGGCCTCGGCCACAGCATCCGAGGCATCGAACTGCAGGTCGAACGGCGCAGACGGATCGAGGAAGCGCGTCACGGCCGCGAACGGCACAGTCAGCCGTTCCGGGATTCCACCGAACGACAGGCCGACCTCGAACCGATCCTCCGTCACCACCAGGTCCCAGAACTGGTGCTGCAGGATGATCGTCATCTCCTCCGGATATTGCGCGAGCAACCGCGGCGACAGCTTCACCCCGGCGGCGGTCGACAGGAAGGTGATGTAGAAATGATGCTCACCGGGTAGGCCATGTTCGGCGGCGTCGGCCAGGACCTGGCGCAGCACCCCGCGCAGCGCGTCCCGCGCCAGCACGTCATATCGGATGTGATCGGTCGCCATGGTAATCCTGTTGCTTTCGAAAACGGCCGGTTCAGGGGAGCGGAGCCGTCCGACTCGCCCTTTTGGGCCATGCTACCCCGCCGGGAGCCGGAAATCAGCAGGCGGTTGGCAATGCGCGCGGATGCACGCGGCCGAAAATGAAGTGGAGGCTTCTGTTGCCAGGTGCCTCCGGACCCCGCCTAGCGGAGCTTAACCCACTAGGACTTTAAGATGGTCTTTCAAACTGCCTTACGCAGCCTGAGCAACCGGAGCAAAGTTGTCGTTGGCAACTATTGCAATGGCCCGATGTCGGCGGAACCATACCGAGAAAAAACACGCCCTTTACGCCCTCGTCGATCCTATTTCGCCCCCGCCAAAAGCCACCTTAGGATGGGCTTTGGTGGAGGCGCCGGGTACCGCCCCCGGGTCCGAATGGTTTATTGCGACGGTCATTTATTTCCATAGCCGGCGAACCGGCACCCCCAATATAGGCGGCGGGATCGGAGAAAAACAGAGGCGATTCAGGCCTTTCAGGTGTGAAAACCGGCCAGATTGGGGTTGGCCGGCGCCCGGAGGCCGTTCTAGATTCCGGCCATGCCTCCGGATTCCCCTCCGGTCGCCGTGCCGGCGCCGGATGCCTCTCTGCCATGTCAGCCCAGCGAGCCCGGCCTGCTCGAGCTGTTCCTTGCCTTTGCCAAAATGTCGCTCGCCGGCTTCGGCGGGGTGCTGGTCTGGGCCCGGCGGGGCATCGTCGAGCAGCACCGCTGGATGACGGCGGAGGAATTCAACGAGACCTTTGCGCTCTGCCATTTCCTTCCCGGTCCGAACATCGTCAACCTGTCGGTGGTGTTCGGCTCGCGGTTTCGCGGCATCGCGGGCGGGCTCGCCGCCTTCGCCGGCCTGGTCGGCCCGCCGCTCGTGATCGCGACGATGCTCGCCGCGCTCTACGCGCGCTACGGCGAGATCGATGCACTGCGCCGCACGCTGGCCGGCGTGTCCTGCGCGGCCGTCGGACTGCTGTTCGCCGTCGTCTTCAAGATGATGATGCCGTTGCTCAAGCGGCGCGACGTGGTCGGCCTTGTCGTGATGGCCGCGGTGTTCACCGCAATCGGGCTGGTGCGATGGCCGATGCAGATCGTGTTGCTGGTCGCGATTCCACTCAGCCTTGCAATCACGATCCTGACGCGCCGCAGGGTGAACGCATGAGCGCAGATCCCAATCCGACGGCGACGCTGATCTGGACCTTCGGCCTGATGTCGCTGTTTGCAGTCGGCGGCGCCAATTCCGCGATTCCGGAAATGCACCGTGCCGCGGTCGACGTGCATCACTGGATGACCGACAAGCAGTTCGCCGATGTCTTTGCGATCTCGCAATTGTCGCCGGGTCCGAACGTGCTGATCGTGACGCTGATAGGCTATTCTGTCGCAGGGGTCGCAGGTGCATTGGCGGCCACCGTTGCGATGTGCGGGCCGACCGCACTGCTTGCCTATTATGTCAGCCGCTTCCTCGAACGCTCGCGTCATGCAAGCTGGCCCGCGATTCTGCAGGCCGCGCTGGTTCCGCTGTCGATCGGACTGATGGCGGCGAGCGGACTGATCGTGGCGCAGACATCAGACCAAAGTTGGGTCGCTGCCCTGATCACAATTGTCGCAGCTACGCTTGCCTTCGCGACCCGGGTCAATCCGCTTTGGATATTGCTTGCCGGCGGCATTCTTGGTTTCGCTGGCGTTGTCTGACGAAAATCGCTAGCAAGGCGTCGGGTCAGCAACACAAGCCATCCAATCAGATCGGGCGGGAATACCCTGCCGGGGAGCGAAATCATGAGTGACACGCCGAGTCGGGCGCCAGTCCATTCCATCTTGCCGAAATGGGTGCGTGGACCGCAGGACTTTGTCGGCGGCATCGCCTTGATGGCGCTCGCCGTGTTTGCGCTGTGGGCGTCCAGCGATCTCCAGGGCATGCACGGCTTCTCGTTCGGCGCCGGCACCGCGCCGCGCATCTTCGCGGTGCTGCTGTTGCTGCTTGGCGCCGGCGTTGCGCTGATGGGAATCCTCAAGGATGGTCCGGCCATCGCGGCCTATTCGTGGCGCGGCCCGCTGTTTGTGGTGCTGTCGATCCTGTTCTTCGCGATGGCGATCCGGCCGCTCGGGCTCGTCGTCTCGGCCTTCTCGAGCTTCCTGATCGCGGCGCTCGGCTCGCACGAGACGAGGTGGCTCGAGGCGATCATCGTCGGCGCGTGCCTGACGCTCGGCTGCGCGCTCCTTTTCCCTTACGTGCTGGGACTGCCGATGCCGATGTTCCCGCGCTTCCTGATCCAGTGAGGACGTGATGGACCTCTTCGCTAATCTCGCACACGGCTTTGCCGTCGCGTTCTCGCCGATCAACCTCCTGATGTGTCTGATCGGTGCGCTGGTCGGCACGCTGGTCGGTGTGCTGCCGGGCATCGGAACCATCGCGACCGTCGCGATGCTGCTGCCGATCACGTTCGGCCTGCCGCCGGTCGGTGCGCTGATCATGCTCGCCGGCATCTATTACGGCGCCCAATATGGCGGCTCGACCACCTCGATCCTGGTCAACATTCCCGGTGAAGCGACCTCCGTCGTGACTGCCCTCGACGGCCACCAGATGGCCAAGCAGGGCCGCGCCGGCCCGGCGCTCGCGATCGCCGCGATCGGCTCGTTCTTCGCCGGCTGCGTTGCCACCGTGCTGATTGCCGTGCTCGGTGCGCCGCTGACCAAACTCGCGCTGGCATTCGGTCCGGCTGAATACTTCTCGCTGATGGTGCTCGGCCTGATCTTCGCGGTGGTACTGGCCAAGGGCTCGGTGCTGAAGGCGATCGCGATGATCGTGTTCGGCCTGTTGCTCTCGATGGTCGGATCCGACATCGAGACCGGCGCCTCGCGCATGGCATTCAACATTCCCGAGCTTGCCGACGGCCTCGGCTTTGCGACGGTGGCGATGGGCGTGTTCGGCTTCGCGGAGATCATTCGCAACCTCGACCACGGCGCCGAGATGAACCGCAATCTGGTGCAGCAGAAGATCACCGGCTTGATGCCGACGCGGAAGGACATCTCGGATTCCACGCCCGCGATCCTGCGCGGCACCGTGCTCGGCTCGATTCTCGGCATTCTGCCGGGCGGCGGCGCCGTGATCGCCTCGTTCGCAGCCTATACGCTGGAGAAGAAGCTCGCGAAGAACCCGTCGCGCTTCGGCCGCGGCGCGATCGAAGGCGTGGCGGCGCCGGAGAGCGCCAACAATGCCGCGGCGCAGACCTCGTTCATCCCGCTGCTCACGCTCGGCATTCCGCCGAATGCGGTGATGGCGCTGATGGTCGGCGCGATGACCATCCACGGCATCGTGCCGGGCCCGCAGGTGATGCAGAAGCAGCCCGATCTGGTCTGGGGCATGATCGCCTCGATGTGGATCGGCAATCTCATGCTGATCATCATCAACCTGCCGCTGGTCGGCATCTGGGTCCGCCTGCTGCGGGTGCCGTATCGGCTGATGTTTCCGTCGATCGTGATCTTCTGCTCGATCGGCATCTACTCCGTGAACAATGCGCCGGTCGACGTCATCCTGGCCGGGGTGTTCGGCCTGGTCGGCTACTGGCTGATCAAGCACGATTTCGAGCCGGCGCCGCTGCTGCTCGGCATGGTGCTCGGACCGCTGATGGAGGAGAACCTGCGTCGCGCACTTCTGATCTCGCGCGGCGACTGGAGCGTGTTCATCTCGCGGCCGCTGTCGGCAGTGTTGCTTGCGATCGCAGGCGGCCTGCTGGTGCTGGCGGTGTTGCCGGCGCTGCGCGCCAAGCGCGACGAGGTGTTCGTGGAATCGGAGAGCTGATCGCACGTCCGCCTGCGTCGGCGCGCCGCAGGCGGAAGTCGAGTAGACTTTCGATGCAGCTTCATGAAATGAGAATGCCGGCCCGATTGGGCCGGCATTTTTGTTGCTTGGACGTTCCCAGGGGGGATTCGAGATGATGTCCGTTCGCTCGATCGCGGGCGCATGCCTTGCCGCGCTGGGCTCGCTGTGCGTGGTTGCCGCGCCGGCCGCGGCGCAGAACTATCCGACGCGCACAATCACCATGATCGTGCCGTTCGCGGCCGGCGGTCCGACCGATGTCATCGCGCGCATCGTTACCGCCAACATGGCGCAGACATTGGGACAGAGCATCGTCATCGAGAATGCGGTCGGCGCCGGCGGTACCACCGCGACCACGCGCGCCGCGCGCGCTGCCAATGACGGCTACACGCTGATCACCGGACACATGGGCACGCACGCCGCCTCCGTGCCGCTCTACCCGAAACTCGCCTATCATCCGGAAAAGGATTTCGAGCCGGTCGCGCTGCTCGCGGGCACGCCGATCCTGATCCTGGCGCGCAAGGATTTTCCGCCGAAGGACCTCAAGGAGTTCGTGGCTTACGTGAAAGCCAATGCCGAGAAGGTCAACGCCGCGCATGCCGGCGTCGGCTCGGTCTCGCACGCGTCGTGCGAACTGTTGAACTCGATCCTCGACGTCAAGCCGGTCGGAGTTCCCTTCAACGGCACCGGCCCCGCGATGAATGCGCTGGTGGCGGGCCAGGTCGATTACATGTGCGACCAGATCGTCAATGCGGTGCCGCAGATCAACGCCGGCACTATCAAGGCCTATGCAATCGCAACGCCCGAGCGCAACCCGTCGCTGCCCAATGTGCCGACCACGGCGGAAGCCGGCCTTCCGAGCTACCAAGCCCAAGCGTGGAACGCGATCTTCGCGCCGAAGGGCACGCCGCCCTCGGTCATCGCGACGCTGAGCGCGGCGGCCACGAAGGCGCTCGACGACGAGGCGGTCCGCAAGCGGTTGCTGGAACTTGGCAGCGTGATCCCGGCACCGGCCAATCGCACGCCGGAAGCGCTCGCGACCCTCGTCAAAAACGAGATCGCGAAGTGGACGCCGGTGCTCAAGCCGGCAACTTAAGCCAACGCGATCAAGTGGATAGGGCAGGGGCGGGACGTGAGTTCCGCCCCTTGTCGTTTGACCCGGAGTGCTCACTTTTCGGGGTATAATCAGTGTATTCGGCCGAATCAGCGTGTCGGCCGGCGGCTTCGGCCGTTAAGTTCGCTGTTTCCTCGAAAGCCGAAACAGACGCCATGAACCAGTACCACGATCTGCTCGAACGCATCCTCGCCGATGGCGCGGAGAAGCACGACCGCACCGGCACGGGCACGCTGTCGATCTTCGGCCACCAGATGCGCTTCAACCTGTCGGCCGGCTTTCCGATGCTGACGACCAAGCGGCTGCCGCTGAAGGCGATTGTGCACGAGCTATTGTGGTTCCTCGCCGGCGACACCAACATCAAATATCTCAACGACAACGGCGTCACCATCTGGGACGAATGGGCCGATGCCAACGGCGATCTCGGGCCGGTCTATGGCTCGCAGTGGCGCTCATGGCCCGCGCCGGATGGACGCAGCATTGACCAGATTGCCAACGTCATCGAGATGATCAAGCGCAACCCGGACTCGCGGCGGCTGATTGTCAGCGCCTGGAATCCGGCCGAGGTGGACAAGATGGCGCTGCCGCCGTGCCACTGCTTGTTCCAGTTCTATGTCGCCAATGGCAAATTGTCGTGCCAGCTCTATCAGCGCTCCGGCGACGTCTTTCTCGGTGTGCCCTTCAACATCGCCTCCTACGCGTTGCTGACCATGATGGTCGCGCAGGTGACGGGCCTCAAGCCCGGCGACTTCGTGCATTCGCTCGGCGATGCGCACCTCTACTCGAACCATCTCGAGCAGGCGCGGTTGCAACTGACCCGGCCGACGCGGCCGCTGCCGACGATGCGGATCAATCCCGACGTGACGGACATCTTCGCGTTCCGCTACGAGGACTTCAAACTCGAAGGGTACGACCCGCATCCCCACATCAAGGCCGAAGTCGCCGTTTGAGGCATTGAATGTCTCTCGCCATCCGCCGCGCGCGGCCCGATGAGGCCGGACTGGTCTTCTCCCTGGTCCGCGAACTCGCCGAATACGAAAAGCTGCTGCACGAGGTTCGCGCCAGCGAGGCCGACATTGCCGACGCGCTGTTCGGCCCCAATCCGCGGTTGTTCTGCGACATCGCGGAGTGGAACGGCGAGCCCGCCGGCTTTGCGGTCTGGTTCGTCAACTTCTCCACCTTCGGCGGCAGCCACGGCATCTATCTGGAGGATCTGTTCGTGCGCCCGGCGCTGCGCGGCAAAGGCATCGGCAAGGCGCTGCTTGCCCAACTCGCCAAGGAGTGTCTCGCCAATAGCTGGTCGCGGCTGCAATGGGCCGTGCTCGACTGGAACGCGCCGTCGATCGCGTTCTACAAATCGCTCGGTGCCGAGCTGATGGACGAATGGACGATCTGCCGCGTCTCGGACACGGCGCTCGCCACGCTGGCGAAGGGAGCGCGTTGATGGAGATCGTGCTCGTCGTTGCGGTCGCCGAGAACGGCGTGATCGGGAGCGACAACGCAATTCCGTGGCGGCTGAAGTCCGACCAGCAACGCTTCAAGGCGATCACGTTGAACAAGCCGGTCGTCATGGGGCGCAAGACATTTGAATCGCTGCGCAGGCCGCTTCCGGGACGTACCAACATCGTGGTGACGCGCGATGCCAACTATCAGGCACGAGGCGCCGTCGTGACGACATCGTTTGAGAACGCGCGCGCGATTGCGCATGGCGACGCACTGCGGCGTTTGGCCACTGAGATCGCCGTCATCGGCGGCGCCGAGATCTATGCACTGTGGATGGACGTCGCCGACCGTCTCGAGGTCACCGAAGTCCATGCCAGGCCCGAGGGTGACACGCGGCTTGACATCATCGACGCGAAGGCGTGGGAAGAGGTCGCGCGTGTGCGAAATCCGGCCGGGCCTGACGACAGCGCCGACTTCTCCTATGTGACATATCGTCGGCGCGGCCGAGGTTAACCAATGTTTGCATTGACAAATATGCCCCGGGGCATAGCTCGTCCCGCCAGGAAGCTTGCGTTGTAAGGGCCCCGACGGTCCCCTATAACCGGGCCGGACATTCGAGCCCGGGCGTCCCCGTCCGGACTTGCCGAGGAGATGTTTGATGCCGTGGAAAAATCAGGGCGGGGGGCCGTGGGGCTCGGGTCCGAAAGGGCCATGGGGCTCTGGTCCGCAATCGGTCGGGCCGAGGCCGCCGGATCTTGAGGATCTGCTGCGCCGCGGCCAGGACCGGTTGCAGCAATGGTTGCCCGGTGGCCATTTCAGCGGCGTGGGCGTCGCGCTGATCCTGGCCGCCGCGCTGGCGATCTGGTTCGCGACCGGCATCTTCCGTGTTCAGTCCGAAGAGCTCGGTGTCGTGCTGCGTTTCGGCAAGTATGTACGCGACGCACAGCCGGGCCTGAGATATCACCTGCCGTATCCGATCGAGACCGTGCTGCTGCCGAAGGCGCTGCGCGTGAATACGACCTCGATCGGCATGACCTTGATTGATGATCCCGCCCGGCGCGGCCGCACCATGCGTGACGTGCCAGAGGAGAGCCTGATGCTGACCGGCGACGAGAACATCGTCGACGTCGATTTCACCGTGCTGTGGCGCATCAAGCCGGGTGGGGCCGGCGCATTCCTGTTCAACATTCAGAACCCCGAGGGCACTGTGAAGGCGGTGGCCGAGAGCGCGATGCGCGAGGTGATCGGCCGCTCCGAGATTCAGCCGATCCTTACCGGCGCGCGAACCCAGACCGAAACGACCGTGCAGGAACTGATGCAGAAGACGCTCGACAGCTACGGCGCCGGTATCCAGGTTGCGCAGGTGCAGATGCAGAAGGTCGACCCGCCGGCGCAGGTCATCGATTCATTCCGCGACGTGCAGGCGGCGCGCGCCGATCTCGAGCGCGCGCAGAACGAGGCGCAGACCTACGCCAACCGCGTCGTGCCCGAGGCGCGCGGCCGTGCCGCGCAGATCATTCAGGCCGCCGAAGGTTACAAGGAACAGGCGGTCGCCGAGGCGAGAGGCCAGAGTGCGCGCTTCCTGAAGGTCTATGAAGAGTACAAGAAGGCCCCCAACGTGACGCGCGAACGCATCTATCTCGAGACCATGGAGCGTGTGCTCGGTGGCGCCGACAAGCTGGTTTACGACGGCGACAAGGGCCAGAACATCGTGCCGTATCTTCCCCTGGGTGAACTGACGACGCGGCGTCCGGCGGCGCCGGCCGCGACCGGCCAGCAGCAGGGAGGTTCGCGATGAGGTCCCCCGTTGCGGGCATTGCGGCCCTGGTCGTGCTGTTCGTCGTGATCATCGTTGCCTACAGCTCGATGTTCACCGTGCAGCAGACCGAGCAGGCGCTCGTGGTCCGGTTCGGCAGGCCGGTGGCCATCGTCACCGAGCCGGGTCTGAACTTCAAGGTTCCGTTCACCGACAGCGTCATCTCGATCGACAAGCGTATCCTCGATCTCGAAAACCCGTCGCAGGAAGTCATCGCGTCGGATCAGAAGCGGCTGGTGGTCGATGCCTTCGCCCGCTATCGCATCAAGGATGCACTGCGCTTCTACACCAGCGTCGGCTCGATCCAGGCCGCCAACCTGCAGCTCACCACGCTGTTGAACGCGTCGCTGCGCCGCGTGCTCGGTGAGGTCAACTTCATCGCGGTGGTCCGCGACGAGCGTGAGAGGCTGATGTCGCGGATTCGCGATCAGCTCGACAAGGAGGCCGATGGCTACGGCATCCAGGTCGTCGACGTGCGCATCCGCCGCGCCGATCTGCCGGAGCAGAATAGCCAGGCGGTCTATCAGCGCATGCAGACCGAACGCCAGCGCGAGGCGGCCGAGTTCCGCGCACAAGGCGGGCAGAAGGGGCAGGAGATCCGCTCCAAGGCCGATCGCGAGGCAACCGTGATCATCGCCGAGGCCAATTCGACCGCCGAGCAGACGCGCGGCGCCGGCGACGCCGAGCGCAACCGCTTGTTCGCCGAGGCCTACAGCAAGGATCAGGACTTCTTCGCATTCTATCGCTCGATGACGGCCTATGAGAATGGCCTGAAGTCCAGCGACACGCGTTTCCTGTTGCGGCCGGATTCGGAGTTCTTCAAGTATTTCAGCAGCGCAAACGGCAAGCCGCCTGAGGCGGCCGCCGCTCCGAAACAATAATGCCACCAGGCGGCGATGCGAGCGACGCGTCGCCGCCGTCACAGAACAACAACCATGAAGCGGGAGGCTGCGATCCGATGAGGTCCATAGCGTTCGGCGACTTCCTCATCGGCTTGGGAATCCTGTTCGTGCTTGAAGGCATCCTGTTTGCCGCCAGTCCGGCCTGGATGCGCCGGGCCATGAAGAGCGCGCTGGAGACTCCTGATAACATCCTGCGTGTCGTCGGCCTCGGTTCGGCGGTCGGCGGGCTGATTCTGATCTGGCTGGTACGACGATAAACGTCAATCGTCCTTCCTGACGCGGACGGGGCCGGGGAACTTCGAGGCTCCCCAAAGGGTGCAATTGCGTCCTCGCTGCCACTTGTCGGACCATCTGGAACGACGACAAAGGCTGTACGTAATCGTGAGCCTCTCGCGTCCGGTTTTTCGCCGAAATGGCAGGCTGAGATGCTTGCGCCGCGCGCCCGTTCGGGCGCAGTCTGTGACTAACGATTTTGATCTATTTGCCTGGAGAAATTCCGACATGACCGCTGCCAGACCAGCCCTGAGCCGCCGCCTCCGCCTGATGGGGGCTGCGATCTCGATCGGTGCTGCAAGCATGCTGAGCTCCGTGCCGGCGTTCGCGCGCGGTCCCGAAGGCATTGCCGACATCGCCGAGAAGGTGATCGATGCCGTCGTCAACATCTCGACTTCGCAGACGATCGAGGCCAAGGGCGGCGCGATGCCGCAACTGCCGCCGGGCTCGCCTTTTGAGGAGTTTTTCGACGACTTCTTCAAGAACCGCCGCGGACCGCCCGGCAAGGGCGGCGACAAGGGTGGCGAGTTCCAGCCGCGCAAGACCAACTCGCTCGGCTCCGGATTCATCGTCGATACGTCGGGCATCGTCGTCACCAACAACCACGTCATCGCTGATGCCGACGAGATCAACGTCATTCTCAACGACGGCACCAAGGTCAAGGCCGAGATCGTCGGCGTCGACAAGAAGACCGACCTTGCCGTCCTGAAGTTCAAGCCGCCAAAGCCGCTCACCGCGGTCAAGTTCGGCGACAGCGACAAGATCCGCCTCGGCGATTGGGTGGTCGCGATCGGCAACCCGTTCAGCCTCGGCGGCACCGTGACCGCGGGCATCGTCTCGGCCAAGAACCGCGACATCAGCCAGGGGCCGTATGACAGCTACATCCAGACCGATGCCGCCATCAACCGCGGCAATTCCGGCGGTCCGCTGTTCAACCTCGATGGCGAAGTGATCGGCGTCAACACGCTGATCATCTCGCCGACCGGCGGCTCGATCGGTCTCGGCTTCGCGGTGCCGTCGAAGACGGTGGCCGGCGTCGTCGATCAACTGGAGAAATACGGCGAGCTGCGCCGCGGTTGGCTCGGTGTGCGCATCCAGCAGGTCACCGACGAAATCGCCGACAGCCTCAACATCAAGCCGGCGCGTGGCGCCCTGGTCGCAGGTATCGACGACAAGGGCCCGGCCAAGCCGGCCGGCATCGAGCCCGGCGACGTCGTCGTTAAGTTCGACGGCAAGGACGTGAAGGACCCCAAGGATCTCTCCCGGATCGTTGCCGATACCGCGGTCGGCAAGGAGGTCGACGTCGTCGTCATCCGCAAGGGCAACGAGGAGACCCACAAGGTCACCCTCGGTCGCCTCCAGGACACCGAGAAGGTTCAGCAGGCCAATGCCAAGCCGAAGGACGACACCGCCGAGAAGCCGGTGACGCAGAAGGCGCTGGGCCTCGACCTGGCATCGCTGAGCAAGGATCTGCGCAGCAAGTACAAGATCAAGGACAGCGTGAAGGGCGTCATCATCACCGGCGTCGATGGTGCCTCCGACGCCGCCGACAAGCGTCTGTCGGCCGGCGACGTCATCGTCGAGGTGGCGCAGGAAACAGTCTCGAGCGCCGCCGACATCAAGAGCCGGATCGACAAGCTGAAGAAGGACGGCAAGAAGTCGGTGCTGTTGCTCGTCTCCAACGGCGACGGCGAGCTGCGCTTCGTCGCGCTGAGCGTGCAATAACGGACGCTGGGACCTCACCTCTCACTGTCATCCCCCGCGAAGGCGGGGGATCCAGTACGCCGCGGCCTCCCGATCATTAACCGGCGTCTCTGGAATACTGGGTCACCCGCCTGCGCGGGTGACGACAGCCATTGAGAGGCTACCCCTCCACGAATTCGTCGCGGCGATAGCCCTGCGCATAGAGCAGCGCGGTGAGATCGCCGTGATCGATCCGCGCCGCTGCTGCGGCAGCCACCGCCGGCTTGGCGTGATAGGCGACCCCGAGGCCCGCCGCCTGGATCATGCCGAGATCGTTGGCGCCGTCGCCGACCACCAGCGTGTCGATGTCGTCGAGATCGAAGGATTCCATCAGCTCGACCAGCGTGGCGAGCTTGGTGGCGCGGCCGAGGATCGGTTCGACCACCTCGCCGGTCAGCTTGCCGTCCTCGACCCGGAGCTGGTTGGCCCGGTTCTCCTGGAAGCCGACCTTGGCGGCGACCACGTTGCTGAACAGCGTGAAGCCGCCCGAGATCAGGCAGGTGTAGGCGCCGTGCGCGCGCATGGTCCCGACCAGCGCGCGGCCGCCCGGTGTCAGGGTGATATGCTTTTCCAACACCTCGTCGACCGCGCCGACCGGCAGGCCTTTGAGCAGCGCCACGCGCTCGCGCAGCGCCGACTCGAACTCGATCTCGCCGCGCATCGCACGCTCGGTGATATCAGCCACATGGGCCTTTAGCCCGGCGAAATCGGCCAGTTCGTCGATGCATTCCTGCCCGATCATGGTGGAATCCATGTCGGCCAGAAAAAGCTTCTTGCGCCGGGCGATCCGAGGCTGCACCACAATGTCGATCGGCAGGTCGACGCGCGCTTCGCGCAAGCGGGCTTCGATCGCCTTGATGTCGTCCTTGCCGGTGTCCTGGCTTTCGAAGGGAATGTCGACGGCGACCTCGTTGAACAGCCACTGCGCCGGCCCCGGAGAGGGCAGCACGGCCCGCGCGCCGTCGACGATGGTGGAGTCGAGTGCGGGGCTTGCGGGATTGCAGATCAGCGTGGCAACGAGGGACATGCAGGCGCATTCGGGATTGTTGGACAGGGCCGTGCTTATCGCAGGGCCGACCGCCAGCGGCAAGTCGGCGCTGGCGCTCGAACTTGCGCAAAGAACCGGTGGGGTCGTGATCAATGCCGACTCCATGCAGGTCTATCGCGACCTCAGGATCATTACGGCGCGGCCGACCGCGGAGGAGGAGGCTCAGGTTCCGCATCGACTCTACGGCCATGTCGATGCCGGCGTGAATTTCTCCGCCGGCGCCTGGGTCGGTGATGCGGCCAAGACGCTCGGCGAGGCGCGAGCGCAGGGCCGCCTGCCGATCTTCGTCGGCGGCTCCGGCCTGTATTTCAAGGCCCTGACGCAGGGGCTCTCGGCGGTGCCGCCGATCCCGGACGCGGTGCGCGAAGGCGTCCGCGCGCGGCTCGAGCGTGACGGTGTCGAGGCGCTGCATGCCGAACTGGCGCAGCGCGACCCCGTGTCTGCCGCGCGACTGAAGCCGCGCGATCGCACCCGGATCGCGCGCGCGCTCGAGGTGGTCGAGGCGACCGGGCGGCCGCTACCCGACTGGCACCGCGAGGGCCTGCCGCCGCTGCTGCCACCGGGTGAATTCCGCGCGCTGTTTCTCGCGCCGGAGCGGGAGACCCTCTATGCGCGGATCGATGCGCGGTTCGGCGCGATGCTCGATTCCGGCGCGCTCGACGAGGTCGCTGCGCTGGCAGCACGCGGGCTCGATCCGCTGTTGCCGGCGATGAAGGCTCATGGTGTGCCGGTGCTGATCCGGCACCTAAAAGGGGAAATCAGCCGGGAGGAGGCTGCCGAGATCGGCCGGGCTGACACGCGCCATTACGCCAAGCGCCAGTTCACCTGGTTCCGCCACCAGCTTCCGGAATTCGCCTGGATCAGGCCGGAGGCGGCGCGCGACTGGCTGCTTGCGGCGATCTCCTAGCCAATCAGCCATGCATGTTTCGCTGCGCAAAAACACTCGCGGAGCGACAGGAACCCCGTTACACTGCAGAAATCGCGAAAGTATCTGCCTTGCCTTGACATTCGGGCTTTGGCCGTTATGTTCGCGCAACCTTTGGGAAGCCTGAGCAGTCCAGTGCGCAACATTATTAGCAAACTCCTTATCGCCGTCGTACCCAGGCACACCGCCGGGGATGGCTAGCGGCCATCCTAAAGACAGGCGGTGTGCATGGGGCCTCTCGGGCCCTTTTTTATTTCCTGAAGCAGAATCACGAGAACTGACAAAAGTCGCGCAGAATCAAGCGCATCCGGAGCGAACCATGACCGACAAGAGCCACGATCCCAATCAGATGACCGGCGCCGCGATGATCGTGCGCGCACTCATCGATCACGGCGTGCAGCATGTCTTCGGCTATCCCGGCGGCGCGGTACTTCCGATTTACGACGAGATCTTCCAGCAGAGCGAGGTCGAGCACATCCTGGTGCGCCACGAGCAGGGCGCCGGCCATGCCGCCGAGGGCTATGCCCGCTCCACCGGCAAGCCGGGCGTGGTGCTGGTGACGTCGGGTCCCGGCGCCACCAACATGGTGACGCCGCTGACCGACGCGCTGATGGATTCGATCCCGCTGGTCTGCATCACCGGCCAGGTGCCGACGCATCTGATCGGCAACGATGCCTTCCAAGAGTGCGACACGGTCGGCATTACCCGTCCTTCCACCAAGCACAACTGGCTGGTGCGCGACGTCAACGATCTCGCCAAGGTGCTGCACGAAGCCTTCTACGTGGCGACCTCCGGCCGGCCCGGTCCGGTGCTGGTCGATGTGCCGAAGGACGTGCAGTTCGCCACCGGCACCTATCATCCGCCGCGCAAGGCGGATGTGCATGTCTCCTACACGCCGCAGGTGAAGGGCGACGCGACGCAGATCCGCAAGGCGATCGCGATGCTGGCGTCCGCCAAGCGTCCGGTGATCTACAGCGGCGGCGGCGTGATCAATTCGGGGCCGGAAGCCTCCAAGCTGTTGCGCCAACTGGTCGAGACGACGGGCTTCCCGATCACCTCGACGCTGATGGGCTTGGGAGCCTATCCGGCCTCCGGGCCGAACTGGCTCGGCATGCTCGGCATGCACGGGACCTACGAAGCCAACATGACCATGCATGATTGCGACATCATGCTGTGCGTCGGCGCGCGCTTCGACGACCGCATCACCGGCCGCGTCGATGCGTTCTCGCCGGGATCGAAGAAGATCCACATTGATATCGATCCGTCGTCGATCAACAAGAACATCCGCGTCGACGTGCCGATCATCGGTGATGCCGCCAACGTGCTCGGCGACCTCCTGCAGGCGTTCAAGGCGGAGGCGAAGAAGCCCGATATCAAGGCGTGGTGGCAGCAGATCGCGCTGTGGCGCGCGCGCAATTCGCTGTCCTACAAGAAGAACAACGATATCATCCTGCCGCAATACGCGATCCAGCGCCTGTTCGAGCTGACCCGCGGCAAGGATACCTATATCACGACCGAGGTCGGTCAGCATCAGATGTGGGCCGCGCAGTTCTTCGGCTTCGAGGAGCCGCACCGCTGGATGACCTCCGGTGGTCTCGGCACCATGGGCTACGGCCTGCCGGCGGCGGTCGGCGTGCAGGTGGCGCATCGCGACAGCCTTGTGATCGACATCGCCGGCGACGCCTCCGTGCAGATGACGATCCAGGAGATGTCGACGGCGGTGCAGTACGAGCTGCCGATCAAGATCTTCATCCTGAACAACCAGTACATGGGCATGGTGCGGCAGTGGCAGCAGCTTCTGCACGGCAACCGCCTGTCGCACTCCTACTCCGAGGCGTTGCCTGATTTCGTCAAGCTCGCCGAGGCCTATGGCGGCGTCGGCCTGCGGGCGACCAAGCCGTCCGATCTCGACGGCGCGATCAAGGAAATGATCTCGATCAAGCGCCCGGTGTTGTTCGACTGTCGGGTCGCGGCATTGGAGAATTGCTTCCCGATGATCCCGTCGGGCAAGGCGCACAACGAGATGCTGCTGCCGGAAGAGGCGACCAGCGACGCCACCGCGAGCGCGTTCGCCGGCGGCAAGGCGCTGGTGTGATGATGCTGGCCACAAATTCCACTGTCATCGCCCGGCTGATCGGGCGATCCAGTGCGCCGCGGCGTCTCGATCGATCTCGGACGTCTCTGGAAGACTGGATCCCCACTTTCGCGGGGATGACATGAGTGAGGGAAGATAGACGGGAAGCCACGATGTTTGACCTCAACGAGCTCGAGCGTGCGCATCGGATCGTCGGCACTGCGGTGCCGCCGACGCCAGTCCATGCCTGGCCGCTGCTCGCCGAGCGGCTCGGCACGCGCGTTGTGGTCAAACATGAGAACCACACGCCGATCGGCGCCTTCAAGGTGCGCGGCGGTCTGGTCTATATCGAGCGGCTCAAGCGCGAGCGGCCCGACGTGCCCGGCATCATCTCGGCGACGCGCGGCAATCACGGCCAGAGCCTAGCCTTCGCCGCTGGTCGACACGGCGTGCCGGCGGTGATTTACGTGCCGCGGAGCAATTCGGTGGAGAAGAACCGCGCAATGCGCGCGTTCGGCGCCGAACTGGTCGAGCATGGCGAGGACTTTCAGGCCGCGCGCGAAGAGGCCGAGCGCCGCGCGCAGTTCGCCGGCCTCCACATGGTGCCGTCGTTTCACCCGGACCTGGTGCTCGGCGTTGCGACCTACGCGCTCGAACTGTTTCGTTCTGCGCCCGATCTCGACATTCTCTACGTGCCAATCGGGCAGGGCTCCGGCATCTGCGGTTGCATCATGGCGCGCGACCTGCTGGGCCTGAAGACCGAGATCGTCGGCGTGCAGTCGACCGAAGCGCCGTCCTACGCGCTGTCGTTCGCCGCCGGAAAGATCGTGACCACCGCGACCAGCAACACGCGCGCCGACGGCATGGCGACGCGGATTCCGGATGCGGACGCGTTCGCGCTGATCCGCAAGGGCACGTCCCGCATCGTGCAGGTCACCGACGACGAGGTCGGGCAGGCGATCCGCGCCTACTGGACCGACACCCACAATCTCGCCGAGGGCGCCGGCGCGGCCGCACTCGCTGCGGCGTTGCAGGAAAAAGGCGGGCTCGCCGGCAAGCGGGTTGGTCTGATCCTGACCGGCGGCAACATCGATTTCGATCTGTTTGGTAAGTGGGTCATGGCGGATGTGCCGTCGGCCCGAAGGGTGGTCGCATGATGATGCGAGCGCCAGCCAAGAACTCCGCTGTCATCGTCCGGCTTGACTGGACGATCCAGTACGCCGCGGCGGTCATGGGAACCGCAGGCGCCGGTGATTACTGGATGCCCGCTTTCGCGGGCATGACGAGCAATGATTGAGGGAACGACAATGAACCAACCTGCATCCGCCTATTTCCTCGAAGAGCGCCACGATCCCAACGAGACGCATACGCTGTCCGTGCTCGTGCAGAACGAGCCCGGCGTGCTCGCGCGCGTGATCGGCCTATTCTCCGGCCGCGGCTATAACATCGACAGTCTCACGGTGTCGGAGACCGAGAACCAGAAGCATCTGTCGCGGATCACGATCGTCACGACAGGGACGCCGATGGTGATCCAGCAGATCAAGCATCAGCTCGATCGCATGATCCCGGTTTATCGCGTCGTCGACATGACGCTGACGGGACGCTCGATCGAGCGGGAGCTCGCGATGGTCAAGGTCAGGGGCACCGGCGATCACCGCGTCGAGGCGCTGCGGCTGGCCGATGCGTTCCGCGCCCGGGTGATCGACGCCACGACCGAGAGCTTCGTGTTCGAGATCACGGGCAATTCCTCCAAGATCAATCAGTTCATCGACCTGATGCGCCCGCTGGGCCTGATCGAGGTGTCACGAACCGGGGTGGCCGCCATCACGCGTGGGCCGGAAGGGATGTGAATCATGTTGGCGCGCGACTGGTACTACACGCAACGGCGGCGGGTCGGCCTCGATACCGCGGTCGCCTCGATCTATGACGTCAGCGAGGACAGCGATGTCCGCGCCCGTCAGGCGCTGACTATGCTCGGCGTCAAGCCGGGCTGGCGGCTTGCCGACATCGGCTGCGGCAACGGCGTGCTGGCGACCGAGGCGGCGCTGATGGGGGCAGAGGTCGACGCCATCGATATCTCGCCCGCGATGCTCGGGCTCGCCGAGATCTATGCGCGCGACCGCAAGGCTCGGATCCGGACCCAGCCAGCAGGGTTGCTCTCCTTCGCCTACCAGCCGAATTCCTACGACCTGATCGTCAGCGAGTTCACGCTGCATCATCTGCCCGATTTCTGGAAGGCGGTCGCGGTGTCGCGGATCTTCAACGCGCTCAAGCCCGGCGCGAACTTCTACCTGCGCGACATGGTGTTCGTCAGCATGCCCGACGGCGTCGAGCGCGACGTCGAGGGCTGGGCCGATTTCTCGATCAAGAACCACGATTTCGAGCGCGAAAGCGTGATGACCCACATGCGCGACGAATATTCGACCTTTGGCTGGGTGATGGAGCGGATGCTGACCGAGACCGGCTTCACACTGGTCTCCGCCGATTATCACGCGCCGTTGCACGGCACCTATCTCTTGCGCAAGCCGAAGCCGGACGAACAGATCTAGATCCCGACCAACCGAGCGAAACCGAACCAAAAGAAGAACAACAATGAAGCCGGCCGATGTTGGCATCGCCGTCATGGTCGCGGTGATCTGGGGACTTGCATTCGTCGCAAGCCGGATTGCGCTCGATGAACTACCGCCCGAATTGATGACGGCGTTGCGCTTCGGCATCGCGGCGGTGCCGTGCCTGTTCCTGCCCAAGCCGAGGCAGGTCTCGTGGCTGCTCCTGATCGGCATCAGCTTCACGCTGTTTCTCGGCCAGTTCCTGGCGCAGTCCATCGCCATTGCCCATGGCGTGCCGGTCGGGCTCACCAGCGTGATCGTGCAGAGCCAGGCGCTGTTCACCATCGGCTTTGCGGCGCTTCTGTTCGGCGAGCTGCCGTCCCGAATGCAGGCGATCGGCATTGCCATCGCCGGAGTCGGCTTGCTGATGATCTGCGGCACCGTCGGCTACGACTTCAGTGTCGCGGCCTTCGCCATCCTGATGATCTCGCCGATCTCGTTTGCAGTCGGCAACCTGCTGCTGCGGCCGGCGCAGGGCGCGCCGATGTTCGACCTGTTCGCCTGGCTGTGCCTGTGCGCGGCGGTGCCGCTAGTCGTCCTGTCGCTGCTGACGCTGGGGGCGCAGCCAGTGTGGCAGGCGCTCTCGCATCTGTCGCCGCGCGGCATCATCTCGATGCTGTTTGTTGGCGCCATCTCGACCAGCATCGCCTATTGGCTCTGGGGACGGCTGCTGCGGGATCATCCGGCGGCGCAGGTGGTGCCGTTCGCGCTGCTGGTGCCGTTCGTCGGGTCGGCGGCCTCAAGCATCGTGTTCGGCGAGACGTTCGGGCCGCTGCGGCTCGCGGGCATGATCACTGTCGTCGGCGGCATCGCCGTGATGCTGCTGTCACGACGGCCCAAGACCTTACCCAAAAAGCCTCTGCCGGAGGTCGTGTGAGGGGATCATGTCGAATTCGTTGATGCTCGCCTTCGTGGTGTTCGCCGTGGTGATGTTTTTCACCCCGGGTCCGAACAACATCATGCTGCTGTCGTCGGGGCTGACCTACGGCTTCCGCCGCACGCTGCCGCATATCGCCGGCATCACGGTCGGCTTCGCCTTCATGGTCGGCGCGGTCGGTGTCGGGCTCGGCGCCGTCTTCATCGCCTATCCGGTACTGCAGACGATCCTGAAATATGGCGGCGTCGTCTACCTGATCTATCTCGCCGCGGTCATCGCCATGGCCGAGCCGCCCTCGGCCGACAAGGACGCGACGGCAGGCCGCGGCCCGATGACCTTCTGGGGTGCGGCCATGTTCCAGTGGATCAACGCCAAGGGCTGGGTGATGGTGATCGGCACCATCACGGCCTACGCGGCGATTGCCGCCTTCCCCTGGAACATCGCGATCCAGGTCACCCTGAGCCTGATCCTGGGGACCGTGTCCTGTACCGTATGGGCGCTGTTCGGCACCGCGCTACGGCCGATCCTGACCTCGCCCCTGGCGATCCGCATCTTCAACGCGGTGATGGCCATCCTGCTGCTGGCCTCGCTCTATCCGGTCTTCATGGACGCATGATGCCGCACCGCGCCATGCGAGATGAGGGTTTCCCCTGACGGGAAAAATGCTCTAGACAACGCCGGAAATTCACGGGCGGCCGGCGGTTTGTCCTTCCGATAGCCTGATCCATCGGCCGATTTCGGCCCACTTTTGCAAACGAGGAAAACCAAGATGCGAGTTTACTACGATCGCGATGCCGACCTGAACCTGATCAAGGGCAAGAAGGTCGCCATCGTCGGCTATGGCAGCCAGGGTCACGCCCACGCGCTGAACCTGAAGGATTCCGGCGTCAAGGAAGTGGCGATTGCGCTGCGTAAGGGTTCGGCCTCGGCCAAGAAGGCCGAGAACGCAGGCTTCAAGGTGATGGAAGTCGCCGAGGCTGCCAAGTGGGCCGACCTCGTGATGATGCTGACCCCGGACGAACTGCAGGGCGACATCTATCGCGAGCACCTGCACGACAACATGAAGAAGGGCGCCGCCCTCGTGTTCGCGCACGGCCTCAACGTGCACTTCAACCTGCTCGATCCGCGTCCCGATCTCGACGTGCTGATGATCGCGCCGAAGGGCCCCGGCCACACCGTGCGCTCGGAATATCAGCGTGGCGGCGGCGTGCCCTGCCTGATCGCGATTGCCAAGGATTCCTCCGGCAACGCGCATGACCTCGGCCTCTCCTACGCCTCGGCGATCGGCGGCGGCCGCGCCGGCATCATCGAGACCACCTTCAAGGAAGAGTGCGAGACCGACTTGTTCGGCGAGCAGGTGGTGCTCTGCGGCGGCCTGGTCGAGCTGATCAAGGGCGGCTACGAGACGCTGGTCGAGGCCGGCTACGCGCCGGAGATGGCCTATTTCGAGTGCCTGCACGAAGTGAAGCTGATCGTCGACCTGATCTATGAAGGCGGCATCGCCAACATGAACTACTCGATCTCCAACACCGCCGAGTACGGCGAGTACGTCACCGGTCCGCGCATCGTCACCGACGAAACCAAGAAGGAGATGAAGCGCGTGCTCAACGACATCCAGTCCGGCAAGTTCGCGCGCGACTGGATGCTGGAGAACAAGGTCAACCAGACTTCGTTCAAGGCGACCCGCGCCAAGCTCGCCGCGCATCCGATCGAGGAAGTCGGCGCCAAGCTGCGTGACATGATGCCCTGGATCAAGAAGGGCGCGCTGGTCGACAAGACCAAGAACTAAGCCGAAATCGAAGGGTGGGCACATGTGCCCACCCTTCGCACTAAAGCAGCAGGGTGGACAGGCGTCTGGCGCCTGGCCACCCTTTCGTTTGTGGAGTCGCGAAATCTAACGCCGGCTATCCGACCGCCGCCGGTTGCTTCTCGAGCCTGTTGTGGAGCTGCCAAAACCGCACCGTGCGCTGCGCGGTTTCCATCGACAACCGGCGGTAATCCCGTTCGGCGACCTTGAGCGTCACCTCGTCGATCGGATGCGTCATCGGCCGCCTGCACAGGATGGCTTCGACCGTTGGCCAGTTCAGGCGTGCGGACCGGCAGGGGATCAGCAGCAAGTCGGAACGGGGACCCAGCATCAGCCGTTCGATCATCTCGATTGGCATATCGTTGAGGACGGCAAGCGAAACGGTGACCTCGTCGAACTTGCCGGCCTCGGCGAAGTTGTAGACCGCGGCGTCGTCGAGCTCGTTCAACTGCTTCATCAGTTTGACCAGTTCTTCGGCCACGCCGTAGTTGCGGCGGGGCGCGGCCGCTCCCTCCCGGGCGATGTCATTCAACACCTTCTGGATTTCGTCACGCACCGCAGGCGGCGCAATCGCCAGCAGGCGGGCACGCACCGTATCCTTGGCGCGGCGCAGCAGGTCGCGCAGCAGCTTGGCCGGAAGATCGAGGCGCAGGCCGAGGATCTCGATCAGCTCGTCGTCGCCCTCGGCGCGGGCGACAATGTTGGAATAGCCGTCGTCGGAGAACCGCGCGCTGGCATTCTTGGCGAGGCGCCGGATCACCCGGTCTTCGCCACGGTTGATGATCACATCGGTGACGGGCTCGGGCAGGTTCTCCCGCGCGGAGATCGCGAATAGATGGTCCTGTCCCTTGGTGCCGGCGATCTCGAGCAGCGCCTCGCGGCTGAGACGGCTGGAATGCGTCAGCACCTCGCCGGCCACGCTGATGTCGTCGTCCCAGGCGAGATATTGAATCACCTCGAACGGCGCGTAGTCGAGCGGCGCCAGCCGCTTGCTGAGCTCGGCCCGCGCACGCGTCTCGACGCGTGCGACCAGGAGGCAGAGCACGTCGTCGAACACCTTGACCTGTTCGTCGTTGAGGCGGTCGCCGTCATTCAGGAACAGGTCGGTGACCCGCCGCAGCGTCTGCACGCGCTTTGCGGTCGTCCCGTCCCGGACTGCATCTTCGAGTTCGGCAATGATCGATTGTGCCGGCTGTTGCGCCATTGATCGGCAGCCTGTTGTTGTTGGATGACACCTGCGCGGACCATGCAGCAGGCGAGCTTACGCGTGCGTTAAGCTGGAACCTTGTGCCGATACAGGTGCATTGCATCCTTAACGGGCAGCGAACAATGTCCCGGACATTCGAGGCGCCGCGGACCTGCTTTAATGGTTTCTTTAGGATGCGGCCTGTCGAGCCGTCTCGGCGGACGATGATCGCACGACGGCGAACACATCGATCGGCGCGGCGCGTCCGCGCAGCCGGGTGGCGCCGAGCGGCTCGATGACGAAGTCGTGGCGCGGCAGCAGGGCAAGCAGCTCGCCCGACACCAGCAGCGGGCGGCTGGCCTCCTTGCAATGCTGCTGCAATCGCGCCGTGACGTTCACGGTGTCGCCGAAATAGGCGACCTGCCGGCGCGAGTCGCCGCATTCGCTGATGACCACCGGTCCGGCGTGCATCCCGGCGCGAAACGCCGGCACCACGCCGAATTCCTTCAGGTAGCGATCGGCGCCCTCGGCGAGGCGATCCTCAATGGCGAACACGCAGTCGAGACAGCGATGCGGCGACTGCCCGGTGACGACCGGCCATGTCACGATCACCTCGTCGCCGACATAGGCGTGAACCTCTCCGCCATGCGTTACGATGGCTTCGTCGATGTCGAAGAAGAAGCGCGTCAGGAGCTCCTGCACGCGCAGCTCGCCCATGGTTTCCGCGAGCGTGGTCGAGCCGATCAGGTCGAGAAACAGCAATACACGCTGCTCGCGCACCGGCTGGCGATAGCGTCCGAGCGCGACATTGAGCAGGGTGCGTCCGCCGATCATGCGAACCAACTCGTAGATTGTCGTGATCGGGATCGACAACAGCAGGGAGACGCCGATGATCTTGAGGAAGGTTTCGCGGAGCCAGTTCGGCCCGAGCCGATGCTCGTACAGAACGATCTCCAGCAGCACCGCGGCGACCGCGGCGACGACCGCCAGGATGACCGAGCGCGCAATGAGTTCGACGGCAAGCGGCAGGCGTCGCAACAAGCCACCGCGCGCGGTCAGATAGAGATGTGTGCTCCAGATGATGAGGGTGATGGCGGCGCCTTCGAGGGCGCTGCGCAGATAATTCCCGACGGAGGCCTCGTTGGGGTCGTCCAGGGCATAGCGAAACAACCCGCCGACGAGCAGGCCAAACAAGGCCAGAACGACCGCAGGCGTCACGGTGCGCCGCCGCATGATCCCTCCAGGCCTTTGAGATATCCTGCGTCGATCGGGAAGGCCAGCGGTTACGTCATGGAGCGAGAGGCCCTCAACGGGAGTTGCTGCCGTTGCGCCAATGTACGCCCAACTGCATTCGGGTCGGCGAGACGAGAACAGTCCTGCGAGGGAGCACGTTCGAGATGGTCGAATGCCTGAACGCCGAGACCGCGGATTGGGACGCGCCGGGGAATTGGAAGACCTTGGTCATCAGTGAGCCACTTTCCGGAGTCACCACCCGGCGTCATGACCGATGCAAAGAGCCAGGACGAATTGACCCTGCTTGCGGAAGAGGCGCTGCGCGCCCATCCCGGATGCGAGACCGCGCACGTGCCGACAGTCGCCGCGTTGCCGCATGTCCGGGTTGGCCGCAACTGGGAGATTCCGAACGTGGTGCTGGGCGATAGCCTGATCAGCGACATTGATCGCGCCGTCATGTCGGTGCATCGCCAGCTTGGCCGCAAGTTCCATCTAGCGTGAACGGCGCGGCGCTCTTGGGGGCTTGACCCGCTTGCGCCACCCCCGGGGCGTCGCGATGCCGGACGACCAGAGAGCCGCCGCGATCATCGATCTGTCTGCAGGCAAGGTGCGTGACCTGGTGCGAAAGTCGAGAGCGCGCCGCGCCAGACCGACGCCCGCTCGCTCGGGGCAAATTCATTGCGCGTTCATGACAATTCTATTACGATTTTGTGACACGGCGCAGGTACCGGCTGTGCAGTGTGCCTCCTGGCCTTCGCCAGCCAAGGCCGTGCATTGCGCCGGGATCGTATTGCGTCTCACCCATGGCGCCCGCGCCACAGCAGAATTCCTCTGTCGCCGCACTTGCCGGCGGCCTCATTGCGATTGGCATCTGGCGGCTGATGGCGGTCGTCGCGCCGCATCTCGGCGCGCTGATCGTGATGCTGCAGACCGAGACCGATCTCGGCTCGCGGATCTGCTTCCTGCTCACCTGGGGGATCCTGAATTTCCTGTTCATCGCGCTGCTGCGCAGGCCGGCGCTGTCGGCGGTGCTATCCCTGGCGCTGGTCATGGTGCTTGTGGTGCTGTCGCGGTTCAAGCACGACGTGGTGCAGATGACCGCGAACTTCGTCGACCTGATGGTGATCGACCGCGACACCGCGACGTTTCTGCTCACGATCTTCCCGAACCTGCGCTGGTCGATTGTCGGCGCCGGGCTGGTCACGCTGCCTTTGATGTACGCGTCGTGGTGGCTCGACCCATTCCGCATCCGCCGGCTGCCAGCCGCGGCCGCCTGCCTTGCCTGCACCGCGGCGCTTTCGGCCTATGCCTTCACCTGGCCGGATGAGGCCTGGCGCGGTTATTACGACGACGGCTATCTGTCGAAATTCGCGCGCTCCGGCGTGACGTCGGTGTCCGATTTCATCGCCCACGGCTTCATGGAATCGGATCCGGCCGCGAGCGAAGAGCTCAAGGTACCGCTGGTCGATGCCTGCCACCCCGCCGGACGGCGGCCGAACATCATCATGATCCATGACGAGTCGAGCTTCGACATCCGCGCGGCTGCCGGCGTGAAGGTGCCGCCGGGCTATGGCAATCAGTTCAAGTCCTATGATGGGATCGAGCGGAAATTCCTGGCCGAGAGCAATGGCGGGCCAAGCTGGTTCACCGAGTACAATGTGCTCGCGGGATTGTCGTCGCGCTCGTTCGGCCGCTTCGCCTACTTCGTCACCCGCATCGCGTCGGGCCGGGTCGAGCGCGGTCTGCCGCTCGCCTTGCGCCGCTGCGGCTACGACACGCTCTCGCTCTATCCCGCGTATGGCGGCTTCATGAGCGCCCGCAGCTTCCAGACGACCACCGGCATCCAGAATTTCTACGATGCGCATGACCTGCACGCCAAGGACGTCGAGCCCGACAGCTTCTTCTACGGCAAGGCGCTGAAGCTGATGGCGGAGCAGAAGACGCTGGGTACGCCGCTGTTCACCTTCGTCTACCTCGCCGCCAATCATTTCCCGTGGGAGACGACATTCCGTCCCGACCTGCTGCCGTCATGGAAGCGGCCCGGCAATATGCCGCTCGTCGACGAATATCTGCGCCGGCAGACGATGAGCGCCAACGACTATGCCGGCTTCGTGGCCGCGCTAAAGAAAAAGTTTCCCGCGCAGCCGTTTCTGATCGTGCGCTATGGCGACCATCAGCCGGAGTTCTCGCCGCAACTGCTTGATCCCGAGCTCGACGAAGCTGGCATCGGCAAGAAGCTTCTGGATTATGACCCGCGCTACTACGCAACCTATTACGCGATCGACGCCATCAATTTCGAACCGGTGAAGAGTCCCGCGGTGATGGATACGATCGACGCGGCTTATCTGCCGCTGGTGATCCAGGAGGCCGCCGGCATTCCGCTCGATCCGTCGTTCGAGGAGCAGAAGGCCATCATGCTCCGCTGCGGCGGCATGTTCTATTCCTGCAAGGGTGGCGCCGAGGCGCGCCGCTTCAACCGGCTGCTGATCGATGCCGGCATGATCAAAGGACTATGAGGTCGATGCCCGGGACGGTGCGAAGCGGAATCCTGTACGAGCGCGATGAATTCATGATCTCGTGATCGCGGCATGAGCTCGACGAACGTCGTTAGACGAAGGTCGCGCCGGCGCGCACGCAGCATTACTCATTTGTAATTGCTTCGCCGAGATTTCGTCACGATTGTTTCCATGATCGGTCGCGCCGCTGCCACGGTCTTCATCAACGCGCAGCGTCAACCCCGCCAATCTTGCTACTCTTGCAGGAGTGTTTGCCCATGCGAGCGCTCGACCTTGCGCGCCTTGCTGTCGCCTTCGGATTTGTCATTCCCTCAGCCTACGCCGCAGAGCCGCCCCACGACATCAAGGGGCTCTACATGATGACGGACTATCCGGCCGTTACCATCAGGCCCGGTACCACCTCCAACATCTCTCTGCGTCTTCAGAACTACGGCCTCGGTCCGCAGCGCTACAAGCTCTCGATCGAAGGCGTGCCGAGCGGCTGGACCGCAACGTTGCTCGGCGGCGGTCAGCCGGTTGCCGCCGCGATGCCGGCGCCCGACTCCAGCGTGCCGCTGCAGCTTCGGCTCGACGTGCCCGCCAACAGCTCGCTCGCCGAGCAGACGTTGACCGTCAAGGCCGAAGGGCAGGGCAGCGAGGCGACGCTGCCGATCGCGGTTGCCCTCGCCAAGGAATTGCCGGCGAAGCTGTCGGTGTCGTCGAAGCTGCCCGAACTGCGTGGCAGCCCGAAATCGAATTTCGACTATACGCTGACCATCAAGAACGACAGTGGCCGCAACATCGTGGCAAGCTTCGCCGCGGCGGCGCCCGCGAACTTCGAGACCTCGTTCACCGAGGCCTATGGCACGCAGGAATTGTCCTCGATCCCGATCGAGGCCGGCCAATCCAAGGACATCAAGCTCAAGGTTCGTCCGCCGAGCGCGGTCGATGCCGGGCATTTCCCGGTCAAGGTGACGGTCAATGCGGAGGATGCATCCGCGCAGACCGAGGTGGCGCTCGATATCGCCGGCCAGCCGCAGCTTCAGCTCTCGGGTCGTGACGGGCTGTTGAGTGCGCGCGCGGTCGCCGCGGAGCAGAGCACGATCCCGATCGTCGTCACCAACAACGGCACCGCGCCGGCCGAGAACATCGCGCTTGCCGCGACCGCGCCGAGCGGCTGGAAGGTGACGTTCCAGCCTACCACCATCGAGCGGCTGGTGCCTGGCAAGGATGCCGAGGTCCAGGCGCTGGTGACGCCGAGCGACAAGTCGCTCGCCGGCGACTACCAACTCTCGATGCGGGCCACCTCGCGTGGCGAGACCGCATCGAGCCAGTTCCGCGTCACTGTCAACACGTCGACGGTGTGGGGCATGGCGGGAGCCGGCGTGATCGGCGTCGCGCTGCTGTTGATGCTTGGTGCTGTTGCAAGGTTCGGACGGCGATGAGCGAACAGAAACCCGAAGGCGGTACGGCGTCGCCCGACGTCGTCATCGCGGCGCGCGATCTCACCAGGCGCTATGGCAAGACCAGTGTCGTGGACGCCATCAACTTCGACATCGCCAAGGGCGAGGTGTTCGGGCTGCTCGGTCCGAACGGCGCCGGCAAGACCACGACCATCCTGATGATGCTCGGCCTCACCGAGATTTCGGGCGGCCGGGTCAGCGTGCTCGGCTTCGATCCGGCGCGCTCGCCGCTGCAGGTGAAGCGGCGCGTCGGCTATCTGCCCGATGCGGTCGGGTTCTACGACCACCTGACGGCGGTCGAGAACCTTGCCTACGTCGCCAAGCTGATGGGCCTGTCGGTCGCCGAACGGTCGCAGCGGATCGTGGCCGCGCTCACCCGCGTGCGTCTGCTCGATGTCGCCAACAAGCGCGTCGCGACCTTCTCGCGCGGCATGCGGCAGCGGCTCGGGCTTGCCGAGATCATCGTCAAGCGCGCCGAGATCGCGATCCTCGACGAGCCGACCTCCGGCCTCGATCCGCAGGCGACACTCGAATTCCTCAACCTGATCAGGGAATTGAAGGCCGAAGGCGTCACCGTGTTGCTGTCGTCGCACATGCTCGATCAGGTGCAGCGTGTCTGCGATCGCGTCGCGCTGTTCCGCACGGGGCGGATCGTGATGATGGGCTCGGTGGCCGAGCTCGCGGTGCAGGTGCTCGGCGCGGGCTTCGTGGTCGAGGTCGAGGCCGATGGCGCTGGCATCGCCCGGCGGCTGGCGGCGATCCCAGGCGTCAGCAATGTCGAGACGATCGCCGAGGACCGCTTCCGCATGACCGCGGACCGCGACGTGCGGCCCGACGCGGCGCGCGCGGTGGTCGCGGCCAACGGCGCGTTGCGGCGGCTCTCGGTCGACGAACCGAGCCTCGAAGCGATCTACGCTCATTATTTCCAGGCATCGCAGTCCGGAGGAGTGCGTGATGCGGCGTGAAGGTTCAGCATTCCAGGGCGCCGGCGCCGTCTTCATCAAGGAGCTGTCGGACAATATCTCGAGCGTCCGCATGCTGATGCTCGAGCTTCTGATCGTGCTTACTGCGATGGCGGCGCTTTATGAGGCGATCGATACGCTGCGCCAGAACACCGCCGAGGATCCGTTCCTGCTGCTGCGCCTGTTCACGGTGAGCCGTGCGCCGCTGCCGTCCTTTGTCGCCATCCTCGGCTTCCTGATCCCGCTGATGGCGATCGGGCTCGGCTTCGACCTGGTCAACAGC
This sequence comes from Bradyrhizobium sp. ORS 86, assembly GCF_045571475.1. Classification (NCBI taxonomy): domain Bacteria; kingdom Pseudomonadati; phylum Pseudomonadota; class Alphaproteobacteria; order Hyphomicrobiales; family Nitrobacteraceae; genus Bradyrhizobium; species Bradyrhizobium sp. ORS 86. Next base: position 5,978,293 of record NZ_CP120699.1, on the reverse strand, counting down.
GAGCACAACCGGCGCACGCTGTCGCGCATCCTGGCGCAGCCGATCTATCGCGATGCGCTGCTGCTCGGCAAATATCTCGCCGGTCTTGCCACGATCGCGATCAGCCTGACGGCGCTGTGGCTGATGGTGATCGGGCTCGGCCTGATCTTCCTCGGCGTGCCGCCGGGCGGTGAGGAGATCGCCCGCTCGCTTGCCTTCCTGGTGATCGCGATCTTCTATGCCGGCGTCTGGCTGTCGCTCGCCATGCTGCTCTCGATCGTATTTCGCTCGCCGGCGACCGCAGCCTTGGTGGCGCTCGGCATCTGGCTGTTCCTGACCGTGCTGTGGCCGATGCTGGCGCCGGCGTTCGCGCAGGTGATCGCGCCGCCCGATCCGCGCTTTGCCGCGCTCGGCCTCGACACGCCGGACACCGCGATCTGGACCCAGCTCCTGCAGCGGTTCTCGCCGAACGATTTGTTCGGGGAAGCGATGCTCGCGGTGCTGTCGCCGACGACACGCACGCTCGGCCCGGTGTTCCTCGATCAGTTGCGCGGTGCCGTGATGGGCGCGCCACTGCCCTTCGGCGAGAGCGTGATGATTGCCTGGCCGCAGACGGTGGGGCTGATCGCCTGCACGATCGTGCTGTTCGTCGCCGGTTACATCCTGTTCCAGCGGCAAGAGGTCCGCGCCTGAGGAGGGCGGACTGCTCAGCGCGCCCTGATCTTCTCCCCTAACCAGCGCGCCACGGCGTCGGGCGACGAGGAGGCATCGTTGCCCGACGCACGCAGGTTGGCCTCGCGCATCTCAGCAATATCGATCCGGCCGAGCAGCGGTTGCAGCGCCGATTTCAGCGTCTCGTCGTCGCGCCGCTTTGGCGACAGCAGCACGATCGCGTCGTAGGGCGGGATCGCGTGCCGGTCGTCCTCGAGCGTGACCAGGTCGTATTTCGCGATCAGGCCGTCGCTGGTGTAGCCCGCGATCACGTCGACCTCGCCGGACGCGACCGCCGCATACATGAAGTCCGGCTGCATCTGCCGCTGGGCACGGAACGACAGGCCATAGGCTTTCTGGATGCCGGCCCATTCCGGCCGCGAGAAGAATTCATAGTCGCCGGCGATCGACATGGTCGGCGCCCGTGCCGCGAGATCCGAGATCGAGTGGATGCCGAGCGCTGCGGCACGTTTGCGCGGCATCACCAGCGCATAGGCATTCTCGAAACCGAGCTCGCCGAGCAGCGTGATGTTCTGCGCCCCCAGCGTGCTCTTGAGCGCGGCCAGCAGCTCGGCCCGCGGCCTGATGTCGCTATTGTGGAACTGGTTGGCCCACAGCGTGCCGGAATAATCGACATAGACGTCGATGTCGCCCGCCGTGAGCGCATCGAAGATCACGTTGGAGCCGAGGCCGGCGCGCGTCGTGGCCGGCAGCCCCGCGGCCCGGAGCTGCTCGGCTATCAGCGCCGAAAGCACATATTGCTCGGTGAAGGTCTTGGCGCCAACGACATAGCCCGCATGCGGCCGCGCGATCGCCGGCACCAGCGTCGCCACGATCAGCGCCACAATCCCGAGGCCGCCGAGCCCGGCCCGCGCCCGGCTGCGGTTGCGCAGGCCATTCTCGATCAGCGCAAGCAACTGGTCGACGGCGAGCGCAAGCACCGCCGCGGCCACGCAGCCGAACAGCACGAACACCCAGTTCTGGGTCTGCAACCCTGCGAAGATGTAGTTGCCGAGGCTGGTCTGGCCGATCGGCGTCGACAGCGTCGCAGTGCCGATCACCCACACCGCAGCGGTGCGGATCCCGGCCATCATCACCGGCAGCGCGAGCGGCAGCTCGACCATCAGCAGCGATTGTCGCGCCGTCATGCCGACGCCCTGCGCCGCCTCCACGATCTCCGGATCGACGCCGGACAGACCCGTGATGGTGTTGCGCAGCACCGGCAGCATCGAATAGAGCGCGAGCGCCAGCACCGCCGGCAGGAAGCCGAAGGCGGAAAAACTGAAGCCGAGCCATCCGGCGGTCAGCGCGGCGAGGGCGAGCAGCAGCGGATAGAACAGCGCGAGCAAGGCGAGACCCGGCACGGTCTGCACGACGCTGGCGAGCCCGAGCAAAGCGCCGCGCAGCATCGGCCGGCGGCGAGCGGCGATCGCCAGCGGCAGGCTGACAATGAGCCCGAGCGCGAGCGCGGTGACGCTGACCCGCACATGGTTGCCAAGATAGTCCGGCAGATGCGCAAGCGCCTCACTCCAGCGCGGATCGGCAAGCAGGCTCATGCCGCGCCGTCCCGCGGCAGCAGCGCGCCCAGCCGCTCGGCCTGCCGCCGCGGCGTATGCAGGAGCTCGCCGACATAGGCATCGGTGCTGGCCGACAGCTCCGCCGGCGTGCCCTGTGCCAGCAGCCGGCCGGCCCGCATCACCGCGACACGATCGGCCAGCAAGATCGCCTCCGTCATGTCGTGGGTGATCATGATCGTGGTCAGGCCGAGCCTGCGGTGCAGGGTGCGGTAATCCTCACCCAGTGCATCGCGGGTGAGGGGATCGAGCGAACCGAACGGCTCGTCCATCAGCACGATGCGCGGCTTGGCGGCGAGCGCGCGCGCCACGCCGACGCGCTGGCGCTGGCCGCCGGAAAGTTCATGCGGCATGCGGTCGCGATGTTGCGCGCGGTCGAGCCGCACGAGGTCGAGCAGTTCGTCGACCCGCGCCGCGATGTCTGCCGCGGGCCAGCCCAGCAGTCTCGGCGTGATGCCGATATTGTCCGCGACGGTCAGATGCGGAAACAATGCGCCGCTCTGAAAGACATAACCGATGCGGCGGCGCAGCAGGATCGGGTCCACATCGCTGACGTCCTCGCCATCGACCGCGATCCGGCCGCGGTCGGCCTCGATCAGCCGGTTGGCAAGCCTGAGCAGCGTGCTCTTGCCCGAGCCCGAGCTGCCGACAACCGCAAGGAATTCACCCTCGGCCACATCGAGGGAGACGTCGGCGACGGCCACCACCCGGCCGCCGTCAAAACTCTTGCCGACATGCGCGTAGGCGATCAGCGGCGTTGCAGGCATTCCGGAGGACCTCAGGTCTCATTGTCGTCAATGACAGTGATAACCCAAAGAGGGCTTTGACTCACGCCTTGGACAGCCGCGCCGCCCGGGACAGGGCGGCCTTTCCCGGTTCAACGTTACTGCGAATCAGGTTGGGCTCAGCGGACCTGTGAGTACATCACACTTCATTCTTGGGCACGTATTTGCCCATAGTGCACCTATAGCTTTGCAGGCGCCACGCGTGATACGGGCCCTTGGCGAGCCAATCGGCGATGCCGATCTGTGCATTGACTGCGCAGGCGCTCATGGTGATGCCGGATTGGTCACTGGTGGTGACGACCTTTTCCATGCAGAGTTGGGCATTGCAGAGGATGGCGACGAGCGTGACGAGCATAACGGCCCTTATCGGTGGGATAACCCGGTCTGAGCCGACTCATGCAGGGTTCATGCCACTATCGGCGCCTGCGGCATCGCGATGAGTAAGGCCGGGAAGGTACGCTCGAAGCGGTCGCGACATCAGGCGGCGCATAGCCGCCCGCCTGCGGATACGCTATACTTCTCATCCAACTACGACGCGAGATCGGGGCCGACGAGGAACGTTGCGTGGTCGGGGGCTACATCGATGATGACGTTGCCTGAGTTGGCAGCACGCGCTCTGGAGAAGTTTCTTGCGACGCATGTGAGCCGCACGTTCGGGGCCGCCCAGGCGCGCTTTGGCGAGCTCCTCCCCGCCGCGGCCCGCATTGCGCTGGAATGCATCGGCAACAGCGATGCGCTCTATCACAATGTCGAACACACGATGCTCGTGACGCTGGCCGGTCATGACATTATCCGCGGCCGCGCGTTGCACACTCATGTTACTGCCGAGGACTACACGCATACGATCATTGCCTGCCTGACCCACGATATCGGCTATGTCCGCGGCCTGCTGAAGGGGGATGGACCGGATGGTTACGTGATCGATGCGAGCGGCAAGAAGGTAATACTGCCCCGGGGGTCGTCGGATGCGGGCTTGATGCCCTACCATGTCGACCGCTCTAAGCTCTACGTTCTCGATCGCCTCGCGGCCGTCATTCCAATCGATCGCGAGCGGATCGCGCGCAACATCGAGGGGACCCGCTTTCCAGCGCTCGAAGGCCAGGAATATGACGACGAGGCGGCGATCGTGCGTGCCGCCGATTTCATCGGTCAGCTCGGCGATCCCAACTATATCAGGAAGGCCAACGCGCTCTACCATGAGTTCGAGGAGGTCGGCATGAATCGCCAGCTCGGCTATGAATCGCCGGCCGACATCGTGGATCGCTATCCCCAATTCTACTGGAGCATGGTGGCCCCGCACATCCAGGGCGCCATCAACAGTCTCAACATGACCGCAAGCGGCCGGCAGTGGATCGCCAATCTCTACAGCAATATCTTCCGCGCCGAGCGCGAGGTCACGCTGTCCGGCCCGCAAATCTGATCATGGAGCCAGATCGGCGGCTGGCGAGCCGACTTTCGCCTCTGTTCGCTTGCCACGTCCACATTTGTGCTCGTTTTCACTGGTTGCACTGATGGTGCAAATCGGCGACGCTGAACCATGGACCTGCCTGCCGGCCGCATTTTCGATCGAACCAGTATGACACCCCTGTTCGCGCGGCTGATTGCGGTCGCGATCGCCTGCTGGCCCGCTCTCGCCGCGGCCGGTCCGGTCTACGACGTCGATCTGTACGCGTTGATGTCCGGCACCTGCCGCAACGTCAACATCGCCGGACGCAGCTACACCTGCAAGGCGGTGGCTTATTTCCATACCCTGCGCGGCCGTTCCGAATTCGTCGTCGTGCTCGACGATCCCACCGACAAGAGCCACATCGTCTCGTTCTCCGGCGAGAGCGCGGCGCGGACGCAGGACAATGTGTTCGAGCTCGCGGTCGACCGCATGCTGCTGAAGTCAAGCGACCGGCCGCGGGTCGACGGCTTGCCGGTGCCGCTGGTGGAAATGTCGACCGGCTCGTGCCGCCAGGTCGGGAGCTTCGTCACGCGACAGGTCTCCAGCATCACCTGCGCCGCCACTGACCGTGGCGGCAAGAAATACGAGCTGAGCTTCGAATCCGACGGCTCGCCGATGACGCTGCGCCGGTTGCGCCAGTCGTCGCTGCCGAGCGAGCGGCAACGCGCGCGCCAGATCGCGCAGCTCGAGTGCCGACTCAAGGCCCGCGCAGCCGGGGTCCTGCCGCGCGATACCACCGCCTTCATCATCCGCTGCCTCGGCGAGGACGATGGCAAGCCGGCCGGCGATCAGCAATAGCGGGGTCGGCCACGCTTCGGCGATCCTCGAGGCAGTGTTGCCCGCGGTGCAGGGCGCCACGTCTTGAACTTCAGGCGTTCGTCTGTTGACTAACTCCGACAGTTGTGAGGAAACGATCCACAGAACCAGGAGAATTCGATGCGCCCGAGACTCTACGCGATTGCTGCCCTCGGCGTTTGTCTTGCCGGCCCTGCCTTCGCACAGGCCTACGATCCGAACTATCCGGTGTGCATGCACGTCTATGGCGGTCGGTTGACCGCCGACTACATCGATTGCAGTTTCACCTCGATCCCGCAGTGCCAGGCATCCGCGTCGGGTCGGTCGGCGATGTGCTCGGAGAATCCGTTTTACGCTCCGTCGGTGCCACCGAAACGCCGGTTGCGCCGCGGACGCCATCCCCTTCATTAGCGCAGCAACGTCGAGCAAGTGCAGCGAACGGTCGCAGTCAGACCGGCGCGGTCAGCGCGTCATAGGTGAACAGCCAATCGTAGCGTTCGCGGACCCGGTCGGGCTGCCATTCGCGCGAGACATAAGCGTCGGCGCCTCGGGCGTCTGCGAGCGCCGGATTGTGAAAGCGCTTGGCGTTCTCGGCCGATTTCACCACGATCGTGTTCGTCCGCGTCAGCCGCGCGGCTTGATAACGCTGCAGCGCCTCGGTGGGCGGAAAGCGTTCAAGGCAGCGCGCCAGCACTATGCCATCCTCGATCGCCATGTTGGCGCCCTGGGCCAGGAAGGGAAGCGTCGGATGTGCGGCATCGCCGATCACGCAGGCGCGCCCCGCGACAAAGCGATCGAGCGGATCGCGTCCTAGCAGCGCCCATTTGTAGGGCACATCGAGGTTTTCGATGATGGCGTGGATTTCCGCGTTCCATCCGGCAAAGGCCGCGCGGCAGGCCTCGCGCGTGCCGCGTTCGGTCCACGATTCGACCGACCAACTCGCGCCTTCGAAGATACCGACGAAGTTCAGAATTTCGCCGCGGCGCACCGGATAGGTGATGACATGGCCGCCGGGGCCGACCCAATTGGTACCAACGTCGCGCCGCTGGCTCGCCGGCAGCCGCGCCATCGGCACCAGGCCGCGCCAAGCCGCCACGCCCGAAAAGAACGGCTTTGCATCGCCGCCGATCTGCCGACGGACTTCGGAATGCACGCCGTCGGCGCCGACCACGATATCGCCGTGACGCCGCTCGCCATTCGCAAGCCGAAGCCAGATGCCGTCACCATTCTCGTCAAAGCCGGCGCAGCGACTGTCGAGATGCAGCCGGCCCGGTGCCTGCGCGTTGAACGCTTCGACCAGCACGCGATGCAAATCGCCGCGATGCAACATCCAGTAGGGCGCACCATAGATCGCGCGCGAGGAGGCGCCGAGGTCGAATAGCTTCCAGGTCCGCCCGGTGCTGAACAGCCTGATCTCCTTGCCCGAAGCCTCGCAGGCAATCGCCTCCATCTGCTGCTCGAGGCCGAGCGCGATCAGGACGCGGGTGCCGTTGGCGCTGAGCTGGACTCCGGCGCCGAGCTCGCGCAGCTCGGACGCCTGCTCGAAGATCTCGACCTTGATGCCACGCTGCAGCAGCGACAATCCCGCCACCAGCCCGCCGATTCCGGCACCGGCGATCAGAACCTTGGGCGGCTTGCGCGGTGCACTCACGCGAAAGGCCCGCCGCTACCTGCGCGTGATCAGGAAGTCGTCGGTGAATTCGCCGCGCGATACCTTGACCGGGATTTCACCCTCGCTGCCGATCTCGAGGATCTCTGAGCCGGACTTGTTGTCCCGCGGCGCCAGCAATTCGATCCGCTCGGCGATCCGCTCTGCCTGCCAGCTCGTCAGCTTCCAGGCGAAGCGGCCCCCGAGGTCGCGCATTCCGAATTCATCGTCGGCGGGCACCAGAACCAGTTCGTCTCGCGAGACGGCGCCGGGAATCCGCTCCGCCACCGTGATGGCTTGCGGGTCCTCGGCAAATCCACGCAACAGCCTTGCCAGTGCGGCGAGGTCGGTGCCTTCGCCGAGGAACAGGAACAGCGGATGGAAGTCGCTCGGCATGTATTCAAATCGCAGCATATTCGCTGGTCCAAACGTCGGAACTACTGATTGAGCACCTTGAAGATGTCCTGGGCGTGGCACAGCTCGACCGTGCCGACCTCGTCGGGCCGGGCAGGGGATTTCAGGCACCGGACCTGCAACCACTCACCGTCGCCCATGTTCTCGATCACCTCGGCAATGACGCTCTCCTGCAATTTCAGGTGTGTCCCCACCTTGATCGTCCTGACATCCATCATTGCGCGGCGGCCTTGCTCAGAAGAACGTGGTCAGATTCTTGGCCATCAGGATGTTCTGTTCAAGTAGTATCTCGCGCCTTGCGATCTTCCAACCGGCATCGGTCAGGCGAAGCGTGTCGTTGCGGCGGCCGACGAAGGTGTAGGTCTCGTACTCGACACGGTTTTGATACACGAGAAAGCGGCTGGTGACGTCAAGCTCGCGCGCTGCGTCGAGATCCGGTCGTGCGCCTTTGATCTGCACATTGCTGACCATATGCGTGATCCGCGACAGCGGCTCTTCGGCGTAGTGCACGCCGGTCAGGATCTGCTCGACCCGCTTGGTCAGCGTCCACTTGTCCTCGTCGAACCAGCTCATGCCTTCGCCGCGCCTGGTGTTCTCGCGTGCGGCCTGCTGGCCGAACTTCACGTTGCGCCGGATCGGCATAAAATAGCTGATGTCCTCGGCCAGGAGATCGAGCCAGTCGCGAAAGCGCCGGTCGTCGATCAGGTCGGCCTCATGGTAGTAGAAATCCTCAACATCGGCTTTCAGCCGGTAGTAGGCCGCGGAGCGTTCGATCGCCGCGTTGGATGCCGGGGCGGCCGGCTGCGCGTCCTGAACAGTCGTTGTCATTGGCATCTCCTCATCAGGCATGGCGCGTCGTCAGAGCGCCGGCTTGGGCGGCACCGGTCCGCCCTGCTGCGCAAAGCAGCCGACGTCGATCACGGTCCCAGACAGCGTCTCGGCTTCCGACGACAGCAGGAAGGCGACGACGTTGGCGATGTCATCGCCGCTGGCGGTGCGGCCTGCGGCCGTGCCCGGTGCGCCCTTGCCGAAGCGGTTCGCATCGCCGCCGACGCGGCCGAGGCTCATTCCGCTGACGATGCCGCCGCCTCCGGGGATGACTGTGTTCACGCGGATCCGCTGATGGAAGAAATCGTAGGCCATCGCCGCGCTCAGCGCCACGACGCCGCCCTTGCTCGCGCTGTAGACCGCCATGTTCGGCTTGCCCCAGCCGGCGCCGGATCCGATGTTGACGATCGAGCCGCCGCCTTGCGCGATCATATGCGGGATCGCGGCGCGGCTCGTCAGGTACGGGCCCTTGAGATTGACGGCGATGATGCGATCGAACAGCGCCTCGTCGGTATCGAGCACCGTTCCGAGCGGACCGATCGCGGCATTGTTGACGACGCCGTCGATGCGGCCGAAGCGCGCCAGCGCCCGCTCGATCACGCGAGCAACATCGTCCGCGTCAGACACATCAGCTTCCATGAGTTCGGCGGAGAGGCCCTCGCGGTCAAGTTCCTCGCGTAGCCCGGGAATGGCGTTCCGTGCGGTGCTCGAGACCTGCGGCGCCTCGAGGCCGAATGCCACGACCGAATGGCCGCGCCTCGCTAGGCCGAGCGTGATCGCGCGGCCAATGCCGAAAGTGCCACCGCTGACGAGAATGATTTTTCCTGATGCGGTCATTCTGCGGCCTGCCTGCTGTTGCTCGCGGGCGACCCGAGCAATTCGTTCCAGTCGCCGCCTTGCATGTAAGTGGTCCAGCGACGATAGAAGCCGCGCGCGATCTGTTCGGTGACTTGAGTGCTGACCTCACCGCCCAGCGGGTGGTCGGTGACGTAGGCCCCCATGGATTGCTGATAATTGAAGGGATGGCGCCGTGCGATCGTCCCGGTGCTGGCGGCGGTCGCATAGAGCCAGTTCTCCATGTCGTCCTGCTCGGTCATGCCGGCCGGACCGGAGTAGCGCATGTAGTAGTGACGCAGATAATCCTTGGCTTCCTGCGGCGCATCCTTGTCGACCAGGAAGAAGCGCCAGCCTTCGGTCGAGGTCGGGCTGTGCGGATGCCAGGCGCAAAGTCCGCGCGGCTGCCGGCCATGGTAGGAGGTGTTGGGGAAGATCGTGCCGACGAAGGGCAATAGGCGCGCCTGTTCGCCGAGCCGTCGCTTGCGCTCTTCGAAGCAGTGCCGGAAATATTGTTCAAGGATCGGATTGTCGAGGAAGGACTCGACGTATTCATTGGCCTCCGGCTGAATGGCGCTGTGCACGCCGTGCCCGCCCGGGAAACTGATCCAAACGTGTTGTGCCTTCTCCAGCTCGTCGTCGCGGCGGCCTTTCTTGCCGGCGGCCGCGCTCGGCCCGATGCCGATCAGGTCGACCGAGCGGTGGCTCGGATTGTGGTAGGTGTCGCCTAAGAAATTTTCGGCGGCGAATTTCCAGTTGGCAGGGAACACCCATTTGTGGACGCCGATCACCTCCGAGCCGCCTTCGCGGCCGTCGCGGCAGTCGAGCGCCTGGTCGAGATGGATCTTGGCGTCGCCCAGATAGGTAAGGAAGTGGGGCGCGTCCTTGTCCCAGGTCGCCCAGATCGAGCCCTTGTAGTTGCAGAGCTTCGCCACCGAGACCAGTGAGTTGGCCTCGCGGTCGAGCACGCCGTCATAGAGTGTCCGGTGCAGCGGAACACCCTGCAGCTTGCCGTCCGTCGTATACGTCCAGCTATGGTATGGGCAGGTGAACAGCGACGTGTTGCCCTGCTCGTAGCGGCACACTTTCATGCCGCGGTGCCGGCACGAGTTGAGGAAGACGTGGATCTCGCCTTTCTTGTCGCGACAGAGGATGACGGATTCCTCGCCCATGCGTGACGTGTAGAAGTCGCCGGGATTCGGGACCAGGCTCTCGTGACCGACCAGGAGCCAGGCCCGGGTGAAGACCTTGTCGAGCTCCTGCCGGTAGATATCGGCGTCCACGAAGATCTCGCGGCTGATGAAGCCGTTCTTGACGTCAACAAGCTTCTCGAAATCGTTCCGCAAGGACATCGGCTCCTCCTTATGTTGCATTGGGCGACGGCGCGTCGTGGCGGATGAGGTTGGGTTCCTAGTTGCTGAGCTTGCAGCCGCCCGCGTTCTCGGGACGGAATGCGTTGTTGCCGGGAATGACCGAGATCTTCTGGTAGTAGTCCCAGGGATGCTTGCTCTCGCCCGGCTTCTTCACGCGATAGAGCGAGAGGTCGTAGATGACGCGGCCGTCCTTGCGGACATGCGCGGGGCGACCGAAGAAATCGACCGGCAGCTTGCGCATTTCGGCATTGACAGCTTTCGCCTCGTCGGTGCCGCCGGCCTCGATCGCCTTCAGATAATGACGTACGGCGGCATAGGTCGCCGCTTGCAATTTGGTGGGCTCACGCTTTTCGATCGCAAAGAACCGCTTGGCAAACGCGCGGGTGCCGTCGTCGTCATCCCAATAGTATTGGGATGCGACGTACATGCCCTGTGCGTCCTTTAGTCCGATCGAATGGACGTCGGAAATGAAAGTCAGCATGCCGACGATGGTCTGCCCGCCCCGTTGCAGGCCGAACTCGTGGGTCTGTTTCACTGCATTGACGGTGTCCGCGCCGGTGCCGGCCAGCGCCACGACCTTGGCGCTTGAGTTCTGCGCCGCGAGCAGGAAGGACGAGAAATCGGTGGTGTTGAAGGGATATCGCACCGCGCCCAGCACCTTGCCGCCCGCATCGGTGACCGCTCGCGAGGCGTCTTTCACCATCGCAGTGCCGAACGAATAGTCGACCGCGACAAAGAACCAATCCTTGCCGACACGGTGGCTGAGTTCACCGACGAGACCGGCCGACAGCGCGTAGGTATCGTCCGCCCAGTGCGTGACGACGGGCGAGCATTTGTCGCCGGTCAGTTCCGATGTCGCAGCGCCCGATACAAGCGCCGTCCGGTTGCTCTGCGTCGCAAGCCCGGCGACGGCGAGACCGACGGAACTCACCGCAAGGTCGGTGACGGCGTCGACATGATCGACGTCGAACCATTGCCGCGCGATCCCGACCGCGACATCCGGTTTGTTCTGATGATCGGCCGAGATGATTTCGATCGGCTTCCCTAGAACCTTGCTGTGAAAATCCTCCGCCGCAAGCTTTGCGGCGGTCACCGAGCCCGGGCCGCCGAGATCGCGGCCGCTGCCATAGTCGCCCAATACCGCAATGCGCACCACGCCGTCCGAGATGCCCGAGCCATCGGGCGCGGCATGTGTAAGCGGCGTCGAAAGCAGCCATGTGGCGATCGTCGATGCCGCCCAAGCCGCGGGCCGTCTATGCGGACGAACTGTCTGAAGCAATTCCGGTCCTCCCAAAATGTGTGTCCATCTGATGGACATCATTCTCATATTCTGATACTATCGACGACGGCAAATCGGTCAAGATGCGCGGCGCGCAGTGCGCCCCTGCCGGAATCGCGGATGTGACGGATGACAAAGAGACCCAAGGCGGAGACCCGGGACGCGGAGCAGGGGGCATCAGGCGTGCGGGCGGTGGACCGTGCGATCGCGATCCTGCAATGCTTCACTCCCGATCAGCCGGCGCTGAGCGTGCTCGAGATCCAGAAGCGCGTCGGGCTGAGCCGACCGACGCTGTACCGTCTGTTGCAGACGCTGGCGCAACGCGACCTCATCCAGGCCGAAGGCGAGCCGCAGCGCTTCCGCCTCGCTCATGGCGTGATGAAGCTCTCGCATGTCTGGCTAAAGGGACTTGATATCGTTGCAACCGCGCGCCCGATCGTCGAAGGCTTGCGCGAGGCGACCGGCGAGACCGCCGCGCTGTTCCGGGTGCAGGAGGATCGCGGCATCTGCATTCTCGAATGCGAGAGCCGTCACGTGCTCTCGATCAGCCGCGGCGTCGGCGATAGCCTGAGTCTGACGCAGGGGTCGACGGGCAAGGCCATGCTGGCCTTCATGGAGCCGGAACGGCAGGCGGAGCTTCTCTCCACCATCAGGAAGAGCGGCGAGCGGACCGAACTCGAGGAAGCTCTGAAATTCGCGCGGCGACACGGCTATGCGATGAGCCACAGCGAGATCTTCGCCGGCGCCGTTGCGGTGTCCGCGCCATGCTTCGATCACCGCGGCAGCGTCGTCGGCTCGATCGGTCTTTACGGGCCGAGCGCGCGCATCGACGAACAGAAACTGCTCGACTATTCAAAGCTGGTGCGCGAGGCGGGACGGCAGATTTCCGCCTTGCTGGGATTTCAGGACGGCCAGCCGGCCGCAACGAAACGCGCACGCCCTGATTGATGCCAATCCCGCTCGGCAGCCCGGTGCTCGGCGGCTGGGTGCGCTGCCTGGAAGTTGCTATCGTCGGAACAATCGCAATGTTGATGGGACCGCGAGAGCCGAATTGGAGGCTACCATGCCGTATCTTGTTGCCGCCGATCACCCCACTGAAAGCGCGGGCCGCAGGTTTCGTGCCTTGCTGCGCGAGCCGGGCATCCTGCGGCTGCCAGGCACGCACAATGGCATGGCCGCGCTGCAGGCGAAGGCTGCCGGATTCAAGGCGGTCTATCTGTCGGGCGCGGCGATGACGGCGTCGATGGGCTTGCCTGACCTCGGCATCATCACCGTCGACGAGGTCGCGTTCTTCGTGCGCCAAGTCGCACGTCCGTCGGGCCTGCCGGTCCTGGTCGACGGCGACACCGGCTATGGCGAGGCGCTGAACGTGATGCATATGGTGCGCGTGTTCGAGGAGGCGGGCGCCGGCGCGGTGCATCTGGAGGACCAGCTTCTTCCGAAGAAGTGCGGACATTTGAACGACAAGAAGCTTGCTGATGCCCATGACATGGCGGCCAAGGTCGCGGCCGCGGCAAAGGCGCGCCGCGATCTCGTGGTGGTCGCCCGCACCGATGCCGCCGCAAGCGAGGGCCTCGATGGCGCGGTGGCGCGCGCCAAGCTCTACATGGAAGCCGGCGCCGAGGCGATCTTTCCCGAGGCGCTCGATAGCGCCGAGATGTTCCGCGCCTTCGCGGAGCGGATGCCGGGTACGCCGCTGCTCGCCAACATGACCGAGTTCGGCAGGACACCATTCTTCACCGCTGCCGAGTTCGAGGCGATGGGCTACGCGATGGTGATCTGGCCGGTCTCCGCACTGCGGGTCGCGAACAAGGCGCAGGAGCAGCTCTATGCCGCGATCGCGCGCGACGGCGGCACGCAGAACATGATCGACAAGATGCAGACCCGCGCCGAGCTCTACGCGACCATCGGGCTGTCCGATTACGAGGCGCTGGATGCCTCGATCGTCGCCACTGTCATCCCCGAAACCATGCCACAGCGCTGATCCTTTACCTCTCCCCAGCGGGGAGAGGTCGATTTGCGCGTGGCGATGCGGAGCATCGTCCAGTGCAAATCGGGTGAGGGGACTCGGCTCCATGCGAGAGCGCAACCCCTCACCCGCGCCGTCGGCGCGACCTCTCCCGATGGGAGAGGTGAATCCCCTGCCGCACAGATTGTTCTCGTCTCATCATGCTTTAGGTTGGCGTGCCCATCGCATAGGGTTTCAGCACCGCATAGAGGAAGTCGTGCGTCGGCGTCGCAACGCCGAGCTTGCGGCCGAGCTCGACGACCTTGCCGTTCAGCCAGGGCAATTCGAGCCGGTTGCCGCGCTCGAGATCGAGCGCCATCGACGCCTTCATTGCCGGCGGCGCATGGCCGATGAAGTCGAGCGCCTTCTCGAGTGCGTCGGGCGGCAGCTTGATGCCGTGGGCGCGGCCGACGGCGATGGTTTCCCGGCAGGTCGACACGAACAGCGGGCGGAGATCGGGATCGTCGCGCAGTCTGCCGATCGGTTGCCTCGTGACGGCCGTCATGCCGGCATTGCTGGCGAGCAGGATGAACTTCATCCAGAGCTCGGTGATGATCTCTTCGCTCAGCGTCGCATCGAAGCCTGCCTTCAGGCAGAGCTCAAGGAACGCCTTGCCGCGCCGCGTGATGCTGCCGTCGAGCTCGCCGAAGATCATGCGCATGAAGGTGCCGACCTGATTGATCACGCCGGGCTTGATGATCGACGCGCTGATCTGCGCGACGCCGCCCATCACCGCCTTCCGCCCGAGGATCGGGATCAGCCGCTCCGGCGCGTCGATCCCGTTCTGCAGCGGGATGACCGCTGTCTCGGGACCGACCATCGGCTTGATATGCTCGCCGGCGCTTTCAACGTCCCACAGCTTGACGCAGAACAGCACGACATCGACGGGGCCGACGCTGGCCGGATCGTCGGTCGCCCGCGTCGGCACCAGATGGGTTTCGCCGCGTCCGCCCTGGATCTTCAGCCCTTCGCTCCGCATGGCCGCGAGATGGGCGCCGCGCGCGATGAAGGTGACGTCGGCTCCGGCATGCGCGAGCGCCGCGCCAAAGCCACCCCCGACGCCGCCGGCGCCAACGACTGCAATCCGCATGATCTGTCTCCTACTGGTCCGCTTCGGTGGTGGACCGATAGCCTCGACGATATCGGGCCAATTCTCAACCCGCTTGTCCTGAGAACCGCGCCGACCCAGCGGCAATGGCCGTCTAAGCCACCTTCCTGCGTTGAACTTGCCGGCCTGAATCGCTAAGCCATGCTGCGAAGTTCGGGAGGCAACGTGGTGGAGAAGACAGGGCCGACGGCGGTCGCGCTTGACAACGCGACGGTGGCGTTTCGGTTGGCGGGTGGACGGGTCTACACCGCGGTCGAGAAGGCAAATCTTGCAGTGGCACATGGCGAGTTCGTCGCCATTGTCGGGCCGACCGGGTGCGGGAAATCGACGCTGCTGAACGTCGCGGCCGGTCTGTTGCGGCCGGCGTCGGGTACCGCGCGAATCTTTGACAAGCCGCTTGCCGGCCTGAACCGCGACGCCGGTTACCTGTTCCAGGCCGATGCGCTGTTCCCGTGGAAGACCGCAATCGACAATGTCGCGATCGGGCTCGAGATCAGGGGCACGCCGCGGACCGAAGCGCTGAGGCGCGCGCAGACGTGGCTTGAGTCGGTCGGCCTCGGCGCCTTCGCGGGACGCTATCCGCACATGCTGTCCGGCGGCCAGCGCAAGCGGGTCGGCCTCGCGCAGGTCCTGATCCGCGATCCGAAGATCCTCTTGATGGACGAACCATTCGGTCCGCTCGACGCGCAGACCCGGCAGATCATGGGCAATCTGCTGCTGGAACTGTGGAACGCTGATCGCAAGGCGGTGCTGTTCGTCACCCACGATCTCGAGGAAGCGATCGCGCTGGCCGACCGCGTCGTGATCATGTCGGCCGGCCCTTCGGCCCGGATCATCGGCGACTGGCGCATCGCGCTGCCGCGGCCGCGCGACATTTCAGAGATCCGCATGGAGAAGGATTTTCACGCCTTGCACCGGGAGATCTGGAGCGTGCTGAAGGATGAGGTGATGAAAGGCTACGTGCAGTCCTCGCAGGCGGGAGCCGCCTGATGTCGCGCCTGACGTTGTTGGCGCTCCAGGTGCTGGTCGCCGTTGTCGTGCTGGTGCTGTGGCAGCTCTTCTCGACCGTGCCGGTGTTCGGCAAGATCCTGCTGCCGCCGTTCTTCTTCTCCAATCCGGTCGACGTGTTCAGCCAGATCGTCAAATGGTTCTCGTCCGGCGTGATCTGGAAGCATCTCGCAATCACCTTGTGGGAATCCATCCTCGCCTTCGTGATCGGCTCGGCCGGCGGCATCCTGGTCGGCTTCTGGTTCGCGCGGCAGCCGCGCACCGCCGCGGTGTTCGATCCCTATGTGAAGATGGTCAACGCGCTGCCGCGCGTGGTGCTGGCGCCGATCTTCGCGCTGTGGTTCGGGCTCGGCGTCTGGTCCAAGGTCGCGCTCGGCGTGACGCTGGTGTTCTTCATCGTGTTCTTCAACGTCTATCAGGGCGTCAAGGAGGTCTCGACCACTGTGCTCGACAATGCCCGGATGCTCGGCATGAACGAGCGGCAGTTGATGCGGCATGTCTATTGGCCCTCGGCGCTGTCCTGGATGTTCTCGTCCCTGCACACCTCGGTCGGCTTCGCTGTGGTCGGCGCCGTCGTCGGCGAATATCTCGGTGCCGCGGCCGGCCTCGGCTATCTGATCCAGCAAGCCGAAGGCGTGTTCGACGTCGCGGGCGTGTTCGCCGGCATGTTCGTGCTGTCGGCGTTCGTCATCCTGATCGACATGGGCGTGACGGTCGTGGAGAAGCGGCTGCTGGTCTGGCGGCCGACGACGGCGTCGCGGCAGTAGGGCAAACTCCCGCCGCGTTGACCCGTTCCGCTCGCTTGCCGTAGGGTGTGGCCTAGCCTTGGCCTGACGTCAGGAGACGATCATGAGGCGGCTTGGTTACGCGCTCGCGTTCTGCCTGTTACTCCTCCGCCAGGCTTCGGCCGATATGGCATTGCCAGGTTTGATCCAGGAATTCGTCAAGGTACCGATCAGGCTTTCGGAGGAGCGGCAGGTTAACCTCGAGGCCATGGTCGTACGCCCGGATCGGCCCGGACGGTTTCCGGTGGTCATTCTGGTTCATGGCACGCCGGCTGCGACAGGAGAGGCCTTTCGTATCGCGATCGCCCATCAAGCGCCGACCGCGCTCGCCAATCCGGCCGTAGCATTCGCGCAGCGCGGCTACGCGGCCGTATCGATCATGCGCCGTGGCTTTGGCCATTCGGAGGGACCATTTGCCGAGCGCCTCTCGGGACCGTGCAACGATCGGGATTATCTGGCCGTGGGACATGCTGCGGCCGAGGACGTCAGCGGCGCGGTCGTCGCCCTTCGCAGCGAGCCTTGGGCTGACCCGGACCGGGTTCTGCTATTTGGTCATTCGACCGGCGGGTTTGCGGTGATCGTCGCCGCGGCCAACAATACTCCCGGCGTCATAGGTGTCCTCGATTTCGCCGGCGGTCACGGATCGGCCGGCTCTGACCACGTCTGCAGCCCGGATCGTCTGGTGGAGGATGCCGGTATCCTCGGCCGCACCACCCGGGTGCCCGCATTGTGGATTCATGCCGAGAACGATCACTACATTCCGGCGCCCCTGGCTCGCCGCATGTTCGAATCCTACACTGCCGCCGGCGCTCCCGCGCAATTGGAGATGCTGCCGCCTTTCGGCGTTGAGGGCCATCGCGTTGCGACCGGACCTGTTGAAACATGGTGGCCTGCCGTCGAAGGCTTTCTAAGCGGATTGCGCCTGCCGGTTTCGGTAATGGTCGAGCTGCCGCCGCTAGTCTCGATTCCCGCGCCCAGCCCGCTCAATGCCGCATGTGCGATGTATTTCAATGATTACGTGGCGACGCGCACTGACGCCAAGGCATTTGCATGGAATGCCCAAGGTCATTGTTCATTGGTCATCGACCATACCGCCGATGAAGCCAGGCAGGAGGCGATGCGCTTGTGCGTCGAGGCATGGAAGGACTGCTCGCTGTATGCCGTCGGACAGTCACGTATGCGCGGCTAGACCGGATGGCCGCGCCGCGTCCATCAGCTTTCGGATCTTGTTCGCAACCTCCGGCTCGGTCGGGTTGTAGACGACCATGCTGAGATCGGGCCGGCCGTCGACCGCGAATGCGGAATATTCGAAGGTGATCGGGCCGAGGATCGGGTGCCGGAGATGCTTGACGCCCTCGCCATGGGTGCGGACGTCGTTGTCGCGCCACATCGCCGCGAACTCCGGGCTCAGCCGGCAGAGCTCGTCGACGAAAGGTTGCACCGCAGCCGCCGCGCCGGCGCGCGCCGCGTCCACCCTGAATGCGCCGACCACGAAGCGCGCCACGCTTTGCCAATCACGCTGCGCGGCGCGGACGCGCGGATCGAGAAAGATGAAGCGCAGGATGTTGCGCTGGTTCGGCGGCAGCGCGCCGTAGTCGGTCAGCATCACGGTCGCGGCCCTGTTCCAAGCGACGACGTCCCACGTCGCGGTGCGGATGACCGCCGGACTCGGCGATAGCGCGTCGAGCACGCGCTGCAACCGCGGCGTGACGCCTTCGCTTCTTTGGTAACGAACTTCGGGCGTGCGGCCGAGGCCGAGCAGGAAGAGGTGCTCGCGCTCGACGTCGGTCAGCATCAGCGCGCGCGAGATGCGGTCCAGCACATCTGCCGACGGCGCCCCGCCGCGGCCCTGCTCGAGCCACGTGTACCAGGTCGGGCTGATATTGGCGCGCTGTGCCACCTCCTCGCGGCGCAGGCCCGGCGTGCGACGCCGCCCGGCCGGAAAGCCGAAGGTGGCGGGATCGAGCTTGCTGCGCCGATCTTTCAGATAGGTCCCGAGCCGATTGTCGTGCGCGCCTGAAATGCTCATCCTGTTAGCTATTATACCATGATAAGATCACTACTTTACCAGAATAATCCAGATGAGATTTGTCTCCAGCGAAACCTGGAGATTTGCCTATGCGTGTATTCGTCACTGGGGCCACCGGCTGGGTCGGCTCGGCCGTCACCAAGGATCTGATCGCCGCCGGCCATCAGGTGCTCGGCATGACCCGCTCGGAGAAGGGCGCGGAGGCACTGGCAGCCGCCGGTGCCGAGCCGCATCACGGGACACTCGAGGACCTGGATAGCCTCAAGCGCGGCGCCGAACAGGCAGATGCGGTGATCCACTGCGCCTTCAACCACGACTTCTCGAAGTTCGCCAGGAACTGCGAGGATGACCGGCGCGCGATCGAGACGCTGGGCGTCGTGCTCGAAGGCTCGAAGCGGCCGCTGCTCACGACATCGGGCGTTGCAACCATGGCGCAGGGCCGCGTCGCCACCGAGGAGGACGCGCCACATGCAGTCTCCGAGGCCTATCCGCGCGCGTCGGAAGCGGCGACGATGGCGGTGGCGTCACGCGGCGTGCGTGCAGGTGTGGTGCGTCTGCCGCCGTCGGTGCACGGCCACGGCGATCACGGCTTCGTGCCGCGCCTCGTTGCCTTCGCGCGCGAGAAGGGCGTCTCCGCCTATATCGGCGAAGGGCTCAACCACTGGCCCGGCGTGCACCGTCTCGACGCGGCGCGGGTCTACCGGCTGGCGCTCGAGCGCGGCGTCGAAGGCGGTCCCTTCCACGCCGTGGCCGACGAAGGCGTAGCGTTCAAGGACATCGCCGAGGTGATCGCCCGCCGTCTCAACGTTCCCTTGGTGTCGAAGTCGCCGGAGGAGGCGGCCGCGCATTTCGGCTGGTTCGGCCGGTTCGTCGCCATCGACGTCCCGACCTCGAGCGCGCGCACGAGGTCGCGGCTCGACTGGCAGCCGGAGCAGCCGGGACTGCTCACCGACATCGATCACCCCGCGTATTTCGCGCAATAGTCTGGGAGAGCGGTCCGATGCTATTAGCCTTCGTTGCGAGTTCGGACCGGCGCGAAGCGCGGCCGTAACCAGCTATCGGAAAGTCGCCTTCTCAAGCCAGCCGCCCTGCATTATCTTGCCGCCAAATTTCGAGTGGAGGACGTCATGAGGACGATGTTGGGCAAGGTCGCGGGTGTGTTGCTGGCGCTCGTGATGAGCACGGGCCTTGCCGCTGCGCAAAGCAAGATCACCATCGCGGTCGGCGGCGGCGCCTGCCTGTGCTATCTGCCGACGGTGCTCGCCAAGCAACTCGGCGAATATGACAAGGCGGGGCTTTCGGTCGAGCTGGTCGATCTCAAGGGCGGCTCGGATGCGCTGAAAGCGGTGCTCGGCGGCAGCGCCGATGTCGTCTCCGGCTATTTCGACCATTGCGTCAACCTCGCGGCCAAGAAGCAGGAGCTGCAGGCCTTCGTGGTCTATGACCGCTATCCCGGCCTCGTGCTGGTGGTCTCGCCGAAGCACACCGGTGAGATCAACTCGATCAAGGATCTCGCCGGCAAGAAGGTCGGCGTCAGCGCGCCGGGCTCGTCGACCGATTTCTTCCTGAAGTACATGCTGAAGAAGAACGGCCTCGACCCGATGGGCACGTCCGTGATCGGTGTCGGTCTCGGCGCCACTGCGGTGGCCGCGATGGAGCAGGGCCAGATCGATGCCGCCGTGATGCTCGATCCCTCCGTCACCGTGCTGCAGGGCAGCCATTCCGACCTCAAGATCCTGAGCGACACCCGCACGCAGCGTGACACGCTCGCGGTGTTCGGCGGCGAATACCCGGGCGGCGCGCTCTATTCGACCGCGGCCTGGGTGAACGGGCACGAGAAGGAGGCACAGGCGCTGACCAACGCCATCATGGCGACGCTGTCCTGGATTCATTCGCATTCGGCCGAAGAGATCATGGCCAAGATGCCGGATGAGATCGTCGGCAAGAACAAGGATCTTTATCTGGCCGCGCTGAAGAACACGATCCCGATGTATTCGGAGACCGGCAAGATGGATCCGAAGGGCGCGGAGGCGGTGCTTGCGGTGTTCAGCGTGGGTTCGCCCGACGTGGCGAAAGCCGGCGTCGACGTGACCAAGACCTACACCAACAAATTTGTCGATCAGGTCAAGAAAACGACAGGAATGAACGCGAAGTAGGGAGCATGGTCTGGAACCGGAGAGTTGCTGTCGCACAAGGCGTTGTAGCGGCTTTCCGGCGGGACCATGCAGCCAAGGGAATCAGGGTGCGGTGAACGACATGCAGTCTCCGGTCATTCATCGCGTCACCGCGCTCGACCTGACGTTGCGGAATCGGCGCTGGCCGTTCGCCGACGCGCGGCGTGCCGAGATCGACGCGCATTTCGCCGCCCAGCAGCGCGCGAAGCCGAGCCTGTGGAACGGCCGCGTGCTGCTCGGCCGCGACCCCGTGTTTGCGGGCGGGCGTCTCAGCGCCAATTACTTCGAGACAGATTTCGCGAGCTTCCTCGCCTGGCGCGACTGGGGTTTCCCCGACGGGGAGATCTTCAACGGCTTCGGCATGGGCGCACTGCTGGCGAACGACGGCGCCTTCGTGCTCGGCGAGATGGGCCAGCACACGGCCAATCCCGGGCGGATCTACTTTCCGTCCGGTACGCCGGACCTCAACGACATCAAGGAAGACGCCGTCGACATCGCCGGCAGCGTGATGCGGGAGCTCGAGGAGGAGACCGGCCTTTCCGCCGCAGACTGCCGTGCGGATGCGGACTGGTACTGCGTCTACACCGGGCCCGCGCTTGCGATGATCCGCATCCTGCGCGTCGACATGCCCGGCGAGGCGTTGCGCCAACGGCTTGAGGCCAATCTCGCGCGGCAGCACGATCCCGAGCTCGTCGCGATCCACCTGGTGCGCAGCCGCGCCGATCTCGGCGCCGCGATGCCGCGCTTCGTCACGGCGTTCATCGAAGCACAGCTTGCGGCCTAGCGCCGCGCGCCTGCAACCAAGTGCTAGAGGAACTGCGCCGCACCGACACGGCCATGGCGCTTGACATCATCGCGTGGTCCCCGTGTGATAGGTGAAACAAAAACGCGGTGCACAACCCCCGGGAGGGATTCATGCGGGTCACGAAGGCGCCACGCAGGCCGCCGGCGGCGTCGTACGCCGGTGCCGCGGCACGGATGCGGCGCGCGACCGCGCGGCGGCCAGCCGGCGTGACCTCTCATCAGACCTAGACCGCAGTTCGAAAGGGACCGCCGTGCTCGCCGTCGAAGGTCTCGTCAAGCGGTTTGGCGGTTTTCGCGCCGTCAACAACGTGTCGTTCCGCGTCGAGCGGGGCGAGATCCTCGGCCTGATCGGCCCGAACGGCTCGGGCAAGAGCACGATCTTCAACATGCTGTCGGGCACCTTGCCGCCGACCGCAGGCTCGATCCTGTTCGACGGCCGCGAGATCGCGGGGCTTGCTCCGCACCGGATCATCGTCAGCGGCGTTGGCCGCACCTTCCAGATCCCGCGGCCGTTTCACCGGCTCAGCATTTTCGAGAACGTGGCGCTCGCGGGCTTCTACGGCCAGGGCCGCCACAGCCGTGCCCGAGCGGAGGAGGCGGCCGAGCGCGCGCTCGCGATGGTCGGCCTGCCGACCGACCGCCATGCCAGCGTCGAGGGCCTGGGCGCCGCCGGGTTGAAGAAGCTTGAACTGGCGAAAGCACTCGCGACCGGGCCAAAGCTGCTGCTCGCCGACGAAAGCCTCGGCGGCCTCGACGAAGCCGAGATGGACCAGGCCGCCGACATGTTGCGCCGGATCCGCGACGAGCTCGGCATCACCATCATCTGGGTCGAGCACATCATGGGCGTCCTGATGCGCGTCGTCGATCGCGTGATGGTACTCGATCATGGCGAGAAGATCGCCGAAGGTCTGCCGGCCGATGTCGCTGGGAACGCCAGGGTGATCGAGGTCTATCTCGGCACCGATGCCGATGCGAGCCTTGCGGCGGCTGCGGCCGCGCAGGCGCGCCGCCGGATCGAGGCGTGACCGGCATGCTCGAGCTCAGATCAATCGACGCGGGCTATGGCAGCTTCCAGGCGCTGTTCGACGTCAGTCTCGACGTCAAGGCGGGCGAAGCGGTCGGCGTGATCGGCCCGAACGGCGCCGGCAAGACGACGTTGATGCGCGTGATCTCAGGTTTGATCCGTCCCGTCAGAGGCCGCATCACGATGCAGGGCACGGACGTCGTGGCGACGCCTCCGCATCGCATCGTCAGCCTCGGCATTGCCCATGTGCCGGAGAACCGCCGGCTGTTTCCGCGGCTCAGCGTCGCCGACAATCTGAAGATGGGCGCCTATATGCCCGGCGCACGCGCCCATTACGCCGAGCGGCTCGACTTCGTGTTCGAGCTGTTCCCGCGCATGAGGGAGCGTCGCCACCAGATGGCCGGCACCATGTCCGGCGGCGAGCAGCAGATGTGCGCGATCGGCCGCGCGCTGATGTCGAACCCGAAGCTGCTGCTGCTCGACGAGCCCTCCGCAGGCCTCGCGCCGGTCGTGGTGCAGCAGGTGTTCGAACTGGTGAAGCGGATCCGCGCCAGCGGTCTCACGGTGCTGATCGTCGAACAGAACGTGCAGCAGGTGCTGCGCGTGGTCGACCGCGCCTACCTGCTGGAGGCCGGCACCATCCGTGTCGCCGGCACGTCGGCGGAGCTCGCGGCGAGCGACACCATCAAGCAGGCGTATCTGGGGGTGTGAGGATGACACTGTCCACTCGATCAGTGTTCTCCCTCTCCCGCTTGCGGGGGAGAGGTAAGGAGAGGAAACACCATGCAATCCTTCCTCGACATCTTCGACATCTACTTTCTCGAGGCCGTCATCAACGGCATCCTGCTCGGCGGCGTTCTGGCGCTGCTCGCGCTCGGCCTCAACCTGATCTTCGGCGTCATTGATGTCACCTGGATCTGCTATGCCGAGCTGGTGATGATCGGCATGTACGGCATGTACTACCTGGTGCAGTCTTTCGGCCTGTCATACTGGGCCGCCGCGCCGCTGGTCATCATGCTGGTCGCGCTGCTCGGCGCGGCGCTGCACTACCTCGTCATCGCGCCTTTGCTGACCTCGCCGCCGATCAACCAGCTCCTGGCGACCGGCGGCGTTCTGTTCATCCTGCAGAGCTTTGCCACCGTCGCCTTCGGCATCGACTTCAAGAACCTCGGCATCCGCCTGCCGGTCCTGTCGCTCGGCGACATGAATTTCAGCTACGCGCGGCTGCTGTCCTTTGCCGCGGCGCTGCTCGGCATGATCGGCGTGTATCTGTTCCTGACTCGCACCTTCACTGGCACCGCGATCCGCGCCATCGCGCAGGACCGCCAGATCATGCCGCTGATGGGCGTCGATGCGAAGCGCATCTATCTGATCACCTCGGCAATCGGCGGCGGGCTGGCTGGTCTCGCCGCGTGCCTGCTCGTGCTGCAATACGACGTGCATCCCTTCGTCGGGCTCTCGTTCGGCCCGATCACCTTCCTGATCTGTGTGCTCGGAGGGCTCGGCAACTTCATCGGCGGCTTCATCGCCTCGTTCCTATTCGCCGAGATCATCTCGCTCGGCGGCCTGTTCTCCGATCTCGAATGGGGTTATGTGCTGGCGTTCGCCTTCTTCATCGTGATGATGTTCATCCGGCCCGCGGGTCTGCTCGCGAGGCGCTCGTGAACCGGCGGATCATGGCGTGGATCGTCGCGCTTGCCGTGCTGGTGGCGGTGCCTTTCGTGCACAGCGATCCCTATCACCTGCACATCCTGGTGCTGATCCTGATCTGGTCGTTCGCCTACACGTCGTGGTCGATCATGGGCCGGTTCGGCCTGGTGTCGCTCGGCCACGGCGGCTTCATGGGGACCGGCGCCTATGTCACGGCGCTGCTGTGGAATAATTTCGGGCTGTCGCCCTGGATCGGCATTCCGCTCAGCATGCTGGCGGCGGGCGTGCTCGCGCTGGTCGTCGCCTATCCCTGCTTCCGTTTCCGCATCACCGGCCATTATTTCGTGCTGGTGACCCTGGCGCTGGCCGGCATCGTGCTGCAGGTGATCACCGCAACCCGCGACTATACCGGCGGCTCGCTCGGCTACACGCCGCAGCGCGCCCCGAGCGGCAAGGGATTGCTTGCGCTGCAATTCGACGACAAGACGACCTGGTACCTGATCGCGCTCGCGGTCTGGCTCGCCGGCATCGTGATCTGGCACCGGATCGACCGCAGCATGAGCCGTCACGCCATGGAGGCGATCTCGGAGGACGAGGACGCGGCCGCCGCGGCCGGCGTCAACGTTACGGCCGAGAAGCTCAAGATCACGCTGATCAGCGCGCTGATGACCGCGCTCTCGGGCGCGCTGTATTGCCAGTATCAGATGTTCATCTCGCCCGACACGGTCAGCGGCATCGCCGTCTCGCTGCAGATGGTGTTCGCCGCGATCGTCGGCGGCGTCTATGTCGCGCTCGGGCCGACGGTCGGCGCTATCATCACCATTCTGCTCGCGGAAGTGTTGCGCATCAGTTTCGGAGCGAACGCGGTG
This sequence comes from Bradyrhizobium sp. ORS 86, assembly GCF_045571475.1. Taxonomy (NCBI): domain Bacteria; kingdom Pseudomonadati; phylum Pseudomonadota; class Alphaproteobacteria; order Hyphomicrobiales; family Nitrobacteraceae; genus Bradyrhizobium; species Bradyrhizobium sp. ORS 86. The sequence continues at coordinate 5,953,167 of NZ_CP120699.1, read as the reverse complement.
GGCTGGGACAATCTCGTCTACGGCGTGCTGCTGGTGCTGTTCATCATCTTCCTGCCCAAGGGCATTCTTGGTAGCGTGATCGACTGGATCAAGTCGCCCCGCAAGCCACCGAGAGCTCATGAGCAAGAAACCGTCCGCGTCGCTCGCCGATGAATTGAAGCCCTATGTCGCACCGTTCCGGTTCGACGGTGCGGGCCAATTCCACCTGAAGTCGTATCCGACCGCCGACAGGGGCGGCATCGACAAGGACGCCGGCGGCAAGATCATCGAGGCCAATCGCAAGCGGCTCAGCGACTTTCAGGAGAAGCTCTATGCGCAGGACCGCTGGTCGCTGCTCTTGATCTTCCAGGGCATGGACGCCGCCGGCAAGGACTCCGCGATCAAGAGCGTGTTTGAGGGCGTCAATCCACAGGGCTGCGAGGTGTCGTCCTTCAAGCAGCCCTCGACCAAGGAGCTCGATCACGACTTCATGTGGCGCGCAATGGTCGCGCTGCCGGAGCGCGGCCGCATCGGCATCTTCAATCGCTCCTACTACGAGGAATGCCTGGTGGTGCGCGTGCACCCGGAGGTGCTCGGCAAGCAGAAGATCCCGAAGCGGCTGGTGACCAAGCGCATCTGGCGCGAGCGCTTTGAGGATATTTCCGCGATCGAGCGCTATCTGTCGCGCAACGGCACGGTGATCCTGAAGTTCTTCCTGAACGTCTCCAGGGAGGAGCAGCGCCAGCGCTTCCTTGCCCGGCTCGAGGAGCCGGCCAAGAACTGGAAGTTCTCGATGGCCGACATCGCCGAGCGCGCGCTGTGGGCGAGATATCAGGCGGCCTACCAGGACATGATCCACCACACCGCGAGCAAGGATGCGCCGTGGCACATCGTGCCCGCCGACCACAAATGGTTCGCCCGCGTCGTGATCGGCTCGACCATCGTCGCCGCGCTCGACCGGCTCGATCTGAAATTCCCGGAAGTCGACAAGGCCGACCGAAGCGAATTCAAGCGCGTCCGCGAGGCGCTGGAGGCGGAAGGCAAGGGTGGTGCGGAGAGGGCGAAGCCGGTTGCGAAGAAGTAGTCGCTGTTTGCTCGAACGGAGGTTGGAACGCAGGCCGCTGCTTGCGTGAGGTGAGCACGTCAGTCGGGCTCCCTCCCCCGCAAGGGGGGAGGGAACCCTACCACCGGTGCGTCCCTGACGTGTGGTGGCTTACCCCGCGCGTCCATTAGGTCAGTCCGCCTGACCATCTTTCCCCATTGCGGCCGCTTGCCATAATCGTCTAGAAACAGCCGCACGGCGCTGCCCGGCAACCGACTGTCAACGGTTTTGGCCGAGGATCTGGCGCTCCAAAGGGTCTGGCTATGCTGATTCGCGGCCAAATTGATGGGATTTCGGGGGAGGTGGCGTTCGCCGCCCGTACCGCCGCGATCCCGGCCGCGCTGCCCACCCTGCTTATTGGCGGCCTTCTTCTTACCTGCCCCTGAGGGCCGGCTGGGCGTCTGCGCCTGGGCACTCAGGGGTTTGTACGAGATCACCGGACCCTGACACGCCCCAGCAACATGACGGGCGCACAAGCTTAAAGGAATTTCTGACATGGCCACCGTGAACAAGTCCGAGAAGGACCGCGTCATCATTTTTGACACCACCTTGCGTGACGGCGAGCAGTGCCCCGGCGCCACCATGACCTTCGAGGAGAAGCTCGAGGTTGCCGAGCTGCTGGACGACATGGGCGTCGATGTCATCGAAGCCGGCTTCCCGATCACCTCGGAAGGCGATTTCCAGGCGGTCAGCGAGATCGCCCGCCGCTCCAAGAATGCCGTCATCGCCGGGCTGTCGCGCGCCCATCCGGCTGACATCGACCGTTGCGCCGAAGCGGTCAAGTTCGCCAAGCGCGGCCGCGTCCACACCGTGATCGCCACCTCGCCGCTGCATATGCGGGTCAAGCTGAACAAGACCCCGGAGCAGGTGATCGAGACCTCCGTCGCCATGGTGGCGCGCGCCCGCAACCAGATCGACGACGTCGAATGGTCGGCCGAGGACGGCACCCGCAGCGAGATGGATTTCCTCTGCCGCATCGTCGAAGCCGTGATCAAGGCCGGCGCCACCACGGTGAACATCCCCGATACCGTCGGCTACACCGTGCCGGAGGAGTACACCCACTTCATGAAGACGCTGATCGAGCGCGTGCCGAACTCCGACAAGGCAGTGTTCTCGGTTCATTGCCACAACGACCTCGGCATGGCCGTCGCGAATTCGCTGGCCGGCATCGTCGGTGGCGCGCGCCAGGTCGAGTGCACCGTCAACGGCATCGGCGAACGCGCGGGCAACGCCGCGCTGGAAGAGATCGTGATGGCGATCAACGTACGGAACGACAAGTTTCCGTACTGGAACAAGATCGACACCACGCAGCTCACCCGCGCGTCCAAGCTGGTGTCGGCCGCGACCTCGTTCCCCGTCCAGTACAACAAGGCGATCGTCGGCCGTAACGCCTTCGCTCATGAGAGCGGCATCCATCAGGACGGCGTGCTGAAGGATGCCTCGACCTACGAGATCATGCGGCCGGAGATGGTCGGCCTGAAGCAGTCCTCGCTGGTGCTCGGCAAGCATTCCGGCCGCCATGCCTTCGTGCACAAGCTGGAGGAGATGGGCTACAAGCTCGGCCCCAACCAGCTCGAGGATGCCTTCACGCGGATGAAGGCGCTCGCCGACCGCAAGAAGGACATCTACGACGAGGACATCGAGGCGCTGCTGGACGAGGAGATCGCCGCCGCGCACGACCGCATCAAGCTGACCTCGCTGACGGTGATCGCCGGTACCCATGGCCCGCAGCGCGCCACCATGAAGCTCGACGTCGACGGCCAGACCAGAATCGAGGAGGCCGAAGGCAACGGCCCGGTCGACGCCGTGTTCAACTGCATCAAGCGCCTGGTGCCGCACGACGCCAAGCTCGAGCTGTACCAGGTGCACGCGGTGACCGAAGGCACCGACGCCCAGGCCGAAGTCTCGGTGCGGCTGGCGCATGAGGGCCGCTCGATGACCGCGCGCGCTGCCGATCCGGATACGCTGGTTGCCTCGGCCAAGGCCTATCTCGGCGCGCTGAACAAGATCGTGATGAAGCGCCAGCGCGACGTTCCGGCGGCGGCCGCTGCGAGCTGACGGCACATCTGATCGACACAACATTCGAAACGCGGCGCTTCGGCGCCGCGTTTTTGTTCGAGCTCGTACGTAGGGCGGGTTGGGCGCAGCCGTGCCGTCGCCGCCCGCACGCACTACGTTTTGTCATTGCGAGCGAAGCAACTTGTCCGCCGAAGCCTTGGCAAAGGCGGAAGTAATCCATCTTACCGCTCGCTGATGCATGGATTTGCTTCGCTGCGTCGCTTCTCACACGACGGCCATGGCCCGTGCGATTGGGATGGGAACAGCGCTATTAGATCATTTCTGGAATCCTATCCCAACAATCCGTCCTAACCCGCGCCGGTTTGGAATCTTCCGCGCCAACTCCAGCGCTACCCTGCGTCTTTCCCAGGACGCCGCCCATGCTGATCTCCCCCGTCGTGTCAGACCTTCCGCGCAGCCCGACCCCGGCGGAGACCGCGCTCACGCGCCGGGTCGACCTCACCACGCTGCGCCTCTTCATCGCGATCTGCGACGAGCAGAACCTGACCCGCGCTGCGCAGCGCGAGGGCATCGCGGCATCGGCGGTGTCGAAGCGCATGAACGATTTCGAGCTCGCCTTCGGCGTCACGCTGTTCAGGCGTCTCGCCAAGGGCATGGCACTGACGCCGGCCGGCGAGGCGCTGTTGCATCATGCCCGCGTCACGCTGCTCAATGTCGAGAAGATTGCGGTCGAGCTGTCGGAATATGCGCAAGGGGTGCGCGGGCACGTCCGCATGCTCGCCAACTTGTCGGCGATCGTGCAGTACCTGCCCGAGGATCTCTCCGCCTTCTTCGGTGGGTACGGACTGTTGCGCGTCGATCTGCAGGAGCGGCCGAGCGGGCAGGTGGTGCGCGGCATCGAGGAGGGCGCAGCCGAGATCGGCATTTGCTCAGCGGAGGCGGACAGCCGCGGGCTCGAAGCTTTTCATTACCGCTATGACAATCTGGTCGTGGTGATGCGATTGGACCATCCGCTCGCCGGCTACGGAAGCCTCTCGTTCACCGACACGCTCGACTACGATCACATCGGTCTGCATACCGCGAGCTCGATCTATCTACGCTCGCAATATGCCGCGACCCAGGCCGGCAAGGCGATGCGGCTGCGCATCAACGTGCCGGGCTTCGATGCGGTCTGCCGCATGGTGCAAGCGAATATGGGGCTTGGGCTGATCCCCGATCGCGCCTTCCATGTTGTCGGCGCCGGCATGGGTCTTCGGGCGATTCCACTGCGCGATGCGTGGGGCCGGCGCGAGCTGAAGATTGTCGTCCGCGACGCCGCGCATCTGTCTGCGACCAGCCGCCTGATGCTCGATCATTTGCGCGCAGCGGAGACCTCGTGAAGGCGGCGCATGGCTGCGGGAGCGAAGCGCAGATACGACGTTGTCTGCCGGGCTCTGCAGCCCGTTACCCCTGACTAGGTTGGTGACGGTGTCGACCCCGCAAATGCGCCCTGGGGTCTCGCGAAGGAAATACGGTTTCCATTTTTCAGAATCGCTCTCTGGCGCGTGCTGCCAACCTTGTCGCAACTTCGCGCGGCGGCTTCAAAGCCGAACCTGAACAGCTATTCAGGAAAGTTTCTATCAAGTTCCTGCAACGTCTGCGGATGACGACCGTTGCCTCGCTGACAGACGGTGAAAGGAGGGACAGATGAAGAGCCTCACTTACGCTTTCGCGGCGCTAGCGACTCTCGTAATCGGTGCTCCGACCATCGCTAATGCGGGCGGCGTTGGTGTCTATATCGGCGGCGACCGTGGCTATTACGCTGATCGCTTTGATCGCCCTCATGCGCGGTTCTACGAATATGATCGCGGTTGGCATCATGGCTGGTACCACCATGACCGTGACTACGACCGCGGGTTCGTGATCCGGCGTCATCATTGGGAGGACGAGGACTAATACGTCCTCTGCTCCGGCCAATCCGGCAACAAGGGCCCCGCCGAGGCGGGGCCCTTCCTTTGCCGAGTTTGTTGCGGACCGGGCAGGGGAGTTCCACTTCACCCAGATCCATCAATCCCGTTCGCGGGCGAAAGTCATCGGCGAGTGGCGCGATCGACTAATTAGTTCTAGTCCATAACAATGTTGCCGAAGACGTAATGAAGTGAGTACGATGGTTGTCCCCTCAGTAACAGTTCAGGGACCCCGCCATGCCCGCTCTCCAAGCAAAATTGGAACGATTTGAGACCCTTGCTGCCGAATGCGAGCTGATCGCTAACCGGGCGATGGACGGGGGCAAACGGGAGCTATATTTGCGGCTGGGCGCACGCTATCGCGAGCTGGCAACCGATATGCGGACCGTGATCGCAAGCGTTGACGCGGCTGCGTAGATCCGTTCGCAGTGCAGCGGACCGGCGGATTCCAAGCATTCGCCTGTCGTGGGTTCGTCAGGTGCCTTCACTCACGTGGGGTGTCGCGGGGCCGGCAAAGCCGCGCGTCACTATACGCTGCTTGTGCACCCACATGAGAGGGGCCGCTACCTGAGGTCGACGCAATCATCCGCTGCACGAGGGCACACCGCCTGGCTACGGCGATGATTTTGCGCCGGGCTCAGCGCGGCTCTCGCAACATATTCAAGCGAGATCACCGACGATATTTCGCGGACGCGTCGCCGCGCGTCGACCCTCCCAGGAACGACTGCCAGCACCAGCGGTTGGCAGTGGGTCTCAACAGGAGGAATACCCAGATGAGATTCGCGAAAGTCGCTTTGGCTACTGCGTTTATCCTCGGATCGATTGTTGCTGCCGCCGCACAAGGCGGAGGCGCGGGCAGTGGAGGCGGCGGCGGTGGAAACTCACCAGCATCCGCGAGCGGCCAAGGCGCAAGCAGCAGCCCCAGATACGCCAACCCCGGCGCAACCGCCAACGACACGAAGTTGAAAGGTGGCTCAAGGATGAGCTCCCGTAAAAGCCATAGGCGTCATCACACCATGTGATGCTTCCAGTGCCCGCCGAGCCCCCTCGGCAGGCACTGCCTCAAGCGAAGCCACCACACTTCGATTGGGCTGGGCCAAGCAGCGCGCATCGCTGTTGTGAGAATCCAGCGGTGACACTTCGCGATGTGAAGCGGGCCGATGCGTACCATTCGATGACCCTCGCACCTGCAGCAGATCTGCGCGGCTTGCTCCACTTGCCTTGCCTGATACTGCCGGATCGTTTGGCTCGACGGAGGGTCTGCCTTGCGATAGGCTCGCCGTAGGAGAGACCGATGCGCCGACGGCTGAGAAATCTCTTGCCCATAGTCCTGCTTGCCCTGCTGGTGCAGATCTTCGCGCCGATCAGCGCATGCCGGGCGGTGAGTGTTGCGGCCTCCGATCCGCTTGCAGGCGCAGTCATCTGCCACGGGAGTGCAGCACAAGAACCTGGGCAAGATCAGACCGGCCAGCATGTCCATGACTGCTGTGTCGCCTGCAGCTCGCTGCAGACTGGAGCCTTGATCGACGCGCGCCAGGCATCAGCCACGATCGTGGTAGATCGCCAGATGAGCCAGATGGCCTGGCAGGATCGGGCGCCGGGTCTGTTCGGTTCGAGAACTGCTTCTGAGGCCCAGGCGCGAGCTCCGCCATTTTTGTCGTAAAGTCGCACGGCCACCGGCCGCTGACAGCGTTACACATCAACGCTCGCGGAGATTTCCATGCTCATCCGTCAGGCGCGTGCAGCCTTACCGGGGCTCGTCATCGCCCTCGTTCCCCTTTCCGGAAGCACAGCCCACGAGATCGTCGGCAACCGCTTCTTTCCGGCGACGCTCGGCATCGACGACCCCGGTGTGAATGACGAGCTTTCATTGCCGACGGTGGCGGGTTTCAACACCGGCGACGATCCGTCATTTCGAGAGCGGGACTTCTCTGGCGAATTTTCCAAGCGCATCACCGAGGCGTTCGCGATCTCGATCGGCTCGACCTACAGTGTCTTCAGCCCGCCGGGCGGCCCGACCGGGATGGGTGCGCATGGATTCCAGAACCTCGAGACGACTTTCAAGTATCGGGTCTTCAAGGACCCGGCCCATGAATTCGTGATGTCGGTCGGCTTGAGCATCGAGTGGGGCGGCACCGGCTCCGATAGCGTCGGAGCCGATCCGTTCAACACTTACACGCCGACCGTCTTTTTCGGCAAAGGTTTCGGTGACCTGCCCGATACCCTGTCATGGCTGCGCCCGGTCGCAGTCACCGGACAGGTGGGCTATGCCATTCCTGGCCGGCATTCCACCACGAGCCTCGGGGTCGATCCCGATACCGGTGAAGCGACTGCCGACACCGAGTTTCATCCGCAGGTGCTGAGCTGGGGCGGAACGATCCAGTACAGCATGCCCTACCTGAAATCTGCGGTCGTCGATCTCGGGCTGCCGGATTTCTTGAATCACCTGATCCCTCTGGTGGAAGCCACGATGCAGACGCCGGTCGCGAACACGCTGACATCGGGGACGGTGACAACCGGCACCATCAACCCCGGCGTCCTCTGGGTCGGCAACACCTATCAGCTCGGTGTCGAGGCGCTTGTCCCGGTCAACAGGCAAAGCGGGACCCGCGTCGGCGTGATCGCTCAGCTCCACCTCTATCTGGACGATATCGACCCCCACGGAATCGGCAGGCCAATCTTTGGCGGAGCGATACAGCCCGCCAGTCCTTTTGCGAGGAATCGATGATGCGACTCTCATCGTTGATCTCGATCGTCGCGCTGCTGCTGTCGTTTTCGGCCGGCAAGGCAGAGGCCCATGCCTTTCTCGATCATGCCGAACCGCGCGTCGGCAACAAGGTGGCGAGCCCGCCGCGCCAAGTGACGCTCTACTTCACCCAGAAGCTCGAACCGGCATTCAGTTCGCTAACGGTGACCGGTCCTTCCGGACAGCGCGTCGATGGCGGAAGGGCGCGCGTCAGCGGCACTCAGATGTCCGTCTCACTGAAGGGTGGCGGTGCCGGGACCTACCACGTCAATTGGCACGTATTGTCCGCGGATACCCACAAGACTGATGGGAGCTTCACCTTCCAGGTAGGACCATAGAGCACTGCTGCGATGGATTGGTCCGCAGCAGGAGTGCCGATGGTCGCGACGCGCGCCGTGCACTTCGCGGCGACCGCGGTCACGGTCGGAAGCGTCATCTTCGAGGTGCTGATCGCCACACTCGTCTTGCAGCACCGCGCGACGGCGGCGATCTCGTTCCGGAAGCGAGCGGGGCGGGCCACATGGACCGGCCTTGCCGTGGCGGTGATCTCCGGCCTGACGTGGCTGTTGCTACAGGCGTCCTCGATGAGCGGGCTACCGTTCAACGAAGCACTGTCTACCGACACGCTGTCGACGGTCATCAACGAGACCCAGTTCGGTCGGGTGGCGATCATTCGCGCGGGTCTGGCGATCTTCCTGGCCGTGTGCCTCGTCCATCACCGTACGGCAGCCTCCCGATGGCTCGGGCTCTTGGCGGCCACCGGGCTTGCCGGCAGTCTTGCCTGGACCGGCCATGCCGGCGCGAGTGTTGGCGCAGCCGGCTATCTGCATCTCACCGCAGACGCGCTGCACACCGTAGCTGCGGCAGCCTGGATCGGCGGTCTGGTGTCACTGATCACATTGCTGGCGACGAGCCGGATACGCGAAGACGTGTCGGTCGTCCGCCATGCCATCGAGCGGTTTTCGACAATGGGGATGATTTGCGTGGCCATCATTCTGTTCACTGGCATTGTCAACGGTGTCATTCTGGTCGGCTCGTTCTACGGGCTTGTCGCGACCGAATATGGACGCCTGCTGATGCTCAAAATTGCGATGTTCGCGGTGATGCTCGCCTTCGCCGCTGCCAACCGCTTTCGCTTGACCCCACAACTCGCCTCGACCGGAAAGGAGCAATCGGCTGCTGCGCTCCATCGGCTGATCCGTAACAGCGCAATTGAGACAGCGCTCGGACTGGGCATCCTCGTCATCGTCGCGCTGCTCGGAACTTTGCATCCGGCCACCCACCTGGTCGACGTTACGACCTCTTGGTAACCGGCACCCGTCGAAGCCCTCCTTCTCGCCGCGGAGATTTCGAAGTCCATTGCTCGTCCGAAGCGGTCAGCGCAGGACTGCCGCTTCTGGCTGGCGCACATGGCGTCATCGTTGTCATTGCGAGCCAACGGGTCGCGCGAATGCGCAATGGCAGTCTGCGCAAATTCACAACCTCTCAGGGTAACGGGGATGGCGTCGCGAGATGCGACAAAGTAACCCGACGGGCAATTTCCCGCTTTGCGATTGACCCAACTCAGCAGTCTAATGCGCCCGTCTCACCCGCTTGAGGGGCGCTTCGCGATCGTCACGAGTGCTGGGTCGGGATGCGGTGGACGCCGCGCGTGTGACTGACGAGCATATGCAAGGCGGACGGCGAAGTCGTGCAGGCCTGACGCCCTAGTGGCAGGTGTCCTGTTGCAAGACGCAATTGCGTGTTGCAACAGCGGTGACAACCAAGCCCAGTCTCGCCGGGGCGAGCACGTATAAGCCGTAACCCATCGCGCAGGGAAAGCCGGGATTGCTCCGGTTACACCTGTGGTCCTACCCCCGGTGCTACTTTTATTGCACCGGGCCCATGGGTGCGATCGGCACCCGGCTTTCCCTGCGCCCTCTCTTCACGAGAGGGCGGAACGAAGAAGCAAAGCTCGGACAAAACATGTCGCGAGAATGCAACGCCATATCTCAACGACTGTCATCGCCCGCGAAGGCGGGCGATCCAGTATTCCAGAGGCAGCAGTGATTGATCCGAGAGGCCGCGGCGTACTGGATCCCCCGCATGCGCGGGGGATGACGGCGGAGCGATCGATATGCACACCAGCGTTCGTGCCGCGCGAACCCGCCATTTCCGAACCTCTCATTGACCGCCGCGCTTCCGCCGGGCACAGCGGATCGCGCGTCACGCCGTCGTTCGCTCGGGGCAATGCGCAGACGTGGATACCACTGTGCGATTTTGCGGTGCAGCAATCGTGCAAATCAGACCCTGCTAAAGGGGCAATGGCATTCGCCGCGGCTTCTCTGTAATGGTGCGGCCGGATGTCTCGGGGGCCGGCGGTTCGTGCCCCGCAATTACGCGGGAGGATACATGCGTAAACTGATTTTGGCTGCGGTTTCGATCGCGGCACTGACTTTTGTGGGGCCGGCGTCGGCCCAATCGCCGATCATCATCAAGTTCAGCCACGTGGTCGCCTCGGACACGCCGAAGGGCAAGGCGGCGGACAAGTTCAAGGAACTCGCCGAGAAGTACACCAACGGCAAGGTGAAGGTCGAGGTCTACCCGAACTCGACGCTTTACAAGGACAAGGAAGAGCTCGAGGCGCTGCAGCTCGGCGCCGTGCAGATGCTGGCGCCGTCGAACTCGAAGTTCGGCCCGATCGGCATCAAGGAATTCGAGGTGTTCGATCTGCCCTACATCCTGCCTGACCTGAAGGCGCTGCGGAAGGTGACCGACGGCCCGCTCGGCGCACAGTTGCTCAAGAAGCTGGATTCCAAGGGCATGACCGGCCTCGCTTACTGGGACAACGGCTTCAAGCAGATGAGCGCGAACAAGAAGCTCGTCGCGCCCGCCGACTACAAGGGCCTCAAGTTCCGCATTCAATCGTCGAAGGTGTTGGAAGCCCAGTTCCGCTCGCTCGGCGCGATTCCGCAGGTGATGGCGTTCTCGGACGTCTACCAGGCGCTGCAGACCGGCGTGGTCGACGGTCAGGAGAACACCTGGTCGAACATCTACACCCAGAAGATGCATGAGGTGCAGAAGTACGCCACCGAAACCAACCACGGCTATATCGGCTACGTCGTGATCGTGAACAAGAAGTTCTGGGACGGCCTGCCGGCCGACATTCGCGACGAGCTGTCCAAGGCGATGAAGGAGGCGACCGAGTTCGGTAACAGCCAGTCCGCCAAGGAAAACGACGACGCGCTGGAAGCGATCAAGAAGGCCGGTAAGACCGAGATCATCAGCCTGACGCCGGAGCAGAACGAGGCGATGCGCAAGGCGATGCTGCCGGTCTACAAGGAAGTCGCCTCGCGCGTCGGCCAGCCCTTGATCGATGAGTTCCTGAAGGAAACGGGCCGCGGCCCGATGAACTAAGGCGAATCGCCTAATAGCCGCCAGGAAGGCGGTGCGCTCCCTCTCCCGCTTGCGGGGGAGGGTTGGGGTGGGGGCTATCTCCGCGCGTCATTCCGTTGGAGAGAGCCCCCACCCGTATCGCATCTTCGATGCGATACGACCTCCCCCGCAAGCGGGAGAGGTGCAACGAGTTCGCGGATGGGCCTCTCAGTCGAGAACCCTCTCGCAAATCTAATGAGCGCCGCGGCCGGATCAGGCCGCGGCATGAGGGCGTGGCCGGTTGCCGTGTCCGGCCATGACTGGGGAGATCAATGCTGCTGAAAATTCTCGACAGGCTTGAGGAAATCATCATCGCGAGCCTGATGGGCGCCGCAACGATCCTCACCTTCGTCACCGTCCTGCACCGCTTCCTGGTGGACGTGCCGTTCCTCTATCCATACCTGTTCGGTATCAATCTCGCCTGGTCGCAGGAACTCTGCATCTACATGTTCATCTGGATGGCGAAGTTCGGCGCCGCCTATGGCGTGCGCACCGGCATCCATGTCGGCGTCGACGTGCTGATCAACCGCCTCAACGACTACTGGCGCAAGCGCACCATCACCTTCGGGCTGCTCGGCGGCGCGCTGTTCACCGCGATCGTCGGCACGATGGGCGCCAAGTTCGTCATCGAGCTGATGCACACCGACCAGGTTTCGCCGGATATGGAAATCCCGAGCTGGATCGTCTACGCCTGCATTCCGCTCGGCTCCTACCTGATGTGCTTCCGCTTCCTGCAGGTGTGCTGGACCTACTGGTGGACCGGCGACCTGCCGCACCATGACGCCTCGCATGTCGAGGGCGTGGAGACCAGCAAGAACGCGCCGATCGCGCTTGGAGAAGCGTGATGAGCGCCGCACTGATCTTCGGACTGCTGTTTGCCCTGATGCTGACGGGCATGCCGATCTCGATTTCGCTCGGCCTGACCGTGCTCACCTTCTTGTTCACGATGACGGAGGTGCCGATCGAGAGCGTCGGCCTGAAGCTGTTTTCGGGCCTCGACAATTTCGGCATCATGGCGATCCCGTTCTTCATCCTCGCCGGCACCTTCCTGACCCGCGGCGGCGTCGCGCGGCGCATGATCGCGTTCACGACTTCGCTGGTCGGCCATTTGCCGGGCGGATTGGGGCTTGCCGGCGTCGCGGCCTGCGCGATGTTCGCAGCGATCTCGGGCTCGAGCGTCGCCACGGTGGTTGCGATCGGTTCGATCATGATGCCGGCGATGGTCGATCACGGCTATCCGCGTCGTTTCGGCGTCGGCGTGATCTCGACCTCGGGCGCGCTCGGCATCCTGGTGCCGCCTTCGATCATCCTGGTGCTGTACGGTGTCTCCACCAACACCTCGATCGGCGCGCTGTTCATGGCCGGCATCGTGCCGGGCATCCTGCTCGCGCTGATGCTGGCCGGCGTGACGTTCTTCGTCGCACAGCGCAACGGCTATCCGAAGATGCCGCGGGCGACGTTCGCCCAGCAGTTCAAGGCGTTCCGCGAGAGCATCTGGGGGCTGCTGCTGATCGTGATCGTGCTCGGCGGCATCTATGGCGGCATCTTCACGCCGACCGAGGCGGCCGCGGTGGCTGCGACCTACGCCTTCTTCATCACGGTGTTCGTCTACAAGGAGCTCAAGCTCTCCGAGGTGCCGAAGGTGCTGCTGCAGTCCGCGAGCATGAGCTCGATGCTGCTCTACATCATCACCAACGCGGTGCTGTTCTCGTTCCTGATGACGCACGAGCAGATTCCGCAGGAGATGGCGGCCTGGATCATCGACAAGAACTTCTCGGTGTGGATGTTCCTGCTGGTGGTCAACGTCATCCTGCTGCTCGCCGGCAACGTGATGGATCCGTCGTCGATCCTCCTGATCATGGCGCCGATCCTGTATCCGCTGGCGACCAAGCTTGGCGTCAATCCGGTGCATTTGGGCATCCTGATGATCGTCAACACCGAGGTCGGATTGTGCCACCCGCCGGTCGGGCTCAATCTCTACATCGCGAGCAGTATCGCCAAGATGGGCATCAGCGAGATCACGGTCTCGGTGCTGCCGTGGTTGTGCGCGATGCTGGTGTTCCTCGGTCTTATCACCTATGTGCCCGAGATATCGCTGTGGCTGCCGCGATTGCTGGGAATGATCGGCCCCTGATCCGCACGCCGGAGGGCCGCGTGAGCGCGAGGCGTATCGCGGCTTTCCGACAACTTCGGGCGCAGACCGAAACCAAAACGTGGATTAGCGTAGCTCTCTATTTCTGGCGGGCAACAAAGCGGATTACATCTTGGTAACAGAGGTCTCTCTGACCAATCCGTAAGTTGAAGGCGCAGGCGGGGCGCACCATCCTCAGGCAACCTTCAAAGGAGGTTCGCATGAAGAAAGCTCTGCTCGCCGGCGTCGCGGCGCTCACGATTGCCGGTTCGACCGTGGTCTATGCCCAGCATCGTCCATGGTTTCATGGTCAGATGCGGATGAGCCCCGAGGACCGCGCGGCCTTTCTCGACGCGCGCATCGCCGCCGTCCACGCCGGGCTGAAGCTCAACGCCGATCAGGAGAAGCTGTGGCCGCCGGTCGAGGCCGCGGTGCGCGATTTCGCTAAGATGCGGATCGATCGCGCCAATGCGCGGATGACCGCGGACAAGAACGATGCCGGTTCGGCGCAGGCGCCGGATAATCCGGTGGCACGCCTGCGCGAGCGCGCCGACAACATGTCGGCGACCGCGACGTCGCTGAAGAAGATCGCCGATGCCGCCGATCCGCTCTACAAGACGCTCGACGACAACCAGAAGCGGCGGCTGACCATGCTCACCCACATGGAAGGGCATGGGTTCGGCGCCGAGGGCTGGCGCCGCCACCGCTTCGAGCGTGGCATGGACCGCTGGGAACACGGCGGCCGCGGCTATGACCATGACCGCTCTGACCACGACGATGGTCCGGATCAGGAACAGTCGGGCCGGCTCTGATCACGGTCGCGGCGTCCGCGCCAAGCCACGGAAAAGCCGCCGGATTCCGGCGGCTTTGGCCGGCCGAAGCAAATTGCCAAAAGTCGGGAAAACTCGCTCCGGCTTGCTGGACATCCCGGGTTCGCTTTGCTAAACGGCGGCTCTCTTGCGAGGGTCACTTCCGGACAAGTTCCGGGCGCATAGCTCAGTTGGTAGAGCAGCTGACTCTTAATCAGCGGGTCCCAGGTTCGAGCCCTGGTGCGCCCACCATACAAATCAAGACCTTAGCGAGAGAAACCGTTTGAGAAGGCCGAACTAAAACGGTTTTTCAAACGGTGTATTCTAGGCTTCAGAAAAAAGCCTCTCGACAATGTGATTGAGGACCTCGCAGGGGGCTCGCTCGGCCTGCTGCGACGTTTACATTTGCTCCTAGTTCGACGTGGCCACCGCCGCACGAGAAGGCCTTCGACCGCGTGTTCACCGGTCCAGCGGATCTTGCTAGCGGGGGACGAATCCCTCCCTCTCCGCCAAGCATCCTCCTAAGTGCCTGATTATTTGAATCCTTCGGGAAAATAAGGGCTTTCGTTACCGGCCGTTGGTACAAAAGGTTGGTACAACGCATGGTCCTGATTATGGCGCGCCCCTGGCCGCATCCCGTCACCGGCATTTTCTGGTTTCGCATGGCCGTGCCGCTCAAGCTGCGGCCGATCGTCAACAAGCGCGAGGAAAAGTGCTCGCTCAGGACACGCGATCCAGACGAGGCCAAGATCCGCCACGCGCTCAAGGCCGCCGAGGTGCGGCGGCGCTGGAGCGGCCTCAAGGAGGGCGTGCGATCGCTGAGCCAGAAGGAGGCCGTCGCGCTCGCAGGCGAGTTCTACCGCAAGATGGTGGCGCGCCATGAGGAGAACCCCGGACCGGCGCGGCGCTGGGAGCGGCAATGGCAACAGGGCGAGCTGGAGGTTCGGCGTGCGCCAAAATCCTGGCCGCTCCATCGCGCGCAGGTGCGCACCTTCCTGACCCGCCAGGGTCTGGTGCTCGACAGCGACAGCTTTGACCGCGTCGCGCTTGCCATCGCCAAGGCCAGTACCCAGGCCGAGGACCATCTGCTGCGCAACGCCAATGGCGACTATTCGCCGGATCCCCAGGCGGCGCGGTTTCCTGAATGGCAAAGCGGCGCCAAACCTCAGGTCACCTCGATCGTCGCGGCGTTCAAGGCCTACGCCAAGGAAGCCGAACTCGGTGCGCGGACCGTGAAGAAATGGGGACCGATCATCGATCGCCTTGTCGTCCATGTCGGCCGCGATGATCTGTCGGCTGTGACGCGGACCAAAATGATCGACTGGAAGAACGACCTCTTGGCGCAAGGGCTGAGTTCGCGCAGCGTCCGGGACGGCTATATCGCCGCAGCGAAAGCGACCCTCGAATACGCGCTCGGCCAGGACTGGATCAAGAGCAACCCGGCGACCAGCATCAAAGTGCGCGTCAAGAAGAAGGCGCGCACCCGCGAGAAGGGATTTACCTTCGCCGAAGCCACGACCATTCTCAAGGCGACGCTTGTCAAATCGCCGGCCAAGATGAGCCGGGAGATGGCAGCCGCGCGCCGATGGATTCCATGGATCTGCGCCTACACCGGCGCGCGCGTCAACGAGATCACCTCGCTGCTTCCTGACGACGTTCGCACTCTGGCCGGCATCAAGGTGTTTCGCATCAGGGCGGAGAATACGAAGACCATCGAGTATCGGATCGTGCCGATCCACGATCACCTGCTTGAGCAGGGGCTTTGGGACTACGTGGCGTCGCGCGGCAGCCAGCCGCTTTTTTACGACCCTGCTCGCAGCCGCGGCGGCTCCGATGCCAACCCGCATTGGCAAAAAGTCGGCGAGCGGCTGGCGGAATGGATTCGCGACCTTGGCATTCCGGAGGGGGTTCAGCCCAATCACGGCTGGCGACATCGTTTCTCCAGCGCTGCGATGGACGCGGGGATGGATGAGCGCATTCAGAACATCATCCAGGGACACGCGCCCGCCAACGAGGCGCGCGCCTACGGTGATCTCTGGCCTCAAACTGCGCAGCGTGAAATCCGGAAACTGCCGCGCTACGAGGTCGGCGCGCCGCTCCCGAACCGCGCAAAGAGCGCGGTCGCCAAGAAACGAAAAGCAGCGTGATCGTAAGGGCCGCGAGCAAGCAACGTAAGCGGTCCTGCGGGCATCCTCCGTTGGCGCGAAGCTCTCTGTTCTCGCTTAGCCTTGAGGAAACCGCTGGCGTCGCTCTTGCAACCCTACTGCCGTCGTTTTGCGGATCTATGCTCGCTCGGTCTTCCGGCGATTAGCCTCGTCTTGGCGGCGTGCCGACTCTCGAGACAGAGCTTCCCAGTAAGGTTCATATTTGTCGAGCAATTCACTCGGGCGAACCACCTCCACGCCGAGATCCTTTAGCAGTCTGCTGAAGAACCCCCTCGTCACGGAGGGAGCTTGATGATTCACTTTATCATCTCGAATCGGCGGAGAGGATCATGCGCGGCAGGTTTATGGATCAGGGTGGCCTGTTTTCGTACATCGCGCCGGATAAGCGTGTGCCGGCGAACCACCCGCTGCGGAAGGTCCGGGAACTTGTCCGGGATGTTTTGAGTGATTTGAACCGCAGCCTTGGGAGGCTCTACGCCAGCGAGGGACGCCCCTCGATCCCTCCGGAGCAATTGCTGAGCGCCCTGCTGCTGCAGGTGTTCTACGGCGTCCGCTCGGAACGCCAGTTGATGGAGCAACTGGACTACAATCTTTTGTATCGCTGGTTCGTGGGACTGTCGCCGGACGATCCGGTCTGGGACCCGACCACCTTCACCAAGAACCGGGAGCGGCTGCAGAACGGCGATGTGTTCACGAAGTTCATGACCAGGCTTCTGAACCATCCGCAGGTCAAGCCGCTGCTGTCGGACGAGCACTTCTCGGTGGATGGAACGCTGATCGAAGCCTGGGCTTCACAGAAGAGCTTTCGTCCCAAGGACGGCAGCGGTGACGATGACAATGGCGCCAACTTCCACGGCCAGAAGCGCAAGAACGACACCCATGCGAGTACCAGCGACCCGGACAGCAGGCTGTATCGCAAGGCGGCCGGACGGGAGGCCAAGCTTTGCTATATGGGCCACGCCACCATGGAGAACCGGCATGGGCTGGCGGTGGCCGGCAAGGTCACGCACGCCAATGGCACCGCCGAACGCCGGGCTTCGGAGACCATGCTGAAGGCGAAACGCAAAGCCGCAGGCCGCCGCATCACGGCCGGAGAAGACAAGGCGTACGATACCGCCGATCACGTCGCCAATCTTCGCGCCATCGGTGTGACGCCGCATGTGACACAGAACCAGGCCGTCACCAAAACCGGCAAGACCCGCAACAGCGCCATCGACGAACGAACCACGCGGCATCCGGGATATGGCATGTCGCAATCGCGCCGCGCGATGGTCGAGTGCATCTTCGGATGGGGCAAGCAGCATGGCACCATGCGCAAGACCAAACATCGCGGCATCGCTCGCGTTGCCGCCGACTTCCTGCTCAATCTGATCGCCTATAATCTGATCCGCATTCCCAAACTGCTTGCCGCTTAGCCGCCTCTCGTCAGGGAGCGGCCAACCTCAGCCTAGCAAATTATATCCGACCCCACCGCGCCACCCCTCCAAACGACTGGCGAGAACAAGAAAACTCCTCACCTCAACGTTCTTCAGCAGACCGTTAGAACATTTCGATGCTTTCAAAACGTCTTGCGATCCGTGGTCAGAATAGCCGGAATGTTTGCAAGAAGAGCGTAGGCAGCCACTTGCCGGTCGCCGGAATCAGAAAGAAAACCAAGAGGTCCGCCGTCTGCGACGATTTGTTCAACAGAATTCACTCCTAGTCCCCGCAATATTAGCGGTGAAACACGCGCAGCCCTGTGGTCATCTAGCAAGCCAAGCGCGACGCCAGGAAATGTGCTGTTGCAGATCGTATCTTGGTGGTCGTTAAAAAATCTAAGAATGCTCTTCAATCTTAGACCCTTGGCGCCGCTAAGGACGGCTGTTTCACTCAGGTTGACTGTAAGCGTAGCTCTGAGGCCCATTTGATTGGCGCTTGACGTCTATTTTGAGCGCGTGGTGCGCCGGCGCGGCTTCCATATGTCGGACAACGCATTGACAGCGGCCTCAAGCGCCTTCCGGTCGACGACGTTGGGATCGAACTGCTCCGGGCCCCAGAGGCGCATATGTTCGTGCTCCGGATGGGTGGGGTCGCTGATGGCGTCGAGGTATTCAGCATAGCCTGGCGCACCGCCGACATCTTCCGGAGGACAACGGCCGGCGGCCTCGAGCAAGAACGGAAGTCCCTCCGTTGTCGTGTTGTCGAACCACTTTTCAAGCTTGATCACGTGATCCCAGCTGTCGCCGAGGTCGTAGAGATAATGGATCGTCTTCGCGCCGGTCTCCTGAACGATATTAGAGAGCCGCGTCTTGCGGGCATCGATGGGCTGAGGGCCAAAATCTCCATCGGGATCAGGGATACCCCAACGTCCTTCGCCGGCCAGGAACTCGAAGAGATGGCTGTTCGTCCAGCCAAACGCCGCCTGAAGCGTCAGATGCAGCCGATCAAGGCGCAGCGTGAGCGGCACGACAAGGCATCGCATCACCTCCGGTTTCACATCCTTGAGGGTCACCTTGATCCGGACCGCGGTCGTGTTCAGGCTCATGCCGCCAGCCTCGGATCGTGTGCATGCATCGTGTAGATCGACGCCCAAGGGAGCAGTTCGTCCAGTCGCGCCGCAGGCCAACCATTGACGAGCTTCGCGAGAACATCAGCGAGCCAGTGCTCGGCGCTGACGCCATTGAGCTTACAGGTCTCGATTAACGAAGCCAGAACTGCCCAATTCTCGGCGCCCTCGTCGCAACCGGCAAAAAGGGAGTTCTTGGCGTTGAGCTTGATCGGCCGCATCGCACGCTCGACAGCATTCGTGTCCATCTCGATGCGCCCGTCATCAAGGTAGAGCGTCAGGCCGTCCCAATGACGCAACGCGTAACGCAAGGCCTTCGCCGTGTCGCTCTTTTGTGCAAGGTGATCAAGCTTGGCCTCAAACCACTGCTTCAAGGCTGTAGCCAGAGGTCGGGCATGCGCCTGCCTGCCAGCACGGCGCTCGGCATCCGATCGGCCGCGGAGCGCTTTCTCGACCGCGTAAAGTTGGGCGATGCGCTCAAGAGCCTCGCGGGCAACCGGAGCTGGCGCCGGAGCAGCCTCGCGCTCGATCTTCACAAACTGGCGCCTCAGATGCGACCAGCAGAAGGCGAGCGTTCCGGACAAGGCGTCCGCACGCGTCTCTCGGGTCATGGTCTTGTAAGCCTGATAGCCGTCGCAGTGGATGATGCCGCGATAGCCCTCGAGCAGCCTCAAGCCATGAACGGCCCCACGGCCCGGTGCATAGGCGTAAACCACGCCAGGTGGGTCAGGTCCGGCCCAGGGCCTGTCATCGCGTGACAGCGCCCAGAAGTAGCCGGTTTTGGTCCTGCCGCGCCCTGGATCCAGCACCGGCGCCGGGGTCTCATCGACACAGAGCTTCGAAGAGGCGAGCAGAAGCTGGCGCAGACGATGCCACAAGGGCTTCAATTCCTGGGCGGCGTAGCCGACCCAGAAGGCGAGCGTGGAACGGTCCAGCGCTATTTCGTGGGTCGCCAGCATCTGCGCCTGACGATAGAGCGGCAAATGCCAATGATACTTGGCGTCAATTACATGCGCGACGAGACGCTCGGTGGGCAGTCCCCCCTTGATCAATCGCTCGGGCGCAGCGTGCTGGAGGACGACGCCATGACAGGCGCGGCAAGCCAGCTTGGGCCGGCGGGTGACGATCACCCTGTATTGCACCGGAACGACGTCGAGCCTCTGGCTCTCATCGTGACCAATCTCAACGAGATCGCCTTTGCAGCACGGGCAGCAGGTTGCAGCCGGCATCAGCGTTTCGACAATGCGTGGCAAATGCTCCGGAAGCTGACCACGGTTGGCTCTGCGCTTGGCAGTTCTCTTCTCGCGGGCTCTGGGATTGGCGCGATCCTCAGCTGCTTCGAGAGCCGCGACGGCCTCTTCGATGTCCTCCAGAACAAGCTGCAGCTGATCAGCGTCCAGCTTTTCCGACGATCGACCGAACTGCGCATCCTTCGCAAGCTTGAGCAACCGCTCGAGCCTGGCGCAGCGATCCAGCAGAGCCGCGGCAAAGACACGCAGCTCGGCTGGATCGCTCGGCAGCTCATCAGGCAAATCACTCATTGGCCCAAGTCTGCCATGCTTCGCGCCCCGATGCAGCGAAGATTTTATGTCCTACGCAAGTGCTTTCGGCTGCGGGATTCGAGGCGCGTGCATCCGCGTCCAATCCATGCCGGCCAGAAGCGCGGACAGCTGGGCGGCATTCATCCGCATCACGCCGGCCACGATGGGAGGCCATTTGAAGCCGCTGCCATCGAGCCGCTTCCAATACATCACAAGGCCGCTGCCATCCCAGACGACAATCTTCACCCGATCGGCGCGCTTCGCACGGAACACCACCGCCACGCCCTTCATCGGGTCATGGCCCAGCGTCTCCTTCGCCAACAGCGCCAAGCCCTCCGCACCTTTTCTGAAGTCCACAGGTTGCGTCGCCACGTAAATCATGAGGCTCGCGGGCGGCGTCAGCATGAACGTGTCCGTCGAAGCGCCAAGAACACATCACTCAACACAGCAAGGCCAGGCGTCCCTCGCACCTCCACGCGTGCCCCCTGGAGTTCAACCGTCACAACGGCTGCTTCCGGCGACCCGGTGGGCTCTGCGGCCGCCGGTAGCGCCGATTCCGATACCACCGGCACGAACGACAGCGTGTCCGCCGAAGCCGGCAGCACCAACTGGCCCAAACGCGCCCGGCGCCGCCAGTCGTGCACCTGTTGGGGCCGGCACCCATGGCGACGCGCGACATCTGTGACAATCGCCCCCGGCTCAAGGCTTTCCGCGGCAATCTGTGCCTTCAAATCGTCCGGCCAGCGCTTTCGACCTGCGCCTGCGTACACTTCGATACGCGGTGACAACGGTCGTCTTATGTCGTCCGAATGGTCGTCCATTGTGAGCACCCTTGCAGAAGATGACTCTTCTAGCGGTCCTCTCAGGACTGAGTACAAAAATTCTCAAGGGCCTCAACGCCACGCTTACGGTTGACTTCTGAAACTAGCCAAGGGAAGCCGCTCAAGAACAGTGTCGACATCAGCAGCGAGCGAAGAGAGTTCGCCAGTCACATGATGCGAGTGACCGTGAAGTGTCTCTTCGTCATAGGCGTGGCGGAATGCGGCGTATGCCTCCGAGTGAAGTTCGAGATCGAGCGGTTGGATCGCTTCGTACACGTCGACGGCAGCGTTAAAGATACTCGGCTGGATGTCGGCGACGGTCCCGTACCATTTTACGGTCGTCATCACCAGTTCGTTGACCTCAGGCTTTCTTTCATCCTTCAGGGACTGAATGACCAAATCGTGTGAAACCAGGCACACGGAGCCAAGATCGCTAACGACGACTGGATATCGCGGGCGTGAATCATCCTCACTTCATGCAGGAGTTCTGGCTCATGATGGAAGAGGTTGCGAAGCTTGCGCAGAACCGTAAAGGACGCAGATCCATGAAGGTTCCCCCCTGCCGATTTTCCGAGTTTATCGTTCAGGCTGTGTAGTGCATTAAACAGGTCAAACAGCGTGTCTTCGTCGGGCGCCATGCTATGTCTGTAATAAGCGCGGAAGAACCGGTCCGCCGCAGCGGCCGCCGTCTTGACCGGTTCTGCGCTCGCTGGCCTCTGTCGTTTTTTCATCATGCGCCAGTGTATAGCGTTGTTTAGCTCAACTGTGGAGCCTCTATGATCGCGCGGCCGCTACAGCACTGCCAGAGGTGAGAGCCTGGCAGCGCTACTTAGCCAACCGCGATGCAATTCTCGTAAGTCGCGTAGAGGAGGCTTTCGCGGCCGGCGCCTAGGCCGGCCAGGGCATTGATCGAGAGGGTGTCATGAGGATCCCAAGTGCTGAAGCTAAACAGAGTGAGCAAACTCGGCCGCTGGGCCGTCGACGGGCGTTAGTCGCATATGCTCAGACTTCGCGTGACCGTACATGCGTTCAATGACAGCGCAATCAGCCTAGACAAAGCGAACAAGACGGTGTTCAATTCATAGTTGCTTAATTTCCTGCTGCACGGCATTTTGCCGGGCCCTCGCGCGGCCCGACGCATTTTTTTTGCGGGGATCGGTATGGGAAACTCGAATCTGGGTGGTTCGGGGTTCGAACTCGAACTGTTGCGTCTCATCGCCGGGGCCGCGGAGGGCACCGTAGCGGGAATGCCGCCGGGTATTGTTCGCTTCACGCTTGAACTGCCACCTGGTGCTAATCTCGACGACCTGAAAACTAAGCTTGTCACATTGTTGGGCGCCGAATCGTTTACGCTTGAACCGCTTGCTGCGAAGGCGCCCGAGTTTGTTGTTCTCCAGTTTCCGGGTGTCCGCAGAACCATCGCGCCGCCTCGGCTGTTCGCTGTTGCGTCTTATCTGGTCGACGAACTTGGCCTTGTTTCTTGCGTACCAGACATCGGATCGACGCTGTACGCCGAGCCAGACGCTCGGTTGTTGCACGACGACGTTCCGGAATCCGTCATTACAAATGCGTTCTGCTGGTCCGACGCTGCCGTGCCAACGGACACGCGTTGGGCCTTGAACAAGATCGGAGCCGTCGAGGCCTGGTCGCTGCCAAATGGTCGCGGCGAGGGCGTGATTGTCGCGCAGCCAGACACGGGCGTCGCGCAACACGCTGAACTGGAAGCGGGTTCGCTTGCTTTGGATAAGGCTGCAAACATTCTAGAAGGCGGAAACGATCCGACCGATCCGCTGCGTGAGGGCACGGCGAATCCGGGACACGGCACTGCGACATCGAGCACGGCAGTGAGCCGAGCGCAGGGATCCATGACGGGTTCTGCGCCGCTGGCCCAATTAGTACCGATCCGCTGCATCGAGGATGTCAAAATATTCGACGGCGCGCCCGTTGCGCGGGCAATCCTTCATGCCGTCTCGATCAAAGCGGACGTGATTTCGATGAGCCTCGGCGGCATCTATAGTCCGTCGATTGCCGCCGCGGTAAGGCAGGCTGTGGCGGCCGACTGCATCGTGGTGGCGGCATCGGGCAACTGCGTGGGCTTTGTGGTCTATCCCGCGTCGGACCGTAATGTGATTTCGCTAGGAGGGACCGATATTGGCGATAAGCCCTGGAAGGGCACCAGTCGGGGTTCGCGCGTCGATATCTCTGCTCCCGCCGAGAACGTCTTCGTCGCGCGACGAACGCCTGGCGACGACGGCAAGGGAATTGTTGCAGGTGGACAGGGCACGTCATTTGCGACGGCATTGACCGCGGGCGTTGCAGCAACCTGGATATCGCATTTCACTCGCGACAACATTCGTGCGGAAGCCAAAAAGCGCTCTATCAGTGTTCAAGAGCTTTTCCGCGCAGCGCTTAAGGCCACCGTGCGAACCCCGGATGGGTGGCAAAGGCGTCTCAATGGTGCCGGCATAATTGATGCGCACGCATTGCTCCGGCTCCCCCTGTCAGACATCCAGCTTTCGCCTGGCGCCACCGAGGGCGCTGCTCCGGCCGGTCTTGATGAGGGCGATCGCGATATCGAAGAAATCTTCAAACTTGCCGAAACTCGCCAAAATTATCAGGGGTTCGACTGGGCGCGATTTGGCGCAGAGGCGTCATTCCTTGCTGCCGATGAGCGCCGCAGAACAGACCCCAAGAAAGCGGGATTAGTTGAATCCCGCATTCGTCCCAAGCCTTCCCCTGTGGTTGCGGCCTCTGCGCCGCCCGTCCTGAGTCGCGTACTTCTGCGCGCCCGCTCCGGGCCTGAACTGATTCGTCCCATCGAACTCCCGTTGCCAATTGCGCGGAACCGACTGAAATTGCTCGGCAAGCGACGCGGCAAAAACGAATCCTCTGTCTCAGCTGCGAAAGCATATCTGACGAAAGACGGGCGGGCCGAGATCATGCGGCACGCTGAGAGCGTGCTCGCTTCGATTAATGCCACGCTGGGAGTATCGCCGGAAAGTGCGACCGTGCGGCGCAATCTTATCGACAACGCTGACAGGATCTTGTTGGACCTGGCCAACAACAACGGCTCCGGTATCCGAGGTAGTGCTGATATCGCCAATCTCGAGGCCCTCGTGATGATGAAGGGGCGCCCCGCGATCAAGATCACTGACGGCGTCTTCGATCAGAATTCGCTGAAAGGCAGTGACTGGGAGGGCGACTTTGCCATTGAACCCGATCAATTGAAGGAGATGGCGGGCGCCGTCGGTCGGATTGACATCGATGGCGATCATGTCGGCACCGGCTTTGTCGTGGGTGACGGTTTGATCATGACCAACCGCCATGTCGCCGAGGCCGTCGCGGATCAGGTCGGGAATAAGTGGATTCTCCAAGACGACGTCACGATCAACTTCGACGATCGCGGCGAAGGCGATGAGAAGCGTTTCGAGATTAAATCGCTCATCTACGCGGGCGCGGATCCGATTTCTGATGCCGTCAACTTCGCGCACCTCGATCTCGCAATTTTTGAGGTCGAGACTTCAAATGCAGCAAAGACAAAGTTTCCGTCTCGGATGCCATTGTCGAAAAGCACGAAGAAGCCGACGACGAAGGACGTGATCGTTGTCGGATATCCTGCCCAGCCCGACATGGCTGCCATTGAGGATCCGACTACGCATGAGGCAAGTATGGCGATTGCCAAGCGGCTTAGCGAGATCTTCGGCCTAGATTACGGGCGTAAATATCTTGCACCGGGTCGCATCGACATGACGGTCGGTACCGTGCCGAGCGATACCGCGGCGTGGGTCTTCACGCACGATTGCACGACGCTCGCCGGTAATTCCGGGTCGATGGTCTCAAGTTTCGTCGCCGACTTCCCGGTTACGGGGCTGCACTTCGCAGGGCGGACGCTCACCGCAAACTTCGCCCACGCTTTGTCAGCTGTGCGCGCCTCGGAGAAAATGCCGCCCGATTTGGTTGAGCGACTGAACTGGGTTTAGCGAATGACGAAGTCACCTGAGATTTCCGTCAAACCGGCCGAACTCGCGGCGAGAGTCAAGGCAACGCGAGCCGTTTTCAAGCAATGTTACGACCAGGTTGCTGAACACAGCGGCGCATTGCTCTTTTATCCACTGGCCCAGCGCCGCCAAAAAGGCCGGCCGTTACCCGCAGGTCCTCAACAGGACGCCGCCGACTACGAGGCTGCGTTTGAAGAGGCGCAGAAGCGCGGCTTCCTCGGAATGCTCATTGAGACGAGCGGCGACCAACTTTTGCAAGCGCCGGAAAAGCGCAAGAACAAGGAGATTCCGGCCAAGGCAATTATTCCAGCACTTGCGGCGCGGGATCTAACCAGTCGCAGAATGATCGAGGCCACCTACCAGAAG
Organism: Bradyrhizobium sp. ORS 86; assembly: GCF_045571475.1. Taxonomy (NCBI): domain Bacteria; kingdom Pseudomonadati; phylum Pseudomonadota; class Alphaproteobacteria; order Hyphomicrobiales; family Nitrobacteraceae; genus Bradyrhizobium; species Bradyrhizobium sp. ORS 86. Next base: position 5,927,585 of record NZ_CP120699.1, on the reverse strand, counting down.
GTGATGTCCGATAAGAAATTTCAAAAGCCCGATCAGGTGATGTGTGGGCTCATGCGAGCTCAGCGGAATACTTGCAAGATCCGCGTCGGCGATGATGAGGCGGGGACCGGCTTCCTGATTGGGCCGAGGCTGGTCCTAACCTGCTGGCACGTCGTCCAGTCCTTGTTATGTCAGGTTCCTGGAGATCCGAGGCTCGATCACCCTGGCAAGGAGAAGGACGGATCACGTAGCAAATTGCGAGTCGAGTTTGATTTCCTCTCGCGTGCGGCGACAAACGGCGAGGATGCATCGTGCGGCGTCACCGACAATTGGCTCGTCGCCGGGAGTCGTGCGGCGGCTCCAGAGCACGAGATAGATAAAGACGAACATAGGCGGCTCGCCTGGCCGACCGAGCAACAGGATCTGGACCAATATCTAGATTTCGCTGTTATCGAACTTGATGCCTATGCGGGCCTGGATCGGCTCTACTACGACATCACTTCGAAAGAAGTCGAAAAGCCAATTGGCAGCGTCGTTGTTCTTCAGCATCCGGGCAATTTTCCGATGCGAATGACAGTGGGTACCTTCGACGTCTCCGAGACGGCCACGGTAGATTTCGCGGCTGTCGCCGGCAGTTCATGCCGCGTTCTTCACGACGCCAGCACAATCTCCGGCTCATCCGGAGGACTCTGTCTCAACTACGAAATGGAGCCTGTGGCCATACACCAGGCGGGTCTCGAAATAATCGTGACTAACGGGGAGACTGCGCGCGAAAGCAAAATTAACGTTGCAATCCCGCTCTCGGTCATCGTCGCTCGCGCGGGCGACGCTATCAGGGCTCGCATAGGTGATTTCAAGTCGAGTCGCTGCCACTTATCGAACGGCCGAGCGCTCATAGGGCGTGTCAAGCTGCAAGAAGCTGTAGCATCCGCTCGTGCCGGAGTCAGCAAGATACTCGTCGTCCAGATTGGATATGACTTTCAGAACAAGCCGCCTTCACAAATCGGAAAAACATTCTCGACCGAAATTTTGATGGATTCTCTCAACTTTGCGGTCGATCGGGTCGCGCGCGTGGGCGCCGAGAGTATCAAAGAGAGTGCTTACCATACCGCTGCCTCGCTCCTCGAGGCTATTTCTCCTGGCCTCTCAGCAAAACTTCCGACAGAGAAGCAGCTTGGCGAAGACAGTCAATCAACGGATCTCAATGATAGGATCAAGAAACTTGCCGCCAAAGTCGGTGATATCCTCGACCAGATCGCGACCCGTCAAAAACTGTGGGTTGTGATCGATGAGTTGGATAAGCATCCCCTGACGGAGGGCTCGACGCGTTCGTTTTTTGACGCGCTTTATCCGGAAATTGCGGCACGGCAAAACCTGCGATTGGTTCTTATTGGGCTCTCCGACCCGGATATGCCCGCCCTTCAGAAGGTCGGGCCCAAAAAAGTTGACGAACTGAAGGACCATCTCGGCAAACTGGACATCAAGAACTGGGTCGCCAAAAGGCTGGAGGGAATCCCAATCTCAGATGACGCTTTGACCAGTTTCGCCAACATTGCTGTGGCGATCGCCGAGCGCGACGAGAAGCCCGCGCGTAGTGTCACGGTCGGCCGCGTTATCAACGAATTCTTCGAGCCCTCGTTTCCTCGGAGGACTACCGTATGAGTTCTCGAGATGAACCTTCCCAGGCACAAGAGCGTATCGATCTCGTCAGGGCACGAGCGGCGATCATTGGCGCATTTGATCCGTTTGATCTTCTGGATAGGGACCTGGACGAGAAGGCGGAAGAGAGTGTTCTGAATGCGCTTGCCAATGATATCGATGAAGTGATCGTTGGGACAAAGACGCTATGGCGCCTATCGGCGCATGCAAGGCACCGAGAGTTGCCTCGCGCAATAGCGAGGGGTGACTTTCGTCAATTGCTGAAGAACGCCAAGCCGCTTCCAGGCGATCGTTTCGCGCAGCATCTGATCAGGCTGCTCAAGGATCAACCTTCGGCGAGTTACGAGAAGATCGATCCTCCTGAATTGCTTGAGATCGCTGTCGCGCAGGATTTCGTCAACCACGCCACTGGTAAGCAAAGTCCGGCTGGGAGCGATGACCCAAGATGGGTACTCGGTCGCATAGATGAGAAGAAGCGCCTCGATCATGTGGCACCAAAATTGGTAGGTCGAAGGGCGGAGCTTGCCGCTCTGCGAAAGTACGCGCTGGAGGGCGAGATTGTTAAGCCGCTCACCAAGCTCAAGGAGCCGGTGACGGATCCCGGCAAACTGCCCTGGTTGAGACCAGTACTTGTTACAGGCATCGGAGGCAGCGGGAAGTCGGCCCTCATTGCGGAGACCGTCAAGTCTCTCCGTAAGGATGATTGGAGCGGTCCGATCACGGTTCTCCTAGATTTCGACGAACCCAATCTTTCGCTGGGTCTTGAGCGGGAGTGGACCGCCGAACTTACGCGTCAGATCGGTCGGGCGCGCGCCGAACTTGACGCTCAGATGGATACACTGCGTCGCGAAATGGCTCGGGAAGCCCGCGGCCCAGACGGCGAAATTAAAGCTGTCGGGAATGCAATGCTCGGTCTGACGAAGATAATATCCGAGAGAAGGAAACCTTATCATCTCGTCATCGTCGTCGATACCTTTGAAGAGGTTCTGGTTCAGTGTGATATGCGGCGACCAGAGGGTGTCACAGTTGGCGAGCATGACGAAATGCTCGAACTCACCCCGTTCGGGCTGCTCCTCAGTTGGATCGATTCGATAAAGTCGCTGGCTGGGTCAAATGGTCAGCCACCGTTCGCGAGCGTCCGGGCAATTGTGGCTGGCCGAGCGGCGCCATTTCCGGACGAAAAGGATCGGCTCGCCGCGTGGTTCGGAGCCAACATCGAGATCGGGGGGTTCTCTCCGAGTGAGGCCGCCGAATTCCTTCAGAACCGCCGCGACGATGCCAGGATCTTGTCTAATCGGCGGATCAGAAAAATAACTGAGATTGATGAGGTCGAGTGGTTTCCGCTCCTTCTTTTGATCCTGATCCTCTATGTACGCGGTCGCTCGGGTGAAGAGATTGATGATTTGATCGCGGACTTTGGAGGGCCGGAATTCTATGGGTCAAAGTCGGCGATCTCTGTGCTTTATTCCCGCTTCATCGATCGCATTAGAGATCACAAGATTGCCGTCGACGGCGTCGGCGAAAGAGAGGTGAAGGCAAACGAGATACGGAGTTTGGCGCATCCGGGGCTGGCCCTGCGCAGTGTTACGCCGGCGCTTATCCGAGAAGTATTAGCTGAGCCTTGTGGCCTCGGGCGTATCAGCCAAGAACAGGCGAAGGATTTCTTCTTGGCGTTGGCGAGGGAAGTGTGGCTCGTCGAGTATGTCGGGCCGGAAGAAGTGGCGCACGTCAAGAACCTGCGCAGGATTATGCTGCCCATGCTTCGCGGAGACGAGACCCGAGAGGGCGAGGGGGATGGCCGCCCTCTGAGGGAAATCGTCGCAGAAGTTCATGCGCGCGCTGCTGATTGGTTTTCAAGGCAGGACCCCAACAACCCTAAAAATCGACAGAACGAAGCTTACTACCGCGCGTTTCTGGGACAAACGGAGATGCTTGAGAACGACGATGCACTCCGCCTGGCTGTTGGACGTCTTGCTGGTGAAGACGCGCATGCTATGCCGATTGTGGCCGCTTCCCTCTTGGTCCAGGGTAATCTCACGGAAGATCAAGCGGCTGCTCTACCTGAACCCGAGCGTAGGAAGGTGAGGAGCGACGTAAGAGCAAGGAAGGCAAAGTCAGGCGTCGTTCACGCTTCACGAGTTCGCGTAGCCAGGGAACAGTACGATGATGAGGAGCAAATTGCCAGTTCGACGCCGTCCACACGCAAATCCTTGTGGAGCGTACTACAGGATCGCGATCTCGAGTCGCGCGTGGGAGATTTGTTCAATCAAGCTGACTTTTTCGGAATCCAACGCCTCGCGCGTTCAAAGCTTCTGAATATCGAGGGGATCGATGAACTTGATCCTTCGCCCCCCGGATGGCTCACAGGGCATTGGATATGGAAGTGGGCTCTGGCGAACCTTGGCGTTGACCGTTCTGACGACGTCATCGCAAGTTGGATGCTGGACGAACTGAGGGAATTGCGTCGCTTCGGTGGATTGATTCTGGCTGCAGTGGCGACCGTCGCGACCGGCGGGCAGACATGGGCAAGTCGAGGACGCGTACGCAGGCTGGACGTCGTGCGGGAGCGACTAGAGCCAGACGTCATGCGTTTAATGGCACTCGGCCTGACAATAGTACCCAAGACGGTCGATATTCCTGCGGCTTACAGTCAGATTTTACGCAAAGATAGCGGCGAGCGTGACGGTCGCCCTCCGGTGCCGGTCAATCCCGCAATCGCACGTGAACTTGCGAGCCTTCGCCGAAGCAAGCAAGTGAATTATCTGCAGTTTGAAAAGGTAGTCAGCAGACGCGAAGCTGCGCGGGTTGTGCTGTCTGGTGACGATCGCGAGATGCGTTGGCTTGTGCGGGGACGCACGAACGAACTGTATGCGCCTGCTCGCGCAGCGTTGATTGACGCAGCAAGATACGAGCCTGACAATTTCCAATCGGCTCTGGAATATATGCAGTCTCGCGCCACAATTTGGCCTGTCGAACTTGAGCCGGCGCGTTTGATCATTGAATTGCAAAAAGCGAGACAAGCCGATTTCCTTCTGCAGCGGCTCATTGAGGTTTTGGACGTTTCCGGATTGCTGGGAAAGATGCTTGAGGCGCTGGACTCAAGTTCGGCGCTAGAACGCGTCCATAATGTTGCGCGATTGTTCGAGCTCTACGACGAACTGCTGTTGAATGGAGTTGTCGGCGCCGTGCCGGGCGGAAGGAGGAAGCAGAAATGAATGTCGACTTGGCCACGAGACCATTGCTCGCCGATCTCGAGTATCTTTTGCCAACGGGCTCATTGCCGGGGGGCGATGGATCGCTAGAGGCAGTCCGGCGGCCCAAGCGTTCTCCGCCTGAGCGATTTGCCGGCCGCAAAGGCTTTAGCAACGATTTCCTGGGCTTTGGCGTGCCGCTTCCCGTTCCACTTGGCCTGCGCAAACGTGATGTGCTGAAGATTGACGGCGTTGAAGGTAACCGTCTCGACTACCAACATTTCTCTGTCGTGATGTCGGCATCCAGACGCATGCCGATGTTTGCTGGCGTGAACATCGACGGTGCTAACCAGGTCAAGGTGGTTCGACAGCCGCCGGACAAGTGGTTCCTTGACGGTAGAATCCCTGACGAAGCGCAGATCGGGGAGGATCTTTACGTCGACAATATTCTGGACCGTGGCCATCTCGTGAGGAGGGAGGATCCGAACTGGGGAGACGAGGAGATCGCAGGAGTCGCGAACGACGATACGTTTCACTTCACGAACTGCACGCCGCAGACCGCGCATTTCAACCAGCAGACCTGGCTTAGCCTGGAAAACTACATCCTCAAAAACGCTCGGGTCCAGGAAGCGAAGGTCAACGTGTTCAGCGGACCGATCTTTCGCGACCGCGATCGTACATACAGAGAGGTCAAGATCCCGACGGCGTTCTGGAAGGTGATCTCTTTCGTGTCTGATAGCGGTCGACCGTCCTCGACCGCCTACACTATCGATCAGATCCAGGAATTGAAGGATCTTGAGGCGGTCTTCGGTGCATTCAAGACCTACCAACGTAGTGTCCGCGCTATCGAGCAACTCACCAGTCTCTCGTTTGGAAATCTCGCTGATTACGACGGTTTCTCGAATGAAGAGGCAAAAAGCCGGACCTCGATATCGAGCGAGGTGCGGGTGCCGGGGGATGTGAGGGTATAGATGCTGAAATCCACCCCAATAAGTTGTGGAGATCGTCATCAAGCGCCTTCGATCGCGCCGGCAACGGTGCCACGATTCGCCGACGAATTCGCTTCGGAGCCCTGCACGGTGCAGTTGGATCTGCCGATTGACCTTGGTTATCGTCGTTCCGTTCCGCATGTCTGGCTTATGGCCTGTGAGGGCAGGCAGGCGGGGCTAATCGCTGAGCGGATGCGCTCGCGTCAACACGCTTTTGTTGATGGAAGTGACGGGCGGACGGCCATCGGACCGGCTGACCTTATCTTGTTGAACGACCCCACCATTTCAGGCTTTCGAGCATTTGGCCCTGTCGGAGTCGACCCCGCGCACGCAATGCGGTCATTGTCTCACGCGCTAGCGGAGGAGCGCGGAGCAATCCTCCGTGAACCGTCACGGGACGTGATCGGCATTTTTCTTGGCGAAAGCGGAATAATCTCCGGTAATCCGGCATTGTCGAGCACGCGTCTTCATCGGCTTATTGCGTCTCTCCGGCACAGCGCCACGAAAGGCCTTCCAGAGGTCCGGGAAGAGCGAAGCAGGGCAGCGCTTGCAGAGCTAGCAAATGACGCTGATCCACTTCTGCTGGCGCTTCTCGAACTTGAGCGAATAGACGCGCTCGGAAGCGAAAAAAGCAGCGCCTACCACAATTGGGCCAAGAGCTTCGCGGGATTGCGGCGGATGGCGCAGCGGCCGCGGCATGGCCGTGCGACCAATACGGACCAACCGGATCTCTTCAGTCTGGCTTCGCAGTCCAACAAGGCACACTCATCCTATCGAGCCGGTTATCGTGTATTTCCGATTATCGCGCAGCGCCTCACGATGGCCGACCTTGAGTTTCCCCGCTCGCAGCCTCATTCGACTGTCCGCGAAGAATTGGATCTTCAATCGATACCGCCTGCGCAAGTCTGCGAATGGATCAGGGGGGCGCCATCGCGAAGGGTCAAACCCTTCGTAAGCTTACGCGCAATGCGGCCTTCTCGTTATGAGTTCGAACTGACGACGGGCCTCGACGCTGAGATTGCAGTCAGCCTCGGCGTCGGAGGTAAGGCAGGGCTTAAGGAAGGTCGCTACGAACTGAGGGTGTTCAGTTCAAGCTGTCGGATAACGCCAACTCGGCTGGATCGCTCGATAGGCGAGGAAGCACTATTCCATATTGAAACGCCGCGAGCTGGGGCGGGCATCGTCGATATCGAGTTCGCCATGGCCTATTCGTCGCCAATTGTCATTCGCAGTCATCTGTCAAGAGTCCCATGACCAAGAACATCAATCAGTTCGTGCGTTCGGGCGGATGGCCCGTCTGTATCCGCACCAGGGTCTATCGAAAAAACGTCAAGGTGATCGTGGACGTTTGGCAGAAGCCGAGCAAGACCTTCGATTCGCCTCAACGGCTGGACGTCATCACCCAACTAGCTAAGGAGGTCGTCGACCTCGCGATGGCCCCGCACTTCGAAGAGAGGGGTTTCAGTCAACTGAATGCGGCGCAGCGCGACGCACTTCTTACGCCAATAGCCGAGAAGGGATACGAGTTATTCTCGGCCTTGGTGCCGACTTCTCGACATGATGAATTCAAGAAGCTCCTGAACTTGCAGGAAAACGGCGCTCCTGACGGCGCGGTCAGTATCCGCAATTCGCCACTCCGTTTGCCTTGGGAATTCGTCTATCTGGATCCGGTCGGTCAGCCAGTGAACCCGATCGGATTTTTGGGACAGAAACATCTTCTGGCGCGGATATCGCCGGGAGCGAGGCCCTCATTTGGTGCCGGCGACTTCGCGCCGAAAGCCACAGCGACGCTTCCAATTTGGAAAATGGAGCTTGGCGCGATTTACGACGACCAGAAATACACGCCTGCGCGACCACTTGCGCACACCTGGTTCATGTCGCGAAGCAATCCTAACCCGGATGTCCTTAATCCGCTCTCCTTGCCAAGCGGGCCGCTCGATCTTTCTGCCTTCTTATTTCGGATCAAAGACGCCTTTTTGTTTTGTTGTGGCTGGTTTCGCGCTCCATCGATTCCGCATGAAATCGATATGAGAATACGCAGTGCGTACGACCAGACTTTTTCAGAACTCTGTTGCGTTGAGGCTTCGCGGGCAGGATCGCGTGGTCGTCATGTTCGACGTCGATAACTCAGCTTATTGCGAGGCGGTGTCACCGGCGTCCCTTGCAGAACGGATGCATCACAACGGAGCGACAGCCGTTGTTGCGTCGATGGGTAAGGTTGATCCGATCGTTTCGGAGCAAATTTCCGAACAACTGTTCCTGCGTCTTACCCAGGGCGCAAGCGTTGCGGCAGCACTGTTGTTCGCGCGTCGCAGAATTCTCCAGGTGCAGCAGAATCCGACGGCGCTCTTTTGGACTGCGTTCGGAGATGTCTGGGATCATCTGGATCCTGATGTTGAACTCGAGGTGTCGCATGGCTGAGGCCGCACTTCGGGAAAACGGCCCTGCTCACCGCCAGGACGAGCGTCGGACGGGTGTGATTGCACGCAAGATGGGCATGACCAGGATATTCGACGAGCAGGGGAATATGGTCCCGGTTACCATTCTTTGCCTGTCCGGCTGCCGCGTCGTTGGCCACATGACGGAAGAAAGGAACGGATACACCGCTCTGCAACTGGGCGCCGGCGACATCAAGGTTGCCAACCTGACGAGGGCCGAGCGGGGAATTTTCGCTGCCGCCAAAGTCTTGCCCGCCCGTGAAGTGGTCGAATTTCGCGTGCCAAACAAGCACCTGCTTCCTATCGGCTCTGTCATCACTGCGGATCACTTCGTCGTGGGGCAGTACGTAGATGTGCGGGGCACCACAGTTGGCAAAGGCTTTGCAGGCGGAATGAAACGGCACGGTTTTGGGGGGCTGCGGGCCACCCATGGTGTGTCGATTTCTCACCGCTCCATCGGTTCAACGGGGGGGCGTCAAGATCCCGGAAAAACCTTCAAAAACAAGAAGATGCCGGGGCAAATGGGAAACGAAAAAGCGACCATACAGAATTTGGAAGTCGTAGGAACGGATGTGGCGCGTGAGGTTATCTATGTTCGAGGCGCCGTTCCGGGCCGCGACGGCTGGGTCAATGTGCGGGATGCGGTCAAAAAGCCGCGCCCGAAGGCAGCCCCTCTACCGGGGGCCTTCCAGACACCCGACGTTAATACCGAATCAGTTGAATCTTTGCCGGAGCGCGGAAAGCCGGTGGCCCTAACCGAGAACCTCGGTAAGATGGATCCAGCCGGCGAGTTGGAGCGTGGACTTATGCAGGCGTTCGTCGACCTCGAGGAGGCAGATCCCGCTGGCAGGCTCGCGGCGATCGGAATCATGCTAGCGAAAGCTTTTGCCGCCCGCCGCGCGAAGGCTCCTGATCGCTCCGTGCGCAAGCGTGTCCGGGCAATGCAGAAGGCGTTTGTCGACGCGCTGTTCGACGACGAGAAATCCGTGAGATGGGCGGCCGCGTATGCGATTGCGGCGCTTGAAGACCCCAAGCATCAACTCGAAGGGGACAAGATCCCTCCAAGCGATCAAGTCGGAGAGAAGCGAGAGAAGTATATTCGCGACGTACTCGAGCACTATTTTCAAGCGCGTGAAGTCGAGTTGCTAACGAGCCTTTCGCTCGACGTCGTCAATCAAACCACCGATGAAACACGTCTCAAACTTGTGGCCCGCGTGTCGCGCGAACTACCTGTGACGCTCGCCGGCCGCGCGGCATTGACCGGCACCAAAGAGTCACTGAAGAGCGGTTCGAAGTTGACGGTGACCGTCACCGATACCAGCGGCACCGTCAATGCGATTATCGAAAATACGGCCGGCGATGCCGACACCACCGTTCGAGCCGAAACGCAGGTGTCCGTGCCGACCGGGAACGATGAGGAGATTTTTGTCGATTTCGACATCGACGGTCGGGCTCTCAACACGTTGAGCGTGCCGGTTCGTCTGATCCTCGAGCGTGAAGGTCACAGCACCAAATTAACGACCGTTCGATAACTTCGTTTCTGTCGAAGGTCGCTTCTCGCACCGCGAATCGCGGGGCATCAGACACCTTCCAGGCCCCATCCCCCGGCAGCGTCCTCTGAGGCTTGCCGGGAAATGAAGTCGTCGCGCGAGTCACGCCGCTCGAGGCGCGCCGTGCAAGGATTTGATCATGCGAGCCACCTTGAAGCGGTCTGTCGCAAGTTCGTCGGCGATTTCGATCTGAGTCTTTCCGTCCATCAGCCCACAGATCAGCAATCGCAAGGGGGCGCTGGCCCGCCAGTACAGCGCGCGCGCGTCACAGGCCGCCTCGATTGAAGCCTCCGAACCGTACCCAGCAACTGGAACGGTGTCCGCCTCCGGCTTCGGATCCGGCATTGGAAAAGTGATCTGCGCCACCGTCTTCGGCCGCTTGCGGCGACGCGTTGTCGTACCTGGCCGAGCCATTTTGGCGCGGACGCGCTGGATCGCTTCCGGAATGCAAACCGACGTGATGAAGGTCGACGCAGAGCCGCGCGCCTGGTCGAAGCGACGAGGTGCTTCCATCATCAAAACGAAGGCTTCGTCGAGGACGTCTTCGAGATCGCTGACGAGATCGGGCGCGCGGCGGCGCGTTATGGCCAGGATCGAGGCGCGCAGACGTGGCGGCACTCGACATCACGCCAAAGGCGGTCACAACGGCCACCTCAAGGCGCCTTCTTGCGCACTTTGTCAAAGACATTGCCGTAACTGGTGCTGACCGGGACGAACTCAAGTCGGTACGGCTCAGCGCGCGCACGCGATTCCTTTTCGAAGCAGACAAGCAAAAGACCGACAAGCTGGCCTTGATCGCTTCGGGGCTTATGATTGCGGATCTGGTCGAACAGGGCTGGCGTGTCAGAGTTGCCAGGGACGAACGGATTCTCGGCCATCGTCCGTTCGACGACGATGAAGAGGTTCGTACACATAAGCGCCGGCGCTACCACGCCGCTCGTGATGCGCAATTGAGACAGCCTGCCACCCGCGCTTTCATTGAGCGGATGGAACGCGGCACGCTGACGAGTACGGGGCGCCACTCAATCTTTTCTCTCATGCGAGATGGAAGGCATCTGCATTTCGAAATCGCAGGCGCTCTCTCGGGTTCTTCCGGTAAGACACTCGGCGAGGTCGTTCGGCCATACCTTCAGTTTGTTACGTCGACGGCCGTCTGTCCCATCACCGGTCTACAACTCCAGGACGTTTGGCGCTACTTTCGCCATACATGGAGTAATCCATACGAAAGCGTGCCTGGCCGCAGCATGCTGTTCCTTGTGCGTGTTGGTGCCGCACCCAATCATCCGGTTATGGGCATTGGCGCAGTCAGCAGCGCTGCCGTGCAACTAGAGGCGCGTGACCGTTATATCGGCTGGCTTGGCGAGGATATCATCGCTGCCTGCAAGGCCGATCCCAGTCCGGAGTATGCCGACTGGGCGCTCAGTACAATCGACAAAGCCTTGAAGGCTATCTTTCGACAGGACCTTTTGGAGAAAGGCCTGCTCCCGGCCAAGCTTCCAAAGCACGTCCCGCAAAAGACTATAGCGAAACTTCAAAAGCTCGCTGCCAAAGCTCGGGAAGAGCATTATGCGCGATCTGAGGCTGGGCTCAACAAGGCTGGAGGAGACGCCATACGCGTTACGGCCGCTGAGTGGCTAAAATTCGCGCGCTCGCCTCTGTTCACCTTCAAACGCGCGCGCGAGATCGCCAGCCTCCTCGAAACACGAAACACGATCCAAGATGCGTTCGACGGTGTACCGAAGCCGAAACGTTTAGAGGCTTTGCTCGGGTCTGGGAACGGCCGCGCTGCATTTACAAAGGTCGTTCGATTGGCCCGCTCGATGACTGTGGGCACTGAGATTGCAGACCTGACGGTCTGTGGCGCCGTCCCGCCCTATAACGTGCTCCTCGGGGGAAAACTTGTCGCCATGCTGGCGGCGAGTCCGGAGGTAGTTCTCGAATACAGAAGGCGGTATCAGTCCGCGCCAAGCGTTATCGCTTCTTCGATGGCGGGCCGGGCGATCGTGCGCTCTGCCAACCTTGTCTTCATCGGCACGACGAGCCTCTATGGCGAGCGCCCAAACCAATACGATCGAACGTCATATCCCTGTGATACCATCGGTGGTCCGCGCGGGCAGATGGTTCGTTATCAATACCTCACGGGCCAGCGTAGCCGGACGACTTGCGTCGGCACCTTTCAATTCGGACGTGATACCAAGGCTGCGATCGAACAATTCACGACGAGTTTGACCAACGGCCGCCGGGTCAACAATGTCTTCGGCGAGGGGACAAGTCCCAAATTGCGGTCACTGCGCGATGGACTGAACGCGCTTGGCATCAGTTCGGACGAATTACTTCAGCACGGCATCGAAAAAGTCGTCTATGGCGTCAAGCTCGCAACGAATACTTCACAATATCTGCTGCGGCTCGACGAAACGCCAAACTACATGTTTCCGCTTGAGGAAGCCGAGGCCGGCACTTCTGGGATCGCACAGTATTGGTTTGAGCGCTGGGCGTCCGCCCGAATGCAACGAGGCGACGTTGAACAGAAGCTGCTCGCCCACAATTTGGTGCGTCCTGTCCGGCATGGAGCTCGGGTTATCCTGCCGAGCAATGACGAAGATCAGCTTTCATTTAGGATCGAGTGACGAGATCGGGATTTGAGGGCGGCACGCTGGCTGTCCGTACCGATGAGATTGAACGGTGCAAACCGACCCCGCTGTAAACGACGCTCCGGTGGGCGCCTTGATTATGAATGTCTAAGTCCGGCAAACAAAAAACAACTTGACGTCGTCGACATTGGCATTTTCAATCGGCGCCGGGACGGGGAATTAGTTGAAAGTTGATTGCGCCAATGTTTTGCCGGCCGTCGACCAATTGCGGCGACGGGGGCGCCCTAATATCTGCATTCTCCGCCTCGCTGCATTTGTGCTGGAGGCTTTGCCATGCAACTCTTTTCGGTCTCAATCCGTGAAATTCAAATCGACCTGATCCACTATTTTCAGGGATTATTCCCGCAGGACACCGCACCGATCTTCCCCGGCACCGACGTCAAAAAGCGATACAGATACACTCCCGAAGCCTGGGCGGAAGTCGCTGACGAACTGTCAACCGAGCAGTGGATGGTACATCTCGGTGTCGTTCTTATACAGGACGACATGCGATTTGTGTCTACGATCGCTCAACTGGCTAGCCTCATTTCCAATCACATTCATCATGTTGTCGCGCCACAAGCCCGCGTCGAGGTTACGCCCCTGACGACCTTGATGCGTTCATCAAAGCCCGTTCTGGCATCGATCGAAACGCCGAAAAAGCCAACCAAGCGCGCGAAAGCAGCGGCGAGGAAGGCGAAAAAGAGGAAGTCGGGCCGTAGCTAACGAGAGGAGCCCGTCATGCCTTTCCACGGGAAGACTGCAATCTTGGCACTCCTTTCGATCGCGCTGTCATCGACCGCGGCTTTGGCCGTCAAGGGAGATGTCTGTCGATACGGAGACAAGGATGGCAATCTCAGGCCGTCCGAAGTGCGCGTATTTGTCATGCATCAGCAGAGCGATATCTATCGAAAGTATGACGTTAATTGCGATGGTAGACTGAGCCAAGCCGAACTAGCTCGCTATGAGAGCGACCTGCAACCGATGATCGACCAGGCGAACGTGGCCGTCGAAGTGGCTAATCAGCAGGGAAAGCAGGTGCATGTCGACGCTAAGGGCGACACAGCCGAGCCATTATTCGGACCGACGCAGCCGTCGCAAGTCTCGCCCCCATCGAACTGGCTCTTTTATTTGCGCGATAGCGCAGAAGAAGTCGGCGTGTTCAAAGAGCCAAAGCCATTAAACACCGCCACCGGGGCGTCGTTCAGCGTGTCTCGGGATGGTGTGATCAAGAACACGAGTTGGGCTGCAAAGGGTGTGGTCGGTGGCGCTTATACGTGGCGCAACACAGACCGTCCGGCGGTGGCGGGCACGCCCTATGTAGCTGGCATTTCGTCGTCCGCATGGATGAACTTTAATTGGCTCTCGAATTCGAATGCCGCGCTGAAGTCGAAGCAGTCTGACGTATTGTCGTTTGGCAATACGGAAGAACTGGCGTTGGCAAACGTGCTCGGCGCCGCTCAGTACTTCAGGGTGAAGGGAGCATACAACACTGACTTCGAGACCTCGCCGCACTCATGGTCGACCACATTGGAATGGCAACCGGTCTCGGGGAACTACAGGCTGTCCTATCCTTTCGATGTCGGTCCGTATCTGGTAGCGCGAGCAGATCCTATTGTGCGCTTTCAGCACACGGAGCGATTGAGCGGAGGCGCCATGGATCCAATCTTCTCCATGCACAACGCGGTTTCGCGGGCAGGGCCGGTTCTGTCGCTAACCCTTCAGCCGAAGGCCAGCGATCTCATTCTGCCAAACTGGCTTCAGAGCGCCGTTCTGAATGTGACTTACGAGTGGCTGCGCGATCTCGATACGAACCAGAAATATGAGTATCTGAACGCGTCGATGGCGTTTCCGATCGATGATTCCGGGCACCTATCGGTCAAATTGAACTACCAAAAAGGCCGCCTGGAGGAGACGGGCGCAAAGATCGATCAGGCGATGGCCGGCATAAGCGCAAAGTGGTAGCCGAAGCGTCTAGCGCGTCATAAATCCTTGTAGTGCTAACCAGCGCAACTGCATTTGCCTGCGCCTCATGAGCGGCCTGCCGAGGTTCATGTTCGTCCATAATCGGAAGCATGGTGGGTGTAATGCGGCAGTTCGCGGCGAGGGACATGTAGCAGCGATCCGAGATTTGTTGGGCGATTGCCTGGTGGTCGATGAGCCTTATGGCTATGGTTAATTATGCTCCGATTTGGAGACAACCGGAGCATAGAGCCCTATACTGTGAGCATGGCTGCCTGGATAAACCATTCTGCAGATCCGCCCGAAGCCATGTCGCCTGTCGCTCGTCGGGCCGTCAATCTGTTTGAAGATGCCGCCCGCGCCGCTTACGGCGAGAGGCTGATACAACTCGTCCTATTTGGCAGTCGCTCAAGGGGCGAAGCCAGATCGGACAGTGACATCGACATTGCAGTTGTTCTGCGCGACCTTCGCGATCGTCGCGCGGTCCGTGACCACTTGGCTGACTTGGCAAACGACGCCATCGTCGAAACCGGTATGGATATTCAAACGGCACCGATTTCGTTGGACGAATGGGAAAACCCTGAGCGGCACACTAATCCGGCACTGATCCGCGCGATTAAGCGCGAAGGCGTTGCCGTCAAGGCTTCAAATGATCCGCGATCTGCTGGCCAAAGCATCCCACTCAGCTAAGGCCGCCAGGGCTCTCTTGGAGGGTGACGCACCTGACGATGCCGTCGGCCGGCGTATTACTCGGCATTTAATTCGGCTCGGGCTCTGATCATATCTAAGGAGCCCGACTTCGTCGCGAAATCCCACGGTCCGACATTGGGCGCATTCAGCCGGCTGTTTGTGAAGACCGGCGCCTTACCCAAGCACTACGGCGAAATGATCAATCGAACTCAGCGGGCCCGCCAGGTCGCTGACTACGAGAACGCTGGCGTCGAGCCCGAGGAAGCGGAAGACTTCATCGCATTTGCGGAGGAACTGTACGAAAAGGCTCTCGGTCTTCTGCCTGCCGAGAAGCATCCTCCGCTGGTAAAGAAATCGCCTCCGGAGATCTTGGTCGAGGCGAAGTCAGAGGAGGCGGCCAGGCACGCTCTCGCGAGCGCCTTCTGCGCGCTCGCTGCTAAGCGCGGCGAAGTGATCCACTCTGGACTTGCCGAGGAACTCGCGCTGTACGGGACGGAGAGTACCTTGTGGTCGGCGGATGGCCCACCTGTTCGCAGGCGCGATCGGATCGTACAAGAACCCTCATTCTCATCGGACGGTCAACCTTAGTGACTCGGCTGCGAGAGCAGGTTATGCTCGCAAGCCATCTGCTGCGCATCGTCGACGCGCGTCGGCAGCAGTGAGGATGCCTCGCGCGCTAGTCCGGCTCGATAGCCTAGGCGTCGGTCAACCGGCGACGACCTTGAGATCGGTGGTCATGACGGCGCCAACGAGCTTCGCGGGATCGACGCCCTTCGCCTTTGCCCACGAAGCTAGGTTCTCGGGGCGGTACGACCCATCGGCACGCCAGCGGTCGAAGACCGAGCCGTCAACGGTCTCGTTGATGCGCGAGGTCGTGGCCTGCGTTCCTTTCTCCGGCGGCAAGCCGACGGGCCGGTAGAACGGTCGCGAGACGAAGCGATAGAGGCCCCAAGCGAACTCGCGGTAGGAATCCGTGACGGGCGGCGCGACCTGCGAGACGTCGAGCGAGACTTCGTTGCGGAAGACCAGCCCCAAACCGACCGCCTTTTCCATCAGCCACTTCAGCGGTCGCTGCGCCAAGGGGTCGCTCGCGTAACCGCCGCCGACGTTGGCATGCGCGCCGACGAACCAACGCTGCTCGACCTTGTCGATCTGCCGTTCGGCGGCTCCTTCGTGCCCGACCCTATCCGTCCTGGTCCAGAACGTGGGTTCGAAATTCTTCCGGTGTTCGTCCAGCGCCAGCGCGTGGAAGGCGTACTCGTTGTCGAGCCGCAGATGCGTGTTGAGAAACCGATATTTGCGGACCTTGGCCGCCATGCTCCACACAGGAAGGCCAAGCGAACCGACGGTGTCCCACACGCCGACGAACTTGACCTTGGTGGGCCGCGAATAGGCCGTCAGCCAGCGCTCCTCGAGCGAGGCACCGTCCGGCAGCGGCTTGCCCAGCAGCGATCTGATCGTCGGGGCATCGTAGATGCGATACCGCGCGTAGAGCTGCTCGATGGACAGCGGCGCGCCGAGCCTGAGGACACCGCACTTGCAGATCAGGCCCGACAGGCTGCGCGCGGTATACGCGCCTCGGCTGAAACCGAAGATAAAGATCTCGTCGCCGTCGTCGAAATTCTGGATCAGCCACGTGTAGGCTTCGATAATCTCGTCATCGATGCCCCACCCGGTGACGCCGCCTCGCGCCGATTCGCCGCGCCGGGTGCCAACCCCCTGCGAATAGTAGACGCGCTGGTCGACGGTCTCGGCGGTCAGGGACTTCAGCCTCCAGACGTTCGTGTTGTTGTTCAGTGTGTTCCAAGTACCGTCGAGAAAGATCGCGAGACGCTTCATGAGACCCCCGATAACGACCTAAGAAAATCGCGCCCGGCACGACGCCATCGTGGCTTGCGCCATCGAGTGCGTCGACCGAGCTCGTCGGTGACTAAGCGGCGAATCAAGTCGGCCCAGGCAATCGAGCAGACCAAGAGTCAACGAAAAAAAACTTCTATTCCCGCGGGAAAGTACGCTTACCGAACCTTGCCGAACGACCGCGTCGCCACCACCTTCGCAACCGCCAGTTTTATTTATTCCTACAAGATTCGAGAAGATGCAATGGACCCGCGTATCACGTATTTCCCTGTCGGCAACGGCGATTGCTCGCTGATCACCCTCAGCGACAACACCCAGATCATCATCGACTGCAACACCACTCAGGAAGCCAGCGACGAGGACGACCCCAGCCGCTACGACGTTCATCAGCATCTGCTCGATTTCGGCAAGAAGCTGGACGGCGAGATCCCCCACGTCGACGTCTTCATCCTGACCCACGCCGATCAGGATCACTGCCGCGGGTTCGACACCATGTTCTACACAGGCGACCCGGCCAAATACACGGTGAAGCACTCCAAGGAAGACCTGATCCTCATCGACGAGCTGTGGTTCACCCACCGCATCTTCGCGAACCACGAAGGCGAGCTGTCGAAGTGGGCGAAGGCGTTCAAGAAGGAAGCGCAGCGCCGCATCGATCTCCATCTCGCGAAATCGCCCGCGCGCAACAATGCGGGCAACCGCATCCGCGTCGTCGGCCACAGCAACAACCCGGCCTACCAGGGGCTCGGCGATCTGGTCGTCACGCCGGGCAACTACATCGACGTCATTGACCGGAAGACGAAGAAGGACTTCCGCTTCTTCGTCCATGCGCCGTTCCGCAAGGAGGTCGACGACAAGCTGGCCGATCGCAACGACACTAGCGTGGTGCTACAGGCTTGCTTCGATGTCGGCGCGACAAAGCATGCCGGGCTCGCCATGTTCGGCGGGGATGCCGGCGCGGCGATCTGGTCGAAGATCCTCGAGCTCAGCGACGACGACAAGCTGGCGTTCGATCTCTTCCTCGCGCCGCACCACTGTTCGTGGACGTTCTTCAGCGAGCAAGAGTACAAGTACAACAAGGTGCCGGCCGAAGACTCCCTCGCCATCCTCGGCAAGGGTCTCGACGGTGCCCGCGTGATCGCGTCGTGCAAGGCGATCAAGGACGACGACGACAATCCTCCGCATTTTGCGGCCAAAGAGGAGTACGAAGAGGCGGTCGGTGAGGATAGCTTCGTCAGCCTGTCCGAGGTGGGGGACCCGAAGCGCCCGCTGCCGACCACCTTCGAAATCAGCGAGAGCGGCCCGGTGCTGCTCGATCCGGAGGACGTCGGCTACGTGGACGATGCGGTCAAGAAGGTCGCGAGCACTCCGCAGACCTATGGGTGAACTGCATTCTTCGCCGCAAGCCAAGGAGGACGAGGAGAAGCTGTCGCTGGGGATAAGAGCGGCGGTCGCGGACTTGCGCGCGAAGTTCACCGACACCGACGTCCCTGTCCTCTACTGGAACGCAAATTACGCAGCCGTGCCGCTGACGGTGAATGTCGAGCTGCCGAGCCGCGGGCCGGTCGGCGGCGTCGATATCCGCAAGCGCGAACCGATCGTCCTGTTGTTCCACAAGGTCTCTTTCCCGTACGTGGCGCCGTTGGTCTATTCGGACCGGACCGACTTCTCGAAGACCGCGTTTCCGCACCTCAACGTCACTGGGCCGAAGCTTCCGGCCTGGTTCTGTCTACATCGTGGCTCGATCGACACTTGGTTTGCCGAGCACACCGTCGTCGACTTAGTGGAACGCGCCCGCGGCTGGCTTCGCGATGCCGCCCGCAACCGGCTCGTGCCCGAGGGAGACGGTTTCGAACCGACCCGAGCGGTCGACAAGCTCGGTACCTTCTATTACCCACCCGGCGACAATCTCGAGCACATCCAGGAGCACTGGAAGACCAACGGCGGTGCGGCCGGTCACGTCGCGATTTCGTTCGATCTGCTCGACGACGAGACCATGGCTGAGGTCGGCGCCTCCGGCTACGCGGTGCGGCAGGTCTCGCCCATTCCGCCCGACGCCTACGATGCGCAGAAGTCGCTGGCGACCGCGATCAACGTGCTGCAGCAGAAGCCTCAATTCAAAGGTCTCTTTCAACGCAGACTGTTCGGTCTGCTGGTTTGGGCCGCCGAGGGCGAAGTATCGAGGAAACATTTCGGCGAGCTTCCCCAAACGCTCGGCGAGCTCGAGACTTGGGCCGGCGATCTCGGAATTCCGCTCACGCAGGCCCTCGCCGATTACCTGTCGCACGATCTTCAGATTCTCGCCGGCGTGCCGATCGTGCTGGCGGTCAGGCGTCCAGGGCAGGTTCTCGGCACCAATTCCGACATCGAGCTCCTGAACTTCCTGATCCTGGCCGGCGGCGACCATTGGCCGAAAGACGGCGGCTGGGACCTCGCAGCGACCGTCGACCTGTCCGATCATCGCACGCCCCTCACGCCAGATTTCGCGCGACAAGTCTCGGCCCTCCCGGCCGGCGGAGCGGCCCAGCCGACGGTCGTCTTCGGCGCCGGCGCGCTCGGCTCGAAGGTCGCAACCCATCTCGCCCGCAGCGGCAGCGTGGCGCTGAAGATTGTCGATAACGCCAAGATCGCGCCTCACAATCTGGTTCGGCATGCTCTCGGCGGCCGTGCCATCGGCCTGTCGAAGGCAGAAGCGCTGAAGGACGACCTGATTAAGCTCTATCCAGGCCAGACCGAGCTTCCCGTCGAGGGAGTGAACGGGTCCGCGCTTACTCTCCTGCGCAAGCCGGACTTCTTCGAGGGATACGCCAATATCGTCGACATGACGGCCTCGAACATCGTGTTCAACGCGCTGCGCGATGCGGACCTTCCGGCCGCGGTCCGCGTCCACCGCGCGGAGATGGCGCATCGCGGAAGACTGGGACTGCTGTCCATCGAAGGACAGGGCCGCAACCCGCGGATCGACGACCTGCAGACGCTCATCTACGATTCCGCGATCGAGGACGACACCGTCGCCGCCTGGCTCGAGGAGGTAAAGGCTACACGCGACGACCGCGTGGGGTCGGGCGGTCTCGAGGACATCCAGATCGGGCTCAGTTGCAGTTCGGCGACGATGCGGCTGGCCGACGAGGTGGTCTCCTTCCATGCAGCGGCGGTGACGCGACGGCTCCGCCCGTACCTAGCCAAGGACGGTCCGTCCCGCACCGAAGGCGCCGTCTATAGAAGCTTCCTCGGTGACGACGGGGACAGCAGGGCATCGAGGCAGACGTTCGCGCCCACCGTCGTGCTCGAAGCCGATTGCGGCTGGCGGATCCGGATCGCGGCCGGCGCCGCCGAGACGATGTCGACGCTATTGCGAAAGCACGGCCCGAGCGAGACCGGCGGAATTCTCGTCGGGCGCATCGCCGCCCCAAGAAAGATGATCTACGTGACCCGCCTGGTGCCCGCCCCGCCAGACAGCCGCGGCACGCCATGGGTCTTCACGCGCGGTACCGAGAAGCTCCCCGAAGCGCTGGAAAACGTCCAACGGAGAACCGGCGGACTGCTGACGTACGTCGGCGAGTGGCACACCCATCCGATGGGCGGTTCGGATCTCAGCGACACCGACAAGGGCGCGGTGATCAGCCTGAGATCGATACTGGATCAAGTCGGCCTGCCGACCCTGGTCACGATCGTGACGCCGGACGAAATCCGTCCTCACCTCTTCGAGCCGACGAGTCCCCCGGTCGTTCTCGATCCGCCGCGGCGAAGGTTTGGCATTATCCGCGTGATCCTCGGTTGGCGGTAGAGGTCGCGGGCTTCCCGGCCTTCTGAGCCAGCACGGTACAGACGAACCTGATGCCGTAGGTCGCCGCCGCGTGCCTGACGACGATCAGTTGAAGAAGCAGAATGCCGAGGTAAACGCCGAACGCCTTCCACGGCGCGACGAGAAACAGAGCTGCGATACTTAGCCCGATCAGAAACAACAGAGCAAAGCCCGTATAGTCGCGCAGCAGCAGGAAATCGCGGTGTACCTGCTGCACGGACGGAACGTCCTGTACTTCGAGATAAAAGCGGTACCAAAGACTATTCTGATCCTTCGCCTCGACGGGAACCTTGTTGCCGCAGGCCCGCTGCAGACGGGTGAAATCGATCCGCGGGTCCGCCTTCGCGTGGACACTGAATGCCCGATGTCCGGGAAGCGCCTCATGCCAGCGCAGAAACACCAACCTATCCTTCATGGGCGAACTCAGCAGGCCATTGGCGACCGTGGTGACGACGATGGCCAGACCTACTGGTAAAAGATCGGCCGCGCTGGCGAGCGCAGCCTTCAGGCCTGACATCTGAAATGTCTCCCACTGGCACGCACCGTAAAACACGGCGGCATTGGCGGCGATGATCAGCCATAGCTGCCAACGGTTCTGATCCTTCAGCCTCTGCGATCCGCCCTTCTTCGCCATACCCGTCGGGTTCGCTCCCAAGTCGCCATCTGCTCATGTAGTGGCGGAAACGGCAGTTGCACGCAACGGTCGCGGGCTTGCGCCCACGAAATCCGCGCCATCCACAACGACACGACGTTCGTCGGACTCGCTGCCGACACCCAGGCAGATGGACAGGATGACCTCTCTCGTCGGCAAAAACGTGGCTTAGATGCACGGGTCGGCTCCCAACGCCGATTTGCCCAGGGAATACTGGGACGCACTTCCAGCCTGTGTGGAGGCACGCAAAGCCAAATTCCTCCACATATTCTGAGGGCGGAGCGCCGCCGCTGCGCTGGAGTCGTCAGGATCCACAAGGTCGACTCGTCGCGGCTTTTACCGGTTGGGACGCACTCTGGAAGGATGTCGGCCAGCGCCTGCTGGACAACACTTGCACTCAGCGAAGCGGGCGCCATGAGGAAGACGGCTGCTGGCCGTCGTTCGACGGCGCCTAGCCCGGCGGCGGAGGGTAATGGCGCCAAGCACTACCCGAACCCACTTGTCGGAGGCGACAGTAAGACGCTCCCCAATGAGCTCGGCCGCGCCCGCTCCATGAGCACGATTCTCGCCGCGCACGCGGCCCCTTCTGGACAACGCGCTCAAGATCGTCATGCGGGGCGCCGACAGGGAGGACAAGGTGGCCGCCTGACCTGCTTTTGCACAGGATGGCGGAACACGTGGACAAGCTGCGGCTCCCTCGATTTCGAATCCCTGTCCTGTGCTACCCGCGCGGAACGGTGGAGGGGCGCGAAGGATTCGTCCCACTGCAGGAGCGAATTCGATGCTGATGACGAGGGAGAAGAGACCGGCGAGCCTCATTCTTCGGCTTGTGAGGTGGCTCGGTCTTGGCTGTGGCACCGGGGACTTGGATCGCTTCCCGAAAGAAGACGCGATCTTCCACGTGCGCGATCACCCGCACGGCCTCGACTTGATTCATAAACGGGTTTGGTTCGATGTAGACGGCGGCTCCGAGCGCGTCGCGTTCCTGCTGTTCCGTCGCCGCGTCTCGCAGGACCGCGGCGAGAATCGTCAACGTGGTGAGGCGCTGCTGGCCATCTACGACCTGCCCGATGACTTGGCCGGGCGGCTTGATGAGGACGATGCTGCCCAGAAAGTACGGCTCGCCGTCGCCCGACTGCATCGCCTCACGGAGGTCCTCGAACAGCTGCAAGGCATGTTCTGGAAGCCAGGCATAGGGACGTTGGTAGGGTGGTATCTCGTGGACGAAGGTGTCGCCCAGGACGTCGGCCACGGCGTGTTGATTGGCGGAAATCATCTATTTCCCCTCCCCATTTCTTCGACCTATGAATACAACTTCAAGTTCGCTGTCCATCCTTCGGAAGTCTGCCGTTGCCCTGATGGCCAGCGTCCCGGAATTGTCTATGCTGCCGGAAACGGGAGGCACCGATGGACAATGAATTGAAGGCCAAGATTCGTGCCGAACTGCTCCGCTGTGCGGTCGCGGGGGCCTTCCCGACTTACACGGAGTTTTTCAATCGGATCCATCCCGGCAAACAGATGGGCAATTTTCCCTACCAGGCCCATTTCAACGAGATCGCGAGGGAGGAGCGTGATCTCGGCTATCCGGACATCACTTTTCTGGTCAGAGGAGTGAATGGATTTCCGAATCAGATCGATTTTCGGGATGCCCGGAAGGGTCCCGACGATGATCAGCTTCGAAGTCTGCGTGGGGGGACGGACAGGTTGATTGAACTCTACTGCCCGCCGAACACTCCAAATCCTTACTAACCGGCAGTGCGATTGGGCTTACCTCAGAGGTCGTGCCCGCTCGCTCTGCATTTGCGAAGCCGGCGTGGATCTTTCGTGACTTCCCGAACTGCAGGTCGGGGTCAGATGACTTACTCGGCCGGTCGCAGTCGCAACCAAGAACGACATTGGGCGAGTCCGCTTCGAGCAGGATTAGCTCCTGGAATTCGCTCGAACAGCCGTGCGCTTCTTCGGCTTCAGCAAGCTCAGCTTTTCTTCGAAAGCCTCCCGGCCCCCGACGACGCTGCCGTCGCCATCAACGCAGAAGTAGAATTCCTTTGAGTAGCTATAGTAGGCCCAGCCATCGGATGGCCCCTCGACGATCTCGTTCTCCGGTAGGCCGACCTTCATTTCGGTTACGCCCCGCGCGCGCAGCACTCGGAATGCGTCATTCAGCGTGAACGCCATCTTTTTAATCCTTGGTCGCTCGGCATAGCCGAATCGGGTCGATAGGGCACGTCACGATGTGAATGGTTGCACGCTAAATCCTCGCCGAGAAGCGGGAGAAGGCGGTCAATTTCTGCACTCGCGGATCGATGTCGCGGAGATAGATCTCGGTCCGCAGAAACGCGATCTCGTCGTCAAGCGCGGTCTCGCCAACGTCGATGTACCAGGACCGGGGCCGGCCGTCGCTCCCGTCGGACCATCGGTAACCCCGTCGTTTCAAGGAGTCCTTGAGATCGAAGGGCGACTGCTCGGCCCAGACCCGCATCGTCTTTCTTCGGGCTGTCTCCAGTAGGAGCGCGAGAGCCGGCGAGCCCGTCGCCGGCAGTTCGAGCGCTAGGATTTCGAGCAGAGCGTGGCAATCGTCGACCGCCCTGTGGGCCTGGTGAAAGAAGCCGGCACCGTTCAAGAGGTAGCCGAGCCGCGAACCTTCGAAGCCGTGCTTCCGCCAATCGACCTCCGTCGCGCTGCAGCCCCAAGCCTTGCGTTCGAAGATCGGCCAGTAGCGCTCCGAAAATTTCCTGTCGAAGCCTGCGTTGTGCGCCACCACGATGACCGCGTCCTCGACGAACGCCATCACTGTCGCTTCGCCGATCCGATGACCGGCGACCATCTCGTCGGTGATGCCGGTGAGCGCAGTGACCTCGTCGGGGATAGGTACGGTCGGCTCGTTGAAGGCGGAGAACGAGTCGCGGACGCCGACTATCCGGCCATCCGGCAGGTAGTCGAACTTGACCATCCCGAGCTCGATGATCTCGTCTTTCTGGGAGTCGAGGCCCGTGGTCTCGGTGTCCAGCAGTACCGCGGTTCTGACGTCCTGCCCGACGGGCTGCACGAGTGGGAGCCGCGGGACTAGGCGCCGCAGCACGCGATAGTCGGCCGATCGGCTCAACGTCTCGGCCATCGCGGCCAAGCTGATCGTGTCCTGAGACATCGCATTCGTACGAAGATTGCGGGCGGATCGAGAGATCCGGTGAAGGCGCACCCTATCCGCTGCGCCGCCCCCGAGGTATCGAAAAGTCGGGCAATCCGCACCCCGTTCGCGGGTGTTCATCCGATTTCGGTCGCGTTGCGGATCGCTCACATGCCGGCGTCGACCTAGGTTGAACGTGAACGGCGAAACGGGGCCTTTCGGCCCGCGTTGTTCCGCACCATCATCGCCATCGACTCGAATTCAGAACAGTCTTCGAGACTCACGTACAGCCCGCGGAAGGCGCCCGAACGGTTGAGGACAAGCGGACGGTAGCCTTCCGGAAAAAGCCTGTTGTCGAGTTTTGCGACTATGCGAAATCCAGCCAAGCCGAAGCCGTAGGCGTTCAGCTCGCCGAACGGCTGCCGCACCGGCTGAAAATACCACTTCGTTGTGTCCATGTGGTCGCTGCGGTAGCGCTGGATGATGACCTCGAAGGCGCGTAGGCTGGACAGGGATGTGGCTCCGAACAGCACGTCCCTCGCCCGGTCCTCATACGGTCCGAGATCGATCGAGCTGAAATTTGGGCGACGACTGATCGAACCGCGCCATAGGACGGACAGGACGAATTTGCAGAAGCGCTCGCAATCGACGCCGGGCATCTCAAAAATGCCCTGATCGAACTTCCGGTGATCGGATTCGAAGCGTTCGCAGATGCCCAGCGCGTACTCGTCGTCGAGGCCTAAGAATCGGTCGCACGGGCCGCAAAGTATGTCGTGATCGTATTCTCCTAGTTGTGGCGTCGCTACGCCGACCCTTTCCGGCGTCATCTTCACGTTGGCGTCCGTGCCACGGATGAATCGGCCGAAGCTGGCGGGGATTATGTGCGCCTTGATCAGTTCTTCGCTGGTGCAGTTCAACCCGTGACAGGGCATGGAAGCGAGCTCGTCTCTTTTTGCCGTCCCCTGATCTATATAGGGAGATTGAATTGCGCGCCTACCCGATTGCGTCTTTGCGGAATTTTGCGGATCGGCTGCTGCCTGGTAGGATTCCCGGCGAGCAGGGGAAGCGATCAGTGGACGCCGAGAGCACAGCGTCGGGAGCCAAGGGCACCGACTGGACGGCCGAGCAGGTCGCAATCGTGGTCGCGAACTATTTCCTGATGCTTGAGCGGGAGCGCGCCGGCGACAAGGTCAACAAGGCCGATCTGTATCGGAGGCTGGCGCCAGAGGTGGGCCGCTCCGAGAAGTCGATCGAGTGGAAGCTCCGTAACGTGTCCGCGGTTCTAGACGAGCTCGGGATTGCCTGGCTCCCGGGGTTGCTGCCCGCCCATAATTACCAGGACGCGTTAGTGGAGGCCGTCGAGGCCCAGTTGGGACTGCATCCGAAGGTTCTTGCTGACCCGGCGTCGATACAGCCGCGCTTCACGTCGGCGGGAGGGCCGGCGCTGGTGCCGCCACCGGCATTTCTGAATTCGGACCTGCAGGACCGTCATCCGGCGCTGCGGCGCCTGGTCAGCAGGTACGACGCGGCGGCCCGGGACGAGCTCAACCGCTCCCTCGGGCGTGCCGGCGAGGAAATGGTGTTCAGGTTCGAATTCGACCGGCTGTGCCGGGCCGGTCGGCGCGACCTGGCCAAGGAGATGGATTGGCCCGCCGATCGCGGCGAAGACCATCGGGGCTACGACATTCGGTCCTTCGAGTCGGACGGCGAGGAGAGCCTTCTCGAGATCAAGACCACCAACGGGCACGCGCGGACGCGGTTCTGGCTGTCCCGCACCCAGTACGAAGTTGCCGCCCAGAATCCATCGACCTACCGCATCCGGCGGGTCTTCCACTTCCGGAACGGCGCCGAGATGTTCGACATCAAGCCGCCGCTCGACGCCGGCCTGTGGCTCATCCCGGACAAGTACGTGGCCGTACCCAGGTGACACTGTCCACGTGAGGGCGGCGGCCATGAAGCCGTGAGCCCGAGAAGTCGGCAGCCAAGCCGCAACGGAGTTGACCTAGGGGGCTCTGGCCTCCGCAGCGACAGCCACCGAGTCCTAGCGGTGGTTTCTGAAGGATCTTGCCGATTCAGATATCGACGCCGGATTTGCACGTCTTCTACGTGATCAAGGCGTTGTTGGCGTCGCGGCCGTCGTATGACACCCACGGGTTCGGACCAGAACGTCGTACCCGCTGACGGCCTTTCAAAGATAAGATGCTGCAAAATCAATGACCGGCAGGTTTCGCGCAGCGGGGCGCCGGTCCGGGACCCAACGCTCTCAACCAATAGAACTATGGACTTTTCGCCCTTGGAAGTTGTAAGAGTGCATATTCATTGAGCAAAATTAGGTAATGGGGGGCTATATGACTGAGAAATCAAAAGTTGTGCTTTCGCTTGGCGCTGCGCTCGCATCGCTCACCGGAATGTCGGTTCAGGGCGCAGAGGCCAAGGCAGTAGTTGCCAACGACACAACCGCGGTAGCGGCCGAAAACGCTGTCACCAACCTTCAGGCAAACGCCCATTATCAGGTGGGTGAGGACCTTCTCGGCTTCGTCATGACGAAGCAGGCCGATGGCACCATCGTCGCCCAGCATGCCTCCCACGCGTCGCATGCTTCTCATGCGTCCCATGCCTCCAGCCGCTAAGCTTCCTGCGGCGTCCCCGGTCGAGGTAGCTGTCGATTTCGATTCAAGCATCCAAAGCCTCAGCGCTTTGGATGCGGCAGCTTATCGTCTGATCGGAACGGCGACCTGCCAGATTGACCGGACGGGCGACCGCTATGTTTGCCGCCTGGTTGCTTCTGCAAGTACGCCAAAGGGAGCCGCGCTCAGTTCGGACGAACTGAAGGAGCGGTTTCTGAATCTTGTCGCCGACGAAAACTTGCGGGCTCGCGTCGCTGAAAGAACAGAAGGCGTTCGCAACGTCATCCTCGCACTTGCCTTCGGGGCCTTGGCCGCTAACCAAAATGATGCCCAATAGAGTCCCGACGGAGGACCATGGCGCGGTTCTTACCTCCTGAAACCTTCAGCGCGGCAACCGAAGATCTCTCGTTGTTGCCGTTCAATTTTGAGCGCGCCGGCGCGAACCGGTACCTCGTCGCCAACATGGTTGGCGATTTAATCCGCCTGACTGAAGACGAACTGAACAGGCTGGTCGACCTTCAGGTTCGACCCGGCGACGGCCTCTACGAAAAGGCCTATGCGGCTCATCTGGTCACAGGGACGAACCAGAAGGCGCAGCGGCAGCTTTTGGCGGCTCGGCTGAGAAGCCGGATGTCGTTCCTGCAGCAGGTGACCCCGCTGCATATTTTTGTCGTAACGCTCCGTTGCGAGCATTCTTGCCCCTATTGCCAGGTTTCGCGCCAAAGCACTGATCGCTCGCGCTTCGATATGAGCGAAGAAACGGCGATGCGCGCCCTGGACATTGCCTTCGCCAGCCCATCGGCACGGATCAAGATTGAGTTTCAGGGCGGGGAGCCGCTTCTCAATTTTCCGCTGATCAGGACGATTGTTGCCGCTGCGAAAGCTCGGTCCGGCAAGAAGCTCGACTTCGTCATCGCCTCAAACTTGGCCTTGTTGGACGATGCCGTTCTTGACTTTTGCAAGACGAACAACGTGCTGCTGTCGACGTCCCTCGATGGTCCCGCCGACCTGCACAACAAGAACCGTCCGCGACCCGGCGCAAACAGTCATGAACTAGCTGTCGCAGGCATCCGGCGAGCCAGGGAGTTTCTAGGTCCCGACGGAGTCGGGGCCTTGATGACCACTACGGAGGCGAGCCTCGATCGCGTCGATGAGATCATCGACGAATATCTGCAATTGGGGCTGGATGGCATCTTCCTGCGCCCGCTTTCGCCCTTCGGATTTGCGATCAAAACGAAGCAGTTCGCCAAGTACGACGCACAGAAGTGGCTTGCCTTTTATGAGCGCGGGTTGCGCCGGGTTCTGGAGATCAACAGACAGGGCACCCCGTTCCGGGAGTTCTATGCGGCGCTCCTTCTCACACGGATGCTCTCGGATCGCGCCATTGGCTACGTTGATTTGCGCAGCCCAGCCGGCGCAGGCCTTGGCGCACTGGTCTACAACTATGACGGCAATGTTTTCGCGTCGGATGAAGGCAGGATGCTGGCCGAGACCGGCGACGACGCTTTCCGGCTCGGTCACGTTGAACACGACAGCTACAATTCGCTCATCCTGTCGGACGCGCTGATCGGCGCGATTTCGTCGTCGCTGACGCAGTGCGCTCCCGAATGCTCGACCTGTGTGTATGAGAGCCACTGCGGCGCGGACCCGGTCTATCATCACGCGACGCAGGGTGACGCCTTGGGAATCAAGCCTCTGTCGGCATTTTGCGCTCGCCAGAAAGGCATCATGGGCCTGCTGCTGGACATTCTGGAGAACTCTCCGGAAGATGCTGCCATCTTGCGACGATGGGCCGCCCCATGACCCTTCCTCTCTATGGCACGGCCTCGCTGAGCGCTGGATTTTCCTCGGACAAGGCCCGATCGGTCCTCAGGCTCCGGTCGGTCGACAGCGCCGCCGAACGTCACATGGCTGATTTCGCGCTCGCCAGAACGCCAGGCGAGATCCGGCGCGCGATAGAAGCCGATTGGCCGTCCATCCTTGTCGTCTCCGACGGCGCAATCGATCTACCCGGTACGTTCACAGGACGGCTCGTCGCCGTTCCCCCGAAGTATGACTATCTCTCGGACGGCGATGTCATCGGTTTCGATCATGCATCGAGGAAATTTCGCACGCTGTATCGCCGAAACTCGGCGCACAACTCGTTTCTGGTCACGGAACGGTGCAACAACTACTGCCTGATGTGCTCGCAACCACCGAAAGATGTCGATGACCGGTGGATCCTCGGCGAAATCAAGGAAAGCCTGCCTCTCATTGATCGGGCGACCCGTGCGCTGACGTTTACCGGCGGAGAGACCTTGTCGGATTGGGAAGATTTCATCGCCGTCCTGAAGGAGTGTCGCGACCGGCTGCCAGCGACCGCCATCCAGGTGCTCACGAATGGCCGCGCATTCTCCGACTCGCGGATTGTCGACGCTTGGAAGGATATCGGCCACCCGAACCTGATGGCTGCCATTCCGGTCTATGCCTCGGTCGATCATGTCCATGATCACGTGGTGCAGGCCAAGGGTGCGTTCGACGAGACGATCCTGGGTATTCTGAAGCTCAAGGACCGGGGACAACGGGTCGAAATCCGCGTCGTCCTGCATGCATTGACCGCGCCGATCATCGAGGACACGGGTCGGTGGCTTGCCCGCAATCTGCCGTTCGTCGACCACGTCGCGTTGATGGGCCTCGAAAACACCGGCTTTGCAATTGCAAACGATGCCATGCTCTGGATGGATCCGGTGGACTATGGCGACGGACTCGCGAGGGCCGTCGATCACTTGAGCGCCGCTGGCGTCAACGTGTCGGTGTACAACCTTCCCAAGTGTGTTCTTCCAAAGTCTGTTTGGCCGCACGCGCTCCAGTCGATCTCGGACTGGAAAAACGGCTTCGTGGAGGAATGCGATCGCTGCGACGCCAAGACCACCTGCAGCGGCTTTTTTACAACCGGACGTCCGCGGTTCAGTCGCGGCGTACACGCGATCACTGCCCAACGAGACGAATTGACCACTTTGGCGGATTAGCAGGCCACGGAACCAGGAGAACGAACATGAAGATCGGTAATGGTCTCATCGCTGCTGCGGTTGTATGCAGCATCTCGGCGGCTCCGGCCTTCGCAAAGACTGCGAAGGAATGCACGGCGGAGTGGCGCGCCGACAAGGCCGGCATGCAAGCTCGGGGCGTGACCGAAAAAGCCTACGTTGAACAATGCAGGGCTGGGGCGGAGCCAGCCGCCGCCGCGCCGGTAGCTAAGCCGGCAGAGGCGCCGCCGGCGGCGGCGACAGCCACCGGATCAAAAACCGCAAAAGAGTGCACCGCCGAGTGGCGCGCTGATAAGGCCGGCATGCAAGCCCGGGGTGTGACCGAAAAAGCGTACGTTGAAGAGTGCAGGGTAGGTGCGGCGCCAGCGACCTCCGCCCCTCCGCCGAGGCCGAGCGCCGCGACGCCTCCGCCCGCTGCGGCACCGTCACCGTCGACAAGTACCTCGTCTTCCCAGAAGACCGCCAAGGAGTGCATCGCCGAATGGCGAGCTGACAAGGCGGGCATGCAAGCCCGCGGCGTCACCGAAAAGGCCTATGTCGAGCAGTGCAAGGCCGGCGGCACTACGCCGAGTGCGGCTGCTCCCCAACCCAAGCCGGCACCTGCTGCGCCCCCTCCGGGTCGGCCCGCACCAACCGCGACGCAAGCCGCGCCAGCCCCAGCGCCACAAAAGCCGGCCTCGACGACGACGACTGCGGCGCCTATGCCGGCTCCGGCATCGCAAACGTCCGCGCCGAAAGACCAGGCAACGCTGGAGGCCGGGCAGTTTGCAGATGAAGCTTCCGCAAAAGCCCGCTGCCCGACCGACACCGTCGTCTGGGTTAACCTACCGTCGAAGGTCTATCACTTCGCGGGAACGAGGAGCTACGGCACGACGAAGCGCGGCGCGTACATGTGCGAGAAGGAAGCAATCGCCGCCGAAGATCGCGCTTCGAAAACCGAAAAACATCCCTGAGGTCAAACGCGGGTCTGGCGTAAGGAGACATTCTACATGTTTCGGTTTGCCGTCCTCATCGCAGCTTCTCTCGCCGGCGCCACCTGGGCGGCGGCGGAGACCATCGACGTGAAATACTACGGTAAGCTGGATCTTGCGCGCTTCGCCTGCACCGACGTCTCGCGGAGCAGTTTTATCAGCCGAGCCTGCTATGACAAATCTCAGCAGTTCATGATTGTGCAGCTGAGATCGGTCTACTACCCCTATTGCGAGATGCCGGCAGCGACCTTCGAGGCTTTTCTGGCTGCACCGTCGATGGGCCAATACTATAATGCCAACATCAAGGGCTCCGGTTCAGAGGGGCCTTTCGACTGCCGTACGCATCACGTTCCCAAATACTAGGTGTTGAAAGCCGGTTCATCTTTTCTCAACTTCAGTCGACAATTCATCGGAGATCCATTGTCCAAATGATCTCATTCTTACGAACGAAGAAGTGGCTCCGGCATCCTTTCAGTCGCCAAATCGACGGATAGAGCGTTGCTGACCGGCTTTCGTCGTAGCTCAGGGTCCATCGAGGGTCATCGTTTTTTATTAAGCTCAGTTGAATGACGGCGCGGCAGCCACATGGGCATATCAAAGCAGCTGACCAAGGTTGGGAAGGAGAGCCAACTACGTAGAGTTTGTTCGGCTCTAGCGCGTCGGGCAGATCTTCTGCCACGACCGGAACGACAAATTCTCTCAGCCCGATCCATTGTCGGAGCCTGCGCCAAAGCCAAGCAAGCGGACGACCTGAAGCACTTGGCAGATACGCTCGATCTTCATGCAATGGCCCTCAATCGTATGGGCACGTTTTCTGGGCTTTCCCGCATTCACGCCATGAAGTTCTACTCCATGGCGAACGCGCTAGATTCCTTTGTTCGCGTCGGACAGGATCTGGCCGACGAATTTCTAAGCCGATTTGACTACGATGGCGCCCTGGACGTGTTTGAGCGCAACTTGCTTCCTGCCATACGCAGTAAGAACCTGATGGGTCATGTCATTCCGGTTC
The DNA here is from genome assembly GCF_045571475.1 of Bradyrhizobium sp. ORS 86. Classification (NCBI taxonomy): domain Bacteria; kingdom Pseudomonadati; phylum Pseudomonadota; class Alphaproteobacteria; order Hyphomicrobiales; family Nitrobacteraceae; genus Bradyrhizobium; species Bradyrhizobium sp. ORS 86. The sequence continues at coordinate 5,895,426 of NZ_CP120699.1, read as the reverse complement.
GGAGCCACTACGCGGTTGCCCTTGGGGCGCTTCCGCTCCTTATCGTGCATCGCCAGGGACAGATAGATGAGAGCTGCTCGCGAAAGTCTCAGCAGCCGGAGAGTTTTTCTGGAAAAGTCCTCGCGTTGCACTGAATAGGCGGGGCGATCAAGCCACGGGTCCGGCGTCTCCGAGGCAGGTAAGCTCTCGTGGACCTTGAGATAACCTCGGCCGGAGATCCCGCCGCGCGTTCAAAGACGCCCACGTCTCACCAGCTCCGTTCTTTCTTCAAAAATGCCGCAACGAAATCGCAACGAATTGGGTGAAACGACCGTGAACAAAACGGGACGGAAGAACACGTAGCAGCAAGAAAAATCAATAACTTAGAAGATGCCCTCTGCGTTCGGGACGCAGGGGTCGCAGGTTCGAATCCTGCCACTCCGACCATTCAATTTTCAGGCGTTTTCTGATTGCTGGCGGTTCCCAAGTCAACCGGCAACGCCTGCTTCACCCCAATGTCATATCAGCTTCCGAGGCCGCGGTCGTTACACGATTCACGGCTTGTGGGCTTCCTGTCGTGGCCCTTGCCCCACTGTGGGCTGCGGCTCTCCCGCCCAACCCCGTCGACGAAAGCCGGAACCCCTCTGCCGCCGCCGGTCGTGTAGCCGGGCCTCTCCGTTCGTCGTCCCGACGACGGTGAGGATAGTTCTCGCTCGATGTCTCACGCCGTCATTGCAAGGCTCGGCATTCAAATGCACTGCCGGCGCTGACCGTGGCCTCAACGTGCCGAAGAGATTGCCGAGAACGAGCGCTCTCACCATGCCGCTCTCACCACGCGGTGATGTTGCTCACGAGCTGCTTGTCTAGGGATAAGCTTTCCATACCGCTGGAAAGCAAAACACCGCTCCGGTCATGGTGCCCACTTCCGGGCATGTTCCGCTTGTGGTGCAGGAAGTGACCGACCTCGTGTGCCATGACGCCAATGAACGCTTCGCCATAGTCGAACACGGGCGGATTGCCCTGGTCGACAACCACGCATACCTGCTCATCAGGCAGATACTCTCCGGCCGCCTCATTATCCATTGCGTCATAGTCGCCGACGAGAAAGCACGTGAGATCGGCATCGCGCCTCTTGAACGGTACGATATCGCTTCGAAACACATCGCGCGAGATTTTTGCCCCCAGGGCTTTCTGCACCGTAATCCATGTGGCATCGACTGCGGTGAAAAAGATGTTCGCCTGAGCCCCGAACGTCCAGTTCAGCTTGGTAAGAAACCAGGGCACGTCATCCGGCGTCCATTTCGTGGCGTTGATCACTTTGCCCGATTGATCGAGGTGCTTGAGGAATTTGAATGCGATCGTGAAGTCTTTGCGCGGCAGAATGGCGATCTCCAACTTGATGCCTGTACTGCCGCGCATGGCTCTAAGTTCTGGAATACCGACACCTTTGGCCGAGATCTTGAGGGCGCGGGCAGGGCCCTCCGGCCGTGCGGTGGCATACAGCGCTGTACGCAGACGCAGCGACTGATCTTCGCGCTCCTGGCTTCTTTGCGTCCTAAAGCGAGCGTCGATGTATTCCTGAGCGACGCGTTCGACGTGCTCGAGGCGCACATCGTCAATCTGTAGCCGATCTCGATCATAGGATAGGCGAACGTCCTTGCTGTCGCGGAGGCAGACCAGGTTGAAGCCTCCCCGAGGAACGATCATGAAGCTTTGCGCAGCGTACACACCAGAATGCTGCAAGAACTGAACGAAGCTCGCCATGACATGGCTTCCGGGCTGAACTAGCGGAAGTGTATTGTCGATCCATGCCGGGTCAATGTCCAATCCATGCTTCCACGCGCGCCGTGCGATGGATTGCTTCCGCCTTCGCCAGGGCTTCGGCGGACAAGTCGCGTCGCTTGCAATGATGGGGATGGAGCGATGTGCAGCGGCCACCGATTGCTCCGCAGTAAGACTAGTTCACCATGGGCAGCGAAAGCGTGGTTTCTCCGGCAAGCAGCTTCACTCCGAGAAGCCGTGCGCGCAGCTTGGCGTAGTTGGCCGCAAGGTTCTTTACGTTGTTGTCGCCGTTCTCGATCGCGAGCGCGGCTGCAACCCCTGCTGACTGGCCCATCTGCCAGAACGGCGGCTCCATGCGGATTTCGCTGATCGCGACATTGGTGGCTGAGCCGCCGAACAGACACAGCAGGTTCCACGGGTCCCCCGTCCTGGGAAGCATATATTCATAAGGAATCGGGGCCTTCTTGTCCGCGCCGCTGGTCGGGGTGATGTAGATATTGCCCTCGATGATGACCTTCCAGTTCGTGCCGTCGAAATAGGCCCGATATTCGATGGCGTGACTGTCCATGTCGTAGGCTGCAACCGCAATCGTCTTGGTCGAGCGCGGCGTGGTGCCATCCGCCGCGTTGAGGTCTTCGGCCGTGAGCACATAGTCGCCGACGATACGGCGACCGGAGCGGACATAGATCTGGCTGTTGAAGTTCGGCTGATCGCCCCAATTCGGGGAGAAATAGTGCTTCGCCGACAGACCGTAGGTCAGGGCCGAAGCGCGGACCGCGGCGGGAATGCGGCTGTCCTCATCGTGTTGCAGGAGGTACCACAGCCCGTGGATGTAGTCCTTGTGGAGTTGGATGATCTCCTCGCGGCGAGCGTAGCTTGCCGTGGCGTATTCGGTCGAGGTCGGGTCCACGAAGTCGCTCGACATGACGTTCTTGGTATTGAAATCGAACACGCCAGCCGCCAGCGGCTGGATATTGAAGATATCGGTCAGAACCAGCGTGGGATCGGCGGCGAACAAGCGCAGCAGGATCTCATATTTCGACTTCGCGTAGCCGGCGGGTGGAGTCGACGGGAACGGGATCATATAGGCTGGCGTCGTGGTCAATGTCAGCCGATAGGCCATCGATTGAACCTTGCCATCGGCCGAGCCGTTCGCAGGGGTGCCGTCGGTGAACACGCTCTGCACGCCGGCGATCAATCCGGACTTCGTGTCGCCGGGCGTGTTCCAGGGATCGATGTCGACCGTCGTGCCGGAATGATTGGTCGCCTGGTTCGGCCGTGTGCCAAAGGTGGTCTGAACTCCCCGGAAGCCATTCGCCGCTTCCGCACCAGCGCCGGCTGCCTCGCGACCGACCGTCATGGTGCACCCGCCGACATAGGCGAGGTCCATCTCGTAAGAGCAATCGATGAAGACTTTTCCGCTGAACGTCCGGCCATCCCGTGTCGTGAAGCCGGTGATTTGTCCGTCCACCACGGTCGCGCTGACCGCGCCGGTTGACCAATAGACCGGGATATCGGCGCCGCCTGTGAACGAGGGGTCAAGCAGCTCCCGGTTGGCCTGCTCGAAATGGCGAGGCTCGAAATAGATGTCGGACCTGCCTTTGAAGAGCGTCTTGACGCGCTTGCTGAGATATCGCGCCACGCCAGAGAACTCCGTTGGAGCGGTGCCAACGGTCCAGCCAAAATCGCCGGCGAGCGTTTGGGTGCGATTGATGAGATATCGCGGCAGCCCCGTGATCGCGCTCGGAGCCGTGCTGTCGGTCCAACCCAACCCGCCGGCGCCGGGCACTCCGCCCACATTGTAGTCACGCCAGCCGCCCACGATACAGACGGAATGTCCCTCCCGAGCCAGCGACCGCGCGGCGAGAACGCCGGCCGCTGTCGCACCATAGACGATCGCATCGTAGGCGTTGACGTTCTGCGGTTGGTAACCCGCTTCATAAGTGTCCAGTTCAGCGGTGGACATGAGCTGATGCCACATCGCAAGAACGGCGCTGAGCTCTTGCATCTGCGCCATGGTGAGATTGCGGTTGGCGACGAACCAACTGGACAGTGCCCTGGAGCTGCCGGACGGGGTCCCGTTGTTGTTGGCTGCCAACAGGTATATCTCCTGTGCAGGCAAAGCCCGCGAGACAGATGCGACATCGGCGACCAGGCGGCCGTTGCGATAGGCCCGGAAGCCCGCAGAGTCGCCTCGCGAGACCGCGTTGAAATACTGGCCGTCCCAATCCGCCGCGCTTCCGATGGCAGTAACGCGTGCGCCGCCGCAGCGAGCGGCCATCGTGCTTGCGTCGCTGCTCCAGATCCCAATGCTGACGCCGCTCGTGGAATCGTTGGCGCCGATTTCGGAAGACGTGTCGGCCACAGCGCCGGGCGAAGAGGAGAAGACGCCAACCGCGTGGCTTGTCTGAGGCAGGCTGGAGCACTTCAAGCCGGTGATGCGGAAGTAGCCGCCTCCAGAAGCCGCAACCGTGGCGTTGGCGAGCAGCGTGATGTTGCCGACCTGCGTCAAGTCATGCGTGCCGGGGGTCTTGATGTTGATCCTTGACGCGGCAAGCGTCGGCCCGGCCTTACCGAGGTGGACGAGACACGGCCAGACCGGATCGCCGACGGGAAAGTTCTTCAGCCGCCTGATGCCCCGGTTGAAGGTGCATTTGCGACGGCGCGTCATCGTCGCGCCGGCCGCAGCCCATGCGACGGCAAGCGCCTCGGTCTCGGGCTCGAACGCGAAGTTCGGCAGGACGACGGGATTGCTGCCGCTGTTTGCGTTCCCGGCGGAATCGGGGCGGTCGTCACCAGGCTCGGACGGACCAATGCCGAAGGCCCATCCTCGCTCGCTCGCCAGAAGAGCAGCCGCACCGGCCAGCCATTGCCTTCGGTTCAAAACGCGCGGCTCCGGAAGGCTGAATATACTTTCGAATATTCCATTTGCGTCCCCTGCGAGGCGCCAAAACGTGCGATCAGGCTACTCGCCGAGGCTTACATCAGCCTTACGGTGGCAGTTTCGCGGACGCAAAGTGAGCGATGTTGCTGTGTGGCCTTGTTGGCGCCGCCAAACGGCCGAGCGTATGCCATTGATGAGCCGCGATCGGACGACGCGTTCATCGCGGCGCCATCATTGGTGCGCGTGCAACCAAGTGGCTGCGCGCTCTGAAAGCAGACCGGAGACCGCACGATCGATCGGGCGGCGATGCCGGCGAAGGGCTTTGCCGCGGTTCACGGCTTGGGGAGACGGGCCGAACCATGGCATAGAGAGGTACCGGCTGCTCACCGGACCATTCGTGCGCGTGAGCCCGAAGCATGGTGTGAGCCTCATCGACAGATGGGGCCGTGGATGGATGAAGCGGATCGCGGATGAAGCTGTTCATTTTCGGGCTGGGATATTCGGCAACGTATGTTGCGCAAAGGCTCGCGGCGCGTGGCGTGGCAATCGCAGGAACGGTGCGCTCGCAGGCGAAGGCCGATCCGCTGTCCGGCGCGGGCTATGCGGTGCGGCTGTTTGCGACTGCCGAGCGCGACGAGGCGATTGCGCGCGAGGTTGCGGACAGCGATGCCGTGCTGGTCTCGGTGCCTCCGGTCGCACAGCAGGATCCTGTGCTCCAGATTTATCGTGACGACCTGGCCGCGGCCTCGCGCTTGCGCTGGATCGGCTATCTGTCGACGGTTGGCGTCTACGGCGATCACGACGGCGGATGGGTCGACGAAACGACGGTGCCGACGCCGATGAGCGACGCCTCGCGCCGGCGGCTCGACGTCGAGCGGCAGTGGCTGGACTTCGGCGCTATGCACCGCGTTCCCGTCCACATCTTCCGCCTGGCGGGGATTTATGGCCCCGGCCGCAACCAGCTCGTTCAACTCGCCGAAGGCAAGGCACGACGGATCGTCAAGCCCGGGCATGTGTTCAACCGGATCCATGTCGAGGACATCGCGCAGATGGTCGAGGCGTCGTTCGGCCGGCCGCGGGCGGGCGCCATCTATAACGGCGCCGACAATGAGCCCGCTCCGCCGCAGGATGTGGTGGCGTTTGCCGCAGAGCTCTGCGGTGTGGTACCGCCCCCGGATATCCCGTACGCGCGTGCGGAGCTGACGCCGATGTCGCGAACCTTCTTCAGCGAATGCAAACGGGTCCGCAACACGCTGATGCGTGACGAACTGGGCGTCGTGCTGCGCTATCCGACGTTTCGCGAGGGCCTGACCGCCTTGCGCGCAGCCGGCGACGGGCCGAAGCCGTCGCCAGCCGAATGAATCTCATTCGCCCGGGACGAGGCTTCCGATCGGCGGGCGCGCGAGGCGGCGATGCCTGCGGCGCGACACATAGAGCAGCAAGCCCGTCACCGTGAACAGCGGCATCAGCGCCGCGGCCAGCATGAAGGCGAGCTTACCGGGCCATCCCAGGATGGCGCCGCGGTGGATGTCGAGCACGCCGGCGAGGATGCGCTCACCCAGCGTCTTGTTCGCGTAGAGGTCCGCCGACACCAGGCGGCCGGTGACGGCATCGATGCGCAGTTCGTCACGCACGCTTTCGAGTGTCGAGTCCCGCGCCCACGACCTGACGCGCACCACCGTGCCGGCGCCGCCAGGCAACGTCAGCAGCGCTCTTGCATAGCGGCTGCCTTGTTCGTGCAGGAAGGTGGACCAGACGCGATCGAAGGTCAGCGGCGTGATGGCGGTCTTGGTATCACCTTTGGCCTCGCCCTTCGCATCTGCCGCAACCATGCCGCGCGGCGATCTGGGCTGGGCGGCATCCGACGTCGAAGGACGCACGAGCAGCCAGTTGGCGCCGGTCTTGTACCATTCAAAGGAATACCAGAGGCCGGTGAGCGTCATCACCAGATAGATCGGCAGCACCCAGGTGCCGATCACGGCATGCAGCGAGCGGTGCAGCCCGCGGCCGCGCAGCGCCAGGTTGGGCTTCAGCCACATCTTCATGCTGCCGGCGCCACGCGGCCAGCGCAGTACGAGCCCGGAGATCAGCATCACGATCAGGCAGATTGCAGCGGTGCCGGTGATCTTGCGGCCATAGCCGTTGCCGTCGCCGGGCAACAGCAGCCAGCGATGCAGCTTGCGGACGGCGGCGAAGAACGCCTCGCCGCGCGGCGAGCCGAGCAGATGGCCGTCATAGGGATCGACATAGACCGATGACGGCCGCCCGCCGTCGCCGCGGGCAAAGCGGATCCGCACGGCGGCGGATGGATCGCTCGTCATCATCACGGCAGAGACCTTGCCGGTCTCGCCAGCAGCTTGCAGCCGCTCGACCAGCTCGTCGGGCGTCAGCCGCTGTGTCGTGGTGGCGTCGACATGCATGATGCCATTGTTCAGGCTTGCCTCGATCTCATCCTCGAAGCTCATCGTGGCGCCGGTCAACCCGACCAGGGCCCACAGCAGCGCAAGCGCGAGGCCAACGACGGAATGGATCTGCAACAATGCAGCCTTGATCCGATGTCGCCGGTCACTCATCGAAGCCGACCTTTCTGATCAGCGTGATCGCGGCCTGCTGATGCGCGGCGATCCGGTCGATCGGCAGCTTGTCGGCCGTGAACGACCCGATCGCATCGAGGATCGGTGCTCGCTGCGCCGCTGCCAGCAGCGGATATTCCAACTCGGCGGCGGCAAAGCTCTGCTGGGCGGCCGGTGTCAGGAGAAACTCGATGAATTGCTTGGCGGCGGCCGGATGGGGTGCATGCTTTGCGATCGCCACGCCCGTCAGGTTGACGTGGGTGCCGCCGCCCTTGAACGCGGTCGGCACCGCCTTCACAGCTTCAGCCCAGCCGCGCCAGTCACCGACCTCGCGGCCGTCGCGAAGCTGCGCGAGCGCGACCGTGTTGCCGATGCCGATCTCGCAGCTTCCTTGCGCGATCTCGCGGATCACGTCGTTGTCCTTGCCGGCAGGCCTGTGGGCGAGATTAGCCTTCAAGGCGTTGAGCCAGGCTTCGGTCGCCTCCGCGCCGTGATGCGCGAGATAGGCCGCGACCAGCGCGACGTTGTTCTGATGCAGCGCCGGGCGCATGCAGAGTTTGCCGCGCCATGTGGGATCGGCGAGATCCTCGTAGTCGATCGCGGCAAGCGGATTATCGTTGCGCGCCATCACGACGCGGGGACGAAGGGCGAGCGCGATCCACTGCAAGCTGCCGCCCCGCAAGTGCGGCGGCACGGCCTGCTCGACCTCTGAGGATGCAACCGCCTGGGTCAGCCCGCGATCGGCGAGCTGGGTGGTCTTGTCGAGCCCGATGGTCAGTAGCACATCGGCGGGCGACGCCTCGCCTTCGGCCGTCAGGCGCTTGACCAGGCTATCCTCGATGAAGACGGTCCTGACGCCGATGCCGCTTGCCTTGGTGAAGGCCGCGGTCACCGGTTCGAGCAGATGGGCCTCGCGGGTTGCGTAAAGCGTGATCTCGTCGGCGCGCACCGCCGTGCAGCCGACGGCCGCCGCCAGCGCGGCGAGCAAGCCCATCGCTGTCCGCACCGCCCGCATGTCAGAACTTCACCGTCGCCGACAGCGAGAAGCGCCGCGCATCGCCCATCGCGACCGCTAGATTGCTGACGGCAGAGGGATAGTAGACGGTGTCGAACAGGTTCTTGACGTTGAACTGGTAGATGACCGGCAAGGTCTGGTAGCTGGTCTCGTAGGTCGCAAAGACGTCCGCGACCGTATACGACGGCAGCACGAAGCTGTTCGCGGCATCGCCGGCTCGGTCGCCGACATAGCGTGCACCGCCGCCGAGCCGAAGCCGGCCGGGCAGGGCCGTGCCGAAGTCGTAGACGAGATAGAGCGAGGCGGTGTTCATCGCGACGTTCTGCAGCCGGTTGCCCGCATAAGTCGGATCTTCGGTCACTCGTGCGTCGGTGTAGCCGTAGCTGCCGATCATGCTCCAGTTGTTGGTGAGGCGTCCCGTGACGTCGACCTCGACGCCGCGCGAGCGCGCCTTGCCTGCGGTGGTGTACACGTTGAGGCCGGTGGTGGTGTCGAGCTGGCTGACCAGCACGTTGCTCTTGTCGATGTCGTAGAACGCAACCGTGCCGGAGAGTCGCTTGTTGAGGTCGAACTTGAGGCCGGTCTCGTATTGCACGCCTTCCTCGGGCGCGATGTTCGAGCCGAGCACGACGCCGCCGCCGTTGCTCAACGGCGCGATCGTCGAGTTCGGCTTCAGCGACTGCGTGTAGCTGGCATAGAGCGAAACCTGGTCGGTGAGCTTGAGAATGACGCCGCCGAGCGGCAGCACCTTGTCCGCGGATACGTTGGTGTTGGTGATGAAGGGCCGCCCGCGCCCGGCCAACTGATCGTAATCCATGTAGCGGACGCCGCCGACCAGCGCGAACCGCTCGGTCACATGCAGCGTGTCCTGGAAGAACAGCGACCACTGGCCGAGCTTGTCGGTCTGGGCGCTGTCGGTGGCCGACACCGTCGTGCCCGGCGTGACCAGTCCATAGACCGGGTTGTAGAAATTGAAGCTCGGAGTCCTCTGCCGGATCAGATTGTCGCGATAGATCGTGCGATACTGGCCGTCGCCGCCGAACAGTACCTCGTTGCGCATGCTGCCGATCCAGAAGCCGCCCTGCAGATAGGACGTCCCGTAGCTCGCATTGCTGAGCGAGCCCTGCGTGCCGTCATTGCTGCGCGTCTCGACGCCGGTCCTGGCATTGATGCCGGTGATACGGAGCTGGTTGGCGCTGAAGCTCTCGGTGTTGTAGCTGTAGGCGGCGAACAGCTTCCAGTCTTGGTTCAGGCGGTGCTCGACCGAGGCCTGCATCAGGTCGGAGGTCCCCCACATATTGTTGAAGGGTTCATCGAGCCGGCGCGTCGCGGGAATCGCGAGCGGCGCCTTGGTCACCGGATCAAAGGCGGTGCCGCGATCGAACGGCGTGATGAACTCGCGGTGCTCGTAGTTGAGCTGCACCGTCGTGTTCTCGCCGTACCAGGCGAGCGACGGCGCGACCAGCATCTCGCGGTGGCGTCCGAAGTTGCGCCAGTAGTCTTCGCTCACGCCGTAGCCGATGAAGCGGTAGGCGAGGCCGCCATCGCCGATCGGGCCGGTGATGTCGATGGTTCCGTCGGCGCCGCTCCTGGAGTTGGCATAGGTCGAGCCCAGCAGCGTGACCGAGCCGTGTTGGTAGAGCTCGGGTCGCTTGCTGATCGTGTTGACGATGCCGCCGGGATCCATGATTCCGTAGAGCAGCGACGCCGGGCCCTTCAGCACCTCGACGCTCTCGACCGCGGGGTTGAAGCTGCGGCCCTGCACCAGCGGCATGCCGTTGCGCATGATCGAGCCGTCGCGGTTGTCGCCGAAGCCGCGGCGGATCACGGCGTCCTGGGTGCCGGCCAGCGTGTTGGTCTGGGTGACGCCGCTGACATTGATCAGCGCGTCGTCGAGGTTGCGCGGAAGCTGATCCTTCAGCACCTGCTCGGGCACGATGTTGACCGCTTGCGAGGTGTCGAGCGGCGAGGCGCCGCTGCGCAGCGTCGTCGCGCTCGGCATCGCGCGATAGCCGAGCTTGGCTTCGTTCAGTGCGGCGGCCGCGGCGGCGGCGCGCTCGGACGGGGTCGGTTGCGCCGGCTGGGCATTGCGATTGCGTTGGCGCGCGGCGACGGCCTGTGGCTGCTGCGCCGCTCTCGCCGCCGCTGTCGCGGGCTTGCGCTTCTGCGTCGCCGATTCCACCGTGACGGGTGGCAGCGCAACGCTCGATTGTGCATTCGCTGGTGTGACCGAGGACGAGATATCGGCGAGCAGGATGGCTGCGCCGATGAGCAGATGGGTGCGGCCTTTGTCGGCAGGATTTCGATGGTCTCCGACAAGCCGGCCATCAGCGTTGAGAGTCACTTCCGATACTTCCAGTCAGCAAGAACACGTTCGCGCCCGCGCCTCTAGCAGCCGCCGCGCGTGAAAAGAACTGGACTGGACTTGAATCTCTCTAAGGTGGGACGTCGCGCGCGCTGCGCGCTGCTGCCGATGTCAGCTTGCGTGAGCGGGTCTGTGCCAACCGCATTCGGCGTGTCGCGACGGCGTGGCGAGCGCCGTTGCATGTACCCGCGTCAAACCGTCACGGGCCGGGAATCTGCGTCCCGCTCGATTGCAAGGTGCTTCTGGCGAACCGCGCGTGGTGCGCCGGTCAATCCTCGCGCGCTGCGCGATCGGAGATGTCAGGACATAGCGAGGCAGACTTGCGTCGAACTGACCGTGCCCGCGCTGACGCCGTCGCGCGCCATCGTTTCGATGGTGGTCCAGTTTTCGCGGAAGATCCGCGTCGCCTCGTTGGCGCTCTCGGCCTGGATCGTGAGGCTACACGCGCGTCTCGCGCCATTGCTGGCGAGCTGGAAATGGAAAACAAATCCAGATGACTCCGCGCTCCGTGCGCCCGACGGTCCATGCTGCATGAAGGCTCTTCCCCAATTGCCGTGTTCTTGCGCCCCACCCGCGAGCAGGATTGGATCGGGATGCGGCACAGTCGTGATCCAACGCCTCACAATCTGCGAGATCGCGCATTTTGTTCGGTGGTGTTGCCGGGATTCAACACGATGTGGAACTTTGCTGAGGACTCGGTACGCCATCGCGGCGTGATCAGTGCGAGCGGCTTGCGATTGATCATAGAACGCGCCGCGTCCGCGCCACTGCGTCCATTCATCGTCGAGCGTTGTTGCGCGAGAACGGCAGACACGAGACTGCTTCGCGGCGAATGGGCTGATTAGATCAAATCCTATGCGCGCTTGCGAACACCCGCCGCACACCTGTCAATGGCAGCGCCATCGCGTCGATCGCGCGTTATCGGAGACGCTTGGCACAACCTGCATATCACCGCTGCCCATCGCCCTTTAGGCGGATGGTAACTGTCTTCGTCAGGGTCGGATGCCGACGATCTGTCCGGTATCCTCCCTCCGATACCGCTCCAGGCCAGAGCCTGGTTAATCCACCCTGAATCGCAAGAGCGCTGGGTTCTTCCATCGAGAACCGCAATGTACGAGCTCCGACGCAGGGCGTTCTATTGCTCGAATCCATAGGCTCGTTGCAACCTTTGATTGACGGATTGTTGCTATCTGGAAGTCTTCCCCAGTCGGGAGACGAAAGTGACGACCATTGAACTGTCGACGGCCGGCTCGGCGTCATCGGCACTGCGCTACCGCATCCTTCCCGTCCTCTTCTTTTTCTCCGGAGTTCCAGCGCTCACCTACCAGCTCACCTGGCAGCGGAGCCTGTTTCGCATCTTCGGCGTCAACACGGAGTCCGTGACCATCGTCGTGACGGCCTTCATGCTCGGCCTCGGCCTCGGCAGCCTGGCGGGCGGATGGATCACGCGGCGATACATCGTGCGGCCCCTGCTGCTGCTTGGCGGCATTGAATTGTTGACCGCGATATTCGGTCTTGCCTCGCTCTGGATCTTCGAACAGGTCGGCGACCTCGTGCTGGAATGGTCGCTGCCGGCAATTGCTGCCGTCAACCTGTTGCTCGTCCTGATTCCCACGCTCCTGATGGGAGCGACGCTGCCGATCCTCGTCTCATATCTGGTGCGGACGTCGGGCCAGATCGCCCATTCGGTCGGCCTTCTGTATTACGTCAACACGTTGGGGGCCTCGGCCGCCTGCCTGCTTTGCGCCTTCGTGATCTTTCCCTATTTCGGCATGCATGTGGCGGTGTACGTCGCCGCCGGCATCAATGTTGCGGTCGCGGTCGGCGCGTTCGCGGTCCATCATCGCCGTGAGGATCCGGACAGCGCGGGTATCGTTGCAGAACGCACGCGGACCGCGCTACCGATCCTTTCGATGCCGTTCGTCATGCTGCTTGCTGCCGTCGGCGGTTTTGTCTCGTTGTCGTACGAGATATTCCTGTTCCGCGTCGCCTCCTTCGCCTCCGGATCAAGCTCGGTGGCATTCGCGTTCGTGCTGTGCTGCTTTCTGGCGGGTATTGCCAGCGGCGCGTACAACGCAGCCCAGGTTTGCGCGAAGCTGTCTCCCGCGGAGGCGATCCACGAGGCTGCCAAGGGCCTGATCCTGGCCAATATTGCTGGCGCGGCCTTTCTCCCGCTGGTGACCTGGCTCGCCGGGACCGGCATCGGCCTCATCGGGACTGCAATGGCCGGGGTTTACCTGATCGCGCGGCAATGGGGCGCGCTGCTACCGTTCCTGTCGCATTTCGGCCTTGTCGCGGATGAACGGGCCGGCATGCGGACCGCGCTGCTCTACAGCGCGAACATTGCCGGATGCGCCGCCGGTGCCGTCATCACCGGCTTTGTCCTGACGAACTATCTCGGCCTGCAGCAGATCAGCATCCTGCTGCTTGCGATCGGAACGTTGTGCTCGTTGATCCTGATCCACAAGTCCAGCGCCGTGGCTGGTGCGCGGGGGAGGGCGGTCGCGATCGCCGTTGCGGTTCTGGCCGCCGGAACGGTTATGGCACCGCTCCTCTCCCGACAGATGTTCGAAAATCTTCAGCCCCACGCAATCCACGACCACAGGTTTGCCCGTGTGGTCGAGAATCGCAGCGGCGTGATCACGGTCGATACCGACGGCACCGTCTACGGTAACGGCATGTATGACGGGCGCTTCAACACCAACCTGAAATCCGATCGCAACGGCATCATTCGTCCGTTCGCGCTCAGCCTGTTCCATCCGGCGCCGCGTGACGTATTGATGATCGGGCTGTCATCCGGCTCATGGGCGCAGGTCATTGCGAACAACCCGGCAGTTGAATCGCTCACCATCATCGAAATCAATCCCGGCTATACCCAGTTGATCGCGGAGCAGCCCGAGGTGCAGTCGGTGCTGCGCAATCCGAAGGTCACGATCATCGAAGATGACGGGCGCCGCTGGTTGAACCGGCATCCCGACCGGCAGTTCGATGCGGTCGTTTCCAATACGACCTGGAATTTCCGCGCCAATGCGACCAACCTGCTGTCGACGGAGTTTCTCCAAGTCGTCGGCCGGCACCTCAATCTCGGGGGTATCGTGTTCTACAACACGACCTCGTCCAGGCGGGTGCAGAAAACCGCTTGTTCCGTGTTTCCCTATGGCGCCCGGTTCACGAACCACATGGTTGCGTCGAATGCGCCGCTGGATTGGAATTACGCGCGGTGGCGGAAGGTCCTCGAGACTTACACGATCGACGGGAAGCCCGAGTTCAACCTGACCGACAAGGCCGACCGTGATGATCTCGACGCGCTGATGCATGACTATCGCCTCGATGGCGACATGATCGAGCAGTGTCCCGTCCTCCTATCGCGAACGCTGGACAAGGCCGTCGTCACCGACGACAACATGGGGACGGAGTGGCGCTACTACCTGGGCCTTGAGTAGCGCGGCACCGGCGATCGTCTTCCCGATTCTGTCATTGGTTCCGGCGTCGCCACAATCGGACGCCGAATCGTGCCGGGTACGCGCGCAATCGTGAGTTCGGTTGCGCGGGTTGTCGGATAAGATCGATCAGCCGCCATACCTGGACTGTTTCGCCGAGCCCTTCACGGGCCTCCCTGCATCTGGACGATCGATTCCATGAGACTGTGGCTTTCAGCCCGGCTCGCAGTGTTCACGCTCGCGATGGCTTTGATCCTGACCCCTCGGGCCGTGGCTGACGCTGACGCCGACATCTCCACGCAGGTCCGGGACATCGTGACCCGCGAGCTCGCGCCGACTGCTACTGCCGCGGATCCGGGCGGCCTTGCCGTGGTCGTCTATGCCGGGGGCAAGCTCGCATTCTTCAACTACGGCTTCGCCGACGCCGAGGCCAAGGGGCGGGTCACGTCGGACACGCTGTTCAGTCTCGCATCGCTGCGCAAGATCTTCGAAGCCACGTTGATCGCGCTCGGCACCATCAGAGGCGAACTGCGGCTGGATGATCCGGTCAGTAAATATCTGCCCGAGCTGCACGGCGACTATATCAGCCGCGTCACCATCGGCGAGCTCGTCACCCATACGTCGGGTCTGTTGCTGCCGACCGATCATCCGCCCTGGCCAAACGCGACCTTCAGCCGGGATCAGTTCATCGCGATGCTCAATGCGTGGACCCCACAGGCGGGAGAGCAGCCCGGCAGGCAGCGGATCTATACGCATGCCGGCTACGTCCTCCTGCAACTCGTGCTGGAGAGTCGCTACCGGATGCCGATCCGCGCACTGATCGAAAGCCGGATCATGAATCCGCTCGGCATGATATCGACGTTCATTCCGGAGCACGGCGAGGGCAATCGTGCGCTGGCGCCCACCGAGATCATGCAGCGCATGGTTCAGGGCTACTCCGATCAGGGCCAGCCGATCGGTCCGCCGGGCGACCAGCAAGGCTATTACGATTTTCCGGGAACTGGTCAGATGTTCTCTTCGGCCCGCGATCTCGGCGTGCTGCTTCGTGCTTGCCTCGACGGTGCGGTGATCGATCCCGAGCTGCGCGCCGCATTGCAGATGACCGAACGCGAGAGTTTTCGCATCGATGAGAAATTCGGGCAGGCGATGGCATGGGAGAATGTGCGCGTTGCCGACGTCACCATCGTCGACAAGCCCGGTGGCCTCAACAACGCCTCGGCCTATGTCGGCCTCGTGCCGGCACGGAAGCTCGGCATCGCACTGCTCGCCAATCGCGGCGAATATCCGCACGAGATCGCCCGCTACCGGATTCTTCCGGCGCTCGCACGGCTCTGATCATGCTGCGACGAGGTGGAGGCGCAACCGGGGAGCAGCAGCCTTGCGAAAATTGCGATGGCTCAGCTCCCGGATCGGCTGTATAAGCCAGTAGCTTCTTCTCCTACCTGAAGAGGCTGATATGTCCGTTCCCAATGCGTCCGATTTGCATACGTGGCTTTCGCAACAGCACCACGGCTTGCGGACCTTCAAAACCTTCCAGCAAAAGCTCGAGACCTTGAGCAGCCACGACCCCGAGCAACGGGCCGTATGCCGGCTGCTGAGCGGTCTCGTCGGCGGCTATATCGAGGCCTTCGACGAAGAGCCGCTGCCCGTCGCGGTCGCCGAGCGCGCCTATGGCCGTCTGCTCGACCTCGTCGGAAGCCTCGATCTCAACGCAAATGCCGACCGGCGACTGGCCGACATCAATCGCATCGCGGCCTGCGATCTGCTGCACTGATCGCGTCGGGTGAGGGCCTCGCGCTCTCGATAGACCACAACCCCTCACCCGATTTGCTGCGCAAATCGACCTCTCCCAAAGGGAGAGGTGACCTTGGGCGCTGTTTCAGGTCAACCCCGATCCATCATGCTTTAGCCGCGGCGTGCCGCGACCAGATCGCGATAGAGCGCCGCGTAGCTGCCGGCGCGATTGTGCCAGGAGACGTCGGTTGTCATGCCGGCCTGCTGCAGCCGGCGCCAGGTCACCTGGTCGTTGAACAGCAGGTTCGCCTTGCGCAGGGCATGGGCGAGCGCGTCCGGAGTGACCGGGCCGAACTTGACGCCGGTTGCCGCGCCACCGTGCACCGCGATCTCGTCGACGTCGAGGACGGTGTCGGCAAGGCCGCCGACATTGGCGACGATCGGGACCGCACCATAGCGCAGCGCGCACAATTGGGTGAGGCCGCAGGGCTCGAAGCGCGACGGCACGGCGAGCGCATCCGCGCCGGCCTGGATCAGATGCGCCAGCGCCTCGTCATAGCCGATCACGACCGAGATCTGTCCGGGATGGGCACGCGCCAGCGCCGAATAGCGATCTTGCAGATCGCGGTCGCCGCTGCCGAGCAAAGCGAGCTGGATGCCTTCGCCGAGCAGCGTTGGCGCGGTCTCAAGCAGCAGGTCGAGGCCCTTCTGCCACGACAGCCGGCTGATGACGCCGAGCAGCAGCGCGCCCGGATCGGGGCGAAGGCCGAAGCGCTGCTGCAGCGCCAGCTTGTTCGTGGTGCGCTCAGCCAACTGCTCCACGCCATAGCGGGCGGCGATGTTCGGGTCGGTGGCCGGATTCCAGACCGAGATATCGATGCCGTTGAGGATGCCGCTCAGCACGTTGGATCGTTCGCGCAGCAGGCCGCCGAGCCCCATGCCGCCTTCGTCGCCCTGGATCTCCTGCGCATAGGTCGGCGACACCGTGGTGATGCGGTCGGCGAATTGCAGCCCGGCCTTCAGCAGGCTGATTGTGCCGTAATATTCGACGCCGTGGATGGTGTAGGATTCACCCGGTAGGCCGAAAGTCGCGAGCATCTCGGGCGGGAACTGTCCCTGGTAGGCGAGGTTGTGCACCGTCATCACGGTGGCCGGCCGCGGCTGCCCGCCATAGTGCAAATAGGCCGGCACGAGTCCGGCCTGCCAATCATGCGCATGCACGATGTCGGGAACGAAGGACACAATGGCGCCTTGACCGATCTCGGCCGCCATCCGCGACAGTGCCGCAAAGCGGATGCCGTTGTCGGGCCAGTCGGTGCCGTCGGGGCCGACGTAGGGATTGCCCGGACGTGCGAACAGATGCGGTGCATCGAGCGCGTAGAGATCGAGGCCGTCATGCGTGCCGGCGAGCACACGGATCGGCCCGCCATAGAATTCCGGCCATTGAAGTAGCGTCTCGGCGGATGACAGCGTCCCGAGCACGGCGGGATAACCCGGCACCAGCGTTCGCGTTGCGACGCCGTGCTGCTTCAACGCCGCCGGCAGCGCCCCGACCACGTCGGCAAGCCCGCCGGTCTTGACGATCGGGTAAATCTCCGAGGCGACCGCGAGGACGCGGATGGGCGTCATGTCCCGAGCCTGTCGATCATCGGCTGCGTGATCAGCGAGATGCCTTGCGAGGTCCGGCGGAAGCGCTGGCCATCGAGGTTGGGATCCTCGCCGACCACCAGGCCTTCCGGAATCCGTACCCCGCGATCGATCACGACGTTCCGTAGACGCGCGCCGCGTCCCACATTGACATAGGGCATGATGACGGCGTTCTCGACATAGGCGTAGGAATTGACGTGCACGCCGGTGAACAGCAGCGAGCGGCGCAGCGCAGCGCCGGAGATGATGCATCCGCCCGACACCAGCGACGTCACGGCTTGTCCGCGCCGTCCTTCCTCGTCGTGCACGAACTTGGCGGGCGGGGTGATCTCGGCATAGGTCCAGATCGGCCATGACCGGTCGTAGAGATCGAGCTCGGGCACCACGTCAGTGAGATCGATATTGGCCCCCCAATAGGCATCGACAGTGCCGGCATCCCGCCAGTAGGCGCGGGGATCATCGCCCGAGCGGACGCAGGAATCGTTGAACTGATGCGCGATCGCCCGGCCGTGCTTGACGATATAGGGAATGATGTCCTTGCCGAAATCGTGGGCCGAGTTCGGGTCGGCGGCATCGCGGCGCAATTCGTCGAACAGGAATTCCGAATTGAAAACATAGATGCCCATGCTGGCCAGCGACTTGTCGGGCTTGCCGGGCATCGGGGGCGGATCGGCCGGCTTCTCCAGGAAGGAGTGGATGAGGCCGGTCTCGTCGATATGCATGATGCCAAAGGCGCTGGATTCCGCCCGCGGCATCTCGAGGCAGCCCACCGTGACATCGGCGCCGCTCTCGACATGCTGCTTCAGCATGATCTCATAATCCATCTTGTAGACGTGGTCGCCGGCGAGCACCAGGATGTACTTGGTGCCATGCGCCTCCAGGATGTCGATGTTCTGATAGACCGCGTCCGCCGTGCCGACATACCACATCGTTTCGGAGACGCGCTGGCTGGCGGGCAGGATGTCGAAACTCTCGTTTCGTTCCGGGCGGAAGAAGTTCCAGCCGCCCTGCAGATGCCGGATCAGGCTGTGCGCCTTGTACTGGGTCGCCACCGCAATGCGGCGGATGCCGGAATTCACCGCGTTCGACAGCGCGAAATCGATGATGCGTGATTTACCACCGAAATAGACCGCCGGCTTGGCGCGCTTGTCGGTGAGCTCTTGAAGCCTGCTGCCGCGTCCGCCGGCCAGCACGAAGGCGAGGGCGTAGCGTGACAGAGGCTCATTTCCAGCGGTTCTCATGGTCATCCTCCCGGGCTTCAGGGCATGGCCCCGTCGCCTTCGCTTGTCCGGAAGGTCTGATCGGGCGCCAATCGGGCCGGCCGCAAACGTAGCAAGCGCACCGGAATGAGCAAAGCGGGATGGCGGCGTTTCGTTCCGTGTTGGTGTATGACGAAGACTTAAATGCAGTGCAGGGGCGGCCGCGGAGCCATTGACGGAGCGTGGTTTCGGTATAGAGCAGGTCCGCCCGTTGCTTCCGTCCAGGCTTGCATTCCATGACTCTGCCCACCGTTACACCCCAGGATATCCGCTCGGCGTTGCTGCTGCGCTGGGAGATCGCACTGCTTGATATCAGGCAAGAGGCGGAATTCGCTACCGGCCATCCGTTGTTTGCCGCCAACATGGCGGCCGGCCGGATTACGCTCGAGGCCGAGCTACGATTGCCGCGCAAGGACGTGCCGATCGTTCTCTGTGACAACGGCGAGGGCTTGGTCGGCGCCGCAAGCGCGCAATTCCGGGCGCTGGGTTATGACAATGTTCGCGCGCTGGCCGGCGGTCTAGAGGGCTGGCGGTCGGCCGGCTACGAGCTGTTCCAGGACGTCAATTCCTACGCCAAGGCGTTTGGCGAATTGGTCGAGGCGCGGCGTCACACGCCGTCGCTCAGTGCCGACGAGGTCGCATCATTGATCGCAGCAAAGGCCAATATCGCGATCCTCGATGTCCGAAGGTTCGACGAATATGCCACGATGAACATTCCGGGCTCGGTGAGCGTGCCCGGCGCTGAGCTCGTGCTGCGCGCAGGGCACGCGGCGCCCGATCCCGATACCACGATCATCGTCAACTGCGCCGGCCGCACCCGCTCGATCATCGGTACGCAGTCGCTGATCAATGCGGGACTGCCCAACAAGGTGCGAGCCCTGCGCAATGGCACGATCGGCTGGACGCTCGCCCGGCACAACCTCGAACACGGTGCCGACAGGCGCGGCGGCGTCGGACCGTTCGACGGTGCAAGCGACAATGCGCGGGACGTCGCCTATCGTGCCGGTGTCCGCCGGATCGGCGCGAGCGAGCTCGCGGCGCTTCGGCAGGAAGCGCATCGCACACTCTATCGCTTCGACGTGCGCGAGGCCGACGAATACGCCGCGGGTCATCTCGCCGGATTCCGCCATTACGCGGGCGGCCAGCTCGTCCAGGAGATCGATATGGCAGCCCCGGTGCGTGGCGCGCGCATCGTTCTGACCGACGACAGGAGCATCCGCGCCGATATGACGGCCTCCTGGCTCGCCCAGATGGGGTGGGAGGTCTACGTGCTCGACGGCGGCTATGACGGTTCACTCGAGGTTGGACCGCCGCAAGTGCTGCCGAAGGGGGATCCAGCGCATCGCTACCGGCGCCCCTATGAAGGCACCGACGTCGCGGAGCAAGCGATGCAGGCCTATCTGGAGTGGGAGTACGGCCTCGTCGACCAGCTTCGCCGCGACGGCACGCACGGGTTTTATGTGATCTGAGGGGATATGACGGTTTTGCCTCGCCGTCATTGCGAGCGAAGCGAAGCAATCCATCCTTCCATTTTGCGGAGCTATCGATTGCTTCGCGGAGCCTGTCATCGGGCGCGCATTTGCGCGCCCCGTCTGGCTTGTAATGACGTGCATGGAGCAGCGCGCCTACAACGGATCGACGCGCGATCGTGGCGTTCAGTCGGCGCCGAAGGCGTCGTAGACCAGCTTCTTGAATGCGGGGGTGATGCGGCCGCGCTCGTTTTGGGTCTGCTCGAGCAGGATGTAGATCATGTCGAGCTTCGGATCGACGCCGAAATAGGTGCCGCTGCCGCTGTCCCACTTCAATTCACCGATCGAGCCGGGCGGTGGCGGCTTGGCGATGCCGGGATCGGTGCGTATGCCGATGCCGTAGCCATAGCCAAAGCCATCGCCGGGAAAGTACCAGTAGTCGCGGCCGACGCCGGAGCCGGGGCCGACATGGTCCGTCGTCATGTCCTTGAAGGCGGCGGGACTGAGATAGCGCTTGCCGTCGAACTCGCCGCCGTTGAGCAGCATCTGGGCGAAGCGGCCATAGTCGAGCACGGTGGACAACAGTCCGCCGCCGCCGGACTCCCATTCGGGATGCGCGAGCCGGCCACGCTCGGCGTCGAGCAGGATCTGGTCCGTCGGTAGCGGCCGCGCCATCCGCGCGCGCTCCGCATCGGTATCGAGCACGAATTTCGTGCTAGTCATGCCGAGTGGGTCGAAGATCCGCTCCTTCTCGAAGGCGTAGAGCGACTTGCCGGAGACGATCTCGATCACGCGCCCGAGCACGTCGGTCGAATGGCCGTAGCGCCAGAGCGTGCCTGGCTGACGCGACAGCGGCAGCTTTGCGATGCGTTCGGCAAACTCCTTGTTGTCGAACTTGCCGTCGAACAGATGCGCCTGCGCGTAGATCCGCTGCACCCAGTCGGCCCCGATATATTCGTAGGTGATGCCCGAGGTCTGCCGCATCAAATCTGCGATGGTGATCGGACGGTTCGGCGGCACCAGCTCCAGCGTCGCAAGGTCGTTCTTGCCGGGTGGCTCGACGCCGACCTTCACGTCGGCAAAGGCCGGGATGTATTTCGACAGCGGGTCGTTCAGCGCCAGCTTGCCGTCATCGATCAGCATCATCGCAGCGACGCTGGTCACCGGCTTGGTCATCGAATGCAGCGCGAAGATGGTGTCCGGTGTCATCGGCACCTTGGTCCTGACGTCCTGGACGCCGAAGCACTTCAGGTAGACCGCCTTGCCGTGCTGCTGGATCAGGACGACGGCGCCCGGCAGACGGCCGGTTGCGACTTCATTGTTGAAGAACGCGGTGATGCGTTCGAGGCCCTCGGACGATGGTGCAGGAATCTCGGAGGCACGCGCAGGAGCGGTGGCGCTCGCAAAAAGCACAGCCGAGAGCGCCACCGCTCCGAGGAAACGCTTCGGCATCGAAAGGATCGTGTATGCAGGATGAAATCTGCGTGACATTGACGAGTGAGCCCCGATACCCGAAGCAATCCTCCGGGCGTGCGGACTTTAACGCGAGCACTGCGCGCGACCTAGTATTTTCCTGAGACGTACGACGATCGCGGAAAATCTACACAATTTGCGTCGCGCCGACCGGGGTGCGGACGGCGTGCGACAGCACCTGCAGCGCCTGGCTCAGCTCGGCGCGGTTGCGCGCGGCGCCGAGCGAGATCCGCAAGCCCCGTGGCGCGGCATCACCGACCGCAAAGGCGTCTTCGCCGACCACGGCGAGACCGTTGCGCATCAGATGCGACAGCAGGTCGGTTCCATGGAAATGCTTCGGCAGCGGCAACCAGATGTGATGGCTGGCCGGCCGCGCTGCATAGGTCACACCCTTGAGGAAGCGCGCCGCGAGCTGCTGGCGCGCGGCCGCTTCGTTGCGGATGGCGCGGATGATCTCGGCAGCGACGCCGGACCGCAGCCACTGCGTGACCAGCGCGACCATCAGCCACGGCGGCATCTGCATGGTGGCCTGCAGGCTCGCGCGCATGCGCTGCTCCGCGGCGGCATCGGGCGCCAGCAGATAGGCGACGCGCAGCGCCGGCGCGATGCACTTCGAGATGCTGGCGGCGAAATAGCTGCGCTCGGGAATCAGCGTCGCGATCGGCGCGATCTGCGGCTCCAGCGGACCGTAGACGTCGTCCTCGATCAGCACGCAGCCGCGCTTCCGAATGATGTCGGCGATTGCCTTGCGCCTGGGCGCGCTCATCGTCGCGGTGGTCGGATTGTGCTGCGTCGGCACCAGATAGATCGCCTTCGGCTTGTACATGCGGCAGGCCGCGTCGAGCGCGTCGGGGCTGATGCCCTCGGTGTCCATCGCCACGCCGACCAGACGAATGTCGAGCCGCGCCGCAGCGGCCTTCGCGCCGGGGAAGGTCAGCGCCTCGGTGAGCACCACGTCGCCGGGCGAGGTCAGCGCCAGCAGGGCGTTGAAGATGATCGCCTGCGACCCCGGATAAATCACGATGCGGTCGGCGGACGCCTGCGGCACGCGCTGTTGCAGCCAGGAGGCTGCGACCTCGCGCTCATCGGCGGTGCCGCCGGGACGCGCATAGCCGAGATAGGCGGAAAAGCCGGCCTCGGCGCGGATGGTGGCGAGTCCCCGCGCGATGCGGAGATCGAGATTGGCTTCCACTGGCTGTGGCGGCAGGTTCATCGACAAGTCGATGTTGACTGGTGCGGGCAGGTCGGAGGCGGCGCGCGCGGTGGTCTCCGACACGAAGGTGCCCTGGCCGACGCGAGCGTCCAGCAATCCGCGCCGGCGCGCCTCGCCATAGGCGCGCGTCACCGTGGTGAGATCGATGCCGAGGGCGGAGGCCAGCGCGCGGTGGGTCGGCAGTCGTTCGCCACGCACCAGCCGGCCGCTGGCGATATCGGCGGCCAGCGCGTCGACGATGCGCAGGAACATCGGGCCCTGCCATTCCGAAACTGTAGGGATCCAATCCATGCAATTCGGCGCTTTGTCTTTGATTGTATGCCTCTCCACGCATATTGTATGGATCAACGGATCAGGTCAAGGATCACGGCGATGACAGAGTCGATCTCCCTGCAAAAGGCGATGTTGCGCGGCTTCTCGATGAAGTGCCCGAACTGCGGGCGCGGCCATCTGTTCGGCCGGTTCCTGAAGGTCGCCGATCATTGCGACGTCTGCGGCGAGGACTTCACCCCGCAGCGCGCCGACGATTTTCCGGCCTATCTCGTGATCGTGGTGGTCGGCCACATCGTGGTGCCGGCGCTATTGTGGCTGGAGATGAACTACGCGCCGCCGGCCTGGCTGCAACTCGCGATCTGGCTGCCGGTGACGCTGTTCAGTTCGCTTGCACTGTTGCAGCCGATGAAGGGCGCGATCGTCGGCCTGCAGTGGCAGACCGGCATGCACGGGTTCGAGACGTCACGGCGAGCCGTGGCTCCGGCGCGGGCGCGGAGCAGCGTGGCGCGGACCCGGGAAACTTGACGCGATATAAAATCGTGGCCCGGATAGAGCGAAGCGCAATCCGGGGCTATGTCGCCGCGGGCCAAATCCCGGATTTCGCTTCGCTCGATCCGGGCTACTGATCATCAAACCGGGTGATGATGCGGCCGGAACATCCGGCCTTTTTCCGTGACCAGCACGACGGCGAGCGCAGCCAGTGTGCAGAGGAAGAAGCCGGTCGCGAACGGCAGCAGCGTACCGTCATAGTCCTGACCGATCGTGGTACCGATGCCGATCCCGAGCAAAGTGGTGATGGTGCCGTACAGCGCCGAGGCGGTGCCGGCGATCTTGCCTTGCGGCTCCATCGCGAGCGCAGTGAAGTTCGCCATCATCAGGCCGAATGCGAACATCATCAGCGCCGACAGCGCCATGAACAGCGGCAGCGTCAGCATCCCGGTCTTCACGGCGAGGAGCAGCGCCCCGGCGACGACGGCAAAGCCGGTCAGCGCGGCGTGCGAGATCACGCGCATGCCGATGCGGCCGACGATGCGGGAGTTGAGGAAGCCCGCGATCGCGACGCCGACCGCACAGGCTGCGAACGCGACCGGGAAGTAATGGCCGAGCTTGAAGATCTCGGTGAATACCTGCTGCGAGCAGAACACGAAGGCGAACAGCGAGCCCTGCACGCCGCCGGCAGCGAGCGCATAGCCGAGCGTCTGGCGGTTGGTCACGGTCTGGCGGAACGCCGACAGCACCTCGGGGATCGCGAGCGACTTGCGCAGTTCGGGCGGCAGCGTCTCCGGCATGCGCAGCGCGCTCCAGGCGAGCGCGATCACGCCGTAGATCATCAGCAGCACGAAAATGCCGCGCCATTGCGTCAGCAGCATCACCGCCTGGCCGAATGACGGCGCGATCACGGGAACCGCGATGAACACCATCATCGCAAGCGACATCACGCTCGCCATGCGCCGCCCGGCATAGCAGTCGCGCACGATCGA
Source organism: Bradyrhizobium sp. ORS 86 (assembly GCF_045571475.1). Lineage (NCBI taxonomy): Bacteria > Pseudomonadati > Pseudomonadota > Alphaproteobacteria > Hyphomicrobiales > Nitrobacteraceae > Bradyrhizobium > Bradyrhizobium sp. ORS 86. Next base: position 5,870,839 of record NZ_CP120699.1, on the reverse strand, counting down.
GGTCGCGATCACGCGGGTGGCCGCGGTGCCGAGCCCTTGCAGCGCCCGCGCCAGCAGCAGCGTCTCGAACGAGGGCGCCATGATCGCGAGCAGGCCGGCGATGGTGTAGACGCTCATACCGCCGAGCAGCACCGGGCGGCGGCCGAACCTATCGGACAGCGGGCCCATCACGAACTGGCCGACGCCGAAACCGACCAGGAAGATCGACAGCACCATCTGCGGCCGGTTGGCGTCGGCGAGGTGGAAGGCGGAGCGGATGTTGGGCAGCGCCGGCAGCATCATGTCCATCGCCAGCGGGTTCAGCGCCATGATGGAAGCGATAATGACGACGAATTCGGGAAAGCCCATGGGGCGGTGGCCTGAGGAAACCCAGGCATCGGCATTGATGTCAGACACTTAGCGACCTCTTGGAGAGCCGCAATCATAGCGGCCTTGTTGCGCTGCACAATCGGCGTTTTGGGATGGGTGCCCGTCGGCAGCGGGTGAGGTAGCCCGGTCATGAGAGCGGGCTACGGCGGGCGGAGAGGTCGCCATATCGTTGCTACTGCAACTATTTTGCTCGTGCCGGACGGCAAGCTCTGCTATTCCAGCGGCCAGCATCGTGCGGGGCAGGCGCATCGCGGCCAATCGAGCAGCCCCACACCAACAGAAACGGGTAGTGGGGAGGCCACATGTCCATCGAACTGTCCGCGCGCTCGCGCGGCGCTGAACTGTCGGACGAGGAACGCAAGGTCCTCACCGCGACGCTCGTCGGCACCACGATCGAGTGGTACGATTTCTTCGTCTACGCGCAGGCGGCCGGCCTGGTGTTCGGAGCACTGTTCTTCGCGCCGATGAACCAGAACAATCCGCTGCTGGCGCAGATCGTGGCGTTTGCCACGCTCGGCCTGTCGTTCCTGTTCCGCCCGCTCGGCGCCATCGTCTGCGGCCATCTCGGCGACCGCTTCGGGCGCAAGAACATGCTGGTGGTCACGCTGCTCCTGATGGGCGCGGCAACCGCGCTGGTCGGTGTGCTGCCGACCTACGCGCAGATCGGCGCCTGGGCGCCGGCAATCCTTATTCTCCTCCGCATCCTGCAAGGCTTTTCGGCCGGCGGCGAATGGGGCGGCGCGGCGTTGATGTCGGTGGAATCGGCACCCGTCAACAGGCGCAGCTTCTTTGGCTCGTTCCCGCAGATCGGCACACCGCTCGGCATGATCCTGGCGACCGGCGTGCTGTGGCTGCTCACCACGACGCTCGGCAAGCAGGCGATGCTCGAATGGGGCTGGCGGATTCCGTTCCTGCTGTCGATTGCACTCATCGTCGTCGGCATCCTGATCCGCCGCACCGTCGAGGAATCGCCGGTGTTCCAGGCGATGCACCGCCGCCGCAAGGAATCTTCGGCGCCGCTGAAGGATCTGATGCGCAATCACAGCAAGGAGATCCTGCGCACGGCGCTGATCTTCATGGCCAACAACGCGGCCGGCTACATCCTGATCGCGTTCATCATCAGCTACGGCGCCAACACGCTGAAGATGCCGCCGGATCAACTGCTGCTGATCGGCACGCTCGCCGCGGTGAGCTGGTTCGTCTTCACGCTGGCGGGCGGCATCCTCGGCGACAGGATCGGCCGTATCAGGACCTTCCAGATCGGCTACGGGCTGATGGTGCTGTGGGCGGTGCCGATGTGGTGGCTGATCGACAGCAAGAACCTCCTGCTGTTCTTCGCCAGTGCCGTCGGCCTCACGATCGCGCTCGGCCTGTCTTACGGGCCACAGGCGGCGCTCTATGCCGAGCTGTTTCCGGCCAAGGTGCGCTATTCCGGCGTCTCGATCGGCTACGCGCTCGGCGCCATCTTTGGCGGCGCCTTCGCGCCGATGATCGCGCAATGGATCATCGGCACCTACGGCCAATCCTGGCGCGTCGGCGTCTATATCGCGGTGCTGTCGCTGATCTCGCTGATCACGGTGTCGACGATCCGGGATCCGCAAGGCGTCGATTTGAACGTGAATGACGCGGGCGGGTGAGCGATGCGCGCGGCACCGGCCCGGCCGGTGCCGCCGACTAGGTCGTAACCCCGAGCATCGCCTTCAGCTTCTTGACGGCGCTGTCGGGCGTGGTCAGCACCGGCCTGCCGGTGACCTCGGCGACGCGCTCGGCGGCGGGCGCCATACTGTACTGGGCGAGCGCGATCAGGTCGCAGTCGCGCAAATCCTTCGACGCCTCGACCACGATGCGGTCGTGCTCGGCGCGGTCGCCACGGTCGAGCGCGGCCAGTGCGCCTTCGGCGAGTTTCGGCACGAGCTGGATGGAGGACGGAAACTCCGGCGGCATCGAGACCAGCGTCGGCGCGAAGGTCGAGAGCAGCCCGATCTTCTTTCCCTTCGCAACCGCCTCTTCGATCATCGCCTCGTTCGGCTTGAGCACCGGCATCGGCGCATGCGCGCGCGCGACCGCCTCGATGCAGGTGCCGAACGCCGAGCAGGTGAATAGGATGCCATTGGCGCCGGTGCTGACAGCATAGCGGCCCATGGTCAGGAAGCGCTCCGTCATGCGCGGGGTGAGCTTACCGTCCTGCGCGAGATCGGCCGAAAGGCTGTCGTCGAGCAGGTTCATCAGCCGTGCCTGTGGCCACAGCCGCGCGAACGATGCCTCGATCGGAACGATCGAGTGCTTCAGGGCATGGATGAGGGTGATGCGCATGACGTTGTCGCCGCGTAGGATGGACAAAGGAGCGCGAGCGCCGTGCCCACCATTGTTGCTCCGTGCGCGTCAGGGTGGGCACGCTTTCGCTTGCCCACCCTACGGCTTTGCTTCGCAATCCGACCTCTCCCCGCAAGCGGGGCGAGGTAAGACGCATTACTTGAACGGAATCGCGTACATCAGGCCGCCCTTGTTCCAGGTGGCGTTGAGGCCGCGCTCGAGCTTCAGCGGGCTTGCCTTGCCGACATTGCGCTCGAAGATCTCGCCGTAATTGCCGCCGGCCTTGATCGCGCCGACTAGCCAGTTGTTGGCGAGGCCGAGCCGCGAGCCGAGATCACCGGAGGCGCCGAGCAGGCGCTGGATCGCGGGCGTCTGCGACTTCGCCATCTCCTCGACATTGGCTTGCGTGACGCCGAGTTCCTCGGCCTCGACGAGACCGTAATGCAGCCAGGTGATGATGTCGCTCCAGACCTCGTCGCCGTTGCGGGTGAACGGGCCGAGCGGCTCCTTGCTGATGGTCTGCGGCAGCACGACATAGTCGTCCGGCTTCGGCGCCGCGGTCGCGACCGCGCCGGCGAGCGCGGAGGCATCCTGGGTCATGGCATCGCAGCGGCCGCCGAAGAAGGTCTGGTACATGGTGTCGACGCGGTCGAACACCAGCGGCTTCCAGTCGATGCCGTTGGCGCGGCCGTAGTCGCCGAGCGTCACTTCATGCGTGGTGCCCTGAGCGACGCAGACGGTCGCTCCCTTGAGATCCTTCAGCTCCTTCACGCCGAGATCCTTCTTCACCACAAAGCCCTGGCCGTCGTAGAAATTGATCGGCCCCTGGCGCAGGCCGAGCGTGACGCCGCGCAGGTAGGTCTCGGTCGAATTGCGGTAAAGCACGTCGATCTCGCCGGATTGCAGCGCGGTGAAGCGGTTCTGCGCGGTGAGCGCGACATAGCGCACCTTGGTGGGATCGCCGAGCACGCCGGCCGCCAGCGCGCGGCAATAGTCGACGTCGAGCCCCTTGAAATTGCCTTGCGAGTCCGGCGCCGAGAAACCGGCAAAGCCGGTCGAGACGCCGCACACCAGCGTGCCGCGCTGCTTGACGGTGTCGAGTGTCGCCGCTCCTGCGCTGGTGATGCCCGCCGCGAGCAACATTGCCGTGATGATACCCCTGTACATTCCATCCTCCTCTAGTGACCAACGTCCTTCAGCGCGCTGTCTACCGCAGCGCCGAGTCTTTCGACGATCATGTCAATGTCGCCGGAAGTTGCGATATAGGGCGGGGCCAGCAACACATGGTCGCCGCGCAGGCCGTCGGCCGTGCCGCCCGATGGATAGCAGGCCAGCCCGCCTGCGAAGGCGGCGGACTTGATCCGCTGGTGCAATTTCAGCTTGGGATCGAACGGCTGGCGTTTCGCCCGATCGGCGACCAGCTCGATGCCCCAGAACAGGCCGCGGCCCCTGATGTCGCCGACATGGCGGTGATTGCCGAAGCGTTCGATCAGCCGCTGCTCGAGCTGCCTGCCGCGCTCTTTGACCTGATCGAGCAGCTTTTCCTCGCTGATCGTCCGCTGCACCTCGAGCGCGGCGGCGCAGGCCAAAGGATGCGCCAGATAGGTATGGCCGTGCTGGAATGCGCCGGAGCCGTTGCGCACGGTGTCGACGATGGTGCCGCTCGCCAGCATCGCGCCGATCGGCTGGTAGCCGCCGCCGAGGCCCTTGGCGATCGCCTGGATGTCGGGCGAGATGCCTTCCTGCTCCCACGCATGCAGCGTGCCGGTGCGGCCCATGCCGCACATCACCTCGTCGAGGATCAAGAGCGCGCCGTGGCGGCTGCAGATCTCGCGCACCGCCTTGAAGTAGCCTTCCGGCGCGGGCACGCAGCCGGCGGTGGCGCCGACCACGGGCTCGGCGATGAAGGCAGCCACGGTGTCCGGGCCGAGCCGCTGGAATTCGGCCTCGAGCTCGGCAGCGAGGCGGCCGACGAACGCTGCCTCCGATTCATCGTCGCGCTTCTCGTGATAGGCGAAGGCCGGCGTGACATGGCTGAATGAGGGCGACAGCAGCGGCGCATAGGGCTCGCGGCGCCAGGCGTTGCCGCCGGCGGACAGCGCGCCCAGCGTATTGCCGTGATAGCTCTGGCGACGCGCGATGAAGCGCGCGCGCTTCGGCTCGCCGCGCTCGATGAAATACTGCCGCGCCAGCTTGATGGAGGCCTCGATCGCTTCCGATCCGCCGCTGACGAAATAGGCGTAGGCGAGGCCGCCGGGCTCATGGCCGACCAGGCGCTCGGCGAGCTCCTCGGCGGGCTCCGACGAGAAGAAGCCGGTGTGGGCATAGGCGAGCTGGGATGCTTGCCTCGCGATGGCGGCGAGCACGCGCGGATGCTGATGGCCGAGGCAGGAGACTGCGGCGCCGCCGGAGGAATCGAGAATGCGGCGGCCATCCTCCGCGATCAGCCAGACACCGTCGCCGCCGATCGCTTTCGGCGGCGTCTCGCGCAGGCTTCGATGCATCACGCGGGTCCTGGTGGCGGCCATGACACTCATCCTTTCTCGACAAAATACTGCGACATCTCGGCAAGCCGGCCCTCGGTCTGTTCCAGCTTACGCTTGGCGCTCGCGCCGCCCAGCGTGAAGGTGACGGCAGCCAAAGACTGCGCAACGGCGATCGCACCGGTGAGGCTCGGAAAGAAGCCGGGAGAGGAGGCGGCCTCGAACAGCAGCAGATGATCGGCGCCTTCGGCCATCGGCGCGGTGATCGCGTCGGCAATGGCGACCAGCTTGGCACGGGCGTTGTGAGCCGCACGCGCGGTCTCGACGCTGACGGTCGTGTAGGGCGCGAAGCCGATCGCGACGACGGCGTCGTCCGCACGAAAGGCGCCATGATCCAGGTCGAACGGGCCCGAGCCGCCGACCAGTTGCACCGCGTCGGGGCGGAACAGGCGGAGCTGGTAGGTCAGCAGTTCCGCGACGCTGCGGCAGCTACGATAGCCGGATATCCAGATTCGGTCAGCGCCGTGCAGCGCACGCGCGGCTTCCGCGATCGCGCTCGCCGAAATTCGCGCAAGTCCCGCGGCTTCAGCGGCGAGCTTCTCCTTGACCAGCGTGACATCCGCATTAGGTCCCGGACGGCGGCCCTTCGCGCGGCCGGAAAACGGCGTAGCTTGCGCGGGCCGGCGCGCCTCGGTCAGCGCGGCGCGCAGCTCGTCCCAGCCGGAATAGCCGAGCGCCTTGGCAAGACGAGTGAAGGAGGCTGGATCGGCGCCGGCGACGGAGGCAAGCTCGCGCATCGAGCGGGTGGTCGCGTCGTAGTCGTTCGCCGCGACAAAACGACCAACCTCCTGCAGCCGCATCGGCAGCGACGGCAGTGCGCTGCACAATTCGTTGAGGGGCGACGGTTTCGCCTGAGCCTGCGCCATGAAACATATGTTGCACGAATATCAATTTGGTGCAACATATGAAGTGCGCATACCGCGCATGGCAGAAGATCGTTTCTCATAAGGATTCTTGTGCTGTGACGACAACGACGCCGAAACGCCCTCCCGCCCGGCCCTTGCGGCTTTCGCTGAGCGATCCGCGCGTCGCCGGCCTGTTCTGGCAGATCCTGGTGGTCGGCATCGCCATCGCCGTTGTCGCCTGGCTGTGGTCGAACGCCGTTCACAACCTCTCGGTCCGCCGCATCTCGACCGGCTTTGCCTTCCTCGGGCGCGAAGCCGGGATGCCGATCGCCGACAGTTGGATCGACTATACGCCGAAAAACACCTATCTGCGCGCCTTCATCGTCGGCATCGTCAACACGCTGCGGGTCGCTGTCATCGGCATCGTGCTGGCCACCGTGCTCGGCACCCTGATCGGCATTGCGCGGCTGTCGACCAACTGGCTGTTGTCGCGGCTCGCCGCCGTCTATGTCGAGGTGCTGCGCGACCTGCCGCTCCTGCTGCAATTGTTGTTCTGGTACGTACTGATGCAGGGGTTGCCGGCGGCGCGTCAGGCCTGGAAGCCGGTCGAGGGCGTATTCCTGTCCAACCGCGGGCTAGTGCTGCCCTCGGTTCCGCTGCACGAAGCCAATTGGTGGACGATCCTGGCTCTGGTCGCCGGGCTGATCGTGCTGCACTTCATCGGGCGGCGCCTGATCGCCCAGCAGATGCTGGATGGTAAGGCGCGGCCGGCCTGGCCTTACGCGCTTGGCCTCGTGGTGGTGTTGCCTGCACTGGTGTCGTTCCTGGCGGGCGCGAGCTGGACCGTCACGCTGCCCGAGCTGCGCGGCTTCAATTTCGTCGGCGGGCTGACGCTGGCGCCGGAATATTTCGCGCTGCTGATCGCGCTCGTCACCTATACCTCCGCCTTCATCGCCGAGATCGTGCGCAGCGGCATTCAGGCGGTGCCGCGCGGGCAATGGGATGCGGCCAAGGCGCTGGGGTTGAAGCCGAGTTTCTCGTTGCAGCACATCGTGCTGCCGCAGGCGCTGCGCGTCATCATTCCGCCGATGACCAGCCAGTACCTCAACCTGACCAAGAACTCCTCGCTTGCGGTTGCCGTCGGCTATCAGGACATTGTCTCGATCGCCAACACCACGCTGAACCAGACCGGACAGGCGATCGAATCGATCGCGCTGATCATGATGGTGTTCCTCACCGTCAGCCTCGGCATCAGCCTGTTCATGAACTGGTACAATGCGCGGATCGCGCTGGTGGAGCGCTGACATGAGCTCGGTCGCACATGTTCCGCAGGACCCGCTTCCGGTCGGCCGGCCGCGTGCGCGGCGGACACTCGGCGGTCAGATCGTCGCCTGGTTGCGCGCCAACCTGTTCCGGTCGATTCCCTCGACCATCGTGACGTTGCTGCTCGCCTTCGTGATCGGCAAGGCCGCCGTCGGCTTCTGGCAATGGGGCGTCGCCCACGCGATCTGGCACGTGCCAGGCAACGACACCAGCACTTGTCGCGCGGCGCAGGGTCTGGGGGCCTGCTGGGCCGTGATCCCCGAGAAGTATCGTTTCATCCTGTTCGGGACCTATCCGTTCGACGAGCAGTGGCGGCCGGCGCTCGCGGTGCTGATCTTCATCGCGCTGTTTGCCGTCTCGAGCCGTCGCAGCTTTTGGCGCAAGGAGCTGTTCGTGCTCTGGGCCGCGGCGCTGGTCGTGATCGGGTCCCTGATGTGGGGCGGTTTCCTCGGCATGTCCTATGTCTCGCAGGAGCGCTGGGGCGGGCTGCCGGTGACGCTGATCCTTGCCACCTTCGGGCTGGCCTTCGGCTTCCCGCTCGGAATCCTGGTCGCGCTCGGCCGCCGCTCGAAATTGCCTGCAATCCGCTCACTCTGCGTGCTCTATGTCGAATTGATCCGCGGCGTGCCGCTGATCAGCCTGCTGTTCATGGCGAGCGTAATGTTCCCGCTGTTCATGCCCGAGGGCTTCAACATCGACAAATTGCTGCGCGCGCAGATCGCCTTCATCCTCTATGCCGGCGCCTATCTTGCAGAGGTCGTGCGCGGCGGGTTGCAGGCGGTGCCGCGCGGGCAGTATGAAGCTGCGGACGCGCTCGGACTGTCCTACTGGAAGAAGAACGCGCTTATCGTGCTGCCGCAGGCGATCCGCCACGTGATCCCGCCGCTGGTCAACACCTTCATCGCCTTCTTCAAGGACACCAGCCTCGTCCTGATCATCGGCATCTTCGACCTCCTGACGACAGCGAAGACCGCGATCATCGATCCGGCCTGGCAGTCCTTCAGCGTCGAGGTCTACATCTTCGTTGGCGTGATCTACTTCCTGTTCTGCTTTGCCATGTCGCGCTACAGCCGCAGCCTCGAGGCCCAGCGCGGCCACGGGTGAGTGGCTGATTTGGCGAGCGTGGCAGCTTTCTCCTTGCGTCATTCCGTGCGAAGCACGAACCCGGAATCTGTTTCTCCACGGGTGATGCGCCTGAAAGGGATTCCGGGCTCTCGCTGCGCGAGCCCCGGAGTGACCGGGAGAGAGCGTCGCCCTGCGACAAATTAACCCGACGGGCAAGATTCCGCTTCGCGATTGACCCAACTCAGAAGTCTAATGCACCCGTCTCACCCGCCTGAGGGGCGCTTCGCGATCGTCACGAATGCCGGGTGAGATGCGGTGGACGCCGATTGCGCAACTGACGAGTGCGCATGAGGCGGACGGTGAAGTCGTGCAGGCCTGACGCCCTAGTGGCAGGTGTCCTGTTGCAAGACGCAATTGCGTCTTGCAACGGCGGTGACAACCAAGCCCAGTCTCGCCGGGGCGAGCGCGTATAAGCCGTAACCCATCGCGCAGGGAAAGCCGGAGTGTTTCCGGTTACACCTGTGGTCCTACCCCCGAGCTTTCTACCCTTGCTCGGGGCCCATGGGTGCGATCGGCACCCGGCTTTCCCTGCGCCCTCTGTCCAAGAGAGGGCGGAACGAGATGCAAACCTCGGACAATTCATGTCGCGAGAATGCGAACGTATGACTCACAAGCGGTGCAACAAACTCAGCGTCGTCCCGGCGAGGGCCGGGACCCATTCCCCCAAATGCCCGTTGGTGCGCGACGCTGGGGCCACGTTCCGGTCTACAATCAAATGCGGTGATCATGGGTCCTGGCTTTCGCCAGGACGACGGCGGTGGATGGGGCACGATATTGCCTCTGGCCTGCGCCGGGACGACAGCAGTGGATGCGGCTGCGGAATTCGCACGAACGACAGCCGTGATGACATCACGCTGATCGGGAGTATCCTCCATCACTGGACGTCATCGCGACGACCGTATCCATTTCAGAGGCGCCCTCCGCAACGGCCTGACCTGGCATTTCGGCCGGCCGCCGGTGGTTGGCCTCGACTATGAAATGGATTGCCGTCGCGTGCATCTCGAACGCGTGGCCTGACGTATCAAAAGCGCGTGTGGGTGCATGTGCAGGGTGTGCGGTTTCTTGACAGAGGTCGCATCACCCGTTTCCTTTCTCGAACGATGAATGCGGCTGGGTGAGCGGCGGTGCAGAACGGATCCGTGATCAAGCGGCGTAACCTGCTCGCGCTGATCGGCACGATCGCCGGCAGTTCGGCGATGTACCACGCAATGACGAGCCTCGGCTTCGCGGCGGAATCTGCCTACAAGGGTCCGCTCAGGCTCGAAGGCAACCCGAAGGGGGCATCCGTGCTGATTCTGGGCGCGGGGCTTGCGGGCATGACGGCGGCGCTGGAGCTGCGCAAGGCCGGCTACAAGGTCCAGATCCTCGAATTCAACAGCCGGGCTGGCGGCCGCAACTGGACCATCCGCGGCGGCGACAGCTTCGTCGAGCTCGGCGGCTTCAAGCAGACATGCGAATTCGAGCAGGGCCTGTACATCAATCCCGGTCCGTGGCGGATTCCCTATCACCACCGCGCGCTGCTCGATTACTGCCGGCGGCTCAACGTGGCGCTGGAGCCCTTCATCCAGCTCAACCACAATGCCTATCTGCACGCGACGCGCGCATTCGACGGCAAGCCGCAACGCATCCGCAGCATCAAGGCGGATTTCCAGGGCCAGGTGTCTGAGCTGCTCGCCAAGGTCACGCAACAGGGCAAGCTCGACGAGACCGTGACCAAGGAGGACCAGGAGATCCTGCTGCAGTCGCTACGGGCCTGGGGCGCGCTTGATCGCAACTACAAGTACGGCGCCAGCCTCGACTCTGCGGAGTTCCGCGGCTATGCGCGCGATCCCGGCGGCGGGCTTTCGGCCGATCCGCTGCCGAGCGATCCGATCTCGCTGTCGGAGATCCTGCGCTCGCGGTTGTGGCGCTACCTGCAAGCGTTTGCCCGCTACAATTTCCAGACCACGATGTTCCAGCCGGTCGGCGGCATGGACATGATCGGCAAGGCGTTCGCGCGCGAGGTCGGCGATCTCATCCGCTTTGGCGCCAGGGTGACGCAGATTCAGCAGAACGGCACCGGCGTCACCGTGAGCTATGTCGATACGGCCGACCCCTCTGCCGTGCAGCAGGCGACCGCCGACTGGTGCATCTGCACCATCCCGCTGTCGATCCTGAGCCAGTTGCCGATCGATGTCGGCGCGCCGATGAAGAACGCGATCGACGCCTTGCCCTATGCCGCCTCGGTGAAGATCGGGCTGCAGTTCAAGCGCCGCTTCTGGGAGGAGGACGAGGCGATCTACGGCGGCATCAGCTTCACCGACCTGCCGATCCGGCAGATTGCCTATCCGAACTATGGTTTCAACCGCAACGGCCGCGGCATCCTGCTCGGCGGCTACCTGTTCGAGGGCGCCAATTCTTACGAGTTCACCGCGATGACGCCCGCCGAGAGGGTCAAGAGCGCGGTCGAGTTCGGCGCCATGATCCATCCGCAGTACAAGGCCGAGTTCGAGACCGGCGTGGCGGTGGCCTGGCATCGCGTGCCCTTCACGCTCGGCTGTAGTGGCGAATGGAGCGAGGCCGGACGCGCGCAACACTATCGCAACCTCTGCCAGATCGATGGCCGCGTGCTGCTGGCAGGCGAGCATGCGTCCGACCTGCCGGCATGGCAGGAGGGCGCGATCCTGTCCTCGCTCGACGCCGTCACGCGGCTGCACGAACGCGTGGTGAAGACGTGATGACGTTGGCAAGGACATCGGCGGTTGTTGCGCTGACACTGCTGTCGGCCACCGCCGCCATCGGGCAGGACAGTACCGCGAGTCCGCGCACGTTCTCTTCGGGCTACCGCTTCGTGGAGATGACCGGCGAGGAGTTGTTCGCCAATGTCTGCCAGGGCTGCCATATGGCGGATGCCACCGGAGCGATCGGCGCCGGAAGCTATCCGTCCCTGGCCGGCAACAAGAATCTCGAAACCGGCAGCTACCCGGTCTTCCTCGTCGTCAATGGCCGTCGTGGCATGCCGGCCTTCGGCGACATGATGACTGATGGTCAGGTCGCCGCCGTTGTGAACTATCTGCGGACGCATTTCGGCAACAACTTTCAGGATGTGGTGACAGCAAAGGACGTTCAGGACGCCCGCCGCTAATCGCGTCACAAGCTCAGGGGAAAGACTGATGAAATTCGCTGCTATCGCACTGGGTGCCACATTGTCCGCCGTGGCGACCGCAGCCTGCGCCGATGTGATCAGGCATCCCATCCCCAATTCGACATTCCCGATTGCGCAGTCTGTCACCGTCACCGGCAGTGCGACGACCATCTATGTCAGCGGCCAGGTGCCGCCGGTCGCCAACAAGGACGCCGATCCGGCAAGCCCGCAGGCCTATGGCGACACCAGGACCCAGACGGTCGGCGTGCTCAATCGCATCAAGGGCATCCTTGAAGGCCAGGGGCTCGGCATGGGCGACGTCGTCAAGATGCAGGTGTTCCTGGTGCACACCCCGTCCGCGCCGATGGACTTCAAGGCGTTCATGGAAGGCTATACGCAGTTCTTCGGCGGCAGCCAGCCGAACCTGCCCGCGCGCTCCGTGGTTGGCGTCGCCGCGCTCGCCAATCCCGGCTTCCTGGTCGAGATCGAGGTGGTCGCGGCCAAGGACATGGCCGCGAAGTGATGCGCGCGAAACTACGGGGATATACCCGCGTAAATTGAATGGCTCGCCGTCTTGCCAAAGCGTGGGCCGCCTGTCTGAATTCGGCCGGTGAGGCGGTGGAATTCCGGGGAGAGCACGATGTCGTACAAGACCAGGAAAGTAAGTCGATCGCTGCTGTTGTCCGCCGTTATCGGTCCGGTGCTGCTGGCAACCGCCGCGGCGGCGCAAGGGTTGACCGAGCAGCAGCAGTTCGCCCGCGGCATCTATCAGGAGCTGGTCGAGATCAACACGACCACCGCGACCGGCGATACGCAGAAGGCCGCCGAGGCGATGGGCGCCCGGCTGCGTGCCGCGGGCTTCCCGGAGAGCGACGTGCATGTGTTCTCGCCGGCGCCGCACAAGGGCAATCTGGTGGCGCGGCTGCACGGTTCCGGCGCGCGCAAGCCGATCCTGCTGGTCGCCCATCTGGACGTCGTCCCTGCCAACCGGGAGGACTGGTCGGTCGACCCGTTCAAGCTCACCGAGCAGGATGGCTACTTCTACGGGCGCGGCAGCAGCGACGACAAGTACATGGCCTCCGCCTTCATCACCAACCTGATCCGCTACAAGAGGGAGGGCTATAAGCCCGACCGCGACATCATCGTGGCGCTTGAGACCGACGAGGAGATCCTCGACGCCAACGGCCTCGGCATGCAGTGGCTGATCAAGAACCACCGCGACCTGATCGATGCCGAATTCGCGCTGAATGAAGGTGGCGGCGTCGGGCTGAAGGACGGCAAGGCGATCCGCAACACGGTGCAGACCAGCGAGAAGGTCTCGATCGGCTATCAGCTCACAGTCAAGGATCGCGGCGGCCACAGCTCGTTGCCGCGCAAGGACAACGCGATCTATCGTCTTGCGGCGGGGCTGATCAGGCTCTCCAATTTCAGCTTCCCCCTGAATATCAACGAGACGACGCGGCTTTATTTCACGCGGATGGCGGAGCTGGAGACCAAGCAGACTGCGGATGACATCCGTGCGGTGCTGGCGCCGCAGCCCGATCCCGCGGCATTGGCGCGGTTGTCCGATAATGTCGGCTACAACGCGCAGCTCCGCACCACCTGCGTCGCGACCATGCTGCAAGGCGGCCATGCCCTGAACGCGCTGCCGCAGCTCGCGACCGCCAAGGTGAATTGCCGGATCATGCCGGGTGAGCCGGTCGAGGGTGTGCAGGCGACGATCGAGCGGGTGCTTGATGACAAGCAGATCGCGGTGACGCCGACCGGCAAAGCGGTGCTGAGCCCGCCGTCGCCGCTGAACGAGGAGGTGATGGGGTCGATCGAGAAGCTGTCGAAGGAGTTCTGGCCGGATGCCGCGATCGTCCCGGTCATGAGCACCGGCGCAACCGACGGCAGCTATCTGCGCAATGCCGGGATTCCGACCTACGGCCACTCCGGGCTTGCCGCCGACATCAACGACAACAGGAATCATGGCAAGGACGAGCGCGTGCTCGTAAAGTCGTTCTATCAGGGCGAGGATTATCTCTATCGCCTGGTCAAGATGCTCGCCGGAGGCAAGACGTAAGCAATGGCGGATTCCAGAACCAGGACCCGCGTGGCGGTGGCCGGCCTTGGCGCGATCGGGGCCGATGTCGTCAAGGCGCTCGATCGAGGCATCGATGGGCTGGCGCTTGTGGCGGTGTCGTCGCAGGATCCCGCGAAGCATCGCGGCTGGCTTGCCGAGCTGAAGGCGCCGCCTAAGGTGCTGCCGATCGCCGATCTCGCCGATGTTGCCGACATCGTCGTCGAGTGCGCACCGAGCAAGCTGGTGCGCACGATCGTGGCGCCGGCGGTCGAGCGCGGCAAGACCGCCGTGGTGCTGAGCGTCGGCGCGCTGCTGCAGAACGAAGACCTGATCGGCCTTGCGAGGGACAACGGCGGCCAGATCATCGTGCCGACCGGCGCGCTGATCGGGCTCGATGCGGTGACGGCCGCCGCGCTCGGGACCATCCACTCGGCGACGATCGTGACGCGCAAGCCGGTGGCCGGCCTGCTCGGCGCGCCACATCTGGTCGAGAACGACATCCGGATCGAGGGCATCGCCGAGCCGCTGCGGGTGTTCGAGGGCAGCGCGCGCGAGGCGGCGAAGGGTTTTCCGGCCAACCTCAACGTCGCGGTGGCGCTGTCGCTCGCCGGCATCGGCCCGGATCGCACCCGGGTCGAGATCTGGGCGGACCCGACCGTGACGCGCAACACCCACCGCATCGAGGTCGATTCCGATTCTGCCCGGTTCTCGATGACGATCGAGAACATCCCCTCGGAGAATCCGAAGACCGGCCGCATCACCGCGCTGTCGGTGATCGCCTGCCTGCGCAAGCTGCACGCGCCGCTTCGGATCGGAACTTGAGGCCGCGATGACAATCCGGCCCGACGATCTCCTGCTCGTCATCGATGTGCAGAATGATTTCTGCCCCGGTGGTGCGCTGGCAGTCGCGGATGGCGATGCCGTGGTGCCGGTTATCAATCGGCTCGCCGAGCGGTTCGACCATGTGGCGCTGACCCAGGACTGGCACCCGGCGGGCCACAGCTCCTTTGCGTCGTCGCATCCCGGCGCGGCGCCGTTCTCGACCGTCACCATGCCCTATGGTCCGCAAACGCTGTGGCCGGATCATTGCGTGCAGGGTACGCCCGGCGCCGCCTTCCATTCGCAGCTCGCGACCGACAGGGCCGAGCTCGTGATCCGCAAGGGGTTCCGCACGGCGATCGATTCCTATTCCGCGTTCTTCGAGAACGATCGGACAACGCCGACCGGGCTCGCCGGCTATCTGCGCGAGCGCGGCCTGACGCGGATTGTCATGGCGGGGCTCGCGACGGATTACTGCGTGCACTATTCAGCGCTGGATGCGCGGCGGCTCGGCTTCGAGGCCACCGTGGTGCTGTCGGGCTGCCGCGCCATCGATCTCGCGGGCTCGCTCGCGACCGCCACGACCGCCATGCTGGCAGCCGGCGTCGTGCTGGTCGACGACATCGCCTGAGCGCGGCTCGGTCGGGGCAAAAACCGTTGTTTTGACTGGCCTTTTGCTCTAATGCCAGCCCCTGATGGTCATTCGCATCGGAGACACTGTGTCGGGACAGGCTTTACGAATCGGGACGCGCAAGAGCGCGATGGCGCTGGCACAGACGAACGACGTCGCGCGCCTGCTGCGCGCCGCCGCGCCGGATTTGGCCGTCGAGGTCGTCAAGTTCGAGACCCGCGGAGACCGCGACCAGACCAGCAAGCTGTTGCAGCATGGCGGCAAGGGCGGCGCTTTCGTCGCCGAGATCCGCGAGGCAATGCGCGCCGGCACGTTGCAGGCCGCAATGCATTCGCTGAAGGACGTGCCGGGCAATGAGGAGACGCCGGGCCTGGTTCTCGGCGCGATGCTGGCGCGGGATGCCGCCAACGATTCGCTCGTGCTGCGGCCCGGCCTGTCGCTCGAGACCCTCCGCGCCGCGCGCGGCAAGGGGTTCATGATCGGCACCAACGCGGTGCGGCGTGCCGCCTATCTGCGCCGGTTGTTCCCCGAAGCCACCGTGATCCATTTCCGCGGCGCCGCCGACACCCGGATCGCCAAGCTCGATCGCGGCGACAAGCAGCGCTTGCCCGATGGCGGCGCGGTGGGACCGGCGGATGCGCTGGTGATGGCGCGCTCCGGCCTCGAGCGCATCGGTATGGCCGCGCGCATCGCGCATGATTTTTCCGTCGATGAGATGCTGCCGGCGGTCGGGCAGGGCATCGTCACCGTCGAATGTGTCGAAACCGACTGGGTGACGCGCGCGCGGCTGGCGGCAATCGACAACGTTCCGTCGCGGCTCAGCGCCGCGGCCGAGCGCGAGGTGCTGTGGGTGCTCAACGGCCACTGCAATTCGCCGATCGCGGGACACGCGACGCTCGCCGGCAGCGAGATGACGCTGCGGGCGTCCGTGCTCGACGACGCCGGCCGCTTCATCGAAGCGACGCGACGCGGCCCGGCGAGCCGCCCGCGCGAACTCGGCCGCGCCGTCGGGATGGAGCTCCTGGAGAAGGGCGCCGCCGAGATCATCGCGCGCACCCGGCCGGCGGAATAGGCGTACTCTCGTCCCGTCCAGGCGTGGCGCGAGCCCGGGTGGAAGTAGCCTCGCGGTCAATCTCAGCCGCCGCGCAGCGGCCAGCTTGCGATGATGCGGAAGCGGGACGTTGTGTGGTCCTGCCTGAACAGCGCCAGACGGTCGATCGCCAGCGTCGTGAGACCGAGTGTCGCAAATCGTTCGCGCAGCCAGGCCACGATCGGGCCGCGCCTGTCGTCGCTCAGCCGTCCCGTCAGCGTCATGTGGAAGCGGAATTCCTCCATGACGTAAGGATAGCCCCAGCGATCGAGATAGTCGCATTGTCGCGCCGAGAGCTTCTCGGGTTTGCGGCGGGCTCGATCTTGCGGCGTCAGCGGCGCGCGGAAGGCGTCGAACTCGATGACGCAGTCGGCGGCAAGCTGTTGCAAGTCGTCGGAACGTTGCGCCGGAATCACCGCGATGAAGCCGCTGATCGCATCGACGACCGGCTCGATCACCGGAATGCGCCGCGCGCGGCCGGCGAAGGCAGCGCAGGCTTCGATGAGGTCGCCTTCGCGCTTGCCGTCGGCCAGCGTGATCGGCGCCTTCAGCGTGGCGTGAAATCCGTATTTGCGCGGGTCCTCTGTGACTTCGCGCCAGTCGGGGGTGACCCCATTGGGGAACGGGAGGTCGTCACCCGACGCAGCATCGTAGCCGAGCAGCATCGAGCCGAAGCGGTGCAGCGCGCTGTCCGGTGACGGCGCATGGTAGATCGCGTAGCGCGGATGATTGGCCATGGCAGCAGAATAGAGTGAGGCTACGCCGCTGCAACCGTCTTGCGCGGCGCGCGCGAATGAACGAGACAGCTTGCATCCGCCAGATGCACCAATCGTCCGGCTGATATCACAGCCACGACGCGGGGCCGCAACGGCACCTGGTCGTCGATGATGACGATGTCGGCGCGGCGGCCGGTAGCCAGCACGCCGCGATCATCGAGCCCCGCGGCGCGCGCCGGCGCCGAGGAAATCAGGTCCCAGGCGCTGGCGAGCGGCAGGATGCCGTCGGCCGCCAGACGGAATGCTGCGAGCAGTTGTGCCGGATAGTAATAGTCCGACGCCAGCACCGAGCAGAGGCCCTTCGCGATCATCTCGGATGCCTTGGTCCAGCCGGTGTGGCTGCCGCCCCGCACCACGTTGGGGGCGCCGAACACGATGAAGTCGCCGGCGGCGGCCGCGTCGCGCGCGGTCTCCTCGTTGATCGGAAATTCGGCGATCGCAGCGCCGAGTGCGCGATACTCCTGGCGCATGACGGGGTTGTTGTCGTCATGCGAGAGCATGCGGATGCCGGCGGCACGCGCCGCGGCGGCCAGACGCGCGATCGAGGCCGGCACGTCGGGGCGGCGGGCGACGACCTGGTCGAGCATCTCGTTGATCGCCTCGACCGAGAGCCCGGCACGCTCGGCGAGCTGGTTGCGCTTCTTCGGCTTGACGTTGCTGTGATCGTTGAAGGCGAACAGGTCGATGCGGCCCTCGGCGAGCCATTGCGTGATCTCGGCCTCGGCGTCGAGATTGTGGGTCTCGTGGCGCAGGTGAAAGTGCGTATCGGCGGCAAGCTGCGGCCGCAATGCCTCGATCGTCTCGAGCAGTTTCCGCGCATTGTCGGCGCTGCGCAGGCCGGGCTCCCATGACCAGGTCGTGCTGTGGAACACGGTGGTGATGCCGTTGGCGATCGCCTGCCGGTCGCTGTCGATGAGCGCAATGTCGGTCGCGAAGTCGACGCCGGGACGCGGCATCATCTGCCGCTCGAAGGCATCGCCATGCAGGTCGACGATGCCAGGCAGCACCAACAAGCCGTTGGCATCAAGGTGGAGCGCCGCGCGGCCCTGGTCGGCATCGATCGCGGCGATGCCGCGTCCCGCAGTCCGAAGCGATGTCTCGACGAACGTCCCCTCGATCAGCGCGCGGCCGCCTTCGATGAAAATGTCGGTCACGATGCGGCACTCCGCTGTTTGTCTTGTGATTCGGACGCACTCTCAGCTTCGTACTTGTCGAGGAACTCTTCCACCGAAAGCTTGCGGAAATCGGGCAGCGCGCGGCGCAGCGTCTCGTGGTCCCAGTCCCACCAGCCCAGTGCGGTGAGGCGATCTGCGATTGGCGCGGCAAAGCGCGGCCTGATTTGACGCGCCGGATTGCCGGCAACGATCGTATAGGCAGGCACGTCCTTGGTGACGATCGCCCCCGCGGCGACGACGGCGCCGGTGCCGATGTTCCGGCCCGGTAATATGATCGCGCCGTGACCAATCCATACGTCATGGCCGATATGCACGTGATGCGCACGTCGCCAGTTGAAGAAGTCGGTGTCGTCGCCCTCTCCGGGAAAGTAGGCGCTGGCGCGGTAGGTGAAATGCGCCTGCGTCGCGCGATGCATCGGATGATTCCCGGGATTGATCCGGGTCATCGCGGCGATCGAGCAGAATTTTCCGATCGTCGTGTAGGTGATCTGGCTGTCATTCACGACGTAGGAGTAATCGTCCATGCTGACTTCCAGCAGGATCGTGCGCGCGCCGACTTCCGTATAGGTGCCGAGCTTGCTGTCGCGCACCGCCGCGGTGGGATCGATCGTCGGTACGATCGAGAGTTTCTTTCCGGCCATCAGGGCCTCCGCAAATCATGGCTTCCAGGGAGATGCGCTCGTCATCAGGGTGCTTGATGACAAGACCATGACGTTGCGATGACGGTAAGAGAGGTGGTGTGGACGATCGCCGCACCGTGGCCGTGTCGTCACATAACTGTAAAACAGCGGGGATAGCGATGGCCCCATCGAGACGCGGGTGGAGCATTGCATGCTGGTGGTGGAAGGTCTGACGTGCCGGTTCGGCACAAAAGCCGCAGTCGATGACGCGTCATTCTCGATCGCGCCGGGCAGTTTCGTCGGCGTGATCGGCCGCTCCGGTGCCGGCAAGTCGACGCTGCTGCGGATGATCAACCGCCTCGCCGATCCGACTTCCGGCCGCATCCTGTTCGAAGGCACCGACGTCACCGCGCTGCGCGGCAAGGCGCTGCGGCAGTGGCGCGCGCGTTCGGCGATGATCTTTCAGCAATTCAATCTGGTCGGCCGGCTCGACGTTCTGACCAACGTGCTGATGGGAAGGCTTGCCGAAATCCCGTCGTGGCGCTCGCTGGCGCAGATGTGGCCGGAGCAGGACCGGGCGCTCGCGATGTCCGCGCTCGAGCAGTTCGACATTGCGCAACTCTCCGCACAGCGCGCCGACCAGCTCTCCGGCGGCCAGCAGCAGCGCGTCGCGATCGCACGCGCGCTGGTGCAGGAGCCCGACATCATCCTGGCCGACGAGCCGATTGCGTCGCTCGATCCGCGCAACACCAAGATCGTGATGGATGCGCTGCTGCGCATCAACAAGCATTTCGGCATCACCGTGCTCTGCAACCTGCATTCGCTCGACCTGGCGCGGACCTATTGCGACCGCCTGATCGGCATGGCGGCGGGCCGCGTGGTGTTCGACGGTCAACCATCGATGCTGACCGACCACATCGCCCGAGAGCTCTACGACCTCGAGGCCAATGACGTCATCGGCGGGGCGCCGTTGCCCGCGCCCGAGGGCGCAAATGTTCCGGCGCTCGGCACCGCAGCGGCGGCCTGAGCGGCGCACAATTCCCGATCAGGATGGACGGGCATTTCGCCCGGCCAAACACGCGTAACCACAACAAGGGGTTTATCATGATCACTCGTCGCACCGTATTGGCCGGCGCTGCCTCGCTGGCATTCGCCGGCTCGGCTTCGGCCTCGGACTGGAAGTCGAAGTATCCGGAGATCACCTTCGCCGTGATTCCGGCCGAGAACGGCTCCGGCGTCACCGAGCGCTTCGGGCCGTTCATCAACTACCTGTCGAAGGAACTCGGCATCAAGGTGAACCTGCGCGTCGCCAACGACTACGCAGCGGTGATCGAGGGCCAGCGCGCCGGCAACATCCAGATCGGCTACTACGGTCCGGCGTCGTTCTCGCGTGCCCTTCTCACTGGCGTCAAGACCGATGCGTTCGTAATCGACGTCAATGCCGACGGCTCCAAGGGGTATTACTCGGTGTTCTACGTGCTCGCCAAGAGCCCGTATCAGAAGGTCGAGGATCTCAAGGGCAAGAACCTCGGCCTGGTCGATCCCAATTCAACCTCCGGCAACAACATGCCGCGCTTCAAGCTGAACCAGATGGGCATCGATCCGGACAGCTTCTTCTCCAAGGTGATCTTCACCGGCAGCCACGAGAACGCCGTGCTGGCGCTGGCGCAGGGCACCGTGGACGTCGCCGCCAACTGGTGGAACGCCGACGACGATTCCAATCTCACGCGCATGCTCAACAAGAACATGGTGAAGTCGAGCGACGGAACGCCGATGAAGAAGGAAGACTTCCGCATCATTTCGAAGTCCGACCTCATCATCAACTCGCCCTATGCCTACCTCCGCGACCTGCCCGACGACATGAAGGCCGCGATTAAGCAGGCGTTCCTCGATGCCGACAAGAAGGATCCGGAGGCCTTCAAGAAGCTGTCCGACGGCAAGAACCGTCCGTGGCAATCGATCACCAATGCCGACTATGACAAGACCATCGAGCTGATCAAGTTCGTGGATAACCTGCGCAAGAAGGCGTCCTGATCGCGCGCGCATTGAACTGGGCCGGGTTCTATGACCCGGCCCTTTTTCCATTACTTTCTCGAGCAGATTGGCCCGCGATGGCGACCGCCGTATCCGTCCTCCCAGCCCAGCAACTGGCGGCGCTGAACGATGCCTATCGCAAGGCAATCGCTCGCAAGCGGCTGAAGGCGACGCTGGCGGTCGCGGTGTTCTGTGCGGCGCTTCTGATCGCGGCGCTCGGCGCGGAAGTGAATCTACGCACGCTGTTCACCTATTTCGGCAACTTCGTCAGCTATTTCGATCGCATCCTCACCCTCGATTCCGGCGGGCGGGTGTGGACCAATCCGGCCGAGTGGCTCTGGGGCTGGAAGAAGTGGCTGAAGCTGCTCGGCGAGACGCTTTTGATCAGCTATGTCGGCACGCTGATCGGCGCCGTGCTCGCCTTCGCTCTGAACTTCTTCGCGGCCGAGAACACGTCGCCGTCGCCGTGGCTACGGTTCGGAGTGCGCCGCCTGCTGGAATTCGCCCGCACGGTGCCTGGCATCGTGTTCGCGCTGATCTTCGTGATCGCCTTCGGCTTAGGGCCGATGGCCGGCGTGCTGGCGATCGCGATCCACTCCACCGGTGCGCTCGGCAAATTATTCGCCGAGATCGTTGAGAATGCCGACATGAAACCGGTCGAGGGCATCCGCTCCACCGGCGCGAGCTGGCTGTCGTGCATGCGTTTTGCCGTGCTGCCCCAGGTCGTGGCCGGCTACGCCAGCTATGCGCTGCTGCGGTTCGAGATCAACGTCCGCGAGGCCTCGGTCATGGGCTTCGTCGGCGCCGGCGGCATTGGCCAGGAGCTCGTGGTCGCGATCCGCAAGTTCTACTATTCCGATGTCAGCGCCATCCTCGTGATGATCATCGTCACGGTGTTCATCATCGACATCTCGACCGGTTGGCTGCGCGCCCGGCTGTTCGGCAAGGAGGCGCGCCGATGAGCCAATTGCCGACGCCCAATACCTGCGAGCTGCGGGCGAAATATCCCGACGTCTTCGAGCGGCCCGCCTCGGCGCGGCTGGCGACGCCGGCGGTGATCGCGGCCGCGCTGGCGATCTTCGTGTTCGGCCTCGTCGATCTCGATTTCTCGCCGGCAAAGCTGGTTGGCGGCATCAGTCAGCTCGGCTGGATCACCATGATGATGATCCCGCCCAATCCCGGCTCGTCCTTTCCGCTCTACATGCAGGCGCTCGGCGAGACGTTGTCGATCGCGCTGCTTGGCACCACGCTTGCGGCAGTGATGGCGCTGCCGGTCAGCCTGCTGGCGGCGCGCAACATCATCCCGTCGAACCTGATCCGCTTTCCGGTGCGCCGGTTCCTGGATTCGCTCCGCGGCGTCGATACGCTGATCTGGGCGCTGGTCTGGATCAACGTCGTCGGTCTCGGCCCGTTTGCCGGCGTGCTGGCGATCGCGGTGTCGGATTTCGGTGCATTCGGCAAGCTGTTCTCCGAGGCGATCGAGGTGGCCGATCGCAAGCAGGTCGAGGGCGTCAGGGCCTCCGGCGGCCATGCGCTGCATGAAATTCGCTTCGGCCTGCTGCCGCAGGTGCTGCCGGTCATCGCAGGCCAGGTGCTCTATTTCATCGAGTCGAACACCCGCTCGGCCACCATCATCGGCATCGTCGGCGCCGGCGGCATCGGCCTGCAGCTCGCTGAGCAGATCCGCGTGCTGGAGTGGCAAAAGGTGTCGTTCCTGATCCTGACGATCCTGATCGCGGTCGCCGCGATCGACTTCATCTCCAGCAAGCTTCGCTTCGCCATCATCGGGCGGAGAGCGGTGGCTTAATTCTCTGTTGCCTCTCCCCGCGCGCGGCAGGGCAATCGCATATGCCGCCTTGGGCGGCTGCGCACGTCCTCGGCCTCGTGGTTCGAGACGCGCCGCAAGCGGCGCTCCTCACCATGAGGGTCTACTATTGCGCCGCAAAACCGGACGTCATCCTGAGGAGCCCGCCAAAGGCGGGCGTCTCGAAGGATAGACCACAGGGCGTTTTTCTTCCAAATGCAATTGCCCTACCGCGCGCGGGGAGGGGCCGGAATTTTCGCGTAGCGCAAATTCCGGGTGAGGGGGTTCTCCGCGCACCCTCAACTCTCGCATTTGCGGAGGGGGCCCTCACCCCAACCCTCTCCCCGCAAGAGCGGGGCGAGGGAGAGCAGGGACCTCGTAACGTCTCAACCATTCTCGACCAGGAACTCGACCCGCTCGGCGGCGAAGCGCGAGCGCTTGGTGACGAGCGGCTTGTCCGCGGTGTCGACGTCAGTGGCATCGACGACGAGCACCGCATGGCCCAGCGCGAGATTGAGCCGCGCGGCGTCGGTGGCATCGACGATCGCTCCGGTGATCCGGGTCGAGGAACGCCGGTAGTCCTTCACGCCGTAATGCGCCAGCAGCTTCGTCATGGAGCGGACGTTGGCAAACACGCTGCCGGCGTCGGGAAAGCGTTCGGCCGACAGCCAGGTGGTGGAGACGCAGATCGGGGTGCGGTCGGCGAGCCGGACCGACTCGATCCGGACCAGTGCGGCGCCGATCTTCAAGCCTAGCTCGCGAGCGATCTCGCGGGTGGCGACGTCGTCACGGGCGTCGATCAACTGGCCGCGCGGTTCGTGTCCGCCGGCGCCGACTATCTCGGAAAATCGGGTGCGGGAGCGCAGCGGATAAGCGAGGCGCTGCGCCTCGACATAGGTGCCGCTGCCGCGCTCGGCGCGCACCAGGCCGCGTTCCGCCAGCGCCGCCAGCGCACGCCGCACGGTGTGGCGGTTGACGCGGTAGGTCTCGGCAATCTCCATCTCGCCCGGCAGCTTTTCGCCCGCGACGAAGCGGCCGTCAGCGATGCCGCGTTCGATGCCGTCGGCGACCTGCCGCCACAAGGCGACGCCGGAACTTTCCTGCATGCTCATGGCGCCGTGATAGCAGAAATCTTCAGTTTGTCACGAAACAGTCATGGCGCTCCGCTATCAAGTTGTCTATTAACATAGACAACTTGAATCGGGCAAGGTTTCTCATGGCTTCGACCGGACCGAACAGCAAACAAGCGCAGCGCAAGGCCGCGATGGCGGTGCTGGCGCATTCCGGCGCCGCCGCGATCGCCGAGCGAATGCGTGAGATCGCGATGCCTGCGCATGAAAATCTTCGCGAGCCCGAGAACGGCCTTGTGATGCTGCGCGGCCGGGTCGGCGGCGACGGCGCGCCGTTCAATCTCGGCGAGGCGACGGTGTCGCGCGCCGTGGTGCGGCTTGCGACCGGGGAAGTCGGTTTCGGCTACACGCTCGGCCGCGACGCACAAAAGGCGCAGATGATCGCGCTGTGCGACGCCATGGTGCAATCGGCGGCGTTGTCCGGTGCGGTGGAGGCGAAGGTGATTGCGCCGCTGCGCGCGGCGATCGACGCTGAACGCGGCCGCAAGGCCGCCGAGACCGCGGCCACGCGAGTCGATTTCTACACGATGGTGCGCGGGGAGGGATGATGCGATGACGACGGTTGCCGAATTGCCCGCAGGTTTTGCCGACAAGGTGCTGTCGGCGCAGTCGACGTTCCGCTCGGTGATGGACGCGATGGCGCGCCCGGGCAGCATCCAGCGCGTCACGGCGAGTGCAGGGACGCCCGCCGGGGTGATGCGCGGCACGGCTGCGGTCGCGCTGACACTGTTCGATCACGACACGCCGATCTGGCTCGATGGTGCGATGTCGGCGACACCAGACGTCGCGCGATGGCTCAAGTTTCACACCAGCGCGCCGGTGATCGCGGATCCCTCCGTCGCCAGTTTCGCGCTGATCGGCGACGCCGCGAACCTGCCGGCGCTCGATCGCTTCGCGTTCGGCAGCAGCGAGTATCCGGATCGCTCGACCACGCTGATCCTACAGGTGGACAGCTTGACGCAGGGACCGGCCTTCGAACTGAAGGGCCCGGGCATCGACGGCACCGCGCTGCTGCAAGCGATGATCCAGCCGCGCGACCTGTTCGGAAGACTTTCGATCAACGAAGCCCTGTTCCCGCGCGGCATCGACGTCGTGTTGGTTCATGACGATGCGATTGTCGCGATCCCGCGCACTACGCGATTGGTCGCAAGTGGAGTGTAAGCCATGTACGTAGCCGTCAAGGGAGGCGAACGCGCCATCGAGAACGCCCACCGCCTGCTCGCGCATGAGCGGCGTGGCGACCGCGATGTACCGGAAGTGTCGCTGGCGCAGATCGCCGAGCAGCTTTCGCTCGGCGTCGATCGCGTTATGACCGAAGGCTCGCTCTACGATCGCGAGCTCGCGGCGCTGGCGATCAAGCAGGCGCGCGGCGACATGATCGAGGCGATCTTCCTGGTCCGCGCGTTCCGTGCCACGCTGCCGCGCTTCGGCGCGACCGAGCCGGTGAATACCGGCGAGATGCAGGTGCGTCGCCGGATCTCCTCGACCTTCAAGGACATTCCGGGCGGCCAGATCCTGGGGCCCACCTTCGACTACACCCACCGGCTGCTCGATCCGCAGCTTGCCGAGGGTTTGGTGCCGGAGCAGCCGCTGACGGCGGAGGCGTCGCAGGCCGCGACGCCGCGCGTGACCGACATTCTCGGCCGTGACGGCCTGATCGAAAGCTCGCCGCAGGCGGACGCTGACGCACCGGTCGGCGACCTCACCCGCGAGCCGCTGAACTTTCCGGCTGATCGCGACCTGCGGCTGCAGAATCTCGCGCGCGGCGATGAGGGCTTCCTGCTCGCGCTCGGCTATTCGACGCAGCGCGGCTATGGCCGCAACCATCCGTTCGCCGGCGAGATCCGCTTCGGCGACGTCGAGGTCGAGTTCTTCGCTGAGGATGCAGGCTTCGCCGTGCCGCTCGGCTCGATCGAGCTGACCGAATGTCAGATGGTCAATCAGTTCAAGGGCTCGGCGACCGAGGCGCCATGCTTCACTCGCGGCTATGGCCTGGCGTTCGGACAGAGCGAGCGCAAGACGATGTCGATGGCGCTGGTCGATCGCGCGCTTCGCGCACGCGAGCTTGACGAGGAGGTGAGCTCACCAGCGCAGGACGAGGAGTTCGTGATGTCGCACTCCGACAATGTTCAGGCGACCGGCTTCGTCGAACATCTGAAGCTGCCGCATTATGTCGACTTCCAGTCCGAGCTCGGCCTGTTGCGCAAGCTGCGGCAGGAATTCGCCGAGGCGAACCATTCGCCCGAAATGCGGGAGGCCGCGGAATGAACGCGCCGACTTACAACTTCGCCTATCTCGATGAACAGACCAAGCGGATGATCCGCCGTGCGATCCTCAAGGCGATCGCGATTCCCGGCTATCAGGTGCCGTTCGCGAGCCGCGAGATGCCGATGCCCTATGGCTGGGGCACCGGCGGCGTGCAGGTGACCGCAGCGATCCTCGGGCCTGACGACGTGTTGAAGGTGATCGACCAGGGTTCGGACGACACCACCAACGCGATCTCGATCCGCAAGTTCTTCGGCAAGACCGCGGGTGTGGCGACCACGACCTCGACCACGGAGGCGACCGTGATCCAAACCCGCCACCGAATTCCCGAGGCGCCGCTGCATGCGGGGCAGGTGCTGGTCTATCAGGTGCCGATCCCGGAGCCGCTACGGTTCCTCGAGCCGCGTGAGACCGAGACGCGGCGCATGCATGCGCTCGCCGAATACGGACTGATGCATGTAAAACTCTATGAGGACATCGCGCGGTTCGGCCACATCGCCACCGCCTACGCCTATCCGGTCAAGGTGAACGCGCGCTATGTGATGGATCCGTCGCCGACGCCGAAATTCGACAATCCGAAGATGGACAATTGCCCGGCGCTGCAACTGTTCGGCGCCGGCCGCGAGAAGCGCATCTATGCGATCCCTCCGCACACCACCGTGGTCTCGCTCGATTTCGAGGATCACCCGTTCACGCGCTATCGCTTCGATGCGCCATGCGCGCTCTGCGGCGCTGCTGATTCCTATCTCGACGAGATCGTCACCGACGATAAGGGCGGGCGGATGTTCGTCTGCTCCGACACCGATTTCTGCGAGCAGCGCCAGGCGGCCGGTCATCACGGCGCGCTCAGCGCGGCGCCGCACAAGGAGAAGGCGCATGTCTGAGCCGTCTTGTCTCGACAACGACCAGCCGCTGCTGGTCGCCGAAGGGCTCGCCAAGAATTATGGCCAGCTCGCGGCCTGTCGCGACGTCTCCTTCTCGCTCTATCCCGGCGAGGTGCTGGCGATCGTCGGCGAGTCCGGGTCCGGCAAGTCGACCTTGCTGCAGCTTCTTTCGGCGCAGCTCGCGCCAAGCGCGGGACGGGTGTCCTACCGGATGCGCGACGGCGTGCTACGCGATCTCGCCGGCCTTGGCGAAGCCGAGCGACGTTTCCTGTTCCGCACCGATTGGGGCTATGTGCACCAGGATCCGGCGCAGGGGCTGCGCATGGCGGTCTCGGCCGGCGCCAATGTCGGCGAACGGCTGATGGCGGTCGGCTGGAATCACTATGGCCGGATCCGCGACACCGCATCGACCTGGCTCGAGCGGGTCGAGATCGATGTCGGCCGCATCGACGACGCGCCCAAGACCTATTCCGGCGGCATGCGGCAACGGCTGCAGATCGCGCGCAACCTTGTCACCGAGCCGCGGCTGGTGTTCATGGATGAGCCGACCGGCGGCCTCGACGTCTCGGTGCAGGCGCGCCTGCTCGATTTGATGCGCAACCTCGTCAGTGAGCTCGGCCTTGCCGCCATCGTCGTGACCCACGATCTCGCCGTCGCCCGCTTGCTGTCGCACCGCGTGATGGTGATGAAGGGCGGCCGTGTCATCGAGACCGGATTGACCGACCAGGTGCTCGACGATCCGCGCGAGCCCTATACGCAACTGCTCGTTTCCTCGATTCTGCCGCCATGAGTCCGCAAATGACCGCGATGATCGAACTTGCCAATGCCGAGAAGACCTTCACCATGCACCTGCAGGGCGGCGTCGAGCTGCCTGTGGTGCGCGGCGTCTCGTTCCACGTCGAACCGGGCGAATGCGTGGTGTTGTCGGGCCCGTCGGGCGCCGGCAAATCCTCCATTCTGAAGATGATCTTCGGCAATTATCGTTGCGACCGCGGCCGGATCGGCATCCGCCATCATGGTGCGGTGATCGATCTTGCCACCGCCGAGCCGCGCCAGGTGTTGAGCATCCGCCGCTCGACCATCGGCTATGTCAGCCAGTTTCTTCGTGCCGTACCGCGGGTGGCGACGATCGACGTCGTCGCCGAGCCCCTGATCGCCAATGGCGTCGCCCGTGAGGAGGCCCGCGCACGCGCCGGCCGCCTGCTGCGCCGGCTCAATATTCCGGAGCGGCTGTGGCCGCTGCCGCCGGCGACCTTCTCCGGCGGCGAGCAGCAGCGCGTCAACATTGCCCGTGGCTTTATCTCGGATCTGCCGATACTGCTGCTGGACGAGCCGACCGCGTCGCTTGACGCCGCCAACCGCGCCGTGGTGGTTGAGCTGATTGCAGAAAAGAAGACAAAGGGCGTCGCGATGGTCGCGATCGTCCATGACGATGAGATCCGGCATCTGATTGCGGACCGTACCGTCGATGTGACTTCGTTTGCCGCTGCTGCCTGAAGGACCGTTTGAAATGATCGCCAAGCAAGACACCGTCATCGGCAACGCCCGGATCGTCCTCGCCGATCGCGTAATCGAGCAGGGCTGGGTCGCGATGTCAGACGGCAAGGTCGCCGAATTTGGCGAGGGCAGGGCGCCAGAAGCGGCCGAGGACGTCGGCGGCGATCTGATCATGCCCGGCATGATCGAGTTGCACACCGATCATCTCGAAATGCACTACGTGCCGCGGCCCAAGGTGTACTGGAATCCGGTTGCAGCCGTGATCTCCTATGACGGGCAGCTCGCAACGTCGGGCATCACCACGGTGCTGGATTCGCTCCGCGTGTGGCGCGAGGACGGCGCCGAGGGCGTCGATGGCCGCGCCGGCCTGCTGGCCGAGGCGATCGCGGCGGCGCGCGAGGAGAAGCTGCTGCGCGCCGATCACTTCCTGCATCTGCGTTGCGAAATTCCGATGCCCGACGTGGTCGCGGAAGCCAAGGAGCTGATCGATCGCCCGGATGTCCGGCTGATGTCGCTGATGGACCACACGCCGGGCCAGCGCCAGTTCCGCGACGAGGTGAAGCTGCGCGACTACTACCGCGGCAAGGGCGGTGGCATGACCGATGCTCAGCTCGACGTGCTGTTCGCAAAGCGCTTCTCCTATCAGAAGGAATATGCCGCGACCAATATGCGCGCGATCGTCGCGCTGGCGCATGAGTACAAGATCCCGCTGGCGAGCCACGACGACACCACGGACGAGAACGTGGCCGATGCCGTCAACGACAAGGTGTCGGTCGCGGAGTTCCCGACCACGATGGAAGCCGCGCGCGGGCTGCACGCCGCGGGCATCGACATCCTGATGGGTGCACCGAACGTCGTGCGCGGCGGCTCGCATTCCGGCAACATTGCAGCCGTCGACCTGGCGCGCGAGGGCATGCTCGATATCCTGTCGTCGGACTATATCCCGTCGAGCCTGTTGATGGCGGCGCTGCAATTGCCGCAGCGGGTGCCGACGATCGATCTCGCGTCCGCCGTTCGGACCGTGACGAAGACGCCGGCCGAGGCGGTCGGGCTTGCCGATCGCGGCGAGATCGCGGTCGGCAAACGCGCCGATCTGATCCGGGTGCACATCGCGCGTGGCCTGCCGGTGGTGCGCAGCGTCTGGCGCGAAGGGAGGAGGGTCGCATGAGCGAAGCTCCGATCATCGCCGCGCCGCGTGCCGGCGCGATCGGCCCCGGACGGCTGGTGCTGGTGGTCGGCCCGAGCGGTGCCGGCAAGGACACGCTGCTGGGATTGGCGAAGGCGTCCTGTAGCGATGACCGCAATATTGTGTTTCCGCGCCGCCTGATCACCCGCGAAGCCTCGGCCTCGGAAGACAACGAGGAGGTCAGCGCGGAGGCGTTCCAGCGCGCGGTGATTGCCGGTGACTATGCCATGCATTGGGAAGCCCATGGGCATCGCTATGCGCTGTCGCGGATCATCGACGACGACATCGGAGCCGGCCGCACCGTGATCGCCAATGTCTCACGCACGGTGATCTCGGCCGCGCGCCGCAACTATGCCAATGTCGTGGTGGTCTCGATTACGGCGCCGCCGGATGTGCTCGCCGCACGAATCGCGATGCGCGCCCGCGCCAGCGACGGCCAGCTCGCGCAGCGGTTGGCGCGCACCGTCGACGAAACCACCGCGACGCCGGATTTCACCATCGTCAATTCCGGCACCGCCGACTATCACGCGCGGCAGCTTGTCCGCGTCATCAAGGGCGAGCGCTGGGACGGTTAGGCGGCGACTTCCAAACGAGAAAGGGCACTGATGTCGGTGATTGAGACGATCGAGCAACTCGAGGCGATCTATGGTTTCCCGAACGATGCCTCGACCGTGAAGGTCGCGGGCTGCGTGACGCCGCTCTACCGCGCGCTGATCGAGAAATCGCCCTTCGTGTCGCTGGCGACAGCGGGGCCCGAAGGGCTCGATTGCTCGCCGCGCGGCGATCTGCCGGGCTTCGTCCGCATCCATGACGAGAAGACGCTGATGATGCCGGATCGCCGCGGCAACAACCGCTGCGATTCGCTGCGCAACATCGTCCGCGATCCCCGCGTCGGGCTATTGTTCCTGATCCCGGGCTCGGGCAGCACGCTGCGCGTCAATGGCCGCGCCTATCTCACGACAGAGCCCGAGTTGCTTGCCTCGTTCAAGATCGAGGGCAAGGCGCCGCGCACGGTCATCGTGATGACGGTCGAGGAGATGTATTTCCAATGCGCCCGCGCGATCGTGCGTTCCGACCTCTGGAATCCAGACAAGCGGGTTGACCCCAGGACATTGCCGACGCCGGGCCAGATCCTCGCCGAGATGAGCGCGAACACCGTCGGCGGCGAAAAATACGATCGGGAATGGCCCGAGCGTGCGCGGCAGACGATGTGGTGATGGCTAGGCGGCTTGCTTGCCCTTCGATTGCTCTTCGAACGCCTTCAACGACACCGCTGCGACCTGGCGCAATGCCTCGCGGTCGGCGCCGGAAGAGGCCATCACGCCCATGCCGGCGGTGATGGCGGAGAGGTAGCGCGCGAGCGCGGCGGGATCGGCGGCCTCGCCGAGATCATGCTCGGCCTTGGCGCGCACGAAGCGCTCGCGCAACTGCTCCTCGGTCTGCGCGCGCCGCGCGGCCAGTTCGAACGGGACGTTGGCCGAGCCGGTGCCGCAGGCGAGGCCGCCCTGGACCAGCAAGCAGCCCGGCGGGTTGGCGGGGTCGGTCTGGGTGTCGGCGGTCTCCATCAGCATCCGCTCCGCCACGTCGCGGGCGGTTGGAGCGCTCAGCACCTTCTCCATCCAGGCGTTGCGCTTCTCAGTGTAGCGGTCGAGGGCGGCCTTCAAGAGCCCCTCCTTGCTGCCGAAGGCGGCGTAGAGGCTCGGTGGATTGATGCACATGACTTCGGTGAGCTGCGCGATCGTTGCGCCCTCGTAACCGTGCCGCCAGAACACCTCCATAGCCCGGTCCAACGCCGCATCGGCGTCGAAAGCGCGGGGACGTCCCATAGCCATGTGTCTCACTCCCTGAGCCGGGTGCCGTTTCTGTGACGGATTGTCCCCACTCTATCCCGTTGTCGAATTTGATCTTTCCCCTGACTTCCAGTTTCCCCAACAGTCTGCTAAGAATTTCCTAGCGTCCGATACATAAGTATCTTGCGGACCCGCGTCCAGCTCCACATCTGTAGCGAACACTACAGTTATCTGGAGCGCGCAAATGCCCTCGCTGATCCAAACCTCCCGTTCCGGCCGTTTCCGACGCAGCGTCGGCGGTATCGTGATCCTCGGCGCCGTTGCGGTGGCCGGTTCGATCGCAACCGGCCGCTATTTTTATGCTGCGCAGGCGACTACCGCCGCGACCGCTCCCGAGCAGGCCGTCGCGGTGACCGTTGCGGTCGTCGAGCCGCGCCGGACCACCCTGTTCGATGACTTCTCGGGCCGGCTCGAGGCTGTCGACCGCGTCCAGGTTCGGCCGCGGGTTGCCGGCGCGATCCTTTCGGCCAATTTCACGGAGGGCGCGCTGGTGAAGGCCGGCGATGTCCTGTTCAAGATCGATCCCGCGCCCTATGCCGCCGAGGTCGATAAGGCCCAGGCGCAGCTCGAGGCCGCGAAGGCCCGCGCCGTCTTCACCGCCACTGAGGTCGAGCGCGGCGCGCAGCTCGTCGGCAACAACATCGTGACCAAGCGCGATTTCGACCAGCGCGACAACGCTAACCGTGAGGCGATCGCCAATGTGAAGGCGGCCGAAGCCACGCTGCAGACAGCAAAGCTCAACCTCGACTACACCGAGGTCCGCGCGCCGGTCGATGGCCGGGTCGGGAGGATCGAGGTCACCGTCGGCAACCTCGTCGCCGCCGGCACTGCGTCGCCGGTGCTGACCACGCTCGTCTCGGTCAATCCGATCTATGCCAGCTTCGATGCGGACGAAGAGGTGGTGCTGCGGGCATTGAACTCGATCGCCGACGCCTCCGGCAAGCGCGGCGACCTCGGCCGGATCCCGGTCGACATGACGACATCAGGCGGCCTCGGCGCCAAGGGGCACATCCAGCTCATCGACAACCAGGTCAACGGCCAGAGCGGCACCATCCGCGTCCGCGCCGTGTTCCGCAACGATGACGGCCGGCTGATCCCCGGTCAGTTCGCGCGCGTGCGCATGGGCCAGCCGCAACAGCAGACGCTGGTTCTGATCGACGAGCGTGCGGTCGGCACCGACCAGGACAAGAAGTTCGTCATGGTGGTCGGCGACGACAATCGCGCGGTCTACCGCTCGATCACGCTCGGCGGCTCGGTCGACGGTCTGCGCGTCGTGACCGCCGGACTGAAATCGGGCGACCGCATCGTGGTCAACGGCCTGCAACGCGTGCGCCCCGGCGCGCTCTTGAAGACTGAAGTCGCCGAGATGGGCGCGAGAGGCATGCAACAGGCATCGGCCGAGACCAACCAGCACACGGCGCAGCGTTAACAAGCTGCTGCGCCCGGGGGCATCACTATGAATCTTTCAAAATTCTTCATCGACCGGCCGATCTTTGCGGGCGTCTTGTCGATCCTGATCTTCCTGGCCGGCCTGATCTCGCTCTTGGCGATGCCGATCTCGGAATACCCGGACGTCGTGCCGCCGTCGGTCGTGGTGCGCGCGACCTATCCTGGCGCCAATCCGAAGGTGATCGCCGAGACGGTCGCGACCCCGATCGAGGAGCAGATCAACGGCGTCGAGGGCATGCTCTATATGAGCAGCCAGGCGACCACCGACGGAGCGATGACGCTGACCGTCACCTTCCGCCTCGGCACCGATCCCGACAAGGCGACGCAACTGGTGCAGAACCGCGTGCAGCAGGCCGAACCGCGCCTGCCGGCGGTGGTGCGCCAGCTCGGCATCATCACCAAGAAGAGCTCGCCCGACCTCACCATGGTCGTGCATCTGCTATCGCCGAACAACCGCTACGACATGACGTATCTGCGCAACTATGCGGTGCTCAATGTCAAGGACCGGCTGGCGCGGATCGACGGCGTCGGCGATGTGCAGATTTACGGCGCCGGCGACTACTCGATGCGGGTCTGGGTCGATCCGCAAAAGGCCGCCGAACACAGCCTGACCGCGAGCGACGTGGTGCGTGCGATCCAGGCGCAGAACGTCGAGGCGGCCGCCGGCGTGGTCGGCTCGTCGCCCAGCGTCAAGGGCATCGACCTGCAGCTCTCCGTCAACGCCGAAGGACGGTTGTCGACCGAGGAGCAGTTCGGCGACATCGTTGTCAAGACAGGCTCGCGGGGCGAGGTGGTGCGGTTGCGCGACGTCGCGCGGATCGAGCTCGGCGCTTCCGAATACGGCCTGCGCTCGCTGCTCGACAACAAGCAGGCGGTCGCGCTGCCGATTTTCCAGGCCCCCGGCTCCAACGCGCTGCAGATTTCGGACAATGTCCGCGCCACCATGGCGGAGATCAAGAAGAACATGCCGGAAGGCGTGTCCTACCAGATCGTCTACGACCCGACGCAGTTCGTGCGCTCCTCGATCGAGGCCGTCATCCACACGCTGCTGGAGGCGATCGCGCTCGTCGTGCTGGTCGTGATCCTGTTCCTGCAGACCTGGCGCGCCTCGATCATTCCGCTGCTCGCCGTCCCGGTGTCGATCGTCGGCACTTTCGCGGTGATGCACATATTCGGATTCTCGATCAACGCGCTTAGCCTGTTCGGCCTGGTGCTGGCGATCGGCATCGTGGTCGACGATGCCATCGTCGTGGTCGAGAATGTCGAGCGCAACATCGAGTCCGGCCTATCGCCGCGCGATGCCACCAACCAGGCGATGCGGGAAGTATCGGGGCCGATCATCGCGATCGCGCTGGTGCTGATCGCGGTGTTCGTGCCGCTCGCCTTCATCTCCGGCCTCACCGGGCAGTTCTACAAGCAGTTCGCGCTGACGATCGCCATCTCGACAGTGATCTCGGCGATCAACTCGCTCACGCTGTCGCCGGCGCTGTCGGCGCTACTGCTGAAGGGCCACCACGAGCCGAAGGACCGGCTGACGCTGATCCTGGAGAAGGGGCTCGGCTGGTTCTTCCGCGGCTTCAACCGCGTCTTCACCCGCTCCTCGGAGAACTATGGCCGCACCGTTTCCAAGGTGATCTTCGGCAAGGCCGCGGTGATGGGCATCTACGTGCTGTTGATCGGCGTCACCGGCGTATTGTTCAGGCAGGTGCCGAGCGGCTTCGTGCCGGGCCAGGACAAGCAGTATCTGGTCGGTTTTGCGCGACTGCCCGACGGCGCCACGCTCGACCGCACCGAGGAAGTGATCCGCAAGATGAGCGACATCGCACTGACGCAGCCAGGCGTCGAGAGCTCGGTGGCGTTCCCGGGCCTGTCGATCTCCGGCTTCACCAACTCCTCCAATGCCGGCATCGTGTTCTCGACGCTGAAGCCGTTCGACGAGCGCAAGGATCCTTCGCTGAGCGGTCCGGCGATCGCAGCCGAATTGAACAAGAAGTATGCCGGCATCCAGGAGGCTTTCATCGCCATGTTCCCGCCGCCGCCGGTCAACGGGCTCGGCACCATCGGCGGCTTCAAGCTGCAGATCGAGGACCGCGCCGGCCTCGGCTACGAGGCGCTGAACGATGCGACCAAGGCGTTCATGGCCGCGATCCAGAAGGCACCGGAGATCGCCGGCGCGTTCTCCAGCTTCCAGGTCAACGTGCCGCAGCTCTTTGCTGACATCGATCGCACCAAGGCGCTGCAGCTCGGTGTGCCCGTGACTGAGGTGTTCAATACGCTGCAGATCTATCTGGGGTCGTACTACGTGAACGACTTCAACAAGTTCGGGCGCACCTATTCTGTCTATGTCCAGGCCGACGCTCCGTTCCGCGCGCGGGCCGACGATATCAGGCAGTTGAAGGTGCGCTCGTCCTCGGGCGACATGGTGCCGCTGTCGGCGCTGCTGAAGGTCCGCCAGAGCGCGGGTCCGGAGCGTGCGATCCGCTACAACGGCTTCCTGTCGTCGGACATCAACGCCGCCGCGGCGCCGGGCTATTCCTCCGGCCAGGCGCAGGAGGCGGCGACGCGGATCGCCGCGGAGGTGCTGCCGCCCGGCTTTGCCTTCGAGTGGACCGACCTGACTTATCAGGAATTCATCGCCGGCAATTCGGGACTCTGGGTGTTTCCGTTGGCGATCCTGCTGGTGTTCCTGGTGCTCGCCGCGCTCTATGAGAGCCTGACGCTGCCGCTCTCGATCATCATGATCGTGCCGATGGGCCTGTTGGCCGCGATGTTCGGCGTCTGGCTCTCGAAGGGTGACAACAACGTCTTCACCCAGATCGGCCTGATCGTGCTGGTGGGACTGTCGGCCAAGAACGCGATTCTGATCGTCGAATTTGCGCGCGAGCTTGAATTCGCTGGACGTTCGCCAATCCGTGCCGCGATCGAGGCAAGCCGGTTGCGGCTGCGGCCGATCCTGATGACGTCGATGGCGTTCATCATGGGCGTGTTGCCGCTGGTGCTGTCGACCGGCGCGGGCTCGGAGATGCGGCGCGCGATGGGCGTCGCCGTGTTCTCCGGCATGATCGGTGTCACGGTCTTCGGCCTGTTCCTGACACCGGTATTCTATGTGCTGCTGCGCAGCCTCACCGGGATGAAGCCGTTGACCCAGCACGGCGAGGCGACGATCCCGAACAAGGCGCACGCGGCATGATGCCGCGTGCGTTTTCATGAAGTTTTCGAAAGGTCAGGCGGCAATGTCCAGCAGCAGTTGCGAGGAACCGCGGACCAGCGCCTTACGGCCCGCAGGCGTCAACGCAAACGAATCACCCCGCACCGCAACATAGCCAAGCGTGATGAGGCTTTCGACCGCAAACCGGCTCAGTTTGGAAGGGTTTGCCGCGGGGGCCCGCAGCGCTTTCAACGCGTCCCACTGATCGGGTCTGAGTTCGAGTTCTTCGCTCATGGATCTTTGCACTCCAGCAATTCACGGGATGCGAGATACAGAGCGCAGATGAATTTCGTGCGACCACAACGAGTCAGGATTTCGATTTATGTGGACCCACCGTCACATCATCGTGTCATTGGATTATTTCAAGTTTTTCGAATCGTGATGCATCGCGACGCGTGATGTCGTCACAGAGGTTAACCGCATTGGTTAACCGCGCCGCACGCTCGCGCCGCCGTCGACTGGCAACGTGACACCGGTGATGAAGTTGGCTTCGTCGGAAGCGAGAAACAGCGCGGCGTTGGCGACGTCCCAGCCGGTGCCCATCTTGTGGCGGAGCGGCACCTTGCTGTCGCGTTCGGCCTCGACCTCGGCGCGGCTCTTCTTGAATTCGCGGGCGCGGGTGTCGACCGCCATCGGCGTGTTCATCAACCCGGGGAGGATCACATTGGCGCGAATGCCGTATTGCGCGTTCTGGTAGGCGAGCTGCTCGGTGAATGCGATCATCGCGGACTTCGTCGCCTTGTAGGCAACGTAGGGATAGGTCGTGATCGCGGCCATCGAGGAGATGTTGATGATCGCGCCGCGCTGCTGCTGTCGCATGATCGGGATCACGTGCTTGGCGGCGAGAACACAGCTCTTCAGGTTGATCGCCACGCAGCGATCGAAGGCCTCTTCGGTGATATCGAGCAGCTCGGCGTCGCCGCCGGACAGGCTGACGCCGACATTGTTGTGCAGGATGTCGATGCTGCCCCAGCGCGTATGCGCGTCGGTCACCATGGCCCTGATGTCGGCGTTCTTCGTAACGTCGGCCTTGAAGGCCACTGCGGTGCCGCCCTTGGCCGCGATCAGGTCGGCGGTCTCCTGCGCTGAAACCAGATTGTGATCGACGCACAACACCTTCGCGCCCTCGCGGGCAAACGTTAGCGCGGTGGCGCGGCCGTTGCCGATGCCCTCACCGGGGCTCTGTCCGGCCCCGACGACGATAGCGACACGATCTTGCAGGCGCATGTCACTTCACTCCCGGTAACGGGTACTGCTGCAGTACCTCTTTATAGGTTGGTTCGTTGTCGATCTTCATGGTCGCGAGCACGCGGACCACGGCACAGTAGAATGCAATGGTCAGCACGAGGTCGGTCATGTGCTCGTCGGAGAGCTGCGCCTTGATCTCGGCAAAGGTCGCATCCGACATCGCGAGCTCCCGCACCATTTCGCGGGCGCCTCGAAGGATCGCCCTGGCGAGCGGCTCGAGCTTCGACGGCTTGCCCTCGGTCTCGGCGATCAGGCCCTCGATGTCGGCGTCGGTGACGCCGAACTCCTTGCCGATCTTCACATGATGGGTGAACTCGTATTCCGACTTCTCCATCCATCCGACCTGGAGGATCGCGAGTTCCCTCAAGCGCGGATCGAGCTTGCTCTTGAAGCGGATGTAGCCGCCGATCCCGTTGAAGGCGCGCGCCATGTCCGGCGAGTTGACCAGCAGCTTGTGCAAATTGGTGTTGCGCTTGAGCATGTCCCGATATTCGGGCGCAACCTGATCGGCTTCGAGATAGGGCAGGCGGGCCATTGTTGTTGTCCTTGGTTCGGCGGCTTGCGGGATGGGCGGGATTCAGCCGTACAGCGCTTTGTACTCGGTTTGATAATTGGCGTAGGAGTCCTTCATGCTGGCGCCGTTGAGCAGCATGGTCGCAACCGGAATGTTGTCGGCGTCGAACACGGTGGTGCGCACCCACATGCTCTCAGTGCGCTTGCTGCCGGAGAGCGCGACGACCTCACGTTCAGCCCAGTAGGTTTCGCCTGGGAATAGCGGCCCGCGCAGCAGGCGAATCTCCTGGTCGGCGAATAATCCGACGGCGAGGCCGCGAACCGGCAGCCGGTCCTCGCGCGCGCGGTACTGGAACAGCACGCTCAGCATTTCCATCGGGATGATGGCGCGGCCCCAGGGATTGTGCTCGAGCGAATAGTAGTCCGACGGTTCGGTGATCACCTTCAGCTTGTCGGTCAGCGAGAATGGGTAGAGATCGCCCATGTTCTGGTCGAAATCCATCTTGATCGCCTGGCGCGGCGTCTTCATGCCGACCTTGATGTCGGCGAGGATGACGGGATCGGTCAATGGCTTCAAGTCGCCGAGCCGGCGGGTCAGGGCCGTCTCCGTGCCGTCGCCGTCAATCGACGCGGTCCCGCGCAGGATCTCGGTGCCATCGCGCTTGATCATTCCGATCGCGCAGACGGTTTGGCCCGGTTTCGGCTTCTCGATCTGGGCCTGCACCTCCTCGCCCTCAAAGGCCGGATTGCGGTAATGCGCGGACAGGCATCCGGTTATGAACCAGGCCCGGCCCCAGATCCGTTCGCACAACGGTGCGAACTGGCTGAAGTGAGTTGGCCCTTCGATCGTGCCGCCGCGGAAGCCGAGCTTCTGCGCGGTTGCGTCGTCGTGGATCGACGCGTGAGAGTCGTAGACCTGGGCCCGAAGCATCTGCTTCGGGCTGCGCCAGGGACCCACCAGCAGATCGCCATTCTCCACGATTTCCGTCGTGAACGCGGATTCGACTGTGATCATCCTTGGTCTCCCTTTGCGCGCCACCGTTTCAAAGAAGCCGGCGTTCGGCAAGACCACGCATAGGCAGCGGAGAAAGGAGATATGTCTTGCCGCAAGGGAACAGGGCTGTTCATGCATAACAAAATCAGTGCATGCTGATGCATGATCCTGTCCGAATGAAACGAGACCGGGTCACACCGGCGTGGCAGAGACGGGACGGGGAGCCTGACGAATGGCGTTGATGGAAGTTGGACTGGACGACAAGTACCGGTTGGACGCGAAACGAATTTTCCTTTCCGGTACCCAGGCGCTGGTCCGATTGCCCATGTTGCAGCGCGAGCGCGATCGCGCGCATGGGCTGAACACCGCGGGTTTCATTTCCGGCTATCGCGGCTCGCCGCTCGGCATGTACGACCACGCGCTGTGGCGCGCGAAGTCTTTCCTGAAAGAGCATGACATCGCCTTCGTGCCGGGTCTCAATGAGGACCTGGCGGCGACCGCGGTATGGGGCAGCCAGCAGGTCGGCATGTTTCCGGGCGCCAAGGTCGATGGCGTGTTCGGCATCTGGTACGGCAAGGGCCCCGGCGTCGACCGCTCGCTTGATGCGCTCAAGCACGCCAATTCTGCCGGTACCTCCCCCAATGGCGGCGTGATCGCGCTCGCC
This sequence comes from Bradyrhizobium sp. ORS 86, assembly GCF_045571475.1. Classification (NCBI taxonomy): domain Bacteria; kingdom Pseudomonadati; phylum Pseudomonadota; class Alphaproteobacteria; order Hyphomicrobiales; family Nitrobacteraceae; genus Bradyrhizobium; species Bradyrhizobium sp. ORS 86. The sequence continues at coordinate 5,831,295 of NZ_CP120699.1, read as the reverse complement.
GGTGACGACCATGGCTGCCAGTCCTCGACGCTGGCCCATCAGAGCGAGCAGGTGTTCGCCTCGGCACTGATGCCCGTGGTCAATCCGGCGACGCTGCAGGATTATCTCGATCTCGGCATCCTCGGCTTTGCGTTGTCGCGCTATTCGGGCTGCTGGGTCGGCTTCAAGGCGATCTCGGAGACGGTGGAAAGCTCAGCCTCGATCGTCAGCGACCCTGACCGCATCAAGATCATCATGCCCGACGACTTCGAGATGCCGCCGGGCGGGCTGTCGATCCGCTGGCCGGATCCGCCGCTGGAGGCGGAGCGGCGGCTGCATGGTCCGAAGATGGAGGCGGTCGCCGCCTTTACCCGCGTCAACCGCTTCGACCGCATCGTGCTGGATTCGAAGCCGGCGCGGCTCGGCATCATGGCGACCGGCAAGGCCTATCTCGATCTGCGCCAGGCGCTCGCCGATCTCGGCATCACGGACGCCGAGGCCCAGACGCTCGGCCTGCGCATCTACAAGGTGGCGCTGACCTGGCCGCTGGAGCAACGCGGGGCGCGCGCCTTCGCCGAAGGCCTGCGGGACGTGCTCGTGGTCGAGGAGAAGCGCGGCTTCATCGAGGACCAGCTTGTTCGCATCCTCTACAACATGGACGCCTCGAAGCGGCCATCGGTGGTGGGCAAGCGCGACGAGAGCGGCGCGATTTTGTTGCCGAGCGAAGGCGAGCTGACGCCGACCATGGTGGCGGCCGCCGTGGTGGCGCGGCTGCGCAAGCTCGGGCATCGCAGCCCGATGCTGGAGCAGCGGCTCGCCAAGCTCGAGGCGTTCGATCGGCCGGCCGAAGGCACGGGTAGCGTCAAGCTGGCGCGCACCCCGTATTTCTGCTCGGGCTGCCCGCACAATACCTCCACCAAGATCCCCGAGGGCAGCCGTGCCATGGCCGGTATCGGTTGCCACGGCATGGCGCTGTCGGTGCCGAACCGCAACACCCAGACCATCTCGCACATGGGCGCGGAAGGCGTGAGCTGGATCGGGCAGGCGCCCTTTACCACCGAACAGCACGTGTTCCAGAATCTCGGCGACGGCACCTACACTCATTCCGGCCTGCTGGCGCTGCGTGCGGCCGCCGCCGCCGGCGTCAACATCACCTACAAGATCCTCTACAACGACGCGGTCGCCATGACCGGCGGCCAGCCTGCCGAGGGCGGCTTCACGGTGTCGCAGATCGCCCACCAGGTGGCGGCCGAAGGCACCAAGCGGCTCGCGATCGTCTCCGATGATCCCGACAAGTACCCCGCCAATTACTTCCCTGCCGGCGCCACCGTGCATCATCGCCGCGAGCTCGATGCCGTGCAGCGGAACTTGCGCGAGATCAAGGGCCTGACGGTTCTGATCTACGACCAGACCTGCGCCGCAGAAAAGCGCCGCCGCCGCAAGCGCGGGCTCTATCCCGATCCGGCGAAGCGCATCTTCATCAACGAGCGCGTCTGCGAGGGCTGCGGCGACTGTTCGCAGGCCTCGAACTGCGTCTCGGTGCAGCCGCTGGAGACCGAGTTCGGCCGCAAGCGCCGCATCGACCAGTCGAACTGCAACAAGGATTTCTCCTGCATCGAGGGATTCTGCCCGAGCTTCGTTACCGTGCTCGATCCCAAGCTGCGCAAGGCCGACCGCACCGCGGCCGATCCGAAAGCGCTGTTCGCCGACCTGCCGACGCCGCCGGCGGCCGCGCTGGATGCGCCCTACAACATCCTGGTCACCGGGATCGGCGGCACCGGCGTCATCACCATCGGCGCGCTGCTTGGCATGGCCGCGCATGTGCAGGGGCTGGCCTGCTCGACGCTCGACTTCACCGGCCTCTCGCAGAAGAACGGCGCTGTCATGAGCCACGTCCGGCTCGCGCCGGCGGCCGACATGCTGACCACCGTCCGCATCGCGCCGGGCAATGCCAATCTGATCCTCGGCTGCGACCTCGTCGTTGCGACCAGCGCGCCGGCGCTGAGCCGGGCCGAGCGCGGCGTCACCCGCGCCGTGGTCAACGCCGATCTGTTGCCGACCGCGAGCTTCGTGATCGATCCGGACATCGATTTCGAGGCCGGCGCGATGCGCGATGCGCTGAACGGCGCGGTGACGCCTGGCGATCTCGACATTCTCGACGCCACGGGCCTTGCCACCGCGCTGATGGGCGACAGCATCGCGACCAACGCCTTCATGCTCGGCTTTGCGTTCCAGCGCGGCGCGATCCCGCTGTCGCTGGATGCCATCCTGAAGGCGATCGAGCTCAACGGTGCGGCGATCGAGATGAACAAGACGGCGTTCTCGTGGGGACGGCTTGCCGCGCACGACCTGCCGCGCGTCATCAGCGCCGCGCGCTTCAAGAGCGCGGGTGCTGCGCCGGCCAAGCGGACGCTGGACGAGGCAATCGCGTACCGCGCCAAGTTCCTGACCGACTATCAGGACGAGGCTTACGCCAAGCGCTATCTCGCCGACGTCGCGCGGGTGCGTGCGGCCGAGGCTGCGGCGGCGCCCGGTTCGCAGGATTTGACCGAGGCGTTCGCCAAGGGCCTGTTCAAGCTGATGGCCTACAAGGACGAATATGAGGTCGCCCGGCTTTATTCCGACGGCGAGTTCGCCAGGTCCTTGCGGGAGCAGTTCGACGGCAATCCGAAGCTGAAGGTGCTGCTGGCGCCGCCACTGCTCGCACCACGCGATCCCGTCACCGGACGTCTGCAGAAGCGCGAGTTTGGCCCATGGGTGTTCCAGGCCTTCAGCATCCTGGCGCGACTGAAGGGCTTGCGCGGCACCGCATTCGACATCTTCGGCTACACCGCTGAGCGCAGGATGGAGCGCGCGCTGCCGGGCGAATATTCCGCGATGATCCTGCGTCATCTCGACGGCAAAAAGCCGGTCGACCTGCCACGGCTGGTGGCACTGGCGAAGTCGGCCGATCTGGTGCGCGGCTACGGCCACATCAAGGAAGCCAACGTCGCCCGCTTCCGCGGCGAATGTGCGCGGCTGGAGAGCGCGATCGGCCGGCCGATGGCGCAGGCGGCCGAATAAGGCCGTGAAGTCGGCCGCGGTGGGAACCTTCCGCGGCCGCCGTCGTTGAACGGTGGCCCCGCTCGCGGCTTCGGCTGGATTGGCGCGGCCGGGCTCCTACGTGAATTATTGTTCTGTTCGGGTGATTTCAGGAGGCCGTTTGATGGTCCTGAAAAGCGTATTTGGTGTCGCCGTCTGCACCGCGTCCCTGCTGTTGGGTGGCGTGGCATTCGCTGACGAGTACCGTCCGGACGAATTCTTCAGTCTCGATCTCTCCAGGGCCGTGCTGTCGCCGAAGCGGCTCGGCCCGCCTGCCCAGTTCGAGCCGGTCCCCGTCGAAGCCAATTCCGCTCCTGGCGCGGCTACGCCGCAGGCCAATGCCGAACCGAAGGTCGAGGACACCAAGGTTGCGCCCCAGAGGGCCGTGCGCACTGCCAAGGTGACGGCGAAGCCGGTCGAGAAGAAGCAGGTCGAGCGGAAGCCGGTCGAGAAGCAGCGAGCGGAAAGGCGCGTTCCCGCGCGGGCCAAGCTGGCGCGTCGCCACAGCAACCCGCTCGACGCCCAGGCCCGCGATACGCGGATCCAGACCTGGCCGTGCCGCTCAGGCGGCATCTGCAACTGGCGGTGATGCAGCGTCATAAAGAAAATGGCTCCGCGAGGAGCCATTTTCCATTTCTATCGTGTCGGCCTTGGTGTTGATTGTGCCGGTCTCAGTAGCGATGTCGCTTGATCACCACGACGCGGTCATGATGGTGCCAGCCGCGATGCCAGCCGTGGTCGCGCATTTCGGCGTGGGCGCGCCAACCATGGTCCCAATGATGATAGCCGCGGTTCACCACGACAGTATCGGCGCTCGCGACCGACGGCGCCACCAATGCGAGCGCGCCGATTGCAGCAACAACATATCCAAACTTCTTCATCTCATCCTCCTCAATTAAGCGAGAATGAAACAGCGCAGCGATTGAAACGTTCCTGCGGAAGCCGGAGAGTTTCCTGAACGCTTGTTCAGCAAATGCGCATTGCCGCGTCACTCCGAGCACAACGGATTGGTCTATCGTGCCACGAGCTAACCGCGCTTCTCCACATTGCTGCTTCGCGTCGGCACGCCGAATTCCTTCCGGCATACTTCGGCCAGCACGGCGATGCCTTCGCGGATCTGCTGATGCGAGGGGCTCGCGAAGCAGAGCCTGAGCCGGCTGCCCGAGTGCGCCTTGCTGGTCGACCATTCCGGTCCGGGATTGATCGAGACGCCGGCGGCGAGCGCCGCCTGATAGAGCTTCATCGTGTCGACGTTGTCGGGCAGCTTGACCCACAGGAAGATGCCGCCCTTGGGCGCCTCGAACTCGGCGGCGGTGCCGAACTGCTCGTTCAGCGCCTCCATCAGCGTGTCGAGCTTGGCCCGCAAGCCGCGCGTCAGCCGCGGCACATGGGTCGCAAAGTGCGGCGCGCAATATTCGGCCAGCATCATCTGCTCCAGCGCACCGGAGCCGGCGTCGGTCTTCAGCGCCAGCATCCGCGACATCATCTCCCAAGGTGCCACGATGAAGCCGACGCGCAACGCCGGCGCGATCGATTTCGAGAACGAGCCGATATGGATCACGCCGCCGTGCTGGCTCATGGCGTAGATCGCGGGCGGCCGCGCGCCGCTCCAGACCAGGTCGGCATAGCAATCGTCCTCGAAGATCGGCACGCCGTAGTCCTGTGAGAGCTTCAGCATCTCGGCGCGGCGGCGTTCGGGAAGGATCGAGCCGGTCGGGTTTTGCACCGTCGGGATGGTGTAGATGTATTTCGGCGTGATGCCGCGGCGCTTGTGATCAGCGAGTGCCGACGCCAGCGCGTCCATTCGCATGCCTTCGCCGTCGAGCGGAATCCCGACCGCGTTGACACCGAGCCGCGTCAGCCGGTTCAGCGAGCCCTGATAGGTCTCCTGCTCGATCAGCACCGTGTCGCCCTTGGCGAGCAGGGTGTGATTGACGAGGTCGAGCGCCTGCAGCGAACCGGACACGATCATGATCTCGTCCGGCGTGCAGGCGATGCCGGCGTCGCGTTTCAGCTTCTGCGCCAGGAATTCGCGCAACGGCAGGTAACCCTGCGGGCCGTGAGCGAGGTTGTAGGTCGCGAGATTCTTGCCCTCGCGCTTGAGCACGGCGTTGACCGCCTCCAGCAGCCCCTCGACCGGGACCTGCTCGGGATCGTTGTTGCCGCCGACGAAACTGTACTTCGCAAGCCCGGTCCACCGCGCGGCCGGCGCGGGCAGGCCGGCCGGGAGCAGGGGTGCAAAATCGAACTGGGCTGAGGTGGACATGGATGTTTCGCTCCGTCTTTGTTGTCGTTGAGAAGGCCCTGGCGCGGCCTTCCATGAAGTTAGTTCTTGCCGAGCAGCCTGACCGGGCGGCCCTGAGTGATGAACGCATAATGCCCGGCGCCGACGCTGCCGATCATCAACGCCTCCACAACCGGCTCCGCGATCTCGCCGGCGGCCGCCCAATCGACCGCGAAATTGGCGCCGGTGCCGCCGCGGGTATCGGTCGTGGCGATGACGACCTCGACGGTTGCGAACGGTTTTAGCGCGACCGGCGATTTGAGGTAGCTCTCCACCATCTTGCCTGATGTGTCGAAATAGGCGATCCGCTTCAGCACCAGCGGCTTTGTCTCGGAGGCGTTGTGGACGCTCAGGGTCACCGAGAAATCGGCCCTGAGCTTGCCCTGGCTCATCGACACGCTGGAATAGACCGGCACATAGAATGCGCCGGTGACGGAGAGATCCCCCGCCGGCACTGAGGTGAGCGAATTCGCAAAATTTTGCTCAATACTTCCCGGGGATTGCGCTAGCGCCTGTGTCATGCGCAGGGTCAACAGGCAGGCGAGAATCGCGAGAAAAACGCCGCCTGCGCGGATGTGACACATTGCTTGATTGATCCTCACGCCCAGCCCTCTAGGTTGCGGCACAGGAAGCCTTGACGCATGCACGAGCTTATTCGCGACATCACTCTCTGTATCCTGTTTGCCTGGGGCCTTGGGCTGCTGGCCCATTTCTCCCGGCAGCCGCTAATCCTCGCCTACCTTATCGCCGGCTTTTTCATTGGTCCATTCGGCATGGGCTGGGTCAAGTCGCAGGAATCGATCAGCGTCATCTCCGAGCTCGGCCTGATCTTCATGCTGTTCATGATCGGGCTGGAGATCGACCTGAAGAAGATCGTCCGTGCCGGCAAGGTGATTCTGTTCGCCGGTGCCGGCCAGCTTATCGGCGGCTGCCTGCTCGGCATCCTGTTCTTTGCGGGAATTGGCCTTTCGATCGGCGGCGGCAAGTTCGATGCGCTCTATCTCTGCGTCGCCTGCGCATTGTCCTCGACCGTGATCATCGTCAAGGTGCTCTATGAGAAGCGCGAGCTCGACACCCTGCCGGGCCGGATCACGCTCGGCGTACTGGTCTTGCAGGACATCTTCGCGATCCTGTTCCTGGCCGTGCAGCCGAGCCTCGACAATCTGCAGGTCGGCGTGGTGCTGCTGTCGATCGCCCGCGTCGCCGTCCTGGTCGCGACCGCGCTGGTGCTGAGCCGCTACGTGCTGCCGCGGCTGTTCCACCAGATCGCGCGCCGGCCGGAGCTGGTGCTGCTCGGAGCGCTCGCTTGGTGCTTCCTGATCGGCGAGATCGCGGAGCGCCTGCATCTGTCCCGCGAAATGGGTTCGCTGGTCGCCGGAGTCTCGATCTCGACCTTTCCGTACGCGCTCGACGTCACCGCGAAGGTCACGACGCTCAGGGACTTTTTCATCACCCTGTTTTTCGTCGCGCTCGGCATGACGATCCCGATTCCAGGCCTCTCGGTGATCGGGCTCGCGCTTGTCATCGCCGCGTTCACCGTGGCGAGCCGGCTGCTGACGACGTTCACGCCGCTCTACCTGATGAAGCAGGGCCTGCGCGCCAGCCTCCTGCCCGCGATCAATCTGGCGCAGATCTCCGAGTTCTCGCTGGTGGTGATCCAGACCGGGACCGCCGCTAATCACATCTCGACCGAGACTGCGAGCGCCGCCTCGTTTGCCTTCGTAGTGCTGGCGGTGCTCTCGACCTTTGCGATGGGGCGCAGCGACCAGATCGTGCGTGGCCTGATCGGTCCCCTGAAGCGGATAGGGCTGCGCGATCTCGACCACGCCCAGGACAGCGAGGGGGCGGGCGAGGGCGGCCATGGCGAGATCAGGCGTATCGTTATCCTCGGCTTTTTCCGCGCGGCGAGCGCGTTGCTCAACCAGATCGAGCGGCAGAACCAGTCGCTGCTCGAGCAGATTAGCGTCATTGACTTCAATCCGCTTGTGTTCCGCACGCTCTCCGACCGCGGGCTGCATGTGATCTACGGCGACATCAGCAATGTCGATACGCTGGTCCATGCCGGCATCGGCAAGGCCGAGATCATCATCCTGAGCGTGCCGGATTTCCTGCTCGTCGGCGCCGACAACGAGAAGCTGGTGCGCCATGTCCGGACCCTGAACCCGACTGCGAAGATCGTCGCGACCGCCGATCTCTTGGCCGACGTCGAGGAGCTCTACAAGGCCGGCGCCGACTATGTCACGGTGACCCGGATCAGCGACGCCGGCGAACTCTATGCCGTGATCGAGGCCACCGATGCCGGCCTGCTCGACGACAAGCGCGCCGAGATGGATGCCCGGCTGGCCGAGCGGCGCGAGGTGCTGCCGTAGGAGCTCGCACTGCAGCCCGGATGCAGCGAAGCGAAATCCGGGGGACCTTGCACGCGGGAATGTCCCGGATTGCGCTTCGCTCCATCCGGGCCACGGGTGTCCGTCACCGCCCTGGTATGCCTGTCCAATGCATGGCGGGTTGCATAATGATACTGGCGCGGGCTTAGGAACCCGGCTAATCCACTGCCTGCACATAGCGAGATGTCAGGACAATGGCCGATACGATCCAGGAAGTGCTACAGGCGTTTGCAGGGGGAGAGCTCGTCGTCGTCACCGATGATGACGACCGGGAGGGCGAGGGCGATCTGATCGTCGCGGCGTCGTTCTGCACGGCGGAAAAGATGGCCTTCATCATCCGCCACACCTCCGGCATCGTCTGCGCGCCGATCACCACCGATGACGCGCGCCGGCTGCGGCTCGACCCGATGGTGGCGCACAACGAGTCCAACCACACCACGGCGTTCACGGTCTCGATCGACTACAAGCCGGACGGCGGCACCGGCATCTCGGCCGAGGAACGCGCTTCCTGCTGCCGCGCGCTCGCCAATCCCAACGCCGGTGCCAACGACTTCGCTCGGCCCGGTCACATCTTCCCGCTGATCGCCCGCGATGGCGGCGTGCTGATGCGTTCCGGCCATACCGAAGCCGCGGTCGATCTGTGCAAGCTCACCGGCCTGCCACCGGTTGGCGTCATCAGCGAGCTGATGAATGACGACGGAACCGTGATGAAGGGCGAGCAGGTCGCGAAATTCGCCGCCGCCCACAAGCTCAAGCACGTCACGATCGCGGACCTGATCGCCTACCGCCAGGCGCGCGAGAAGCTGATCGAGCGAGTTGCAACCTTCACCACCGAGAGCCCGATCGGCCCGCTCCAGGGCTTCGCCTATCGCTCGCCATTCGACGAGATCATGCATGCGGCCTTCGTCTACAACGGCATCGGCGACGGCCGGAACGTGCTGACGCGACTGCACAAGCCCAACATCGTCAAGGACCTGTTCACCGGTCAGGCGCGGATGGAAGCCGTGCTACGACAGTTCAAGCATGCCGGCCGCGGCGTGCTGGTGTATTTGCGCGATGGCGCTGCGGGTGTTCCGGTCGAGCCGGTCGGCGAGATGAAGAGCGCGGAGGCCGATCGCAACAAACAGTGGCGCGAGGTTGGCGTCGGCGCACAGATCCTGCGCGATCTCGGCGTCACCTCGATCCGCAACCTGACGTCGTCGGTGCACGACTACAAAGGTCTTTCCGGCTTCGGCATCGAGATCGTGTCCAACGAGAAGCTCGAGCACTAGCATTTGTCATTCCGGGGTGATGCGCATGCATCGAACCCGGAATCTCGGGATTCCACGGGGCGCGTCGCTGAGGCTCACCCCGTCGCATGCCGCGGAATGACGAAAACCCAATTCAATTGCGCTTTGCAGCATAGCGCTTTAATTTATCCGCCAAACTCCGAAAGACCTATGCGAAAGGATGTTTCATGAGCGTGCGCCCCCAGGCCAAGGACAAGCCGGCTGCTGCCAGCTTCCAGTGGGATGATCCGTTCCTGCTCGACGAGCAACTCACCGAGGACGAGCGCCTGATCCGCGACACTGCCCGAGCTTACGCACAGGACAAGCTCCTGCCGCGCGTCACCAAAGCCTATCTCGAAGAAAAGACCGATCGCGAGATCTTCAACGAGATGGGCGAGCTCGGTCTGATCGGCGTGACGCTCCCGGAGGAATATGGCTGCGCCAATGCGAGCTACGTGGCCTATGGCCTCGTGGCGCGCGAGATCGAGCGCGTCGACAGCGGCTATCGTTCGATGAACTCGGTGCAGACCTCGCTGGTGATGTATCCGATCTATGCCTATGGCGACGAGAACCAGCGCAAGAAATATCTGCCCAAGCTTGCGACCGGCGAGTGGGTCGGCTGCTTCGGCCTGACCGAGCCGGACGCCGGTTCCGATCCCGGCGGCATGAAGACCCGCGCCGAGAAGGTGTCGGACGGCTACAAGCTCAACGGCGCCAAGATGTGGATTTCGAATGCGCCGATCGCCGACGTCTTCGTGGTCTGGGCCAAGTCAGCAGCGCATGACAACCAGATCCGCGGCTTCATCCTGGAAAAGGGCATGAAGGGTCTGTCGGCGCCGAAGGTCGGCGGCAAGCTCAGCTTGCGCGCCTCGATCACCGGCGAGATCGTACTCGATAACGTCGTGGTGCCGGAAAGCGCGCTGCTGCCCAACGTGTCCGGCCTGAAGGGGCCGTTCGGCTGTCTCAACCGCGCCCGCTACGGCATCTCCTGGGGCGCGATGGGCGCCGCCGAGGACTGCATGCACCGCGCCCGCCAGTACACGCTCGACCGCAAGCAGTTCAACCGGCCGCTTGCCGCGACCCAGCTCGTGCAGAAGAAGCTCGCCGACATGGAGACCGAGATTGCGCTCGGCCTTCAAGCTTCGCTTCGCGTCGGTCGTCTGATGGACGAAGGCAAGATGGCGCCGGAGATGATCTCGATCGTCAAACGCAACAATTGCGGCAAGGCGCTCGACATCGCCCGTATGGCGCGCGACATGCACGGCGGCAACGGCATCCAGATCGAATATCACGTGATGCGGCACACCGCGAACCTGGAAACCGTGAACACCTATGAGGGGACCCACGACGTCCACGCTCTGATCCTTGGACGTGCGATCACGGGTATCCAGGCGTTCTCGTAAGGAGCGCTGGCGTGCCCAAGGCAATGCTGTCATCGTCCGCGAGGGCGGACGATCCAGTATTCCAGAGGCCTCTCGCTTAATCATGACTGCCAGCGTTTACTGGATCCCCCGCTTTGGCGGGGGATGACAGCGAGTGTAGGTAATCCCATGGCCGACAACGACGACATCCCGTTCAACCGCAACTTCCCGCTCAAGCCCGGCGTGGTCGAAGAGGTCCGGCCCGGCGTGCGCCGCGTCCTCTGCAACAATCCGAGTCCGTTCACCTTCACCGGGACCGTCAGCTACATCGTGGGGAAGGGGAAGGTCGCGATCATCGATCCCGGTCCGGATGACGAGGCGCATGCCAAGGCGCTGCTCGATGCGGTCAGGGGCGAAACCGTCACGCACATACTGGTCACCCATACCCATCGCGACCATTCGCCGAACACCCCGCGGATCAAGGCCGCGACCGGCGCGCCGGTTTATGCCGAGGGGCCGCATCGCGCCTCGCGTCCACGCTTCGAGAGCGAGAAGCACAATCCGGAATCCGGCGCCGACCGCGATTTCCGACCCGATGTGCAGGTCAAGCACGGCGACGTCATCGAAGGCGCGGGCTTTGCGCTGGAGGCGGTCGCAACGCCAGGGCACACCGCCAATCATCTGGCGTTTGCATGGGCCGAGCGCAGCATCAATTTCGTCGGCGACCACGTGATGGGCTGGTCGACCTCGATCGTGGCGCCGCCTGACGGCTCGATGATCGACTACATGGCATCGCTCGAGCGGCTGGAGCAGCGGCCCGAGCAGCTCTATTTCTCAGGCCATGGACCTGAGATTCCGGAAGGTCCGCGCTATGTCCGCTTCCTGGCCCGTCACCGCCGAGCGCGCGAGGCATCGATCCTGCATCGCCTCGGCAAGGGCGAGGCCGACATCCCGACGATGGTGCGCGCGATCTATATCGGGCTCGATCCGCGCCTCGCCACCGCCGCCGGCTATTCCGTGCTGGCGCATCTGGAGGACCTTGTCGGACGCGGCATTGTCGTGACCGATGGCGATCCCGTGATCGGCGGGACGTATCGGCTGGCTTCTTAACCTCGCCCCGTTCTTCACGGCGAGAAGTCCAAATTCGGGCGTAGCTCGAATTTCGGGTGAGGGGCATGCCACAAGCTCGGTCTCGCCATTGCGTTCGCTGATAGAGGCCCCTCGCTCCAACCCTCTCCCCGCGAGAGCGGGGCGAGGGAGCACGGCGGTGGCGCGGCGAAATGCTATTTCTTCACCGTCTTCGCCGGCGCCTTCGGCGGCGGAGCCTGCGGCTTCTTCGCCGGCTTGGAGTTGTCGTTGTCGACAGCGGTGTTGATGTCCTCGATCAGCTTCGTCACCCGCGCCGCGTTGCTGCCGAGATCGGCGTCGAAGTAACGCGAGGCCGAGCGGATATCGACGCGCGAGTCCTCGCCGTCGGGCGTCACCCGGATCGAGACGTCCTCGCGGAACCCCATGATCGGCGTGCGCGCCACCGCCTCGATCCGGCCGATATTGCGCGGCGGCTGCGGCGCGCGCTCGTCGATAACAAGCCATTTACGACGGTTCACCAGCCGCAGCGTCACATCGAATGCGCGGGTGGCCGACGCCTCAAGTTCGACGGTCTCGATGTCGGGGTAGGCCTTGCGCTGCTGTTCGGCCGAATAAAGGCCGGCATAGGCCGCAGGATTGGTGCCTTCACCGGTGCGTAAGCGTGCCAGCGCCTCGAATCTCGGCGGATCGATCGCATCGGTCGTGATGTCGTAGATCCGCGGCAGCTTGCGGTACTGATAGAGGAGGTAGGCGGGGTAGGCGAGCACGAGGGCGTCGATCAACAATGCGAGCAGGATCCGGCCCATGCCGCGCGTGCCGTTCTGCCAGATTGCGGCGAAGGCGCCGAGGCCGACCAGGATCGACAGGCCGGCACAGCCCAGCGCGCCAAAGAAGGTCGCCAGCGCCGGCTTCACCTCCAGGAATCCGAAGCGGACGATGAGGACCGAAACCAGCACTGCGACGACGGAGAAGATGGCGAGGTTGCGTGACCAGGTGGCGAGACCGGACACGGGCTCCTGCTGGTAGGGAGCGGAGAACCTGCGCGCCATCGTCGAAAAATCTCCCGGTTGAGATACGCCGGGGCGACCAATGCCGCCGTGACTGATCCGTGTGAGACCACGGACCTGCGGCAAATTCAAGGGAATTTGGGGGACACCTTCTCCCCCTGTGGGAGAAGGTGTCCACAGGCGGCCCATCGGCCGCCGTCCTCCAAAGAGGCCGCCGATGCGCCGCATCGGCTATGCGAAGTCCGCGACGGATGAGGGGTCTAGCTCCGCGGAGACAGACCCCTCACCCGCGCTCGCTATGCGGAGCGCACCCTCTCCCGCAAGGGAAGAGGGTGACAACGAGGCTAGGCTGCTGCCGTCGGCAAGGTGTAGTCCTTGAACTGATCGCGCAGGGCCGTTTTCAGGATCTTGCCGGTTGCGGTGTGCGGAATACCGTCGACGAAGGCGACGTCGTCGGGCATCCACCATTTCGCGATCTTGCCGTCCATGTATTTCAGGATGTCCTCGCGGGTGGCGTTCTGGCCCTGCTTGAGCTGCACGATCAGGAGCGGGCGCTCATCCCATTTGGGATGATGGACGCCGATTACGGCGGCCTCCGCGACCGCCGGATGGCCGACCGCAAGGTTCTCGAGATCGATCGACGAAATCCATTCGCCGCCGGACTTAATGACGTCCTTGGAGCGGTCGGTGATCCGCATGTAGCCGTGCGGGTCGATCGTGGAGACGTCTCCGGTGTCGAAATAGCCTTCCTCGTCGAGGATGCTGCTCTCGACCCTGAAATAGGCCTTTGCGATCGCAGGGCCAGAGACCTTGAGCCGGCCGAAGGTCTTGCCGTCCCACGGCAGCTCCTTGCCCGCATCGTCGGTGATCTTCATCTCCACGCCGAACGGCGGATAGCCCTGGGTCTGCAGGACGTCGAGCCGTTCCTCGCCGGTGCGTCCGGAGAACGGCGGCTTCAGCGTGGCCAGCGTGCCGAGTGGACTCATCTCGGTCATGCCCCAGGCGTGGCGCACCTGCGTGCCCATGTCGAGGAAAGCCTTGATCATCGAGCGCGGCATTGCCGAACCGCCGCACACCACCATCTGCAGATCGGGCAGCTTGAGGTTGTTGGCCGCCATGTATTGCAGCAGCATCAGCCACACCGTCGGCACGCCAGCCGTATGGGTGACCTTCTCGGTCTGCATCAATTCATAGACCGAGGCGCCATCGAGCTTCGGGCCAGGCATCACGAGCTTGGTGCCCATCGAAGGCGCGGAGAAGGCGATGCCCCAACTGTTGGCATGGAACAACGGGACCACCGGAAGCATTGTGTCTGCGGCGGAGGTGCCGAGCGCGTCCTTCGAGTTGGCCATCAGCGCATGCAACACGTTGGACCGGTGCGAGTAGAGCACACCCTTGGGATCGCCCGTCGTACCGGACGTGTAGCACATCGCTGCCGCGGTGTTTTCGTCGAAGGTCTTCCACTGGAACTTGCCGTCGGACGCCGCGATCCAGTCTTCATAGGCGATCGCGTTCTTCAGCGTGGTCTCTGGCATATGCCCCTTGTCGGTCAGCACCACATAGCGCTCGACGCTCGGCAACTGGCCCGCGATCTTCTCCAGCACCGGAACGAAGGTGAGGTCGGTGACGACGATGCGGTCCTGGGCGTGGTTGACGATCCAGGCAATCTGCTCCGGAAACAGGCGCGGATTCACCGTATGGCAGATCGCGCCGATCCCCATGATGCCATACCAGACCTCGAGATGGCGCCAGGTGTTCCAGGCGATCGTGGCGACGCGGTCGCCGAGCTTGATGCCGTCGCGTTCCAGGCTCTGCGAGACCTTCAGCGCGCGGGCGTGGATTTCAGCGTAATTGGTGCGATGGATGGGGCCTTCGACCGACCGCGTCACGACCTCCTGCGTGCCGTGATATTTCGCGGCGTGCTCGATAATCTTGTGACACAGCAAGGGCCAATCTTGCATCAAGCCAAGCATACGCAAATCCCTCCTCAATCCTCACGCATGATCCACCGGCATCTTGGTCGGCCGGCAGTAAAATCATGGAATTGACATGAACTTTAGCGCGGAGAAAGCAAGCCGAAAATGGGCTGATGGCGCGTTTCGTCGCGGGCGCGCGGCAATGGTTACCGCCGCCGCGGCGCTGCTTTGGCTTGGCGTGCAGGCCAATCCGGCGGAGGCCGCCCGGCGCTCGGCCGGCTTTCCATGGGATGACCTGTTCGGCGCCCGCCCGGCGAAGCCGCGCGCGGTGAAGCGCCGCGCGGCCGTGCCATTGCCGAGGCCGCGCCCCGCCGAGGCGCCGGCCGCAGCGAAGCAGCCCGCGGTGACGGAGCGGCCCGCGGAGCAGGCCAAGCCCGCCGAGGCCGCAAAGCCGGCTGAGCCCGCTCCGCCGCAGCCCACGGCCTGCCGGCAGGCCCTGACCGAGGAGATCGCGATTGCGCCGAGCATCCCTGACATCCACGGCCCCGGCGATTGCGGCGGCGAGGATCTGGTGCGGCTGGAAGCGATCGTGCTGCCGGACAAGCGGAAGGTTGCGGTGAAACCGGCTGCGGTCCTCCGCTGCAAGATGGCGACTGCGGTCGCGGAATGGGTTCGCACCGACATCGCTCCGCTAGCCGCCGGACTTGGCAGCCCGATCAGCGATCTCGACAATTTCGACTCGTTCGAGTGCCGCGGCCGCAATCGTGTGGCCGGTGCGCAGCTCTCCGAGCATGGCCGTGCCAATGCGCTCGACGTGCGCGCCTTCAAGCTCGCCAACGGCAGCTCGATCTCGCTCACCGACCGCACCGTGCCGCGCAGTTTGCGCGAGACCGTGCTGCATTCGGTCTGCACCCGCTTCTCCACCGTGCTTGGCCCGGGCTCGGATTGGTATCACGAGGACCACATCCATCTCGACCTGATGGAGCGTCGCAATAATTACCGGATCTGCCAGTGGAATGTGTATGACCCGCTGCCGCAGGTCGCCCCGCTGCTGCCGGCGGCCCGCCCGGAGGACGCTCCACCGCGCGAGGTAGCGGCCAAATCCGACACGTCCAAGCCTGATGTGCCGAAAACTGGCTCGTCCGAACCTGATACGTCCAAGGCAGACCACGGCAAGCCGGACGCGACGAAAGCGGAAGACGCGGCCGCTCCCGACGCCGCCGCGACCAGGCCACGGCCAACGAAAAAGCGCCGGCATAGCCGGCGCCCTTGATGTCGTCTGCGATGGTCGGGCGGATCAGTAGGTGACGTTGCCGCCGCCGCCCTGCAGCGCCATCTGCGAATTGAACGGCGAGTCGCCATGCTTGGGCTCCAACACCACCACGATGGTGCCGAGCTTGACGCGGTTATAGAGGTCGATGACGTCCTCGTTGGTCATGCGGATGCAACCTGACGAGATCGACGCACCGATATACTCCGGCTGGTTGGTGCCGTGGATCCGGAACAGCGTGTCCTTGCCGCCCGAGTAAAGATACATCGCGCGCGAACCCATTGGATTGTCGGGGCCGGGGGCGACGTAGCTGGGAACTCCGAGGCGGGAGATTTCGCCGGGGGTCGGGTGCCAGGCCGGCCATTCGGTCATGGCGCCCACCTTGGCGATGCCGGACCAGGCCATCGCCTCTTCGCCCACAGTGATGCCGTAGCGGATCGCCTTGCCGCCATCCATCACGTAGTAGAGGTAATGGTTGTCGGAATCGACCACGATCGAGCCGGGGGCTTCCTTGCGGTGGTACTCGACAATGGCGCGGCGGAACGGTTCGGCGACCGGCGTCTTGACGAAGGTGCTCTTCGCCATGAGTTCCTTGTCACGTGGCTTGAAGTTCGCGGTGTTGGTTGCCTCGTAGGTTGTGGCCTGCATGCAACCAGACAGCGTCAGGCCCGTGGCCAGAATTCCCAGGGTAACTTTGAGCGACATGATTACAGTCCAATCGAAAATCCGCGCCCCAAAGCGCCCATAACGCGCCCCAAACGCCACGATTCCATCGAAAGCATTATTGCCGAAACCTCCCGTCAATCCCAGCGTTTAGATGCTCTTCCCGCGTTGCGGGACGCCGTCTGTGGCTTTTTTGCCGCAAATTTTCGACCGCCGGGCTGCCTTTCGGTGCAAACGGGCAACGATCGGAGCGGCAGATGTCACGCCGTCGCCGCTTGGCCGCTACAAAACGGCACCGGATTCATGTCCCAGTCATGAACCGCCAGCCAGAATCGGGCTAAGTCCACCGGTCTGCCAGCCGCCTCCGGAGTTCCCAATGCTGTCGGTGTTCGTCCCCTCCGATGTGTCCCTCAAAAAGGTTGCCATCACCGACCTGGCCGGACTGCCTGACAACGCAGTGTGGGTCGATCTGGTGAACCCGACCGTGGAGGAGGATCGGGCCGTCGAGAGGCTGGCCAAGATCGCGGTTCCCACGCGGGAAGACATGCAGGAGATCGAGATCTCCAGCCGTCTCTACATCGAGAGTGGCGCGCGCTACATGACCGCGACGCTGATGTGCCAGTCCGACACGGACATGCCGCGGACCACGGCCGTCACCTTCATCCTGACCGGCCATCGCCTGGTTACGGTGCGCTACGATCTGCCCAAGCCGTTCGCGCTGGTCGAGAACAAGCTGGCACGCGCCTGCCCGCCCGGCATCACCGGCGAGCAGGTGCTGATGGAGCTCCTGGACGCCGTGATCGACCGCTGCGCCGACATTCTTGAGCGCTGCGGCGCGGATATCGATCAGGTATCGCATGACATTTTCGAGCCCGAGAGCGAGCGTCACGGCCACGCCAAGCAATATTCGCAGATCCTGATCGCCATCGGCCGCAAGGGCGACCTGACCTCGAAGGTCCGTGAAAGCCTGGTCTCGATCGGACGCCTCGTCACCTTCCTGTCCGCGGTCGTGGAAGGGGTGAAATGGTCGAAGGACATGCGCGAGCAGCTCAAGACCATGCAGCGCGACGTGGCGTCGCTGACGGACCACGCCTCCTACCTCTCCAACAAGATCACCTTCGTGCTCGACGCCATGCTCGGCGTGGTCAATCTGGAACAGAACAACATCATCAAGCTGTTCTCGGTGATGGCGGTGGTGTTGATGCCGCCGACGCTGATCGCCTCGATCTACGGCATGAACTTCAAGGTGATGCCGGAACTCGAATGGACGCACGGCTACCCGCTGGCCCTGGTCGGCATGCTCGCCGCGGCGATCGTGCCGTACTGGATCTTCAAGTGGAAGAAGTGGCTGTGACGGCTGCTTTCAGCGCGCGCGTCGCATTTTGGGATTAGGGCAGGCTGCCTTATTTCCTCTCCTAAAATTTGAGTGTTGCCCTGAACGTTTGGGCGAAACTTGTCTGCGATAACGCCTGCCTCGAAGCCGGAGGACAGCAATGGTTGAGAAGATCATAACCCCACGGCGTAACGTCATCGACTTTGCGCGCTATCAACAAGACCGCGCAGCAGGCAAGGTGCAGGCGATCTCGCCGAGGCTTTGCCGATACTGTGGCGCTGCGTTGCTCGATGGTGAAGACGACGACGACTGCTCCAGCGCGTTGAATGACATCGCGCTGCGGCCGCTTGAGAAGAAGTCGCGCAGGTTCTACGCGGACTAGAGGCAGAAGCCTCGGAGGCAGAAGCCTTCTTGCGTCGTTGCATTCGCAATCGAAGCCATCCCTGGAATACGGCCGCGGCGGCGGCCGGGATCGCTTCGTCCCTCTCTCTCCCAGCAATGACGTCGCAACTAACCCTTAGCGCTAGACGTGCTGGCCACCGTTGATGTGGATCTCCGCGCCGTTCACGTAAGAGCTGGTTTCCGTGCACAGCACGTAGATGATCTTGGCGACCTCGTCTGGCGTGCCCAGGCGATGCATCGGGATCTGCTGCTCGACGATCTTCTCGGTGCCCGGCGACAGGATCGCGGTATCGATCTCGCCCGGCGCGATCGCGTTGACGCGGACGCCGACGCGGCCGAAGTCCGATGCCATCTCGCGCGTCAGCGCCGCCAACGCCGCCTTCGACGTCGCGTAGGCCGCGCCGGCAAAGGGATGCACGCGGGAGCCCGCGATCGAGGTGACGTTCACCACCGCGCCGCGCGCGTGCTTCAGCTCCTCGATCAGCCCGCGCGCGATCATGATCGGCGCGAAGAAGTTGACGTGAAAGACCTGGTTCCAGGTTTCGATGTCGGTATCCATGGTGCCGAGCCGCCCGCCGCCCGGGGCCTTCGGCGAGATCGCGGCATTGTTGACTAGCGCGTGGAGTTCGTCGTTCTCCAGCCGTCGCCTGATTTCGGAGATCGCGCGCACGGTGTCGTCATGGCTGCCGAGATCGACCTCGATATGGTCTTCCGGCCCAGCGCCCCACGGGCAGACTTCGGGAAAGGCGTGCCGCGAGCAGGTGATGACGCGCCAGCCGGCGGATGAGAACCGGATCGCTGTGGCATGGCCGATGCCACGGCTGGCGCCGGTCAGGAGCAGCGTGCGCCGCGGCGCGTTCGATGTGGGAGACATGGGGACCTTTCAGCGTTGAACGGCGTCGGCGTCCGGAGCATGATCCGGAAAAGTGGAAGCCGGTTTTCCGAAGAGATCATGCTCAAACAAATTGGCATCAGGGATACAGCCGCACTTTCGACCACGCACTACCGGCGCCGTCGCGGCGGAATTCGATGCGGTCGTGCAGGCGGAACGGACGGTCATGCCAGAACTCGATGCGCACGGGCGTGATCCGCCATCCGCTCCAGCCCGGCGGCCGCGGCACCTCGCCGATAACGTATCTCGCGCCGACCTTGGCGATCGCCTGCTCAAAGGCGAAACGGCTTTCCAGCGGCTGCGATTGCTTGCTCGCCCACGCGCCGATCTGCGCCTGCTTCGGCCGCGTGGCGAAATAAGCATCGGCCTCGGCATCGGTCACCGGCGCGACAAGGCCGCGGATCCGCACCTGCCGACGCAGCGATTTCCAGTGAAATAGCAAAGCCGCCCTCGGATTGGCGGCCAGTTCGCGGCCCTTGGCGGAGGCGATGTGGCTGTAGAAGACGAAGCCGTCGGCATCGAAGCCCTTCATCAGCACCATCCGCACGTCGGGCAGCCCTTCGGCATCGACGGTGGCGAGCGCCATCGCATTCGGATCATTGGGCTCGGACTTGGCAGCCTCCGCAAACCATTCACCGAACAACGCGAACGGCTCCTCCGCCGCGGTAAAATCACCCGATGTTAACGGTGTCGGGTGTTTGATGGAGGTCGTGTCGGTCATGTCAGGGGTCCCGATTTGCTTCCGCCCGCGTCACAAAACGCGTTGCTCGCCCTATATAGGGCATGGGACCGCATTGGCCTATCGGCGATCCGTCCCGCGGGAACGGTGGTTACACTGATTCTCATCGGTGTCGGCGCAAGCGGCTGCAGCCTGTCGCAGGTCGATGCCTTCGCGCGGGTGGACGACGCGGATGTGACGGGCTCGATCCGCCCGACACCGGTCAACGCGGTGGTGCCGACCGACAGCGACCTTGCCTTCGCCCGCAACGCGGCCTCCGACGTGCTGACCAAGGGTGACAAGGATTCCAGCCAGCCTTGGGAGAATCCGCAGACCGGGGCACGCGGATCGGTGACGCCGCTGGCGCAGGCCTATTCCGGCGAGGATGGCCGGGTCTGCCGCGACTTTCTCGCAAGCTACGTCAACGGAACCACCGAAACCTGGTTGCAGGGCGTCGCCTGCAAGACTGGACGGGGGCGGTGGGAAATCCGTAGCATGACGCCGTGGAGAAAGTCCTGAGTGCCGCCGGTATTTGAGGTGGCGACGGCGCCGGGCTAGTTGCAAAAATGCCACTGAACCCCCAGATGAAAGCAAGGTGGGCCCGGACGGGTTCCCGATCCTGGACTGATTTTCCCGTGAAGGAGACCTGACGGATGCGCGACCCCTATGACGTGTTGGGGGTGCAGCGGAGCGCCAGCGCTGCGACGATCAAGAGCGCCTATCGCAAGCTCGCCAAAAAGCATCATCCCGACAACAACAAGGGTGATCCCAAGGCAGCCGCCCGCTTTGCCGAGATCAACGCTGCCAACGAGATCATCGGCGACGAGGACAAGCGCCGGCAGTTCGACCGTGGCGAGATCGATGCGGAAGGCAAGCCGCGCTTCCAGGGATTCCCCGGCGGCGGCGCCGGTGCCGGCGGCCGTGCCGGTCCGGGCGGCTTCGAGTACAGCTTCCGCACCGGCCCGGGCGGTGGCATGGGTGGCGGCAGCTTCGAGGATATCCTCAACAGCATGTTCGGCAACGCGGCCCGCGGTGGTCGCGCCGGGCGCGCAAGCCCGTTCGAATTCGATGCCGGCGGCGGGGTCGGGGTCGATCTCGACCTTTCGGTGTCCATGACGGTGTCACTGGAGGAATCGGTCAAGGGCGGCGAGAAGCGCGTTCGGCTGCCGACCGGCCGTGAGCTCAACGTCAAGATTCCCGCGGGCGTCGCGAGCGGCCAGCAGATCCGGCTGAAAGGGCAAGGTGAGACCGCGCCCGGTCATCCGCCCGGCGACCTCCTGATCACGATCTCGATCGCGCCGCATCCGTTCTTCAAGGTCGATGGCAATGATCTCAGGATCGATCTGCCGATCACACTTTATGAGGCGGTGCTCGGCGGCAAGGTCCGCGTGCCAACGCTCGGCAGCGCGGTCGAACTGTCGATCCCGAAGAACACCTCCAGCGGCCGCACCTTCCGCCTCAAGGGCAAGGGTCTGCCGAAGGCGGGCGCGACCGGCGACCTCTACGTCACCACCCGCATCATCCTCCCCGACGGGAACGATGCCGATCTTGAGGCATTGATGCAGACGTGGCGGGATCGACACCCCTACAATCCGCGCAGCGATCTCGGCTGACAGCCGACACGCTTGAGATGCGAAACTGAACTGCCCCGGAGTGTTTCGGGGCCGGGGGCGAGCGTCCGCGAGTGCCAAGGTCGCGCTGGCGCCAGAGGATAGCAAGCCGCTCCGTCCCGTTCTGCGGCGAGCGGACGGTTCGGGAGCGGACGAGGGAGTGCGGCCTCGAGAGGGGGACCAGCGCGGTACAAAACCCCAATCGAGGCCGCGTGCGTCGATCGGCGGATCGAGCGCAGATCATCCTCGCGTGATCATCCGGTGCGATATTGAGACGTGCCGATGACACGATTCGAAATTTTCAATGTCCGAATTGGGACGCCAAATGAGGCAAGATTCATTCAACGCTGGCGTCGTGGCGTTTCGGTGGACGTGCGCTATCCGCCGCTTTTCTCCATCTGATCGTAGACTGCCTGCGCGACCTGCGTCAGGCGCGAGCGGTCGGTGCCGCCGCTGACGACATAGGCGACACCACGGTCGGCCCAGAACAGCGCGCCGTCATTGCCGTGCACGGCGTATCGCATCTGCGTCGCCTCGGTCTTCGCCTTCGCGGTGTAGATCGTATAGCGCTCGCCGGACGCGCTCTCATACATCAGGAACGACGCCGGCCCGCCCGGTCCGGGCAGCAGCCGGCCGCCGATCAGCTTCAGCCCGGTCAGCTCCGGCGCGCGCACGTCCCAGCCGCAGCGCTTGGTCAGCCAGGCCTGCAGATGCGCACGCTCGTTGCCGGGCACCTCGACGGGATGGCGGACCTCGACCACATACAACCGGTGTGCATCGAGGGCATCGAGCGTGAAGCTCTGGAAGGTCGATGGCGCGACCGCCATGCCGCGCGCGACCCAGCCGATGCCACCGCCGACGACGAAGGCGGTGAGCGTTGCCGCCACCGCGCCATAGATCCAGCGCCGCGGCTGACGCTCCAGCCGCTCGAGTTCGAGCCGCTTCGGCACCGCCTCGTCGAGCACGGAATCGTAGCGCGCGTGCAGCGCCTCCGCCATCGCACGCCATGACTGCACCCGCGCCGCTTCGTCCGGATGCGCCGCGAGCCAGGCCTCGACATCTCCGCGGCGCTCGGCCGGCAGCTCGTTGTCGACGTAAGCATGCAACTCGTCTTCGGTGACGGGAATGTTCGGGTCGGTCATATCAGTCGTCTCTGTCAAATCTCGATTGGAAATCGTTCACGCGTAACGTTGCCGTCACACATCGTGTCATTTCACCCGCCTGAGCGCCGGACGCTCGCCGTCCAGCGAGGCTCTCACATGGGCGCGGGCGCGGGCCAGCCGGGACATTACGGTGCCGATCGGCACGCCCTGGATGTCGGCGACCTCGCGGTAGCTCAGGCCCTCCAGCATCACCAGCAGCAGCACCGAGCGCTGCTCCTCCACCAGCGTCGACAATGCGCGCTCGATATCGCGTCCCTCGGCCTCGGTGCCGCTGGCGTCGGCGTTGTTGTCGAGCAGCGGCATCAGTGGCGGCCGGCGCGCCAGCGAGCGCCGCCGGTTCTTGTTAAGGTTGGTCAGGATCGTGTAGAGCCAGCTCCTGAGGTCGCCGCCGAGAAACAGCCGCTCCGAGCGGAGCGCCCGCACCAGCGTGTCCTGCACCAGATCGTCGGCGATGTCGGCGTCACGCGCGAGTGCGCGCGCGTAGCGACGGAGCGCCGGTATCATGGCCTCGACGCTTTGACGAAAGGCGGTCATGCATCCCTGTCTTCGATGGTTGCGGCGGCAGCCGCCTTTCCCAACATAACACCCAAATGACGTGACTATTCCGATTGCGCCGATTTGTCCGCGCGGCGCGGTGGCCAAAGAGCAGATTTGGGCTGTACCCGGCATGTCGATTCCGGCTACGTGATCTCTACGAGGCAACGCAACTCGCTCAGCAGGGATTAATCATCACGCAATGCCGGTGCCGACGATCTACTATATCCGTCACGGCGAGACCTCATGGAATGCGGAAGGCAGGCTGCAGGGCGTGCAGGACATCGCGCTGAACGAGCTCGGCCGCCGCCAGGCGGCGCATGCGGGGCGCATCCTCGCCGGCCTGTTCGCCCGCGATGGTCGCGACAAGACGCAGCTCGCCTTCGTTGCCAGCCCGCTGATCCGGGCGCGTGCGACCATGGAGCTGGTGCGCACCGAGCTCGGCCTGCCGCCGGGCGGCTATGCCCTCGACGACAGGCTGCGCGAGATCGGCTACGGGACGTGGGAAGGATCGACGCTCACGCAAGCCCAGGCCGCCGACCCCGCCCTCTATGCCCGGCGCCTGGTCGAGAAGTGGACGGTGGCGGCGCCGGGCGGCGAAAGCTATGTCGAGGTGCAGGCGCGGATGACCGACTGGTACCAGTCGGTGGGCTCGGACACGGTCGCCGTCGCCCATGGCGGCACCGCCCGGGCGCTGATGGTGGCGCTCGGCTTCGAGACCCCGGCCAGCGCCGCCGATCTCACAATCGAGCAGGGCGCGGTCTACGTATTCGATGAGGCCGGGTTGCGGAAATATAGTTGAGCTACGCGGTCATTCCGGGGCGCCTGGAGGGCGAACCCGGAATTTCGAGATTCCGGGTTCGATGCTGCGCATCGCCCCGGAATGACGGATCAGTAGTTTGACCCCGGTGCCTGCGCGCGTTACCACAAGCCAGAACTGACTTACACAAGCGCAAAAGATGTCCTTCAACACCTTCGGCCATATGTTCCGCGTGACGACCTTCGGCGAAAGCCATGGGGTGGCGATCGGCTGCGTGGTCGACGGCTGTCCGCCCCTGATCCCGCTCAAAGTGGAGGAGATCCAGCACGACCTCGATCGCCGCCGTCCCGGCCAGTCGCGCTTCACCACCCAGCGCCAGGAGCCGGATGCGGTGAAGATCCTGTCCGGCGTGATGGCGCATCCGGAGACCGGCGTGCAGGTGACGACGGGCACGCCGATCGCGCTTTTGATCGAGAATACCGACCAGCGCTCCAAGGATTATTCCGAGATCAAGGACAAGTTCCGCCCCGGTCATGCCGACTTCACCTATGAGGCGAAATACGGCCTGCGTGACTATCGCGGCGGCGGGCGCTCCTCGGCGCGCGAGACCGCGACCCGCGTCGCGGCGGGCGCAATCGCGCGCAAGGTCCTGCCGGGCGTGAAGGTGCGCGGCGCGCTGGTGCAGATGGGCCCGCACAAGATCGATCGCGACAAGTGGGACTGGGACGAGATCGCGAACAATCCGTTCTTCTGCCCGGACAAGGACAAGGCGGCATTCTTCGAAAGCTATCTCGACGGCATCAGGAAGAGCGGCTCCTCGATCGGCGCCGTGATCGAGGTCGTCGCCGAGGGCGTGCCGGCCGGGCTCGGCGCGCCGATCTATGCCAAGCTCGACAGCGAGCTGGCGGCGGCGATGATGACCATCAATGCGGTCAAGGGCGTCGAGATCGGCGCAGGTTTCGGTGCTGCGGAGCTCTCCGGCGAAGAGAACGCCGACGAGATGCGGACCGGCAATGACGGCACCAGGTTCCTGTCCAACAATGCCGGCGGCATTTTGGGCGGCATCTCGACCGGCCAGCCGGTCGTGGTGCGCTTCGCGGTCAAGCCGACATCCTCGATCCTGACGCCACGCCGGACCGTGGATCGCAAAGGCGCCGACACCGACATCCTGACCAAAGGCCGCCACGATCCCTGCGTCGGCATCCGTGCCGTGCCGGTCGGCGAGGCCATGATGGCCTGCGTGCTGGCCGATCATTTTCTGCGCCATCGCGGACAGACCGGCCGCTGATTCCTGTATAGTAGCGGTCGCTACTGCGTTTTCGGGCGAGGCCTGTCCCGGACTTGATCCGGGACAGGCACCGGTTTCTTGCCAAGAGAACGCGCCAAAACAAGAATCTGGAGCTTCGGTTCTGATTCAGCCAGACCGAAGCTGCTCCAGGTCGGGTGCTCGTCGGGGGTACTGCCATGAACGCGTCGGAGTTGCGGGACATCATCGAGTGGATGATCGGCGGAGCGCGCTCGGCGCCCACCCCGTCGCAGATGATGGCGGAATGCTGCGAACGCGTGGTTCGCGCCGGCCTGCCGCTATGGCGCGTCGGCGTGTTCGTTCGCACGCTGCATCCCGAGATCTACGGGCGCAGTTTCATCTGGAAGCCTGGGGCCGAAGTGGAGACCGGCAGCGTCAGTCACGACATTCTGGACTCCCCGGGATATGCCGCAAGTCCGCTTTCGATCGTTTTCAAGCAATGCGTCGAGGTGAGGGCGCGGCTCGACGATCCGGCAAGCGCGCGTTTTCCGATTGTCGAGGACCTGCGCCCGGAAGGCGTCACCGACTACATCGCCATGCCGCTGATCAACACTGACGGCTTTCCCAATGCTTCGAGCTGGACCACCAAGCAGCCGGGTGGCTTCACCGAGGAGCAACTGAACGTGATCCGGTCGCTCACCGTTCCATTGGCGCGCTATATCGAGATCGTGACGCTGCGGCGCACCGCCGCGCTTCTGCTCGATACCTATGTCGGCAACCGCGCCGGCGAGCGCATCATGGGCGGCCAGATCAGGCGCGGCCATGCCGATACGATGGATGCCGCGATCTGGCTGTCCGATCTGCGCGGTTTCACCGCGTTGTCGGATCGCTTGCCGGCCGAGACCATGGTGGAGATCCTCAACCTCTATTTCGATTGCCAAGTGTCCGCGATCCGCGCCCACGGCGGCGAGGTGCTGAAATTCATGGGTGATGGCCTGCTCGCGGTGTTTCCGGTCGACGAATATGTCGGCAACGAGGAGCAGGTTTGTTCACGGGTGCTGGAGGCGGCGCGCGAATCTCGCGCCGGCGTCGCGGCGCTGCAATTTCCCAATGGCGAAGACGTCGAGCGTTTCCGCTTCGGCGTCGCCCTGCATCTCGGGCGCGTGCTCTACGGCAATATCGGGGGCGGCAACCGGCTGGACTTCACCTGCATCGGGCCTGCGGTCAATCTCGCCGCGCGGCTGGAGAGGATCGCCGGCCGACTTGGCCGCACTGTCGTTGCCTCCGAGCGCTTCGCCGGCATTTGCGACGGCGGCTGGAGCGAGCTTGGCGAGTTTCCGATCGCCGGATTCTCGAAGGCTGAGCGGGTCTATGGCCTGCACGACGAAGCGTCGCGCGCCGCTCACGCCTAGAGCATGATCCGGAAAAGTGTGATGCAGCTTTCCGAAAAGATCATGCTCAAGCAGGAAGCTAAAGCGCGATGACGATTCAACCCAATCTCATCGTGCTTTAGGAGCGGCGCCAAGTGCGTGGATGCCCAGCATCGGACCGGCATTGCCCTGATCGCCGCGGCCGCGGTCGCATGGAGCACCGCGGCGTTCTTCACCCGGCTGCTCCACTTCGATTCCTGGACCATCCTGTTCTGGCGCGGGCTGTTCGGCGGCGGCGCGATCACCCTGTTCCTCGTCGCCACCCAAGGCCGGCGTGGCGCGCGCGACCTCATCGCGATGCGCGCCAGCGGTTGGCTGGTGGCCGGCCTTTCGACCGTTGGCATGGTGACGTTCATCCCGGCCTTGCAAATGACGAGCGTGGCCAATGTCGCCGTCATCGTCGCCGTCCAGCCCTTTGCCGCCGCCGCGATCGCCTGGATATGGTTGCGTGAAGCCGCCCTGCCGCGGACGCTGCTGGCCAGCGCGGTGGCATTGGTCGGCGTGGCCGTCGCCGTCAGCAGTGCAGGCGGCGTCGCGGATTATAGGGGCATCGGGCTCGCCTGCGTGATGATGCTGGCGCTGTCGCTGATGACGGTCGCCATCCGCAGGCATCGGGAGACACCGATGGTTGCGGCTGCCGCATTATCGAACTTTCTCGGCAGCCTGATCAGCATTCCCTTTGCGCAGGCTATCGGCTCGGCCACGGCATCCGACCTCGGCGTGCTCGCGATGTTCGGGTTCTGCCAGGTCGGGCTCGGCCTCACGCTGTTCACGCTGGGCTCCCGGCTGATACCGTCCGGGCAGGCCTCGCTGATCGCCACGCTCGAAACACCGCTGATGCCGCTCTGGGTGTGGCTAGCCTTTGCCGAGGTGCCGTCGGTCCGAGCGTTCGTCGGCGGTGCGTTGGTGATGGGCGCCGTCGTCGCCGACATCGCGGCGGGCGGACGGGCGCAGCTCGCGCAGCCGGCGGAGCGGTGAGGGTGCTACTCTTCCGGCTCGGTGGTGAACAGCAGCGGATAGCCCTTGGCGCGGCCGGCGTCGGTGGCTCGTGTCGCCTTGGTCTCGGCGACATCCCTGGTGAACACCGCGACCACGCAGACACCGCGCTGATGCGCCGTCAGCATCACCTTGTAGGCTTGATCGTCGGTCATGCGGAATTCCGCCTTCAGCACGGTCACGACGAATTCACGCGGCGTGTAATCATCGTTGATCAGGATGACCTTGTGCAGACGCGGCCGCTCGACCTTGGTCTTCGCCTTGGTTTTCGGCTTGACGATGGTATCGGGCATTGCCCGGCACCTCCCTCACGGTTGCACTCCGGATAATAATGCCTTCCGGGCTTCGCTGGAACCGGTCGATTTGCACGGGCTCATTGCGGCAACGGCACGGCGCGCGCCGTCGTCGTCGCCCAAATCAAGGCGGACGGGCTTAACCTGAATGTGAAGCGCGGACGCTGTTCGCGCTTTGCGCCGCCTGATTTGCGTGTCACGATGACAGTCATACGACGGGAGGGCAGCGATGCGCTGGTATGTCTCGATCGGAGCGGTGCTTGTCGCCGGCATGCTGGCAAGCGGCGATGCGGCCGGTGTTGCCGCGCCCGGGCCGGGAACGCAGCCCAACGAGCGGCTGGTCGAGAAGGAATCCACCCCGAGCGTCGATGTCGAACTGATCCTTGCGGTCGACGTCTCCTATTCGATGGACATGGACGAACTCGCGGTCCAGCGCGAGGGTTACGCGCAGGCGATCGTCTCTAGGGAGTTCCTGCAGGCGCTCAAGGCCGGGCCGAACGGCAAGATTTCGATCACCTATGTTGAATGGGCTGCGTCAAACGATCAGAAAATCATCATCCCCTGGCGCGTGATCGACGGTCCTGAATCCGCGGATGCCGTCGCGGCCGAGATCATGAAGACGCCGGTTCGCCGGGCCTCGCGCACCTCGATCTCGGGTGCGATCTATTTCGCGGTTCCGTTGTTCGACGAGAACCCGCATCGCGGCCTGCGGCGCGTCATCGATATTTCCGGCGACGGACCCAACAACAACGGCGCGCCGATCCAGCCCGCGCGCGACATGGCGCTGGAGAAGGGCATCGTCATCAACGGCCTGCCGATCATGGTGAAGGAGCCGTCCTATTCGACGATGGATATCGAAAATCTCGACTGGTACTACGAGGACTGCGTGATCGGCGGTCCCGGCTCCTTCGTGGTGTCGATCAAGGACCGCGAGAAGTTCAAGGAGGCGATCCGCACCAAGCTCCTGCTCGAGGTCGCCGGCCGCACGCCGGAGCGACCCGTGGTGCGGGCCGCCGACAAGGAGCCGCGCGTCAATTGCATGATCGGCGAGAAGATCTGGCAGGACAGATGGGGGCGGTAGCGATCTCGCAAGGTGGGTTAGTACAACCGACCGTGCAAATCTCCCCGAAGCTCGTTCTCCAACAAGCGCAGCACCCGCAATGCGTTCTCGTACTGGCCTGATCCGATTGATCGCCAAACCTCCGCGGCGCGCTCCGTCAGACCGTGGATGGTCACGGGAAAGCCTGCGGCTACGATCAGCGCGCCCTTTTCGTTGATGAGGTACTGTTCGTTGAGGGCGAACAGCACCTGCCCCAAGCAGGCGAGTGCGCGATAGGCGCAGCCCACGATATGCGTGACGTCGCCGCGCGGTAGGGCGAGCTCGGCATTCTCGATGCTGAACAGGATTTCCCATTGAAAGCGCCGGATCAGCGCGTCGCGCAAGGCGGGCGGGTAGGGCGCGGTCCTCGCTTTCAGCTCCGCGACGACGCCGCTCGGGTCATGCAGGGGTTGGCACAGTGCGACTTCACCCATCCAGGTCGCCGAGCAGAAGCCGTGCGGATGGCCCGGTTGGTAGTGCATGGCGATATCGCCGTTCCGGCAGGCGTCGATCGTCGCGCTCACCCTGTCAACGCTGCGATAGAGCAGATCGACCTTGCGGCCGCCGATCGATAGCCACGCACCGCCGACGATCCACGGGCCCCATTCGCCGACGGGAGTCACCTGCGCGGCGCTGGGCTCATCGACAAGGTGCGCGATTGCTTCGCGCAGCCGATCGACATCCAGAGGAGCGGCCTCCGTGTAATAAAGGCCGACGTCGTAGTCGGACGCATCGTGCGCCGTTGCTCGCGCCCGCGAGCCGCCGAGCACGATGGCGGCGAGGCCAGGGACATCAGCGAGAACAGGAGTGAGGCGGGCGAGCAGCGGATCGTGCGGCATGGAAGGCGCACTCTACCGCGCCCGGCGGCATCAGTCACACGGCTTCAGCGCACAAACCGCGCCACCAGCTCGACATGCGGGCTGTGGCGGAACTGGTCGACGGGCGTGGCTCCTTCGATTCTGTAGCCGCCGTCGATCAGGATCTTCGCATCGCGTGCGAAGGTGGCGGCGTTGCAGGACACCGCGACGACCACAGGCACCTTGCTCGCCGCAAGCTGCGTGGCCTGCGCCTGCGCGCCCTGCCGCGGCGGATCGAACACGACAGCATCGAAGTCGCGCAGCTCTTGCGGCACCAGCGGGCGGCGAAACAGATCGCGCGCCTCGGCCTTGAGCGGCTTGAGCCCCGGCGTCGACTTCGCGGCCTTTTGCAGCGCCGCGATGCCGCCGGCATCGCTGTCGAAAGCCGCGACGCGTGCCCGCTCCGCCAGGCGGAGCGCGAACGGGCCGACGCCGCAAAACAGATCAGCGATGTGTTTCGCGCGTCCGCAACGCTCGATGACCAGCGCGGCAAGCGTCTCCTCGCCCTTGCCGGTCGCCTGCAGGAATGCTCCCGGTGGCAGCACGACCTTCGCCTTTCCGATCGCGATCTCCGGTGAGCCGCGCATCAGCACCAGTTCGCCGTGCCGCGTCAGCCGCGCCAGCCGGTGTTTCCCCGCGATGCGTGACAAGGCGGTGATCATGCTGGTCGGCAGCGCGCCGGAGCCGCGCACGTCGATGTCGAGACCGTTGAGGGTCGCGGTCACCTGGATGTCGAGCGGCTTGCCGCTGGAGGTCATCA
The DNA here is from genome assembly GCF_045571475.1 of Bradyrhizobium sp. ORS 86. Classification (NCBI taxonomy): domain Bacteria; kingdom Pseudomonadati; phylum Pseudomonadota; class Alphaproteobacteria; order Hyphomicrobiales; family Nitrobacteraceae; genus Bradyrhizobium; species Bradyrhizobium sp. ORS 86. The sequence goes on along the minus strand of NZ_CP120699.1, from coordinate 5,800,897 downwards.
GCGGTTCAGCGATGGCCCAGGCCGCCTCGAGCGCGCCGTCGAGTGCCGGATCGAGAATCGGACAGCGATCGATCGGGATGATCTCGTGCGAGCCTATCGCGGCGAAGCCGACCATGAGGATCTCGTGGGTGCCCATGCGGGCATGCAGCGTCATACGGCGGCGTCCGGCGCCGTGGGCGTCTACCACCGGCGCGACCTCGGCCGCAATCTTCGCCTGTGCCAGTGTCTCGAGGACGATGTTGCGCTTCCAGGCGTGGTAGCCCTCGTCACTCCAGTGCTGGATCGCGCAGCCGCCGCAGACGCCGAAATGCGGACAGAACGGCGCGATGCGCTCCGGGCTGGCGCGCGCGACCCGCACCAGTCGCCGCCGGTCCGGATGGTGACCGGGGACGTCGGCGACCTCGACGATCTCGCCGGCCAGCGCGTAAGGCACATAAATCGACTGCGCGCCATCGATCGCGACGCCGTCGCCGCGGTGGCCGACGTGGTCGATGGTGAGCAGCTCAGCCACGCCGCGCGCCGAGAAAGAACTCGATATTGCCGTCGCCGCCCTTGATCGAGGACGGGAACACCTGGATGTCGGTGCAGCCGAGCGAGGCGGCGAAGGCGGCGATATCGTCGCAGATTTCCTGGTGCACCATCGCATTGCGAATGATGCCGCGCTTGGAATGTTTGCGCGCAGCCTCGAATTGCGGCTTGATCAGCGCCAGCAGATGCATCGGCGCAGCGGCGAGCGACAGCGCCACTGGCAGCACCGCCTTGAGTGAGATGAAGCTGACATCGATCACGACGATGTCCGGCCGTGCCGGCAGGCGCTTGCCTTCGAAGCTCCTGATATCGGTCTCCTCCATCGAGACGATCTTCGGATGTCCCCGCAGCGAGGGGTGTAGTTGGCCGCGGCCGACGTCGACGGCAAACACGAGGCTCGCGCCGTTGGCGAGCAGCACCTCGGTGAAACCGCCGGTCGAGGCGCCGACGTCGAGGCAGACATGGCCCTCGACGTCGATCGGATAGTGCTCCAGCGCGCCGGCGAGCTTGACGCCGCCGCGCGAGACGTAAGGGTGCGCGGGCTCAGCGGACAATTCGGCGTCGGGCGCCACGATCTCGGAGGCCTTGGCGACGTGCTTACCGCCGGCCGTGACAAGACCCGCGTCGATCGCCGCGCGCGCCCGCGCCCGGCTTTCGAACAGGCCGCGCTCGACCAGCAGCACATCGACGCGCTTGCCGGCCGGCCCATGGCTGTCGCCGCTGCCGGTCAATTGGTGAAGCCCGGAAAGCGTCGCGCGCGCGGGGCGGCGAGCCGCACGCAGGCCTCGAACGAGGCGAGATCGTGCCAGATATCCTGCGGCGCTTCGCTCGGTGTCACCAGCGGACTGCCGTGCAGATCGAGCGCGTGTATCATCATCAGATTGTCGGGCAATCCAAATTCTTCCACCGTGAGCCCCTCCGCATCGATCAGGCGTCCATCGGGCGCCTCCGCAACCTGCTGCAGCCGCGCCACGCGATTGGCGTAGGAGGCGGGATCGTTCGAGTAGGCGAGGCACAGCTTGCCGCGTCCCGCCATGTAGCCGAGTTCGTAGACAGTGCCTGCGTCGGCACTTGGGCCGCGAAACGGCGTCAAGTTGGCGATGATGGCGTCGGCGGACTCCATCATCGCTTCGTTGCTTTTGAAAATGGTAAGCGACGCGCTGGTGGCCGCATGGCTCGCCGCATTGTCGAGCGGATAGAGCCCGGTGTGTCCATGCAGCGCGCAAATCTCCGCCTTGCGGCGGCCGATCTCCACGGCATCCGGCAGGAACACGTCAGGACCTGCCAGATAGATGATCATGGACTTGCCGACGCCAATGCGCCGCCCGGGCGGACTATGCGAGCTTCACCGTCTCGGACTTGAAATCCTTGCCAAGCGTGTCGAACACCTTGGCAACGATGCTCTTGGCGTCGAGCCCGGCGCGGGCGTACATCGCCGCAGGTGTGTCGTGGTCGAGGAACACGTCGGGCAGGACCATCGAGCGGAACTTCAACATGCCGCTGTCGAGCATGCCCTGGTCGGTCAGCAATTGCACCACGTGCGAGCCGAAACCACCGATCGAGCCTTCCTCGATCGTGATCAGGATCTCATGCTCGCGCGCGAGCTTCAGGATCATGTCCTCGTCGAGCGGCTTCATGAAGCGCGCATCGGCGATGGTCGCCGAAAGGCCGTGGGCGGCGAGCTCGTCGGCGGCCTTCTCGCACTCGGCGAGACGGGTGCCGAACGAGAGCAGGGCGACCTTCTTGCCTTCGCGGATGATGCGGCCCTTGCCGATCGGCAGCGGGACGCCGACTTCCGGCATCTCGACGCCGCGGCCTTCGCCGCGCGGATAGCGCAGCGCGCTCGGGCGATCGTCGATCGCGACCTGCGTCGCCACCATGTGAACCAGTTCCGCCTCGTCGGACGCGGCCATGATGACGAAATTCGGCAGACAGCCGAGATAGGCATTGTCGAACGAGCCGGCGTGGGTCGCGCCGTCGGCGCCGACCAGACCGGCGCGGTCGATCGCGAACCGGACCGGCAGGCTCTGGATCGCGACGTCGTGGACCACCTGGTCATAGCCGCGCTGCAGGAAGGTCGAATAGATCGCGCAGAACGGCTTGTAGCCTTCGGTGGCGAGACCGGCGGCGAAGGTCACCGCGTGCTGCTCGGCGATGCCGACGTCGAAGGTGCGGTCGGGGAACGCCTTGTTGAAGATGTCGACGCCGGTGCCGGAGGGCATCGCCGCGGTGATCGCGACGATCTTGTCGTCCTTCTCGGCTTCCTTGACGAGGCTCTGGCCGAACACGTTCTGGTAGGCCGGCGCATTCGGCTTGGCCTTGGCCTGGGTGCCGGTGGCGACGTCGAACTTGACCACGGCGTGATATTTGTCTGCGGACGCCTCGGCCGGACCATAGCCCTTGCCCTTCTGGGTCACGACGTGAACCAGGATCGGCCCGGTTTCCATGTCGCGGACGTTCTTCAGCACGGGCAGCAGGTGATCGAGATTGTGACCGTCGATCGGGCCGACATAGTAGAAGCCGAGCTCCTCGAACAGCGTACCGCCGTCCATCATGAAACCGCGGGAATATTCTTCGACGCGGTTGGCACGGTTGGCGAGGATCTTGGGCAGGCGCTTGTTGATCTGCTTGGCCGCCTCGCGCAGCGTGCGGTAGGTCTTGCCGGAATAGAGCCGCGACAGATAGGCGCTCATCGCACCGACCGGCGGCGCGATCGACATGTCGTTATCGTTGAGGATCACGATCAGGCGGGAGTTCATCGCGCCGGCGTTGTTCATGGCCTCATAGGCCATGCCGGCCGACATCGCACCGTCGCCGATCACGGCGATGACGTTGTTGTTACCGCCGGAAAGGTCGCGCGCCACCGCCATGCCGAGGCCGGCCGAGATCGAAGTCGAGGAGTGCGCTGCGCCGAACGGGTCGTAATCGCTCTCGGTGCGCTTGGTGAAGCCGGACAGGCCGCCGCCGGTGCGCAGCGTGCGGATGCGGTCGCGCCGTCCGGTCAGGATCTTGTGCGGATAGGCCTGATGGCCGACGTCCCAGATCAGACGATCGCGCGGCGTGTCGAAGATGTAGTGGATGGCGGTGGTCAGCTCGACCACGCCGAGGCCGGCGCCGAAATGCCCGCCGGTCACCGACACGGCGTCGATGGTTTCCTGGCGCAGCTCGTCGGCGACCTGCCGCACCTGCTCGATCTTCAGCTTGCGCAGGTCTTCGGGCGTGCGAATGGTGTCAAGAAGCGGCGTCTTACTAAATGTGGTCACAGCCATATTCCAATTTTGCATGCCGGGACAACGGCCCCGCGCGAGAAGGGTTGCGCGCATTCCGCGCAGTGAATGACAGACACTGGGTGCCGCCCCGGCGGCGCCGGTGCCTGGTTGAAAGCCTAGATGCACTCCGGATTGAACCACGTGATAAGCATCACTTTGGTCGCTCTTCACCCGTCCCGGTTCAGTTTTATCGAACCATTTGAGGTGCTTGCCGCCGGAAGAAGCTGGCCGCCCGCTACCTTCAAATGCCCATAGAGCTGGAAGCATTACACCAAAGTTGTGGCCAAAGCCAAGCCGCTCGGCGCGCTGGGTTCCCATGCCCCACGCCAAAAAAGCTAGATTTTTCAACGGTCGGCCAATGGCCTGGAGGGCCGCTGCGTTCCATTATGATCATTTGGAGGCAGTCGGCCGCTCCGGGATCAGCCGATCACGCGGATGATGGATGTGCACGCAAAAGCCGCCGGCGGTGGCGATCGCCATCCCCGGAGGCAGAAATGCACAGCAACAATTGCCAGTCGGCGCGATCGCGTTGGCTGCCGGATTGTCGCGATCGCCGCGCGCGGCGCTACTGCACGTCGAGCGGCTCGGTACCGGTCGGCTGACCCGAGGCGTCGGTGGTGATCTTGTCGACGCGGGCTTCGGCTTGGCGCAGCAATTCCTCGCAACGGCGCTTCAGCGCCTCGCCGCGTTCATAGATCGCGACCGACTCCTCGAGCGGGACCTTGCCGTCCTCGAGCCGCTTGACGATCGATTCGAGTTCCTCGATCGCGCGTTCGAACGACAGCTTCTTGACGTCGGCTTGAGTATTTTCGGCCATCTCGTGTTCCCGGTTGCACAGACGTGTTTGAGCATGATCTCCGCGCAAACGCCATACGTCTGACGCGAGCGAAAACCGGTTCCCGCCGTTCGGGACCATGCTCGTCCCCGTGCAGAATCAATCGAATTTTTGCGAGCTTATTGTGGCGAGGATTCACACGTCCATCAATGCGCTGACGTGGGAAGCCACCGACTCTTTCAATCCCTGCAGATCGTAGCCGCCTTCCAGCACCGAGACCACGCGGCCGCCGGCGCTCTTGTCGGCGATGTCCATCAGCTTGCGCGTCACCCAGCCAAAATCGTCGGCCTTCAGGTTGATCGACGCCAGCGGATCGCGATGATGCGCGTCGAAGCCGGCTGAGATGATGATGAGTTCCGGCGAGAACTGCTGCAGCCGCGGCAAGATCAGGTTCTCGAACGCGGCGCGGAACCTGGCGCTGCCGTCTTCCGGCGCCAGCGGCGCATTGACGATGGTGTCGTGCTCGCCGCGCTCGCTCATCGCGCCGGTGCCCGGAAACAGCGGCATCTGGTGCGTCGAGCAATACATCACGGTCGGATCGGCCCAGAAGATGTCCTGCGTGCCGTTGCCATGATGGACGTCGAAATCGACCACCGCGGCGCGTGCGATGCCGTGCTTGCGTTGCGCGTGGCGCGCGGCGATCGCGGCATTGTCGAAGAAGCAGAAGCCCATCGGCGTCGATTTCTCGGCGTGATGACCGGGCGGTCGCACCGCGACGAAGGCATTGCGATGCTGGCCCTTCATCACCGCGTCGGTTGCGGCGAGCGCGCCGCCGACACCGCGCATCACGGCTTCCCAGGTGCCTGGCGACATCGAGGTATCGCCGTCGAGATAGATCATGCCCGAGGTCGGCGCGATATGGCGCAATTCGCCGACATAGTGCTCGCCATGACAGAGCAGCACGGAATCCAGGTCGCCTTCCGGCGCCTGGTCACGCACCAGCGCCTCGAAGCGGTCCTCGGCCAGCACCTCGTCGACCGCGCGCAGCCGGTCGGGGCGTTCGGGATGTCCGGGTGGGGTGAGATGGTTGAGGCAAGCGGAATGCGTCAGAAGCAGTGTCATGCAAATTCCCGGCGCTACCGATGCGCGTACGAGGAAAGGCCAATGTAGGCCGTTACCGGCTCGGCGGGAAGCCCTGGCTCCGTCTCTCCGTCCTCATTCTTCCCGGATGCGGTGGCTGGGTGAGAGCCCAACTCTTTCCGCGTCATTGCGAGCGCAAGCCGAGCAAATCCATCGTCACCGCACGCGCGGAAGGATGGGTCGCTTCGCGGAGGCTGTCATCGGGCGCGCATTCGTGCGAACCGTTGGCTCGTAATGACGGGGATGCACGGTGTTCCACGCGCCTCGCTCAGTTGATCTTCTCGATGCGGTGGCCCGCCGTCGGTCCCACCGGGCTGTTGGCCCTGAAATAGGCATAGAGCGCGTCGACGTCGTAGACGCCGAACTGCTGCGCTGTTCCGCCCTTGAACACCGTGAAACCGTCGCCGCCCTCGGCGAGGTAATTGTTCACGGTCACGCGATAGCTACTGATCGCGTCGATCGGCTTGCCATGGAGCGACATCCGTGCGGCGACAATGCGCTCGCCGTCGGGCTTGGTCGCGTCCCACGCATAGGAAAAGCCCTTGGAGACCTGCAGCGGACGCGGGCGTTTCGGGTCGGCCCATTGCTGCTCCAGCACGTCCTTGAGCTGCTTGCCGGTCAGCGTCATCGTTACGAGTTGGTTGCGGAACGGCTGGCTCGCGAAGATGTCGGCATAGGACACTGCGCCGTCGTCGCGCTTGGTGATGTCGGTGCGCAGGCCGCCCGGATTGGTGAAGGCGATCACCGCGCCGCCATTCGGCTCCGAGCTGGTTGCTACGAGCTGCGCGTCGGCGACGATATCGCCGAGCGAGCTTTCGCCGGCCTCGTTCGGCCTGCGCGACAGCGTTTCCGTCACTGCGCCTGCTGTACGGTTCGCGATCGGCGCGGCCAGCCGGTCGTAGGCTTCGAGCAGCGCGCTCTGCTCGGGATCGCGCTCGAACCCGTTGAGGCGAACGATGGTGTTGTCGGCCTTGGCGCTGATCACGTCATGGGACTTCCGATCAAGCTGAAGATCGATCGCGGTGACCAGCGTGCCGTATTTGTCACCGGAGGTGACGAGCCGTCCGTCGATCTCGCAGACATAGGCCTGATGGGTGTGACCTGAGATCACGACATCCACGGCGTGATCGAACTTCTTGACGATGTCGACGATCGGCCCGGAGATGCCGGGGCATTCATTGTAGTCGCCGGTCGGGAAGCCACCTTCGTGGATCAAGACCACAATGGCCTCGACGTCCTTCGCCTTCAATTCCGGGACCAGCGCATTGACGGTCTCGGCCTCGTCGCCGAATTCGAGGCTCGCAACGCCGGCCGGCGACACCAGGTTCGGCGTGTTCTTCAGCGTCAGCCCAATAAAGGCGACCGGGATGCCGTCGAACTCTCTGATCTCGTAAGGCGGAAACACCGTCTTGCCGGTGGTCCTGTCCAGCGTGCTGGCGGCCAGATAGTGGAATTTGGCGCCCGCGAAGGGATGCGGCCCCTGGCATTGGTCGACCGGATGGCAACCGCCGTTCTGCATCCGCAGCAGCTCGTCCTTGCCCTCGTCGAACTCGTGATTGCCGACGGAGGAGATCGCGAGCCCCATCATCGACAGCGATTCGATGGTCGGCTCGTCGTGAAACATCGCCGACAGGAAGGGGCTGGCACCGATCAGGTCACCGGCCGCGACGAAGATGTTGTTCTTGTGCCCCTCGCGGAGCTGCTTGACCGCGGTCGCCATCCGCTCGGCGCCGCCGGCAGGCACCATGACCTTCTTCGTCTTGTCGGCGGGATCGGTGATGCGGATGCCGCCCGGCGGCGGCCGCAAATAGCCGTGGAAATCGTTGATCGCGAGAATGCGCAAATCCACCGGCGCCACGGTCTGCGCCGGTGCGGGACAGGCCGCGATGGCGGCGAGTGAGCAGATGGCGGCGGCGAGGAGTGAACGGCGGGGGCGCTTCATGACCTGTCCATGGAACATGCCATCATGAGGCCGTGCCACTACATTTTTGCGACGCGAACATTCAATCCTTCGTGCGCGCCATGAACGTCTTGAAAGCGGTGATCGCATCCTGCGAGCGCATGCGCTCGGTGAACACATGATTCTCCTGGTCGATCCGGCGGGTGATGTCTTCGGGCGGCAGCCTGAGCAGCCGGCGGGAAATCGCGACTGCTTCGGGCGGCAGCGCGCAGATCTCCCGCGCCACCTTGCGCGCCTCGACCTCGGCATGGCCCGGCGCCACCACCGTGTTGACGAAGCCGGCATCGCGGCCGTCATCGGCTGTCATGGTGCGTCCCATCACCAGCATTGCGAACGCGCGCTGGTGACCCATGCTGCGCGGCATCAGCAGGCTGGAGGCGCCCTCAGGCACCAGGCCGAAACTGGAGAAGGGGGTTGAGAACAGCGCGGTCGTGCTGGCGAGCACGTAGTCGCAGTGGAACAGCATGGTGGTGCCGATGCCCATCGCAGCCCCGTCGACGGCGGCGATGATCGGCTTGACGTTGTGGGCCAGCGAGTAGAGGAACTTGACCAAATCGGAGGCAGGCGGTGGCTGGCCCGATGTGCTCTGCTCGAGCAAGTCCTCGATGTCGTTCCCGGCGGTGAACACGCCGGAGCCGCCGGTGACGATCAGGCAGCGGATTTTCGGATCGTTCTGCGCCGTGTCGATCGCTTCGCGCATCGCACGAAACATCTCATGCGTGATCGCGTTCTTCTTCTCAGGCCGGCGCAGCCGGATCACACGTGTGGCGGCTTCATCGGTCACGATCACATGCGCGGTCATATCAGACGGTCCTGCGGTCGGCGGGCGGCCAGTTCGTGCCCGTCGTCATCCTACATGATCTTCTGCAGGCCCAAAGGGTTTCGTGCTGCTTTTCCCTTTCGGCGCGCATGCGGACGATAGCACCGGCCCGCGCGATCCTTTGTCACTGAGCTCCCGTGCGTGTCCGCCCGGCAATGCTCATGTCGCCTGCGGTTTAGTTTCGGCGGCTTGCGAGAAACATTCCGCAGCCGATCGCATTCACACCATGCGGCCCGCAGACATGTTCGGATGTCAGTCCCGTTGCCGGTTCCGGCCTCGATCGGGGCTGGGCACCGGGAGAACGAGCGGCACGAGCGAGAGCCATTCTCAGGAGAGCCAAATGCCTCAGGAGAGTCAAATGCAGATTTCCGGCCATTTGGAACTATCCCGACGCCATCTGTTGATTGTCGGCGCCGCTTCGCTTGCCGCGTCGTCCGTCGCAACGCGCGCGTCACCGGCGGCGACCAACCCAACAACCCCGACCGGAGCGCCCGTGATGACAAGAGTGTCCCTTGACGTGAACGGCGAAACCCATCAGCTCGAACTCGACACCAGGACCACGCTGCTCGATGCCTTGCGCGAGCACCTGCATTTGACAGGCACCAAGAAGGGGTGCGATCACGGTCAGTGCGGCGCCTGCACCGTCATCGTCGACGGCCGACGCATCAATTCCTGCCTGACACTCGCCGTGATGCATCAGGGCGACGAGATCACCACGATCGAGGGACTGGGCTCGCCGGAGCATCTGCATCCGATGCAGGCGGCATTCGTCAAGCATGACGGCTACCAGTGCGGCTATTGCACGCCCGGGCAAATCTGCTCGGCGGTCGGCGTGCTCGACGAGATCCGGGCCGGCATCCCGAGCCATGTGACCGGTGATCTCAATGCGCCGATGCGACTGAGCAATGCCGAGCTTCGCGAGCGCATGAGCGGCAACATCTGCCGCTGTGGCGCCTATTCCAACATCGCCGAGGCGATCGCTGAGGTCGCCGGGAGGAGCGCATGAGAACGTTCAGCTATGAGCGCGCGGCGTCGCCGGGCGCGGCCGCCGCGGCGGCTGCGCAGACCGCGAACGCGAAATTCATTGCCGGCGGGACCAACCTGCTCGACCTGATGAAGCTCGAGATCGAGACGCCGGCACACCTGATCGACGTCAATGGCCTGGCGCTGGATCGGATCGAACCGACGCCGGACGGCGGCCTGCGCATCGGCGCGCTGGTCCGCAATACGGACCTCGCGGCAGACGCGCGGGTGCGCCGCGACTATGCCGTGCTGGCGCGCGCGCTGCTGGCTGGCGCCTCCGGCCAGTTGCGCAACAGGGCAACCACCGCCGGCAATCTCCTGCAGCGGACGCGTTGTCCGTACTTCTACGACACGAATCTGCCGTGCAACAAACGCAAGCCCGGCAGCGGCTGCGCCGCAATCGGCGGCTTCAGCCGGCAGCACGCAGTGGTCGGCACCAGTGATGCGTGTATTGCGACCCATCCAAGCGACATGGCGGTGGCAATGCGTGCGCTCGACGCGATGGTGGAGACGGTGCGGCCGGACGGCACCGCGCGGATGATCCCGATCGCCGAGCTGCACCGGCTCCCGGGCGACCATCCCGAGATCGAGACCACGCTCGAGCCGGGCGAACTGATCACCGCCGTGGTGCTACCGAGGCCGGTCGGCGGCGCGCAGGCCTATCGCAAGGTTCGCGACCGTGCCTCCTATGCCTTCGCGCTGGTCTCGGTCGCGGCGATCGTGCAGCCCGACGGCTCGGGCCGCGTTGCGCTTGGTGGCGTCGCGCACAAGCCATGGCGCGTCGAGGCGGCGGAGGCGGAATTGTCGCGTGGCGCCAAGGCCGTCACTGCGCGGCTGCTCGCCGACGCGAAGCCGACGCAGGACAACGCATTCAAGCTGCCGCTCGCCGAGCGAACGCTGTCGGCGGTGCTGCGCGAGGCCAAAGCCTAGAATCAAGGCCTAGATAAGGGTTAGAGCATGCGATTCGAACATCCAGCCACCTTTAATCCGATCGACCAGCTCAAGGTGGTCGGCCATCCGACCAGCCGGATCGAGGGGCCGTTGAAAACGACGGGCACTGCGCCCTACGCCTATGAACGGCACGACGTCGTGACCAGCGAGGCCTATGGCTATGTGGTGGGATCGGCGATCGGCAAGGGACGGATCAAGGCGATCGATCTCGAAGCCGCCAAGGCGGCGCCGGGCGTGCTCGCCATCGTCACCGCGGAGAACGCTGGAAAACTCGACAAGGGTGAGCGCAACGCAGCGCCGCTGCTCGGCGGCCCCGAGATCGCGCACTACCATCAAGCCATCGCCGTGGTCGTCGCCGAGACCTTCGAGCAGGCGCGGTCCGCCGCGCAACTGGTCCGTGTCGACTACGCGCCGGGCGATGGCCGGTTCGACCTTGCGGCGTCGCGGGACAAGGCCTTCGTCCCCAATCCCAAGATCGGCGGCCCGGCCGACACCGCGGTGGGCGATTTTGCGGCGGCGTTCGCCGCGGCCCCGGTCCAGCTCGACGCGACCTACACCACCCCTGATCAGGGCCACGCGATGATGGAGCCGCACGCCTCGATCGCCAAGTGGGACGGCGACAAGCTCACGGTCTGGACCTCCAACCAGATGATCGCCTGGGGCGCGACCGACATGGCGAAGACGCTCGGTATCCCGAAGGAAAATGTCCGGCTCATCTCGCCCTATATCGGCGGCGGCTTCGGCGGCAAATTGTTCCTGCGCGCCGACGTGCTGCTCGCCGCGCTCGGGGCCCGCGCCGCGGGCCGCCCGGTCAAGGTGGCGCTGCAACGTCCGCTGATGTTCAACAATACCACGCACCGGCCGGCGACGATCCAGCGGATCCGCTTCGGCGCCGAACGCGACGGCAAAATCACCGCGGTCGGGCATGAGAGCTGGTCCGGCAACGTGAAGGACGGCGAGCCGGAGGTCGCAGTCAATCAGACGCGGCTGCTCTATGCCGGCGCCAACCGGATGAGCACGATGCGGCTCGCGGAGCTTGACCTGCCCGAAGGCAACGCGATGCGTGCTCCCGGAGAGGCCTCCGGCATGATGGCGCTGGAGATCGCGATCGACGAGCTCGCCGAGAAGCTCGGCATGGATCCGATCGAGCTGCGCATCAAGAACGATACCCAGGTCGATCCTGAACATCCGGAGCGGCCATTCTCGCAGCGCCAGCTCGTCAAATGCCTGCGCGAAGGCGCTGCGCGGTTCGGCTGGAGCCGGCGCGACCCGCAACCCGCGAAGGTTCGCGACGGACGCTGGCTGGTCGGCATCGGCGTTGCCGCAGCCTTCCGCAACAATCTCCTCACCAAGTCTGCGGCGCGCGTGCGCGTCGACCAGGACGGCAAGGTGACGGTTGAGACCGACATGACCGATATCGGCACTGGCTCCTACACCATCATCGGGCAGACCGCGGCCGAGATGATGGGCGTGCCGTTGGACAAGGTGGTGGTTCGGCTCGGTGACTCCGATTTTCCGGTGTCATGCGGCTCCGGCGGGCAGTGGGGCGGCAACAACTCCACGGCCGGCGTCTACGCCGCTTGCGTCAAGCTGCGCGACAGCATCGCGCAGAAACTCGGCTTCAACTCCGCCGAGGCGGTCTTCGCAGACGGTGTGGTTCGCGCCGGCAATCGCAGCGTGCCGCTGGCGCAGGCTGCCGGCAACGGCGGCATCTCGGCGGAGGATGCCATCGAGTACGGCGACCTCGCCAAGACCTATCAGCAGTCGACTTTCGGCGCGCACTTCGTCGAGGTCGGTGTCGATGCCGATACGGCGGAGGTGCGTGTGCGGCGGATGCTCGCGGTATGCGGCGCTGGCCGCATCCTGAATCCGACGGCTGCGCGCAGCCAGGTCATCGGCGCGATGACCATGGGCGTCGGTGCGGCGCTGATGGAGGATCTGGTGGTCGACAAGCGTCACGGCCTGTTCGTGAATCACGACCTCGCCGCCTACGAGGTGCCCGTCCATGCCGACATCCCGCATCTCGACATGGTCTTCCTTGACGAGACCGATCCGATATCGTCGCCGATGAAGGCCAAGGGCGTCGCCGAGCTCGGCATCTGCGGCGTGGCGGCGGCGGTGGCCAACGCGGTCTACAACGCGACCGGCGTGCGCGTGCGCGACTATCCGATCACGCTCGACAAGCTGCTCGGAGGGCTGCCGGAGACTGCGTAAGCGGTGGCACAGCCACCGCGAGCAATGAAGCTAGGAAACAAGGCCTCGGTTCCGATCACCCTGGTTCCCCGATCCGCAGCCGCCATTCGCGCTGAAACTTGCCAGGTCGGTTCCGCACGCAGCGAACAAACAATCAGACCGAATTCGCCAAAATCGTTCCGGCGATTCACTTGGGTTGTAGCCGGAACCCGACGACGCCAGCACCATGCCGCCTTTCCAGTAGGCGTAAGCGTCGGGTAGTGGGAGGCGCAATATGGAAGCATTGTTGGAGCGCGAGTTCTGGATTGTCATGACGTTCGGCCTTTCGCCCCTGGTGATTGCCACCGCCGTCTTCACCTACCTGAGTTGGTAGGCAGCTCGCCTCTGCTGCGGTCACCCGCCCCACACGACAGCTTCGGTCCACCCCAGTTCGGCGAACTCTCTTGCCCTGAGCGGCGCTTCGCCGGCGGCAAAGAACTCGTCGAGTTGCGGCGGTGCGACGCTCGTTGCGGAGAGCATGGCGTGGGCCTGGCCGCGATGATGGATCGCGTGCTGAAAGAGATGCATCAGCAGACGGTCGCGCCGCTCGATCTGGATCGTGGTGTCGCGATTGATCCGGGCGACATCGCTTAGCCGGCCCGGCGTCAACGCATCGCAGACGGCAATCAGGCGCTGATCGATCGCGCGCTGCGCTGGCTTGAGCTCCGCGACCGACGGGCAGGGGACTTCGTTCGCCCAGGCCTTTGGCCCGAGCCAGCCGCCCTCCAGCGCGTCGACGTAGAAGAGATCGATGACGTAGATGTGGTTCAGCGTCCGCTGCAGGCTCGGGAAGAAGCCGGTCCGCTCGGCGGCAAACTCGGTCTGACTGAGCCGAGCGCACGCAGTCAGAAGGCGGTGGTTGGCCCACGCGTTGTTGTAAGCGAAGGCGCGATAGGTCTGAACAAGATCGGCCGGCATGTCGGTCCTCACCGGATCGGGGTGACGCCGGCGGGTTTTAGCATGCATGGCAGCGAAAAACGCGCGCGTTGCGGTCGCAGCCCCCACCATCGCTGCGCCCTGTTCAAGAGAGGCGAAACGAAGGGCAGAGCTCGGACAAATCCTGTCGCGAGAGCGCGATGCGGTGTCCTCATCACAACTGTCGTCGCCCGCGAAGGCGGGCGATCCGGTATTCCAGAGGCAGCGGTGGTTGATCCGAGAGGCCGCAGCGTACTGGATCCCCCGCATGCGCGGGGGATGACGGCGGAGCGATGGGTTGCGTCGCGGAGCTTGTCATCGGGGGCACGCTCGCCCGACCCGTTGGCTCCTCGCAATGACGGCCGGAGACATCGCGCGAGAACTATCCCCACCGTCGTCCCGGCGAAGGCCGGGACCCATTACCCCGAATGTTCATTATTGCACGACGCTCGGCGCCTCGATCCCGCTCATCAGCAGGCGCGCTGGTTCAGGGTCCCGGCCCCCCGTGCCCAACTGCGCACCCGGCCGGGACGACGAACCGAGACGATCGGCTACCCCGCCAGCACCGCGTCGGCGGCATTCACGGCGTCTGCACCGTCGGTCACCGTTCGTTCCAGCGACGGCGCCTGCACGGCGATGTTCTCGGCGAAGAAGCGTGCCAGCGCGATGTAGCGCTGCGGCTCGGCTTCGGCGTTGGACTTCGCGGCCAGAGCTTCGCCGGCCAGCATGCAGCCGCCGAGGGTGGCGCCGAACAGCCGGAGATAGGGCGTTGCGCCGGCGAGCGCGTCATTCGGCGCGGCCGCGAGCCGCTCGAGCAGCCATTTGCTGGTGCGCTCGAGCGCGGCATGCGCGTCGCGCAGCTTTGCGCCTGTCGTGCCGAACGCCGGATCGTTGGAGGCCTCGACCTGCTTGATCACAGCGGCGAGTTCATCGAGCAGCGCCCACACCGAGGCGCCACCATTGGCGCCGAGCTTGCGGGTGACGAGGTCGATCGACTGGATGCCGTTGGTGCCCTCGTAGATCGAGGTGATGCGGGCGTCGCGATAGTGCTGCGCCGCGCCGGTCTCCTCGATGAAGCCCATGCCGCCATGGATCTGGACGCCGAGATAGGCGACCTCGTTGCCGATGTCGGTGGAGAACGCCTTCGCGATCGGCGTCAGCAGCGCGCCGCGCGCGGCGGCGTCAGCGCGCACCTTCGCGTCCTTGGCGCGCACGGAGATGTCGAGCGCCACCGCGGTGGCGTAGCAGATCGAGCGGGCGGCGGCCGTCATGCTGCGCATCTGCATCAGCATGCGCTTGATGTCGGGATGCACGATGATCGGATCCATCCCGTCGCCCTTGCGGCCGACGGCTTTGCCCTGGCGCCGCTCCTGCGCGTAGGCCAGCGCCTGCTGGTAGGCGCGATCGGCGATGCCGACGCCCTCGAGGCCGACGCCGAGCCGCGCCTGGTTCATCATCGTGAACATGCAGCGCATGCCCTGATTTTCCTCGCCGATCAGGTAGCCGATCGCGCCGCCCTTGTCGCCCATGGTCATGGTGCAGGTCGGCGAAGCGTGGATACCGAGCTTGTGCTCGACGCCGGAGGCATAGATGTCGTTACGCTCACCCAGCGAGCCGTCGGCGTTGACCAGGAATTTGGGCACCAGAAACAGCGAAATGCCCTTCGTGCCGGCCGGCGCATCGGGCAAGCGTGCGAGCACGAAATGCACGATGTTGTCGGTCATGTCGTGTTCGCCGTAGGTGATGAAGATCTTGGTGCCCTTGATGCGGTAGGTGCCGTCTGCCGTCCGCTCGGCGCGGGTGCGCAGCGCGCCGACATCGGAGCCGGCGTTGGGCTCGGTGAGCTGCATCGTGCCGGTCCATTCGCCGCTGATCATCTTCGCCAGATAGATGCTCTTCAGCTCCTCGCTGCCATGGGCATCGAGGGCCTCGATCGCCGACAGCGTCAGCAGCGGGCAAAGGCCGAAGGCGATGTTCGATGCGCTCCAGATCTCGGTGCAGGCGGCGTTGATCGCCAGCGGCAGGCCCTGGCCGCCGAAGGCTTCCGGTCCCGACACTGCGTTCCAGCCTGCGGCGGTCCAGCGCTGATACGCGCCGGGCCAGCCGGGCGCGGTCGTGACCTTGCCGTTGTCGAGCTTGATGCCGTGCTCGTCGCCGACCCGGTTAAGCGGCGCCAGCACGTCGGAGGCGAACTTGCCGGCCTCCTCCAGCACAGCGGCGGTGATGTCGCCGTCGAAATCACCATAGTGGCCGGCCTTCACGGCGGCCGCGAGCCCCGCACCGTGATTGAGGGACAGCAGAATGTCGTTGATCGGGGCACGGTAGGTCATGGCGTTGCTCCAGGCGAGGCGTTTGGGATTTGTCTTCCCATGAAACCCGCCGCCTCTCAACTCTCCGAAGCCGGCCGGTTTCGGCCGTCGCGACGCCCTTTTAATATAGTGTCAGCGCAATCGTCCCACGGCTTTCGCGTGATTTCGGTCGGCGCCCTGTTGAAATGGCCGCGCTCACTCTATAGACCGGCGTTGCCCTCGATCGGCGCGTTGTTGGGGCGTAGCCAAGCGGTAAGGCAGCGGATTTTGATTCCGCCATTCGGAGGTTCGATCCCTCCCGCCCCAGCCAGACTTATCACGCTGAAAATACTCATGAAATCGGCTCGACTGGAAGCCGGTGCCCGGCTCGCCGACACACCCAGCGGCTTTGAGATGCCCTTCTGCGGGTGACGACCGTCGCGCGGTTGCCGATTCCCTGGGCCGTCGACAAGCGGGCACCCGGACCTACGCGCCGGAGGCCCGGACGGTTTCAGAGAAAGTCGCCGGGCGGCGAGGAAACCGCCGGTCGGAGAACGACGAGGTCTTCATGCCTTCCGCGCGGCATCTCTAAGCGGCGTGACCGAGGGTCTGCGAGGGATACTCACCGAACATCGCGCGGTAATATTGCGAGAAGCGGCCGAGTTCGGAGAAGCCTTGCTGAAGTGCGACATCCGTGACCGTGGTGTCTCTTGGGCCGCTGTCGCGCAGAATGGAGTGAATCGCGCAGAGCCGTTTGTGACGCAGGAATGTCACCGGCCCGATGCCGAATACTTCGTGGAAAGCGCGATGCAGGCTGCGCCGTGACAGGCGAAGCACCGAACAGATCTCCGAGACATGGACCGGCCGAATTCCCGCCTCCTGCAGATAGTCCTCGACGTCTCGAACCAGTTTCATCGCCGACGGCAGGTGGCCGAAATCGTCTGGCGGGAGCGAGGTCACGACCGTTGCGGTCAAGCAGTCGACGATCATGCGCTTCCAGAATTCCGCCGACGAACCGGTCAGCGCGCCGGGACGTCGCACGAGATGCGAGACGATTTGCGGCAACCTGTCCGCTGCGACCATGCCGATCGCATTGTTCGCGCGATAGTGGTTCTTCTCCCGCCAGGTTTCGGCATCGCTCAGCCGCGGCTCCCCGCCGAACACCGCGGGCAGTTCGGCCAAGTCGAAACGGATCGCGGCATAGGACGAGGCGCTCTGGAAAACCCCGTCGTGCTCGCAGGCCGGCGGGATCACGAGCACGTCTCCCGGCCGCATGTCGAACGCCCAATGCGTGACGCGGCTCCTGGCGCCGAGCAGCATTCCGATGATCAGCTTGTCGTCGGTCGCGATCCGCTGCGTGCGGATACCGACATTGAAGGTGCCGATGCTCAGCGAGAAATCGCCGATCCCGACATGGGACAGCCTGCCCCGCAGCTTGCCACGCTCGAGCTGCATGACATCGACATGCGAGCCTTTGACCGCCTGATGAAGCCCCTCGAAGCTGTCCAGCTCGCCCGTGCTGACCGACAGATGTTCGCCCATCTCTCCCGCCTGCAACCGCAACGCGATTATTCTAGCCGTCCAAAGGAGTCGAAATCAGCAGCAGGCTCGCCCCCTGCGACAACTTGTCGTGACTGCGTCAGCTCGGATGACAGAATCATGATCGGGAATAGCGAGTGCAGAATTTGACCTTGTTTTTCAGAGAAGACGACGCGCGGAGTCTTTGGTTGATTGATCCGAAACATCTTCCATTAAGGTTTGCGCTGCCGTCGTGGGAGATCGGCACAATTTCGCTTGAGGTTGGCAGGATGCCAGGACACAGCCTTAAAAATCGTAGGTCAGCGCGACCCTCATGCACGCCTTTTCGAGGCGGGTGTTGAGCGTGGCGAGCTTGGCTGCGAACTCGGCCAGCTCCTTTTCGCTGAACTCGTCGAAGACCAATTCCCTGAACGTGTCGTACTGCTCGGTGAGGCTCGCCAGGTGCTTCTTGGTCTTGTCGGTCAGCGACAGCCGGACCACCCGAGCATCCGATGGCGAGGGCGCGCGACACAGCAGCCCTTTCTGCTCGAGCATCTTCGACTGGGGGGTCACGAAGGAAGGATCGACGCGGAGCAGTTTCGACACCACGTTGACCGGCACACCGTCATTCTTGTCGAGGTCGGAGACCGCCATCAGGATCATCCATTGCGGGCCGGTGATGCCAAGCGTCTTCCCCCAGAGCTGGCGAACCTCTTCGAGGTGGGAGTTGATGGAGGAAATCTCGAGGGTGAAGCGTTTGATGATGTCGAGATTTTCTATGACGCGTTGACGCGTCGCATCCGTCCCTGTCGCTGACACAGCTTCCCCTTCCTCGTGCCCGGCACAGCTTTTCGCTGCTTTGATTCTTGTGACCCTTGTGGGCGGCTAGGATTGTTCACGCCAGACGGGTGCGGCGCAAGTGACCTTGAATGATTTGTGATACTTCTGCGACACCCAAGATTCTTTCGGTGCGACAAATTGTCGTTTGAAGGCAACGGGGTGTGGAGGGCGTTGCCATTGAGCCACAGTGTGACCTCATTCGTATAGCTGATTTTATAAACCATTTTGATTGGGAATTCAGCGCAGGCATATTGATCCCCGGCGGTAGGGGAATCTCGATCGTCCCGTTCGTTTGATCACTCATGTTCACCCTCTCCTGGGGAATTCATCTGGAGGCGTGAACGCGCTGAATGGTTTTGCGACATGCGGGGGATCTCGGGGCGCTCGCGGCCCGGACTCTCCGCATATGAGCAACTTGGAGGTTAATATGAAATTGGTGAAGAGCCTTATCCTGGGCTCGGCGGCTGCCCTCGTCGCAGTCGGCGGCGCTCAGGCGGCTGATCTTCCCGTCAAGGCCAAGGCGGTCGAGTACGTGAAGGTCTGCTCCCTGTACGGCCCCGGCTTCTACTACATCCCGGGCACCGACACCTGTATCAAGCTGGGCGGCTATCTGCGCGCCGACGTTCTGGCGAATACGAACTCGGTCGCCGGCCCGAACTACAACGGCGCCAACGGTGCCAACAACCGCTTCACGAACGGCTACACATGGCGTTCGCGTGAAGACCTGAACATCGATACGCGCACCGCGACCGAGTACGGCGTGGTCCGCACCTATTTCGACGCGGTGTTCACCTGGACCTCGGACACCTATGCCGGGCTCGGCAACGGCGCGACCGTTTACGCCCCGATCGGCACGTCCGCCGGAACGGGTAACTCCACTGCTGGCGGCGTCGCCACCGGTGCGCTCGGCGTCTACTACGCCTTCATCCAGTTCGCCGGCTTCACCATCGGTAAGGCGGTCTCGCAGTTCGCTGCTCCTTGGACCGGTTATCCGGGCAACAACTTCGACGGTCTCGTCGGTGGCGCCAACACCACCACCGGTGTGAACCAGTTCACCTACACCGCGCAGTTCGGCAACGGCGTGTCGCTGTCGCTGTCGGCCCAGGATCAGACCCAGTACTCGCAGGCTGGCGTGAACAACATCAGCGCCGGCGGTGCGTTCGGTGCCAGCGACTATGCCGGCACGGTTGCGCCGGACTTGATCGCGTCGCTCAAGGTCGATCAGGCCTGGGGTCTGTTCCAGGCGTCGTTCGCGGCGCATGACAACCACGCGGCCTACTACGGCGGCACCGAGGTGAGCGGTCATCCGGATGACAAGTGGGGCTGGGCTGGTGCGCTGGCTCTGTCGATCAAGAACATCCCGACCGGACCTGGTGACGTGATCAACATCCAGGGCGTGTACACGGATGGTGCGACCCGTTACAACATCCAGGACCTCGCCAGCCAGGCGGGCGCGATCGCCATCTACGGCGGCTCGAACCTGCCCGGCGTCTACGGCAGCGTCGGCTTCGGCACGGCACCCGACACGGTGTTCATTGCCGGCGGTCAGCAGCAGACCATCAAGACCTGGGGTATGCGCGGTGCGTATACTCACAACTGGGATCCCTACTGGAACACCAGCCTCTACGGTGCTTATGCCGCGGTCATGTACAACGACACGGCTAAGTCCTACATCTGCGGCGTTGGTGGCGTGGGCGGCTCGTTCCGCACCGCGTTCGGCGCTGGCGTGACCACCTGCAACCCGGACTACAACCTGGCGCAGATCGGTGTGATCACCCGGTGGACCCCGGTCAAGAACCTGACCTTCTCGGCCGACGTGACCTACTCCCACCTCGATCAGAAGTTCGCGGGCGTGGTCACCACGTCCTCGACCGCGATCGCCAAGCCGCTCGCGACCTACGAGCTGAAGGATCAGGATACTGTGATGCTGCTCCTTCGCGCTCAGCGCAACTGGTAAGGTCGGTTGATCTGATCACGATGTAACAAGAACCCCGGCAGGAAACTGCCGGGGTTTTTGCCAAAGATGAGAGACCGTTGCGGTCTACGCTAAACGAAGATTAGCCATGCGATTCATCTGCGGTCGAATTCATTTACTTAGCTGACTTACTAAAATATATAAGCAGCGGCCAACATATGAATGCTGGCTCTTAGCTTCGTGCTAAGCCTCCCAAACCTCCGGCAATGCCCTGCCGGAGGTTTTTGATTCTGCTCCTTGGAACGACGAACAAGCGCTTCTCAGAGACCAGCATCGGTCACCGAACTTCCAGCTCCTTGATCGCCTCAGCCGAAATCTCTGCGGGATCGTCGATGCCGGCTTGCGCAACCTTGATGATTGCTTTTGCGATCATCTCCGTAAGCGGATCGTCGCCGTCCTTGACGCAGAGCGTTTGTAGCGTTTGCCGGTAAGCCGTCATGATACGGCTGATTTCTTTCGGCTTCATCTCGCGGATCTGCAAATGCAGGTAGATCGACACGTTCTCACCTCCCAAGCCCATGCAGGTGATCGTACCACCGGCAGCCGTTCACTGGTTGCGAAGCGATGAGAGCGCGAAAGTCGGCGCTGCGGTGGCACCGGATCAATGACGAACTCGCAAACGATGGTGACCCCCTCGCGTTGCGATTCAGCAGGCAAGTGGCGGGTCACGATCCGTTCTCAGATCCCATAGTCTAGCGACGACTCCTTGAGGTTGACTATGCAAATCGTGCCAGACTTCGGGCTTTGCGATCGTCTTCGGTCAAAACGGCCTCAACGTCTTTGATGTCGGAAATCTGCTCTTGCGAAGAAGAATCGAGATGGCTTCAGAGTCCAGTGACGTTGGCGGCCAAACTGGTTGGCCAGGTGTTCCGTCGATGCGCGATGGTCGATAATAGGTGCTGGCGAAATATCATCACCCGGATGCCGCGTTCCTGTCACATCGGGTCCATGATCGGGTGCACTAATTGGCACGTCAAGGGATCGAAGGGCGCGGCGGATGTACCCGGCCCGATGATCTCCAGTGGCCCCAGCGTCCGACAGACGCTGGGGCCGTTGCTTTTAGGCATGTTCATCTGCGCCGATGTTGGCACCTGAATGCGCGGCGGAAATCACACTTCGGCCCGAGGTGACTTGGCCGTGACGCTTCGACGAATTTGCCTGGAGGTGGTTCGTGGCGTTGCATCAAACGCGATACCTGGACTCTTCCTGTCCGTCGCTTCACGGCATATTTGGTAGCCCGCCGTTCAGGCGGTCTATTCATTTGCCGCCTTTGCAGAGGCGGAGAAAATATCGCGAACTCGTTCACCTCGAGATGCCTCGAGACGATCTGTTCTAAATTCAGCCAATATGTCTCTGCCGGACCGTCGAATTGCCGCGTCTACGACTCTTGCGTGGGTTCCTCCTGGTGCGACGCGCCGCCTCCCGCACCGCGTTGACCTCTCTTCGCAAGGACCCGAGGGAGCTCTCCCACTCGCTGGGCGGTGTCTTGTCCGGACATGTGACGCGAGGTGTGAACATGTTCGTACCTTGACGCGCTCGCCGTTGGACCAATGCTGGGCAATGTGAGAAGCGGGTTCAAGCCATGGAGAACCTCCGCTCGATCGTGGCCCGCTTCCCGCGTCGCGAACTTGATATTCGGCGTCGCTTCATTCGTGACGAGCAGTTTAGAGGGATTTGCGCGGACTATGAGGAGACGATGCGAGCACTCCGCCACTGGCAACCAGCGGCCAGCGAGGGAGATCCCGAAGGAAGTCGAAACGCCGCGCATCGCGAACAGGTTGTCGCGGAATTGAAACAGGAGGCCTTGGCCCATCTGAACGAGCCATACTTGGCTGGGCTCTCCGTCCAATGCTTGTCGCCGACTGCAACGAACTCAAGCAAACGATCCGACGCAGATGCGGCATCGAGCCAGGCCCCGTCGCGCGACAACAAATCAAATCACTCAGGTCTCAGCGCATTCCAGGCTGAACTAAAGCTCTGGCCGGTGCCGCAACGCGCTCCGCCAACCGCGAACTTGAACTTGACCTCCCAACCGCGACCATCTTGGCGGATGATGTGCACCGCCGACCATCCAAACCCGCCAACCTCACGTTTCCACTCGCGCAGCATTAGAATCAATTCTTTCTCTTCGATATTCAGCGCCATTCTCGGCATCATCACCACCATCACCGCGCACCGCCGGCTGCACCGGAACCCTCGCCAAAGCCAAAAGCCACCGTCGACGTGGCAACACGCTTAGGTGTAAATAATCAACCATACCACCGTGAGCAGAGCAAGTTTGGCAAGCGCGCATGGGCTGAGATCAAATCAGGCGATTTGCTGCGTGAGGTACACAAGAGAAGGAAGCGATCGCGGGCGAGACGAATTGCAAAGCGCGACTGGCCGGAACAGCCGGCGTCGCGTGAGCCGTAGTAGGGTTGACGCTTTGGCGCAGCGCCGCCACAACCCGGTTGGTTTTGCGGAAAGTTTGTCCCCTGAACGAATGGCTCAAGATCGTGCGTTGCGCAGGCAGAACGCTGGTACGGTTCCCCGGCAATGGAGGCCGCCGCATGGGGCTGGGGGCCGTGAGGGATGCGCCAAACCGCCATGCCGAGGAAAGCTAGCCTTGAACCGGATCGGGTGCACCGGCAATGGCTTTCATGGTTTTGGTTGTGCATCAATTGTGATGCAACGGAGGCAAGTCGTCGCCCGATGGACAGCATCAACTTCATCGTCGAAGCTATGTGATGCGAGCGCGAGGGCACTCTTGCCGACCGAGTGCATTGGCAAAACCCGTAGGAGGGCGGTTGTCTCTTGGCGGGCCTTTCTTGCAAGCTCGGCCGGCGCGTCAAATTGATGCAACGGGGAACTCGGCACGATCTGCCCTTGCCTCAAACACTGGTTGTGCTTTGTTATCATGGCTACCTTCGTCGATTTTACTCCTCCCAAGTCGACCGACAGGTGGTGCAAGCGGCCCCGGCGTCAATCTCGATCCCGCCGGGGCCGTCGCAGGGGCGGCGACTATCGCCGCTTGATCTCGCGAACGGAGCGCGCAGCGTGGTGCGGTCCGCAACAGACTTTTGCGCGAGCTCGACAAGTTGCCGCCGTAGCATGCGTGCGCTGTGTTATGGCGACCGGTGACTTGGTCGCAGACCGTTGCGCTTCATTTGAATCAGGACAGACCCAGCGATACGGCCATCGTCGATCAATCGCTAGTGAATCGCGATGGCACCGTCACCGATCAAGAGCGATCGCCAACTTCGGTTGCACCTGCACGATCATCGCGCTGCCTCAGGTATGAGGTTGAGATCGAATGGCGGCTAGAAGCGCCTGGCCTTTCGCGGTCAAAACCATGGGGACTTGAGTTTGATGCTCGTTCGCGGGTTCAACTTCGACCAAGTCCTCGCGGAATAAGCGCCACAATACCTTGCTGCCGGCCGGGCCGGTGATTGTCCAAACCGAGCCTGTGCTGGTCCGTATCCACGTGCGGCCGCTTCGAGCCCCTTGAGTTGCGCTTTGCTGAGACGCGTGATCGTGCGCTCCATCTCTGTGACGGAATGGCTGACCTCAGTGGATGGCTTCTCTTGCGTCGAAGGTGCAAGATCAGGGTTTCCAGCACGTCCGGGCGAAATAACTCGGATTGGTGCGCCTTATTTGTTGGCTAGCGCCAACTTCAGCGGCTGCGATCCGGCCTATCGGCCGCTGCTGTGCACGGTTCCGTGCATGAGTCGGCGGTATTGTATGGCCGCTATGTCGCTCAGATATCGGCACTTTCTCTGGAAAGCCGAGCCCGAAGATCGGAATCAGCGCGGCTCGATCGGACGCAAGTTTGCGTGCGCTCCCTTGTATTATGTGTCCTGCGCGCCGTTCCCCAGGGTGCTGCCCAAGGCTTGCGACGATCCATCCCGTCTCAGATATTATCTTTAAATATCAAAGACTTGCGTAATTGCCGCAGTTCAAAAGTCCGTGATATTTGTGCAACATCTGCCCGAAAACAGCCGCAACTGATCCGAAACCGAGCGGTCTTTTGTTGCGTGATCGGGGGGCTTCTGTCTCATATGGAACTACGACGGAGGGGGGCATCCCGAGGTCGTCCCGTTTTAGGTGGTTCGCTTAAGTCCCTCGCGTTCATGCGGGTGTGTCCGAAGGCGCGAAGCGACTGAGCGGGGATTAAGGGACAAGGGAACCAACCTGAGGGTGTTCTACCCGGCGGATCCGGAACCTTCCCTGAGATAGAGCAACTTGGAGGTTTAACATGAAGATGGTTAAGAGCCTTATCCTCGGCTCGGCGGCGGCTCTGGTCGCGGTCGGCGGAGCTCAGGCGGCTGACCTTCCCGTCAAGGCCAAGGCCATTGAATACGTGAAGGTCTGCTCCCTGTATGGTCCCGGGTTCTACTACATTCCGGGCACCGACACCTGTATCAAGCTGGGCGGCTACCTGCGCGGCGACGTCGTGATCAACACGAACTCGGACCACACCGGCAACACCTCGGGCGCTGGTGGTGCGAACAACCGGTTCACCAACGGCTATACCTGGCGCTCTCGTGAAGACCTGAACATCGATACGCGCACCGCGACCGAATACGGCGTGGTCCGCACCTTCTTCGATGCCACCTTCACCTGGACGTCGGACACCTATGCGGGTCTCGGCAACGGCGCGACCGTGTACGCCCCGATCGGCACGTCCGCCGGAACGGGTAACGCCACTTCTGGCGGCGTCGCCACCGGTGCGCTCGGCGTCTACTACGCCTTCATCCAGTTCGCGGGTTTCACCATCGGTAAGGCGGTCTCGCAGTTCTCGGCTCCGTGGACCAACTATCCGGGCAACAGCTACGACGGTCTCGTCGGCGGCGGCGGCACGGTCACTGGTGTGAACCAGTTCACTTACACTGCGCAGTTCGGCAACGGCGTGTCGCTGTCTCTGTCGGCTCAGGATCAGACCCAGTACTATCAGGCTGGTGTGCAGAATCTGGCCGTTCTGACGTCGCCCTACGGTGCGTCGGACTATGCCGGCACGGTTGCTCCTGATCTCGTCGCGATGCTGCGCGTCGATCAGGCTTGGGGTCTGTTCCAGGCGTCGTTTGCGGCGCATGACAACCATGCGGCCTACTACGGCGGCACCGAGTTGACCGGTCATCCGGACGACAAGTGGGGCTGGGCTGGTCAGTTGGCCTTGTCGATCAAGAACATCCCGACCGGACCTGGCGACACCATCAACTTGCAGGGCGTCTACACGGATGGTGCGACCCGCTACAACATCCAGGACCTTGCTGGTTCGGCTGGTGCCAACACCATCTTCGGCGGCACGGGTATCCCTGGTGCCTACCAGAGCATCGGCTTCGGCGTTGCGCCGGACACCGTGTTCGTCACCGGTGGGCAGCAGCAGACGATCAAGACCTGGGGCGTCCGCGGCGCGTATGTCCACAACTGGAGCCCGAACTGGAACACCAGCATCTACGGTGCCTGGGCTCAGGTTAACTACAACAGCACGGCCAAGGGCTACATCTGCGGCCCGGCCGGCAACGGTGTGGGTGGCACGTTCGGCGTTCTGTTCGGCACCGCAGGTCTGACCTCCTGCAACCCCGACTACAACATTGCGCAGCTCGGTACGCAGACCCAGTGGACCCCGGTGAAGAACCTGACCTTCTCGGCCGACTTCACCTACACCCATCTGGATCAGAACTATGCCGGTACCATCGCTTTCCCCGGCACTGCGTCGATCGGCAAGCCGGCTGCCGTGTACGAGCTGAAGGACCAGAACACCTACATGCTTCTGCTCCGCGCTCAGCGTAACTGGTAATACCGGTTGATCTGATCAGGATCTAACAGAGCCCCCGGTGGAAACGCCGGGGGTTTTGCTTTTGAGTGCTGACGATAGTGAGTCACGACGCCAGCATGTCGCGGACCATCGGCACCACCCTGCGGCCGTAGAGCTCGATGCTCTTCATCAGCTTCTCGTGCGGCAGCGGCCCCGCCGAATATTTCAACTGGAAGCGCGCCAGGCCGAGAGCTTTCACTGTGGCCGCGATCTTGCGTGCGACGGTTTCCGGACCGCCGACATAGAGCGATCCGTGATCGGCCTCCGCTACGAACTCGTCGCGCCCCATCGGCGGCCAGCCGCGCTCCTTGCCGATCCGGTCGCGCATGATCTTGTAGTCGGGCCACAGCTCTTCCCTGGCCTGGGCGTCGGTCTCGGCGACGTAACCCGGCGAGTGCACGCCGATCGGCTTCGGCTCGCGGCCGAATTGCCGGTAGGCGCGCTGGTGCAACTCGACATAGGGCGCAAAGCGCTTTGGATCGCCGCCGATGATGGCGAGCATCAGCGGCAGGTCGTAGTGCGCCGCGCGCACCACCGATTCGGGGCTGCCGCCGACACCGATCCAGGTCTTCAGCCGACCGTGCTCGACCGGCGGATAGACCGATTGATTGTTGAGCGGCGGACGCAGCTTGCCCTGCCAGGTCACCGGCTCCTGCTTCAGGAGTTCGGTGAACAGATCGAGCTTCTCCTCGAACAACTCGTTGTATTGCCGTAGGTCGAAGCCGAACAGCGGAAACGACTCGGTGAAGGAGCCGCGGCCGAGAATCACTTCGGCGCGGCCGTTCGAGACCGCGTCGACCGTCGCAAAGCGCTGGAACACCCGGATCGGGTCGTCCGAGCTCAGCACGGTCACCGCCGAGCCGAGCCGGATGGTCCTGGTGCGCGCGGCAATCGCCGCCAACACGGTTTCGGGCGAGGAGATTGCGAAGTCGGCCCGGTGATGCTCGCCGAGCCCGATGAAGTCGATCCCGAGTTCGTCGGCGAGCACAGCTTCGTCGACGACGTTGCGGATCACCTGACCATGCGGCAGCGGCTCTCCGGCAGCGTCCTTGGTGACGTCGCCGAACGTATCGAGCCCAAATTCGAGGGAGGTGGTCATCTGTCAATCCAGTTGTCGGCGCGGCGGGCATTCGCCACGCACCGCCCATCCGTACGAGTCGGGAGGTCCGCCTGCGGCAACCTGTCCGCAAGTCCGTGCGCGATGGCGGCTTGGGTTGGGATGGCAAGCAACTAGTGGCTGTTCGCAGCCGGACAAGGCTGTGCCGCGAAACGCTGGGTTTCCGTCGGAAAGGCAGGGCGCTGTCAGAACGACTCCGCCCATGGTCGCAGATCGAGCTCCAGCGTCCAGGCGCTACGATGCTGGTGATGCAGCACCCAATAGGCATCCGCGATGGCCGCGATGTTGAGCAGCCCGTCCGGTCCGCGATCATCTTTCAACTGCGGCCGCACGCTGAGCAGGCGATCACCCTCGATGCCGCCATCGATCACGACGTGACCGACATGGATGCCCTGCGGGCCGAACTCGCGCGCCACGCTCTGTGCCAGCGCGCGGAGTGCGGCCTTGGCTGCGGCGAATGGCGCGTAGTTGGCCTTGCCGCGCAGCGAGCCGCTTGCACCGGTAAACACCAGCGTGCCGCCGCCGCGCTTCAGCAGAGCTGGGATCGTGGCCTGCGCCAACTGGAAGCCGCCGAGCGCATGCTCGCGCCAATGTTCCTCGAAGCGCTGCTCGCTGACCTTGAGGAACGGCGCCGGCCGATTGGACCCCGCGTTGTGAACGGCCATGGCGAGCGGGGCGAGCTGCTCTGCCACCTCGACGAAGCGCCCAACATCCGCCGCGCTGGACGCATCGCCGACGACATGGGCGACCTCCGCGCCGGTCGCAGCGAGCTCGGCTGCGGTCGCCGCCAACTTGTCGGCATTGCGGCCCGCGATCGCAACCGGATAACCGCCGGCGGCAAAGCGTCGCGCAATCGCGGCGCCGAGCCCGTTTGACGCACCAACGCCTGCGATGAGAACGCTGCCCTGCATCGCCGTGGACCCAGGGATGGATCGATCGTTCATTGCTCACTCCACCGACACCGCCCGCGACGCGGGCCAATTCATTCGTCCGACGCCATGGCAATGATTCCGTCGCGCACCGTGCGCAGTACGGCATCGGACCGCTTCTGATCCGTGACCACCCGAGAGATCGCGAGCGCACCGACCATCGCACTGACGGCGATCGTCGCGCGGGTATCGTCGTCGTCGCCGAACGCCTCGGCGACCCCGGCGATGAACGCCTCTATATGCGGCTCCATCACCGCGCGGCACGCTTCGTCCGCGCGGCCGACGTCCGAAATCAATGCGGCGATCGCACAGCCGGACTTGCGGGTGTCGCGATGTGTGCGGCTGAGATAGCTCCGGGCCATCGAACTCAGGCTGACCCGTGTGTCGGGATCGCGCGATGCGCGGGCCGCGGCCTCACCGGCGGCCAATGCCTGTTCCAGGGCGGCGGCGATCAACTCGGAGCGGGACGCGAAATGACCGTAGAAGCCGCCATGCGTGAGATTCACTTTCTGCATCAGGCCGCCGATGCTCACGGCGTCCAGTCCCTTGTCGCGGATCTGTGTCGCGGCCTCGTTCAGTATCCGCTCGCGGCTCCTGGCCTTATCTGCCCGGGAATGCCCCATCGTCTTCCTCGGCAATTTGACTCTGCATTTGAATTATGCCCATCATATATCAGGATGACAAGCATCATGCAGAATTTGATGGGTCACAAGAACGGGAGGAGCCGATGCCTGGCAGCGCGAGCGAAGGGCGGGTCCGTTACGAACGACACGACCGGATCCTGAAGATCGTCATCGATAACCCCGCGAAGAAGAACGCGTTCAGCCCGGAGATGATGGCGGAGCTGTCGGATGCGCTCACGCTGCTCGATCATGACGACAGTCTCTGGGTCGGCGTGCTCTGCGCAGCCGGCGACAATTTCACCGCCGGCCTGGACATGCCGAAATTCTTCGGTCCGACCGCAACGCGCAAGCCGTTGCCGGAAGGCAATGTCGATCCGTTCGGGCTCTCGAAGCGATGCCGGAAGCCGATCGTCACCGCGGTGCAGGGCATCGTGTTCACTGTCGGCATCGAGATGATGCTGGCGGGCGACATCGTTGTCGCCGCCGATGACTGCCGCTTCTGCCAGATGGAGGCAAAGCGCGGGATCGCGCCGCTCGCGGGCGCGCATTTCCGCTACATCAGCCGTGCAGGGTGGGGTGATGCGATGTATCACCTGCTGCTGTGCGACGAATTCTCGGCTGCCGAAGCACATCGGATCGGCCTGGTGCAGGAAGTCGTACCGGCGGGGCAGCAGGTCGAGCGCGCGATGGTGCTCGCAGAGATCATCGCGCGGAACGCACCGCTCGGGATCCAGGTGACGAAGGAAGCGGGCCGCAAGTTCATCGAGGCCGGCGAGCAGGCCGCGATCGCGATCATTCCGCAGATCCGCGAGCGCGTGCTCAACACCGCCGATGCGGCCGAGGGCATCAGGTCGTTCGTCGAGCGCCGCGCCGCAACCTTCCAGGGCCGCTAGCCGCGTTCACGATACGTGCCTGGCAAAGTCTGGTTGTGGCAATCATGTCGCAACCACTGCGTTTCGATCATGACGGCGCTGCGACGACTCTTGTCGGGATTCGTCGAATCAGGGAGATTCGACTCCAATACTTGAATTCTACTGCATCCTGCTTTGGCTCAAGCGTCCGGTCTGGAATCGCATGACAAACGCACGTGTAATTGTCGTAGGAAACAACAAGGGTGGCTCGGGCAAATCGACAATTGCCATGCATGTCGCCATCGCGCTGATCAAGGCAGGTCAGCGCGTCGCAACCATCGATCTCGACAACAAGCAGAAGTCGCTGACGCACTACATCGATAACCGGCGTGACTGGGCGCGAGAAACCTCGCTCGAGCTCGGGGTCCCCACGCATATGTGCTTCGAGACGGTGAACGGAAGGACCAGTGAGGTCGAGACGCTCGGGCGCAGCGCGCTTGGCGAAATCGTCGAGCGGCTCAGCCGGTCGCATGATTTCGTCGTCGTCGACTGTCCCGGTCACGATACTTACCTGACATCGTTCATGCATTCCCTGGCGAATACGCTGATCACGCCGCTGAACGACAGCTTCCTCGATTTCGATGTGCTCGGCACTATCGACCCTAATGACTTCAAGGTGACCGGCATCAGCCATTATTCGAAGATGGTGGAGGAGGCGCGGCGCGAGCGCAGTACGCATGATCAGCCGGCATTCGAATGGGTGGTGCTGCGCAATCGCCTGTCCATGCTCGGCTCGCGCAACAAGCGCCTGGTCGGGGATGCCTTGGGAGAGCTGTCGAAGACGTTGAACTTCCGTCTGGTCGATGGCTTGGCCGAGCGTGTGATCTTCCGCGAATTCTATCCGCGCGGACTGACGGCGATCGACGACATCAGCCAGCTCGGGCCCGGCGCGCGTCCAACGATGTCGCACGTCACCGCGCGGCTCGAGATGGAGCGGCTGATGACCGCCATCATGCTCGGCCATCTCATTGCGCGTCCGCCTGAGACATCCGAGGCCGACCGCAGCGCCGCGTGAGGCATCCGGTCGCTACGAACAGGTCGCATTGCCAGCCCCGGCAACGACCAAGAACGTGATCGTTGCCGGCGCGAATTTGATCGTTCCTGCCGTGGTCGCTTCGCCGGTGAGCGGCGGGAGCTGGTCCGAGGCATCCAGCGCCAGCGTTGTTCGATTGAGCCGAACCGAGCCATCGGCGAGCTTGTCGCTTGCCAGCGTATAGCGCTGCGCGGCGGTCGGCAGCATCAGCTCGCCCGGTTTGTCGCGGTCGTTGTTGATGACGAGCAGGGCGATGCCGCCCGGCGTGTCGCGCGCGCAATGGGCGTAGACGTGGAAACCGGGGCGCGCTGCGATGCCGGGATCCAGCACGGTCGTTCCCATCAATCGTCGCCAGAGCAGTGCGGCCCAATAGTTCGGCCGCGGCAAATGGGTTTGCTCGTCGAGCAGCCCATAATCGCTTGCGGCGAGCGTGTTGTGGATCACGACCCGAACGCCGGCCTTCGCGAGCCGTCCGAGCTGATCGAGGTAGCGGAACGTATCGGCGAAGGTAGCCGCCCAGCGGTTGCCGCCGCATGCCGTCTCTCCGGTCTCGGTCAACCAGATCGGCTTGCCCGCTGCGAAGCGATGGCGCAGCGCCTCGTAGACGGCGAGCGTCCTGTCGGTACTTGCCAGCCATTCCTCTGACAATGCCGCCTCGGGCGTGCGATCGCCGCCGCATCGGGCCGAGACCGCACCATAGTGATGATACGAAATCGCATCGACGCGTGGTGCCACGGCGGCGAACAGCGACGCGGCGTCCGCGCCGGTGCCGGCCGCGCCCGGGCCGAGGATCGTGACGTCAGGCGCGGTGCTCTTCATGAAAGCGCGGAACGTCGCGAAGTCCCGGCCGTAAGCCGCAACATCGTAGCCGCGAGGCGCGCCGCCGATCGCGGGAAGATCGGGCTCGTTCATGAATTCGGCCGCGGCGAGATGTCCACCGACGGATTGCGTGAAAGTGAGGAGGTGCCCGGCCTGCTCCGAGGCCCAACGCCCGCCGGCGTCGCGCGTGCCGGCGCTGATTGCAAATGATGTGACAACCGGCGCGTCGACGGCGTGGGAAAAGTCAATGACGTCGCGCCACTGCTGGCGTGTAAGAACGCCCTTGAAGCCTGCGGGCAGCGCGGATGGCGGGCTGTCGGTATCTGCAAAGAACGTGCTGTTGGCCCAGGTGCCGCTGACGCGAAGATAGGCGGGAGCCAGCGCCGCAGCGAGCCTGCGCAGCCTGCCATCGTGAAGATCGATCGGCGCACGTGCCGCGAACCTGTCGTCCCTTGTAGCGCCGGCTTGGGCGTTGGATGCATAGGGCTTCCAGAACCGTCCGCCGGTTACCTCGACCATCTCGATGTTGTAGGATTGGAAGCGCGGGTCAATGGTCGCAACGCGCGGCATGGTCGCGACATTGAGCGTCGGCTCGGCCGCGGGCGCCTGTGTGCAGGCGAAGATCGCTGCCACCGTGCACGCGAAGCGTCGGAGCGATTGGGTTCGGCCGTGCACGGGCAAGGGTCCTCGCGGCGTCCTGAACTTCGGTTTGTGTCAGGATGCCGCCGAGGTGAGACGGAATCAACGCGAGGCTTGGTCTTGCGGCTCGTCCGCGATGCGATCCCAGAGCGCGCGGATCATGTCCTTCATGACGAGCGCGTCCTGCCAGCGGTCGGAGAGTTCCCGGCCGTCAGGCCCCGTGATGGCATAGGGCGGAGGACCGAGCTCACAGAGAAAAGTCAGCGTTGCATCGGGGCCGGCGCGCTTCCGCCAGGAGCGGATGGCGTAGTCCCACCAGCCCATGAACAGGGAAACCCAGCCCTGATGTTGCGGAAAGCCGAGCGAGATCTGCACCTGCTCGCGGCTTGCAATGCGGCCGTGGATGCCCCAGGCATTGTCGAGGATGCGATGGATCAGCGCGTGGTTGACATCGTCGACCGGCCAGGCGAATTCGCGGCCGACCAGATAGTGTGACAAGTCGGCGGTCAGCCGCAGGTCGGGAAAGCAGTCGAGCAGGTCGAGCATGAAGAACAGATCGGTCGTCATGCGGTCGCGATGGGTTTCGACGTGCACCGCAACGCCCGCCTGCTCGGCAAGCCGCCGCCAGCCTTCGAGCAGCGGAATGCAATCCGCAAGCCGCCGTGGACGCACATCCGCCTGCAGATTGACGTGATCGGCGCCGAGCTGCGCAACCAGCTCGAGCACCGGCTTCAGCTCGTCGACTGTCTTCGGATAGCACTGCGCTTGCCAGATCATGCCGTGCGCGCGAAGGAAGCTCGTGACCTCATGCGCGAAGGCCCGATCGATGAAGCGCACGCCGGCGCCGTCGAAGCCGGCATCGCGGATCATCGCGAGCTGGGTCTCGAGCCGCCACTCCGGCTCGTCGGCCAGCCGCCGTTCCATCGCCCAGAGCGACTGCAGGACACGAAGCTGCTGCGTCACGGCTCAGGCCCGGGCCGGAATCGCCGCGGGCAACTCCTCGCGCGCGGTGTCGTCGGCCGAGATGCTTTCCTGATAGGTCTCGGGCCCGATCCAGATCGCGACCACCGTGCAGGCGGAGAGGAACATGGCGTAGCAGGCGACCGGCCACCAGGTGCCGTAGGCCGCTACCAGCGCAGTGGCGACGAACGGCGCCGGACCGCCCGACAGCAGCGAGCCGAGTTCACGTGCGAAGGCGAAGCCGGCGAAGCGGCGCTGCGGCGGGAACAGTTCGGCGAAGTAGGCGGCCTGTGGTCCGAACATCGCGGCGGTCACGACGGCGCGTGCCAGGATGAAAGCGAGCGCAATCATGATCCAGCTCTTGGTGCCGACCATCCAGAAGAACGGGAAGGCCAGCGCCACGCCCGCCACTGCGCCGAACATGTAGACCGGCCGCCGCCCAATCCGGTCGGACAAAGCGGCGAAGCCGAGGATCGCGAACAGCTCGATCGTGAAGGCGAGCATCAGCGCGCTGAGCGCTTCCGATTTCGGCACGCCCAGGGTGGTGATGACGTAGCTCAGGCCGAACACCGGAAAGAAATAGCCAAGCCCGTTCTCGGCCATTCGCGCGCCGAGCACGACGAGGAAGTTGCGCGGATGACGCCGCAGCGCTTCCATTGCCGGATTGCTCTCGACCTTGCCGCGTTCGACCACGGCTTCGGTATAGACCGGCGTCTCGGTCACGCGCATGCGGACGAAAATGCCGACGACGATCAGCAGGAAGCTTGCGAGGAATGGCAGGCGCCAGCCCCAGCTCATCAGGTCCTCGCGCGGCAGCATCGTCACCAGCGCGAACGCGCCGGCGGCGAGCAGATTGCCAACGGAGACACCGAGCGGCGCAAAGCCGCCCCAGAAGCCGCGGTGTCTCGGCGGAGCGTTCTCGACCAGATAGATTACCGCGCCGCCATATTCGGCGCCGGCGCCGAGGCCCTGAATCACGCGCATCGCCACCAGCAAGAGCGGCGCCCAGATCCCGACCTGCGCATAGGTCGGCAGAAAGCCGATCGCGGTGGTGCCGATGCCGATCATCAGCAGCGTCGCGACCAGCACCGGCTTGCGGCCGTAGCGATCGCCGAGGATGCCGAACAAGAGGCCGCCGAGCGGCCGCACCACGAAACCGACGCCGAAGGTGAGGAACGACAACAGCGTGCCGACGATGGGATCACTCTTCGGAAAGAACAGCTCGCCGAACACCAGCGCAGCGGCGGTGCCGTAGAGGAAGAAGTCGTACCATTCGAGCGCGGAGCCGACGCTTGCGGCCAGAATCACACGCAGGCGCGATTTGCTGGCGCCATCTGCCATCTTGGTCATTCGTTTCCCCGTTCTGTGTGTTCTTATGATCGTTTTGTTTGAGCATGATCTCTTCGGAAAACCGGTATCCACTTTTCCGGATCATGCTCGAGAAAGCGGCAATGCCCGCAGCGTTGCCGCGGGCATCGTCATCGGTCTTAGGCGGCGCGGGTGAAGTAGGATTTCTTCGACGCCGATTGGGTTTCATAGATCGATCCCTGCCGCTTCGCCGGCGGCAGCGGCATTCGCACCGGCACATCGGTGAGCCGCGGGGAGACCACCGGAGGACCGGCGAGCAACCGGCTGTTGAACTCGTCGAAGTCCTTCACCCCCATCAGCGGCCAGGCGTCGCTGGCGGCCACTTCGTAGAGCAAGAGATTGCGCGGCTTGCTCGAGGTGTTGGTCGCCGAGCCGTGCAGCGCGCGCACATGGTGGAACGACATGCTGCCGGCCTTGCCCATACAGGGCACCGCGCGCTTGATGTCGTCCTGGATCAGGTCGGGATCGATCAGGCCGGCGAAGCAACCGTCATCGCCATGATGGTCCCACATGGTGCTGCCGGTGTGTGATCCCGGCGTCACCAGCATCGGACCGTTCTCGAGATCGCAATCGTCGAGCAGCACACCGATCGCCAGGATGTCGTCATTGGTGTGCGGATAGAATGCCCAGTCCTGGTGCCACTCGACCGGCGAGCCGTATTGCGCCGACTTCATGTTGAGCTTGGAGCCGTGCAGGCGGAGCCCGGGGCCGATCAGCTTGGTGAGGATCGAGATCACGGCCGGGCTGCGGACGATCTCGTCGAAGATCGGATGCACCTTGTGCGGCGCCTTGATGCGGCGGACGCGGGGAGTTTCGCGAGTATGACCCGGCTCGAGGTCGTAGACGTCGGTGTGCTCGGTGACGTCAGCGGCGCCGGCGACCAGCTCTGCGAGCACCGCGCGCACCCGCCCGAGGGTCTCCTGGTCGAGCACCTCGGGGACCACGATCACCCCGTCGCGCTTGTAGGCCTGAACCAGTTCGTCCGAAATCATGCCGTTTCTCCCTTTCCTGTCTCTATGTTAGCGCTAACATATAGGCATGTTAGCGCTAACATCATGGCTTGGCAACCCGGAATCGGGCAGGGTTGGGCCATGAACTCCGAACAGACCGATCCCGAGGTCGCTCCGGCCGATGCCGCGCCCACGCTTTCGGCGGTCGCCAAGCGCGCCGGTGTCTCCTCGATCACGGTGAGCCGCGTGGTGCGGATGCCCGATCTGGTCGCTCCTGAGACCCGAGCACGGGTCGAGCAGGCGATGCGCGAGCTCGGCTATGTCCCGAACCTGGTCGCGGGCGCGCTGGCGAGCGCGCGAACCAATTCGATCGGCGTGCTGGTGCCGACGATCGCCAACTCGATCTTCGCCGACACGGTGCAGGGACTATCCGACAAGCTCGAGCCGCTCGGCTTTTCGGTTATCCTGGCGCAGTCGCGCTATGACGCGGCGCGCGAGGACCGCATGCTCGCAGCGCTGCTGTCGCGGCGGCCGGAAGCGATCATCATGGTCGGTTCGCCGGCGACGGAGGAAGGCAGCCGCCTGCTGCGCAATGCGCGCATTCCGATTGTCGAGACCTGGGATTTGCCGGCAACGCCGATCGATGCGGTCGCGGGCTTCGACAATTACCAGGCCGGCGTGGCCGTCGCGAAACATCTGGTCGCGCGGGGACGCAAGCAACTCGCGTTTATCGGCGGCGACGATCCGCGCGCGACGCGGCGTTGGCTCGGCTTCAGGGACGAGATCCTGGCGAGCGGCCTAGCGGAGCCGCGCCGGCTGATCCTCGATCGCAACGCCTCTGGCAGTGTCGCAGCGCATGCGCGCCTACCTGATGTCGATGCGGTGTTCGCCGCCAACGATGCGCACGCGATTGGCTTCATGGCGGGCTTGCGCAAGGCAAGGCTGTTGCGCGACGGGCCGGCGTCGGAGCAACCGGTTGCCGTCATCGGTCTCGGCGATCTCGAAATGGGCCGGCTGATCTCACCGGCGCTGAGCACCATCAGCGTGCATGGCGACGCGATCGGCCGCACCGCGGCAACGCTGACGCTGGAGCGCGGTGGCGAGCGTCGCATCGACCTCGGTTTCGAGCTGGTGCTGCGCGACAGCGGCTAGAGCGGGATGAGTTTGGGTGGAATCGACTCGCCGCGGCTTCGGTCGACCTCTCCCCGTCGGGGAGAGGTCGGATTGCATCGTCAGATGCAATCCGGGTGAGGGCCCTTGCGCTCTCGATAGACCATAACCCCTCACCCGATTTGCTGCGCAAATCGACCTCTCCCAAGGGAGAGGTGACCTCCAACGCTGTTTCAGGTCAACCTAGTCGCGGGTGCCGCGTGACTGCAGGCCGCCACTTCTCTTCTCACCGTGCTGCGATGCCAGAGTCCACTTCGACCAGCAAGGCAATAAGGCCACGCAGAATGGCCGTCGGGCTTGGAGGACAGCCCGGAATGTGGAGATCGACTGGCACGACTGCCGAGACCCCACCAACCACCGCGTAGCTGCCGGCAAAGCATCCGCCGTCTCTGGCGCAATCGCCTACGGCGACAACCCACTTGGGATTGGGAGTCGCGTGATACGTGCGCTCCAGTGCTTCGCGCATGTTTGTCGTGACGGGACCGGTGACGAGCAGGACGTCGGCATGACGGGGCGAGGCGACGAACCGGATGCCGAACCGTTCGACGTCGTAATACGCGTTGTTCAGGGCGTGAATTTCCAGCTCGCAGCCGTTGCATGAGCCCGCGTCAACCTCTCGGATCGAGAGGCTACGGCCGAGGCGGCGTCTTGCGGCGTGGCCGACCAAGCCTGCGAGCTCCGCGAGCGCGGCGTCGTCAGGACGTGGCGCCTGTTCGGTCAGGGGCTGGCGAAGCAGGCTCTGAAACAGAAGTTTGCGCATGCTGCCTCGTCCTCAGAGATCCTGCCCGGAATAGGAACAGTTGAACGATTTGTTGCAGAGGGGAAAATCCGCCACGATGTTGCCTTCGATGGCGGCCTCCAGCAGCGGCCATTGAAACCATGACGGATCGCGCAGATGGCATCGCTCGACCCGGTCACCGCTCAGGCGCAGCCATGCCAGGATGTCGCCCCGGAAACCCTCGACGAGCGCCATGCCTTCGGAAGGCTCGGATGCGGCTTGCAACGGCACTTTGACCGGACCGGGTTCAAGCCCACCCATGATCTGATCCACGAGCGACAGGCTTTGCTCGACCTCGCGGATTCGAATCCAGACGCGGGCGTTGACGTCGCCGTCGTCGAGGACAGGGACCTCGAAGCGCAGCATGTCGTAGGGGTGATAGCCGGGCTTGCGGCGGGCATCAAAATTGCGGCCGCTCGCGCGCCCGACATAACCGCCGGCCGCGAATTGCCGGGCGAGCGCAGGATTGAGGCTGCCGGCACCGACAGTGCGATCTTGGAGCGAGGCGGTGTTGTCGTAAAGATCGACCAGCGCCGGGAAGTGCCGGCGGATCTCGCCGAGCGCTGTGCGGATCGCAGCCGGTCCGTCGCCCGCGATGTCGCGCGCCAAGCCGCCCGGGAGGACAATATCCCGCATCAGGCGGTGGCCGAACGCAGCGTCGGCGGCGCGCAGCACGCGCTCGCGCAGTACGCCGCAATGCGCGTGCATCAGCGCAAACGACGCATCATTGCAAATCGCGCCGATGTCGCCGAGATGATTGGCGAGGCGCTCGAGTTCGGCCATCAGCGCGCGCAACCACAGCGCGCGGCGCGGCACGGTGATCTGCAACGCGGCTTCGACGGCTTGCGCGAATGCGATCCCGTAGGCGACGGTGCTGTCGCCGGATATCCGGCCGGCGAGGCGTGCCGCCTGCTCGACGGTGCTCGCCGCCATCAGTCCTTCGACACCCTTGTG
The DNA here is from genome assembly GCF_045571475.1 of Bradyrhizobium sp. ORS 86. NCBI lineage: Bacteria > Pseudomonadati > Pseudomonadota > Alphaproteobacteria > Hyphomicrobiales > Nitrobacteraceae > Bradyrhizobium > Bradyrhizobium sp. ORS 86. Next base: position 5,762,615 of record NZ_CP120699.1, on the reverse strand, counting down.
CGTGTACCCGAGTCGCTGCTCCAGGCGGACCACCGTCTCTCCGCTTGCGGTGAAGCGGAAATGCCCGGGCTCGATGATGCCGGCATGCACTGGGCCGACCGCAACCTGATGCAAGCCATCACCCTCGGCCGGAAGGAACGGATAGGGCGAAGCCTCCGGCGATGCATCGAGGCGTTTGCCCAGCGGGGCGCGCTTGTGCCAGCGGCCGTGATCGAGCCAGGGGCGGGCATCCGGTGTTCCCACAGCCTCCAGTCCGAACAGGTCGCGGATGGCGCGCTCCAGTCGAAGCGCCGGACGGTGGCAGGCCGCGACCGACGGATAGCGACGATCCGGACAATCCAGGCTGATCACGCCGATATCGGACGTGCTGTCGTCGAGGACGGCCATATTCACGCGTGATGGCTCGCCCCATAGCCCGAGCAGACTCAGGGTGCCATCCGCAAGGGCGCCGGCGGCGGAGAGCCAGATCTCATCGTCGACGACTGCACGCGCCCATGGATGGTGCCGTTCAACCTTGCAACCCGCCTGGATCAGATCGATCAGCGCCGGCATATGCTGTTTCTCCCTCGCGCTAGCCCAGAAGGGTGGCGACGTGCTGGAACCAGACGACGAGCGGTCCCGGAAGATAGATGCCCGCAGTTAGGACAAGCGCGAAATGCGCGAACATCGGCAGGTAGGATGCGTTCGCCGGGGCGGTGCTGCCGCGCGGCTCGCCGAAGGCCACACCCGTCAGGCGCAGCACGAGCGCGCCAAGGGCGAGCAGCAGGCCGAACACCAGCGGGACAGCGAGCAGCGGCTGGCGCGCAAAGGTCGAGCTGACGATGAGAAACTCGCTCATGAAGATGCCGAGCGGCGGCAGACCGGCAATCGCGACCACGCCGATCGCAAGTCCCCAGCCGAGCGCCGGATGCGTTTCGGTCAGGCCGCGGATGTTGGCGATCTGCTGCGTGCCCTTCACCTGCGCGATGTGGCCAACGGCATAGAAGATCGCCGACTTGGTGAGGCTGTGCATCACCATGTGTAGCAGGCCGGCGAAGTTGGCGAGCGGGCCGCCCATCCCGAACGCGAACACGATGATGCCCATGTGCTCGATCGAGGAATAGGCAAACAGCCGTTTGATGTCGCGGCGGCGGTACAGCATGAAAGCCGCGAACAGCAGCGAGGTCAGCCCCATCGTCACCATCAGCGGACCCGGCGAGATCGCGTCCGGATTGGCGGCGAGCAGGATCTTGAAGCGGAGCACCGCATAAAGCGCTACGTTGAGCAGCAGGCCGGAGAGTACGGCGGAGATCGGGGTGGGGCCTTCGGCATGCGCATCCGGAAGCCAGGCGTGCAGTGGCGCGAGGCCGACCTTGGTGCCATAGCCGAACAGCAAGAAGATGAAGGCGACGTTGAGCAGCGCCGGATCGAACGTCGCGGCGCGATCGATCAGGACGGTCCAGACCATGGCGTCCTGACCCTCGCCGACGACCGGTCGCGCCGCCATGTAGACCAGGATCGTGCCGAACAATGCGAGCGCGATGCCGACGCTGCCGAGGATGAAATACTTCCAGGCGGCCTCGAGCGCGGCGTGTGTCCGATAGATGCCGACCATCATGACGGTGGTGAGTGTGGCGATCTCGACCGCAACCCACATCAGGCCGATATTGTTCGACACGAATGCGAGATTCATGCCGAACATCATGACCTGATACATGGCGTGGTAGAACCGCAAATAGCCCGGCGTCAGTCGTCCTGTCTCGATTTCGTGGGCGATGTAGCTCGCGCTGAACACGCTGGTGGTGAAGCCCACGAAGGTATTGAGCACGATGAAGACGATGTTGAGGTCATCTACCAGCAGATACTGGCCAGGCTGCGGACGCGCGATGACCAACAGCGACAGGGCGGCCAGAAAGGTGCCGAGGCTTGCAACAACGTTAAGCGCGGCGGTCAGCCGGTAGCCGGGCAGCGCCGCAAGCACCGCCGCGGCGCAGATCGGGATCAACAGCACCCAGGCGACGGCATCCGACGCGGCGGTCATCGCCGCTCTCCCCTGAATTCGTCGAGAGCGCCGATGTCGACGGTGTCGAACCGCTCCCGGATGCGGAACAGGAACACGCCGATCACGATGAAGGCGATGAGAATCGAAAACGCGACGCTGATCTCCACGACGAGCGGCATGCCCTTGGCGCCCGTGGCCGCCAGCACCAGTCCGTTCTCCAGCGACATGAAGCCGACGACCTGACTGACGGCGTTGCGCCGTGTCACCATCACCAGCAATCCCAGCAGCACGACCGACAGCGCGAAGGCGAGGTCTTCGCGGGCCAGCGGATCGGCCGCGCCGGTCACGCGCAGCATCAGCACCATGGAGAGCGCGACGAGCCCCATCCCCGCCAGCATGGTGGGCCCGATGCCCACGGCAGTCTCGATATCGCGGTGAATGCCGAGCTGCTTGATGATCCGATGCAGCGCCACCGGGATGATGATCGCCTTGAACACCAGCGCGATGACCGCGGTCACGTAGAGATGCGGGGCATCCTGGATGAACGCCTGCCAGCCGACCGAAAACGCGAGCACCAATGCGTGAAGCGCGAAGATGTTCAGTAGCGCGTACAGGCGGTCCTGGTACAGCATCATGAAGCTGATCAGGACGAGGCCGCCGGCGAGCAAATGGGCAATGTCAAAAGCGAGATTGGGCATCAGAAGCTTTCTGACACGAATCGAAGAAGCGTACCGAGCAGGCCAAGCATCAGCGCCGCGCCGAGAAACTCGGGAACCCGGAAGACGCGCATCTTTGCCGTCGCGGTTTCGAACACGGCGAGGAGAAAGCCGGCGAGGGCAAGCTTGAGGAAATAAGCGCCGACGCTCACCAGGTAGGACAGCGGGCCCGCGCCGACGATCGTGATCTGCCAAGGGAAGAACACGCAGATGATCAAGGAGACGTAGAGCAGGAGCTTGAGGAAGGCGCCGAACTCGATCATGGCGAGATGACGCCCGGAATACTCCAGGATCATCGCCTCGTGCACCATGGTGAGCTCGAGATGCGTCGCCGGGTTGTCGACCGGAATGCGAGCGTTCTCGGCGAGCGCCACCATGATGAGCGCGATCATCGCCATTCCGAGCGAGACACGCAGTCCCACCTCCGACGACGCCATGAAGGTTGCGACGGTCGACAATTGGGTCGAGCCGGCAATCAGCGCCACGCAGAACACCATCAGCATCATCGCGGGCTCGGCGAGAGCGGCGATCATCACCTCGCGGCTGGAGCCGATGCCGCCGAAGCTGGTGCCGACATCCATGCCCGCGAGCGCAAGGAAGAAACGCGCGCTTCCGAGCAGGGCGACGATCGCGATCAGGTCGGCGCTCCAACTGAATTGCAGGCCGGTCGCAAACGTCGGGACCAGCGCCGCCGCGACCCAGATGGCTGAAAACGTCACATAGGGTGTGACGCGGAACAGCCAGGACGCGTTCTCCGTGAGCACGACCTCCTTGCGCAGCAGTCGCAGCAGGTCGCGATAGGGTTGGAAAACGGACGGTCCCTTGCGGCGCAAGAGGCGCGCCTTGATCTTGCGTACGAAGCCCGTCAGTAGCGGCGCCAGCAGCAGCACCAGCGTCATCTGTCCCAACTGCACGAGTATGTCGGAGATCACGACCATATCGCGAGCACCAGCAGCAATGTGACGAGCGTTGCAAAGACGAGGCTGAGATAGCGGCGGATGGTCAGGAACTGGAGCTGGTTCAGCCAGTCGGCGGCGAACCACACCGCCTTGCTCACTGGCGTGTACAGTCGCTCCCAGACCAGATCGTGCATATCGACCGTGAGCCGAGCGGGCCGCAGGTCGCCCGGCGGCGGCATGTCGACATGCTCGCGGGCCTGGAAGGCCAACGTGCCGAAGACGCGGCGGATTGGCTGCGCGAAACTGGCCCCGGAATACTGCGCCGCCGGTGTCGGATCACCGAAGCCGCAACCCCAGGCGGGACCCCGTCTGATCGCGCGCGACGCAAAGCGATGGATGAAATAGACTGCAAGCGACGCCGCGACCGTGATGAAGACAAAGACGAGCAATCCGTTGTAGGAGCTGCGGCTCTCCGCGATCGGGACGATCGAGAGCCATGGGGCGTTCGCCTGGATCGGCATCCGGTGGCCGATGATGGCCAGCGCGACGGGCGAAAGAGCGTCAATGACGAGGCCCGGCAGAATTCCGGCCAGGAAGCAGAGCGCCGCGAGGCTGTACATCGCCGCCACCGAATAACGATCGACCTCGCCGGCCGCTGCCGCGAGGGGGCTCCGCGCGCGTCCAAGGAATGTGACGCCGAACGCCTTGACGAAACAAGCGGCCGCGAGTGCCGCCGCTAGTGCCAGCAATGCGCCGACCGCGGGCACCATGATCTTCAGCACCCATTGCGGCAGATTGGGGCTTTGCAGAACGGCCTGGAAGATCAGCCATTCCGACGCGAATCCATTGAACGGCGGCAGCGCCGAGATCGCGACACAGCCGACGAGAAAGGCGAAGGTCGTGAGCGGCATACGATGGATCAGGCCGCCCAGTTTCTCCAGGTCGCGTTCGCCGGTCGAGGTCAGCACGGCGCCAGCCCCGAGAAACAGCAGGCTCTTGAAGATCGAGTGGTTGAGGACGTGGAAGAGCGCGGCCGTGAAGGCGAGGGCTGCGGCCAGGCCAAGGCCATTCGCTTGGAATGCGAGCGCAAGGCCGAGGCTGGCGAAGATGACGCCGACGTTCTCGATCGTGCTGTAGGCGAGGAGGCGCTTGAGGTCGTTCTCCATCAGCGCATAGAGAATTCCCATGACGGCGGTCGCACCGCCGAGGACCAGCACGACGACCCCTGCCGACCAGCTTGGTGGACCGAGCAGGTCGAACACGACCCGAACGAATCCGTAGATCGCGACCTTCGTCATGACGCCGCTCATCAGCGCCGAGACATGGCTCGGAGCCGCGGGGTGGGCGAGCGGCAGCCACACGTGCAACGGGACCAGGCCGGCCTTCGATCCGGCACCGAGCAACATCAGCGCGAGCACCAGCCCCGCTTGGGATGGCGTGTGATGGGCGCTGCGCATGGCGGCAAATCCGTAGCCGACGCCGCCTCCCGACAACAGGCCAAAGGCCAGCAACAGCGCCAGCGTCCCGAAGCTTGCCATTACGAGATAGACGTAGCCCGCTCGCGCATTGTCCGCGTCGCGATGGTGCGCCATGACGAGCGCCCACGATGCGAGCGACATGAACTCCCAGCACAGCAAGTAGGTGAACGCGTCGTCCGCAAGCACCACGAGGTTCATCCCGGCCAGGAACGTCGGAAAGAACGGAAGGATGCGGTGCGGCGCAGAGTCGTGGCTGCCGTAGCCGAGGCCGTAAAGGCTTGCCGCCGCGCCGCCGAGATTGACCACGGCAAGAAAGAATGCGGCAAGCGCGTCGAGACGGAAATGCGATCCGAGCCAAGGCAGGCCGATCGGCAGCACCAATTCTGTCGCGTCGGCGTGGGTAACGAGAGAGAGCAGCGCGCCGGCGAGGGCGATCAACGAAACCACCAACGTTGCGCCGTAGACGATCGTTGTCGATTTGCGCGATCTGTTCGTTGCGAGCGCGAGAAGGGTCGTTCCCAGCAGTGCGGCTACACACCAAATCTGCTGGTCGACCGCCGGCATCACATCTGCACCTTCGGCGTACTCGATCCGGCCTTCAGTCGGACGCCGCGGCCACCACCGCTACTGACGGCTCCCTCGTTGATGACCTCGACGCCGGCGGCGCCGAGCGCATCGATGAGCTTCACCAGCGAGTCGACATTGCCCCGGATGGTGCCCTCGCTTGCCTCCATGCGCTGGATGGTCGGCACCGAAAGTCCGGATAGTTCGGCGAGCTGCCGCTGGTCGATGCCAAGCAGAGCCCTTGCAGCTCGTAGCTGCGCGGCAGTGATCATCAGGCTGACCGTCGATTGAGACTCAGGTCCGTTTGGCTGTCATTTATGCACGCCAAGTAATGATGTTGCAAGTGCAATAAATGATGTTTCACACATCAGTTTTGTGCAAGCCGGTAATCGAGCGGCGCTGCGTGCCGATGCAAGCTGGTCGATGCACTTAGCCGGAGATTTTTCGATAGATCGCCGCAGCACGGCGCAAGAGCCGGCTCTTCTTTTTTCGCTCGTCCAGGTTCTTGTGCGCGGCTGTCCCGCTTTGCCAGTCCGGGTCGTCGACACTTTCGATGAGCGCGCGGCGAACTTCCGCATCGTTCAGTTCGCCGAGCACCTGCTGCCCTTTGCGCAGATGCTTCAGAACGACCTTCCACGCTGCGTACTCATCCTCGGGCAATCCTCCTTCGGAGAATTCGATGGCATAGCGCAGCCGCTTGCCTGCCAGCCGGACACGATGCCGCTTGTTCTTGCCCATGCCCTGCAAGCCGCGGCTCTTTTGCACAAGTTGCTTGTGCCATCGCGCAAGACGTCGGGCATGAAATTCCGATACTGGCACGGCGCGCCGTTGCGCCGCGCGATCCTGCCTTGCGGTCCATGGGCCACTGCCGACCCAGTCCCACATCGCGTCGAACCATTGCGTGTAACGCTCGCTGCCGAGCGCATCCTTGAGCCGCTCGAAGGCTTCGACCCGCGCAGCCACGAACACGCGCTCTTCGGGCCGGCCCTTGCTGTTCTCGATTGCGACATCGAGGTCGCGCGTCGTCCCGAGGCATCCGCTCAACCATTTCAGCTCGGATTTCAGGCGTGACCATTCGGGGTCCGCGACCATACGTCCATAAAACGCGATCGCAGCCTTCAGCCGCGTCAGCGCGACGCGCGTGTGATGCAGCGCTGCCGGATCGCCGGCACGGACGGCTTCGTGATTGGTTGCGACTTCCTCGAGGCATTCGGACAGAATCAGACGAAACGCGGTCTCACAACGCATGGCTGGACTGAGAAGGCGCGGCCGCTTCGAGCGGACAGCGCGCCCCTTGGCCGGATTTGCCGATAGCGTCATGAACCCTCTCGCGACCCGGTCGGAGCCGCAAACGCGACAAGGCGGCACCTTGGGTCCGAAGCTTTCCGGGTTGCTTGATTTCGATCAAGGGTTTTCTGAAAAGAACCGCCCCAATAATGCTGCATAGCGACGAAAAATAGCGCACGTGCAACTGACGCGCGAGAGCGCTGGCGAATCCACCGACTGCATGGACGCAAGTCCGTGTCTGGAGACAGCCCGCTGGTCTTGTCCACGATTTCGCGAGAGTAGATTTTAGATATTTCGTGCACGCAATATCTTGCTATTTCGTATGCGAAATATATACCGATGCACATGAAGGCAGAGCATCGGCTGATCTTTCTTTTGACCGTGGCCTATCGGCGGTTGCAGCGCGCCATCGAGCAGGAGACGGCCGCGCACGAGCTGACGTCGGCTCAGGCGGGAGTGCTGTTCTTTCTCGGGCGCAACGATGGTGCGCTGATCGGCGACGTCTCGCAGGCGCTCGACATCGTGCCGTCGGCGATGACCGGGCTTGCCGACCGGATGGAACGTGCAGGCCTCGTCAAGCGCCGGCGCGACGGAGACGATGGGCGCAGCCAGCGGCTCTATCTGACCGTGGCAGGACAGGAGCTCGGCAAGCGCGCGGCGACGCGGACCCGAGTGATCAACAACCGCCTGATGGACGGGTTCTCGGAAGCCGAGATCGACGTGGTGTCGCGCTGGCTGACCAGCCTGCAAGAGAAGTTTCCAAAAGACAAAGACGCCTAGCAAGCAACAGGAGTGAGACATGAGTGATTTGGTCAAGGTGGCGCTGGACGCGGGCGTCCTTGCTGTGACGATGGCACGTCCGGACAAGAAGAATGCGATCACCAACGCGATGTACGGCGCGATGGCCGATGCACTGGAACGCGCGGAGAGCGATCCCGCGATCCGCGCTGTGCTGTTCCAGGGTGACGGCGACAGCTTCACCGCCGGTAACGATCTCGCTGACTTCGCCGCGGTCTCGCAGGGTGCGGGGGGCGAGCGCCATGTGACGCGCTTTCTCGCCAAGCTTGCGGCTGCGACGCGGCCGCTGGTTGCCGCCGTGCAAGGCAATGCGGTCGGCATCGGCACCACGATGCTGTTGCATTGCGATCTCGTGTATCTCGCGTCGAATGCGCGGCTGATCACGCCATTCGTCAATCTTGCGCTGGTGCCGGAAGCCGCTTCGACCTATCTCCTGCCGCAGCGCATCGGCTATGCGCGCGCCTATGCGATGTTCGCGCTCGGCGAGCCGGTCGAGGCCGAGGCTGCGGTCGCCATCGGCCTTGCCAACGCGCTCGTGCCGCTCGACGATCTCCGCGCCAAGGCAAGGGCGGCGGCCGAGGCGCTCGCCAAGCGGCCGTTCGGGTCGCTCCTGCACACCAAGGCGCTGATGCGCGACACCGCCCGGATATCAGCGCAAATGGCGCGCGAGGGCGAGATTTTCCAGGAGCGGCTGATGAGCGCAGAGGCGCGTGAGGCCTTTGCCGCCTTTGCCGAACGTCGTCAGCCGGATTTCTCGAAGATCACCGGGTAGGTGTCGAAACTCCGCCGGCACTGCAGATCGAAATTGGGCCGCGTGCGTCAACGGGGTTGACGCCGCGGCCATGATCGAACATCTCGTTTCGTGTCACACCGCAGTCCGGCGAGGCGAAGCATGAGCGACAGTCACACACTGCGCGGCGACAAGATCGCTGCGACCGTCCTGGCACGGGGCGCCGAATTGTCGTCTCTTAAGGGGGCCGATGGCGCCGAGCTGCTGTGGCAGGCCGGGCCGCAATGGCCGCGCCACGCGCCGGTGCTGTTCCCGATCGTCGGCCGGCTGAAGAACGACACGCTGCGTCACCACGGTAAAACCTATCCGATGACGCAGCATGGTTTTGCGAGGGACCGGCGCTTTGCGTGGCTGGAGCGGGGGCCGCGCTCTTGCAAGCTCGTGCTCACCGACGACGCAGAAACCCGCGCACGCTATCCCTTCGCCTTCAGGCTCGAAGTCACTTACCGGATCGACGGCGCAGACCTCGACGTCGCTTTCGATGTCATCAATACCGGCGATGTCACCCTTCCGGCCTCGCTCGGCGGTCATCCGGCCTTCAACTGGCCGCTGCTGCCGGAGCTGCCGAAGGAAGCTTACTCGCTGAATTTCGCGAAAGATGAGCCTGCACCGGTCCGCCGTTTGAAGGATGGGCTGATGCGGCCGCAATCCGAACCCAGCGCGATCAGGGGAAGGACGCTCGCATTGTCGGAACGGCTGTTCGACGACGACGCCATGATCCTCGACCAGGTCGCGAGCAGGTCGGTTCGCTTCGCGGCTGGGCAAGGTCCGGCGATCGACGTCTCGTGGAACGGCTTTCGAGAGCTCGGGATCTGGTCGAAGGTAGGCGGTGCGCCGTTTCTCTGCATCGAGCCATGGCACGGTTTCGCAAGCCCGACGGAATTCGACGGCGAGTTCGTCGATAAGCCCGGCCTGATGCACATCGCGCCGGGCGCGCGGCAGTCGCTGAGCTATTGCATTCGTGTGAGCTGAAGCGCCGGATCGCGGCTGATCGACGGCATTCGGCTGATCAGGATGCGCGGCCTCCGAGCACGCTCGTGATCCCGCTGACCGAGGGCGGGTTCTCGCGCGCCCAGGCCTCATGCGCTGCCAGATCCCGGTAATGCTCCGCCATGCGCAGCAGCCGTTCCCGGATGCTCTGGTCCTTCTCATCCTTGGCCTGGTCAGTTAGCTGCGAGGCGCGTTCGAGAAGCGCTTTCGGATCGATCACGACAAACTCCAAATCCGTTCTTCGCCTGCCAGTCAACGACAGCAGACAAGCACGGTTCCCACACGGTTTGATGACATCTTGAAGCATCAGAGCTGGAACAGGCCGAGCCCCTCCATCACGTCACGCTTGGTGCGTTCCGTGATCTCCCTGGCCGTCAGGGTTCCCTGCCTGATGATATCGATGACGTGATCGGGATCTGCCGCCAGTTCGGTGCGCCGCGTCCAGCGCGCCGGCGCCTAGTTGAACGCCATGCCGCCGCTCATCGCGATCGTCTGTCCTGTCATGTATGAATTGTTGACCAGCAGCATCACGGCCTGCGCGACCTCCTCGGACGTGCCGAAACGTCCCATGGGGATCCGGCTAACCAGCCCGGTCTGTCCTTTCATCATGTCGGTCTCGATCAGGGACGGCGCGACGGCATTCACGGTGATGCCTTCCTTGACAAGCCGCGCCGCATAGCCGCGGGTCAGGCCTTCGATGCCGGCCTTGGACGCATTGTAGTGCGGCCCGATCGCGCCTCCGCCGCGCGCGGCCCCTGACGAGATGTTGACGATGCGGCCCCATTGCTTGGTTCGCATCATCGGCAGCACCGCCTGCGTGCACAGGAAAACCGATTTGAGATTGACCGTGATGGTGCGATCGAAATCCTCTTCCGTGAGATCATCGACGCCCTTGACGATTGCGATCCCGGCATTGTTGACGAGGATGTCGATCGGGCCGAGCTCGGACCGTGCGCGCGCGACCATGTCGGCGACGGCTGGGGTTTCGGACACGTCGGCGCCGATCGCGACAGCCCGGCCTCCGGCCGCGCTGATGCTCTTCGCCAGCGTCTCCGCCTCGGTCGATCGCGCGTGATAGTTGATCGCGACTGCCGCGCCGGCGTCTGCCAGCGTCTTGACGATTGCCGCGCCGATGCCGCGCGATCCACCGGTCACAAGCGCCACATGTCCGTGCAGGCTGTTTGTTGTCATGGAGACACCTCTTTCGCGTGTCGTCTGAGGTTCGCAAACCGCGCCGCGCGGCGCAATGCAACCTTGCTCACATCTGCGTTGCGGACCGGTCGGCGGCGAAAAACCGGGCCTGCGGCCGGAATCGGCCTTGCGTCGGGCGTCGCCCGGCGGCAATGCTGGAGGTATCATTCCTGCAGACGCCACCTACGAGAGACCGATGAGCAAACTGATTGTCCGCGCCGGCGAGTTCACCTTTGACGCCCGTTTCGAAGAGCAGCTCGCGCCGAAAACGGTCGCCGCCTTCCGCAAGGCGATGCCGTTCGAGAGCCAGGCGATCCATGTGCGCTGGAGCGGCGAGGGCGTCTGGATGCCGCTCGGCGATCTCGATTTCGGTGTCTCCTATGAGAACCACACCAGCTACCCGGCGCCGGGCCAGATCATCCTCTATCCCGGCGGCATCAGCGAGACCGAAATCCTGCTCGCCTATGGCGGTGTGCATTTCGCGAGCAAGATGGGCCAGCTTGCCGGTAACCATTTCATCACTCTGACCTCAGGACTGCAGAACCTCACCACCTTCGGCAAGACCGTGCTCTGGAAGGGCGCGCAGAACATCCGCTTCGAGGAAGTCTGATGTGACCGAGCCCCGCTATCCGCGCGATCTCCGCGGCTATAGCCGCAATCCGCCTGATCCGAAGTGGCCGGATGGGGCGCGGGTTGCCGTGCAGTTCGTGGTCAATTTCGAGGAGGGCGGCGAGAATAACATCCTGCATGGTGACAGCGCCTCGGAAGCGTTCCTCTCGGACGTGCTTGGCGCGCGGCCCTGGGCCGGGAAGCGTCACGCCAACATCGAATCGATGTTCGAATACGGCTCGCGCGCGGGCTTCTGGCGATTGTGGCGGATATTTACTGAGCGCAAGATATCGCCCACCGTATTCGGCGTCGCGATGGCGCTGAAGCGCAATCCGGACGTCGTCGCCGCGATGCAGGAGGCGGGCTGGGATATCGCAAGTCACAGCCTGCGCTGGGTCGAGCACAAGGATATGTCGGAGGCCGAGGAGCGCGACGAAATCGCTCGCGCCATCGCCGTCCACACCGAGGCGACGGGCGCCCGGCCGCTCGGCTGGTACACGGGCCGCTCTTCGATCAACACGCTGCGGTTATTGATGGAGACCGGCGGCCTGCGTTATCTCTGCGACTCCTATGCTGACGACCTGCCGTACTGGATCAAGGCCCCGGGCACCGAGCCGCACCTGGTGATCCCCTACACGCTCGATGCCAACGACATGCGCTTCATCAACGCGCAGGGCTTCGGCGGTGGTGATGAGTTCTACACCTACCTGAGGGACAGTTTCGACGTGCTCTATGCCGAAGGCGCGACATCTCCGAAGATGATGTCGGTCGGCCTGCATTGCCGGGTGGTCGGCCGCCCCGGCCGGACCGCCGCGCTGATGCGTTTCCTCGACTATATCCAGAAGCACGAGCGGGTGTGGGTGCCGACCCGGTTGGCGATCGCCGAGCACTGGCACGCCCACCTGAAGCATCTGGCAGGTGAGGCATTCGAGATTGGCTAGAGCATGATCCGGAAAAGTGTGAAGCGGTTTTCCGAAAAGATCATGCGCAAACAAGGAGCTAAAGCGCGATGATGATACGACCCAATCTCATCGCGCTTTAGCAGGCCATCGCCGCGGGCCGGTCGCGTCAGTTCGGGCGGACAGGATCGATACGTTTACACAGGAAGAGCATGAGCGAGCTGGGCACTGCAAACGAAACGAAGCAGCCATCGCTCGGCGAAGAGATCGTGGCGCGGATCAATGCGCTCGCGGCGATCTCCGAAACGCCGGAGCATCTGGCGCGGATCTTCTTGACGGAAGAACACCGCAAGGCCGCCGATCTGATCCTGGCCTGGATGCGCGAGGCCGGCATGAGCGCGCATCTCGATGCGATCGGCAATGTCTGCGGCCGCTACGAAGGCGATCGGCCGGGCCTGCCGTGCCTGATGCTGGGCTCGCACTACGATACGGTTCGAGATGCCGGCAAATGGGATGGTCCGCTCGGCGTCATCACCGCGATCGCCTGCGTCGCCGATCTGAACCGGCGTGGCAAAAGGCTGCCATTCGCGGTCGAGGTCGTGGGCTTCGCGGACGAGGAGGGCGTGCGCTTCGCCTCGACCCTGCTCGGCAGCCGCGCCGTGGCCGGCACCTTCGACGAGAGCGTGCTCAACACGCGCGACCGCACCGGCATATCGATGCGCGACGCGCTGATCCAGTTCGGGCTCGATCCCGATCATGTCGGCAAGGCGGCGCGCGCCCGTGGCGAGCTGCTCGGCTATGTCGAGGTGCACATCGAGCAGGGACCGGTGCTGGAACAGAAGGGATTGCCGGTTGGCGTCGTCACCGCGATCGCAGGCGCAACCCGGCTTGCGGCTGAGATCTCGGGTGTCGCCGGTCATGCCGGAACCGTGCCGATGGCGCTGCGCCGCGACGCACTGACTGGCGTGGCCGAGTGCATCATCGCGATCGAGGAGTTCTGCGGGGACGATCAGACAGGCCTGCTCGGCACCGTCGGCTGTGTCAGCGCGATGCCGGGCGCCACCAACGTGATCCCCGGGAAAGCGTCCTTCACCATCGATATCCGCTCGCAAAGCGACGCACACCGCACGCGCGCGGTGGCTGACATCTTGCAGCGGATCGAAGCGATCGCAAAACGTCGCGCACTCACATTGCAGGTCGAGGTCACCCATGAGAACCGCAGCGTGCCCTGCGCTGCATGGCTGACATCGCAAATTGCTGACGCGGTCACTGCCGAAGGCTTTACGCTATTCGAGCTGCCAAGCGGGGCAGGGCATGACGGCATGGCGATGGCCGACATTGCCGATATCGGCATGATCTTCGTGCGGTGCCGCGGCGGGATCAGCCACAATCCGGCCGAGCATGTCGAACTCCCCGACGCCGAAATCGGTGCGCGGGTGCTATTGCGCGTCATCGAGAACTTCAAGCCGGGCAAGTCAGCCAATAGCTGAACCTGGCGCGCGCGCTGTCGGCGCCGGGGCTTGCCGTCGTTCGCGTTGCATGCACCCAACCATGGGTTGTGTTCTGGTGCGAGGATGCGGTACGATCGCACAGGCTTTGTCGGCCCCACTATGCACTTCGTGCCAAATCCGAACGGATCCGGCTCCGAAACCAACGTGAGACTGTTGCGGGCTGCCATGAACCGTTAGACTTGCCTGAGCGGGAGGGGGACATGAGGTCGTCCGTCGTCCAAGAGATTCAATTCCCAAAGCAACCGGCGCTGCAGTTGATTTACGACACGGCGCCGATCGGCCTTGCCTACCTCTCTCCCGACTGCCGCTATCTTCAGATCAACCACCGCCTGACCGAGATCTGCGGCATTTCGGTCGAGGGCCATCTTGGACGTACGGTACGCGATTGTGTGCCGGCACTGGCTCCGGCGGTCGAAGGCATCGTTCGTTCGATCATGGAGACCGGAGAGCCCGTGACCGGCGTGGAGGTGTACGGCCAGCGCCCGGGCCACAATGACGAGCGATGCTGGATCACGCATTGGCACCCGCAGCGCGGGCCGAATGGGAACATTGTCGGCGTCAACGTTGCGGCCGAGGAGATCACCGAGCGCAAGCGCAGCGAACGCGATATCCGCGCCGCCCGGGATGCGGCCGAGCGCGCCTTGCACCACTTGCAGGAGACCCAGGCGTCGCTGATCGAGGCGGAGAAGCTCGCGGCGCTGGGCCGGCTGGTGGCCGGCGTCGCGCACGAGATCAACAGCCCGGTCGGCACCAGCCTCACGGTCGCTTCGGTACTGGAGCAAAAATGCGCCGACTTTGCTGCCGAGGCTGCGCGCGGCAAATTGAAGCGGTCCAGCCTGAGCGATTTCATCGAGGTCGTCGAAAGCGCCTCCTCGCTGCTGGTCGGCAATCTCAAGCGCGCGGCCGATCTGGTGCAATCGTTCAAGCAGGTGGCGGTCGATCGAAGCTATTTCGACCGGAGCCAGTTCGATCTCGGCGAGGCAACCGAGCAGGTTCTTGCCAAGCTGCGCCCGGCATTGCCGAAGAACAACCTGACGCTCAGCGTTGATTGCCCGCCTGATCTTGCGATGAACAGCTATCCCGGCCCTTACGGCCAGGTCCTCACCAACCTGTTTGTCAATTCGGTCGCGCACGCATTTCCGGATGGCAAGGGCGGCACGATTACGATCCGGCTGTGTGCGTCAGGCGCAGAGCACGTCGAAATCCTGTTCGCCGACGATGGCTGCGGGATGGAGCACGATGTACGCCGGCAGGCCTTCAATCCGTTCTTCACCACCCGTCGCGACAACGGCCGCATTGGGCTCGGCCTGCACATCGTTCATAACATCGTCACCAACCGGCTCGGCGGAGAGATCCATCTCGACAGTGCCCCGGGCAGGGGGACAAGCGTGCGGATCACGCTGCCGCGCGTAGCGCCGCAACGTGGCACCGATAGTTGATTGCAAAGATTGTCGTCCCTGCGAAAGCAGGGACCCATACTCCGCAGCGGATGTTGTGAACGGAATTCGTCGTTCCAGCGTCACGCTACCACCAGCTTTCGTGGTTATGGGTCCCTGCTTCCGCAGGGACGACACGGAGTGTGGCACGCGATCTCGGCAAGTGGAGAAGAAAACTCTCCTTACTCCCGCTCGAACGAAAGCTCCTTCCAAGGTGCTGCCGTAAAAGGCACTGCGCTACCCTTGCTTCCGCACCCGTTGTCGCGACATCTTCACGGTATTCCTGATGGTCGCGACAATGAGCCAATCCGCATTCGATCCCTTCGGCGAGCCGGTCCCTGCAATCGATCCTTCGATCGCGAGCGGGCGCGCGTCGAAATGGCTGAAGACCGCGGGCACCAGCGTGTTCTGGGTGCTGGTGATCGGCATCGTGCTGGCGCGTGCCGTCTATTTCGAGCCCGGCGTGTTCAGCTTCGAGCATGCCGTGGCCTGGGCACAGGGGCTGTTTGCCGCGCTTTGAGCGCCGGTTTGCGCGGTGCCGGTTTCGCGGCCTGCTTCTCCCGAATGATGCCTTCGAACGCGACCGCCGCGGGCACCTCCAGCCGACCGGGCGATTTGAGTTGCCACAGCGTGCGCTCGATGTGGACGCCCCTGATCGGGATGACCTTCAGCTTTCCGAGCCTGACCTGATCGTCGATTGTCGCCATCGACACCATGGCAACCCCAACGCCGGCGGCCACGGCCTGCTTGATCGCCTCGGTGCTGCCGATCTCGAGGGTCCGTTGCGGCCGGACGCGGTGGGCGGCAAATGCCTGCGCGACCACCTCGCGCGTGCCTGAACCGGGCTCGCGCACGATCAGGATCTCGTCGTTGAGCTGGCGGATGTCGATCGGCCCGGCGGCCGCCGCGAAGCGGTGGTCGGGGCCTGCGATCAGGCCCATCACGTCGGTGCGCCAGGCCGAGCTGGTCAGGTTCTCGTCTTCCACCGGCCCCTCGACCAGGGCGATCTCGATTTCATGCCCCAGCATCAGCGCGGCGATATCGCTGGTGTTGGCGCTGACCACGTGCAGGTCGATGCCGGGAAAGGCGCGATGAAAGATGCCGAGATATTCCGGGATCATGTAGGTCGCGATCGTCGTACTGGCGCCGATCCGCAGCGAGCCGCTGTCGAGGTTCCGTAACGCCTGCAACTCGTCCTCGGCGGCCCGCTCGGCCGCGAACAGCGTCTCCGCGTGCCGGGCCAGCGCGGCACCTTCCCGGGTCGGCCGCACCCCTTTGGGCGTGCGGTCGAGCAGACGGCAGCCGACCTGCAGCTCGAAATCGCGCACGCCCTTGGAGATCGCCGGCTGGCTGATGTGCAAGAGGTCGGCGGCTCGGGAGAAACTCCCGGTCTTCGCCACGGCCGCGAACAGGCGAAGCAGATGCAGGTTGAGGGACATAACTTCTCTCTATTGGGCCAATACGAAAAGATATTAGCCAATGAGCCTGCTATGCCGCATAAAATCTTCTCCGAAAAGGAGATTTCGTGCCGGAACCATCCAAAGATCAGGGGCAGAAGCAAGGCCCGCTCAAGCGGGTGTTCAACCTCATTCCCGGCATCCTGCTTTGCGGCGTGATCACGGTCATCTCGCTCGGCGTGCAGTTCGCCGAGGAGCGCATGTTCGATCATCCCTATATCGAGGCCCTGGTCGTCGCGATCCTCCTGGGCATGGCGGTGCGTACCGTCTGGCAGCCGTCTGAGCGCTGGCGCTCGGGCATCGCCTTCAGCGCCAAGCAGTTGCTCGAAGTCGCGGTGATGCTGCTCGGCGCCTCCATCAGCTTCGCCGCGATCGTGGCATCGGGCTATCTCCTGATCGGCGCGATTGCGGTCACCGTCGTCATCATGCTGGCGGTGAGCTACAGCCTCAGCCGGATGCTCGGCCTCAAGGCAAAGCTCTCCGTCCTGATCGCCTGCGGCAACTCGATCTGCGGCAACTCCGCGATCGCGGCGGTTGCCCCCGTGATCGAGGCCGACGGCGACGACATCGCGTCCTCGATCTCGTTCACGGCGATTCTCGGCGTGCTGATGGTATTGGGCCTGCCGCTGCTAATTCCGCTCTTGCAGCTCTCGGCGACGCAATACGGCATCCTGGCCGGACTCACCGTCTACGCCGTGCCGCAGGTCTTGGCGGCGACTGTCCCGGCGGGCATCGTCAGCACGCAGCTCGGCACGCTGGTGAAGCTGGTGCGGGTCTTGATGCTGGGCCCGATCGTGGTCGGCCTCTCACTGTTCGTCGCGCGGCGCCGCAAGCGCCAGGCGGACGCCGTCAAGGCGGTGTCGATCAGCCCGTTCAAGCTGGTGCCCTGGTTCATCATCGGCTTCCTGGTGCTCGCCGCGCTGCGCTCGCTCCAGCTCGTGCCCGACATCGTGATCGCCCCGGTGACCAAGACCGCGGCGATCCTCACCGTGGTCTCGATGGCGGCGCTCGGGCTCGGCGTCGATGTGCGCGTGCTCTCGACCGTCGGCGGCCGGGTGACGGCAGCGGTCACGCTGTCGCTCCTGCTGCTGCTCGGCCTGAGCATCGGGCTGGTGCATTTCTTCAGGTAACATCTCAGCCTGCCGGATTGTGCACTGGCACATCGCTTGCTTTGCTGGATCGGCGAAGTTTGGCGCAGGGAAGACGTGATGGAGAGCACGGAGACAATCGCGGCGGCGCCGCAGCCGATCACGCTCGACTGGAGCAAGACCGCGCTCGTCATCGTAGACATGCAGCGCGATTTCATGGGGCCCGGCGGCTTCGGCGAGACGCTCGGCAATGATGTCAGCCAGCTTGCCCGCGCGATAAAGCCGATCGCAGCGGTGCGCGAGGCCGGGCTGGTCGTGGTCCATACCCGCGAGGGGCATCTCCCAGACCTCTCGGACGCGCCGGCGGCGAGGATCGAGCGCGGCGCGCTTTGCTTGCGGATCGGCGATCCCGGGCCGACGGCACGCATCCTGGTCCGCAGCGACATCATCCCTGAGCTCTGTCCGCTGGACGGCGAGATCGTGATTGACAAAGCTCAGCAAGGGCGCGTTCTACGCCACCGAATTCGACGACATCCTGCAGAAATACGCATCGAGAATCTCCAGGTCTGTGGCCGTCACCACCGAGGTCTGCGTCAGTACCACGGTGCGCGAGGCCAACGACCGCGGCTATCGCTGCGTCGTGATCTCCGATGGCTGCGCACACTACTTCCCGGAAGTTCACGAAATGGGCCTGAAGATGATTAAGGCCCAGGGCGGCATTTTCGGCTGGGTCACCGATTCACCCGCGGTGGTGGAGGCGCTCGCTGTCTAGCGCTTCTTCTTATTGCCGGCTGCGCTAGCACCGACGATGGCGCCAGCCACGCCAGAGATCGCGTTCCCGAGCGCCTGCAAAAGACCGCCCAGCCAAGATTTGTCGGTCACAACAGTCGAGACCATGATCGTGGATAAGACCAGGAAGCACAAAATCACCAAAACAATCAGGGCCAGCACGGCGGTGCTGCTGTCGCTGTGCCAAGATAGCTGACCAAATCTTCCAAAGAAAAGAGATAGGCTGTTGGGCGGCGTGGGACCGGCGCCAAACGCTTTCTGTTCCGCTGCGGCAATCGATGAGGTTGGCGCCGACGGCGGCTCATCCGGCTCGAACGTCGGTTCGCCAGAGGCGTCATTCATGCAGCTTTCGGACCCTTCTTAACCAGCGTTCCGAAGTACTCATCGATTAAGGGTTGCGGGATATCTATATTTTTCAGGCCAAATTTATTCGCCTTCATTGTCTTGTCCCAGGGGCTATCAACGCGATGCGTCATTTCCGAAAGCGTGACGGCTGGCAAGTGCGCATACTGCTTCCACACGTAATCAATGACCCTCTGGACCTCAGGTCGGTCAAATATCGGAGGAACGGGGATGCTGTCTTCCTCGTCCCAGCTAAACTCGGTGGCTTCTCTCGTTATAGGTGAGTTCCCGAACTCCTTAAACTCATGGTAGATCGCCGGCACAACGGGGCCGTACTGCCAAGCCTCAAATGCCTCATCTACCAGCGGCTCGCCGTAGGCCGCTGAATAATATCCGTGTGCGTAGTATAGGAGCTTCTGGAGTTTCAAGGGGCTGACAGGACATTTCTCTGCGAATGACCTATCCAGTATCGCGTTCGCGACGGCCTTAACTGGGAAGGGGGCTGGCATGAAATCAACCTTTGGCGGGAATCCTGACCAAATATAGTTGAATCGGCTAAAAAACCTATACCCGGTCACTATCATATCCATATCGAATCGGTCCGAAAACTCAAACTGAGGCACCCGGAGTGCCTCACTTTCGGAAACTGAACTTTTTAGCTAACGGGCTTGGCCTTGGTGCGAGAGTCGCTCGCGTCGATCAGACCAACGATATCTTCCATGCTCAGAAGCTTGTCGCTCACGCCTACACCCATCGACGCGCGTCTTGATGCGTGAGCGAAGGGCGCTCGCATCGCGGCCGCCGGCGCCCTAAGAAACGATCATCTTAGAATCAGCGTCCAGCGCGGCCCAAGTCCAAAGGCCGCCAGCATCGTCTACCGGTGACTTGCATTCCGAGCGTTCTCGCTCTCGGTACACCAGAACGAACAAATTTCGTCGCAGTGGACCGCTTGCTTTGCAGTCCTTTCACGTACTGGTCGTGATAGGCGATGCAGACCTCGCCAGCGTCAACCAACAGCTTTGAGGACGGTATTGATTGAAAGGTCGCAGACCCGCGAAACGGACCGCATACTTGAGCCTTCGCAAAGCATGCTGAGGATTTGGACGCGGGCCTGAACCGGGAGCTTGTTCATGGCTCCCGCTATACTGAACTTTATGCGTCAGGCATTTGTTCAATTTGAATTTTGTACTTCTCTCGCATCAGCCGGTTTATTTTCTCATTCACGGAGTCACTGGAGCGCCTCACAGCCTCGGTCAGACCACGCTCTAACTCATTGGAATCATTTGGGTTCGACTGTGTACGGGTGGGTTTTCGGTCCCTGTGGGATGGAATTTTAGTGCGCACCTGAACCTCCTATGCGAGCCGGTGGGTTCCCGTATTTGCGCCAGAAGTAGCGCGGGTTTCTCTCAGCTTCAAAGTAATGTTTGCGTTTTATCCAAACAAACCCCTCGTGCCGTGTGATGAAGGCCACATCGATGGGCCCACCCACCGTGCCTTCGTCCGTGGTTGCCTTTCTTTCTACGGCCGTGATGCTTACCAAAGCCTCCGCGAGTTCGATCAATTCCTGCTTCGGCATCATCGCGATCATTCGGTCGAACTCACGCGAAAATTCATCCGTCAACGACTTTGTCGTTTCGTTTTCATATTCGTCACGAATGACATCGGCCAAGTCTTCAACAAGCTCAGCGCGCTTTTGTCGCTCAGCGCGCGAAAGCCGTTTCGGCCGAGTTTGAGATTCGATGGTCTCGGCCACCTTTCGAACTGCCGTCTGGATATAGTCAGCCGTCTTATCAACGAACTTGGGATCGGCGCCTCCCAAGAGGCGCTGAATAACGTCCGTTTGCGCGAATGAAGTTACCTGGCCGCCATCCAGCGATGTTGCGATCGAATTAGAGTCGCGCGCCGTCACTTTCATCTTTCCCAAGACGCGGCCATCCACCTCAAAGGCATGCACCGCTGGAAACGTCTCGGTAGATCCATATCCCGCAACAACAACGCCGGTGATGGTTGGGCTTGGAACGATGCGCAAAAGAACATTGGCCACTATCGACTTGAACTTAATGGCCTCTCCTTCGTTCAATTGTCTACCCTCAAAACGAGGTTTGCAAAGCTCATCAATCCGATCCGAATAACCAGAAATCACGTCACTTTCTGCGACGCCTTCTAAGCTGTCGGCGATTGGATACTGAGAGATGAGTTTGCTTCTGTCCGTAAGATAAGCATCTACGATCTGCTCAAACGGGGGGAGTTTGATCTTCTTGTTGTTGCTCGCAAGCTCGAAAATCGAAGCCCTTACGGTGGACACCACCGACATTTGAAGCTCAAAAATCTCGGAGATGATTATATCATCTATGTGTTGAGCAGCTTCCTGCGTGGCCATAAGAGAGTGGCCCTCGACATACGTAAGGAAGTCCTTAGCCCAGTCTTGGACTGTGTCTCTGGCCTCGAGCCCCTTTCCCTCTCTGAAATCCTTGACGAGGATCTCCCAAGGAACTCCGATGCAGTCCATGTTCCCGTTGATCATAATGCCGATTGGGAATTGAGGACTTAGCTCGAATAGTTTGTCGGCGGTGTTGAATACCTTTACCCGGCCGCCACCACTGATCGTGACCGCGCTATCAGTTGCTAGAGCAATGCCTAATCTATTCGCTACTGCAATTTCAGTCGTCATTCTTCCGCCAACGCGATGCGGCGGCTTTACGGGCAATCCCTTTTCTTTCTTCGGACGAAAGCCTCTCAGCTCTCGACTTGCCGCCCTTAAGCCCCCATCCCAGCCCAAATCGGATATAGGTCTTACCCGACTCGCGGCTCAGTTGCGACTCGGTTCTTTCGCCCGTAGCGATCTTCGCAACCATGATCGCCGCACCGATAGTGTCAGCGGGGGTCTCTTCTCCCCTCGCGGGCCTTGCGGACTTCCACAATCTCCGATCCCGGCTGGAAGCCTAACATATCAACGTGGCCCCCGGATCGGGACCGCCGACCCCACCGTCCGCGTCTGCGACGTGGAAGCGTCAGTGAAACGCGCAAATGCCATATGCGATAGCCTCGGGGCGAGGGACGTCTTGCGCAATTTCGGAATATTAGAAGAGTATCCCTAAGTTGCCCGACGTGTCAAGTTGCTTGTTCGAACGCCGACCGCCGCCGGCTACTTTGCATGGGGTTGTTTTCGACATTTTGGTTAGCGCCCCTGCGACGGCCACATATTGCTTTAACCGCCCTTGACCGCGCCCGCGGTGAGGCCGGCGACGATCTGCCGCTGCGCCATCACCGTGAGCAGCAGCACCGGCGCCGTCACGATCAGTGCAGCGGCGGCGAGCGGGCCCCAGCTCAACTGGTCGAACGAGATCATGTTGTAGACGGCGACCGGCAGCGTGCGCGTCTCGCGCCCGGCCAGCACGATGCCGAACACAAAATTGTTCCAGGAGAAGATCACCGCGAGGATGAAGGCGACCGCGAGGCCCGGCTTGGCAATCGGCAGCGCGACGTGGCGGAACACCTGCCAGCGCGTGGCGCCGTCGATCAGCGCCGCCTCCTCCAGCTCCAGCGGCGTGGTCTCGAAATAGCCGATCATGATCCAGATCACGATCGGCACCGTGACCACGAGATGGATGATGACCTGCGGCACCAGCGTGCCGAGCAGGCCGAGCCACTGGAACAGCAAGAACAGCGGGATCAGATAGGACAGGCCCGGCGTGATGCGCGCGATCAGGATCACGATCGCGGATTTATGCGCGGCCATCCGCGCGATGCCGTAACCGGCGGGCACGCCGACCAGCATCGCGAGCCCGGTCGCCGAGCCGGTGACGATCAGGCTGTTGGCGAAGTAGGTGAGGAAGCGGTTGGAAGCGAGTACGTCGGCATAGTTCTTCCAGGCGAAATGCTCCGGGATGAACACCGGCGGATAGGCTGCATTGTCGATCTCGAACTTCAGCGACAGCGAGGCCATCCACAGAAAGAACAGGATCGCCGGCGAGACGATGACGAGCACCGAGAGCCACAGCCCGACCCGGCCCAGGATTTGACGCGGGTTCATGCGCCGCCTCCGAGCTCAGCCGTCCACAGCATGCGCTTGCGCAGATAGAGCAGGAGGGCAGCCAACGCGACGATCAAGAGGAAGAACACCACCGCGATGGCCGAGCCGTAGCCGAGGTCGTAATAGACGAAGGCCACGCTGTAGAGATAGACGTTGATGGTCTCCGACGCCGAGCCTGGTCCGCCTTGCGTGATCGCGAAGATGATGTCGAAGCTTTTCACCGCGTCGATCATGCGGATCATGCCGGCGATGAACAAGAACGGCATGATCAGGGGCAGCGTGATGAAGCGGAACACCTGCCAGAAATTGGCGCCGTCGATCTGCGCGCTCTCGTAGGGCTCGGTGGGGATCGCGGCGAGGCCGCCGAGCACGATCAGCATCACCAGCGGCGTCCACTGCCAGGTTTCGACCAGCACCAGCGACGGGATCACCGTCGTCGGGTTGAACACCCAGAGCTGCGGTGGCAGGCCGACCAGCGAGAGCAGATAGTTGAGCACGCCGAGCTGCGGATGGAACATCATGGTCCAGACCAGCGCGATCGCCACTGGCGTTGCCATCATCGGCATGATGAAGATGCCGCGCAGGAAGCCGCGCGCGACGAACTTCTGGTGAAACACGATCGCCGCCAGCGTGCCGAAGACCAGCGGCAGCAGCACCGACAGCGCGGTGTAGAGCAAGGTGTGCCCGACCGCCTCGACGAAGCGCGGGTCGGTCGGCAGCCGCAGGTAATTGGCGAGCCCGACGAAGGTGGTCGGCGAGCCGACCTTCCACTCGTGCATGCTCATCCAGATCGTGAACACCCACGGAAAGATGATCACCGCCAATACGACGACGAGTGCCGGGATCACGAACGGCCAATAGGACGGCGGACGCCATTCGCGCGCCGGCGCAGCCTGTTCGGCTGCGACCGACTCAGTCTGTGTCACCACACTCACGCTTTTTCGCTGCGCTCCAGGATGGGGCGGAATTGCTCGTGCGCCTTCTTCAGCTCGGTGGCCGGATCGGCACCCGACAGCGTTGCGGTCAGCGCCGCGCCGACGATGTCGCGGAACTCGGCGACGGGGATGATGACCGGCAGACCGAGCTTGGAGATCTTGGCAGAGTCGATCACCGACTGCAGCCACTCCTTGGTCTTCACACCCTTCTTCACCTCGGGATCGTCGACGATCGAGTTGCGGAACGGCACGCCGCCGCCGGCCTGCAGCATGCGCGCGCCCTGTCCTTTCGAGACCACCCACTGGCACAGCAGGTAGGCGGCTTCCTTGTTCTTGCTGGCCGCGGCGATGCCGATACCGTCGCCATAGGTCGATGAGAACTGGCCCTTGGGACCCGCCGGCACCAGGGTGTAACCGACCTTGCCGACGACGCGCGAGGCGGTTGGATCTTCCAGCGGAGGTGCCCAGCCATCGGCATCGATCCACATCGCCGAGCGTCCTTGCGTGAAGGAGGCCATCGACTCCATCCAGTTGAAGCCGGCGACGCCGGGAGGCGCCGACTTGGTGAGCAGGCGCTGATAGAGCTTTGTCGCTTCGATCGCCTCCGGCCCGTCGGTCAGGATGTTGCCCTTGGCGTCAAGGAATTCGCCGCCATAATTCAGGTAGAAGTTGGTCCACATCGCCATGTTGGCGTTGCGCAGGCCGCGGCCGACGAAGCCGTAGATGCCTTCCTTCGGATCGGTCAGCTTCTCGGCGGCGACCGCCATCTCGTCCAGCGTCTTCGGGACTTCGACGCCTTTCTTCTGGAACAACTCCTTGTTGTAGTAGA
Source organism: Bradyrhizobium sp. ORS 86 (assembly GCF_045571475.1). Taxonomy (NCBI): domain Bacteria; kingdom Pseudomonadati; phylum Pseudomonadota; class Alphaproteobacteria; order Hyphomicrobiales; family Nitrobacteraceae; genus Bradyrhizobium; species Bradyrhizobium sp. ORS 86. The sequence goes on along the minus strand of NZ_CP120699.1, from coordinate 5,737,993 downwards.
GGATGAAATAGTCGACCGACCACGGCAGCGACAGCATCTGGCCCTTGTCGTTGCGCGCATATTGCAGGCCGGCAGCAGAGAAATCGCTCTCGACGAGATCGGGCAGCGTGAGACTCGGGTCCTTGAGGAAGCCGGACATGTCGGCGAGCCAGCCCGCCTTCTCGAACTGGCGCTTCTGCACGTGATAGCTGAGGTGAACGACGTCGAAGCTCGGTTTTCCGGACGACAGCTCGATCACGCATTTCTGGCGCTGCTGCTGCTCCGGGATCTGCTCAGACTCGACCTTGATGCCGGTCAGGTCAGTGAATTCCTTGATGTATTTCTGCAGATTGTCGCCGCGCGGTCCCTTGGCGAGGATCACCTCGAGCGTGGTGCCGGAATATTTCTTCCAGTTGACCTCGGCGCGGGCGGGAAATCCGGTCAGTCCAAGCGCGCCCGCGGCGGCCGTGCCCGCCAGCATCTGCCGGCGCGAGATCAGGTGATGCGACATGTTTCTCTCCCAAGGGACGGTTCTTATTGGGAGAGATACTAGCGTGTGAACTCCGTCTGCCTAGTCCCCACATGCGCGGCACTGCTGCATAACGCCGCGCCGCGCATCCTCTTAAACCCATCATGCTCGCGCAAAGGCTTCGCGTTTGTCGCTGGAGGCGCCAGCGGAGCGAGCCTCGAAGGATGCACGACCACCAGCCGACCGTCCATCCTTCGAGACGCGCGGAGCCTGTCATCGGGCCGCGCTGCGCGCGGACCCGTTGGCGTTGCTCAGGATGACGGGAACTAGCAGTTAGGCCTGGACGAACGCGAGCAGGGTGCCGTTTGCCACGGCGGGCGGCACACAGATGCTGCTGCCGCTGCCGACGCCGGTCCCGCCCAGCGCGGCCTTCGTCGCGGCGAGATTGGCCGCGATCACAAGGCCCGCGCCGCCGCGATCGGCAAGGCCATCCAGCGAGACGCCCGGATAGCGCTGGCCGAGCTGCTCCTTGGTCAGGAAGACGAAATCGGCACGATCCCCGCCGGAAGGTACTGCGGCGGCACCATCGGCCTCGTTCCTCACGGCGACATCGATCATCTTGGAAAGATGTGCCGCGTCGGTTGCAGGGTCCGGCGAGACGATCAGCACCTGTCTGAGGCGTTTTGCCCCATTGGCGTGCCTCATCAGCTCGGGAATCCACACCGTCTCCCGCGTCTTGTGCTGGCAGGCGAAGATGCGGACGCCGCCCGGCGCTTCCGCGACCGGCCACTGGAAGGTGCGGAATTTTGCCGCCGAGACGGTGCCGTTCGGCAGCGTCACCGGACGCTCGAAATCGGTCGGGCCGATTGGCGCATAGCCACGGGCGCGGATTTCCTCGGCGCCGGCGGCCGAATCCACCGCGGTGAATGCGATCCGCTCGATGCCTTCGCCGCGGTTCTCCAGGAATGCGCGCGCCGGAGCATTGTTTTCTGTCGGCGTCAGCACGCCGAGCAATTCCATGTAGTCGGGATCGAACATGATGGTGTAGTTGCCCGATCCCATATGCGCGCTATGGGTGCCGCGCGGCGACACGGTGAAGCCGAGCCGCTTGTAGTTCTCGGCGGCCTTGTCGAGGTCCTTCACCATGACCACGGCGTGATCAATTCCGATGACGTTCTTGAGTGCCACTTGTTGTCTTCCCGGCTGGAATTTGTTCTGACGCGTCTTCTTCGCGCGAACCGGTATCCACTTCGCTCGAAAACGCTATAAAGCTAACCAGAATGATCGAGCGCCCGCAAGAAAGGATCGTGGATGAGCAGCAATGCCGTACGCTGGCCCAATTCGCTCTGGGCCGCGGTGACACCGTCCGGTCCTGACTGCCCCGAGCTGACCGGTGCGCAACAGGCCGATGTCGTGATCGTCGGCGGCGGCTTCACGGGTCTGTCGACGGCACTGCATTTGCGCGAGGCCAATATCGATGTCGCGATCGTCGAGGCCGCCGAGCCGGGTTGGGGCGCATCGGGCCGCAACAACGGGCAGGTGATCCCGACGCTGTCGCGGCCGGATCCCGAGGACATCGTCGCCAGGCATGGTGCCGCCGGCGAGCGTTTCGTGGCGATGCTCCGCGACAGCGCGTCGACGCTGTTCGATATCGTCAGGCGCTACAATATCGAAGCCGAGCACGAGCAGGCCGGCTGGGTGCAGCCGGTGCACTCGCCGGGCCGCATCAAGATCGCGGAGCGGCGGGTGCGGCAATGGTCGAAATTCGGCGCGCCGGTCGAACTGCTGTCGCGCGACCAGGTCCGCGACATGCTCGGATCGGATGCATGGTACGGCGGATTCTGGAACAGGACCGGCGGGCATATCAATCCGCTGGCGCTGGCGAGGGGCCTGGCGCGCACCGTGCTCGGGCTTGGTGCGCGCATCTACGCCCGTTCACCGGCGACGAGTTTCGAGCGTCGCGGTGACCGATGGGTGGTGAAGACGGAGAGGGGCGAAATCTCCGGCCGCGCGCTGGTGGTCGCGACCAACGCCTATAGCGGCGAGTTTTCGACATCGCTGGTGCCGCAAATCGCCCATGAGGTGATGCCGGTGCTATCCTGGCAGATGGCGACCCAGCCGCTGTCTGACAATGTCCGCAAAACCATCATCCCTGGCCGGCTTGCGATGTCGGATACTCATGGTGAGCTCTATTTCGCGCGCTACGACGCCCGCAACCGCCTCGTTACCGGTGGCGCGGTGATCGGCCCCGGCGACAAGGCCGCGCGGCTGAAGGCGCGGGTGACGGAGCGGTTACAGCGGCTATGGCCGCAGATCGGCGACGTCTCGTTCGACTATGTCTGGAACGGCTATGTCGGCATGACTTCGGACTTCCTGCCGCGGATCCACCGGCTCGGCCCGAATGCGTTCGGCTGGACCGGCTGCAACGGCCGCGCCGTGGCGCTGACAATGCCGCTCGGCCGGGAACTCGCGAAGGCGGTGCAGGGCGTGCCGGAGGGGGAGCTCGCGCTGCCGTTCACCGAGCCGGTGACGATCCCGGCGCACGGCCTGATGCGCAAGCTCGCGCCGCTGATGCTCTTGGTCTATCGCCGGCGGGACGCGCGGGAGATGTAGAGAATGGAGGGGCCGGCCGAGCGCTGTGTTCTCGAGGATTCGGCCGCTGGCGGATAGTTTCATGGAAACCACGACCTGACGCAGGCATTATTGCCACGTACCGATCCTGGGAGGTGGGTATGGCGAGGAAGCGCATTGGTATTCTCACGGGCGGCGGTGACGTCCCCGGCCTCAACGCGGTGATCAAGAGCGTGACTTATCGCGGCAGTGAGGATGACATTGAGGTCGTCGGTCTCCGCCGTGGTTGGGAAGCCCTTACCCACCTGGACCTCGACGACCCTGCGAGCAAGTCTCACTACGTGATCCCACTGAACCGGGAAAACACGCGCGTCATCGACCGGCGCGGCGGCACCGTGCTGCATTCGAGCCGCACCAATCCATCCAAGATGAAGAAGTTGCCCGATCATCTCGCGGGCGAGGACTTTCCGGTTTCAGAGAGCACCAAGGGGGGTATCGCAACCAGGACATGGGACCTCACCGGCCAGGTGCTGGCAAACCTCGCCGGGCTCGGCATCGAACATCTGATCGCCATCGGCGGAGATGATACGCTCAGCTATGCGGACAAGCTCAATGGACTCGGCGTCAAGATCATTGCCATCCCGAAGACGATGGACAACGACGTCCGCAACACCGAGTACTGCATCGGCTTCTCGACCGCGATCACGCGCGCGAGCGATGCCATCCAGCGGCAACGTACCACCGTCGGCTCGCACGAGCGAATTGGCATTTTTCGCATCTTCGGTCGCGATGCCGGATTTACGGCACTCTACACCGCATACGCGACCTCGATCCGCTGCGCCATACCGGAGTACAAGGTCAGTCTCGACAAACTGATCCAGCTTCTCCTCGAGGACAAGCACGCCAATCCGAGCAACTACGCGCTGATCGTGCTCAGCGAGGGCGCGGAGTGGGAGGACTACAAGGTACAGGAATTCGGCGAGCCTGACGCCTACGGTCACCGCAGGAAGGCGAGCGTCGCCGAAGCGTTCGCCGATGAGATCAAGCGGCGCGCCGGCGAGGAGACTATCGTCTCTGACCTCACCTATGACCTGCGATCGGGCGATCCGGACTTCATCGACAAGCTTGTGGCGCTGACGTTCGGCAACATGGCCTACGACGCCGTGCTGGAAGGCAAGACCGGCCTCATGTCGGCGCTGGTCGAGGGCCGCTACGACCTCGTGCCGATCCCCGATCCCAAGCTCGGGCCGCGCAAGCTGGACGTCGCAAGTTCGTACAACACGGAGCGCTACCGTCCGCTCTATTCGAACAAGCGGGGATTGCCGATCTTTCTCAACCGCGCTTCATAACCCGGGAGGTGGTAACCCCGTCGAGCACGACCGACTATTCCGAATGCGCCGTTTGCCCGCGGCTCGCACGTGATGCCGTCCGGACTGCTGAAGCGTTTGCGGCTGCGCGAGGAGCGCACGCCGGAGGCGGCCGAGTGGGGAGCCCCCGCGGGCCCGCGCGCGCTGGCTACACGATCGCCGTGTCGTGCTCGCGAGCGAACACGCCACCGGGGATCGCGGCGAGCAATGCCTGGGTGTAGGGGTTTTGCGGGTTGCCGAACACCTCGGCGGTCAGACCTTGCTCGACCACGACGCCATCCTTCATCACGGCGACGAGATCGCAGATCTGCGCGGCGACGCGCAGGTCATGCGTGATGAAGATGATGGAGAGCCCGAGCTGCTGGCGCAGCCCGGCGAGCAATTTAAGGACTTGCGCCTGCACCGAGACGTCGAGCGCCGATACCGGCTCGTCGGCGACCAGCACATCCGGCTTCAGCGCAAGCGCGCGCGCCAGTCCGATGCGCTGACGCTGGCCGCCGGAGAATTCATGGGGGAAGCGATCGCTGGCGGATGGGTCGAGGCCGACCAGCTCGAACAGCGTCTTGGCTTCCGCGATTGCCACGGCCGGATCCGCGCCATGCACGATCGGTCCCTGCGCGACCAGCTCGGCCGCCTTGCGGCGCGGGTTGAGCGAGGCGAAGGGATCCTGAAACACCATCTGGATGTGGCGGGTCTCACGGCGGACCTCGTCGTGTCTGAGTTTCGCCCAATCTTTGCCGTCGAGCAGGATTGATCCGGTGTCGGGATCGATCAGCCGCACGATGCAGCGGGCCAGCGTCGATTTGCCCGACCCGGATTCGCCGACGATGCCGAGCGTCGCACCGCGCGGCAAATGCAGCGAGACGTTCTTCACCGCTTCCGTCACCCGCGCACCGCGGCCGAGGAAGCCGCCGGTGCGGTAGGTCTTGGAGACGCGATCAATGGTCAGGACGTCCTTGCCCGAGAGGATACGTGGCGGCGGCGCCTTGAGCGGCGGCACGGCGGCGATCAGCTGCCTGGTATAGGCATGCTGCGGATCGCTCAGCACACCGTCGGCCGTACCCTGTTCGACGATCGCGCCGTGCTGCATCACCACCACGCGATCGGCGATCTCGGCGACCACGCCGAAATCATGGGTGATAAACAGCACCGCGGTCTTCTTGCGCTGCTGCAGGTCGCGGATCAGCTTCAGGATCTGCGCCTGCGTGGTGACGTCGAGCGCCGTGGTCGGCTCGTCTGCGATCAGGAGCTTCGGGTCGAGCGCGAGCGCCATCGCGATCATGGCGCGCTGGCGCTGTCCGCCCGAGAGCTCGTGCGGATAGGCCTTCGCGGCGGCCTTGGGATCGGGGATGCGGACGTCGTCGAGCAGCGCCAGCACCCGCGCATTGATCTCGGCCTTCGACAGGCGGGAGTGGATCGAGAACATCTCGCCGATCTGGTCACCGATGGTGCGGAGTGGATTGAGCGCCGTCATCGGCTCCTGGAAGACCATTGCGATCCCGGCGCCGCGCACGTCGCGCATCTCCGCAGGGCTTGCCGCGCAGAGATCGCGGCCGTCGAACATCATCCGGCCCCGCTCGATGGTCACCTCGTTCGGCAACAACCGCATGATGGCGTTGGCCATCATCGACTTGCCGGAGCCGGATTCTCCGACCACGCAGAGGATCTCGTTGGAGGCGATCGAGAGCGAGACATCGGCGAGCGCATACGTCCGGTCCGCGCCTTTCGGCAGGCGGACCGTCAGCCCGTCGAGCGAAAGAACAGCGTCGCTCATCGGCTCTTCAACCTCGGATTGAACGCGTCGTTGAGGCCCTGGCCGACCAGCGAGACCGCGAGCACGGTGACGAGGATCGCAATGCCGGGGATCGCCGAGACGTACCACTGCACCCGCAGCACGTCGCGGCCGAGCCCGATCAGATTGCCCCAGGAGGCCACGTTGGGGTCGGACAGCCGCAGGAAAGCGAGCGCGCTTTCCAGCAGGATCGCGACCGCCATCACCACGCTGGCATAGACGATCACCGGCGGCAGCGCGTTGGGCAGGATTTCGCCGAGGATGAGCTGAATGTCCCGCATGCCAAGCGTCTTGCCGGCCTGCACGAATTCGCGATTGCGCAGCGACAGGAACTCGGCGCGGGTGAGCCGCGCCGGCGCCGGCCACGAGACCACGCCGACCGCGATCGTCACCGTCGTCAGCGTCGAGCCGAACACGGCGACCAACACCAGGAGCAGCACGAAATTCGGCAAGGTCTGGAACGCTTCCGTGATCCGCATCAGCACATTGTCGACCCAGCCGCCGTAATAGCCGGCGAAGGCGCCGACCAGGATGCCGATCAGGATCGCGATCACGGTGGCGACCCCGCCGATTAGAAGCGAGATCCGCGCGCCATGGAAGATCTGCGCGGCGATGTCGCGCCCGGAATTGTCGGTGCCGAGCGGGAAGCGCGGGTTGGAGAACGGCCAGATCAGTGGGCGCCCGGCGAGCGCCAGCGGATCGCGCGGATAGAGCCAGCCCGCGCTGATCGCCATCGCGATGACGAGCAGGAGCAGGACCAGGCCGACGACGGCCGCGGGGCTGCGGAAGTAGCGTTTCACGGCGTCCATCGCTAGCCCTCCGCCGCGATGCGCGGATCGAGCCGCGCGTAGAGCAGGTCGACCACGAAGTTCACGACGATGACGAGCAGGGCGGAGACGAACACGATGCCGAGCAGGGTGTTGAGGTCGCGCTGCACGACCGACTCATAGGCGAGGCGTCCGAGACCGGGCAGCGAGAACACGCTTTCCACCACCACCGAGCCGCCCAGCATGGTGCCGGCCTGCAGCCCGATCAGCGTCACCATCGGCAGCAGCGCGTTGCGCAGCACGTGGCGGGTGATGACATGGGTTTCGTCCAGCCCCTTGGCGCGCGCGGTGCGGACGAAATCGAGGTTCAGCACCTCCAGCATCGAGGCGCGCATGATGCGCAGATACACCGCGAGGAAGATCAGCCCGAGCGTCAGCGTCGGCAGCACGAGATGAGCGGCGATGTCGAGCAGGTGCCAGATCCCGGTCTGCACGGTGCCGATGTCCTCGAAACCGCCCGGCGGCAGCCATTGCAGGTAAACCGAGAACACCACGATTGCCATCAGGCCGAACCAGAAGGATGGCGTGGCGTAGAAGATCAGGCCCAGTGTCGAGATCAGCGTATCAGGCCAGCGGTTGACGCCGCGCGCCGCGATCACGCCGAACACCAGGCCGAAGAAGAACGCGAACGACAGCGACGCGGTCATCAAAAGGATGGTCGGCGGGAGCCGCTCCAGGATCACGGTCGCCACCGGCTTGCCGTAGATCGAGGAGAAGCCGAGATCGAGCCGCACCAACCGCCAGAGATATTGCGCAAGCTGCACCGGGACCGAGACGTCGAGGCCGTAGAACTTGCGCAGCGCCTCCGCGGTCGCGGCGTCGCCGCTGCCCATCTGCGCCATCAGCGCGTCGACGGTGTCGCCCGGCGCGAGCTGCAGCAGCAGGAACACGCCGATCAGGATCAGGAACAGGGTCGGTATCGAGGCGGCAAGTCGCCGCCCCGCGAGGCTCAGGATACGCATGCCTTATTGTGGCTGATAAGGGGTTAGAGCGCGACGATTTTCGTCGCGCCATTTCGATCTATTCGTCAAGAAACTAATTTCAGCCGACTAGTCCGCGCCGGCCAACTCCTCATCCTGAGGAGTTTGCGCAGCAAGCATCTCGAAGGATGAGGCCGCTGGCCGCGCCTCATGGTTCGCCTGGCGATCCGAGGATCGTCCGGAGACGCGCTTCGCGCTCCTCGCGATGAGGGGTGAACCCTCAGGTCGAAAGCCAAAGATCGTACCAGCTCGTCGAACCCCAGCGCGGCGTGTTGGAGTGGTTGCGTGCTTTCGCCGTGATGACGGTGACGAAGATCTGCTCGATCGGCATCCAGACCGGCAGCTCGGTGTTCACCTCCTTGACGAACTCGGCATAGAGCGCCTTGCGCTTGGCCGGATCGAGCTCGGTCAAGGCGTTGTCGATGGTGGTGTCGACCGTCTTGTTCTCCCAACCCCACTGGTTGGTCCACGGTGCGCCCTTGGGCTGGCCGGAGCGGTACCAGACTGTGGTCGAGACCGCGGGGTCGTTGCGGTACTGGTGCCAGCCGGTGGCGAGGTCGAAGGCGTGGTCGCCATAGACCTGCTTGAGGAAGCCGGCGCCGTCATTGCGCACGATGTCGACCTGGATGCCGACCTCGGAGAGCGACTGCTGCACGAAGGTCGACCACAGCGAGATGTCCTCGCCCCACGGCGCCGGCAAGAGCTTCAGCGAGAAGCGATTGCCCCCGGTCGCCTTGTAACCGGCCTCGTCGAGCAGCGCGATCGCCTTGGCCTTGTCGTAGGGGTATTGCGGCGTGTTGGGGCCAGGATAGAAGTCGGTCGAGGTCGAGGGGATCGGCCCGGTGCCGAGCTTGGCGAAATCGCCGAGGAAGTTCTCGATGAAGAACGGTACGTTGATCGCGTGCGCGATGGCGCGGCGGACGCGGATGTCGGACAGCTCCTTGCGGCGGAAGTTGAACTCGATGGTGTTGGTGCGGGCGTTGCCCTCATTTCCCTTGGTGGTGACAATGAAGCGCTTGTCCTTGCCGAGCCGCGCCATGTCGGAGATCGTCAGCCCGGAGAACGGGCTGTACTGCAGCTCGCCGGCCTCCATCTGCGCGGCTGCGGCAGCGCGGTCGGTGATCACCTTCCAGACGATGCGGTCGAGATAGGGGGCGTTGGGTCGCCAGTAATCCGGATTGCGGTCGGCGATGATGTACTGGCCGCGCTCGTATTTGACGAATTTGAACGGGCCGGTGCCGACCGGCGCCAGATTGACCGGGTTCTGCCTGATGTCGCCGCTCTCATAGAGATGCTTGGCGGAGACGTAGCCGAGGTCGGGCAGAGCCCGGAGCAGCAGGTTCAGCGGCATCGGCCGCTCGTAGCGGAAGATCGCGGTCTGCGGATCGGGCGTGTCGACGGCGGTGAGGAACAGCTGCAGCGTCGATCCGTAGTTGAGGATCTTCTTCCACATGTTCATGGCCGTGAATTCGACGTCGGCCGAGGTGAACGGCTTGCCGTCGTGCCAGGTGACGCCCTTGCGCAGCTTGAAGGTGATGGTCTTGCCGTCCGGCGTCGCCTCCCAGCTTTCGGCGAGCACACTGACCGGCTGGCCGTTGGCATCGAGGTCGACCAGATTCTCCTGGATCTTGCCGCCGATGATGTAGACGCCGGTCGAAGCCTGGATGCTCGGGTTGAGCTGGCGCTGCTCGGCACCGTAATGGACGTTGAACACGCCGCCCTTGCGCGGGGTCTCCTGCGCAAAGGCTCGCACCGGATTGATGACGTTGGCCGCGATGGCGGCCGAGGTCAAAAGGGCCATGCGGCGGTTGATCTCGAGACGGGTCAAGTCCATACGCGGGTCTCCAAGGCTTACATAAAGGCTACATCGGATCGCCTGCCATCTGGTCACGGCGGGCTTTCGCCGATGTTACGATGGAACGGGAACGCAAGTCATTTTCTAAAGCCTCGGCCTTTTGGAGGATCATTTCCAAAACCTGAAGTCGCACGCCACTGCGCTCCGCAACTGGCATTTGCCCTGCATCACGCCGCGCATTGACGGCATCAATCGTGCGCGGTGATTCTCTCAGGGGGCCGGTTTTGCGCGTGCCGCGATGCGCGCAAACACTGTTTTTTCAGGGGTCTGAAGCGCCTTGACTTGGAAAAACCCCGAAAAAATCGCTGATTCGGAGGCTGTCCACAGCGATATTGCTGGGGGGAGTGCAGAAAACCCTGTCTTTTTCGGCATTTTCCGCCATATCGTGCCCACTCCAGAATCAATGGAGCAACCATGGCTACCCAATTGTCGAAGTCGCAAGTGATCGAGAAGATCGCGACCACCACCGAACTCTCCAAGCGCGATGTCAAGAACGTGTTGGACACGCTCGTCGATGTCGGCCACAAGGAGCTGAAGAAGAACGGGGTGTTCCTCGTCCCCGGCTTCGCGAAGTTCGTCGTGGTCAAGAAGCCTGCGACCAAGGCGCGCAAGGGCACCAACCCCTTCACGGGCGAAGAGATGATGTTCAAGGCCAAGCCGGCCCGGAAGATCGTCCGCGCACGGCCGGTCAAGGCCGCCAAGGACGCGGTTTAAGAATAGAAGGCCTCCGGTGACGGAGGCCTTTTGCTTTTTGAGCCGTCGGTTGCCTGCCCGCCAGAGCGTTTTCGAGCGAAGCGGACACCGGTTCGCGTGAAGAAAGCGCGCCAAAGCACAACCTGGAGCGCCGGTCCTGACTGAATCGGGATCGGCGCCCTAGACCACCGGCGATCGGCCGCCGTCGACATTGATCGCGGTGCCGGTGATGTAGGAGCCCTGCTCGGACGCGAGGAAGCAGGCGAGGTTGGCGAACTCCTCCGCCGTGCCGATGCGGCCGAGCGGCGTGCCCCTGGCAAGGCCCTTCGCGAACTCCTCGAAATCCATGTTCGGCGCTTGCGCTGCGTGGCGCTTGACCCACTGATCGCTCATGATCAGGCCGACCAGCAGCGCATTCACCAGAATATTGTGCTCGCCACCCTCGTTGGCCATGACCTTGGTCAGCGCCATGCCGGCCGCGCGCGACACCGAGGTCGGCGCGGAATGGCCCGCCGGCGCCTTGGCAAAGGTGTTGAGCACGTTGATGATGCGGCCCCATTTGCGCTGCTTCATCCCTCCCCACACCAGCCGGCTGAAGCGGATCGCCGCGAACAGCTTCAGATCGAAGTCTTCCTGCCAGGCCTCATCGCTGATGCTCTCGAATGCCAAGGTGCGCGCCGTGCCGGCATTGTTGACGAGTACGTCGATCCCACCGAGATCGGCGACGATCCGCTCATGGGCCTTGGCGATGTCGGCGGCCTTCGAGACGTCGCAGACGTAATCGCGCACCACGAGTCCGTCCTTGGCCAGCGTGTCGCGCGCGGCCGCGAGGTCGGCCGCGCCGCGGGCGAGGATCGCGACCCTGGCGCCGGATTCGGCAAATCGCCGCGCCACCGCGATCCCGATGCCCTTGCTGCCGCCGGTCACCACGGCGACGCGGTCCTTCATTGACAAGTTCATTGTTGTTCTCTCCCTGAGGCTGGCCCGGAGAGAAGCGTATCAAACCGAAAGTGCGACCAACAAGGTCATGCAGAGCAGGTGTGCTGCGACGATGAGCGATAGATGGAGCGGGCCGGACATGGGAGGTCTCCATGATCGTGCGCGGTCTCATGGGGCGTCAGGTGAGCACCGCCGTTCGGCTCCCTCACCCTGAAAGGGGGAGGGCGGGGTGGGGGTTGCTCTCCGCGAGCGCTGGCGTTCGCGGAGGTAGGATCCCCACCCGGTTTGCTGCGCAAACCGACCTCCCCTTTGCAAGGGGAGGTGAAGGCGCGCCTGCTAGCTAATTCAAGCTCGCACCCGCCGTGAAGCTGCGATCGACGGCCTTGCCGACATCCAGCGTCTTGCCGAGAATGCCGTAACGCGTGGCGCGGTCGGAGGCCGCCTGCACCTCCTGCACCACCGCTTCGTCGATCACGATCGGGCTCGTCTTTTGCGCAGTGTAGGCGGCGAGCAGCACGTCCTCCGGCAGCCTGGTCAGGTCGGCGGTGTTCTTGGCATATTCGGCAAGATGATCGAGCGACCACAGCCGGGCCTTGTTCAGCCGCTGCACCAGATCCTGCACCGCCGCGCGCTTGGTCGCGATCGCATTGTCGGAGGCGACGATGAAGGTGACGGTCGGCGTCAGGCCTTCGCCATCGGCGACGACACGCGCGTTGTCCTTCAACTTGGCATAGGAGACGTAGGGCTCCCAGACCGCCCAGGCGTCGATCGAGCCGGCGAGCAGCGCGATCTTGGCATCGACCGGGCCGAGCGGCGCGAAGGTCGCGTCCTCGATCCGGTTGCCGGTCTTCTCGAGGGTCGCGTCGATCAGGAATTGACCCCAGCCGCCGCGGGTGCCGGCAAGGCGCTTGCCCTTGAGATCGGCGGCCGTCTTGATCGGGGAGTCCGCGCGCACCAGGATTGCCTGCGTCTTCGGGTCGGCGCGCGTGCCGCCGATCGCCTTGATCGGCGCGCCGGCGGCATAGACGGTGAGGAATGCGAGATCGCCGGTATAGCCGACATCGAGCGCGCCGGCGTTGAGCGCTTCGAGGATCGGGGCTGCCGCCGGGAATTCCGACCATTCGATCTTGTAAGGCAGGTCCTTGGCCTGTCCGGAAATCTCCAGCAGCGAGCGGTTGCCGCCCTTCTGGTCGCCTACGCGAAGCACGATTGTGTCGGCGGCGAGAGCCGCAGCCGACGTCGACAGCGCGACGGCGGTCGCGAACAACGCGGCCGCCGCGCGGCGAGTTAAGGAATGAGGGAAGCCCGAACGTATGAGTTTGCGCATATCCGTTTCTTTCTGATTCATTCGCCGGGGCGTGGAAGACGCCTCGGCGTTTGAGCAAGTCTATGAGCGGTGCGTTTGCCGTCAACGAAACGGAAAACTGAATTCGCGGCAGCCGTCACAAAGAAGCTCTCGTTTTGCATCACCGAATAGAACGCTTGATGTGCGAGATCATGCAGCGCTCACATTCCGAGCAGTTCGAATCTCCGACCAATCTGCGCGACCGCCGATTTTGGCGGAAATCGTTTCATCGTTGCGCAAGGCAATCATGGAGATAACGCCTTTCGCGCGGGCGACATTCGAAATTCCATTTCATTGACGATGACGCTATCGCGCCGCATCATTTGCACGTTGCGTTGAGTGCGATAGCGCCGGAGAAATCCGCTTTTTCTAAACCACAAGCTTCGAACGATGGGGCGTGCAGACGGAGCCGTTTTGCGCGCGGGGCGGAGCCTTGCCGAAATGCAGGAGTGATGATGTCGACCGACAACAAGAAGACGGTGATGGATCGCCGCACATTGCTGCGGGCGGGGGCCGCCGCGGCGTTCGCTGCGCCGATCGGGACCTTCGGCGCGCAGGCCTTCACGCCGCGTGCGGTGGCGCCGGCGATCGACTTCTCTGAATTCCCGATCTGCAGGACCGCGTCCGACGCGCCGCCGCTCACGGGCAGCGCGCGCAAGCTGAAACTGTCCTGGAACGCCGGCGCGGTGTGCCTCGCGCCGCTGCCGGTCGCGATTGACCATGGCTTCTTCCAGAAACAGAACCTCGACGTCGAGCTCGTCAATTACTCAGGCTCGACCGATCAACTGCTGGAGGCGATCGCCACCGGCAAGAGCGACGCAGGCCTCGGCATGGCGCTGCGCTGGCTGAAGCCGCTGGAGCAGGGCTTCGACGTCAAGATCGCCGCCGGCACCCATGGCGGCTGCATGCGGGTGCTGACCCGCGCCAATTCCGGCGTCGAGAAGCTGGCCGATCTCAAGGGCAAGATCGTCGCGGTCGGCGATCTCGCCGGGCCGGACAAGAACTTCTTCTCGATCCAGCTCGCCAAGCTCGGCATTGATCCGATCAAGGATGTCGACTGGCGCGCTTATCCGGGCAACCTGCTCAACGTCGCGGTCGAGAAGGGTGAGGTGCAGGCGTTCCTGTCGTCTGATCCGCTGGCCTATCTCTGGCTGAAGGATCCGCAATACAAGGAAGTCGCCTCCAATCTCGATGGCGAGTATCGCGACCGGACCTGCTGCATCGTCGGTCTGCGCGGCAGCCTGGTGCGCGACGAGCCGAGGGTCGCGCGCGCCGTGACGCAGGCGCTGCTCGATGCCGCAATGTTCACCTCGCAGAACCCGGACAAGGCGGCAAAGTCGTTCCAGCCCTATGCGCCGAAGGCGGCGAGCCTCGCCGATCTCGAGGCGATGGTGCGCTACCACACCCATCACCACCATCCCACGGGCGACGCGCTGAAGCGCGAGCTCAAGGGCTACGCCGACGACCTGAAATCCGTCCAGGTGTTCAAGCCGAGCACCGACACGGCGAAATTCGCGGAGCGGATCTATGTCGACGTATTCAGTGTCTGACGCGACAGCCGCGCCGCGCGCGGCACCGACGCTCGCCGATGTCCGCGGTGGTGGCTACGGCATCGGGCTGGCCGCGAGCCTGGCCTGGGCGGCCTTTGGGCTGTCCTGCCTGTACTGGCCCGATGTCGGCGACTGGTCGCGGACCAGCTCGCTCGGCATCGGTGCGATCGTCATCGCCGCCTTCGTGCTGTTCGGCACCTTCGGTGCGGATTATCTCGGCGGCCCCGGCGAGGCGCTGCGCAGGCGCGCGCCGTGGCTGGTCGCACTCGGGGCGCTCTTCACTTTGTGGGAGGTCGCGACCGCGAAGTTCGCGTGGCTGCCCTTGCCGTTCTTTCCGCCGCCGCAGGCGATCCTGGAGGTCTATACCGACGATCTGCCCAAGCTGCTCGACAGCGTCATCGCCTCGGTCAAGTTGCAGCTCGGCGGCTACATCATCGGCGCTGCCATCGGTTTCGTGACCGGCGTCTCGATCGGCTGGTCGCAGAAGGTCGGCTACTGGGTACATCCGGTGCTGCGCTTCATCGGTCCGCTGCCGGCCACCGCCTGGCTTCCGATCGCGTTCTTCACCTTTCCGTCGAGCTGGAGCGCCTCGACCTTCCTGATCGCGCTCGCCACCGGCTTTCCGGTGACGGTGTTGACGTGGTCGGGCGTCGCGAGCGTCAGCAGTGCCTATTACGACGTCGCGCGCACGCTTGGCGCCAGGCCGTCGTTCCTGGTGCTGAAGGTCGCAATTCCGGCAGCGCTGCCGCATGTGTTCGTCGGTCTGTTCATGGGGCTCGGCTCGTCGTTCGCAGTGCTGGTCGTCGCCGAGATGATCGGCGTCAAGGCCGGGCTTGGCTGGTACCTGCAATGGGCGCAGGGCTGGGCCGCTTATGCCAACATGTATGCGGCATTGATCGTGATGTCGCTGCTCTGCTCCGGCGCGATCACGCTGCTGTTCCGGACCCGCGATCGGTTGCTGGTCTGGCAGAAGGGCGTCGTCAAATGGTAATGCAATCCGCCGCCGAGGCGATCACCTATCCCGCGGTCGGAGCGGCGCTCGATGTCGAGGGCGTCAGCCACGCCTTCGATATCGACGGCGCCACGCTGCCGGTGCTCGACAATGTGAACCTCGCGATCGCGCCCGGTGAGTTCGTCGCGCTGCTCGGTCCATCCGGCTGCGGCAAGTCGACGCTGCTGCGGCTGGTGGCCGGGCTGGAGAAGCCGCGCGCCGGCGCGCTGCGCGAGGATGAGATCCGCATCGCCGGCCCGCATCCGTCGCGCGTCGTCGTGTTCCAGGATCCGACGCTGCTTCCATGGCGCTCGGTCTGGGACAATGTCGCGCTCGGGCTGGAGGCGCAGGGCATTCTGAAGGCGGAGCGGCACCGGGTCGATGCTGTCATCGATCTGGTCGGCCTGTCGTCGTTCCGTAATGCCTATCCGCACCAGCTTTCCGGCGGCATGGCGCAGCGCGTCGCGCTGGCGCGCGCATTGGTCAACGACCCGAAGATCCTGGTGCTCGACGAGCCGCTCGGCAAGCTCGACTCGCTGACCCGGATCGCGATGCAGTCCGAGATCGTCGCGCTCTGGCAGCGCAAGGGCTTCACCACGCTGCTCGTCACCCACGACGTCGAGGAGGCGCTGGTGCTCGCCAACCGCGTCATCGTGCTCTCCGACCGGCCGGCGCGGATCAAGGCCGATATCGCCGTGGCCCGGCCCTATCCGCGGCATCGCGGCGATCCCTATCTCGGAGAGCTGCGCAAGCAGATCCTCGGGCTGCTCGGACTGGAGGCGACATGGTGACGACGGCCGCAAGAGAGGTCTTTCATGCAAGTGAGCCCGAGTACATCGCGCGCGCCCTGCGGCTGGCCGAGGTATTTGCCGTGCGCGCTCCGGCGCACGACCGCGATGCCAGCTTTCCGTTCGAGAACTTTGCCGATCTTTCGCGCGAAGGCCTGCTGGCATTGACCGTGCCGGCGGCGCTCGGCGGGGTCGGGGCGGGCGCCCGCGATGTCGCGCGCGTGCTCGGCATCATCGGCAAGGCCGACCCGTCGACGGCGTTGGTGCTGTCGATGCACTACATCCAGCATCTGGTGATGGCGCGGAGCGCGCGCTGGCCCGCACGTCTGTCGCGCAAGCTCGCCAGGGAGACGATCGAGGGCGTGGCGCTGATCAACGCGTTGCGGGTCGAGCCTGAGCTCGGCTCACCGGCGCGCGGCGGTCTGCCGGCAACGATCGCGCGACGTACCGAAACCGGCTGGCGGCTCTCCGGCCGCAAGATCTATTCGACCGGCGCGCCGATCCTGAAATGGTACGTGGTGTGGGCCAGGACGGACGAAGCCGAAACGCGCGTGGGGCTGTTTCTGGTTCCGGCAGGCTTGCCGGGCACGCGGATCGAGGAGAGCTGGGACCATCTCGGCCTGCGCGCCAGCGGCAGTCACACCGTGGTCTTCGACGACGTGGTGTTTCCTCTGGACCACGAGATCGACGTCCGCAAGCCGGACGACTGGAAGGCACCGGACCCGACCCAGGCGACCGTGCACACCATCTTCGTCGCTGCGATCTATGACGGCATCGCCCGCGCCGCGCGCGACTGGCTCGTCACGTTCCTGAAGGAGCGCGTGCCCGCCAATCTCGGCGCGCCGCTGGCGACGCTGCCGCGCGTCCAGGAGGTGGTCGGCGGCATCGAGGCGCGGCTGGCCGTCAACGCACGGCTGATCGAAAGCTTTGCCGCCGATTTCGATCGCGGCTTCCAGCTCTCGGCGATCGAGTCTAACATCGTCAAGCTGACGGTGACCAACAACGCCGTCAAGGCGGTGGAGGATGCGTTGTCGCTGACCAGCAATCACGGTCTGTCGCGAACCAATCCGCTGGAGCGGCATTATCGCGACGTGCTGTGCGGCCGTGTTCATACCCCGCAGGACGATTCCACCCGCATCTCCGCCGGACGCCACGCGCTGGGCGTTTGACAACAACAGTCAACAAACCGGAGTTCCCATATGTCGGTCGAGTTCATCGGCTTCATCACCAACAACAATGCCTCCGAGACCATCGTCCGCTCCGGCCCGGTGCTCGACCCGCCCTATATCGAGACGGTCGCGAAGGCGCATGAGCTTGCCGGCTTCGACCGCGCGTTGCTGGCGTTCCATTCGACGACACCAGATGCGCTTCAGGTCGCGCAGCATGTGCTGACCATCACCAAATCGCTGAAGGTGATGATCGCACAGCGGCCGGGCTTCACCGCGCCGACGCTGCTCGCGCGCCAGCTCGCGACGCTGGATCAGCTCTACGGCGGGCGCGTCTCGCTCCACGTCATCACCGGCGGCAATGCCATCGAGCTGCGCCAGGACGGCAACACGCTCGACGACAAAGACGAGCGTTACGCCCGCACCAGCGAATTCCTTGATGTGGTGCGGCTGGAATGGACCAGCGAGAAGCCGTTCAACTATAGCGGCAAGTACTACACCGTCGAGAACGGGTTCTCGCAAGTGAAGCCGCTGCAGAAGGGCGGCATCTACACCTTCGTCGGCGGCGGCTCGGACGCCGC
Organism: Bradyrhizobium sp. ORS 86; assembly: GCF_045571475.1. NCBI lineage: Bacteria > Pseudomonadati > Pseudomonadota > Alphaproteobacteria > Hyphomicrobiales > Nitrobacteraceae > Bradyrhizobium > Bradyrhizobium sp. ORS 86. Next base: position 5,720,100 of record NZ_CP120699.1, on the reverse strand, counting down.
GGTCGAGGTCGCCGGCAAGCACGCGGATACGTTTGCGCTGTGGGGTGAATCCTATGCGCAGGTGCGCGACGTCACCGCGCGGGTGCGCGCTGCCGCCGCCAAATATGGCCGTCCGGCTCCGCGCTTCAGCCTCTCGGTGCGGCCGATCCTCGCCGACACCGAGGAGAAGGCCTGGAAGAAGGCGGACGAGATCCTGGAGCGCGCCACCGCGCTGCAGGACCAGACCGGCTATCGCCGTCCCAACCACGCGACCGCCGGCGCGAAGCGGCTGCTCGCGCTCGCCGACCAGGGCACGCGCATCGACAAGCGGCTGTGGACCGAGATCGCCAAGCTCACCGGCGCCAACAGCAACACCACGGCGCTGGTCGGCACGCCCGAGCAGGTCGCCGAGGTGTTTGGCGACTATTACGACCTCGGCATCAACCACTTCCTGATCCGCGGCTTCAATCCGCTGGTCGATGCGATCGAATACGGCCGCGAGCTGATCCCCTTGACGCGCAAGCTGATCGCGGCGCGCGACGAGCAACGCGGGATCGCCGCGGAATGATCCGGTTGATTGTTGCGGCGGCGCTTGCGCTCGCCAGTCTCGATGCCGCCGCCGCGCAGAGCGCCTTGCGCGTCGGCGACCAGAAAGGCAATTCGCAGGCCGTGATGGAAGCGGCCGGCGTCTTGAAGGACGTTCCCTACAAGATCGAATGGAAGGAGTTCGCCGCGGCGGCGCCGCTGCTGGAGGCATTGGGGGCAGGTGCGATCGACACCGGCCTGGTCGGCGATGCGCCGTTCACTTTTGCGGCCGCCGCCAAGGTCCCGGTCAAGGCCATCGCCGCGGTGCGCCAGTCGCGCGAGGGGCTGGCGATCCTGGTGCCGGAGAACTCGGGGATCAAGAGTTTCGACGATCTGCGTGGCAGGAAGATCGCGACCGGCCGCGGTTCGATCGGCCACCAGCTCATCCTGGCGGCGCTGGAGTCGCGGGGATGGAAGGCGAGCGATGTGCAGATCGTGTTCCTCGCGCCGTCAGATGCGAAGGTCGCGTACAGCCAAGGATCGGTCGACGCCTGGTCAACCTGGGAGCCGTATGTCAGCCAGGAAGAGGTGCTGTTCAAGTCGCGCCGCGTGATCACCGCCGAGGGTATCACGCCCGGCCTCGGCTTCCAGGTGGCGACACCTGACGCGATCAAGGACAAGCGCGCAGAGCTCGAGGATTTCGTGCGGCGGTTGGCTGCGGCGCGCGCCTGGTCGCAGTACAATGTCGAAAGCTACGCTGCAACCTGGGGCAAGCTGATGAACATTCCGCCCGCGGTGCCGCTGAACTGGCTGACGCGGGCGAGGATCCGCATCGTTCCGATCGACGACGGCGTGGTGGCCGACGAGCAGAAGACCGTCGACCTCTACGACCGCTGGGGCCTGATCCGGCAGAAGGTCAACGCCGCCGACATCGTCGACCGGTCGTTTGCCGCAGCCGTCGAGAAGGGCGCGGGGCTGTAGGGCGCGCATACGGGCCGTGCAGGCAGTGCACTCCCCTCTCCCGCTTGCGGGAGAGGTGGACCATTTATGCTGACGCGAGCTAGCTTCACTGGTCGTAGCTCTAACGAACCCGTGATCTCCAAAATATCCATTCGTTCGGCGACAGCCGCCCGGCAAGGATATTCCCCGTTTCCCGTATTCCAAAACCGCAACGTTGCTATTTTCGGCGCGGTCTTGTCGCTCCCTCCCGCACCGCCAAGATCAAACATACGAACAATCGAGTCCGGGAGATCACCATGGGCCTTCAAGAAGCTCGCATCGAGTCGCTGCCGTTCGTTACCGCCGAACTCAACTACCTCGCGCCGACGCCGGGCAAGCCCCGGACCTACGCCTACGATCCGCCGCCGGGCGAACCCAAATCCACCGCGCTGCCCGAGCCGCACAACGTTCCGATCTTCGACGGGCGCCTGATATCAGACAGTTTCTCGCTCGATCGCGAAGGGTTCGCGCTGGTCAAGCATCCGACCGTCATCAAGAACTTCTACGACGACAACGAAGTCCGCAGCGTCTATTACCCCGCGGTCGAAGCTTTCCTGAAGGCGACGTTGAAGGCGGACCGCGTCCTTATCTTCGATCACACCGTGCGCAAGCGGGTGGAGGGCGCCGCCGATATCAGAGGTGCCGGACCGCGCCAGCCCGCGACCCGCGTCCATGTCGACCAGACCGACATCTCCGGCCGCAATCGCGTGTTCGAGCATCTGCCGAACGAGGCCGAGGAGCTGCTGAAGGGCCGGGTGCAGGTGATCAATCTGTGGCGTCCGATCCGTGGGCCGTTGCGCGATTCACCGTTGGCGATGGCTGATGGCACCACGGTTGCGGCGGAGGATCTCGTCGCCTCCGACCTGATCTATCCGAACCGCAGCGGTGAGACCTATTCGGTGAAGTACAATCCGAACCACCGCTGGTTCTACATCCCCGAGATGACGCCGGACGAAGCGATCCTGCTCAAATGCTACGACTCGGCGACCGACGGCCGCACCCGCTTTGGCCCGCACACCGCGTTCATCGATCCGACCACGCCAGCCGACGCGCCGCCGCGCGAGAGCATCGAGCTGCGCACGCTGGTGTTCCACAAGCAGTAGCGGCCAAGATAAGGAAGCCTCGGAGATAGGTGCACTCCCTCTCCCGCTTGCGGGGGAGGGTCGGGGTGGGGACTTTCTCCGCGAGTCGTATCCTGGAGAGAGCTCCCACCCGGATCGCATCTGGTGATGCGATCCGGCCTCCCCAGCAAGCGGGAGAGGCAACGACGACGAACCGAAACCGCGCTGCCTCGAAAGTTGGCAGCCGCTGCCCAATAATGTTACGCCCTCCCCGAACGCTTGGGGATGGACGAATCGTGGACGGCGCGGCGGCAACGGAAGAGGCGGGCATCGGTTTCCGCGTACTGGTTCTTGCACTTCTGGCATTGGCCTCGGGCCATATGCTGTCGACATTGCTGCGGACCATTCCGGGGATCAGCCTCGACCTGATGGCGTCCGACTTCGGCAGCTCGCCACAAGTGCTGGCGAGCCTCACCTCGATCTATCATTTCTCGTTTGCCGCCGCGCAGGTGCCGGTCGGCGCCGCGATGGACCGCTTCGGCGTGCGTCCGGTGTCGATCAGCCTTCTGATCGGAACGATTGTCGGTGCGCTGGTGTCGGCGCTCGCCGTCGGGCCGGTCACGTTCGTGCTCGGGCAGCTCCTGCTCGGCGTTGCCACCTCGGGCATGCTGATGTGCCCGATGACGCTCGCGGCCAAGCAGATGTCGGCGGCGAAGTTCGGATTGTGGTCCGGGCTGATCCTCTCGATCGGCAACACCGGCATGCTGCTGTCGTCGAGCCCGCTTGCCTTCGTCGTCGATCAGTTCGGCTGGCGGGCCGGGTTCTGGGGTTCGGCCGGCCTCGGCGTGGCCGTGCTGATCGCGGTGTTCGCGCTGGTGCCGCAGCAGCCCGCCGCGCACGCCGACGATTCCTCGCCGCTGCATCAGATGGTCGAGGTGTTGCGGCTCGGCGTCTCACGCGGCCTGCGCGGTGTGATCGCGTTGTCGCTGGTCTCGCTCGGCGTCGTGCTGGCGCTGCGCGCGCTGTGGGGCGGGCCGTGGCTGATGGATGTGAAGGGCCTGAGCCGCATCGAGGCCGGCAATGTGCTCGGCTTGTTCACGCTGGCGATGACGGTCGGGCCGATCTGCATCGGCCTGTTCGATCGCAAGTTCGGACATCGCCGCGCCGTGGTCGGCGGCAGCCATGCGCTGGCAGCGCTGCTGTTCGTGCTGATGGCGGCCGGCGCACCGCATTTTCCGATCTCGAACCTGTTCGGCGTCGCCGCGATGCCGTCGGAATATGATCTCGTGCTGTTGATCCTGATCGGCTTTGTCACCTCGGCGCAACCGCTGCTCTACGGCATGACGCGGCAACTGATCGACGCCCAGAACACCGGCAAGGCATTGTCGGCAGTGAACCTCGCCTTCTTCCTTGGCGCGGCGCTGATGCAGTCGAGCACCGCCGGCGTCGCGGCGCTGTACGGACTGCCCGCAGTGCTCTTGTACATGGCTGTCGCGTTGCTGATCGGGACCGTGCTGTTTTGGGTCTATACCTCGGCGACGACGGCGATAAGATAACGGCTGGTTCCATCGCCTTTGGAAGTCACGTGACCGCGCCCGCCAAGATCGATCCCATCACCCGCTCCGTCGTCCAGCACCGCCTGTCTTCGATCGTGAGAGAAATGGGCGAAGCCATGCTTCGCACCTCCTATTCGCAAATCCTCAATTCCAGCCGCGATTTCTCGCTGGCGATCTGCGACACGCGCGGCCGGCTGGTCGCGCAGGCCGATCACATCCCGGTCCATGTCGGAGCCTTGCCCTGGGCGACGCTGGCGGTTGAGGAGCGCTTCAAGGATGTCGCACCGGGAGACGTCATCCTGCTCAACGATCCCTATCAGGGCGGCAGCCATCTGCCCGATCTCACCGCCTTCGTGCCTGTCTTCGACGGCAGCAAGCGGCTGCTCTGGACCATCGTGCGTGCGCATCAGAGCGATATCGGCGGCGCTACGCATGGCGCCTACAATCCCGGCGCGACCGAGATCTACCAGGAAGGCATCCGCATCCCGCCCATAAAACTCTACGAGGCTGGCAAGCCGCGCGAGGATCTGCTTGATCTGCTGGCGCTGAACATTCGCAACCCCAGAGAATTCCGCGGCGACCTCGCCGCGATGCTCGGCGCCGCCCATCTCGGCGAGCGGCGGGTGTCGAAACTGTTTGGCGAGTTCGGCGCCGAGGTCGTCGAAGCCGCGATCGAGGCGATCCTCGATGCCACGGAACAGCAGACCCGCGCCGTCGTCGCAAGCTGGAAGGACGGTGTGTTCTACGGCGAAGCGTTCCTGGATGACGACGGCCACGGCCGCACCGACATCAAGATCGCGGCCAAGGTCACGAAGAAGGGCAGTGACATCGAGGTCGATCTGACCGGATCCGATCCGCAGTCGACCAGCTTCGTCAATTCCTCGCATGCCAACATGCAGGCCGCGGTCGCGATGGCCTTTGCCTATCTGATCGACGCCGATATTCCGAAGAACACCGGCGCGCTGCGGCCGCTGAAGGTGGTGGCGAAGCAGGGCACCATCGTCTGGGCCGATCCCGGGCGTCCGGTGACCTTGTGCACCAGCCATCCCTCCAACGAGATCGTCGAGGCGATCATCAAGGCGATGTCGGCATCCTGTCCGGACCGCGTGATGGGCGGCTGGGGCCGCCGCTTCCGCATCGCGATCCAGGGCGAGGATCCGCGCAACGGACGCAACTTCATCTGGCACATGTTCCAGGCGCGGCCCGGCGGCGGCGCCTCGATCGGCGGCGACGGCTATTCGTCGATCGGCGAATGGCACACGGTCGGAGGCTTGAAGTTCGGCAGCATCGAGGTCGCCGAAGTGCGCTTCCCGCTGCATTTCCGCCGGCACGAATTCCGTCCTGATTCCGGCGGCGAGGGCCAGCATCGCGGCGGCCTCGGCGTTGCGCTCGACATGGTGCTGGAGACGGCCAAACCCGCCAAGGGCAACACCGCCGGCGACGGCGCGCGGCATGGCCCGTGCGGCATGCTCGGCGGCAAGGACGGCGAGCCGCATCACTATCGCCTGTTGTCGGAGGGCCGCGCGCCGCGCGTGCTGAAGACAAAAGAGGTCGGCATCGAGCTGCGTCCCGGCGATTGCCTCGAAGTCCGCTCCTCCGGCGGCGGCGGCTGGGGGCCGCCCGAGCAGCGATCGGCGGAGGCGCGGGCGCGCGATGTCGCCCAGGGTCTGGTTTCGAAAGCGGTGTAGGCGAGCATGTTCACGATCGGAATAGACGTCGGCGGCACCTACACCGACCTGGTCGCCACTGACGAAACCGGGCGTACCGTTTTCGCGAAGTCGCCGTCCACGCCGGCCGATCAGTCGATCGGCGTGATGGCGGGGCTGGAAGAGCTGGCGCGGCGGCTCGGTGTGACGCGCGCGGCGATGCTGGCGGCAACAGACCGCCTCGTGCATGGCACCACGGTCGCCACCAACGCGCTGTTGGAGCGCAAGGGCGCCAAGGTCGCGCTGCTCACCACCGCGGGCCATCGCGACGTCGTCGAGATGCGCGAAGGGCTGAAGCCGGACCGCTACGATCTGCGCACGCCGCCGCCCGAGCCGCTGGTGCCGCGCGAGCGGCGCTTCGGCGTGCGCGAGCGGCTGAAGGCCGACGGCAGCGCGGCGATCCCGCTCAACGATGCCGCGCTGGATGACGCGATCGCCGACGTGAAGCGGTCGGGTGCGACCTCGGTCGCGGTCTGCTTCCTGCACGCCTATCTCAATCCCGTGCATGAGCTCGCCGCCGTCGAACGCCTGGCGCGCGACCTGCCTGATGTCACCGTGTCGCGCTCGAGCGATGTGCTTCCGCAGATCAAGGAATATGAGCGCGTCTCGACCACGATCGTGAACGCCTATGTTGAGCCGACGGTGCGGCGCTATCTCACCAATCTGGAGCAGCGCCTGCATGAAGCGGGCTTTGCGGGCTCGCTGTTCGTCGTGCTGTCGCATGGCGGCATGGCGCCGGTCGAGGAGGCCTCGCGGCTCGCCGCGGGCACGGTGCTGTCGGGGCCGGCTGGCGGCATCTCGGGCAGCCGCCGCTGCGCCGACATGCTCGGCATTCCCGATCTCGTGCCGTTCGACATGGGCGGCACCTCGACCGACATCTCGCTGATCTCAGACGGCCAGGCCTCGCTGTCCGCTGACGGCATGCTCGCAGGCCAGCGTATTGCGCTGCGCAGCCTCGACATCGCCAGCATTGCCGCCGGCGGCGGCTCGATCGCGAGCGTCGACGGCAGCCGCACGCTCAGGGTCGGGCCGGAGAGCGCAGGCTCGGTGCCGGGCCCGGCCTGTTACGGCAATGGCGGCACCGCCGCGACCGTCACCGACGCCAATGTCGTGCTCGGTTATCTCGATCCCGCCGCCTTCATGGGCGGCGCGCGGCCGCTCGATCGCTCAGCCGCCGACGCCGCGGTCGATCGCATTGCGTCGGCGCTCGAGCTGTCGCGGCTCGAGGCCGCCGCCGGCATCTACAAGATGATCAATTTGAAGATGGCCGACGGCATCCGCCTGATGACGCTGCGCCGCGGCGTCGATCCCCGCAAATTCGCGCTGCTGAGCTTCGGCGGCGCGGCCGGCATGCATGCCGCGGAGGTGGCGCGCGAGCTCGAGATCAGGCGCATCATCGTGCCGACGGTCGCCTCCGTGCTTTCCGCCTGGGGTATGCTGACCAGCGACCTGCGCTACGAGGTCAGCCGCACTCATTACGGCACAGGCCGGATTGCCGCCGCCGACGTGCGTGCATTGTATGCCGGATTGGAACAGCAGGCCGTCGGCCGATTGCGCTCCTGGTTCAAGGGCGACATCGCGATCGAGCGCTCGGCAGAGATGCGCTATGGCGAGCAGGTGTTCGAGATCGACGTGCCGCTCGGCGACCTCGACCTACACGCCACAGATCTAGTCGCGCAGATCGAGGATCGCTTCCATCGCCGCCACGAGGAGCTCTACACCTACGCCTCGCCTGGGCAGGAGGTGGTGTTCGTCAACGCCCGCGTCGCCGCCGTCGGCAAGGTCGCGCCGGCCGCCGGCGATGTTGGCCCTGTGACGTCAACTGCACCGTGTGTGCCGCGCGGCAAGCGGAAGGCCTGGTTCGGCGCCTGGCGCGAGGTGCCGGTCTATGCGCTTGACGATCTCAAGCCCGGCCAGTCGCTGACTGGGCCCGCGATCATCGAGGCCGAGACAACGACGGTTTTGGTCGACACTGACGATCGCGTGGTGGTCAATGCGCTCGGCTGGCTCGACATAACGTTGCGCTGAGCGGAACTCCGCCATCAACATTTCATTTTTCCGGCGTTGCCTGGGGCGATAAGCTTGGCCCGCTCGGGAGGAGCGCCGGCCACGTTGCCGGCGTTTGTGGCGATGTTGATACAAACAAGAACACAGACCGCCTTGTCGATGTCCCTTGTGCTGGCGGCAGCGCTCGTCTTCGTCGCGCCGTCGCGCGCCCAACAGGCACCCGCGGCGGCCGCCGACAACGACATTCGCATCGGCAACATCATGCCCTACACCGGCCCGCTTGCGGCATTCGCCACCATCGGGCGGGCGGAAGCGGCCTATTTCGACATGATCAACGACCGCGGCGGCATCAACGGGCGCAAGATCAAGTTCATTTCGGTCGATGACAGCTCCAATCCGAAGACCGCGATGGAGCAGACCCGCGATCTCGTCGAGAAGCAGAACGTGCTGTTGATGTTCGGCTCGTTCGGCACGCCGGACAATCTGGCGACGCGGACCTATCTCAACGAGAAGAAAGTCCCGCAGCTCTTCGTCGCCTCCGGCGACGAGACGTGGGCGCAGCCCAGAACGTTTCCGTGGACCATGGGCTGGCAGCCGACGTTCCGCGCCGAGGGTCGCATCTATGCCAACTACATCCAGGCGTCCTATCCCGATCGCAAGATCGCCGTGCTCTGGCAGAACGATCAGTTCGGGCGCGATCTGTTCAAGGGATTGCAGGAGGGCCTCGGCGATACCGCGGGCATGATTGTCGCCGATCTCGCCTTCGATGCGTCGGAGACCAGGATCGAGAACCAGCTCGGCATCTTGAAGGCTTCCGGCGCCGATATCCTGGTGTTCGACGGCGCGCCGGCGATCGCCGCGCGTGCGATCCGCAGCGCCGCCAACCTCGACTGGCATCCGGTGTTCATCCTCGACAATGCGTCGGCCTCGATCGCCAGCGCGCTGCGGCCGGCGGGCTTGCAGAATTCACTCGGCGTGATCTCGACTTCTTTTCTGAAGGATGCCGGAGATGCCTCCTGGAAGGAGGATCCGCAGATCAAGGCGTGGTTCGCCTTCATGGACAAGTATTTCCCCGACGGGGACAAGGACGATCTCTACGCCGTGTTCGGCTATGCCGCGGCGGATACGCTGCTCCAGGTCTTGCGCCAATGCGGTGACGACCTGTCGCGCGACAACGTCATGCGGCAGGCGGCGTCGCTGAAGAACTACCATGCCCCGGTCGCGCTGCCGGGCATCGTCATCAACACCAGCCCGCAGGATTTTCGCCCGATCGAGCAGATGCGGCTGGTGCAATTCGACGGCGCTGCCTGGCAGCCGATCGGCGACGTGATCGACAGCGCATTCACGACGGTTCGGGAGGATAACTAGCGCACGTCGTCCCGGCGAAGGCCGGGACCCATTGCCCCGAATGGCAATTGTTTCACGACGCTGTGGGCCACAGCGTTCTTCAACAACACAATCTTGTGGCTATGGGTCCGGCTTTCGCCCATAGGCGTTAAGGTAAGCGGACCATGGTTTGATAGCGTCGGGTTTTCCTCGGCGGCTCGCGAAGATGGCGCTGGAGAATGGGGAGAGATTGGCGGAGACGAGCCATTGCGGGTTGCGGAATGACGGCCTGCAAGAGTGAGACGATGAGCTGACGGAGCAATCGCCAGGCGCCAGGACTGGTCAGGCGGCTTCCGCCAAGCGGGGAGAGTCCTCGAGTTCGTCGACGAGCGGCTCGAGCAATAGAATCATCAGCAGATGAGCAAGGATATGCGATCTGGCGGATCGCTCGTTAGTTCCCGGCGGCCCCTTCAAACCAACCAGGCTCTTCAGCCGCTTGAAGCCCAGCTCGATCCGCCAGCGCAGGCGGTAGAGGGCGAGAATGTCATCCGTGGTGAAGTCATCTGGCGCAAGTGAGGTCACCAGGATGACCCAATCGGCGGCCTGCAGCGTTTTATTGGAGAGCTGATGGCCGCCCTTCTGTGCGGTCCGGCGCGCCTTGCGCCGCGCCTCGGCAGCGGCCTGTTGCGGCTTCTTGACGGCGACCAGACGCATGGCGAGCGGCGTGCCGCGCTTGGGTTTGATCCAGATCGGACAATCGAGGAGGCCTCGTTCCGCCGCCTTGCGCAGTTCGGCGATCAGATTGAATGCACAGCCCTTACCATCGAGCCAGCGTGCGCTCTTCCAACCCGCTCGAATGACGAAGTCTGCGCCGGCCTGGATCAATGTTGCCATGCGCTCCGGCTGCAAATAGGCCCGATCGGCAAGACGGATCTCGCCCGCAACCGCCGGAATCCGGTCGAGCCTCTCGCCGTCCTGTTGATCGGTCAGTTCGAAGTGGCCAAAACGCTCTTGCGGAAGATCGAACGCGCTGTGAATGCGCCACACCTCGTTCTTCTTCCTGCCATTCAACCCCTTCTTCGGCACCGTCGTGGCATCGATGATGCGGATCAGGCGACCTCGGCCGGCCCTCGGAGCTGCGGCAGCGAGTGCCTGCCCGATCAGGAGCGCCAGCCAATCCCCGCACTGGCGCAAGCGGTACAACAGAGCCACGCTCGAAACATCGACAAGACCGACCGACGTCGCCCATGCCGCCGTCAATCGAAATCCCCGTTCACCAAGGCAATACGCCAGGATCAACCGCAGCAAGTCCACGGCATTGCGTATCTCGCGCGGACGCACGAAAGCCTTCGTCTCCCGTGCGGTCCGATCGAGCGCTGCGGCCCCTCCAAGCCGGGTTACGATCCCCGCCCAGTCGCGATCGCCAGTGCTTCATATCTCATGCCATGCTGGAATCACGAACCATCCCGCACCGCAAGCCTAACTTAACGCCTATGGGCCTTCGCCGGGACGACAATGCGGTGAGAGCCGTTGCTACTTCTTCAGCCCATAATTCAACAGGCCGCCCTTGTTCTTCGGCGGATGGGCGCGCAGGCCTTCCTCGTTCGGCTCGGTGCCCCAGCCCGGGCGATCCGGGATCACGAGATGGCCGTCGACGTATTCCGGCACGTGGGTGAACAACTCGTGGTCCCAGGCGAGGCGATCGACGTCGGTCTCCATGATCCGCAGGTTCGGCACCGCCGCGCAGAAATGCGCGTTCATCATGGTGCAGAGATGGCCGTAGAAATTATGCGGCGCGACGTTGACCTCGAAATGCTCGGCGGCATTGGCGATCTTCATCGATTGCCAGACCCCATTCCACGGCGTGTCGATGATCGCGACGTCCATCGCCTGCTCGGTGAAATAGGGCAGGAACTCGCGCAGGCCCAGCAGCGTCTCGCATGACGAGACCGGATGCAGGCTCTGGCGGCGGATATAGCCCAGCGCCTGCGGGTTGAAGGTGTCGATCTCGACCCAGAACATGTCCATCTTCTCGATCGCGCGCAGGATCTTGAGATAGCCTTCGGTCTTGGCGTTGAAGTTGAGGTCGAGCAGCAGATCGACATCCGGCCCCGCGCCGTCGCGGATCGCTTCCAGGTGCATGCAGAGATTGCGCAGCACAGTGCGGTCGACATTGATCTCGGGCTCGAACGGCGAGCCGAAGCCGGGCCGCCAACCCACCGGCTTGCCGTCGGTGTAGACGAAGATGTTGGTCTTCATCGCCGAGAACTTCTTCTCGCGCACCTCGGCTCCGATGGCCTTGACACCGTCGAGATCGGTGATCGCCGGCTTGTACCAGTCGGGATGATTGATGCGCCACGTCGCGCAATGCGACCAGTAGACCCGCACGCGGTCGCGGATCTTGCCGCCGAGCAGGTCGTAGCAGGGCACGCCCAGCGCCTTGGCCTTGACATCGAGCAGCGCGTTCTCGATCGCGCCGAGCGCCAGCGCGACCACGCCGCCGGCGGCCGGACGCGTCGCGGCAAACAGCTCGGCATAGATCCGCTCATGCTGGAACGCATTCCGGCCGACCACCCGCGCCGACAGCCGCTCGATCGCCGCCGTCACGCCCGGCGCACCAAAGCCCTCGTCATATTCGCTCCAGCCGACCAGCCCGTCCTGGGTCGTCACCTTGACGAAGTGATAATTCCGCCAGCCGGCATCGCAGGCGAGCGTTTCGACGCTTTTGATTGTTGTGGCTTTGCTCATGGTTTCCTGCCCGCTGTGTTTGACTTGAGGAAGTAGAATAGCGGATCGAGCAATGCGTCAATCGCACGGCAGCAACCCGCCAACGCAGATTGGCCTCGCGCCGGGCCGAGCAACCGTCGAGCGATGTTCTCATAGCAATGCGCGTGTCGCTAAGTGTCGTCGCCATTGATGAATTCCGTCAAGCGGGAGAAAAAATTCCACTTGCATCATCGCTCTCGCACGGCTTCAAGTTCAAACAACAAGAAACTGAATCAGCCGTTGTCATCGGCTGGCATTTTGCTCGCGGGGAAGCGTGATGGGCGCGTTGTCGCATCTGCGGATTGTCGAAGTTGGTAGTGCGGCTGCGACGAGCTATTGCGCGCGGCTGTTCGCCGATTTCGGCGCCGACGTGCAGAAGGTCGAGCCGCCACAGGGCGATCCGCTTCGCCGCACCGCGCCGTTGACGCTGAGCGGGCAGAGCGCGTGGTTTGCGTTTCTCAACTTCAACAAATCCAGCGTCGTGCTCGACAGGAACGACGCGGGCGCCACATCGCGCCTGGGCGAGCTGATTGCCGACTGCGACGTCCTGCTCGATGGCCGCGGCCTCGATGCGGCGGATTGTCCCGCGATCGATCTCGACGCGATCAAGCGGGACAATCCCGGCCTGATCCATCTCGACCTCTCCTGGTTCGGCGATCGCGGTCCCTACGCCGACTTTGCCGCGACCGACTCCACCATTCGCGCGCTGACCGGCCTGGTGAAGCTGGTCGGCCCGGAGCAGGGACCGCCGATGCACGCGCCGGATTTCCAGACCGGGATCCTCGGCGGGCTCTGGGGCTTCATCGCAGCGAGTTCGTCGGTACTCGGGCGCATGCAGGACGGGCGCGGCCGCTCCAGCCATCTCAGCCTGTTCGAGGCCAGCATCGCCGTCACCGAATACATCATGTTCGAGGCGTTCTCGCGCGGCGACATCATGCGGCGGCTCGGCGTCAACCGCTTCTGGCCGACCTTTCCGGTCGGCATCTACGAGACCAGGCAGGGCTGGCTCGGCGTCACCACGGTGACGCCGGCGCAGTGGCGCTCGTTCTGCGAGATGCTTGACCTCACCGACCTGCGCGACGATCCGTCGCTGTTTCTCGGCGTCGACCGGCTACAACATGTCGCCGAGATCGAGCGCAAGATATTGCCGAAGCTCAAACAACGGACTGCGCAGGAATGGTTCGCCGAGGGCCTCAAGCGCAAGATCCCGATCGTGCCGGTGCCGGAGATCTCGGACCTGATCGCCGATGAGGAGAAGCGGGCTCGCGGCGCTATCGTGCCGATCAGTGTGGGCGACGAGAGCGGCTTCAGCGCCGGCACCATGCAGCGGCTGACAGGCACGCCGCCGCTTCGCGGTGGCCGGGTTCCCGATATCGGCGAGCAGCAGGCAAAGCGCGAGGCGGCGCCACGCGTGGCGGCGCCCAAGCCTGCCACGGCCGATCGCCTGCCGCTCGAAGGCATCCGCGTCGTCGATTTCTCGATGGGCTGGGCCGGGCCGATCTGTACCCGCACGCTCGCCGATCTCGGCGCCGACGTCATCAAGATCGAGGCGATCCAGTATCCGGACTGGTGGCGCGGCGTCGATCGGCGCCCGGCTTACGTGCTGGAGCAGATGTACGAGAAGTCGGTGCGCTACTGCATCATGAACCGCAACAAGCGCGGCATCACGCTCGATCTGACCCGGCCGAAGGGACTTGCGCTGGCCAAACGCCTGCTCGCCGATGCCGATCTCGTGGTCGACAATTATTCGGTCGAGGTGCTGCCGAAGCTCGGCCTCGGCTACGAGGTGCTGAGCAAGCTCAATCCGAAGCTGGTGATGATGTCGATGTCGGCGTTCGGTGCCGGCAGCGTCTATCGCGATTGCCGCGCCTACGGCTCGACGCTGGAGCAGGGCTCGGGCTTGCCGAGCGTGGTCGGCGATGCCGGCGGCCCGCCGGTGATGAGCCACACCGCGTTCGGCGATGCCGTCGGCGGCCTCAACGGTTGCGCCGCGGTGCTGACCGCGCTGATCCACGCGCGGCTGACGGGGCAGGGGCAGTTCATCGATCTCGCGCAGATCGAATGCATGATGCCGTTCGCGGCGCCCTGGATCGTCGCGCACTCGATCGACGGCACGCCGCCGGTCAAATACGGCAATCGCCATCCCGATTTCGTGCCGCATGGCTGCTTCCGTTGCACCGGCGAGGACAACTGGATCGTGGTCGCGATATCCGACGATGCGATGTGGCCCCGGCTCGCGCGGCTGCTCGGCCGCGAGGACTGGGCCGACGATGCAAGGTTCAAGACGGCCACCGGCCGTCGCGCCATCGAAGGCGAGATCGAGGCTGCGATCACCGCCTGGACCTCGGCACGCGATCCGGATGCGGCGATGGTTGCATTGCAGGCGGCCGGGGTTGCCTCCGGTGTCGCGCGGCTGCCGATCGATCTGCTGAAGGATCCGCAGCTCCATGCCCGCGGTTTCATTCAGGAGGTCGACCGCGCCTTCATCGGCAAGCATCCGCAGCCCTCGATGCCGTTCCGCGAGGGCGCCGAACCCTTTGCGATCCGCTCGGTGCCGCCGACGCTCGGCGAGCACAATCGCGAGATCCTCGGCGGCATGCTCGGCCTCAGCGATGCCGAGCTCGACGAGCTTGCGCGGGAAGGCATCATCGGCACCGAGATGCTGATGGAGGAACAACTGGTGAAAGAGAAGAAGCGGGCAGCGGGTTGATGCAGGCAGGCCAGCCGGCAGAGCGCAAGACCGAGGGAGCGCGCGATGGTGCGCGGCCGCTGATGTCCGTGCGCGGGCTCGGCATCCGTTTCAAGACCTCGCACGGTATCTGGCAGGCGACCCGTAGGATCGATTTCGACATTGCGCCGGGCGAACGCGTCGGCGTCGTCGGCGAAAGCGGCTGCGGCAAGACCATCACCGGCCTGTCGATCCTGCGGCTGTTGCCCGGCAATTTCGCTGGCCTTGATGGCAAGATCATGTTTGACGGCATCGATCTCGCCAATTGCAGCGCGCGGCAGATGCGCGACATCAGAGGCAAGCGCATCGCGATGATCTTTCAGGAGCCGATGAGCGCGCTCGATCCGGTCTTCACCGTCGGCCACCAGATCGCAGAGACGCTGCGCGTCCACACCAATATCGGATACGAAGAGGCACGCGCCAAGACGCTGGAGATGCTCCGCCGCGTCGGCACCGCCTCGCCGGAGCGGCGCATCGACGACTATCCGCACCAGCTCTCCGGCGGCATGCGCCAGCGCGTGATGATCGCAGCCGCCCTGATCTGCGGGCCGCAGCTCCTGATCGCAGACGAGCCGACCACCGCGCTCGACGTCACCGTGCAGGCGCAGATCCTCGAACTGTTGCGTGACATCAGCGAGACCTCGCGCACCGCGCTGATGCTGATCACCCACGACCTTGGCGTCGTCGCCGAGACCTGCACGCGAATGATCACGATGTATGCCGGCGAGGTAATCGAGGACGCCACCGTCGACGAGGCGCTGGTGCGGCCGCTGCATCCCTACACGTCGGGCCTGTTGCGCTCGCTGCCGCATTTGAGCCCGCGCCACGGCCGGCTGCCGTCGATTCCGGGCCGCGTGCCGTCGATCGCTGACATGCCGAGCGGCTGCCGCTTCCGCGCCCGCTGCACGCATGCGACCAAGGGCTGCGAAGCGGAGCAGTCGCTACAGGATGCCGGTGGCGGCAGAAGAGTCCGCTGCTGGCGCTTCGCCGAGCTCAATCTGCCCGGCGCGCTGCATCCGCCCGAGACATCCCTCGCAGCGAGGGTCGCGACGCAATGACCGCTGCCTCGGCCGAGCCTGGTCGCGACCCCATCGTCTCGGTGCGCGACCTCCAGGTGCGCTTCCAGACCTCGGATCGCCGCGCCACCGTGAAGGCGGTCGACGGTGTCAATTTCGACGTCCGCCGAGGCGAGACGTTTGGCATCATCGGCGAGTCCGGTTCGGGCAAGACCACGATCGGCCGCGCGCTGGTGTTTCTCTTAAAGCCCAGCGCCGGCGCCATCCTGCATGACGGCATCGATCCGCTCGCGCTGTCGCGCAAGCGATTCCAGAGTCACCGCCGCGACTACCAGATCATCTTCCAGGATCCCAATGCCGCGCTGAATCCGCGGATGACCATCCTCGCCTCGGTGCTGGAGCCGCTCAAGCTTGCGCGGGTCGGCACCCGCGCGACACGCGAGCGGCAGGCAAGGGAGGCGCTGGAGCGTGTCGGGCTGTCGCAGGAGTTTGGCGAGCGCTACCCGCATCAACTCTCCGGCGGCCAGAAGCAGCGCGTGGTGATCGCACGTGCGTTGACGCTCAAGCCCAAGCTGATCGTCTGCGACGAGGTGGTGGCGGCGCTCGACATGTCGATCCGCGGCGACGTGCTCAACCTGTTCGCCGATTTACAGCGCGACTTGGGCCTGACCTACGTCTTCATCACCCACGATCTCGCCGTGGTCTCGCATATCAGCGAGCGTGTCGCGGTGATGTATCTCGGGCAGTTCGTTGAGCTTGGCCCGACCGAGGAAGTGTCCGAGCGGCCGCTGCATCCCTATACGAAGGCGCTGCTCTCGGCCGAGCCGCGGCCGTTGCCGTCGTCGATGCGGCAGGAGACGCGGATCGTGCTGCAAGGCGAGGTGCCGAGCCCGATCGATCCGCCGACCGGCTGCCGCTTCCGTACCCGCTGCCCGCACGCGCGGCCACTGTGCGCCGAGCGGGCGCCGGAGTGGCGCGAGCTGAAGCCCGATCACTGGGTGGCGTGCCACTTCGCCGACCGCCCAAACTTCCCGCCGAGCTAGCGCGCGATGAGATCAGTTCGATTAGCGACCCTGAAGGAACTGCACTCCCTCTCCCGCTTGCGGGGGAGGGCTGGGGTGGGGGCTCTCTCCACGAGTCACATCTTGGAGAGAGCCCCCACCCGGATCGCATCTATGATGCGATCCGACCTCCCCCGCAAGCGGGAGAGGTGCAGCCAGTCTGCCGCTAAGCCGATTCAAATTGACGCCCTGAGATAATGGAGGACCTGCCATGACAATAACGACGCGACGCGAGGCCATTGCGTTGATCTCGGGCGCGCTCGCGAGCGCCAGCCTCGGCGGTCCTGCCTTCGCGCAAGGAGCGGCGAAGAAGGGCGGTACGCTGCGCATCTCCGCGCCGGCCAATCCGTCAAGCCTCGATCCCGCCACCGGTGGCGCCGGCTCCGATCACGCCTTCCTGTTCACGATGTACGACACGCTGGTCGAATGGGAATTCGAGACGCTGAAGCCGAGGCCGGGATTGGCCGAGAGCTGGAAGTTCACCGATCCCACCACGCTCGTGCTCAATATCCGATCCGGCGTCACCTTCCATGACGGTACGCCGCTCGATGCAGAGGCCGTGAAGTTCAACCTCGACCGCAACAAGAGCGATCCGAAATCCAACATCAAGGCCGACCTCTTGTCGGTGGCCTCGGTCGAGGTCACCGGGCCGCAGCAGGTGACGCTGAAGCTGAACGCGCCGGATACCGCGTTGCCCGGCATTCTGTCGGATCGCGCCGGCATGATGGTGTCGCCGACGGCGCTGAAGGCGGCCGAAGGCGGTGTGGTCACCCGCAAGCCAGTCGGCGCCGGGGCTTATCGTTTCGTAAGCTGGGCCGACGGCGAGAAGATCGTGGTCAAGCGCAACGACAAGTACTGGAAGCCGAACCGGCCCTATCCCGACGGCATCGAGTTCTCGATTATCCCCGAACTCACCACCGGCGCGCGGTCGGTCACCGCGGGCCAGAACGATCTGATCTATCAGCTCCCGCCGCGGCAGAAGGCGATCATCGAGCGCGCCTCCAGCGTCAAGGTGGTGCACGGCCCGACGCTCTACGTGTTCCAGATCTTCCTGAACTGGGCCAAGCCGCCGTTCGATAACGTCAAGGTTCGCCAGGCGCTCAATTTCGCCATCGACCGCGAATCCTTCGTCAAGGCCGCGCTCGCCGGTCTCGCCGAGCCGGCCTACATGAACCTGCCGAAGTCGCATTGGGCCTATGACGCCGAGGTCGCGAAGCTCTATCCCTACGATCCCGCCAAGGCGCGCAAGCTGCTGGCCGAGGCCGGTTTCAAGGAGGGCACCCAGATCGAGATCGGCGGCTACTCCGATCAGGATTCGGTGCAGCGCGAGGAAATCCTGATCGAGCAGTTCCGCAAGGCGGGCATGAATGTACGCTTCGTCAACGCGCCGATCGCGGAAGCCTCGGCCGCGTTCTTCGGTCCGGAGAAAAAGGGCTCCGGCCTGCTCGCGGCGTGGACCGGGCGCCCAGATCCGAGCCTGACCTATTCGCTGATGTTCACCAAGGACGCCTACTATAATGGCGGCCGCGCGCCGGTGCCGCCGGAGCTCGAGGCCGCGATCAAGCAGTCGCGGGCCTCGGAGGATATCGAGGTCAGGCGCAAGGCCTTCGCGACGGTGCAGCGGCTGGTGATGGAGAACGCCTTCGTCGCGCCGCTCGCGTTCCAGTTCGAGCTTGTCGCCATGAACAAGAAGGTACAGGGCTACAAGCCCAACCTGTTGGGCAAACCGAAATACGACGACGTCTGGCTGGAGAGCTGACAACAATGGCGCGACGCTCACCGGTCAAGGTCATCGGCAGCCGCCTGTTGCAGGCGCTGCCGGTGATTCTGCTTGCGACCTTCATGGTGTTCGCGCTGTTGAAGCTCGTGCCCGGCGACATCGCCGTGACCTTGGCGGGCGACAATGCCACCGACACGCGCATTGCCGAGATCAGGGGTATCTACGGCCTGGACCGTCCGTTCCTGGTGCAATACGGCGCCTGGCTCGGCAAGGTCGCGCAGGGCGACCTGTCGCAATCGCTGCTGACCGGCGAGAATGTCGCGACCTCGATCGGGCGCGCCTTCCCGAACACGCTCCTGATCGTCGTGATCGCCATGGTGCTGGCGCTCGTCACCGGCATTCCGATGGGCGTGATCGCGGCGATCAAGCCGAACGGCTGGATCGACAAATTGGTCAGCGTGATCGCCTCGCTCGGCGTCGCTATTCCCGGCTTCTGGCTCGCCATGATCCTGGTCGCCGAATTCTCATTGAAGCTGAACTGGCTGCCGGCGACCGGCGCCAAGTCCTTCACCGCCTCGCCGGTCGAGGCGATCAGATACGCGCTTTTGCCGGGGATCGCGATCGCGGCCTACGGCATGGCCGAGGTCGCGCGCCAGCTCCGCGGCGCGCTGCTGGAGGTGCTGTCGTCGCAATATGTCCGCACGCTGCACGCCAAGGGCCTGTCGATGTCTCGCATCCTCTGGCAGCACGGGCTGAAGAATGTCAGTGTCAATCTGCTCACGATCATCAGCCTGTTGGTCAACCGCATGCTGGCGGCGACGGTGGTGATCGAAGCGGTGTTCGCGATTCCCGGGCTTGGCAGCCTGATCGTGCGCGGCGCGATCCAGCGCGATTTCCCGATCGTGCAGGGCGTCGTCTTCACCATGGTGGTCGTGGTGATCGCGGTGAACCTGATCACCGATCTGCTCTGCGCCGCGATCGACCCGAGGATCGAACAATGACCGACCTCGCGCTCGCCGAGCTCAAGCGGCCCACCAAACCGACCCGGCTGCGGCGCGTCCTGCGCTGGCTCGCCGGCGATCTCCGTGCCGCGCTGTCGATCCTGGTGCTGCTGGTGCTGGTGATCGTCGCGATCGGCGCACCCTGGATCGCGCCCTACGCGCCGACCGCGCAGGACGTCAACAACATGCTGGCGCCGCCGGGCCCGGCGCATTGGCTGGGCACCGACGATCTCGGCCGCGATGTGCTCAGCCGCCTGATCTATGGCGCACCGGCGACGGTCTATGCGAGCCTGCTCGCCGTCGGCGTCGCGGTTCTGATTGGCCTGCCGGTCGGCCTCGCCGCCGGTTATTTCGGTGGCTGGATCGACGACATCATCAGCCGCATCATCGACACCTTCCTGTCGTTCCCCGCGGTCGTGCTCGCGATTGCCGTCACCGGCGCGCTCGGCATCGGGCTCACCAACGGCATGATCGCAGTCGGCATCACCATGTTCCCGGCGCTTTCGCGCATCGTTCGCGCCCGCACGCTGATCGTGCGGCAGGAGCTCTATGTCGACGCCGCGAAAGGCTTTGGCGCGCCGACCTGGCATGTGCTCTGGCGCCATGTGCTGCCAAACACGCTGCAGCCGGTGATCGTGCAGGTGACCCTCTTGCTCGCCGCAGCACTGCTGGCGGAAGCGAGCCTCTCCTTCCTCGGCCTCGGCATCCAGCCGCCGGACCCGAGCTGGGGCGCCATGCTGGCGCGCGCCTATCAGTATATGGAAATCGCCCCGGAGCAGATGTATGCGCCGGGCCTTGCCATTCTCATCGTCTCCCTGGCGTTCAACGCGCTCGGAGAATCCTTGCGTGTCGTGCTCGATCCGACCATGAAGGATCGTTAGGCGAGCAACTCACGGAACCGTCCATGTCCTTCAAGAAATTGCTGATTGCCAACCGCGGCGAGATCGCGATCCGCATCGCGCGCGCCGCCGGAGAGAGCGGCCTTGCCACCGTCGCGATCTATCCCGCCGACGATGCGGCCTCGCGGCATCTCCGTTCCGCCGATGAGGCCCGCGAGATCCCCGGGCGCGGCGCGCGGGCCTATCTCGATATCGAGGCGGTGATCGCGGCGGCCAAGGCGGCCGGCTGCGACGCGCTGCACCCGGGCTATGGCTTTCTCAGCGAGAATGCCGAGCTCGCGCGGCGCTGCGCGGAGGAGAAGATCACCTTCGTCGGCCCGTCGCCGGAGGCGCTCGAGCTGTTCGGCGACAAGGCCAAGGCGAAAGCGCTGGCAAAGAAATGCGGCGTGCCGATCATTGCGGGCACGTCAGGTGCGACCGCGCTCGATGAGGCCAAAGCGTTCTTCGCCTCGCTCGGCGCGGACGCCGCCGTCATGATCAAGGCGATTGCCGGCGGCGGCGGCCGCGGCATGCGCGTGGTCGACGACGCGGCCAAGCTGGATGAAGCCTATGCGCGCTGCCAATCGGAGGCCAAGGCCGCGTTCGGCAGCGGCGATGTCTATGTCGAGCGGCTGATCCGGAAAGCCCGCCATATCGAGGTGCAGATCATCGGCGATCGCCACGGCACGATCAGCCATCTCTGGGAGCGCGAATGCACCATCCAGCGCCGCAACCAGAAGCTCATTGAGGTGGCGCCGAGTCCATCGCTGAGCGAGGCCTTGCGGGCGCGCATCATCGAGGCGGCAAAGCAGCTCGCTTCCGCCGCGCGCTACGACAATCTCGGCACCTTCGAATTCCTGGTCGACGACGACGCCGGCGAAGGCGAGGGCGCGTTCGCCTTCATCGAGGCCAATCCGCGGCTGCAGGTCGAGCACACGGTGACGGAGGAGGTGCTCGGCATCGATCTGGTGCGCGCGCAGCTTGCGGTCGCGGCCGGCGCGACGCTGGCCTCGCTCGGGCTCGCGCAAGCCGCGGTGCCGTTGCCGCGCGGCTATGCCATGCAGCTTCGCGTCAATATGGAGGTGATGGACGAGAGGGGATTGACCAAGCCGACTGGCGGCACATTGTCCATGTTCGACCTGCCGTCCGGCCCCGGCGTCCGCGTCGATACCTTCGGCTATTCCGGCTACAAGACCAGCGCGGCCTTCGACTCGTTGCTCGCAAAGGTCATCGTGCATTCGCCGAGCCCAAAGTGGCCTGATGTCGTGCACAAGGCAGCCCGCGCCTTGCGCGAATTCCGGATCGGCGGCGTCGCCACCAACATCCCGTTCCTCGGTGCCGTGCTGGCGCACCAGAGCTTTGTCCGGAACAAGATCAGCACCAACTTCATCGATACCCATGTCGCGGCGCTGGTCGGCGCGGCGAACGATCTTGCCGCGCCGTTGGTCGAAGTGAACCCGGCGGTGGCCGCCACGCTGGAGGCAACCGAGCCTGTGCCGGAAGGCTCGCTTGCGGTGCCGGCGCCCCTGCAAGGCACGATTGTCGCGATCGATGTCGCGGAAGGCGATCTGGTCCGCCCGGGCCAGCAGATCGCGGTGCTGGAATCGATGAAGATGGAGCATCTCGTCACCGCGCCGCATGGTGGCCGTGTGATGAAGATCGCGGGCGGTCCCGGCGTCACCTTGATGCATGGCGAGCCGATCCTGTTCCTCGAACCCGCCGAGGTCGACGGGCACCATGCGGAGGAAGAGGCGGCGATCGATCTCGACTACATCCGCCCTGATCTCGCCGAGCTGATCGCGCGCAAGGCGATCACGCTGGACGAGAACCGCCCGGCCTCGGTCGAGCGCCGCCGCAAGACCAACCAGCGCACCGCGCGCGAGAACGTCGCGCATCTCGTCGACGCGGGCTCGTTCGTCGAATACGGATCGCTCGCGATCGCGGCGCAACGCCGCCGCCGTAAGGTCGAGGACCTCATCAAGAACACGCCGGCCGACGGCCTGATCGCCGGCGTCGCCACCGTCAACGCGAAAGACTTCGGCCCCGAAGGCGCGCGCTGCATGGTGATCGCCTATGACTACACCGTGCTGGCGGGCACGCAGGGCCACATGAACCACAAGAAGATCGACCGCATGCTCACGCTCACCGAGCAGTGGCGGCTTCCGCTGGTGTTTTACGCCGAAGGCGGCGGCGGCCGTCCCGGCGATACCGACCGGCTCGGCATGACCGGCCTCGACGGTCCGTCCTTTGTGCAGTTCGCAAGGCTCTCCGGTCTTGTGCCGGTGGTCGGCATCGTCTCCGGCTACTGCTTCGCCGGCAACGCGGCGATGCTCGGCGTCTGCGACGTCATCATAGCCACCAAGAACGCCTCGATCGGCATGGGCGGTCCCGCGATGATCGAGGGCGGCGGGCTCGGCGTCTATCATCCGGCCGAGGTCGGTCCTGTCTCGTTCCAGGCGCCGAACGGCGTGATCGATATCCTGGTCGAGGACGAGGCCGAGGCGACGACCACGGCGCAAAAATATCTGTCCTATTTCCAGGGACCGGTGAAGGACTGGAAAGCGCCGGACCAGCGGCTGTTGCGCCGCGCGATTCCGGAGAACCGCCTGCGGGTCTACGACGTCCGCAACGTGATCGACTTGATCGCCGACGAGGGCTCGGTGTTGGAGATTCGGCGCGATTTCGGCGTCGGCATGATCACGGCCTTCATCCGCATCGAGGGCAAGCCGTTCGGCCTGATCGCCAACAATCCCAAGCATCTCGGCGGCGCGATCGACGCGCCGGCCGGCGACAAAGCCGCGCGCTTCATGCAGCTCTGCGACGCCTTCGACATCCCGATCGTCTCGCTGTGCGACACGCCGGGCTTCATGGTCGGTCCGGAGGCCGAGAAGACCGCGATCGTGCGTCACGTCGCGCGGATGTTCGTCACCGGCGCGAGCATCACGGTGCCGCTGTTCGGCATCGTGCTGCGCAAGGGCTATGGCTTGGGCGCGCAATCGATGATCGGCGGCGGCTTCCACGCCTCATTCTTCACGGTGGCCTGGCCGACCGGCGAGTTCGGCGGCATGGGGCTGGAAGGCTATGTCCGGCTCGGCTTCCGCAAGGAGATGGAAGCGATCGAGGACCCGGTGGAGCGCGAAAAGTACTTCCAGACCAAGGTCACCGAGCTCTACGCCAACGGCAAGGCGGTCTCGATCGCTTCCGTGCTCGAGATCGACGAGGTGATCGACCCTGCCGACACCCGGCATTGGATCATGGCGGGCCTCCGCTCGGTGCCGACGCCGGAGCCGCGCACGCACCGCAAGCGGCCGTGTATCGACGCGTGGTAGGTGAGGCGAGCGCGCTGGCTGTGACGCGGAGGTTCGTCCCATCGGCCGCCGCAAATTCAGTGTCGTCCCGGCGAACGCCGAGACCCATAGCCAGAAATGCCGATCGTTGTGCGCCGCCGGAATGACGAGTACTGTTCACAATGCACGCCGCAGAGTCTGGGTCCCTGCTTTCGCAGGGACGACAGCGGTGAATCAGGCCGCTACCCCAACCGCAACTCCACATACCCCTTCGCCGCCACCTCGTCGCATCTTGCGCGATACGCCGGCGCGCTGCCGCTGTAGCGGGCGACGATGCGGGTCTGCTTGCCGTCGACGTTGCGGTTGATGCCGGTCATCCAGGAATCGACCTCGTTGGACAGCAGGCCGACACCCAGCTCCTTCACATGATCGGTCCAGTCGGCGGTGCCTTCGGGCGTGGCGTCGAGGAAGGTCAGGCCGTTCTCGACCGCGAAGCGGATGAGGCCGGTGACCCAGTCGACGCTGTATTCGATGCTGCGCGGGATGTTGCCGAGCGCGGTGTGCGGGCCCATCAGCATCATCAGGTTGGGGAAGCCGTCGATCATCAGACCGAGATAGGTCTCGGGTCCGTGCTTCCACTTGTCCTTCAGCAGCGCGCCGCCGGCGCCGCGGAGATCGATCTTGTCGAAGCTGCCGGTGATGGCGTCGAAGCCGGTCGCATAGATGATGATGTCGAAGGCGTAGTCCTTCGCGCTGGTGCGGATGCCCTCGGGCGTGATGCGCTCGATCGGCGTCTCCTTGAGATCGACCAGTTCGACACTGTCGCGGTTGTAGACCTCGTAATAGAAGGTCTCGAGCGGCAGGCGCCGCGTCCCGAAGCCGTGGTTCTTCGGGATCAGCTTGTCCGCCACCGCCTGGTCCTTGACGCGTTCTCTGATCTTCCGCGCCACGAAATCGCTGATCGTCGCATTGGCCTTGCGGTCGATCAGGATGTCCCTGAAATTGCCCTGCCAGATGCCGAAGCCGCGCTCGCCATAGAGCTTCTCGTAGAACGCCTCGCGTTCTTCGTCGGTGACCTCGAACGCGCCGCGCGGGTCAGGGGTATGGACGAAGCAGGCAAAGGTCTCCTTGCAGCGCGCGAAGATCTCGGGATAGCCGGCCTTGATCTTCGCCTGGGTCTCGGCTTCGATCTTGCCGTTGTGCAGCGGCGCCGCCCAGTTGGCGGTGCGCTGGAACACGGTGAGATGTCCGACCTCGCCGGCGATGGTCTGGATGGTCTGGATGCCGGTCGCGCCGGTGCCGATCACCGCGACGCGCTTGCCGGCGAAGTCCACCGTCTGCTTCGGCCAGCGCGCGGTATGGAAGGATTGGCCCTTGAAGCTGTCGCGGCCCTCGATGCGCGGCAGCGTCGGCGTCGACAAGGGGCCGATCGCGGTGATCAGGAAGCGGCAGGTGTGGTGCGCGCCGTTTTCGAGCGTGACCGTCCAGCTTCGCGTCTCGTCCTGGTAGATCGCAGCGGTGACCCGGCTCTCGAACTGGATGTCGCGGCGCAGATCGAACTTGTCGGCGACATAGTTGCAATAGCGTAGCGTCTCCGGCTGGCCGGCGAAATGCTCCGACCATTCCCATTCCTCGAGCAGCTCCTTGGAGAAGGAGTAGCCGTAGGAATAGCTCTCGGAATCGAAGCGCGCGCCGGGATAGCGGTTCCAGTACCAGGTGCCGCCGACGCCGGTGCCGGTCTCGAACACGCGAACGCGCAGGCCCATCTCGCGCAGCCGGTAGAGCTGATACATGCCGGAGAGCCCGGCGCCGATGATGATGACGTCGTAGTCGAGCGCAGCCGTCTGCGACGGGGCGTGATCCTGGCGCGGTGCGGCCACCTGTCGTTGCTCCCTGACCTGTTGATTGCCGCCAAGGCTAGCCGGTCTCGCCGCGGCCGACAAACCGCGCAGAGCGGGGCAGCTATCGCGATTTGCGGGGTTTACCCGCGCACGCGACATAAGGTGCGGCGGACAACGCGCGCCGTGCCTTTACTCGACGTCGGGATTTCCTCTATCGTTGTTGCGATTTTACGCACGTCATTCCGGGACGGTCCGCAGGACCGAACCCAGAATCTCGAGATTCCGCGATGCGCAATTTGCGCATCTGTGGTCTGGTCAAGGAATAAGAATGAAGAACGATCCCGTTGACGTCCTCATCATCGGCGCCGGCGCGTCCGGTGCTGCGGTGGCCTGGAGCCTCGCCGACACCAAGATGCATATCCTCTGCCTCGATCAGGGCGGCTGGATGAACCCGGCGGACTATCCGAGCACGGGCCGCGACTGGGAGGCGAAATTCTACGGTGACTGGTCGACCAGCCCGAATATCCGCCGCCGGCCCGAGGACTATCCGATCAACGACGACAATTCCCCGATCAAGGTCGTCAATTTCAACGGCGTCGGTGGCTCGACGGTGATGTACACCGCGCACTGGCCGCGGCTGCATCCCTCCGATTTCAAGGTCAAGACGCTCGACGGCGTCGCCGACGACTGGCCGATCGACTACAACGCGCTCACCCCGTTCTACGAAGAGAACGACCGCATGATGGGCACGTCGGGCCTGTCAGGCGATCCGCTGTCGCCCCTGACCCATCCGCCGATGCCGCCGCAGCCGCTCGGCCTGTCCGGTCCTTTGATCGGCAAGGCGATGAACAAGCTCGGCTGGCACTGGTGGCCTTCGGACACCACGGTGGCGACGATGGACTACGAGGGCAGGGCGCGCTGCATCAATCTCGGCCATTGTACGCCGGCCTGCGCGCAAGGCGCGAAAGCATCGACCGACATCACCTACTGGCCGCATGCGATCCGCGCCGGGGTCGAGCTCAAGACGCATTGCCGGGTGCGCGAGATCCTGACCAATGAGCACGGCATGGCCTCCGGCGTCGTCTATTACGACAAGGATGGCGTCGAGCAGTTTCAGCCGGCCGAGGTGGTGATCATCGCCTGCAATGGCGTCGGCACGCCGCGGCTGCTGCTCAACTCCGTCTCCGGCAAGTTTCCGAACGGCCTCGCCAACTCGTCCGGCCTGGTCGGCAAGAACCTGATGTTCCACCCTTACGCGCAGATCTACGGCTTCGTGCAGGAGCCGACCGATAGCAACCGCGCGCCGCCGACCTGCCTGTGGAGCAAGCAGTTCTACGACACGGATCTGTCGCGCGGCTTCGTGCGTGGCTACGGCATCCAGTTCGGCCGCGGCGCCGGGCCGGTGTTCGAGGCGGTCGCGAGCGAGCAGAAAGGCATCCTGCCGTGGGGCGCGGACCATCACCGTGTCTTCCGCAAGCTCAACGGTCACCGCCTCGCGGTCTCGGCGATCTGCGAGGACCTGCCGGAAGAGCACAACCGCGTCACGCTCGATCCCGTATTGAAGGACGGCCATGGCATCCCGGCGCCGAAGATCGACTACACGATCAGCGCAAACAGCCGGAAGATGATGGACCATGCCTTGGCGCGCGGCCGGGAGATTCTCGAAGTTGCCGGCGCCACCGACATCTGCATCAACGATCCGATCCCGTGGGGCGGCTGGCATCTGCTCGGTACCGCACGGATGAGCACCGATCCGTCGCGTTCCGTGGTCAACGAATGGGGCCGCTCGCACGACGTGAAGAATCTCTTCATCGTCGACGGCAGCATCTTCGTCACCTCCGGTGGCGTCAATCCGACCTCCACCATCCAGGCCCTCGCGCTCTACATCGCCGACCAGATGAAGCAGCGTCTTGCCAATCTGTTCGACTGAGGTTCGCCATGTCCCACAGCAATGAACTGACCGCAGCCCAGCGCGCCGACCTTCGCATCATCGCCGCGATGATCGTTCCCGAAAGCGCCGAGTACAAGGTACCGGGCGCCGATGATCCCGCAATCCAGGCCGACATGCTCGCAACGCTCGGCCGCGACACCGCGCCGGTCGCGCAGGCGCTGGACCATCTGGCGCGGCTCGCCGGCAGGCCGCTCGCCGAGCTCGACGACGCCAGGCGCGATGCCGTGGCAAAGGAGTTTCGTGCCAGCAGCGGGGCTGTGGCCGCGACGCTCGTCCGCGTGGTGCTGCAGTGCTACTACCGGGACGATCGCGTGCTGCGCTCGCTCGGCCTCGAGCTCCGCGCGCCATTCCCGAAGGGGCATGTGTTGCCCGAAGGCGACTGGTCGCTGCTCGACCCGGTCAGGGCGCGCGGCGGCACGCTGCGGCGGGCGCCCTAGCAGGGCTGGCCTGCGCCAGATGTAACCACTTGCGGCGGCGGGAACCGGTCACCATCTGAGGAGACCAAAGGACTCTCGTCATGTTAGATTTTACCTCAGATATCGCCGATGACAGGCCGTCATCGCGAACGGCCGATGCTGCCCGGGAGGATGACCGGGTTTTGCTGGATGCCTATTCCAATGCGCTGATCGACGTGACCGAACGCGTCGGCCCGGCGGTGGTGCGGGTCGAAACCGGACCGAAGGTGCGCAATGCCCGCGAGCGCGGCGGGCTCGGCTCGGGCATCGTGATCTCGCCCGATGGGCTCGTGCTGACCAACAGCCATGTGGTCGGATCGTCGAAGGAGATCCGGCTTCGTGACACCGAGGGCTTCGTCACCGACGCGCATGTGCTCGGTGTCGATCCCGACACCGACCTCGCATTGCTGCGGGCCGATGGCGCGCGCGATCTGCCCTATGCCTCGCTCGGTAACTCCAAGACCTTGCGGCGCGGCCAGCTCGTGGTCGCGATCGGCAATCCGCTCGGCTTTGAATCGACCGTGACCGCCGGCGTGGTATCGGCGCTGGGCCGCTCGATCCGTTCGGTCAGCGGACGGACCATCGAGGACGTGATCCAGACCGATGCCGCGCTCAATCCCGGCAATTCCGGCGGGCCGCTGGTGTCGTCGAAGGCGGAGGTGATCGGCATCAACACCGCGATCATCAATGGCGCGCAGGGCATCTGCTTTGCGGTCGCCAGCAACACCGCGCAGTTCGTGCTGTCGGAGATCATCCGCCACGGCTATGTCCGCCGCGCCTATATCGGCGTCGCCGGCCAGACCGCGCCGGTGCCGCGGCGGCATGCCGTGCTCGCCGGCGTCGAGAACAAGATGGGCGCGCTGCTGATGCAGATCGAACCCGACAGTCCTGCCGCGCGGGCAAGCCTGCTGCCCGGCGACGTCGTCATCAGGCTCGACGGCATCGAGATCAACGGCGTCGACGATCTGATCCGCGCGCTCGATCACAGCCGGATCGGCCGGACCCTGTCGATGGACGTGCTGCGCCTCGGCCGTCTTCGTGCGATCGATATTCATCCGATCGAGCGCAAGCCTGCGAAACAGTGACGACAATCCTAGCCGCGCGTGAGGTGCACCCTCTCCTCTCATGTCCGCCGTAGCCTTGGCGAAGGCGGATGTGGGAGAGGGTGGCGAAATCGAGCGAAGCGAGATGAAGCCGGGTGAGGGATTCTATCCGCGAGTTCGTCTGCCGAGAGAACCCCTCATCCGGCGCCGTAGCCGACGCTCCGCGTCGGCGTTGCTTAGAAACGGCGGCCATTAGCCGCCTGTGCCACCTTCTCCTACAAGGGGAGAAGGAAAGTGGAGTCTGTGGCAGCGCTACCGCAACGCCGCCAACAGTTCGTCGGGCTGCTCGACCATCATCATGTGGCCGGCAGCACCACAATGCGGGCATTCGGCGTCGCGGCATCGTCCGCCAAACTGCGCCTTCGCCATCCGAGGCGTGCCGCTGGCACCCGCGTGGAAATTCTTTCCGACCACCTGCGTGGTCGTGCTCGTAAGCGTTTTGGCTACGCGATCCGTGTGGACCGACTAGGCTAGGGCGTGTACGCATAAACGTGCAAAATGTCGGGTCTTGGAGGCGAAGCGGAAATCTTGTGCTCGTCCTGAGCTTTACGGGGTGTGACCCAACTCGGACATTTACGTCTCAGGCACCCCGGCCATACGCATGCCCTCACAGATGCGCTCGCGTCCAGCGAGATATGCCGCATTGTCGCTTGAGGCGGTGGTGCGCAAGCGGCGGATAGTGAAAGTCGAGTTGAGAACAAGTCCAGCATTCACGGCGGCCTGTGCCTGATCTAGCTTGCCGAGCAGCGCGAGCGCTGCAGCCAGCTGAAAATGAGCAACGGCGTGATTTCGATTTGCCTCTAGGCACCGCTGCAGCCAAGCGATTGCTTCGGCATCGGCGCCGATCTGCAACTTGGCGATGCCAACAAACTGCATCCAGCGAAACGCGCCAGTATCACGAGGAGAAAGGCGGAATGCTTCGTTGACGTGCGCTTCGGTTTCCGCGCCAAGACCAAGAAAATATTTCCCCAAGCCGATGCAGGCGTGAGCTTCGGCCAAATTGCGATCAAGCGTCAATGCCTGTTCACATTCGCGAATGCCTTGAGCGGGACGGTTCGTAACCATCTGGACGACGCCCAGAAACAGATGGGCCAGAGCATACCTCGGAGCCATCGACAGAGCCTTGGTCAGTGCAGCCTCGGCCGCTGCGAGGAGAGCGTCACGGTTGTCAACCATGGAGGTCGAAGCACATGTCACGTCGACCCTTCCTGTTCCGACCAGCGCGTCAACATTGTCGGGATCAAGCGCCAAGGCACGTTCGTAAAAGTGCCGCCCTTGCATCATGTACTCGGACGTCATCCCCTTGTTGAGGCAAGCTTCCCCCTGAAAAAGCAAATCCAATGCGTCCGGATTGAGCGAACGCTCGGCTCTCCGGGCCGCAGCCTCAATAAGTTGAGTATTCAATGTGTTGGCGAGTCTCGATACGATTTCGTCTTGCATATCGAAAAGATCAGCAACGGGTTCGTCGAAGCGTTCGGCCCAAAGGTAATTGCCGGTCTCTGCGTCGATCAGTTGCACATTCACTCGCAGCCGGTTGCCGCCTCGCTGCACCGAGCCCTCGAGCACGTAGCGAACGTTCAATTCGCGGCCGATCTGTTTGAGGTCGACCGCTTTGCCTTTGTACGTGAATGCGGTGTGTCGGCCGATCACGAACGAGCCTGAGATGCGCGACAAGTCGGTCGTGAGGCTCTCGGTCACACCATCGACGAAGTAGTCTTGCTTGGGGTTGCCGCTGAGGTTGAGGAAAGGCAGCACAACGATGGAGAGACGAGGCGGTGAAAGCAGGTTCGGCTTGGCGCGAGCACCCTGTATTGTCCGGTTCGATCCGTCCCCGACCATGGCATAGGCTCGGACCGGGGAAGCGATGTTTTTGAGATTTTGCTCGCCCATATCGGAAAACTCAGCCCCAACCTTACCTCGGACTTGATCGTAAGCAGAAGCCGAGATGCAGATGCCGCCCGGCTCCGCGATGCTCTCAAGCCGCGCCGCAATGTTAACGCCGTCTCCAAAGACATCATGGGGCTCGACGATTACGTCGCCGATATTGATGCCCACGCGGAAGGCAATGCGCCTGTCTTCCTCGCAGATAGTAAGTTCCTTGATGCGGGTCTGGAACTGCACGGCAGCGCGTACCGCTTCGACCGCGCTCGGAAACTCCGCCAAGAACCCGTCACCGGTGTTCTTCACGATACGGCCGCCGTGCTCCGCAATCGCAGGGGCGACAGTGTCCGCGAGGAGCGCCGTTAGCCTAGCGTGGGTAGCCTCATCATCATCATGCATGAGCCGCGAATAGCCAGCCACATCGGCGGCCAAGATCGCCGATAATCTGCGTTCAACCCGCACTGGCCGTTCTTGTACCATTGGCCCGCAATCTAATCGACGGCGCACTCTATGATGGATCCGACGGCAGTGCCAGACGTGCTCTGATCGGATGCCCACCCTAGGTGATGTCGCCTTCTGGCCCTTCGCGACGTGTTGCGCCGCCACAGGACCTCGGTCGCAAACGGGGCATAGCGGAAGTTCACGGACAGCTGAGTGTTGCAGAGGGCGACGCTCGTGACCCATTGTGGACCTCGCTTTTGCGTTGGTCCGTGGTTTCAGATAGTCTTCCGTCTCAACTGCAACCTGAGGACGAGCTAGTGAACTTTCCTCGCATGGCTGTATTCATCGCGGCGCTTTTCTCGGCTGGGGTAGCGGCGCTTCCGCTTCTGGTTGCCCCTCCGGCTGGATGCCCCGGCTGGCATCTTTCCTGGTCCGAAGGCACGCCGTGGGGTTTGTTGGTGGGATGGCCGCTTGCGACACCAGCGCTTCCGCTTTTCATCGCCATTCGGTGGGACTGGTCTATTCGAAAACAGGCTGAAGCTGACAGTTCGCCAGTACTGATGCCGAGTGAGTACGTGTTGGCTCGCCCTTGTCTTCTCGGAGCCACATGGTCCCAAATTCCGTCGTTGATGGTCCTCGACTGCTTAATCAGGTAGCTGCCGCGATGTCTTGCAAGCGAGCTTTCTATCAATGATCAAGCGTGGTCTGTCGGTATTCGATCCGCCTAAAGACCTGGCCGACGCCTCTGGCGTCACACCAAAGCTGGGTGAAGACGAGCGGGTTTAGGCACGCCAGGATGGTTCAGTACTTTCTTCTGCTCAACGGCAGTTCCTACGTGGGGAGCGTTTTTCCTGGCGCTTTTTGCGTACCATGGAATCTATACGCTAACACCCGAGCAACACGCCATTGAAGGGCTCGTAAGAGGACGATGGATCGTTGTCTGTGTGATAATCATATTTGCTTTCATACCTCAGTTATTCGCGCTGCACATAGGCGGCGCCTTTGCGTATATTCTCACGACAAGACGAATGATGGTGAAAGTAGATCAGACGAGAATGCTCGTCAGATTGCTTAGGTATTTCAGGAGCGTCGCCGACACGGATGGCTTTGCTTCCTATGATTTGAGATACCTCAACGGCGCTCGTGTCTATGCCGGCTTGTGGAGCTACGGAAATGTAAGCGTCCGCTGTTATGTTGGCTCGTTCGGTGAACTCAGACACGAAATATATGAATCCGAGCCAGTTTTTCGTGACCGCAGATTCGTAAAAGTCTGGCGCAGATTGCCTCACTTCCGTTTGGCCGAGACACCTTGCAACGTGTACTTCGGTATCAAGGATGTGGGCAGGCTTGGTGATGTTCTAAATGACCAATGCGCGGCTGATGTTGAGCGCACAGCTTCCCGGCGACGCTGACACGAAAGCTAAAGGTCATCGGGACTATTCGGCGGACTGCTCTAAGTTATAAGCATGTCCGGAAGTGGCCCTTCGCATCGTTTCGCGGGCGTGCAACAACTGGGTCGCTTTTAGGTCAGAGCGGACATCGAATGGCGGGCAGAACCGGCTGGCTCAGTCGAGAATGACCCATAGCGGACAACGTCCTCACGCACCTTGATGACCCACTTCATTGTGAGATCCTTCGTCATCTCGACGCTGGACGGCTCGGTCCCACACATGTAGGTAGTCATCGGAGCACTCTACCATGGGTCGTGTCTAATGGCCGATGCTGCTAAAGTTCTTAGGGATGGGCTTGCCGCTTTCAACAACAAGGATTTGACTACGGCGGAGCGCTTATTCAAGCGCGTCATTAAGGCCGATCCATCGAATGCTGCGGCTCTCAATCTGATAACTGTCACTATGATGGCCACCGGGCGCTTTGCTGAAGCGCAGCCGTACATCGAGAGGGCAACATCGATAAATCCGAGTTCCGACGTCTCGTTTTACAACTACGGAATTATCTTGAAGCACCTGAACAGTCCCAGACAAGCGCTGGAAAAGTTCACCAAGGCCCTCGCTCTCAATCCAAACGTTGCCGCGACCTGGAACAACAGAGGAGCCACATATAACGACCTTGGCGAGCACCACGCTGCGTTAAGGGATTTCGATAAAGCGATATCGCTGAACCGTGCTTACGCGGAGGCTTATACAAATCTGGGCAACACGCTTGTAATGCTGAAGCGTTCCTTGGATGCCGTTGTTGCTTACCAGAAGGCGCTATCGATAAACCCTCGCCTAGCAGAAGCCTTGTTTGGCCTAGGGAACAGCTTTTACGACCTCAATCGGTATGACGAAGCCTTCCATGCCTATGATGGTGCGTTTTCAATCAATCCCCACTTGAGCGACGTCGAAGGTGCGCGGCTCCATACGAAAATGCGTCTTTGCGATTGGAACGCCTTAGAAGTGGACCTCAATCGGCTGACGGCGTCGATCCGGTCGGGCAAGCCAGTTTGTGGCCCGTTCGCATTGCTCTCACTCACGGACTCTCCGGAAGACCATCTCAGTTGCGCCCGAGCGTGGACGACAAAACGGCACCCAAGCGCATCTAAGCCGATGGCGCGCGGCGGCCCCCTTCACCACGAAAAGATTCGTCTAGCTTATGTCTCAACGGATTTCCGCGAACATGCTACCGCACACCTCATTTCAGAACTATTCGAGTCGCATGACAAGACACGATTCGAGCTATTTGCCTATTCCCTCGGCCCGGACGATAGCTCGAAGGTGCGCGCTCGGATAGTAAGTGCATTCAATCACTTTGTATCGTGTGAAGATCGTACTGACGCCGATGTTGCGCGCATCATCGCGGACGCGGAGATTGACATACTTGTCGATCTGAATGGATTCACCAAAGGCGCGCGCACAAACATTCTTGCACATCGTCCGGCCCCGATACAGGTGAACTATTTGGGCTATCCCGGGACTATGGCAGCTCCCTACATTGACTACATCGTCGGCGATGCAAGCATTCTGTCTGCGGCCGATCACGCGGCTTACTCGGAGAAGCTGATTGTTCTTCCGAATAGCTATCAACCGAACGATCGCATGCGGCAAATTGCCAGCAGCGCTATTGCAAGGAGCGATTTTGGTCTTCCTGAAGAGCAATTTGTCTTTTGCTGCTTTAATAACGGCTTCAAGATTTTGCCCGCAACGTTTGCGCGCTGGATGCGCATCCTGAAAGCCGTGGAAGGAAGCGTGCTCTGGTTGTTGGCCGACAATCAAACAGCCATGCAGAATCTTCGGAAGGAAGCGGAGGCACGGGGGGTAGAGCCGACCAGATTGGTATTCGCAAGCCGTATGAAGCCCGCGGAACATCTTGCGCGACACCGCCTTGCGGATCTCTTTCTAGATACGCTGCCATACAATGCGCACACAACGGCGAGTGATGCGCTTTGGGCTGGTTTGCCCGTGCTGACCCAGCATGGAAAGACATTTGCGGGCCGAGTTGCTGCGAGCTTATTGATTGCAGTCGGCTTACCGGAACTCATCACTCGAACGTCGGAAGAGTACGAATCACTTGCGATCCAACTAGCCACAAATCCTCATAGGCTGGCGAGCATCAGGGCTAAGCTTGCGAGTGGTCGAGCTACAGCGCCTCTGTTTGATACTGAGTCCTACGCAAATCACATAGAAGCCGCGTATCGATCAATGTACGACAGATATCAGGCAGGCCTGCTACCGGATCACATTTTGATGCATGCTTGAAATGGCGCCAGGGCCGTGTTTGTCGCATCATGGCCCCTCTCGGACTTACGGCAATGTCCGCTTTCGCGCTCCTGTCAAGGCCATAGCAGACATCCAACGCGCGTGATCCGAGCCGCCTCGATTTATGAGTACATGCCCTGGCTCGTGGTAGTCGATTATCTCCACGTCCTCCGGACCCGGTCCACCTGAACACGACCCGCCATTGGTACCGATCGAGTGCTTACCCGCCAAGTCGCCCTTGCAATGGCATGAGAATTTTCGGCCGCAATCGCGACGGACGCGTACGCGTAGGCGCTGGGGTGCAGAATTTCGGAATAATAGAAGATA
Source organism: Bradyrhizobium sp. ORS 86 (assembly GCF_045571475.1). Lineage (NCBI taxonomy): Bacteria > Pseudomonadati > Pseudomonadota > Alphaproteobacteria > Hyphomicrobiales > Nitrobacteraceae > Bradyrhizobium > Bradyrhizobium sp. ORS 86. Next base: position 5,684,790 of record NZ_CP120699.1, on the reverse strand, counting down.
TCGCTGAGTTGCCCGACACGTCAAGTTGCTTGTCCGAGTGCCGGCGGCCGCCCTGCTACTTTGCATGGGGTTGTTTTCGATATTTGGGGGTGCTCACCTTCGCGGAGGCAGACGTCCTATCCGTCGCAGACGTCGTCCGGGCCACCGCAACCGCCCGAGCGCAAGCCCGCGAAACAGTGAGGGGCGCGCTGACATCAGACCCTCATGGTGAGGAGCCGCCAACGGGTCCGCGCGAAGCGCGGCCCGATGACAGGCTCCGCGGCGTCTCGAACCATGAGGCCCTGACTGTGGCCTCATCCTTCGAGACGCGCGTTCCGCGCTCCTCAGGACGAGGGGTGAGAGGTGAGTGCGGTTACCGCAGCGCCGCCAGCAGCTCGTCGGGCTGCTCGACCATCATCATGTGACCGGCACCTCGCAGCACCACCGTGCGGGCGTTCGGCGTCGCGGCGGCGAGCGCCTTGCCGGCCTTGGCGGGGGTCATCATGTCGCGCTCGCCGAGGATGAAGGTCGCGGGCACCTTGACCGCGGCCGCGGCGGCGAGCGCGTTCTGGTAGGCGTTGCAGGCGTTGAGGTCGTTGTACAGCACACCGGGCCTCGCCTCCTGCAGCACCCTCTGCGCGCCCTGGTGCATCCATAAGCCCGGCGCGAGGCTGCCGCCGAGCTCGGCCTTGAAGCCGAGGCCCCAGATCGACACCATGTCGATCGCGGCGGGATCGTTGGCCTCGGCGGCCTTCAGGAGATCGGGGCCGACCGTCATGGTGGCGGCGGTGCCGATCAGCGCGAGGCCTGACACCTTGTCGGGGTGCCGTGCGGAGGTCTCGAGGGCGATCAGCGAGCCCATGGAATGGCCGATCAGCCGAGCCTTCGGCGCACCGGCCGCCGCGATCAGCGCCGCGGTCCAGTCGGCCATCTCGGCGATGGTCGGTAGCGGCTTGCCTGACGAGCGGCCATGGCCCGGCAGGTCGGGCGCCAGCACGGAGAAGCCGTGGTGGGCAAACCAGCGGCTGTGCAGCGCCCAAGTCGAGGAATCGAAGCCCGCGCCATGGATCATCACCACCGCGGCGAGCTGCGGATCGAACGGCTTGCCGCCGGTGGCGATGAAGGTGTCGGAGCCGTTGACGGAAAGCTGCATGGCCTAAGTCCTTTGCGAGGCGCGCAGCGCCTGGCCGAGATCGTCGATGATGTCTTGTGCGGTTTCGATGCCGACCGACAGCCGCACCAGTTCCTCGCCGATGCCGGCGGCCTTGAGCTGCTCGGCGTCCATCTGCTGATGCGTGGTGCTGGCGGGATGGATCACCAGCGTCTTGGCGTCGCCGACATTGGCGAGATGGCTGATCAGCTTCAGCGACTCGATGAACTTCTTGCCGGCGGCGCGGCCGCCCTTGATGCCGAAGCTGACGATCGAGCCGGCCCCGCGCGGCAGCAGCTTCCTGGCCAGCGCATGATCCGGATGGGTCTCCAACGCCGGATGCAGCACCCAGTCGACCGCCTTGTTGGCGGCGAGGGCGTCGAGCACGGCGTGGGTGTTGCTCATGTGGCGGTCCATGCGGACACCGAGCGTCTCGATGCCCTGCAGGAGCTGGAAGGCGTTGGTCGGCGACAGGCAGGCGCCGAAGTCGCGCAGGCCCTCGGTGCGGGCGCGCATGATGAAGGCAGCCTTGCCGAACTGCTCGTCGAAGACGATGCCGTGATAGCCAGCATAGGGCTCGGTGAGCTGCGGGAACTTGCCGGACGCGCGCCAATCAAAGCGGCCGCCATCGACGATGACGCCGCCGATCGCGATGCCGTGGCCGCCCATCCACTTGGTTGCCGAGTTCATGCTGATGTCGGCACCGAGCTCGATCGGCCGGCTCAGATAGGGCGTCGCGAACGTGTTGTCGATCAGCAGCGGGATCTTCGCATCACGCGCGATTTGTGCCACCGCGGGGATATCGAGCACCTCGAGGCCGGGATTGCCGATGGTCTCGCCGATCACGAGCCGCGTATTCGGTCTGATCGCGGCACGGAAGTCGTCGAGCGCGCGTGGCTTCACGAAGGTGGTGGTGATGCCGAACCGCGGCAGCGTGTGCGCGAGCAGGTTGATGGTGCCGCCATAGAGCGAGGCGGAGGCGACGATGTGGTCGCCGGCGTTGAGCAGCGTCGCGATCGCAAGATGCATCGCGGCCATCCCGCTCGCGGTACAGATCGCGCCGACGCCGCATTCGAGCGCGGCGATGCGCTCTTCCAGGACGGCGGTGGTCGGGTTGGAGATGCGCGTATAGATGTGGCCGGCGCGCTCCAGGTTGAACAGTGCGGCGGCGTGATCGGCATCCTGGAACACGTAGGACGTGGTTTGATAGATTGGAACCGCGCGCGAGCCGGTCGCGGGATCGGGCCGCTGGCCGGCATGCAGGCTCAGGGTTTCGAAGGCAGGCGGCTTGGGTGCGGGCATGCGAAACTCGTCGTCGGGTCAGTCGATGGAAGAAGCGTTCGCGTCGGTTTAGACGTGAACTGCGGTGCGAACACGGCCGGCATTGCCGAACACGCGCAAATAGCGCTCGACCTCGGAGGGGATGCCGGTCGCCTTCTCCGGATTGTCGGAGAGTTTTACGGCGGGCCGGCCGTCGACCGACGTCACCTTGCAGACGATCGAGATCGGGTCGAGCTCGGCGGAGCCGTCGGGCGCGCAGCCGACGAAATCATTGGTGAGGTTGGTGCCCCAGCCGAAACTGATGCGGACGCGTCCCTTGAAGTGGTGGAACGTCTCCTCGATCGAGCCGACATCCATCGCGTCGGAGAACACCAAAAGCTTCTCCTTCGGATCGCGGCCCTTCTGCTTCCACCACTTGATGATCTCTTCGCCCGCCGTGATCGCCGGCGCGCTGTCGGGACGAAAGCCGGTCCAGTCCGCCACCCATTCCGGCGCATCGCGCAGGAACGGCTTGGTGCCGAACGCGTCGGGCAGGGCGACCAGGAGGTTGCCGCCGTAGGTGTGACGCCACTGGTCGAGAACGCGATAAGGCGCCCAGCGTAGCTCCTCGTCGGAATTGGCGAGTGCGGCGGCCACCATCGGCAGCTCGTGCGCGTTGGTGCCGATCGCCTCGAGGTCGTTGTCCATCGCCAGCAGGACGTTCGAGGTTCCGGTGAAGCACGGACCGAGGCCTTCCTTCACCGCCTCGACGCACCAGCGCTGCCAGAGGAAGCCGTGGCGGCGGCGCGTGCCGAAATCGGACAGGCGCAGCCCGTCGAGCTTGCGCAGCCGCTCGACCTTGGTCCACAGCTTGGCCTTGGCGCGGGCGTAGAGCACATCCAGCGCGAAGCGGCCATAGACCTTGGTCGCCGCGCGGGAGCGCAGCTCATTGAGGATCGCGAGCGCCGGAATCTCCCACATCGTGGTGTGGGTCCACGGCCCGTGGAAATGCAGCTCATACTGGCCGTCGACCTTCCTCAGCTCGTATTCGGGCAGGCGGAAGGTCGAGAGCCAGTTGATGAAATCGGGCGAGAACATCTGGGTCTTGCCGTAGAACGTGTTACCGGCGAGCCAGATCAGCTCCTTTTTGGAGAAGCGGATGGAGCGGGCGTGGTCGAGCTGGGCGCGCAATTCGCCCTCGTCGATGACCTCGGCGAGCTTGATATGGGTCGAGCGGTTGATCACCGAAAAGGTCGTACGGGTGTCCGGGTAGCATTCCCGGATCATTCGCTGCATCAACAGCTTATAGAAATCGGTGTCGAGCAGGCTGCGCACGATCGGATCGAGCCGCCAGCCGTGGTTGTAGGTCCGGGTTGCAATATCTGTGACCGTCATACCGGAACTTTACCGTGCCGCAGGCCGCCCGCCCAGTGGGTTTCGGCCGGAACATGGCAGCTCAGCGCGCTATGTTCTGGCGGATACGGCCGACCGTTTGGGCAATATCCGTCCATTCCGGCCGGTCGGGGGCGAATTGCCGCCTCAGGAAGGAGACGAGCTCGGCGACCTGGCGGTCGGTCATGCTGTCCTTGAAGGCCGGCATATAGCCGAGATCGGTAACCGCCGGCTTGGCGATGCCGTGCAGGATCACCTGGATCAAGTTGTCGGGCGTGTCGCTGTGCAGATTGCTGTTCAGCGCCAGCGACGGCCGGCTGCCGAACAGCGGCGGTCCGCCGACCTCGTGGCAGACCGCGCAGGCGCCCTGATAGATCCGCCCGCCCGTCGAGCCGGCCGTGGTCACGGCGGTGGCGGCTTCGAGCCGCGCGGCCAGCGCCTCGTGAGCATGCCGATCGATAGCGGTCTCGTTAAACGAGGCGAGATAGACCGCCATCGCGCGGATGTCCTGATCGGGTAGCGCGGCGAGCTCCTTCACGACCGGCGCCATCGGCCCTGCAGCGACGCCGTGGAGGCGGGACTCGCCGGTGCGCAGATAGGCGTACAGCTCGTCCTCGCTCCACGGGATCGGCGCCTTCGACAGCGAGGTCAGCGCCGGCGCCTCCCAGCCCTCGGCAAAGCCGCCGGCGAGATAGGCGCCCTGCCGCTCCGCGCCGAGCGCATTGCGCGGCGAGTGGCAGGCGCTGCAATGGCCCAGACCCTCGATCAGATAGGCGCCGCGATTCCATGCCTCGGATTTTGCGGGATCGGGCCGGAAGGGACTTGCCTGATGGAACAGCGCGTTCCATCCGGCAAGCAGTGGGCGCAGGTTGAATGGAAACGCCAATGCGTTCTTCGGTGTCTCGGCTCGCACGGGCGCCTGCGCCATCAGATAGGCGTAGAGCGCCTGCAGGTCGGCATCATCAGCTCTGGCGAAATGCGTGTAGGGAAAGGCCGGATAGAGGTGTCGCCCGCCGCGATGGATGCCCTCGCGCATGGCGCGCTCGAAGGCGGGATAGGACCAGTCGCCGATGCCGGTGTCGACATCGGGCGTGATGTTGGTGGCGTAGATCGTGCCGAACGGCGTCTCCAGCGGACGTCCGCCTGCGTTCAGAACTCCGCCATCAGAGGTGTGGCAGACTGCGCAGGCGCCGAGCGCCGCGAGCTCCTTGCCGCGCGCGATCGTCGCGGCCGAATAGACTGATGCGTCGGGCCGGGCGATCGGCGCAATCGCGCGCCACGGCAGCATGGCCGCGCCGACGCCGATGGCCGCGGCGCAGGCGGCCGCAACGCCGGCCAGCAGGCCAACCCGCTTGATGAATGGATTTCGCCATCGCTCGGGCGGAGCGGGCTTGGGCGAAGGAAGGGAAGCGGGAGCTTCGCGCTGCTCGCCGCGCAATCCCTTCAGAATGCGTTCCGGCGTGAACGGCAATTCGCGAAAGCGCACGCCGGTCGCGTCATAGATTGCATTTGCGATCGCGGCGGCGCTCGGCACGGACGCGGACTCGCCGACGCCGAGCGGCGGCTGGTCCTGCCGCGGCAGCGTCAGCACGTCGATCTCAGGCACGTCGGGGAATTTGATGATCGGGTAGGCGCCCCATTCCCGCGCGGTCACCGCGCCGCGCTCGAAGGACACCTCCTCCATCAGCGCGCGGCTGGTCGACTGGATGACGTTGCCTTCGATCTGGTGCCGCACGCCGTCCGGATTGATCATTAATCCGGAGTCCTGACCGGCGACGACGCGCGTTACGCTGACATCGCCGGTCGCCTTGTTGACGGCCACGTCGGCGATCCACGCCGACCATGCCGCGCCATAGCCGGGAAACTTGCTATGCACGTACAGCGCATAGGCAAAGCCGCGGCCGCGCACGATGTCGCCTTCGGCCTCCCGCTCCTTGCGCACCGGGCGCGGCGTCCAGCCGGCGCGCTCGGCGACCGCATTGACGAGATCGATCGCGCGCTCGTCCTTCAGATAGCGCAGCCGGTACTCGATCGGATCGACTTCGGCTTCGGCGGCGAGCTCGTCGATATAGGACTCATGGGCAAATGTGTTCGGCAGCGCCGAGACGCCGCGGAGCCAGGACGCGCGCACGATCGGCGGCATGTCGTTCACGACCACGCGCATATTGTCGTAGTCGTAGGGCGGGATTGCGGTCCGGTCGCCCATCTCGAACACGACCGCCTCAGGCGCGATCCGCCCGGTCAGCAGCAGCGCCAGCGTCGGGGCTCCGTTCGAGGGATAGCGCGTGGCAAAATCGTAACCGGCGACGCTGCCGTCGGCGTTGAGCCCGCCGTTGACGTCCATCAGTTGCGCGGCGCCCTTCGGCTCCCACGCGAGCTCCTGCTCACGGCTGAGCTGAACGCGGACCGGGCGGCCGACCGCGCGCGACAGCAACAGCGCATCGGCAGAAACATCATCGGCGCAGTTGCGGCCGTAGCAGCCGGCGGCCTCCATCCGGATCACGTCGATCTCGCTCTCGGGCCGATCGAGCAGAAGGGCAAGGTCGCCACGCAGGATGTGCGGGTTCTGCGTGCCGGACCAGACGCGGATTGTGCCATCGCTGTAGTCGGCGACCGCGCAGGACGGGCCGATCGAGCCGTGCATCTGGTACGGCCAGACATAGGTTCGCTGCATCGGTTTCGCAGCCGCCTTGATCGCGGCGTCGACGTCGCCTTTGTCGATCAACTGGCGCGGCGTCGAGGGATTGGCACGCAATGCTTTCTCGACCTCGCCGAGATCGGTCAGCGCCGGACCCGGCTTCCAGGTCACTTTGAGTTGGGCCGCCGCCTTGACTGCGTTCTCCTCGCGCTCCGCGACCACACCGACGAAATCGCCGATCCGCACTAGAGCGACGACGCCCGGAATGTGCCGCACGGAGGACTCGTCGACGGCGCTCAGGCTGGTGCCGACGAAGGGGCCGGCATCGACACCGGCATAGGGCGGGCGGACGACGCGCCCGTGCAGCATGCCGGGCAGGCGGACGTCATGGACGTAGACCGCCTCGCCGGTGGCTTTCGCAGGCAGATCGACGCGCGGCACCGACTTGCCGACGATGGAATAGGAATTCACCGCCTTGAGGGGAACGTCGTCAGCCAGTTCAAGCCGGATGGTCTCGTTGGCAATCAGTTCGCCATAACTGACACTGCGATTGTCCTTGCCGCGGATCAGGCCGTCTTCGATCGAGAGATCGTCGACGGGCAATTCCAGTCGCTCCGCGGCGCGCGCGACCAGGAAGTGCCGCGCTTGAGCTGCGGCCTTGCGCAAGGGAATGGCGGTGATCTGGATCGTCTCGCTTGCGATTGTCGCGCCCTGGTTCGGAACCACGGCGGTGTCGCCGAGCACGACGACGACGCGGGCGAAGGACACGTCGAGCTCTTCGGCGACGATCTGGCCCAGCGCGGTGCGGATGCCGGTGCCGAGATCGACGTGGCCGTTGTAGGCGTTCACCGCGCCGTCGGCGGTGATCGTGATGAACGTCTCGAATGCGCCGTCCGCGCCCTGTGTCAAGGGTCGAACGACCGACAGCGAGCCGCGCGGGCGTTGCTCTGATGCGCTCAACGCTGTCATCAATCGCGTGCCTCGAGCGGATGTCCGGCGGCGCGCATCGCGGCTCTGACAATCTCGATATGCGCGCCGCAGCGGCAGAGATTGTAACGCAGCGCTTCCAGCACCTGGTGCTCGGCGGGAGATGGATTGCGCGCGAGCAGCGCCTTGGTGGTGATGATCATGCCGTTGAGGCAGTAGCCGCATTGCGCAGCCTGCTCGCGGATGAAGGCTTCCTGCACGGGATCGGGATGCTCGCGCGTGCCGAGGCCTTCGAGGGTGACGATGCTGCGTCCCGTGCAGCCTTCGATCGGAATCACGCAGGCGCGCGCCGCGACGCCATCGATCAGCACCGCGCAGGCGCCGCACTCGCCGAGCCCGCAGCCGTATTTCGGTCCGTTCAGTTCGAGATCATTGCGCAGCACGTAAAGCAACGCGGTGTCGGGAGCGGCGTCGACATCATGGTTCCTGCCGTTCACGGTCAGGCGCATTGCCTTGGTTCTCCCCTCGCGTTTGCGCTGCAATGTCAGCGTCAAATCGCCGATGAGGATAACGTTTGTGTACAAACGTGCAAGCGGCGGCATGCCGCGCTGCAGTGTGTGCCCGCTTTATGAACAGGGCGCGCAGCAAATGAGCTATTATTCGGCAGTCGCAGCTTTTGCCTGCAAAGTCCGCTTGACAGCTCTCGAGCTCACGCGCAGGATCATTCGTATACGAACGATATAGGCAGGCGGAGGGAAGCGCAGTATGATCGACCGCCGCCGCAAGTCCAGGCTTGGTCACGATGGCTGACACAATGACGGTCATTGCCGGCGACAAGATCCGCTGCGATGCCTGCCCGGTGATGTGCTACATCAAGCCGGGTGCGGCCGGGGCTTGCGACCGCTATGCCAATCAAGATGGAACGTTGGTTCGCGTCGATCCGCATGTTGTGCTGGAGCGCACCGTGTCGCACGGCGGCAAGCTGGTGCCGTTCCAGGTGAGCGGCGACTGGGATGGCAAGATCGTCCACCAGCCCGACCTGTTCGTCACCGCGATCGGCGCCGGAACCACCTATCCGGACTACAAGCCGGCGCCGTTCATCGTGTCGTCGGAGGTCGATGGCGTCGACATGGTCACCGTGGTGACCGAGGGCATTTTCTCGTATTGCGGCGTCAAGGTGAAAATCGACACCGACCGCTATCTCGGCCCCGAAACCGCTGTTGTCCGCGCGGACGGCGAGGCGGTCGGCCACGTCACGACCAGCGAATACGGCTCGCAGATGCTGTCGCTCGGCGGCGTGCATCATCTGACCGGCGGCTCGAAGAAGGAGGGGCGTGTCACCTGCGACACGCTGATGGACCTCTCCAACTGCAAGGCGGTGGAGCTGACGATTGACGGCGGCGCCACGGTCGTCGTGCAGGCCGGCAAGCCGCCGATCGTCAACGGTGTGGCGGAAGAGCGGATGCGGGTCGGCTGCGGCTCGGCGACGATCGGCATGTTCGCCAAGCAGTGGCACGGCAAGGTCGATGAGGTCGTCGTGGTCGACGACCACATCACCGGCGTGCTCAGCGAGCACCAAGCCGGCAAGCTGCTCGATATCGCCGACACCGGCATCAAGATGAAAGGACGGCGCTCGACGCCGGGTCGCTATTTCCAGGTCGCCGAGCCCGGCACGGGGTGGGGCGGCACTAATATCTCCGATCCGTTGTCAATCCTCGGTCCCTTCAATCCGAAGGAGGCGCGGCCTGGGCTGACTATGCTGATGGTCTCGACCACCGGTGAGCACGCCTCGTACTATGTGCTCGACGACGCGCTGAAACCGGTCGAGACCGAGATGCCTGTTGACCTCAGATTTTCAGTCGAGCGCATCCAGGAGAATTGCGAGCCGGCGCTGTGCACCGTGCTGTTCATGGGCGGTGCGGGCGGATCACTGCGCGCCGGCGTCACCGACAATCCGGTGCGGCTGACACGCTCGGTGAAGGACGCGCTGACGCGGGTGACCAGCGGCGGCGCGCCGGTGTATGTCTGGCCGGGCGGCGGCATCACCTTCATGGTCGACGTCACGCAGATGCCGGCAGGCGCGTTCGGCTATGTGCCGACGCCGGCGCTGGTGGCGCCGATCGAGTTCACGATGAAGCTGTCCGACTATGCGGCGCTCGGCGGCCACATGGATTATGTCCGGCCGTTGTCGTCGCTGCGGGACAGCGCCGAAGTTCGGCCGATGCCCTATCTTCCCGGGCGGCGCGCATGACCCGGCTCCCGCAAGTCGCGCTTCTTCCTGACGGCAAGCGGCTGCATTTGCAGGACGGTCCCATTGATCTGATCATCGAGGCGAAGGGTGGGGATGCCAACGTCCGCACCGCCTATCAGGCGGCGGCACAGCGTTTCACCGGATTGCTTGATGAACTCTGCGCGGAGCTCGCCTCGCTGCGCAGCGCCGCCGATCCCCGGCATTGTGCGCTAAATGGAATCGTCGCGCGGCGCATGCATGCGGCGGTCGCGCCGTTTGCCGCCGACTGCTTCATCACGCCGATGGCGGCGGTGGCCGGCTCCGTCGCCGAGGAAATCCTAGGTGCGATGCTGCGGGCGGCGCCGCTCGACCGGGCCTATGTCAACAATGGCGGCGACATCGCGCTGCATCTCACCGGTCGCGAACAGTTCGCTGTCGGCTTGATGGACCGGCCGGACTGCCATGGTGTGATGCGCACCATGGTCATCGAAGCCGACATGCCGGTGCGCGGCATCGCGACCAGCGGGCGCCACGGCCGCAGCTTCTCGCTCGGCATTGCTGACGCCGTCACGGTGTTGGCGCGAACGGCGTCGCAGGCGGACGCTGCTGCGACCATCATTGCCAATGCCGTCGATCTCACTGGCCATCCCGCGATCGTCCGTGTTCCTGCCAATGAACTGCAGCCGGACAGCGATCTGGGTGCGCGGCTCGTGACCCGCGGCGTCGGGCAATTGTCGGAGGCCGAGGTCGCGCAGGCGCTGGAAACAGGCGTCAGGCAGGCGCAAGACCTCCTGATGTCGGGATTGATCGAGGGCGCGGCATTGCGTCTACTGGGCGCAACACGGTTGGTCGGTGCAACTGGGGACGAGGCGCCGGCATCGCACGCGTTTCAACAAACAACGCCAGCAAACATGCTGTTGGCATGACCGGGAGCGAGGCTGACACGATGAGCGCCGTCATTCGCAAGATCGTCACCGTGGTCGAGGAAACCCATCTGGAGATGGGTAAGACCGTCGCACCGCCGACCCGGCGGGCCGCCGCGATTGCCGTGATCGAGAACCCCTTTGCCGGCCGCTATGTCGAGGATCTGTCGCCGCTGATCGCGATTGGCGAGGAACTCGGCGAATTGCTCGCCAAGCGGGCGGTGGCTGCGCTCGGCATCGACGGCGCCAAAGCGCATAGCTACGGCAAGGCCGCCGCCGTTGGTGAAAATGGCGAGCTGGAGCATGCGGCCGCGATCTTGCATCCGAAGATGGGCGCGCCGGTGCGCAAAGTGCTCTCCAAGGGCGCGGCGCTGATACCCTCGTCGAAGAAGCGCTCCGGCCCGGGCACGACGCTGGATATTCCGCTCGGGCACAAGGACGCAGCCTTCGTGCGCAGCCATTTCGACGGCATGGAGGTGCAGATCAACGACGCACCGCGCGCCAACGAGATCATGGTCGCGGTTGCGGTGACCGATAGCGGGCGGCCGCTGCCGCGCGTCGGCGGGCTGACGGTTGGCGAGATCAAGGGCGAAGACGGATTGCGATAATCTCTTTGAAGAAAAACTGGAGGATGGGATGCGTGGGTATTTCGTAAGCGCGGGATTGGCGATCGCGGTCGCGACCATGGCGAGCAGCGCCATGACATCGCAGGCCATGGCGCAGAGCGAGATCAAGATCGGCGAGATCAACAGCTACTCGCTGCTGCCGGCGTTCACCGAGCCCTACCGCAAGGGCTGGCAGCTCGCGGTGGAAGAGATCAACGCCGCCGGCGGCATCAACGGCAAGAAGCTTGTCGTCATTTCCAAGGATGACAACGGCAAGCCGGCCGACGCGCAGACCGCGGCGAACGAGCTGGTCTCGAGCGAGAACGTCGCGATGCTCACGGGCACCTTCCTGTCCAATATCGGGCTTGCGGTCAGCGACTTCGCCAATCAGAAGAAGGTGTTCTTCCTTGCCGCCGAACCTTTGACCGACGCCATCACCTGGTCGAAGGGCAATCGCTACACCTTCCGCCTGCGTCCCTCCAATTACATGCAGGCCGCGATGCTGGTGGAGGAGGCGGCGAAGCTGCCGGCCAAGCGCTGGGCGACGATCGCGCCGAACTATGAATATGGCCAGTCGGCGGTTTCGGTGTTCAAGAAGCTGATGTCCGCGAAGCGGCCCGATATCCAGTGGGTCGACGAGCAATGGCCGCCGCAGGGCAAGATCGACGCCGGTCCCGTGGTGCAGGCGGTCGCTGCCGCCAATCCGGAAGCGATCCTCAACGTCACCTTCGGCGCCGATCTCGTGAAACTCGTGCGCGAGGGCAATACCCGCGGCCTGTTCAAGGGCCGCGAAGTGGTGAGTTTCCTGACCGGCGAGCCGGAATATCTCGATCCCTTGAAGGACGAGACGCCGCAGGGCTGGATCGTCACCGGCTATCCCTGGTACTCGATCAAGACGCCCGAGCATGAGGCGTTCCTGAAGGCCTATCAGGCCAAGTACAACGATTATCCGCGGCTTGGCTCGATCGTCGGCTACGAGACCATCAAGTCGGCGGCGGCAATCCTCGCCAAGGCGGGCTCGACCGATCCGGAAAAGCTGATCGCGGCAGCCGAGGGGATCTCGGTGTCGTCGCCGTTCGGCGAGATCACCTTCCGCAAGGTCGATCACCAGTCCACGCTCGGCGCCTTCACCGGAAAGACCGCGCTGAAGGACGGCAAGGGCATCATGGTCGATACCGCCTATCGCAAGGGCTCGGACTATCTGCCAAGCGATGCCGAGATCGAGAAGATGCGGCCGAAGGATTGAGGCGACTGCTTCTACTCCCTCGCCCCGCTCTTGCGGGGAGAGGGTCGGGGTGAGGGGTTATCTCCACGAGTGAGCCTGCGGAGAGTCCCCCTCACCCGGATCGCTTCGCGATCCGACCTCTCCCCGCAAGCGGGGCGAGGTAAGGAAAAAGTGACGCTTGTGTTCTCCAACGCGGACCGCCCATGGCCTTCTACGTCGTCCAGTTCCTGACCGGTCTTGCCAGCGCGGCGTCGCTGTTCCTGGTCGCTTCGGGCCTGTCGATCATCTTCGGCGTGACGCGGATCGTGAATTTCGCGCATGGCGCGTTCTACATGCTCGGCGCCTATGTCGCCTTCACGCTGACCGAGCGCCTCGATGGCGCGCTCGGCTTCTGGGGCGGCATCGTCACCGCGGCACTGATTGTCGCGGCGATCGGCGTGCTGGTGGAAATGCTGCTACTGCGGCGGATCTATCACTCGCCCGAGCTGTTCCAACTGCTCGCGACCTTCGGGCTGACGCTGATGGTCGAAGATCTCGTGGTGCTGGTCTGGGGGCCGGATGACCTGGTCGGCCGCCGTGCGCCGGGCTTCAGAGGGGCGATCGATTTCTTCGGCCAGAACGTTCCGAGCTATGACCTGTTCCTGATCGTGCTCGGGCCGGTCGTGCTCGGCGCGCTCTGGCTCATGTTCCAGCGCACCCGCTGGGGCATCCTGGTGCGCGCGGCGACGCAGGACCGCGACATGGTCGCGGCGCTCGGCGTCAATCAGAAATGGCTGTTCACCAGCGTGTTCGCGCTCGGCGTCTTCCTCGCAGCGCTCGGTGGCGCGTTGCAGATTCCGCGCGACGCCGTGAATCACGCGATGGATCTGCGCGTCATTGTCGAAGTCTTCGTCGTGGTCGTGATCGGCGGTCTCGGCAGCATCACCGGCGCCTTCGTCGCCGCCGTGCTGGTGTCGGAGCTCAACGCATTCGGCATCCTGATCTTTCCGAAGATCTCTATCATCCTGGTGTTCCTGGTGATGGCGGTGGTGCTGATCGTGCGTCCGTGGGGGCTGTTCGGCAAGCCGGAAGCGCCGGCGCGGCGCACGCCGGGGCTATCGGTCAATCCGTGGCGGCCGCTGACGGCGAACGAACGGTTCGCCGCGGTCGCGGCGCTGGTCATCGCCGCCGCGTTGCCGTTCTTTGCGGGCAACTACGCACTCACCGTCGGCTCGGAGATCGCGATCTTCGTGATCTTCGCGGTCAGTCTGCATTTCCTGATGGCGGTCGGGGGGCTGGCCTCGTTTGGTCATGCGGCTTATTTCGGCCTCGGCGCCTACGGCGTGGCGCTGCTCGCCAAGATGGCTGGCTTGCCGATGATCGCGTGCCTGCTGCTTGGGCCGCTGCTGGGGCTGGTTGGCGCGGCCGTGTTCGGCTTCTTCGCAGTTCAGCTCTCGGGCGTCTATTTCGCGATGCTGACGCTGGCGTTCGCACAGATCGTCTGGTCGATCGCGTTCCAGTGGGTCTCGGTCACCGGCGGCGACAACGGCATCCTCGGCGTCTGGCCGGAGAAGTGGGCGGCGAGCCCGTCGCATTTCTACTGGCTGTCGCTCGGCATCGCCGCGCTCGCGGTCGTGGTCCTCCGCATCATGGTGTTCTCGCCATTCGGCTTCGCGCTGCGCGCCACGCGCGATTCGCCGCTGCGCAGCGAGGCGATCGGCATCAACGGCAAGCGCATCCAGTGGACCGCCTTCGTGGTCGCGGGCACGGTAGCCGGGCTTGCCGGCGCGCTGTTCGCCTATCTCAAGGGCAGCGTCTTCCCGGACAACATGGGTATCTCGCTCTCGGTCGATGCGCTCGTCATGGTGCTGCTCGGCGGCGTCGAGACAGTGTCGGGCGCGGTGATCGGTGCGATCGTCTACAAGTCCTTGAACATCTGGCTGGTCAGCCAGACCGATCTATCCAAGCTCGTGCTCGGCGCCTTCGTGGTGCTGATCGTCGTGGCCTTCCCGAAGGGCATCGTCGGCACGCTGGAGGCGTTCATGCATCGCCGCCGCAAGTCCTCGTCGTCGGCGTCATCCCTTCTCACCTCGCGCATCGAGACTGCCGAATGAGCATGGTCCCCACATTGCTGTCGGTCGAGGGGCTGACCAAATCCTACGGCGGCGTGCACGCCGTGCGAGGGGTCTCGTTCGAGCTGCGCTCCGGCGAGATCCTGGCGCTGATCGGACCGAACGGTGCGGGCAAGAGCACCTGCTTCGACATGCTCAACGGCCAGAACGTCCCTGATACCGGCCGCATCCGCGTGCTCGGACAGGAGACGACGGGCAAGAAGCCGCGGGTGATCTGGCGGATGGGCGTCGGGCGCACCTTCCAGATCACGGCGACGTTCCCGACCATGACAGTGCGGGAGAACGTGCAGGTCGCGCTGGTGTCGTATGGCCGGCACTTGTTCAATCTCTGGGGCTCGACCGCAAACCACGCGCGCGACGAGGCCGGGCGATTGCTCGACCTGGTCGGCATGGGCGCCTATGCGGAGCGGCCGTGCGGCGAACTCGCCTATGGCGACCTCAAGCGGCTGGAGCTTGCGATCGCGCTCGCCAACCAGCCGAAGCTGCTCTTGATGGACGAGCCGACCGCCGGGATGGCGCCGCGCGAGCGGATCGAGCTGATGCGGCTGACGGCGCGGATCGCGCGCGAGCAGTCGATCGGTGTGCTCTTCACCGAGCATGACATGGACGTGGTGTTCGAGCATGCCGACCGCATTCTGGTGCTCAACCGCGGCAGCCTGATCGCCGAAGGTTCGCCGCAAGAGGTCCGCGGCAATGCCCAGGTCCGGGCGATTTATCTCGGCGAGGGCCTGGTCTACGACGCGCGGCATCGCGAAGGGGCATCGGCATGAAGCTCGCGGTGAAGGATCTCAACAGCTTCTACGGCCCGGCGCACATCCTGTTCGACATTTCGCTCGAGGTCGGCGAGGGCGAGGTGGTCGCGCTGCTCGGCCGCAACGGCGCCGGCAAGTCGACCACGTTTCGGTCCATCGTTGGCCTGGTCGAGAATCGGACCGGCCAAATCGTGTTCGAGGGCAAGGATGTCTCGCGCGAGCCGACGCATGCGATCGTGCGCGGCGGCCTCGGCTATGTCCCGGAAGAGCGGCGCATCTTCACCGACCTGACGGTGGAGGAAAATCTCGAGGTCGGCCGCCAGCCCAAGCGGGCGGGCGCACCGCAATGGGATCGCGACAAGCTGTTCAAGCTGTTCCCCAATCTCGGTGAGATGCGCGGGCGTCCTGGCGGACGCATGAGTGGCGGCGAGCAGCAGATGTTGACGATCGCGCGCACCTTGATGGGTAACCCGTCGCTGGTGCTGCTCGATGAGCCATCGGAAGGGCTGTCGCCGAAGATCGTCGAGCAGATGGTCGATGCCATCCTCGCAATGAAGCAGGAGGGCGTCAGTATCGTCGTCTCCGAGCAGAACTTGCATTTCGCTCGGCTGATCTCGGATCGGGCTTATATCATCGAGCGCGGCCGGATCTGCTTCGGCGGCACCATGGCCGAACTCGACGCGCGTCCGGATGTCCGCGACGCGCATTTGTCGCTGTAAGGGGCGGAGCGGGACGATGGCCAGGACCAGTGTCCAAAAACGGAGCGTCAAGGCGGCCAAGCCGGCCTACGTGCTGGACGACCAGATAGGCTTCATTCTGCGCCAGGTGTCGCAGCGCCATGCCATGATCTTCGCCCGTGACATCGGCATCACCCTGACGCCGACGCAGTGGGCGGCGCTGTCGAAGCTGTCGGAAGTCGGGCCGTGCTCGCAGAACCAGCTCGGGCGGCTGACGTCGATGGATGTTGCGACCATCAAGGGCGTGATCGACCGGCTCACCGCGCGCGGCCTGACCGAGACCTCGCCTGATCCGGACGACGGCCGGCGCCTGCTCGTCAGCCTGACGCGCAGCGGCCAGCAATTGGCCGAGAAGGCGATCCCCAATGCACTCGCGATCTCCAAGGAGACGCTGGCCCCGCTCGACGCCAGGGAGCGCGACACGCTGATCGCGTTGCTCAGCAAGTTGCGCTGACGGGCGGGTTGGCAGGCAGGCTAATCTGCGATGCCAAACGCCAGTGCGACAGCTCCCACCAGGATCAGACTGAGGGCCCAAACGGTATCCAGATTGAACCAGCTACGGGATACGAATGTGAGGCCCAGATAGCGGTACACCAGCCATGCCAGACATCCGCCGGCCACGATCATCGCGCCAGCGTGGACGATCGACACCAGCACGGCCATCGTGATGTTGGCATTGATCAGGGCGCCGGCGGCCTCGTGGCCTTGTGTGAGATCGGTGTCCTGGCAGAGCCCGAGATAGATCGGCACCAGCATCAGCGCTGCACCGTGGGCAATGGCCACCGTGAAGGACCAAAGCCCCAGTTGCGTCGGTGGTATCCGGGTCAAAGCCTTCGGATGGCGGCGGTCGACGAGCCGATAGATGCCGAAGGCGATGACAACAAGGCTGGCGCCGACCCGGATCGCGCGTTGCCATTCGGCAAGTGCGACCAGCAGCGCGAATGGCAGGAGCACGACCAGGATCGCGAGCAGGTGACCGATCGCGAGCGGCCCGAGCGCGGCTACCAGCGCGCGCGAGCTCCTTTGCATCAATCCAGCCGAAACCGCGAGCGGCCAGCCCATGCCGGGATTGATTCCGTGGTACAGGCCGCTCGCGATGACTGCCAGCCACAGCCAGGCCGGCGTCCAGTCGGCTGCGTTCACATTCAAGCCGACGGATAGCAGAACGAGTCGGTCGAACAGTCGCCGCCGTCGAGCCGGATCTGGTGCGCCCGATAGCCGTCGGGGAAGCTGACCCAGTAGTCCTTGGCCAGTTCAAGCCCGCCGCCCGGGCTCACATTCGCCATCACCTCGGCGCCGGGAATGCCTTGCGGATAGAACTGGTCGTCCCAGGTCGAGTAGAGCGAATTGGTCCAGTACACCCGCTTGCCGTCGCGGCTGATCTCGACCATTTGCGGACCACCTGCGAAGACCTGCCCGTTCGGGTGCGGCGCACGGCGGGCGATGCCGCCGATGCGGACCGATCCGGCCAGCTTCGGCTTGCGAGGATCGCTGACATCGTATTGGCGCATCTCGCCGGTGGCCCAGCAGGAGACGTAGAGGAATTTGTCATCCATCGACAGATCGATATCGGTGACCAGCGGTGGCACGGCGCCAAAGCCTTGCAGGAGCGGCGGCAACTGGTCCTTCGGCGCGGGCTCGGGCGGGATCGTCACCGTCTTCTCGATGTGAAACTTGCCGCCGTCGCGCCACCAGGTCCAGATCGAACCCTCGAGGTTGGTGGTATCGACCACGACGCCGACGAAGCCGTATTCGCGAACCGGATCGTGGGCGGGACGCACCTCCAGCGCCATTTGATGATTGGCGCCGAGGTCGATGGTCTGGACATTGCGCCGCGCCCGCAGATCCCAGAAGTGCAGCCGATGGCCGTATTTGTTCGACAGCAGATCCTCGGGCACGATTCCGTTCTCGAATTGCGGCGGCAAGGCCCACTCGCTGCTCACCATGTAATCGCGCGGCAGATTCCACCAGAAGTCGTAATGCTTGGTCTGCGGGCCGCGATCGATCTCCCAGCGTCCGAGCACATCGAACGTCTCGCAGTCCATGATGAAGATGCCGGGCGGCCCTTCGGTGCCATCCGTGCCGCCGCCACCGAGCGTGCTGACGTAGATTCCTTCCGGTCCGCAGTGAATCGTGTGCGGCCGCGAATAGCCGGTTTTCTTGAAGACCTCCTCGGGCTCGATGATCTTGTGGATCCTGGCCTGCGTCGGATCCGGCTTGGTGTCGACGATGTAGATCCGGGAGGATCGGAGGCCCGGAATGACAAGATAGCGGCGCTCAATGAACGCGTGCCCTGCCAGCGGCGACAGGGCCGACGAGCAGGCATTCCAGCCGAAATGGTGAAACTCGTCGCCCTTGTTGGGCATCGTCACGGTGTGGACGATCTTGCTGTAGGTCGGCGAACCCGGCTTGACGTCGATGACGGCGAGCGCGTCGGGCTTTGAGAAGTCCGGGCTGAGCAGCAGGGTGTAGGCGAAGTTCTCGGCCGGAGCTTCCATCGCAAGCTTCGGCGATGCGTGAAACGTGGGATCTGGTCTCATCGTCATCGTGCTGCCTCTTGGTTGCCTGGTGTGGACCAACACGGCACGGCGGCATGCAGCAAGAACTCATCCGGATCGTCAAATGCCTCTTGCGAGTTCCGCCGGCTAGGTTCGTTGGCGGTCACGATACACCTCAACACTGTCCGGAGAAAGCAGGCTTCGGTCGCGGCGAACGTCGTCAGTTGCGTGGATCGCGTCATGCCGGGGGCGCGACGAGGCCCGCGCGCCCCGGAATGACTGATGTCGGGGCTGACTACTTCGCCACGATCTCCGGCACTTTGCCCGCCGGCGGCGTGTTGCGGCTGCGCTGGGTGCGAACGATGCCGTCGATGATGGTCATGCCGATGCCGGGGAGATCGCCGAGCTGCACGCTCTCCAGGATGGTCTTGCCCGGCGAATGCTGCGCCTTGTCCATCAGGACGAAGTCCGCCGCGCGGCCAACCTCGATCAGGCCGCAATCGAGCTCGCGCATGCGTGCGGTGTTACCGGTCGCGAGACAGAAGGCGAGTTCGGCGGGCAGCTCGCCGAGCGAGGACAACAGCGAGACCATGCGCAGGATGCCGAGCGGTTGCACGCCGGAGCCGGCCGGGGCGTCGGTGCCGAGGATGACGCGATGCAAGTCGCCCATCTCGCGCGCGGTGCGCAGCGTGAACAGCGCCGAGCGCTCATTGCCGTTGTGAACCAGCTCGAGCCCCCGCTTGCAGCCCTCGCAGATGCAGCGGATCTGGTCGTCGGGCAGGGCGGTGTGGCCGCCATTGATATGGCCGACCACGTCGGTGTCGGCCTCCAGCACCACGTCCTTGTCGATCAGACCGGAGCCGGGAATCGAGGGGCCGCCGGTATGGATCGTGCTCTGGATGCCGTATTTGCGCGCCCAGCCGACCATCTTCCGCGCGGTCGGGCCGTCCTTGACGCCGCCGAGCCCGACCTCGCCGAGCAGCTTGACGCCGGCGGCGGCCATTTCCTTGAAATCGTCTTCCACCATCTCGCATTCGATCACGGGCGCGCCGGCATGCACCTTCACGCCGCCGGGCCGCAGCGTCCAGAACGCGCGCTGCGCGAACACCGCCATCGCTTTCAGCCCGACCACGTCGCGGGGACGGCCGGGCATGTGGACCTCGCCGGCGGAGATCATGGTGGTGACGCCGCCGTGCAGATAGCTGTCGATCCAATTGATCTGGTTCTGCCGCGGCGTCCAGTCGCCGGCCACCGGGTGCACATGGCTGTCGATCAGGCCGGGCGCCACCGTCGTCCCGTTGGCATCGACGATCGTGGTGGCGCCTTCGGTATCGACCTCCTTGAGACGGCCGATCGCTGAGATCTTACCGTTCTCGGCGACGACGGTGTCGGCATCGAGGATCGGCTTCTCCAGGGCCCCCGACAGCAACAGCCCGATATTGCGGATCACCAGCTTGCTGGGGCCGGTGGCCTGGGGCGCGTCATGGGCCATGGGTGGTTTCCTTCTGTTGTTGAAATCGCTTGCGAATTTGAGCCCGGCTTGACTTTCGGATCAAGCCGGATTATTCATTTGTATACGAATGATCGTATACAAACGATCCGGCCGGTCAACGGGGTTCAAGTCCTTACCCGCCAGCACACATCAGGGATTGGTGCGATGAGCAATTTCAACCAGGAAAGCGTCCTCAGCGTTCACCACTGGACCGACACGCTGTTCTCCTTCACCACCACCCGCAATCCCTCGTTCCGCTTCCGCAACGGCGAGTTCACCATGATCGGGCTCAAGGTCGGCGAGAAGCCGCTGCTGCGGGCCTACAGCGTCGCCAGCGCGAACTACGAGGACACGCTCGAATTCTTCTCGATCAAGGTGCCGGACGGTCCGCTGACCTCGCGCCTCCAGCACCTGAAGCAAGGCGACGAGATCATCGTCAGCCGCAAGGCCACCGGCACGCTGGTGATCGACAACCTCGAGGACGGCCGCAACCTCTATCTGGTCGGCACCGGCACGGGCCTCGCTCCGTTCCTCAGCGTGATCAAGGATCCCGAGACCTACGACCGGTTCGAGAAGGTCGTGCTGCTGCACGGCTGCCGCCGTGTCAAGGAACTCGCCTATGGCGAGATGATCACCGAGAGGCTGCCCAACGACGAACTGATCGGCGAGCTCGTGCGCGAGCAGTTGATCTACTATCCGACCGTGACGCGCGATCCCTTCCGCAATCGCGGCCGTATCACCGACCTCATCACGTCGGGCAAGCTGTTCACCGACATCGGCCTGCCGGCGCTCGATCCCGCCCACGACCGTGTCATGATCTGCGGCTCGCCGGCGCTGGTCGCCGACACCCGCACGCTGCTGGGCGGCCGCGGCTTCGTCGAGGGCAATCACGGAGAGCCCGCGCAGTTCGTGGTCGAGAAGGCGTTCGCCGAGCGCTGATTGTAGTCTCGCTCGCAATGACGGGGATGGAGCGGCGCGCACGACCCATCTCCTCACCCTGAGGAGCTTGCGTAGCAAGCGTCTCGAAGGGCGAGGCCCGAGCGGGGCCTCATGGTCCGAGACGCGCTTTGCGCTCCTCACCATGAGGGTTACGGTCACGGCCTGACTGCCGGCGTTTCCATCTTCATCCCGCGTGCCCGGGTCATCAGATACAGCTCCAGCTCGACCAGCTCGGGCGACCCGTAGTCATACGCCTGCGCGCGGATGCCGGTGATGCAGGCGCGCAGCCGTCGCTGCAGTGAGCCCAGTGATTGCCATTCCAGCCGGTAGAGCGGATAGCCGGTCGGCTGCCCCTGCGTGATCGGCGCACCGGCGAGCTTCTTGTCCCAATTGTCGTTGTGACAATTGGCGCAGCCGAGATTGAGCTGACCTTGTCGCTGCATGAACAGCGCGTGTCCCTGTTCGATGAAGGGCGCGAGCTCCGGATCGTCGCCGGCTTCGATCGGCATGTCACGTGACTGCTCCGCGACATAGGCCGTGAGCGCGAGCAACTCGTGACTTTCATAGGCAAGTGGCACCGCCTGCTGGTGATTGCTGCGGCAGAGATTGATCCGCTGTTCCAGATCGATCGGTTTTCCGAGCGTCTTCTCGTAGGCCGGATAGTGGGCTGCAACACCCTTCATGCTGACGCGTGCATCATTGTGGCAGTCGGCGCAGGCCTTGTTCGCGGTGTCGGCCTTGCGCTTCCACAGCGCTTCGCCATCCAGCACCCAGAGCATGCCGGGATTGTCGGTGTCCTCGTCCTGCATCGCCTTGCTGTCCGGTCCCATGAAGTCATAGCCGGACCGGCGCTCGGACTGCGGAATCTCGGTGGCGAGCGCGGTGCCCGCGATCGCCAGCAGAACTGCGATGCAGCCGACAATCCTCATTCGACCGTGATCGAAGCCGATGCGGTCTCCGAAAATCCCTTGTCGCCGATCCACTCGAATTCGAGCTTGCCGCTCTCGGTCGCGGTCGTGAAGAAGGTGACGAACGGATTGGCGGCAATCGCCGGAAAGAAGTCGGCGCGGAAAATCTCCGCGCCGTTGTAGCGGCAGGTGAAGCTCGTGATGATGTCGCGCGGCACCGCCGCGCCGGACGCGGTATGACGATAGCCGGTTTCCATGATGTGCGACATCAGCGTCTTGATCTCGATCACGTCGCCGCGCTTGGCCTTCTTCGGCACATTGATCAGGGCGGACGGCATCAGATCGCCTCCTCGGTGCAGGCCGCGAGCGTCACCACGACATCCGATGTCGCCGACCAGAAGGTGTCGTCAGAGAGGCGCGCGATTGCGGTGACCTTCTGGCTGTCGGCGAGGCGGATGCGGGTCGATACCTGGGCGCGCCCGGCGCGCGGCCCGAGATAGAAATTGCCGATGTTCGGCTGCGGGTTCTTCTCGTTGAACACGTGGATGCTTTTCACATAGTCGTTCGGCGCCATCGGGCTTGCAACGCTGACCGTCATCGGCACCGTATTGCCGTTCTCGACCAGCGGCGGAATCTCGAGCTTGACCTTGCCGGTCCGTACATCGGCTTCGCCGACGACGTTGCGGATCGCAGTCGCCAGCATGGCGGGCGTCGCCTCGGCCGGGCGTACGGTCACGACCGGAACCGCTCCCAGCATCGCGACACTGCCCGCGAGGCCCAGGAATGTGCGGCGCGTGGTCTGGTCCGAATCCGGCATCTGGCTTGTCCTTTGTTTGCGCATGATTCTTATCGGATCATGCGCTAGTTCCGCAGCGTCACCAGAAAGGCGACGATGTCCTCGATCTGCTCCGCCGACAGGATCGGCTTGCCGCGCCATGAGACGCCGACGCGCGCAAGACCGTCTACGCGATAGTAGGACGGCATGATCGTCGCCGCATTGAGGCGCGAGGCGTCCACCAATCGCAACCGCAACTGTCCCTCCGACCAGCGGCTGCCGCTGCCGGCAAGGTTCGGCGCGAGGTCGCCTTGAAACGCCTGCTCGGGAAATGGGCCGCTATGACAGAGGATGCAAGTGTTGGAGCGGTCAACGACCAGTGCGCGGCCGCGCGCGGCGTCGCCTTTGGTTCCCGTCAACGGCCCCGGAATGGCGTCGCCGACGATCGTATACGGACGCAGCGCCTGCGCCTCGGACCGGCCCGGGACCGCGAACAGGATCGCCGCGCACAGCACTGTGAACGCGAACCTAGCCAAAGGTGTCCCCCGTGAGCGTCTTGAACCAGTCTGCGGCCTGTTCGGCCTCACGCTGGCGGACGTCAGGCGGCGCATCGAGCGGGCTCGTCGTCACGTCAGTCTCGGCATATTGGTCGTCCTTCGGCTGATAGATGCCCTTCAGCGAAAATCCGTAGCCAGGTGCCACGATGTTGTAGCAGGCGCCATCGAGGCGCGGCGTCTCAACAGGCCCGCCGGCGAACGCATTGACGATAGCAGCCGCGCAGGCCTTGCCTTGCGCGGCCGCCGCCGATGCCGATTTCGGAATCGCGCCGGCGATGCAGGCGTCGCCGATGACGTGGATATTGGGCACGAGTTTCGAGGCGAAGGTGACCGGATCGATCGGGCACCAGCCGGTGCGGTCGGCGGTGCCGGCGATCGCGGCGATGCGTCCGGCCCGCTGCGGCGGGATCACGTTGGCAACGGCTGCGGTGTAGTTTCCGAAGTCGGTGACGATCTCGTTGGTTGCCGGATTGACCGAGGTCACGCGCCCGCCCTGCGACAGCGAGATCCGCTCGATCATGTCGGGGTAGAGCGTTTTCCAGGCACTCTCGAACAGCTTCTGCTGCGAATAATTGTCCTTGGCATCGAGCACCAGGATCTTCGCGCGCGGCTTCCGCGCTTTCAGATAATGGGCAATCAGGCTGGCGCGCTCGTAAGGCGCGGGCGGGCAGCGCAGCGGCGCAGCCGGAACGGCGATCACCACGAGACCGCCATCGTCCATGGCTTCGAGCTGCCTGCGCAGCAGCAAGGTCTGTTCGCCGGCCTTCCAGGCGTGCGGCATCTTGGCCGATGCCGCCTCGTCATAGCCGGGCAGGGCGTCGAAGCGCATGTCGATGCCGGGGGCGAGCACAAGCCGGTCGTAGGACAGTGAGGTGCCGTCAGCGAGACCGATGCTGCGTGCCTGCGCGTCGATCTTTGTGGCGGCCTGCGGCGCAACCGCAATGCCCTCGGCCGCGATCTTGTCGTAGGTGAATTGCTGCAAGGGGAGTTCGCGCAATCCAACGATCACCTCGTTGCTGAGCGGGCAGGCGGTGAACGTTCGGTTCGGCTCGATCAGCGTGACCTGAATTTGAGCGTCAAGCCGCCGCAGCGCCCGCGCGCAGGCCGCGCCGCCAAAGCCGCCGCCGACCACGGCAACGCGCGGCGCTCCTTGCGCGAATGACGGGCATGCCAGCGCCGCCGCTGCTGCGGCAGCGGCGCCGCGGACGACATCCCTGCGCGTCGGACGGCGCGTGACGGCCATGTGACAATCCGGAAGAAGACGCGGCGGCCGCTCGGGCCGCCGCGTGTTATCGGTTCAGGCGAAGGTGATGTTCTGGTCGCGGAGCGGGAATGTGCGGATCCGCTTTCCCGTCGCCGCGAAGTAGGCGTTCAGCACCGCGGGCGCCGCAACGCCGATGGTCGGCTCGCCGACGCCACCCCAGAACCCGCCGCTCGGCACCATCACCGCTTCGACCTTGGGCATTTCGTTGATGCGCATCGAGTTGTAGGTGTCGAAATTGGTCTGCTCGATGCGGCCATCCTTGACGGTGCAACCGCCATAGAACAGCGCGCTCAGGCCGTAAACGAAGGAGCCGGCGATCTGCCGCTCCACCTGCGCCGGGTTGACGATGTAGCCGGGATCGGTGGAGGCGACGATGCGATGCACCTTGATTTTGCTGCCGTCGGTCACCGAGATCTCGGCGGCGCCGGCGACATAGCTGCCATAGCCCATCACCTGCGCGATGCCGCGGTACACGCCCTGCGGCGCCGGTGTGCCCCAGCCGATCTTCTCGGCCACGGCGTTGAGCACGGCGAGATGCTTGGGGTGCTTGCCCATCAACTTGCGACGGAATTCGAGCGGGTCCTGGCCTGCGGCCTGGGCCAGCTCGTCCATGAAGCACTCCATGTAGATCGCGTTGTGATTGACGTTGACCCCGCGCCAGAAGCCGGGCGGGACATGCGGGTTGCGCATCGAGTGCTCAATCAGCAGGTTGGGCACCGAATAGCCGATCGCCGCTTCGCCGGCTTGCGCGACGCCTTGGAACGCGGCGGGATCCATGCCGTTCTGCAACGCTTCCGGCCGCACCGAGAACAGGATCGATTGGCCCGAGAGACGGTAATGCAGCGCGACTAGATTGTTGTTGGCATCGAACGCCCCGGTCAGCTTGCATTGCGTCACCGGGTGATACTTGCCGTGCTGCATGTCCTCTTCGCGCGACCATAACAGCTTGACCGGCGTGCCTGGCATCTGCTTGGCGATCGCGACCGCCTGGCGGACATAGTCGGTCATGCCGCGCCGGCCGAAGCCGCCGCCGAGCATCATTTTATGCACGTCGCATTTCTCGGCCGGCAGGCCCGATACCTCCAGCACTGCCGCGAAGGCCGCCTCGCCATTCTGGGTGCCGCACCACACCTCGCACTTGTCTGATGTGTAGAGCGCGGTGGCGTTCATCGGCTCCATCGTGGCGTGGTTCTGATAGGGGTAGCTGTAGACCGCCTCGATCTTCTTGGCGGCGCCTGCGATCGCTGCCTTGGCGTCGCCGTTCTTGTTGCCGACATAGGCGGGTTGGGCGTCATCCAGCCCTTCGGCAAGCCACTTCGCGATCGATTCGCTGGAGACCTTGGCGTTGTCGCCCTCGTCCCACACGATCGGAAGTGCGTCGAGCGCGGTCTTGGCGTGCCACCAGGTGTCGGCAACGACGGCGACCGCGCTGTCGCCAACTTGCACCACCTTCTTGACGCCCTTCATGTTGGCGATCTTGGCTTGGTCGAAGCTCTTCACCTTGCCGCCGAACACCGGGCAATCCTTGATCGCGGCGTTCAACATGCCCGGCAGCTTGACATCGACGCCGTAGACCATCGCGCCGGTGGTCTTGTCGACGGTGTCGAGCCGCTTCAGGCGCTTGCCCGCGATGGTCCAGTCCTTCGGATCCTTCAGCTTGACGTCGGCCGGCGGCTCGAGCTTGGCGGCCGCTTCCGCGACCTTACCGTAGGTCGTGGTCTTGCCCGTGGGCGCATGCGTGATGACGCTGTTGGACGCCTTGCACTCCGAGGCCGGGACCTTCCAGTCATTGGCCGCCGCCTGGATCAGCATCATGCGTGCTGTCGCGCCGCCTTTGCGCACGTAGTCCTGCGAGGAGCGGATGCCGCGGCTGCCGCCGGTGGAGAAGTCGCCCCAGGCACGCTTGCGTGCAACGCTCTGGCCGGGCGTCGGATATTCGGTCGTGACCTTCGACCAGTCGCAGTCGAGCTCTTCGGCGACGAGCTGGGCGAGGCCGGTCAGCGTGCCCTGGCCCATCTCGGAGCGGGCAATGCGGATCACCACCGTGTCGTCGGGCCGGATCACGACCCAGGCATTGACCTCGGGCGAGCCGTCAGCGGCACGCACCACCGAAGGACCGCCGAAGGGAAGGTCGAGGCCAAAGGCGAGGCCGGCGCCGGCTGTGGCCGAGCCGATCACGAAGGCGCGGCGATTGAGCTTTGGCGTGTTGAGTTTTGGCATGACGTGCTGATTCATGGCTGCCTCCTCACGCGCTTGCGGCAGCATGGATCGCCTCGCGCACCTGCTGGAAGGTGCCACAGCGACAGATGTTGGTGATGGCGTCGTCGATGTCCTGGTCGGTCGGCTTGGGGTTCTCCTTCAACAGTGCCGCCACCGCCATGATCATGCCGCTCTGGCAATAGCCGCATTGCGGCACATCATTGGCGATCCAGGCCTGCTGCACCTTATGCAGCGCGCCGTTGGGGCCGAGGCCCTCGATGGTGATGATCTCCTTGCCTGCGGCTTCGCTGACCGTGACGCCGCAGGAGCGCATCGCGACGCCATCGATATGCACGGTGCAGGCGCCGCATTGCGCGATGCCGCAACCGTATTTGGTCCCCGTCAGCCCGACGTTTTCTCTGATAGCCCAGAGCAGCGGCGTGTCGTCCTCGACATCTACGTTGATTGCCTTGCCGTTTATTTTGAGGTTTGCCATCGCGTTCCCCTGATTGGTCCAATCCACCGATTGAACTTCGCCGCGATGTTGGCCTTGAAACTGGAACCGTTCAAATCAAGAAAATGCGTTTGCGACGCGGGAAGATCGTCGCTGGCGCGGTGTTCAGCCGCACCCATCGAAGCCACATGGCAGTCATGCTTTTTTCGGTGAAGCGACAGCCAGCCGCAGGAAGCTCATGACGCTGCCGATCGCCGCAAAGCCCGCGCCCAATGCGAGCGCGAGCGTCGCGCCCTCGCGATCGGCTATCGCAAAGCACAATGCGGCGAGGGCCGCGCCCGTGGTCTGCCCGATCAGCCGCGCGGTCGCGACGATGCTGCTGGCACTGCCGCTGCGGTGCGGCGGCGCGCTCGACATGATCGCCTTCATGTTGGGCGTCTGGAAGAAGCCGAAACCGAGGCCGCAGATCATCATGCGCCAGACGATATTGGCGATGCTGGGCTCAGCCGGCAGGCTTGCCAGCAGCGCCATGCCGACGCCGAGCAGCAGCAGGCCGATGCCGCCGAGAATGCCGGCCGGGTAGCGGTCGGAGAGCCGTCCGCCGATCGGTGCCATCACGGCGACGACCAGCGGCCAGGGCGTCATGAAGAAGCCGGTTTCGACCTGGGACCGGTGCAAGACGTCCTCGAAATAGAACGGCAAGGACACGAAGCCGAGCCCCTGCACAGCAAATGAGCAGATCGCGGTGAGGGCGGACAGCGCAAAAACGGGCCGGCGGAATAAATCGATCGGCAGCATCGGCGCGGGATGCTCGGCATGCCGCCGGGTGAGGATCCAGCCGAACACCAGGGCGCCCACGAGTTCGGCGATCACCAGTGACGGCGCCGCCTTGTGTGCCGCACTTCCGATTCCCGTGATGAACAGGCCGAGACAAGCGCTGGCGAGCGCCGCACCGAGGAAGTCGAAGGCGTGAGTGGCGCGCGGTGTCGGCGGCAGCGTCTTCAGGCCGATCACGACCGCGATCAGGCCGAACGGAATGTTGACCGCGAACAGCCAGGGCCAGGGCCCGAGCGCGAGGATGCCGGAGGCGATGGTCGGTCCGAGCGTGAAGGCGGTGGCGACGACGAGCGCATTGTGGCCGAAGCCGCGGCCGTGCATCCGGCTCGGGTACACGAAGCGCACCAGCGCGGTATTCACGCTCATCAGGCCGCTGGCACCGAGCCCCTGCAGGGTTCGCGCGACCAGAAGGCTGGGCAGCGACCAGGCCAGCGCGCAACCGAGTGACGCTGCCGTGAACAGCAGAAGGCCGCCGAGATAGATACGCTGGTGGCCGACGATTTCGCCGAGTGCGCCGAGCGGCAATAGCGTCGCGACCAGGACGATCTGGTAGACATTGACCACCCAGACGACCTCGGCGGGGCTGACATGAAGATCGTTGGCGATCGCCGGCAGCGCGATGTTGGCAATTGCGGTATCGAGCGAGGCCATTGCCAGCGCCGTGAAGATCGCGGCCACCGCCCAGCGGCGGCGCTCCCAGGGCAATCCATCGGTCTTGGGCGCCGAGGGTGCGCCGGCCGTCGGGGTCTTTTCGAGCATGCCTTTGATGTCTCCGAGGGTCGCCGTGTACTACGCCGGCGCCGCATTCCACAGCCGCACGGCTGCATGAGGCGTATGCGATGCGGCCTTGGAGGCATCACGCGCTCCGACAAGGCCCGTGCAAATATCCCTCGATGGCGCGCAGGACCCGGCGGGTCGCCGCGGGGCGTGACAAATCCTTCTGGAGCGCATGATCCACCAGGGCGCGGGAGATCACGATCAGGTCTTCGACGGCATCGTCGTCGATGGGACTGCGGATCTCGCGGCGATGTCTGGCCAGCAACTTGCCGATCAGCTTTCGCAATTCGCTCGTTGCCGACAAATCGGCCGATTTGGGGCGCAGGCGATCCTCCTCGGTCTCCAGGATGCGGTTGAGGTTTGCCCGCTCGGCATGCACCTCGAGCTGAGCGCGAACGAGCAGGTTCAGTGACGCCACCAGGCTCTTGCCCTCGGCCGCCGCGATCGCCTCGCGCATCTTTTCCAGCAGCGAGGTCTCGAACTTGGCGATCAAGGCCAGCGTCAGCGCGTCCTTGTTCGGGAAGTACTGGTAGACCGAACCGACGCTGATCCCGCCGCGCTCCGCCACCGCATTGGTATTGTAACCCTCGAGCCCGCGTTCCTCCAAAACGCGAGCCGCCGCTTCCAGGATCACCGCAACGGTTTCCCGCGAGCGCTGCTGAAGTGGCTGTTTTCGGGCCTTCGTGTGCCGTTTCACCGGCATGAGACTGCGCTCCGGAAACGCGAGTTGCGGAATATGAGCATTTACTCACATTATGGAGGTGAAAGGAGAACCAATCAATGGTGACACTGCAATCGACAACGTCCCCCGTGCTTCCCGAACACGAGGATGATCCCCACACGTTTCACATCTTTGTCATGGTCAAGACCACGCGTCATTGGCTCGACCTCAAAACCGAGCAGCGCCGCGCGTTCCTGGACAAGGAGATCATCCCGCTGCTCCGGCGACGTCCCGAGCTGAGAATCCGCTGGTTCGAGCCGGAGGCCTTCTCGACCCGGGCGACCGATGTGATGATCTGCGAAACCCGTGATCTCTCGGCCTGGGCGTGGTTTTGCGACCACCTTCGTGAGACGCCGTTCTGGGATCATTATTTCGAAGTGCTCGACATCCTCCCGGCGCTCGAAGGCAACTATCTGACCTAGGATGGCGCGAGCCGGCCCGGACGGTTCCGGGCCGGCGCGTCGCGCCCGCGCCTCCTGTGTTCGCGGGTGCGTCACTGGATCGCGCGCAGGCGACTTTCGGATAACTTGCGTCATCGGAGCGATCGACTACCCTTGGCATACAAGCTCGCCGCGCGACCAGAATGCGGCTGCAGAGGGGAAGCGCATTGCACGGACAGGCGGACCGGCGCAGCGAAGTCACGCGTGGCGCCAGTGAGGGCGCTCGTCGCCGCGCGTTCTCCGGAGTCTGGGTCATGGCGCTGCTGGCGCTGCTGACTTTCCTGGTCCTCTATCCCGTCCTGATGCTGCTGCTCGGCGCGCTGACCGACACCAATCCGGTGGTGGACGGCATCCGTCTCAGCCTCAGCCACCTGTCGGTCACCAACTTCCTCACCGTGCTCGCCAACCCGAATGTCGGGGAGGCGTTGCTCAATACGCTGATCGCCTGTGGTGGCGGCACGGCCATTGCCGTCGCGATCGGGCTGTTGTTTTCCTGGATCGTCGTTCGCACCAATACACCGTTCAAGGCCTTCATCGCCGCGGCCAGCATCCTGCCGCTGTTCGCGCCGCCGCTGGTGGCGGGTGTCGCCTGGGCCATTCTCGGCTCGCCGAAGACCGGGCTGATCAACACGGTGTTCAAGTGGATGGGATCGGACCTGCGGGTCGATTTCTATTCGATGTGGGGCCTGGTGTTCGTGTTCGGCATCTACTACGCGCCCTATGTCTACATGTTCACCTCGTCCGCGCTGCGCAACATGGATCCGAGCCTGGAGGAGGCCGCGGAAATCTCCGGTGCCAGCGCGTTCGCGACCCTGTTCACGGTGACGTTCCCGCTGATCATGCCGGCGATCGTGTCCGGCATGCTGCTGTCCTTCATCGTGATGCTTGGAATCTACGGCATCCCCGCGGTGTTGGGCGCGCCGAGCAACCTCAACGTGCTCACGACCTACATCTTCAAGCTCACCAACTGGTCGCCGCCGCTCTACAATACCGCCGCCGCGGTCGCGATCCTGCTGATGGTGGTGACGGGGCTCCTGGTCTATCTCCAGCAGAAAGTGCTGAGCGGGCGCAGCTACACCACCGTCGCGGGCAAGGCGTTTCGGCCGCGCAGCCTCGATCTCGGGCCATGGCGCTGGCTCACCTTTGCGCTCGGCGTCGCCTATCTCCTCATCGTCGTGGTGCTGCCGTCGCTGGCGCTGATCGTGGCTGCCTTCCGCAAGTTCATGTTCATCCGCGATGTCGCGAGCCTGTTCGACATGCGGCAATATTCGCTGATGCATTTCCAGAGCATTTTCGACAATCCGCTGACGATGAAATCGATCTACAATGCCGTCGAGGTCGGCATCATCACGGCGGTCGCCGGCGGCGCGCTGGCGTTTGCGATCGGCTACACCATCCATCGCACGCAGGTGTCCGGACGGCGCGCGATCGACCTGATCTCGACGCTGCCGGTCGCGATCCCTGGCCTCGTGGTCGGTGTCGCCTATCTCTGGGCCTGGATCGGCGTGCCCGGCGGACTCTACGGCACGATCTGGATTCTCGCGCTCGCCTTCATCGCACGCTTCATGCCCGATACCGTGAAGGCGCTGTCGACCTCGTTCATGCAGATCCATCGCGAGCTCGAGGAGGCCGCCTGGGTCTGCGGCCGGGGCATGCTCGGCACCATCGGCACGATCGTGCTGCCGCTGGCGCGGCCCGGCGTGCTGGCCGCGATGACATTGCTGTTCGTGCTGGCGATCCGTGAGCTCGGCTCGTCGCTGTTCCTCTACACCAGCAACACCATGGTGATGTCGGTGTTGCTGCTCGACTATTACGAGGGCGGCAATATCGGAAAGACCGCGGCCTTCAGCCTGGTGCAGACGGTGCTGCTCGGCGTCCTGATCGGCGGCGCCAACTGGCTGTCGCGCGGCGCCGCGCAGCGCAACGTGACGCGGACCGGATAACAACAAACGAGGGGAGGATTGGCGATGGATAGACGAACCTTCACCACAATGGCTTTGGCCAGCGTCGCGGCGCTGGCGCTGCCGCCCGTGGCGCGAGCCGAGGAGGTCGGCTCGCCCGAACTGATCAAGGCCGCGAAGGCCGAGGGCAAGCTCGTCTACTACACCGCGAATTTCGCCGAGATCGAGCAGCAGGTGATCAAGGCGTTCAACAAGCGCTTCCCCGAGATCCAGATCGAGATGGTGCGCGCGCCGGGCGGCCAGCTCATCACGCGCGTGAAGACCGAGGCCGCCGCCGGCAAGCTGATCGCCGATGTGGTCGATCACTCCGACCGCGCGCTGATGCAGCCGCTCGAAGACCTGTTCCAGGACTATGCGCCGCCGAATGCGGCCGACTACAGCAAGGACGCGCTGATCTCGCCAAAGCTCTGGCCACGCGCGACCATCGCCTGGTCGATCGCCTACAACACCGAGCTGGTGAAGGATCCGCCGAAGTCGTGGATGGACCTCACCAAGCCGCAATATGACAAGTTGATCGGGCAGGTGTTCGCACAGTCCGGCGGCACGACCTGGACGCGGATCATGTTCGAGCGCCAGGTGCTCGGCGAGGATTACTGGGCCAAGCAGGCCGCCACGCATCCGGTGCTCTATCCCTCCGGCGCGCCGACGGCCGATGCACTGGTGCGCGGCGAGATTGCGATAGCGCCGCTGCTCTACAACGTGATCTACCAGAAGAAGAAGGACGGCGCCCCGATCGAGATCTTCTTCCCGCCCGAGGGCGCGCCGGTCAATCCCTACGCCACCGGCATCCCGAAGACGGCGGAGCATCCGAATGCGGCGAAGCTGTTCCTGAACTGGTGCCTCTCCAAGGAGGGGCAGACCTTCATGATCAAGGAGCTCGGCAACCTCACCTCGTTGAAGGAGCCGCCGGCGTTCCCCGAAGGGTTCGATCCCAAGGTGGTGAAGCTCTGGTATCCGAACTTCGACCAGTACGTGAAGCTGCACGCGGCGTGGGTCGCGGACTGGGACAAGACGTTCGGGTATCGGCAATAGGCGATGGGTGCAGCGATGACGGCGACGCTCGAGGTCACCGAACTCAGGAAGCAGTTCGCGGTCGGCCGCCCGGCCATCGACGGCGTCAGCTTCACGGTGCCGGCCGGCGAGATCGTGGTGCTGCTCGGCCCGTCCGGCTGCGGCAAGACCACGACCCTGCGCTGCGTCGCCGGGCTCGAGCATCCGACCGGTGGCGAGATCAGCATATCCGGGCGCGTGGTGTCGTCGCCGGCGCGCGGCGTCCTGGTGCCGCCGCGATCGCGCGACCTCGGCATGGTGTTCCAGTCCTATGCGGTGTGGCCGCACATGACGGTGCGGCAGAACGTGGTCTATCCGCTGAAGCACCGGCGCATCGGCCGCGCCGAGGCGAACCGCATGGTCGAGGAGACGCTCACGCTGGTCGGCCTGTCCGAATATGCCGACCGCCCGGTGGTCGCGCTGTCGGGCGGACAGATGCAGCGCGTTGCGCTGGCGCGCAGCATCGTCTACCGGCCGCAATTGCTGTTGCTCGACGAGCCGCTGTCGAATCTCGACGCCAAGCTGCGGCTGCGGCTGCGCGATGACCTGCGCGTCATCCTCAAGCAGACCGGTATGACCGCGCTCTACGTCACTCACGACCAGGCCGAGGCGGTCGTGCTCGGCGACCGCATCGGGGTGATGCGTGACGGCAGGCTGTTGCAGATGGATAAGCCCGATGCCATCTACAACCGCCCGGCCGACCTGTTCGTCGCCAACTTCACCGGTGCCACCAACGAGCTCGCGGGCCGGCTCGTCACGTGCAACGGCAATTATGGCGTGGTTGATTTCGGCGACGGCCGGCAGGGCGAGGTGGCGCTGCTTCATGCGCTCGGACCGGACGACAAGGTGCGCGTGGCGCTGCGGCCGGAGAACATCGCGATCGGCCGTGCCAACGGCGCCAACACGTTCGCAGCCAAGGTGCTCGACCGCCGCTATCAGGGCACCCAGACCGCCTACAGCATCGAGCTGTTCGGCAAGCGGCTGGAGGCGGTCGAGCTCGGCACCGCCGCGCGGCATCAGGTCGGCGTCGAGGCCCCGGTCTCGCTGCCGCGTGAATGCCTGTGGGCCTATCGCGACAGCGGCGCGACGTCATCTTACGACTAGCGGTGGCCCGACGATCGGCGGTCCGGCGACATCCTAGCTATGCGCGCCTAACCCCAGGCTCGCATAGATCCGCCGCGCATAAGCGCCGAAGGCATCTGTGGTCTTGATCGGCAAATCGCGCGGCAGGGGCAGGTCGATCGGAAAATACTCGGACATCCGCGCTGGTCCCGCCGTCAGCACGGCGCAATGCGAGGCCAGGAACACGGCTTCCTGGATGCTGTGCGTGACGAAGATGACGGTCTTGCCGCTCTCGCGCCAGATCCGCAGCATCTCCAGATTCATCTGCTCGCGGGTCAGCGCATCGAGCGCGCCGAATGGCTCGTCCATCAGGATCAGCTTCGGATCGTGGACGAAGGCGCGCGCGATCGCGGTGCGCTGCTGCATGCCGCCGGAGAGCTGCTGGGGATATTTGTCCTCGTAGCCGGCAAGCCCGACCATCTTGAGCAGATCGCGCGCCCGCTCGCGCGCCGCCTTGATCGGCAAGCCCACGATCTCCGCCGGCAGCAGCACATTGTCGAGGATGGTGCGCCACTTCAACAGCAGCGCCTGCTGGAACACCATGCCGATGTCGCGCGCCGGGTCGAACGGTGTCGTGGCGTTGCCGATTCTGACGGTACCGCCGTCGGCGGCGTGCAGGCCGGCCAGGATCTTCAGCACGGTGGTCTTGCCGCAACCGGAGGGGCCGACCAGCGACACCAGCTCGCCCTGCTGCACGTCCATGGTGACGTCGGAGACCGCGAGGAATTCGCTGCCCTTCGACCGGTAGAGTTTGCGGACGTTGCGCAGGCTGATGAAGGGCTCCGCCGTCATGCCAGCCATTTCTCCAGGTTGGCGGCGACGAACGCATCGTCGGACAGATCGGCATGCTCGCGGCAGACCCGGTCGATCTCGGCCATCTGGCCCGGGCTCAGGCCTTCGGCCGGATCGAGGCACCAGATGCCCTGCATCAGCCCTTGGCGCCGCAGGATCTCGTGGCAGCCGGCGATGCAGCCATGGAAATTGTTGGCGACGTCGAAGAAGGCGCTGTTGCAATCGGTGACCCGGGCATCGAGCGCGAGCAGGTCCGCCGGCACGGTCTCCTTGTGGCGGGCCGCCTTGCAGGCCTCGAACTGCCTGATGGCGCTCGCGGTCCACACCGACCAGTGGCCAAGCAGGCCGCCCTTAAAGTAGACGCGCGTGGTGACGCCGTTGTCGCGCAAGTCAAACGGCAGCGTCAGGTCGAGCAGAATATGGTCATCGTTGCCGGTGTAGAGCGCGACGCGGTCGAGTGCGCCTGCGGCAGCGACGCCACGCAGCACGTCGAGGGTGCGGTAGCGGTTGAACGGCGCGATCTTGATCGCGATAACGTTGTCGATCGTGGCAAAGCGCCGCCAGAAATCGGCGCTGAGGATCACGCCGCCGACTGCCGGTTGCAGGTAGAAGCCGACCAGCGGGATCTCCGTCGCGACCGCCTCGCAATGCGCGATGATCTCGTCCTCGGAGGCGGATTTCATCGCGGCGAGGCTGAGCAGGCCGGCGTGATAACCGACGCTGCGCGCGACCTGCGCTTCCGCAACGGCCTGACTTGTGGGGCCGGCGAGTCCAGCAACCATCGCCAGCAGCCGCTTGCTCCAGGCCGCAGCGGTCTCGGCGGCAAGCTCCAGCACCGGCTTGTAGAGGCCGACATCGCGGATTGCGAACTGCGTGGTGTGAACGCCGACGGCGAGCCCGCCCGCGCCGGCGTCGATGTAATAGCGCGTCAGCGCGCGCTGATGCCTGACGTCGAGCCGGCGCTGGGAATCGAGCGCGAGCGGATGCGCGGGCACCACCGTGCCGTCGGCGATCAGCTTGCGGATCTCTGGGTTGATGTCGCTATGATGCATGGCGTGTCCTATCCAAATTCCGGTCCGGCGACGGCGAAGGGCTGCTCGGTACCCGGCGCGGTCCGGGGGCCGAAGCGCATCCGCTGGAACGAGCGTTCGACGGTCCAGCCCGAGGCGACGAGCCCCTTCAGGAAATCGGCTTGCGTATGCACGACGTCGATGATCAGCGGCCGCGTCTCGGATTCCGCGATGGCTGAGACCAGCGCAATGGCGCTCGCTGCATCGTCGGCAAACAGCGGCCCGACATGGCGGGCGACGCGGCCGTCGCGGACCAGCGCGATCGCGTTGCCGTTCGACGTGAGGCGCGAGCCGGAGCGCCCGCAAAACTCCTCCAGCAACATTTTGCGTTCAAAGCCGTACGCGCTCCGGTCGCGCCTCACCAGATCGTCGGCCCGTCCGCTCAGTGACGCTTGCCCGCCTTCACGTCCTCTCGTCGCATTGGTCAGGCGAAGCCGGCGCAGCTCAAGCGTCGGGGTGAAGCCAAGGGGACCATAGACCGCAGCACCTGCCGGCGTGGCGTCGAGCCATGCCGTCAGGTTCCGCTTTCGCGCTGCCTCAAGGCAGGCATCCACCAGCCGCGTTGCGATGCCGCGGCGCTGCCAGCTCGCGGTGACCAGCACCATGCTGATCCAGGCATTGCCATCCGTGTAGGGCAATAGCGCCGCGGTCGCGATCAGATTGTCCCTGTCGCGCACGCCGAACACGATGCCGTGGCTCAGGAAAAATTGCCAGTCGGCCTCGTTCTGGTTCCACTGCGCTTCCGTCGATAGCGCGAGGCCGGCCGGCGCATCACCGACGCCGAGCTCGACGATTGCGAGGTCGTCAGTACCGGCCATCGCGCACCTCATATTTGGTGGGCTTGCCGAGGCTCGGCATCGACCGCGCCACCCAGTCGGCGGTCCATGCGACGAGCTGGTCAGTATCGACGATTGGCAGGCCGAACAGTTTCACGGCCCGCGATGTGTTGGTCAGCCAGGCGGTCGGTTCCTCCTTGCCGACAATCACCGGCGCGCGGCCAAAACGCTGGCCGAACTTGGCGGCGAGGTCGCGCACCGCGAGGATCTCGTGGCCGCTGACATTGATCGGCGAGGTCGGCGTGTCGCAATGCGCGAGACAGCGCAGCGCCTGTGCCGCCGCATCGCCCTGCCAGATGAAATTGACGTGGCCGAGGCTGACGTCGATCGGCTGGCCCAGATACACCTTGCTGGCGATATCGTGCAGCACGCCGTAACGCATGTCGATCGCGTAGTTGAGGCGGAACAGGCGGCCCGGCGTGGAGAACTTGCGGGAGAAATACTCGAACATGCGCTCTCGTCCGACGCAGGACTGCGCATACTCGCCGGGCGGGTTCGGTGCCACGTCCTCGCCCGCGCCCTTGCCCTCGACCGGAACGAAGGGATAGACGCAGCCGGTCGAGAACGCGACGATCCGCGAGCCGGCGAAGGCCTGCGCGACCAGCGCCGGAACATGCGCGTTCATCGCCCAAGTCAGTGAGAGATCGCCCTCCGCGCCGAACTTGCGGCCGGCCATGAAGATGATGTTCGGGCTCTTCGGCAGCGCCTTGATCGCGACCTCGTCCAGCAGATCGCAATTGATGGTCTCGATGCCGCGGGCCTGCAGCCAGTGCTTCACCTCGGGATCGCTGAAGCGCGCGACGCCGATCACGCGGCGATCGGGCAGAGCCTGCTTGGCGAGGCCCGCCAGCGTCGGCCCCATCTTGCCGGCGACACCCAGGATCATGATGTCGCCGTCGACTTTGCAGAGATCGTCGATCAGCGCCTGGCTCGGTCGGCACAACAGCTCGTCGAGCGCGGCGATGTCGGGGATTGTATCGGGCAGGGTGTCGCGGGTGAGCAGCATGGGTCGTTCCTGTTGTTATTGCAGCCTGACGTCGCGGACCACGAACAGCCGTTCGAGGCCGAGCACCAGGCCGTAAAGGGCCACGCCGAGCAGGGTGAGCAGCACCACGGCCATCACCATCGCGGGCGTGTCGAGCGAGGACTGCACCTGGATCATCAGGTATCCGAGCCCGCGCTCGGAGGCGATGAACTCGCCGACGATCGCGCCGGCCACCGCTAGGATGGCGCCGACCTTCATGCCGGAGAACACATAAGGCAGCGAGCCCGGCAACTGGATCTTGCGGAAGATCGTCCAGCGTGAGCCGCGCAGCGATTTCACCAGATCGAGCAGATCAGGCTCGACCTCGCTCAGTCCGCGCGCGGTGGTCAGCAGGATCGGGAAGAAGCAGATCGAGAACGCAATCAGCATGTTGGGCACGATGCCGTAGCTGAACCAGACGATGACGAGCGGCCCCAGCGCGACCTTCGGGATCATGTTCATGGTCACGAACAGCGGCAGCAGCACCAGGCTGACCAGCGGCGACCAGGTGAAGACGACGGCGAGCGCGACGCCGACCAAGGCTCCGAGGCAGAAGCCGCCGAGGATCTCGGCCGCGGTCACCAGCAGATTTTGCAGCCAGGCATATTTGGCGGCGCCAAGC
Source organism: Bradyrhizobium sp. ORS 86 (assembly GCF_045571475.1). Taxonomy (NCBI): domain Bacteria; kingdom Pseudomonadati; phylum Pseudomonadota; class Alphaproteobacteria; order Hyphomicrobiales; family Nitrobacteraceae; genus Bradyrhizobium; species Bradyrhizobium sp. ORS 86. Next base: position 5,646,523 of record NZ_CP120699.1, on the reverse strand, counting down.
GTCGCGATGGTTTCCAGCGGCGAGGGCAGGATGAATGTCGGGATGTGGAAGGCGTCGACCACGATCTGCCAGAGCACGATCACGGCCAGGTGCGCGATCAGGATGATCGCAAATGACCGCGCCGACCGTCCTCTGCCGTTGAACACCTGATTTACTCCCTGTCGTTCCGCCTGATCCCCGGGGGCGCCGGGGCAACCTATCGCGGTCTGCGGCAGCTTTCAACCATCTGGTTGATTAGAGGTGAGCGCTGGGACGGCTCCACATCCACCCCCGTCGTCCCGGCGAAGGCCGGGACCCATAACCACCGGATTCGATTGGAAGCGGGAAGGTGGCCCCAGCGTCGCGCAACAATGAGTATTCGGGGTGATGGGTCCCGGCCTTCGCCGGGACGACGCTGACGGGAGTTCTCGCTCAATGTCTCAAACCGTCATTGCGAGGAGCGATAGCGACGAAGCAATCCATTGCTCCGCACGTGCGGGAGCATGGATTGCTTCGCCTTCGCCAAGGCTTCGGCGGACATGAAGGGGGAGGGAAGCCTGAGGAGTGCGCTTACCTCGCGCTGCACCCACAGCACCCTGCGACCCGCTACGGCCGCAGCGACTGCATCACGAGATCGACCACATGCTTCCGCCGGGCGCGCCTCTCGGCCGGGCTGGAGAGGTCCTTGCCGAAGATCGCCGACAGCGTCGGCGTGTTGGAGAAGAAGAAATAGCTCAAGCCCGCGATCGAGATGTAGAGATGCACGGGGTTGACGCCCTTGCGGAAGATGCCGGCACGGACGCCCTCAGCCAGGATCTTCGAGACGCTGCTGACCAGCGGCGAATGCATTGCCTCGAGCCTGCTGGAGCCGCGGACATGGCGCGCGCCACCGCGGTTCTCGTCGTTCAACAGCACGATGAAGTCGGGATGCGCGGCGAGATGGTCGAATGAGGCCTCGATCAGCGTCTTGATCGCCGCATCCGGCGGCAGGCCTTCGAGATTGAGCTTGCGCTCCTGCTCGCGGATCTCCTCATAGACCCATTCCAGCACGGCGAGGTAGAGCGCGTCCTTGTCGCCGAAATAGTGATAGACGAGCTGCTTGTTGACGCCGGCGCGTGCCGCGATCTCGTCGACCCTTGCGCCGGCGAGCCCATTCTCCGCAAATTCCCGCCGCGCGGCGGTCAAGAGCTTCTTCTTCGTGGCGACGGGGTCGCGGCGCTGCGGCTTGATGTCGTCCGATCGTCTCTTGAGCATTTCCAACCAAACAGTTGACAACTCGTCTCGTCCTCTGTTGCATTGGTAGCGTCAGGGACGTGCGGCGACAAGGCCGGCCTTGTGGCCAGAGGAGGATGCGATGAGAGGGTTGAGAGCGGCAGCTTTGGCGATCGCGTTCGCGATGCCGGCGGCGCCGTCCGTGGCGGGCGAGGCCGTCAACCTGATCCTGAACTGGACACCGACCGCCGACCATTCGCCGTTCTACTATGCCAAGGCGCAGGGCTGGTACGAGAAGGCCGGCATCGATCTCACCATCGAGGTCGGCAAGGGCTCCGGCGTCTCGGCGCTGAAGGTCGGTTCGGGCGGCTCGCCATTCGGCATCGCCGACCTTGCGACCATGCTGGTCGCCAAGGGCAAGGGCGCCGATGTCGTTGCGCTGATGAGCATCTACGCCAATACCGGCCAGACCTTCTACTGGCTGAAGAGCTACGGCGTGAACGGGCCGAAGGATTTTCCCGGCCACAAGATCGGCAACCCGCCCGGCGACGCCTCGCGTGTGATGTGGCCGGCCTTCGCCAAGGCCGCTGGCATCGCTCCCGATTCCGTGACGTTTGTAAATGTCGGTCCGACCGCCAAGATCGCGGCGCTCAAGAGCCACACCGTCGATATCATCAGCGACTTCTACAACGAGCACGACCTGAAGGTGATCGAGTTCGGTAAGGACCTCGGCTACCTCAACTGGAAAGATATCGGCCTCAACCCTTACGGCAATTCGCTCGTCGTCAACGGCGCCTATATGGCCAAGCACCCGAAGCTGGTCGAAGACTTCGTGCGGATCACCCAGAAGGCCTATGCCGCCTGCGTCGCCGACGTCGCGCCGTGTCTGAAGGCGCTGCTCGAGCAGGCCTCCGGTCTCGACAAGGAGAACCAGGAGCGGCAGTGGGAGCGCATCAAGTATCTGATGACCGACGAGTTCACTACGACCAGGGCGCTCGGCTGGATCGACGGCGAGCGGATGAAGAAGGACTACGAGCTGGTCCAGACCTATCTCGGCATGGAGAAGCCGTTCGATGTCGACACCGCATTCACGACCAGAATGCTCGACAGCAGCATCAAGATGGATGCGAGCAAGGTGAAGAAGTGACCTCTGTCAGGTCGGCTGCGTTCCGGCAACCCACGCTTGCTCTTCGCCTGCGCGCGTCACCAGCTTGTGCCGCATCGGCTTGAGAACAAAGATGGCCATCAGCGCGGCAATGATGTTGAAGAGCGAGGCGATGATAAAGGCGCTCTTCCAGCCGCCAGTCGCCACCACCAGCACGTTGGCGAGCGGGACAAGCAGTGACGCCGTTCCCTTCGCTGTGTACAGCAGGCCCGCATTGGTCGTGGCGTACTTGACGCCAAAGCAATCCGTGCAGGCGGCGGGAAAGAGGCTGTAGATCTCACCCCAGGCGAAGAAGACGACCCCGCTCAGGAGCACAAATCCCAGCGGGTTTTGCCCATACACGTACAGCGCCCATATGCCGATGCCCTCCAACGTGAAGGCAATGAACATGGTGTTCTCCCGACCGAGAAAGTCGGAGACCCAGCCGAAGAACGGCCGCGTCAGTCCGTTGAGGACGCGATCGATCGTCAATGCAAACGTCAACGCCGGCAGGGTGATGCCGATCAACGTGACCGGCGTGGTGTCGAGATGAAAGTCCTTGGCGATGGGCTTGAGTTGCGCCGTCGCCATCAATCCGCCCGCCGCCATCAGCATGAACATCAGATACATGACCCAGAAGGTCGGCTCTCTGAGCACCTGCAACGGTTGATATTGGAGGCGGCCTTGCTGCACAAGCGTCGAGGCTTCCGGGGCCTGTCCACGCAGCGGCGCAAAAAGCAATAACGACAGCACTATCACAATGACGCCCTGGCCGATGCCGAAGGTCAAGAACGTATTCTGGTAGCCATGCGTTGAAATCATCCGTTGAATGGGAATGATCGTAAGCGCCGAGCCGATGCCGAAGCCGGCGGCGGTCAATCCGGCCGCGAGCCCGCGGCGGTCCGGAAACCACTTCAGCGCGTTTCCGATGCAGGTGCCGTAAACGGCTCCCGCCCCGAGCCCGCCGATGATCTGGGCGATGTACAACATCGAAAGCGAGCTTGCGAAGGAGTTGAGAACCCAGGCGAGCCCGGTGAGCCACCCGCCCGCGAAGACGACGATCCGCGGCCCGAAGCGATCGACGAGGTAGCCCTCGGCGGGCACCAGCCAGGTTTCAAAGAGCACGAACAGCGTGAACGCCACCTGGATCGAGGCCAGGCTCCAACCAAATTTCTGGCTGATGGGAATCGTGAAGAGTGTCCAGCCATATTGGAGGTTGGCGATCATCACCATGCAGATGATGCCGATTATGAGCTGGCCCCAACGGGTCGCTTCGGACGCCCGCTCGACGGGCTGATCGGTTTGTGGGGTTGCGGTCATCGAGGTCACTCCTCGCCCCGCAAACTAACGCGCGGAAGTTTGTGCAGGTTCCGCCGATGCGCGGTCTACCCCTCCGTGACCAGCGCGCGGATGCTGCGCGCGAGCCCGAGGATGCGCGGGCCGCATTCGCGCTCGATCTGCTCCGGGCTGAAGCGGAATGAGGGAACGCCGCAATTGACCGACAGGCATTCGCCGGTCGGCGTGCGATAGAGCGGTGCGGCGACGCCGAAGATTTCGCGCCGCCACTCGCCGAGCGAGACCGCGAAGCCGCGCTCCCGGCACAATTCGGTGTCGGGCAGGGTCCGCTTGCGGACATAGTCGAGGTCGTCGGGCCGATCAGCCTTCACGCGCGCCACATAGGCGTCGAGCTCATCCCCGGTGAACAACGACAGCAGCGCGCGTCCGACCGCGGTCGGCGCCAGCGAAGAGACAAAGCCGACGTCGGGAACGTGCGGCGCCGCATCCGTGGTGCGCAGGGTCTCGACATAGATGAAGTCGAGCCCGAACGGCATCGCGAGCGACACGGTGCCGCCGGCGTACGCTGCGAAGTCGCGCATCAGCGGGCGCGCGAGCTGACGCACTTTCAGTGATGACAGTACAGGATAGGCGGCGGCGAGCACGCCGAGCCCGGGCACGAAGCGGCCCTTGGCGTCGCGCCTGAGATAGCCGAGCTGCTCCAGCGTATAGGTCAGCCGCGACACGGTCGGCCGCGACAGGCCGGTATGCAGCGCGAGCTCGGCATTCGACAGCGAGCCGGGGTGATTGCGGAAGGCCGCCAGTACGTCGAGCCCGTGCGCCAGGGTGGTCGCAAAAGAGGGATCCGTCTGAGCTTGGGCCGGAGAAGGTGCTATCATGCAGAATAATGGTCTTAAATGGCAATTATTGTCAATATATCGAAATAGATTTGCCAATCGTTCCAATATCAGCTTATGTCGGCGAATAACGATAAATAACCACTGGAGCGAGGCGCCTTCCGATGACGACGATCGAGCAAGCCCGGGATGCAAAGCCTTCCGGAGTCGACAAGGAGCGGCTGCGCCAGAAGTATCGGGAGGAGCGCAACAAGCGGCTGCGTCCCGACGGCAACGACCAGTACCTGCAGATCAAGGGACAGCTCGCGCATTATCTCGATGATCCCTATACGCCGGTCACTGAGCGCGCGGCGAAGACCGATCATGTCACCTTCGCCTTCATCGGCGGCGGCTTTGCCGGGCTTGCCACCGCGGCGCGGCTGACCGAGGCCGGCGTCAAGGACGTCCGCATCGTCGAGAAGGGCGGCGATTTCGGCGGCACCTGGTACTGGAACCGCTATCCCGGCGCGCAGTGCGATACGGCCTCGATGGTTTACATGCCGCTCCTGGAAGAGACCGGCCACATGCCGTCGGAAAAATACGCGCATGCGCCCGAGATCCTCGCGCACTGCCAGCGCATCGGCCGGCATTTCGGCCTCTACGGGAACGCGCTGTTTCACACCGAGGTCGTGAGCCTCGATTGGGACGAGGCACAATCGCGCTGGACCATCCGCACCAACCGCGGCGACGCCTTTACCGCGCAATATGTCGGCATCGGCACCGGTCCGCTGCACGTGCCGAAGCTGCCCGGGATTCCCGGCATCGAGACCTTCAAGGGCCACTCGTTCCACACCAGCCGCTGGGATTACGGCTACACCGGCGGTGATCCTGGCGGCGCTGCGATGCACAAGCTCGCCGACAAGCGCGTCGGCATCATCGGCACCGGCGCGACGTCCGTGCAGTGCGTGCCGCATCTCGCCCGCGCCTGCAAGGAGCTCTATGTGTTCCAGCGCACGCCGTCGTCGGTCGACGTGCGCGGCAATGCGCCGATCGACCCCGAGTGGTTCGCAGGCATCGCGACGCCGGGCTGGCAGCAGCGCTGGCTGGAGAATTTCACCGCCAACCAGGCCGGCGGCTCGGCGGAAGAGGATCTGGTGCAGGACGGTTGGACCGATTTGTCCAAGCGGATCCGCGCCAAGATCGTGCTGCTGCCGCGCGAGCAACGGACCGTGGAGAACATGCGGGCCGCGTTCGAAGAGTCCGACTTCGAAAAGATGGAGGAGATCCGCAACCGGGTCGATGCCATCGTCCGCGATCGCGACACCGCCAAGAACCTCAAGGCCTGGTATGGCCAGCTCTGCAAGCGACCCTGTTTCCACGACGCCTATCTTCAGGCGTTCAACACGACGGGTACGCATCTGATTGATACCGACGGCAAGGGCGTCGAAGGGATCACCGAGCGCGGCATCGTCGTCGCCGGCAAGGAATATGAGCTCGACTGCATCATCTACGCCTCCGGCTTCGAGGTCGGCACCGAGTACAAGCGCCGCGCCGGGTTCGATCTGACCGGCCGCGGCAGCGTCAAGCTGTCGGACTATTGGGGGCAGGGCATGCGCACCAAGCACGGCATTCACGTGCACGGCTTCCCCAATGTGTTCTTCGTGCAGCCGACGCAGGGCGCGAACCTGATTTCCAACGTGCCGCACAATCTGACGGACACGGCGCGGACCATCGCGCTCATGGTCCGTCATGCGCAGGACAATGGCTTCGAGGCGATCGAGGTCAGCAAGGAGGCCGAGGATCGCTGGGTCGAACTGCTGTTGACCGGCGTCGGCCGGATGATCGGCGGACCCGATTGCACGCCCGGCTATTACAACAACGAGGGCCGCGAGCCGGGGCCCGCCGCCCGCCTCAACGTCGGCCATCCCGCCGGCGCCTCAGCCTACTTCAAATATATCGACGAATGGCGCCGCAGTGGCCGGTTTGAAGGTGTGCAGTTTCGCTAAAGCGAGGCGATCAGCGTTTGATATCCGTTGTGTGAGGGAGTGAACAACCATGGCAACCGCCGGCGAAATGTCCGAACAAGGGCCCAAGGCCGCATCCGCATCCGTCGTCGCGCAGCATCAGGCGACGCTGAAGGCGTTGCCGTTCTCGGACACGCGCGATTTTGACGACGCCGCGTGCGGCTTCCTCGGCACCATCGAGAGCGCGAAGATTGTCAACGCTCAAGGCCGGGTGGTGTGGAGTCTTGAGCCCTATGGCTTCCTCTCCGAGGAGGCCGCGCCGCCGACCGTCGATCCCAGCCTGTGGCGGCAATCACGGCTCAACATGCATCACGGCCTGTTCGAGGTGGTGCCCGGTGTCTACCAGGTGCGCGGGCTCGACATCGCCAACATGACGCTGATCGAGGGCGACACCGGCGTGATCGTGGTCGACACGCTGACCTCGATCGAGGGCGCTCGCGCTGCGATGGAGCTCTACTTCAAGCATCGCGGCAAGCGGCCGGTTGTGGCCGTCATCTTCACCCATACCCATACCGACCATTGGGGCGGCGCGCGCGGCGTGCTCGGTGACGCAATGCAGGCGGCCGGCGTGCCGATCATCGCGCCGAACTTCTTTATGGAGCACGCGGTCTCCGAGAACATCATCGCGGGACCGGCGATGCTGCGCCGCGCGCAATACCAGTTCGGACCGTTCCTCGCCAAGGGCGTGCACGGGCACGTCGATTGCGGCCTCGGCAAGACGATGGCAGCGGGCGCGGTGGCGCTGTTGCGGCCGACCGACCTCATCATCGCGACAGGCGACAAGCGCGTCATCGACGGTGTGGAGTTCGAGTTTCAGATGGCGCCGAACAGCGAGGCGCCGGCGGAGATGCATTTCTTCATCCCGCGCTACAAGCTGCTAAACCTCGCCGAGAACTGCACGCATAATTTCCACAATCTGCTGCCGTTCCGCGGCGCCGATGTCCGCGACGCGCTGGCCTGGTCGAAATATCTCGGTGAGGCGCTGCAGATGTGGGGCGGCAAGGCGGAGGCGATGTGCGGCCAGCATCACTGGCCGGTGTGGGGGCGGGAGCGGATCGACTCCATGATCCGCGAGCAGCGCGACCTCTACAAATATGCCCACGACCAGACCATCCGCCTGATGAATCACGGGCTCAACGCCGCCGAGATCGCCGAGACCATCCGCCTGCCGCAGAGCCTCGAAGGCGCCTGGCACGGCCGCGGCTATTACGGCCACATCAGGCATAATGTGAAGGCGATCTATCAGAAGTATCTCGGCTGGTACGATGCCAATCCGGTCAACCTCGATCCGCTGCCGCCAGTCGCATCGGGCAAGAAATATGTCGAGTATATGGGCGGCGCGGACGCGATCCTGAAACGCGCCGCGGCGGATTTTGCCAAGGGCGAATTCCGCTTCGTGGCCCAGGCTGTCAGCCATCTCGTGTTCGCCGAGCCCGACAATGCGGCCGCCCGCGCGCTGCTCGCCGACACTTTCGAGCAACTCGGTTACGCCGCGGAAAGCTCGACCTGGCGCAATGCTTACCTGTTCGGCGCCCAGGAGCTGCGGCAGGGCATGCCGAAGACGCCGCCGCGCTCGTCGACGCCGCGCGAGACGCTGGCTGCGCTTCGCACGGAGCAGATGTTCGACGTGCTCGGTGTTCGCCTCAACGGTCCCAAGGCGGAAGGCAAGCGCATCGTGCTGAACTGGAGCTTCAGCGATACCGCTGAGACCTTCGTCCTCAATCTGGAAAATTCGGCACTGACCTATGTAAGAGGTGCGCAGGCATCCGATGCCCATGCCGGCTTTACGCTGGCGCGGAGCACGCTCGACGAGGTCATCGCCAAGCTGACCACGTTCCCCGACGCGGTCGCCGCCGGCAAGATCAAGGTCGTGGGCGACGCGGCGCGGCTCGCCGAGCTGATGGCGCTGATGGACGAATTTCCGCGGATGTTCGAGATCGTCGAGCCGAAACGGATCGTGGTGACGTGAACACGCAGCGACACGGCAATCGAACGATCCGACAGGTCGGCACGGATGTGCTGACCCGCCGGATCATTCGATCGGCCGCCGTAACCATTACTCGGCGCTCGCGACCAACTGGAAGCGTGGCTTGGCTTCCATCAGGCCGCGATAGGCGGCGAGATAGTCCAATGCCATGCGGCGCGCGGTGAAGCGGGTCTCGAATTGCTTGCGGATCGCAGTGCGGTCGAGTGTGCCGAGACGGCCGACGGACGAAATGGCACTGATCTCGTCCTCGACGATGAAGCCGGTGACGCCGTCCTCGATGATTTCTGGCACAGAGCCGCGGTTATAGGCGATCACCGGCGCGCCGCAGGCCATCGCCTCGATCATCACGAGGCCGAACGGCTCCGGCCAGTCGATCGGAACCAAAAGCCCGATCGCGCCGCTGAGGAAATCCGGTTTCTCCCGGTCGCTGATCTCGCCGATGAACTCGACCAGCGGATTCTCCTTGATCAGCGGCTTGATCAGCTCGTCGTAATATTCCTGGTCGGCGCGGTCGACCTTTGCCGCGATTTTTAGCGGAATGCCGCAGCGAGTCGCGATCTTGATGGCACGGTCGATGCCCTTTTCCGGCGCGATGCGTCCGAGCACCGCCAGATAGGACGGGCTGGTCGGTTGGGGGGTCAGCAGGTCCTCCGGCAGCCCGTGATGAATCGTCCGCACCCAATGCGCCTGCGGTACCGGCCGCCGTTGCGCGTTGGAGATCGAGATGACTGGAATTTTCGGAAATGTGTTGAAGACGGGCTGATGCTCGGGAAGATCGAGCCGTCCATGCAACGTGGTGACGAACGGTGTCGGCTCCCGCGAGAACAGCGACCACGGGTAATAGTCGAGGTGAAAGTGCAGGAAATCGAACTCGTCCTCATCGCATTTCTGCCGGACGCGCTCCAGCATCACCATGTGCAGCGCATTGGGATCGCGCACGGAGCCGTCGAGACGCAACGCCTTGGGCCAGGTCGCATCGAGCTTCGCTGACGTCCTGGAATCGCCGCTGGCGAACAGGGTGACGTCATGGCCCAGAGCCACGAGTTCTTCAGTCAACCAGTGCACGACCCGTTCGGTCCCGCCGTACAGCTTGGGGGGAACAGCCTCCGTCAGCGGGGCCACCTGCGCGATGCGCATCTCTCCGTCTCCTTGTGTGTAATGTGGATGAACAAGACCCTCAGCCCTCTGATGGCACCGGCATGCCGAAGACGGGAACGTTCTCGCACGTGCGAGGTTCCTTAGATGTGGAAGTTCTGGCGGTTCTTTCTTCCTTCACACTGTGGTCTTGCTGATGCCATCTCGCTCCAACACGTTTTTGCCGACGCCAGAGTTGCAAAATTGTTGCGCAGTGATGGCTGCATCAAGGAATCCGAACGCCGCCCTTCACGTCATCGTGCACGAGAGCTTCGATTAAAAATTTCTCGTTCACCTCAACAGCTTTGCAGGACGTCATGGACCATCTCTCAGGATATGCGCACCGTCCCTTTCCATTTGTGTTGCGCTATCTGCGCCAGCGGCTGACGTCGCATGTTGTAATTTTGTCGGCCGTGGTCGCGGCGGTTGCCTGCTCCGTGGGCACGCAATACGGCGTGAAGAGTCTGGTCGACGCTCTATCCGCCGGACCGTCCTACGCAGGTGGCGTATGGCTGGCATTCGCTCTGCTCATGTCGCTGATCGCGGCCGACAATTTCCTGTGGCGAATTGCAAGTTGGACAGCAAGTTTCACCTTTGTCAGCGTGACCGGCGATCTGCGCCGCGACATGTTCCGCCATCTCACCGGCCACGCCCCGAGCTATTTCTCGGACCGGCTGCCGGGCATGTTGACCAGCCGGATCACGGCGACGTCGAACGCAGTGTTCACGGTCGAAAACATGTTCGTCTGGAACGTGTTGCCGCCCTGCATCGCGACCTTTTCGGCGATCGCGCTGATTGGAACCGTCAGCGCGACAATGTCCGCCGTCCTGGTCGTGATATCGGGAACCATGGTGGTGGCGATGTTCCGAATGGCGGCCGCCGGCAAGCCGCTGCATGACGACTATGCCAACAAGGCTGCGGCAGTCGACGGCGAGATGGTCGACGTCATCAACAACCTGCCATTGGTGCGGGCATTCTGCGGTCTGCGCTACGAGCACGATCGGTTCGATGCGACCGTGAGCCGGGAACTCATCGCGCGCGGCCGTTCACTTCGCTACCTGGAGAAACTGCGCCTCACCCACGCGGCCGTGACCGTCGTGCTGACGGTCGCGATGCTCGCCTGGGCCATCAATCTCTGGCAACAAGGCGCGGCGACCACCGGGGACGTCGTGCTGGTCTGCACGCTCGGCATCTCGATCCTCAGCGCGACGCGCGATCTTGCAGTGGCGCTGGTCGACGCCACCCAACATCTGGCACGCCTGACGGAGGCCCTCGCGACCTTGTTGCAGCCGCACGAACTGAAGGACCATCCGGAGGCCGAGCCGCTGGTGAAGAGCGGCGCGGCAATCGCGTTCAACAATGTCTCGTTCGGCTATCCCGGCGGCTTGCAGGTGTTCGAGCGCTTCAGCCTGCGCATCCAGCCTGGTCAGAGGGTCGGCCTGGTCGGCCAGTCCGGCGGCGGCAAGTCCACGCTGTTCACGCTGCTACAGCGCTTCTACGATGTCGATCATGGCAGCATCACGGTCGACGGCCAGGACATTTCCCGCGTCACTCAGCAGAGCCTGCGCGCGGCGATCTCCGTGGTGCCGCAGGACATCTCGCTGTTCCATCGTTCGATCATGGAGAATATCCGCTACGGTCGTCCTGATGCGACCGATGATGAGGTGCTGCGGGCAGCAATCGCGGCGCGCTGCGACTTCATCGAAACCTTGCCGGAAGGCATGGACACTATCGTCGGCGACCGCGGCATCAAGGTCTCCGGAGGTCAGCGCCAGCGGATTGCGATCGCGCGGGCCTTCCTGAAGGACGCGCCGATCCTGCTGCTCGACGAGGCGACCGCCGCGCTCGACGCGGAATCCGAGGAGGCGATCCGCGAGGCGTTGTCGCGGCTGATGCGCGGGCGTACGGTAGTGGCGATTGCGCACCGACTCGCGACGCTGCGCAGCTTCGACCGCGTGGTCGTGCTGCAGGGTGGCCGGATCGTCGAGGACGGCCCGCCCGACATCCTCGTGAAGGGCAGGGGTCCTTATCGCGACCTGGTCGCACGTGAGATGGGCCGCCTATCCACCAGCGCGGCCTGACCGCGCGTCATCGAGCGTTGTTGCGTTCCGGTGCGTCGTTGCAGCAATAAGGGTCGCCCGAGGTTCAGATGGCAACCGACGTCGTTACGCAAATGATCACTGCCCGCATCGTCGAGCGGGTCGCCGAATCGCCGTTCTACATTCCGATGACCGGGCCCGCGGCGCGGCCGCGGCGCTCGCTCAAGCACGACGACACCTTCATCGTGCTTGACAGCCATGGCGATATCGGCGCCTCGGCAGGCGGGCCAGACGGTCTGTTCAACGCCGATACGCGCTATCTCGCGCGGCTGGAAATGGTGCTCGAGGACGTGCAGCCGCTGCTGCTCGGGTCCAATCTGCGTGATGACAATTCGGCGTTGACGGTCGACCTCACCAATTCGGACGTCTATCGCAACGATCGCCTGACCCTGCAGAAGGACACGCTGCATATCGTGCGCTCGATCTTCCTGTGGCGCGGCACCGCCTATCAGCGCATCGGGTTGCAGAACCACGGCGACCGTCCCGCGAGCTTCGATCTCACATTGCTGTTCGACAACGACTTCGCCGACCTGTTCGAGGTGCGCGGCGAGCGCCGGGCGCGGCGCGGCACGGGCTCGAGCAAGCTATTGGGGCCGACCGATGTCGCGCTCGAATATCGTGGTCTCGATGAGCAGTCGCGGGTCACGGCGCTGCATTTCGATCCGCGGCCGACGCGGCTGTCAGTAAACGCGGCGACATATCATTTCGATCTTGCGCCCAGTCAGGTCACCTCGTTGTTCGTCGCCGTGTCCTGCAACAAGCCGGTCATGCAGAAGCCGGTGCCGTTCTTCCGCGGCTTGCTGGCGCACCGCCGCGAGATGCGAAATTTGTCCGGCGGCGCGGCCAGCGTCGAGACCTCCAACAACATCTTCAACGAGGTGCTGTGCCAGGCGATGGCCGACCTCAACATGCTGATGACGGAGACGCCGCAGGGCCGTTATCCCTATGCCGGCATCCCCTGGTACTCGACGACGTTTGGCCGCGACGGCCTGATCACCGCGCTGCAGATGCTGTGGATCGACCCGCGGATTGCGCAGGGCGTGCTGAAGCGGCTCGCCGTGTTCCAAGCAAAGGCGGTTGATCCGCTGGCGGATGCCGCGCCGGGCAAGATCCTGCACGAGATGCGCGGCGGCGAGATGGCGGCGCTGCGCGAGGTGCCGTTCGCGCAATATTACGGCAGCGTGGACTCGACGCCGCTGTTCGTGCTGCTCGCGGGGCTCTATCTCGAGCGCACCGGCGACGAGGCGACGCTGCGCGAATTGTGGCCGGCGATCGAGGCCGGGTTGCGATGGATCGACGGACCGGGCGATCCGGACCATGACGGCTTCATCGAATATCAACGTGCCACCGAGCAGGGCCTGCAGAATCAAGGTTGGAAGGATTCCTACGACGCCATCTTCCACGCCGACGGCAAGCTCGCCGAGGGATACATCGCGCTGTCGGAAGTGCAGGGCTATGTGTTTGCCGGCAAGCGGCTCGCCGCGAATGCGGCACGCCGGCTTGGCATGCCCGAGAAGGCGGCCAGGCTCGAGGCCGAGGCCGAGCGGCTGCGCAAGCGCTTCGAGGAGGCCTTCTGGTGCGAGGAGCTCGGCACCTATGCCGTGGCGCTCGACGGCGCCAAGGAGCAGTGCAGGGTGCGCACGTCCAATGCCGGCCAGCTCCTGTTTTCCGGCATCGTGCGCGAGGATCGCGCGCGACGGGTCGCCGCCGACCTGATGAGCCAGAAGTTCTTCTCGGGCTGGGGCATCCGGACCGTCGCAGTCGGCGAGGCGCGCTACAATCCGATGTCCTATCACGACGGCTCGATCTGGCCGCACGACAACGCGCTGATCGCGCTCGGCTTCGCGCGCTACGGCCTGAAGCATTCGGTGGCGCATCTGTTCAAGGGGCTGTTCGACGCCGCGAGCTACATGGAACTGCGGCGGTTGCCGGAACTGTTCTGCGGCTTCCGCCGCGAGCTCCGGCGCGGCCCGGTGCTCTATCCGGTCGCCTGCGCACCTCAGGCCTGGGCGAGCGCGACACCGTTCACCCTGCTGGAAGCGGCACTCGGGCTTGAATTCGACACGGCACGCGGCGAAATTCGCCTGCGCGATCCGCGTCTGCCGGATTTCCTCAATGAGGTGGTGGTGCGCGACCTCCGGCTCGGAGCGTCCAGCGTCGATTTGAGATTGCGCCGCCATGATGGCGAGGTATCGCTCGAGGTGCTGCGCACGCGCGGACAGATCCAGGTTTCGATCGTGCTGACGCATTGAGCGTCGTCGCACCGCCGCCTTGCGTGCAGTTAGGAAGATCGTGGGAGAATGTCATGCGTTCGAGGATCATCATCTCGCTTGTCGCGGTGACGCTGGTCACCTGCGCCAGCGTCCGCGCCACCGACGATTCACCATCACCATCACCTTCGCCGCCGCCACCGGCCGCCCAGACGAACCCGAAGGAGCAGGCCAAGGAACCGTCGCCGCCTCCATCGGTGACCGTGATCGGGGCCCGCGATGCGCACGGCATTCTCGGACGCGACGTCCGCAGCGCGGCCAATGAGGATATGGGCCGCATTGTCGATGTCATCGTCGACCGCGACGGCAATGTGCGCGCGGCCGTGATCGACTTCGGCGGGTTCCTCGGCGTCGGCAGCCGCAAGATCGTGGTCGACTGGAAGGCGCTGCGTTTTGCCGGCGTCAGCAACAAAAGCGACAGCATCACGCTTGACCTAACGAAGCAGCAAGTCAGTGCGGCGCCCGAATACAAGGAAGATACGCCACTGATCGTGCTGGGTGCGGCCGGAAGCCTCCAACCGTGGGATTACGAGCATTAGGGGAACGAAGCTGGTCGCACGTCCGAATTCTTCCTTCGAGACGGTTGACGACGATCGTGGCAAGCGATCAGCCGGCAGCACCGATTTTGTGCCTCTGGTTCCGGATCCGCCCAGGCCGGAGCCGTCGCGTACGCCTTCGCGCGAGAGCCAGCGCGGCCTAGACTGGTTCATCTTCTTCCTGGCTGACGTGCAGACCGGCTTCGGTCCGTTCATTGCGGTGTATCTCACGACGCAAAAGTGGACCCAGGTCGAGATCGGCTTCGTGCTCTCGATCGGCGGCATCATCGGCCTGCTGGGCCAGATGCCGGGTGGAGCGATCGTCGATGCGGCGCGTTCGGAACGGATCGTCGCGGGGTTTGCGGTTGCGACCATCGGCATGAGCGCGTTGGCCTACGCGCTCTGGCCCATCTTGCCCGTGGTGACGGTCGCCGCGACGTTCCATGCGCTGGCAAGCTGCGTGCTTGGTCCTGCGATCGCCGCCATCAGCCTCGGCCTGGTCGGACCGCGCGCGATCGGAGAGCGGCTCGGCCGCAATGCGCGTTTCGCCTCGCTCGGCAACGGCTCGGCTGCGGCGCTGATGGGCGCCTGCGGCTATCTGCTGTCGAGCCGCTCGGTGTTCCTGGTTACGTTCTTCCTTGCGATTCCGACGCTGCTGTCGTTGTCACGGATCCGCGAACGCGAGATCGACATCGCCCAGGCCCATGGCGCGGTGAAACGCGAAGTCCCGGACAAGAAGGCGACCAGCGTCTGGCGCCTGGTGCGGCAGCGACCGCTCCTGATCTTTGCCGGCGGCATGATGCTGTTCCAGCTCGCCAACGCGGCGATGCTGCCGCTGATGGCGGGCGTGGTTACGGCGCGATCGAGCCAATGGGCGACCGTCCTGATCGCGGCATGCATCATCGTGCCTCAGGCGATCGTGGCGTTGTCCTCACCGTCGGTCGGACGCAAGGCACAGGAATGGGGTCGGCGGCCGCTCCTGCTGATCGCGTTCAGCGCGCTCGCGATCCGCGGCCTGCTGTTCGCGACCGTGCGCGATCCATACCTATTGGTGGTGGTGCAGGTGCTCGACGGCATCACCGCCGCCGTTTTCAGCGTGATGGTGCCGCTCGTGGTCGCCGATGTCGCGTACGGCACCGGCCATTTCAATCTGGCGCAGGGCATTGTCGGCACCGCCGTCGGCATCGGCGCATCGCTCAGCACGGTGATGGCCGGCTACGTCAGTGACAAGCTCGGCAGCAGCGTCGCCTTCATGGGCCTCGCCGGGGTCGCGATGCTTGGGCTTCTCCTGATCTGGCTGGTCATGCCAGAGACGCGCCGAACCGAGTGACCGCCCGCGCGCGCCTGTATTTCCGGAAAACGGACTTCTGCGCAGCCGAACCGATAGCCCGGCTCAGAACCCGACGGTCTCGTTCATGTAGAACGTGTTGAGAATGGAGATCCGCTGGCGATCGGTCTTGATCAGTGGGCGGCCATGCCAGCTCATCTTTGACAGCGAATGATAGGCCTTCAGGACCACAAACGCGTATCCGAGGTTGGGCAGGAAGGGAATGGTCTTCACCGGCTCGAGGCAGTAGGAGTTGACGTGAAACAGTCCCTTGAGGGAAGCCTGATAGAGCGTCGTCCCGAGCGCCTCCATGCTGGCGTCCGTGGGACAATAAAGCTGCATCGTCACGACCTTCTTGCGCGTGTCCGGATGCGGCTTGATCTGGTAGCCGTCCCTGTCGACATAGAGCACCGGCTTTGCCACCAGCTTGACGTCCTCGACGCCCGGCAGCTTGTCGCCGCGGGCACGGATTTCGAGCCCGTCGTGCAGCTTGGCGCGGATCGCCTGCTCGACCGGCTTCGAGGCCAACATGGTCGACGCGGCAGCCCAGAGCGGACGCAGTCCTGCATCGATCTTGTCGACATTGTCGCCGTAAAGGCGCAGCGCCATCCGCGTTCCCGTGCCGGTGATCGGATCATAGCCCTCGGTGGGGATGCTCTTGGTCAGGTCCCGGTAGAAATCGGCGGGAAAAAAATTGCGAAACACGATGTGGGGGAAGGGTGCCGCGGAATAATCGGCCGCCTCGATGCTCGCCACGGCGTGCGCGGTCAGCTCATCCGCGAGGCTCATCGGTGAGGTTTTGACAAGGACGTTCATCGGGTGCCCCCTTTGGATCGCAGGACAAGGAAAACTGGTGATCCCCAATAACCCGACGGTATCACATGTCTGTCAGGCGGCGGCAACAATTGGCCGTGTGTCTCTCTCTGCGCCGACAGGCACTCTGTTCCACTATGTTGCGGCGCAGCGGTCGGCCGCATTTGCATCAGTATTTTGGCTGGTAACGTGCTGACGCTTCGTCACGCGTGCCGCGGAGAAAAACGGGCTGAAATCGTCGGGATGGCACGTCACGCGGCTGCCCGCGGCATCACCAGCTTCTTGTAGAGGGCGCCGTAGCAAGCGGCCGACAGGTTCCAGCTATAGGACTTGGCCATCGCGCTGCGACGCATGATGTTGAGCCGATCCTTGGCGCGGAAGGCGTCGAAGGCGCGCTTGACGCCGCCGAGGAAGGACTCCGTCGAGGGCTGCGGGAACAGGAACCCGGTCTCGCCGTCGGCAATGGTCTCGGCGAGCCCGCCGGTCTGGTGACCGATCGGCAGCGAGCCGAAGCGCTGCGCATACATCTGGCTGAGGCCGCAGGGCTCGAAGCGCGACGGCATTAGGGTGAAATCGCTGCCGGCAAAAATCCGCCGCGCCTGCGCGTCGCTGAAGCCGATCACGACGCCGATCGCGTCGGGGCGGCGCCGGTGTGCGGCCACCAGCGCCTCCTCGATAGCGGGCTCGCCGCTGCCGGTGACGAGGATCTGCCCGCCCGCGGCGACGATCTCGTCGGCGGCCGAGAGCACGAGGTCGACGCCCTTCTGATGCACCAGGCGGGCGACAAGGCCGAAGATCGGTCCGCGCGAGACCGCAAGCCCGAACTGCCTGCGGACATAATCGGCATTGGCCTGCTTGCCCTTCCAGTCACCGGCGCCGAAGGGTTTTGCGAGCTGCGCGCAATGGCGCGGGTCCCAGCTCTCGTCGATGCCGTTCAGGATGCCGGTAAGCTGATCGGTATCGGAGCGGATCCGCAACAGGCCCTCGAGCCCGCAACCGAGCTCCGCGGTCGTGATCTCCTTCGCATAGGTCGCGCTGACGGTGGTCAGGTGCGAGGCGTAGACGAGGCCTCCCTTCAGGAAAGACAGCTTGTCGTAGAATTCCAGCCCGTCGATGTGGAAGGAGCTCTCCGGTGCGCCGATCCGCCGCAGCGAGTCCTTCGGAAACAGGCCCTGATAGGCGAGATTGTGGATGGTCAGGATCGAGGGAATCCGCGCCTCGCGCCAGGCGAGATAGGCCGGCGTGAGCGCCGCTTGCCAGTCGTTGGCGTGCACGAGGTCCGCTGCCCAGTTCTTGTCCAGCATGCCCACTGCAAGTTCGGCCGCGGCGGAGGCGAAGCGAGCGAAGCGGATGTCGTTGTCGGGCCAGTCGCGGCCGGATTCGTCGCCGTAAGGGTTGCCCGGCCGGTCGTAGAGTTGCGGGCACAACAGCACATAGACCGGCAGCCCGTCCTTGGTCGACGCGCGCCCCAGCGTGCAGGCCGGCATCTCGGCGAGCGCAGCACATTGGCCAACGATTTCAATGTGAGTGAACTGCTCGACCACGTCCCGGTAGCCGGGAAGCATGATCCTGACGTCGCTCCACGCGCGAAGCGCCCGGGGAAGTGCAGCGGACACGGCGGCGAGCCCGCCCACACGGACGAAATCGTCCATCTCCGTCGTGACGAACAAGACCTTCAACAAGCGCCCTCGTTCCAGCCCGTGACAGGGACTATGCAAGATTGGGTCCAGTTTGCCGTTGAGTAAAGTGCAACACGACCCACGGTCCCGATCTGGACGAGACGCGTTCCTGTCCGCACGGCTCACTTCGCTTGTTTCGGCTGATCTTTTCGGAAAACCGGTTTCCAGTTTTCCGGTTCATGCCTTAGGGTCGCGCGGCACCGAACAATGATGCACCGTGCGACAGAGGAAGCCTTGGGAATGATAATAGCCGGCAACGATGAGGGGAATTTGACACGGAGCTTTGACGGCGTTCGCGTGCTCGATTTTTCGACCACGATCGCCGGACCTCATTGCACGCGGATGCTGGCCGACATGGGCGCCGAGGTGATCAAGATCGAGCCTGCCGAAGGCGAGACGATGCGCACCCGCCCGCCAGTCAGGAACAACTGCTCGACCGCCTTCGGCCAGCTCAATATCGGCAAGAGGAGCCTTGTGCTCGACCTGAAGTCACCTGAAGGCGTCGAGGCGGTGCGCCGGCTGATCGCGACCGCCGATATCTTGCTCGAGAATTTTCGTCCCGGCGTGATGCGGCGGCTGAAGCTCGACTACACCTCGGTGCGCGAGATCAACCCGAAGCTGATCTATTGCTCGATCTCGGGCTACGGCCAGACCGGTCCGTCGGCGGAATTGCCGGCCTACGCGCCGGTGATCCATGCCGCCTCGGGCTATGAGATGGCTCATCTCGCCTATCAGCCGGGCCGCAGCCGGCCGGATTATTGCGGCATCTATCACGCCGACGTGTTGACCGGCGTCTATGCCTTCGGGGCGATCTCTGCCGCGCTCTATCAGCGCAGTGCAAGCGGCAAGGGGCAGCACATCGACGTCTCGATGCTGGAATCGATGCTGAGCCTGACCTTGAATGAGTTGCAATGGTCCCAGTTCGAGGTGAAGCAAACGCAGCGGCCGATGTTCGGACCGATCGAAACCACTGATGGCTACGTCATGGTGGCGATCGCCAGCGAAAAGACGTTCCAGAACCTGATGCAGGTGATCGGCCGCCCCGAATGGGTGTCCGATCCGCGCTTCGCCAAATATTCCGATCGCCGGGCGAACTGGGCGAGCCTGATGGAGGGCGTCGAGGCGTGGTCACGCTCCATCAGCACGCAGGATTGTCTTGCCGCGCTCAATGAATATGGCGTGCCGTCGTCGGCCTATCGCACCGTGCGCGAAGCGCTCGCCGATCCGCAACTCGCGCATCGCGGCGGGCTTGCCGAGGTCGAGGACGGCGGCGGCACGTTCAAGGTGCTCAATCTGCCGTTCCGCATGTCGGGGGCGACGGTCGCGGCGGCAAAGCGCATGTCGACGCTCGGCGAGCACACGCTGTCGTACCTGAAGGAGATCGGCCTCTGCGAGGACGAGATCGCCGGCTTTGCTGCACAACCGCCGAAAGCCGAGCTGAGTTAACCTGCGGCTTTTTCATCCTTGTTACGGTCTTGCCGCGCGCGGCGATTCCGGCCAATGTTGCCCCCTATAACACGACGATCCGGAACACCGGACGTTGCACCTTGGGAGGGAGCATATGAGGCCGGTCAACCGCGCGCACGCGCTTGCGCGTTTATTTCTCGTGGCGGGATTCGCTTCGGCCGCATTCGTCGCGCCCGCTAGCGCGCAGAAGCAGGGCGGCACGCTCACCGTCGGCCAAGAACTCGACATTCCGGGCTTCGATCCGCTCAAGGTCGGCGTCTACGACACCTCGGCCAACACCGCGGCGGCCGCGATCTTCGACACGCTGACCACGCTCGACGACAAGGGCGAGGTGAAGCCGAAGCTCGCGCTGTCGTGGGAGCACTCGGAGGACTTCAAGACCTGGACCATCAAGCTGCGGCCCGGCGTCAAATTCCATGACGGCACGCCGTTCAATGCGCAGGCGGTGAAGGAGAACTTCGACCGCCAGAAGGATCCCGCCAACAAGTGCCGCTGCGCGTTCTATATCACCAACATCAAGAGCGTGGATGCAGTCGACGACCTGACGGTGCGCTACAATTTCACTGATCCTGCGGTGAACTTCCCGGCAACGCAGACCATTCAAAGCTCCAACAACGTCATGCAGTCGCCGACCGCATGGAAGTCCAAGGGCGACGACTACAACCGCAATCCGGTCGGCACCGGCCCCTACATCCTGAAATCCTGGACCGCGGGCGACCGCATGGTGCTGGAGAAGAACCCGGACTATTGGGACAAGGGCAGGCCCTATCTCGACCGCATCATCTTGAAGCCGCTGCCGGATGCGCAGTCGCGCTTCGCCTCGCTGCAGTCCGGCGAGGCCGACATCATCTGGGACGACGAGGCTGACGCCGACAACATCATCAAGGCGCAGAAGGACCCGACTCTGACTGTGCACACCTACCAAGGCTCGGGGGCTGCTGTCGCCGCCTTCAACACCAAGGTTCCGCCGTTCGACGACGTGCGCGTGCGGCAGGCGCTGGTGATGGCGCTCGACCGCAAGAAGATGTCGCAGGCGATCACCAACGGCTTGGCGCGACCGGCCACCAATCCCTATGGCGATGGATCCTGGGTCAAGTGCAAGGATGACGGCGCGCTGCCTTACGATGTCGAAAAGGCCAAGGCGTTGATCAAGGACTACGGCAAGCCGGTCGAGTTCAAGATGCTGGTCACGGCGACGCCGCGCGGCCGCACCGGCGGTCAGGTGTTGCAGCAATTCTGGAAGCGGATCGGCGCCAATATGGAGATCGAGCAAGTCGATCAGGCCACCATTCCGCCGCGTGCCTTCATGCGCCAGTTCCAGCTCACGCCGTGGCGCATCGTCGATCTCGCCGATCCCGATCCGCAGATGTACGCCAATTTCCACACCGGCAGCCCGGTGGCACTGGCGAACTATTCCAATCCGGAGCTCGACCGGCTGCTGGAGCATGCGCGAACCACCGCCGACGTTGCCAAGCGCACCGAGGACTATTGCGCGATCAGCCGTCTAATCAACAAGGAGGCGATCTGGTTCTGGACCTTCCAGAACACCTATTACGCGATCTCCAGCGCGAAGGTGAAGGGCGTGCCGAAGATGTTCAACGGGGTGCTCGACGTATCCGACGCCTGGAAGGAATAGCGTTTCATGCTGTTCTTCGTCGCGCGCAGGCTCCTGTACCTGTTACCGGTGCTGATCGCCGTCTCGGTGCTGACCTTCGTGATCGCCTCACTGTTGCCGGGCGATCTCGCCTACGTGATCCTCGGCGACCAGGCGACACCCGAAAATGTCGCGGCCCTGCGCCACGACATGGGGCTCGATCAGCCGATCTGGCTGCGCTATCTCGGCTGGCTCTGGCACATCCTGCAGGGTGATTTCGGGCGATCCTTCCGCACCGGGCAGACCGTGTTGCAGGCCGTCAGCGAGCGCGTCCCTGTCTCGTTCGAGCTGATGATCCTGGCCGAGCTGATCGGGCTTGTGATCGGTGTGCCGCTCGCGATTGCCTGCGCGGCCAAGGCCGGCAGCGCGTTCGATCGTTTCATGACCGGCTCGGCCTTCGGCATGCTGTCGGTGCCGACCTTCCTGTCCGCGATCCTCCTGATCTATCTGTTCGCGGTCGAACTGCGCCTGCTGCCGGCGACCGGCTATGTGCCGCTGACAGAGGATCCGGTCGCCAATCTGCGCTTCATGATCCTGCCTGCGCTGACCCTCGGGCTTGCGGAATGGCCGGGCATCATGCGCGTGCTGCGCTCCGACATGATCGCCGCGCTCCAGGAGGATTACATCGCGCTCGCCAAGGCGAAGGGTCTGAAGCCGTCGCGCATCCTGTTCGTGCACGCCCTGAAGCCCTCGTCGCTGACGCTCGTCACCATCACCGGCATCAATATCGGCCGGCTGATCGGCGGCGCCGTCATCGTCGAGACGATCTTCGCCTTGCCGGGAATCGGCCGCCTTCTGGTCGGCGCGATCTATACCCGCGATCTCATCATCCTGCAGGGCGTCGTGCTGCTGGTTGCCGCGGGCTTCGTGATCATGAACTTCATCGTCGACATGCTGTACGCCGTTCTCGACCCGAGGATCCGCCATGGCCACGCTTGAGCTGAGCCTCGAGGACGAGGCCCATGCGACGCCGGCTCGGCGCCGCAGCCGGTTCGGCCTGCTGTTCTGGGTCGCAATCGGCTGGATGGTGCTGGTGTTTGCGGTCGCGATCTTAGCCGACCTGCTGCCGCTCCCGAGCCCGACCGACATGGACATGCTGGAGCGGCGGGCGCCGATCTCAGCGGAGCATTGGCTCGGCACCGACGGCCTCGGCCGCGACGAGCTGTCGCGGCTGATCTACGGCGCACGCATCTCGCTGATCGTCGGGCTCTGCGCGCCCGTGATCGGCGTCACCATCGGCGGCGCGCTCGGGATGCTCGCCGGCTATTTCCGCGGCCGTTTCGAATCCGTCGTGGTCGGCAGCATGGACGTGCTGCTGGCGTTCCCGCCGCTGATCCTGGCACTCGCGGTGACCGCCTATCTCGGCCAGTCGATCTTCAATCTGACCTGCATCCTCGGCGTGCTCGGCATTCCCGCCTTCATGCGGGTGGCGCGGGCCGCGACGCTGTCGCTGGCGCGGCGCGAATTCGTCATTGCGGCGCAGGCGCTCGGCGCCACGCATGCCCGCATCCTGCTGCGCGAATTGCTGCCCAATGTGCTGCTGCCGTTGCTCGCCTTCTTCCTGCTCGGCGTCGCCGTCACCATCGTGGTCGAGGGATCGCTGTCGTTCCTCGGCCTCGGGGTGCCGCCGCCGATCTCAAGCTGGGGCAGCATGATCGGGGAGGGGCGTGAAAGCCTCGACGTGGCGCCACGGCTCGCCTTCATCCCTGCGATCGCGATGTTCCTCACCGTGCTCTCGTTCAACCTGATCGGCGACACCATACGTGCGCTGACCGACCCACGGCAGGGTGCGCTGTGAGCGGCGTCCTGCTGTCGGTCGAGGATGCGGTGGTCGACCTGCCGACGCCGCGCGGCAATCTGCGGGCGGTGGATCACGTCGATCTTGCCGTCGGCGCCGGCAAGACGCTCGGCATCGTCGGCGAGTCCGGTTGCGGCAAGACCATGCTCTCGCGCACCATCCTGCAGCTCCTGCCGAAGAAGGCGAAGCTGTCGGGACGGGTGATGTTCGGCGGGCAGGATCTCCTGAAACTGTCGCCGGAAAAATTGCGTAAGCTGCGCGGCCGATCGCTCGCGGTCGTGTTCCAGGACCCGATGACCTCGCTCAATCCGGTGCTGACCATCGGCACCCAGTTGATCGAGACCATTCAGGAGCATCTCGAACTGGGGCTCGCCCAGGCAAGGCAACGCAGCATCGAGCTATTGGCAGCGGTCGGCATTCCCGCGCCCGAGCAGCGCCTGGCGCAATATCCGCACCAGCTCTCCGGCGGCATGCGCCAGCGCGTGGCGATCGCGGTGGCGCTGTCCTGCGAGCCCCAACTCCTGATCGCCGATGAGCCGACCACCGCGCTCGACGTCACCATCCAGGCGCAGATCCTCGATTTGCTGGCGCGCGAGCAGCAGCGCCGCCACATGGCGATGATCATCATCACCCACGATCTCGGCGTGGTCGCCGGCCGCACCGACGAGGTCGCGGTGATGTATGCCGGGCGCGTGGTCGAGCGGGCGCCGACGCCGTCGTTGTTCAAGCAGATGCGAATGCCCTACACCGAGGCGCTGCTCGCCGCGCTGCCAAAGCTCGACGCCGCGCCGCATACGCCGCTGCCGGCGATCTCGGGCCGCCCACCGGATCAGACCCGGCCGCCGAAGGGATGCGCGTTCTCGCCGCGCTGCCGCTATGCCGCCGGCCGCTGCAGCACGGAGAAGCCGCCGCTCAGCACGGCGGAGACGCCGGAGCATCTCTATGCCTGCTTCCATCCGATCACAGCGGGTGCCAGCGCATGATGCAACACGCCTCACCTGATCCGCTGCTGAAGGTCGAAAATCTCGTCGTCGAATATTCCGTGGGCGGCAAGACCATCCACGCGGTATCAGACGTCAGCCTCGAGATCGCCCGCGGCGAGACGCTGGGCCTGGTCGGCGAATCCGGCTGCGGCAAATCCACGCTCGGCCGCGCCGTCTTGCAATTGCGTCAGGCCGTCTCCGGCAAGGTGCTGTTCGACGGCCAGGATCTCTCCACCATGCAGGGCGAGCGCTTGCGCAAGATGCGCCGGCGCGTGCAGCTCATCTTCCAGGATCCGATCGCCTCGCTCAATCCACGGCGGCGGATCGGCGATATCGTCGCCGAGCCGTTGCTGATCTCGGGCGTCAAGGATCCCGGCAAGCGCAAGCAGCTCGTCTCCGACGTGCTGTCGGCGGTCGGCCTCGATCCCGCGCTGGTGAGCGGACGCCTGCCGCACGAATTCTCGGGCGGACAATGCCAGCGCATCTGCATCGCGCGGGCGCTGGTGCTCAATCCGGAATTCATCATCTGCGACGAGCCGGTCTCCGCGCTCGACGTCTCGATCCGGGCGCAGATTCTCAATCTGCTGGAGGAGATGAAGACGCGTTACGGCCTGACCCTGCTGTTCATCGCGCACGATCTCGCTGTGGTGAAGGCGATCAGCGACCGCGTCGCCGTGATGTATCTCGGCCGGCTTTGCGAGGTCGGTCCGTCCGAGCAGCTCTTTGCAAGGCCGGCGCATCCTTATACCTCACTGTTGATCGAGGCGATCCCGGTGCCCGATCCGGATGTCCGCCCGACCCAGAGCGTGCCGGTCGGCGAGCCGCCATCGCCGATCGCGCCGCCGTCGGGCTGCCGCTTCCGCACCCGTTGCCCGCGCGCCGATGCGCGCTGCGCCAGCGAGGTGCCGGAACTGCGCGTGGTGGCGCCCGGCCAACTCGCCGCGTGCCATCATCCGCTGATCTAGATCGTGGCGGCCGCGATTGTTCGAGCGACGCGCATGGCGGTCGCCCGAAATTGCGGCCTTGAACGTTTGTCCTTGGCGCGTCGGCGTGGCAAGGTCGGCCGCAACGAACAAGCCTCTCGGGAGAACTGTGATGAAGAGCTTTCAGGTTGTCGATTTCAACGCGCCCTTGAAGGAGGTCGACCGTCCGACGCCGCAGCCGGAAGGCACGCAGGTGCTGATCAAGGTCAAGGCAGCCGGCGTCTGCCATAGCGACCTGCACATCTGGGAAGGCGGCTATGATCTCGGCCACGGTCGCAAGCCGCTGTCGCTGAAAGATCGCGGGGTGTCGCTGCCGCGCACGATGGGCCACGAGACCGTAGGCGAGGTCGTGGCGTTCGGGCCCGACGTCAAGGACGCCGACAAGGGCGGCCTCAAGATCGGCGATGTCGCGCTGGCCTATCCGTGGCTCGGCTGCGGCAAATGCCCGACCTGCCTTGGCGGCGACGAGAACATGTGCGCGATCAAGCCGAACGCGCTCGGCGTCTATTGCGACGGCGGCTATGCCGACCACATGACGGTGCCGCACCCGAAATATCTGCTCAACCTCAAGGGGCTCGATCCGGTCACGGCGGCACCTTACGCCTGCTCCGGCGTCACCACCTACAGCGCGCTGAAGAAGGTCGAGAAGGATCTCGACACCCCGATCGTGATCTTCGGCGCCGGCGGCCTCGGCCTGATGGCGTTGTCGCTGTTGAAGGCGATGGGCGGCAAGGGCGCGATCGTGGTCGATATCGATGCCAGGAAGCGCGAGGCGGCCGAGGCGGCCGGCGCGCTCGCCACCGTCGACGGCAAGGCGCCGGATGCGCTGGAGCAATTGATGAAGAAGGCCGGTCAGCCGATCCGCGCCGCGATCGATTTGGTCGGCAACGCCCAGACCACGCAGCTCGGCTTCGATTGCCTGACCAAGGGCGGCAAGCTCGTGATCGTCGGCCTGTTCGGCGGCGGTGCGACCTGGGCGCTGCCGCTGATCCCGATCAAGGCCGTCACCATCCAAGGCAGCTATGTCGGCAATTTGCGCGAAACGCAGGAACTGCTTGATCTCGTGCGCGAGAAGAAGATTCCGGCGATCCCGGTCACGCCGATGCCGCTCGCCAGGGCGAACGAGGCGCTCACCAACCTGCAAAAGGGCCAGCTCGTCGGCCGCGCGGTGCTGACGCCGTAGTTCAGGTGTGGTCATTCCGGGGCGCGAAGCAAACCCGGAATCTCGAGATTCCGGCTCCGATGCTGCGCATCGCCCCGGAATGACGGTTGCCTTTCGGAGATTCCCATGTCCGCCAACAACGCATTTCATATCGCCGTCCTCGGCGGTGACGGCATCGGCCCGGAGGTAATGGCGCCCGCGCTCGAGGTTTTGCGCAAGATCGAAGCGACGACCGATCTGAGATTCCGCTTCACCGAAGCGCCGGCCGGCGCGGGCCACTACAAGGAAACCGGCAAGTCGATGCCGGACAGCACGATCCGGCTGTGCGAGGAGGCCGACGCCATCCTCCTGGGCGCTTGCGGCCTGCCGTCGGTGCGTTATCCCGACAATACCGAGATCGCGCCGCAGATCGAACTGCGCATGATCTTCGACCTCTATGCCGGCGTGCGCCCGGCGCGGTTGATCCCGGGCGTTGCGAGCTCGATCGTCGGCGCCGACCAAAAGGGGATCGACCTCGTCGTGATCAGGGAATCCACCGAAGGTCTGTTCGCCTCGATGGGCAAGGGCGTCGTCACCGACAGCGAGGCGCGTGAGACGATGGTGATCACCCGCCGGACTTCGGAGCGGCTATTCGAGTTCTCGTTCCGGCTCGCCGAACGCCGCAAGGCGCGCGGTCGCGTCGGCGGCGGGCTGACCTGCGTCGACAAGGCGAACGTGTTCAAGGCGTTCGCGTTCTTCCGCGAGATCTTCGACGAGACCGCGAAGCGTCATCCCGACGTCAGGGCGGATCACCTCTATATCGATGCCACCGCAGCGATGCTGGTGAAGCGCCCATGGGATTTCGACGTCATGGTCACCGAGAACATGTTCGGCGACATCCTCTCCGACCTCACCGCCGGCCTGATCGGCGGCATGGGCATGGCGCCGTCGGCCGACATCGGCGATCGCTACGCCGTCTTCCAGCCGTGCCACGGCACCGCGCCCGACATCATGGGGCAGGGCAAGGCCAATCCGACCGCGATGATCCTGTCTGCGGCGATGATGCTGGACTGGCTTGCCGACAAGCATGGTCTCGAAAGTGCCGCGGAAGCCGGGGAGCGGATCGAACGTGCGGTCGACAAGGTCTATGCCGGCGGCATCAAGCCGTTCGAGTTCGGCGGCCGCAACGGCACCGCCGATATCGCCAACGCGGTGCTGGCGGCGCTATAGCTGCGAGATACTGACCCGTCATGCTGAGGTGCTCGCGGAGCGAGCCTCGGGGTGACGGAACAAAAAAGAGGGGGCCGAAGCCCCCTCGCTGACGACTAGCGGCGGTGGCCGCCGTGATGTCCGCCATGGTGCCCGCCGTGGCCGTGTCCGCGATGATGGCGCGGTGCGTAATGGTGGGGGTGATGGTAATGCGGGCGATGATGCCATCCGTGATGGCGCGGTCCGTAGTAGCCGTATGCGCCCGGCCGCCAGTAACAACGGCCCCAGCGATCGCAGACCTGACGCACCTGATCGATATTGGATGTTTGGCCTGCGATGTGGCTGGCCTGCGGAAGCCCGTTCGGCATCGCGGAGGCGGAGCCGGAGGTCAGGGCCACGCTTCCCAAAGCGGCCAATCCAAAAACAGCAAGCTTGATATTCATTGAGATCTCCTTCGTTGAAGCCTGAAAACTGTCATGCGGGCCGCTTGGTTGCTGCGACAAAAAGGCGAGCCAGTGCACTTGGTTTTGCGAGTGCTGCTTCAACGCAGGAAATGCGGAGTTCTAAGGTCACCTCGCGTCGCGGGCGACAATTGGCCGCGCGACAGAATGGCGAGATGCAGACGAGTGTTTGCGGCTCTGAATACTGCGCGCGATGCGCGGTCAGCAGATGCTCGGCGTTGTCGACGCGCGAGCAGCCATGCGAATGGAAGGGATCGTCGTCGCTGAACAGGCTGCGCTGGTCGGTGTCGCGCATGCAGACCGAATAGGACTGGGCATGCTGATCTTGACCGCGCCGAGCGCATTCCAGAAAAAAGCGCCGCCATCCACGATGGCAGCGCTTCGATGGTCGCCCAGCCCAGCCGGCGGATCACACGTCGCGGCGGCCGATGGCCGGCCGATCCGCTCATGCCGGGTCGATCGCGTCCGCGGCGCCGCGATCTGACATCGGGTGCCGCTCAGTCCTCGTTGGCGGCGATCGATTCCATCAGCGACACAAGCTGGCGCTGGACGGTCTGGTCCTTGATCTTGCTGTAGGCGCGCAGCAACCGGAGGCTGAAGGCGCTGTCGAGGAACAGGAGGCTCTCGACTTCGCGGGCCTTGTTGTCACCGTCGTAGAAGAAGGTGACAGGCACGTCGAGCGCGGATGCGATCTGCTGAAGGCGGGCAGCGCCGACGCGATTGACGCCCTTCTCGTACTTCTGGACCTGCTGGAAGCTGACGCCGAGCTTGTCGCCGAGTTCGGCCTGCGAAATCTTCTGCTCCACACGCCGCAGGCGGATCCGCTTGCCCAATTCGATGTCCGGTTTACCGGCGCTGCGCTGCTTCATCTTCTTTGCTGCTGATCTGTTCATTCTGGTGACCCGTCCTTCAATCGGGAAACCCTGGCCCGCATAGGTCAGGGATTCGTCCATGATGTACCGCGTTAAAGTTCGTGTGGATCGTCAGTTCATCGTGAGAACTACGAAAATCCAAGAAGACCGCGGGATGGTATCCAAACGCATTCGCGCGTTGGAAGCACCCTTGTACCGACGCTCCCGACCGCCTGAAGTCGATTGCGCCAAGGTGTCTGTCGACACCCCGCCCTCTACATTTGGCAAAATATTGACAGAACCACAACTAGCGCGAGTTTGATCGCCACAGATTTTGCGTATGCTTACCGGGCGGCACAGACACTTTGCCCGTATTTCTACGGGCCAAACTATTGTACGGGCACCGGAGATTGGATGCAACCCCTGCTAGTGCGGCGGTGGATCACGAAGGCCGGCGCAGTTGCACGGGACAGCTCGGTCCATCAAAAAGTTTGACGTAAGTGCAAGTCAGGCTTTCGGAATGTTGCTGGACAATTGCCCAAAAGTTCTCGATCATTCGTAGCGGATGCACGCCTACCACAAGCCGGCAATTCTTGCGGAGAGGCAATGAAGCGAAAGAGGGAGCACCTTGGGTCGACCTCGGGGCTCCGGGAGTGGACAATATGCCGGTCGCAAGCACGGAAGAACGGTTGCTGGCGCTACTAGCGACCTTGGAAGAATGTCAGGCATTTCTGGTCGGCAGGGCAAACGCGGAGACCGCGCGACTGTTGTCGCTTGCCATCCTTGAGCTTCGGATGGAACTGCACAAGGTTACGGACGCCGAGCTGAAGGCCTTGTGTGACATGGTGGCGTCGGAGGGACAGTTGCAGGAACCCGCCACCGCCCGGCGGTTTCCTCCTTACCTGAGGCTGGTCAAGTAGTGCTCAATGGGCAGGGGCGGGCTCCGCGCCGAGCGCGCCATGCCGCGCTTTAGCCAGCGGTGACATCCACCGTCTCGCTGCCGTCGAGCACGCGCCGGGCCTTGTCGCGGTCCAGATCGCCCTCCCAGGCGGCCACCACCACGGTCGCCACGCAGTTGCCGATCAGGTTGCCGACCGCGCGCGCCATGCCGATGAACCAGTCGACCGAAAGCACCAGCACGAGGCCGATCGCGGGAATGCTCGGCACCGCGTTCAGCGTTGCCGCCAGGATGACGATCGCGGAGCCCGGCACGCCATGTGCGCCCTTCGAGGTGATCAGTGACACGCCGAGCACCAGCAGCAGGTCGCCGAATGACAGCGGCGTGTTGGTCGCCTGTGCGATGAACACGACGGCCAGCGTGAGATAGATCGAGAAGGCGTCGAGGTTGAAGGAGTAGCCGGTGGGGATCACGAGGCCGACCACCGAATCCTTGATGCCGAGCCGTTCCAGCTTGCGCATGGCCTGCGGCAGCACCGCGTCGGAGGAGGCGGTTGCGAGCACGATCATCAGCTCCTCGCGCAGGTAGGCAAGGAACTTGAAGATGCTCACTCCGGCAAGCGCCATTACGGCACCGAGCACGCCGAGCACGAAGATCGTGACCGAAACGTAGAACAGCGCGACCAGCGACATGAGCTGCTTCAGCGAGCCGACGCCATATTTGCCGACGGTGTAGGCGACCGCGCCGAGCACGCCGATCGGAGCGAACCGCACGATCAGGCCCATGGCGCGGAACAGCACGGTCGAGACCGCGTCGATGAAGGAGGAGATCTTCTCGCCCTTCTCGCCGCCGACCAGCGCCAGGCTGACGCCGAAGATGATGGCAAAGAACAGCACCTGCAGCACGTCGTTGCGCGACAGCGCATCGAAGGACGTCGTCGGGATGATGTTGAGCAGGAAACTGCCGATGCCTTCGCCCTTGAGCTTCTGGGCATTGCCGGCATAGTTCCCGAGTGCCTTGGCGTCCAGCGTGGAGGTGTCGATGTTCATGCCGTGGCCGGGGCCGAACAGATAGGCGAGCAGCAGTCCGACCACGAGCGCGACCGTCGTCATCGCCTCGAAATAGACCAGCGCCTTGACGCCGACTCGTCCGACCTTCTTCAGGTCGCCGGCGCCCGCGATGCCGTGCACCACCACGCAGAACACGATCGGCGCCACGATCATCGAGATCAGCTTCAGAAAGGCGTCGCTGAAGATCTTCAGCCCGATCGCGAAATCTGGCGCGGCCATGCCGATGATGATGCCGAGCACGAGCGCGGCCAGCACCTGAACGAACAGCGACGTGTAAAGCGGCTTGCGTGTCTCGGCGACTGCGGTTGCGATGGTCGACATGTCTTTCCTCTCGATTTCGGCTGGCCCGAACCTCGCTCAGCCTAGCAACTTGCATGCCAGAATGTCGCATGATCCGACGTCTTTGACCTGCCCGAAACCGGCCCACCGCATCGCAGCAGGCCGCGCAAGCCGTTCCGTCATTGAACGGCATCCGTTCAGGAACGGAGCGGGAAAATCTGCCCTGGGCAGCCGACTTGCGGGGTGCCGCGGCGCTCGGCGCGCCGCGGCATGGCGTCGTCTCAGAGATTGCTGTCGGTGATCGCCGCGTAGACCATCGTGCGCAGCTCGCGCCGCAGCGGGTAGGCGCTGGACGGCAGCACCTGCGTCATGAAGATGGTGATCAGTTCTTCGGCCGGATCGACGAAGAACGACGTGGTGGCCGCGCCGCCCCAGT
This sequence comes from Bradyrhizobium sp. ORS 86, assembly GCF_045571475.1. NCBI lineage: Bacteria > Pseudomonadati > Pseudomonadota > Alphaproteobacteria > Hyphomicrobiales > Nitrobacteraceae > Bradyrhizobium > Bradyrhizobium sp. ORS 86. The sequence continues at coordinate 5,614,978 of NZ_CP120699.1, read as the reverse complement.
TGAATTCGCCGGGGCTGCCGGCAATCAAGGTCTGGGCCGGGTTCATCGTCACCGCGAAGCCGAGGCCGAAGCCGATGCCGTTGTAGGCTGCCTCGCTGAACAGCGAGCGCGACATCGCCGGCAGGTCGACGCCGCCGGGCAGATGGTTCGAGGTCATCAGTTTCAGCGTCTTCGGCCCCAGCAGGCGGACACCGCCGAGCTCGCCGCCGTTGATCAGCGCCCGGCAGAAGGTGAGGTAGTCGGCCGCGGTCGAGCACAACCCGCCGCCGCCCGAGATCAGCGAAGGCGGCGAGAGGAAGGAGCTCGTCGCCGGGTCGTCCTGCAGCGTCAGCGTGCCCTTGCGCTCGGCGGCGAGCGGATTGAAGCCGCCCTGCGGATCGGCGGAGTAGCAGGCGGCCAGGCGGTGCGCCTTGTCTGACGGCACGAAGAAGTCGGTGTCGTTCATGCCGAGCGGCTTGAAGATGCGCTCTTTCAGGAATTGCTCGAACGGCTGACCCGAGATCTTGCCGACGAGATAGCCGAGCACGTCGGTGGCGACAGAGTAATTCCAGGCCTCGCCCGGCGAGAACTCCAGCGGGATCTTGGCCAGGTCCTCGATCATGCTGTCGAGCGTGCCGGCCTTGACGACCTCGCCGATCTTCTTTTCGCGGTAGGCCGCATCCACGTTGGAGCGCTGCTGGAAACCGTAGGTGAGGCCCGAAGTGTGTCGCAACAGATCAACGATCAGCATCGGCCGCGACGGCGGGCGGGTGAGGAAGGCCGGCGCGGTGCCGGCGGCGAACACGCCGAGGTTCTTCCATTCGGGAATGTACTTGGCGACCGGCTCATCGATCGCGACGCGGCCTTCCTCGACCAGCATCATGAAGGCGACCGACGTAATCGGCTTGGTCATCGAATAGATGCGGAAGATGGTGTCGTCCTTCACCGGCACCTTGCGCTCGAGATCGGCAAAGCCCTGCACGGTGGAATGGACGAGCTTGCCGCGGCGGTGGACCAGGAGCTGTGTCCCGGGAAAGCGGCCGGACTCGATGTAGCGGCTCTTCAGATGCGCCTCGAGGCGGTTGAGCGCTGCGGTCGACATTCCCGCGGATTCAGGGGAGGCAAGGGTAGGGGCTGACATCGGGCTCTTCTCCGGCTGGCGAGTGCGTCTTGATAGCCGAAAAGTGTGCTCTGCACCAATCGGCTGCCGCTTACCCGCGCAGGGGTGGTGGTGTACGCTGGCAGCCGCAATCGCGCCCCGAAGGGACCGCCAGGGAAACGCCAGATGACCCAGTTCAACGACACCGAGCTCACCGCCGCCGTGATCCGCAGCTTCGACCAGACGCCCAGTCCGCGTGCCAAGTTCCTGCTGCAGGAACTGGTGAAGTCGCTGCACGACTATGTGCGCAAGACCGATCTCACCTTCGAGGAATGGGACTACGCGATCGATTTCCTCACTCGCACCGGCCAGAAGTGCACCGATATCCGCCAGGAGTTCATCCTGCTCTCTGATGTGCTCGGCGTGTCGATGCTGGTCGACGCGGTCAACCACCGCGATCGCGATGGCGCCACCGAGACCACGGTGCTCGGCCCGTTCTATGTCGGCGAGCACAAGGTGACGCCGCATGGCACCGACATTTCCGCAAGCCTGCCCGGCGAGCGCATGTTCGTGCAGAGCCGCGTCACCGACCTCAACGGCAAGCCGCTGGCCAAGGTGCCGGTCGACGTCTGGCATGCTGACGACGACGGCTTCTATGATTCACAAAAGGCGAGCTATGCCACTGAAGGTCCGTCGTCACGCGCGCGCTTCATCACCGATGCCGACGGCCGCTTCTATTTCCGCACCATCCTGCCGTGCAGCTACCCGATCCCGACCGACGGCCCGGTCGGGCAGATGATCACGCAGACCAACCGCCACCCGATGCGGCCGGCGCATGTGCATTTCCTGGTCAATGCGAAGGGCTACGAGCCACTGATTACCCACGTCTTCATCGATGGCGACAAGTATATCGATTCCGACGTCGTGTTCGGCGTGAAGGACGAACTGATCGCCAAGGTCGAGCAGCGCAGCGATTCCGTGATGCCTGACGGCAAAAAAGCGGACGGTCCGTGGCACCTGATGACTTACGAATTCCGCGTGAAGCCGGGCAGCGGAATGGCGCCCGCGCCGCTCGGGACGAAGGTTGCCGAGGACGCCTGATCGCTCGCTCGCATTGCCTGCTCAATTCTTGCGCGTCGCACAAGAATTGAGCGAATCGCAAATTCTGAATGCTGAGCGCGCGCCACCGCGCGCTGCGACATGGTTCGCAACTCTTTCGGTTCCATCGCGTTTTTGCGCTGCAGCGATTTGGCACGCGGCTTGAATAGTGAGCTGCCGACGCCATCGACGCCGTCCCTTGAGACCAATGATCCGAATTGTGCTGCCGCACCGGGGCCACCCCCGAACGCGCCCTCATGCGCTGACAGCGGCGACACCAGACGGACGGCCATCCTCAGCACAGACGCAGAAGGACCAGACTGCCCATGACCAAGCGCAACGACCGTCGTTCAGGCCGCGGATTGAGCCGTCGCCAGCTCCTCAAGGCGACCAGCGGCACCGCGGCGCTGCTCGCAGCAGTGAAGCTCAACTTCCCCGCCGGGGCGTTCGCGCAAGGAGCAGGTCCGGAAGTGAAGGGCGCCAAACTTGGCTTCATCGCGCTGACCGATGCTTCGCCGCTGTTCGTCGCCAAGGAGAAGGGCATCTTCGCCAAATACGGCATGCCCGATGTCGAGGTGCAGAAGCAGGCCTCGTGGGGCACGACGCGCGACAATCTCGTGCTCGGCTCCGAAGGCAACGGCATCGACGGCGCGCATATCCTGACCCCGATGCCGTATCTGATCTCGGCCGGCAGGGTGACGCAGAACAACCAGCCGACGCCGATGTACATCCTGGCGCGGCTCAATTTGAACGGCCAGTGCATCTCGGTTGCGAAGGAATATGCCGACCTCAAGGTCGGCATCGACGCCGCGCCCTTCAAGGCCGCGCTCGAGAGGAAGAAGGCGTCCGGCAAGGCAGTGAAGGCCGCGATGACGTTCCCGGGCGGCACGCACGATCTCTGGATCCGCTACTGGCTTGCCGCCGGCGGCATCGATCCCGACAAGGACATCGAGACCATTGTGGTGCCGCCGCCGCAGATGGTAGCGAACATGAAGGTCGGCACCATGGATTGCTTCTGCGTCTGCGAGCCGTGGAATCTGCAGCTCATCCATCAGGAGATCGGCTACACCGCGCTCACCACCGGTGAGCTCTGGGACAAGCATCCGGAGAAGTCGTTCGGCCTGCGCGCTGCCTGGGTCGACAAGAACCCGAGGGCCGCGAAGGCACTGCTGATGGCGGTGATGGAGGCCCAGCAGTGGTGCGAGAAGGCGGAGAACCGCGACGAGACCGCGGCCATCTGTGCCAAGCGGCAGTGGATCAATTGTCCGGTGGAGGACATCACCGACCGCATGAAGGGCAAGTTCGATTACGGCACCGGCCGCGTGGTCGAGAACTCGCCGCAGCAGATGCGGTTCTGGAAAGACAACGCGTCCTATCCCTATCAGAGCCACGACCTCTGGTTCCTCACCGAAGACATCCGCTGGGGCAAGTATGAACCCGGCTTCGACACCAAGGCGCTGATCGCCAAGGTCAACCGCGAGGACCTCTGGAAGGAGGCCGCCAAGGAGCTCGGCGTGCCCGCGTCCGAGATTCCAGCCTCGACCTCGCGTGGCAAGGAGACCTTCTTCGACGGCAAGGTGTTCGATCCCGCCGATCCCGCCGCCTACCTGAAGTCGCTGTCCATCAAGCGTCTGGACGTCTGATCCGATCATCGGGTTGCAGATTGCGCGGCCTGTCACCACGGAGATTTTTCTTTGATGTCTATGCCTGCCATGAAGACCGATGTGTCAGCGGTGGCGATCCCGTCGGCTGCTGCGCCGGCGCCGGTCGTGACGATGACGCCCAAGGCAACGCCGCGTGCCGAGGCCCATGCCCGGATCGCAAAAGAGATCGCGGTGCGCGTGGTGCCGCCGGCGATCGTCATCGCGCTCCTGCTCGTGATCTGGGAATTGATCTGCCGGCGCGCCGGGTCGAGCCTGCCGCCGCCCTCGAAGGTGTTCAAGGACACTCGCGAGCTGATCCTTGATCCATTCTTCGACAATGGCGGCATCGACAAGGGATTGTTCTGGCATCTCTCTGCCAGCCTGCAGCGCGTCGCCTACGGCTATTCGCTTGCCGCGGTCGCGGGCATCGCGCTCGGCACGCTGGTCGGCCAGTCGGTCTGGGCGATGCGCGGGCTCGATCCTCTATTCCAGGTCTTGCGCACGATCCCGCCGCTCGCCTGGCTGCCGCTGTCGCTTGCCGCGTTCCGCGACGGCCAGCCCTCGGCGATCTTCGTGATCTTCATCACCTCGGTGTGGCCGATCATCATCAACACCGCGGTCGGCATCCGCAACATTCCGCAGGATTACCGCAACGTCGCCGCCGTGGTGCAGCTCAATCCGCTGGAGTTCTTCACCAAGGTCATGATCCCGGCCGCCGCCCCCTACATGTTCACCGGTTTGCGCATCGGCATCGGTCTGTCGTGGCTCGCGATCGTCGCGGCTGAGATGCTGATCGGCGGCGTCGGCATCGGCTTCTTCATCTGGGATGCCTGGAATTCCTCGCACATCAGCGAAATCATCCTGGCGCTGTTCTACGTCGGCATCATCGGCTTCGTGCTCGATCGCCTGATCGCCGGGCTCGGCAAGATCGTGACCCGCGGCACGGCTGCGAACTGAGGGAGCAAGTCATGCAGGCCTATCTGAAGCTCGATCACATCGACAAGACCTTTGCCCGCGGCAGCGCCACGACGGAGGTGCTGAAGGACATAAATCTGACCATCGACAAGGGCGAATATGTCTCGATCATCGGGCACTCCGGCTGCGGCAAGTCGACCCTGCTCAACATCGTCGCCGGCCTCACCGGCACAACAAAAGGCTGCGTGCTGCTGGAGAACCGCGAGGTCAATTCGCCGGGGCCGGACCGCGCCGTGGTGTTCCAGAACCACAGCCTGCTGCCGTGGCTGACCGTCTATGAGAACGTCAGGCTCGGCGTCGACAAGGTGTTCGCCAAAACAAAGAGCAGGGCCGAGCGCGACGCCTGGGTGATGCACAATCTCAACCTGGTGCAGATGGCGCATGCCAGAGACAAGCGGCCGAGCGAGATCTCTGGCGGCATGAAGCAGCGCGTCGGCATCGCGCGTGCGCTCGCGATGGAGCCGAAGGTGCTGCTGCTCGACGAGCCATTCGGCGCGCTCGACGCGCTGACCCGCGCCCATCTGCAGGATACGGTGATGGCGCTGCACCAGAAGCTCGGTAACACCATCCTGATGATCACCCACGACGTCGACGAAGCCGTGCTGCTCTCGGATCGTATCGTCATGATGACCAACGGCCCGAGTGCAGGGATCGGCGAGGTGCTCGACGTGCCGTTGGCGCGCCCGCGCAAGCGGCTCGAGCTCGCGGCCAACCCCGGCTATCTGAAGTGCCGGCAGCGCGTGCTCGAATTTCTCTACGAACGCCATCGCTTCGTCGAGGCGGCATAACCCCTTCACCTCGCCGCAATGGCGCGGCGAGGGAGGCAGCGTGCATGGAGGCACACATGACACCCGACCAGATCAAGCTCGTGCAGGACTCCTTTGCCAAGGTGGCGCCGATCTCGGAGCAGGCGGCGGCGATCTTCTATGACCGGCTGTTCGAGGTCGCGCCCGGTGTGAAGGCGATGTTTCCCGCGGACATGACCGAGCAGCGCAGGAAGCTGATGGCGACGCTCGCGGTCGTGGTCAACGGGCTGGGCAATCTGCCTTCGGTGCTTCCCGCCGCAAGCGCGCTCGCCAAGCGCCATGTCGGCTATGGCGCGAGGCCCGAACATTATCCGGTGGTCGGCGCCGCGCTGCTGTGGACGCTGGAGAAGGGTCTCGGCGACGCCTGGACACCCGACGTGGCCGCCGCCTGGACTGCCGCCTACGGCACGCTGTCGGGCTACATGATCTCGGAGGCCTACGGCAGCGCGCAAGCGGCCGAATAGGGGAATGCGTATACGACAACGTCCCGTCGTCAATGACGGAATGTCCCCGGTGCATTCGACGCCGCACGCCTTCTCCTCTATGGTCCACCCCGTTCCGCCAATGGGTGAACCCGACAATGATGTACCTGGAAACGCCGCCAAAGCTGATCCCGACCGAGATCTTCACCGCCGTGCCAGCCGAATTCCGCCGCAAGGTGGCGACCGAATGGGCCGATGCCAATCGGCCGGGTGCGATGACCGACTGTTTCATCGAGGGGCCGTCATTCGATGCGTCGGGCAATCTTTATATCGTCGACATTCCGTTCGGGCGCATCTTCCGCATTGCGCCGGACAAGACCTGGTCGCAGGTCGCGGAATATGATGGCTGGCCGAACGGGCTGAAGATCGACGCCAACGGCAGCATCCTGATCGCCGACTACCGGCACGGCTTGATGGAGCTCGACGCCAAGGCGGGCAAGGTCACGCCGGTGCTGCGGTCGCGCAACTCGGAATCGTTCCGCGGCTGCAACGACCTGCACATCGCCTCGAACGGCGACATCTATTTCACCGATCAGGGCCAGACCGGCCTGCACGATCCGACCGGCCGCGTCTATCGCTTGCGGAGCAACGGCCAGCTCGACTGCCTGATCGACACCGGCATCAGCCCGAATGGCCTCGTGCTCGATCCGCACGAGGCGGTGCTGTTCGTCGCCATGACACGTGACAACGCGGTGTGGCGCGCACCATTCATGAAGGATGGCAGCGTCTCCAAGGTCGGACGCTTCTGCTCGCTGTTCGGCCCGAGCGGGCCCGACGGCATGACGATGGACAAAGCCGGTCGGCTGTTCGTCGCGCACGCCTCGCTCGGCCATGTCTTTGTCTTTGCACCGAACGGCGAGTGCATCGCGCGCATCAAGTCCTGCGCCGGGCAGAGCTGCACCAATGTCGCGATCGGCGGCGCCAACCGCGACCGGCTCTACATCACGGAATCAGTGACGGGCTCGGTGCTTGTGGCCGACATCAGCGGGCTCGGCTGATCGTCACACACCGGCGCTGGAGCGCACGGGCCGCGCAACACACTCGGCCGTCGTCCCGGCGAAAGCCGGAACCCATAACCACGAATGTCGTTGCGCACGGTGGGAATGACGAGTCCCGCCAAAACGACTGCTGCGGAGTATGGATCCCGGCCCCCCGTGCGCAATTGCGCACTAGGCCGGGACGGCGATGTGGAGACATTGTCGCTCGCTTGCACTATCGTTGTGCGCGGGGCCATCAACGAACTACGCATAACGAGGCGATCGTGCAGACAAAAGCATTCGGCGAAGGCGGCCCGCAGGTTTCGGTGATCGGGCAGGGCACCTGGTACCTCGATCACGGCAACCGCAAGGCGGCCGTCGCCGCGCTGAAGCGCGGCATTGACGACGGCATGACGCATATCGACACCGCGGAAATGTATGGCGATGCCGAGCTGGTGATCGCGGACGCCATCACTGGTCGTCGCGACGAGCTGTTTCTGGTGTCCAAGGTGCTGCCGAGCAACGCCTCGCGGCGCGGCACCATCACCGCCTGCGAGCGCTCGTTGAAGCGGCTGAAGACTGACCGGCTCGACTGCTATCTGCTGCACTGGCGCGGATCCTATCCGCTCGCCGACACCGTTGCTGCCTTCGACGATCTGATGGCGGCCGGCAAGATCCGCTCCTGGGGCGTCAGCAATTTCGACACTGCCGATCTCGATGAGCTGCTCGACGTCGCCGGCGAGGGCAAGATCGCCTGCAACCAGGTGCTCTACCATCTGCAGGAGCGCGCGATCGAGCATGCCGTGATCCCGTGGTGCGCGCAGCATGGCGTCGCCGTCGTGGCCTACTCGCCGTTCGGTCACGACGATTTCCCCTCGCCGTCGAGCAAGGGCGGCGCCGTGCTGCAATCGATCGCGCAGGCGCACAAGGCAACTCCACGTCAGGTCGCGCTGAGCTTTCTCATCCGCGATCCATCGGTGCTCGCGATTCCGAAGGCGTCGAGCGCGGACCACGCGGCGGAGAATGCCGCGGCGGGAACCCTCACGCTCAGCGGCGCCGAGGTCGCGGCGCTCGACAAGGCGTTTCCACGCGGGTCGAAGCCGCGTTCACTGCCAATGCTGTGAGCGTGGCGGCGCGCGTTTCAGGAAGACTCGCGCCGCTGCGCTCCACACAATTCCTAACAAACTGTTTCAATCGCGCCTGCGCAACGCCTGTGGCAGGCCGCCGCGCGCTGACGCATATCCGAGTCCCGTTTTCGGCCATTGTCCTTGCGGCGGAATTGGCGTTTTGTGAGTGTCAGCAGATTCGTTTTATTTTGCCTCCGAGATTGCCGTGACGCCGCCCCCCGCCGCAGCCGCCAGGCTGGACAGCGCCCTTTTGCCGTTGCCTGAAAAGAAGTCCGTCGCACCGAAAGCGCCTGCGCGCACGGATCGGCCGTTCAAGGGCATCGCGCTGATCCTGCTGTCGACGGTGTTTCTGGGAACCTCCGACGTCACCGCGAAGTATCTGTCCTCGACGCTGCCTTCGATCGAGATCGCCTGGATCCGCTTTCTGGTGTTCGCGCTGATCATGACGCCCGCGATGCTGCCGGGCACGCCGCTGTTCGCGATGCAGAGCCGGCGCCCCGGGCTGCACGTGCTGCGCGGCGCGGCACTGCTCGGTTCCTCGCTGATCTTTATCACCGGGCTCGGCTTCCTGCCGATCGCAGAGGCCTCCGCCACCAGCTTCGTCTCGCCGCTGTTCGTCACCGCGCTGTCGATCGCTTTCCTCGGCGAGAAGGTCGGCCTGCGCCGCTGGATCGCGACCGCGGTCGGGCTCGCCGGCGTGTTCGTCATCCTGCGGCCCGGCACCAGCGCGTTCCATCCCGCGGCATTCTTCCCGATCGTCTCTGCGCTGGCTTGGGCCGTCACGCTGATCATGACGCGCATGATGAGCGGCAGCGAACGCTCGGTCACCGTCATGGCCTATTCGGCAATCACGGGCGCTGCCATCGTCTCCGCGTTGGTGCCGTTCGTCTGGGTCACGCCGACCTGGCACGACGTCCTGTTCGGCCTCCTGATCGGTATTGCGTCTACCGCGGGACAATGGATCGTGGTGCTGGCGTTCCGCTATGGCGACGCCTCGGTGCTCGCGCCGTTCTCCTATACGCAGTTGCTGTGGGTCAGCATCCTCGGCTTCCTGATCTTTGGCGAAGTGCCCGACCGCTGGACCATCCTCGGGGCCGCCTTCATCGTCGCCTCAGGGCTCTACACCGCGCATCGCGAGCGAATTCGTCGCTCGCAATTGCTCGCCGTGGCCGGTGAGCCGGCGCCGAACGCCTGATTGGCGGCCATGGTGTTGCCGGGCGCCAATCCCGGCAACGGCGCTGTGCGCAGTCATCCTCGGTCGCGTTCTGGAGCGAAACGCCTGTCGCTGACTTGATCCGGAACGGCGACTGGTCGACACTGAAGAAACGCCTCAACGCAAGAATCGGGAGTTTCGGTTCTGATTCAATCAGAATCGATCGGCTCTATAAGTGAGGCGAATCCAGTTGGGAGGAACCATGCGCGCAGCCATCTTCAGGAACGGCGAGATCGTCGTCGACACCTTGCCCGAGCCGAAGCCCGGCACAGGCCAGGTGCTGGTCAAGACGCTCGCCTGCGGCATCTGCGGTTCCGATCTGCACGCGCGCAAGCATGCCCACCGAATGGTGGAGTTGACGAAATTCTTTCCCGGCCGCCAGCCGATGGACCTGTCCCGCGACGTCGTGTTCGGCCACGAGTTCTGCTGCGAAATCCTGGATTACGGACCCAACAGCACGCGCAAGCTGAAGCCAGGGACGAGAGTGTGCTCCGTGCCGGCACTGCTCACGCCGGAGGGACCGCGGGGTGTCGGCTATTCCAACGAGAATATCGGCGGCTATGCCGAGCAGATGCTGCTCAGCGAGGCGCTGCTGCTTGAGGTGCCGAACGGACTCGCGGCCGAACACGCCGCGCTCACCGAACCGCTTGCGGTCGGCGTGCATGCGGTGGCGAAGGCCGACATTCGCGGCGGCGAGGTGCCGCTGGTGATCGGCTGCGGGCCGGTGGGGCTTGCGGTGATCGCGGCGCTGAAGATCAGGGGTCTCGGTCCGATCGTCGCCGCCGACTACTCGCCGGCGCGGCGCCGGCTTGCGGAAAAAATGGGCGCCGATGTCGTCATCGACCCCGCCAAGACCCAGCCCTATGCGAGCTGGGCCGAGCACGCCCAGATGACGCCGGAGGAGAAAGCCGCGCGGCCGCCCATGCAGGCTATGCTGCCAGCGCTTAAGCCGGCGTTGATCTTCGAATGCGTCGGCGTGCCCGGTGTGTTGCAGCAGGTGTTCGAGGGCGCGCCGCGCGATGCCCGCATCGTGGTGGTCGGCGTCTGCATGGAGACCGATCGCTCCGAGCCGATGCTCGGCATCCTGAAGGAGCTCAACGTTCAGTACGTGCTCGGCTACACGCCCGAGGAGTTTGCCTATTCGCTGCGCCTGATCGCGGAAGGGCGGGTCGATGCCGCATCGCTGGTGACCGGCCGCGTCGGTATCGACGGCGTGGCGCAGGCTTTCGCCGATCTCGCCAACCCGGAAGCGCACACCAAGATTTTGGTCGAGCCCTGGCGCTAGACCTTCCGGCCATGCGCGTGCTGGTTTGCATTTCGTGACACCGAACCTATAGTTCGCTGTCTTCGAAAGTGCAGCGGTTCATGCGGGTTTCAATCATCACGGGCGGCGGCTCCGGCATTGGTGCGGCGATCGCGCGGCGGCTAGCCGGGCTCGATCAATGCCTGATGCTGCATGGGCAGGGCTCAGAGGCGGCTGGGCGCGAACGGCTGAATGCGGTCGCGGAGGCGTGCCGGCGCGCCGGTGCAAAGGTCGCCATCCGCAGCGGCGATCTCGCCAAGCCCGGTAGTGGTGCCGAGCTCGTCAATGCGGTGCGCGCGGAATTCGGGCCGGTCGATGCCATCGTGCACGCGGCCGGCTTTGCCGACCGTCGCGATTTTGCCAGCCTGCCGCGCGAATCGCTGGAGCGGGCCTTTGCGGTGATGGCTGCGGCCTTCCACGAAATAGCGGCCGCCGCACTGCCGGATCTGGCACGCAGCGCACAGGGGCGCGTCGTCGCGGTCTCGAGCTTCGGGGCGCATCGCTTCGTGCCCGGCGGCACCTTTCCCGGATCGGCCGCGGCCAAGGCCGCGCTCGAAGTGCTGGTGAAATCGTTGGCGATCGAGCTCGCCGCCTCGGGCGCCACCGCCAACGCCGTGGTGCCTGGCTATACGCAGAAGGATCGCGGCCTGGTCGGTGCGCTGGATCCCACAGCCTGGGAGCGCGTGGCGAAGGCCAATCCGATGCAGCGGCTGGGACAACCCGACGAGGTCGCTGCCGTGGTCGCCTTCCTGCTGTCGCCGGAGGCAGGACACGTCACCGGCACGTTGCTGCCGGTCGATGGCGGCCTGACTCTGACGTGATGACATGACGGAGGGCGCCCCAGGACAACAGGTTGATGTCGTCGTGCTCGGCGCCGGCATGGTCGGCGTCTCCGCGGGCCTCGCGGCGCGACAGCGCGGGCTGTCGGTCATCGTCGTCGACCGCCGTGAGCCCGGCAGCGAAACCTCCTACGGCAACGCCGGCATTCTTTCATCTGGCTCGATCTTCCCGCTCAACACGCCCGCGCTCTGGAAGAGCCTGCCGAAATATCTGAGCAACCAACATCCGGCGCTGCGCTGGAATCTTCCCTGGGCCGTCGCCAATGCCGGCTGGGTGATGCGCTTTCTCGCCAGCGCCGCACCGTCGCAGACCAAGCCGCGCGCGGTCGCGCTACATGGACTGATCTCGACGTCGCTCAAGCTGCATCGCGACTGGATCGCGCGGGCGGGCGCGGGGCATCGCATTCGCGAGACCGGCTGGCTCAAGGCCTGGCGCGGCGATGGGCTCGCCAACGCCAAAGCGGAGCAGACGGCGCTCGCCGAATACGGCATCAAGAGCGAGGTGCTGGATCGCCAGGCGATCTCCGCGCTCGAGCCCAACATTATCCCTGCCTACAGCGTCGGCCTGCTGCACACGCAGACGGCGTCGGTCGATTCGCCGGGCGCGGTGGTCAAGGACTACGCGAGCATGCTGGCCGGCGGCGGCGGCGCGATCCGGCAATCCGAGATCCGGCAGATCGTGCCGCAGGACGACGGCTGGCGCGTGCTGCTCGCCGACGGCGAGATCGCGGCGCGCCATGTCGTGGTTGCGCTCGGGCCTTGGTCGGCGGAGCTGTTGCGGCCGCTCGGCTATCGCGTGCCGCTGGCGTTCGAGCGCGGCTATCACCAGCATTTCGCGCTGAACCCGGCACGCAAATTGCTACGCCCGATCCATGATGCGGACGGCGGCTTCGTGATGACGCCGATGGAGCAGGGCATTCGAGTCACCTGCGGCGTCGAGCTGACGGCGCGTGACGCGCCATCGAACTTCTCCCAGCTCGACACAGTGGTGCCGCTGGCGCGCAGCGTGATCGAGTTCGGCGACGCCGTCGGCGAGCGCTGGCGCGGCGCGCGGCCAACGCTGCCGGACAGCCTGCCGATGATCGGGCCGGCGCCGCGGCATCGCGGCCTCTGGCTCGCCTTCGGCAACCAGCACATCGGCTTCACCACGGGTCCCGGCACCGGCGCAGCGATCGCGGCGATGATCGCAGGCAGCGCGCCGCCGTTCGATACACAGGCCTTCGCGCCGAGCCGCTATATCGCGTGACTCCCGCCGGTTCGCCTGCAATGCTGGAGCATCGGATGATCGACGGGCGCGGGACTCCCGGCAATCGAGGGGCAGGATGAACTACGTTTGGGATTTCGGCGTCCTTGCCAAGTACAGCCATCTGTTCTGGCTCGGGCTTGGCTGGACCATGGCCTACACGATCGGCACCATCATCCTGGGTACGCTGATCGGGCTGATCGTCGGCATGCTGCGCCTGCGGCGGATTCCGGTGATCGACTGGTTCCTGATCGCCTATATCGAAACGTTCCGCTGCACGCCGCTGCTGGTGCAGATCATCTGGTTCTACTACGCCTTTCCGGTCGTGATCGGCGTCAACATCCCGGCGCATGTCGCGGCGATGAGCGTGCTCTCGCTCTATGGCGGCGCGTTCTACGCCGAGATTGTGCGCGGCAGCATCGAAAGCGTTCCAGTCGGGCAGTGGGATGCCGCCAAGGCGCTCGGCTTCCGCGGCTGGCCGCTGATGCGGCTCGTCATCCTGCCGCAGGCGCTGAAGCCGATGATGGCGCCCTATGTCAACCAGTCGGTGACGCAACTGAAGAACACGTCGCTGGTCTCGATCATCGCGGTGCCAGATCTCGTCTACAACGCGACCCTGATCAATGCCGACACCTATCGGCCGCTCGAGGTCTACACGATCGTGGCGCTGATCTATTTCGCGATCCTGTTTCCCTCGACGCTGGTCGCGCGGCATCTCGAGCGCGGGCTGACCTACGACAAGGTGTGAGCGCTGCTCTCCCTCGCGCAAGCGGGGGAGAGGTGTCGCGGAGAACGCGGCTTAATGCGTGCGAAATTCGGCCGCCCTCAAATATTCAACTCCACCGGCACGTCTTCCGGCTTGACGCCGGCGAGGCCGAGACCCTTGACGAACCATTCGCGCATCTGGCCGATGCCGCGGTTGTAATCGATCCACACCGACAGGAAATCGCGCCAGCGCTTGTCGGCCTCGCGGCGCACCGCGGTGCCGCTCGCGATCGTCACCGAGGGCGATTGCAGGATCTTGTAGGTGCCGAGGTTCGGGTTCTTGGCGATCGCGGTCAGGCCGAGCACAAGCGCGTTGACGACGCAATCGACGCGGCCGGACGACATTTCCAGCATCACCTCGTCGCGCGACTTCAGCGACTTGATGGTGGCGTTGGGGGCAAAGCGCCGCGCCACCGCCTCGTTGGCCGAGCCGACGTCGACGGCGATCTTGACTTCGGGCTTGTTGATGTCGGCCCAGGTCTTGGCCTCCATGCCCTTCTTCAGCATCGCGCCGAACGGATGCGGAAACACCAGATGGGTGAAATCGACCACCAGCGCGCGCTGCGGGGTCGGATTGAGCGCGAAGCCGAGGTCGATCTTGTTGGCTTGCAGATCGAGGATCGAGTTGCCGTAGGTCGATTCGACATATTCCAGTTTGACGTCGAGCAGCTTGGCCAGATCGTTCGCCATCTCGATCGAGAAGCCGGACCAGGTGCCGGTGGCGAGATCCTTGTTGAAGTAGGGCAATTCGCCCGGCAGCACGGCAATGCGCAGCACCTTGTTGGCCCTGATCCGGTCGAGCGTGTTGTCGGCTTGCGCCTCAGCCGAAGCCGGGGTTGCCATCGCGGCCGCGAGCGCCGCGCCGCTGCCGATCCCGAGCGCATAGCGCAGCGCATCGCGGCGGTCTTCCGAAATCTTCATGTCGTCGGATTGAGTCACGTGGGCCTCCCTGCACCAAATCGGGGGGAGCCTAGCGTCGGCCCATGGTTGCAGCAATAGTGCCGCCCTGCGCCATTAGTAGGCGAGGTGAGGGCGTGATTGCCTATGTCTTGGCCTCTTGCCTCGCCCCGCTTGCAGGGAGAGGCCTAGGCCGCCTATAGCGGCCGTCGCTTTCGAACGCCGAAGCGAAGCTCCGGCTACATCGCAGCGCAGATGCGATCCGGTGAGGAGGAGTCTCCGCCAGGTGCGTCGCGATGACGGCCCCTCACATCGCGGCCATGGCTGTGCTAGGAAGCCGCAACAAGACCAAAAGGGAGATTCCGATGATTTCGCTCACGCCAACAGATGTCCTGCCGGAGGACGCCACCCGTGGCACGCTGGTCGGGCGGGTTTGGCTGCCGCAGGCCGGCGGCCCGGCCGTGGTGGCGGTCCGCGAAGACGGCGTGTTCGACGTCACCGCGCGCTTTCCGACGGTCAGCGCGCTGTGCGAGGAACAGGATCCCGCCACCGCCTTGCGCGTCACCAGGGGCAAACGGATCGGCGACCTTGCGGCGATCCTCGCCAACACGCCGCCCGACGGCCGCGACCGGCAAAAGCCGTGGCTGCTGGCGCCGGTCGACCTGCAGGTGCTGAAGGCGGCCGGCGTCACCTTCGCGATCTCGATGCTGGAGCGCGTGATCGAGGAGCGGGCGCGCGGCAATCCGTCGTCGGCGGAGGCGATCCGCAAGGAGGTGGTGCGCCTCGTCGGCGACGATCTCTCCAAGCTGAAGCCGGGCTCGGCGGAGGCGATGAAGCTCAAGCAGGTGCTGATCGAGCAGAACGCCTGGAGCCAGTATCTCGAGGTCGGCATCGGTCCCGACGCCGAGGTGTTCACCAAGGCGCCGACGCTGTCGTCGGTCGGCACCGGCATGGATGCCGGGTTGCATCCAAAGTCGACCTGGAACAATCCGGAGCCTGAGGTCGTGCTCGTGGTCTCCAGCACCGGCCGGATCGCCGGCGCGGCGCTCGGCAACGACGTCAATCTGCGCGATTTCGAAGGCCGCTCGGCGCTGCTGTTGTCGAAGGCCAAGGACAACAACGCCTCCTGCGCGATCGGCCCGCTGCTGCGGCTGTTTGACCAGACCTTCACGCTGGACGACGTGCGCAGGATGGACGTCGGCCTGACCGTGAAGGGGACCGACGGCTTCGTGCTCGAGGGCCATTCCTCGATCAGCAAGATCAGCCGCGACCCGACCGACCTCGTCGCGCAGACCATCGGTGCCGTGCATCAATATCCCGACGGCTTTGCGCTATTCCTCGGCACGATGTTCGCGCCGGTCAAGGACCGCGATGCGAAGGGTCAAGGCTTCACCCACAAGCGCGACGACATCGTCACCATCGCCGCGCCGCAGCTCGGCAAGCTCGTCAACCGCATGCGCGGCAGCGATGAATGCGAGCACTGGACGTTCGGCGTCGGCGCGCTGATGAAAAACCTGGCGCAGCGCAAGGTGATCTGAGCGCACAATCCGCAAGGGTGGGCAAAGCGCAAGCGTGCCCACCTTTCAAGTGCTCGGCTCGCGATGGTGGGCACGCTTGCGCTTTGCCGCCCTACAATCGTCGCTTTCCGATCACTTGCGATACTGCGCGTCGCTGACCTTTTCCAGCCAGTCGACATTCTTGCCGTCGAGCGTCTCCTGGATCGCGATGTGTGTCATCGCCGTGGTCGGCGTCGCGCCGTGCCAATGCTTGACACCCGGCGGAAACCAGACGATGTCGCCGGGCCGGACCTCCTCGACCGGCCCGCCGTCACGCTGCACCCAGCCGCAGCCGGCGGTGACGATCAGGGTCTGGCCGAGCGGATGGGTGTGCCAGGCGGTGCGCGCGCTGGGTTCGAACGTCACGCTGGCGCCGCCGACGCGCGCCGGCTCCGGGGCCTGGAACAGCGGGTCGACCCGGACCGTGCCGCTGAAATAATCATCCGGTCCCTTGCGGGACGGCTGCGATCCAATTCGGGTGATCTGCATGCTGTTGCTCCTGTGGTCCGTTGTCTGGATTGACACTGCGCCGCCGGCCGGCCGCAGCGACATCAACGCGGCAAGCGTCCCGCCGGTGCCTACGAGCAGGCCGCGTCTCGACAGCGAGGTCATCGCGGCCGCTGCGCGATGACATCCTTGACGACCGGCAGCGCCGAGAACGCATTCGGCCACCCGGCGTAGAAAGCGAGCTGGGCGAGCATCTCGCCGGCCTCGGCCTTGGTCAGCCCGTTATCCATGGCGCGGTTGAGATGATAGGTGATCTGCGCCACCTGTCCGGTCGCGACCAGCGCGCTGACCGTGACGAGGCTGCGGTCGCGCGGCGCGAGCCCAGGCCGCAGCCAGAGATCGCGGAACAGGACGTCGGCGGTGTATTGCACAAGGCCCGGCGCCACGTCGCCGGATTGCTGCGCAACGCGTGTCGCACGCTGTGCCTCGGCTGCCTCGTCGAGCGGAAGCCGCGGGCCCGAGGCCTGCGGAAGCTGATCGGCTCCGATCTTGCGCGCCCCAAACACGTCCTTGGCGATGGCAACCGCCGACATCGCGTTGGCCCATCCCGTGTAGAAGGCAAGATGGGTGATGGTCTCGGAGATCTCGGCCGGCGTCACGCCATTGTCGAGCGCGCCATTGAGGTAGAAGGCGAGCTCGATCGTCTGGTTGCGCGCGATCAGCGCCGCGAGCGTGACCAGGCTGCGGTCGCGCGGTGACAGGCCGGGACGCTTCCAGAGATCACCGAGCAGGATTTTCTGGCGGTATGTCTCCAGCACGGGCGCGACGGCCCTGATGTCGTCGATATTGGGCATGGCTCTTGATCCTTGTGGTGGCTGTTGCCCCAACGCTGGGGGCGAGGCGATCAGGCACGTGGCAACAATTGCGGCGGCTATCCGTTTCACGGTCATCTCCCGTCAGGTTCGCGCGTTCGATGCCGCCGGCCGCATCAGGCGGAGCGCGATGCAAGCCCCGCTCAGCACGATCAGCGCGCTGGCAAGGAACACGGCGTTGAGCCTGGCCGCTCCGGCGATCAACCCGAGCAGCGGCGCGGTGACGCCGAGCGCAAGATCGAGGCATGCGGTGTAGGCGCCGGTGCGGCGTTTCGCCTATCTGACGTCGTAACGGACATGGCGGGTGTGGCTGAAATCTCTGTTGCGCTGAAGCTAGCGCGTCCGCCCGTTGCGGATTAGATGATGAAAACTGCATGCATTCATGAGGCCTGCTAATCAATGGATCGGGACAATGCGAGCGACCTGCTTGTCTTCCTTGCTGTGGCGCGGGAGCGGAGCTTTACGCGCGCCGCGGCGAAGCTCGGGCTGTCGCAGTCGGCGCTGAGCCAGATCGTGCGGGCGCTGGAGGAGCGGCTCGGGGTCAGGCTGTTGAGCCGCACCACCCGCAGCGTCGCGCCGACGTTGGCCGGCGAGCGGCTGTTGCGCACCATCGGGCCGAAGTTCGATGAGATCGATGGCGAGCTCACCGCGCTCAGCGCGCTGCGCGAGAAGCCGGCCGGCACCATCCGCGTAACCTCGACCGAGTATGCGGCCGAGGCCATCCTGATGCCGGCGTTGCGCGCGATCCTGCCGAAATATCCTGACATCAACGTGGAGGTCGTGATCGATTACGGGCTGAGCAACATCGTCGCCGAGCAATATGACGCCGGGATCCGCCCGGGCGAGCTGGTCGCCAAGGACATGATCGCGGTCCGGGTCAGTCCGGACCTGCGTATGGCGGTGGTCGGCTCGCCCGATTATTTCGCGGCGCGCAAGAAGCCGCGCACGCCGCAGCAACTGACCGAGCACAATTGCCTCAACCTGCGCCTGCCGACCCATGGCGGCCGGCTCTATGCGTGGGAGTTCGAGAAGAACGGACGTGAGCTCAATGTGCGCGTCGAGGGCCAGCTCGTGTTCAACGGCTCCGGCACGCTGCTGAGCGCCGCGCTGAACGGGCTTGGCCTTGCCTATCTGACCGAAGGACAGGCGAAGCCGCATCTTGCGGCCGGCCGGCTGGTGCGCGTGCTGGCCGACTGGTGCCCGCCGTTCTCCGGCTATCACCTCTATTATCCAAGCCGCCGGCAGGCCTCACCCGCGTTCTCGCTGCTGGTCGAGGCGCTGCGATACCGCGGGAAGGTGTGAGACAAGCGAGCGCGAGCCTCACAAGCCCATCATCCGGAAGATCATGCCGCCGATATTGGGCCCGTGACGGTGGCGGCGATGATGGCTGCGCCGTGGCTCCTCGGTATCAGCGGCCATCGCCGTTGCGCCGCCATTGTGCTCGGGGCCAACAGCGTCGAACGCGGCCTTCTGCTCGTCGCTGAGCGAGTTGTAGAAGCTGTCGAGCGCCGGACGCACCGTCCCGATCGCTTGAAGCATCGTATCGAGCCTTGCGTCCACGGCCGCAAGCCGCGCCGGCGGCGTGCGCGCGTCGGTGGGCGGGCAGGACGATTTCAGCATATCCTCGGCCTTCGTCGTGGCATCGCGCAGCGCGTCGAGGCTGGCGCGCTGGGCGTCGGTCGGCTTCACATTGCGTTCGATGAGATCACCAGGCCATTCGATGGCGGCGGGCTGCGCTGGGTTGCAGGTCGCGGTATCAGCGGTGCTTTCGCGCGGTGCTCGTCCACGGCGGGCGCGCTGTTGGTCGGCCACCAGCGCGGTCACCTTTGCCTTCTGGTCGTCGCTCAACAGGCCATAGAACTTGTCGAGCGGCGGCCGCAGCGTCTCCACCGCGCTGCGCATGGCCTCAAGGCGCTGTTGCATCGCAGCCAGTCGACTCGGCGCGGTCAGCGGCACGTCCTTCGGGCACGAATTGAGGATGATCTCGGAGGCCTGCTGCGAGGCGGCAGCGAGGTCGTCGAGCGCAGCGCTCTGCTCGGCGTTGGGATCGATCGCGCTGCGGAACTGGTCGATCGGGAAGCCTGCGATGTTACGACTGTCGCTGCCGCACATGTCGGCAAGAGTAGCCGTGCCGGAACGGTTGGACGTGGTCGGCTGCCGTGAACCGCCGCGGCTCGGCAGGTAGTCGGCATAGCCGCTCAAGGCATCGTAATCATAGGGACCGAACAGGCCGGCATAGATATCGCCGTAACCGTAGTCCCAGAAATACGGGTCATAGCCCCAGCCCCACCAGGTGTAGTCGTAGAGATCGTAATAGGCGTAGGGCCAGAACACCGGGCCGACCCAGCCGTAGCCGCCATGTGGATGGCGCCACCACCAGTCTCCGCCGCGATATCCAAACGCGGCCCCCGCAGCGGCCGTCGTAATCGCGGCGCGCGCCATCGGGTTGCGCAAGCCGCCCGGCGTGTGCATGGCGGCCGTGATCCGACGCGAGGACAATGTGCGGCCGACAGCGCTGGCGTTGCGCCGCATCACGGCGGCCGATGGCGCGTGGCGGCTCGCGGCTACGCCGTGTGAGACGGCAGGATTGTGGGTGATGGCGGGATTGCGGGTGGCGTGAAATTGCCGCGCGCCGCCGCCGCGGCCGGCCGCTGGAGCGGCACGAGGCGCCGCATGAATGGTGTGAAAGCCGCCGCCGCGAACGCCTCCGCCATGGAAACCGCCGGCACCGGGCCCACCGGCGTGGAAGCCACCACCGCCGCGGAAGCCGCCGCCTCCGCCAGCGTGGAAACCTCCACCGCCACCGTGAAAGCCACCGCCGCCCCCGCCGTGAAATCCGCCGCCCCCGCCACCACCATGACCTCCGCCACCTCCGCCGCCACGGGCTGCCTCGGCAGAATCCGCAAGCAGCGCCGCCGACGCTGCTACGAGAATTGCGACGA
The DNA here is from genome assembly GCF_045571475.1 of Bradyrhizobium sp. ORS 86. Lineage (NCBI taxonomy): Bacteria > Pseudomonadati > Pseudomonadota > Alphaproteobacteria > Hyphomicrobiales > Nitrobacteraceae > Bradyrhizobium > Bradyrhizobium sp. ORS 86. The sequence continues at coordinate 5,594,715 of NZ_CP120699.1, read as the reverse complement.
GCGCCAACCACACGTGTCTGCGAGCAGCTCCAGCCATGGTGTTCGTTACCTCGCGTCTAGGCACTCAATAGCACCCGACATCAACACTGTACGGTGCCGCCCGGTTCCCGCCGCGACCACGCACCGCAGCAACTCTTTGCGGGCATGCCCCGCTCATGCCGAATTCGGTCCTGCTAATGATCGGGAAGTTTGCGATGAGACCGCCTGCATCTCAGCGCAGGCGCGTCGGCGAGAGGCCAGGAGCAGATTCCCGAGAGCAGCTTCGGGAATATCTGGACTGGTTCCTTCATAAAGAGCTTGGGAAATGGACAGAGCATTTCCCCTCGCGCTGCAAACCGCTCGCGCTGTAATCGATCGACGAAGCAGGAAATGATCTTGATTCGGAGGGTCCCATGCCAAGGCAGTTCGGCCTGAAACAGACAACCGCAGTGGAACGGTCGGCGTCGGCATTGTCGGCTCAAGGATCGCTCGAGATGCCTCGGCCGGTGGCGCGAGAGGAGCCGTCGACACGAGCGCAAACGTCGCAGCAGCCCGAGCCTCTCTATGCGCCTGCGAGCTGGCGGGGCAAGGCCGATCGGCGCTCGATCTCCGCCGATTGAGGCGATGCGTCGAGGCTGCTCCATCACCGTGACAATGGCTGCGGCAGGCGAGGCCTCGATCGAGGCCAATCACTGAGTTGCCCGACTGCGCAAGCCCTCGCAACAAAAATATTTCTGTTTTAAAGAAACAAAAATCGGTGTATGAATCGTCCGTCTCACCCGCCTGAGGGGCGCTTCGCGATCGTCACGAGTGCTGGGTCGGGATGCGGTGGACGCCGCTTGCGCAACTGACGAGTGCGCATACGGCGGACGGCGAAGTCGTGCAGGCCTGACGCCCTAGTGGCAGGTGTCCTGTTGCAAGACGCAATTGCGTCTTGCAACAGCGGTGACAACCAAGCCCAGTCTCGCCGGGGCGAGCACGTATAAGCCGTAACCCATCGCGCAGGGAAAGCCGGGATTGCTCCGGTTACACCTGTGGTCCTACCCCCGGTGCTACTTTTATTGCACCGGGCCCATGGGTGCGATCGGCACCCGGCTTTCCCTGCGCCCTCTACCTGATCGGAGGGCGAGATGAGATGCAAAGCTCGGACAAGTTGTGTCGCGAGAGGACGAAGTCGTGCCCTCATCCTGGCTGTCATCGCCCGGTTCAACCGGGCGACCCAGTACGCCGCGGTCTCTCGGCTCAACAACCAGCGCCTCTGGAATACTGGATCACCCGCATGCGCGGGTGATGACACCGCGCCGTCTGGCGGGGCGATGCGAGGCAACGAACACTGTCCGCCTACACCGGCAGCGCGGTCGAATACTTCACCTGGCTCAAGGCAAAACTCGACTCGATCGAGGCGATGCCGTCGAGCCGGGTCAGCTTGTTCTTGAGGAACGCCTCGTAGGAGGAGAGGTCGGCGGCGACGACGCGCAGCAGATAGTCGCGGTTGCCCGTCATCAGATAGCACTCGAGCACCTCGTCCCATTTGGAGATCGCGCGCGCGAAGCGGTTGAGGTCCTCCTCCTTCTGCCGGGCGAGCTTGATCGAGATGAAGACAGAGACATGCAGCCCGATCGATTTCTGGTCGACGGTTGCGATGTAGCGAGAGATCACGCCGCGCTCCTCGAGCAGCTTGACCCGGCGATGGCAGGGCGACACCGACAGCCCGACCTTGTCGGCGAGCTCCTGCATGGTCATGCGGCTGTCGGTTTGCAGCAGACTCAGGATCTTACGGTCGATGGCATCGAGGGCAGGCATTAGGACAAACTCGCAGGTTGAGGCCAGATCGTGGGAATTTATCCCAATTCTTCCTGTGTTGTCGCGCGGAATTGAGATTTTTGGGCCACAGGCCGGCAGTAACATCGGCGATATCGCCTGGGAGCTTTGCCATGGGAATAGCGCCTGAACGCCTCGACATGCTGTCCGCTTTGGCCCGCAAGGTGCTGTGGCTGTCGTCGTGGACGATCCACCACGCCAACCATGTCAGGCCGAACTCCGATGGCTTGAAGGTCGGCGGCCATCAGGCATCGTCCGCCTCGCTCGCCAACATCATGTCGGCGCTTTATTTCTCGGTGCTGCGCCCGCGGGACCGCGTCGCGGTGAAGCCGCATGCGAGTCCAGTCTTCCACGCGATCCAGTATCTGTTCGGGCATCAGACCCGTGACAAGCTGGAGAATTTCCGCGGCTACAAGGGTGCGCAATCCTATCCGTCGCGCACCAAGGATGCGGACGACGTCGACTTCTCCACCGGCTCTGTGGGCCTCGGCGTCGCGCAGACCTTGTTCGCCTCGCTGGTGCAGGACTACGTTAAGGCGCATGGCTGGATGGAGGATCGCCCCGAGGGCCGCATGATCGCGCTGGTCGGCGACGCCGAGATGGACGAAGGCAACATCTTCGAGGCGCTGCTCGAGGGCTGGAAGCACGGCCTGCGCAACACCTGGTGGGTGGTCGACTACAACAGGCAATCGCTCGACGCCGTGGTGCGCGAAGGGCTATGGGCCAAGTTCGAGACCATGTTCCGCAACTTCGGCTGGGACGTGGTGATCGTGAAGTACGGCAAGCTGATGCTGGAAGCGTTTGCCGAACCGGGCGGCGAGGCTTTGCGGCGCTGGATCGACAATTGTCCGAACCAGATGTACGCGGCGCTGTGCTTCCAGGGCGGCGCCGCCTTCCGCAAACACTTGCAGGACGATATCGGCGACCAGGGGCAGGTCACGGCGCTGATCGACCGCCGCAGCGACGATGAGTTGCTTGCACTGATGTCGAATCTCGGCGGCCACGACATGGCGAGCATGATCGAGGCGTTCGAAGCTGTCGATCATGATCGCCCGGTCTGCTTCATCGCCTACACCATCAAGGGCGTCGGCCTGCCGATGCAGGGCCACAAGGACAACCACGCCGGCCTGATGACGGTGGCGCAGATGGAGAAGTGGCGCACCGCGCAGAACATCCGTGTCGGCCATGAATGGGACAAGTTCGAGGGCCTGTCGCAAGATCCCGCCAAGCTCGAAGCCTTCCTGGCGGAGGCGCCGTTCAACCGCGAGGGACGTCGTCGCCTGTCGGCGCCTGAGATCGACGTGCCCGAGCAACTCGCCTTCAAAGCCTCGGCGCAGATGTCGACGCAGCAGGGCTTCGGCCTTGTGCTGCATGAGCTCGCGCGCGGCGACAGCGCGCTGGCCTCGCGCATCGTCACGGCATCGCCCGACGTCACGGTGTCGACCAATCTCGGCGCCTGGGTCAACCGCCGCGGCCTGTTCGCGAAGCTGGAGAACCACGACCTGTTCCGGCAGGAGAAGATCCCGTCCGCCTACACCTGGGAATACTCGCCGAAGGGACAGCACATCGAGCTCGGCATCGCCGAGATGAACCTGTTCATTATGCTCTCCGCGCTCGGGCTGTCGCACCAGATCAATGGCGTGCGGCTGCTGCCGGTCGGCACGCTCTACGATCCCTTCATCGAGCGCGGCCTCGATGCGCTGAACTATGCCTGCTATCAGGATGCCCGCTTCATGGTGGCCGCGACGCCGTCGGGCGTGTCGCTGGCGCCGGAGGGCGGCGCGCACCAGTCGATCAAGACGCCGCTGATTGGGATCGCGCAGGACGGGCTCGCCTCGTTCGACCCGGCCTTCGTCGATGAACTTGCCGTGATCATGGCTTTCGGCTTCCAGCACATGCAGCGCGAGGGCGCGGATGGCGGATCGGTTTACTTGCGGCTCTCGACGCGCACGATCGAGCAGCCACAGCGGATCATGACGCCGGACCTGCGGCGCGACATCACCGACGGCGCCTACTGGCTGCGCAAGCCGGGCCCGAATTGCGATCTGGTGGTGGTCTATACCGGGACCGTCGCGCCCGAGGCGATCGAGGCGGTGGGCCTGATCGGCGAAAGCCATCGCGATGTTGGCCTCCTGGCGGTCACCTCCGCCGATCGCCTCTATGCCGGTTGGTCCGCGGCGCGGAATTTGCGCCGCGACCGGCGCGGCGTACAGCATTTGAGTCATATCGAGCGGTTGCTCGCGCCGCTTGGCCGCGACTGCGGCATCGTGACCGTGATCGACGGCCATCCGGCCTCGCTCGGCTGGCTCGGAAGTGTACGCGGTCATCGGGTTGAAGCGCTCGGCGTCGAGCATTTCGGCCAGACCGGGACGATCGGCGACCTCTATCGCCACTACGGCATCGACGCCAACGCGATCATCGACGCCGCCGAAAGCCTCTCCGTCGGCGCCCCGGTGCGGCATCGCAAGATGGCGGTGTGACGGCGAAGGCGAGGGACGGGCGGCGAGGCTTGCCACGCGCGCGGCGACGATCTTATATCCGCGGTGCGCGCACGAGCCGCGTCCCGCATATGGCGGGTTCAATTCGCCCGGCTTTCGTGCAAGGATGCCTGCCGAACGCTTCCGTTCCCTTTCCATACGCCCCGTACAAGAGGTTTCCGATGGTCAATCGCATGCAATTCTACATCGATGGCGCCTGGGTCGATCCGGTCGTCAAGAAGTCCACCCCGGTCGTCAATCCGGCGACCGAAGAGGCGATGTATGAGGTTGCGCTCGGCTCGAAGGCCGATCTGGACAAAGCGGTCGCCGCCGCCAAGCGCGCGTTCGAAACCTATTCCAAGACCAGCCGCGAGGAACGCATCGCGCTGCTCACCAAGATCGTCGAGGTCTACAAGGGCCGCATGAAGGAGATCGGTGCCGCCGTCTCCGACGAGATGGGCGCGCCGCTGCCGATGGCGGAAAAGCTGCAGGCCGGTGCCGGCCTCGGCCATCTCATGAACACTCTCGAAGTGCTCAAGAAGTACGATTTCGAGGAGACCATGGGCACGGCCGTGATCGTGCGCGAGCCGGTCGGCGTCGTCGGTATGATCACGCCCTGGAACTGGCCGCTCAACCAGATCGCCTGCAAGGTTGCGCCCGCGCTCGCCGCCGGCTGCACCATGATCCTGAAGCCGTCCGAATTCACTCCGACCTCGGCGCTGATCTTCGCCGAAATTCTCCATGAAGCCGGCGTGCCGAAGGGCGTGTTCAACCTCGTCAACGGCCTCGGCCCGGAGGTTGGCGCCGCGATGAGCGAGCACCCGGATATCGACATGATCTCGTTCACCGGCTCAACCCGCGCCGGCGTCGACGTCGCCAAGCGCGCTGCGCCGACCGTGAAGCGTGTCAGCCAGGAGCTCGGCGGCAAGTCGCCGAACGTCATCCTCGAAGGCGCCGACCTGACCAAGGCGGTGACCGGCGGCGTGATGCACATGTTCAACAACTCGGGCCAATCCTGCAACGCGCCGTCGCGCATGATCGTGCCGCTCTCCAAGATGAAGGAAGTGGCCGCGATCGCGAAGGGCGTTGCTGACAAAACCAAGGCCGGCGATCCGCGCGCGGCCGACACCACGATCGGTCCGGTCGTCAACCGCGGTCAGTGGGACAAGATCCAGGCGCTGATCCAGAAGGGCATCGACGAGGGCGCAACGCTCGTCGCCGGAGGTCCGGGCCTGCCCGAGGGCGTCAACAAGGGCTTCTACGTTCGCCCGACCATCTTCGCCGACGTCACCAATGAGATGACGATCGCCCGCGAAGAGATCTTCGGGCCGGTGCTGACCATCATCGGCGCCAAGGACGAAGCCGACGCCGTGAGGATCGCCAACGACACACCGTATGGCCTCGCCGGTTACGTCTCGGCCGATACCGTGGAGAGCGCGCGCCGCGTCGGGCGTCAGATCCGCGCCGGCAACGTCAACCTGCAGGGCGTGCCGAACGAGCGCACCGCGCCGTTCGGCGGTTACAAGCAGTCCGGCAACGGCCGCGAGTGGGGCCGCTACGGTCTGGAAGAGTATCTCGAGGCCAAGGCCGTCGCGGGCTACAACGCGGCGTAAGCCGACCCACGAGAGAGGCGATTTCGGCGCCGGGGCGGATCACCGCTCCGGCGTCAGGCATTTTGAAGGTAGGAGTTTTCATCGTCGTCCCGGCGAAGGCCGAGACGACGACAACGATCAACCGCCGAGCGCACCTTGGGTATTCACATAGAGTGCATAGATCGACTGGCTCGCCGCCATGAACAGGCGGTTGCGCTTCAATCCACCGAAGCAGAGATTGGCGCAGCGCTCCGGCAGCGCGATGCGACCGATCATGACGCCGTCGGGTGCGAACACGACGACGCCGTCGAGCTCGGGATCGCCCATGCCCCAGCCGCACCAGAGATTGCCGTCGATGTCGCAGCGCATGCCGTCGGGCGTGCCCGGGCCGGCATCGATGAACACGCGCTTGTTGGAAATCGTCGCGCCATCCGGCGACACGTCATAGGCGAGGATCTTGCGGTTCGGCACACCGCGGGATTCCACGACGTAGAGAATCTTCTCATCCGGCGAGAAGCACAGCCCGTTCGGTCCCAGCACGCCCTCGGCGACGATGGTGGCTTTGCCGGTCTCGGGATCGAGCCGGTAGACATTGGGGTCGATCTCGGGCTCGGCCTTGTAGCCTTCGTAGTTGCCGAGCAGGCCGAAGGTCGGATCGGTGAACCAGATCGAGCCGTCGGATTTCACCACGACGTCGTTCGGCGAGTTCAGCCGCTTGCCGCCATAGGAGTCGACCAGCACCGTGATCGAGCCGTCATATTCGGTGCGCACCACGCGGCGGCCGCCGTGCTCGCAGGTGATCAGCCGGCCCTGGCGGTCGCGAGTGTTGCCGTTGGCGAAGTTCGAGGGTTTTCGGAAGATGCTGACCGCGCCGGTCTCTTCCTCCCACCTGATGATGCGCTGGTTCGGAATGTCGCTGCACAGCAGATAGCGCCCGTCGCCGAACCATACCGGACCTTCGGCCCAGCGCAGCCCGGTGGCGAGCCGTTCCACCGCGGACAGTTTCAGCCAGTACTTCTCGAAGCGCGGATCGAGCGCGTGGATCGCCGGGTCGGGATAGCAGGTCGCCGGACGCCAGCCGGCGGAATGAGCATCGGACATTTGCTGTTCTCGTTGTTGTGTTTTGTCGGTGTTTCCTTGGGCGATTGGTTTGCTATCATTGTCGGCCTGCGACCGCAATTCAGTCGCGGCAAACGCGAAGAACGAGGGACGGAATGTCACGCATATTGATGACCGGCGCGTCGGGTGGAATCGGCACCAGCCTGCGCAAGCTGCTGCCGCCGATCTATCCGGACCTGCTGTTGAGCGACATCAAGCCGCCAGCCGATCTCGGCAAGAACGAGCAGTTTAAGGCCGCAGACCTTGCCGATCTCGCGCAGGTCGAGGCGATCTGCGAGGGCGTCGAGGGCATCCTGCATTTCGGCGGCTATTCGGTCGAGGGCCCCTGGGATTCGATCCTGCAATCCAACATCATCGGCTGCTACAATCTGTTCGAGGCGGCGCGGAAGAGGGGCGTCAAGCGCGTGATCTTTGCCTCGTCCAATCATGCCGTCGGCTTCTACCCGCGCCACCACCGCATCGGTACCGACGTCACCGCGCGGCCGGACAGCCGCTACGGCGTCAGCAAGGTGTTCGGCGAGGCGGTCGGTGCGCTCTACGCCGACAAGCACGGGCTCAAGGTCACTTGCCTGCGGATCGGCAATTTCGGCGAGCAGCCGCTCGATCACCGTCGGCTCTCGATCTGGCTCAAGCCTGACGATCTCGTGCAGCTCTGTCGCATCGGGCTCGAGCATCCCGACATCCATTTCGAGATCTTCTACGGCGCCTCCTACAATGAGCGCGCGTGGTGGGACAATCACCGTGCCTACGATCTCGGCTATCGTCCGACCGGCCGCGCCGAGGATTTCCGCGAGCACGCGATGGCCGAGCAGGCCAAGCTGCCGCCGGATCCGGTCGGCGACTTCTACCAGGGCGGCTCGTTCTGCAGCATGGAGTTCGACGGCGACAAGGGAAGGGTGATCGACTGGAAGAAATAATCAGTCCTCGCATGACGGGAGCTGCGGGGGAGCCTGCTTTGCGCTTTGCGGGTTTCCAGGCCCGTCAAAGGCCTGGGCGAAGTGGGTGAGCGGAAAGGAGAGGTTGATCGTCTGGCCGGTCAGGCTCTTTGCTTCCATCGTCACCGCTTGCGCATGCTTCAGCCGCGTGACCAGCTCGCCGTCGGCTTCGTACGTGCCGCCGCAGCCCAGGGTGTAGCAATGCGGCTTCGCGATCCGGATCGGATCATCCTGGTCGATCCGGAGGCTGATCGCGCCTTCCAGCATGGTCCGCGTTGCGACATTCGCGGTCAGAAGCACGCGTTTGCTGTTTTGCGGCGAGACGCTGATGGTGCCGCCCGACGGCGAGCATTGGCCGCGGGCGCTGGCGCTGACGAAGCAGCTCGCCTGAGTCAGGCAAACCTTGGTCCAGGGTTCATAGGCGAGCTGCGTCGCGCGCGCATCGGCCGCTCTGCCAAGTCCCGGACATGCGAGAGACGCGACGAGCGACCCAAGCAAGAAAAGCCATTGGCGCATTGCCGTCTCCTCTGCCATCAGCGGGGCACGTATTCCGCCAATGCGGCTTTTTCTCGTTGGCGATGCGTGCGAGACCATCACGGCGCGTGAGGCGTAACTCGGGACTAGCTCATCGCGTATTGACAACAATTCCCTCGACTCCTTTAGTGCGGCAAACAACCACGGGAACTGCAACATGGCCGACGGACTTCGCAAGGGACTGACGAGCTATGGCGATGCCGGTTTCTCGCTGTTCCTGCGCAAGGCTTTCATCAAGGCGATGGGCTATTCGGACGACGCGCTCAATCGCCCGATCGTCGGCATCACCAACACGTACAGCGACTACAATCCGTGCCACGGCAATGTTCCGCAGATCATCGAGGCGGTGAAGCGCGGCGTGATGCTGTCGGGCGCGATGCCGTTCGTGTTCCCGACGATTTCGATCGCCGAAAGCTTCGCGCATCCGACCTCGATGTATCTGCGCAACCTGATGGCGATGGACACTGAGGAGATGATCCGCGCGCAGCCGATGGATGCCGTGGTCGTGATCGGCGGCTGTGACAAGACGCTGCCGGCGCAGATTATGGCGGCGGTCAGCGCCGATCTGCCGACCGTCGTCATTCCGGTCGGGCCGATGGTGGTCGGCCATCACAAGGGCGAGGTGCTCGGCGCCTGCACCGATTGCCGCAGGCTGTGGGCCAAGTATCGCGCCGGCGAGATCGACGACCACGAGATCGAGGCGGTGAATGGCCGCCTCGCGCCGTCGGTCGGCACCTGCATGGTGATGGGCACGGCCTCGACCATGGCCTGCATCACGGAGGCGCTCGGGCTGTCGCTGCCGATGAGCGCGACGATCCCGGCGCCGCACGCCGAACGCTTCCGGTCCGCGGAAGCCAGCGGCCGCGTCGCGGCGGCGATGGCGAAATCCAAGGGACCGAAGCCGAGCGAGATACTCACCCCCGCCTCGTTCCGCAACGCCCAGATCGTCATGCAAGCGATCGGCGGCTCGACCAACGGGCTCATTCATCTGACCGCGATCGCCAACCGGACGCCCCACAAGATCGATCTCGAGGCGTTCGACAAGCTCGGCCGCGAGGTGCCGGTGCTGGTCGACCTGAAGCCGTCTGGCGAGCACTACATGGAGCATTTCCATCACGCCGGCGGCGTGCCGAAGCTGATGGGGCAGCTCGGCGATCTCATCGATCTCGACGCCAGGACCATCACCGGCCAGACCTTGCGCGAGGTCGTTGCCGGCGCGGAGGAGGTGCCGGGCCAAGATGCGATCCGTCCCAAGGCCAATCCGATCAAGTCCGAGGGCGCGATGGCGATCCTGCACGGCAACCTTGCGCCGCGCGGCGCCGTGATCAAGCAGTCGGCGGCGAGCCCGAAGCTGTTGCAGCATACGGGACGCGCCGTGGTGTTCGAATCCGTCGAGGACATGACGCTGCGGGTCGACGATCCTGCGCTGGAGGTGACGGCCGACGACGTGCTGGTGCTGCGCAACGCCGGCCCCAAGGGCGCGCCGGGCATGCCGGAGGCGGGCTACCTGCCGATTCCGAAGAAGCTCGCGCGGGCCGGCGTCAAGGACATGGTCCGCATCTCCGACGCGCGGATGAGCGGGACTGCATTCGGCACCATCGTGCTGCACATCACGCCGGAGTCGGCGGTCGGCGGACCGCTGGCACTGGTGAAGAGCGGCGATATGATCAGGCTCGATGTCGCCAAGCGCAGCATCGACCTTCTGGTCGATGAAGCCGAATTGCAGAAGCGTCGCGCCGCGCTGGCACCTGCGACGACCCCGGGCTGGGCCAAGCGCGGCTATGCGCATCTCTTCAACGAGACGATCCTGCAAGCGGACGAGGGCTGCGATTTCGACTTCATGCGCGCCAAGGGCAGGTAGCCGGCCCCTTACTTCGACTTGCTGGTGAACTTCTTCACCGCGACGCGGAACTCCTCGGTGTTCATGCAGCCGATGATCGCGTCGCGCTCGGCGTCGAGCTGTGCCTCGATCGACGTGGTCGGCGCATGATGGATCAGCGCCTTGGTAGCGGCGAGGCCGGCGGGCGCGTTCTGCGCCAGCCGTAGTGCGAATTCCCGCGTGGCCGCCTTGAGTTCGACGGCCGGCACGACCTTGGCGACCAGCCCCCACTGCTGGGCCTGCTGCGCGGTAAAGCTGTCCTCGGCGAGGAATATCTGCAACGCACGCCGCGGGCCGACGCTGGCGGCAAGGCCCGCGGTGCCGCCGCCATCCGGCGAGACGCCGATCTTGGCGTAGGCCGGCGTGAAACGGGCATCCTCGGCAGCGATGCAGAGGTCGGCGACGAAGGCGAGCGACAGGCCGGCGCCGGCCGCCGAGCCATGCACGCTCGCGAGCACCAGCTTGGGCATCCGCCGCAGCATGGTGATGAAAGCGTGATAGTGCTGAAGCATCTCGCCGACGACGGGCGCGATCGTGTTGGCCTCGGCCGCCGCGCCGATGGTCTGCAAGTCGCCGCCGGCGCAGAAGGCGCGGCCTTCGCCTTCGATCACAAGCACGCGGACGTCCTTGTTGGCCTCGACTTGCGCGCCGAGCTGCTCGAGCTTCTTCGCAATCGACATGTCGATCGCGTTGAACGCGGCCGGCCGGTTCAGCGTGATGGTGGCGATGGCGCCGTCAATTCGGAGCAGGGCGGGTTCGGGGGTGGGGGTGGCGGCGGAGGCGGGCATATCAAGGACCTTGGGCTCGTCGTTTCCAGCCATTTAAGGCCCTGGCGCGACCGGTGGCAATCCGGCCCGGGAGCGTTTCGGCACCCCGATTTGGCAGAGACCCCCCTTGCGCCGGCGCGAGCCATGAGGCCAAATGGCGCCGCCTTCGGTACGCAGACACGAGCGCTGTGGGGACGGGGCAAGCAAGCTAAACATCGACGGAGAGGAAAACGGCATGGGTCACTCCTGCTCGCGCGTATCTGGGTTGTTCCGATGACAACGGGTGCGGTCATCGTCGTCGGCGCGGGGCACGCCGGCTTCCAGCTCGCCGCGTCGCTGCGCCAGGGCGGCTTCGCCGAGCGCATTGTGCTGCTCAACGACGAGGGGCACCTGCCGTATCAGCGGCCGCCGCTGTCGAAGGCTTATCTGAAGGGAACCGGCGGGCCCGACAGCCTGATGTTCCGGCCCGACAAGTTCTACCAGGACAACCGGATCGAGCTGATCACCGATCGCGCCCATGCAATCGACCGTCATGCGCGCAAAGTGACGCTCACCTCGGGCAACTCGCTCGACTACGGCCATCTGGTGTTCGCCACCGGTGCGCGGAACCGGCTGCTCGATATTCCGAACGCCAAGCTCGATGGGGTGCGATATCTGCGCACGCTCGACGAGAGCGAGGCGCTGCGCCATCTGCTCGCGCCCGGCATGCGAGTCGTTGTCATCGGCGCCGGCTTCATCGGGCTTGAATTCGCCGCCACCGCGCGCGGCAAGGGCCTCGAGGTCGACGTGGTCGAATTGGCCTCGCGGGTGATGGCGCGGGCCGTGACTGCTGAGATCTCCGAGTTCTCGCAGTCCCGGCACACCGCTGCCGGAATTCGCATTCATCTCGGCGTGCAGGTGACCGGCATCGAGGCCGATGGTGCCAAGGTCACCGGCGTCAGCCTGAGCAATGGCACGCACGTTCCGGCCGATCTGGTGGTGGTCGGCGTCGGTGTGCTGCCGAATGTCGAGCTCGCCGCGGAGGCCGGGCTGCCGGTGGCCTCCGGCATCATCGTCGACGAATATCTGGCGACCGCGGACCCCAACGTCTCGGCGATCGGCGATTGCGCGCTCTACACCAGCAAGCGCTTCGGCGGATCGCTGCGGCTGGAGTCGGTGCAGAACGCGACCGACCATGCGCGCTGCGTGGCGTCGCGGCTGACCGGCAAGAAGGAGGTCTACGACGGCCTGCCGTGGTTCTGGAGCGACCAGGGCCCCGACAAGCTGCAGATGGCCGGTCTCACCACGGGCTACGACCGCGTCGTGGTGCGCGGCGACCGCGCGCAGGGGCAGTTCTCCGCGTTCTGCTACCGCGGGGATACGCTGCTCGGCATCGAATCGGTCAACCGCGCCGGCGATCACATGTTCGGCCGCCGGCTGCTCGGCGCAGGACGCTCGATCACGCCGGAGCAGGCGAGGGATATGAGCTTCGATCTGAAGAGCGCCTTGGCGTGATCCGGTAGGGTGGACAAAGCGACTGCGTGCCCACCTTCACGAGTACAGTGCTTGATGGTGGGCACGGCGCTGTCGCGCCTTCGCCCACCCTACCGGCTCGCAGAGAGCGCATTCTCCACCTCTTTCGCCGTCGGCATCGACGGCGCGGCGCCCATCCGCTGCACGCAGATCGAGGCGGCGATGTTGGCATAGGCGAGCGCATCGCGCAGCGGCTTGCCGATGGCGAGCTGCGAGGCGAGCGCGCCGACGAAGCAATCGCCGGCGCCTGTGGTGTCGACGGCCTTCACCTCGCGGCCGGGAATCAGCAGCGGCTCGCGCTCAACCAGCGCCAGCACGCCGCGTTTGCCGAGCGTGACGCAGACGATCTTGTCAGGTGCCAGGGCTCTTGCCGCCTCGGCGAAGCGCCCGGGCGCGTCGCTGTCGCGCAGCTCCATGCCGCTGAGGAAGCCGAGCTCGGTCTCGTTGAGGATCAGGATATCGACGAGGTCGAGCAGGGTGGCGTCGGCCTTCTTTGCCGGCGCCGGATTGAGAACCGTGGTGGCGCCGGCGGCGCGGGCGCGTGCGAAGAAAGATGCGATCGCCGGCAGCGGGATCTCGAACTGGCTGACCGCGATGTCACCCTTGGTGAGGGCAGGCGCTGCGACGTCGTCAGCATCGACTTTGGCATTGGCGCCGGGCACCACTACGATGGTGTTGTCGGCGTTGGCGACGGTGATGATCGCGGTGCCGGAATGGGTGCCGGGTGTGTCCTTGACGAAGGCGAGGTCGACGCCTTGCGCAGTGAGGAAGGCTCTCAGCTCCTGCCCGAATGCATCTGCTCCGAGCCGGCCGACCAGCGTGGTCGGTGCGCCAAGCTTGGCCGACGCCACGGCCTGGTTGGCGCCCTTGCCGCCGGGGAAGTAGAGCACGGCGTCACCGGCTACGGTCTCACCGATCCGCGGATGGCGCTCCGTGGTGGCCACCACGTCCATATTGATGCTGCCGGCGACAAAGACGCGCCCCATGCCTCGCTCCATTCAGCCGCGTCAGACTGCGGCACGAAACTCCCGCCTGACCGCCTCGATGTCGGCGAGCGTCGGCAAACCCGCCTCGTTGCCAAGCTTCTGGATCTTGTAGGTCGACGCCGCGCGGGCGAACTCAAAATGCTCGCGCCAGGCTTTGGTCGGGTCGAGGAGATAGGAATAGATGTAGGCGCCGTGGAAGACGTCGCCGGCGCCGTTGGTGTCGATCACGCGCGTGCGCGAAATCGGCAGCGCCGGCAGGGTGCGCGTCACGCCCGCCTCGTCATACCAGAGCAGGCCGCGCTCGCCCATGGTGATGCCGCCGACGCGGCAGCCGCGGCCCTTGAGATAGTCGAGCATCTGCTCCGGCGTCTTGTCCATCTGCTCGCACAGACGTTCGGCGACGATCGCGATATCGATGAATTGCAGCAGCTCATGGGTGTTGGTCCGCAACCCGCCGCCGTCGAGCGAGGTCAAAATGCCGTCCTCGCGGCAGAGCTTGGCATAGTGGATCGCGGCGTCTGGCTGATGGCCGTCGATGTGCAGCGCGCGGCAGCCCTTCAGGTTGAGCAGCGGAAACGGGTGGATGTGCTGGTCGTCGCGGCAGCGCACGATCGCGCGCTTGCCGTCCTTGGGCATGATGAAGGAGAGCGACGAGGAGTTGACCTTGCGGGGGTGGAACGAGATGCCATACCGGTCGGCCATGTCCCAGAACATCCGCCCCAGCCAATCATTGGCCATGGTGGCAATCAGGTCCGGCTGAATGCCGAGCTTGGCGCAGCAGAATGCCGCGGTCACGGCATTGCCGCCGAACGACACCGCATATCGGTCGGCGACGTGCTTCTCGTCGCCTGTCGGCATGTGGTCGGTGATGAAGGTGACGTCGATATAGGTCTGTCCGATGAAGAGGGCCTGCATTCGCTTTCCGTCGTGGCTTGCTGTGATCCCGGCCGGTGTTCCAGATTAGCATTGCTGGTCGGCCGATATCGCTGAAAATATTCGCAAACCTACCTGGTTTGCGGGTAGAGATGACGCGGGTGCGCGGATTGAGGGCCGTTTTGGCATTCGGCATAACGGCCGGCCGCGCTCCACGGTTCCGGGTTGCGGCGTAAGGAGAACACAATGACGGCAGAATCGGGGAGGCGGCGGCCATGATCAGCAGTCTCGATCACGTCGTCGTCCTGACCGGCGACATCGCCGCTGCCAGCGCCGCCTATGAGACGCTGTTTGCCCGCGCGCCCGCCTGGCGCAACAGCGGCGACGGCGCGGATCGCGTGCTATTCACGCTCGACAACACGACGCTGGAACTGATGGCACCGCGCGGCGATGACGCCGCGGCCCAGCATGTCCGCAGCGCACTCGCCACACAGGGCGAAGGGCTGGCGAGCCTCTGTTTCCGCACCGTTGATATTGCCAAGATGCAGCGCCGGCTCGACCGCATGGCGCTGAAGCCGGAGCCGATCGCCGAGGTGGAAAGCCGTGACGAGACCAGCGGCGCCGTGCTGTCGTGGCGACGCACGCGTGCGGCGACCGATGCGACGCGGGGCGTGCGCATGTTCTTCCTGGAGCGGGCGAAGGAGCGGCCGCTGTCGGTGCGCACGACGCCCGCCTCGATCACTGCGATGGACCATGTGGTGGTCTCGACCGCTGATCCGGAACGCGCCGCCGCGCTGTATGGTGCCCGGCTCGGGCTCGACATGGCGCTCGACCGCTCGCATCCGGACTGGGGCCGGCTGATGTTCTTCCGCTGCGGCGATCTGATCGTCGAGGTCACGCACAAACCCGGCAAAGCCGAGGCCGATGCGCCCGACCGGCTGCGCGGCATCTGCTGGCGCGTCGCCGACATCGACGCCACGCATGCGCGGCTGGTTGCCGCCGGCGTCGATGTCTCCGAGGTGCGCACCGGCCGCAAGCCGGGCACCAAGGTGATGACGGTGCGCAGTGGCACCTGCGGCGTGCCGACGCTGCTGGTGCAGCCGTCGAAGGCGGAGTGAGGAAGGGCGGCCTTGTCGAGCCGCGTCACGATCGTCCAGGTCTAGCCCGCGCAGTTCACGTGCCGTCGTCCCGGCGAAGGCCGGGACCCATACGCTGCGGCTTTTGTTGTGAATGGCACTCGTCGCTCCAGCATCGCACAACGATGAGCATTTGTGGTTATGGGTCCTGGCTTTCGCCAGGACGACGCTGGGAATAAGCCTCGCTCGATGTCTCCGGCCGTCATCGCGAGCAGCGAAGCGACGAAGCAATCCATTGCTCCGCATGTGCGGGCGCTAGGCGTCAGGCCTGCTTGGACTTTCACCCACGATCATCACAACATTCATTCTCAAACCTTGCGCGCCGTGCTACATTCATACATTCAGCATCACTGAGCGATCGATTTTGGCCAAGGCAAAGCGAATATTGAAATGGCAGCGCGACCCCGAAGGAATGCGGTTGCGCATTCTCGAGGCCGCGAAGCAGGAATTTGCCGCGCATGGCCTCGCCGGCGCACGCGTCGACCGCATCGCGGAGATGGCCGGCGCCAACAAGCGCATGCTGTACTACCACGTCGGCAACAAGGAGGATCTTTATCTCGAGGTGCTGGAAGGCGCCTATGAGAAGATCCGCGCCGAGGAACGCACGCTTGATCTCGAGCACCTCGATCCGCCCGAGGCGATCGCGCGGCTGATCGATTTCACCTGGAACTATTTTCTGCGGAATCCGGAGTTCCTGGCGCTGCTGAACACGGAAAACCTGTCGAAGGCCAGGCATCTGAAGCGCTCGACCAAGGTCAAGTCGATGCATTCGCCGTTCGTCGAGATGATCCGCACCGTGGTGACGCGCGGGGTGGAGAGCGGCGACTTTCGCGTCGCGGTCGATCCGGTGCAGCTCTATATCTCGATCGCCGGACTGGCGTTTTTCTATCTCTCCAACAGCGCGACGCTCAGCGTGATCTTCGGCCGCGACTTGCTGAGGAAGGAGGCGCGTGACGAGCGTCTCGAGCACATGATCGCGCTGGTGCTGGCGGCGCTGACCGGCAAGTCCACGGCCGCGTTCGGCAAGGCGAACATGCCTGCGCTGCAGCCGGTACATCAGGCGATGTGAGGCCGGGCTCCACCGCAGCCGTCATTGCGGGGAGTTCGCAACAAAATTGCAAAGCAATTTTGCGCTGAAGCGACGAAGCGATCCATCTCTCGACTTGCGGTGAGATGGATTGCTTCGGTTCGCTCGCAATGACGGCGTAGCCCGGGCTTCACTGCGCTTCATCACGGCTACGGATTGTCGACGGTAAAATTTGCACCTGACGAAAGTAGCGGGATTTCGGTGCGCGCCGGGGGCTGGACAGTATTTATCCAACGGGTTAATTTCCGGCCGAACAATAGGCGATGCGAGGGAGCGTGGCGTGGCGGAGGCGAAGAGCCCTTCAGGCGTGTCGAAGGTGCTGAATGCGGCGTGGGTGCGCCCGTTGCTATTCCTGGTCGTCATCGTGGCGGCGTGGGATCTCTCGATCCGCCTCTTCCAAATCCCGGCCTATCAGATCCCGTCACCCGGCGACGTCGTCGCGGTGCTCTGGAGCGACTGGCCGGAGCTTTTGCAGCAGTCCTGGCCGACCACCTATGCGACCATCTGCGGCTTCCTGCTTTCGGCGCTGTTCGGCATTCCCGTCGCGATGCTGATCGCAGGCTCGAAGACGGTGGAGAGCTACGTCTATCCGCTGCTAGTGTTCTCGCAGTCGGTGCCGAAGATTGCGATCGCGCCGCTGTTCGTGGTGTGGTTCGGCTTCGGCATCATTCCCAAGGTGATCTCGGCATTCCTGCTCGGTTTCTTCCCGGTGGTGGTCTCGGCGGTGCAGGGCTTCAAGTCGGTCGATCCCGACATGGTCGATCTGGCGCGCGCGATGCAGGGCAGCCGCTTCCAGGTGTTCCGCACCGTCAACCTGCCGCATGCGATGCCCGCGATCTTCTCCGGCTTGAAAGTATCGGTGACGCTTGCCGTGGTCGGCGCCGTCGTCGGCGAATTCGTCGGCTCCAATTCCGGCATCGGTTATGTGATGCAGCGCTCGATCGGCACGTTCGACCTGCCGACGATGTTCGCGGCGCTGGTGATCCTGGCGCTGCTCGGCGTGATCCTGTTCTGGATCGTCGACCGCATCGAGCGCCTGGTGATCCCCTGGCACGTCAGCCAGCGCGACGACATCATCTTCGCTTCGTAGGATTTTCGTAGAAGAACAACGGCGCCATTGCGAGGAGCGGTAGCGACGAAGCAATCCATATCTCCATTCGGTGAGCCATGGATCGCTTCGCTCGCAATGACGGCAAGAACAACGGGAGGAGTATCTGATGCGATCGATTACTGCTGTGATTGCCGTGCTGGCGTGGACCGCGCTTGCAATCACGCCGGCATCCGCCGCCGACAAGGTCGTGCTGATGCTGAACTGGTACGTCTATGGCGAGCACGCGCCGTTCTATTACGGCAAGGCCAAGGGCATCTATGCCGCCGAGGGCATCGATCTGGAGATCCAGGAAGGCCGCGGCTCGGCCGCGACCACGCAGGCGGTGGCCGCCAAGACGGCGGATTTCGGTTATGTCGACATTCCCACCATGATGCGTGCGGCGGTGAAGGGTGCGCCCGTCATCGCCACCGGCGTGCTGCTGCAAACCAGCCCGATGTCCGCGATGAGCCTCGCCGACAAGAACATCCGCAAGCCCGAGAACATCAAGGGCAAGACGGTCGCGATCACGCCGGCGGATTCGATGACGCAGATCTGGCCGCTGTTCCTGAAGAAGACCGGCCTGAAGGAAAGCGATTTCCACACCGTGGCCGGCGACGGCCAGACCAAGCTCAACGCCGTGATCAACGGCCAGGCCGACCTGCTGCTCGGTTACGTCATGGACCAGTCGATGAAGATCAAGGATGCCACCGGCAAGGACGTCTATCCGATCAAGTTCGCCGACTACGGCATCAACATGGTGTCATCGGGTATCATCGCCAACACCTCCTATGTGAAGGCCAATCCCGATCTCGTCCGTCGCTTCATGTCGGCGACCACGAAGGCGGTGGAAGCCGCCGAGAAAGACCCGAAGGCCGCCGCGCAATCGATCCTCGACGCCAATCCAAAGGGCGGCAAGATCGACACGCTGACGCAGGGCTTCGAGCTGACGATCCCGCTCTACCGCACGCCGGAGACCAAGACCAAGCGGCCGTTCCAGGTCACCGACCAGAACATGACGGAGTCGGTCAATCTGATGGTCGAGTATGGCGGTCTCGACGCCAAGGCCAAGGCCAATCCGAAGGCGTTCTACACCAATGATTATCTGCCGAAGGGTGACTCGTGAGCGATCGATATCGGCTGTCGTCCCTGCGAAAGCAGGGACCCATAACCACCGGCCCTGATTGTTGCGGAAGGTCTCTGTCCCCGTGTCCGAACGAGAGGGCGCGGCGTATGGGTCCCTGCTTTCGCAGGGACGACGGGTGGAGAGAGACGCGATGAATCCTGCGACCAAACGTATCGATCTCAGCCAACCCGCCGCGCATCTGCGCCTGGTGTCGGACCGCGCGGCCGGCGCCAAGCCGGGGATCACGCTCTCCGGCGTCTCGAAGACCTACCGGTCGCGCGACGGCGACGTGCCGTCGCTGCGGCCGCTCGACTTCACCATCAATGACGGCGAGTTCTTCGTCGTGGTCGGGCCGTCCGGCTGCGGCAAGTCCACGCTGCTCAAGATGATCTCGGGGCTCTTGCCGCCCACGACCGGCGAGGTGCTGGTCGACGGCGAGCTCGTCACCAAGCCGCACGGCAATGTCGGCATCGTGTTCCAGAACGCGTTGCTCCTGCCTTGGCGCAACATCCTCTCCAACGTGATGCTGCCGATCGACATGAAGCAGCTACCACGCGGGAAATATCTCGACCGCGCCAAGGAGCTGCTGAAGCTAGTCGGGCTCGAGGGTTTCGAGAAGAAGCTGCCCTGGCAGCTCTCTGGCGGCATGCAGCAGCGCGCCTCGATCTGCCGGGCGCTGGTGCACGATCCCAAGATCATGCTGATGGACGAGCCGTTCGGCGCGCTCGACGCCATGACGCGCGAGCGCATGAATGTCGAATTGATGCGGATCCAGCGCGAGACCGGCAAGACGGTGTTGTTGATCACGCACTCGATTCCGGAAGCGGTGTTCCTCGCCGACCGCGTGCTCGTGATGACCGAGCGACCCGGCGCGATCGCCGCGATCTACGACGTGCCGCTGCCGCGCCCGCGCTCGCTGGATTCGATGTCCGATCCGGTCTTCACCGAGCTGGTGCAGCAGATCCGGAAGCATTTCTTCACGCAGGGTTCGCTGGATTGATGGGCATACGTATCGCGAGGAGCTTTCCGATCACCTCGCCCCGCTTGCGGGGAGAGGTCGGAATTTGCGCGACGCGCAAATTCCGGGTGAGGGGGGCTATCCGCGAGTCCGCCTCTGTGGAGACGCCTCTCACCCCAACCCTCTCCCCGCAAGAGCGGGGCGAGGGAGAGGCGACCAGCGTGCCGCGACCCCTGTTTGCAACGCTCCACGATACATTGTGATGCCGCTTCGCCTCGCTGTGCGCGATATCGCCTTCTTCGAACGTCCGGTCGCCTTCGCCCGGCCGTTCCGCTTTGGCGCGGTCACGATCAATGCGGCGCCGCAGATGTTCGTGCGGGTCGAGATCGAGGTGGAGGGCAAGGGGCGCGCGACCGGCGCCAGCGCCGAGATGATGGCGCCGAAATGGTTCGACAAGCGGCCACATTTGACGCCCAACGAGACGGTGGACGCGCTCCGCCGCTCGCTGCTGATCGCGCGCGAGCTGTATCTTTCGCGGGAGGACTTCGACACCGCCTTCGGCCTGCATGCCAGATGCATTGGCGCGCAGATGGCGGCGTGCACGAAGGAGGATATCCCGCCGCTTGCCGCAGCCTATGGGCCGGCCGAGATCGACAAGGCGATCCTGGATGCGCTGTTGCGCGCCGCCGGGCTCAGCGTCTTCGACGGCATAGCCGCCAACATCGCCGGCATCGATGCCCGGCTGACGTCCGATCTCGATGATGCCGCGATTGCGCGCTTCCTTGCGAGTCGCCGACGGCTCGATCACGTCGCGGTCAGGCATACGGTCGGGATGGATGACCCAATCGAAGGCGAGGGCGGTGTCGCTGACCCCAAGGAAAACGCCGGCGCGCGCTACTTCAAGCTCAAGCTGAACGGCGATCCCGCGCATGACGCGGCGCGCCTGGCGCGGATCGGCAGGGAGCTCGCCCGGCTGCCTTACGCCACCAAGGTCACGCTCGACGCCAATGAGCAATATGCCGATCTCGCCGCGCTGAACGCGCTGGTCGACCGGCTCGAGCGCGATGCAGCGCTGGCACCGATCACCGCGAACCTGCTCTATATCGAGCAGCCGATGCCGCGCGACATCACCAAAGCCTCGCCGCTCGGCGCTCTCGCCGCGCGCAGCTTCATCATCGACGAGGCCGACGACTCCTATGACGCGTTCCCGGCGGCGCGCGCGCTCGGCTATCGCGGCATCTCTTCGAAATCCTGCAAGGGGATCTACAAGGCGATCATCAACGCGACGCGCGCGGCGGCCTGGAGCGCGGATGGCGCTCCACATTTCATCAGCGGCGAGGACCTCACCTGCCAGGCCGGGCTCGCCGTGCAGCAGGATCTCGCGCTCGGCGCGCTGATCGGCGTCAGCCATGCCGAGCGCAACGGGCACCATTATGTCGACGGCTTTGCCGAGACGCCAGCCGCGGAGGCGGAGGCCTTCCTCGCGGCACATCCCGATCTCTACACCCGCGACGGCGGCAAGGCGCGCCTCGCGATCCACGACGGTGATCTCCTGACGGGATCGCTGACCACCCAGGGCTTTGCCAGCTCCGTTCATCCGGACTGGTCCACCATGCAGCCGCTCAAGCGGCCAACCCCACGCGTTTCGCAGGAGCAAGCACTATGACGACCAAACGCCTCGGCCTGATCATGAATGGCGTCACCGGCCGAATGGGGCTCAACCAGCACCTGATCCGCTCGATCGTCGCGATCCGCGACCAGGGCGGCGTGCTGCTCGCGAACGGCGACCGCATCATGCCCGATCCGATCCTGGTCGGCCGCGACGCGGAGAAAGTGGCCGCATTGGCGAAGCGCTTCAACATCGAGCGCTCCACCACCGATCTCGACCGCGCGCTGGCCGACAAGGGTGACACCGTGTTCTTCGACGCCGCGACCACGCAGGCGCGGCCGTCGCTGCTGACCAAGGCGATCAACGCCGGCAAGCACGTCTATTGCGAAAAGCCGATCGCGACCACGCTGGAAGAGGCGGTCGAGGTCGTGAAGCTTGCCAACGCCAAGGGCCTCAAGCACGGCACCGTGCAGGACAAGCTGTTCCTGCCCGGCCTGAAGAAGCTCGCCTTCCTGCGCGACTCCGGCTTCTTCGGCCGTATGCTCTCGGTGCGCGGCGAGTTCGGCTACTGGGTGTTCGAGGGCGGCTGGCAGGACGCGCAGCGGCCGTCGTGGAACTATCGTGCCGAGGACGGCGGCGGCATCATTTTGGACATGGTCTGCCACTGGCGCTACGTGCTCGACAATCTGTTCGGCGAGGTCGAGAGCGTGGTCTGCATCGGGACCACGGACATCCCCGAGCGCTACGATGAGAAGGGCAGGAAGTACCAGGCGACCGCGGATGATTCCGCCTACGCCACCTTCAGGCTGAAGGGCGGCGTGATCGCGCATATCAACATGAGCTGGGTAACGCGCGTCTATCGCGACGACCTCGTCACCTTCCAGGTCGACGGCACCCACGGCTCGGCAGTTGCGGGCCTGACCGACTGCATGATCCAGGCGCGCCAGGCGACGCCGCGGCCGGTGTGGAACCCGGACGAGAAGCGGCTGCACGACTTCTACGCCGACTGGCAGAAGCTGCCTGAGAACGTCGTCTACGACAACGGCTTCAAGGAGCAGTGGGAGATGTTCATCCGCCATGTCTGCGAGGATGCGCCCTACAAGTATACGCTGCTCGAAGGCGCCAAGGGCGTGCAGCTCGCCGAGTGCGCGCTGAAGAGCTGGAAGGAGCGGCGCTGGATCGACGTCGCGCCGATCGTGGTCTGAGATGAGGACTTCGTCATGAGTAAGCAGGTCCTGCCGAAATCATCCCTGTCGCTGAAGCTGCCGACCGCCGATGGCGGCCTCGAGACCTATCGCCTCGCAACATCCCGGAACTTTCCGGCAAGGCTCGAGGGCACGCTCAACCGCGTGGCGTTCTCGGCTGCGCATGTGGTGGCCGACCCGCGCGCCGACGTCGATCCATGGCTGACCGCGGCGATCGACTGGGACCGCACCATCGCGTTCCGCGAGCACGTCTGGGATCTCGGGCTCGGCGTGGCAGAGGCGATGGATACCGCGCAGCGCGGCATGGGGCTCGACTGGGCGACCTCGCTGGAGCTGATCCAGCGTTCGGTGAAGGCCGCGAAGGCGAAGGGCAACGCGCTGGTGTTCTCCGGCGCGGGCACCGATCATCTCGCGGTCGAGGATGCGAAGACGATCGACGATGTGATCCGCGCCTATGAGGAGCAGATTGCGGCCATTGAGAAGGCCGGCGGCCGCATCATCCTGATGGCCTCGCGCGCACTGGCCAAGCTCGGCAAGAGCGCGGAGGATTACGCCAGGGTCTACGACCGGGTGCTGGCGCAGGTGCGCGAGCCCGTGATCATCCACTGGCTCGGCGACATGTTCGATCCGGCGCTATCGGGTTACTGGGGCACCGCCGATCTCGACAAAGCGATGGACACGGCGGTCGCGATCATCAACGCCAACGCGGCGAAGGTCGACGGCGTCAAGGTGTCGCTGCTCGACAAGCAGCGCGAGATCGACATGCGGCGGCGGCTCGATCCGCGCGTCAGGATGTATACCGGTGACGACTTCAACTATGCCGAACTGATCGCCGGCGACGACAAGGGCTTCTCGCACGCGCTGCTCGGTATCTTCGATGCGATTGCGCCGGTCGCGTCCTATGCGCTGTCGCGGCTCGCGGCGGGCGACGAGGCCGGCTTCCACGACGTGCTGGGGCCGACGGTGCCGCTGTCGCGGCACATCTTCAAGGCGCCGACGCGGTTCTACAAGACCGGCATCGTGTTCATGGCCTATCTCAACGGGCATCAGGATCACTTCACGATGGTCGGTGGTCAGGAGAGCGCACGCTCGACCTTGCATCTCGCCGAGTTGTTCCGCCTCGCCGACAAGGCCGGGCTGCTAGCCAATCCGGAAGTGGCGACGCGCCGGATGACGACGGTTCTCGCGACGCGCGGCATCGACGCCTGATGCGCGACTTTTCCAACGATCATCGCTGGCTATCGCTGAATACGGCGACCGTCCGCAAGCAGGGCGATCTCCTCGCCATCATCGAGGCCTGCGCGCGTCACGGCATCCGCGCCATCGATCCCTGGCGCGACCAGGTCGCCAGCATCGGGCTCGCGCGCGCGGTGCGCGCGGTGAGGGACGCCGGGCTCGATCTGTCGGGCTATTGCCGCGGCGGCATGTTCACGGCCGACAAAGCCCACCGGAGCGCGGTGCGCGACGACAACCGCCGCGCAGTCGACGAGGCCAAGGCCCTCGGCGCCTCCTGCATCGTGCTCGTGGTCGGCGGCCTGCCGCAATATTCACGGCCGGGCAGCACGGCGTCGAAGGACATCACCGCGGCGCGGGCGCAGGTGCATGACGGCATCGCCGAGATGCTGGACTATGCCAGGCAGGCGAAGCTGCCGCTCGCGATCGAGCCGCTGCATCCGGCCTATGCCGCGGACCGCGCCTGCGTGAACACCACGAAGCAGGCGCTTGACCTCTGCGATGCGCTCGATCCCGGCCGCACCGGCGCGATCGG
The DNA here is from genome assembly GCF_045571475.1 of Bradyrhizobium sp. ORS 86. Taxonomy (NCBI): domain Bacteria; kingdom Pseudomonadati; phylum Pseudomonadota; class Alphaproteobacteria; order Hyphomicrobiales; family Nitrobacteraceae; genus Bradyrhizobium; species Bradyrhizobium sp. ORS 86. The sequence goes on along the minus strand of NZ_CP120699.1, from coordinate 5,570,265 downwards.
CGTCGCGCTCGACGTCTATCACATCTGGTGGGACCCGGAGCTGAACGCCCAGATCGTGCGCGCCGGCAAGGACCGGCTGCTGGCATTTCACGTCTGCGACTGGCTGGTGCCGACCAGGGACATTCTCAACGACCGCGGCATGATGGGCGACGGCGTGATCGACATCAAATCGGTCCGTGCCGCGGTCGAGGCGCAGGGCTTTGCAGGCTATTCGGAGATCGAGATCTTCTCCGACAACTGGTGGGGCAAGCCGATCGATGAGGTGTTGCAGACCTGCATCGAACGGCACCGGACGGCGGTATAGGCGCCGTCATTGCGAGGAGCTCGCGACAAAATTGCAAGGCAATTTTGCGCTGAAGCGACGAAGCAATCCATCTCTCCATTTTGTGGCACGATGGATTGCGTCGCTTCGCTCGCAATGACGTCGATGGAGCCGTGCGTCAAGAATCCCGATCCCGGTGCGCGAGCTCCAGCGTGACCAGGCGCGCCAGCAGCGTTGCAGGATAGAGCTGGCCGAAGATGGCCTCCACATTGCATAGGCTGCGCGCGATGGGGTGCAGCGGCGCGACGTCGCCATAGCCTGTGGTCGTGAGCGTGGCGAATGAGAAATAGATCAGTTGGCTTGCCAGTGTCGGACTGTCCGCGATCTTCATGCCGGAGAATGCGGTCGGTACCAGCGTGCCGATAAACGTATAGAGTGCGGCGAAGATCACCGCGACCGTGAAGTAGAGCAGGATCGCGCCGATCACGCGGTGATAGGTCACGCGTCCGGGCGCAAAGGTCGCGCGCGCCACCGTCACCGCCATGGTGACGCCGACGAGCAGCCAGGCCCCTGCGAACAGATTGAGGTCGAGGATCGAAGGTGCGTGCAGGCGCAGGATCGCGCCGGCCACGATCATCGCGAGCGCGGTGAGCATCGCGACCATTGCGAATGCGCTGCCCGACATCAGGAATACGCCTGCAACCAGGAACAGCGCCAGCAGCAGCTCGAAGACCTGGAATTCGAACAGTCCGAGCGCCTGCAACGGCGCCACCACGAACATCATGATGACGATCAGGACAGTGAGCACCGTCAGCAACGAATCGCCCCAGCGCTCGCGCAGCTCACCGATGTTCATCCGACCACGCTTCATTCCCGTCCCGTCATTCGACATGGCATCAGGATGCCGATGTCAAACATTGCTGCGCGGCGGTGGCAAAGGCAAGACGGGGGATCGGCATCGCGCGGGCGCGTCCGGCTGTCCGGATAGCAGGCCGATGCCTCAGGGATTCGCGACCTGCTGCAGCGTGTTGAAGCGCGCTTTCTGCTCGCTGCTCAGCGAGGCGTAGAACTCGTCCAGCGCAGGCTCGATCAGCTTGGCGGCCTTCTGCATCGCCTCGAGCCGGTTCTGCATCGCTTCCAGCCGGCCGACCGGGGTCAGCGGCACATCGTTCGGGCAGGCCGCCTGCAGGTCCGCGATGGCTTTGCTGGTTGCATCGCTCAAGCGGTCGAGCGCGTCCTTCTGCTTGCCCGCCGGATGAAGCGAAGATTCGATCCTGTTGATCGGCAGTTGAGCCAGGTCGGATTTCGAATCGCCGCAGTTTCCGGATTGTGCAGTCGCTTCCTGTTGTTGCTGCGAACGCTCGCCGACATGGGGGCCGAGCGCGTTGAAGCGGGCTTGCTGCTCGTCGCTGAGCGAATTGTAGAAATTCTCCAGTGCGGGCCGCACGATCTTGATTGCTTCGAGCGTCGCGCTAATGCGGCTCAGCATCGACCGCAAGCGGCCGGTTGGCGTCAAGGCATAGCTGTCCGTGCAGGAATCCTTGAAGACATCGGCGGCCTTCGCTGCGGCCGTCTTCAAGTCGTCGAGCAGGGCCTGCTGCTCCTGGTTCGGCCGGACCGCCCGTGTGATATCGTCCAGCGGCCAGGCTGTGACGCCCTTGTCCGGCTCCGCGCATAGCTGCTTAATCGCCTGCGACGCGCCCGTCTCCGCGCGTTGACGGGACCGCGTGCGGCCTGCCGTTGCCGGATAATCGCCAGGGTTGATGCTGGCATAGGCGGAGTAGGGACTGTTGGTGTCCCAGAACACCGTGTCGACCAAGCCGTCATAGGCGTAGGCCCAATAGCCGGGCTCGTAGCCATAAGACCAGAACGTGTAGTCAAAAATGTCCGAATAGGCATAAGGCCAGAACACCGGCCCAACCCACGCGATGAACACCGCGCGGTGGCCGCGCCGCCAGGCATGCCGGGGCGACCAGCCGCCCTGGCGCGCGACAAGCGCGGCCTGGGCTTGCGCTCCTGCCTGCTCGCGGAACCGTGCGGCAAATCGCTCGCGCTGGGCCGCCTGCGTTGCGGCGGTGGCCGCGGTGGCCGCTCCGACCGTCGTCGCTGCCAGCCCCAATCGCTGCTGGCGAGCAAGATCGGCTTGCTGGGCCTGCTGCTCGCGCTGCAGCAGGCGGTTCTGCGCCTGCAGCGTCCGGTCATGGGCGCGTTGCGCGCGCGCGCCTTCAACCCTTTGCGCTTGCAACTGCTGCACGCGTTGCTGCAGCCGATCGATCCGGGTCTGCCGCTCCGCGGTCTGGCGCGAGAGCGTCTCGCGCTGCCGCTGCTGCGCCATCTGCTGACGCTGCTGGATCAATTGCTGGCGCTGCTGCGCCTGCTGTTGAACCCGCTCCGTCGGCGACGGCCGCTCGCTTAAGCGCGATGGCGGGCTCGGGCGCGATGGCGCGGCGATGTGCGGAGCCTGGCGCTGCGGGATTGCCTCGCGACGGATTTCGGGCCGCGGCGTTGCGACGCGTGGTGCGGCGATATGGGGAGCCTGGCGTGGGGACGGTGCGGCGAAATGCGGCGCCTGGCGCGGCATCATTGCCGGTCGCTGCGGCGCCTGGAACGCGGGTGCCGCCGGCCGAGCCATTGCAGGCGGCCTCGCCATTGCGGGAGGGGCGGCATGCACCATCGGCGCGGCCGGGCGCGCCATGGCGGGCGGTGCAGCGGGCCGTGCCATCGCGGGCGGTGCGGCGGGCCTTGCCGCCAGTCCCGGCGGGCCAACTCTTTGCGGCTGGGCGGACGCGCCGCCGCTTGCCGCAAGCATCGAAACACCAATCAAAAATGCAACAAAGCTAACGCGACGGGAAAGCATGGGCGCAGCTCTCCGTTCACCAGTCGCCCGTAACGCTTCAACGCACAGACGTCGAAATCGTTCGTTGTCATCGTAGCCGGCGTCGCGGAACCGTCAGGAGACATCCTGCGTCAGGGCAGCCGCGATCCGCTCCACTGCCCAATCGACCTGATCGCCCGTGATCACCAGCGGCGGGGCGATGCGAATGGTGTGCTCGTGGGTGTCCTTGGCGAGAATGCCGCGCGCCTGCAGCGCCAGGCAGTAGCGGCGGGCGCCGCCGGCCTCCGGATGAAGCTCGACCGCCAGCATCAGCCCGCGCCCGCGTACCTCGCGGATCACGTTGGCGCGAATGTCCTGCAGTCCTGCGAGAAAGCGCGCGCCCTGTTGCGCCGCGTTCTCGATCATTCCTTCCTCGACCAGCACGCGCAGCGCGGCGCGCGCCACCGCGCAGGCCAAGGGGTTGCCGCCGAACGTGGAGCCGTGTTGGCCGGGCCGCAACGTACCGAGCACGGCGTTATTGGAAAGCACGGCGGACACCGGATAGAAGCCGCCCGACAGCGCCTTGCCCAGCAAGGTCACGTCGGCCTCGATGCCTTCGTGCTGCTCGGCGAGCAGCTTGCCGGTGCGGCCGAGCCCGGTCTGGATCTCGTCGAGCACCAGCATCACGTTGTGCGCAGTGCACAGTTCGCGCACGCGCGTGAAGTAGCCCGGCGAGGGAATGATGACGCCGGCCTCGCCCTGGATCGGCTCGACCAGGAAGGCTGCGGTGTTCGGCGTGATCGCCTGCTCGAGCGCCGTGGCATCGCCGAACGGGATGATCTTGAAGCCCAGTGCGAACGGGCCGAAATGGTCGCGGGTCGCCGGATCGGTCGAGAAGCCGACGATGCCGAGCGTGCGTCCGTGGAAGTTATTGGCGCAGACGATGATCTCGGCCTGTCCGTCCGGCACGCCCTTCACCTCATAGGCCCATTTGCGCACCGACTTGATTGCGCTCTCGACCGCCTCGGCGCCGCTGTTCATCGGCAGCACCTTGTGCGAGCCGGTCAGCTCCGCGAGCTCGCGGTAGAAGGGCGCGAGCTGGTCGTTGTGGAAGGCGCGCGAAGTCAGCGTCAGCCGGCGTGCCTGCTCGACCATCGCGGCAAGGATCTTCGGATGGCAGTGGCCCTGGCTTACCGCCGAATAGGCGGAGAGGCAGTCGAGATAGCGGTTGCCATCGGTGTCCCAGACCCAGACGCCTTCGCCGCGGGACAGCACGACCCCGATCGGCTCGTAATTGTAGGTGCCAAAGCGTGCTTCGGTTGCGAGGAAATCGGTGACCGATGCGCTCATCCTGCGTCACTCCCGCTGCGGCGCGCCGGACAGAACGCCCGAGCGCTCTTTGGCATGATGTGGGCATCCGTCCGCCCACGAGGAAGTGCCTTTGGCGAAAATGCCTAGCCGTTGATGCTGCAGGGCACGCTGAGAAAGCCGCGGAAGCGGACCCGGCCGCCGCGCACCGGCGCGCCGTCGAGCGCGTAGTTCGGAAAGCGCTTAAGGAAGCGCGATATCGCGATCGCGCCTTCGAGCCGCGCCAGCGCCATCCCGGCGCATTGATGCGCGCCGGTGCCGAAGGCGAGATGACGGTTTGGCGTCCGCGCGATGTCGAAACGTTCAGGGTCGGGGAATTGCGCGGGGTCACGGTTGGCGGCGCCGATGCACAGCGTGACAAGCGTGCCGGCCGGCATCTGGATGCCGCCGATCTCGGTCTCTTCGACGATCATGCGGTTGCCGAGCTGGTTCGAGCTCTCGTAGCGCAGCATCTCCTCGACCGCGGTTTTGATCAGGTCGGGCTGTGCGATCAGACGCGTCTTCTGGTCGGGATGTTCGTGGAGCGCGACGAGCCCGTTGCCGATCAGGTTGGTCGTCGTCTCGTGGCCGGCGTTGAGCAGGAAGATGCAGTTGTGCAGCAGCTCCTTTGCGGTCAGTCGCTCGCCATTATCTTCGCCCTGGATCAGCCGGGTCAGCACGTCGCGGTCGGGATTGCCCGGCCTTAAGCGGCGACGTTCGACGAGGGTTTCGAGATAGGCGAGGAAATCCTTCACCGCGGCGTTGCCGCGGTCGAACGCTTCCTTGCCGATCACGGGCTCCAGCGCGCCCAAGATCGCCAGCGACCAGTCGCGCAACGGTTCGCGCTCGTCGTGCGGCACGTCGAGCAGATTGCCGATCACCTCGACTGGGATAGCGGAGGCGAAATCACCGATCAGCTCAAAGCGCTGCTTCGCGGCGATGCGGTCGAGCAGGCTCTCGACCAGCGCAATCAAGTCCGGTTCCATGCCGGCGATCGCTCGTGGCGACAGCGCGCCCATGATCAGCCGCCGCACGCGGGTGTGCGCCGGCGGATCGTTGAAGACGAGGCTTGTGGTGTGGTGCTCGTAGAGCAGGGAATCGCCGTATTTCGGCAGAAACTCCTTCTTCTTGTCGGACGAGAACGTCTTGGTGTTCTTGTAGGCGGTGACGAGGTCGTCGTAGCGGGTTAGGAAGTAGCAGCCGTTCGGCAGCCGCTTCACCGGCGCGTTCTCCCGCAGCGCACGATAGGTCGGGTAGGGGTTCGCGTAGAAGTCCGGCGTCAGTCTTTCGAGATCGAAACGATCGGACAGCTCTCGCGCCTGTACATCCATGCCGAATGCCCAATCTGATTAGTTTCAATTGCAACTATCGTAGGGCGCGTGCCGCCGCCGCGCAACACAATTTGATGTGCGTCCGGGACGCTTCGGTTTGCTGCCACCAGAATCGAACGGCCCTGGTGCGCTGCGAGTAAATCGCAGAGCCATATGCGGTTTTGCGCTTTGATGAAGCGCGCGGGCCCCACTACAGTCCCAGGCCAAACAGTTCTGAAACCGGAAACGCCGATGCATGCCCGTGCCGAGACCGCGGCCGCCTGGCCCGAGGAGATCTTTTCGATATTGCAGCGCTTCGAGGTGCGCCAGGTGCCCTATGTGCCGGATGCCGGCCATTCGCAGTTGATCGAGCGCGTGCTCGGCTCGCCCGCGATGCGCGGCGTCGCGCTGACGACGGAAGAGGAGGGCGTCGCGCTGCTTGCGGGCGCCTGGGCCGGCGGCCAGCGCGGCGTGCTGCTGATGCAGTCGAGCGGGGTCGGCAACTGCATCAACATGCTGTCGCTGGTGCAGATCTTCCGCTTGCCGTTCTTCGCCCTGGTGACGATGCGCGGCGAATGGGGCGAGTTCAATCCGTGGCAGGTGCCGATGGGGTCGAGCACCCAGGCCGTGCTCGAACTGTCCGGCATCAAGGTGCTGCGCGCCTCGCACCCCGAGGAGGTGCGGGAGGTCGTCGAGGCCGGCGCCGCCCAAGCTTATAACGCCTGCACGCCAACCGCCGTCCTGCTGTCGCAGCGCCTGATCGGGGCAAAGGTCTTCACCAAATGAGCAAAGCCAATCTCCTCGACCGTCGCGCCGTCGTTTCGCAACTGCTCAAGGATCGCAAGGGCGCCATCGCCGTCGGCGGCCTCGGCGCCTCCACCTACGACATCGCCGCCGCCGGCGACCATGACCGCAACTTCTATCTGTGGGGCGGCATGGGCGGCGCTGTCATGATCGGGCTCGGGCTCGCGCTGGCGCAGCCGACGCTGCCCGTGGTCGTGATCACCGGCGACGGCGAGATGCTGATGGGCATGGGCAGCCTCGCCACCGTGGGTCTCCAACAGCCCAAGAACCTCTCGATCGTCGTGCTCGACAACGAGGCCTATGGCGAGACCGGCGGCCAGGCGAGCCATACCGGGGCGACCGCCGATCTGGTCGGCGTTGCCAAAGCCTGCGGAATCAAGGATACGAGCAACATCACGACCCTGGCCGAGGTCGAGGCGTTTGCCTCGTCCTTACAAGATGTTACGGCCGGGCCGCGGTTTGCCAGCGTGAAGATCGACGGTGCCAATCTGGAGCGCGTGCTGTCCAGCCGCGACGGCACCTACATCGTCAACCGCATCCGGAGCTCTCTCGGACACAGTCCGATATAAAACGACCTTCGCGGTGCAATAGAACCTTGACATCTGGTAAGGTGAGTGATTACTCACGACCCCAAATGTCTACCTTACGCATGACAAGTGATCTGCGGCGTCAGTTGATACTGAGCGCCGCGAAGCGGTGTTTTGCCCGCAACGGCTTTGCCGGCACCACGACAAAGAGCGTGGCGGCCGCCGCTGCCATTTCGGAAGGGCTATTATTCAAGCACTTTCCCTCGAAGGCGGCGCTGTACGCCGAAATCCTGACCGAGGAGTGCGAGGCAGACCCGGACCTTGCGCATCTGCTGGGGCAGGAGCCGTCGACCGCGACGCTGGTCGAGCTGGTCGAGGGCATGGTCGGCCACTTCATGCAGCTTCGCAAAGCGCCGGACCAGGAAGAGGCGCAGCGCCTGCGGCTGATGGTGACGAGCCATCTCGACGATGGCGAGTTCGCGCGCCTGCTTTATGACAAAGTCGGCAAGCTGATCGGACCGACCTTTGCCGCTTCGATCGAGCGCGCGATTGCCGCGGGCGAGGCGACGCGGCTCGGCGACGAGCCGCTCAACCTGTTCTGGTTCGCCCATCATACCGTGCTGATGGGAGCGCTGACGCAGCTCCCTGCGACACCATGTCTCTCCCATGGCGACGCGGCCGCCGCCGAGCGGCAGCTTTGCCAGTTCATCCTTCGCGGTATCGGACTTACCGAAGCCGCAATTGCTACACATTTGGGCCGCCAGCCGTCACCGAGTGCGGGACAGTCGGTAACTGCAGAAAGTGCATGACATGAATATTCAGACCGAAAGCCATATCTCGGGGCAACCGATCAAGGAAAAGACCGCCAAGCGCCCTGTCCGCATGGTGCGCTGGTTCATCATTGTGGGCGTGCTGCTGGCCGTGCTGGTCGGCGCCCTGGTCGGCTTCAATGCCTTCCGCAGCCACATGATCGCGCAGTTCTTCGCCAACAACAAGCCGCCGCCATCGAACGTCTCGGCGGTCGAGGCCAAGTCCGAGGTGATTCCGAACCTTCTGACCGCGGTCGGCGATCTCGTCGCGGTGCATCAGGTCAACGTCACCAGCGATGTGTCGGGCCGCATTACCGACATCCTGTTCACGGCCGGCAGCCATGTGAAGGCGGGTACGCCGCTCGTGCAGTTGTTCGATGGACCTGAACAGGGTGACCTCGCCAACTACAAGGCGCAGGCGACCGTGGCGGAGCTTCAGCTCGACCGCGCCAAGCAGCTTGCGGCACGCCAATTCGGGCCGCAGTCCACCGTCGATCAGGCGCAGGCGACATTCGACCAGGCCAAGGCGGGCATTGCCAGGACCGAGGCGATCATCTCGCAGAAGCTGGTGCGTGCTCCGTTCGAGGGTGACCTCGGTGTTCGCCAGGTCGAAGTCGGCCAGTACCTGACGGCGGGGACGCAGATCGTGTCGCTGACCGATCTGTCAGTGCTCTACGCGAACCTGACCGTCACAGAGAAGCAGAGCTCGCAGATCAAGGTCGGCCAGATCGTGCGGGTTTCGGTCGACGCCTATCCGGGCCGGACCTTCGACGGCAAGATCACAACGATCGAGCCGCAGATCGCAACCGACACCCGCAACATCCGCGTTCAGGCGACGATCCAGAATCCGGACCGCATCCTCAAGCCCGGCATGTTCGCGACCACGACGATCGTGCTGCCCGAGAAGCCGGCGGTCGTCACCGTTCCCGAAACGGCGGTCGATTACACGCTGTACGGAGACTCGGTGTTCCTGATCAACGAGAAGAAGGGCGATGACGGCAAGACCACGTTGACAGCGGATCGCACCTTCGTGAAGACGGGCAACCGCGTCGAGGGCCGTGTCGAAATCCTCAAGGGCCTGAAGCCCGGCGACCGTGTCGTCGCCGTCGGCCAGATCAAGCTGCAGTCGGGGATGCCGGTCGCGATTTCGACAGATCCGCCGCCGCCGATTCCGGCCCAGCCGCCGCGCTACTAAAGCATGATCCGGAAAAGTGCGAAGCGGTTTTCCGAAAAGATCATGCTCAAACAAGAAGCTAAAGCGCGATGACGATTCAAATCTGAGCTCATCGCGTTTTGGTCGGATCACCTGAATACGGAGGGCCATCGGGCCCTCCGCCACATGTCGCCGCAATCGGCAGAGAACACGAATAGGGTTGGCAATGGCCTTCACTGACATTTTCATCAAGCGGCCGGTGCTGTCGATCGTCGTCAGCATGCTGATCCTGCTGATCGGCCTGCGCGCTGCAATGGTGCTGCCGATCCGGCAATATCCGAACCTGTCGAACACCGTGGTGACGATCACCACCTCCTATCCTGGCGCCTCGCCGGAGCTGATCAACGGCTTCATCACCACGCCGATCGAGCAGGCGGTCGCCTCGGCCGAGGGCGTCGACTACATGACGTCGAACTCGGTGCTCGGCACCTCGACGATCCAGGTCTACATCAAGCTCAATCACGATCCGAACCAGGCGCTGACCGAGGTGCTCGCCAAGGTCAACTCGGTCAAATACCTGATCCCGAAGGAAGCGTTCGACCCGGTCGTGACCAAGGCGACCGGTGATACCATCGCGGTGATGTATCTCGGCTTCTCCAGCGAGGAGCTGACGGGATCGGCGATCTCGGACTATCTGACGCGCGTCGTGCAGCCCGTGCTGTCGACGGTCGACGGCGTCGCATCCGCTGACATTCTCGGCGGCCAGACCTTCGCAATGCGCGTCTGGCTTGATCCGATCCGGATGGCCGGCCGCGGCGTGTCGCCGAACGACGTCGCTGCCGCGATCGCCGCCAACAACTTCCAGGCGGCCGCCGGCCAGACCAAGGGCTTCTTCATCGTCTCCAACGTCTCGGCCAATACCGACCTTCAGAGCATCGATCAGTTCAAGCGGATGATCGTGAAGTCGAAGGACGGCGGCTTCGTGCGCATCGAGGACATCGCGACGGTGGAGCTCGCGGCCCAGAGCACGGATGCCAGCGTCGCCTTCAACGGCGAGCATGCGATCTTCATCGGCATCAAGGCGACGCCGCAGGGCAACCCGCTGACCCTGGTCAAGGGCGTGCGCGCGCTGTTCCCCGAGCTCGAGCGCAACCTGCCGCCGTCGATGAAGATGAAGGTGGCCTATGACTCCACCAAGTTCATCCAGTCGTCGATCGACGAGGTGCAGAAGACGCTCGGCGAAGCGGTTATGATCGTCGTCGTCGTCATCTTCCTGTTCCTGGCGTCGATCCGCTCGGTGATCATCCCGGTCGTGACGATTCCGCTGTCGCTGGTCGGCGTCTGCATCCTGATGCTGGCGGCGGGCTTCAGCTTCAACCTGCTGACGCTGCTGGCGATGGTGCTGGCAATCGGCCTCGTGGTCGACGACGCCATCGTGGTGGTGGAGAACATCCATCGCCATCTCGAGGAAGGCCTGCCACCGGTCCAGGCGTCGCTGAAGGGCGCGCGCGAGATCGTGGGCCCCGTCATCTCCATGACGATCACGCTGGCGGCGGTGTACGCGCCGATCGGCTTCCTCGGCGGCGTCACCGGTGCGCTGTTCCGCGAATTCGCCTTCACGCTGGCCGGCTCGGTCATCGTGTCGGGCGTGATCGCCCTGACGCTGTCGCCGATGATGTGCTCGGTGTTTCTCAAGAGTGCCGACGAAGGGCGCTTCGCCAGGCTCGTCAACCGCGTGTTCGGCGCGGTGACGCGCTGGTACGGCCGCCAGCTCGACCGCTCGCTCGACTATCGCCCGATCACCGGCTTGTTCGCGGTGACCATCCTCGGCCTGGTCGGCTTCCTCTATATGCATACGCAGAAGGAGCTGGCACCGCAGGAAGACCAGGGCATCGTGTTCGCGGTGACCAAGGCACCGAAATACGCCAACATCGACTACATCGATTACTACGGCGACAAGATCGACAAGGAGTTCAAGAAGTTTCCCGAGACCGACCTGCGGTTCGTGCTGAACGGCATCACCGGTCCGCAGGGCGGCTTCGCCGGCATGCTGCTGAAGCCGTGGGATGAGCGCAAGCGCTCCGCGCAGACGCTTCAGCCGCTGGTGCAGAACGAGCTGTCGAAGATCGAGGGCGTCAGCGCATTCGCGTTCAGCCTGCCGCCGTTGCCCGGCGGTCCGGGCGGCCTGCCGGTCCAGATGGTGATCAGCTCGACGTCCGGCTTCCAGCAGGTGTTCGAGCAGATGAACAAGCTGAAGGAAGCCGCGCGCAAGAGCGGCCTGTTCATCGTCACCGACAGCGACCTCGACTTCAACCAGCCGGTGGTCCGCGTAAAGGTCGACCGCACCAAGGCGAGCGACCTTGGCATCACCATGCAGTCGATCGGCAATGCATTGGCGACGTTGCTCGGTGGCAACTACGTCAACCGCTTCAACCTGGAAGGGCGTTCCTACCAGGTGATTCCGCAGGTGCCGCGCGTCAGCCGCCTGGCGCCGGGGGCGTTCGACGATTACTACGTCCCGACTGCGACCGGGACTCTGGTGCGGCTGTCGACCGTCGTCTCGGTCGAGACCGGCGTCGATCCGAATGCGCTTACCCACTACAACCAGCTCAACTCGGCGACCTTCCAGGCCGTGCCGATGCCCGGCGTCTCGATGGGGCAGGCGGTGGAGTTCCTGCAGGGCGAAGCCAAGAAGCTGCCGTCCGGCTTCAGTTATGACTTCCTGGCCGACTCCCGGCAGTACGTCCACGAAGGCAATCAGCTCTTGGTGACATTTGCGTTCGCGATCATCATCATCTTCCTGGTGTTGGCGGCGCAGTTCGAGAGCCTGCGCGACCCGTTCGTGATCATGATCAGCGTGCCGATGGCGATCGTCGGCGCCCTGATCCCGCTGTTCTTCGGTGTCGCGACCATGAACATCTATACCCAGGTGGGCCTGCTGACGCTGGTCGGGCTGATCACCAAGCACGGCATCCTGATGGTGGAGTTCGCCAACGAGCTGCAGCTCAACGAGGGACTGGATCGCCGCTCGGCGATCGAGATGGCGGCCCGCATCCGCCTGCGTCCGATCCTGATGACGACGGCGGCCATGGTCACCGGCCTGCTGCCGCTGCTCACCGCCTCGGGCGCCGGCGCCGCCAGCCGCTTCTCGATCGGGCTCGTGGTGGTCGCCGGCATGACGATCGGCACGCTGTTCACGCTGTTCGTGCTGCCGGCCGTCTACATGACGATCGCGACCGACCACCAGTCCAAGGCGAACTCCGAACGCGCCAAGCAGATCGCCGATTTCGATCTCGAGGGCCGCGGCGCACTGAAACCGACCTGAGCCCTCCAAGCTCATGCTCGCAGGAAAGGCGGCACTGGCGAAAGCCACTGCCGCCTTTTCTTTGTCCCGCGGCATCTCGCGCCGGTAGCCGGCTCGCGCGAATGCTGTAAGCTCGCCGGACAAGATCTGGAGGAAACAGACATGGTGAGCGACTTCGCGGCCGGGAATTACCGGTTCATCCCCGCCGTCTTCCAATATTCGAGCGGTGCGCAGGCAAGTCCCGGCTATGAGATCGAGCGGGTGCGCTTCGACCGCCTGGTGCCGCTTGCGGAGGGGTTTGCGCGGATCGCGGCCTACATCCAGGCGGCCGGCCGGCCGCTGACGTCGTTCTGCGCGTGTGAATTGCGCTCGCCGGCGGCCTTCACCGAAGACGGCTTCCGCGCCTTCAACCAGCATTACGTCAAGACACTCGCGGACTGGGGCTTGTACGACGGCGGCAGCACCAACCCGGTGGCGCGCAGCAACGTCTGCCCCGAGATCGATCCTCCGGCGGAGCCGTCGTTCTATGCGTTCTCCTTCACCCGGCCGGGCGCAAGCGCGTCCCAGTCCTTCGTGATCGCGGGCGGAGCCGAGGCGCGTGACGGTCCCGGCAGCTATCCGGAGCGCACCGTGCGCTATCGCGACCTCAGCCCGGAGGCGTGGCGGGAGAAGGTCCGCTTCACCACCGGCGAGATGGAGCGGCGGCTTGCCGAGTTCGGTTTCACCTGGGCGGATACGACAGCCGTGCAGGCCTACACCGTGCACGACGTGCATCCCGTGATCGTCGACGAACTGGTTCGCCGCGGTGCCACGCGCTCGGGCCTGACCTGGCACTTCTGCCGCCCGCCGGTGGTCGATCTCGAATACGAGATGGATTGCCGCAGAGTGCTGCGCGAGGTGGTGATTTAGGTCGAGAGTCCTGCCAGATCCGTCATCCTGAGGAGCGCGTAGCGCGTCTCGAAGGATGCTCGGCCACAGCCGGGCCGTCGTGCTTCGAGACGGCCGCTTCGCGGCCTCCTCAGCATGACGGTCAGCTTACCGCGCCTTCGGATCCAGCGCGTCGCGCAGGCCGTCGCCGACCAGGTTGAACGACAGCACCACGAGGAAGATCGCAAGCCCGGGCCAGATCGCCATCCACGGCGCGCTGGTGAGGAACCGCTGCGCGGCGTTGAGCATGCTGCCCCAGGACGGTGCCGGCGGCTGCTGGCCGAGGCCGAGGAAGGACAGCGCGGCCTCGGCGATGATCGCGGCCGCGATCGACAGCGTCGCCTGCACCAGCAGAGCCGGCAGGATGTTCGGCAGGATGTGGACCAGCGCGATGCGCCAGCGCGGATTGCCCATCGCGCGCGCTGCCTCGACGTAATCCTCGACCTTGACGCTCATCACCTGGCCGCGGGTCAGGCGGATGAAGATCGGCGTCGCCGAGACGCCGATCGCGATCATCGCATTGCCGAGGCTCGGCCCCAAGAAGGCCGCAAGTGCGATCGCCAGGATCAGGAACGGGCAAGCCAGCATCGCATCGGTGATGCGGCTGATCAGCGCGTCGATGAAGCCACCACGGTAGCCGGCGAGGAGCCCGAGCGGAACGCCGATCACCAGCGCAATGCCGACCGAGATCACGCCCGCAAGCAGCGAGGCGCGGGCGCCAAACACGACGCGGGCCAGCACATCGCGGCCGAGCTCGTCGGTGCCGAACCAGTGCTGCGCCGAGGGTGCTTTGCGCACCAGCGACCAGCTCGTGGCGATCGGATCGTAGGGCACGATCAGCGGCGCGAAGATCGCGAGCAGAACGAAGAGGGCGATCACCGCAAGTCCGAGCACCGCGCCCTTGCGCCTGACGAGCCGCCGCCAGGCGCGCCGCGCCGGGCTCTCCAGCGTCTCGGAGGCGGCGAGTGCGGCTGATGTCCCGAGCGTGGCATCGGCCATCGGATCAGCTCCTCAGCCGCGGGTTGACGAGGATGTAGGCGATGTCGGCAATCAAATTGAGCGTGATGTAGATCGTCGCCGTGGTCAGCACCACGCCCTGCACCACGGCATAATCGCGGTTGAACACGGCATCGACGATCAGCTTGCCGAATCCGGGGATCGAGAAGATCTCCTCGGTGAGGACGGCGCCAGACAACAGCGTGCCGAGCTCGAGCGCGCCGAGCGTGATGATCGGCGTCAGCGCGTTGCGCATCGCGTGCTTGAGGATCACCGAGCGCTCGGAAAGTCCCTTGGCGCGCGCGGTGCGGACGTAGTCGCTCTCCAGCACCTGCAGCATGGCGCTTCTGGTGTGGCGCATCAGGATCGCCGCGATTGCGTTGCCGAGCACGAAGGCCGGCATGATGGTCGCGGCGATGCTCGCGCGCCAGTCCTCGGTCAGCGGCACGTAGCCGGAGGCCGGCAGCCAGCCCAGTTCGATCGAGAACAGGAAGATCAACATGATGCCGAGCCAGAAATTCGGCGTCGAGATGCCCCACAGCGCGAACAGATTGGCGCCATAATCCCAGGCACTGCCCTTCTTCACCGCCGAGATGATGCCGGCGGGAATCCCAATCAGGAAGGCGATCACGATCGCCATCCCGGCGAGCTGCAGCGTCACCGGCAGCTTCTGCGCGATCAGGCTCAACACCGGCATCTTGTTGCGCAGCGATTCGCCGAAATCGCCCGACAGCACGCCCTTGACCCAGTACGCGTATTGCACCGGGATCGGCTGATCGAGGTGATACTGCGCGCGGATCTGCGCGATCACGGCCGGATCGCGCTCCTCGCCTGCCATCACCAGAGCCGGATCGCCCGGCAGCAAATGTTGCAGCGAGAAGATCAGGACCGAGACGAAGAACAGCGTCGGGACGATCTGGAGCAGCCGCCTGGCGAGAAAGTTCAGCATGGCGATCGTCCATTCCTGCACGAAGAAACGTCGGACGTGACGACACGCTCAGCTATTTCCGTCCCCTCCACCCTTGTGGGGGAGGGCAATCGCATTTGGGAGAAAAGCGCCCTGCGGCCATCCTTCGAGACGCCCGCCTTTGGCGGGTTCCTCAGGATGAGGTCTTGTTTTGCGGCACAATAATAGATCCTCATGGTGAGGAGCGCCGCTTGCGGCGCGTCTCGAACCACGAGGCCGAGTACGTGCCGCCCAAGGCGGCATATGCGATAGCCCTGCCTTGTGGGTGAGGGATAGGGAGGGGAATAACCCAACGGGATTTCGTGGCACCCCCCACCCCAGCCCTTCCCCACAAGGGGGGAGGCAGTGGAGAGAGTGCCGGTCGCAGCGGTTCTCATTTCAGTTTCAGCCCGACCACGCGCACCAGTCCGTCGGGCATCTGCTTGTAGCCTTCGAGTTTTGTGGTGTGCGCGATGATGATGCGACGGTGATAGATGTAGAGAAGGGGCTCATCGTCGAGTTCGAGCTTGGTCAGCTTGGCGTAGGTCGCCTTGCGCTGCGCCATGTCGGTGGTGAGACGGGCATCGTCGAGCGCCTTGTCGGCCTCGGGATTGCTCCAGGCGCTGTAGTTCTGCGGCGCGTTGGAGTGCAGGAAGACATAGGAGTTGCCGTCCGGATCGATCCGGCCGCTCCAGGCCAGCATATAGGCCTGGTATTCGCCGGCCTCCGCCTGCTTCAGCGAGGTTGCAAACTCGGTCACCCTGATCTTCATGTCGAAGCCGGCTTCCGCCGCCATCGACTGAATGACCTGCGCGCTGCCTTCGGTTTCCGGCCCCTTCGGCACCATGAAGTCGACCGTCACGGGCGGTGTGACGCCGGCCTCCTTGAGCAGCGCCTTCGCCTTCTCGACGTCGCGCGCGCGGATCGGAAAGTCCTTCTGGTAGTAGGGATGCTCCGGGCTGACCCACTGGTTTCCGGGCTTGAACTCGCCATTGAACACCACCTGGTTGATGGCGTCGCGATCGATCGAGAGGTCGAGCGCCTGCCGCACCTTGGCGGACTGGCTCAAGGGGCCCTTGGCCTTGTCCTTGCCGATGTTGAGCGTGATGCCCTGATAGCCGAGCTCGATCGCGCTCGACACTTTCAGGCGGGAGTCCGCACGCACGTCCTTCAGGTCGGTCGCGAGCACGCGCTCGATCAGGTCGAGCCCGCCGGATTTCAGGTTGGCGAGCCGTACGGTGGGATCAACGATCGGCAGATAGACGATGCGGTCGATGAAGACGTTGTCCTTGTTCCAATAGTCGGCGAACTTCTCCAGCACGATGCGGTCCTGCTGCACGCGTTCGACGAACTTGTAGGGGCCGGCGCAGACCGGGTGCAGGCCGAACTTGTCGCCTTCGGCCTTGGCGGCCTTGGGCGACACCATCATGCCGGCGCGGTCGGTGAGCTGTGCGATCAGCGGCGAGAACGGCGCTTTCAGCACCAGCTTGATGGTGAGAGGATCGACGACGTCGATATGGTCGACGCTGGCGAGCTCGGGCTTGCGGAACGAGCCGGGGAACGTCAGGTGCCGCTCCAGCGAGAATTTGGCGGCCTCCGCGTCGAGCGGCTCGCCGTCCTGGAATTTGACGCCGGGCCGCAGCTTGATCGTGACCTCCTTGCCGTCGGTGGAGGTCTCGTGCGACAGCGCAAGCTGCGGCACGATGTTCAGCTTCTCGTCGATATCGAACAGCTTGTCGCACAGCGCGGCAAACACGATGCGTCCGACATAGGTACGCGCCATGGTCGGATCGAGGACGTCGGGATCCTCGGCAAGCCCGATTCGCAGCGTGGTCTGCGCCTGGGCGCCGGCCACCAGCGACAGCAGCAGGGTCGCGGCAGTTGCCGCCAAACGAAGCGTCCTCATCATCCAGCTCCCATCGTTATGCCTGTGGCGCCGTCCTGACCTGACCAACCCCGGCGCGTCCGGTCCCTTCCGTCGTGGCGCCGAAGGCGGCGACCAATTTCTCCAGCACCGGCGAGAACGCACCGTCGGAGGGTACGATGCTCTCCGGCGGCGGCAGCTCCGCTGTGCGGTGACAGGCCGTGGCATGGCCTGTGCTATCCGCCAGCAATTGTGGCACCTCGCTGCGGCAGCGTGCGATCACGTAAGGACAGCGGGTGTGGAAGCGGCAGCCTTGCGGTGGATGGAGCGCGCTCGGCAGCTCGCCCTCCAGCACGATGCGGCTGCGCTTGGCGCGCGGTTTCGGCACCGGGATCGCCGACAACAGCGCCCGGCTATAGGGATGGCGCGGCGCGGCGAACAGTGCTTGCGCGTCCGCCGTCTCGACGATGGTGCCGAGATTCATCACCGCGACGCGGTCGGCAATGTGCTTCACGACCGCCAGATCGTGCGAGACGAAGATGTAGGCGAGCTTCAGGCGATCCTGCAAATCGCGCAAAAGATTCAAGATCTGCGAGCGGATCGAGACGTCGAGCGCCGACACCGGCTCGTCGCAGATGATCAGCTTTGGCTCGACCGCAAGGGCCCGCGCGATCGCGATGCGCTGGCGCTGGCCGCCGGAGAATTCGTGCGGATAGCGGCGGGCGAAGCGCGGTTCGAGGCCGACCAGGCGCAACAGCTCGTCCACCCGCTCGCGGCGGCGCGCCGGCGGCACCAGATTGTGCAACGCCAGCGGCTCGGTCAGGATCTGGGCCACCGTCATCCGCGGATTGAGCGAGGCGTAAGGGTCCTGGAAGATGAGCTGCGCGTCGCGGCGGAATGTGCGCAACTGCTCGGCGTTGAGCGCGCCGAGATCGCGCCCCTCGAAGCGCACGGTGCCCGCGTCCGACTCGATCAGCCGCAGCACCAGCCGGCTGACGGTGGATTTGCCGCAACCGGATTCGCCGACCAGCGCCAGCGTCCTGCCGGCCTCGACCGTGAAGCTGACGCCGTCGACAGCCTTCACATGTGCGGTCGGCCGGCCGAACACCGAGCGTTCGGCGACGAAATGCTTCTTTAGCCCCTCGACCTCGAGCAGCGCGCTCATGACACCAGCCGTTCCAGCGGCGCCCTGATGCAGCGCGAGGCGTGTGTTGCGTTCAGCATCGCGAGCGGCGGCGGGGATTTCGTGCAGGCGTCCTCGGCGAACGGGCACCGCGCGGCGAAGCGGCAGCCCGCGGGCGGATTCGCCATGTTCGGCACCATGCCCTCGATGGTGGCGAGATGGGTGGTACGGCGATCGAGCCGCGGGATCGAGCCGAGCAGGCCGACCGTGTAAGGATGCTGCGGATTGGCGAACAGTTCGTCCACCGGTGCGCGCTCGACGATCTCGCCGGCATACATCACCGCGACCTCGTCGCAGACCTCGGCGACCACGCCGAGGTCGTGGGTGATCAGGATGATCGCAGCACCGCTTGCGGCCTTCAGCTCGCGCATCAAGTCGAGAATTTGGGCCTGCAAGGTGACGTCGAGCGCGGTGGTCGGCTCGTCGGCGATCAGGAGCTGCGGGTCGCAGGCCAGCGCCATCGCGATCATCACGCGCTGGCGCATACCGCCGGACAGCTTGTGCGGAAACTCGTCGATGCGTTTCTCGGGTGAGGGGATATGGACCCGCCGCAGCAGCTCGATGGCGCGCTCGCGCGCCTTCCGCCGCGAGCCGCCGCGGTGGCGCAGGATGGTCTCGATGATCTGGTCGCCGATCGTGAAGCTCGGATTGAGTGAGGTCATCGGCTCCTGGAAGATCATCGCCAGGCGATTGCCGCGCAGGTGGCGCAGCGTCTCATCGGGGACGTCGAGCAGGTCGGAGCCGTCGAAGCGGATCGCTCCCGACACGGTCGCGGATTGCTTCGGCAGCAGCCCCATGATCGCAAGCGATGTCACACTCTTGCCGCAGCCGGATTCACCGACCAGGCCGAGCGTTGCGCCGTTGGCGACGGAAAGATCGACCCGGTCGACCGCATGCGTGGTGCGGCCGTCGTCGCCCTGGAAGATGACGCGCAGGCCGTCGATCTCGATCAGCGGACGCGCCGTCATTGCCGGCTCGCTGTCGCAGCTTCGATCCCGGCCTCGATCACGGCGCGATCGGTGACGCCGGCCGGGTTGTCCCGCGTCGGCATGAAGCGGCGGAAATGCACCCAGCGCTCGCGGCTGACGGCCTCCAGCCGCTCCAGCTCGCGCAGGGGCTCGGCATGATCGTCGACCCGCAAATCGAGATCGGACCATTCCTCGGCGCCATGAATCAGCAGCGCTGCCGATTGCTTGCCGCGCTTGTCGCCGCCCGCCGCTTCACCGGCAAGCATGGCCTTGATCAGCCGTTGCGGCAACGGCAGCGTCTCATGCGCGGCATAGGTCCGCGCCGTCTCGTCCAGCACCGCCGGCCCGGTCAGCATGTTGCCGGCGATCGAAAAGCCGTCGCCCGCGATGTTGCCGAACCAGTCGATGCACTCCTTGCCGGAATGCGCTGCGATGCGGCCCTTGGCGTCAATGATATGCACCTGCCGGCTGTTGCGGCCGGCGTCGGCGGCGACCAGCGCGGCGATGACGTCGTGCGGACTTTTCCCCTCGCGCAGCAGCGTAAGGCCGTCGATGCCGTAGTAGGGATTGACCATCGCCTGGGTCGCGATCGCGCCGATTCCGGCAGCGACATAGGGCACCCGCGCGCCGGATGCGAAGAACCGCGTCGCAACGGCGATGCCGAACTGCCCGGTGGCGCTGTCGCGGGCGATGATCGACCAGGTCATCTCATATCCCTATCTCCCTCTCCCCGCTCTCGCGGCGAGAGGGTTGGGGTGAGGGGCTCGTTCCGTCGACAACGGTGTAGGTCGAATATGCGGAGATTCCCCCTCACCCGGAATCCGAGCTCTGCTTGAATTCCGACCTCTCCCCGCAAGCGGGGCGAGGTGAAGTTGGGAGCTGACTCTGCAATCCGACGCGACATCGTCATGCTGTGGCGGTCGTCTCGTTTAGCGGCCGGCGGCGTAGCCCTGCATGCCGCGCGGGTTGGCCGCGGCGCGGCGACGAGCCCCGACTTTCGAGGCCGCCGTCAGCCGGCCTTCCGACCAGTCGGGACCAATCTCCACCACATGGCCGCGGCGCTTCAATTCGTCGATGGTCGACTTCGGAACCCTGTTCTCCAGCACCAGCACGCCGGGACGCGCGGTGCGCGGCCAGAACGAGATCGGAAAGTGCTCGGAGTGCCAAGCCGGCGCGTCGATCGCCTCCTGCAGATTGAGCCTGGCGTGGACATGGCGCAGGAAGAACTGCGTGATCCACTGATCCTGCTGATCGCCGCCCGGTGAGCCCCAGGCGAGATACGGCTCGCCATCGCGCAGAGCCATGCTGGGCGACAGTGTGGTGCGCGGCCGCTTGCCCGGCGCGAGCGCGGCGGGATGGTTTTCCTCCAGCCAGAACATCTGGGCGCGGCTGCCGAGGCAGAAGCCGAGTTCGGGAATCACCGGCGAGGACTGCAGCCAGCCGCCGGACGGCGTCGCCGAAATCATGTTGCCGGCCTTGTCGATGATGTCGAAATGCACGGTGTCGCCGCGCACTTCGCCGAACCGGCCGACCGTCGGCTCGCCGGCGCCCATGGCGCCGACCGCCTCGCGATGGCCTTCGGCATGGCGCAGCTTGACGACGCCGCCGAAACCCTCGACCGAGCCGGGACGGAACTCGAGCGACGCGTGATCCTTCGAGATGAGCTTGCGCCGCTCGTCATTGTAGGAATCCGACAACAGCGTCTCGATCGGGATGTCCGTGAACTTTGGATCGCCATAGAAGGTCTCGCGATCGGCATAAGCGAGCTTGGCGCATTCGATCTGCAGATGGATGAAGTCGGGGCCGGCGGGATCGAGCCCGTCGAGGTCAAAGCCCTTCAGCAGCGCGAGTTGCTGCAGCATCACCGGGCCCTGGCTCCAGACGCCGGCCTTCTGCACCGTGTAACGGCCGTAGTCATAGGTCAGCGGGGCTTCGATGGTCGGCTGCCAGCGCGCCATATCGTCGGCAGTCAGCACGCCGCGATGCGGCGAGCCGGAGACGTCCATGACGTCCTGGGTGCGGCAGAATTTGTCGATCGCCTCGGCGACGAAGCCCTTGGACCAGGCCTGGCGGGCGCGCTCGATCTGGGCGATGCGGTCGCCGCCGACGCTTTCGGCTTCCTTGAGGATGCGCGCATAGGTTTCCGCGAGCCGCTTGTTGGTGAAGAGGGTGCCGGGCTTCGGCACCGCGCCATCGGGCAAGTACACGTCGGCGGACGTGGTCCAGTGCTTCCGGAACAACTGTTCGACGGTCTTGATGGTGGCCGATGCGCGCTCGACCAGCGGATAGCCGTCGCGGGCGTATGAGATTGCGGGCTCGAGCACGTCGCGCAGCTTCAACGTGCCGTAGTCGCGCAGCAGCAGCATCCAGGATTCGAACGTGCCGGGTACGCAGGCTGCGAGCAGGCCGGTGCCGGGCACCATCTCCAGGCCCTCGCTGCGATAATGCGCGATCGTCGCCTTGGCCGGCGCCGGACCCTGGCCGCAGATCACCTCGGTCTTGCCGCGCCTGATATCGTGCACGATGATTGGCACATCGCCGCCAGGACCGTTCAGATGCGGCTCGACCACCTGCAGCGTGAACGCCGTTGCGACCCCGGCATCGAAGGCATTGCCGCCCTTCTCCAGCGTGGCCATGCCGACCGCGGTGGCGATCCAGTGCGTCGAGGTGACGACGCCGAAGGTGCCTTCGATCTCGGGCCTCGTCGTGAACGGATCGGGGTTGATATTGCTCATGGGGCTTCACTTTCGGGTGCGTCGTGTGGCGCGCACTTGATCACAGGCGGGCTGGGATGCCAACCGATTGGTTGACATGGCGGCTCCCATCCGCGTGACTATGCCGGAACAGCGGCGGCCGAATTGTTGACGGCGTGGCAGGCGACCCCGTCGATCAGTTCCGGCGTCTTCTGCCGGCAGAGATCGAAGGCGAGGGGGCAGCGCGGGTTGAAGGCGCAGCCCGGCGGCGGATCGATCGGGTTGGGGATCTCACCCTTCACGGGGATGCGCTGGCGGCCGGACATCGCCAGATCAGGCACCGCGCCGAGCAGCATCTTGGTGTAGGGCATCCGCGGATTGTCGAACAGCGTGCGGCCCTCGCTGATCTCGACGATCCGGCCGAGATACATCACGCCGATCCGGCTCGCCATGTGCCGGACGACCGCGAGGTTGTGACTGATGAAGAGATAGGTCAGGCCGAATTTGTCCTGCAGGTCGCGCATCAGATTGAGGATCTGCGCCTGCACGGAGACATCGAGCGCCGAGGTCGGCTCGTCGCAGACGATGAATTCGGCCTCCGAGGCCAGCGCGCGGGCGATCGCAATGCGCTGACGCTGGCCGCCGGAAAATTCATGCGGGAATTTCAGGCCGTCGTCGGGGTGCAGCCCGACGAGCGACAGCAGCTCGCCGACGCGCGCCTTGATGTCGCGCTCGCCCTGGATCAGCTCGAAGGCTCGGATCGGCTCGGCGACGATGGCATCGACCCTGAACCGCGGATTGAGGCTCGCATAGGGATCCTGGAAGATCATCTGGATGCGCCGGCGCAGGCGGCGGCGTGCCTGGGCCTGCCGCGGATCGGTCATCGAGACGCCGTCGATGACGACTTCGCCCGAGGTCGGCGGCAGCAGGCCGACGACCATGCGCGCGACCGTGGTTTTGCCGGAGCCGGATTCGCCGACCAGTGCCAGCGTCTCGCCGCGCTTGATATCGAAGCTGACGCCGTCGACCGCTTTGAGGAATTCGAGATGGCCGCCTTCCAGCACGCGGTTGAGCCACGGCTTCGAGACGTCGAAGACGCGGCGCAGATTCCTGACCTCGATCAATGTCGCGCTCATGCCGCCGTGTCCTTCGCCGGCTCGAACAGATGGCAGGCGACGGATTGCGCGCCTTGCCTGACAGGCTCGGGCCGTTCGATCCGGCAACGGTCGAAGGCGAACGCGCAGCGTGGATTGAACGGACAGCCCGGCGGGATCGCCGACAGCCGCGGCATCGAACCGGGAATCTGCACCAGCCGCTTGTCCTCGCCCGCAAGCGTCGGGATCGCGCCCATCAGGCCCTTGGCGTAGGGATGCAGCGGATTGCGCACCACGTCCTGCACCGGACCGATTTCCGCAATCCGGCCGGAATACATTACCGCGACACGGTCGCAGGTCTCCGCGATCACGCCCATGTCGTGGGTCACCAGCATCACCGCGGTGCCGTGGTCGCGGCCGAGCCGCTTGATCAGCGCGATGATCTGGGCCTGCACCGAGACGTCGAGCGCGGTGGTCGGCTCGTCGGCGATGATCAACTCGGGCTCTGCGCAGATCGCGAGTGCAATGACCACACGCTGGCGCATACCGCCGGAGAATTCGTGAGGGTAGCCGTCGATGCGCTTTTCCGGAGCGGGAATGCCGACCTCGGCGAGCAGGTCGATGGCGCGCCGGCGCGCGGCGCTCTCGCTGAGGTCGGTGTGCGTGCGGATGGTCTCGACGATCTGATCGCCGATCCGGTAGAGCGGATTGAGGCTGGTCAGCGGATCCTGGAAGATCATGCCGATCCGCTTGCCCCTGATACGGCGGAGCTCTTCCGGCGGAAGGTGATCGATCCGCGTGCCCGACAGCTCGATCTGGCCGCCGGAGATGCGGCCGGGCGGGTCGATCAACCCGATCACGGCGAGCCCCGTCACCGATTTGCCGGCGCCGGATTCGCCGACGACGCCGAGCACCTCGCCCTTGGCGATGTCGAACGAGACGCCGTTGATGGCGCGCAGTGTGGTGCGGCGGGTGACGAACTCCACCTCGAGGTTGCGCACGGAGAGAACGGGCTTGTTCATCGGAGCTTCGGATTCAGTGCGTCGCGCAGCCAGTCGCCGAGCAGGTTGATGGAGAGGATCAGGCCGGCAAGCGCAACGCCCGGGAAGGCGACGATCCACCACTCGCCCGCGAACAGATAGTTGTTGCCGATTCTGATCAATGTGCCGAGCGAGGGCATGGTGTCGGGCATGCCGGAGCCGAGGAACGACAGCGTCGCCTCGGTGATGATTGCGAGCGCGAGGTTGATGGTGGCGATCACGAGGATCGGGCCCATCGTGTTCGGCAGCACGTGCCGCAGCATGATCTTCGGTGCCGGCAGGCCGATGAGCTGCGCGGCCGCCACATAATCCTTGTTCTTCTCGACCATCACGGAGCCGCGCACGGTGCGGGCATATTGCACCCAGAAACTGAGGCCGATCGCGATCACGAGCACGCCGAGCGTGGCCGTCTCGTCGAGCCGGTTGCCGAGCAGCGACTTGGCGACGCCGTTGACCAGCAGTGCGATCAGGATCGCCGGAAAGGTGAGCTGCACGTCGGCAATCCGCATGATGACGCTGTCGGCCACGCCGCCGAAATAGCCCGCGACCAGTCCAAGCGCGATGCCGAGTGCGCCGGCGAAGATCACGCCCGACACGCCGACCGCGAGCGAGATGCGCATGCCGTAGAGGATCGCGGAGAAGACGTCGCGGCCCTGCTCGTCGGTGCCGAGCAGGAACGGACTCTGGCCGTCGGCCATCCATAGCGGTGGAATCCGAGAATTGATGAGCTGGAGCTGCGCCGGATCGAACGGGTTCTGGACCGCAAACCAGGATGCGAAGATCGCGAGCAGGAACAGCAGCGCGGTGATCGCGGCCGCCGCCATGGTCAGCTTCGAGCGGCGGAACGAGTAGAGGACGTCGCTGTCGAGCGCGCGCGTGAACCAGCCGGCGCGCGGGCCTTGCGCGTTGTCTTCACTGCGATGGGGAACGACGGCGTCGGACATGGATCGGT
This sequence comes from Bradyrhizobium sp. ORS 86, assembly GCF_045571475.1. Lineage (NCBI taxonomy): Bacteria > Pseudomonadati > Pseudomonadota > Alphaproteobacteria > Hyphomicrobiales > Nitrobacteraceae > Bradyrhizobium > Bradyrhizobium sp. ORS 86. The sequence goes on along the minus strand of NZ_CP120699.1, from coordinate 5,545,271 downwards.
CTCTCGCCTCAGGTCGAGCGGCTGACGGTCGTGCGCAGCCTCGGATCGACGACGGTATAGAGGATGTCGACCACCAGGTTGATGGTGACGAAGATCAGCGAGACCATCAGAAGATACGCGGCCATGATCGGGATATCGACGTTTTGCACGGCCTGCACGAACAGGAGCCCCATGCCCGGCCACTGGAATACGGTTTCGGTGATGATCGAGAATGCAATAACCGAGCCAAACTGCAGGCCGGCGACCGTGATCACCGGAACCAGCGTGTTCTTTAGCGCGTGGCCGAAATGGATGGCGCGCGTGGTCAGTCCGCGGGCGCGGGCGAAGCGGATGTAGTCGGTGCGCAGCACCTCCAGCATCTCCGCACGCACCAGCCGCATGATCAGGGTCATCTGAAACAGTCCGAGCGTGATCGCCGGCATGATGATCGCTTTCCAGCCGGACACGGTGAGAAGTCCCGTGCTCCACCAGCCGAGCTTCACCACCTCGCCGCGGCCGAACGAGGGCAGCCAGCCCAAGGTCACCGCGAACAGATAGATCAGCAGGATGCCGATCAGGAAGGTCGGCAGAGAAATGCCGATCAGCGAGACCGCCTGGAATAATTTGGCCAGGATGGTGTCACGGCGCAGCGCCGAATAGACACCCATCAGAATGCCGGCCACCATCGCCAGCAGCGTCGCGCAGATCGCGAGCTCCAGCGTCGCCGGCATGCGCTCCGCGAGCAGCGAGGAGACCGGCAGGCGGAACTGGTAGGACACGCCGAATTTGAACTGCAGCGCATTGATGAAGTAGCGGCCAAATTGCACCAGCACGGGATCGTCGAGGCCGAGCGAGTGCCGGATTTCGGCCCGCTGCGCGGCGGAGGTGTCGATCGAGACCATCTGGTTCACCGGATCGCCGGCGAAGCGGAACATCGCGAACGCGATGACGCCGACGGCGAGCATGACGCCGATGGCCTGCAGGATGCGACGAAGAGTGAAAGCGAGCATCTCTACCTTTCACTGCTTTTGACATCCGGCGCGCGGCGTTGCGCGGCCGGAAAACGAGAGGTCCCGGAAGCAGGCGCTTCCGGGACCCAATTCGCCAAAACCACTATTCACCCTGTTTGGTCGCCCAGTAGAGTAGGACCTGGTTGTCCGCACGCTGGACCAATTTGACCTTTTTCGACACGCCCCACACCAGCGGTTGCTGATGCAGCGGAATGTAGCCGTAATCCTTGATAACGATGTCGTAGGCCTGCTTGATCAACTGGTCGCGCTTGGCCGTGTCGCTCTCGACCAGGATCTTGTCGGTCAGCGCGTCGACTTCCTTGTTGCAATAGCCGCCGAGATTGGCCTCGCCACGGGTCGAATCCTTCGGATCGTCCCGGCAGCCGAGGATGTCATGCAGCACGTTGTGGGAGTCTGAGGTCGCAGGCGTCCAGCCCAGCAAGAAGAACGAGGTCTGGTAGCCGCCGGGCTTCAGCACCTTGGCGAAATACTGCGCCTTCGGCTGCGCCAAGAGGTCCACCTTGACGCCGATGCGGGCCAGCATGCCGACCACCGCCTGGCAGATCGCGGCGTCATTGACGTAGCGGTCGTTCGGGCAGTCCATGGTGACTTCGAAACCGTTCGGGTAGCCGGCCTCGGTGAGGAGCTTTTTGGCGGCATCCGGATCGGCCTTCGGCCGGGTGAAGTCCTTCGACAGCGGATAAAGCTCGGGCGCGATCATCAGCGCCGAGGGCGTCGACATGCCGCGCATGACGCGGGTCTTGATCAGATCGACGTCGATCGCCTTGTAGAAGGCCTCGCGGACGCGGATGTCCTTGAACGGATTCTTGCCCTTGACGTTCGAGTACAAGAGCTCGTCGCGGGCCATATCCATGCCGATGAAGATGGTGCGGATCTCCGGTGCGGTCATCACGGTGGCGACGCCGCTCGCATTGACACGCTGGATGTCCTGGAGCGGAACCGGCTCGATCACGTCGACCTCGCCCGAGAGCAACGCGGCAACGCGGGTGGCGTCGGAGCCGATCGAGGTGAAGATGATCTCCTTGAGATTATGCTCCGGCTTCTTCCAGTAACCCGGAAACGCCTTGAACACGGTCTTCACGCCGGGCTGGTGGCTCTCGATCGTGAAGGGGCCGGTGCCGTTCTCGTGCAACGCAGCGTAGCTCGGCGTGGTTGCGGAGGCCGGCGTCGGTGCGACGGAGTTGTTCTCCTCGCACCACTTCTTGTCCATAATGTACCAGCTATCCCATTGCGAGATCAGGATGGGATTGGGCGAATCGAGCGTCACGTCGACGGTGTAATCGTCGACCTTGGTGAACTTTGCGTCGGCCGGGACGTTGCTGAGGAAGTTGGAGCCCTTGGCGCGGACACGGTCGGCGGAGAACAGGACGTCGTCGGCGGTGAAGGGATCGCCATTGTGGAATTTGACGCCCTTGCGCAGATGGAAGCGCCATTTGGTCGGGCTCAGAGTCTCCCAGCTTTCTGCCAGGGCGGGGATGATCTTGAGGTCCTTGTCGCGCGCGGTCAGGCCCTCGTAGACCTGGGCGTGATGCGCGATCGTCGTGGTTTCCTTCAGCGTGTAGGGATCCAGCGACTTGAGCTCGCCCTGGTTGGCGTAGCGCAAGGTCTGAGCTGATGCCGGTAGGGCACAAACGAGCAAAGCGACGGTGGTCGCCGCAAACAAACGCCAACATACCGACATGTGATTCAATATCCCCCGTTATTGTCCGCCGGTTGCTGACATCCGGCTGCTGTTGCGGCCCATGTTGCCAGAGTTTGCTGCCCACGCAAGCACGATTTCCCAAAGGGTTAGCCGGTTTGCGCGGGTGCGCCGCAATGACTAGGATTTCAAGATAAGGGGTAGCCGCGAGCGCGCGACATTCAACTTTCGGAGTGCCGGATGGCGGAATTGAAGGCCGACACCGTGGTCCTGGGGGCAGGAATGGTCGGCGTCAGTGCTGCCTTGCACTTGCAAAAGCGGGGCCGGGACGTGGCCCTGATCGATCGTCACAACGTTGCGGGTGAAGAAACGAGCTTCGGCAATGCCGGCATCATCGAATGCGCGTCGATCTTCCCTTACATGTTTCCGCGCGACGTCGGCGAGATCCTCAACTACGCGCTGAATCGCACGCCGCAGATGCGCTATCGCGTCCTCGACCTGCCGGAGTTCCTGCCTTGGCTGTTTCGTTACTACCTCGCTTCGTCGCCGGCGCGAGCGCTTGCCAGCGCCCGTGCCGAGTTGCCGTTGATCAGGCAGAGCCTCATCGAGCACGAGGCGCTGGTCGCTGAGGCGGGCGTGCCGGGTCTGCTGCGCAAGACCGGATGGCTGAAGCTGTATCGCTCCGAGGCCTCGCTGGCCAAGGCGGTGCACGAGGTTACGCGCGCCAAAGCATACGGCCTCGACAATCAGGTGCTCGACGCCAAGGCGATCGCGGCGCGCGAGCCGCATCTGACCGGCAAGTTTGCAGGCGGGGTGTATCTGCCGACGCCGGGCTTCGTTCCGGATCCCGGCGGGCTCGCCAAGGCCTATGCCGCCCTGTTCGGCCGCCGTGGCGGCCGCTTCTTCGTCGGTGACGGCCGTACGCTGGAGCAGCACGGCAGAAACTGGCGGATCGCGACGCTGCAGGGTTCGATCACCGCGCGCGAGGTCGTGCTCGCGATGGGACCGTGGTCCGATCAAGTGCTCGCACCGCTCGGCTACGCGATCCCGTTGCAGGTCAAGCGCGGCTATCACGTCCATGTCGCGCCGCGTGACAATGCCGTGATGAATGCGCCGGTGCTGGATGCCGATCTTGGCTACTGCCTCGCCCCGATGAACCGCGGCATCCGCGTCACCACCGGCGTCGAATTCGCAAGGCGCGATGCGCCCGCTTCGTCCGCCCAACTCGATCTGGCGGTGCCGCGCGCGCGGAAGCTGTTTCCGCTCGGCGAGGTCATCGACGCAAAGCCCTGGAAGGGCGCGCGGCCGTGCCTGCCGGACATGCTGCCGGTGATCGGCCGGGCGCCGCGGCATCCCGGCCTCTGGTTCGATTTCGGCCATCAGCATCATGGCCTGACGCTTGGGCCGGTCACCGGCCGGCTGCTCGCGGAGATGATGACCGGCGAAACACCGTTCGCGGATACCGGTCCATTTGCCGCGGAACGGTTTGGTTGACCATAACGGATGATTGAGGCCGACTGAGGCTCGGTGCAGAGCGGGTCGCTTGCATGACTCACCCTGTCGCGGTGATACTGATGCTGATGAGGCGCATGTGAGGAGGCGGATATGAAGGTCAATGTCGAGATAGATTGCACGCCCCTCGAAGCGCGGCAGTTCTTCGGACTGCCCGACGTGGCGCCGATGCAGACCGCTGTCATGGACAAGTTGCAGCAGCAGATGCTGTCGAACATCGAGAAGATCTCGCCGGAATCGTTGATGCAGAGCTGGTTCACCTTCGATCCCAAGCTCGCCGAGCGCTTCCAGGACATGTTCGTGGCGATGGCCGGTCTCGGCGGCATGGGCAAGAAAGACAAGAAATAGGGGCTGCCATGGACAGGAGCGCCGATGGGGCCGAGCGCCGGTTGCGCCCGCCAAGCTTGTTTCTGATGCTGGCCGAGGCGCGCGGTGTGTTTGAGTTCAACTCCAGCCTGCTGCTGTCGCCGCTCCTGATGCAGGCGCCGAAAGGCGACGGCCATCCGGTCCTCACGCTGCCGGGCTTCCTCGCCAGCGACCTTTCGATGGCGCCGATGCGGCGCTATCTGAAGGAGCTCGGCTACGAAGCCCATGCCTGGAACATGGGCCGCAATTTCGGCGGCGTTGCCAGCCGGCGCGCGGCACTGCGCGATCTTCTGAGGCGAATTCACGAGGCGTCCGGGCGCAAGGTCTCGATCGTCGGCTGGAGTCTGGGCGGCGTCTTTGCGCGCGATCTTGCAGTGCAGATGCCGGAACTGGTGCGCTCCGTCATCACGCTGGGCAGTCCGTTTGCCGGTGACATCCGTGCGACCAACGCGACGCGGCTCTATGAGTTCTTGTCCGGCGAGGCGGTGGATGACATCCCCGAGATCCGCGCGGCGATCGCCGGCGACATGCCGGTGCCCACGACCTCGATCTATTCCCGCACCGACGGCATCGTGAACTGGCGGACCAGCCGGGTGCAGCCGTCGCCGACGGCGGAGAACATCGAGGTGCATTTTGCGAGCCACATCGGGCTCGGTGTCAATCCGGCCGCGCTGTGGGCGCTCGCCGACCGCCTCGCGCAGCCGGAGGGCGAATTTCGTCATTTTAACCGGTCCGGTCCCTTTGCCATTGCTTATGGGCCCGCGGAACAGGCACTATCCTGAGCTGACAACAAGAAGCGCCGCCAGGGCGCCCGCACGAGTTCTTACTCTCGGGAGGAAACCATGGGCGACGCCAAGAAGCTGTCCTCGCTGGACGCATCGTTTCTCTATCTGGAAACGCCGGAGATGCCGATGCATGTCGGCAGCATGGCGATCTTTCGCCTGCCGGAGGACTACAAGGGCGATTTCTTCGAGGCGTTCAAGGCGATGCTCGTCTCGCGTCTGCACATCGCGCCGATCCTGAAGGCACGCCTGCAGAAGGCGCCGCTCGACATCGATCATCCGTCCTGGGTCGAGGACGATCAGTTCGATATCGACCGCCACATCTTCCGCGCCAGCCTGCCCGAGCCGCGCGACCGCGCGACGCTCGAGCGCATCGTCGGCTGGATGCATGCCAAGCTGTTGAACCGCGCTCGCCCGCTTTGGGAGTTTTACGTGTTCGAGGGCATGAAGGACAACGAGATCGGGCTTTATTCCAAGATGCATCACGCCTGCATCGACGGCGGCGCAGGGGCTGCGCTGACCAGCATGATCTATGACGTGACGCCGGTGCCGCGCCAGGTCGATCCGCCGAGCGCGAAAAAGGTCGCGCAAGAGCCGCGCGACATCGCCGCCAATCTGCTCGACGCATATCAGCAGCTCTGGACCCAGCCCTTCGAGGCAGCGGCCGCGGCGCAGAAGAACCTCGCGCTGCCGCGCTCGGGCAAGAGCGACCTCGGCTCGATCCTGTTCGACAATGCCATGTTCCAGATCGAGAACGCGGTGAAGTTTGCCGGCAGCATGCCGACCGTGCTGAAGAGCCTGTCGGACGTGGTAGCCAAGGTCGCCGATCCGAGGTCGCGCGACAGCCTGCAGGCGATGTCCTCGCCGCCGACCATCCTGAACAAGGCGATCTCGTCGGAACGCAGCTTTGCCGGGACATCGATCTCACTGTCGCGAGCCAAGGCGGTGGCAAAGGCGTCCGGCGGCAAGCTCAACGACGTCGTGCTTGCGCTCGCCTCCGGCGTGGTACGGCGCTATTTGATCAGCCAGGGCGCGCTGCCGAACAAGTCGCTGACCGCGGGTGTGCCGATCTCGCTGCGCGAGGAGGGCAATGCCGACTCCAACAACCAGGTGTTCGGCATGATCTGCTCGATCGCGACCGATATCGAGGAGCCCCGGAAGCGGCTCGAGACCATCATCGCGCAATCCACCAAGTCCAAGGAGATGTCGCATCCGCTGCGCGCCCTGATGCCGCAGGTCTCCAACATCTCGTTGTTGGGCGCGCCAATCCTGGTCCAGGTCATGTCGCTGCTCTATAGCCGCTCTGATCTTTCCAACGTGCTGCCGCCGGCGGTCAACATCACCGTCTCGAACGTGCCTGGGCCGCGGCAGACGCTGTACGCCGCCGGCGCCGAGCTGTTGCACATCTTCCCGGTCTCGATCTCGACCCACGGTGTTGCGCTCAACATCACCGTGCAGAGCTACCGCGATCAGCTTGATTTCGGCTTCATCGTGGGCGCCAATATCATTCCCCATGTGCAGGTTTTGTGCGACATGCTGCCGCTCGAGTTCGATGCACTCGAGGCAGCGTTCGCGCCTCCGCCTGCGGACATCAAGGGCGCGGCCGAATAGGAGGTCTCCCAATGATTGAAATGCCGACGCTGCAGTTCGCCGAGACCAACGGCATCCGCATGGGGTTTTACGAAGCAGGCTCCAAGACCGACGTGCCGCCGGTGGTGTTGTGCCACGGCTGGCCGGAGCTGGCCTTTTCCTGGCGTCACCAGATCAAGGCGCTCGGCGAGGCCGGGATCCGCGTCATCGCGCCGGACCAGCGCGGCTATGGCGCGACCGACCGGCCGGAGCCGGTCGAGGCCTATGACATGGAGCATCTGACCGCCGACCTCGTCGGGCTGCTGGATCATCTCAAGATCGACAAGGCGATCTTCGTCGGCCACGACTGGGGCGGGTTCGTCGTCTGGCAGATGCCGCTCCGGCATCCGTCGCGGGTCGCCGGCGTCGTCGGCGTCAACACGCCGCATTGGGACCGCGCGCCGATGGATCCGATCGCGCTGTTCCGCCAGCGCTTCGGCGATCAGATGTATATCGTCCAGTTCCAGGATCCGGCCCGCGAGCCGGACCGCATCTTCGCTAGCCGCGTCGAGCAGACTTTCGATGCTTTCATGCGTAAGCCGGTGGCGCGTCCTCCCGGCACGCCGGAGGAGCAGCCGATCGCCGGCGTCGGCGCGTCAGCCCGGCTCAACCTTGCGTTTCCGCAGATGATCGCGAACTACGATGCCAAGCATGATCCGCGCACGCCGATCCTGTCGGCGGAGGAGAAGAAGGTGTTCGTCGACACCTTCACCAAGACCGGCTTCACCGGCGGCATCAACTGGTACCGCAACTTTACCCGCAACTGGGAACGTTCGGCTGGTCTCGACCATCACGTGCGGGTGCCGGCATTGATGATCATGGCCGAGAACGACGCGGTGCTGCCGCCGTCAGCCACTGACGGCATGGAGAGGCTGGTGCCGGACCTCGAGAAATACCTGGTCCACGACAGCGGCCATTGGACGCAGCAGGAAAAGCCCGAAGAAGTCAGCGCCAAGCTGATCGAGTGGCGTAGAAAGAAATTCGGCTAGACGTCATCCTGAGGTGCGCGCCGTCTTCGGCGCGCCTCGAAGGATGAGAGGGACTGGAGCAAGCAGCCATCCTTCGAGACGCGCGCGTTGCGCGCTCCTCAGGCAATAACGGCGAAGCCGTTATGCAGGGATGACGGCGCGTAGCGAGGGGGCAGTTTCAAAGATGGCGTCCGGCAACAGGCTGAGTCCGATCCCGCATCCGCCGACGAAGCCGGTGGTCGGCAACATGCTGTCGCTGGATTCCACCGCGCCGGTGCAGCATCTGGTGCGGCTCTCCAGAGAGCTCGGCCCGATCTTCTGGCTCGACATGATGGGCGCGCCGATCGTGATCGTCTCCGGCCACGACCTCGTCGATGAGCTCTCCGACGAGAAGCGCTTCGACAAAGCAGTGCGCGGCTCGTTGCGTCGGGTGCGCGCGGTCGGCGGCGACGGCCTGTTTACGGCAGATACCAAGGAGCCGAACTGGAGCAAGGCGCACAATATCTTGATGCAGCCGTTCGGCAACCGCGCCATGCAGTCGTACCATCCGAGCATGGTCGACATCGCCGAGCAGCTCGTCAAGAAATGGGAGCGGCTCAACGCCGACGAGGAGATCGACGTCGTCCACGACATGACGGCGCTCACTCTCGACACCATCGGCCTCTGCGGTTTCGACTATCGCTTCAACTCGTTCTACCGCCGCGACTACCATCCCTTCGTGGAATCGCTGGTGCGCTCGCTCGAGACCATCATGATGACCCGCGGCCTGCCGCTCGAAGGGCTATGGATGCAGAAGCGGCGCAGGACGCTCGCTGAAGACGTTGCCTTCATGAACAGGATGGTCGACGAGATCATCGCCGAGCGGCGTGCCAGCACGGCCGCCACCGACGACAAGAAGGACATGCTGGCGGCGATGATGACCGGCGTCGATCGCGGCACCGGCGAACAGCTCGACGACGTCAACATCCGCTACCAGATCAATACCTTTCTGATTGCTGGCCACGAGACCACGAGCGGCCTGTTGTCATGCGCAATCTACGCGCTGCTCAAGCATCCCGAGGTCTTGAAGAAGGCCTATGAGGAAGTCGACCGAGTCCTCGGCCCCGACATCAATGCAAGGCCGACCTATCAGCAGGTGACGCAGCTCACCTACATCACGCAATGCCTGAAGGAGGCGTTGAGGATGTGGCCGCCGGCGCCCGCCTACGGCATCGCGCCGCTCAACGACGAGACCATCGGCGGCAAGTACAAGCTGAAGAAGAACACCTTCATCACCGTGCTGGTGATGGCGCTGCATCGCGATCCCAGCGTCTGGGGGCCGAACCCCGACGTATTCAACCCCGAGAATTTCAGCCACGAGGCCGAGGCCAAGCGCCCGATCAATGCCTGGAAGCCGTTCGGCAACGGCCAGCGAGCCTGCATCGGCCGCGGCTTCGCGATGCATGAAGCGGCGCTCGCGATCGGCATGATCTTGCAGCGCTTCAAGTTGATCGACGTGCACCGCTACCAGATGCATCTGAAGGAGACGCTGACGATCAAGCCAGAAGGCTTCAAGATCAAGGTACGGCCGCGCGACGACAGGGAGCGCGGCGCGTTCGCCGGCAGCGCGAGCGCGGTTGCTGCCGCGCCGAAGGCGGCACGTGCGCCGACCACGCGTCCGGGCCACAACACGCCGATGCTGGTGCTCTACGGCTCCAATCTCGGCTCGGCCGAGGAGCTCGCCACACGCATGGCCGATCTCGCCGAGATCAACGGCTTTGCCACCCGGCTTGGTCCGCTCGACGACTATGTCGGCAAGTTGCCGGAGGAGGGCGGTGTGCTGATCATCTGTGCCTCCTACAATGGCGCGCCACCGGACAACGCCACGCAGTTTGTCAAATGGCTCGGCGGCGAGCTGCCGAAGGATGCCTTCGCCAAGGTGCGCTATGCGGTGTTCGGCTGCGGCAACAGTGATTGGGCCGCGACCTATCAATCGGTGCCGCGCTTCATCGACGAGCAGCTCGCCGCGCACGGCGCGCGCGCCGTCTATCCGCGCGGGGAGGGCGATGCGCGCGGCGATCTCGACGGCCAGTTCCAGAAATGGTTTCCGGAGGCCGCGAAGGTCGCGACCAAAGAGTTCGGCATCGACTGGAATTTCACCCGCACTGCCGAGGACGAGCCGCTCTATGCGATCGAGCCAGTGGCGCAAGCGGCTGTGAACACCATCCTCACGCAAGGCGGCGCGGTGCCGATGAAGGTGTTGGTCAACAACGAGCTGCAGAACAAGGATGGTGCCAATCCCTCCGAGCGCTCGACGCGCCATATCGAAATCGAGTTGCCGGCGAACCTCAAGTACCGCGTCGGCGACCACCTCAGCATCGTGCCGCGCAATGATCCGACGCTGGTCGATTCCGTCGCCCGCCGCTTCGGCTTCCTGCCGGCCGACCAGATCAAGCTGCAGGTCGCCGACGGCCGCCGTGCGCAACTGCCCGTCGGCAACGCGGTGTCGGTCGGACGCCTGCTCACCGAATTTGTCGAGCTGCAGCAGGTCGCGACCCGCAAGCAGATCCAGATCATGGCCGAGCACACCCGCTGCCCGGTGACCAAGCCGAGGCTGATGGCCTATGCCGGCGATGACGACGCCTCCGCCGAACGCTACCGCACCGAGGTGCTGGCAAGGCGCAAGTCGGTGTTCGACCTGCTCGAGGAATATCCGGCCTGCGAGCTGCCTTTCCACCTTTATCTCGAGATGCTTTCGCTGCTCGCGCCGCGCTACTACTCGATCTCCTCGTCACCGGCAGGCGAGGCGCAGCGCTGCAGCGTCACGGTCGGCGTGGTCGCGGCGCCGGCGAGCTCTGGCCGCGGCATCTACCGGGGCGCATGCTCGAACTATCTGGCACGCCGCCGCGCCGGCGACACAGTCCACGCCATCGTGAAGGAAACCAAGGCGGGCTTCCGACTGCCCGACGACAACGCGGTGCCGATCATCATGATCGGACCGGGCACCGGTCTGGCGCCGTTTCGCGGCTTCCTGCAGGAGCGCGCGGCCTGCAAAGCACGGGGCGCAACGCTGGGGCCAGCGATGCTGTTCTTCGGCTGCCGTCATCCGGAGCAGGATTTCATCTATGCGGACGAGCTGAAGGCCTTCGCGGCCGATGGCGTCTCGGAGCTGCATACCGCGTTCTCGCGCGCTGACGGGCCGAAGACCTACGTGCAGCATCTCATCGCAGCGCAGAAGGATCGGGTCTGGGACCTGATCCAGCAGGGTGCGATCATCTATGTCTGCGGCGACGGCGGCAAGATGGAGCCCGACGTCAAGGCGACACTGATGTCGATTTATCGCGAGCGTGCCAGTGCAGATGCCGACATGGCGTCGCGCTGGATCGAGGAGATGGGCGCGAACAACCGCTACGTGCTGGACGTCTGGGCGGGCGGGTAGAGATAGATGCGTAGCCTGGATGGAGCGAAGCGAAATCCGGGTCACGTCGCTCCGCGGGCGAACCCTTCCCGGATTTCGCTGCGCTCCATCCGGGCTACTCCCTGATCCAGCAGGATGCGATCATCTATGTCTGCGGCGATGGCGGCAAGATGGAGCCCGACGTCAAGACGACGCTGATGTCGATTTATCGCGAGCGGGCCAGTGCAGATGCCGACATGGCGTCGCGCTGGATCGAGGAGATGGGCGCGAACAACCGCTACGTACTGGACGTCTGGGCGGGCGGGTAGAGATAGATGCGTAGCCTGGATGGAGCGAAGCGAAATCCGGGTCGCGTCGCTCCGCGGGCGAAGCCTTCCCGGATTTCGCTGCGCTCCATCCGGGCTACTCGCTAGAACATCGTGTTGTCGTTGGCCGAGTTCTCCGGGATCGGCTGCACCGCGTCCCAGTGCTCGACGATCTTGCCATTTTCCAGCTTGAAGATGTCGATGATGGCGTTGCCGCGGGTGCTGGGCTCGCGCACCGCGTGGACGTGGAGGATCACATAATCGCCATCGACGAAGGAGCGCTTGATCTCGCTGTGCGAGCTCGGAAATTTGTCGCGCAGGAAAGCGATGAATTTGCGGAAGCCTTCCGGCCCGTCGGCGGCGTTCGGATTGTGCTGCACATAGCGGTCGCCGACATAGGCGAGTGCTGCGTCGGCATCCTTCTGGTTCAGTCCCTTCTCGTAAAAGGCCAGCACGGCCTTGCGGTTGGCTTCCTGCTGGGCCTCGCTGGTCGCCGCCATCGCGGCGGGGGAGGCGAGCGCAACGAGGACGGCAGCGGCGATCGCTGCTCGCGGCCGGAACAGGCTGTTCATCTGGAGGCTCCCGGTGACGGATTGCAAGCGGCCAATGCGCCGCGGCAGGCAGTCTATAGGCTCTGCGCCTGCGCCCGAAAGAGCGCACCCCGGGCTCACATGGTTACCGGGAGAAACCTTGTTCAGGCCGCCTTGGCGGCTGCGCCGCGAGCATGCTGGTCGATGGCGTCGATGATCTGTGGCCACATCGGGATCGGCAGCGCGTGACCCATGCCGTCGATCATCACGAGCTTTGCGCCGGGGATCGAGGCGGCGGTGTCCTTGCCGCCTTCGGGGTGGACCAGCGGATCGACCGTGCCATGGATCACCAATGTCGGCGCCTTGACGCTGCGCAAGCGCTCCTTGCGGCTGCCGGAGGCCAGCACCGCGCGAAGCTGGCGGCTGACGCCGGCCGGATTGAGCCCGCGTGCATAAGTGCGTTCCGCGCGCGAGCGGTCCAGTGCTTCATCCTCCGGAAACGAGCCGTTGCGCAGCACCTTCCAGGTCTGCGCATAGCGCGCGAAATACTCATCCTTGGTGGCGGGTGGCGGCGCCATCAACACCGCGGCCGCCTCGCGGCTCGGCCCCGGCACCCTGGGATTGCCAGTGGTCGACATGATCGAGGTCAACGAGAGCACGCGCTCCGGAAACGTGATCGCGACTTCCTGTGCGATCATGCCGCCCATCGAGGCCCCGACCAGATGCGCCTTCCTGATGCCGAGCGCGTCCATCAGCCCGATCGTGTCTCGTGCCATGTCGATCAGCCTGTACGACGCCGCGACCGGAATCTTGAGGAAGCGCAGCTTGAGCAGCTCGAGCGCCGTCAGGCGCTTGCCGCCGCTCAGATGCGAGGACTTTCCGATATCCCGGTTGTCGAAGCGGATGACTCGGAAGCCGCGCGCGGCGAGCTGCCGGCAGAATTCGTCGTCCCAGTGGATCATCTGGGCGCCGAGACCCATGATCAAGAGCAACGGTTCAGCGTCCGCATGGCCGAAGATCTCGTAGCAGATGTCGATGCCATTGGCGCGGACGAGCTGCGGCGGCTGATGGGCGAGCGAAGTCACGGGCATCCCCCTGCTGTTATCGCGATCAGGAAACTCTATGCCACGATTTGACGCAGCGCAGAAGGCTTTCGATGTGGTTGACGACGGCGTGGAGTTGACCGGCCTGCGACAACGGTGTCGTATGCTCGAAACAAGCGAAAGCGCGCCAAGCGCTCGGAGTTGGTGTGGAGGAGCGCCGAATGGCCGACAAGGGCAACGACCCTGCCGTGATCTGGCAGACGATGATGGGCGAGATGGAGAAGGGCTTCAACTCTTTCGCCAACCAGGCGATGTCGTCGCCTGAGTTCTCCAAAATGATGAATCAGGCCGGCGGCGTCGCGGCGGGCGCACAGAAGCAGCTTTCCGAGCTGATGGAGAAATATCTGCTGGCGATGAACCTGCCGAGCCGTGCCCAGCTCGTCGGCATGGCCGAGCGGCTGCAATCGATCGAGGGGCAGCTCAACGAAATCAAGTCGCTGCTGCAGCAGGTACACCATCACTCGCTGACGCCCGAGGGCGACTACGGTGCTGCGCCGCGGCCGCCGCGTACCAAACGTCCGCCGTCGGAGGGGGAGCCGTAATGAACGCTCCCACCGGCTTTGATTTCGCCTCGATCTCCGAGCGCGTTCAATCCGAGGTGCAACGCGCGATCCAGCGCAGCATCAAGGGTGTCGAATATTTCTCGACCGCGGGTCCGTCGCTCGGCTCGACGCCAAAGGACGTGCTGCATTCGCGCGGCACCATGAACCTCTATCACTACCGCCCCCTGGCAGATGAAGTGTATCGGGTGCCGGTGCTGATCGTGATGGCGACCACCAATCGCGGCTATATCCTCGATCTGGTGCCGGGGCAGAGCTTCATCGAATTCCTGCTCAAGCACGGCTACGACGTCTACATGCTGGATTGGACCGCACCGAAGCCGGAGGAGAAATCGCTCCGCATGGAGGACTATGTCCTCGACTTCATTCCGGATTCCATCCGCCGTATCCAGCAGGATTCCGGCGAGAAGGATGTCTCTGTCATCGGCTATTGCTTCGGCGGCGTGCTGTCGCTGCTCTACGGCTCGATCTTCAAGGATGGGCCGATGAAGAATCTGATCTGCTTCACGACGCCGATCGACTTCCGCGAGATGAAGCTGTTCTCCAACTTCGCCGACCGCCGCTATTTCGACGTCGATCGCCTGCTCGAGAGCGCCGGCAATATGCCGCCCGAACTGATCCTGCAATCGTTCGAGATGCTGCGGCCGGCCTCGCGCGTGGCGAGCCAGGTGCAGCTCTGGGAGAACATCTGGAACGACGAGTTCGTGAAGTCGTACCGGATGTTCGACCGCTGGGCGACCGACACGCTGCCGCTCGCGGGTGAATATTTCCGCGCCATCACCAAGGACCTGATGTGGGACAACAAGCTCTACAATGACACCATGACGGTCGGCGGCCGCGATGCGAAGCTTGCCGACATCAAGGTGCCGATCCTGCACGCGGTCGCAGAGCACGATCACATCGTGCCGTATGATGCGGCCAAACACCTGATCACCAAGATCGGCTCCGAGGACAAGGAGGAGGTGATGCTGAAAGGCGGTCACGTCTCGCTCGTCGCCGGCGCCAATGCAATCAAGCGGCTATGGCCGAAACTGGACTCCTGGTTGGGCAAGAGATCGATATGACCGAACAACGTTCCTATCCGCGCCACGTCAAGCTGGATGCCGGCGACATCGAGTTTCGCCTGATGACGCGCGCCGACGAGGCTGCGGTGCTGGCCTTCGCGCAAAAGCTGCCGACGCATGATCTCCTGTTCCTGCCGCGCAACATCAGTCAGCCGAAGGTGCTGTCGGCTTGGATCAACGAGATCGAGCGTGGCGACATCACGAGCCTGCTCGCGATCAAGGACGGCAAGGTGGTCGGCTGCGGCACGCTGGTGCGCGACCCGCACTCCTGGTCGCCGCATGTCGGCGAAATCAGGATGGTGGTGTCGCTCGACGTGCGCGGGCAGGGCGTCGGCCGGGCGCTGTCGCAGGAGACCTTCGCTATCGCGCTCGGCGCCGGGCTGGAGAAGTTCTCGGTGCAAATGACGGTCGACCAGCGGGCGGCGATCGCGTTGTTCGAGGGCCTCGGCTTCAAGGCGGAGGCGCTGCTCCGTGACCACGTTCGCGATGCCGAGGGCAAGACCCACGACATTGTGGTGCTCGGGCATAATGTGGCGCTGGTCCGGGCGCAGATGGAGGCTTATGGACTACCGGATGCCGTTCAGTAGTAATTAGGCACCTTTATCTGCCGGTTCCGCGAGCAACCCGTTGCATATCTGAGCAGATCACGGGTTCGTGATATTGCGATGCAATATCGATGTTGCGTCGCAGCATTAACTATGGCACAACATCCTCGCCCTGGGCCATAGCGGACGGGGTGAGCCCATAGCTCAAACCTGAGGATGGAGAGACCGCAATGACCACCGAAACCAATTCCGTGCTGAACAGCGTCAAGGAAGCCTTCGCACCCGTGACCGAGGCATTCACCAAGCTCCAGAACCTGGAAGTTCCGGAAGCCGCCCGTGAGTTCGTCAAGAAGCAGGCCGAGGCCGCCAAGACCCGCGCCGCCGATGCCTATGCTGGGTCGGAGAAGGTGACCGCCGTGATCGAGTCCGCTGTTGCCGGTTCGGTGACCGAGGCCGCCAAGATCAGCCGCACCATTCAGCAGGTGATCTACCAGGACGCCGAGGCGTTCTTCACCGGCATCGACAAGCTCGCGTCCGCGAAGTCGCTGAGCGAAGCCGCCCAGATCCAGTCGGATCTGGTCCGTGCCAACGGCGAGGTATTCGTCTCGCGGGCGAAGGCCACCACCGAATATCTCGGCAAGCTTGTCGCCGACAGCGCCAAGACTGCTCAGGACAACTTCGCCAAGGTCTACGGCAAGACCGCCTGATCGCGCTGACCAACTGCCCAATTCGAAGGCCCGCCATTCTGCGGGCCTTCTTTTTTTGGGCGGGCTCCAATACATCCCCTCATGGTGAGGAGGCGCTCTTGCGCCGTCTCGAACCATGAGGCCACCATACGGGCCTCATCCTTCGAGACGCGCTTCGCGCTCCTCGGATGAGGGTCGTCGTGTCGTTCGATCGAAAGTCTCCATGACCCTTCCCGCCACCCTCGTCGCCACTCCCATCGACGTCGAACGCGCCGCGGAGCTGCGGCGCGTGAAGTGGCTGGCGACGGGAGTGCTGGCGACGACCTTCATCATCTTCATCACCTCGAAGGCGCTGTTGCCGATGCACCCGGCCTTCGGCTTCATCGCCGCGTTCGCGGAGGCCGCGACCATCGGCGGGCTCGCCGACTGGTATGCCGTCGTTGCCCTGTTCAAGCGTCCGCTGGGATTGCCGATCCCGCATACCGCGATCATCCAAAGCAATCAGGCGCGCATCGCCGAGAAGCTCGGCGAATTCATCGAGAACAATTTTTTGGAGGTAGGGCCGGTCGAGGCCAAGCTGCGCGAGATCGATTTCGGAGCGTTCATCGCCGACTGGCTGCGCGACCGCAAGCGCAGCGAGGACCTTGCGCGCTTCGTGCTGCGGATGCTGCCTGAGGCGTTTGCGGCGACCGAGACGTCGGGCCTGATGCAGTTCATCAGTCGCCGCGTCACGACGCAGTTGCTCTCGATCGATCTCGCGCCGCTTGCCGCGGGCGCGCTGCGCGGCTTCGTGCAGGAGGGCAAGCATGAGGGCCTGCTCGACGATATTCTGCGCGTGATGCACCAGACGCTGACGCAGAAGGAAACCATGGCCGTGATCCGCGACAAGGTGCGTGCGGAGATGCCCACGTTGCTCAGGCTCTATCGTGCCGACAAGTTCGTCGTGAACCGGATCATCGCATCGGCGACGAAGTTCTTCGAGGAGGTGCGCAACGATCCGAAGCATCCGTTCCGCGGCGAGTTCGACCGGATGCTGCTATCCTTCGTCGACCGGCTCGGCAGCGACAAGGCATTTGCGGATCGCGTCGATGGCCTCAAGCGCGACCTGATGGCGCGGCCGGAGCTCGCCAATCTCGGGCGCACTGTCTGGGCCAATGTCAAGGATTTCATCCAGCGCAGCGCCTCGGGCGAGTCGCAGGTGTTGCAGCATCAGCTTGCGAGAATGTTCGTCGAGGCCGGCGATGCGCTGGCCGGCGATGTCGAGCTGCGCGGCGAGATCAACCAGGGCCTTGTCGCCATCCTGCGCACCGTGATTGCCGAGCAGAAGAGCGGGGTCTCGACCTTCATCGCCGACCAGATGAAAACCTGGGACATGGAGCAATTGATCTCCCTGATCGAGGTCAATGTCGGCAAGGACCTGCAGTACATCCGCTTCAACGGCTCGCTGATCGGCGGGCTGGCCGGGCTCGCGCTCTACACGCTGGAATATGCGTTGCGCCTGCTGTGACCGATTGGGCTGCGGCCCTTTTGGTTGTGGCAAGTTAGTTGTGGCAAGTGTGATCCGCGCGGCTTGCGCGGAACTGGCCGGTTCCCTAGCTTTCAGAACGGATTTGCGTCGTGAAATGATTCCGTTGGCAAGTGTCAGGTCTGCTGACCCATCCTGTCGATATCGCCGGCCGCGGTGATGCGAGAAGCCGAGCCGGGAAGAGGAGCTGAAATGTCGTTTGCTGCGCAGACGCTGAGCCCGCCGTCCAGGGCGCTGATGTTGCTGGAAGGCCGCGCCTTTCATGAGCTTGGCGCCTTCCTTGGTGCATTGCCGTTATTGAGCCTCGCCCCGCGCGGTGATGGCCATCCGGTGCTGGTGTTGCCCGGTTTGATCGCATCAGACATCTCAACCCGGCCGCTGCGCCACTTCCTCAGGAGTAAGGGCTACGCCGTTAGCGGCTGGCGGCAGGGCCGCAATCTCGGGCTCCGCGCCGGCGTGCAGGATGCGATGATCGACCTGCTGCAGGAGATGAACGACACGAGTGGCCGCAAGGTATCGCTGGTCGGCTGGAGCCTCGGCGGCCTCTATGCACGACAGCTTGCCAAGATGATGCCGGAGCGCGTGCGCCAGGTGATCACGCTCGGCAGCCCGTTTGCCTCGGGACCGAAATCGACCAACGCATGGCGCGTCTATGAGATGGCCAGTGGCCGCCGTGCCGAGGACGAAGATGCCCGCTTCGGCAGCTCACTTGCCGGCGCGCCTCCGGTGCCGACCACCGCGATCTTCAGCCGAACCGACGGCGTCTGCGCCTGGCAGGGCTGCCGAGAGCAGACCTCGCCGATGTCCGAGAGCATCGAGGTCGAAAGCAGCCATTGCGGCATGGGCCATCATCCGGCCGCGGTTTACGCGGTCGCCGATCGCCTCGCGCAGCAGGAGGGCGAATGGGCCCCCTTCGACCGCGGCGGCTGGCGCGGCATCGTCTATCCGGATCCGAACCGCTGACTTCCTTACCTCGCCCCGCTCTTGCGGGGAGAGGTCGGATTGCGAAGCAATCCGGGTGAGGGGACTCTCCACGTACTCTCATCTGTCCAGTTGGCGGAATCAGCCCCTCACCCCAACCCTCTCCCCGCAAGAGCGGGGCGAGGGAGCAAAGGCACCGCACCCCGCATTTGTCGTGAATCGACAAAACGCGCTATGCGTTGACGCATGCCGCAGCCGCTTGCCCGCATCGTCGACCAGTTGAAGCGTGAGCCGTCGCGCACGGGTTCGATCGTCATCACCGTGTTCGGCGATGCCATTGTGCCGCGCGGCGGGTCGGTGTGGCTTGGCACGCTGCTCGAATTCTTCCAGTCGCTGGATATCGACGGGAACGTGGTGCGCACCGCGATGTCGAGGCTCGCCGCCGACGGCTGGCTCGAACGCAACAAGGTCGGCCGCAACAGCTTCTATCGGCTCAACGCCAAGGGACGGCAGACCTTCGATACCGCGACCAAGCACATCTACGATCCGCCGCCGTCGGACTGGACCGGCCGTTTCGAGCTGTTGTTGATCGGCAACGGTGAGGATCGCGATGCCGCGCGCGAGGCGCTGAAGAATGCCGGCTTCGGCAGTCCGCTGCCGGGTGTTTGGATCGCGCCGTCGGGCGCTCCGATCCCCGCCGAAGCATCGCGCGCGATCCGTCTTGAAGTCTCCGCCGAAGACGACAGTGGGCGTCGGCTGCTCAGCGAGAGCTGGCCGCTCGATCGCACCGCGGATGCCTATCTGAAGTTCATCAAGACCTTCGAGCCGCTGCACGGCTGGATCGCCCGCGGCGAAACGCTTGATGACGCCGATGCCTTCACCGCGCGAATCCTGCTGATCCACTACTACCGCCGCGTTGTGCTGCGTGATCCGCTGCTGCCGGCTCAGCTCTTGCCTGGCGACTGGCCCGGCAGGGCAGCGCGAAAGCTCTGCGGCGAGATCTATCGAGGGCTGCTTTCGCCGTCGGAACAATGGCTTGATGACCATGCCACCAATGAAGACGGCCCGCTGCCGAAGCCCAATGGAGCCGTGGCGCGCCGCTTCGAGGGGGTGTAAATATATTACAAAAATATATTGCATTGTTAAAATTGTGTTATATATTGGCCTTAATAACATTCCGGGAGGTCGGCCATGTATACGCAGGCGCTCAACGCATCCGATGGCGATGACCGCGCCATCGAGGATGCTGCCCGTGCCGCGCAGTTTCAGGCGCGCATCGATGCCGACGAGCGCATCGAGCCGAACGACTGGATGCCTGCCGCCTACCGCAAGACGCTGACCCGGCAGATTTCCCAACACGCCCACTCCGAGATCGTCGGCATGCTGCCGGAGGGCAATTGGATCACCCGCGCACCCTCGCTGCGCCGCAAGGCCGCGCTGCTCGCCAAGGTGCAGGACGAGTGCGGTCACGGGCTCTATCTCTACGCCGCTGCCGAAACGCTCGGCACCTCGCGCGAAGAACTCGTCGACGCGATGCTGGCCGGCAAGGCCAAATATTCCTCGATCTTCAACTATCCGACGCTGACCTGGGCCGATATCGGCACCATCGGCTGGCTGGTCGACGGCGCGGCGATCATGAACCAGATCCCGCTGTGCCGCTGCTCCTATGGTCCCTATGCGCGCGCGATGATCCGCGTCTGCAAGGAGGAGTCGTTCCACCAGCGCCAGGGTTTTGAGATCATGCTCACGCTGTGCCGTGGCACCGCGGAGCAGAAGGCAATGGCGCAGAACGCGCTCGATCGCTGGTGGTGGCCGGTGCTGATGATGTTCGGCCCGCCCGACCAGGTGAGCCAGCACAGCGACACTTCCACCAAGTGGAAGATCAAGCGCTTCTCCAACGACGAGCTACGCCAGAAATTCGTCGACGCCACCGTGCCGCAGGCCCAGTTCCTGGGACTGACGATTCCCGATCCCGGCATGAAGCAGAACGCGAACGGCAATTGGGAATACAGCCCGATCGACTGGGAGGAGTTCAAGCAGGTGCTATCAGGCAACGGCCCCTGCAACCGCGATCGGCTCGCCGCGCGCCGCAAGGCGCATGAGGAGGGCGCCTGGGTGCGCGAGGCCGCGATGGCCTATGCCGAGAAGCGCAGGAACCGCCAACTCGCGCAAGCCGCCGAATAAGGAAGCGCCGACATGGCCACGCCGAATACTCCGCTCTGGGAAGTCTTCATCCGCAGTCGCAACGGGCTCGCGCACAAGCATGTTGGCTCGCTGCATGCGGCGGACCCCACGCTTGCGCTGCAGGCCGCGCGCGACGTCTATACCCGTCGTGGCGAAGGGCTCTCGATCTGGGTGGTGCCGTCGAGTGCGATCACCGCGTCCGATCCGTCCGAGAAAGGCATGATGTTCGAGCCGGCGGAATCCAAGATTTATCGCCATCCGACGTTCTACGACGTACCCGACGAAGTCGGGCATATGTAACTCAGACTTCTCTCTCCCCTCATGGTGGGGAGCGCGGAGCGCGTCTCGAACCATGAGGTCCGCGGCCCATCCTTCGAGACGCGCGTTTCCGCGCTCCTCAGGGTGAGGTCTGAGCAAGTGGATGCAGGTGGGAACAGTAGAATGGCAGTCGCCAACATCGAGGTCTCCGAAACGCCGCTGGTACTCTACGCACTGCGCCGCGCCGACGACGCGCTGATCCTCGGCCATCGGCTGTCCGAATGGTGCGGCCACGCGCCGGCGTTGGAAGAGGACATGGCGCTCGCCAATATGGGCCTCGACCTGCTTGGCCAGGCCCGCGAGCTCTACAGCTATGCCGCCAAGGTCGAAGGCCGGGACAATGACGAAGACAAGTTCGCCTATCTGCGCGACGTCCGGCAGTACCGTAATCTCCTGCTGGTCGAGCAGCCGAACGGGGACTTCGCCCGCACCATGGTGCGGCAGTTCTTCTATGCGGCGTTCGCCGATCTCTACTGGCGCGCGACGATGAAGTCTTCCGACCCCACGCTCGCCGCGATCGCGGCGAAGTCGGAGAAGGAAAGCGCCTATCATCTGCGACATTCCTCGGAATGGATCGTCCGTCTCGGCGACGGCACCGAAGAGAGCCACCGCCGCGCGCAGGAGGCGGTCGATCACCTCTGGGCCTATACCGGCGAGATGTTTGCGGTCGACGACAGCGAGCGTGCCCTGATCGACGCCGGCATCGCGATCGATCCCGCGACGCTGCAGCCGCGCTGGTTGAAGACGGTCACCGGCGTTGTCAACGAGGCGACGCTGACGCTGCCTGCGAACAACTGGATGCAGCAGGGCGGCCGCAGTGGCCGGCACAGCGAGCATCTCGGTCATCTCCTGAGCGAACTGCAATCTCTGCAGCGAACCTTCCCGGGTGCGACATGGTGACATCAACGATCAGCGACGCCGACCTGCGCCAGCGCGCCTGGACTGTGGCGGCGCAGGTGGTCGATCCGGAGATTCCGGTGCTGACGATCGCCGATCTCGGCGTGCTGCGGGACGTCGCGGTCCACGACGGCCAGGTCGAGGTCGCAATCACGCCGACCTATTCCGGCTGTCCCGCCATGAACATGATTGCGCTGGAGATCGAGCTTGCACTGGAGCGCGAAGGCATTCGCCGGCCCTTGGTGCGGACCGTGCTATCGCCGGCCTGGACCACCGACTGGATGAGCGAGGACGGCCGCCGCAAGCTCAGGGAATACGGCATCGCGCCGCCGCTGCCGGGCTCGTCGCGCCGGGCTCTGTTCGGCGAGCAGGTGGTCGCATGCCCGCAATGCGGCTCCGCCGAGACCGAGCTGCTGTCCGAGTTCGGCTCGACCTCCTGCAAGGCGCTGTGGCGCTGCAAGAGCTGCCGTGAACCCTTCGATTACTTCAAGTGTCATTGACCATGTCGACCCCGCGCTTCCACCGTCTGGCCGTCAACGATCTGCGCCGCGAGGCGTCGGACGCGGTCTCCATGACGTTTGCGATTCCCGATGAACTCCGCGGCGACTACGACTTTACTCCGGGCCAGTACCTGACGCTGCGAACCACGATGGACGGCGAGGAAGTCCGGCGTTCCTATTCGATCTGCTCGGGTCCCGACGACGGCGAGCTGCGCATCGCCGTGAAGAAGGTCGATGGCGGTGCATTCTCGAACTGGGCGGCTGACGATTTGAAAGCCGGCGACGAGCTCGATGTGATGACGCCGACCGGGCGCTTCGGCATCGCGCACGCGCCGGAGCAGACGCGGACCTACGCCGGCTTTGCCGCCGGCAGCGGCATCACGCCGATCCTCTCAATCATCAAGGGCGTGCTGGCGCGCGAGCCGGACAGCCGGTTCTTCCTGTTCTACGGCAACCGCTCGACCGAGGGCATGCTGTTTCGCGAGGCGCTGGAGGAATTGAAGGACCGCTTCATGCAGCGGCTGTCGCTGTTCCACGTCATCTCCGGCGAGGAGCAGGACATCCCGATCCTGCACGGACGGCTCGACGGCGAGAAGGTGCGGGTGCTGTTGCGCTCGCTGGTGCCGGCGGAGAGCATCGACCACGTCTTCATCTGTGGTCCGACCGGGATGAGCGAAGCGATCGAGGCGGCTTGCCGCGAGATCGGGATCGCCGACGAGCGCATCCATGTCGAGCGCTTCGTCTCGGAGTTCGGCGGCAAGCCGCGGCCGAAGGCCGTTGTCCCCGCCGGCGCGCCGCCGAAGGCGATGGCGAACCTGATCATCGACGGCAAGCGCCGCGAGGTCCCGGTGGCCGATGGCGAGTCGATCCTTGATGCCGCCTTGCGCGCCGGTATGGATCTGCCATTCGCCTGCAAGGGCGGCATGTGCTCGACCTGCCGCGCCAAGCTGGTCGAGGGCGATGCCGCGATGGATCTGAACTATTCGCTGGAGCCGTGGGAGCTGAAGGCGGGGTTCATCCTCACCTGTCAGGCTAAGCCGTGCTCTGAGAAGGTCGTGGTCGATTACGATCACGTCTGACCTTGATCGTCATTCCGGGATGGTGCGAAGGACCAGACCAGAGATGCGCACTTGCGTTCGATGCCGCGCATCGCCCCGGAATGACGGAAGTAGCGTTGACGCGGTATGCGTTGCGCTCGAAATTGATGTTTGACACCAAGAGCCCGCTGCAACGGGCCCACTGACAGGGAGTTCGATGTGAACGTCAAGGCCAGGCTATCGCCCGAAGACATCGCCCGCGCCTGCGCGGATGCGATGTGGAAGGAGGACGACGCCAGCAAGGGGCTCGGCATGGAGCTCGTCGAGATCAAGCCGGGTCTCGCTGTGATGGCGATGACGGTGCAGCCGAACATGGTCAACGGCCAGCGCATCTGCCACGGCGGCTACATCTTCACGCTGGCCGATTCTGCCTTCGCCTTTGCCTGCAACAGCCACAATGAGCGCGTTGTGGCAGCGCAGGGCAACATCACCTTCATCCGGCCCGGCAAGCTCGGCGACCGCCTGGTCGCCACCGCGCGCGAGATCTCGCGCAGCGGTCGTTCCGGAATCTACGACGTGCACGTCACCGCCGGCGATGCCGTGATCGCCGAATTTCGCGGCCACTCGCGCGTGATATCAGGCACGTGGCTGCCGGAGACGGACAGCACGACATGACGATCGATCTCGGGGGGAATGCGATGGTGACGGCAAAGCTGAAGGTGAGGGAGAGCGGCTACCGCCCGGAGCTCGATGAGGCCGAGCGCGCCTCGCGGGACGAAATCATGGGCCTGCAGACCAAGCGGCTCGCCTGGTCGCTCAAGCACGCCTATGACAATGTCGCGCATTACAGGAAGGCGTTCGATGCGGCCGGCGTTCATCCGGCCGATTTCAGGCAGCTCTCCGACCTTGCGAAGTTTCCGTTCACGGTGAAGACCGACCTGCGCGACAACTATCCATTCAATATGTTCGCCGTGCCGCGCGAGAAGCTGGTGCGGGTCCACGCCTCCTCGGGCACGACCGGCAAGCCGATCGTGGTCGGCTATACCCGGGGCGACATCGACATCTGGTCGGAGGTGATGGCGCGCTCGATCCGCGCTGCCGGCGGCCGCACCGGCATGCTGATGCACAACGCTTATGGCTACGGCCTGTTCACCGGCGGCCTCGGCGCGCATTACGGCGCCGAGCGGCTCGGGTGCACGGTGGTGCCGATCTCCGGCGGCATGACCGAACGGCAGGTGCAGCTCATCAACGATTTCCGGCCCGACATCATCACAGTGACGCCGAGCTACATGCTGGCGATCCTTGACGAGTTCAAGAGGCAGGGACTCGACCCGCGCAAATCGTCGCTGAAGTTCGGTATCTTCGGCGCCGAGCCGTGGACCAACGCGATGCGTGCGGAGATCGAGCAGGCCTTCGATATGGACGCCACCGACATCTACGGGCTCTCCGAGGTGATCGGCCCCGGCGTCGCGCAGGAATGCGTGGAGACCAAGGACGGCCTGCACATCTGGGAGGATCACTTCTATCCCGAGGTGATCGACCCCCAGACCGGCAAGGTGCTCCCCGACGGCGAGAAGGGCGAGCTGGTGTTCACCTCGCTGACCAAGGAGGGCTTTCCGATCATCCGCTACCGCACCCGCGACTTGACGCGGCTGTTGCCGGGTACGGCCCGGCCCGGCATGCGGCGGATGGAGAAGGTCACCGGCCGTTCCGACGACATGATCATCTTGCGCGGCGTCAACGTGTTCCCGACCCAGATCGAGGAGGCTCTGCTGGCGACCGACTGGTGCGGCGGCCACTTCGTCATCGAGCTGACCCGCGAGGGCCGGATGGACGAGATGACGGTGCTCGCCGAGGCTCGTCCTGATAGCTGGGACGGCGCCGGTCTTGTCGTCCATGCCGACAAGGTCGCGGCCTTCATCAAGAACACGATCGGCATCACCGCCCGCGTCCGCGCCGTCGCCCCCGAGACCCTGGAACGGTCGCTCGGCAAGGCAAAACGTGTTTACGACAAGCGGCCGAAAGGGTAACTCCTGCTCTGAAATTAAGCAGGACTGCCCTCAATGCCGGTTTCCTCTCAGCTAGACGCCTTCTCGGTCGACGCACGCTGCGTCCGGGTTCTGGCCAAGGCGGAAAGCGCGGCGGCGGTTGCGCCGGTGGTCGAAACGCATGTGCTGTCGCGCGGTGCCGCCGACCTCCTGATCGAGGTGAAGGCGGCCGCAGTCAATCCATCCGACGTCAAGGCGGCGACCGGGCTGATGCCTTATGCCGTGTTCCCGCGTACGACGGGGCGCGATTATGCGGGCATCGTGGTCGACGGTCCGGCGGGCTGGATCGGGCGCGAGGTGTTCGGCTCGTCCGGCGACCTCGGCATCCGCCGTGACGGCACCCACGCCACGCATCTCGTGGTCGAGGCCGATGCGGTCGTGGAGAAGCCGGCCGACATTTCCTGGGAACAGGCGGCCGGGATCGGCGTGCCGTTTGTGACCGCGATGGAAGGCCTGCGCCGCGCCGGGTTGCCGCAGAAGGGCGACACTGTGCTCGTCACGGGCGTCAACGGCAAGGTCGGCCAGGCGGCGGTGCAAATCGCGAGCTGGTACGGCGCGCGCGTGATCGGCGTCGTGCGCAAGAGCGAGCCCTATGCGGGGCACACCAATTCGCCGGTCGAGGTGATCGACGCCTCCACAACCGATGTCGCTGCCCTGGTGCGTGACCTGACGGGCGGGAAGGGCGCCGACATCGTCTACAACACGGTCGGCGATCCCTATTTCCAGGCGGCGCACAAATCGCTGGCACTACGCGGTCGCCAGATCCTGATCGCGGCGGTCGATCGCATCGTTCAGTTCAACATCCTCGAATTCTATCGCGGTCAGCATACCTATGTCGGCATCGATACGCTCGCGCTGTCGTCGGTTGCGACAGGGGCGGTGCTGCGCGAGCTCTCACCGGGTTTCGCGAGCGGGCATCTGAAGCCGTTCCCGATCGAGCCGCGCGCTGTCTATCCGCTGGAACAGGCGAAGGCGGCGTTCGCCGCGGTCGCCGGCTCGTCGCGCAACCGCGTGATCTTGCGGCCGTAGTTTCCGCCGTCATTGCGAGGAGCAAAGCGACGAAGCAATCCATTCTCTCCCGCTGCGGTGATACGGATTGCTTCCGCCTTCGCCAAGGCTTCGGCGGACAAGTCGCTTCGCTCGCAATGACGGGAATTCTCGAGGACTTCACATGGATCCCACAACGGTTGTCATCCTCTCCGCCCTGATCATCGGCCTGATCTACGGTTCGGTCGGGCTCGTCAGCGGCTTCTGCATGATGAGCAGCCTGCGTGGCTGGTGGGCGCAAGGCGATGGGCGGCTGGTCCGCACTTACGCGCTGGCCATGGGCGTCGCGATTGCGGCCTCGCAGCTCCTCGTCGCCGCAGGCCTCGTCGATCTCGGCAAGTCGATCTATTTGCAGCCGTCGTTCTCGGCACCGGTGATGTTCTTCGGCGGCCTCCTGTTCGGCTACGGCATGGTGCTGTCGAACGGCTGCGGTTCGCGCGCACTGGTGCTGCTCGGCCGCGGCAATCTGCGCTCCTTCCTGGTCGTGGTCGTGCTCGGCATCTTCGCAGAAATCACCTTGAAGGGCCTGATCGCGCCGGCACGGATCGCGATGGTGCAGGCGTCACAGATGACGGTCGCAATCAACTCGGTGCCCGCGGTCCTGACGGACTTCGGCCTCGCGGCCCCGCAAGCGCGAATGATTGCGGCCTCGGTGCTTGCCGCTGCATTGATCATCTTCGCGTTCGCGCATGCGGCGTTCCGGAGGTCTTTCGGCCAGATCATTGCCGGCTTGATCGTCGGCGGGCTCGTCGCCGCCGGCTGGTACGCCACCGGTCATCTCGGCGCCGACGACTTCAACCCGGCACCGGTGACCTCGCTCACCTTCATCGCGCCGATCGCGGACGCCCTGCAATATGTCATGCTGTCGACCGGCTCGACGCTCAATTTCGGCATCGTCACCGTGTTCGGCGTGTTCGCCGGCAGCTTGCTTACGGCGCTCGTCACGGGCCGGTTCCAATTCGAGGGCTATCAGTCGCCGCAGCACATGCTGCGTTCGGCTTGCGGCGCCGCATTGATGGGAACGGGCGGCGTGATGGCATTCGGCTGCTCGGTCGGACAGGGACTGACGGGCCTGTCGACGTTGTCGCTGTCGTCCCTCATTGCGATCGCCGGCATCCTGCTCGGCACCGGTGCTGGCCTGCGCGGCGCGCTGCGGGTGAGGCCGCTGGCGCCAGCCTGACATCAGGCGCGCGACGGCGCGTCCGCAAGCGTGCTCAGGGCGATGCCGCCAACGATCAGGGCCGCCGCAAATGCCAGCGACAGGTCGACCGGCTCGCCGAGCAGAAGCGCCGCGCTGACGATGCCGATGATCGGCGTCGCGGTCGTGCCGAGCGAGGTCGTCAGCGCCGGCAGGCTCTTGTTGACCATCGACATCGCCCAGTAGGCCAGCGCCGTGCCGATGAAACCGGAATAGAGGAACAGCAGCGCAAGGTGCGGCGACCACGTCACGCGGGGAACGCCATCCGATGCCAGCGCCATCGCGGTCAGCACGACGGTGGCCACCAGCACCTGCCACAGCAGAAGCTGCAGCGGCGTCGCGATCCAACGATGCGAGCGGATGTAGATGATGTTCGCAGCCCAGCAGATCGCGGCGAGGATGATCATGCCGGCGCCGGCAATGACGTGCAGATTGCCCCAGTCGAGCGAGGCGGGATTGAGGATCACGCAGAGACCGAGCAGGCCCGCCGCGACGCCGACCAGCTTGAGCACGCCGAGCCGCTCCGTCCCGGCGACGCTGGCCGCAAGCGCGACCCACAGCGGCGTGGTGTAGCCAAGCACGACTCCCTTGCTCGCCGGGAGATACCGCAGACCCGCGGCGACCAGGGTCGAGAACAGCGTCATGTGCAGGAGCGACACGCTCAGCACGACCGGAACATCGGCCATTTTGGGAATGATCAGGTTTCCGGTGGCGCGCAGGATCGCAAGCAGGGCGATCAGGGCGATCCAGCTCCGGATCGCGGCGGTCCACAGCGGCGGCACCTCCAGCACCAGCGACTTGGTGACCGACCAGTTGATCCCCCAGCCCAGCACCACGACGACGAACAGCACGGCGGCTTTGGCGGGCGAGAGCGCTTGGTTCACGGCCGTATCCTTGTGGGCGAGACCCGTCGCGAATAAGATCGATCTGGCTCCTTTAAAAGAGCCAGATATCGAAGATTATAGGAGCCAGCCAGATTGATCCTCGCCGAACTGGTCACGCTGAGCCGACAGGACGCCGCCGGGCTGGTGGCACAGTTGACGCATCAGCTTCGCGTGCTGATTTCGAGCGGCCGCATCAGGAGCGGCGCGGTGCTGCCGTCGAGCCGCCAACTCGCGGCCGAGCTCGACGTCTCGCGCAACACCGTGACCCATGCCTACGAGCAGCTCGCGGCCGAGGGATATCTGCGCGCTGCCGAGCGGCGGCGTCCGGTCGTAACCGGTGATATCGAGCAGCGGTCTGCCAAGGCCGCGCCGGCGCCGAAGCGGGAGGCAGCCCGCAATCCATTGCTGTCGCCCTGGGCGTTACGGCTCAAGGATGTCGATTGGCCGCTGTCATACCAGGCGGGCTTCCGGCCGCTTCGGCCGGGGCTTGCGGATGCACGCGAGTTTCCGCACGAGATCTGGGCGCGCTGCTTGCGGCGCGTCGCC
Source organism: Bradyrhizobium sp. ORS 86 (assembly GCF_045571475.1). Lineage (NCBI taxonomy): Bacteria > Pseudomonadati > Pseudomonadota > Alphaproteobacteria > Hyphomicrobiales > Nitrobacteraceae > Bradyrhizobium > Bradyrhizobium sp. ORS 86. The sequence goes on along the minus strand of NZ_CP120699.1, from coordinate 5,516,070 downwards.
CTGCGCCGCCGCTTCAACGAGCAGACGGTGATCAACCGGCCCAGCCTGCGCGAGGCATTGCGCGACTATCTCGAGGTCAACAGAGGCGTGCATGCCGAGGCGGATCAGATCCTGATCCTGCCGACGGCGCAGGCGGCGCTAACGCTGATCGCGGCAGCCGCAATCGTGCCGGGGGAGGTGGTCTGGACCGAGGACCCCGGATATCCCGGCGCCGCGGCGGCGTTCCGCGCGGCCGGCGCCGAGGTCGTGGGCGTGAAGCTGGACGAATGGGGCATGACGCGCGGGCGCGAGGCAAGGGCGCCCAAGCTGATCTTCGCGACGCCGTCTCATCAGCACCCGACGGGGCGGGTGATGCCGATCGCGCGACGCACCGAGCTTCTTGCGGCTGCCGCACCAGGCAAGAGCTGGATCGTCGAGGACGACTACGACGGCGAGTTTCACTATGACAGCCGACCGATGCCGGCGCTGCAGGGGCTCGATCGGGAAGGGCGTGTGCTCTATGTCGGCACCTTCGCCAAGGCGATGACCGCGGATATCCGCCTCGGCTATCTTGTCGTGCCGCCTGCGCTCGCGAGGACGATGGAGATCGCGCAGCGGCATCTCGGGCTGATCGCGTCCGTGCATGTCCAGGAGGCGCTGTCCGATTTCATGACCGACGGGCATTTCCTGGCGCATATCAGGCGCATGCGGCGCGTCTACCGCTCACGCCGCGATCACCTTGCGGCGGCGCTCGTGCGACACCTCGGCGATGTCCTTGTGGCCGAGATCCCACCGGGTGGCATGCAATTGATTGCCCGCTTCACGAACGGTGCGATGGATAGCGATGCCGCGACGCGCTTGGTCGCGGCCGGCGTCGAGGTGCGCGCGCTGTCGAGCTTGGCGCTGGAGCGGCCGCGCGACCATGGCCTGTTGCTCGGCTTTGCCGCCTGGCGCGAAAGCGAGATCGGCGCCGCGGTCCGTATCATGGCGAACGTCCTGACCGGCAAGCGTGCGGCGCGTGGGTAGGTAGCGAGGGATTTCGGAATACTAGAATAATATTGCCGAGTTGCCCGACGTGTCAAGTCGAACGCCGGCGGTGGCCGGCTACTTTGCATGGGGTTGTTTTCGATATTTTGGCAGCGTGCCCTTGCGTCGCAGGCTCACTCCGCCGCCTTGGTGACGATCCGCACTTTCGATGTCAGCGTCTTGTGCACCGGGCACTTGTCGGCGATCTCCATCAGCCGCTTGCGCTGGTCATCATCGAGCGTCCCCTCGATCCGGATGATGCGGTCGATCTGGTCCAGCATGCCATCGCGTGTCTCGCAGTCCGCGCAATCCTTTGCATGGATCTTGCTGTGCGTCAGTGTCACGGTGACACGATCGAGCGGCAGCGATTTCCGATCGGCATACATGCGCATGGTCATCGAGGTGCAGGCACCAAGCCCGGCCAGCACAAAATCGTAAGGACCCGGGCCGCTGTCCTGGCCGCCGACGGCAATCGGCTCATCGGCCAGCATCCGGTGTGGACCGGTGGTAATGGTCTGTTGGAACCTACTCGCACGGGTTTCCTGCACCACGACGTTACGCGGGCCGCCGCCCATATCGGCCACCGGCTGTGGCGCTGCGAGATCGACATAGCGCTCGACCCAGGCGGCGATGACATCGGCGACATAGGCCGCGTCCTGCTTGCCGCTCAGGAGATGATCGGAGCTCGCAAGCGAGACGAAACTCTTCGGGTGCCTCGCCGCGACGAAGATATGGGTCGCGTTGTCGATGCTGACGGTGTCGTCGGTCGGCGAATGCATGATCAGGAGGGCTTTGCGTAGCTTGGTCACCTGCGCCATCAGGTTCTGCTCGGCGACGTCGTCGAGGAATTCCCGCTTGATGCGGAACGGACGACCGGCCAGCGACACCTCAACCTCGCCCTGCGCGCGAATATCGTCGATCCGATCCTTGAAAAGGTGGGTGACATGGGCGGGATCGGACGGCGCGGCGATGGTGATGACGGCCTTGGCTTCTGCAATTTGCCCGGCCGCCGCGAGGATTGCCGCGCCGCCCAGGCTATGGCCGATCAAGATCGCCGGCGCGGCACGCGTCTCGCGCAGATGATCGGCAGCGCGAACGAGATCCGCAACATTCGACGAGAAGGTCGAGTTGGCGAAATCGCCTTCGCTGGAGCCGAGCCCGGTGAAGTCGAACCGCAGGGTTGCGATGCCCTTGGCGGCAAGTGCGATGGCGATGCGCTTCGCGGCCAGCACGTCCTTGCCGCAGGTGAAGCAGTGCGCGAACAGGGCGTAGGCCTTGACCGGGCCATCGGGCGTGTCAAGGGCCGCGGCGAGCTGATGGCCGCCCTCGCCGGTGAATTGAAAACGTTCGTGCGGCATCGGCAGGCTCCATCATCGTCGTTGGGATCAGTCGCCGGAATAGCGCTGCTCGGCCCAGGGATCACCGCGGTTGTGATAGCCGCGCACTTCCCAATAGCCCGGCGCGTCCTCGGCAACGAACTCGATGCGCTGCAGCCATTTGGCGCTCTTCCAGAAATAGAGATGCGGCACCACCAGCCGGACCGGGCCGCCGTGCTCCTGCTCGAGCGGCTCACCGGACCAGCGATGGGCCAGTAACGCGTCCTCGGCCGCGAAGTCCTCGAGCGGGAGGTTCGTCGTATAGCCGTCATATGAATGCAGCACGACGAACCGCGCCTCCTCGCGCGGCCGGCAGGCGGCGAGCAGGTCACGCGTCGCAAGTCCTTCCCACCGGTTGTCATAGCGAGACCACGTCGTGACGCAATGGATGTCGGAGACGAATTGCGTCTGCGGCTGCGTGAGGAATTGCTCCCACGTCCAGTAGATCGTGTGCTCGACCGCGCCATGGACATCGAGCCGCCAGCGTGCCTGCGAGATGTCAGGCATCAGCCCAAGGTCGAGCACCGGCCAATCCCGCGTCAGATGCTGGCCCGGTGGCAGGCGCTGCTCCTCCGGCCGAGTCATGTTGCCGGTGAGGAACTTGCCCTCGCGCGCCCAGCGTTGCTTGCTGCGCGTCAGCTTGCTCTCGGCAGGGGGCTCGGCGTCGTCGGTCATCGGCTTGCCGTCATCACTCGTGACGATGCATCGCGGAGGCATGCTTGGTGTCGCGCATGGTCGCATAGATCAGGAGCGACAGGAAGATCATGCCGCTCAGATAGTAATAGAACCAATTCTCGTGCCCGATGCTCTTGAAGTAGAGCGCGATCGCCGGCGCGGTGCCGCCGAACACCGACACGGTGATGGCATAGGGGAGGCCGACACCCAGCGCACGCACATTGGTCGGAAACAGCTCGGCCTTCACGATCGCGTTGATCGAGGTATAGCCGGCGACGAAGATCCAGGCGCCGCAGATCAGGAGGAACGCGATCAATGGGGACTTGCTCTCCTTCAATGTGGTGAGGATCGGCACCGTCGCCAGCGTGCCGGCGATGCCGAAGAAGATCAGCAGCGGCTTGCGGCCGATGCGATCGGAGATCGCGCCGTAGGTCGGCTGGAGGATGGTCGCAAAGATCAGCGAGCCGAAGATCACGAAGGTGGTCTGGTCCTCGGTCAGGCCGACCGAGAGCTTCACGAAAGTCTGCATGTACGTCGTGAAGGTGTAGAATGCCGCGGTGCCGCCCGCGGTGAGCCCGACCACCAGCAGCAGCTCGCGGGGATAGTTCAACAACGCCACGATCGAGCCGGTCGGCTTCGAAACTCTCTTGGCCTCGATGAACGCCTCTGTCTCGTGCAGGCTGCGGCGCATCACGGCCGCGAAGATCGCGAGCATCGCCCCGATCACGAAGGGGATCCGCCAGCCCCAGGCCTTCAGCTCCTCAGGGGTCAGGAACACCTTCTGCAGCAGCAATAGCACGATGATCGCGGTGAGCTGGCCGCCGATCAACGTGACGTACTGGAAGCTTGAATAGAAGCCGCGGTGCTTGGCGTCGGCGACCTCGCTGAGATAGGTGGCGCTCGCGCCATACTCGCCACCCAGGCTCAAGCCCTCGATGATGCGCGCCAGTGCCAGGATCGCGGGCGCGGCAATACCGATGGTCTCGTAGGTCGGCGTCACCGCGATGATCAGCGAGCCGAAGCACATGCAGACCACCGAGACGGTCAGCGACAGGCGGCGGCCGTAGCGGTCGGCGATGAAGCCGAACAGCCAGCCGCCGAGCGGGCGCATCAGGAAGGTCGCGGCAAACAGCACCGCGGCGTTGAGCTGCTGCACCACCGGATCGCTGTGCGGGAAGAACGCGGGAGCGAAATACAGCGCAAACGCCGTATAGGCGTAGAAATCATACCACTCGACGAGATTGCCGACTGAACCGATGAAAATCGCCTTCACCCGCCGCTCGACGTCGTGAACGTCGAGGTGATCGCTCGCGGGTTGAGCGGTTTGATCGGTCATAGCGTAGCTCCGGAATGGTTGGTTCGATTCCGGGGCAAACTACCTCATCGGGTGGTGCGATGTAACTGCTGTCCGGTTCCTCAGGCCTTCTTGCCAAACAGGATCGGCAGTTGACGAGGACCGCGCACCGTGCCTTCGGACCAAGTCACCTTGCCGGCCGGGTCGAGACGGAAATCCGGGAGCCGCTTCAGCCATTCCTCGATCGCCACGATCATCTCCATGCGCGCCAGGTTGGAACCGACGCAGCGATGGATGCCGAGGCCGAACGCAGCGTGGCGATTTTCCTTGCGGTCGATGATCACCTTGTCGGCTTCGGGGAACATGGCGGGATCGCGGTTGGCCGCCGGAAACGACAGCAGCACCATGTTGCCGGCCTTCACCGGGCAGCCGGAAATGGTGGTTTCTTTCATCACCTCGCGGGCCATCGTGACCGGCGAATAGGCGCGCAGGAATTCCTCGATCGCGGTCGGGATCAGTGCCGGTTCGGCAACCAGGCGCTCGCGGTCGGCCGGCGTCTTGGCGAGGTGCCAGAGCGAGGAGCCAATCGCGCTCCAGGTGGTGTCGATGCCCGCGATCAGCAGCAGTCGCAACGAGCCCAGCACGTGATCGTCCGAAAGCGGCTGGCCGTCCGGTCCTTTCGCCTTCATCAGCGCAGAGATCAGGTCGTCGCCCGGCTGCTGCTTGCGCTGCTCGAGATGGGTCATGAAGTAGCCGGTCATCTCGCGCACGCCGTTCATCAGCTCGTCTTCGTTCTTGATGCCGAGCTCGAGGATCTGGTGGATCCACTTGATGAAGAGGTCGCCATCCTTCTCGGGGATACCGAGCATGTGGGCGATGGCGCGCACCGGGATATGCTTGGTGTAGCGCGCCGCGGCGTCGCAACGGCCATCGGCGATGAATTCGTCGATCAGCTCGTTGCAGATCGCGCGCACGCGCGGCTCCAACTTCTTCATTGCGTCCGGCGTGAACGGAGGCAGCAGCACTTGCTTGGCCGGCTTATGCTCCGGCGGATCCGAGGTGATCGGCGGCGCGCGGGCCGAGATCTCGGGGCGGACGTCGCGCACGATCACGCGGCGCGAGGAAAAGTGCTCGGTGTCATAAGCGATCTCCTTCACCGCCTGATAGGTGGTGGGCATATAGCAGCCGAGAAAGCGCTCGGTATGCACGACCGGAGACGCCGCGCGCAATTCCTCCCAGATTGGAAACGGGTCTTCGGTCCAGGTTGGATCGGTATGGTCGAAATCGTTGACCCAGTCGGTGACCGGGGGATGCTCGGGCAGATAGCTTGCGGACGGGGAATCGGACATCGGCTCGTTCCTTCTCGTTCGTTCAAACCGGCTGTTGGGGAATGCGGCCTGCGTCTCGGTCGCTGCTATTCTTCGGTGATCTCGATCGCGATTTCCGGGCAGTTGGTCTGCGCGAGCCACGCCTTGTCCTCGAGCCCGGCCGGAACGGATCCGTCGCCGATCTCATGCGCGTTGCCGTATTCGTCGAGCTCGAACAGTTCTGGGGCGAGTGATTTACAGCGTGCGTGACCTTGGCACTTGTCCTGGTCGACGCGGATCTTCAGCCTGGACATGCCAGCGCTCTCCCTCGGTCTCGCGCGCGATTGGGCGCGCTGTGTTCCTCATTTTCTTCGTTGCGCAAGTTGATCTTGCTTGGGCAAAATCAGCTCTATTAAGTTATATCGTATTACATTATTGTCCGGCTCGCACGTCAAGCGAAAATTCAGCAACTAAACAACGGTTGAACGGCATGGACGGCTTAAGCGTTGTGGATGTTGGAGCGATTGGGGCAGTGATCGGGGCAATTATGTGCGACCTTCTGCCGCGGCGGCGCCGTGCGGTTCCAACGATCCGCTCCTCTCTCTCTCTAGCGTTTGGCGTCCTGCCGTCGTCGCTCGTCGAAATGAAGCCCGGCGGCAACAGGGCAGTATTGATGACCCCTGCGACGCAGCGTCAATCGCGCCGAACGAGCGGCGTCAATTTAGACGATCAATCATTTGGCGAGACGGATAACGCCGCTCGCCGCCGCATGGATTTTCTTGCGAGTGTGTCCGTTGGCGGGGGACACATCAAATGGATGCGATGTATGGTCGGTGCCGTCGAACGTCGCTGGTGCACTAATGTGCGGCAATTGCCGTATCTCACCGGCGACACTCGCAAGATGGCTCGTCACATCAGAATCCGATGGGGGCAGCCTGTCGCTTGATGATTGTGCCGGCAATCGGTTGTTGACGCCCCAGATCGCCGCCTGGGTTCTGTTCTGAACCCGGATCTTGCGAAGGATCGCCTTGATGTGCACCTTCACGGTGGCCTCGGCGATATTGATCTTTCGCGCGATGCATTTGTTCGAGTCGCCGTCGATAAGGCAGCGCAGTATCGACGTCTCCCGTGGTGAGAGCTGGGGAGAGCTTTTGTCTTCCGGTGCGATAACCGCGGCTTCGCCGTTGTCGCGTGATCTGATCTCGTTCGAGCGTGTCGCTGCCGGATCGAGGGTCCCTGACAGGAATGTGGCGGGAAAAACCATTTCCCCCATCATCACGAGCTCCATCGACTTGATGAAGACCTCGCAGGTCGTGACGTCGATGAAATAGCCGGTAGCGCCTGCTCGGAATGCCGAAGCCAGTTCGTTCACTCGATAGCGATCGGCCACGACGGCGACGCGCCCGTCCGGACGATGGCTCCTGCAAAGCTCGATCTGCTCGACGGTGCTGTCAAATTCATCGCCGGAATGGACGACAAGAAACAGCACTTGGTGGGGTAGGGCCTTGCGGGTCTGCAATTCATCGGCGCTTGAAACCGAAGCCAGGATGCGAAAATCCGCCGAACGAAGGATGCCTGCCAAACCTTCTTTGCGTAATCCGTTTTTGCCGACAAGTACGATTGAAAAGCAATGTTGCCGCCTCATGATGTACTCCCTGCCAAACTAGGGTGGGGGCGATTGAAAATCCGGCTCTTACACTTAATGCGGTGACGGAAGAAAAATTGATGTTTTTCAATATATGTTGCGTGCGATGCCGCGGGAGCCTCCTTTCATTGCGGTGCATTAAGTTTAGATTCGAATGCCCGATATCCCTATATGCCGTTGGATATGGGCCGATCAACGATGCGCGAGGTTGGGGGCGCATCGTTCGGATGAGGGATCGGTGTGTGACTATCAGACATTGTGGGTTTTCCTCCCGCCGCGGAGAGCCGGGATATCCGCAGCGCTGCGCTGCAGCGTACGCTTTGTGAAAGATACTATGGCCGACCGAAGCTTGCCGCAGCACCATCAAGGTTCATCTGCACAACGCTTTCCAGACGCTCGAGATCAGCAATCGAACGGGTCTCGCGGCGTTGGCCATCTCGCAAAGCTCGGCCAACCGTTTTTCATGGACGGACCTGCCGATTTGCCCTTAATGGCTTGCATGCTCCGTTTGGAGGAAGTGACGCAAGCGGTTGATATCGCTAATGTTGCATTCTCTATGACCTGACCGGCGATCATCACTGCAATGGGACAAATCATTCGTAAGCCGTTCAAGACCTATCATCATGGCGACCTGCGCGACGCCCTGATCCAGGCTGCCCTCCAGGAGGTCGAGCTTGGCGGGCCGGAGGCGATCAGCATCAAGGCGCTGGCCAAGCAACTCGGCGTCTCGCAGCCGGCGCCGTACCGGCACTTTGCCGATCGCGACGCGCTGTTGCAGGCGGTCACCGCCGAGGCGTTCCGGCAGTTCAACGTGGTCATGCGCGAGGCCATCGATAAGCCGGGGAAGCAGTCGAAGCTGTCGCGCTTCGCGCAGGCGGCGCTCGCCTTCGGGCTGCAGCGTCACGGCGTCTACCGGCTGATGTTCGCCTCGCGAATCATGGCCTGCGCGCCGAAGGGCAGTGAGCTGCATACCGCGGCGATGGAAACGCTGGAATTGCTGATCGAGGCGTTCGAGGCGCCCGCCGTCGGCCTGCTGCGCGAACGCCAGGCGCTGAAGATCTGGGCCGGGCTGCACGGCATCGTGATGCTGGCCGAGCAGGGCCTGCTCACCGGCGAGGTCGCCCACATCAGCCGCGAGGAACTGATGGACGAGATCGTCGAGCAGACCAAGTTCGCGCTCACCGTCGCGCTGAAGTCAGCGGAAGAGAAGGCGTAGGACGCCTCACTTCGGCGGCCGCGGATCGATCGGCGTCGTGCCGCGCAGGCCGAGAATATCTTCCAGCACCTTCGCCCCGGCCAAGAGCTGGGCTTCGGCGCGCGGTTTGGCGACGATCTGCAAACCGACCGGCAGGCCGGAGGCGGTGAAGCCGCAGGGCAGCGACAGCGCCGGGCAGCAGGCCAGCGTGATCGCGTAGACGATGCCGAGCCATTCGACATAGTTGTCGAACTTCTTGCCGTCGCATTCAGCGACGTAGCGGTTCTCGACCGGGAATGGCGGCACGATGGTCGCAGGCGCCAGCAGCAGGTCATATTTGTCGAAGAAGCCAAGCGCACGCTCGGTCATCGCCACGCGCTGCGCCTCGGCGCGCTCGAGCTTCTCGACAGTGAGCTTCAGCCCTTCCTCGATATTCCAGATCACTTCGGGCTTGAGCAGATCGCGCTTGTTGCGCAGCAGTTGCGCCTTGCTGATCGCGAAATCGAACGCGCGCAGCACGTGGAAGCATTCGTGGGCTTCGTGCAGGTCGGGATGGGCTTCCTCGACGATTGCGCCGGCTTCCGCGAAACGCTCCGCCGCCTTGCGTGTGATCGCCTTGACCTCGGGATCGACAGGCGTGATGCCGAGATCGGGCGAATAGGCAATGCGCTTCGGCTTCCGGTTCGAGCGCGCAGCGGAAAGGAACGATGTCGGCAGCGCGGGAAGGGACAGCGGATCGGCGGCGTGCTCGCCGCTCATCGCGTCCAGCAGCAGCGCGAGGTCTTCGACGTTGCGCGCCATCGGTCCCTGTACGCCGAGCGTGCGATTGACGCCGAATTTCGGCGTGTGCGCGACACGGCCGATGCTCGGCCGCAGGCCCACGATGCCGCAGAAGCTCGCCGGGTTGCGTAGGCTACCGCCCATGTCGGAGCCATGCGCGAGCCAGGCGGTGCCGGTCGCGAGCGCCACGGCCGCGCCACCGGAGGAGCCGGCGGCCGAGCGTGACGTGTCCCAGGGATTGCGGGTTGGGCCGAACACCTCGTTGAAGGTGTTGGCGCCGGCGCCGAATTCCGGTGTGTTCGATTTGGCGTAGATCACGCCGCCGTTGTTTTCGAGATGCTCGACCAGGAGGTCGGACTTGGCCGGGATGTTGTCCTTGAAGATCGGCGAGCCCTGCGTGGTCAGTACGCCCTCGACGGCGGTGAGGTCCTTGATCGGAACGGGAAGCCCCGCAAGCAGCCCGCGCTCGGCGGCGGGCTTCTGCATCAGGGCCTTGGCATGGTTGCGCGCGCGGTCGAAGCAGAGCGTCGGCAGCGCGTTGACCTTGCCGTCCACCTCGGCGATGCGCCTTTCCAGCACGTCGAGCAGATCCAGCGGCGTGACCTCGCCGGATTTCAGCTTATCGACGACGGCGCAGGCCGTTTCCCGGATCAGCCCCTGATCTGCCACTTGCTTGTCTCCGTTGGTTGCAAGTCTTCTGTTGTTGCTGCTGTAGACCATTTTGCCGGAAAGTGGAAACCATCATGGCCACAAACATTCGGCTCGATCCACGTCATCCCCGCGCAATGGCTTCGCCACTGTCGCTGGAGGTGCGAGCGGAGCGCGCCTCGAAGGACGACGTGGCCCGCAGCCCATCGTTCGAGACGCCGCTTTGCGGCTCCTCAGGATGACGGCAGAGCAAGGGGCTAGTGCGAGCCAACTAACCCCATCCCGCCGTAAACCCGCCGTCCACCGTGTAGATCACGCCCGACGTGTAGCCGGCGCGGTCGGAGGCGAGGAACGCCATGAGGTCGCCGATCTCGCGTGCGTGCGCGGGGCGGCCGAGCGGCATGCCCTTCTGGAACTCCTTGTAGCGATTCTCATCGCCGAACTGGTGCTTGGCGCGGGTCTTGAGCAGCGTGACGTGGCGATCGGTGCCGACTGGACCCGGATTGATGCCGACGACGCGGATGTTGTCGGCGAGACTCTTGCCGCCGAGCGCGCGGGTGAAGGCCATCAGCGCTGCATTGCCGGCGCTTCCGCAGATATAATTGGCGTCGAACTTCTCGCCGGCGGCGCCGATATCGTTGACGATGACCCCGCCGCCGCGCGCCTTCATCTGGGCATAGATCGCACGCGTCAGGTTGATATAGCCGAACACCTTCAACTCCCAGGCGTGACGCCAGGTCGCCTCGTCGATCTTGTCGATTGAGCCGCCGGGGATATCGCCGGCATTGTTGACGAGAATGTCGATGTCGGCGGCCTCCTTGGCCAGCCGGGCCAAGTCATCTGGTTTGCGCAGATCGACCACGCTGGTCGCGGCATCGATCTGGTGCGCGGAGCGCAGCCGCTCGGCGAGCGCCTTGAGCTGATCGCCGTTGCGCGCGGCCAACAGCAGATTGGCGCCTTCCTCGGCGAAGGCTTCGGCCGCGGCCGCGCCAATGCCCTTGGAGGCGCCGGTGATCAGGACACGCTTGCCGCGCAGATGCAGATCCATGGGATGTCTCGCTTGTTATGAGAAACGGGTGTCGGCGAATTCGTAGGGGCAGGGTCGCGCGGCGGTCAACACTGCACTGCAGCGTTGCGCTCGCGCGAAGTTTGGTCCATTGCAGGGCGATCAGGATAGGCGGCGTTGCCGGCCGGGCAAATCACAAGGGTATTCTCGATGAGCAAGAAGCAGTATCGGATTGCGGTCATTCCCGGCGACGGCATCGGCAAGGAGGTGATGCCGGAGGGATTGCGCGTCATCGAGGCCGCCGCGAAGAAGCACGGCGTCGCCGTGCAGTTCGACCATTTCGACTTCGCCTCCTACGACTACTACGAGAAGCACGGCGAGATGATGCCGGCTGACTGGAAGGACAAGATCGGCAAGCATGACGCGATCTATTTCGGCGCGGTGGGCTGGCCGGCCAAGATCCCGGATCACATCTCGCTGTGGGGCTCGCTGATCAAGTTCCGCCGCGAGTTCGATCAATACGTCAACCTGCGGCCGGTGCGGCTGATGCCCGGCGTGCCGTCGCCGCTGGCGAACCGCAAGCCCGGCGACATCGATTTCTGGGTGGTGCGCGAGAACACCGAAGGCGAGTATTCCTCCGTCGGCGGCCGCATGTTCCCGGACACCGACCGCGAGTTCGTGACGCAGCAGACGGTGATGACCCGCACCGGCGTCGACCGCATCCTGAAATTCGCCTTTGATCTCGCACAGTCGCGGCCGAAAAGGCACCTGACCTCGGCCACCAAGTCGAACGGTATCTCCATCACCATGCCCTATTGGGACGAGCGCGTGGAGGCGATGGCCAAGAAGTATCCCGGCGTGAAGTGGGACAAGTACCACATCGATATCCTGACCGCGAACTTCGTGCTGCATCCGGACTGGTTCGACGTCGTGGTCGGCTCCAACTTGTTCGGGGACATCCTGTCGGATCTCGGTCCGGCCTGCACCGGCACGATCGGCATCGCGCCGTCGGGCAACATCAATCCGGAGGGCGATTTCCCCTCGGTGTTCGAGCCGGTGCACGGTTCAGCGCCCGATATTGCGGGGCAGGGCATCGCCAACCCGATCGGCATGATCTGGTCTGGTGCGATGATGCTGGAGCACCTCGGCGAGAAACAGGCCGCGGACGCCATCGTCGGCGCGATCGAGCGCACACTCGGCGAACGCACGCTGCGCACCCGCGATCTCGGCGGCAACGCCGACACCACGGCGTGCGGCAAGGCGGTCGCGGAAATGGTGGATTAGATGATCTCACCCTCTCCCTTTGTGGAGGAGGGGGCTCGTCACCCAACGCCGTGCTGTCGTCCCTGCGAAAGCAGGGACCCATAGCCACAGGGTCTTGTTGTTGGAGCTCGCTGTGGCCCCAACCTTCGTGACAATGTGGAGCGGTGGTAATGGGTCCCAGCTCGCCGCGGAGCCTATCAGCGGGCGGCACTTTGCGCCGGCCCGTTGGCTTGTCCAGGACGGCAGTGAAAATTATCCCTTCACGATTCTTCGGCAATGCTCCAATGCCGCGTGGATCAAATTCTCGCTCGCCTCGGGCGTGCGGAATGCAGAATGCGCCGACAGCGTCACGTTGGGAATCTTGGTCAGCGGATGATCCTTCGGCAACGGCTCGATGTTGTAGACGTCGAGGCCGGCGTGGCGGATATGGCCCGATTGGAGCGCATCGATCATGGCCTGCTCGTCGACGATGGCGCCGCGGGCGGTGTTGATCAGGATCACGCCCTGCTTCATCTTCGCGATCTTCTCGCGCGTGATCAGGCCGCGGGTCTCGTCATTGAGCAAGAGATGGATCGAGACCACATCGCTCTTTCCGAGCACCGTGTCGAGATCGAGGAACTCGACGCCCGGATGCATCTTGGGCGACCGGTTCCAGGCGATCACCTTCATGCCGCTGCCGAGCGCGATGCGGGCGACTTCGGCAGCGATGCCTCCGAAGCCGATCAGGCCGAGCGTCTTGCCGGTGAGCTGCATGCCGTCCTCGCGCAGCCAGTTGCCGGCGCGCATCTCGCGGTCCATCTGCGCGATCACGCGCGCCGAGGACCACATCAGCGCGATCGCGGATTCCGCAACCGCAGTGTCGCCGTAGCCTTTGATCAGATGCACAGAGATGCCGAGCTCGGCGAGCTCCTCGGGGTTCATGTAGCTGCGCGCGCCGGTGCCGAGGAACACGACGTGCTTCAGTCCGGCGCACGTCTTCGCAATATCGGTCGGCAGCGCGGTGTGATCGACGATTGCGATCTCGGCGCCGTCGAGCACGGCTGGATAGTCCTCGGGCTTGATGTCGGGATTGCGGTTGATCCGTATCTTGGGATCGCCTGATTTCTCCAGCCGCTCCATGATGACCGCGAGCGATTCATTGGCGTCGACAAACACTCCGCGCACGAAAGCCTCCGTCCAAAGGAAGAGATGATGATCAGGATGCGACGCCGGCGAGCGCCAGCACGGTGTGCATCAACACGTTGGCGCCCGCGGCGCAGTCAGCCTGCGTCGCATCTTCCAGCTCGTTGTGGCTGATGCCGTCCTTGCAAGGCACGAACACCATAGCCGCCGGCATCACGGTGTTGAGGTTGCAGGCGTCGTGGCCGGCGCCGGAGGTGATGCGACGGTGCGAATAGCCGAGCTGCTTGGCCGCGTTCTCCACGGCGTCGACCAGCTTCGGATCGAAATGCGTCGGTGCCTTGCGCCAGACCAGATCAAGCTGAACCTCGACCTTGCGCCGCGCGGCGATCTCCGCCACCGCCGCGCGCAGGTCGCGGTCGAGTGCGTCCATGATCGCAGCATCGGCGCTGCGGCAATCCACGGTGAAAGCGATCTCGCCCGGAATGACGTTGCGCGAGGGCTTTGCGATCACGGCCTCGCCGATGGTGCCGACCGCCTTCGGGCCGTGCTTCTTGGCGATGCCTTCCATCGCCAGCACGATCTCCGACAGGGTTGCCAGCGCATCGCGCCGCAGCGGCATCGGCGTCGAGCCGGCGTGGCTCTCGAAGCCGGTGATCTTGCCGTCGTACCACAGCACGCCCTGACCGGAATCGACCACGCCGATGGTCTTGTTCTCGGCCTCGAGGATCGGCCCCTGTTCGATATGCAGCTCGACGAAGCCCGTGAATTTCTGACGGCCGACCGGGGCATCGCCGCGATAGCCGATGGAATCCAGCGCCTGCGCCACCGTGACGCCCTCGGCATCCTTGCGCGACAAGATGTCGTCGGTGGTGAAGTCGCCGACATAGGCGGCGGACGCCATCATCGCCGGCGCGAACCGCGAGCCTTCCTCGTTGGTCCAGTTGCAGATGCAGATCGGCAGCTCGGTCTCGATGCCGGCATCGTTCAGCGTGCGCACCATTTCGAGCGCGGCGAGGGTGCCGAGCACGCCGTCATACTTGCCGCCGGTCGGCTGGGTGTCGAGATGCGAGCCGACGCCGATCGGCGGCTTCGACATGTCCCTTCCTTTCCTCAACCCGAACATCGAACCGAGCGCGTCGACATGCACCTCAAGGCCTGCGTCCTCGCACGCCTTGCGAAACCAGTCGCGCACCTGCTTGTCCTCGGCACTCAGTGTCAGCCGCCGCACGCCGCCTTTCGGGGTGGCGCCGAACTGCGCGGTTTCATGGATGGTGCCCCAGAGGCGGGCGGAATCGATCTGCAGATTGGTAGCGGCTCGGCTCATGCTCATTCCATTCGCATTCTGTCATTCCGGGATGGTCCGAACGACCAGACCCGGAATCTCGAGCTTCCGGGTTCGGCTCTTCGAGCCGCCCCGGAATGACAGTTCATCTCCGGCTCTCGTTCAATGACGCGCCACTCTCGCCTCGTCAACCGCCACGCGCGGCCGCGCGATCTGTCCGGCGAGATTGGCGACGCGCTCGATCGCGACTGCATCGGGAGAAGCGAGCCAGCTTGCGGTGAAGGTGAGGGGCGGCAGCTTGAGGTCGGTATAGAGCAATTGCAACCGTCCGTCGGCAAGCTCGTTCTCGACGATCGCCGCCGGGATGACCGCGATGCCGAGGCCCTCATTGGCCATGTGGATCACGGTCGCGAGCGACGTTGAGGCGTGCAGGCGGATCGGCGGCAGATCGGGTCCATTGAACAGTGCGCGCACCGTCTCATAGGGTTGGGTCTTGCGCGGAAAGGTGATGATAGGAAATCGCGCCAAATCCTGCCGCGCCACCGGACCGGCGCCGAGGCCAAGCGCCGGGCTGGCGAGGAAGCTGATCGGGTAATCGCACAGCACGCGGTTGTGCGCGCCGGAGGCCGAGACTGGTCCGAGCACGAAGGCTAGCTCGATCTCCTGTGCCAGCAGCCGCGCAGTCAAATTGGGCGTGATGTCGACCTCGATCTCCAGCGACAGGTTCGGATAGATCTCGTTCACGCTCTTGACCAGCCGCGGCAACCAGGTGTGCACGATCGTCTCCGCGACACCGAGCCGCAGCGCACCGCGCATCGCCGAACGGTCGCCGACCTCGGCCATCATCTCCGACCGCAGCCCGATCAGCTTCTCGGCATAGACCATCATCTGGCGTCCGCTCGGCGTTGGCGACGCGACCCGATGGTCGCGGTTCAACAGCTTGACGCCCATCTCGCGCTCGAGCTGAGCGATGCGTTGCGAGATCGCCGGCTGGGTGGTGTTGAGGCGTTGGGCGGCGCCGCGAAAGCTGCCGAGCTTGACGACCCAGAGGAATGTTTCGATCGAGCGGAAGTCCGTCATGAGAAGCAATTTTCCAATCGATAAATCAGGATTATCGATTTTGATTAGAAAGGACGATTAGACATTATATCACGCTTGGTGTTGGCTTGTCCTTGTCGACATTATGGGCAGGAGGGACCCATGACTGTTTTTGCGGCAGCGCAGCGATCTCAGGGGCAGGCGGTGCTTCCGAGCGTTGAGGCCCGCCACGCCTGCCGCAACGGCATGGCCTCGACCACGGCCGGCGTCGCCAACGGCTTCGTCCAGGGCAATCTCGCCATCCTGCCTGAGAAACTCGCCGGCGCCTTCCACCGGTTCTGCCAACTCAATCCGAAGCCGTGCCCGATCATCGGCATGTCCGATGTCGGCGATCCCCGCATCCCCGCGCTCGGCCTCGATCTCGACATCCGCACCGACGTGCCGCGCTACCGGGTCTGGCGCGACGGCGAGGTGGCCGACGAGCCGACCGACATCATGCACTACTGGCGCGACGATCTGGTCGCCTTCGTGCTCGGCTGCTCGTTCTCGTTCGAAGAGGCGCTGATGGACGAGGGCCTGCCGATTCGTCACATCGAGCACAATGTGCGCGTGCCGATGTACCGCACGAATATTGCGTGTGCCCCGTCGGGTCCGTTCCAGGGACCGATGGTGGTGTCGATGCGGCCGTTCAAGCCGGCGGATGCGATCCGCGCGGTGCAGATCACCTCACGCTTTCCCTCGGTGCATGGTGCGCCGGTCCATCTCGGCTACCCGCACTCGATCGGCATCAAGGACATCGCGAAACCCGACTACGGTGATCCGGTGCCGGTCGCGGACGACGAGATCCCGGTGTTCTGGGCCTGCGGTGTGACGCCGCAAGCGGTGATCGCGAACGCAAAGCTGCCGTTCGCGATCACGCACGCGCCGGGATTGATGCTCGTCACGGATCTCAGGAACAAGCAGCTCGCTGTGCTTTGAATAGGCAATTCGTGCAATTCATTGAGGCTTTACTGCGCGCTACAAGCACTTCATCGATAAAAACAAACTGACCTAGGGGAAATTGGGAATGACGATCTCTCGCCGTAACGTGTTGCTCGGTGCCACTGCCGCCGCTGCGCTCGGTCCGATGGCCGCGCGCGCGCAGACCAACGAGGTGGTGATCGGCGTGATCTATCCGCTGTCCGGCTCCAGCGCCCAGATCGGCGTCGATGCGCAGCGTGCGTTCGAGACCGCCGCCGACATCATCAACAAGAACTATGATTTCGCATTGCCGCTGGCCAAGGGCGAAGGCCTGCCCGGCCTCGGCGGCGCCAAGGTGCGCCTCGTATTCGCCGATCATCAGGCTGATCCGCAGAAGGGCCGCGCCGAAGCCGAGCGCCTGATCACGCAGGACAAGGTCTGCGCCGTGATCGGCACCTATCAGAGCGCGGTCGCCGTCACCGTCAGCCAGATCTGCGAACGCTACCAGGTGCCGTTCATCTCGGCCGACAACTCCTCGCCGAGCCTGCATCGCCGTGGCCTGAAGTATTATTTCCGCGCCGCGCCGCATGACGAGATGTTCTCGACCGCGATGTTCGACTTCTTCGACGCGATGAAGAAGAAGGGTCAGAAGATCGAGACGCTGGCGCTGTTCCACGAGGACACCATTTTCGGCACCGATTCGTCCAACGCGCAGCTCAAGCTCGCCAACGAGCGCGGCTACAAGGTGGTGACCGACATCAAGTATCGCGCCAACTCGCCGTCGCTGACCGCCGAGGTGCAGCAGCTCAAGGCCGCGAATGCCGACGTGCTGATGCCGTCGAGCTACACCACCGACGCGATCCTCCTGGTCAAGACCATGGCCGAGCTCGGCTACAAGCCGAAGAACATTGTGGCGCAGGATGCCGGCTTCTCGGAAAAGGCCACCTATGACGCGGTCGGCGACAAGCTCGAAGGCGTCATCTCGCGCGGCAGCTTCTCGCTCGATCTTGCGCAGAAGCGGCCGATGGTCGGCCTCATCAACGAGATGTACCGCGCCAAGTCCGGCAAGGACTTCAACGACTACTCGTCGCGCCAGTTCATGGGCCTGATCGTGATGGCCGATGCGATCAACCGCGCCAAGTCGACCGACGGCGAGAAGATCCGCGAAGCGCTGGCCGCGACCGACATGCCGGGCGATGTGACCATCATGCCGTGGCGACGCGTCAAGTTCGACGAGATGGGGCAGAACAACTTCGCCGATCCGGTGCTGTTGCAATATGCCGCGAAGAACTTCGTCACGATCTTCCCGGAACAGGCCGCCGTCTCCGAGGCGATCTGGCCGATGAATAGCTGATCGGTCGGATGCTCAAGGGGGACAGACGGCGGTGACAGCCGAGACCATTATCCAGAGTCTGGCGAGCGGCCTGCTGATGGGGCTGCTCTACGGACTGATCGCCGCCGGGCTCGCATTGATCTTCGGATTGATGGACGTCGTGAATTTCGCGCACGGCGAGTTCCTGATGATCGCGATGTACGCGACCTTCTTCCTGTTCGCGTTCTTCGCGATCGATCCCTTGCTGTCGGCGCCGCTGGTCGCCGCGGCGCTGTTCGTGTTCGGCGCGGTGGTCTATCTGTTGATCGTCCGCTTCGCCGTGCGCGCCAAAGCCAATGCCGGCATGGTGCAGATCTTCTCGACCTTCGGTCTTGCGATCGTCATGCGCGGCCTGGCGCAGTTCTTCTTCACGCCCGACTACCGCAGCGTCACCAACTCCTGGCTCGGCGGCAAGACGGTGGCGGTCGCCGGCATCTATCTGCCCGAGCCGCAACTGGTCGGCGCGCTCGTCTCGATTGCGGCCTTCGGCGCGCTCTATTTCTTTATCCATCGCACCGACTTCGGCCGCGCGCTCGAGGCGACGCGCGAGGACGCGGGCGCGGTGGCGCTGGTCGGCATCGACAAGAACAGGGTGTTCGCGCTGGGCTGGGGCCTTGGCGCGGCGCTGGTGGGACTCGCCGGCGCCATCATGGCGATCTTCTTCTACGTCTATCCCGATGTCGGCGCCTCCTTCGCCCTGATCGCCTACGTCACAGTGGCGCTCGGCGGCTTCGGCAGCGTGTTCGGCGCCTTTGCCGGCGGCATCATCGTCGGCCTGGTGGAAGCGACCACCGCACTGATCCTGCCGCCGTCGCTGAAATCGGTCGGGATCTATGCCGTCTATCTCCTGATCGTCTTCATCCGCCCGCGCGGCCTGTTCGGATCGATGTGATGGACAAGCACTTCGCCCAACGCCGCAGGCGCGACCTCATCATGGCCGGTTGCCTCGCCGTGATCGCCGCGCTGGTGCCGCTGTTCGTCAAGGACGTCTACGTCCAGAACATCATGGTGCTGACCCTGATGTACGCCGCGCTGTCGCAGAGCTGGAACATCCTGTCAGGCTATTGCGGACAGATCTCGTTGGGTCACGCGCTCTATTTCGGGCTCGGCGCCTACACCACCGCGCTGCTGTTCACCAAGTTCGGCGTGCTGCCCTGGTTCGGCATGCTGGCGGGCGGCGCGATCTCCGCTGTCATCGCGATGGCGCTCGGCTATCCCTGCTTCCGCCTGCGCGGCCACTACTTCGTGATCGCGACCATCGTGATCGCCGAGATCGCGCTGCTCCTGATCCAGAACTGGGATTGGGCGGGTGCCGCGCTCGGCATCGACATCCCGGTGCGCGGCGACAGTTGGCTGAAATTCCAGTTCACCCGCTCCAAGCTGCCGTACTTCTATTTCGCGCTGGCGCTGGCGTGCATCGCCTGGTTCGTCACCTGGTGGCTGGAAGACTCCAAATGGGGCTATTGGTGGCGTGCGGTGAAGGACAATCCGGATGCCGCCGAAAGCCTCGGCGTGGTCGTGTTCAATTCCAAGATGGGCGCGGCTGCGGTCTCCGCCTTCCTGGTCGCCGTCGGCGGCAGCTTCTACGCCCAGTTCGTCTCCTATATCGATCCCGAGAGCGTGATGGGCTTCCAGTTCTCGCTGTTGATGGCGTTGCCCGCGGTGCTCGGCGGCATCGGCACGCTGTGGGGGCCGATGCTTGGCGCGGTCATCCTGATCCCGCTCACCGAGTTGACGCGCTCGTTCGTCGGCGGTTCGGGGCGCGGCGTCGACCTGATCGTCTACGGTACGCTGATCGTTTTGATCTCGCTGGCGCTGCCGCGCGGGCTGGTGAGCGTGTTCTCGCCGCGCAAGGGGGCCGCGCGATGACGGCGCTTCTGGAAACCCGCGGCGTCTGGCAGCGTTTCGGCGGTCTCGTCGCCAACAGCGACGTCTCGATCTCGGTCGGCCGCGGCGAGATCGTCGGCCTGATCGGCCCGAACGGCGCCGGCAAGTCGACGCTGTTCAACCTGATCGCGGGCGTGCTGCCGCCGACGCAGGGCTCGATCATCTTCGACGGCGAGGACGTCACGGCGCTGCGCGCGGCCGAACGCTGCCAGCGCGGCATCGGGCGCACCTTCCAGGTGGTGAAGAGCTTCGAGACCATGACCGTCATCGACAACGTCATCGTCGGCGCACTGATCCGCAACACCGTCATGCGGGTGGCGCGGAAGAAGGCCTATGAGGTGCTGGAGTTCTGCGGGCTCGCCGCGCGCGCCGACGTTCTGGCCAGCGACCTGGTGCCGTCCGAGAAGCGCCGGCTCGAGGTCGCCCGCGCGCTCGCGACCGAGCCGAAGCTGCTGCTGCTCGACGAGGTCCTGACCGGATTGACGCCAGTCGAGGCGCAGACCGGCGTCGAGCTCGTGCGCAAGGTGCGCGCCGCCGGCATCACCGTGCTGATGGTCGAGCATGTGATGGAAATTGTGATGCCGCTGGTCGACCGCGCCATCGTGCTCGATCTCGGCAAGGTTCTGATCGAAGGCAAGCCCACTGAGGTCGTCCGCAATCCCAAAGTCATCACCGCCTATCTCGGGGACCGTCATGCTGTCGGTGCGTGAAGTCACCACCGCCTATCAGGGCCTGGTTGCGATCTCGTCGGTGTCGATCGACGTTGCCAAGGGCGAGATCGTCTGCGTTGCCGGTGCCAACGGCGCGGGCAAGTCGACGCTGTTAAAATCGATCGCCGGCGCCGAGCGACCGCGCTCGGGGACCGTGACCTTCGATGGCGCCCGCATCGACGGCAAGCCGCAGCACGTCATCACGGCCGGCGGCATCGCCTTCGTGCCGGAGAATCGCCGGCTGTTTCCGCGGCTGTCGGTGCGCGACAACCTCCGTCTCGGCAGCTATCTCTACCGCAGCCAGGCCAATCGCGACGAGCCGCTCGATCTGGTGTTCAAGCTGTTTCCGCGGCTCTCGGAACGGCTCGATCAGCGCGCCGAGACGCTGTCGGGCGGCGAGCAGCAGATGCTGGCGATCGGCCGCGCGCTGATGACGCGGCCGCGGCTATTGATGCTCGACGAGCCGTCGCAGGGCATCATGCCGAAGCTGGTCGACGAGATCTTCCAGGCCGTGAAGCGCATCCGCGACGCCGGCATGACCGTGCTGATCGTCGAGCAGCGCATGGCCGAATGCCTGGAGATCGCCGACCGTGCCTACATCCTGCAAACCGGCCGCGTGCTGATGCAGGGCGCGGCCGCGGAGATCAGCACCAATCCCGACGTGCGCAAGGCGTATCTGGGATTGTAGCTTTACCATCATTGCGAGGAGCGAAGCGACGAAGCAATCCATCTTTCCCCCGAGCGGTGAGATGGATTGCTTCGCGGAGCCTGTCATCCGGCGGCGCTTCGCGCCGACCGGGTGGCTCGCAGTGACGAAAGCTGGAGCTTGCGCTTGGGTAGCGGCAGCTCCCTAGCCCGGACAGCGAAGCGGCATCCGCGAGCGCCCCGCATATCGCTGCGCTCATGCGGGTTACGATCGACGTGCGCTACTTGACGACCTCGACCTTGGCTGCGAGGTCCGGCGCGCGTCTGATGCGGTAGGTCGCGTTGGTGCACCTGAGGATCCATGCCTCGTCGTCCGGCTTCGAGAGCTTGGCGTCCTTTTTCGCCCCGAGCGCCTTGTCGCAGGCATAGCCCTGGGTGCGAAGCTGTGCCGCCAGCATGCTCTGCACGGTCTCGGCCTGTGCGGCCGATCCCGTAAGGCCGCCGACGAATACAATCCCTAACGCAAAGCCCGTGAACCTCAACATGAGTATTCTCCGCATGTCTGCCCGGTGCGAAGTCTAGTGCGGGTGCTCCGGCAACGCGAGCCCAAACGTCTTGACCAGATCCGACACCTGCTCCGGCGACAGGTATCGCGGGTTCAGCCCGCGCAGCAGCAGATAAAGTCGTGCCGTCTCCTCGAGCTCTTCGGTTGCGAACACCGCGGCCTCCAGCGTGTCGCCGGAGACGACGGGACCGTGATTGGCGAGCAGCACGGATGAATATTTCCCTGCCAGCCCCTTGATCGCGTCGGCGACCGCGGGATCGCCGGGGCGATAATACGGCACCAGCGCGGTTTGGCCGCACTTCATCACGTAGTAGGCCGTCATCGGCGGCAGTGCGGCGCGCGGGTCGATTTCGGGCAGCATCGAGAGTGCGACCGAATGGGTCGAGTGCAGGTGCACCACGGCGCGCGCGGCCGAGCGGGTCTGGTAGAGCGCGGTGTGTAGCGGCACCTCCTTGGTCGGGGCGTCGCCGGAGATGAGCCGGCCGTCGGCCGCGAGCCGCGACATTTTTGCCGGATCGAGGAAGCCGAGCGAGGCATTGGTCGGCGTCACCAGCCAGCCGCCGTCATCGAGCCGGACGCTGATATTGCCCGAGGAGCCCGGCGTCAGCCCGCGCTCGAACAGCGAGCGGCCGAAGCGGCAAATATCTTCACGAAGCTTTGTTTCGCTCATGACGCGCAAGCCTCCGATGTTTTCGCCTTGTCTCATGCTTTGGCAGTGCGGCCAAGCCATGATAGGCAGGCAATAATGGGTATGATCCGCACCCGGAGGGCCGCGCCGGCGCAAAGTGGCCGCGGTTTTCCGAAGTGATCATGCTCAAAGCCGGGAAACATTCGAGGGATCGCCGCATGTCCAGTTCCGCCACACCGCGCATTGCCGTCATCGGGCTCGGGTCGATGGGATATGGCATGGCAACCTCGCTGAAGCGCGCCGGCTTTGACGTCACCGGCTGCGATGTGACGGCCGATGCGGTTGCCCGCTTTCTCGCCGACGGTGGCAAGGGCGCGAAGACGCCGGCCGAGGCGGCGAAGGATGCCGATATCGCGGTCAGCGTCGTCGTCAATGCGGCGCAGACCGAGGCCATCCTGTTTGGCGCAAACGGCGTGGCCGAGACGCTGCCCAAGGGCGCGGTGTTCGTGTCGTCAGCCACTATGGATCCCGATATCGCGCGGCGCCTCGCCAAGCAGCTCGAGGCGACCGGCCGGCACTATCTGGACGCTCCAATCTCCGGCGGCGCGCAGCGCGCGGCGCAGGGCGAACTCACCATCCTTGCTTCGGGCAGCGCCGCGGCGTTTGCAAAGGCACGGCCAGCGCTGGATGCGATGGCCGCAAAGCTCTACGAGCTCGGCGATGCCGCCGGGCAGGGCGCCGCCTTCAAGATGATCAACCAGTTGCTTGCCGGCGTGCATATCGCCGCAGCCTCGGAGGCGATTGCGTTTGCCGCCAAGCAGGGCCTTGATATCCGGAAGGTCTATGAGGTGATCACCGCCTCCGCCGGCAATTCCTGGATGTTCGAGAACCGCATGCCGCACGTGCTCGACGGGGATTACACCCCGCGCAGCGCGGTGGAGATTTTCGTCAAGGACCTCGGCATCATCCAGGACATGGCGCGCAATGCGCGCTTCCCGGTACCGGTCTCGGCCGCAGCGTTGCAGATGTTCCTGATGACGGCGGCGGCCGGCATGGGCCGCGATGACGATGCCTCGGTGGCGCGGATGTATGCGCAGGTCACCGGAACCCAACTGCCCGGCGCGAAATAAGAGGATCTCCAGATGCCCCGCTTTGCCGCCAATCTCTCCATGATGTTCAACGAGGTCCCGTTCCTCGACCGCTTCGAGGCGGCCGCGAAAGCGGGCTTCACCGCGGTCGAGTACCTGTTTCCTTACGACCATCCGGCCGAGGAGGTCGGCAAGCGGCTCAAGACCGCCGGGCTGACGCAGGCGCTGTTCAACCTGCCGCCGGGCGACTGGAACGCCGGCGAGAAGGGTTTTGCCGCGCTGCCCGATCGCTTCACCGATCTGCAGCAGAGCCTGACAACCGCGCTGCCTTATGCGCAGGCGACCGGCGTGAAGCGGCTGCATCTGATGGCGGGGATCGCTGATCGTGGTGACCGGCGCGCGGTGGAAGCCTTTTACAAATCGGTTGCTTACGCTGCGGAGTTCTTCGCGCCGCATGGCCTCGATGTCGTGATCGAGCCGATCAATCCGCGCAACGTGCCCGGCTATTTCCTCAACGACTTCAACTTTGCCCGTGACCTGATCACCGAGCTGAAGCTTCCGAATCTCAAGCTGCAGTTTGACATCTATCACTGTCAGATCATCCATGGCGACGTGACGATGCGGCTGCGCGAGATGATGCCGATCATCGGCCACGTCCAGATCGCCTCGATCCCCTCGCGCCACGAGCCCGACGGAGAAGAGTTGAACTATCCATTCCTGTTCGGCGAGCTCGACCGGCTCGGCTATGGCGGCTTCGTCGGCTGTGAGTACAATCCGCGCGGCAAGACCACGGATGGTCTCGCCTGGTTCAAGCTCTATGCCGGAGTGAAGCCGTGACGCTCGCACTTGGTTGCATCGCCGACGACTATACCGGTGCCTCCGACCTCGCCAACACGCTGACCCGTGCGGGCTTGCGCACCGTACAGACCATCGGTGTGCCTGCGGCCGATCTCGCGCTGCCCGAAGTCGACGCCGTCGTGGTGTCGCTCAAGAGCCGCTCGATCGAGGCCGGCCTTGCCGTGACGCGCTCGCGCGCCGCTGAAAATTGGCTGCGCGGGCGGGGTGCGGCCCATATCCTGTTCAAGATCTGCTCGACCTTCGATTCCACCGACGCCGGCAATATCGGCCCGGTGATGGATGCGTTGCGCGCTGATTCCGGCGATCCGATCGTGCTGGTGACGCCGGCATTCCCGGAGACCGGCCGCACTGTCTATCAGGGCAATCTGTTCGTCGGCTCGGTGCCGCTGAACGAGAGCCCGCTGAAGGATCACCCGCTCAATCCGATGCACGATTCCAACCTTGTGCGGGTGCTGGCGCGCCAGAGCAGGACGAAGGTGGGATTGATCGATCTCGCGACGCTGGGCCGTGGCGTCGAGGCCGTCAGGGCCAAGCTCGCCGATCTCGCAGCCAAAGGTATCGGTGCTGCGATCGTCGACGCGGTGTTCGACCGTGATCTCGAAACCATCGGGCAGGTGGCGCTCGATCATCGCGTCTCGGTCGGCGCCTCCGGCATCGGGCTCGGATTGGCGCGGGCGCTGGTCGCAGGCGGGACCGTGAAGGCGGATGCCGCAAGCGCGCTGCCCGACGTGGCGGTCGGCGGTCCGGCGGCCTGCCTCGCCGGCAGTTGTTCGCAGGCGACCCTGCAGCAGATCGCGAATGCCGAGCAGGTGATGCCGGTGCTGCATCTCGATCCCGAACGGGTGGTGACCGGCAAGGACGAGGTGCAGCGCGCGCTGGCCTGGGCCAAGGATCGGATCAAGGATCGCACCGGCGACGGCCCGATCCTGATCGCGAGCAGTGCGACCCCCGATGAGGTCGCAGGCCTGCAATCCCGTCACGGCCGCGATGCTGCCGGGCATGCCATCGAGCAGGCGATGGCCGACATCGCCGAAGGCCTGGTGCAGGCGGGCGTGCGCAGGCTGGTGGTGGCCGGTGGTGAAACGTCAGGCGCTGCAGTCGATCGGCTGCGAATCCCGGGATTCCTCGTCGGTGCGGAAATCGCCGCAGGCGTCCCCGTTCTGCGCGCCGTTGGAATGACGAGCGGCGACATGCTGCTGGCTCTGAAGTCGGGCAATTTCGGCGGACCGGAATTCTTCTCGGACGCGCTCGCCCTGATGCGCTAAGCGCGCTTCGCACGCGTGCCGTCACGGAGCCAACGCGCGACTCCGTAGTTCAACGGGGATTCAAATTAACCCAACCGAAGGCACGGCGCAGGCTTTGATGTCTGCGGCGTCCCGTTGCGTCGCCGTTTGATTCCGGACCAGGGCCCGCCCCACCAGCCAGAGATATCACGATGTTCGCCAAACTCTCGATTCGCGCCAAAATCGTTTCCGTGGTGGCGCTCCTGCTTGTCGCGATGGCGGGCATGGGCCTGCTCGCCGTGAGGGACATGCAGGCGATCAACGCCAACACCGTCGACATCACCACCAATTGGCTGCCGAGTGTGCGCGTCCTCGGCGAACTCCGCGCCGGCGTCATCACCTATCGCAACGTGATCCGCGAACACATGCTCGCAGAGACCCTTGAAGAGAAGCTGGCGGCCGAGAAGACGCTCGCCGGCGTGGTCGAGGCCAATGGCAAGGCGCGGGCGAGCTACGAGGCGATGATCTCGTCGGCGGAGGAGCGCGCGCTCTACAAGCAGTGGGCCGAGACCTGGGACAGGTACAAGAAGGGAACCGAGGACGTGCTGGCCCTGTCGCGCAAGGAAGCCGGCAAGCTCCCGCAAGAAGCCCATGAACTGAACACCAAGGTCGTGAACAAGATCGGCCTCGAGGCCGATGAGATCCTGCGCAAGGATATCGCGCTCAACAACGCCGGTGCCGACAAGGCTGCGAAGGATGCTGCCGACAATTACAACTCGGCGTTCATGGTGCTTGCGGTCATTCTCGGCGTCGCCGTCCTGATCGGCGTCGGCGTCAGCTTCTATCTGGTCCGCGATGTCTCCGCCGGCATCGCCTCGATCGTCACGCCGATGCAGGCGCTCGGTCGCGGTGACCTCACCGCTGTCGTTCCCCATCAGGGCGAGAAAACCGAGATCGGCACGATGGCTGACACATTGCAGGTGTTCAAGGAGGCGCTGATCGCCAAGAAGGCCGCCGACGAGGCCGCCGCGGCGGACGCGGAGGCCAAGATCGAGCGCGGCCGCCGGGTCGACGCCATCACCCGCAATTTCGAACAGATGATCGGCGAGATCGTGCAGACCGTGTCGTCGGCCTCGACCCAGCTCGAAGCCTCGGCCGGCACACTGTCGTCCACGGCCACGCGTTCGCAGGAACTGACCAGCGCGGTCGCAGCAGCCTCGGAAGAGGCCTCCGCCAACGTGCAGTCGGTGGCGTCCGCCACCGAGGAGCTGTCGTCGTCGGTGACGGAGATCAGCCGTCAGGTGCAGGAGTCGGCGCGGATGGCCAGCGATGCGGTCGGTCAAGCGCGCAGCACCAATGATCGGGTCAGCGAGCTGTCCAAGGCCGCCGCGCGCATCGGCGACGTCGTCGAGCTCATCAACACCATTGCCGGCCAGACCAACCTGCTCGCGCTCAACGCGACCATTGAGGCGGCGCGCGCCGGTGAAGCCGGCCGTGGTTTCGCGGTCGTGGCGTCCGAGGTCAAGGCGCTGGCCGAGCAGACCGCGAAGGCGACCGGCGAGATCGGCCAGCAGATTTCCGGCATCCAGGCCGCGACGCAGGAGTCAGTCGGCGCGATCAAGGAGATCTCGTCGACGATCGAGCGCCTGTCGGAGATTTCGTCCACCATCGCGGCGGCCATCGAAGAGCAGGGCGCCGCGACGCAGGAGATTTCCCGCAACGTGCAGCAGGCAGCGCAGGGCACCCAGCAGGTCTCGGCCAACATCACCGACGTGCAGCACGGTGCGACCGAAACCGGCTCGGCCTCAACCCAGGTGCTGTCGGCGGCCCAATCGCTCTCGGGCGACAGCAGCCGTCTCAGGCTCGAGGTCGGTAAATTTCTGGACGCCGTTCGCGCCGCCTGACATCGATCAAGCTCGCAGTTCGAAGTGAGCCCGGCCGCCGCAGGTCGGGCACATTTCGTTGCCTATTCGCCGCGCAGCGTGCCTACGTAGTTCCACGGAATCCGGATTAACCAAGCGTAGGTTCGCGCGCGGTATTTTGTCACGGTGCGACGAGGCCATCGTGCATGAGGCGGTCGCGAAGATCCTTGCGCAAAGAGGCGTCCGACGATGTTGCTGGCAAGATTCCGCATCCTCCCGAAGATTTTGGCGATCGTTTGCGGTCTTTCCCTCATCGCGGGAATGATGGCCTGGCTTGGCATTTCCTCACTGAAGTCGCTCAGCGAACGCAGCGCGATCACGGCGCGCGCGGCGGAACGGGCGTTGCTCTCGGCCCGCGCCAATCAGAACGTGCTCGCGATCAATGGCGCCGAATTCCGCAGTGCGCTCGATCCCCGCGACGAGAACAGGCTCGCGGCGCGTTCGGTGATCGAAGCCCAGATCAAATTGTTCGAGGAACGCCTCGCCGAGATCAGCCACACCTCGGATGAGCAGACCATCAGCATGCTGTCCGGCGTGCGGTCGGCGCTTGCGGCCTATCGGGCCCAGCTCAAGCAGACGCTGGATGCGGTCGATGGCGCCAGCACGGCCGAGCTGACCCGGTCCGCCGAGAAGCTTCGCGACGCCGCGATGAACAGCCGTGCGGCGGCGGAAGAGCTCCAGGCCAGGATCCGGGCCATCGCGGATCGGCAGGACCAGCGCGTCAGGGAGAACGTCAAGGCAGACGCGCGGGAAACCGCGTCGACTTCGGAACTCCTGGTCCTGCTCGCGGCATCAGGCGTCGCATTCGGCCTGCTGTTCGGCTTCGTCGTCGGGCAGTACGGCATCGCCAAGCCGATCCGTGCCGTGGTGGAGATGCTGCAACAGCTTGCCAACGGTAACTACGACGTCGCCGTTGACGGCACCGATCGCCGTGACGAGGTCGGCGACGTAGCCAGGACCGCGCTCGTGTTCAAGGACAACGGCCTCGCCAAGATCCGGATGGAGCGCGAGCAGAAGGAGGCGGAGGCGCGCGCGGCCGCGCAGCGCCGTGCCGACATGCTCCAGCTTGCCGATGGCTTTGAGCGCGCAGTCGGCGAGATCGTCGAGACCGTCGCGTCGGCCTCGACCGAGCTCGAGGCGTCCGCGACCACACTGACGTCCACCGCCGAGCGTTCGCAGGACCTCGCGACGACCGTCGCGGCGGCTTCCGAGGAGGCCTCCACAAACGTGCGGTCGGTGGCGTCCGCGGCCGAAGAGCTGTCATCGTCGGTCAACGAGATCAGCCGCCAGGTGCAGGAATCCGCCCGCATCGCCAGCGAGGCCGTCGACCAGGCCCGCACCACCAATGATCGGGTCGGCGAATTGTCGAAGGCCGCCGCGCGCATCGGTGATGTGGTCGAGCTCATCAGCACCATCGCCGCCCAGACCAACCTGCTGGCGCTGAACGCGACCATCGAGGCGGCGCGCGCCGGCGATGCCGGCCGCGGCTTCGCCGTCGTCGCATCGGAGGTGAAGGCACTCGCCGAGCAGACCGCAAAGGCGACCGGCGAGATCGGCCAGCAGATTTCAGGCATCCAGGCGGCGACGCAGCAATCGGTCGGCGCGATCGGGGAAATTTCCTCCACCATCGAGCGCCTGTCGGAAATCTCCTCGACCATCGCGGCCGCGATCGAAGAGCAGGGCGCGGCGACGCAGGAGATCTCGCGCAATGTGCAGCAGGCCGCGCACGGCACCCAGCAGGTCTCGGTCAACATTACCGACGTGCAGCACGGAGCGACCGAGACCGGCTCGGCGTCGACCCAGGTGCTGTCGGCGGCACAGACGCTGTCGGGTGACAGCAACCGTCTCAAGCTCGAGGTCGGCCGATTCCTGAACGCGGTTCGCGCCGCCTGACCGCTTGTGCATCAGGGAGCGCGAAGGCAATCGCGCCCAAGCGGAGATCGGAACTCCCCGTTGAAACGAACGCGGCTTGGATCAGCTCGTCACGTTCTACAATTTCGCAGACCAGCGATGCATCAACTTCGCAGGGCGAGCACAATCTGCTTGCGCTGCTGATTTTCGCAGCAGGCCAGCCTTTTTTCGGCGATACCTTGCTCAGATAGTCGGCGTCCTAACGGGTCACTTCACACGCTATGCCAAGGAAGTGAAGGCCGTTGGCGCCCCACGGGTTGGCGTTTCACGGTCCATCGGGTAAATCGGGGCCTGTATGGAACGGCCTTTTTTCGAGCGCCGATTCCTTTGCCTGGGCAGGCTTCTTAGAGACTTTCGGGAATACCCTTTCTATGATCGCACTGGTCCGTATCGCCCTGAGCCGGCCATATACTTTCGTTGTGCTCGCGGTCCTCCTGCTGATCATTGGACCGCTGGCGGCCCTGCGCACGCCGACCGACATTTTCCCTGACATCCGCATTCCCGTGATCGGCGTGGTCTGGCAGTACACCGGTCTGCCGCCGGACCAGATGTCCGGCCGTATCACAACACCGTTCCAGCGGGCGCTGACGACGACCGTCAATGACATCGAGCATATCGTCGCCAATTCCTACAACGGCGTCGGCATCATCAAGATCTTCTTCCAGCCCAACGTCGATATCCGTACCGCCAATGCGCAGGTCACCGCGATCTCGCAGACGCTGCTTAAGCAGATGCCGCCCGGCGCGACGCCGCCGTTGATCCTGAACTACAGCGCCTCGACGGTCCCGATCATCCAGGTCGCGCTGTCGGGCGAAGGCCTGACCGAGCAGAACCTCGCCGACATCGGCATCAACCAGTTGCGCACGCCGCTGGTCACCGTGCCCGGCGCGGCGATCCCGTATCCGTTCGGCGGCAAGCAGCGCCAGGTCCAGATCGACCTCAATTCGACGGCGCTGCAGGCGCGCGGTCTGTCGGGCCAGGATGTCGCCAATGCGCTCGCCGCCCAGAACCTGATCACGCCGGTCGGCACCCAGAAGATCGGCGAGTTCGAATACACCATCAACCTGAACAACTCGCCGCTTAAGCTCGAGGAGCTCGGCGACCTGCCGATCAAGACTGTCAACGGCGCGATGGTCTATATCCGCGACGTCGCCAGCGTGCGTGACGGCAATCCCCCGCAGACCAACATCGTGCACGTCAACGGCAACCGTTCGGTGCTGATGATGGTGCTGAAGGCGGGTGCGACCTCGACGCTCGATATCATCTCCGGCATCAAGCAGAAGGTGATCGAGGTCAAGGACCAGATGCCGGACGCGCTCAAAATCGGCTTCATCGGCGACCAATCCCTGTTCGTCCGCGGCGCCATCACGGGCGTCGCCTTCGAGGGCGTGATCGCCGCGCTGCTCACCAGCGTCATGATCCTGCTGTTCCTGGGGAGCTGGCGCTCCACGATCATCATCGCAGTGTCGATCCCGCTGTCGGTGCTCGGCGCCATCATCATGCTGTCCCTGATCGGCGAGACGCTGAACATCATGACGCTCGGCGGCCTTGCGCTTGCGGTCGGCATCCTCGTTGACGACGCCACGGTCACGATCGAGAACATCAATTATCACCTCGAGCAGGGCAAGCCGGTCCAGCAGTCGATCCTCGACGGCGCCAACCAGATCGTGACGCCGGCCTTCGTCTCGCTGCTCTGCATCTGCATCGTGTTCGTGCCGATGTTCTTCCTCACCGGCGTCGCGCGCTTCCTATTCGTGCCGATGGCGGAAGCGGTTATGTTTGCGATGACCTGGTCGTTCATCCTGTCGCGCACGCTGGTGCCGACCATGGCGAACTACCTGTTGCAGGCGCATGTGCATCACGACGGCGAGCCGCCGAAGTCGCGCAATCCGCTGGTCTGGTTTCAGCGTGGCTTCGAGGCGCGGTTCGAGCGCATCCGCGGTGGCTATCACGGCCTGCTGGCGCTCGCGCTCGGCCACCGCAAGGTGTTCGTCACCGGGTTTCTCGCGATCGTCGCCGCGTCGTTCCTTCTGGTGCCGTTCCTGGGGCGCAACTTCTTCCCGTCGGTCGACGCCGGCAACATCCTGATGCATGTGCGCACCCAGGTCGGCACCCGCGTCGAGGAGACCGCCAATCAGCTCGCCGACATCCAGAAGGCGATCCGCAAGCTGGTCCCCGGTGAGATCGAGACCCTGACCGATAACATCGGCATGCCGATTTCCGGCATCAACATGACCTACAACAACACCGGCGTGATCGGTCCGCAGGACGGCGACATCCAGATCAAGCTGAAGGAAGGTCACAAGCCGACCGCTGAGCATGTGCAGACACTGCGCGAGCAGTTGCCGCGGCTGTTCCCGGGGACCAGCTTCGCGTTCCTGCCGGCCGACATCGTCAGCCAGATCCTCAACTTCGGCGCGCCGGCGCCGATTGACCTGCAAATCCGCGGCGCCAACCTCGAAGCCAACTTCGCCTACGCCAACAAGCTGCTGGCCAAGATCCGCCGCATCCCCGGCATTGCCGACGCGCGCATCCAGCAGTCGCCGAACAGCCCGACCTTCAACGTCGATGTCGACCGCACCCGCGCGCAATATGTCGGCCTCACCGAGCGTGACGTCACCAACTCCCTGGTCGTCAATCTCGCCGGCTCGTCGCAGGTCGCGCCGACCTACTATCTCAATCCGGACAACGGCGTGTCCTATTCGATCGTGATGCAAACGCCGCAATACCAGATCGACTCGCTGAGCGCGTTGCAGACCTTGCCGATCACGGCGACGGGCAACACGCAGGCGCCGATCCTCGGCGGCATCGCCAACATCAAGCGCTCGACCTCGAGCGCAGTGGTGTCGCAATACGACATCCAGTCGCTGGTGCAGATCTATGCAACGACGCAAGGCCGCGACCTCGGCGGGGTCGCAACCGACGTGCGCAAGCTGATCGCCGACACCGCCAAGGAGGTGCCGAAGGGCTCCTCCGTGGTGCTGCTCGGCCAGGTGCAGACCATGAAC
Organism: Bradyrhizobium sp. ORS 86; assembly: GCF_045571475.1. Lineage (NCBI taxonomy): Bacteria > Pseudomonadati > Pseudomonadota > Alphaproteobacteria > Hyphomicrobiales > Nitrobacteraceae > Bradyrhizobium > Bradyrhizobium sp. ORS 86. The sequence goes on along the minus strand of NZ_CP120699.1, from coordinate 5,483,657 downwards.
AGCGCCTTCACCGGCCTGCTGTTCGGCCTCCTCGGCGCCGTCGTGCTGATCTATCTCTTGATCGTCGTGAACTTCCAGTCCTGGTCGGATCCGTTCGTGATCATCACGGCGCTGCCCGCAGCACTGGCCGGTATCGTCTGGATGCTATTCACGACCCAGACGACGCTGTCGGTGCCGGCGCTGACCGGGGCCATTATGTGCATGGGCGTGGCGACCGCCAACAGCGTGCTGGTGATCAGCTTCGCGCGTGAGCGTTATGAGGAGCTTGGCGATCCCGTCGCCGCCGCGCTGGAGGCCGGCTTCGTCCGGTTCCGTCCGGTGCTGATGACAGCGCTCGCCATGATCATCGGCATGACGCCGATGGCGCTTGGGCTGGGCGAGGGCGGCGAGCAGAATGCGCCGCTCGGCCGCGCCGTGATCGGCGGCCTGATCTTCGCGACTTTCGCGACCCTGATGTTTGTTCCCGTGGTATTCAGTATGGTACACAAGAAGCAAGGCGCCAAAGCCGCCGCCTCATCGGAGATCCCGCATGTCGCCCACTGAACAGCGCCCGCCGGTCTCTCACCGGAAGCTGGGCATATTCGGCGTGGTCGCATTGATCGGGGCGGGCCTGATTGTCGGCACCGGCATCCGGGCCCGTGAGGAGCAGGACACGCGGCTGAAGCAATGGACCGATGACCAGGCCATTCCGACGGTGGCCGTGGCGCTTCCGAATGCCAAGGCGTTGAGTCCGACGATCGACCTGCCGGGGCGGCTGGAGGCCTATTACCGTGCGCCGATCTTCGCGCGGGTTTCCGGATACCTCAAGAGCTGGGACGTGGATATCGGTGCGCGGGTCAAGGCCGGCCAGGTGATCGCCGAGATCGAGGCCCCCGATCTCGATCAGCAATTGCTGCAGGCACGCGCCGATCTCGCCAGCGCGCAGGCCAGCGCCAGGCTCTCGGAGGCCACGCTGACCCGGCGCAAGACGCTGGTGGCGTCGAACTTCGTTTCCGCGCAGGAGATCGACGAGCGCACCGCCGACCTTTCCAACAAGAACGCCGCGGTCAAGGCCGGTCAGGCCAATGTCGAGCGGCTGGAAGCGCTCGCCGGTTACAAGAAGATCACGGCGCCGTTCGACGGCGTGGTGACCTCGCGCGACACCGACGTCGGCGCGCTGATCAACGCCGGCGGCGGCACCGGCCCCGCGATGTTCACGGTCTCCGACATCAGTAAGCTGCGCGTCTACGTCAACGTGCCGCAGAACTACGTGCCGGCGATCAAGATCGGCGCAAAGGCCACGATCTCGCTGCCGGAGTATCCGAATCGGGCGTTCGAGGCGACGGTCGAGGCCTCGTCGCAGGCGGTCGACGTCGCCTCCGGCACCACGCGGATGCAGCTCGGGCTGGAGAATTCCAAGGGCGAGCTGATGCCGGGCGGCTACGCCAGCGTGAAGCTGAACTTGCAGCGCGATTCCTCGCCGCTGAGCATTCCCTCCAGCGCGCTGATCTTCAACGCCAGCGGGCTGCGGGTCGCGACCGTGGGCCCGGACGACAAGGTGGTGTTCAAGACGGTGAAGATCGGCCGCGATCTCGGCAAGGAGATCGAGCTTGCCTCGGGCCTTGCCGCCGACGACCGCGTCATCACCGCCCCGCCGGACGGTCTGAACGACGGCGAGCAGGTGCGGGTGGTCGGCGTCGGTGCCAAGGGCAAGCCGACGACGGCCTCTGAAAAGCAGGACGTGAAGGGGTAGGCGGAGGAGCGAGCTGCTTCCACTTCGTCATGCCCATCACGACGCAGAAAGACGCGTAGGATGGGCAAAGGCGAGTCAGCGCCGTGCCCGCCATCTCATGTTCTGCTCGTGATGGTGGGCACGCTTCGCTTTGCACAGCCTACGGTTCTCGCCCCGCAAGAGCGGGGCGAGGGAGAACCACTATCCCGCCCGCCATTCCAGCATGCCGTCGGCCGCGGTGACGATCTCGCCGGTCGTGCCGACCGGCGTGCGGTCCATGTTCTGCAGATGCGCCAGCGTCGCCGTGTCGCTCGCCGGGATGCGGCCGAGCGTGCGCCTGCCGTCTTCGATGCGCAGCATCGTGACGCCGTGCTCGATCTCGCCATTGCCGCGATAGATCACGGTGAAGGCTTCGACCTTGCCCTTGCCGCGAGCCTCGGTCGTAAACTCCGGCACCTCTCGGCGATGGCGATCCGCTTCCGCTTGCACGGAAGTCGCCTGCTCGAGCGCCGCCTTCGGCGCCTGGCGCGACAGCACGAGGCCATGATGCTTGGTGACGAAGCCGCCCTGGCCGTAGAGCAGGCCGAGCTTGCCGCCGCCGCGCAGCTTGCGCACCATCGCGCAGGCCGCATGAGTCATATAGGTGTTGAGCGGTGCGCCGAAGAAAGTCAGCCCGCCGGTCACGGTCGGCTGCACGTCGCGGCCTAAGCCCAGCGTCCGCCGCGCCATCTTCGGCACGCAGGGGAAGCAGCTATAGAGCTCGATCGCGTCGAACTTTTTGCCGTCGCCCTCGACGAGATCCATCACCGCCTTCAGCACCGCGGTCTGCGCGTGGCTCTCGACGAACTGGTCGCGGGTCAGGTAGTCGCGCGGCTCCTCCGCCGAGGCGCCGCCGAGCGGGTAGATCAGGCGATCCTCCGGCACGCCGGCCGCACGCGCTTTCGCAAGGCTGGTCAGGATCAGCGCGCCGCCCATGTTCACGGTCGGGTTCGCCACCATCAGCTTTGTATACGGCCAGGCGATCATCCGGTTGTCCGGCGTCGCGGTGGTGATCTCCTCGCCGGTGAAGCGCTTCTTCAGCCAGGAGTTCGGATTGTCGGCGGCGACCCGCGCGTAGGTCGACCACAGCTCGCCCGATTCCTTCAGCGCCTCCCGCGGCGTCTGGCCCCAATGCGCCGAGGTCGCGGACTCGTAGAGCGGGTAGACCGTGATCGGCCTGAAGACGCCGAGCGTCACGGCAAGCGGTTTCTGGAACGCGGCGCCGCGCTTCGGCTCCTCGACGTCATGTGCGAACGGCGTCCAGGGCAGCTCGACGCCGGCGCGCTGCGCCTTCGTTGCAGTCGACTGCGCCTCGGCGCCGCAGACCGCCGCAACGCTGCATTCGCCGCGCGCGATGCGCTGTGCCGCCTCGTGCAGATAGCGGATCGGGCTCTCGCCGCCGACCGGGCCGTAGTAGAGATGCGCCGGATCGATGCCGAGCCGCTGCGCAAGCTGCTTCTCGGGATCGCGGTAGCGCCAGCTCAGGAAGTTGACGATGTCGAGCGACTGGATGTCGCCAAGCAGCTTTGCGCCAGAGTCTGCCTCCGCGCGCTTCAGCGCCTCTTCCAATAGCGCGAGCGGCTCGAGGCCGGCGGCGATGTCCTTCGGACGATCGACGATCTCGCCGACGCCGACGATGACGGGAATGCGGTCTTCGGGGATAGAGGATGTTGTCATTTCTACTTGCTTTGCTTGTCAATCCCTTGGCGCGCCGTCGCCCGTCGAGGCCTTCGCTGTGCTAAGCACCTCAGGGTGACGGCTACCGGCACGCCGGCATCCTGAGGCGCGAGCGCAGCGAGCCTCGAAGGATGGCCAGGTATTCGATTACTCGGCCACCAGCGCGTTCATGTGCTCGACGGCCTCGATGAAATCTTCCTTGAATTCCTGCACCACCGCGCCGGCCGATTTCACGCTGTCGATCAGGCCGACGCCCTGGCCGACGAAGTAGCTGACGAGGTCGCGCGCCTTTTCGTTGCCGGCCGCGGCTGCGCGGTCGATGGCGTTGAAGGCGTCGCGGCTGATGATGCTCTGCAGCGGCATCGGCAGCGCGCCGGGGCTGTCAGGTGCGCGATCCCAGGCATCGGTCCACACCGAGCGGAGCTGGCGCGCCGGTTTTCCCGTGCGGCCCTTGGAGCGCACTGCATCGCGCGAGGAGGCCGCGATCATCTTCTCGCGGAAGATCTCCGAGGTCTCCGATTCCACGGTCGCAAGCCACACCGAGCCGGTCCATGCGCCGGCCGCGCCCATCGCCATGCAGGCGGCCATCTGCCGTCCGGTCATGATGCCGCCGGCCGCCAGCACCGGCACATCGCGGACCTTCTTGATCGCCTTGATCACCTCGGGCACCAGCACCATGGTCGAGACCTCGCCGCAATGGCCGCCGGCCTCGGTGCCCTGCACGACCAGAATGTCGACGCCGGCCGCGACCTGGCGCAGCGCATGCTCCTTGGCGCCGACCAGCGCTGCGACCGGGACGCCGTGCGCCCTGCCGCGGTCGATCATCGCCTTCGGCGGCACGCCGAGCGCATTCGCGATCAGCTTGATCGGATGGCGGAACGAGACGTCGAGCAGTTGCAGCGCTGTCTCGGCGTCGAACGGCTGCGGCTGGTTGTCGGCGACATTCCGGGTCGTCAGCTCGATGTCGTACTTCTTCAAGAGATTACGGGTGAAGTCGCGGTGCTCCTGCGACACGCGCTTCTCCAGGCTCTTCCAGGTGACGTTCTTCTCGCCAGCGGTCGAGATGTTCTCGGGAATCAAGACGTCGATGCCGTAGGGCTTGCCGTCGACATGCGCGTCGATCCACTTCAGCTCCTGCTCCAGCGTCTCCGGCGTATGCGCGGTCGCGCCGAACACGCCAAAGCCACCGGCGCGGCTGACCGCCGCCACCACGTCGCGGCAATGGCTGAAGGCGAGCAGGGGGAATTCGATTCCCAGCATGTCGCAGATCGGTGATTTCATGGATGCGTTGTCTCCCCGGCGGCAGCTTCGATGGCTGCTTGTCTTGCTGCGATGGCATCAGCTTCGGCGACGCTAGCCTTGATGGTCGGCGAAGCCAAGCGGCTTTCGTTGACGGCGATCTTGCGTGCAGGCGCTATCGGTGGGGCGCTGTGCGCCACGCATTCCGCAAGGCAAAATATGCAGATCCAACGAGGAGATGGATTGCTTCGCGGAGCCTGTCATCGGGCGCGCGTTCGCGCGACCCGTTGGCTCGCAATGACGGTTGGCCGAGACCCGCATTGGTCATGCTCCGGCATGACAACGGGAAGGGCGGTCGCTCGCCCGGTCCCCTTGCCAACCACGGTTTCGAGGCTAGCTAACCCTCACGCGCCTTCTGCGTCGGAGCCAATTGCATGACCGATACCCCTGCCTACGAGCCACCGAAAGTCTGGACCTGGAACAAGGAGAGTGGCGGGCGCTTCGCCAACATCAACCGGCCGATTGCCGGCCCCACGCACGACAAGGAATTGCCGGTTGGACGTCATCCGCTGCAACTTTATTCGCTGGCGACGCCGAACGGCGTGAAGGTCACGGTGATGCTGGAGGAGCTGCTGGCGGCCGGCCACAAGGGCGCCGAGTACGATGCCTGGCTGATCAAGATCGACGGCAACCAGTTCGGCAGCGGCTTTGTCGCGGTTAATCCGAACTCGAAGATCCCGGCACTGATGGACCGCAGCGGCCCGGAGCCGATCAGGGTGTTCGAGTCAGGCTCGATCCTGGTCTATCTTGCCGAGAAGTTCGGCGCGTTCCTGCCGACCGACGCCAGGACGCGCGCGGAGACGTTCTCCTGGCTGTTCTGGCAGATGGGCGCCGCGCCCTATCTCGGCGGCGGCTTCGGCCACTTCTATGCCTACGCACCGACCAAGATCGAATACGCGATCGATCGCTTCGCGATGGAGGTGAAGCGCCAGCTCGATGTGCTCGACCGCAGGCTCGCCGACAACGAATACCTCGCCGGCAAGGTCTACACCATCGCCGATATGGCGGTGTGGCCCTGGTATGGCGGATTGGCCAAGGGCGTGCTCTATGGCGCCGGCGAATTCCTGTCGGTGCATGAGTACAAGAACGTGCAGCGCTGGGCCGATGCGATCGCGGCGCGGACCGCGGTGAAGCGCGGCCGCATGGTCAACCGCACCTGGGGCGATCCGGCAAGCCAGCTCCACGAGCGCCATGACGCCAGCGACTTTGATACGAAGACGCAGGATAAGATCGGCGAGGCGGCGGCATCATAATCCTCGCTATGCTTCCGTCCCTCATCCTGAGGAGCCCGCGAAGCGGGCGTCTCGAAGTATGCAGAGACGCGCGTCCGCGCTCCTCACCATGAGGGTTTGTGACGTCGCAAGACCACTGCTCAGCGTCACCTCAGCAGATCGTTGTACTCCGGATGCTTCGTCATGAAACCCTGGATGAACTCGCATTTGACGACGAGCTTACGGCCGTCCGCGCGCACCGCCTCGAGCGTGGCGCGGGCAAGCTTCGAGCCGATGCCGCGACCGCCGAGCTCCGGCGGCACCTCGGTGTGAACCAGTGTGACGGTGTCAGGCGTCTTGCGGTAGACGACGAAGGCGGTCGCGCCGTCAACGGTGAGCTCGAACCGGCTCTGCGCCTCGTTGTCGCGGAATGCTTCGCTCATTGTCTCTTCCTTTATTTTTTCGCGCCTTCGGCCGCCGGAAACACCACGCGGTCATCGGTGCGACAGTAGCGGTCGGCAAACATGCGTCCGATCGGATGGTAGCGCTCCATGTGCACGCGCATCGCCTCGCGATCCCACAATTCATCGCGGATGTAGAAGTTGATGCCTTCGCCCATGATGAGCTGGCGGTCGCCGTTGACGTCGATCAGCTTCCAGATCCGGCACTCCATCGCCCATGGCGCATCGGCGAGGCGCGGCACTGCGATCTTGCTCGATGGCGCGAGCCTCAAGCCGAGATAGGCGGGCTCGCCGATCTCCGGCGGAAAGTCGCCGCTGGTCTCGTGCATCGCGCGCGCCAAGGGCTCGTCGGTGAGGTTGACCACGAACTCACCGGTACGCTGGATGTTGGCGAGTGTGTCCTTGTGGCGGCCGTCGGGCCGGCGGTTGACCGCGAACATGCAGAGCGGCGGATCCTCGCAGAACACGTTGAAGAACGAGAACGGCGCGGCATTGACCACGCCGTCGGCGCCCAAGCTCGTCACCCAGGCGATCGGCCGCGGCAGCACGAACGAGGTCAGCACCTTGTAGCGTTCGCGCTGGGTGAGGTCTTCGGGAGCGTATTCCATGCGGAGGTTCCTGCTTGCTTACCTCGCCCCGCTTACGGGGAGAGGTCGGAATTCAAGCGTAGCTTGAATTCGGGGCGAGGGGGACTCTCCGCAAATCTCATCGCTCACCGCATTTTGTGGAGACTCCCTGGTCCCGACATTCTGAGCTGCGCGGCGGTGGGCACGGCGCAAGAGCGCCTTTGCCCACCCTACGCAACTCTCCCCGCGAAGAGCGGGAGAGGGAGAAGGACTACGGCATGCTCAGCTCGTGGCGGCCGACCACCATCCAGTGCACCTCGTCCGGTCCGTCGGCGAAGCGGAGGTGGCGGACGTCCTGGTACATTTCGGCGAGCGGGGTCCAGTGCGAGATGCCGGTGGCGCCGTGCATCTGGATCGCCTGATCGATCACCTTGCAGGCACGCTCGGGGACCATCGCCTTGACCATCGAGACCCAGACGCGCGCCTCCTTGTTGCCGAGCACGTCCATCGCCTTGGCTGCCTTCAACACCATCAGCCGCATCGCCTCGATCTCGCAGCGCGCCTGCGCGATGATCTGGGTGTTGCCGCCGAGATGGGCGATCTTCTTGCCGAATGCTTCGCGGGTCAGGCCACGCTGCACCATCATGTCGAGCGCCTTCTCGGCTTTGCCGATAGTCCGCATGCAGTGATGGATGCGGCCCGGGCCGAGGCGGACCTGCGAGATCTCGAAGCCGCGGCCCTCGCCGAGTAGCATGTTGGCCTTCGGCACCTTCACATTGTTGAAGCGCAGATGCATATGGCCGCGCGGCGCGTGATCGTGGCCGAACACCTGCATCGGGCCCAGGATCTCGACGCCGGGGGTGTCCATCGGCACCAGGATCTGCGACTGCTGCTTGCTCGGCGGCGCGTCGGGATTGGTCTTCACCATCACGATCATGATCTTGCAGCGCGGGTCGCCGGCGCCGGAGATATAATACTTCTCGCCGTTGATCACCCACTCGTCACCGACCAGCTTTGCGGTGGTCGAGATGTTCTTGGCGTCGGAGGAGGCGACGTTCGGCTCGGTCATCGCATAGGCCGAGCGGATCTCGCCGTTGAGCAGGGGCTTCAGCCACTTCTCCTTCTGCTCCTTGGTGCCAACGCGCTCCAGCACCTCCATGTTGCCCGTGTCGGGCGCGGAGCAGTTCATGGTCTCGGACGCGAGCGGGCTCTTGCCGAGTTCGGCGGCGATATAGGCGTAGTCGAGATTCTTCAGGCCTTCGCCGGTTTCGGCGTCGGGCAGGAAGAAGTTCCAGAGGCCGACCTCCTTCGCCTTGTCCTTGGCCTTCTGCAGCACCGCGAGCTGTTCGGGCGTGAAGCTCCAGCGGTCGGTCTTCTTCTCGCCGGCGCGATAGAACTCGACCGACATCGGCTCGACCACGTCGCGGATGAACTGCTTCACATGGTCATAGAGCGGCCGGACCTGGTCCGACATGCGCAGGTCGTTGAGCTCGTCGCCCGGGTTGAGCGTGTAGTTGGTCGTGCGCGGCACGTAGGCGTGTTTCATTGTCGTTTCTCCCATCGACGAAGGCGCTTCGCGGCGGACAATAGACGCGGCCGACGCGAAGCGCGAGCATCGATTTTGGAGACGATCCGTGCCGCATCGCGGAATTTGGCGACGGCGTTTAAAACGTTGTTTGAACGCCGCCGCGCGTTGCGAAACTTTGATCGAGCGGTGTCAGCCCAGCCGATGCATGGCGCAGAGCTTGTTGCCGTCGAGATCGCGCAGATAAGCCAGATAGAGCTTGCCGACGGTGGCCTCGCGCACGCCCGGCGGGTCCTCGCACGACTTGCCGCCATTGGCGATGCCGGCGGCGTGCCAGGCCTCGACCTGCTCGGGCGAGTTGCAGGCAAAGCCGATCGTGCCGCCATTGGCATGCGTCGCCGGTTCGCCGTTGATCGGCTTCGAGACCGAGAAAACGCCGGTCTTGGTGACGTAGAAAATGCGGTGACCGTCGACCCTGGCCGGCCGGACATCGAGGGTGGCGAGCAGCGCATCATAGAACGCCTTGGCCTTGTCCAGATCGTTGGTGCCGACCATCACGTGTGAAAACATTTCAAGAATCCTCCTGTTGCTAGCGACAGCCGTACCGCTGCGTCTTGCCGGAGCAGCTAGACCGATACGTGCCGCGGCCGAAACGCTAGCAGCAGTTTTCCCGCAACGGAAGCGGACGCCGCGCCGCGTGGTGTTCTGACGCGACGTCGTCCTCTTCCGTCATTCCGTGGCTGCGCCCTCTGCTAACAGCGGAGGAGCAAGTCAACGCAAGACTCGGACGCATTGGCGCCGCGAGGATGCGGACGTATGACTCGCAAGTCGTGCAACAAGCTCGCCGTCGTCCCTGCGAAAGCAGGGACCCATAACCACTACCGGTTATCATTGCTCGTCGCTGGAACGACGAGCCCCGCTCTCAACATCCGCCGCGGCGTATGGATCCCTGCTTTCGCAGGGGACGACACCGGTGCGTGGGACGGAGCGATCGCTAGAACGCCGTATATCCGCCGTCGATCACGAAACAATCTGCCGTATGGTAGGACGATGCCTTGCTCATGATGTAGACGGCGATGCCGCCGAAATCGCTGGGCTCGCCGAAGCGGCGAACCGGGATGCGCGGCATCACGTTGGCGACGAACTTGTCGTTGGCCATGATGCCTGCGGTCATGTCGCTCTTGATCCAGCCGGGCAGGATGGCATTGGCGGTGACACCGTGGCGCGCGAGCTCGACGCCGAGCGCGCGGCACAACGCATTCAGTGCCGCTTTGGTGCCGGCATAATGCTCGTTGCGCGCGGTGCCGAACAGCGAAGCGAGGCTCGAGGTCGCGACCAGCCGGCCGAACTTGTCGCCGGCTTCGGCGCGCTCGGTCATGTGGCGCGCGGCGACCTGGAAGACGTGGAAGACGCCGTCGAGATTGGTCGCGAACATCCTGCGCCATTCCTCCTCGGTGCGGTCGATGAAGGCGCGCCGTCCGCCGCCGCCGATGCCGGCATTGGCGAAGCAGCCGTCGACGCGGCCGAAGGTGTCGAGCGTCGCCTTCATCGCCGCTTTGACGGAGGCGGGATCGCTGACGTCGCAGATTTGCGTTGCGACCTTGCCGGGCCCCGCAGTCATGGACGCGGCCGCGCTCGCGTTCTTGTCCGCGTTGCGGCCCCAAATCGAGACGTTGCACCCCGCGGAATTAAGCGCCTGCGCGATGCCGAGGCCGATGCCGCCATTGCCGCCGGTGATGACCGCGACGCGGCCGGTCAGATCGAAGATGCCACTCATTGGGGTTTCCATTTTGTTGGGCGCGCGCTAATCACGCGTTCGAGGATGGGCTTGCGGCCACCATGGACAAGCCCGGCGCAAAAATCAAATATGGGTCGAGACAACGCGTTCGACCTACCGCACCATCCATGCGGGACAACAGATAGAGGAAACAATGCAGTTCAAGCACGTCACGCTCGACTTCGACGGATCGGTCGCGATCCTCAAGCTCGACCATCAGGAGGTCATGAACGCGGTGTCGATCGACATGCTCGGCGGCCTTGCCGAGGCGCTGGACGTGATCGACGACAAGCGCGATGAGGTGCGCTGCCTCGTGATCACGGGCGCGGGCAGGGCGTTCTGCACCGGCGCTAATCTGCAGGGCCGCAACCAGCAGAAGCCCGGCAAGAGCAACGCCGGCGCGGCACTCGAGACCGCGTTCCATCCGTTCCTGCGCCGACTGCGTAGGCTGCACTGTCCGATCGTCACGGCGGTGAACGGCCCGGCGGCCGGCGCCGGAATGAGCTTCGCGCTGATGGGTGATCTCATTCTGTGCGCGCGCTCGTCCTATTTCCTGCAGGCGTTCCGCCGCATCGGCCTGGTGCCGGATTGCGGCTCGACCTGGCTGCTGCCGCGGCTGATCGGCAAGGCGCGTTCGGTCGAGCTATCGCTGCTCGGCGAGCGGCTGCCGGCCGAGAAGGCGCTGGAATGGGGCCTCGTCAACCGCGTCTATGACGACGGCGCGCTGATGGAGGAGGCGATGAAACTCGCCCACGAGCTTGCCAACGGTCCGACGATTGCGCTGTCGCTGATCAGGAAGCTCTATTGGGACAGCCCGGAGAATTCGTTCGAAGAGCAGCTCAATCTGGAATTCGAGTCGCAGCGGATCGCCGGCAGTGCCGAGGATTTCAAGGAAGGCGTCACCGCATTCCTCGAGAAGCGGCCGGCGAAGTTTCGGGGCAAATGATCGAGGTCGAACTCGGGCGCTGCGTCGCGTCGTTCCTTCCAGGCGCGACCGGCGTCGCTGGTGCCGCAAAGCTCTCCGGCGGCGCCAGTCAGGAGACCTGGAGCTTCGACATCGTTCACGCGAGCGGCAATGTCGGCGCGATCCTGCGCCGCGCGCCGCCCGGCTACGGCGCCTCGCCCTCGCGCGCGGCGGGGCTTGAGGCCGAAGCCACGCTGATGCAACTCGCGCATGACGCCGGGCTGCCGTCGCCGAAGGTGATGCATGTGCTGGCACCGGAGGACGGCCTCGGCCGCGGTTTCATCATGGCACGCGTCGAGGGCGAGACCATCGCGCGCAAGATTTTGCGCGACGAGGAATTTGCCAGCGCGCGGCCGATCCTGGCGCGCCAACTCGGCCGCGTCATCGCCGGCATTCACGGCCTGCCGCGGGCGAAGCTGCCGCAGCTCCGCAGCATGACCGCGACCAGGGAGATCGAGGATCTCGAGCGCGAGTATCGTAGCTTCAATTGGCCGCGACCGGTGTTCGAGCTGGCGCTGCGCTGGCTGCGCGATCGCGATCCCGGCCCGTCGTCCGAGGTGACGCTGGTGCATGGCGACTTCCGGCACGGCAATCTGATCGTCGGCGCCGACGGGGTGCGGGCGGTGCTCGACTGGGAGCTCGCGCATTTCGGCGATCCGATGGAGGACCTGGGCTGGATCTGCGTCAACTCCTGGCGCTTCGGCGAGATCGACAAGCCGGTCGGCGGCTTCGGCTCGCGCGAGGAGCTGTTCGCAGGCTATGAAGAGGCCGGTCGCAAGGCCGACCCGGCGCGCGTGATGTTCTGGGAAGTGATGGGCACGCTGCGCTGGGGGGTGATGTGCTGCGGCATGATGCAGCGCTTCCGCGCCGGCCCCGATCATTCGATGGAGCGCGCGATGATCGGACGGCGTGCGTCGGAAACCGAGATCGATCTGTTGCGGCTGCTTGCTCCGCGAGGCCAATGACATGCAGGACGAACCGACACCCACGGAACTGATCAAGGCCGTCGCCGATTTCCTGCGCAGCGAGATCACTCCCGCGATCAAGGGCCACAATGCCTTCAAGCTGCGGGTCGGCATCAACGCGCTCGACCTTGTGACCCGGCAGCTCGCGCTGGCCGAGGCGAGCGACGCGACTGAGGCCGCGCGGCTGAAGCAGTTGCTCGGCGCCGACGGCTCGCTGACGGAACTGAACCGGGAGCTATCGGACAAGATCGCGCGCGGCGAGGTCGATCTGACAACGCCGGGACTGTCAGAACATCTCTGGCAGTCCACGATGGACAAGCTCGCCGTCGATCAGCCGAACTATGCGTCGTACAAGAGGGAGTTGGGAAATAAGTAGGATGGGTAGAGCGGAGCGAAACCCATCACGACTGCGGCAACGGCCGATGGGTTTCGCTCCGCTCTACCCATCCTACAGGATGGTGCGGCAATGACGGAGGAGCGACTACCGCCCCAGCCACTTCGGCGGGCGCTTCTCCGAGAACGCCTTCGGGCCCTCGATGTAATCCTGCGAGGCCACCATCGCCTTCACCGCCGGATAGTCGCGCTGCTCGGTGATCGCCTGCTCGAGCGACACTTCGAGGCCGCGCTGGATGGTCTGCTTGGAGGCGCGGATCGACATCGGCGAGTTCTTGGCAATCGTCTCCGCCCAGCGCTCGGCGGCGGCCAGCGCTTCGCCCTGCGGCACCACCTCGTTGACGAAGCCGAGCTCAAAACCCTCCTTGGCGCTGACATGGCGCGCGGTGAGGATCATGCCCATGGCGCGCTTTAGCCCGATCTGTCGCGGCAGCCGGTGCAGACCGCCGGCGAGCGCCGCAAGGCCGACCCGCGGCTCGGGCAGCGCGAAGGTCGCATTCTCCGAAGCGATGATCAGGTCGCAGGCGAGCGCGATCTCGAAGCCGCCACCCATCGCGACGCCATTGACGGCAGCGATGATCGGCTTGTCGCAGTCGAAGCGGGTGGTGAGGCCGGCGAAGCCGCCCTTGTCCCAGCCGCGCTTGCCGCCCGCGGCCTGCCATTTCAAATCGTTGCCGGCGCAGAACGCCTTGTCGCCGGCGCCGGTGACGATCGCGACCCATTGATCGGGATCGGCGGAGAAGTCGTCGAAGACCTTGTTGAGCTCGAAATGCGCGTCGATATGCAGCGCGTTGTAAACCTCGGGGCGCGACAGCGTCACGATGGTGATGGGGCCCTTGCGCGTCACCTTGGAGAATTTGAGGTCCATGTCTGCTCCCGTCGATTTTCTGCGGCGAAGAATATGCGTGGCATCCTAGCGCGTGCGCGCCGTTCCGTGCCATCCAATTACGCAAGGCGACCGCGCATGCAAGCGTCATCCGCCTGCTTGACTTGGACACGGGCTTCTCACCTTAATCGATCCGAACGCGAGGGGCGCGATAGCGCCTAAACACAAACTCAGAAACAACGATATTTCCGGGAGAGACCGCCTTGGATTTCAATCTGCCGGCTGACCTGACAGCCTATCTCGGCGAGCTCGATCGCTTCATCGAACGCGAGATCAAGCCGCTTGAAGAGGCCGACGACAATATCCGCTTCTTCGACCATCGCCGCGAATGGGCGCGCACCGATTTCGACAATGGCGGCCTGCCGCGCCACGAATGGGAGGCGCTGCTGCGCAAGGCCAAGGACCGCGCGGATGCTGCCGGTCATTTGCGCTTCGCGATCTCGAAGCGCTATGGCGGCAAGGACGGCTCCAACCTTTGGATGGCCGTGATCCGCGAGCACTTCGCCTCCAAGGGGCTAGGCCTGCACAACGACCTGCAGAACGAGCATTCGATTGTCGGCAATTTCCCGGTCGTGACGATGCTCGACCGCTACGGAACCGACGAACAGAAGGCGATGATCGACGGTTCGATCACTGGGAAATGCCGCATCACTTTTGGGCTGACCGAGCCCGACCACGGCTCCGATGCCACGCATATGGAGACCAGGGCGGTGCCGGCGACCCGCGACAACGTCAAGGGCTGGATCATCAACGGCGAGAAGATGTGGACGACCGGCATGCATGTCGCCACCCACTGCGCGCTGTTTGCCCGCACGTCCGGCAATGACGGCGATGCCCGCGGCATCACCTGCTTCCTGGTGCCGGCGAAATCGCCGGGCGTGAAGGTCGAGCAGTATATGTGGACCTTCAACATGCCGACCGATCACCCGCGCGTCAGCTTCACTGACGTGTTCGTGCCTGAGGATGCGCAGTTCGGCGAGGTCGGCCGTGGCCTGTCGCTCGCGCAATGCTTTGTCCATGAGAATCGCATTCGCCAGGCGGCAAGCTCGCTGGGTGCGGCGGTCTATTGCATCAACGAGAGCGTCAAATACGCGCGGGAGCGCAAGCCGTTCGGCAAGGCGCTGGCCGAGAACCAGGCGATCCAGTGGCCGCTGGTCGAGCTGGCGACCCAGGCCGAGATGCTGCGGCTGTTGATCCGTAAGACCGCCTGGGAGATGGACCAGCTCACCCAGGCGCAGGTCGAGCACACGCTGTCGGACAGGGTCTCGATGTGCAACTATTGGGCAAATCGGCTGTGCTGCGACGCCGCCGATCGCGCGATGCAGGTACACGGTGGCATGGGCTATTCGCGCCACAAGCCGTTCGAGCACATCTATCGCCACCATCGCCGCTACCGCATCACCGAGGGCAGCGAGGAGATCCAGAAGCGCAAGGTAGCGGGCTTCCTGTTCGGCTACATGGGAGCCGGCAAGCACTGAGCCACGCTACGGAGGAGGCGGCATGAGTATGGAAGGCGGATGTACCTGCAGACACGTTCGCTACCGCCTCACCGGCAGGCCTTTGATCGTGCACGCCTGCCACTGCACCTGGTGCCAGCGCGAGACTGGCACCGTGCATGCGGTCAACGCGATGTACGAGGCCGAGCGAGTCGAGCACCTCGCGGCCGAGCCTGATATCATCGACACGCCGTCGGCGAGCGGCAAGGGTCAGAAGATCGCGCGCTGCCCGGTCTGCAAGGTCGCGGTGTGGAGCAACTATCCGGGTTCGGGACCGGCGGTGCGCTTCGTTCGCGTCGGCACGATGGATGACCCGAGCCAGTGCCCGCCCGACGTCCACATCTTCACTTCGACCAAGCAGCCATGGGTGACGCTGCCGCCGGGCGCAAAGGTGTTCGCCGAATTCTACGACATCAATGCGGTGTGGTCGGAGGAGGCGAAGGAGCGACGGCGGATCATGCGGGAGAGGATGAAGAAGACATGATGCGCGGCAATCGCTCCATCGTCGTCCCTGCGAAAGCAGGGACCCATAACCACCGTCGGCTGTTATGGATGACAGATATGGTCGCGGCGGTGCGCCACTATGAAAAGCGGTGGTTACGGGTCCCGGCTCACGCTTCGCTTGGCCGGGACGACAGAAGCGGCTAATTCACCTGCCGGTCCTTCCCCGCCCAGTACGGATCGCGCAAGTTTCGTCGCAAGATCTTGCCCGACGGGTTGCGCGGCAGCGCGACGATGAAGTCGACCGACTTCGGCGTCTTATAGCCGGCGATGCGCTCGCGGGTGAAGTTGATGATGTCAGTCGCGGTCGCCGTCTTGCCCGGCTTCATCACCACCACCGCCTTCACCGCCTCGCCCCACTTCTCGTCGGGAATGCCGATCACCGCAGCTTCCGCAATGTCGGGATGATCGCAGAGCGCGCTCTCGACCTCGGCCGGATAGATGTTCTCGCCGCCGGAGATGATCATGTCCTTGATGCGGTCGTGGATGTAGAGGTAACCGTCCTTGTCCATGTAGCCGGCATCGCCGGTGCGCAGCCAGCCATCCTTGTCGATGGTCTTCGCAGTCGCCTCGGGCAGGTTCCAGTAGCCGGCCATGTTGGAGCCGGAGCGGGTCGCGATCTCGCCGACTTCGCCGGGTGGCAGGCGGTTGCCTTCGGCGTCGAGGATCGCAAGCTCGATGCCCGGCAGGGCCTTGCCCGCGGAGTGCATCCGGTCGAGCCCCTCGACATGGTCCTCGGGCGAGAGCGCGACGATGGTGCCCGTGGTCTCGGTCATGCCGTACATCTGCACGAAGCCGCACTTGAAGACCTCGATGCACTCCTTCAGCAGCGCCGCCGGAATCGGCGAAGCGCCGTAGAGCATGTATTTCAGGCGGGAGAAGTCGACCTGCCGCGCCCGCGGCTGCCGCACCACGAACTGCATCGCAGCCGGCACCATGAACAGCTTGGTGATGCCGGACTGCTCGAAGAAGTCGAGCACCTTGGTCGGATCGAACTCGCGGGCGATCACGCCGCGGGCGCCGTGATAGAGCCCCATGACACCCCAGCCGGAGCCGCCGATATGGAAGATCGGCATCGCGACCAGCGAGACGTCGTCGGTGGTCCACTTGTTCCAGTCGGGCTTGTCGGCCTCGTTACCGGTCTGCACCAGGTTGAGGAAGTTGGCATGCGACAGCATCGCGCCCTTCGGCTTGCCTGTTGTGCCCGAGGTGTAGAGCTGGATCGCGATGTCCTTCGGCGCGATCGGGATTTTCGGGTCGTCGCTGCTCTGTGCGTCGCGCCAGGCGAGATAGTCGGGCCATTCCGGCGCGCCGCCCTCCGTCGTGATGATCGTGCGCACGCCCGGCAGCTTGTCCTGGATGTTGCGAACCTGCGTGATGAATTCGGGACCGACGAACAGCACGGGCGCCTTGCAATCGTCGACGATGAAGGCGATCTCGGGGCCCGCGAGGCGCCAGTTCACCGGCGCCATCACGACGCCGGCCTTCATCGCGCCCATCAAGAGCTCGAAATAGAAGTCGCTGTTCTTGCCGAGATAGGCGATGCGCTCGCCTTTCTTCACGTCCATCGCGATCAATGCATTGGCGACGCGGTTGGTCTTGATGTCGAATTCGGCGAAGGTGGTCTGGCGTCCCTCGAACTCGTAAGCCAGCGCATCGCCGCGGCTCTTGGCGCGGTCGCGCACCATATCGGCAAGGTTCGCCGGTGGCTGTGCAGCGGACATGCTTCCCCCGTGGTATTTTGTTTTGCTTGCGCGGAGTGTGGCGGCATCTCGCGCGAAAGACAATATGGGGTGTTGTGCACGATGCATCCACACCGTCGTCCCGGCCTTGAGCCGGGACCCATAACCACGAATGTGCGTGAGGCGCGCCGCTGGAGCCGCAGCGTGCGCAATTGCGCGCGGCGGTGGTTATGGGTCCCTGCTTTCGCAGGGACGACAGTTGAGGGTGAGGCGCGAGCTGGTGTTTCAGCCCCGCGCCGCGCGATCTTTCTCGTTCTGCGCCTTGATCGACTCGCGCGCCTTGGTCCAGTCGTCGTCGCTCCAGTCGCGGAGCTGATAGAAGTTGCCGCCCATCGCGAGCGCCTGAGCGCCGTCCATCGCGATGGTCTCGCCGTTGATCCAGTCACAGCCGCCGGAGATCAGGAACACGGCGAGGTTCTGCAATTCCTCCATGGTGCCGACACGGCCCATCGGGTTCATCGCCTTGGTCCGCGCGCCGGCTTCGTCGCCGGGCTTGATGCGCTTGCTCATGCCCTCGGTCGGGATTTCACCGGGCGCGATGGTGTTGAGGCGGATGCCGTATTTGCCCCACTCGACCGCGAGCGACATCGTCATGGCGTGGATCGCCGACTTGCTCATCGCCGACGGGACCACATAAGGCGAGCCGTTGCGCACCCAGGTCACCGTGATCGACACCACATTGCCGCGGTGCTTGCCGGCGATCCAGCGGCGGCCGACCGCATGGGTCACGTAGAAAGTGCCGTGCATCACAATGTTGGCGACCGCGTCGAAGCCGCGCGGCGACAGCTCTTCCGAGCGCGAGATGAAATTGCCGGCGGCGTTGTTGATGAGGTCGGTGAGGGGACCGCTGGTGGTCCAGATCGCGTCGATCATCTCGTCGACCGCCTGGGCGTTGCGGATGTCGACGCCATGGCTGACGACGCGTCCGCCATGCTCCGCCATCAACTCGGTGGCGGTCTCGTCGCAGACGCTCTTGCGGCGTCCGCAGATGTGGACCTCGGCCCCGAGTTGCAGGAACCGCGAGGCCATGGATTTGCCGAGGCCGGTGCCACCTCCGGTTACCAGAATGCGCCGCCCGACGAGAAGCTGATCGCTGAACATCGTTTCCACCCACGGGGGTTGTCAGTTAATTGGTCGATTGACTAAAACCGAACAACGGCCTTTCTGTAAAGCGCCAACGAGGACAGCGGGGGAGATTTCAATGGAAGATCGCGTTTCGATATCGATTTCGGACGGTATCGCCGATGTCCGGCTGGTGCGGGCGGACAAGATGAACGCGCTCGATGCGGCGATGTTCGAGGCGCTGGTCGCCGCAACCGACCGACTTTCCAAGGAAAAAGGGCTGCGCGTGGTGGTGTTGTCCGGCGAGGGCCGGGCCTTCTGCGCCGGCCTCGACATGGGCCGCTTCGCGGCGATGAAGGAGAAGGGCGGTAACGGGGTGCCGGGCGGCGAAAAGCGCGATCTCACCGTCCGCACCCATGGCAAGGCCAATTTCCCGCAGCAGGCGGTGTGGGGGTGGCGCCAGCTTCCGGTGCCCGTCATCGCCGCGGTCCACGGCGTCGCGTTCGGCGGCGGCTTCCAGCTCGCGCTCGGCGCCGACATGCGTTTCCTCTCACAGGATGCGCGGATGTCGATCATGGAGATCAAATGGGGCCTGGTGCCTGACATGGCCGGCACGCCGATCCTGGCAAGTCTCGTTCGCGACGACATCCTGCGCGAGCTCACCTACACCGGGCGGATCTTCTCGGCGCAGGAGGCCCAGAGCTACGGCCTCGCCACCCGTGTTTGTGACGATCCCCGCGCCGCGGCGCTCGAAGTCGCGCGCGAAATCGCCGGCAAGAGCCCGGATGCGATCCGCGCGGCGAAGCGGATGCTGAACAATCTCTCGGTCGATCCGGCGGCGGCGCTGCTTGCAGAATCCGTCGAGCAGCAGAAGCTGCTCGGCAGCCCGAACCAGACCGAAGCCGTCCGCGCCAATCTCGAGAAGCGTGCGCCGCGATTCACGGATGCGTGAGTCACTTTCCGACCTCATCCCGAGGAGCTGCGCAAGCGGCGTCTCGAGGGATGGCCGCGGGCCTCATGGTTCGAGACGGCGCGATGCGCCTCCTCACCATGAGGGTAGTTGTTCGAGTTGACCAAAAAAGAAGAAACAATGAGCGAAACGTCCCAACTCTTCCACGGCATCATCAGCGGCGACCGCAAGCGTGGTCACGCGGCAGTCGCCGAGCGCACCGACCGCATCGCGAGCGGCTTGCACAGACTCGGCGTCAAGCCGGGCGACAGCGTCTGCATGCTGATGCGCAACGATATCGCCTTCATCGAGGCCGCCTATGCGGCGATGCGGCTCGGCGCCTATGGCGTGCCGATCAACTGGCACTTCAAGCCGGAGGAGATCAACTACGTGTTGACCGACTCCGGCGCGCGCGTGCTGATCGCCCATGCCGACATGCTGCACGCGTTGCGCGGCGCCATTCCATCAGGCGTCACCGTGCTCAGCGCGCCGACGCCGCCGGAGATCCTGGCGAACTACAAGATCGATCCCGATCATCTCGCGACGCCGGACTTCGCGACCGATTTCGAGTCCTGGCTGGCGGAGCACCCGCGCTACGAGGGGCCGGCGGTGCCGCAGCCGCAGAACATGATCTACACCTCTGGCACCACGGGCCATCCGAAGGGCGTGCGCCGCTTCGCGCCGACGCCGGCGCAGACGGCGAACGCCGAAGCCATGCGGGCGATGATCTACGGCCTGAAGCTGGGGGCGCGGGCGATCCTGCCAGGCCCGCTTTATCATTCCGCGCCGAATTCCTTCGGGCTCCGCTCCGGGCGGCTCGGCGGCGCGCTGGTGCTGATGCCGCGGTTCGACGCCGAGGAATTCCTGGCGCTAATCGAGCGCGAGAAGATCGACACCATCTTCATGGTGCCGACCATGTTCATTCGCCTGATGAAGCTGCCGGACGAGGTGCGCAGGAAATACGACATGTCGTCGCTGCGCCACATCATCCACGCCGCCGCGCCCTGTCCGCCCGACGTCAAGCGCTCGATGATCGAGTGGTGGGGCCCTGTGATCTACGAATTCTACGGCTCGACGGAATCGGGCGCGGTCACCTTCGCCAATTCCGAGGACGCGCTGAAGAAGCCCGGAACGGTCGGCAAGATCTCGCCTGGCGCAGAACTGCGCTTCATCGGCGATGACGGCAAGGAGGTGCCGCAGGGACAGATCGGCGAGATCTATTCGCGGATCGCGGGCAACCCTGATTTCACCTATCACAACAAGCCCGAGAAGCGCGCCGAGATCGACCGCGAGGGATTCATCACCTCGGGCGACGTCGGCTACATCGATGAAGACGGCTATGTCTTCATCTGCGACCGCAAGCGCGACATGGTGATCTCGGGCGGCGTCAACATCTATCCGGCCGAGATCGAGGCGGTGCTGCATGCGGTTCCCGGCGTGCACGATTGCGCGGTGTTCGGCATTCCCGACGCGGAATTCGGAGAGGCGTTGATGGCGGTGATCGAACCGCAGTCCGGGGTTACGCTCGATACCACCGCAATCCGGGCCCAACTCAAGACCTCGCTTGCGGACTATAAGGTGCCCAAGCACGTCGAGATCCAGACCAATCTACCGCGGGAGGACTCGGGCAAGATCTTCAAACGTCGCCTGCGCGACCCGTATTGGGAACGGGCGGGGCGGAGGATCTAGCGGCGCCTTCGCCGGGGACGACGGGGTGGATGTGTGCGCCGCGCACGTTCGTCTTGCGCTGCGGCAAAAAAGTTGCACACTCCTGGGCATTGCCGGGCAGCCTCTGGAGTAGCCAGCCATGCCTCCCCAGACCGTGCCTTCCGAAACCGAAGCCCGCGCCAAGCGCGCCGAAGAAGCCAGGCTGCTTGAGAAAACGGCTCAGGAGGAAGACGCCCGGCTTCGGAACGACATCCGCCTGCTGGGCCGCGTTCTCGGTGACACCGTGCGGGACCAGGAGGGGGCCGACACCTTCGACCTGGTCGAGCGCATTCGCCAGACCTCGGTCCGTTTCCATCGCGACGAGGACAAGCTGGCGCGGCGAGAGCTGGAGGCCATCCTCGACGGCATGTCGATCGCCGAGACGCTGCGGATCGTGCGCGCCTTCAGCTACTTCTCGCATCTTGCCAACATCGCCGAGGACCAGAACAACATCCGCCAGATGCGCACGGGCGGCCCTGGTGGGGCGCCGCGGCCGAGCCTGCTGGAGCAGACGCTCAAGCACGCCCGGGACGCCGGCATCAGCCCGGCCGACCTCCGCAGCTTTTTCAAGGGCGCGCTGGTCAGCCCGGTGCTGACGGCGCACCCGACCGAGGTCCGCCGCAAGAGCACGATGGACCGCGAGATGGAGGTCGCGGAGCTGCTCGACCGCAGCGAACGATTGAAGATGACACCGGACGAGAGCGAGGCCACCGACGAGCAACTCCGCCGCGCGGTCGTGACGCTGTGGCAGACCAATCTCCTGCGCCGGACCAAGCTTACAGTGCTCGACGAGGTCGCCAACGGCCTGTCCTTCTACGACTACACCTTCCTGCAGGAAGTCCCGCGGCTGCACTGCGCGCTCGAGGACCGCCTGAACAAGGAGGGCGGCGAGGCGGGCGATCTCGCTTCGTTCCTCAAGATCGGGAGCTGGATCGGCGGCGACCGCGACGGCAATCCCTTCGTCACCGCGGAGGTGATGCGCGGCACGCTGCGGCTGCAGTCGAGCTGCGCGCTCAGCTTCTATCTCGAGGAGCTGCATGCGCTTGGTGCCGAGCTGTCGCTGGCGGCGCATCTCGCCGATATCTCGGAGGAGCTGCGCACGCTCGCCGAGCGCTCGCCCGACACCTCGCCGCACCGGAGCGGCGAGCCTTACCGGCTCGCCGTGTCGGGCATCTATGCGCGGCTCGCGGCGACCGCCGCCAGGCTCGAGGTCGAGACCAGGCGGCCGCCGGTCGGCAAGGCTGAGCCGTATGCCAGCGTCAGGGAATTCCAGGCCGACCTCGACGTGCTGAACCGCTCGCTGATCGCGAACAATTCCGGCGTGATCGCGCGCGGCCGCCTGCGGCTGCTGCGGCGTGCGGTGGATTGCTTCGGCTTCCATCTGGCGCGGCTCGACATCCGCCAGAATTCGGCGGTGCACGAGCGCACCGTCTCCGAGTTGTTCGATATCGCCAATCCCGGCATGTCCTATCTGGCGCTCAGCGAGGACGCCCGCGTCAACCTGTTGCTGAGTGAGCTGCGCAACGCGCGGCCGCTCGCGTCGCCCTTCGTGAAATATTCTGAGGAGACCCAAAGCGAGCTCGCCGTGTTCCGGGCGGCGGCCGAGGCGCACGCCAAATTCGGCTCCGAGGTGATCTCCCAATGCATCATCTCGATGTGCAAGGGCATGTCCGACATGCTCGAGGTCGCGGTGCTCCTGAAGGAGGTGGGCCTCGTCAATCCGTCCGGCCGCAGCGCTGTCAACATTGTGCCGCTGTTCGAGACGATCGAGGACTTGCAAGGCTCCAGCGGCATCATGGACCGCATGCTGGCGCTGCACGACTATCGCAGGCTGGTCGACAGCCTCGGCGGCGTGCAGGAGGTGATGCTCGGCTATTCCGACAGCAACAAGGACGGCGGCTTCGTTACCTCCGGCTGGGAGCTCTACAAGGCGGAGATCGGCCTCGTCGAGGTGTTCGAGCGTCACGGGGTACGCCTGCGCCTGTTCCACGGCCGCGGCGGCTCGGTCGGGCGGGGCGGTGGCCCGAGCTATGACGCGATCATCGCGCAGCCCGGCGGCGCGGTGAACGGCCAGATCCGCATCACCGAGCAGGGCGAGATCATCTCGTCGAAATATTCCAATTCCGAGGTCGGCCGCAGCAATCTCGAGATCCTCGCCGCCGCGACGCTCGAGACCAGCCTGCTGCAGCCACGGCGGAGCGCGCCGCGCCCCGAATATCTCAAGGCGATGGAGCAGATCTCGGCGCTTGCCTTCAAGGCCTATCGCGGTCTTGTCTACGAGACCGAAGGCTTTGCCGATTACTTCTGGGGCTCGACCGTCATCAACGAGATCGCGACGCTGAACATCGGCAGCCGTCCGGCGTCGCGCAAGAAGACCCGTGAGATCGAGGACCTTCGTGCCATCCCCTGGGTGTTCTCCTGGGCGCAATGCCGGCTGATGCTGCCGGGCTGGTACGGCTTTGGGAGCGCGGTCGAGACGTGGATCGCCGAGCATCCGGAGCAGGGCATGCCGTTCCTGCAGGAGCTCTATAGAGAGTGGCCGTTTTTCCGCACGTTGCTGTCGAATATGGACATGGTGCTGGCAAAGAGCTCGATCGCGATCGCCTCGCGCTATGCGGAACTCGTCCCTGACGTCGCGCTACGCGACAAGATCTTTGGCCGTATCCGCAAGGAATGGCATCTCTCGATCGAGACGCTGCTCGACATCATGGGCCACGATCGTCTGCTGCAGGGCAACCCGCTGCTGGAGCGCTCGATCCGCAACCGCTTCCCCTATCTCGACCCGCTCAACCACGTGCAGGTGGAGCTGTTGAAGGAACATCGCGCGCAGAACCCGGACGAGCAGGTGCTGCGCGGGATTCAGATCACGATCAACGGGATTTCAGCGGGGTTGAGAAATAGCGGCTGACCTTCCTCTCCCTGAAAGGGGTCCTTTCAGGGGGAGGCGAAGCAAACCAGTAGTTATGTGGACATCACGGTTTCATTGCACCCTGCACGCTGGTGTACAGCGCGTAAATCGACGACGTGCCGCAGATGTAAAGCCTGTTACGTTGCTGACCGCCGAAGCACAGGTTGGCGACAGTTTCCGGTATGTGGATCTTGCCGAGTAGTTCGCCCTCGGGCGTGTAACAGCGCACGCCATCCTCATTCGGATCGCCCCATCCGACTGAGCACCAGACCCGCCCGGCCGTGTCGAGCCGCATCCCGTCGGTGATGGCAGGCTTGGCAATCTCCACGAACACCTTTCCGTTCGACAGCTTGCCGGTTGCGACATCGACGTCGAACACGCGAATGTGGCAGGGATTGTCCGGACTGTCGGTGAAACCAGTATCGATGATGTAGAGCTTCTTCTCGTCGGGCGAGAAGGCGATGCCGTTGGGCTCCACGAAATCGTCGGCGACAACCTTGATGTCACCGGATTTCGGATCGACCCGGTAGACATTGTGCTTCTCCTGTTCCGGCTCGGCCTTGATGCCCTCGTAATAGCCACCGATGCCGTAGGCCGGGTCGGTGAACCAAATCGAGCCATCGGAGGCGACGACCACGTCGTTCGGTGAGTTCAGCTTCTTGCCGTTGTATTTGTCAGCGATGATCGTGATCGATCCGTCGAGCTCGGTCCGCGTGACCCGCCGGCCGCTGTGCTCGCACGTGAGCAGACGTCCTTCCCGATCGATCGTGTTGCCGTTCGAGTTCATGGACGGCTGACGAAATACGCTCACGTGACCGTCATCCTCCGACAGCCGCATGATGCGGTTGTTGGGAATATCGCTGAACAACAGATACCTTCCGGCCGGGAAGTAGACCGGACCCTCGGCCCACCGAAAGCCCGTCGCGATGCGCTCAACCGCGCTGGTGCCGGCAAAGGCGGGGAAACCGGCCGGTCCGAACGACGTCTTGGGTTTGGCGGATTCGAGGTGGGAGTCCGGATAGCGGCTGCCGGGAAGCGGCCCCAGGGGCAACGGCGGCCTCGAGCGCGTCGGCACGCCTGTCTCGCCGAACGGGGCGACCGTCTCCGCGGAGGCGGCCTTGATGGTCGCGGCCGTTGCGGCCACCGCCGCCGCGCCCCTCATCAAGTTGCGGCGGTTGAGCGGTAGATTATGCTGAAAGGTAAGTGCTTTTGTCATGGTTTCCTCCCGCTTTTTTCGTTGGGAAGGGAACCATCCGCCCGCAATCCGGCATAAAGCGGGCAGGCTTCAATAAAGCAACCGAAGATAGTGCCGCCCCGGCCTGCTGCGCGGTTGTGCACGGAGCAGGCCGAGGGGACTTTTTCATAAAACTGTCAAATCGGATCCCAGGTGAAGACGTCGGCTGAGCGGTCGAGCTTGGAGAACGATCCCTTCAGCGCCGGCATGCCGTGTTCGGCGATCGTCTCCGGCGTCCAGCCTTCGCCGCGATGAACTGAACGCACTGGACGATGCTGGCCGAACAGGAAGATCTCGTTCATGCGCACGCCGAAGATCTGGCCGGTGACGTCCCTGGCGGCATCCGAGAGCAGGTAGGCGCAGACCGGCGCGATCTTCTCCGGCCCCATCTGTTTGATCTTCTCGACGCGCGCCTTCTCGGCGTCGGTCTCGGTCGGAATGGTGCCGATCATGCGGGTCCAGGCGAACGGCGACACGCAGTTCGAGCGCACGTTGAAGCGACCCATGTCGAGCGCGATCGACTTCGAGAGGCCGACGATGCCGAGCTTGGCGGCGGCGTAGTTGGCCTGGCCGAAATTGCCGATCAGGCCCGAGGTCGAGGTGAAGTGCACGAAGGAGCCGCTCTCCTGCTCGCGGTAGATGCGCGCCGCGGCGTGCGAGACATAGAACGAGCCCATCAAGTGCACCTTGATGACGGCCTCGAAGGCTTCCACGCTCATCTTGTGGAAGATCATGTCGCGCAGGATGCCGGCGTTGTTGACGACGCCGTCGAGCCGGCCGAAATGATCGGTCGCGGTCTTCACGATCTTGCTGGCCGGAATCGCTTCCGCCACCGACTCGAAGTTCGCGACCGCGGTGCCGCCGCGCTTCTTGATCTCCTCGACCACCTCCTCGGCGGGCGCCGCGCTCGAGCCGGCGCCGTCGGCAGCGCCGCCGGGATCGTTGACGACGACCTTGGCGCCCTCGGCCGCGCAGAGCAGCGCGATCTCGCGCCCGATGCCGCGGCCTGCGCCGGTGACGATGATGACTTTATCCTGCAGTGATTTTGCCATGTGGTTCTCCTGTTCTGTATTCGCGGGCCGATGCAGAGCTCCACTCGTCATGCGCGGGCTTGACCCGCGCATCCATCGTTCTTCAGAGGATGGATTGCCGGGTCAAGCCCGGCAATGACGGATTGAGTGCTGCGCTCGCGCCAGCCATTGTTACCGTTGGTTCGTGAAGATGATCGTGCCGCTCGCCCCGAACATGCCGCCGACGCCGTGGCAGACCGAGATCTTGGCATTCGGCACCTGCGCCGGCGCGATGCCGCGCATCTGCCGCACGCTCTCCTGCAGTGCGTACATGCCGTACATGCCGGAGTGCATGTAGCTTAAGCCGCCGCCGTTGGTGTTGAGCGGCAGCTTGCCGCCGGGACGGGTGTTGCCGTCGGCGATGAACTTGCCGGTTTCCTCATAGGGCATGAAGCCGAGATCGCCGAGGCCGTAGAGCGGCAGATGCGCGAAGGCGTCGTAGATCATCAGGTGATCGACGTCCTTGTGGCTAATGCCGGCTTCCCTGAAGGCGAGGGGGCCCGCAACTTTGAAGGCGCGCGAGCTGTCAAAGGTCTTCATCTGGCTGACCATCGGCGTTTCCACGCTTTCGCCGGTGCCGAGGATGTAGACCGGCTTCTTGGGGAAATCCTTGGCGCGGTCGGCCGAGGTCAGAATCAGCGCACCGCCGCCATCAGTGACGAGGCAGCACTGCAGCAGGCGGAACGGATAGGCGATCATCCGCGAATTGAGCACGTCGGCGACCGTGATCGGATCCTTCATGGTTGCGCGCGGGTTCTTCGCCGCCCATTCGCGCTGCACGACCGCGACCATGGCGAGCTGTTCGTGGGTGATGCCGTGGGTCTTCATGAAGCGCAGCACGGGAATCGGGAACATGCTCGGCGGGCCATAGACGCCGAACGGCGCCTCGAACTGGCCGTTGAGGCTGTCTGGTGGTGTGAAGCGCGGCTGCTTGCCGATCATCGACTTGCCGCTCTCGGCGTGGGTGATCAGCACGGTCTTGCACAGGCCGGCTTCGATCGCGGCGGCGGCATGGCGGACGTGCAGCATAAAGGAACAGCCGCCGACCGACGTACCGTCGACCCAGGTCGGGGTGATGCCGAGATAGTGCGCGACCTGCTGTGGCGTCTCGACCGCGGTGGCGAAGCCGTCGATGTCGGACAGTTTCAGCCCGGCATCCGCGATCGCGTTCAAGGCCGCATCCGCGTGGAGCTGGATCTGCGACATGTTGGGGATGACGCCAAGCTCGGTGGTTTCGGCCGCGCCGACGACGGCAACCTGATTCCTGCGCATTGTCGTTATCCCTTTGCCGGACGGAATACGGGAAGGGTGATCTTGTCGTCGAGCTGCTGGAAGGCAACCTCGAGCGGCATGTCGAGCTCGAGCGCCTCCGGCGTCTGCGGGCAATCGATGATGTTGCTCATCATGCGCGGGCCTTCGTCGAGCTCGACCACCGCGATCGCGTAGGGCGGCGTGAAGCCCGGCGCGGCGGGACGATGATTGATGACGTAGCTGTAGAGCTTGCCCTTGCCGCTGGCCTTGAAGACCGAGACCTTGCGCGAGGCGCAGGAGGGACAGAACGGTCGCGGCGGAAAGTAGACATTGGCGCAGGCATCGCAGCGCTGTAGGCGCAACTCGCCCGCTCTGGTGCCGTCCCAGAAATGCTGGGTCTCCGGAGTCGGTTTTGGTTTCGCGCGCGCGGGCTCGGCCATGTCTGAAAATCCTCCCGAAATCGTTCCAATCTTGATGCGACATCGAACCGAGCCCCGTCAACGGTCTATACGCGCCGCGCGCAGCGGCCTGTGCCACGCGCATGCCGCATATTCCGCCCCTCGCACAATTGATGAGGTCGGCCTGCTTGTGTCCCTCCAGTCCCGCGCGTAGAAGGGCCCCCGTATCAAGCATCCGGGAGGAAAGAGATCATGCTGAGGATGACCGGCGCGGCACTCGCTGCCAGCCTCGCAATTGCCACGCAGGCCATGGCGGCAGATGCGCCGTCGGAGATCAAGATCGGCACGCTCTATGCGTCCTCGGGACGCTATGCCTCGATCTCGATGCCGGTTTACAGCTCGCTGAAATTCTGGGTCGAACAGAAGAACGCCGACGGCGGCGTCTTTGTGAAGGCGTTCGACAAGAAGATTCCGATCAAGCTCGTCTCCTATGACGACCAGAGCAACACCGCGACCGCCGCGACCCTTTATAACCAGCTCATCACCCAGGATAAGGTCGACCTGCTGGTGGCGGATTCCGGATCGGTGTTGACGGCACCGGCGGTTGCGATCGCGCGCGACCACAAGATGTTCCTGTTCGATCAGACCGGCACCGGCGCGAGCTTCTTCTCCAAGGACAATCCCTATATCGCGCTGATGGCCGACCCGGTGTCGACCGTCTGGCCGAAGCCGGTGGCGGACTTCATCAGCCATGACGGTCCGGGCCTCGGCATCAAGAAGATCGCGATCCTCTACGCGACCAACGAGTTCACGGGCACGCAGGCCAACGCGTTCCGCAAGTTCGTCAAGGAATCGGGCGCGCCGATCGAGATCGTCTACGACCAGGGCGTTCCGACCGAGACCACCAACTACAACGTCATCATCAACAACATCAACAACGCCAATCCCGACGCGGTGATCCATTTCGGCTACGCGCCGAACGACATCGCCTTCCTGCGCAACGTCCAGGACGTCGGCATCAAGTTCAAGATGCTGTTCTCGATCTATGCCGGCCTCGAGACCGAGCTGCTCGAAAAGAATGTTGGCGCCAAGGGGCTCGAGCACATCTGGACCTATGTGCCGCCGTCCGAGCTGGATTATCCCGTCAATTTCGGGATGAACATGAAGGACTTCCGCGCCGCCTGGGAGAAGAAGTACAGCGACGGCAAGATGGAGTTCGGCTTCAACGCGGTGGCCGGCTACACCACGGCGCTGGTGATCGAAAAGACGCTGTCGGAAGCCGCCAGCCTCGACCAGATGGAGCTGCGCCGCGCGGTGTTCTCGCTCAACGGTAAGCTCAAGACGCTCGACGGCACCTTCGCGCTCGACGACACCGGCGGGCAGATCGGCGAACTGACGCCGCTCGGCCAGCTCACGGTCGACGAGCACGATCACATCAAGTTCGTCTCGATCTATCCGCACGAGACCGCGACCGGCAAGCCGGTCTATCCGGCGCCGTAATGCGGTCATCGGCGTCAATCGAGATCATCGGAGGCTGGCGGTAGCATGACCTACGCGCTCGTCGCCGGCGTGCTGTTCGGGCTGTATTTCAGCCTGGTCGGTATCGGTCTCAATCTCGTGTTCGGCGTCATGCGCATCGTCAATCTTGCGCATGGCGACATCCTGATGCTCGGCGCATTCATCGCGGTGGGCGTGGTCGGCATCGCCGGCCTCGACCCGCTGTTCGCGGTGCCGCTGGCGTTCGTCGTTTTCGTGCTCGCGGGCCTGCTGCTGTACTGGGTGCTGGTGCCGCGGCTGCAGGGCTCGGCCAACCCGGAGATGCTGTCGATCATCCTGTTCTTCGGCCTATCGCAGGTGATCGAAGCGATCACCACGATCTTCGCCGGCACCAGCGAACGGTCAATCCAGAGCCGGCTGCTGGGAACCGTGTTCACGACCATCAAGGTCAAGTGGTTCGGCGGCAAGGCCGGGGCCGGACCGATCCAGATCTTCGGCCAGGGCTTTCCCGCGCCCTGGGTGATCGCGGCTGTGACCAGCCTGATCGTGATCGCGTTCGTCTATCTCTATCTCTACCACACGCGGCTCGGCACGCTGACCCGCGCGGTGATGTCGCGTCGCGACGAGGCGCTGGCGACCGGCATCGACGTCGACCGCGTGTCGGCCGCGGCGTTCGGCATAGGCTTGGGGCTCGCGGCCATCGCCGGCGTATTCGCGCCCTTCATGTTCGGCTCGGTGACGCCGGCCTTCGGCGCGGATGCGACGGTGACGTCCTTTGCGATCGTGGTGCTGGGCTCGCTCGGCAATCCGCTCGGCACCGCGCTCGGCGGCGTCGTCTACGGTGTCTGCTACATGCTGGTGCAGACCTATCTCAGTTCCTGGGCCGACTTGCTGCCCTATGTGTTGTTGATCGTGATCCTGTTGTTGCGCCCGAGCGGTCTGCTCGGAAGGCGGGTGCGCGTTGCCTAACGCATCGAAACACCTGCTGTTCATCCTGGCGCCGTTGGTGGTGGTGTTCGCGCTGCTGCCCGGCGTCTATCAGAACCATCTGTTGCTGTTCAACTTCGTGATCTTCCTGATCCTCGCGCAAGGCGTGAACATCATCTATGGGTTCACCGGCTATCTGCCGTTCGGGTATGTCGGTTTCTTCGGCGCCGGCGCCTATGGCTTTGCCATCATGGTGATGCATCTGCAGACGCCGGCGGTCCTTGCCGTGGTGGTCGGCGGGCTGCTCGCGGTTGCGCTCGGCTTGCTGCTGACGCCGCTGCTGCGGCTGTCGGGAGCGTATTTCGCGATCGCCAATCTGGCGGCCTCGCTTGCCGTGTTGCACTTCGTCGCCAATCCGGCGCTGGAGGGCATCACCAAAGGACCCTACGGGGTGTCGCTGACCGGGACGTTCAATCCGACGCACGCCTACTACGCTGCTGTCGCCGTGATGGCGCTGACGGTCGGCGGCGTCGTCTATCTCCGGAACTCGGCCTTCGGCCTCGCCTTGCAGGCGGTGCGCGAGGACGGAGTCTCGGCCTCGATGGCCGGCGTCAACATCGTCAAGATGCGGGTGATTGCCTGGCTCGCCTCCGCGCTGGTCGCCGGCCTCGCGGGCGGTATCTACGCCTGGTACGTTTCGGTGTTCTATCCGGACAACGTGTTCTCTGGCGAGTTCAGCATCTTCGCGATCGTGTTCGCGCTGTTCGGAGGCGTGGCCACCATCACCGGACCGATCGTCGGCGTGATCATTCTCTATGGCATCTACAACCTGATCGGCTTCACCACGCCGCAGTATTTCCAGTTGATCTATGGTCTCCTGATCATGGGGTTGGTGCTGTTCCTGCCCGCAGGACTGGTGTCGCTGGCAACGCGCAGGGGGTGGTATGTCCCCTGAGCGAACGCCCCTTCTCAAGGTCTCCAAGCTGGTCAAACGCTTCGGCGGCTTCTACGCGCTCGATGGCCTGAGCTTTCACGTCGTGCCCGGCGAAATCCTCGGCCTCGTCGGCCCCAACGGCTCCGGCAAGACCACAGCGATCAACGTGATCTCCGGCCTCTATGCGCCCGATGGCGGCGAGGTGGTGTTCGACGGCGCCGCCGCCGGCGGCGTCGTCTCCCACAGACTAGTTCACCGCGGCATCAACCGCACCTTCCAGGTACCGAAGCCGTTTCTGTCGCTCACTGTGCGCGAGAACATCCAGGTGGCGCTGGCCTACGGCCACGCCGGCGGTCATGCCGGGGTGGCGCCACCGTCGATGGCGGACTTGCTCGACGAATACCGGCTGAGGGAGGTCGCTGACCGCCCCGCAGCCGATCTCAACAGCGCACAGCAGAAGATGCTGGATCTCACCCGGGCGCTTGCGACCTGCCCGCGGCTGTTGCTGCTCGACGAACTCGCGGCCGGCCTCAACCCGGCCGAGCTCGACTGGATCGCCGGACGCATCAAGGCGCTGGCCGCGACCGGGATGGCGATCATCGTGGTCGAGCACCTGATGGGCTTCATCGAGCAGATCACCGACCGCGTCATCGTGCTGAATGCAGGCAAGGAGATCTTTGAGGGCACGCTGGCGACTGCGGTGCGCGAGCCGCAGGTGATCGAAGTATTCTTGGGAGGCGAGCATGCCCACTGACGCGGCGCCGCTTCTCGACGCCAAGGGTGTCGATGCAGGCTATGGCACCATGCAGGTGCTATGGGGTGTCGATCTCGACGTCCGCGCTGGCGAGACCGTGCTGCTGCTCGGCGCCAACGGCGCGGGCAAGACCACCTTCCTGAAATCGCTGGTCGGCCTGATCGAGACGCGCAGCGGCCATATCAGGCTGGGCGGCGAGGACGTCACGCGGATGCGTTCGTCGGACCGCATGAAGCGCGGCATGACCTACATGTCTGAGCTCGCGGTGTTTCCCGATCTGTCGATCGAGGAGAACATCCGCGTCGGCGCCCAGGCGCTGGGGCATGCCAATCCGGGGGCACGGGTCGACGAGCTGTACGGGCTATTCCCGGTGTTGCGCGACAAGCGCCGCGATCCGGCTTCCAGCCTTTCGGGCGGCCAGCGCAAGATGCTCGGTATCGCCAAGGCGCTGTCGGCCGAGCCGAAGCTGCTGGTGATGGACGAGCCCTCGGCCGGATTGTCGCCGCTGTTCGTCAAGGAGGTGATCCGCGCCCTCACGAGCCTGCAGGGGCGGGGATTGGCGCTCTTGATTGCCGAGCAGAATATCAGTTTCCTTGACGTCGCCACCCGCGTGTTCGTGCTGGAGGGTGGACGCATCCGCTTCTCCGGCACGGTTGCCGAGATGAGCGGCAATGAGGAACTGCACCGCGCCTATTTCGGGTTGAAGTGATGCCGGCAATCAGGGCCGGGTCGGGCGCAAGCCATCTGGAAAACGACGCCGGTTCGCGCGACAATCAGATGCAAGCCATGAAGTGAGAGCCATGCCGAACAATCCGACCCTCGCCGCCCTTGCCGCCGATCTCTCGAGCGGCGCCACCACCGCCCGCAAGCTCGTCGAGCAGTGCATCGCGAAAATCGCCGATCCCGCGGGCGAGGGCCAGCGCACCTTCATCCACGTCGACAAGGACGCTGCCCTCGCGGCCGCCGACGCCATGGACCGGCTGCGCAAGGCGAACGCCGCGCCGTCCCCCTTTGCCGGCGTCCCGGTCTCGATCAAGGATCTGTTCGACATCAAGGGGCAGGTGACGCGGGCCGGCTCGCGGGCGCTGGAGGATTCCGCGCCGGCGGAGGCGGATGCGCCCGTGGTGGCGCGGTTGCGGCGCGCCGGTTTCATCGTGATCGGCCGCACCAACATGACCGAGTTCGCCTATTCCGGCATCGGCATCAACCCGCATTATGGCACTCCGAAGAGCGCCTGGAATCGCAGCGTCGGCCATGTACCCGGCGGATCGTCGTCCGGCGCCGCGGTCTCGATCGCCGACGGCATGGCGTTTGGCGCGCTCGGCACCGACACCGGCGGCTCCTGCCGGATTCCGGCGGCGTTCAACGGCATCGTCGGCTACAAGCCGACGCAGCGCCGCATTCCGCTCGATGGCGGCGTGCCGTTGTCGTTCACGCTCGACAGTTACGGGCCGCTGGCCAATTCGGTGGCCTGCTGCGCGACGCTCGATGCGGTGCTTGCCGACGAGAAGGTCGAACCGCTCACCCCGCGTCCGGTGAAGGGCATGCGGCTCGCGGTGCCGACCACCGTTGTGCTCGATGATCTCGACGATGCGGTGGCCAAAACCTTCGAGCGTGCGCTTGCCGCGCTGTCGCGTGCCGGCGCACTGATCGAGCGGATCGAGGTGCCTGAATTGCTCGACGTCGGTGTGATGAACGCAAACGGCGGCTTCTCCGCGGCCGAAAGCTACGCCTGGCATCGCTTCCTGATCGCCAGCAAGGGCGATATCTACGACCCCCGTGTAGCGGTCCGTATTCAGCGCGGCGAAGGTTTCCTGGCTGCCGACTACCTCGATCTCATCAATGCGCGCCGGTCGTTCATCGCCCGCACCGAGAAGCGCATCGCGCCCTATGACGCGATGGTGCTGCCGACCACCGCGAACCTGCCGCCGGCGATCGCCGATCTCGCCGACGACAAGGCGTTTGCCACGCAGAACCTGCGCGCGCTGCGCAATCCTTCGTTGATCAACGTGCTCGACGGCTGCGCGATCTCGCTGCCGGCGCATCGCGAGGGCGAGGCGCCGGTCGGCCTGATGCTCGCCGCGGCCGGTGGCTCGGATCGCCGCATCTTCGAACTTGCGGCCGGGATGGAGACCGTGATTCGTGTTTGATCTCACCTTCAACATCGACGACAAGGGCGTCGCGACGCCGCTCACGCTCGAGATCAGGCAGGCGGTGATCGCCGGCTGGACCGGCCGCGATCCCGTGGCGCGCGACAAGCATATCGCCGAGCTCGAGGCGCTCGGCATCGCGCGGCCTGCGACGACGCCGATCTATTACCGCTGCTCGGCGCGACGGCTCACGCTCGCCGACGCGATCGAGGTCTGTGGTGAAGAGTCGAGCGGCGAGGTCGAGTTCGTGCTGATCGGCTGGCAGGGCCGCACCTTCGTCGGTTGCGGCTCCGACCATACCGACCGCAAGGTCGAGACCTACAGCGTCACCGTCTCGAAGCAGATGTGCGACAAGCCGATCGCATCCGAGCTGTGGGAGCTCGAGGATGTCATCGGCCACTGGGACCAACTGATCCTGCGTTCCTGGGCCGTGATCGGCGGCCAGCGCGTGCTCTACCAGGAGGGCACGCTGGATCACATGCTGCCGGTGCAAGACCTGATCGCCAGGGGTTTCGGTGGAGGCGGCCTGCCCGACGGCTGCGCGATGTTCGGCGGCACCTTCGCGGCCAAAGGCGGCATCCGCCCGGCGAGCCGCTTCGAGTTCGAGATGGAAGATCCGGTGCTGAAGCGGACGATCCGGCACGGCTACGACGTGATCACGCTGCCGGTAAGGGGCTGATTGCGCGGACGCGTCGCTCAATGAAGGATGGGGTGACGCTTCCCTCCACGGGTCGTCCCTGCGGAAAGCAGGGACCCATAACCGCAGGACCTTGCGGTTGCCACGCTGTGGCCCCAGCTCTCTCAAACAGCAGATGACGGTGACTATGGGTCCCTGCTTTCGCAGGGACGACAGTGGTGCCTGTGGTTGCTGTCCATGGCACATTCCTGTCGGAAATCGGGTGGCGCCGGCAGTAATCCTGCGCGAGACTGCGATCCATGAAAGCAACAGCCAAGATCGCCGCGCATGCGGCACCATCAGATATCCCCGCCCGCGTCGACGCGCTTGATTGGGGCCGGATCTCGGCCGAGCTCGACGGACAGGGCTGCGCCGTTCTTCCGCGCCTGCTGACCCCGCAGGAGTGCGATGGGATCGCCGCGCTCTATCCTGATGACGGCCTGTTCCGCAGCAAGGTGGTGATGGGCCGCCACGGCTTCGGCCGCGGCGAGTACAAATACTTCTCCTATCCGCTGCCGGATCTGATCGCGGAACTGCGGCCGGCGCTTTACGCGCAGCTCACTGCCACGGCCAACCGCTGGAACCAGACGATGGGGATCGACATCCGCTATCCCGCATCGCATGCGGCATTCATCAAGCGCTGCCATGATGCGGGGCAAACGCGGCCGACGCCGCTTCTGCTGCAATATGGCGAAGGCGACTACAACTGCCTGCACCAGGATCTCTATGGCGAGCATGTGTTCCCGATCCAGGTCGCGATCCTGCTGTCGCAGCCGGGGCGCGACTTCACCGGCGGCGAATTCGTGCTGACGGAACAGCGGCCGCGGATGCAATCGCGTCCCGAGGTCATGCCGCTCACGCAAGGAGATGCGGTGGCCTTTGCCGTGCATCATCGCCCGGTGCAGGGGACACGCGGCTCCTACCGCGTTAATCTGCGTCACGGCGTCAGCCGGATCCGCTCCGGCCACCGCCACACCGTTGGTGTGATCTTCCACGATGCGACGTGAGTACGGACAAGCGTGACCGCTGACCTGTTCGAGACCGTTGGCGACGCACGTCCCCCGCGCGAGACGATGGCGGAGGGCGCTGTCGTGCTGCGCGGCTTCGCCAGGCCATTCGAGGCCGCGCTGATTCCGGCTCTGGGCGACATCGTCAAGCAGGCGCCGTTCCGCCATTTGATCACGCCGGGAGGCCACCGCATGTCGGTCGCGATGACCAATTGCGGAAGCCTCGGTTGGGTTTCTGACTCCAGCGGCTATCGTTGTGACGGCATCGATCCGAATTCGGGCGCGCCGTGGCCGCCGATGCCGTCGGTACTATGCAGGCTCGCCGCCGGCGCGGCGACCGAGGGGGGCTACGCCGGCTTCACAGCGGAGGCCTGCCTGATCAACCGCTATGTTTCCGGCGCCAAACTGTCGCTGCATCAGGACAAGGACGAGCTGGATTTCGCGGCCCCCATCGTCTCAGTGTCGCTCGGGTTGCCGGCGATCTTTCTGTTCGGTGGTCTGAAGCGCAGCGATCCGACGCGACGCTATCGCCTGGAGCATGGCGATGTCGTGGTGTGGGGTGGGCCATCGCGGCTTGCGTTCCACGGTGTCGCGCCGCTCGCCGACGGCGAGCACGGCCTGCTCGGTCGCCAACGCATCAA
The DNA here is from genome assembly GCF_045571475.1 of Bradyrhizobium sp. ORS 86. NCBI lineage: Bacteria > Pseudomonadati > Pseudomonadota > Alphaproteobacteria > Hyphomicrobiales > Nitrobacteraceae > Bradyrhizobium > Bradyrhizobium sp. ORS 86. The sequence continues at coordinate 5,447,279 of NZ_CP120699.1, read as the reverse complement.
CCTGACCTTTCGCAAGGTACGCCCGGGCGCTGCCGGCCGTTAGGCCGGCGGCTGTCGCTAGTCTAGATGTTCTTCGCAGGGTGGATGAACGCCCAGGGCGAGACTTCCGAGCCCGTCGGCACTTCCACCGAGATCACGTAGGGACTGCCGTCGGCCAGCGCCTTTTCCAGCGCGGGGCGGAAATGATCGGGCGAGGTGACCCGCGCCGCCCCCACGCCGAAGGATTCGGCGAGCTTAACGAAATCCGGATTGACCAGATCGGAGGCGACGATGCGGCCGTCGAAACGTTCGTGCTGGTCGCGGCGGACATTGCCGTAGGCGTTGTTGTTGAACACCAGCGTCACCACGCCGATCTTGAACTGCACCGCAGTGGCGAGCTCCTGCACACCGAACATGAAACCGCCGTCGCCTGTGATCGCGACCACCGGCTTGCTCGGGTTGGCGACCTTGGCGCCAAGCGCGGTCGGAAAGCCCGAGCCGAGCGTGCCCTGATAGCCCGAGGTGACGAAGGTGCGCGGCTCGTAGATCGGGAATCCGTACCACGAGGCGAAGCCAACCTGCGACAGCTCGTCGGTGACGATGGCATTCGCTGGGAGCACCTCGCGCAGAATCTTCAAGTAAGCCATCTGCGGCTGGATGCGCTGGATCTCATGCTCGGCGGCAGCGGTGGCCTCGCGGATCGCGGCGCGCCGGCCGCTGGTCTTGCTGTAACCGGCCCGGCGTACGGCAGCGGCGAGATCGGCGGTCGCGGCCTTGGCGTCCGCGATTACGGCGGCATCGGGCGGCCAGCGCCGCATTTCGACGGGATGGATATCGATGCGCACGCATTTCAGCCCGTCCGGCCGATAGGGCCAGCGCGACATCGTCGGCAATTCCAGGCGGGTGCCGATCCCGATCATCAGGTCTGTCTTCGGCCACAGCTTGTAGGCCGCCGCCATCGTGAGCCCGAGCTCGTGCGCGTTGGAGACAATGCCGCGGCCGCTGCGGAAGGCGACGACCGGCGCGTCTATCATCTCGGCGAGCTCGAGGATCTCCTCGCGCGCGTCGATCGCGCCGCTGCCGACGAAGATCATCGGCGCCTTGCTGCCGCCGATCAGATCGGCGGCCGCCTTGATGCGGTCGGGATCGGGCTGCGGCGCCGGCAGCGGGTCGAACGGCTTGACGGTCGCGACCTGAGCGCGCTGAGTAAACACGTCCCACGGCATCTCCAGCGAGGCCGGCCCGCGCCGGCCGGACAGCATCTCCTGGAACGCGCGCGACACCATCGCCGGTGCATTGTCGGGGTATTCGATACGGTCGGCCCACTTCACGAAGGTGCGCAAGGTCGCAAGCTGGTCCGGCATCTCGTGCAGATGGCCGCGACCCCTGCCGAGAAATTGCGTCGGCACCTGTCCGGTGAGGCACAGCACCGGTTCGTTGCAGCCGAACGCGGTGAGCAGCGCCGCCGAGGCATTGAGCACGCCGGGGCCGGGCACCACGCTGAACACGCCGGGCCGTCCGCTGGAGCGGGAATAGCCGAACGCCATGTAGCCGCAGGCCTGCTCGTGCCGCGCGCCGATCACCTTGAGCTGCGCCTGGTGGAACGCGTCGAACAGGCCATAGATCTGCGCGCCGGGCAGGCCGAACACGGTGTCGACGCCGTGGGCGACGAGACCATTGACGATCGCTTCGCCGCCGGATGTTGAGGTCATGGCACTGTCCGTTCGTTTGCTAGTTGGCTTCGTCGACGACGCCGTTGCGCAAGACTCCGACACCTTCGGCCTCGACCTCGATGACATCGCCCGGCTTCAGATAGCGCGGCGGATCGAACCGCGCACCGGCGCCGGTGGGGGTGCCTGTGACGATGACGTCGCCGGGAACCAGGGTCGTAAAGGTCGAGATGTAGTTGATGAGGTAGCGGAAGCCGAAGATCAAGCGCGAGGTGCGGTCGTCCTGCCGCGTCTCGCCGTTCACCCGCGTGGTCAGGCGGATATCGGCGATCTGCGCTTCGTTGATATAGGGCACGATCCACGGACCCAAGCTGCCGGTGGAATCGAAATTCTTGCCCTGGGTGACGTTGAATTTGGCATGGCGCACCCAGTCGCGGATGGTGCCTTCATTGCACAGCGAAACCGCCGCGATGTGATCGAGCGCCGTGCTTTCCGGAATGTGCCGGCCGGCTTTGCCGATGACCAGCACGAGCTCGCCCTCATAGTCGAGCTGCGGCGAGGCGCGCGGACGCACCAGGGGAGCGTTGTGGCCGACGAAGGAGCGCGGCACGCGCAGGAACATGCTCGGATATTTCGGCGCGTCCGAGCCGTCCTTGTACTCGGCGTTGCGGTCCGGATAGTTGACGCCGATGCAGATGATCTTTTCCGGCGACGGAATCGGCGGCTGCAAGGCCACTGCGTCGAGTGCGTAATCGGGCGAGCGCCCGGCGGCGGCGTCCGCGAGCTTCGTCAGCGCGCCGGCGGCGATCGCTTCGCGCAAGCTCGGATAGTCCTTGGCGAAACGCGAAGAGAGATCGGCAATGCCGGTGTCGGTGATGGCGCCATATTTGATGGCGCCGTTGACGGAATAGGTGGCGAGACGGGGAGCAGGCATTGCAAATTCCCGTCAGTCCGCAACCAGCACGTCGGCCACGAAGCGTGGCTCGCGCACGGCTTGTCCCGCGAACGGCGAGCCTTCCTCGAACCAGGAGCGTGGTGCCGGCGCGCCCCACAACGTCTGCCGGCGCGGATCGCGCAGCGACCAGCGCAGCGGCTCATGGTCGTGATCGCCGGTGAAATAGTCGCTGGTATAGAGCTCGATGCGATGGCCGTCGGGATCGCGGACGTACAGGAAAAAGGCGTTGGAGATGCCGTGCCGGCCGGGGCCGCGCTCGATGTTCTTGAGGAAACCCGAGGAGGCCATCACGTCGCAGAGATGCACGATGTTCATCGCCGTCGGCACCCAATAGGCGATGTGGTGCAGGCGGGGGCCCTTGCCGTTGGTGATGGCGAAATCGTGCACATTGCCCTTGCGGTGCATCCAGGCCGCGGCGATGCGGCCGTTGGCGCCGTCTTCCTCGGCATATTCGGTGAGGCGGAAGCCGAGCCGGGCGTAGAAGTCGATGGTGTCCTGCACCTCGGCTGCGAACACGTTGAAATGGTCGAGCCGCTGCGGGTGGCAGCCCTTGTAGAGATCGTAGCGCCGGAGCAAATGCGGACGCTTCTCCATCGTGGCGTAAAGCTCGATCTGGAAGCCGAATGGATCGGTGAATTGCAGCGTGCGGCCCTGGAACGGCTGGTCAACGAAGGCAGACTCGATGCCATTCTCCGAGCAGAAGGCCGCCGCCTTGTCGAGGTCGCGATCATTGCCGACCTTGAATCCGAGCCGGTTGCAGGTCGCCTTCGGCGCCTTGCGCAGCACCACTGAGTGATGCTGGTGCTCCTCGCAGGCGCGCAGATAGACCGCTTTGTCGTCGCGGTCCTCGATGTGCAGGCCGATGGTCTTCTCGTAGAACGCGGCACTGGCGTCGAGGTCAGTGACGTCAAGAATGGCGTGGCTGCAACGGATGATGTTGAACGGCGGATCGAAGACGTGCTGCGGAACGGGCATGGTGTTTCCCTCTGGATCGTCATTCCGGGGCGGTCTGTCAGAACTGAACCCGGAATCTCGAGGTTCTGGATTCGATGCTACGCATCGCCCCGGAACGACGGGCTATTGAATTCCCAGTTTCTGAATCTTGTGCGTCCCGCGCGCGAGCGAGACGTGCTTGGTTTCCATGTAGAAATCGAACGAGTAGTCGCCGCCGTCGCGGCCGATACCCGAGGCTTTCATGCCGCCGAACGGCGTCGGCAGATGGCGGACGTTTTCCGAGTTGAGCCAGATCATGCCGGCTTCGAGCGCATCCGCCACGCGCAGCGCGCGGCCCATGTCGCCAGTCCAGACATAGCCTGTCAGCCCGTACTGCACGCCGTTGGCGATCTCGATGGCGTCGGCCTCGTCGCGGAACGGGATCACGGTCAGGAACGGGCCGAACACTTCCTCCTGTGCGACGCGCATCTTGGCGTTCGCGCCGGTTACCAACGTCGGCTGCACGTAATGCCCGCCGCCGGGACCGTCATGCGGCTTGCCGCCAACGGCGATGGTGGCACCGTCGCTCCTCGCTATGTCGAAATAGCTGCAGACCTTGGCAAGATGCCGCTCATGGATCAGCGGCCCGATCTCGGTTGCGGGATCGAGCGGATGGCCGACCTTCAGCATCTTCACCCGCGCGGTGAGCTTCTCGATGAACTTATCGGCGATACTCTGCTGCACCAGCAGGCGGCTGGAGGAGGTGCAGCGCTCGCCGTTGAGCGAGTAGATCATGAAGACAACGGCATCGAGCGCGCGGTCGAGATCGGCATCGTCGAACACGATCACCGGGTTCTTGCCGCCGAGCTCGAAATGCACCCGCTTCAGGGTCGGCGCGCCCTGCGCCATGATCGCCGAACCGGTTGCGCTTTCGCCGACGAAACCGATCGCCTTGATGGCGGGATGTTCCGTCAGCGCCTTGCCGGCATCCTCGCCGAAGCCATGCACGGTGTTGAAGACGCCATCGGGAATACCCGCTTGTTGCGCCAGCTTGACCAGCAGGTCCGCAGTGACCGGCGACCACTCGGCCGGCTTGTGCACCACCGTGCAGCCGGCGGCGAGCGCAGGTGCGATCTTCCAGGTCGAGAGCATGAACGGCGTGTTCCATGGAGTGATCACGCCGACCGGGCCGATCGGCACGCGGGTCGAGATGTTCCAGTGCTCTTCGCTCGGCGTGCTCAGGCCGTCGCGGGCCTCTGCGCACTTATCGGCGAAGAAGCGGAAGTTCTCGGCGGCGCGGATCGCGGCCTTGGCCATGAAGCGGTGCGCCTGGCCGGTATCGATGCATTCGAGCACGGCGATGTCGTCGGCGCGCTCCTCGATCGCGTCGGCCACGCGATGCAGCAGCTTGCGCCGCTGCGCCGCCGGCACGTCGCGCCAGGTCTTGAACGCGCGCGCGGCGGCCGTCGCGGCGCGATCGATATCCTCAGCATTGCCTTTTGCGACCGACGCCAGCACCGAGCCGTCGATCGGCGACCTCGTCTCGAAGGTTTGGCCTGTCACCGAGGCCACGATCTTGCCGTCGATCAGGTGGCCGATGCCTTCGGCTTTCAGCTTGGCGAGCAGGGGACCCGCGCGGTCGCGGTTGGCCTGGAACTTGTCTGCGGATTTCGGAGTGGCCTTATCCATTGATCGTCTCCACTTTCAGCGCATCGTGGATGTTGTTGCGTTTCCAGCTCGTCTCCTTGTCGTTGATCTGCATATCGAACGACAGAGCGAACTTGGATTTGGCGAAGACCGGGTCGAGGTGGGCCGACAGTACCTTGAAGATTTGCTCGCCGGCCTTCTTGCGGGTGGCGAGATCACGGCCTTCGCCGAGCCGCAGCACCATGTCGAGGAAGCCATAGGTCTGGCGCCCGTCGGCGATCGCGTAGTGCTCACATCTGATCGCGCGGACGCGGATGCCGCCGAGTGGGAAAATGCCGGTCTCGACCGCAGCCTTGCGGACCAGTTCGACAGTCTCGGCCATGTCGATCAGGTTGTCGAGATTGGCGGAATATTCAAGCGTGAAGTGCGGCATGAACGGCCTCCTAGCGAATGCGTCAAGCGAAGTGGCAACTCACGGAACCGTAAGCTCCATAGTCGGCCTGGATCGTGTCGCCTTTGCGGGTCTCGATCGGGCGGATGAAGGAGCCCGCCAGCACCACCTGGCCGGCTTCCAGCGCGAGCCCGTTAGGCGCGATTTTGTTGGCGAGCCACGCCACCGCGGTCGCCGGATGGTTCAGCACGCCAGCGGCGAGACCCGTTTCCTCGAGCTGGCCGTTGCGGAAGCATAGCGCGCCGATCCAGCGCAGATCGGCGTCCAGCGGACGGATCGGCCGGCCGCCGAGCACAATGCCGGCATTGGCGGCATTATCGGCGATGGTGTCGACGATCTTGCGTGTCGCCTTGGTCTCGGGGTCGACGCGTTCGATGCGTGTGTCCAGGATTTCAAGCGCCGGCACCACGAAGTCGGTGGCGTTGAGCACGTCGAATAATGTGCAGTTGGGACCCGCCAGACGGTGCTTCATCACGAAGGCGAGCTCGGCTTCGACCCGGGTCCCGATGAAGCGATCGCTCGGCACCAGCCCGCCGTCGGCAAAGAACATATCGTCGAGCAGAATGCCTGAATCGGGCTCGTCGATGTTGAGCGCACTCTGCATCGCTTTCGAGGTCAGGCCGATCTTGTGGCCCTTGACGACGCGGCCCTGCGCTACCTTCATCTCGACCCAGGCCTTCTGAATCGCGTAGGCATCTTCAATGGTAATGCCAGGGTACTGCAGCGAAAGCTGGCGGATTTGCTTGCGGGTCTTTTCCGCCTGGTCGAGCCTTCCGGCGGCGGCGCGGATATCGTCCTGGGAGAGGGCCATGCGTGATACACAAATCTGGATGTCGGGAAGATGATTAACATGTTAAGTGAATTCCCGCAAATTGAATCGGGGCATGCTGCGATGCAAAAAATCGTGGCGGTGGATTGAGCGATGGCGCGCAAGAAATCGTCAAACGACGTCCGATCGGCGCCGGTCGAGGCCGGGTCACCGCGTCGCGCGCCGATGCGCGAGTTTTCGCGCTCGCTGCCGATGTCGCTGCTCCGCGCGCGTGAAGCCGTGATGCGGCAGTTCCGCCCGTCGCTGCGCAATCACGGGCTGACCGAGCAGCAATGGCGGATCCTGCGTGCGCTCACCTCCGTCGATGAGATCGAGGTCACCGAGCTCGCGCATGTGGCATTTCTGCTCGGGCCGAGCCTGTCGCGAATCCTGCGCGACCTTGAGGGTCGTCAGTTGATCGAGCGCAAGGCCGCGGAGAACGACCTGCGGCGCGCGGTCGTCTCGATCTCGGCAAAGGGGCTGAAGCTGATCGAGGCGGTGGCGCCGACATCGGAAGCCATCTACGCCGCGATCACCAAGCGCTACGGCGCGCGCAGGCTTGCGGAGCTCCAGGACATGCTGGGCGCGCTGGAAGCGAGCCTGGCGGGAATGACATCTGCCGATGATGGCGAGGTCGAGGCCGACGCCTAGCCAAGACTTCATGCGATGACGTGCGGCAATGCCGGTCAGGCCATGTAGGGCACGCGCGAAATCACGTTGATGGCGCGGAATTCGGCAATCCAGCCGGCAACTTTCGAATGGGACCACTCGATATGGCGGCGCAAAGTCGTAGCCGCCGCGTCGCCGTCGCGCGCGCGCAAGGCTTCCATGATCAGCAGATGCTCGTCCATGAAGGTATCGATCTGCGGCGCAGTCAGAGCGACCTGAATGTGCTTGCCGATCACGAAAGCGCAGTGAGTACGCTTGAGAGCCTCGATCATCTCGCGATTGATGCCGTAACTCAGGCACCGGATATGCAGATCACCTTCGATCTCGTCGAGCTCGGCGACGCCGATTCGGTCGCGGAATCGGATCCCTTCGCGGAGGCGCTCCGCCATCTGGTCCAGCACTGAGGGCGGAATCCGCGCAGCAGCGGATTTCAGCAGGAGCGGCTCAAGCGTTGCGCGCACCTCGAAGATGTCGCGGACGCGATCCTCGTCGAGCGGCACCACATACCAATGGGCTTTGGCGCCTTTCTCCAGAATTCCGATCGCCTGCGCACGGAGCAATAGGTTGCGGGCAACCGTGCGTCCCACTCGGAAATGCCGCGCCAGCGCGAGTTCACTGACGCGGAAGCGTCCGAACAGCGAGCGGTAGATGATCTCGCGTTCGAGCTTGTAATACAGCGCGTCCCAGGCATCGATTCGCACCGCCTCGACGGGTCCGTTGGTCAGCCCGAGCATCTCCGGTGTGATCGGGACGCGCCGGGGTTCGACCTTGCGCTTGCCGGCGATGACGCCGCGGCCGTCGAACCGGCGCACCAGGCCGATGTGCTCCAACTGCTCGAACGCCTGTCGCACGGGGGAGCGGCTGGAGCCGAACAAAGTTGCGATCGCCGATTCGGAAAGAACGGTTCCGGCTGGAACGCCACCGGTCCGGATGTGCTTTGCCAATGCATTCTTGATCAGCGCATAGGCCGGCTGCTTTCGTCTGGTCTGCGATTTCGCTCTTGGAATCGACATGGATGGGCTGTCCGCCGGCCACATTATCACGTGATTGCATCGAGGTCGCGCGCGGCAGGCATTTACGCACCGCCTGACGCGAGCTTTTGACTATTGCGTGCAATGTGCAATCATGATTAGCTTCGTGTCCATACGCTTAGATCGATTATCGCCGTTGCACGTCCGGTGCGCTGCAGCGGCGCAAACGTTTGTTCGTCGCGCTGCGTGATGGCCATGGGTGAGGCAACAAGTCTACGCGTCTAGCTCGTCTCAATGCAGCCGACATGCAAGCTCGGCGTTATCCAGGGAGGATTGAATGAAACTGACGAGACGTGAGTTTTCCGCCGGTTTGGCGGCAGGTCTCGCTGCTCCTGCGCTACTGCGGAGCGCGCATGCGCAAGGTGCGACCATCAAGATCGGCATGTGTGCGCCGGTCACCGGTCCCGCGGCTGAATCCGGCGGTTATGCCATCAAGGGCGCCAAGCTGGCGCTCGAGGCCGTCAACAAGGCCGGCGGCATCCTTGGCAAGCAGGGCGAATTGATCATCGAAGATGATCAGACCACCAACCCTGGCATCGTGCTCGCGTTTTCAAAGCTCGCGGCCCAGTCCGACATCGTCGGCTTCCTCGGCTCGATCCGTTCGACCCAGGTCCATGCGATGGCGCCGGATGTGCTGAAGCTCGGCAAGCCCGTGATGATCGGAGGCACCGATCCGAACCTCACCCACATGGGCAACAAGTGGCTGTTCCGCTTCCGCCCGAACGACAGCTATTCGGGCCGCGTGATCGCCGAATACGGCGTCAACACGCTCGGCAAGAAAAAGTGGGCCGTGCTGCATTCGACCGACGCGTTTGGCACCGCCGGCGGCAAGGCGCTGACTGAAGCGCTGCAGAAGCTCGGCGCGCCGCCCGTGCTCGACCAGGGTTATGCCAACCAGAGCCAGGACTTCACCCCGGTCGTGCTCGCGATCAAGCAATCGGGCGCGGATATCCTCGGTTCCTATTTCACCTTCGAGAATGATCTCGGCATCTTCGCCCGCCAGCTACGTCAGCTCGGTGTGAATATTCCGTGGGTCGGCTCACCCTCGATCGTCAACATCACCGCGCTCAAGCTTGCCGGTCCTGCGCTCTACAACACCTATGGTGTTGCCGACTACGCGGAGGATTCCAGCGACGCCTCGAAGGCGTTCGGCAAGCTCTATCGTGATGCGGTCAAGGTCGCGCCCGACAACCAGAGCGCCTGGACCTATGACGCCGTCACCGTGCTGGCCACGGCGATCAACAAGGCCGGCTCGACCGAGCCCGAGAAGGTGCGCGAGGCGATCCTGGCGATCAAGAAATTCCCGGGTGCCGAGGGCGAATACAATTTCGACCAGAATGGCGACGGACTTCACGGCTACAACATCGTGAAGAACGACAAGGGCAAGATCGTCTTCGACAAGCACATCGAATCCAACGACTGATGCGGGTGAAGGCCTCTCCGGCAATAGCCGGGGAGGCCGCGCCGGCCGGCCGTTGAAACAAGTTCTCCTTCAACCGAACGCTTGTCATGGATCTGGTCCTTCAACTCCTGTTCACGGGCATCGGCATCGGCGCGGTCTACGCGCTGGTCGCGCTCGGCTTCGTGCTGATCTTCCGCGCCACCAACGTGGTGAACTTCGCGCAAGGCGAGTTCTCGATGGTCGCGGCCTATCTGATGGTGGTGTTCGCCGTCGATCTCGGCTGGCCTTATTGGCTGTCGTTCCTGATCGCGCTCGCCGGCATGGCGCTGCTCGGCGTGATCTTCAATCTCGGCGTCTACTATCCGTTGCGTCACCGCACCTATCTGCCGGTGATCATCGCCACCATCGGCGCCTCGATCCTGCTCTCCAATTCGGTGCTTGCGATCTACGGCCCGCAGCCGCAGGTGCTGCAGGGCTGGTTCGATACGCCCGGCATCCAGCTCGGCCCGGTCTATCTCGACAGCCAGTATCTGTTGATCATCGGCGTCACGATCCTGCTGGTGCTGTTCAATTTCTGGTTCTTCGAGAGGACGTTGCTCGGCAAGAAGCTGCAAGCGACCTCGCAGGACAAGGAAATGGCTTCGCTGCTCGGCATTTCCGTCTCCACCATGATCATGATCACCTTCATCTATTCGGCTGTGCTCGGCGGGCTGGCCGGCATCCTGGTGGCGCCCGTGCTGTTCGTGTCGATCCAGATGGGCTCGACGATCGCACTGAAGGCCTTTGCCGCGACCATCATCGGCGGCTTCGGCGACGTCGCCGGCGCCATCATCGGCGGCCTTGCGCTTGGCGTGATCGAGACGTTCGGCGCCGCCTATATCTCGGTGCCGTACAAGGATGGCTTCGCCTTCCTGGTGCTGATCGCCTTCCTGATCTTCCGGCCGCAGGGCATCTTCGGCGAACGTGTCGCGGAGAAAGCATGAGCGCCAGCGAGAACATTCATATCCCGGCTCCGGCGGTACGCTCGAAGCCGCTGGTCATTCGTCATGCGCCGTATTTCATCGGCGCCGCCGTGCTGGTTGCGCTCGCCGCCAGCATGGGGTTCGACGGCTACGTCCTCAATATCCTGTTGCAGGCAACGACCTTCTCGATCGCGGTGTTCGGGTTGTCGGTCGTGCTTGGCCTCTGCGGCCAGATCAACCTGGCGCAGGCGACATTCTTCGGCTTCGGCGCCTACGCGGTCGGTCTTGGCACCACCGATCTGCACATGAGCTTCTGGCCCTGCCTGGTTGCCGGCTGCGTGGTCGCGCTGATTGCCGGCGCGTTCCTCGGCATGTCGACGCTGCGGCTCGGCGGGCATTACCTGGCCATGGTGACGATCTCGTTCCAGCAGATCGTGACCCTGGTGATGATCAATGCCATCGGCCTGACCCATGGGCCGGACGGTGTCGCCAACATCAAGCGGGCCGAGCTGTTCCAGTCCTCGCAGAGCTATCTCGCGTTCTGCGTCGCGGTGCTCGCGATCGTCGGCTACCTCGTCTGGCACCTGCCGGACACCAGGCTCGGCCGCGCCATGCGTGCGGTACGCGACAATGAGCTCGCGGCCGGCGTCAACGGCATCGACGTATTCCGCACCAAGGTCTACGCCTTCGGCATCTGCGCGCTGCTCGGCGGTCTGGCCGGCGGCCTGTTCGCGGGCGGCTTCGCCTATGTCAGTCCGGACCAGTTCTCGTTCGCGGAATCGATCGGGTTCCTGACCATGTCGCTGCTCGGCGGTGTGGCCTCGCCGATCGGCGCGGCGATCGGTACGGGGCTTCTGATTCTGATCCCGGAATGGCTGCGCTTCCTCAAGAGCGTCCCGGGACTCTATCTCGCGATCTACGGCCTGTTCGTGATTCTGATCATCCGCTTCATGCCCGACGGCATTTGGGGCTTCGTCTCCGATGCCTTCACGCGCTGGCGCGCGCACACCAAGGCGCCGCCGGCTGCCGCCGCGCTGCAGCTCAAGCCCGCCACCGCGGGCGGCGATATCGTGCTCGAGGTGACCGGGTTGTCGAAGCACTTCGGGGGTCTCAAGGCCGTTGACGGCGTCGACATCGCGGTGAAGCGCGGCAGCGTCCATGCGCTGATCGGCCCCAACGGCTCGGGCAAGACGACCACGTTGAACGTGCTGTCCGGCCTCTACAGGGCGACCGCAGGCAAGATCGTGCTCGACGGCACCGACATTACCGACATGGCGCCCCATCAGCGCACGGCGGCGGGCCTGGGGCGTACCTTCCAGAACATCCGCTTGTTCCGCTCGATGACGGCGCTGGAGAACGTCGAGATCGGTGCGGAGCGTCCCGGCAACACCATGATCGGGAAGGGCGAGGACGCCTTGACCGAGCGCGCGATGGAGGCCTTGACCTTCGTCGGCCTCGGCAACCGCGCCAACGAGCTGATCTCGAGCTTCTCCTACGGCCACCAGCGCCTGATCGAGATCGCACGCGCGCTGGCGTCCAATCCGACGCTGTTGCTGCTCGACGAGCCGGCCGCCGGTCTCAACTCGACCGAAAAGCTCGAACTGCACGAACTGCTCAAGCGTATCGCAGCGCAGGGCCTCACCATCCTGATCATCGATCACGACATGACGCTGGTCTCGGAAGCCGCCCAGCACATCACGGTGCTGAACTTCGGTCGCCGCATCGCGGACGGCGAATCCATGGCGGTGCTGCGCCATCCCGACGTCGTCTCCGCCTACCTCGGGAGCGAATGATGCCGCTGCTCGAAATCCGCAACCTCGTGGTCCGCTACGGCGAGATCGAAGCATTGCGTGGCATCACCATCGCGGTGGAGCAGGGCCAGGTGGTGACACTGCTCGGGGCCAACGGCGCCGGCAAGTCGACAACGCTGCGCGCGATCTCCGGCCTCGAGAAACCCGCTTCCGGGGACGTCCTGTTCGACGGTCAATCGATCGCGGGTCTCGGTCCGGAGGCGATCGTCCGGCTCGGCATCTCGCATGTGCCGGAGGGGCGCCGCGTGTTTCCGGGCCTCACCGTGAAAGAGAACATCATGCTCGGCGCATCGAACCGTAAGGTATCGGCGTCGCAGATCTCGCGTGAAGCGGATGCGATGTTCGATCTCTTCCCGGAGATACGGACGTTCTCCAATGCACTCGGCTGGACGCTGTCGGGCGGTCAGTTGCAGATGGTCGCGGTCGCGCGCGGCCTGATGGCCAAGCCCCGGCTTTTGCTGCTCGACGAACCCTCGCTTGGGTTGGCGCCCGTGATCGTCCAGGCCGTCTTCCGCATCATTTCGCAGATCAGGAAGGACACCACGGTCTTGCTCGTCGAGCAAAATGCGCGCATGGGACTTTCGGTCGCCGATCACGGCTTTGTACTGGAAACCGGGCGGATCGTGCTGGGCGGCAAACCGGACGAATTGTGGGGCAACGAAGCCATTGCTGCGGCCTATCTCGGCGGTCACGCCAAGGCCCGTGCCTGAAGCTGCGTGATCGGGAAGATCATGCTTCAACAACCAAGCGAGCTAGTCTTTCATGGTCACCATCAAGGTTGAAAACCTCATCAACTTCGTTTCCGAGGTCTTTTCGCATTCGGAGTCCTCTCCGGACGAGGCGCGGCGCATCGCGACCTACCTGACGACCGCGAACCTCACCGGCCATGACAGTCACGGCGTGATCCGTGTGCCCGTGTATGTCAGGTGGAAGAAGATGGGCTCGATCGTACCGAACCAGACCCCGGAGGTCGTGGTCGACACGCCATCGCTCGCCGTGGTCGACGGCAAGTTCGGCTACGGCCAGACCGTCACACCGGTCGCGGTCAGGATCGGCATCGAGAAGTGCAGGAAGGCAGGGCTCGCCGCGGTCGCGCTGCGCAATTCCGGCCATCTCGGCCGTATCGGCGACTGGGCCGAAATGGCGGCCGCGGAAGGTCTCGTCTCGATCCATTTCGTGACCGCGGCAGGCTCGCTATTGGTCGCGCCTTACGGCGGCGTCGAGAAGCGCCTGTCCACCGCGCCATATTGCGTCGGCATTCCGCGCCAGGGCCAGGATCCGATCGTGCTCGATTTCGCCACCTCCGTCGTCGCTGAGGGCAAGTGCCTGGTGGCAAGCCGTGGCGGCAAGAAGCTGCCGGCCGGCGCGCTCGTCGATGCCGACGGCACGCTGAGCGAGGATCCGCACGTGCTGTATGGCGCGTACACGCCGGACGGGCCGCGCGATCACACCAAGGGCACCGGCGCGATCCGCGCCTTCGGCGATCACAAGGGCTCGGGCCTTGCGTTTATCTGCGAGCTGCTCGGCGGCGCGCTGACCGGCACCGGTGCGACATCGTCGGACCGGCGTTTCGCCAACGGCATGATGGCGTTCTACATCGACCCCAAGGTGATCGACACCAGCAATTTCTTCGACGGAGAAATCACCCGCTATACCGATTTCATCCGCGCCACCAAGCCGATCGCTGGGACGGATTCCGTGCTGGTTCCGGGCGATCCCGAGCGGAAAACCCGCGCCGAGCGCACCAGGAACGGCATCCCCTTGCCTGACGACACCTGGGCGGCGATAGTGAACACCGCGCGCGACGTCGGCGTCAGCGAAACCTCTATCCAGCGGGCGACGGAATAATGCACCCGTCATTGCGAGCAGCTCGCGACAAAATTGCAAAGCAATTTTGCGCTGAAGCGACCAAGCCATCCATGCCTCTACAGGCAGAGAAATGGATTGCTTCGCTTCGCTCGCAATGAAGACAAGTTTGGAACAGGGAAGGAAGAACAAAGTGGCAAACAAGGTCAAACAGGTCTGGGCATCGGGCAAGGCGGTGGTGAATGCGTGGCTCGCGATCCCGTCGGGATTTTCAGCCGAGGTGATCGCACAGTGCGGCTTCGACAGCGTCACCGTCGATATGCAGCATGGCGTGCAGGATTATCTGTCGATGGTGCAGTGCTTCCAGGCAATGCACGCCCATCCGGTCACCCCGATGGTCCGCGTGCCCTGGAACGAGCCCGGCATCATCGGCAAGGTGCTCGATGGCGGTGCCTACGGCGTGATCTGCCCCATGGTCAACACGCCGGAGGAAGCCCGGAACCTCGTTTCGTATTCCAAATATCCGCCGAAGGGCGTGCGCTCCAACGGCCCGATCCGAGCGGGCATGTACGGCTCGGCCGGCACCTATCAGCAGACCGCGAATGACGAGATCGTGCTGTTGCCGATGATGGAGACCAAGACGGCAGTCGAGAACATGGAAGCGATCCTCGACGTCGAGGGTATCGACGGCGTCTATATCGGCCCGTCCGATCTCGGCTTCTCCTACGGCCTGGTGCCGAAGCTCGACCGCGACGAGCCGGAGATCCTGAGAATCTACGAGAAGATCGTCAAGGAGTGCGGCAAGCGTGGCCTCAACCCGGGCATCCACTGTTCCGGCGCCGAAGGCGCGGTGCGCGCGATCAACATGGGCTTCAAGCTGGTCACGCTGTCGAACGAGGTCGGTCTGATGCAGACCTACGCCAAGATGTCGGTCAACCAGACCCGCGAGAAGTCCGGCGGTAAGGCGTAGCCCTGCCGGCAAAGCATTATGCTCTGCTCCCTCGCCCCGCTCTTGCGGGGAGAGGGTTGGGGTGAGGGGCCTGCGTCCGGCGAGCACATCGCTTGTGATTGCGGGCGTGCCTTGCCCCTCACCCGAATTCTCGCTGCGCGAGAATTCGACCTCTCCCCGTAAAGGACGGGGAGTGGTGAAGACACCAAGGAGAATCCCGATGGCCCCGGCACAAGTAATCCGCCTGCATCCCGACGACAGCGTCCTGATCGCGCGCGCGAGCCTGCCGCCGGGACTGGTGGTCACCGATGGCGTCACCACGGTCGACCGTATACCGGCCGGCCATAAGGTCGCGATCAAGCCGATCGCACAGGGCGAGCCGATCAAGCGCTATGGCCAGATCATCGGCTTCGCGACGCAGGCGATCGCGCCGGGCCAGCACGTACACACCCAGAACTGCGGCATGGGCGATTTCGCCAAGGATTATGCCTATGGCGTCGACGTCAAGCCGGTGCCGAATTTCGATCTGCCGGCGACGTTCGACGGCATCCGCCGTCCCGATGGGCGTGTCGCGACGCGCAACTATATCGGTATCCTCACCTCGGTGAACTGCAGCGCCCATGTCGCCAGCCTCGTCGCCGACGTCTTCAAGAAGAATCCGTTCACCGGCGACAATCCGCTGGCCGATTTTCCGAACGTCGACGGCGTCGTCGCGCTGACCCACAAGACCGGCTGCGGCATGACCCAGGATGAGCCGCTGGCGTTGCTCCGCCGCACCCTCGGCGGCTATGCGCGGCACGTGAATTTCTCGAACGTCATTGTGCTCGGTCTCGGCTGCGAGGTGAACCAGATCGGCGGCCTGATGCAGGAGCAGAAGCTCGCCGGCCGGCTGCGTGCGATGGACATTCAGGAGGTCGGCGGCACCCGCAAGACGGTGGAGGCCGGCATTGCCTTCGTGAAGGAAGCGCTCGCCGACGCCAACAAAGTCAAGCGCGAGAAGGTCGCAGCGAGTGAACTGACGGTGGCGCTGCAATGCGGCGGCTCCGACGGCTATTCCGGCGTGTCGGCCAATCCCGCGCTCGGCGCTGCAAGCGATCTGTTGGTGCGTCATGGCGGCACCGTGATCCTCTCTGAGACGCCGGAGACCTACGGTGCCGAGCACCTGTTGACCCGCCGTGCCGTCAGCCGCGAGGTCGGTGAGAAGCTCGTCGGCCTGATGCGCTGGTGGGAGGAATATACGAGCCGCGAAGGCGCCGAGATGAACGCCAATCCGAGCCCCGGCAACAAGGCCGGCGGTCTCACCACTATCCTGGAGAAGTCGCTTGGCGCGATGGCGAAGGCCGGCAGCACCAACCTCGTCGACGTCCTGCACTATGCCGAGCCGGTGACCAAGAAGGGCTTCGTGTTCATGGATACGCCCGGCTACGACCCGGTCGCGGCGACCGGGCAGGTGGCGGGCGGCGCCAATCTCGTCTGCTTCACCACCGGCCGCGGCAGCGTGTTCGGCTGCAAGCCCGCGCCGTCGATCAAGCTCGCCACCAACACGCCGATGTACAAGCGGATGGAAGACGACATGGACGTCAATTGCGGCACCATCCTCGACGGCGAGGAGAGTGTGCAGGAATGCGGCCAGCGCATCTTCGACCTCATCCTCAAGACCGCATCGGGCCAGCCGACCAAGAGCGAGAGCTTTGATTTCGGCGGCGCCGAATTCGCGCCCTGGGTGCTCGGCGCGACAATGTGAGAGAGGGGCATTGCGGATCGGGGGTGGCGAGTAGGGAAGTCCATTCGCTGCTCGCTATTCACTATTCGCCTACCTCCACCGCATGCCCGTCGTTGTGCGGCTTCTCGCCCTAACCGCAGCGGAGCGTAAGCGGCTCGCGCCGACGCTGCGCTCATGTCCCGGTACGTCGCA
This sequence comes from Bradyrhizobium sp. ORS 86, assembly GCF_045571475.1. Lineage (NCBI taxonomy): Bacteria > Pseudomonadati > Pseudomonadota > Alphaproteobacteria > Hyphomicrobiales > Nitrobacteraceae > Bradyrhizobium > Bradyrhizobium sp. ORS 86. The sequence goes on along the minus strand of NZ_CP120699.1, from coordinate 5,430,291 downwards.
TCCCGTCGGCCGCATCGGTACGCAGATTGCGGAAGAACTGCTCGACCTCGCGCGACAGCGTCTCGGCGGTCGCGGTCAGGTCGTTCGATGCCGCGAGCACCGATTCCGCCGCCTTGTTGGTCTGGCCGATGTCATCGCGCAACGAGCCGATGTTTGCGACCAGCGTTTCGTTGCCTTGCGCTGCCATCTGCGCGTTGACCGAGATTTCGCGCGTGGCCGCATCCTGCTGGCCGACGGCGGCGGCGATTGTCGAGGTGACGTCGCTGATCTCGCGCACCGCGTGACCGATCTCGCGGACGGCGCCGACCGAGTTGCGGGTCGAGGCCTGGATCAGGCTGACATTCTCGCTGATTTCGGCGGTCGCCTTCGCGGTCTGCCCGGCCAGTGCCTTGACCTCGTGCGCGACGACGGCAAAGCCGCGGCCGGCATCGCCGGCGCGAGCTGCCTCGATGGTGGCGTTGAGGGCGAGCAGGTTGGTCTGCTCGGCGATCGCCTGGATCAGGTTGAGCACGCCGTCGATGCGCTGCGTGGTGGCGGCAAGGCCCTCGATCTCACTGATCGATTTGTCGGTGCGCGCACCCGCCTGCTCGACCGCACCGGAGGATTGCTTCACTTGCCGACCGATCTCCTGGACCGAGGCGGAGAGTTCCTCGGCGGCGCCGGCAACCGCCGAGACATTGCTTGAAGCCTGCTCGGTCGCCCCTGCCGCGGCAACGGCACGGCCGCTCGCATTAGCTGCAACGCTCGCGATGGTCTGCGCGGTGTCGCGCATCGTCGCCGCATTGTCGTGCACCGCGCGAAGCACCGAGCCGATCGTGCCGCGGAACGCCTCCACCGAGGTCTCGATGTGCCGGCTGCGGGCGTCGCGCGCCTCGGAGTCCTGCACAACCTGCGCATTGAGGCTGCGGTTGCGTTGCATCGCCTCCTGGAAAACCTTGATGGCGCGCGCCAGCGCGCCGATCTCGTCGCTGCGCCCGATATGCGGAACGTCGGCCTGCTCAGCGCCCTCGGCCACGCGCTTGATGGTCGCGGTGATCTGCGACAGCGGACGGGCGACCGAGCGGGCGATGATGAGCACGCCGACCACGACCACGATCAGGGCCACGGCGCCGAGGCAAGTCAGGATGAGGGCCATGTCGCGGTTGACGGCGGCTTGCCGCGCCAGCCTCTTGCTGCGTTCGGCATAGACCCTGGACAGCGCTTCGAGATCCTTATTGAGGGCGGAGCGCACCTCGCGGTTGGCGTCGTTGTCGCCCCATTCGCGTCCGGCGGTGGCGCCAATCTCGACGCCGCGGCGGACCAGCTCCTTGCGGAAGTCGACGAATTGCTCGATCCGCTTCTTGAAGGTCGCGAACTGCTCGGCGTCATCGGCCTGCACCAGCGCTTCCCAGTTCCTGACGACGGCGATGATCTGCTCGTTGAACTTCAACAGGCCAGCGCCGTATTTCTTCACCGTGGCCGGCTCGGTCGACATGTAGATGCCGCGGGATTCCATCACCACGGCATAGACCAGGGAGTTGACCCGCTCGACGTTGAGCGCGGCGCGGCTCGCGAGGTCGACGGCCTCGGTCAGCTCCGCGTTCCGCCGCGTGTTGTAGTCGGAAAGGAAAGCGATGGCCGCGGTCAGCGCCGCGATCAGGGCGAAGATCGAGTACAGCTTGGCTGCGAGCGAGAATCGGGATGCCATGGGACGCCGGAGCGAGGAGGTCGGAAGCCGTTCGAGATGGGCATCGAGGGCACTCCGGATGGTCGGCGAGCCCCTTCGGCCGATTAAAAATTATGCAGAATCTTCATGGATGATTCCTTAATGCGCGAGCTTTTCGCAGTTGCAACCGTGGAAATTTGACGAGTAATACCAGTCGTTTACTCTACTGCCGCGAGTTCCGCTGGGCCTGCCTGGATAGCGTTGCCGAAACCTTGCGGGCATGTGCAGTCGTCATCAACGCTTCAAGGGAGCTGTTAGCAAAGAGGTGCTACGCTGCAGCCTCTCTGCCAGACCCGAAATGCCATGGTCTACCGTCACACCGTCTTTGCGACCTCCTACGTCTTCAATGACTTGCGTGAATTGCTCGCCAAGGCGACGCCGCCGCGCTCCGGCGACCGGCTGGCCGGCATCGCGGCCGACAGCGCCGAGGAGATGATCGCCGCTCGGCTCGCGCTGGCCGACGTTCCGCTAAGGCAGTTCCTCAACGAGCCGGTCATTCCCTATGAGGACGATGAGGTCACGCGCCTGATCCTCGACAGCCATGACGTCGCGGGATTTGTGCCGATGTCATCGCTCACCGTCGGCGGCTTCCGCGACTGGCTGCTGTCGGACGATGCGACCGCCGACGCCTTGAAGAAGATCTCGCGCGGTGTCACGCCGGAGATGGTGGCTGCGGTGTCGAAGCTGATGCGCAACCAGGATCTGATCCTGGTCGCACGGAAGTGCGAGGTGACCACGCGCTTCCGCAATACCATCGGCCTGCGCGGGCGGATGAGCGTGAGGTTGCAGCCCAACCATCCGCTCGACGACACGCGGGGTATCACCGCCTCGATCCTCGACGGACTTTTGCTCGGATCTGGCGATGCCTGCATCGGCATCAACCCGGCGAGCGACGATCCCAACGTCATCGCGGGCCTGCTCCGGCTGCTCGACAACATCATCACACGGCTGGAGATCCCGACGCAAAGTTGCGTGCTCACGCATGTCACGACTACGCTCGGATTGATCGGGCAGGGGCTGCCGGTCGATCTCGTCTTTCAGTCGATCGCCGGCACCGAAGCCGCCAACCGCAGCTTCGGCGTCGATCTCTCGATCCTGCGGGAAGCGCGTGAGGCGGCCCTGTCGCTGCACCGCGGCACGGTCGGCGACAACGTCATGTATTTCGAGACCGGGCAGGGCTCGGCGCTATCGGCCAATGCCCACCACCGGGTCGACCAGCAGACCTGCGAGGCGCGGGCGTATGCGGTGGCGCGCGCGTTCGATCCGTTGCTGGTCAACAGCGTGGTCGGCTTCATCGGTCCCGAATACCTCTATGACGGCAAGGAAATCATTCGCGCCGGGCTCGAGGATCACTTCTGCGGGAAGCTGCTCGGTCTGCCGCTCGGCGTCGACGTCTGCTACACCAATCACGCCGAGGCCGATCAGAACGACATGGACAACCTCCTGACGTTGTTGGCGGCCGCGGGCGTCACCTTCATCATGGGCGTTCCGGGCGCCGACGATGTCATGCTGAATTACCAGTCGACCTCGTTTCACGACGCCCTCTACATCCGCGACCTTTTCGGGCTGAAGCGGGCCCCCGAGTTCGATGACTGGCTGATGCGCGCGGGCCTCGCGGGGCAGGACTTTCGCCTTGTTGGCGATGCGGCGCAGCTACCCGAATTTGCTTCCAGGCTGCTGGCTTGACGCGGAAACGGACTCCTCCATAGCAACCATCCCGACATTGTGGCGTTAGCAGGTGCCACAATGTTGAAGAATTTCTAGCCCACCGTTCAACGGCGTGGTTAGATTTGCTGGTGCTTCGCTTGAGGAAGTTTGATGAGAGCTGAAGGCGTTGAGACGGTGCGGCGTATCCTTTGCGTCTTTCCGCGCTATACGTCGGCCTTTGGTACCTTTGAGTATTCCTATCCGCTCACCGACGGCGTCAAGGCGTTCATGCCGCCGCAGGGGCTGTTGCTGATCGCAGCCTATCTGCCGGCGAACTGGTCGGTCCGCTTCATTGACGAGAATCTGCGTCCGGCGTCGGATGAGGATTTCGCGTGGGCGGACGCCGTCTTCGTCAGCGGTATGCACATCCAGCGCCAGCAGATGAACGACATCTGCCACCGCGCTCATGACCACGACCTGCCGGTCGCGATCGGCGGTCCCTCGGTCAGCGCCTGCCCCGACTATTATCCGTCGTTCGATTACCTCCATGTCGGCGAGCTCGGCGACGCCACCGATGAGCTGATCCGTCGCCTGGCGCAGGACACCAGCCGCCCGGACACGCAGGTGGTGTTGAAGACCGTGGACCGCCTGCCGATGACGGACTTTCCGCTGCCGGCCTATGAGCTCGCCGAGACGAAGAAGTACTTCCTCGGCAGCATCCAGTTTTCCTCGGGCTGTCCCTATCAGTGTGAGTTCTGCGATATCCCCGGCCTCTATGGCCGCAATCCGCGACTGAAGACGCCGCAGCAGATCATCGCCGAACTCGACAAGCTGCGCGCCTGCGGCATGACCGATACCGTCTACTTCGTCGATGACAATTTCATCGGCAACCGCAAGGCGGCGGTGGAGTTGCTGCCGCATCTGATCGAGTGGCAGAAGCGGACCGGCTACATCACGCGCCTTGCTTGCGAGGCGACGCTCAACATCGCCAAGCGCCCCGAGATCCTGGAAAAGATGCGCGAGGCCTACTTCGTCACGATCTTCGTCGGCATCGAGACGCCCGATCCCGACGCGCTGAAGGCGATGCACAAGGACCAGAACATGATGGTCCCGATCCTGGATGGCGTGCGGACGATCAATTCCTACGGGATGGAGGTGGTGTCCGGGATCATCATGGGGCTCGATACCGACAAGCCTGAAACCGGCGATGCACTGCTCTCCTTCGTCGATGAGTCCCGCATCCCGCTGCTGACCATCAACCTGCTGCAGGCCTTGCCGAAGACGCCGCTGTGGGATCGCCTGGAAAAGGCCGGGCGGCTGGTCCACGACGACAGCCGCGATTCCAACGTGCAGTTCCTGCTGCCCTACGACGACGTGGTCCGTTCCTGGCGCAAATGCATGGAGGCCGCCTACCAGCCCGAGAAGCTGTTCGCGCGCTACCTGTACCAATGTGAATATACCTACGCTAACCGCATCAAGGTGCCGGTCAGCCCGGAGATGAAGAGCTGGGCCAACATCCGGCGCGGCCTGGTCATGCTGCGCAACATCTTCTGGAAAGTCGGCGTGCTCGGCGACTACAAGCGCGTGTTCTGGAAGTTTGCACTGGGACGGCTGAAACGCGGCGATATCGAGGGGCTGATCTCGGCGACGCTGGTCGCGCATCACCTGATCACGTTCGCGCGCGCAGCCTCCAGCGGAAGGCAGAACGCGTCGAACTATTCGATCCGGTTGCGCGAGGCGTCGGTCCCGGCCGAATGAGATATGAAAGCTACAGCGCCACCCTCCCGTTCCCTTGCCGATCTACGTGAGCTGACGCCGGCGCGCGTCGGTCTCGGTCGATCCGGTGCCAGCCTGCCGACCGATGCGCTGCTTTCCTTCACGATGGATCATGCGCGCGCCCGCGATGCCGTTCACGCGGCCTTCGATGTCGCGGGCATCACCGCCGGTCTTGCCAGCCTCGGCTTGGAGCCGATCGAGGTCTCGAGCCAGGCGCACAGCCGGCGCGACTACCTCCGCCGTCCCGATCTCGGGCGCGTGCTCGATCCCGAATCGGCGCGAAGCCTGAAGGAGAGGGGTATCGCCGCTTGCGGTTGCGCCATCGTGATCGGAGACGGGCTATCTCCGACCGCGGTCAACGTCCATGCAGTCGAACTGCTCCGGTCTCTCGTTCCGCGACTTGCCGCAGACCAGATCGAGGCCGGTGCGGTGATTGTCGCGTCCGGAGCGCGAGTTGCACTCGGCGATGAGATCGGCGGCGTCGTCGGCGCGCGCATGCTTGTCATGCTGATCGGCGAACGGCCCGGCCTTTCGGCACCCGACAGTCTTGGCGTCTATCTCACCTATGCGCCGCGGGTCGGCCTGACCGACGCCGAGCGCAATTGCGTCTCCAACATTCACGGTGCCGGGTTGAGCTATCAGGAGGCCGCATTCAGGATTTCCTGGCTCGTCCGCGAGGGCCTGGCACGCCAGATCACCGGAGTCGCACTGAAAGATGAAAGTGGCGGTGGATCGTCACAGAATGCGTTACCGGGGTGTGACAAATCAGCTACTTAATGATGGTTTTCGGCGGTTCCCCGCCGATTTGATTCGACGCTCGCGCTTGCGAGCATGGAGGTGGGCCTGTAAAACCGGCGCCGGTCAATATTCGCGTGTTTTCAAGGACTAGCGCCGAACAGTTGCGCTCGCGAGCCTCATTCGCGCCTGAGGACCCAACACCCAAGCTAGACAGATTGAGCCGTTTTCAGAACTGGACAGGGCATGCTCGAAAAGAATTCCGAAAGTCAGGTCCACGTCGAGAAGATCGAAGAGCCGCGATCCGGGCCGAGCATCGCATTCGGGATCGAGCGCCTCGGCCTGATTCCGATGCGAGCGCCGATCCTGTCCTGCATCGTACTCGTCCTCCTGCTGATCGGCGCCGTGTTCGGCGTCCATCGGATCAAGATCGATGACTCATTGTCGCAGTTGTTCCGATCCAACTCCAAGGACTTCAAGCAGTACGAGGCCGTCACCAAGCGCTTCCCTTCGACCGAATTCGACGTCCTCGTCGTGGTCGAAGGCAAGACGCTGCTCGAGCGCGACAATCTCGAGAAGCTGCGCGACATGGTCACAGACCTTCAGCTCGTCGATGGGGTCCGCGGCCTCGTGTCGCTGTTCTCGGCGCGGCAGGCGCCGGCGCCCGGCAAGCTGCCGGCAGCGTTGTTCCCGAATGAACTGCCGCAAGGGGAGGCCTACGACAAGTTCATCGAGACCGTCAAAAGCAACGAGATCATCCGCGGCAAGCTGTTGTCGGAGGATGGCACGCTCGCGCTGATCGTGATGTCGCTCGAGCCCAAAGTGGTCAGCAGCAACGACCTCAGCAAGGTGGTCGGCGACATCAGGAAGATCATGGCCGAAGATCTCGGCGGCAGCGGGCTCAATGCCGAGCTCTCCGGCGTGCCGGTCATGCAACTCGAGATCCGTAACGCGGTCGAACGAGACGGGCTGACCTACAACATTCTTGGCATCCTCGCCGGCTGTATCATCGCCATCATCTTCTTCCGCAAGATTTCCTTCATGGTCGCCGCGGCGTTCCCGCCGATGATCGCAATCCTGCTCGCGCTCGGCGGCCTCGGCTGGGCCAATTTCAATCTCAATATGTTCCTCAACGTGATGACGCCGCTCATCATGGTGATCAGCTTTTCCGACTCGATGCAGCTCACCTTTGCGGCGCGCGACCGGTTGATCGCGGGCCAGGACAAATTCACGGCGTTCAAGAACGCGGTGCTGGTGGTGGGTCCAGCCTGCGTGCTGACCCACGGCACCGCCGGCATCTCGTTCATTGCGCTGCAGTTCTCGGATTCCGATCTGATCCGCAAGTTCGGCGAGGCAGGCCTCGCGGCCACCATCATTGCGCTGATCGCGGTGCTCAGCCTGGTGCCGGTCTTCGGCGTGCTGTTCGTGCGCAACGAGCGGATCTTCGCGGTCAAATTCCAGAGCGCCGACGCCGGCGTGCAGGCGTTGCGCAATTTCTGCTACTGGATCGCCGTGCGCATGGTCGGCCGTCCCGGCCTGTTCAGCCTGATCGCGCTGCTCGTCGTCGGCAGCCTCGGCGTCGTCTACGCCAACCTGCAGCCGCGCTACCGGCTGGCAGACCAGGTGCCGGACAAGCGGCAGGCGGTGGCGGCGTCGAATCGCCTTGACGCCAAGCTGACCGGCGCCAACCCGATCGACGTGCTGATCCAATTCCCACAAGGCGCCTCGCTTTACGCGCCGGAGACGCTGAAGACGATCGCCGATGTCCACGCGATGGTCGAGAAGACCGCCGGCGTCGGCAACGTATGGTCGCTGGAGACCCTGCGCCGTTGGCTTGCCGAGAAGGCCGGCACAACCGACGTCAATACGTTGAAGGAATATGTCGACCTGATCCCCGAACATCTGGTGCGTCGCTTCATCGACAAGAATCAGGACGCAGTGGTGGTATCGGGCCGCGTGCCTGATCTTGATTCCAGCCAGATCCTGCCGGTGGTCAACAAGCTCGACCACGAGCTCGACAAGGTGCGCGCCGAACACCCCGGCTACGAGATCGCGGTCACCGGTCTTTCGGCGATCGCCGCGCGCAACAGCGCCAACATGATCGAGAAGCTCAATCGGGGCCTTACCGTGGAGTTCGCGCTGGTTGCGATCTTCATCGGACTGGCATTCCGCTCGATCGTGGTGATGTTCTCCTGCATCCTGCCCGGCATCTTCCCCGTGGTGCTGTCGGGTACCGTGCTGTGGCTCCTGGGAGAGGGGCTGCAATTCGCCAGCGTCGTGGCCCTGACGGTGTCGTTCGGCCTCGGCCTGAGCGCCACCATTCACTTCCTCAACCGCCTGCGGCTCGAAACCAAGCCCGGGGTGACGTCGGAGCTCGCGGTCGAGCGCGCCACTGTCCTGGTCGGTCCGGCGCTGATCCTGACCACGGTAGTGCTGGCCTGCGGCCTCGTCGTCACGGTGTTCTCCGACCTGCCGTCGCTGCGCCTGTTCGGCTGGCTCAGCGCGTTCTCGATGGTTGCAGCGCTGGTCGCGGACCTGTTCATCCTGCGGCCGACCTCGATGTTCCTGATCAATCTGTCGCAAAAACTTCGCGGCAAAGGCGGGCGCCCGGCGCCGATAGAGGAAGCCTGACAAAAAAGCCCGGATCCGCTCGCTCGGATCCGGGCTGTTTGTTGGCAGGCGAGAGGGCTGAAGCTCAGCTCTTCGTCATCGTGATCGTGACGCCGCGGATATCGCCCTTCGAATCGATCTGCACAATCTGCTTGGAGCCGTTGGTGCGCAGGTTCAGGTTCGCGGCAAAGCCGGACGCCTCGACGAACACGTCGATCTGTCCGCCACCCGCGGTGCCCTGCAGGTTGCCGAAGATGTTGCGGCTGGCCTCGCTCCAGTTGCCCGAGATGCGATCGCCCTGGCTCGTCACGTCGCTGGAGAGGTCGAACTTATAGCTGTCGCTCGCGCAATGCAGGCTCTGTTTCAAGGCCATGCCGGATGCGGCAACCTTGTAGTCCGCCTTGCAGCGAATCCGTTCGGTGGTGCCGTTGGACAGCGCAACCGTACCCGAGCCGGCCCACGAGCCCGCAAAGCCGGCGAATGGTCCGTTGGATTGAGCGTGGCCTGTGGAGACCGACAGCAAGAGTGCGGCGCTGATGCCGACAGCCTTCAGAGTCTGACCGAACAGGCCTGAATCAGACGTTTTCATTGTGAATAATCCCATCAAATCAACGCCTCTCGTGAAAGAAAACGTCGCTTCGCACCGAAGATTTAGTGTCACCGCGGTATGTTAGGTTCAAAACGGCAGGACCTGTCGCGCGACGTCAGCCGCCGAGCAGAATCAAACACCGTGGACGGTGCCATCGCATCTAGTTTGCGCAGGTCCACTTCGCAATCGTCCGAGGTAAGGTTCAAATACGCTTTGAAAATCAAAGACTTAAATGAGGGTTTACAGCGCCGCAAATTTGGCCGCATTTAGCGGTGCTTGTCGTCGGTTCGTTGCTGCGTTACGCGGTGTGTACAATCCCCTCACAAATCCGTCCCGGCCGTGCCGAAGCGCTTTCGGGGACAGATTTTCTGCTGTCGGAAATGAAGGAATACGATGCGTAAATTTCTCCTGGCTCTTGCCGTGTTGTCGCTCCCCCTTTCATCGAATGCCTTCGCCCAGCAGCAGCCGCAGCGCAGCGGTACGCCTGAGGAGCAGAAGGCCTGTTCGCGCGACGTGCAGCGCCACTGCCGCGCCGTGATCGATCAGGGCGATTTCACCATTCTCGCCTGCCTGCAGCAGAACCGCACCAAGATCAGCGCCGCCTGCGACCAGGTTCTGAAGAACCACGGTCAATAAGGCCGCGTTCAGGCCTCAAAGGATCGTCGCGAAGCCCACGGTCGGCACCGGTGCCGGCCGCGGGCCGCATATGCTGGCGGTCACAGATGGCATTGGTTTTGGCGGCGTATTCCCCTATATGGGGCTCGCAATCCCTCGCACGCGCCTGACAATTCGCGCCTGCGCCATGACCAGTGTAGCCCAAAATTCCAATGACCACCGCGAGCGACCTGCGATCAGGAAAGACCCACCGCGACGAGAATTTCCCGGTCGCGTCATGGATCATTCATCCGCGGCATCGCGCCCTGATCCTGGCTTTCTATAATTTCGTCCGCACGGCCGACGATATCGCCGATCACGCTACGCTGCCCGCCGAAGAGAAGCTGCGCTATCTCGACCTCCTGGAGGCCGAGCTGCTCGGGAGCGGCGACACCCAGAAGGAAGCGGTCAATCTGCGCCGCGCTCTCGCCGAGCGCGGGATGCCGCCGCGGCATGCGCTCGACGTGCTGGTGGCGTTCCGCATGGATGTCACCAAGCTGCGCTATGAGACCTGGGACGATGTGATCGACTATTGCCGGTATTCGGCCATGCCGGTCGGCCGCTTCATGCTCGACGTGCACGGCGAGAGCACGTTGACCTGGACAGCGTCGGATGCGCTATGCGCGGGGCTCCAGATCAACAACCACCTGCAGGACTGCGCCAAGGACTACAGGAATTTGAACCGCGTCTACCTGCCGCGCGATGCGCTGGCCGCATCGGGCGCGACCGTCGAGATGCTTGGCGAGGCCAAGTCGCCGCCGCCGTTGCTGACGTGCCTTCAGGCGCTCGCGGTGCGCACCGCGGCGCTGCTCGATCAGAGCAAGTCGCTTGCCGGTGAAGTGAAGGATTTCAGGCTCGGACTCGAGATCGGGGTGATCCAGGCTTTTGCGGACAAGATCGTCAACATGCTGAAGGTGCGCGATCCGCTCAGCGAGCGGGTTCATTTGAGTCCGATCGAGCTGTTGCTGCATAGCCTCGGCGGCGTGGCGAGCGAGACCGCGCGCCGCGCAACCGGGCGGCGAACGGTCTCTAAGTCGGCGGCCGGCGCATGAGTGCGGAGGCGGCGGCCAACGCAAACTACGGGAGCACCGCGTCCGGCAGCTCGTTCTACGCCGCGATGCGCATCCTGCCGCGCGTGCAGCGCGAGGCGATGTTCCAGATCTACAGCTTCTGCCGGCAGGTCGACGACATCGCCGATTCCGATGGGCCGCGACCGGAGCGCTTGGCCGCGCTCCAGCAATGGCGCGACGACATCGACGCGCTCTATGCCGGCAATCCGCCGGCGCGGGTTGCGGACTACGTCGCCGCGGTGAAGACCTTCGGGCTGAAGCGCGAGGATTTTGTCGCGATCGTCGACGGGATGGAAATGGACGTTCCGCAGGATATCCGCGCGCCCGATCTTGCGACGCTCGATCTCTATTGCGACCGCGTCGCCAGCGCCGTGGGCCGGCTGTCGGTGCGCGTCTTCGGCCTGCCCGAGGATGACGGCATCGAGCTCGCGCATCATCTCGGCCGCGCGCTGCAACTCACCAACATCCTGCGCGACATCGACGAGGATGCCGGCCTGGGCCGCCTCTACCTGCCGCGCGAATGGCTCTGGCACGCCGGCATCACCAACGATGATCCCGCCCGTGTCTCCGCCGACCGGGCGCTGCCGAAAGTGTGCGTGCCGCTCGCCGAGCGCGCCAAGATGCATTTCGAGAAGGCGGACGAGATCATGAAGCGCAATTCGCGCCGCGCCGTGCGGGCGCCGCGGATCATGTCGAAATACTATCGCGCAGTTCTCGATCTGCTGATCGCGCGCGGCTTTGCCGCCCCGCGCGCGCCGGTGCGTGTGTCCAAGGCTGCCAAGATCGGCATCCTTCTTCGTTACGCGATCATCTGATGCAAAAGACCGTTCATATCATCGGTGCCGGTATCTCCGGCCTGTCAGCAGCCGTGCGGCTCGCCAACGCCGGTTACAAGGTGGCTGTTCATGAAGCGACGCAGCAGGCCGGCGGCCGCTGCCGCTCCTATTTCGACGCTGCCACCAACCTCACCATCGACAATGGCAACCACCTCCTGCTGTCGGGCAACAGTCATGCGTTGAGTTACGCGCGCTCGATCGGCACCGAGGCCGGACTGGTCGGGCCGAAACGCGCGCAGTTTCCGTTCGTCGATCTAGTGACCGGCCGGCGCTGGCAGCTCGATCTCGGCGAGTCCCGGCTGCCGCTCTGGGTGTTCGACGAGGCGCGCCGCGTCCCTGACACAAGCCTGCGCGATTATCTCGCACTGGCGCCGCTGGTCTGGGCAGGCACCGAAGCGCTCGTCGGCAAGACCATTCCCTGCAAGGGCGCGCTATACGATCGCCTGGTGCAGCCGTTACTGCTGGCCGCGCTGAACGTCGATCCCCCGGAGGGCTCGGCCGGTCTTGCCGGAGCCATCGTGCGTGAGACGCTGCTGGCGGGCGGACAGGCCTGCCGTCCTCTGATTGCGCGTGATGGTCTCAGCTCGGTGCTGATCGAGCCGGCCGTCAAGCTGCTGCAGGACAGGGGCAACAGCGTGCAGTTCAGCCATGAGCTGCGCACGCTCGGCATGTCCGGCGATCGCGTCGGCGAGCTCGACTTCGGCGGCGGCGACAAGGTCGCGTTGGCGGCCGACGATGCCGTCGTGCTGGCGGTGCCGCCGCGCGCTGCGGCCGCGCTGCTGCCCGGCCTCAAGACACCGTCGAAATTCCGCGCCATCGTGAACGCGCATTTCCGCGTCGATCCGCCGCGCGACGCTGTGCCCATTCTCGGTGTCGTCGGCGGGCTCGTCGAATGGCTGTTCGCGTTCCCGCAGCGGCTGTCGGTGACGATTAGCAATGGCGACCGCCTGGTCGACATGCCGCGCGAGGACCTGGCGCAGGCGATCTGGCGGGACATCTGCAAGGCATCCGGCGTTTCAGGCGAGTTGCCGCCCTGGCAGATCGTGCGCGAGCGCCGCGCCACATTTGAGGCGACTCCGGAGCAGAATGCCCTGCGTCCGGGGCCTGCGACTGCGCAAAAAAACCTGTTTCTTGCAGGCGACTGGACTGCTACCGGGTTGCCAGCAACCATCGAGGGATCGGTGCGGTCGGGTGATCGCGCCGCCGATCTGGTTCTTGCCAGGCGCTAGATTTGACCTGTTGTAGCGGCTTTCGGCTCTTCGTGAGCCGGCCCGCGATGAAGAGGATATCGAGCGAAATGCTTTCGAGAGATCACAGCGTAACAGTCGACCCGGTCGCGCTGCAGAACAGTATTTCCAGGGCGACGGAGGCGCTGCTCGGCCACCGCCAGTCGGACGGACACTGGGTGTTCGAGCTGGAGGCCGACAGCACGATTCCGGCCGAGTACGTTCTGCTCCGCCACTATCTCGGTGAACCCGTCGACGCTGAGCTCGAAGCCAAGATCGCCAACTATCTGCGCCGCGTGCAGGGCGCGCACGGCGGCTGGCCGCTGGTGTATGACGGCCCGTTCGACATGAGCGCCAGCGTGAAGTCGTACTTCGCGCTGAAGATGATCGGCGATTCCGTCGACGCGCCGCACATGGTGCGGGCGCGCGAGGCGATCCGTTCGCGTGGTGGCGCGTCGGGCAGCAACGTCTTCACGCGCTTTCTGCTCGCGCTGTTCGGCGTCGTGACCTGGCGCGCAACGCCAGTGTTGCCGGTCGAGATCATGCTGCTGCCGATGTGGTCGCCTTTCCACATCAACAAGATCTCCTATTGGGCGCGCACCACCATGGTGCCGCTGATGGTGCTCGCAGCGCTGAAGCCGCGTGCGAGGAATCCGAAGGGCGTCGGTATCGACGAATTGTTCCTCGAAGATCCGAAATCGGTCCGGATGGCGCCGAAGGCACCGCATCAGAGTGCGAGCTGGTTCTATCTGTTCCGGTCGCTCGACGCGGTGCTGCGCGTGGTCGAGCCGATGTTCCCGAAAAGCCTGCGCCAGCGGGCGATCGATGCCGCGCTCGCCTTCACCGAAGAGCGGCTGAACGGTGAAGACGGCATGGGCGCGATCTATCCACCGATGGCCAACATCGTCATGATGTACGACGCGCTCGGCAAGGACGAGACTTATCCGCCCCGCGCGACCACGCGTCGCGGCATCGACAAGCTGCTGGTGGTCAAGGAGCATGAGGCCTATTGCCAGCCTTGCGTCTCGCCGGTGTGGGACACCGCGCTAACCTGCCATGCGCTGGAAGAGGCAGGCGGTGACGACGCCTTTGCCAAGGCGAAGCAGGGGCTCGACTGGCTTAAGCCGCGCCAGGTGCTCGAGCTGAAGGGCGATTGGGCGGTGAAGGCGCCGAATGTCCGTCCCGGCGGCTGGGCGTTCCAGTACAACAACGACCACTATCCCGATCTCGACGACACCGCCGTGGTGGTGATGGCGATGGACCGGGCGCGGCGCCACACCGGCACCAAGGAATATGACGCCGCGATCGCGCGCGGCCGTGAATGGATCGAGGGGCTGCAGAGCCGGGACGGGGGGTGGGCCGCCTTCGACGTCAACAACCTCGAATACTACCTCAACAACATCCCGTTCTCCGATCACGGCGCGTTGCTCGATCCACCGACCGAGGACGTCACCGCGCGCTGCATCTCGATGCTGGGGCAGCTTGGCGAGACCGTCGAGACCAGCAAGGCGATGGCCGATGGCGTCGCCTATCTGCGCCGGACCCAGCTTGCGGAGGGGTCCTGGTACGGCCGCTGGGGATTGAATTACATCTACGGTACCTGGTCGGTACTCTCAGCGCTAAATGTCGCAGGCATCGACCGCAACGATCCGATGATTCGGAGGGCGGTCGACTGGCTGGTGTCCGTGCAGAATCAGGACGGCGGCTGGGGCGAGGACGCCGTCAGCTATCGGCTGGATTACAAGGGCTACGAGGTCGCGCCATCTACATCCTCGCAAACGGCATGGGCTTTGCTTGGATTGATGGCGGCCGGAGAGGTCGAAAATCCGGCCGTCGCCCGGGGGATTGAGTACCTAAAGGCAACACAGACGGAAAAAGGACTCTGGGACGAGCAGCGATACACAGCTACGGGGTTTCCGCGGGTATTTTACTTGCGATATCATGGCTACTCGAAATTCTTTCCGCTCTGGGCAATGGCGCGGTATCGGAATTTGAGAAGCACCAATAGCAGGGTGGTAGGGGTCGGAATGTGATTTTGGGGGCGGGGGCCGCCGGAACCGTGGGCAGCAGAATTGATCCTCGGCCGGTATTGATCGTGACTGGATTGGTGCAGGAGGCCCGCATTGCGGCGGGTCCCGGCATGATCGTGATTTGCAGTTCCAGCGATCCGCAGCAATTGCGCGCATTGCTGGCAACGCTGGATCCAACAACATTCCGCGGCGTGATTTCGTTCGGCGTGGCCGGCGGGCTCGATCCGTCGCTCAAATCGGGCGACGTCGTAGTCGCGACCGAGGTTCTGGCCGGCGATACCCGTTTCCTGGCGGCGTCCGCGCTGAATGAGGAAATGATCGCCAGCGCCACGCTGAAGCGCCGCAGGATCGTGCGCGGCGGGCTCGCCGGCGTGGAGCAGCTCGTTGTGGCACGGGCCTGCAAGGCCGCGCTGCGCTCGACCACGGGGGCCGCTGCGGTCGACATGGAGAGCCATATCGCGGCGGCCTACGCCGACAAGGCTCGCATTCCGTTTGCCGCCCTGCGCGTGATCAGCGATCCGGCTCACCGGGCGCTGCCCGAACTGGCGAAGTCCGCGGTCAAGCCGAACGGCGATATCGATCTGCGCAAGGTGCTTCGCGGCGTTGTGCGCGATCCGCGGACGCTGCGCGCGCTGGTTTCGACCGGGATCGACTTCAACCGTGCGTTGCGCTCGCTGCGCGGTTGCCGCGGCTTCCTGCTCGGAAACGACGTGCTGGCTCCGGTCGAAGACGTTCTGGTGACCGCGAAGGCGGCCTGATCGACTGCGCCGGTTCAAGCCGGAAGCAAAAGGCCCGATCGCGCTGCGATCGGGCCTTTTGCTTTTCGTGTCTCGCGGCGCGCTGCGGGGTGCCATGGTCAACGCCAGCGCCTAGGCTTGATCACCGTTTCTGCGATGCAGGTTCGGGACCAAGAAGATCAACGGAAGCGCCAGAGGTCCAACGAAGGCGGCAATCCAGGCCCAAGCCTTCACGCTGCGTCCGCGACGCTCAGCGACGTGGGCAGCCAGATAGATGAAGGCGACAAACGCAATCAAGGTGATGACGTCCATGACGCACACTCCAAATGCGGGTCTGCGCCGGAGCATAGCGCGAGGCTGGCAAGCCAACGATCAAGAAGACGTCAGGCTGGCGCAAAGAAAAGGCCCGATCGCCTCGGGCCTTTCTTGATTCTCGCCTCAGCGCGCCGTTTACGCGGCCGTGGACGCCTTCTGCGCGGCAGCCGCGGCCTTTTGCTGGGCGGCGAGCGCCTCGTCGCGGCGGATCTCCGAGAGCTTTTTCTGAACCTGCTCGGAGAAGATGTACTGGGCGGGACGCTGCTTGGAGAGATTGATCTCGGGCGCCATCGGACCGGTCGTCTTGACGCCGCGCAGTGCCACCCACATCGCCTTCAGCGGGTTGTTCAACGCCGCGGTCGCGGCGGTCGGCTCGTAGCCGCAATGCGCCATGCAGTCGGCACACTTCTCGTACTTGCCGGTGCCGTACGAATCCCAGTCGGTGGTCTCCATCAGCTCCTTGAAGGTCTTGGCGTAGCCTTCGCCGAGCAGATAGCAGGGCTTCTGCCAGCCAAAGATGTTGCGCGCCGGCATTCCCCAGGGTGTGCACTCGTAGGACTGGTTCCCGGCGAGGAAGTCGAGGAACAGGCCCGAATGCATGAAGTTCCACTTCTTGCCCTTGCCGAGCGCAAAGACGTCGCGGAACAGCTTCTTGGTCTTGGTGCGGTTCAGGAAGTGCTCCTGGTCCGGCGCACGCTCATAGGCATAACCGGGCGACATCGAGACGCCGACGCCGAGTTCGGTGGTGAAGTCGAGGAACTTGGCGATCTCCTCAGCCGGGTGGCCGTCGAAGATCGTGGCGTTGACGTTGACGGTGAAGCCGCGGGCCTTCGCCGCCTTGATGGCGGAGACGGCGCGATCGAACACGCCCTTCTGCGAAACCGCCTTGTCGTGATGGTCCTTCAGGCCGTCGAGATGCACGGAGAAGAACAGGTAGGGCGAGGGCTCGAACAGATCGAGCTTCTTCTCGAGCAGCAGAGCGTTGGTGCACAGCGAGACGAATTTCTTGCGCGCGACCAGGCCGCGCACGATCTCGCCGATTTCCTTGTGGATCAGCGGTTCGCCGCCGGGAATTGCCACCATCGGTGCGCCGCATTCGTCGGCGGCGTCCCAGCATTCCTGTGCGGTCATGCGGCGATTGAGGATCGCATCCGGATAGTCGATCTTGCCACAGCCGACGCAGGCGAGATTGCAGCGGAACAGCGGCTCCAGCATCAGCACGAGCGGATAACGCTTGCGGCCAAGCAGCTTCTGCTTCATCAGGTAGCCGCCGATACGGATTTCCTTGAAGAACGGTATAGCCATTACACGGTTTTCTTTCTGGACTTGGTGTGTTTCGATCAGCCTGCAGTCAGTTCGGCTGGCAGCCGGAATTCGATGTTCTCTTCCCGGCCCGGGAGCACCGAGACCGTAGCCGGTCCGATTCGCCTCAGGGCCTCGATCACGTCGTCGACCAAAACTTCGGGCGCCGAGGCGCCCGCCGTAATGCCGACGGCCTTTGCATCCTTCAGCCAATCCGGGTTGAGCTCGCTTCCATCGGCAATGAGGTAACTCGCGACGCCGACCTCGGTGCCGATTTCACGAAGCCTGTTTGAATTGGAACTATTGGCAGCCCCCACCACCAATATGATGTCGACGAGTTTGCTCAGTTCCCTTACCGCGGATTGGCGGTTCTGTGTCGCATAGCAGATATCCCGGATATCTGGGCCTTGAATGTCTGTAAATTTTGCCTGAAGAGCCGTGATAATGTCCTTGGTGTCGTCCACGGACAGCGTGGTTTGCGTGATGTACGCTACCGGAGTACCGGCGGGCAGCGCCAATTCCGCCACGTCCTCGACGCTCTGGACCAGGAACATCGGTCCGGGAACCTGCCCCATGGTTCCCTCAACCTCGGGGTGACCGGCGTGGCCGATCAGGATCAGGGTGCGGCCCTTGGAGATGTAGCGTTTGCCCTGATTGTGGACCTTGGTGACGAGCGGGCAGGTGGCGTTGAGCACCGGCAGGTCGCGGGCCTCAGCCTCTTTCTCGACGCTCCTGGCCACGCCATGGGCACTGAACACGGTCACCGAGCCGGGAGGCACTTCCGAGAGGTCCTCGACGAAGATCGCGCCCTTCTTCTTCAGGCTTTCGACCACGTATTTGTTGTGAACGATCTCGTGGCGGACATAGACCGGCGGGCCGTACTTTTCCAACGCACGTTCCACGATGTCGATGGCACGCACGACGCCGGCGCAGAAGCCGCGCGGTTGGGCAAGAAAAATTTCCATAGGACGTCCGTCACGCAAATTGCACCCGTCTCATTCAATGCCCGTGCGGCATTTTTGACGCCGCACTCCACTCGGCCGGACATTGGCAACGCGGGTTGCAATATCCGAACCAACGCAGTTCCTGCACTTAATGCACGTCGCAAGCACATGGAGGTATGAGGCTTTGTGTCAAAAAGGAAGCGCCCCGAAAAGAAGCGCCATGTGTGAGGAATGTCACTAAAGGTATCATAGTAGCGACTACTGTCCCTGCGATCGCCAGTCCCCTCACTTGTTCGTCACTTTATCGCCCATCGGGGCGGTTTATACCGGCCATCCGTAGCCGGGTGTTGTTCGGCATCTGCTCGCCGTTGCGTCGAGGACGATGACCAAAACAACATTAGATCGGCCCCGGGAACTCCGCTAGACAGCGGGCGTTTCCGGCCATGCTTCCCTGAGATTAGAAAGATACGAAGTGCTGACAAATATTGTCGTCTCGGTTGTTAGGACGTGTACGCGTTTTGCCCTTCCTGTTGTCATTTTCGCACTGCTGCTGTCGGTCGGTGGCGGCTACTACACGGCCCGGAATTTCTCGATCAACACCGACATCAACAAGCTGATCTCGCCCGATCTGGACTGGCGCAAGCGCGACAACCAGTTCGAGGAAGCTTTCGACCGTGAGCGGCTGATCCTCGCCGTCGTCGAGGGCGCGACACCCGAGCTGACCAGCTCGGCGGCGAAGGCGCTCGCCGACAAGCTGACTGCCGACAAGAAGAACTTCGAGGCGGTGACGCCGCTCGGCTCCGGCGAGTTCTTCGAGAAGAACGGGCTCTTGTTTCTGCCGACCGAGGAGGTCGGCAAGACGACCGGCCAGCTCGAACAAGCGGCCCCCCTGATCGAGATCATGGCGGGCGATCCCTCGATCCGCGGCCTGACCGGCGCGCTCGAGACCGGCCTTGCCGGCGTCAAGCGCGGGCAGGTCAAGCTCGACAATGCCGCACGTCCGTTCAACCTGATCTCGGAGACCGTCGAGACCATCCTCGCCAAGGGTGACGCCACGTTCTCCTGGCGCGAGCTCACCAGCGACAAGCCGCTGACCGATTCCGACAAGCGTGCGTTCATCGAGATCAAGCCGATCATCGATTACTCGGCGCTGGAGCCCGGCAAGGCGGCGACCGATGCGATCCGACAGGCGGCAGCCGACCTGAATTTCCCAACCGAATATCACGCGCGCGTCCGTCTGACCGGACCGGTGCCGATCGCCAACGAGGAATATGCCACCGTTCAGGACGGCGCGATCGTCAACGGCATCGGCACCGTGCTGATCGTGCTGGTCATCCTCTGGCTGGCGCTGCATTCCGGCAAGATCATCTTCGCAGTGTTCCTGAACCTGTTCATTGGCCTTGCCATCACCACGGCGGTCGGTCTGATGATGGTGGGGTCGCTGAACCTGCTCTCGGTCGCCTTTGCCGTGCTCTTTATCGGTCTCGGCGTCGACTTCGGCATCCAGTTCAGCGTTCGTTATCGCTCGGAGCGCTTCAAGAACGACAATCTGACGCTGGCGCTGGAGAATGCGGCGCGCCGTTCGGCGGTGCCGCTGTCGCTCGCGGCGATGGCGACCGCGGCAGGATTCCTCTGCTTCCTGCCGACCGATTACAAGGGTATTTCCGAGCTCGGAAAGATCGCCGGCGCCGGCATGCTGGTGGCGTTCGTCACCAGCATCACGGTGCTGCCGGCGCTGCTCGATCTGCTCAATCCGCCGGGCGAGAAGGAGCCGGTCGGCTACGCCTTTCTCGCCCCGGTCGACGACTTCCTCGAGAAGCACCGCATCCCGATCATCGTCGGCACGTTGCTGGTCGCGATCGCAGGCATGCCGCTGCTCCACTACATGAAGTTCGACTTCAATCCGATCAATCTGCGCAGTTCCAAGGTGGAATCGATCGCGACCTTCCTCGATCTCAGGAAGGACCCGAACACGGGCGCCAACGCCATCAACGTGATGACGAATTCGGAGGCCGACGCCAGGAAGATCGAGGCGAAGCTCGAGAAGCTGCCGGAGGTGGCGCGCGTGATGTCGCTCGACAGCTTCGTGCCGGATGACCAGCCGGCCAAGCTGCAACTGATCGCGCAGGCCGCGAAGGTGCTTGGTCCGGCGCTGAATCCCGAATCGGTCGACCCGGCACCCTCCGACCAGGAAAACGTCGAGTCGTTGAAGAGTTCGGTCGACAGCCTGCGCAAGACCGCGGGCGACAACAAGGGGCCGGGCGCCGTCGCCGCGCGCCGGCTGGCCGACGCCTTGCAGAAGCTCGCCGATTCGAACGAGGCGACCCGCAACAGGGCGCAGGAGATATTCGTCGCGCCGATGAAGATCGTGTTCGATCAACTCAGGAACACGCTGCAGGCCCAGACCGTCACGCTGCAGAACCTGCCGCCGGCGCTGGTCGAGGGCTGGAAGACCAAGGATGGTCTGATGCGCGTCGAGGCGGAACCGAAAGGTGATCCGAACGACAACGACAATCTGCGCCGCTTCGCCGACGCCGTGCTCGCCGCCGAGCCGACCGCGATCGGTGGACCGGTCTCGATCCTGAAATCCGGCGACGTCGTCGTGAAGGCGTTCATCCACGCCGGCATCTGGGCGCTGGTGGTGATCAGCTTGCTGCTGTGGCTGACGCTGCGGCGCGTGACGGACGTGCTGCTGACGCTGGTGCCGCTGCTGCTCGCCGGCGTCGTGACGCTGGAAATCTGCGTGCTGATCGGCCTGCCGCTGAACTTCGCCAACATCGTCGCGTTGCCGCTGCTGCTTGGCGTCGGCGTCGCCTTCAAGATCTATTATGTCACCGCCTGGCGCCAGGGCCGGACAAAGCTGCTGCAGTCGAGCCTGACGCGTGCGATCTTTTTCAGCGCGCTGACCACGGCCACCGCGTTCGGCAGCCTCTGGCTATCCAGTCATCCTGGCACCGCGAGCATGGGCAAGCTGCTGGCGCTGTCGCTGGTCACCACGCTCGCAGCCGTGCTGTTGTTCCAGCCTGCGCTGATGGGCAAGCCGCGCGAGGTCGGCACGGACTCGGATATCGGCAACGATGTCACCTGACGCGTTGTTGCTCGTCTGCTGCTGATCCGGCTCGGTCGCAAGCGCCTCCAGGCTGGTGGGGCTTGCGGGTGCGGTTGTGCAGGCATCCAGGCGAGCACAGGCAAGCGCTCTCACTCGCGACCATGTCGCAGCGGTGCCGTTGTGGCCCGCGTAGCGCGGGCTACTGCGTCGGGCGTGCAATGTCGGGGAGAAGGCAGATGTCGCCGACCGTGTCACTTGGTGCGTTGGCGGCTTGCTTCTGACCCGGCTTGGTGCCATGCGCCACCGAACCCGTCGTCTTCGGCGGTGCGACCGACTTGGGAGCCCCACCTTTCGGCGGATTGCCCGCGGCGCTGACCGGAATCGGTGGACCGACACGGGTCCAGGTCTGACCGCCGCAGAGGAAGCCGAGCACGCAACCCTGGATTTCCAGCTCGTCGGTGCCAATGGGCTTGATGGTCGCGCTGTAGAGCTGGCCGTCCTTGGCGTTGTAGACTTGGCCTTCCCACGCATCGGCGCCCGGTTTCTTCTTCATGTCGATCAGGATCGGCATGCCGAGCGTCGGCCGGGTCTGCTTTGCTGGATCGGGGTTGTTCTTGTCCTTGCCGCCGGGGGTTTTTTCCCAGACGACCGCACCCCACATGCTGCCATTACACTGGGCGACGCGAATGTTTGCGAAGCCGTCCGCGTCTCTCCAATCACCCGTGGGATCCGCGGCCAAGGCCGGTGTTAATACGGTGGCCAAAAATAAACCTGAAAAGGCTATTGTGCGCGCGAAAGTTCTTGGGCAGTGCAACATGGTCCAAACCTGTGCTTAACTGGACGATCAGAGCGGGGTCAAAACGCCGCCGTGGAGCGTTTTAAGTTGACGAGATGGCCATCAACCGACGTATGTAACGAATGGTAAGTTCCAATTTAGACGTTTCCGAGATTTTTGTGGAGCGCGAGGGCCAGCGCGGTGCCATGCATACGCGGCACCTCAATGAGCAGCTCGTTCGCGTTCTCAAGACCATCGGTTACGATGTCGGCTTCCAAAAGGGGCAAGGTCAATACCTCTTCGATCGTCAGGGCGCCCGCTATCTCGATCTATTGAGCGGATTTGGCGTTTTTGCGATCGGCCGCAATCATCCGGCGCTGCGCAAGGCACTCAAGAGCGTCCTCGACGCCGATTTGCCGAATCTGGTGCAACTCGACGTCTCCACGCTCGCCGGCGTGCTGGCGGAGCGGTTGTTGGAGCATGTGCCATATCTGGACAAGGTGTTTTTCGCCAATTCCGGCGCCGAAACCGTCGAGGCCGCGATCAAGTTCGCGCGCGGCGCGACCGGTCGCCCTGGCATCGTTCACTGCGCGCATTCGTTCCATGGCCTGTCCTATGGCGCATTGTCGCTGACGGATGACACGAATTTCCGCAGCGGCTTCGAACCGCTGCTGCCGGGCTGCACGGCGATCCCGTTCAACGACCTCGAAGCCCTCGAGAAAGCCTTGTCGTCGCGACAGGTCGGCGCGTTCATCGTCGAGCCGATCCAGGGCAAGGGCGTCAACATGCCCACCGATGAGTTCCTGCCCGGCGCGCTGGCGCTCTGCCGCAAATACGGCACCCTGTTCATCGCCGACGAGATCCAGACCGGCATCGGCCGCACCGGAAAATTCCTCGCGATCGAGCATTGGGGCATCGAGCCCGACATGGTGCTGCTGGCGAAAGCACTTTCCGGCGGTCACGTGCCGATCGGCGCGCTGCTGACGCGCAAGAGCATCTTCGACAAGATCTTCAACCAGATGGACCGCGCGGTCGTGCATGGCTCGACCTTCGGGAAGAACGATCTGGCGATGGCTGCCGGCATCGCGACGCTTGAGGTCGTCAAGGCTGAGAAGCTGGTCGAGCAGGCCGCCAAGCGCGGCGCCGAGCTCCGTCTCGCGTTGACGCGGATGGTGCCCGGCTATGAACTAATGAAGGAAGTCCGCGGCAAGGGCCTGATGATCGGCGTCGAGTTCGGTCCGCCGAAATCGCTGAGGCTGAAGGCGTCGTGGAACCTGCTTGAGACGGCCAACAAGGGCCTGTTCTGCCAGCTCATCACGGTGCCGCTGTTCAAGGACCACAAGATCCTGACCCAGGTTGCCGGCCACGGCAGCCACACCATCAAGCTACTGCCGCCGCTCGTCATCACCGAAGAGGACTGCACCTGGATCGAAAAAGCGTTCGACGAGGTAATCGCCGGCAGCCACAAGGTGCCGGGCGCGATCTGGTCGCTCGGCAAGACGTTGGTCGACAACGCGGTGCGCAAGTCGGCGTAGGCCAACGACGTTGCAGCCCGGATGACGCGAAGCGCAATCCGGGAACAGTCCCCAAGTTCGACAGCAACCCGGATTGCGCTGCGCTCCATCCGGGCTACGCAGCTCAATCCAGGCCCCGAAGCTCGCCCGGATGTCATTGCGAGCGAAGCGAAGCAATCCATTGTGCCGCAAGCGAAGCGACGGATTGCTTCGTCGCTTCAGCACTAAATTGCCCTCCAATCTTGTCGCGGGCAGCTCGCAATGACGGGATCTTCAGCAGGGGCGCCCAAAGCTATCCCTCCTTGTTCGCCTGCATCGCGGTCTCGAACTTCTCGCCAAACTCCGTCAGCTCGTCGGCGCCGATATCGCTGACGGCCCAGTACTTCAGGCCGCGATCGCTCCAGCGGCGGATGTTGAAGCCTTGCAACGTCGTCATCGTCGCCGGGTGGCGTTCGGTGCTCGCGGTCTGCGCCACGAACAGGTTGATCACGTGCTGGCGCCGCTTGTAGACCACGGCGCCGATCTCCCGGGCGTTGACGTAGTCGAGCCGGCCGCCGATCAGCGTGAAGCCCTGTGCGGTGAGGTCGATCACGGGCGGCGAGACGTCGAGCTTGCCGTTGAACCACGGCTTCACCGTGTGCTGGTCGGTCGAGATCACGTCGGTGAGGTGTCCTGCCTGCAGCGAACGCAGATGCGCCGACACGACCTCGGCCTCGATGCGCTGCTCGTCGTCATTGCGCAGCACGACTGCGAACAGGCCGGTCGCGGCGATCGCCGAGACCGCCGAGCCCATCGCGAAGCCGCGCAGCACCGAACGGCGGCTTGGTGCAGCCTGCGGCTGCGGCAGCGCCTTCTCGATCCGGCGGCGCAGCTCGAGCGGAGCCTTGTAGCGCAGGTCGGTCTCGGCCATCGCCTGGCGAATCTCCTGATACTCCTTCATCAACGCTGCGCAGTGCGCGCAGCCCTCGATATGTGCCTCCACCTCGCGCGCATGGCCGGCGTCAAGCTCGCCGTCGATCAGCGCGTGAAGCAGCACTTCAGCTTCCTCGCAGGTCATTTCGCTTGCTCCTGTTCCGCAAGCCAGGCTGATCGCAGCATGGCGCGGGCGCGCGCGAGGCGGGACATCACGGTGCCGACCGGCACGGCAGCGACATCGGCGATCTCGCGGTATGAAAGATTCTGGATTTCCCTGAGCACGAAGGTCTCGCGGAACGGCTCGGCGAGCGCCGCGATCAGCTTGCGCACGGTATCTCCGTCGAAGCGGCGCAGCATCTGCCGTTCCGGTGTGTCCGGCGTTTCGTGCCACAGCGGCGCCTGCTCGGCGCTCTCGGGCATCTGCTCGACGGTGGTGGGAGCGGTCTTGCGCCGCGCATATTCGGCGCGGCAAACATTGCGCAGGATTGCGAACAGCCATGGCTTCATCGCCGGGCCGCGATAACTGTCGAAATGCTTATAGGCGCGCAGATAGCATTCCTGTACAGCATCCTCGGCGTCGGCAGCATCGCGCAGCAGGTAACGCGCCAGCGTGTAGGCCTCGTCGAGATAGGGCAGTGCGGCCTCGCGGAAGCGCCGCGCTCTATCGGGATCGTCGTCCGACGCTCTGACCGCCATCGTGTTCTGCCCGGCGTTTCCAGAAGGAGCTTGCGCCCGGCCGGGAGCCGAAGCCCACCGGCCAAGCGTGGTTGTGATGACCTGGCTGGACACGTTACCCAACCTTGATGCTGCCTGTCATGTGCGGATGCAGCGAACAGAAATACTTGTACTCGCCGGCTTCCGTGAAGGTGAACGCGAAGGTGCCGTCGGTATCCATCGGCTTCGAGCGGAATTTCCCTGCACACACCACGGTGTGGGGGATGTCGTCGCGATTGGTCCAGGTCACGGTGGTGCCGACCTTCACGTTGAGTTGGGCCGGCTCGAACACGAAGTTGTCGATGTGGATGGCGACGTCCTCCGCGCGGGCCGCGGAGACAGGCAGCAGCATGGTCGCGACCACGGCGATGCCGAAGTCGCGGCGGTTGATTGAAGTCATGGCCTTGTCGTCCTTCTCTCAGCCCTGCAGCGGCGTGTCGATGATGGCGAGCCGCTCGGTGCCCTGCTTGAAGTTGATGCTGGCGACGCCGAGCATGCCGCGCAGCTTGGAATCCTCGACCTTCATCGGGCCGGGCGAGGGGGCAGCGCCCGGCGCCGGCTGCGGGAAGGCGGTGGAGCGCGCGGTGTGGAAGGTGACGTTGCCCTCGACCTTCTGCATCACTTGGTGGATGTGACCGTTCAGCACGGTGACGGAGCCGAAGCCCTTCACATATTCAAGCGCGCGGCCGCCATCCTCGGTGCCCCAGCCCCACTGCGGATAGACCGTCCACAGCGGAATGTGGGCGAACAGCACGATCGGCGTCGATTTGGAGCGGCCCTTGAGGTCGTTCTCCAGCCATTCGAGCTGCTCGCCGCCGAGATTGCCGAGCCCGCCGCCCTTGAGATCGACGACGTTGACGAGGCCAATGAAGTGGACACCGCCGGCGTCAAAGGAGTACCAGCCGGCACCCTTGGTGCCGCGGCCGTAACGCTCCTTGTAGAGCTTGACCTCCTCGTCGATGAAATCGTGCTCGCCCGGCACGTAGTGCACGTCGAGCTTGGCCTGCGAGATGATCCGGTCGGCGTCGTCGAACTCGGAGGCCTTCGACAGATGCGAGATGTCGCCGGTGTGGATCATAAAGGATGGCTTCATCGGCATCGCCTTGACCTTGTTGATGGCCTCCTCCAGCGTGCCGATGGCGTTCGGATTGGCCGGCTTGTCGAAGCCGACATGGCTGTCGCTGATCTGCATGAACGTCATGCCGGGGGCCTCGGCGGCCGCGGCCGAGTCGACGATACCGAGCGAATGCGGCACGCCGCCCGTGATCGTCCAGAGCACGCCGGTGCCGGCCCAGGTCATGCATTCCAGCACCTTGCGTCGGCTGACGCCTTTTTCCTCATCGTGATGGTCGTGATCGCTCATGGCAAAGTCTCCCGTGGGCCCAGGGATTGGGTTTCCAGGGAGGTGATCGGTGAGGGTCGGGGTTTATTCCCGGCATTCCGGGCGGGCCGGGGCGATGACGATTTCGTGAGGTCCCGCCGTCAAGGCGGGGCTCCAACGGCACGATCGGTGGCGCTCCTGGCGGTCGCAACAAAGCTGTCGCGCAGCCGTCAGCATAGTGTCAGCGCGCTCGCGTTAGGATTCCCTAACTTCCTTCGCCACAGTAGGCCCGCGCCGAGCACTCGTCCGTTTCAGTACTGCGTGAGTGGCGTCCGCCGTCCCCCCGCAAGGGGACGGCGTCCTCCCGTCGAGGGGGAGGGCTATCGCATATGCCGCCTTGGACGGCTGCGCACATACTCGGCCTCGTGGTTCGAGACGCGCCGCAGGCGGCGCTCCTCACCATGAGGGTCCACTATTGTGCCGCAAACAAGACCTCATCCTGAGGAGCCCGCCAAAGGCGGGCGTCTCGAAGGATGGCCGCAGGGCGCTTTCTCCCCAAATGCGATAGCCCTACGGTGAGGGGGAATTGGCCTCTCGAGCGGTAGCGGTCGCTCTAGATTTCCATCCGGCTGCCGATCTCGATCAGCGAACCGCTCGGAATCCGGAAGCGATCGATCGCGTGCGCGGAATTCCGCGCCATGAAGGCGAACAGCGCAATCTGGAACCGGGCCAAGGGATTGCGGCGCGGCCGGCTGACGGGATCGTGGCGCTCAATGTAGTAGGTCGTGTCGTGCTGGACCGGCACCCCGATCTGCTTCGCATTTGCCAGCACGGTCGGCAGGTCAGGAATTTCGACGAAGCCGAAATGCACGGTGATGTGCCAGAGACCCTCGCAGAGCTGTTCGCAGCGAATGCGATCGGCCGGCCGGATCCGGGGAACGCTTTCGAAACTCGCGGTCAGCGCAATCGCGGTCCGGTGCAACGAATGCGCCTGCCTGACATAGTCGGCGATGATCGGCGGGATCCTGTGGCCGAGCCGGGTGAGGAAGATCGCTGTCCCCGGCACGCGCGCGACATGCTGCTCGCGCAGGCTGGCGACGAACGCATCGACGTGCTGTGCGCGCGCCATGCCTCGCCGATGCAGGGCGTCGATGCCGCGATGCCAGGTGGTCATAACGGCAAACACCAGCGCGCCGAACAGCAGGGGAATCCAGCCGCCTTCCTCGATCTTGAAGAGGTTGGCGAGGAAGAACGCAAGGTCGACGGTGAGCAGCACGCCGGTGAGCGCCGACGCTCGCACCGCGCTCCAGTGCCATGTGCGTCGCATCGCCTGGTAGAGCAGTGCGGTGGTCAGCACCATTGTCGTCGAGACAGCGGTGCCATAGGCGCCGGCAAGCCGGTCAGAGCTGCCGAAGCCGACCGCGAGCGCAACCGTCAGGCACATCATCGTCCAGTTCACGAAGGGTACGTAGATCTGGCCATATTCCTCGGCCGACGTCTGGTTGATCCGCACGCCCGGAAACCATCCGAGCTGCATGGCCTGCCGCGTCATCGAGAACGAGCCGGTGATGATGGCCTGGCTTGCGATGATGGTCGCCAGCGTCGCGAGCGTCACCAGCGGATAGATCGCCCACACCGGTGCGAGCTTGAAGAACGGGTTGGCGGAGGGATCAGGGGACGCGATGAAATTGCCGACCTGCCCTGCGTAGTTGAGCACGAGCGCAGGCAGCACGATGCCGTACCAGGCGAGGCGGATCGGCCGGCGGCCGACATGGCCCATGTCGGCGTAGAGCGCTTCGCCGCCAGTGAGCGCCAGGAACACGCCGCCGAGCAGCGTAAAGCCGAGCAGACCGTGCGTGGTCAGAAGCAGTACGCCGTGCTCCGGATTGAGTGCGCGCAGGACGTCGGGATGCCGCGCGACCGAGCTGATGCCGAGCACCGCCATGGTCACGAACCACAGCAGCATCACCGGGCCGAACGTCTTGCCGACGGTTGCGGTGCCGTGACGCTGAACTGCGAACAATCCGATCAGGATTCCCGCCGCGATGGGCATCGTGTAAGGCCTGAACACGTCGGTTGCGACATTCAGGCCTTCGACCGCACTCAGCACCGAGATGGCCGGCGTGATGATGCCATCGCCGTAGATCAGGGCGGCGCCGAATAGTCCGATCGCGATCAGCCATCGGTCGCGCCCGGACCATCGCGCGCCGGTCAGCGCCATCAGTGCCAGAATGCCGCCCTCACCATGGTTGTCGGCGCGCATCACGAACAGGCAGTACTTGAGCGAGATCGTGATGATCAGCGCCCAGATGATCAGCGAGAGCGAGCCGAGCGCGGCGTCCGGGGTGAAGCTGTCACCCATGAGATGAACGATGGTCTGCAGCGTGTAGAGGGGGCTGGTGCCGAGGTCGCCATAGACGATGCCGAGCGCGAGCACGATGCTGGTCGCGGTCGGTACTTGCTTGTCGCGATGGTGTGCCTCGCCAGTGAAGCCGGTCTTGTCGTCCAGGGCAGAAATCGTCGAAGAGGGCATCCGCTGCCACCATGTCGTCATGTCCCGAGCGCGTGAGCGGCTACCCGGCTGCTGGTTCCATCGTTACAACGATGATGGCGCCGGATCGTTGCGCGAACCTTCGCCGACTTCTGCTGCGAATCTCCTGAGCGCATCGAGCAGCAGATCGGGCGCCTCCTGCGCCACACAATGCCCGATGCCGTCGAATGTCCATCGGGTTGCATGCGGGATCAGTGCCGCGGCGCGATCGGCCATCTCCTTGTAGATCGGCCATGACTGTTCGGCGGTGGCGATGCGGACCGGGCAGGTGATGTCGGACAGCCAGGAAAAGGGATTGCCGCGCGCATCGCCGGTGTAGGTCTGCTCCATCGCCTCGAAGATCGGCTTGAGCAGCGCGGATTCGATCTCGGGTGTGCAGCGCAGCCGCATACGACCGTCGTCGACCTCGGCGAAGCCGTGACGAACATAGGCCCAGAGCGCGGGCTCGGTCCAAGGTGCGAAGGCCGGCGCCTTGCGCAGCCGCTGGAAGAGGACGTCCGCGCTGTCGAACTCGGCCTGACGGCGCAGCACGCCTTGCACAGATCCCTTTGCCAATTCGCTCAGGCCGCCGGCGCGCGGTTTGTGCGGATCCATCACCGTCGGCTCCATCACGAACAGGCGCGCGAAGCGTTCGGGCATTAGCTTCGCGGCGAGCAAGAGGTCGGTGGCGCCGGCACTGTGACCGATGCCGAAGATGCTATGGAGGTCGAGGCTCTCGACCACCACGCAGACATCCTCGGCAAAATCCCTGAAGTGATAGCGATCGGCGGCTGGCTTGTGGCTGAGACCATGGCCGCGGCGGTCGAGCGCATAGACCGTGTAATCGGACGCCAGCACCGCCGCCACCTCGGTCCAGACGTCGGCGACAAATCCGGTGCCATGCAACAGCAGCGCTGGCGGCTTGCCAGGCTCACCCCACTGCGCCAGCGCGATCGATGCGCTGTCGCCGCCTACGACGATGCGATGCGGCTGCGTCATCGGCCGACTATCGCGCGTCCTGCAGGATCATTCCCGCAGCCTTCTCGGCGATCATCGCGGTCGGCGTGTTGGTGTTGCCCGAGGTGATGGTCGGCATCACGGAGGCATCAGCGATGCGCAGGCCGTGCAGGCCGTAGAAGCGCAGGCGTTCGTCGACGACGGCCAAGGGATCGTTGGCCGTTCCCATCTTCGCGGTGCCGACGGGATGGAAGATCGTGGTGCCGATATCGCCCGCGGCTTTCGCCAGCGCGGCGTCGTCGTCGCCGACGGAAGGGCCGGGCAGGAATTCCTCCGGGCGGTACTTCTCCAAGGCCTTCTGCTTCATCAGCCGCCGCGTCGTGCGGATCGCATCGGCTGCGACCTGGCGGTCGTCGTCGGTCGATAGGTAGTTTGGCGCAATCGACGGCTTGTCGTCCAGCGTGGACGAACGAATGCGCACGGTGCCCCGCGAGGTCGGTTGCAGATTGCAGGCGCTGACCGTGATCGCTGGGAAGCGGTGCAGCGGATCGCCGAACTTGTCGAGCGACAGCGGCTGCACATGGAACTGGATGTTGGCGCGTGACCGCGTTGGATCGGAGCGCGTGAAGATACCGAGCTGCGACGGCGCCATGGTCAGCGGACCGCGGCGGCGGAATGCATAGTCGAGCCCCATCAGGCCGCGGCGGACCAGGTTGTAATAGGTCTCGTTCAGCGTGCGCACGCCCGAGACCTTGTAGATCGCGCGCTGCTGCAGATGGTCCTGCAAATTGCGGCCGATGCCCTGCACATCGAGCACGATGTCGATGCCGAGCGGCGACAGCCATTCGGACGGGCCGATGCCGGAGCGGTGCAGCACCTGCGTCGTGCCGATCGAACCCGCGCAGAGGATCACTTCGCCTTTTGCGCGCGCCTCCACCAGATCGTTGCCCTGGCGGAACAGCACGCCGGCGGCGCGGCCGCTCTCGACGATCAGCCGGTCGACCAGAACATGGGTCTCCAGCCGAAGATTGGGGCGATTGAGCACAGGCTTGAGGAAGCCGCGCGCCGACGACCAGCGCCGGCCGCGCTTCTGGTTGACATGGAAGTAGCTGGTGCCTTCGTTGTCGCCGGTGTTGAAGTCCGGAATGCGCTTGATGCCCATTTCTTCCGCGGCGTCGCCGACCGCATCGAGGACCTGCCACGACAGCCGCGGCGCCTCGATGCGCCAGCCGCCGCCGACACCGTGATGCTCGCTTTCGCCCAGGAAGTGATCCTCGAGCCGCTTGAACACCGGTAGCACGTCGCTGTAGCTCCAGCCGGTGAGCCCGAGCTGACGCCAGTGATCGTAATCGGCGGCCTGTCCGCGCATCGAGATCATCGCGTTGATCGCCGACGAGCCGCCGATCACCTTGCCGCGCGGATAGCTCAGCGCGCGGCCGTTCAGGCCGGGCTCGGCTTCGGTCTTGAACATCCAGTCCGAGCGCGGATTGCCGATCGCGAACAGATAGCCGACCGGGATGTGAAACCAGATCCAGTTGTCCTTGCCGCCGGCTTCGAGCAGCAGCACGCGCTTGGTCGGATCGGCCGACAGACGGTTGGCCATGATGCAGCCGGCGGTGCCA
The DNA here is from genome assembly GCF_045571475.1 of Bradyrhizobium sp. ORS 86. NCBI lineage: Bacteria > Pseudomonadati > Pseudomonadota > Alphaproteobacteria > Hyphomicrobiales > Nitrobacteraceae > Bradyrhizobium > Bradyrhizobium sp. ORS 86. Next base: position 5,398,718 of record NZ_CP120699.1, on the reverse strand, counting down.
GCGCCGACGATAATGTAGTCGAAATCACCCTCGAGCCTTCGCGGCATGTCCTCGTTTCCCGGCGGTCATCTTTGCTGAGACTATTAGACCGATATCTCGTCGGTCTGAATGGAAATCTGCGGCGTCAAGCCTGAGATTACCCACTTACCAGACAGGCTTCGAATCGCCAAAGCCGGGGCGAATGAACTCTCTCAGAGCATCGGCTTATTCCGCGGCCGCGCGCGCCGGCGCCGCGGCAAGCCGCATCGTCATGCTGACCACAATCAGCACGATGAAATTCACCGCCAGTGCGACGATGCCGACGTTGAGGTCCTGGACCTGGGTGGGCAGCCACGACAGCGTGTGGAAGTTGACGCCGGTCAGGCTGACGGCGGCGACCGTGGCGACGCCGGCGATGATGCCCGCCGCTGCGCCCTCGCGGGTGGCGACGTTACGGTGCGCAAGGCTGAGCACCAGGGCGGGGAATAGCTGCGTGACGAAGCTGTAGCCCATCAGCAGGAGCGCCACGATGGTCTCCCCGCCCTTCAAGGTGAAGAACACCGCAACCAGCGCCACCAGCGGCACCAGGAGCTTCGCAAGCCGCGATATCTGCTGGTCGTCGGCCAACGGCTTGACCGCGCGGTAGAGGTTGTTGGCGATCAATGTCGCGGCGGTCATCAGGATCATCGAGCCCGGCACCAGCGCGGTGAGCACGCCGGTCGCGCCGATCAGCCCGACGAACCAGGGATCGAACGTTTTCACCGACAGCTTGAATAGCGCGAGGTCGATGTTCGAGCCCGTGAGCCCGGGAACCTGCAGGGTCGCCGCGAAGCCGACGAAAAACACGAACAGCAGGATGAGCTGGTAGAGCGGCAGCACGATCGCATTCTTGCGGATCACCGTGGCGCTCCTGGCGGTGTAGATCGAGCCGAAGGTGTGCGGCCACATGTAGAAGCCGAGGGCGGTGAGCAGTACGGTCGAGGAGAACCACCACAGGCTCTCGCCGTGCGGCGGCAGCGCGGTGAATCCCGGCTTGGCCTGTTCGATGGCCGTGAACATCGAGCCCAGCCCGCCGTAATAATGATAGGGCAGATAGATGCCGAGGAAGACCACGATGCCGAGGATCAAGGTGTCCTTGGCGACCGAGGTCCATGCCGAGCCGTGCACGCCCGAGACCATCACATAGACGGCGACGATGATTGCGCCAATCCAGACCGCCAGCGCTGGGGAGATCGCGCCATAACCCGCGATGTCGACGATGATGCCGAGCCCCTTGAACTGGAGCACGAGGTAGGGGATCAGCGCCACGATATCGACGAGCGCGACAAGGACGCCGAGCGCGGGGCTATCGTATTTGCGCACGAAGAAATCTGACTGAGAGTAGAGCCGGTTTTCCTTGGCGTAGCGCCAGATTGGCGGCAGCATGAAGTAAGAGAGCACGTAGGCAAGCGTGCCGTAGGCGAGGATGTAGTAGGCCGGCGCGCCCTTGCCGTAGGCATAGCCGCTGCCGCCGAGGAAGGTGAAGGTCGTGTAGATTTCTCCGGCGAGCAGCAGGAACACGAAGATTGCGCCGAAGCCGCGCCCGCCCACCGTCCACTGCTCGAGATTCATGTCCTTGCCGCGCCGGGCGAGAAAGCCCAGCACCAACGCCAGCAGCGCGGCAGCAGCGATGAAGGGCAGCGCTCCGTTCATGGCTCGCCCTCCCGGTTGGCCGGATCGACCGCGTAGATCACCGCCATGATGAGGGAGGTGAGCAGAATCCACACTACAATCCAGGCGAGCAGGAACGGCAGGCCGAAGACAAGCGGCGTCACTCGGTTGACGAAGAACGGGCCGACAATAAGAGCGAGGTACGGGGCAACGGCGAGCCCGCGGATGCTGCGCATGGCGAGGCCTCCGGTTTGCAATGAAAACCTATGTCATTCGTGAAAGTTCCGAATGGTTACCAAAGCTTCAGGTTGGCGGCGGCCGCGGGAGCCTGTTGAGGGACAGCCGGGTTCGGCCAGCGGGATGTCTTGCCGGGGCCTCGGAATGCCGGCGATCAGCGTCAGCATGCCGACGGCGAGCAGGGCGCCGACCAGGCCGAGCGGCGTGTAGATGCTTCCCGTGACGACGTTCATCCAGCCGATCAGCGCAGGGCAGACAGCACCGCCGAACGAGCCGATCGCGCTGATCAGCGCGATGCCGCCGGCCGCGGCGCTGCCCTCCAGCGTCGCGTTCGGGATGGTCCAGAACAGCGACAGGATCGCGAAGATGCCGATCGATGCGATCGCGAGCAGCGTCACGGTAAGTGTTACGCTGCCCTGCGCGAGCTGAAGCGCCAGGAAGCAGGCGGCTGCGATCAGGCCGCACGAGACCACATGCCATCGCCGTTCCCTCGTGCGGTCGGAACTGTAGCCGATCGCGACCATGCCGATCGCCGACGCGACCGAAATGGCGCCGCTCAGCCAGCCGATGTCGGTGGCGGTGGCCACGCCGACGCGCTTCAGCAGCGTAGGCGTCCACAGCAGAATGGTGTTGAGCGAGCAGAAGAACGCGAAATAGATGAAAGACAGCAGATAGACGCGCGGCTCGCGCAGGGCAGCGCCGAAGCTGCGCGTGGTGCCGGAGGCGCTCGCGCGATCGCGCGCGAGATCGCTTGCCACTCGCCGTTTCTCGTCGGCGTTCAGCCAGGCCGCAGTCTGCGGCCCGTCGGCGAGACAGAGATAGGCGACGATGCCGAGCAGCACCGCGGGAACGCCTTCAAGGATGAACAGCCACTGCCATCCGTGCAAGCCGTAGACGCCTTGCATGTGATCCATGATCAGGCCGGACACGGGACCTGCGATGATTCCGCCGAGCGGCACCGCCATCACGAACAGGCTGGTCATGCGGCCGCGCAGGCGGTCAGGGAACCAGAGCGTCAAATAGTAGAGGATGCCGGGAAAGAAGCCACCCTCGGCGGCGCCGAGCAGGAAGCGCAGGACGTAGAGATGATACTGGTTCTGCACCAGCGCGAGCAGCACCGTGACGATGCCCCACAGCACCATGATCCGCAGCAGGGTCTTGCGAACGCCAATCTTCACCAGCAGCAGGTTGCTCGGCACCTCGAGCGCGACATAGCCGACCGAGAAGATTCCGGCGGCAAACCCGAACACGGCATCGTTCAGCTTCAGGTCCTGCAGGAATTGCAGCTTGGCAAAGCCGATGTTGAAGCGATCGATGATCGCGACCGTGTAGCACGCCAGCAAAAACGGGATCAGGCGCCAGGCGATCCTCCGATAGAGAGCGGAATTGGCCGCATCCTGCATCGAAACCTCCACGAATGATTCTTCTGATTGTTGATTGTTTGGCCCGCGTGGGACGCAATCCGCCTGGATGGTGACGCGACGGCACTTTGCTCCCTCTCCCCGTTCTTACGGGGAGAGGGTTAGGGTGAGGGGCTGCGTCCGCATCGATGGTGATCGCTGCGCCCGCGGAGGCTCCCCCTCACCCGGAACGCATCGTGCGATGCGTTCCGACCTCTCCCCGCGCGCGGGGCGAGGCGAAGTGGAGCCTGTTGTTCGATTTCAAATTTCGCCGCTAGCTCGCTTTCGCGCTCGCCGGGAATTCCACCATCGCTTCGCCGGCAGCGACCGTTTCGCCGCGCTGGTTCTGCACGGCGACATCGACCAGCACCCAGCGCGACCTGGCGGTGACCTGCTTGGCCTTGATGGTGCCGGACGGGCGGATGGTGTCGCCCGGCTTCACCGGCTTCAGCCAGCGCGTCTCGAGGCGGCGATGGATCGCGCCCGCGGGCATCGCCCAGTCGGTCAGCATGCGCGAGATCAGGCCGAAATTGTTCATGCCGTGCATGATGATTCCGCCGAAATTCGTCTTGCCGAAATTGCCCTTCATGTAGTCGTCGTCGAGATGCAGCGGGTTGTAGTCGAGCGATGCATCGCAGAACAGGCGGATGGATTCCCGCGACACCGCGAACGCAGGACCGTCGATGGTGTCGCCGGTCTTGAGCCGATCGAAATTCACTGTGGTCATCCTGGACTTCCTTACATCGGACGGATGGTCTGGCCGCGACCCGAGCAGATCACGTCGCCATGCTGGTTGAAGAAGACGTTGTCGTGCACCACGAACAGCCGCTCGCGCTTGATGAACTTGTCGAGCGCACGCGCCTGCAGCGTGATGGTGTCGCCGGGGCGGGCAGGGATGTTGTAGCTCCAGGACTGCCCCGCATTGACGGTGCCCGGCGAGCGCATCCAGTCGTTGGCCGGCGTGCAGGCGAACATCAGCAGGATGTGGATCGAAGGCGGCGCGATCAGCCCGCCGTAGGGGCCGGCCTTCGCGGCCGCCTCGTCCAGATACAGCGGATTGGTCTCGCCGACCGCGCGGCAATACAGCGCGATCGCCTCTTGCGTCAGCTTGTAGGGCAGCGTCTTCCGCGCTTCGCCGGGAACGATCTCGTCCCAGACCTTGCGCAGCTTCGCGTCCTTCCAGAAATCGGTTTCGAAAGTGCCGGCCGCAGAACTTTCCGCTTGCGCCATCGTTGATCCTCCTGTTATGAGTTCGCCAGGCGAACATTTCATTCGCTACATGAACTGACGCTAACGCGGCCGGTGGGCCCTGACAAGCGCGGAGAGCCGCGTGATGTGCAGGCCGCCATGCGGGCTGCGATGTCCTGAGCCAAACGACGCCCCCAAACGAAATGACGTCATGAGCAAAGAGAGCGACGGCTTCGTGCGCGCGATTGCGCGCGGCTTCTCGATCATCGAGGCGCTCGGCAAGCCACCGGGACGGCACACGCTGGCGGAAACCGCGGATACGGCCGGCCTCAACCGCGCCACCGCGCGCCGCATCCTGGCGACGCTGGTCGCGCTGAAATATTGCGCCTCCGACGGACGCTATTTCAGCTTGCGGCCGCGCGCGCTCGGACTCGGCCTGTCCTATCTGAACGCGCTGCCGTACTGGGCGCATGCGCAGCGCGCGCTGGAAAACCTACGCAACGAGATCGGCGAGTCCTGCGCCATGGCGGTGCTCGACGAGGACGAAATCGTCTATGCGTTGCGCCTGCCGGCGCGCCGTATCCTTTCGGCCAATCTCGGCGTCGGCAGCCGCCTGCCGGCGCATCTGGTGTCGCTCGGCCGCGTGCTGCTCGCGGCGTTGCCGCCTGCGAATCGCGAGGCCTATCTCGCCGTAGGTGAGTTCAAGCAGGTCACGCCACGCACGATCACGAATCCGGCGCGGCTCGGCGAAGTGCTCGCACGCGTCGAGGGCGAGGGTTATGCCTGGGTCGACGGCGAGCTCGATCCGGCGATTTGCGGCATCGCGGTGCCCTTGCGCGACCCCGCGGGCGCGGTGGTCGCCGCACTCAGCGTCAATACGATCTCCGGCACTGTGAGCGAAGCCGGCGCGCGCAAGAAGTTCCTGTTGCCGCTACGCCGCACCGCGCAGGAAATCCGCAGCCAGATGCTGATGTCGGGCTAGCCAGATATGTCAGTCAGTAACAACGATCTTGACCCTGGCCCCATCAAGCAAATCCTTGGTCTCTGAGTAAATCATTGCTGTAAAGCTGATCCAGCCTTGCCAGGAGCACACCCACACATTGTCGACCGTGTATTCGCCTCCGAACAGTGGGAGTGTCGTGAAGGCGTAGCACTGGGAAGGGCCAAGGATCAGTCCTGCCGCGCGGCACCGATCAACCAACGGGCGCAGCAGCCAACCCTCATCATCATCAACGCAACGTTGATGGAATGCTTCCTCAGAGTCGGCAATCTTGGCAATCGAGCCGGCCGATACGTCCAGCATGTGAACGGCTCCCGCCGCATCCGCCAGGAATACGTCCGCGAACAGGCTGGCTCCCAGGACGCTGCAACCGGCAGGCAGTATGTCCGACCAGGCGGCGAGTTGGGCGAGCGTTATTTCAACCGGAAGGAAGTCTGAGCGATCCCGTTTCATTCTAAGATCGTGAATGCCCGATCGCGCTGCGGCAAGCCGGAGACTCTCATGCGAGTCATGTCTACGTCCTTACGGCAGGTCCCTTTCGATGGCTTTCGGTCGGTCGGCTCTGCACTTTGCCGCGCTGCGGGACCCGTCTGGAGCATGCCACATCTGTTGGGTGGACCGGTCCTTGCATGCTAGAGAGGATACTTGCAGTCCAACCTTCGAGGTCAGAATTCTCATGCCCATCGTCAACCGCGTCGCCGATCTGCAACCCGATATTCAGGCCTGGCGCCGCAACATCCACGAAAACCCCGAACTGCTCTATGACGTGCATCGCACTGCGTCATTCGTAGCTGACCGGTTGAGGGAGTTCGGATGCGACGAGGTCGTGACCGGCCTCGGCAAGACCGGCGTGGTCGGGGTCATCAAGGGCAAGAAGGGGCCTGCCAAGGGCGACGTCAAGGTGATCGGGCTCCGCGCCGACATGGATGCGCTGCCGATCCACGAGGAAACCAACCTGCCGTACGCCTCCAAGACGCCCGGCAAGATGCACGCCTGCGGCCATGACGGTCACACCGCGATGCTGCTCGGCGCTGCGCGCTATCTTGCCGAGACGCGCAACTTCGCCGGCGATGCCGTCGTAATCTTCCAGCCGGCCGAGGAGGGCGGGGCCGGAGCCGCCGCCATGATCAAGGACGGCCTGATGGACCGTTTCGGCATCGAGCAGGTCTACGGCATGCACAACGGTCCGGGGATTCCGATCGGCTCGTTCGCGATCCGCACCGGCCCGATCATGGCCGCAACCGACGCGATCGACATCAAGATCGAGGGGTACGGCGGTCATGCCGCGCGGCCGCACAAATGCATCGATTCCGTGCTGGTCGGCGCGCAACTCATCACCGCGTTGCAGCAGATTGTCTCGCGCACCGTCGATCCGCTCGACTCCGCCGTGATCTCGATGTGCGAATTCCACGCCGGCAATGCCCGCAACGTGATCCCGCAGACCGCGGAATTGCGCGGCACGGTGCGGACCCTGACCAAGGAGGTGCGCGACCTCATCGAGAAGCGCGTGCGCGAAGTCGTCGACGGCGTCGCGAAGATGACCGGCGCCAAGATCGATCTCACCTATGAGCGCGGCTATCCGGTCACGGTGAACCACGGCTTGCAGACGGAATTCGCGACCCGCGTCGCCAAGGACGTCGCCGGCGCCGCCAATGTGCACGAGATGCCGCCGCTGATGGGCGCCGAGGATTTCTCCTACATGCTGGAATCGCGGCCCGGCGCCTTCATCTTCTGCGGCAACGGCGACAGCGCGGGCTTGCATCACCCCGCCTACAATTTCAACGACGAGGCGATCGTTTACGGCACGTCGTATTTCGTGAAGATCGTGGAGAACGCGCTGGCGGCGTGATGTCTCCAAATCGTCATCGCGAGCCAACGGGGCGCGCGAACGCGCGCCCGATGGCAGACTCGGCGAAGCAATCCTTCCCAAAACTCGGGGATAAACGGATTGCTTCGTCGCTTCGCTCCTCGCAATGACGGCAAGGTCGTTATCTCCAGAAGGCGTGAGCGTCACGCATCCCATCTGACCGGCAGCGAGACCGGGCCACGGAACACCCAGCCGCGAACCACCGGCGGGGCGTCGTCGCGGAGCCGCAAGTTGCGCAGGCGCTCGAACAGCATCGGTGCCACGATCTTGCCGACGGTGAGCCGCGACACCCAGGTGCCGGCGCAGAAGTGCGGCCCGGCGCCGAATGCCAGATGCGACTGCTTCGGCCGCGAAACGTCGAAGCTGTCAGGATCGGCAAAGCGCTTGCCGTCCCGGTTCGCCGCGCCGACGCAGAGTCCGATCTGAAGATCCTGCGGCAACGTCACGCCGGAGAGATCGACGCTGCGGGTCACGCGGCGCGGATACATGCCGATCGGCGAGATCCAGCGCACCGCTTCCTCGAGCGCCGCCGGCCACAGCTCCGGCTTCGCCAGCACGGTTCGCTTCTGCGCCGGATTTTGCAAAAGGCCGAGCACGAGCGTGAGGATCGCATCGCGGGGCTCGTTCAGCCCGCCGCCGATGATCACCTTGATGTTGGCTCTGATGTCCTCGATCGACATCGGCGGATCGATATTGACCATCGACGACAGGATCGAGGGATTGGGATGGCTTCGATGATGATCGAGTACCGCCTCGATCGCGGCGTCGACGGCGGCGCCCGCCTGCATCGCTTTGCGCTCGATCTCGGCATCGCCGGCGTAATTGCCAGCGCCGTCGATCAGGGCTTGCGACCATGCGGCAAGGGTCTGCCACGGCATCGGCTCGAAGCCGATCATCTCCATCAGGCTGAGGGACGCCATTGGCGCGGCAAGTGCATCGAACAGGTCGGCCTCGCCCGCGCCGGCGAGCGCGCCGATCAGCCTCTCGCAGATCGCGCTAAACCTCGGCGCCCAGTACTCCCTGATCGTCGCGGGTCGGAACGAAGGTTCGATTGCCTTGCGGCCGATCATGTGCTCGGCGCCGTCCTTGCGCATGAAGGTCGGCCCCATCACCTTGTTGACGAGCGAGGTGGGGTTGTCGGCCGAGTACGTTGCCGGATCGCGCTCGATTGTCGTGATGTCGTCGAAGCGCGTCACCAGCGTCAGCTTCGCGGTCTCGACGAACACGGCGGGCGCCGTCTCGCGCAGGCGGCGGAAGATCGGATAGGGATCGTCGAGCAGATCCTGATACGAGATATCCGTGACGACGGGCACGGTGCTGGTCATTCGTCCTCCCTACGGGCGATTTTGCAGAGGCTAGCCGCGGGCGTGTAATCGCTCAATTCGATAGAGCCAATTCGGGCCATCGAAATTCTGCATGATATATGATAGGCTGCGGCTACCGGCTAACGCGGGAGACGACGGGGTGGCGGCCAATTCATCGATCGATCCGATCGATATCGGAAGCTTGCGGACGCTTGTGCTGGTGTACGACCTGCAGTCGTTCTCGGCTGCGGCGAAGCGGCTCGACGTCAACCAGTCCACCATCAGCTACGCGATCGAGCGGCTGCGCGGCGTGCTGCGCGATCCGTTGTTCGTCCGCCAGGGCAACGGCGTCAGCGCGACTGAGCGTTGCGCGGCGTTGGTCGCATGGGCGCGGGACATGATCGGTGAGATGGAGGGGCTTGCCGTACCGGCGGAGTTCGATCCGGCCATCGCGCAGGGCACCGTGACGATCTCCTGCAACTATCACGAACGCCAGACGCTGATCCCGCAATTCTGCGCCCGGTTTCGCGCGAGCGCGCCGCTCGTGCGGCTGGTGCTGCTCGATGCCGCCGGCCATGGCAACGTCCACCTCAAGCAGAACCAATGTGATATCGTGCTCGGTCCGGTCGGAATCGTCGGCGAGAGCTTCTATCGGCGCCACATCCTCACCGATCACTATGTCTGCGTGATGGACCCGGACAATCCGCTGGCGCGCGGCCGGGTCGCGCTGTCAGCCTATGCCAAGGCGCAGCACGTCTTTGTCACCCATAGCGGCGAGTGGCAGCCGCTCTATCTCGATGTGCTCAAGTCCAGGGACATCACGCTGGAGCCGGCGGTGACCCTTCCCAACCATGACAGTCTGGAGCGGATCATCGCCGGCACCCGGCTCGTCGCCACCATCCCGTATCATCTGGCGCGCACCATGCGCGGCGGGCTGCATGTCGCGGCTCTGCCATTCCGGGTGCCGATCTCGATCGACATGTATTGGAGCGCCAGGACCGCCAAATCGGGCTTGCACAAATGGTCACGCGGCCTGCTCGCCGAGGTGGCCAAGGGCTACGCCTGAGCGGCGGCCATCGCGCGATGCGAGCCAAATGCACAAGGCCCGCACCGGTGGTGCGGGCCTTGTCGTCCGACGCGGGGGCATCGCGCCGGGGTCAGAACAGATGATAGAACACGTAGTACAAAACGCCCGAGAGGATCATCGCGGCGGGCAGCGTCAGCACCCAGGCCATCGCGATGTTACGGATCGTCGCCCATTGCAGGCCAGAGCCGTTGGCCGCCATGGTGCCGGCGATGCCCGACGAAAGCACGTGCGTGGTCGAGACCGGCAGGCCATAGCCGTCGGCTGCGGCGATCGTCGCAGCCGCCGTGATCTCGGCGCAGGCGCCCTGGGCGTAGGTCAAATGGGTCTTACCGATCTTCTCGCCGACGGTGACGACGATGCGCTTCCAGCCGACCATGGTGCCGAGGCCGAGCGCGATGGCGACGGCGAACTTCACCCAGCTCGGAATGAACTTGGTCGCGGCATCGAGCGAGCCCTTGTACTGGTTCAGCGCGGCGATATCGGCGGCGGAGAGCTCGGCCTCCTTGTCTTTCATCAGCAGGCGGATCGCCTCAGAGGCCAGATACATGTCGTTACGGGTGTTGCCGACGACGTCAGCCGGAAACTTTGCCAATGATCCGTATTGGGCGACCTGCTGGGCGATGTCGCGCACCAGCACCGCGAGCGAGGGGAAGGTGCCTTCGTTGATCTGGTGCTGCGAGACATAGTTGGTCACGGCCGGGCGCGGATTGCCGATCACGTTGTAGCCGGCGGCCTTGCCCTCGATGACCTTGCTCGCGGCAGCCGAATGCGCGGCGAACTGCTCGATCTGGCTGCTGGGCAGCGCGCGGTTCAGCGCATAGGCGGTCGGCACAGTGCCGATCAGGATCAGCATGATGAGGCCCATGCCCTTCTGGCCGTCATTGGAGCCGTGGAAGAAGCTGACCAGCGTGCAGGTCAGGATCAGGATGCCGCGGATCCACCACGGGGGCGGCTGGTCGCCGACCGGCTCGCCGAACAGCTTCGGCGTCGCGCGCAGCAGCACGGCCTTGAGGACGTAAAGCAGCAGTGCCGCAAGCACGAAGCCGAACAGCGGCGACAGCAGCAGCGCCTTGGCGATGTTGACCGCCTGCGACCAGTCCACACCGGAGGTGCCGTCGCGGCCGCGCAACAGCGCGTTGGTGATGCCGACGCCCATGATCGATCCGATCAGGGTGTGCGAGCTCGAAGCCGGCAGGCCGAGCCACCAGGTGCCGAGATTCCAGATGATGGCGGCGATCAATAGCGCGAACACCATCGCAAAGCCCGCGCTGCTGCCGACCTGCAGGATCAGCTCGACCGGAAGCAGCGAGACGATACCGAACGCGACCGCGCCGCTGGAGAGCAGCACGCCGAACAGGTTGAACAGGCCCGACCACACCACGGCGACATGCGCCGGCAGCGAGCGGGTGTAGATCACGGTCGCCACCGCGTTGGCGGTGTCGTGGAAGCCGTTGACGAACTCGAAGCCGAGCGCGATCAGGAGCGCAACGAACAGCAGGATGTAGGGCAGGAACGAAGTGACGCGCGTGCCGGTGGCATCGACGTCGACATAGATGCTGTAACCAACGAACAGCAGCGCAGCCGCAACCATGCCCAAATAAATGACGCCGGTCAGAGGATGAAAACCCTTGTCGAGATCCGGACCTTTCTTCAAGGCGGGTTCGATCGAACCGGGTAACGCGATATCGCTCATGGTAATCTCCTGTCCCAATGCCGCCGATTTTGATCCAGGCATATGACAGGCAATTGAAATCCGGTCCGGCCGCCGCGCCGGCAATCGCGTGGGGAGGTCATGCGGGCCTTGAAGATTTCAGGCGCGCGGCAATTCTCAGTAACAAGCGTCACTGATTACAGACACGCGTACGGATTGGACGTCGCGGAACAAACAAATCGCTGGGGTCACGCGGGACGCATCAGGCAACCTGTAGGGCGAGCCAATTCGTCAGGCGGCCGCCAAGTAGAGGTCGCGCGCCGCGCGGTTGGGGCTAGTCGAACCGCGCGGCGCGCTGGCCTCAGGGTACGTCATGGCGTGAACATGACGCCCAATGCCTGTTGAGCCTGTGAGGCTATCATGGATCAATTAAAGGTTGTAGTTTTTTCTTGGCCTGTTTCTGATTTTTCACATCAAAGTGTGAATTTCGGGGACGAAGTTGTTCCATAGCCACATCAGGCCGCGTGAGCCGCGCGGCGCAGCAAGCCGGCCGCGATTTTCAAATCGTCGACAAAGCGTTGATATTCCTTCGTCTTGGCTTCTTCATCGGGCAGCCGCAGCAGATAAGAGGGATGCACCGTGACCAGCACCTTGGTTCCATCATGGTCGATCAGGCGGCCTCGGTTTTTGTTGATCGGCGTGATCTTGCCGAGCACGCCCTGTGCGGCGGTCGCGCCGAGCGCCACCACCAGCTCCGGTTTGATGGCCGCCAGTTCACGCTCGTACCATTGACGGCAAGCGCGGATTTCCGGCGTGCTCGGCTTCTGGTGCAGGCGGATCTTGCCGCGCGGCACGAATTTGAAATGTTTCACCGCGTTGGTGATGTAGACTTTGCTGCGGCCGATGCCGGCCTCTTCCAGTGCGCGATCGAGCATCAATCCGGCCGGACCGACAAACGGCTTGCCGGCGAGATCCTCCTTGTCCCCGGGCTGCTCGCCGACCAACATCAGGGTTGCACTTTGCGGCCCTTGGCCGAACACGGTCTGCGTTGCATCCTTCCACAGCGGGCAGGCGCGGCAATCGGCAGCCTCGGCGCGTAGCGTTGCGATCGTGTCGTGGGCGTGCTTGCGGGCCATCGGCGTGTCCTGCGGTTTCTGCGGCACCTGCGGTTTCGCCGCCTTGCTTGCGATGAAGGCACCGCTCGTCATCCGCATCGCGTCTTCGAGCAATGGTCTAATGATCGAATCCTCGGGCAGGTTCCTCCAATAGGCTTGCGGCGCCTCCATCACTTTCAACCGTGCCGGATTGAAGAGGCTGCTGTAGTGACGCCGCCAGGTCTCCTCGAGCCGGTCCTCGGTCGGCACTTCGGATTTGTCGATGCCCGACGTGATCGAGATCGCATGCCCATCCCAATGCGCGCAGACGTCGGGGGTCAGGATCGACCACGGCATGTCGGAGAAGCGGTTGGCGAAGAAGGGCGCGGCGAGCTCGACGATGTGATGCTCGGGCTCGAACCAGGCGACGTAATGCGCCTTCTCGCGGCCGATTTCGCGGAAGCGGACCTGCGCGATCATCCTGTCCATCTCGCGATAGACCGCGCGGGCCATCGCATTGGCCTTGGCGATGTCGGGGTCATTAGCCAGATCGTGGTGGTCGCGCAGTCGCCACAGCAGGCGATAGAGCAGGGCGAAGCGTTCGTCGCTTTGATGCAGGATCGCGGCCCGTGCCAGCTCGACAAATGTGGCGGGGACGTTGAACGTCGCATGCGGCGCATCGGGCAGGTCGTTCGCGCCAGATGGCGAAAACAGTTCGGCCTCGCTGCGCACCGTCCACGTGACATCAGATGGCTTCACGTCATTCAGTGCCAGCCGTCGCGCGGCCTTGCGCCAGCCTTCGAAATCGGTGTCGCTGTCGAGCATGATGATGTGCATGCGATCTGCTCCGTTTCAGTCTCACTGTCATTCGGGCCCGCGCGTCCGGTGACCGGAGAGAGGCTGCCGCAGTCGCGCCGATGCCTCTGAATCCCCTTGATTCCGCTTATGAATCGGGAAGCCCACCAATCCGATTGACTCCGCCGGCCCTGTTAGCTTTATATTAGAACATATCATGAACAAATGAGCCAGACCTGGTTCTCTGTTCAGACCAGTGACGGCTTCAAATTTTGCTTGGAAGGAGCGGCGCACCATGAACGGCGCACGCATGAGCACGCTTGCGTCCCTGCGCGGCAGCATCGCACGCATCGAGGCGCCTGACGATGTGCAGATGTCGAACCGCATCGCGCTCGGCCATGCGGGCGCGGATGCGATGCTGCGCGGCGGACTTGCGCCTGCAGCGCTGCATGAGGTGTTTGCGAGCGGTCATCAGGGCGGAGCCGCGACCGGCTTCATCGCGGGGCTCGCCGGACGGATGTCACCGCGCAAGCCGCTGGTCTGGGTACGGCAGGATTTCTCCGATCTTGAAAGCGGCGCGCTGTCGATGAGCGGGCTTGCCGAGCTCGGCCTCGATCCGCGCCTGCTCGTCATGGTGCGCGCCGCCGATGTCGATGCCGCGTTACGCACCACGGCCGACGCGCTCGCCTGCGATGCGCTGAGCGCGGTCGTGCTGGAGGTCTGGGGCAATGTGCGCCAGCTCGATCTCGTCGCCAGCCGCAAACTGACCTTGGCCGCGCAGGCCTCCGGCGTCACCGCGCTGGTGCTGCGGATCGCGGCGACCCCGATCCCCTCGACCGCGGAGACGCGCTGGATGGTGCGCGCGGCGCATTCGCCGCCCGGCACCGCCGCCAGCGTCTGGGGCGCGCCGCGCTTCGAGGCCGAACTCGTGCGCAATCGTCATGGCCCGGTCGGGCGATGGATCATGGAATGGAAATGTGATGAGTGCCAATTCAGTGAACCGTCGGCGTATCCTCAGCCTGTGGCTGCCACGCCTGCCCATCGACCGCATCAAGCGGAAGCTCGCACAGCACAGCGTCTCGCAAGCTGAGGCTCGGGAGGTGGTCGGGCTCCCTCTCCCGCTTGCGGGGGAGGGTTGGGGTGGGGGTCTTGCCACGAGCGACGCTCTTCGTAGGGAGAGAGCCCCCACCCGGATCGCATCTGACGATGCGATCCGGCCTCCCCCGCAAGCGGGAGAGGCGAAGAAAGGATCTCGCTCTCTACTGGAACTCCCCAGCGTCGTCGTCGCAAAGGATCACAACGCGATCCTGCTGCACTCCATCGACGAGGCTGCGGTGCGCGCCGGGCTGTCGATCGGGCTGCCGCTCGCCAATGCCCGCGCGATCTGCCCGGAGCTCACCGTCTACGACGCCGATCCCGCCGCTGATCTGAAGACGCTGAACGACATCGCCGACTGGTGCGACCGCTTTACGCCGCTGGTGGCGCTGGATCCGCCCTACGGCCTGTTCCTCGACATCACCGGCTGCGCGCATCTGTTCGGCGGCGAGCGCGCACTGCTGCAGATCGCGACCAACGCGCTGAGCCGCCGCGGCTTTGCCGTCAGCGCTGCCATCGCCGGCACCTCGATCGCGGCGCGCACGCTGACGCGGCATGCCTCGGGGCAGATCACAGCCGATGGCGAGGAGGCCGAGGCGGTCGGTCCGCTGCCGGTGTCCGCGCTTGGCGCCGATGCCGCAATCACCACCGGTCTGCGCCGCGCCGGCCTGAAGACCATCGGCGATGTCGCCGCGCGCGCACCGCACGAGATCTCGGCGCGGTTCGGCGCCGCGTTCACCACGCTGCTCAGTCATGCGCTGGGGCAGGGCGATGCCCCGATCAGCCCGCGCAAGCCGCTACCGGATTACATCGTGGAGAAGCGCTTCCCCGAGCCTGTTGCAACCGACACCGTGATCGCGCTGACGCTGCAAAACCTCGCCCGAATGCTGGTCGCGGCGATGGACAAGCAGGGCAAGGGCGCGCGGCAATTGGAGGCGAGCTTCTTCCGCACCGACGGCGCGGTGCGCGCGATCGTGGTCGGGACCGGGCGTCCGGTGACGCGGCCGGAGATGATCGACCGCCTGTTCCGCGAGCGGCTCGATGCGCTCAACGATCCCCTTGATCCCGGCTTCGGCTTCGATCTCATTCGTCTGGCCGCCGGCCGCACCGAGCTCGTGGTGCAGCAGCAGCGCGATCTCGACGCCACCGTCCACGACAATGACGAGGTCTCCGCGCTGATCGACCGCATCGCCGCCCGCATCGGCGGCAAGCGCGTGGTCGTGCATCTGCCGCTGGAGAGCCACATCCCTGAACGATCAGCGCTCGCGGTGCCGGCGCAGCATCATCTCGCCGCCGCGAGCGCGGCCGCCTGGCCGGAGCGCGTCGCAGGCGAGCCGCCGCTGCGCCCCTTACGGCTGTTCGAGCGGCCCGAGCCGATCAAGGTGCCGTTCGCAACCGTGCCCGACGGTCCGCCGCACCAGTTCACCTGGCGCCGCGCGCGGCACGAGGTGGTGCGGGTCGAAGGCCCCGAGCGCATCGCGATGGAATGGTGGAAGCAGGACGGCGGGTCGCTAACCCGCGATTACTTCCGCGTCGAGGATGCCGAGGGCCAGCGCTTCTGGATCTTCCGCGACGGCCTCTATGAGAGCGAGCTGAGGGACGAAGAGGGCAAGCCTGTTCCCGCCAACTGGTATGTGCACGGACTGTTCGCATGAAAGCGCCCGTGCCCGACTATGCCGAGATCGGCATCACCAGCAATTTCTCCTTCCTGCGTGGCGGCTCCGATCCGCGCGCCTATGTGCATCAGGCGAGCGACTTGCGAATTCCCGTGATCGGCATCGCCGATCACAACACGCTGGCCGGCGTGGTGCGCGCCTGGAAGGAGCTCGATAATGCCGAGGTCAAGCATCCGCCCAAGCTCCTGATCGGTGCCCGCATCGTCTTCATCGACGGCACGCCCGACATCCTGGTCTATCCGCGCGACCGCGCCGCCTACGGCCGGCTGTGCCAGCTCTTGACCCGCGGCAAGCGCGGCGACGACGACAGAGCGTTTTCAAGTGAAGTGGAGACCGGGTCGCGTGAAGAAACCGCGTCAAAACAAGAAATCGTGCGGATCGAGAAGGGCGAGTGTCATCTGAAACTGTCCGACCTGCTCGACTTCGCGGAAGGCCAGCTCCTGGTGCTGGCGCTGCCGCATCGCTTCGATCCGGCGCAGGCGCTCGATCTGCTCGCACGGTTGAAGGAGAGCGCAGCCGACGGGGTCTGGCTCGCCGCAAGCCTGCTCTATCGCGGCGACGACAGGCGCCGCCTCGCACGGCTGCATGGGCTTGCCACTGAGGCCGAAGTGCCGCTGCTCGCGACCAACGAGGTGCTCTATCACCATCCGGCACGTCGTCCCTTGCAGGACGTGCTGACCTGCATCCGCGAGAAGACCACGATCGAGGCGGTCGGCCGCAGGCTCGAGGCCAATGCCGAGCGCCATCTCAAGCCCGCGCATGAGATGGTGCGGCTGTTCCGCGATCTGCCTGATGCGATCGCGGAAACCATGCGCTTTGCGGAGCGCATCACCTTCTCGCTCGATCAGCTCAAGTACCAGTACCCGGACGAGCCGGTGCCGCCCGGCAAGACCGCGCAGCAGCACCTGGAGGACCTGACCTGGGCCGGTGTCGACAAATATTTCGGCGGGGTGGCCAACATCGACACCAAGCTTCACGCCACTCTCAAGAAAGAGCTCGCGCTGATCGCCGAGCTGAAATACGCGCATTACTTCCTCACCGTGCACGACATCGTGCACTATGCGCGCAGCCAGGGAATCTTGTGCCAGGGGCGCGGCTCGGCGGCGAATTCGGCGGTCTGCTACGTGCTCGGCATTACCTCGGTCGATCCGACCAAGGTCGATCTGTTGTTCGAGCGCTTCATCTCCAAGGAGCGGCTGGAGCCGCCCGACATCGACGTCGATTTCGAGCATTCGCGGCGCGAGGAGGTGATGCAATATGTCTACCGCCGCTATGGCCGCCACCGTGCCGCGATCATCGCCACCGTCATTCATTATCGCCCGCGCAGCGCGATCCGCGATGTCGGCAAGGCGCTGGGGTTGACCGAGGACGTCACCGCGGCGCTCGCCGACACCGTCTGGGGAAGCTGGGGCAAGGGTCTCAACGACATGCAGGTGCGGCAGGCCGGTCTCGATCCGAAGAACGCGATGATCAACCTCGCGGTCGAGCTCGCCACCGAGCTGATCGAGTTTCCCCGCCATCTCTCGCAGCATGTCGGCGGCTATGTGCTGACCCAGGACCGGCTCGACACCTATGTGCCGATCGGCAACGCCGCGATGGACGATCGCACCTTCATCGAATGGGACAAGGATGACGTCGACGCGCTTCATATGATGAAGGTCGACGTGCTGGCGCTGGGCATGCTGACCTGCATCCGCAAATGCTTCGACCTGATCGAGAAGCACAAGGGCGAGCGCTGGGAGCTCGCCACCGTCCCGCAGGACGACGAAAAAGTCTACGACATGCTGTGCCGAGGGGAATCGCTCGGCGTGTTCCAGGTCGAAAGCCGCGCCCAGATGAACATGCTGCCGCGGCTGAAGCCGCGAAAGTTCTATGACCTCGTGATCGAGGTCGCGATCGTGCGCCCCGGGCCGATCCAGGGCGACATGGTGCATCCCTATCTGCGCCGGCGAAACAAGCAGGAGCAGGAAAGCTATCCATCACCGTCCCCCGAGCACGGCCCGCCGGACGAACTTTACAATGTCCTGCACAAGACGCTCGGCGTGCCGCTGTTTCAGGAGCAGGCAATGCGGATTGCAATCGAGGCGGCAAAGTTCACCTCCGAGGAGGCTAATGGCTTGCGTCGCTCGATGGCGACCTTCCGCAACCTCGGCACCATCGGCAAATACGAGGACAAGCTGATCGGCAACATGGTCGCGCGCGGCTACTCGCCGGACTTCGCCCGAAGCTGCTTCGACCAGATCAAGGGCTTCGGTTCTTACGGCTTCCCGGAAAGCCACGCGGCGAGCTTCGCCCAGCTCGTCTACATCTCATCATGGCTGAAGCATCACCACCCTGACGTCTTCTGCTGCGGCCTGCTCAACTCGCAACCGATGGGCTTTTACGCGCCGGCGCAGATCGTCGGCGACGCCCGCAAGAACGGCGTCATGGTGCGCGAGGTCGACGTCTCCTACAGCTTTGCGCAGAACACGCTGGAGGAGAAGGTTGGCGATCATTGCGCCGTGCGGCTCGGCTTCCGCCAGATCGACGGCTTTCACTGGCTGGATGAGGATGAGGAGAGGCTGAAGCAGATTCAGGCGCTGCGTCGCCAACACAGCGCAAATGTGCAGGAGTCAGGAAGGCACGAACGGATGGGCTCTCTCCCCCCTTGCGGGGTCCGAGGCGAGCGAAGCTCGCTCTCGAGGATAGGGAGAGGGGTGAGCCGCACGGGCGGTGGTCGTGGCTTACCCCTCTCTCCAACTCTCCCCCGCAAGGGGGGAGAGAGCCCAACCACCTCCCGTGCGGTCTTGGACCACGCGGTAATGGAATGCGTTGAACAAGACTGGGCCGATCGCATCGTCGCCGCGCGCAACCGCCGGCCCTTCACCTCGCTGGAGGACTTCGCCCGCGACACCGGCCTGCCGAAGCGCGCGCTGATCCTGCTGGCGGACGCCGATGCGTTTCGCTCGCTCGGGCTCGATCGCCGCGCGGCATTGTGGGCGGTGCGACGGTTGCCCGACGATGTACCGCTGCCGCTGTTCGAAGCGGCCACAGCGCGCGAGCAGCCGGATGAAAACGCAAAGCCGTTGCCGGAGATGCCGCGCCCCGAGCAGGTGGTCGCCGATTATCAGACCATCCGCCTGTCGCTGAAGGGCCATCCGATGGAGTTCCTGCGCGAGATGTTCACGAAGGAGCGCGTCGTCGCTTGTCATACGATCAACCAGAGCAACGATCGCCGCCGCGTCCGCTGTGCCGGCGTGGTGCTGGTGCGGCAGCGGCCGGGCAGCGCCAAGGGCGTCGTGTTCATGACGCTGGAGGACGAGACCGGCATCGCCAACATCGTGGTGTGGCCGAAGGTGATGGAGCAGTACCGGAAAGAGGTGATGGGCGCGCGGCTGATCCTGGTCGAGGGCTATATCCAGAGCAGCCCGGAAGGGGTGACCCATCTGGTGGCGCAGCGCATGATCGACCGCTCCCACGATCTGATCGGTCTCGCCAACGAATCCCTCAGCCGCAAGCACCCGGTGCCTGTGGGACCCGCGCTGGTCGAGCCGCTCAACGACGATCGCCGCGATCACGCCGATACGCCGGCGCAAAAAATCCGCCATCCGCGCAACGTCCGCATCCTGCCGCCGTCGCGCGATTTTCATTGAAGCACGCTGACGATGCAGGGTGAAGGAATCGTTCTGCCGGCGCCTTCCTCACGCGCCAATCACTGAGTTGCCCGACGGCGCAAGCCCTTTGCGCAAAAATATTTCGGTTTATCGGAACAGTAGCTTGGTGTATGAATAGCCCGTCTCACCCGCTTGAGGGGCGCTTCGCGATCGTCACGAGTGCTGGGTTGGGATGCGGTGGACGCCGCGCGTGTGACTGACGAGCATATGCGACGCGGACGGCGAAGTCGTGCAGGCCTGACGCCCTAGTGGCAGGTGTCCTGTTGCAAGACGCAATTGCGTCTTGCAACAGCGGTGACAACCAAGCCCAGTCTCGCCGGGGCGAGCACGTATAAGCCGTAACCCATCGCGCAGGGAAAGCCGGGATTGCTCCGGTTACACCTGTGGTCCTACCCGAGCTTTCTACCATTGCTCGGGGCCCATGGGTGCGATCGGCACCCGGCTTTCCCTGCGCCCTCTGTCCAAGAGAGGGCGGAACGAGAGGCAGGACTCGGACAGATCATGTCGCGAGAACGCGCACTCACATCCTCTCAATCGTCATGGCCCGCGCAGGCGGGCCATCCAGTACGCCGCGGCCTCTCGGCTCAAGCACCGCCCTCTCTGGAATACTGGATCGCCCGCATGCGCGGGTGATGACACTGAGCACTTGGTTCGCGTCGCAATCGCTGGCGCAAATTGACCGTGAAACAGCTACTCGACAGCAGCGCCCACCGGCGGGCCACCCGGTGGGCGATGCAGGAAGGTGATTGATGCGTAGGCACCGACCCAGGAGCCGGCCGCGGCGAAGGCGACATAGACCCAGTTCTCGGTGTAGCTGATCACGGCATAGGATGAGAGCAGATACCAGATGCTGCTCCAACTCGCCGCCGGCACGCGTTTGCGCGCAACGACCGCCGAGGTGAACATGACATAGACCGCGTCAGTGGCCGCGGTCGCAAGAAAAACGCCGCCGGCGGTGAGGGGATCGATGGCAGTCATTGCAACTCCTGTTCCGGTCGGGCGGAGCCCCTTGAAAAGCCGAACGAGACGGGCCAAACCGACACCGCCTTTCTGTCATCATGCTCGTGCATATATCGATCGGAAAGAGGAATGCGCATGCAGGACGTGAGCGACATCGTTGCCGAGATCTGGACCGGAGCCGGCGGCCCGCCGTCTGCGCTACCTTACATGAAGCTGACAGGTACGGAGCCGCAATTGCCGTCGTCGTTCCGCGTCGGCGCGGCAGCGCAGGCCTCGATCGCCGCGGCAGGCCTGGCGGCCGCCGATATCTGGCGCGCGCGCAGCGGCGAGACGCAGGATGTCGCGGTCGATATGCGCCATGCCATGGTCGAATGCCGCAGCGAACGTTACCTGCGCGTCGACGGTAAGCCGCCGCCACCGGCCTGGGACAAGATCGCCGGCGTCTATCGTGTCAGGGACAACCGTTTCGTCCGCCTCCACACCAATTTCCCGCATCACCGCGACGCCGTCTGCCGAGTGCTCGCTTGCGAAGCGGAACGCGACGATGTCCAGGCCGCGCTGTTGCAGTGGGACGGCGAGGCGTTCGAGACTGCAGCCTACGCCGCCGGTGGCGTCGTCGCGCTGATGCGCACGCATCACGAATGGTCGGCGACACCGCACGCGAAAGCGCTGGCGACATTGCCGCTGATCTCGATCGAGAAGATCGGCGACGCTGCGCCGAAGCCGTGGCCCGCGGGCAACCGGCCGCTGGCCGGCATCCGCGTCCTCGATCTCTCGCGTGTGATTGCGGGGCCGGTCGCCGGGCGGACGCTTGCAGCACATGGTGCCGACGTGCTCCTGATCTCGGGTCCTGATCTTCCGGTGATCCCGTGGCTCACCATCGATACCGGCCGCGGCAAGCTTTCGAGCTTCGTCGAGTTGAGGAGCGAGCAGGGCCGGCGCGTGATGCGCGATCTCGTCGCGCAGGCTGACATCTTCTCGCAGGGCTACCGTCCGCAGGCGATCGCGCATCTTGGCTTCTCGCCGGAGGAGGCCGCGCGCATCAACCCTGGCATCGTTTACGTGACACTCTCGGCCTATGGCCACGCCGGTCCGTGGGCGGAGCGCCGCGGCTTCGATTCGCTGGTGCAGACCACGACCGGCTTCAATCACGCCGAAGGCCAGGCCGCCGGGCTCGACGGGCCGAAGGAGCTGCCGGCACAGATGCTCGACCACGCTACCGGCTATTTCATGGCGTTCGGCGCCATGATGGCGAAGGCCCGGCAGGCGCGCGAGGGTGGGAGCTGGCACGTCCGGGTGTCGCTCGCGCAGACCGGGCGCTGGCTGTGGAATCTCGGCCGCGTCGCTGATGGTCTCGCCACTGAGGAGCTGAAGGCCGATGCGGTAACGCCCTATATCGAGCAGCTCCCGTCCGGTTTTGGCACGCTGAGCTCGGTGAGGCACGCTGCTGTGCTATCGAAAACGCCGGCCCACTGGTCACGTCCGGCCATGCCGCTCGGCAGCCATTCCCCGGAGTTTCCCGGATGAAGCATTCAGGCGTTGTTCAGGCTATCCAATCTTTAACCGCGGCCGCTGCCGAACCGCGATTTTTAGGTTGTTTGCAACATCAAATCGGCACTATTAGCGCACCGCTGGGGCCGTCCCGCCGGAAGCTGAAACGATCGACCCCCGGACCGCATGCTTAAAGATTTTACCAAACGAATGCAGAGCTTTAGCCGCCCTTCGCTGGTGACGGCAGTGGCAGTGCTGGCGCTCGCCGGCGCCGCGGCCTATGGCTACACGCATCTTGGCGCAGAGAAGCCGACGCCATCGGAGGTCTCAAGCCAGTCGCGCAAGGCGGGCTCACGCTACACTCCGACCGCGGCCGAATGGGCCAGCCTGACCTTCCAGACGGTGACTGAGCACACCTTTCGCTCCGAGCTGGTCACCGAGGGCAAGATCGGAATCGATGAAGACCGCTCCACCCCGGTCTATTCGCCCTATACTGGCCGCGTGACGCGGCTCCTGGTGCGGCCGGGCGAGAGCGTGACCAAGGGACAGCCGCTGTTCGTGATCGAAGCGGCCGACACCGTGCAGGCACAGAACGACTATGTCGCGGCGATGACCGGCCTCAACAAGGCGCAATCGGCGCTCGACCTCGCGCAAATCCAGGAGAAGCGCGCCAAGGACCTGTTCGAGGGCAAGGCGGTCCCGCTGAAGGATTATCAGCAGGCGCAGACGGCGCTGGTGCAGGCGCAGAACGACAACCGCTCGGCGCAGACGCAACTCGAAGCCGCGCAGAACAAGTTGCATATCCTCGGCTTCGGCGACGACGCCATCGCGACGCTGCAGCAGAAGGGCCGCCTCAATCCGGAGACGACGGTGTTTGCGCCGATCGGCGGCACCATCGTGCAGCGCAAGGCGGGCCCGGGGCAATATGTCTCGACCGGCGCCAGCGATCCGGTTTACGTGATCGGCGATCTCTCCACGGTCTGGCTGATCGCCTATGTCCGGGAATCCGACGCCGACAATGTCGCGGTGGGGCAGGACGTCAGCTTCAGCGTGATGGCGCTGCCGGGCAAGGTGCTGAACGCCCGGATCAACTACGTGGCCGCGGCGATCGACCCGGCCTCACGCCGGCTCCTGGTTCGCGCCACCATCGACAACAAGGACAACCGGCTGAAGCCGGAGATGTTCGCCAATGTGACGCTGTATTCGGCCGGCGATCACCCGGCGGTCGGTGTGCCGAAGCAGGCGCTGATCTACGAGGCTGACCAGGTTCGGGTCTGGGTCGTCCGTGACGACAAGACGATCGAGCTGCGCCAGATCAAGCCCGGCCTCACTAATGGCGACCTCGTCGAGGTCGCCAGCAATCTGAAACCCGGCGAGCAGATCGTGACCAAGGGAAGCCTGTTCATCGACCGCGCCGCGTCCGGCACTTAGAGTAGCGTGATCCGGTCTTCCGACGAGATCATGCTCAATCAAAGCAGTCCTTCCAGCCTGAAAGCTCCGATCTGAATGGATCGCCTCGTCGCCCTTGCCGTCAATCGCCGCTACTTGATGGTCGCAATGTTCGTGGCCGTCCTGATCGGCGGCCTGCTCGCGTTCAAGCAGCTTAACATCGAGGCCTATCCCGACCCGACCCCGCCGATGGTCGACGTGGTGACGCAGAGCCCGGGCCTCTCGGCGGAGGAGATCGAGCGTTACATCACGATCCCGATCGAGACCCAGGTCGCCGGCATCAAGAACCTGCGCACCATTCGCACCATCTCGCTGTACGGCCTCTCCGACGTCAAGCTGCAATTCTCGTTCGATTACACCTATGACGAGGCGCTGCAGCAGGTGTTGAACCGCCTGTCGCAGCTCGCGCCGTTGCCGGGCAATGTGCAGCCCGGTATTTCGCCGACAAGCCCGATCGGCGAGATCTTCCGCTACCGGCTCAAGGGCCCGCCGAACTACAGCGTGCTTGACCTCAAGACGTTGCAGGATTGGGTGCTGCAGCGCCGCTTCCGCGCGGTGCCCGGCGTGATCGACGTCACCGGCTGGGGCGGGAAGACCAAGACCTATGAAATCCAGGTCGATTTCAACAAGCTGGTCGCCAACGGCCTGACCTTGCCGCAGGTGCTGCAGGCGGTCTCCAACGCCAACATCAATGTCGGCGGCAACACCGTCAATATCGGCTCGCAATCGGCCGTGGTGCGCGGCGTCGGCCTGATCCGTTCGATCGACGACCTCTCCAACACCATGATCTCGCAGTCCGGCGGCAATCCCGTCCTGATCAAGGATATCGGCTCCGTCACGGTCGGCGAGAAGCCACGACTCGGGATCGCCGGCATCGACAATGACGACGATATCGTGCAGGGCATCGTGCTGATGCGCCGCGGCGAGCAGAGCTCGCCGACGATTGCCCGCGTCGAGCAACTGGTCAATCAGATCAACAATTCCTCGATCCTGCCGCCCGGTGTGAAGATCGAGCGCATCTACGACCGCAAGGACCTGATCGAGCTCACCACCCACACCGTGCTGCACAACATGGTGGTCGGCATTCTCCTGATCGTGCTGCTGCAGTGGTTCTTCCTCGGTGATCTCCGCAGCGCGCTGATCGTCGGCGCGACGATCCCGTTCGCGCTGTTCTTCGCCGTGATCATCCTGGTGCTGCGCGGCGAATCCGCCAACCTGCTGTCGGTCGGCGCGATCGACTTCGGCTTGATCGTCGATGCGACCGTTATCATGGTCGAGGCGATCTTCCGGCGGCTGTCGCAGACCACCGCACTCTCGGAGGCGGAGCAGAGCCACATCTCCGAGGACACGATGATGGGCATCAAGAGCCACGCGATTCTGTCGGCCGCAGCCGACGTCTCACGCTCGATCTTCTTTGCCGCCACCATCATCGTCGCCGCCTTCCTGCCGCTGTTCACGCTGGGCGGCGTCGAAGGCAACATCTTCGGGCCGATGGCACGGACCTACGCCTATGCATTGGCGGGCGGCCTGCTGGCGACCTTCACGATCACGCCGGCGCTGAGCGCGATCATCCTGCCGGCGCATATTCAGGAAACCGAGACCTGGATCGTCAAGAAGCTCAACCAGGTCTATCTGCCAATCCTGAACTGGGCGATCGGCAACCGCAAGATCGTGATGGCCGGCGCGGCCGGCCTCGTGGTCATGACCATCATCTTCGCACGCTTCCTGGGCCTCGAGTTCCTGCCCAAGCTGGAAGAGGGCAATCTATGGATCCGCGCCACGTTGCCGCCGACGATCTCGCTGCAGGAAGGTAATACCTATGTCAACGAGATGCGGCGGCTGATCCGCAGCCGGCCCGAGGTGGTGTCGGTGGTGTCGCAGCACGGCAGGCCCGATGACGGCACCGACGCTGCAGGATTCTTCAATGCCGAGTTTTTCGCGCCGCTGAAGCCGGCCAGCGAATGGCCCGGCACGCACGACAAGGACGAACTGACCGCGCAATTGCTCGCGCAATTGCAGGACAAGTTCCCCGGTGTCGAATTCAACTTCTCGCAGTACCTGCAGGACAACGTCTCCGAGGCGGTGTCGGGCGTGAAGGGCGAGAACTCGATCAAGCTCTACGGCAACGACCTGCAGGCGCTGACCGACACTGCCAACAAGATCAAGTCCGTGCTCTCGACCGTGCAGGGCATCACCGACCTCGCGGTGTTCACCTCGCTTGGCCAGCCCACCATCCAGATCGATATCGATCGCGCGCGCGCGGCGCGCTACGGCCTGTCACCGGGCGACATCAACGCGACGATCAAGGTCGCGATCGGCGGCGACAGCGCCGGCGACCTCTATGAGCCCGGCAGCGACCGGCATTTCCCGATCATCGTTCGGCTGGCACCCGAATATCGCAAGAGCGCGGAGGCGATCCAGAACCTGCGCATCGGCGTGGCAAGCGGCAATGGCGGCATCACCCAGATTCCCTTGAGTGAGGTCGCCTCGATCAAGCTGGTTTCCGGCGCCGCCTATATCTACCGCGAGCAGCAGGAGCGTTATCTGCCGATCAAGTTCTCGGTGCGCGACCGCGACCTCGGCAGCGCGATCCTGGAGGCGCAGCAGAAGGTCGACGAACAGGTGCAGTTGCCGCCCGGCTCGCATCTCGAATGGGTCGGCGAGTTCGGCAATCTGCAGGACGCGATCAAGCGGCTGTCGATCGTGGTGCCGATCAGCCTCGCGCTGATCGCAGCGCTGCTGTTCTTCAACTTCGGCTCGATGGTCGACACCTTGCTCGCCATGAGCGTGATCCCGATGGCGATCTTCGGCGGCGTGCTCGGGCTTTTGATCTCGGGCATTCCGTTCAGCGTGTCGGCGGCGATCGGCTTCATTGCGCTGTTCGGCATCGCCGTGATGGACGGCATCATCATCCTGTCGCAGTTCAACCAGTTGATCGATGAGGGCTACGAGCGCATGCGCGCGGTGATCCGCACCGGCGAGCTGCAGCTTCGTCCGGTGCTGATGACCTGCGTCGTCGCCGGCGTCGGGCTGCTGCCGGCGGCTGTGTCGGAGGGCATCGGCTCCCAGGTGCAGAAGCCGCTCGCCATCGTCGTCGTCACCGGCATGTTGCTGGCGCCGCTGGTAATCCTGGTCACGCTGCCGGTGCTGATCTCGTATTTCTCGCGCCGACCGAGGGAGCGCTAACGATCAGGTGAAGCCGTACAGCCGCGCCGGATTGTCGACCAGGATCGTCTTGCGGACCGCGGCATCCGGCGCCCAGACCGGCAATTGATTGAGGAGGCGGCCGTCGTCGATCTGGTACAGCGGCGTCACGTCGGTGACCTTCTTGCCTGGTGGCGTCACCGAATCCGGATGCGGCCAGTCGGTGCCCCAGACGATCCGCTCGGCATTCGCCGCGATCAGCGCCTGCGCCAGCGGCACGACGTCCGGATAATCGGGCGCGAGCTTGGAGGCGCGGTAGGCGCCGGAGATCTTGACGTAGGCCTTGCCGGATTTGACGAGCTCGACGAGGTCGGCAAATCCCGGCTGCCCGGTGCCGAGCGCGGCCTCCGCGCCGCCGAAGTGGTCGAACACCACCGGCACCGGGGCGGCGGCGACGAGGTCCTTGATCGCCGAGATCACCGCGAGGTTGGTGAAGAGCTGGATGTGCCAGCCTCGCGCCTTCATCCGCTCCACGGCGGCCGCGAAGCGCTGCCGGCCGACATTGGGATCGTTGACGCCGCTGGTCGCGAGATTGAGGCGGATGCCGCGGAAGCCGGCCCTGTGCATGGCGTCGAGGTCGCTCTCGCTGGTCTTGTCATCGATCACGGCTACGCCGCGCGCGGTGGGGCCGCGGGCCATGATGCCGAACAGCGTCGCCGAATTGTCCGGACCGTAGACGCTCGGGGTCACGATCACCACGCGCTCGATATGCAGCGCCTTGTGCAGGGCACTCATCTCCTCGGGCGAGGCCTGTTCCGGCGTGTAGACGCGGCCGGCGAAGAACGGGAACTTGGCGGGGTCCCCGTGGATGTGGGTGTGGCAATCGCACGCCCCGGCCGGCACATCGAAGTTCACCGGGGTCGATGGCTGCGAGGCCTTGGAAAATGCGTTGCTGCTGGTCATGGTCACTCCCGCCGCAATGGAAGCAAGCATCATACTGCGTCGCGTCAGCATTGGACGTCTCCCTACGTGCTCGGCTGTTATGCGCGTCATCCGCGCTTCGGCGTTCTCTGTCGCCGGCGGGGAGGGAGGTTATCGGGGGATCACGCGGGCGGAAAGGGCTCGGCGTTCGCCATGCGAACGGTTCCGCGTCGAGGCCTATTGCCCGGACGGCGTGCGCAGGCCCTGCCAGGCGTCGCGCACCTGATGGTAGTGGACCTCAGGCAGATAGTCCGGCGTCTTGAGATTGAGCGTCTTGACGTCGAGGCGTCCGATCGCGCTGAGCAGCGTGTAGGAGGCGACCACACGATCGCGCTGCGCGCCGATCAACCGGGCGCGTGCCGAGATCAAATCCTGCTGCGCATTGAGCACATCGACCGTGGTCCGCTGGCCGCCGGCGGCCTCCTTCTGCACGCCGGCCAGCGCAACCTCCGCGGCCTTCATCTCGGATTCGGAGGCCGAGACCGCGATCTTGGCGCCCTCGCTGGCGACCCACGCGCTGACCACGGCGGTCTTGGCCTGGTTGCGGACCTGGTCGAGCACGAGCCGGCTCTGCGCCGCCACTTCCTTGGCCTGCCGGGTCTGCGATGCCGCCGTGCCACCGTCATAGATTGGTTGGGTGACCTGGCCGATCACCGAGGCTTGATCGGTCCCGAAGGTGCCGAGCGTGGTGTCGGTGTCGCGGCTCTTGCTGACGCTGCCCTGCACCGTGACGTTCGGCAGCAAGCTGCCTTCCGCGACCCGGATCGAGGTCGAGGCGACGTCGACGTCGAAGCCGGCCGCCAGCACCGCCGGGTGCTCGCGCAATGCAAACGCGATCGCTTCCTCGCGGCTGCGCGGCAGCAGCCGATCGATGGGCTCGGCGGGACGCAACTGCGACGGCGGGTTGCCGATCACCTGCGCGTAGGTGGCCTGGCTGACCGCGAGGTTGACCTCCGCGGCATTGAGATCGGCGAGGCCGCGATTGAGCCGGGCTTCGGCTTGCGCGGTGTCGGTGGGCGTGACGTCGCCGGCGTTGAGGCGCCGCTGCGTGATCGCCTGGGTCTCCTTCAGGAAGGCGACGTTGGCGCGCTGCGCCTCGACCAGCGTCTGGTTGGCCAGCACATTGGTGTAGGCGGTCACGGCGTCGAGCAGCACGCCCTGGCCGACATTGCGCAGCGCCTCGCGGCCGGATTGCACCTGCAATTCCGCGACGCGCACGCTGTTGGCGGTCTTGAAGCCGTTGAACAAGGTCTGAGTGACCGTCAGGCCGATCTGCCATGGCTTCAGCGTCGCGGTCTGGATGACATTGCCTGGCAACTGGTCACGCACCGCCTGCAGGCCGGCCGAGAGGCTGGCCGCGATCTGGGGCCGATAGCCGGCCAGCGCCTGCGGCACGTTTTCGTCGGTCGCACGCTGGCGCGCGCGTTCGGCGTTGAGCTGCGGGTTGGTCTGGTAGGCCTTGACGAGCGCCTGCGGCAGGCTTTCGGCTCGGGCTGGCACCGCCAGCAGCAACGTGCATGCGAGTGCGCCAACGCAACCGCCCGACAACAGCACGCGTCTCTTGACGTCGCCAAACCTGGCGGCACGTTCAACCATGTGATCCCGCAAACTCAACCCCGGCAGGCCGCCCCCGCCGACGCGTCCGACACATCTACCTGTTTAGGGGGCGGCGTCGCCACTGGCAAACCGCCGCGCGACATCTGCACATCAATTCAATTGTGGTCTGTTGCCGGTTCGTCACAGGCGGACCTCAATGTCATATGCTGTATAAATTTCGGTCACCGGCGGCCGATTCAGGATGCCGGTTGTCCACAGCCTCGACGAGTTCATCCGTGATGCCGCAAATCTTCTTTGATCCCGAGGCGATCGCCGAACACATCATCCGTGACGTCGGAACCGAACTCGTGGTCGGGTTGCCGCTGGGGCTTGGCAAGGCCAACCACATCGTCAATGCGCTGTACGCGCGCGCCGCCGCCGACCGCTCCATCAATCTGACGCTGCTCTCGGCGCTGACGCTGGAAAAGCCGAAGCCGAAGAACCTGCTCGAGCAGCGCTTCATCGGCCCGGTGATCGATCGGCTGTTCGGCGACTATCCGGATCTCGCCTATGCAGAGGCGCTGCATGCCGGTGCCCTGCCGTCCAACATCAAGGTGATCGAGTTCTTTTTCCTCGCCGGGCAATGGCTGTATCAGCCGTTCGCTCAACAGCATTACATCTCGGCGAATTATACCCACGCCGCGTCCTATTTGCTGTCGCGTGGGCTGAACGTCGTCACCCAGCTCGTTGCCAAACGCGTGGTCGATGGCGAGACGCGTTACAGCCTGAGCTGCAACACCGATACGACCCTCGACGTCCTGCGCGCTCGCAGCGCCGGGCGTGCGCAGTTCAAGCTGATTGCGCAGGTCAACTCCGAACTGCCCTTCATGCCCGGCGCCGGCGATCTGCCGGCCGACGAGTTCGCGGCTGTGCTCGACAGCCCCGCGACCGACTTCCCGCTGTTCGCGCCGCCATCCGAGCCGATCAGCGATATCAAATATGCGATCGGATTGCATGCCGCGGGTCTGGTGCGCGACGGCGGTACGCTGCAGATCGGCATCGGTCAGATCGGCGATGCGCTGGCCCAAGGGTTGGTGGTCCGCCATCGCGACAATGGGCAGTTTCACGGCATCATGAAGCGGCTTGCGCCCGGCAGCGAGCAGCTCGCCGCAGCCGAAACCGGGCCGTTCGAAAAGGGCCTCTACGGCGTCAGCGAGATGCTGTTCGAGGCGTTCCTCGGGCTGATCGACGCCGGCATCCTCAAGCGCGACGTCGACGGCGTGATCCTGCACGGCGCTTTCTTCCTGGGCCCGCAATCCTTTTATCGGGCGCTGCGCGAGATGACCGCGGAGCAGTTGGCGCGGATCCAGATGATGCCGGTGTCCTTCACCAACGAGATCTTCGGCGACGAGAATGCCAAGCGCCGCGCCCGGGTGGATGCGCGTTTCGTCAACAACGCAATGATGGCGACGCTGCTCGGCGCCGCGATCTCGGACGGTTTGGAAAACGGCCAGGTGGTGAGCGGGGTCGGCGGCCAATATAACTTCGTGGCGCAGGCGTTTGCGCTGGAGGGCGCACGTTCAGTGCTGACGCTGGAGGCGACCCATCCGTCCGGACGACAGACGCAGTCAAACATCCGCTGGAGTTACGGACACGAGACTATTCCGCGGCACCTGCGCGACATCTTCGTTACCGAATATGGCGTCGCCGACGTGCGCGGGAAATCGGATGCCGATGTCGTCGCGGCGATGCTGCAGGTGGCGGATTCGCGCTTCCAGGACGAATTGATGCGGCGGGCCAAGGATGCCGGCAAGCTGCCACGCAGTTACGAGATTCCTGCGGCCCACAGCGAGAACTATCCCGAGCGTATTAGCGATGCCCTGAAGCCCGCGCGTGATGCCGGCCTGTTGCCGCCGTTCCCGTTCGGCAGCGATTTCATCGAGGTCGAGCAGCGGCTGATCCCGGCTTTGCAGATCCTGCAGCAGGCGCGGCGCACGCCGCTGCAACTGCTTGGCCTGTTGTGGCAGGGCATGCGGCATCCACCCGACGCCGCCGACCGCGAATGCCTGGCGCGACTCGGCCTCGACAAGCCGAGCCTTGCCGTCGAACGCACCTACCGCGCCCTGGTCAGTGCGGCGCTCGCAAGGAGCAGGGGGCGCTAGCGGTTCTTGTTGACCGGCTTGCGCTTCTCGATGAACGCGGCCATGCCCTCGGAGCGGTCTTCCAGCGCGAAGGTCGAGTGGAACAGGTTGCGCTCAACATTCATGCCTTCGGACAGCGGCGTCTCGAAGGCGCGGTTGATGGCTTCCTTGGCCATCGCGGCCGCCGGGCGCGACATCGAGGCGATCTTCTCGGCGGCGGCAAGCGCCTCTTCCATCAGCTTGTCGGCGGGCACGATCCGCGACACCAGGCCCGAGCGCTCGGCCTCGGCGGCGTCCATCATCCGCCCGGTGAGGCAGAGATCCATCGCCTTCGACTTGCCGATCGCGCGCGTCAGCCGCTGCGTGCCGCCGATGCCGGGGATGGTGCCGAGGGTAATTTCCGGCTGGCCGAACTTGGCGGTGTCGGCGGCGATGATGATGTCGCACATCATCGCGAGTTCGCAGCCGCCGCCAAGCGCATAGCCGGCCACCGCAGCGATCGTCGGCTTGCGGCATCTGGCGACACGATCGCCGCCGATCGAAGCGAAGTCGCTGGTGAACATATCGATGAAGCCCTTCGGCTGCATCTCCTTGATATCGGCGCCGGCCGCAAAGGCCTTTTCGCTGCCGGTGATCAATAAACAGCCGATCTTGTCGTCGGCTTCGAGATCGTCGACCGCTGCGGCGATCTCGCGGAACACGCCGAAAGACAGAGCATTGAGCATCTTCGGCCGGTTCAGCGTGATGATGCCGACCGGTCCCTTGCTCTCGACGATGATGAATTCGAACGTAGCCATGGACGCAAACCCCGTGCCTGATTTGCCCGGCAATGTGCCCGCTGGCGGGGTGCGCTTCAAGTGGCCGAAAGGCGGTGCGGCGCTACCCGTGCCGCACCCGCAGTGCCCGGCTTACGCCATGAACATGCGCGCAGCGGAGGCCACGGTGAGCAGGGCGCCGAAACCGATGAATATCTTTCCAATCAACGACGTTTGATCCCAGGCCGAGCCGTCGTCGCTGGCCAGAACCGGCGCTGCCCCCGAGGCAGCCATCGCCACGGTTTGCGGCGGCACCGGCGGAGGTTCGGGCTGGGCTGCCTGTTGCTGGGCAGGCTGCTGTTGTTCCGCTGGCTGCGCCTGCTGGAGGCCGCGATCGACCTCGTTGAGTTGATCGGATGCGACCACGTTACTATCGGCGGCAGGCTGCTGCGCGTCGGCTGGCTTGTCGGCCGCTGCGACCGTCGAACCGGCCTTGGCGGATGTGGCGTTGCCACTGCCGTCGCCGGAGGTCAGCTCTGCATTGGCGTTGGCGACGGAGGCGGGAATCCCTGTTGAGGTGACGCTACCGGCGTTGCTGACGTCACTGCTGGCCGCCTTCTTGCTGTCGGACGTGTCGGTGGTCTTGGCGGACTTGCCGCGGGCATCATGCTTGCTGCGCCGCGCCGTCTGATGGACCGGCTTGTCAGCGGTAGCGCTCGCAGATTTGGATGCTGTGGTGTCCGTACCGGCCGCGCGCACCGGCATCGAGCCTGAGACACACGCGAGGAACCCTGTCGCCGCCATCAAGGCCAAGCACCCGCTGGCTTTGATTTTCATTTGATTATCTCCCCAATTCGCCTGCCCTTGGGGGAGAAATGAGACCCCGCTGCGTGTCCACACCGGGGCAGAAAAAGGGAATCTTCGGGCCTCCATGGGCGAAAGCTGGGCAATTCCGCCATCGCGGTCTGATCATCGAAAGCCGCACCGATGCTTGTCGGTCCGATCGGTGTTATGAGCCGAGAACTTTGGACAACCGCTGGAGCGATTCTGCCAACCGGTCGTCGCGGCCATCTTGCCGGGGCCTCTTATCACGAATTCGTGATGTAATCGGATCTCGCGTAACGAATTGAAAGATCGACCGAATTGCAACTCAGGAGCAGGCGTGCGGGAACGTGAGGACGAGTGGACCGGCCTGATGCGGTCGGCCATTTCAGGCGATGAAGCTGCGTATCATCGCCTGCTCAAGGCCATCACGCCCGTGCTCCGCGCCGCGGCGCGCCGGGGATTGGCACGCGCGGGACAACCGGTCGATCAGTCCGAGGATATCGTGCAAGACATTTTGCTGGCGGTGCATTTGAAGCGGCAGACATGGGATAGCAACGCCCCATTTGCGCCGTGGCTGTTCGCGATCGCGCGCAACAAGCTGATCGATGCGCTGCGCCGCCGCGGCAAGCGCGTCTTCGTCAACATCGACGACTTTGCCGAGACCTTGCCGGGAGAGACACCCGAGCCGACCGCGTCGGCGAGCGAAGTGGCGGCCCAGTTGCAGACCTTGCCCGCGCGGCAGCGCGATGTGCTGCAATCGATCGCGGTCGACAGCGTCTCGATCAAGGATACAGCGGCAAAGTTCTCGATGAGCGAGGGCGCGGTGCGGGTTGCGCTACATCGCGGGCTGGCGAGCCTCACTGCGAAACTACGGGACCGATGAGCATGGACACCGATCAACTCATTCGAACCCTGGCGGCCGACAATGCCTACCGCCCGCGGCCGATCGGCCTTGCGCTGATGCTGGCGCTGCTCGCCGCGGCGCCAGTCTCGCTCCTGATCTTCTTTGCCGAGCTTGGCGTCCGCCCCGACGTGATGACGGCGATGCACAATCCATTCTTCGACCTGAAGTTCGCAGTCACCCTGGCGCTTGCAGCTTCCGCGATCGCGGTCAGCCTGCACCTGACCCGGCCCGAAGCCTCGCTGCGCGGCTTCGGCTGGTGGCTGTTGGTCCCTGCCGGCATTCTCGTTGCCGCCATCAGCGGCGAGATGATGATGCCGCAACGCGCGCCGATGATGACGCGGCTGATCGGCAAGAACTCGACGGCCTGTATGTCCGCGATCCCCGCGATGTCGCTGCCGCTGCTCGCGGGCGCGCTATATGGGTTGAGGCAAGGTGCGCCGTCGCGGCCAGCGGTGGCCGGCGCGGTCGCCGGCATGCTGTCGGCAGGATTGGCGGCGACGATCTATGCCTCGCACTGCACCGATGACTCGCCGCTGTTCGTCGCGACCTGGTACACGCTCGCAACCGCGATCGTCGCCACCGTTGGCGCACTCGCGGGACGGCGGGTGCTGCGATACTGAAAAATCGTAGATGGGGGACCGGGGCCCGTTACCCCATCTACGGCACATCAGTAATCAGGCCGCCGGCGCGGACTGCTGCATGCGATGGAAACGGAGCACCTGCTGCGCGGTCGAGGGCCGCAGCCGCTCGTAGGTGTCCTTGCATGCCTGGAGGTCGGTCGGTTCGCCGCCCGAGATGTCGTCGCGCAGATTGAAGATGGCGCGCACCGTCGACCACGACAGACCCGATACTTTGGCGAGGATCATCACGCCCTCGGCGCGGCTTTCGATCATCATGTTCTCGGCGACGCCGACCGTGACGTTGGCGAGCGCGGCAAGCGAGGCGTTGGTCTCGTCGAACTTGCCGGCCTCGGCGAATGCCGCGAGCTGGAATTCGTCGAGCCGGCCGTCCTCGTAGAGCGATTTGACCAGGGCATGTGCGATGGCGGTGTCGCGGGTGACGGCACCGGGGGCCGAGCGCGCGCGCCGCGTCGCCTCCTTCACCGCAATCGGGATCTCCTGGGCCTGCTCCGGATTGGCGGCCTCCAGCCGCTGCCGCACAGTGTCGGATGCCTTCGCGACCAGCCTGAGATAAAGGTGCCGCGGAATGCTCGGGCGTAGGCCGACGCAGGTCGACAAATTGTCGTCGCCCTCGGCCCGGCTGACCAGGCGGGTAAAGCCACGCTCGGTGAATTCCGCGCCGGGATTGTTCACCGTGCTCTGGATCACCTCGTCATTGCCGCGCAGCACCAGCACGTCGGTGACGGCGCCGCTCAGCGCTTTTCTGGTCGAGATCGCCAGCAGATGCGCCTGGCTCTTGCTGCGCGCCGTCTCGATCAGGGTGTCGTCGTCGAGCCGCATCGACTGCGCCAACACCGGGCCCGCGACCTCGATCAAGTCGTCGAAGGCGAGCGTGCGGATCGTCCGCGGCGGCGCGGTGTCGATCGGGGCCAGCCGACTAGCGAGAAGGGCTCTGGCTGAGCTTTCAATGTGCTCGAGCAGGCACTGGAAAACGTCGTCGAACAGGCCGATCTGGTCGTCCGAATAGTCCACCGAGCCGTTGATGAAGAGGTCGGTCACGCGACGCAACGTCTCGACACGGCGCGCAACCGTGCCGTGGGCAAGTGTCGCCTGCAGCTCGTCGAGCAGGCTTGCGGGGGCGGTCGCGGACTTCGAACTCATGACTCTATCCTGGAGCGATGGCGACGGTTTCTCCGGCGCTGTTTGCAGAACGGGAACGATCAAGCACCTACGATGCGGTTGCGTCCCTCGGCCTTGGCTGTGTAAAGCGCGCCGTCGGCGCGTGCGAGCAGCGTGTCGGCACTTTCGCGCCGCCGCAGCGTGGTGACGCCTGCGGAGATCGTCACCTGCATGCCCGGCGAGAATGCGCTCCAGTCGAGATCGGCGATGATCGTGCGCAGCCGCTGCAGCGCGCGCATGGCCTGATCCTGGGACAGATCGGGCAGCACCAGCAGGAATTCCTCGCCGCCGTAGCGGCCAAAGCGATCGATGCTGCGCAGATTGGCGAACATGCCGATCGCGAAGGTTCGCAGCACCTCGTCACCGATCGGATGGCCATAGACGTCGTTGATCCGCTTGAAATGGTCGAGATCGATGAGCGCGACGGCACAGGAGCTGCCATTACGGCCACAGCGTGCGATTTCCTCGTCGAGCATGCGCATAATGCTACGGCGATTGAACGCGCCGGTGAGTTCGTCGAGCTCGGCGAGCTCCTCGATCCGACGATAGGCCTCCTTGAGCTTCAGGCCGCTCTGATACAGCGATTGCTGCATCGAGCTCGAGAAGATGCCGAGGCACATGCAGCGTCCGATGGTCAGCGCGAACACCAGCATGGTGGCAAGGCGCTCTAGCGTGGTGCCGGCCGGCATGCCGATCGGCTTGTCGGTTCCCAGGAACAGTGTCGCCAGGCCCAGAACCATGACGGTCCAGACGATGGCGGTCTGCCGCGCCGAAATGCGCAGCGCGCCAAAGCCGAACACGACGAACAGGTTGCAGAGAAAGAGCACGCCGACTTTCGGCGCGATGTAGGTGAACACCAGCAGGTTCACCATGTTGATGGCCGATTGCGGGGTGACGAGATAGTGGTCCCGGAAGCGCTCGTGGAAGCCACGCTCGGAAAGCAGCACGTAAATCGCCACCAAAGCGATACCGGTCAGCGCGTAGCCGGCCGCTACTCCGACGCTGGTGGTGCCGGCATGGGCGTAGATCAGCAGGACGACGGCATCGAGCAAATAGCAGCCGGCGATCATCGCCTGGATTTGGCGTCGCTGCCTAGCCCGGAGCGCGAGACGCTCGGCTGTCAGTTTGGGACGGTCGCCGTCCAGTGCGCCCGCGATCGGGCCGAGAAATGACGACGCAGCGCCGGCCATGGTCTCGCCATTGATGAAATCCGGCAAGAATCTACGTTGGAAAGCCTTTAGGTTTGGTATCTTTTGGAACCGAATCCGCCCGGACTGGAATGCGGTCTCGCCCTTGTTTTCGCATGGGAAATCCGCTTGCTGGCCGGGCAGCGCACGCCGGCATGAGGCTGGCCTGCTGGCATGGCCTTGGTATGATGGCACCGGAAGTCGGGGCCATTATTATGATACCGTCTTTGAGACCGCGACCATTTCCGATGATTTTTTTGCAATTGGAAGATCGTCAGTGGTGTAGATCACACATGCAATTCGAGCATTGCCGTAATGTGAAGAATCTTGGCTTGCGCGTCGAACCGCGGGCCACCCCCCTCAGACCAATTTTGCGAGACGGCCATTGAGCGCGACACAGGCGGCTTCAGACGAGCTTCTGATCGCCAGGATCGCTCAAGGCGACCGGCTCGCCATGCAGGTGCTGTACGGACGGCACCATGTGAGGGTGTATCGTTTCGGGCTTCGGCTCGTGCGGGACGAACAGGTGGCGGAAGACCTCATCGGTGAGGTGTTCTTGGACGTGTGGCGTCAGGCCGGCAAGTTCGAGGGTCGATCCGCCGTTTCAACCTGGCTCCTGGCGATTACCCGGTTCAAGGCGTTGTCCGCGCTGCGGCGCAGGAAAGACGCCGAACTGGACGATGAGGCCGCGAACGCGATCGAGGATACGTCCGACGATCCGGAAACGGTGGTGCAGAAGAAGGATACCGGTGAAGCGTTGCGCAAGTGCTTGGCGGCACTTTCAGCGGAGCACCGGGAGATCGTCGATCTTGTCTATTATCACGAGAAATCCGTGGAAGACGTCGCTGAAATCGTCGGCATTCCGCAGAACACGGTGAAGACGCGTTTGTTCTACGCACGCAAGAAACTTGCCGAGTTGCTGAAGGTAGCCGGCATCGAGCGAGGTTGGCCATGATGGCAGCGAACAGAAAGGTGCTGGATCAGGAGCCGGGCGATATCGAGTTGCTGCTGCCCTGGCACGCGGCCGGCACGCTGAACGCGCGCGACGCGCGCCGTGTCGAGGAGGCGCTCGCCCGCGATCCGGAACTGGCCAGGCAATATGCCTTGGTCCGCGAGGAATATGCCGAGACCATTCGCCTGAATGAGAGCCTCGGTGCGCCTTCGATGCGCGCCATGCAGAACCTGTTTGCGGCGATCGATGCCGAGCCGAAGCGGCAGCCGTCGATGGTGTCGCGCATGTCGACCGGCATCTCCGAGTTCTTCGCGAAATTGTCGCCGCGGACGCTGGCTTGGTCGTCCGCCCTCGGTGCGATCCTGGTGCTGTTGCAGGCAGGTGTGATCGGCACGGTGCTGATGCGGAGTCAGCCGACGTCATTTCAGACAGCGTCACTCGACGAGACCGAGCGTGGCGCGCAGGTGACCCGTGACCTCTCCAACCCGGCGCCAGCGCCACCGCAGATGGCCGAGCGCAGCGCGCCCTTGACCCGGGATCTGTCCGCTGCCCCGGTAGCCGCCTCGTCGCGTGTGCTGGTGCGCTTCACGCCGGATGCCAGGGTCGCAGACATCAGCGCGTTGCTTGACAGCTATCAGGCCTCGATCGTCGACGGCGCCAAGGGTGGGCTATTTCGCCTGCAGTTCGGCAACCGTGCGATGTCGCAGGGCGACGTCGCGGCGCTGATTACCAGGCTGCAGAAGGAGAAGATCGTCAGCTACGCGGCCGAAGCGCCGTAGTTGTCAGTCTTGTAGTGGGCCGCACGTCAATCCCCAACCACGGGCAGGGAAGTCTGTGCGATTCCGTCGCAGCCGCCGACGGTCTTGCGGCTTTCAATAACACTTCCGTGAGTCCGCGCGCCGAATGTCGCAACGCCATCGATGGCATCCGACAAATCCGCTGCAAACGGTGCAAAATCAAGCTGCTTCGCAGGATTTTGGCGCTGTACGCGCCGGCTGATGCAGCGGAACCCCGGGACCAAAAAGTAAAAAAGATCGCCCGGGGTTTGAACGTCGACGTTCCTGTCACGACTTATCTCTGTGGGAGCGGTTATCCCTCCCCGGCTATATCAGGCGCGAGCGCCCATCCACCCCAAGCGCCCATATGGCTTTGACCCGTCCGGTTGTCCCCCCGGACGGGTCTTCCATTTCTGGGGTTTGCGCCGTGCGATGACTGGTCGGATGCAGATGGCGATTCTACCGCCATCAATGATGAGACATCGCGGCGAGCGACGATCGCTGTGGATCGGCCAGCCGCACTCTCCTCGGAAGCCCAACGCATCCGAGAGGCGCCGCTTATCGTCATCATGCGATCTCATGACTCGACCAAGGGCAGGGCGAGAAACTCCGTAGTGGAGCGGACTTCCCTCGTCGGCGTTCTCCAATTAAGAATTTAGTTAGACTTTATTTACCTTTTCCACAGAATATCTCTGTCACGTCCAGTTGATTCGGTTCGGTTGCGTCTGCGTCCGTTTTCTCTGCTTACGGGCAAATTGAATGACACATCGGACCGACGTGGCCAGAGGTCACGAGATCGTTGCGCGCTGGTGCAACCTTGCCGAGCAACGGCTGGAACACCTTACCGAGCTGTTCGAGACCGGGCGCTGGCGCCGCTACCACACCGAGGAGAGTTTTCTCGAAAATATCAGGGAAGCCAGAGCGGCCGTCGACATCTGGCGCGAGCTCCTGTCGCGCGAAGCCTCGCTCGACAACTCGCCGATCGATCTGTCGTGGCTCGGCCGCGGGCGCTCGAAATTGCCGCCGCGCCTCACCCTGCCGGCGGAACGCGAGCCGGAGGTCTTGACCTTCGCGGACTCCACGATGACAGCCATGACGGCTGCGCTCGAGACGGCCGCCGAGGTGATGGAGGAGGCGCCCGCCGTGACCGACGCGCCGCCGCTCGAAATGCCGGCGCCGCCGGTGCTCGATCTCAACGCGATCCAGGCACGCTACCCGTTGCTGCGCAATTCGTTCTAGCGCCTAGCGCCGCACGGCGTTGGAGCCGACCATCAGTTGCGCATATTGCTGGGCCCCGCCGGCTGACAGGTCCGTCGTCACGGCGCGGGCGTGATCGAGGCCGACCACCGCGCCACGCGGCGTTTCCGAGATCATGTTGTTGTTGATCAGCGCGGTGCCTGCGCCGGGCACGACGGAGACGCCGACGCCGACGAAGGCGTTGCGGATGACGTTGCCGGTGATCGCGACGTCGCGCAGATACTTGCCCCAGCCGGCGATGATCCCGAACGAGGGGGCGTTCTCGACCACGTTGCCGGTGACGGAGGTATCGGCCTCGACATAAATGCCGATGCCTGCATCATCGTCGGGCGCGGTGCCGATCGGACGTTTCGGGACCAGATTCCGGATGATGTTGCCCTGGACCACTGCGATGCGGCCGCCTTCGTTGAAGTTGCACACGGAGACGCCGACCGCGGCGCCGTCGACCGTGTTGTTGGCGATGACGGCGGCCTCGAAGGAGAATTCCGAGTAGAGCGCGACCTCGCGGACATCGCTGACGCTGTTGTCGGTGATATGGATGTTGGAGGCCGAATTGCCGCGCACCGCCGAATAGTCGCAATTCTTGATGCGATTGCCGCGCACGATCACGTTGCCGGCGCGGAAGGCGTTGATGGCGTTGCCGTACTGGCCCGAGCCGCCGGGGCCGGCCTTGATGTCCTCGATGCGATTGTCGGTGACGATGGTGCCGTCGTCGCCGATCGCGGTGCGCAGGATCTCGATGCCGTTGTCGTTGGCGCCCTTGATCGTGTTGCGCGCGACGAACAGGCCCAGCGCATCGAACGAGACCAGCGCGGTGGTCGCGATGTCGGTGAAGACGTTGTTGCTGACGTCGCCCGATACCTGCTCGAACCAGATGCCATTGCCGCCGCTGCCTTTGAATTCGCAATCCCTGATGCGGATGTCGCGGCCGGCCAGGCAATGCACCAGGCCGCGCCGGGTCGGCAGCGGGATGTTGCCGCCGTCGAGGACCAGACCGGTGAGACCGGCACCGTCGGCGCCTTCACCGGAGAGCATCGACGCGCCGCCAGTGAAGGCGAGCCGGCTCGCGCCGCGCACGCCGATCAACTGGCTGCCGGGCGCAAGTCGCAAGAGGCCGGTGCGGTAGACGCCGGGAGGGAACGCCAGTGGCACCAGGGCGCGTGCGGCCTCATCGATGGCGCGCTGCAGGCTTCGGGTTTGATCGTCGGGACTGCCGGGGCGAACGCCATATTGCGTGACATCGCGGCCGAGCGAGCCAATCGCTGGCGCCGCGCGCGCGGCATCCGGCGACATCGCAAGCGCGCCGGCGGCGCCGAAGGCAGATGCTCCGATCAGATGACGGCGGTTGACGTCCATGCTGCGTGGCCCTCGCAAGAGTTCGCGAGCGGTGATGTTCGCGTCCGATAGGTAACGCGAAATGCGCAGACGCATGGTGAACACGCCGCCGCAGCGGGCCGATTGTTGGCGGTAGGGTTAACCTCCGGTGCAGCGATCAATGCGTGCCGGTGAGGGTGGCCTGCCGAGTCAGTTTCACCAGCTCCATCAGCAGGGCCTCGCCGGCATCGACGAGCTGTTCGAGCGTGATGGTCGAGATGTCGCGCGCGGCCGTTCCGTCATGGGCGAGCGGCGGAACGTGGACGAATTGCGCGAGGCGGACGCCATTGTCGCGATCTACGGCCTCGATTGCGCGCCAGCTCAGATAGTTGCAGAGGTAGCTGCCGGCATCGCGTGACAGGCGCGCATCGATGCCGGTCGCGCGCGCGGCGCGTAGCAGGTTCTCGGAATGCGGCCCGAACATGCGCGCATCGGCGCCGTCGGCGATCGATCCCTTGCGCGCGTGTTGGCGGCCGGCATCGGGAAAGCGCGTGGTCACCGCGTTGCGGACGCGGGTTTCGATCCGCAGATAGCCGGTGCGGCCGGCAAGCCCGAACATCAACAGCGCCTGCGGGCGATGGGTTGCGAGCAACTCCGGCAATTCGCGATCGACCGTCGCATAGGTCACATCGAAGATGTGGCTCGTCCGCGCGATGTCGTCGAAGGCGGGGCGGCGCAGCTCGGTTAGCCGCTTCACCAGTGCCATGGTCGGGTTGAACGGCGCACCCGGAAACGGTCCGAAGCCGGTGATAAGGATGCGCAAGCCCTCCTTCACCTCAGCATCTCGGCGATCCGTTCGGCCGCGACTGCGGGAGCGATGCGGCCGTCGGCGACGTCGCCCTCTGTCTTCTTGACCTTTGCGCGGATCGCGGCGTCGGCGCGCAGCCGCGCCATCATCCGGGTCTCGAAGATCGACCACATCCACTTCACCTGCTGTTCGCGGCGCCGG
This sequence comes from Bradyrhizobium sp. ORS 86, assembly GCF_045571475.1. Taxonomy (NCBI): domain Bacteria; kingdom Pseudomonadati; phylum Pseudomonadota; class Alphaproteobacteria; order Hyphomicrobiales; family Nitrobacteraceae; genus Bradyrhizobium; species Bradyrhizobium sp. ORS 86. The sequence goes on along the minus strand of NZ_CP120699.1, from coordinate 5,356,562 downwards.
CTGGCGAACTCGCCGGAGGCCGTCATCGCGGTGCGATGCTCCAGGATCTTCCTCCACAATTTGTCGAGGCCGGTGCCCGACAGCGCCGAATAGGTTTCAACCGGCGGATGCCAATGCTCGGAGCGGGGCGCGAGGATGTGTAGCGCGCTGCGATATTCAGCCGCAGCGAGGTTGGCGCGCTTGATGTTATCGCCGTCGGCCTTGTTGATCGCGATCATGTCGGCGAGCTCGACGAGGCCCTTCTTGATGCCCTGCAATTCGTCGCCAGCGCCCGGCAGCATCAGCGCCAGGAAGAAGTCGGTCATGTCGCAGACTGCGGTCTCGGACTGGCCGATGCCGACGGTTTCGACCAGCACCACGTCGAAGCCGGCGGCCTCGCACAACAGCATCGCCTCGCGGGTTTTCGCCGCGACGCCGCCGAGCGTGCCCGAGGCAGGCGAGGGCCGGATAAACGCCTGGTCGGAGGCCGCAAGCCGGGCCATCCGGGTCTTGTCGCCGAGGATCGAGCCGCCGGTGCGCGCCGAGGAAGGATCGACCGCCAGCACCGCGACCTTGTGACCATGCTCGATCAGGAACATGCCGAGGGCATCGATGGTGGTGGACTTGCCGACGCCGGGCGAGCCGGTGATGCCAACCCGCGCCGCCTTGCCGGTGTCGGGCAGCAGGGCCTGCACCAGGTCGCGCGCGGCGGCCTGGTGATCGCTGCGGCGGCTCTCCACCAGCGTGATCGCTCGCGCCAGCGCCGCGCGCTGGCCGGCGCGAAGGTCGCCGGCGAGGGCGTGGATGTCGGGAGAGGCAGGCTTCGATGCGGTCATGGTCCTGAGAGCCTGAAGAGATGAGGTCGAATAGTGGCCGCTGCGGCGCTGCGCTCCCTCTCCCAGTTCTTAGGGGAAGAGGGTTGGGGTGAGGGGCCGTCTCCGCATACTCGGCGATAGCTGCGTTTGTGGAGACTCCCCCTCACCCGGAACGCATCTAACGATACGTTCCGACCTCTCCCCGCACGCGGGGCGAGGTGAAGCGGAGTCCGCCGCTCGATTCGGAGTAGGGTCATCTCGTTTAGTTTATAACGGTTGGCCATTGCAGGCGAGGGAACGCGCGCCGGCGCCGGCGAGACTTGCCGAGGACGCCTATTGCTCTTCCTCATCTCCCTTCGGCCGCGCGCCCGCAAAAATCCTTGTACCTTCCGGCGTGAGATAGGGCTTCAGCGTCTCCCACGGCACGAAGACGGCATATTGGCCTTCGGCATAGGGGCCGACGGCATAGGGTGGATAATGGAAGGTGAGGCCCGAGCTCTTGCCGGCATCCGTCGACGGCGCCAGCGTCACGGCGCCGATCTTCAGCAGCGTCGGCTTGAGCTCCTTGTACCACTCGGCCGTTGCTGTCTCGCTCGCGCCGCGCTTCTTCTTCTCCGCGTTCAACGCGCTGACGATGGCCTTCCGCATTGCCGTCAGAGTCGGGCCATTGTCTGACGTCTCGGTGAAGAAGGGACGGATGCTGATGCGCTTCTTCTCGGCGGAGTCCCACAGGATGGTGTTGACGTCGGAGTTCGGATGCGCGCCGTGCGTGTCCATATAGTCGTCGCGCACCACGCTGATGTAGCGATTATCGACCACGGAGCGCACGGAATATTTCCGCTCGAACGACCAGCCGCCGCGGTCCTTGAAGAACTCCGGCTCCTCCTTGCGGGCGGCAGCCGCCTCCGCCGCATTTTTGTCGATCCATTTCCGGCCTTCAGCCAGGCAATCGGCGGCCAGCGCCGCATCTGCCTTGATCCTGTCGTCGAGATAGACGCTGGCCTCAATGCTTGTATTCTTGACCGACGCATCCGGCTTGGGATCATCGGCGCGCACGGCAAGGCTGAGGCAGGCAAGCACGCCGGCAAGACACAGGATGCGGACAGGCGTCGTGATGCGAGCGGCGCGCATGGAGACTCCATTCGGAGGGGAGAGAGGGCGGCAGCAGAGCTACTCTGCCGCCTCGCTGTGACCGAGCCGGGCGTTGAGCTTGCGGATCAGCTCCTCGGCGGCATCCGAGATCATTGTGCCGGGCGGGTAGATCGCCTCGGCGCCGGCCTTGTACAGCGCATCGTAATCCTGCGGCGGCACCACGCCGCCGACGATGATCATGATGTCGTCGCGACCGTGCTTCTTCAGCGCGGCCTTCAGCTCCGGCACCGCCGTGAGGTGCGCGGCCGCAAGCGACGAGACGCCGAGAATGTGCACGTCGTTCTCGACCGCCTGGCGGGCGGCTTCGTCGGCGGTTGCAAACAGCGGTCCGATATCGACGTCGAAGCCGACATCGGCGAAGGCCGATGCGATCACCTTCTGGCCGCGGTCATGGCCGTCCTGCCCGATCTTCGCCACCAGGATACGCGGGCGGCGGCCCTCGGCTTCCTCAAAGGCGTCGATCAGCGTCTGAACCTTCTCGACCTTGTTGGACATGGTCGCTGCCTCTCGCTTGTAGACGCCGGTGATCGACTTGATCTCGGCGCGGTGCCGGCCGAACACCTTCTCCATCGCGTCCGAAATCTCGCCGACGGTCGCCTTCGCCCGTGCCGCATCGATCGCCAGCGCCAGCAGGTTGCCGTTGCCTTCGCCAGCCGCGCGGGTGAGCGCCGAAAGCGCCGCGTCGACGTCCTTCTGGTTGCGCTCCTTCTTGAGCCGAGCGAGCTTGTCGATCTGCAGCCGCCGCACGGTGGAATTCTCCACCTTCAGCACGTCGATCGATTTCTCGTTCTCCGGCTTGTACTTGTTGACGCCGATCACCGCCTGACGCCCGGCATCGATCCGCGCCTGGGTCTTGGCAGAGGCCTCCTCGATGCGGAGCTTCGGCACGCCGGCCTCGATCGCCTTCGCCATGCCGCCCAGCGCTTCGACTTCCTGGATATGGCCCCAGGCCTTCGCGGCGAGATCGCGGGTCAGCCGCTCGACATAGTAGGAGCCGCCCCAGGGATCGATGATGCGGTTGGTGCCGCTCTCCTGTTGCAGGAACAACTGCGTGTTGCGGGCGATGCGCGCCGAGAAATCGGTCGGCAGCGCCAGCGCTTCGTCGAGCGCGTTGGTGTGCAGCGACTGGGTGTGGCCTTGGGTCGCCGCCATTGCCTCGATCGTGGTGCGCATCACGTTGTTGAAGACGTCCTGCGCGGTCAGGGACCAGCCTGAAGTCTGGCAGTGCGTGCGCAGCGACAGCGAGCGCGGATCCCTAGGGTTGAACGGCTTGAGCAGCTTGGCCCACAACAGCCGCGCGGCGCGCATCTTGGCGACTTCCATGAAGAAGTTCATGCCGATCGCCCAGAAGAACGACAGCCGCGGCGCGAAGCGGTCGACGTCGAGGCCTGCGGCGAGACCCGCCCGCAGATATTCGACGCCGTCGGCGAGCGTGTAAGCGAGTTCGAGGTCCTGCGTCGCGCCGGCCTCCTGCATGTGGTAGCCGGAAATCGAGATCGAGTTGAACTTCGGCATCCGCTGCGAGGTATAGGCGAAGATGTCGGAGATGATCCGCATCGAAGGCAGAGGCGGATAGATATAGGTGTTGCGCACCATGAACTCTTTCAGAATGTCGTTCTGAATGGTGCCCGACAGCTTCTCCGGCGGCACGCCCTGTTCCTCGGCGGCGATCACGAACAGCGCGAGGATCGGCAGCACGGCGCCGTTCATGGTCATCGACACGCTCATCTGGTCGAGCGGGATGCCAGCGAACAGCGTGCGCATGTCGTAGATGGAATCGATCGCAACACCGGCCATGCCGACGTCGCCGGAGACCCGCGGATGATCAGAGTCGTAGCCGCGGTGGGTGGCGAGATCGAACGCCACCGACAGGCCCTTCTGTCCGGCCGCGAGGTTGCGGCGGTAGAAGGCGTTGGAATCCTCCGCCGTGGAGAAGCCGGCATATTGCCGGATGGTCCAGGGCTGGTTGACATACATGGTCGGGTAGGGGCCGCGCAGATAGGGCGCGATCCCGGGCCAGGTCTCGAGGAAGTCGATGCCGTCGAGATCGGCCTCGCTGTAGACCGATTTGACCGGGATGCCCTCGGGCGTCAGCCACGGCTCGGCATTCGCTGCGGGCACTGCGCTGCCGACCTTCTCAAAAGCGATATCGGCGAAGTTTGGTATGCGGCTCATGTTGTCCATCATATCACTCGGACGATCTTGCGACGTCCCTCAATCATGGTCCGGATGCTGGTGGCTGACGATGGTCGCCATCTTCTCCGGTCCGTAATTCTCCATCGTCGTGTGGCTCGGCAGATTGGCGATACCGACCACCCAGCCGAGCCGGGACTCGGTTCCAAATTGCTGCGTCGGCACCACCCGGTCAGGCCGGTCGAAGGCGCCGGTCATGATCTCGATCCGCGGCCCGTCGATGCGGCGGAAGCTCAAGGGTGTGCCGCACGCCGCGCAGAAGTCGCGCTCGGCGATTGACGACGACTTGAATGCGGCAGGCTTACCGCGGGTCCAGGCGAAGTCCTGCTTGTCGATGTCGGCGAAGGACGCAAACGGCGCGCCGGAGGCTTTTTGGCACATCCGGCAGTGGCAGATACTGATCCGGGTTGGTGCCGCCGATACGGCAAAGCGGACGGCGCCGCATTGGCAGCCGCCAGTCAGAACGGTTTTCGCCGGTGTCTCAGCCGTCATGCTTGCTCCATCCGCCGATAAGCGTCGCGCAATGTCGCCAACGCGTCACCGCCGGCGAAGACGAACTCACCAATGCCGGCCGCCCGCAACGCCGCTTCCTGGTTGCCGGGCCGCCCAGCCAAATAGATATGCTTCGCTCCGGCGCCGTGAAGGGCCCTGGCGGCGTCGGCAGCGCGGTCGGCGTAGACCTTGTCCGAGGAGCAGACACAGGCCATGGCCACGCCAGAGGCCTTGAAGGCCTTAGCCAGCGCCGCCGCGTCGGCAAAGCCCTCGCTGTCGATGGCCTCGATGCCGCCGGTTTCGAAGAAGCTCCTGGCAAAACTGGCGCGCGCGGTGAAATCAGCGGCTGTGCCGAGATTAGCCAGGAAAATCCTCGGCCGCGTACCGTTAGCCTTCAGCGCCGCGTCCGACCTGTCGCGTAGCGCTTCGAACGGTTCGGCAAGGCGCATCGGCGCCAGCGCGTCGAACTTGATCGTCGCATCGGCCGAAACCATCGGCGCCGCAGGTTTCACGTCCAGCACTGCGATCTCGGCCTCGTGCAGGTTCGGGAACTCGCTGGCGCCGGTCAGCACGTCGCGGCGCTTCGCGACGTTGGCTTCGCGCGCCACGCGGGTCGCGGCGACCCTGTCCTGGATCAGGCCTTGCTGGAGGGCAGGGAAGATGCCGCCCGCTTTCTCGATCTCCTGGAACAGTGCCCACGCCGTTTCACAAAGCTGCGACGTCAGTGTTTCGATGCCGCCGGAACCGGCTGCGGGATCCGAGACTTTCGCGAGGTTGGATTCCTCGAGCAGGACAAGCTGGGTGTTGCGCGCGACGCGCCGGGCGAATTCGTCGGGCAAACCAAGCGCCAATGTATGCGGCAGCACGGTGACCGCATTTGCGCCGCCGAGGCCGGCTGCAAACGTCGCCATGGTCGCGCGCAGCATGTTCACATTGGCGTCGCGCTTGGTCAGCATCCGCCAGGCGGTCTGCGCGTTGACGAAAATCGGCTTCGGTGCAAGCCCACACGCCTGCTCGACCCGCGCCCACAGCCGCCGCAGCGCGCGGAATTTCGCCAGCGTCAGGAACTGATCGGCGTCGGCGCAGAGGCGGAACGAGATCGCGGCGCGCGCCGCATCGAGGTCGATGCCGGCGGCTTCCAGCATGCGCAGATAGGCGAGCGCCACCGCCAGCGTGAAGGCGAGCTCCTGCACGTCGGAGCCGCCGGCGTCGTGAACCGGACGGCCATCGGCAAGCACGAACGGTCCCTTGAAGCCGCGCTTGATCAGCCCGCCGACGACCTTGCCGAACGGCTTCTCGTAATCTGCCCAGGCGGCAGCCGCGGCGCCCCGCACCGCGACCGTGCTGACCGCCTGATAGTTGAAGTGAAGGTCGAGCTTGGCCGGATCGATCTTGCGGGCTTCCACGACGTCGGCAAACGTCTCGCCGGCGTTCTCGCGCCCAATCACCGGGTTCAGCGCGATCATGATGCCGGCATCCAGATGGATGCCGTCGCAAACTTTGGCCAGTGTCTGCTTGCTGGCGTCGGCGAGGCCGAAGCCGCGCGCGCCGGGACCACCTGCAAATTCGAATTCGAGGCCGGTCGCACCGTTCTCGAGATCGTGCAGCGCCTGCGCATTGGCCTGTGCGGCATCGGGATGGTCGACCCGTTGCAGGATCCGCCAGGGGGCCGCGGCGGCACGGCCAGCGATCGGGCCGGTGTTGGTGGCGCGGCGATAGATCGGATCGATCTTCAGGCCGTCATAGGTCTTGCCGACCAGCTTCTCGAACGGCGCGCCCTTCAGCACGCCGTCGACCAGCTTCCGCCAGTCCTCATACGTCGCCGGTGGAAAATCCGCTGCCAGCCGCAAATCGTCAGTCGTGGTCGTCATCCGCCCAAAATGTCCTTCGCCGGCCCCGCGCGGGGCCTCCTGATTTGGCCGGAAATTGCCACGGGCGGGCGGCCAAGCCAAACAGTTGTTTTGGGGCTGTTGAACCCTATTCGAGGTCCGGCAGGCGGAAAATACCGTCGGTGGAAACCTGGGCCAGCGCCTCGCCGACACGGCGGCCGGCGATCAGGCGATCGGGAGCGATTTCGGCCAGCGGCACCAGCACGAAGGCGCGCTCGAACAGGCGCGGGTGCGGCAGGGTCAATTCCGGCTTGTCCAGCTTGATGTCGTCATAGGCGATCATGTCGAGGTCGAGGGTGCGCGGCCCCCAGCGCCGTTCGTTGGCGCGATCGCGGCCGAACCTGGTCTCGATCTTGTGCAGCGTGAACAGCAGCGCATGCGGGTCGAGGCTCGTCTCGATCTCGATGCAGGCGTTGATGAAGCTCTGCTGCTGCTCCTCCCCCCAGGGTGGCGTCGAATAATCCGACGAGCGCGCCAGCAGGGCTGCCTGCGCCATGCCGCAGATATTGGCGATGGCTTTGCGGAACGTCGCGCGGACGTCGCCGACATTGCCGCCGAGCGCGATCAGGACGCTAGCCATGAGCCGGCGGATGCCGTGAGCGCGTCAGCACCACGCCGACGTCGTCGAAGATCGCGGCAATCGGAGCGTGCGGCTTGTGCACCGTCACCTTGACGGCCCTGATGCGCGGAAATGCGCTGAGGATGTCGTCGGCCACCGCACCGGCGGCGCGCTCCAGGAGCTTGTAGTTGGTGGTCTTGAATGCCGACGTCGCGGTCGCCACCACGTTGGAATAAGACACGGTGTCGGACAGGCGGTCGGTGCGCGAGGACTCCGAGAGGTCGGTATAGAGTTCGAGGTCGATGACGAAACGCTGCCCGACCTCGGTCTCATGTTCCATCACGCCATGACGGGCATGGATGACGATCCCGGTGATGAAGATCGTATCGGTCATTGCTGTCCCTCGATTGCCGCGGCCACCCGCAGCGCCTGAACGGTCTCCGCGACATCATGCGCGCGGATGATGCGGGCGCCGTTCTGCGCGGCGATCAGATGCGCCGCGATCGAACCGCCGACCCGCTCTTGCGGCTCCGACGGCACAATCGTGCTGATGAAGCGCTTGCGCGATGCGCCGACCAGCACCGGCAGGTGGAACGTGTCGAGCTCGGAGAGTCGCGCCAGCACCATCATGCTCTGCTCCTGGGTCTTGCCGAAGCCGATGCCGGGATCGAGCACGATCTGGTCGGACGATATGCCGGCCCTGGCCGCAATGTCGAGCGAGCGGGTAAAGAATGCGGCGATGTCCCGCATGATGTCGATGGCCGGATCGGCGCGCTCGCGGTTGTGCATGATGATCACGGGCACGCCGCGGGCAGCGACGAGAGGGGCCATGCCGCTATCGCGCTGCAGGCCCCAGACGTCATTGGCGATCGCGGCGCCCTGGTCGAGCGCCCAGGCGACGACCTCCGACTTCAGGCTGTCGATCGAGACCGGTACGCCGAGCGCGACGACGTCGGGCAGCGCCGGCTTCAGCCGCTTCAACTCGTCGTCCGCCGAGACCGGCTGAGAACCGTACGGGCGGGTCGACTCCGCGCCGATATCGATGATGTCGGCGCCGTCAGCGATCAGCTTGCGGGCCTGCGCCAGCGCGTGCTCGGGTGTAATGAACCGGCCGCCATCCGAGAATGAATCCGGCGTCACGTTCAATATGCCCATCACGGCTGGATAGGGCTTGGACAGCAACGCCGGCAGCAGCGCGCGTCCGGTCGGGCCGGCCGCGGCTGACGCTATGGGCTTGGTCGCCATCATGCGGTCGCTTTGCGCTGACAGCGCCGGCAAGTCAAGGCATGGCCGGCGCCCGGTGGCGACCCGTAGCCTTCAGGCGGGGCTAGTAGGTGATCTTGGGAGGCAGCTTGCGTGCCTGCTCGATGAGCAACTCGACCGACTTCTCGGACGGCATGACGCGAACGAGCTTCCGCTTGAGATTGGCGTCCTTCATGCTCTGCGCCAGCCGCGACGGATTGCGGTGCGCGAGCTCGCGCACGGTGGTGACGCCGGCGGCGCGCATCAGGCCAACCTTCGCCCTGCCCATACCGGGAATCCGCATGTAGTCAGAGATGTTGGCCCATTCGAGCAATTGCTGCTCGCTGATTCCGGTCTTGGCCGCGAGCGCCTTGCGTCCCTTGACGGTGCGGGCGGCTTCAAGCAGCGCTTCGGTCGTGCGGATACCCTGTGATTTCAGTTTTGCTGCGCAATAGGGGGACAGGCCTTCGATCTCGGAGAGGGGGTATGTCATGATACTCGTATGCAGGTAGAAGGGAGCGTATCGGCAAGGCGTGAGAGGTGCTTCAGGCAAACTGGCTGAGGCCCGGCGTCCCCGAGATGATCTCGCCCATTTGATCGGCTCCGATTTTGTCGCGGCCGAACACGAAAAGTTCACGCGCGACATTTTGAATTTCGCTCATGCTCAAGCCGAGCGCCATCAGTCGGGTGCCGACAGCCATCAGTCCGCCACCCATCAACCGCGATAGACCACCGCTGTTGCTGGATGCGGCGATTGCCGCTTCGGCGCCGGGGATTTGGTCGATGAGAGCCTGGACTTTGTCGGAAGGTCCCTCGTTACGGAGGAAACCAAGGACGATGCCGATGGTTTTCTCAGCGACAACGCCATCAATGCCGGCCTTCGCGGCCAGCCGTCCAACCAGTTCGTCCATCTTGCCCCGCCTCATCCGGTTCTTGCCGGATACTTCTTAACAATTCATCTTGAGCGCCTGTGCCACGAAATACAAGCGATCCGCGCATTTCAGTCCGCTTTCTTTTTCGATCGCATTGCGAGTGTTGCACCGATGCAAGAGTGAGCGCCGGATTCACGCCATCTTGTCGCAATGCGCAATCCTTTTCTTCACGCGACAGGGAAGAAAGTATGAGGAACCTCCGGGGCGACAATAGAGTCAGCGTGCGCTGGCAGTTTCATTCGACCGGCAAGATGCAATATGATTGTTGTGGTTCGGTAACTGAAGCCGATCTAATCTGCGCGAAGAGACGAAGCGATGGCAACTTCCGACAACAAGCTGGCCGATACCGACGAGAAGATCTTTATCGGCAAGGGTGACGAGACAGCGTGGCTGACGCTCGCACTGGCCAACCGGCACGGTCTTGTGACCGGCGCGACGGGAACGGGCAAGACGGTCTCGCTGCAAGTCATGGCAGAAGGGTTTGCGCGTGCTGGTGTCCCGGTCTTCGCGGCCGATATCAAAGGCGATCTTTCCGGCATCTCCGAAGTCGGTGAAGCCAAAGATTTTATTGCCAAGCGCGCCAAGGAAATGGGGCTGACCTTCCAGCCGGATCAATTCTCGACGGTTTTCTGGGACGTGTTCGGCGAGCAGGGCCACCCGGTGCGCGCCACCGTCACCGAGATGGGGCCGCTGCTGCTCTCGCGGATGCTCGATCTCAACGACGTGCAGGAAGGCGTGCTCAACGTTGCCTTCCGTGTCGCCGACGAGAACGGCCTGGCGCTGATCGACATGAAGGATCTGCGCGCCCTGCTCGATGCGATCGCTCCCGACGGCAGCAAGAAGGCGGGCGACGACGAGGAAGATGCGCTGGCGGCGCTGCGCAAGGCCGCACAAAGCTACGGCAACGTGTCGAAGGCGACGGTCGGCACCATTCAACGTGAGCTCCTGGTGCTCGAGAACCAGGGCGGCACGAAATTCTTCGGCGAGCCGGCGCTGTCGCTGAAGGATTTCATGCGAACTGATCGTGACGGCCGCGGCATGGTCAACATTCTCGTTGCCGACAAGCTGATGCAGAGCCCGCGGCTTTACGCCACGTTCCTGCTCTGGATGCTCTCGGAGTTGTTCGAGGAATTGCCTGAGGCCGGCGACCTGCCGAAGCCGAAGCTGGTGTTCTTCTTCGACGAGGCGCATCTGTTATTCAACGATGCGCCAAAGGCGCTGATGGACAAGATCGAGCAGGTGGTGCGGCTGATCCGCTCCAAGGGCGTCGGCGTCTACTTCGTTACGCAAAATCCGATCGACGTGCCGGACAAGGTGCTGGCGCAACTCGGCAACCGCGTACAGCACGCGCTGCGCGCCTTCACGCCACGTGACCAGAAGGCCGTTGCAGCGGCCGCGGAAACGTTCCGGCCCAATCCGAAGCTCAACACCGCGCGCGTCATCATGGAGCTCGGCAAAGGCGAGGCGCTGGTCTCGTTCCTCGAGGGCGGCGGCACGCCGTCGATGGTCGAGCGCATCCTGGTTCGGCCGCCATCGGCACGGATCGGACCGATCACGCCCGAGGAGCGCAAGGCGATCATGGATGCGAGCCCGGTGAAGGGCAAATACGACACCGCGATCGACGCCGAATCCGCCTACGAGATCATCCAGAAGCGTCTTGCCGGAACGGCGGCGCCGGCGGAAGGGACGGAGGATGGCGGCATTCTCGGTCACATCGGCGCAATCGCCGGCGCGATCTTCGGGACCAATGTCAAGCGTGGCCGGCTGTCGACCGGCCAGTTGATCGCGCGCAATGTCACCCGCTCGGTCACAAACAAGGTGGTCGGCGGCGTGGTTGCCGATCTCGGCAAGTCGGTCGGCGGCTCCATCGGCGGGTCGATCGGTCGCTCGATCGTGCGCGGTGCGCTCGGCGGACTGCTGCGCCGATAGCGTCCCGCGCCGGGTCCCGCGACGAATGCGGGCCGGCGCTTTGCCTGCGGCGGCCGCCGGGCTACAACCCGGTGCTACGTTCACCAACAGGATGTCCGCGATGTCCAACGCCAAGCTGCAGCCGGTCCTCGACCACATCGACGCCGATTTCGACAACAGCCTCGAGCGGCTGTTCACGCTTCTGAGGATCAAGTCAATCTCGGCCGACCCGGCTTTCGCCAAGGACTGCAAGGCGGCCGCCAGTCATCTCGCAGCGGATCTCGCAGCGCTCGGCTTCCAGGCCGAGGTGCGATCGACCGCGGGCCATCCGGCCGTGGTCGGCAAGTTCACCGGCAGCACCGACGGGCGCCCGCATGTGCTGTTCTACGGCCATTACGACGTGCAGCCGGTCGATCCCCTGAACCTCTGGCATCGGCCGCCGTTCGAGCCTGTGGTCACCGACCACGCTGACGGCCGCAAGATCATCGTCGCGCGCGGCGCCGAGGACGACAAGGGACAGTTGATGACCTTCGTCGAGGCGTGCCGTGCCTGGAAGACTGTGACGGGGTCGTTGCCGGTCGACATCACCGTCATCATCGAGGGCGAGGAGGAGGTCGGCTCGAAGAACTTCGTGCCGTTCCTGGAGGCGAACAAGGCCGAGCTGAAGGCCGACTTCGCGCTGGTCTGCGACACCGGCATGTGGGATCCGAACACGCCGGCGATCACGACCGCGTTGCGCGGACTGGTGTATGACGAGGTCAAGATCAAAGCCGCCAATCGCGACCTGCATTCCGGCGTGTTCGGCGGCGGTGCGCAGAATCCGATTCGCGTGCTGACGCGCATCCTCGGTGGCCTGCACGACGAGAACGGTCACATCACCATCCCCGGTTTCTATGACGGCGTGAAGGATCTGCCGCCGGATATCCTGGCGCAGTGGAAGAAGCTCAACCTGACGCCGGAAAGTTTCCTGAAGCCGATCGGCCTCTCGGTGCCGGCCGGCGAGAAGGACAGACTCTTGATCGAGCAGGTGTCCTCGCGTCCGACCTGCGACATCAATGGCATCATCGGCGGCTATACCGGCGAAGGCTCGAAGACCGTGATCCCGGCCGAGGCGTCGGCCAAAATCTCGTTCCGCCTCGTCGAGGGACAAGACCCGGGAAAGATCCTGCAGGCGTTCCGCGATTACGTCAGGGCGCGCCTGCCGGCGGACTGCAAGGCGGAGTTCACCGACCACTCCGTTGCACCGGCGATCGCACTCGACTGGAACATGAAGCCGCTCGCGGCCGCCCGGCGCGCGCTGACAGACGAATGGGGCAAGGAGGCGCTGCTGATCGGCTCCGGCGCCTCGATCCCAATCGTTGCCGACTTCAAGCGCACGCTCGGCCTCGACAGCGTGCTGGTCGGCTTCGGCCTCGACGACGACAACATCCATTCGCCGAACGAGAAGTACGACCTCAAGAGCTTCCACAAGGGCATCCGCTCGTGGGCGCGGATTCTCGCGGCCTTCGTCGATTCCAAATAGGGCAGCACCCGCCCAATGCAAAAACGCCGCCCGGAATTGGGCGGCGTTTGATTCCGATAGTGCAGAGGGTGTTGCCGCTAATCTATGCGAAGATTGTGAAAATTCAACTGCGGTAGCCGGGATTGACGCGGTCGAGCTTGCGCAACAGCGGCGGCCATACAAGCTGGGTCGAGCGCAGCTCGGCGCGATCGGGGTTGGACAAGAGCTCGGTGTTCTTGTCGATCGCCTGCTGTTCCACAGGATAGGCGCTTGCCCCGAGCGCGCGGGTCGCCACCTGCATCGAGCAGGCCCGCTCCAGATGGTACATGCGCTCGAACGCCGAGGCGACCGAGCGGCCGACCGTCAGCGTGCCGTGATTGCGCAGCAGCATGTGGTTCTTGTTGCCGAGATCGCGCTGGAGGCGCGGGCGCTCGTCATGGTCAAGTGCAATGCCTTCGTAGTCGTGATAGGCGAGGTCATGGGTGACGAGCTGCGCTGTCTGGTTCAGCGGCAGCAGTCCCTCGGGGCTCGACGACACCGCGGTGCCGTCGATCGTGTGCAGATGGAGCACGCAACCGGCATCCTCGCGCACCTCGTGGATGGCGGAATGAATAGTGAAGCCGGCCGGATTGATGCTGTACTCGCTCTTGGAAAGCTGGTTGCCGTCGAGATCGACCTTGACCAGGCTCGACGCGGTGATTTCGTCGAACATCAGGCCGTAGGGGTTGATCAGGAAGTGATGGTCCGGTCCGGGCACCCGCGCGGAGATGTGAGTGTCGACCAGATCGTCCCAGCCATAGAGGGCAACCAGGCGGTAGCAGGCGGCGAGGTTGACCCGTTGCTCCCACTCCGCAGCGCTCATATCCGATGGCACTTCCTTCAGGCGCGCTTCTGCTGGCGACATGGTCGATCTGCTCCGTTGATGGCTGCTGCTGTTCGAGGGAAGCCTAGCGTTGCGGGCTGACCCCAGCAAGATCGCGCTCCGGCGTGACAGTCATGCCGTCGTGTGACGGCTGCGGCATGATCGGGAACGATCATGCTCCGACACCGCCTCTAAGCGCGATGGACATGCTGTGCCGGCGTCGGCGCTCAGGGAGCCGGGATCGTGAGCAGGCTGGAGATGCTGCGACCGCGGATATCATAGACGCGGGCGAATACCACATCGTCGCGCTTGATCTCGACCAGCACGGGCGCCGCCAGACCCTTGCAGTAGAACTCGCCGAGCGTCATGGCGAAGTCGGCGCCGTTGCTGTCCCAGCCGATCGTGAAGTCGGGACCGAGCGCGACCTGGGCCGGTCTCTGCGGACCGCAGACCGCGACCTTCCATTTGCGGTCCTGCGGCGGGACCTCCTGCCGCTCGGCCAACTGCTCGCGCAGCCCATCGGAAGCCTGTTTTAGCGCGAGGCCCCAATAGTCCAGCATGAAGTAGTTGTCGGCGGTCCGCACCGTGCCGGCGATGTGGTTGAAGTGCGTGTACTGATACGGGTGCAGGCGGATCATTTCGCTGAGCGGCAGCAGCAGGCCGAACGCGAACACGGCGAGCGCGGCCGGCTGCCAGGCGCGGCGATTTTCGCCGAGCCAGTCGACTCCACGCGCGAATGCGACGCCGGCCAGCACAGTCATCGGCGGGATCACGAAGATGAAATGACGGATGCCGTTGTAGAGCGCCGGCCGCTTCACCATCGCGATGACGAGCGGCAGCATGGCCGCCAGCGTCAGCATCAGCATGATGGTCTTGCGCCGCGCCGGCACCTCCTTGCGCGACAGCGACATCAAGGCGATGACGACGGCCGCGATCAGCAGCACCAGCAGCACCTCGGGAAGCTGCAGCGCGAACAGGGTCGGCAAATAGGACCAGGGCATGTCCGGCACCGACACCAGCGCGCCGTCGAACATCTCCTTCCACGGCTTCTCGAAGAAGTGCGAGAAGTACGTCACCGCTTCCAGCGGATGGCCGGGCTCCATGATCGACCAGGGCCAGATCAGGCCCATCACGAGATAGCCGAACGCGAGCCCCGGCAGCAGCACGTAGACCACATGCGCGAAGCGGCGCAGCGCCTCACCCGTGCCCTGATTGCGGCACTCATCGATCCATAGCGGGATGAAGCCGATGGCCGCATAGATCAGCGCGAGCCCGCCGAGCACCCGGCATCCGAGCGACAGGCCGGCGCCGAAGCCGACGATCAGGACCGTGCGTGGCGAGGGAGCCGGATATTCTTCCGCCAAGCGGACGAGGCCCATGATCAGGATGATCATCGCCACGGCAAACGGCGCATCCTTCGGGTTCATGAACATATGACCGTAGAAGGTCGGACACAGCGCCAGCAGCAGGAGCGCCGCCAGTCCGGCCAGCGGACCGCCGACGCGACGTGCCAGGCGCCAAGTGACCGCGAGCCCGATCACGCCGACGATGGCGCCGACCAGCCGGCGCGTCTCAAACAGCTCCAGCGGAACGATCTTGTGCAGCAAGGCGGCCGCCATATCGAAGCCGCCGCCGTACATGTAGAGGTTGGCAAAGGACAGTGCGCCGGTGTCCTTGAAGCCGGAAGCATACATGCGCAGCAGGAGGTCGGCGTATTCGGCGTGGGTGTAGTCGTCCCAGCCCAGTCCGTAATCGCGAAAGGTGAGACCAGCGATCACGGCGACCACGCCGAGGACGAGAATGGCGAGATCGTCGCAAGTCTTTTCCACCGAGCGCCGCGCAGGCGTATCGATGGCAGACGTCGTTATGGATGACATGGCTAGCGGTACCGGCGTCCCTTTGGCCCAGTTGGCGCTTTTAGGGCCTCATTCCCCGGCGTCCATATAGCGCAGTTCCATCACCAAGTAATTGGTAATTGTGGCGTAATTTCCCGGAAGCGTTGCAATAAATTAGCAGTATTTCGTAGACAGTAGATTTACGGGAATCGTTGCCGGGAGAACCAGCGCCGATCTCGGCAGGAGCGCTATCCTGCCGGCGGTAATGAGATTTTCGGGAACTCTGTCCACAGTTGGCGGTTGGCGGTGTGGGCAATATGACGGTATCGTGGCGTTGGTGGTTACGCCGATTTTTACGCGGGCCGCCCGGGGGTTAGTTCGATGATGGTTGCTCTGTTGGTCGTCGGCGCGGGCCTTGTCCTGGCGGGCTTGGCGGCGATCGGCCTGGGAATTCCCAATAAGGAATTCAGCGTCGGCAGCACGTTGATCATGGCTGGAGTCACCGGAGTGTGCACCGGCGCCATCGTGTTGGCGATCGCCGTGGCCGTCCGGGAGCTCCAGAACATCGCCCGGCGACTGGGCACTGTTGCGGTTGGTGCGCGGTCCGAGTTCCCGCCGCCGGAGACCCCGGGCTTCCCGCGTGGCCCCGTTCCGGGGGACATTCCGTTCCAGCGCGAGCCGCAGGCCGTGCCTCCGCCGCTGGCCCGAGCAGCGGCTCCGGCCGCCTCGCCACCACCTTGGGCCGAGGAAATCGCGTCCCGTGGCACCCCTGGCGAGGTGCCGTCCGCGCCAGCCGGGGCCGCTCCGGAGGCAGCCTCGGCGCCGCCCAAGCGACGCAATTTGTTGTTTTCCTCGACCTCGCGGAAGGAGCGCGAGCGTGCCCAAGGGCGGTCCGCGGAGCCGCTGCCTCCCGATCTGTTGTCGCCGGAACTTCGCCCCAATCCCACTGCGCCCACCGAGTCCTCACCCAGCTTCGAAGATGCCTGGCCGAAGGCGGAACGGCCGCGGTCGGTCGATGTCGCCCCGCGGCGGGGAGCCCGCACGCCGTCGACGTTCGGCGAGACACAGGCCACTCCGCCATCGCCCGGCCACCCGCCTGCGCCGCAGGAACAGCCCCCGGTGACGGTGCTGAAGTCCGGTGTCGTCGACGGCATGGCCTATTCGCTCTACTCGGACGGCTCAATCGAGGCGCAGATGCCAGAGGGCATGATGCGGTTTGCCTCAATTGACGAGCTCCGGTCGCATCTGGAGCAGCGGCCTTGAGCTGAGGCCAATACTTGCGGCAAGCCCGGCTTTGAAGCCGGGGCGCGCCATTCTTGTCAGATTCCCGGTCGTTCGCTCATATTCGCAAAGTAATACGAGATTCTGCGCATGTATTGCCGCGGCCGGATACTGACCGGTCGGCGCGCCGTGCCGCGCCCTTAGAGAAAGGTTGAGCCATGTCGGAAACGTCAGGCAAGAGTCCGGTCGAACTGACGGCGAACATCGTATCGGCCTATCTCAGCAACAATCCGACGCCCGCCTCGGATATTCCCAACCTGATCAGCCAGGTCCACGCCGCGCTGCTACGCGTTGCGACGGGCCGCAACGAGACACCGCTGGAACCGGCCAAGCCGGCGGTATCGATGAAGAAGTCGATTACGCCGGAATATCTGGTGTGCCTTGAAGACGGCAAGCGCTTCAAATCGCTCAAGCGTCATTTGCGGACGCAGTACAACATGACGCCGGAGCAATATCGCGACAAATGGGGGCTGCCGGCCGACTATCCGATGGTCGCGCCGAACTACGCAGTGGCGCGTTCGCAACTCGCCAAAAAGATGGGACTGGGCCAGCAGGCGCGGAAGAAAAAGTAGGGCGCGTCGACGCGGCGTGGACCGCGGTTCCCCTACGCGGCGGACGCCAGCGCCTCGCGCGCATCATTGCGGATACGCTCGACCATTGACCGCAGGCCGTTGGAGCGCTGCGGCGTCAGGTGGTCGCGGAAGCCGAACTCATCGAACAGAGCGAGCGCATCGGTGGCCAGGATCTCTTTCGGGGTATGTCCGGAAAACAGGGTCAGCACGATCGCGACCAGGCCGCGCACGATATGGGCGTCGCTGTCGCCGAGATAGATCAGCCGTGGCTCGCCGTTGGCGTCGCGGTCGACCCGCTTCGACAGCCAGACCTGGCTGACACAGCCCTGCACCTTGTTTGCAGTCGAATACTCTTCCTTGGGCAGGGGCTCGAGCGTGCGGCCAAGCTCGATGACGTAGCGGTAACGGTCGTCCCACTCGTCGAGCAGCGAGAAATTGTCCCTGATGTCGTCGATCGTCGTCATTGCGGCCCGCGTTTCGTTCTTAGCGGGTTATATAGGAAGGCGGACCGCGAATGCGACGGAAATGGACCTGGTTCCCGGCTTAATTTGCGGTTATGGCGCCGATGGCTGGTGGAATTCGATGGCCTGATCGTCCGCCGTCAGGGTGTCGCGGGATGCGGCGACGGCCGTGGCGCCGTCCGTATCGTCTCGGTCGATCGAGCCGGTGTGGTCGGGAGCCTTCTTGTCGGTAATGATCTGGTACAGCTTGCGCGCTCCGTCGGTCGCGCGCTGGCCGATCGCGGTCGCGGCCTGACCGCCGACCTCGCAGGCCGCGGGTTGACGTTTGCAGAACTGGCCCATGTCGCTGATGGTTGCAGTCGCTGCCGATACCGCGTCCGATGCGCTGATCTGCGGCGTATTGTCCGATTCAGGTGTTTTGTCCCTTGGCAGGAGCACGAGCACCAGCCCGAGCCAGAATGCCAAGCGCAACAGGAAAAACATGGCGCGACCCCGGTCTGTCTTGTCTTTTGCTTCACATGCGGTCGATGCCGCATTTGGCTCACACGTAGCATCGCTCGATAAATCGGAAGTGTTTGCATTGAGGTAAACTCGCCGAAAATCGCCCTGATTTGATTCGGCGTAAATTTTCGATTGATGATGTCCAGCGGTACCGGATGCACGGCATCGGCCGCGTCCACCATTTCGAAACCATAGATCGTCAGGTCCGGAAACCTGCCGTTCACCATCCCTGACAAATGCGCGGTGAATAGCGCGGCAAAGCTTCGCGAATGCATGGCGTTTGGTGGCGGGGCGCCTCGCCTTAGCGTTCGCTTAAGTTCGCTCTGACACGTTGACCTGCAATCACCAAGGAGGCGTTCCGGCGCGTCTGTCTGACGATCGAGCCGAAGCGCGAGTGCTGTGAGTGTAGTGAGTCTGATCCGCGATTGCCTCGATGCGCTGCTGCATCCGTCGGCGCAGTATGACGCGCTGACGCGTGCGCGCCATCGCGCCTTCATGGCGCCGCGGCTGCTCGGCAGCCTGGCTGCGCTCGCGTCCTTTCCAGCCTTCCTTGCGATGCGCGGTGCACCCACCGCGATCGAGGTCGCTGCTTTCGCTTGGCTGATTGCGCCGATCCTGCTCTCGTGGTTCCTGTCGCGCACCGGCCGCTACGAGGGCGCGCATGTGCTGTCGTCGCTGGCGCTGGCCGGTCTCGTGATGATGATCGCGGCGACCACCGGCGGAATCGCGTCCTTCGCGGCCGTATGGCTCGTCGTCATTCCGATCGAGGCGGCGCTGTCGGCGTCGCGGCGCGTGGTAGCCTTTGCATTTGCGCTGGCGATGACCTGTGCGGCGTTGCTGAGCGCCCTCGGATACTATCACATGCTGCCGGCTGCCGAGCCCGCGATTGCGGCGAACAGCATGCTGGGCGGGTTCGGTGTCGTATCAGCGATATTCTACGCAGCCGGGCTTGCCTTTGGCGCGGAGTCATTGGCGCGCACCAGTGTGTCGCTGCTCTACGTCGAGGAAGAGCGCTATCGGCTGCTGGCGCACAACATGAGTGACGTGCTGTCGCGGCACAGCCGCAACGGTGCGGTGCGCTTCATTTCGCCCGCGGCCGAAATCATGCTCGGCGTGACGGCGCCGCGGCTGTTGGGCCATGGTCTGTTCGATCGCGTTCACGTCGCGGATCGCCCCGCCTATCTCACGGCACTTTCGGATGCCGCGCGCGGCGGCGCGTCGTGCAGCGTCGAGTTCCGGCTGCGCCGCGACGCCGCCGGAGGACAGACCGCCGCGGCCGACTTCATCTGGGTCGAGATGCGTTGCCGTCCGCTTGATCAAGGCTCCGGCGAGGCCGAGGTCGTCGCCGTGATCCGCGACATCACCGACCGCAAGGCGCAGGAGCAAGCCCTCGAGCTGGCACGCACCGCCGCCGAGCAGGCGGACGCGTCGAAGACGCGCTTCCTGGCCACCATGAGCCACGAACTGCGGACGCCTCTTAACGCCATCATCGGCTTCTCCGAGATGATCGCGCAGGAAGATGCCCTGGGGCTCGACGCGCCACGCCGCAAGGAATACGCCCAACTCATCCACGACTCCGGCCAGCACTTGTTGTCGGTCGTCAACGGCATTCTCGACATGTCGAAGATGGAGTCCGGCAATTTCGAGATTTCTCCCGAGCCGTTTCTCCCGCGGCCGGCGCTGGTCAGTTGCTGCAACCTGGTGGCGCTGAAGGCACGCGAGAACGGCGTCGATCTCGTGACCCGCGTCCCCGATGATTTGCCGGTCATGAACGGCGATCCGCGCGCGTTCAAGCAGATCGTGCTCAACCTCGTCTCTAATGCCATCAAATTCACCGAGCGCGGCGGCAGGGTGACGGTATCGGCTGCGGTCGAGGGATCGCGGCTGCTGCTGCGTGTCTCGGACACCGGTGTCGGCATTGCCGCCGACGACCTCAAGCGGATCGGCGATCCGTTCTTCCAGGCCGGCAAGACCTATCAGCGGCGGCACGAGGGCACGGGCCTTGGCCTTTCGATCGTCAAGGGGTTGGTCGGCCTGCATCACGGCGCACTGAGCGTGGAGAGCAAGGTCGGCGAGGGCACCACGGTATCGATCGTGCTGCCGCTCGCGTTCACGCCGGCTGCAGCCTCCGAACCATCCAGCAATGTTTCACCCCTGAAGCCCGCGCTGCGATCCGGACTACAAGAGCAAGCCCATCAGGTGAAGAAAAGTGCCTAGAAAGACTTTGGACGATGATGAAGCGCCGCGCCGTCGCCGCGGTGCCAAGGCAGTGGCGATCGAGGCCGAGGAGGAACGTGGCCTCGTCCTGCGCATGCTGCTGCACAGTCCGAAGGACATGGTCGCGGGCGTGCTGGCAACGGCCGTCATTGTTGCGATCCTGATCAATGCCCTGTTCCTGCAGGCCGGTCGTCATCCGTCGCCGATGTTTGGCGGTTCGGTCGTGACGCTTCCGCCGCCGCCGCCGGTCGCCGCCGCGGCCAGCCCGCTGCCGCGTCCGCGCCCGGCTGAAGCTGTCGCACGCTCGGCCGAGCCCGCCGCCGTGGAGCCGTCCAAGCCGGTCGAAGCGAAACCGGTGGAGACGCGGCCCGCTGAAACCAGACCCGCCGAGCCAAAACCTGCTGAAGCCAAGCCGGTTGAAGCGAAGGCGTCCGACCCCATGACCAGTCTGGTGCTGAAGTCGACCGCCGCGCCACCGGCCGCCGCGCCGTCCAACGTCATTCGACCGCCGGCACCGATCCCGACCTCGCACTTGAGCCCCGCCGGAAAGCGCATCGCAGCGGTGCAGCGGACGCTGACCGAATATGGCTATGGCCAGCTCAAGCCGACCGGCACCATCGGCGCGGACACCCAGACGGCGATCGCGAAGTTCGAGCGTGCGCGTAGGCTCCCGGTGACCGGACAAATGTCCGATCGATTGGTGCATGAGCTCTCTGCGATGATCGGTCACCCGATCGAATGATTCCGCCGCTCAGCCGATGTCCCCGAGCAGGACGTCTCTGACCTCGTCGGAGAACAGCTTCTTGCGGCCCCCGATCAACACCCATTCCGGATCGTCACCATCCGGAGCGGCACGAGGCATGCCGTGGTCGAGCAGGGCCTGGGCGCAGCCGGCCCAATCGCCACCTCCGACCGGCCCGTTGCAGGACGCCCAGGACAGCGTGCCGGACGCGTTATCGCCGAAGCCGTGCTGCTCCGTCCATTGTGCGCCGTGCTCGAGCAGGAGCCGCGTCAAGCCGGCATTGCCGCGGAACACCGCGTGATTGAGCGCGGACGCATCCCAGTCACCGCCGCGCACCGCAATGGGCCAGCCGAGCTCGACCATCAACCGCACGCCAACGTCGTCACCGGCAGCGGCGAGCTCGGGCAGCAAGCGCAACTGTTGCGCCGAGAGTGAGTGCGGAAGGTCGGGGCGTTCGGCCTGAATCCGCCGTGCCTCGCTCTCGTTGCCGCTGGCGCACGCGGCGACGAACCGCTCGTCATCGGGCACCGGCTCGGCGCCGATCCGTTCTCGCAGAAGTTCGGCGACGTCGGTCAACCCGAATTGCAGCGCGAACCTGTAGGCGCCGAGACCGTCGGCGGTTGTGGTCCGCGGATTGGCTCCGGCGTCGAGCAAGATCGCGATGCACCGGGGCGAGCGCCGCCGGCGGATAGCCCACATCAGCGGCGAGCCGTAATCGGTCAGCGGCGCGTTGCGCGCAGGCTCATTCGGGTCGCCGCCGTGCCGGAGCAGCAATTCGAGCGCGGCGACGTTCTCGTCGTCGAGCACCTTGTACATCGCGTTGGTGCCCTCGATGCGCGCGCCATGCTCGAGCAGCGCGCCGGTCGTCACGAAGCTTTCCAGCGAGTGATACAGCGACTCGTTATCGTTCGGATCGGCGCCGGCCTCGAGCAGCATCCGCGTCAGAGCCAGATCGTGATTGCGTCCGGCTGCACCGTACAGCGCCGACAAGGGAAAGCGGTCGTCCGGTTCGCTGAGCGATGCCGGCGGCCAGCGACTGGCGATGTGCTGATCGGGGTCAGCGCCGGCCTGCAGCAGGAGGCGCGCACAGCGATGCAGGCGCGCGCGGAAGGCCGGAATCTGCAGCAGGCTGGAATGCGTGACGGCGACAAGTGGCGGCAGCTTCAACGGTCCGCCCGGCCGATTGACCCAACCGGGATCGTTGGTCGTTGCCTGGCGCACGGCAGCTTCGTTGCCGATGGCACAGGCCAGATAAGGATCGCCCG
This sequence comes from Bradyrhizobium sp. ORS 86, assembly GCF_045571475.1. NCBI lineage: Bacteria > Pseudomonadati > Pseudomonadota > Alphaproteobacteria > Hyphomicrobiales > Nitrobacteraceae > Bradyrhizobium > Bradyrhizobium sp. ORS 86. The sequence goes on along the minus strand of NZ_CP120699.1, from coordinate 5,334,164 downwards.
CGGCCAGATCGGGGTCTTCAGCAAGCAGCCTCGCAGCGACGCGTGGATTGGCGCGATTGGTCGTCCCATCAACATCCCCCGCATAGACGAGCTGGAGCCAGCGCAGCACGCGATCGGGTTTGCTCTTGCCGGGAGGTGATTGCGCCTCGACGTAACGCCGTACATCCAACCATGAGACGAAACCAAGGTCACGCGCCACGCAGGACTGCGCGTCGTGGAGCCGCAGATTGAGCGCAGCGATGTCGTCGTCGCTGGGCCCGGCGGCCGCCGGAAGCGCATGCCGAAAGCGGGCGAAAGCCTCCGGCGCCCGTCGCCGGTAGAGCCGTATCAGCTCTTTGGCCTGCTTCTTCAGATGTTCGAGATTCAATCGCGCGGGCGATCGGTCCATGGAAAACCTCCGTGCATGGATCGCCGATGGTCCACAAAACCGGCTGCACAAAGGCTCGATGTGCCGCTTGATAGCTGCAAGTGGGTTCAACCCTTCCCGTGGACCCGGGTGCGGCTTGCACCGCGACGACAAGGATATGGACGCTCCCCGTAACGGTCAACCCGCGGGCTTGCTCGACATCACGATTGCACGGGGCCGCGCCGCTGGCCTATAGGTCGGCGGATGCGATTGAAAACCAGCATTTGGGTGGCCGCCTATCTGCGCCGCTGCCAGACCGAGGGCGTCTTCGGCGCGATCCGCAAGAAGGGCGCCGAGGAGGCCGGCGCCGTCTTCGTCAAGGTGGCGCTGATGGATGGCAATGCGATGCTTTATGCGCCGGCGCCGCAGACGGTCTATGACGACAGCCGCCCGGTCGAGCGTCTGTTTGTTCCGATCGCGCCGCAGCCGTTGCCCGAGCCGTCGGTCGAGCAGCGGCTGGTCAAGGAGGTCCGCTTCGATCCCGACGCCTGGATCGTCGAGACCGAGGACCCGACCGGGCGCCACTTCCTCGATCTTGCGAGAAGCTAGCTTTTGGATTTCTGGTTGCGAATGGGCGGCGCGCTGCCGGGCTGCACGGCCGGCCGTGTCAGCGACGACGCCGGACGCGTGCGATGCAGTTCATCGTCGTAGAGCGAGGAGCGATATTTGGCGCGCGCCACCGCCATGGTCGAGCCGCGCCATGCCGCCAGCATCACCAGTGCAGAGCGTTCGCTCAGGCGATCGTAGAGCCGCGACAGGCGATAGACATAGTTGACCGATGAACCCGCTTCGGGGTTGAGGAACATCAGGATCCGCTGGAACGCCGCGCTCGACACGTCGAGCGCCCGCATAGCACAGGCGAGCGGCTCGCCGCCGGGATCGTTCACCACCTGCGCGGCGATCCGTGACGGCAGGATCAACGCCTCGCCGAGCTCCAGCGTGAAGTTGTCGATGTCCTCGGCGAATGCCGCCATCTCCAGGATATGGATCGCGCGGGCGGCGCGGGCGGCGGGAATCTGCGCCGCCGCCTTCAGCGGCGTGTCCTGCAGATTGTGCAGGATCCGCGCGCGCTCGCTGGCGCTGGCGGCAAAGAATGTGTCCGAGATTTCGGCGGCATCGTTCGGCCGCATCGACAGGCTCGCCGCCATCCGCAGCTCCGCCTCCGTTGGGATCCGGGCCGTCGGCGCAGGAGGCGCGGGAGCGGGAATGGGAGAAGCGACCGGCGTTGGCTGGCCGGGATCGGCACGGCGCAGTCCAAGCTTGTCGAGGATCCTGGCGGGCGTTCCTGGATAGATCGCGAGGCGCGCGCGGACGGCAGCGCGGGTCGCGTCGTCGACCTCATCGATCAGCCGCGACGTCAGCTCGACGAATTGCTGCTCCTCGTCGGCGGAGTGGGCGCTTGCCTGCACGTAGAGGTCAGTCAGCACGCGCAGCAAGGTGGGGCGGATATCGACACCCTCGCGACGGGAGAGCGTCATCAGCCCATCAAAGCCGGGAAATAGTGGAGCAGCGCTCATCTCGGGCGTTACGCGACGTCGGTATCGGTTCGAGCTTGGAAAGCCTTGTGCAGGCGAGCTTACGCGGGCTGCTTTAAGAGGCAGTTAAGGAAAATAAGTCGTGAAGGCGAACGCTACAATTTGCGCGTGTCGAATAAGGCACAGCGCCACATCCGTAACCGCCCGCATCCGCAGATTAAGATGTCATTAACCATGCGTGCTCTTAATTCAGGGCGCAGGGCAAATCATGTCCATGCGGGGGCCAGAGAGAACGGAACATGGGCACCATCATTGAGTTTCCGGCGGATGCGACTGCGCGGCGGCCGAGCATGATGGACGGCGCTGCAAGCGAAGGCGTAGGAAAGGTCCTGATCCTTCCGGTCGTTCGGATCGAGCGAGGCGCCGAGCAAACCGGCGGCGATCGCGGACCCGAACAAGGGACTGCACCGGGCCGCCGTCGCCGCCGGCGTTCCTGATTGCGGACATCGCGCGATGCCGGAGCTTGCGCAACTGATTGGCGGCCGACGGGCGTTCCCGGCGTTGATAGTGCTGTTGGCGGGCACAGCCCTCTGCGGCTGCAGTGGCGGTGATTTCGGACGCACCCGCGCAGACTTCCGCAACGACGATATGCACCGCTGGCTCGGCGCCGAGGCGACCGGCAGCGTCGGCATGCGCGCCTCCCAGTTCCAGCTCACCGAGAATGAACGCCAACTGCGCGATCTCGCCTATCAGTTCATCGAGGCGCCGCTGTCGCGCCCGGCCTGGAAGAGCGTGTTTGGCGACTACCAGCGCCTGCCGTCGCCATGGCGGCAGAGGGTGGTGTTTGACCGCACGGCTTATGGGCGCAATCTGATCGACGAGCCGCATCGCTCGTTTGCATCGCGCTATTCGCTGCTGATCGATGACGTCCGCGACGACATCACGCGCTTCGAGCCGTTCTTCGCCACCGCGGGTCAGGTCATCGACCTCGACCGCAAGCGCAACGCCAGCCTCAACATGATCGCGGACGTGTCGCCGCGCGAGCGCGCCGACGCCGTCGCGCGGATGGAAGAGAACGCGCTGATCGTGCAATGGGTCCAGCAAAGCCTGGAGCGGCGCATCTCGTCCTATCGCTGGGCGCTGGAGCGGCTGGTGATCCAGGCGCCCGACGGCATGGCGGCGGACGCCGACCGCCAGATTGGCGAACTCGCCCGGCTCGCGGCCACTTCGCCGGTCGTCTCGCCGCCGGTCATCGGCCGCGCCGTGGTGTCGAAGGGTTAGGCTTGCTCGCCTTCGACCTTGCGCGGGCGCTGTTCGCGTGCTGCCGCGGCAGCCTCGCAATGAATTCCTTCAGCGCATCGGACGGCGGGCGGGCCGCCGGATAGGCGAGCCCGACCTGTCGCGTCACATCGATCTCGATCGCGCGCACCGCGACATCGGGATTGCCGCGCGCCACCCCTTCGGGGACGATCGCAACGCCGACGCCGGCGGCAACCAGCGCCATCGCCCAATCCTCCGATTCCGCGATCGCCACCGGGGCGCGCGGCGGCGAGGCGCGCTTGAAGAATTCCTGCTGCTCGCAATGACAGCGATCGATCATCGGGACGCCGGCGAAGTCGGCGGTCCGCAGCGTCTCCTTCAAGGTGAGTGGATGCGACGGCGGCAGCGCCGCGACGTAACGCTCGCTCCAGAGCGGGATGAAGTGCTCGCCGGCGCCGACCATGCTCTTCGAGACGATCCGCGCGTCGGCCTTCTCGTTGGCGCCGACCAGGCGTAGCGCGAGGTCGGCGTTGCCGGTCAGCGGCTTCAGCAGCGCAATCGTGCGCGCCTGATCGAGCGTCCGCAACAGCCCGAGCGTCAGCGCCTTCCGTATCGCGGGCTTGCGAAACAGGTTTCGCGCTGCGTCCGCCTCGTCGATGATCCTGCGGGCGACGGCATGGAATTGCGCGGCGGATTCCGTCGGCGCCATGCCCTTCTTGTGCCGGATGAACAGCGTGGTGCCGAGCTCGGTCTCGAGATTGGTGATCGCCGCCGAGATCGACGGCTGCGAGATGAAGCAGCGCTTCGCTGCGGCAGTGAGGTTGCGCTCGCGGTAGACCGCCGCGAAATAGCGCAGCTCGCGGATATCCATAGACCGGTCCTATCGAATAGATCGGAAGACAATATTTTACCTATGTCAAAACCCATGGCAAGCCGTGCGCTCGTTTCAGCGGAGGGCTCAGCATGCGCATCCATCATCTCAACACCGGCACCATGTGTCCGATCGGACAGCGGCTTGTGAACGGCACTGGCGGCCTGTTCCAGCGCGGGCGGATGGTCTGTCACTGCCTGCTCGTCGAGAGCAATGACGGGCTCGTGCTGGTCGATACCGGCATCGGGCTCGACGACATCGCAGACCCCTCGCGGCTCGGCCGCAAGTGGGTGCGGCAGACCACGCCGCGGCTCGATCCAGCGGAGACTGCGGCGCGGCAGGTCAAGGCGCTCGGCTTTTCGCCTGATGACGTGCGGCATCTCTTGCTGACGCATCTCGATCGCGATCATGCGGGCGGGGTGGCGGACTTCCCGAAGGCCAGGGTTCACGTCCATCGCAAGGAATACGAGATGGCGGTGACGCGGCAGGTTGCGCCGCCGGCCGGTCGCTACGTCCCGGCGCAGTGGCGGCACGGGCCGCACTGGGCGCTCCATGACGACGGCGGCGAGAACTGGTTCGGCTTCGCCGGCGTCCGTGCGCTCGGCGCACGCGAGCCCGACATCCTCATGATCCCGTTGCCGGGCCACACGCTCGGCCATTGCGCGATCGCGGTGCGCGACGGCGGCAGGTGGCTGCTTCACGCCGGCGACGCCTATTTCCATCATGCCCAGCTCGATGCCAGACCGCGGATCCCGCTCGTGCTCGGCATGTTCCAGCGCCGCGTCGATATGGATCGCGCCGCCCGCGTCCAGAACCAGGAGCGGCTACGGGCGCTGAAGGCAGCCCATGGCGAGACCGTCACCATCGTCAACAGCCACGACCCCGTCGACTACGACGCCTGCCGCTGCGGCCGGCACGCCGCTGCGGCCGCTGCCTAGCGCTTGCGCGCTGGGGATGGAGCCGGAGCGGGCGTTGGCGCATCCTGCTTTGCCGCCGTCGGCTCGGATTGCACCTTGCACTTCGCGGCGGCCAGCGAGGCCTGCGCCTGCGGCATCAGGCCAGGCTCCGGCGCCAGCGCCTTCAGCAGGATCAGCCCGGTGGTGGTCGGCGAGTCGATGATCAGCCGGTCGGCGGAGGTGATCTCCTCGTCCTCGGGCAGGTCTTCGTGCTGCGCTTCCGTCATCAGGTCGAGCTCGATCACCTTCTTGCCGGCGGAGCGGTCGTTGATGGCATAATAGGCGATCTCCTGGCGGGTGTAGAACGACACCGACGTATAGGCCTGGCTCACCGGCACCGTGAGCTTGATCGGTCCGGTCGACAGATCGTAGCGGCAGATCGCCATCGCGAAGGCCGGGTCCATCAACGGCATCGGCGAGTTGCCGGGATCGGCCAGCGGGAGCTGCGTCACCTCGTTGAGCTTGGTCATCGGCGTCAGCCGCGAATAGGCGTCCTGCGAGGCTATGCTCGGCAGCGCCAGCACGCTGACGAGATGCACCACGCCGCCCAGCAGCACGCCCGCGATGATGGTGAACAGCAGCCGGATCATGGGCAGCCCGTCGTTGCTATTGCCGGCAGCGGCGCGTCACGCTGCGTGCGGGTCGCTACCCCGACCGGCGTGTCATAGAGGCGGAGCATCAGCGCGTAGCGCTCGATGCCGCCGGTCGGCAGCCAGTTGCCGGCTCGCGCGCGCGAGGCGATGTGGATCTCGAACGTGCCGTCGGAGGCACGGATGATCTCCTGGCTGGTGAAGCCGTAGCGCTGCAGCGCGTTGGCGACGAGATGGCCCTTGCGGTCGAACAGCGTCAGTGTCCAGAACCGCGCCGCCGGCGTCACGCCGCTGACGACGACGTCGCAGCGGCCGTCGAGCGGCTTGTTCTTGTCGTCGGTTGTGGCGGTGAACGCGATGCCGTCACCGGTGCCGACCGGAAGCTCGCCGCTGCGCGCGATCGTCGCCCGCGAATAGGGGTCGACGTCGGACGTGCCGTTCTTCGGCCGCGCGGTCCAGGCGCCGATTTTCAAGGTGCCGAGATCAGTGCCGCGGGTCGCGGTCATGTAGGTCAGGCCGAGCCCGACGGCGGTGGCGATCAACAGCGCCAGCAGGGTGGAGAAGAGCAGCCGCACGTCAATTCTTGCTTGGCACGGTCGCCGTCGTGCCGTCCGCCCCGGCCGTGGCGACGTAGTTTTCGGGGAAGGCCAGCGCGCTGGAGGAGCCCGGCTTGGCGGTGCCGTTGGAGGGCTCGTTCAGCGTGGTCTTGCCAATGGTCTTGGCGGCTTCATCGAGCTCCTTCTCGACCCGGACCAGGACATCCGCGCCGCGCTTGGTCAGCACCGGCGGCGGGCCCGGCCTGGTCTCCAGCACTTTCGGAGCCGCATTCGCCGCGACGTTGGCCGGTTGCGGCAGCTTCTGGCCCATGCCGACGCCGATCAGCTCTTTCACTTCGACGCCTTGATGCGCGGCCACCATGATGTCGTGCCAGGTCTGTGCCGGCAGCGAGCCGCCGGTCATGCGGTTGGTCGGCGAATAGTCATCGTTGCCGAACCAGACCGCGCAGGTGAAGTTGCCGGTGTAGCCGACGAACCAGGCATCGCGATAGGCGTTGGTGGTGCCGGTCTTGCCCGCGGTCGGAATGCCGTCGAGCGCGGCGCGGCGCGCGGTGCCTTCGCTGACCACGTGGCTCATCATGCCCGCCATGTCGGCGGCGATGTTCGGCGGAATCGCCTGGCGCGGCTTCGGGCCGTCGCGGTCCCAGCGCCAGACGAGGTCGCCGGCGCCGGTGCGGACCTCGAGGACGGCATGCGGCGTCACGGCCTTGCCCCGGTTCGGGAAGGTCGCATAGGCGACGGCATGTTCGAGCACGGTGACTTCGTCGGAGCCGATCGGCAGCGACGGCGTGTCGGGCAGCGGCGCCGTGAGGCCGAAGCGCCGTGCGACTTCGACGATCTTGGCGCGGCCGGCCTTCGGCCCTTGCTTGCCGCCGAGCAGGATCGAGAGCTTCACCGGGATGACGTTGATCGAGCGAGTGATCGCCTGCGTCAGCGTTACCGAGCCGGAATAGGAGTGGCCATAGTTCTGCGGGCACCAGTTGCCGATGCAGACCGGGCCGTCGACGATCTTCGAGTTCGGCGTGAAGCCGTTCAGCAGCGCCGTGGTGTAGACGTAAGGCTTGAACGACGAGCCGGGTTGCCGATAGGCGTCGACGGCGCGGTTGAACTGGCTCGCGCCGTAGTCGCGCCCGCCGACCATGGCGCGAATACCGCCGTCGAGGTCGGACACGACGGTCGCCGCCTGCGTGGCGTGATAATCGCGGCCGAACTGGCGCAGCTCGTTTTCGATGGCTTCTTCGGCCGCGTGCTGCACGTTCATATCGATCGCAGTGCGCACCACGAAGACGCGTTCGGTGTAGGATTTCGGGAAGGTGTCGACGAGCTTGCGCATTTCGTCGAAGGCGTAGTCGAGATAGTAGTTCGGCGAGTTCTCGTCGCGGCGGTCGACCGCCACCGCCGGATTGCGGCGGGCGCCGAACACCTGGCCCTCGGTCATGAAGCCGGCATCGACGAGGTTGTCGAGCACGACGTTGGCGCGGGCGCGCGCAGCCGGCAGGTTGATGTGCGGGGCGTATTTGGTCGGTGCCTTGAACAGGCCGGCGAGCATCGCGGCTTCCGCGAGGTTCACGTCGCGCACCGACTTGTTGAAGTAGAAATGCGCCGCGCCGTCGACGCCGAAGGTGCCGCCACCCATGTAGGCGCGATCGAGATACAGCTTGAGGATCTCGTTCTTGCTGAGACGCGTCTCCAGCCAGATCGCAAGGAAGGCTTCCTTCACCTTGCGTTCTATGGTGCGCTCGTTGTTCAGGAACAGGTTCTTGGCGAGTTGCTGGGTGATCGACGAACCGCCCTGGCGGACGCCGCCTGCCTGCGCGTTGGTGACAAGCGCGCGCGCAAGGCCAGGCACGTCGATGCCGAAATGATCATAGAAGCGGCGGTCCTCGGTCGCGAGCGTCGCCTTGATCAGGTTGTCCGGAAAGTCCTCCAGCGGGATCGAGTCATTGTGCTTGATCCCGCGGCTGCCGATCGGGTTGCCGTAACGGTCGAGGAAAGTCACGGCGAGGTCGGATTTCTTCAGCCAGTCCTCATCGGCGGTCTCGCGGAAGGCAGGGATCGCGAGCGTCAGCATCAAGACCATGCCGGCGAGCCCGATGGTCGCGGCCTCCGATAGCGGCTCGATGAATACCCAGCGCTTCCAGCGACCGACATAGAAGCGGTCCATGAAGGTGGAATAGCGCTCGTAGAGTTCGCGCAGCCCCTTGCCCGACGAGAACAAGGTCGAGTCGATGCGCGCATCGAGGTCGAGGAAGAAGTTCCGGACCTTCTGCTTCCAATGCGGCGGTAGGATCTGGCGCACCGTGGCCCTTGATCAGTTCGACAGCGCTGCAAGCGCCCCACGCGGGCACCAACGAGCGTCCTGCTTGGAGGTTGCGGCAAGCCCAAGGCGCTTTTGCGTCGTTGGGGACTCGCTGCTTGTTCTATCCGAGCGGCAGCCATAAACCAATGGCGCAGCTTGTGAATTTAATGAGAGGGCTAACGTCGCCCGTCGGCTTTTGCGAGCCCGCAAAACCACCCCCTTGCGCAGCCTCCGGCGGCATCCCAAGAAGAGCCCTGTCAGCGATCTCAAGGAATCATGACCGCACCGCCCAAACGCCCGTCGGACCAGGAGGGATTCTTCTGGAAAACCAAGACGTTGGAAGAAATGTCCAACGCCGAATGGGAGTCTCTGTGTGACGGCTGCGCACGCTGCTGCCTGGAGAAGCTCGAGGACGAGGATACGGGAAGGATCTATTTTACCCACATCTCCTGCAAACTGCTCGATGCCGGCCTCTGCACTTGCAAGGATTATCCGAACCGTTCCGACAAGGTTCCGGATTGCGTCCGCCTGACGCCCGAGAATGTCCGCACCCTGAACTGGCTGCCGCCGAGCTGTGGCTACCGGCTCGTGGCCGAGGGGCGTGACCTCTATTGGTGGCATCCACTGATCTCCGGCGATCCCAACACCGTTCATGAAGCGGGGGTTTCGGTGCGGGGGCGGGTGCAGGGCACCGAGCTCGACGTCAACGACGCCGACCTCGAGGATCACATCGTGCGGTGGCCGGCGCTGCTGCCGAAGCGGGCAAGGTTGAAGAAGCGGCCGAAATTGACCAAGGCGTGACGTCGCAGGACGTGGGGCCACGGAGCTTTCGATCACGTCATCGCGAGGATGCTGCGGCGGGAGGCACCCATGCGCGGAGGTGCCTGCCTGGGTAACGAATTGCTGCATAAATTGCGGCTTGCAGAATGATTCCACCGCGGGCAGGGCCCGCGCAGCACGTATACGCCTCAAATGAACAAGTATGAACGGCAGAGCCGTTTTCCTGCCGACCAAGAGACATTGCCCGAAGACATTGCCGTGAGACTGTCCGGTGTTCCGAGCGAGGTGATCGAACTCAGCGAGGCGCCGTCTATCGCGCCGCCGGCCGCGCTCAACCACGACGAAGTCCGCACCATCGTGATCAGCCTGATGCTGACGATGTTCCTTGCGGCGCTCGACCAGACCATCGTGGCCACTGCGCTGCCGACCATCGGCCGCCAGTTTCACGACGTCAGCAATCTGTCCTGGGTGATCACGTCCTATCTGCTGGCGTCCACCGCCGTGGCGCCCGTGTTCGGCACGTTGAGCGACATCTATGGCCGCCGGGCCATGATCATCACCTCGCTGAGCCTGTTTGTGGTCGGTTCGGTCTTGTGTGCGATCGCACCAAGCATGACCACGCTGATCCTCGCCCGCGGCCTGCAGGGGCTTGGCGGCGGCGGCATCATGCCCGTCGTCCAGACCGTGATCTCCGACGTGGTGTCGCCACGCGAACGTGGCCGGTACCAGGCCTATTTCTCCAGCGTCTGGATGGCCGGCGGCATTCTCGGGCCGGTGATCGGCGGCGTGTTTGCCGAGCATTTGCACTGGTCCATGATCTTCTGGATCAACCTGCCGCTGGCGGCGGCTGCGCTCGCGCTGCTGCTGCCGAAGATGGGCAAGATCCCGGTATTCCACCGCAAGCGCGAGGTCGACTGGCTCGGCGGCATCCTCCTGATGGCCTCGGCCGTCGTGTTCATGTTGGTGCTGACCTGGGGCGGCACGCGCTATTCCTGGCTGTCGCCCACCATCACGGCGATGCTCGGCGCCTCGATCGCGCTCGCCGGTGCCTTCGTCTGGCACGCGCGGCGCGCCGACGAGCCGTTCCTGCCGCTGTCGCTGCTCGGCGGCTCGGTGGTTCCTTTCGCGATGGGTGCAGGCGGCTGCGCGCTCGGCGCCATCGTCGGCCTGACCGTCCATCTGCCGCTCTATTACGAGGTGGTCTATCACCTCAGCGCCAGCGAGGCCGGGCTTGCGCTGATTCCGCTCGCCGCGATTTCGACCTGCGGGGCTGCGATCGCGGGACGAACTATGGCGAAGGCCAAGCACTACAAGCGCGTGGCGATCGTCGGCACCTCGGTCGCCGCGATCTGCGCCATCGGGATGGCCGTGACGACCTTGCCGCTGTGGGGACTGCTGGTTCTGATGGGCGTGTTCGCACTCGGGCTCGGCACCACATTCCCAGTCAGTGTGGTGTCGCTGCAGAATTCGGTGGCGCGCGCACAGGTCGGAACCGTCACCGGCGCGATGAATTTCTTCCGCGCGCTGATGGCCTCCTTCACGGTCGCGGCTTTCGCGGCGATCCTGTTGATCACGCTGGGGCCCGATATTTCGCTCGCCGGCGAGCATCACGCCGCGAGCGCAGGCGTCGTGAGCGCGATTCCGGTTGCCGATATGATCACTGCCTTCCGCTACGTGTTCGGTGCAGCCGCCGTGCTGCTCATCACCGCCTCCATCTGCATGATCACAATGGAAGAGCGCCCGCTCGCCGGCCCCGCCACGCGGCCGGCCGTCGAGATGGCGGAGTAGGGCGGTCGCGTCGTTAGTGGCCGTCATTCCGGCGAAAGCCCGTGATGACCCCGCGACAGTGCCAAGTTCTCCCTGTCGTCCCTGCGAAAGCAGGGACCCATAACCACAGGATTGCGTTGCTGAAGCGCGCTGTGGCTCCAACCTCGCAAGACAATGCCCATTCGTGGTTATGGGTCCCGGCTCAAGGCCGGGACGACAGCGAGTATGTGGCGCAGCTTGTGAGTCATACATTCGCGTTCTCGCGACATGTTTTGTCCGAGCTTTGCATCTTCGTTTTCGCCCTCATCGAACAGAGAGGGCGCAGGGAAAGCCGGGTGCCGATCGCACCCATGGGCCCCGAGCAATGGTAGAAAGCTCGGGGGTAGGACCACAGGTGTAACCGGAGCGATCCCGGCTTTCCCTGCGCGATGGGTTACGGCTTATACGTGCTCGCCCCGGCGAGACTGGGCTTGGTTGTCACCGCTGTTGCAAGACGCAATTGCGTCTTGCAACAGGACACCTGCCACTAGGGCGTCAGGCCTGCACGACTTCACCGTCCGCCGCATGCGCACTCGTCAATTGCGCAATCGGCGTCCACCGCATCTCAACCCAGCACTCGTGACGATCGCGAAGCGCCCCTCAGGCGGGTGAGACGGGTTTATTCATACACTGAGTTTTCATTCCGATAAACCGAAATATTTTTTCGTAAGGGTCTTGCGCCGTCGGGCAACTCAGTGGCAGGGGGAACGCGGTTATTCCTTCATTTCTTCGTCATTCCCAGTCCTTTGCAATTCTCTCGGGCAATTTGCGTGCACGATGCCCAGAGCGAGTGCAATCGCCAATCTTGCGAGCTGCGACCCACTACTTTAGTTGCCGTTCCCGCATGGCGATCTGCGCGCGGTTTTGCTTGCTGCGCGATTTGTCGTGGCTATAGTCGCGGCCCAAGAGCGCGAAGCAGCCGAAGAAAATTGACAAAAGAGGAGTGAAACAAAATGCATAGACCAAACCGATTGCCCACTTATGCGCAGCAACTCGCCGGAGCGGCAGCTCTGGGGCTGGTCGCGCTGGCGCCGACCGGAGCGCCGGCCGCTGATGTGCTCAAGATCGGCGTGATCGCCGAGGCGCAGGCTATCGCCGGCGCGTCGATCCCGCAGGCGGCTCAGATGGCCGCCGACGAGATCAACGCCAAGGGCGGTATCGACGGTCGCAAGATCGAGATCGTCAGCTACGACAACCACTCGTCCTCGGCGGATTCGGTACGCGCATTCCAGCGCGCTGTGAACGAGGACAAGGTCAACGTCGTCATCTCGAGCTATATCAGCGAAGTTGTGCTGGCGCTCGAGCCCTGGGCCTCGCGCCTGAAAACGCCGTTCGTCACGCCCGGCGCTGCCTCCAACGAAATCAGCAAGAGCGTCCACGCCGACTACGAAAAGAACAAGTACACCTTCCATGGCTATCTCACATCGGCGGCGCTGGCGCTGTCGGTCTGCGATGCGGCCAAGGAGCTCCTGGTCGATCAGAAGCACATGAAGACCGCGGTCATCATGAGCGAGGACGCTGCCTGGACCAAGCCGCTCGACGTCGGCTACGAGGAGTGCTTGCCGAAGATCGGCCTCAAGGTCGTCGACCATATCCGCTTCTCGCCCGACACCACGGACTTCACGCCGATCTTCAACAAGATCGAGGGCTCCAAACCCGACGTGATCATCACCGGCATCTCCCATGTCGGCGTGCAGCCGACGGTGCAATGGAAGAACCAGCAGGTGCCGATCCCGATGTTCGGCATCTCCTCGCAAGCGACCAACGAGACCTTCGGCAAAGACACCAACGATGCCGCCGAAGGCGTGCTGTATCAGGGCGTGTCGGGACCGGGCGTTGCGGTGACGCCGAAGTCGGTGCCGTTCGCGGAAGGCTTCAAGAAGCGCTATGGCAACTATCCGTCGTATGCGGGCTACACTGCCTATGACGAGGTCTACTACATCGCCGACGCGGTGAAGCGCGCCGGTTCGACCGAGGCGGACAAGATGGTCGCGGCGCTTGAGAAGACCGATTGGGAAGGCACGATCGGGCGCGTTCAGTTCTACGGCAAGGACGATCCGTTCACCCACTCGATCAAGTACGGCAAGGGCCTGATCACCGGGCTGATGCTGCAGTGGCAGGGCGGCAAGCAGGTCGCGGTCTGGCCCAAGGAGGTCGCCAAGAGCGACCTGAAGTTCCCGAGCTTCATCAAGGTCACTGCGAATTAACTGATGACAAACTGCTCCCGGGCTCTCCCGGGAGCAGTTTTCTGCAGTTGTAATGTCCTCCACAATAGGCAGCCCTGCTGCCGCGGCCAATCTGCGATGCTTGCGTTACAAATCCTGATCGATGGCTTTGCCATCAGTGCCCTCTATGCACTCGGCGCCACCGGCTTCACCCTGATCTTCGGTGTCTCGGGCGTTCTCAATCTCTCCCACGGTGCCATCATGGTGGCCGCTGCGGTTGCGGCCTGGGCCGCGGCCAGCGTGCTGCACCTCGACACCTATTCCGGTGCATTGCTCGGCGTCGGCGTGGCGCTGATCGTGTCGTTCGCGACCTATTTCGTGGTCGTGAAGCCGATCCAGAATTCCAAGCGGATTCCCAATGAGGAGAAGGAAATCTTCGTCCTCACCGGCACCTTGCTGTGGGGAATCATGATCCAGGAACTGATCGCCTACTTCTTCACCAACAACGCCAAGACGGTGCTCCCGATCGTCGAGGGCGTCGTCGATATCTTCGGCAACCGCACGCCGCGCAATAATATCTTCACCGCGCTGGTCTGCTGCCTCGTGATCGGCCTGCTGTGGCTGCTGGTGAACCGCACCCGAACCGGCAAGGCGGTGCTGGCGGCCTCGATGAACCCGCGGGGCGTCACGCTGCTCGGGCTCGAGCTCTCGCGGATCTATCTCGTGGTGTGGGCGATCTACGGCATCCTGGCCGGCATCGCCGGCGTGCTGCTCGGCATGTTCTTGGGAGTCAGCTCCTACAGCGTCGGCCCGCTGACCGCGAGCGCGTTCTCGATCGTGGTGCTCGGCGGGCTCGGCAGCGTCTCCGGCTCGCTGATCGCGGCCTTCGTGGTCGGCTATCTCGAGACCGTAACGGCTTACCTGCTCTCGCCGGCGTACCGCACTATTCCGGCGCTGCTGCTGCTTGTGTTCGTGATGTATATCCGGCCTCAAGGCCTGTTGGGGAGGCGCTGAGATGGCCAACTTCTTCACGTCGCGGCTGTTCTTCGTTTCGCTGGCCTGCGTGGTGGTCGCCGCGACGCTGCCGCTCTACGTCTCGGGCTACGTGCTCGGGCTGTTGACCGTCGCGTTTTATTTCGGGGTGTTCGCGATGGCCTGGGACCTGCTGTTCGGCTTCGCCGGCGAGGTCAATTTCGGCCCGACCTTCCTGATCGGCACTGGCGCCTACACCGCCGGCATCCTGAACAACCAGTTCGGCTGGTCGGTCTATCTCTGCATCCTGCTCGGCGCGCTGGCCGCGGTGATCGCCGGCCTCGTACTGGCGCTGCCGGCGCTGCGGGTGAGGGGGCCGTATTTCGGTCTGACCACGCTGGTCGCGGTGCTAATGCTGCAGAACTTCGTCGTGGTCTTCGCCGATCTCACCGGCGGCGAGATCGGGCTGACCATTCCCGACGTCATCACCATCAATGCCGGCGCGAACTACTGGATCGCGCTCGGCTTCATGACCATCAGCGCGGCCATCCTGTACGGCCTGTCGCAATCGCCGATCGGGCTCGTGCTGCAGGCGAGCGGGCAGGACCCGGTGCAGGCCGGCGCGCTCGGCTTCAACATCGTCAAGCACAAGCTCGCCGCCTTCATCGTCAGCGCGTTCTTCTCAGGGCTGTCAGGCGCGCTCCTGGTGTTCTACTTCGGCACCGCCTCGGTCGGCACCGTGGTCGACGTCGCCGTCGGGGTGAATGTGATCGTCTCGGCCGTGCTCGGCGGCCGTCGCACCGTGCTCGGCGCCGCGCTCGGCGCAATCTTCCTGATCGTGGCCGGCGAATTCCTGCGGCCGACCGGTGAGCTTGCGACGTTCATCGTCTCGGCCGTCGCCCTGCTTGTCGTCCTGTTCTTCCCCGGCGGTTTCCTCGGAGCAGCCCTGTCACGCGAGGCGCGCTCGTAATGGATCAGACTGTGACCACCACTCCCACGCTCACCGTCCGCGGCCTGACCAAGCGGTTCGGCGGCCTGACGGCCGTGAAGAATCTGAGCTTCGATCTGCGCCCCGGCGAGATCCTCGGCCTGATCGGACCGAACGGCTCCGGAAAATCGACGGCGATGAAGAGCGTGATGGGCATCGAGCGCCCCACCGCGGGCGAGGTGATCTTCGAGGGCGAGAACGTCGCCGGCATGCCGTCGCACAAGATCGCGCGCAAGGGCTTCGGCATGGTGTTCCAGCACTCGCGGCCGCTGAACCGGCAGACCGTGCTCGAGAACATCATGGTCGCGCTGTTGCCCGACAGCCTGTTCATGCTGTTTCCCGACCGGGCGCTGATCGAGCGCGCCAAGTGGATCGCAGATCGCGTCGGCTTGGGGGCGGTGATGGATCGCCGCCCGCCGACGCTGCCGTTCGCCGATCTGCGCCGCCTCGAGCTCGCCAAGGCGATCGCGCGCGACCCGAAGGTCGTGCTGGTCGACGAGCCGTTCGCCGGATTGACCAGCGCCGAGGTCGGCGGCTTCTCCCAATTGATCCGCAGCTTCCGCGACGAGGGCCGCGCGGTGATGCTGGTCGACCACAATGTCAAGAGCGTCGCCGCCTTGGTCGATCGCGTGCTTGCGATGTACCTCGGCGAAGAGATCACGACCGGCCGCGCCGATGACGTGATGAAGAATGAGACCGTGCGGCGGGTCTATCTCGGCGGCGCGATCGAGACCCATGCGCGGCCGGAGACCAGCTTCAAGGACAAGACCCCGCTGCTGCAGGTCGAGAATGTCAGCGTGCATTACGGCAAGGCACAGGCGCTGGAGAACGTCTCGATCCATGTCCATGAGGGCGAGTTCGTCTCCGTCGTCGGCCTCAACGGCGCAGGCAAGACCACGCTGTTCAACACGCTCTCGGGGTTCCTGCCCTATACCGGCGAGATCATCCGCGGCGGCGAGACGCTACGCGGGATGGGGCCGGCGAAGATCGCGCGCTCCGGGCTCGTGCAGTGTCCGGAATCCCGCGAGCTGTTCGGCGAGATGACGGTGCGCGAGAATCTCGATCTCGGCGGCCAGCATCTCACCGACGAGGCGAGGGCGAGGCAGCTCGCCTGGCTGTTCGAGCTGTTCCCGATCCTCAAGGAGCGCCAGGGCCAGATGGCGCAGACGCTGTCCGGCGGTGAGCAGCAGATGCTGGCGATCGGCCGCGCGCTGATGATGCAGCCGCAGATCCTGATCCTGGACGAGCCGACGCTGGGGCTCGCGCCCGTGATCCTCGAGCAACTGTCGAAGGCGCTGGAGCGATTGCGCCAGACCACGCAGATCACGGTGCTGCTCGGCGAGCAGAACGTGACCTTCGCGCTGCCGCATGCCGATCGCGTCTATGTGCTCGAGCACGCGCGGATCGTGTGGGAGGGCGATCCCGCCCGGTTCGCCGCGGAGGCCGGTGCCGACTTCCTCTAGAACTTCGCTGACAACAATAAGCAAAGAAAGGGAGATCATGATGTCACGTTATTCGGCTGCTCGTGCAAGCCTGTTGCCGCTCGCATCCGCGCTCGCGCTCTGCCTCGCGGCGCCCGCCTATGCGCAGTCCAAGGATCCGATCAAGATCGGCGTCATCGCCGAAGTGCAGTCGATCGCGGGTGCGGCGACGCCGGGCGGGGCGCAGATCGCCGCCGACGAGATCAACGCCAAGGGCGGCGTGATGGGCCGCAAGATCGAGATCGTCACCTACGACAACAAGAGCTCGTCGGCGGATTCGGTGCGCGCCTTCCAGCGCGCGGTCAGCGAGGACAAGGTCTCCGCCGTGATCGCGAGCTATATCAGCGAGGTGGTGCTGGCGCTCGAACCGTGGGCGGCGAGGCTGAAGATGCCGCTGATCACGCCGGGTGCTGCGTCGAACGAGATCACCAAGGCCGTTCACAACGACTATGAGAAGAACAAGTACACCTTCCACGGCTACCTGACCTCGGCGGCGCAGGCGCAGCTCGTCTGCGATGCCGCCAAGGAGCTTCTGGTCGACCAGCTCAAGTTCAAGTCGGCGGCGATCATGAGCGAGGATGCGGCCTGGACCAAGCCGCTCGACGCCGGCTACGAGGCCTGCCTGCCCAAGGCGGGGCTGAAGGTGGTCGAGCACATCCGCTTCTCGCCCGACACCACCGACTTCACCCCGATCTTCAACAAGATGGAGAGCGCAAAGCCCGACGTGATCGTCACCGGCATCTCCCATGTCGGCGTGCAGCCGACGGTGCAGTGGAAGAACCAACAGGTGCCGATCCCGATGTTCGGCATCAGCGCGCAGGCGCTGAGCCCGACGTTCTGGGGCGACACCAATGGCGCCGCCGAGGGCGTGCCGTCGCTCGCGGTGGCGACGCCCGACGTCGCGGTCACCCCGAAGACCAAGCCGTTCGCGGCGGCCTTCAAGGCCAAGTTCGGTACGCCGCCGGCCTATACCGGCTACACCGCCTATGACGAGGTCTACATCATCGCGCAAGCGATCCAGCGCGCCGGCTCGACCGATCCGGACAAGATGGTCGCCGAGCTCGAGAAGACCGACTTCGAGGGCACGATCGGCAAGATCCAGTTCTACGGTAAGAACGACGAGTTCACCCACGGCATCAAGTCGGGTCCCGGCGCCGTGACCGGCCTCGTGTTCCAGTGGCAGGGCGGCAAGCAGATCACGGTCTGGCCGAAGGCGATCGCGGAAGGCAAGCTGAAGTTTCCGAACTTCGTGAAGCTGTCGCAGTAACGGCGACGTCCCAAGTAGCCGTCATTGCGACCCGTTGGCTCCTAAGAAGAAAGTGGGGAGTTCCAGGTCGGCGACTTCATGACAGGGACAGTTCCAAGTTCACGGTGTCATCACCCGCGCATGCGGGTGATCCAGTATTCCAGAGGGGCCGGTGGTTGAACCGAGAGGCCGCGGCGTACTGGATGGCCCGCCGGAGCCTGTCATCGGGCGCGCGTTCGCGCGACCCGGTGGCGGACCATGACGACTGAGAGAGAATGTGCATCCGCATTCTCGCGACACGAATCGACAGCAATGACGGCGTGGCTTCTCTTATGATCGCGTCGGCGGGGCCGCCTGGATCGTCGGCGCGGCGGCCGCCAGCAGCGCGGCGCGATCGCCATCTCGCGGCGGATAGATGCGCTGCCGGTTGATGGTCTGCTTGGTGAGCTTGGCGGCGGCGCCGGTGGTGTGCACCTCGCGGTCCCAGCCGGTGGTGTAGAGCGCGCCCCAGGCGCCGAGATCGAGCACGGTCACATACCAGCCGATGGTGAGCGGCAGCATCGGCTCACCGAACAGCTCCGCGACCACGTTGTGGCCGGCGAACCGGCCCATCGGCCGGGCGAACTGGCAGGACATCACGGTCGGATGCGCGCCGTCGATCAGACAGGTGGCGACATCGCCGGCCGCGAACACGCCTGCAAGGCCCTCGGCGCGCATATAGTGGTCCACGGCGAGCCGGCCCAGCCGGTCGCGCGCCGCCGGCAGCGTTGCGGCGAGCGGGCTCGCCTGCATGCCACCACACCAGACCACGGTCGCCGCCGGAATGACCTCACCCGAACTCAACGTGATGCTGGCGGCGTCGATGGCGCTGACCCGGACGTTCAGCCGCGTCTCGACGCCGAGCGCGGACAGCGCATCGTTGATGACAGGGCGCCCGTGCGCGCCGAAGGTGGCGCCGACGACGGGATTGGGATCGATCAGGATGATGCGGCGGTCGCCAGTGATGCCGGCCTCTGCGAGCTTGGCCGGCATCTCGGTCGCGACCTCGATCCCGGTGAAGCCGGCACCGACGATCACCGCAGTCGAACGTGCGTCCGAGGCCGCCTGCTTGCCGAGCGCTGCAAGATGCGCGTCGAGCCGCATCGCGGCGTCGTATGTGTCGACATCGAAGCCATGGGCGGCAAGGCCGGGGATGGCCGGGCGGACCAGTTCGCTGCCGGTCGTCAGCACCAGGCGGTCATAGCTCAGAACCTCGGCGCCTGCGCCCGTCGTGACCACGACCTGCCGCTTCGCCGGATCGATCGCCTCGGCCTCCGCCACCATATGCCGCACGCCGACGGGATCGAGCAGGTCCTTGAGCGCCAGCGCGGCATCGCCGAGATCGACCTCGTAGTTGCGCACCCGGATGTTGTGATACGCGTTGCGATCGACCACCAGAATGTCGGTGTCCGCCGCCCGCGCGCCGATTTCGTCGCACTTGCGTGCCGCGCCGAGCGCGGCCCACAGCCCGGCAAAGCCGGCACCCAGCACCAGGATGCGCGCCATCTCTCCCTCCGACCTCGCGTCGGGCCAAGCTTGCCTACCCAAGCGAGGTCAAATCAAGGGGCTGGACGAGGGAGGCGGGGACGATCGCCGCCCTCAGGTGCCCGGCCGCGAGACCTCGGTCTCCTTGCTGGTGATGAATTCCAGCAGCACCGGCACGCCTTCCCTGGTCTTCTGGATGCCGCGCTTGATCGCCGGGATGATGTCTTCGGGCTTGGTGACCCGCTCGCCATAGCCGCCGAAGGCGCGGGCCATCGCGGCGTAGTCGCCGGAGATATCGGTCGAGCGATACTTCTCGGTCGAGATCGGCATCACCTTCAACTCGATCGCCATCGAGAAATTGTTGAGCAGAATCGACATGATCGGGATGCGCTCGCGCACCGCGGTCTCGAAATCCATGCCGGTGAAGCCGATCGCGGCGTCGCCCCAGACGTTGATGCAGAGCTTGTCGGGCCTGGCGAGCTTGGCGCCCATCGCAAGGCCGAGGCCATAGCCGAGCTGCGTGGTCTTGCCCCAGCCGATATAGGACAAAGGCTCGACCGATTTCCAGAACGGCGAAAGCTGGTCGCGTGGGCTGCCGGCGTCGTGGGTGATGATGGTGTTGTGGATGTCGACGGTGTGCTGCAGGTCCCACAGCACGCGGTAGGGATTGAGCGGCGCCTCGTTGTGGGTGAGCTTCGGCATCCACTTGGCGAGCCATTCCTTGTGGCTTGCCGCGATCTCCTCGGCGACGGCGCCGGCGTCCCGATCGGAGGTCACGGTCTTGCCGATCTCCTCGAGCAGCGCGTCGAGCACCAGGCCGGCGTCGCCGACCAGGCCGACCTTGGCCTCGACGTCCTTGTTGATGTGGTTCGGATCGAGCGTCGAATGGATGATGGTCTTGCCCTTCGGCATCGCGATGCCGAATGACGTCTCGGTGAATGAGCAGCCGATGCCGAAGATCACGTCGGCTTCCCCTAAGAATTTCGGCACTGCGCGCGGCACGGCGAGCCCGCCGGAGCCGAGCGACAGTGGATGCGTCTCGGGGAACGACGACTTGCCGCCGAGGCTGGTGGTGACGGGGATCGCGAGCCGCTCGGCGAGGCGCTTCAGTTGCGGCCAGGCCTTGGCGTAGTGCACGCCCTGGCCGGCATAGATCACCGGCCGCTTGGCGTTGACAAGCAGGGCGGCGGCTTCCTTCACATGCACGGGATCGGCGCCGTAGCGCGTGCGCAGCACCGGCGTGTAGTTGAGCGGCTCTGGCACCTCTTCGTTCCACATGTCGGCGGGGATCTCGACGATCACAGGCCCGCCGCGGCCGTTTTTGAGCCGGGTGAAGGCGCGGCGGAAGATGTTGCAGACCTCGGACGCGATGTTGATCGGCTCCGACGATTTCGAAAACGCCTTCATCGCCTGGCTGGAGTTGAAGTTCGGATCGATGTTGGCGAGCCGGCGTGCATAGCCCATCGGCAACACCAAAACTGGCACCGACTCGCCATAGCACTGCGCGACGCCACCCATCGCGTTCTCGGCGCCCGGACCGTGCTGCATGCAGAACGCGCCGATCCTCTCGCCCGAGGTGACGCGGGAAATCGCGTCCGCCATGTGCACGCCGATGCGCTCCTGGCGCACCATCACGGGGCGGATATCGGCGGCTGCGGCGTATTCGATCAGGTGGTTGACCGGATAGCCCGTGAGGACCTCGATGCCCTCGCGCTTCATGATTTCCGCGATCGCGGTGCCGAGTTTCATAACGGTCTCTCCCCTGGATGCGGCCGGTTTCATCCGGCCTCGTTGTCGTCTGATGCGGCTTAAAGGAACAGGATTCTCCGGGGCGGTAAAGCGCGCCCGCGCCCGGATCGGGTAGTGCTGATATGCGTTTGCGGGCAAGGATGGGCGGGCCTGCGGGTCACAAGGTCCCGGGCCGGGCGGATCGATGCAGGCCGGAACGGCCGGAAATCCGGTACAACCTTTAAGCGATCGTTCATCCTGTCCGTCAATGCGCCATCAACCAATGTGGCGTAGCTTGGCTGGTACATTTTTACGGCATGGGCGATGATCCGCTGATGCCGACAGGAGTTTTTCAATGCGTGCGTTGCTGGCGAGATTTCTGCGTGAAGAGGCCGGAGCAACAGCCATCGAATACGCCATCATTGCGGGCGGGCTCAGCATCGTGATCCTTGCCGCAGTCGGAGGCATCGGCGCCAACCTCAGCGGCCGCTTCTCCGCGATGAGCACATCGCTGAAGTAATCGCACGCGGCTTTACGTGTCGCCGTCTCCGTTCAGCGCGCGCAGTATCGCAATCCGCGCGAACATCAGCCAGCCGCCGCCGGTCTCGGCCGCATTGATCAGGTGCTCCACCGCGATCTGCCAGCGTGGCTGCTGCTGGGTATTTTCTGGCAACTTCATGATGTAGTCGGCCGCCTGTTGCAGCGTCACCAGGCTGCTGCCGCGGCGCAGTACGATCGGTTCGTCGAACGGCGTCGACCACGGCATGTCAGGCGCAGCGGATCGGGATCATCTGAGTGCCGCCGCGAATGCCGGATCAGCCGGCCCTCTTCGAGCGCGCAGCGCCTTGCGCGCGCACCGGCTTCTCCGCCTTTTTCTCCGGCTTGGCGACCTCTTTGGGCTCGCGCTTGCCACTGCCCGAGATCGGCAACAGCATCTCGCGTTGGCCCTCGATACGCTTCTTCGGCTTTTTGCCCTTCGCCTTGGCGGGCGGGGCGGCCTGCTTCTCGTTGGCAAGGCTCTTCTTGAGTGCGTCCATCAGGTTGATGACGTTGCCGCCCGATTTCGGGGCGGGCTTGGCGACCTTGATGCCGTTGCGCTTCTGGTTGATCAGTTCGATCAACGCCTGTTCGTAGCGATCGTCGAACTCTTCCGGATCGAAGTCCGCGGACTTCTGCTCGACGATATGCTTGGCGAGGTCGAGCATGTCCTTGGTGATCTTCACGTCCTGGATGTCGTCGAAATAGTCCTTCTCGCTGCGAACCTCGTAAGGATAGCGCAGCAGCGTGCCCATCAGCCCGTTGTCGAGCGGCTCCAGCGCGATGATGTGCTCGCGGTTGGTCAACACCACGCGGCCGATTGCGACCTTGTTCAGGCTGCGAATGGTTTCGCGGATCACCGCGAAGGCGTCGTGGCCGACCTTGCCGTCGGGGACGAGATAATACGGGCGGATCAGATAGCGGCTGTCGATCTCGGCGCGCGGCACGAACTCGTCGATCTCGATGGTGCGGGTGGATTCCAGCGCGATGTCGTCGAGCTCTTCCTTGGTGATCTCGATATAGGTGTCGGTGTCGACCTTGTAGCCCTTCATGATGTCTTCGGAGGCCACTTCCTCACCGGTTTCCGCGTCGACCTTGGCGTACTTGATCCGATGGCCGGTCTTGCGGTTGACCTGGTTGAAGGAGACCTTTTCGGTGTCCGACGTCGCCGGGTACAGGGCAACCGGACAGGTCACGAGCGAAAGGCGCAAGAAGCCTTTCCAGTTGGCGCGGGGGGCCATGGGAAACTCCGATTACGCAACCGACGGAATGAACAAGGATAACACCGGGAACCCCGGTTTGAAACATCGCGCCCGGCGAATCTCGCAACGGCGTTAACCGTCGTTTCTTCCTGCGTCGGTTTGACACCGGTGCAGATCGCTCCCGTACCGGCCCTGGGCTCGGAACATCGTTCCAGATCAGGCGTTGGCTGGGGAGACAATCGCTGGGGAATTACAGGCACTTAAGCAGAGAGGTGGCCATGGCAACAGAACGACACGGTCGGATCGTTGAAACCCCGACTGAAGCGCGCCAAGGAGAGCCAGGTCCGTCGGTTCTTGCGCTGCTTTCGGCCTCGACGGGGCTCGCAGTTTTGATCCTCGGTGTCGTCTGGTTCGTGTTCTTTCGCGTGTAATGCCTGCGGTGCGCCCGGTCGGGGCGCCATCGGCAAGCTCACCTGATCCAGGCGCCCGAGATATCAGGACGCCGGGACCGTAAGGTCGAGACTGCGCGCCACCGGACTCGTCGAGGAAACCTGAGAGTGCCGGCCCGCGGAATCCCTGAGCATTCCTTCAAAATAGGTGATCGTTCGCGCAAGACCCTGTCTGAGCGGGGTCCGGGGCGCCCAACCGAGCATGGCGTTGGCGCGCGAAATGTCGGGCTGACGCTGCCGTGGATCGTCTTGCGGGAGCGGACGATGGACGATCTTCGAACGAGAGTCGGTCAATTCGATCGTCAATTCTGCAAGCTCGCGCATGGTGATCTCGTGGGGATTTCCGAGATTCAATGGCCCGGTGACCTCGTCGGGTGACTGCATCAGGCGCATGAGGCCGTCGATCAGGTCGTCGACGTAGCAGAACGCGCGGCTTTGCAAGCCGTCGCCGTAAATTGTGATGTCGTGGCCACGCAGCGCCTGGACGATGAAATTCGAGACCACGCGACCGTCGTTCGGATGCATGCGCGGTCCATAGGTATTGAAGATGCGTGCGACCTTGATGGGCATCCCATGTTGGCGTCGATAGTCGAAGAACAGGGTTTCGGCGCAACGCTTTCCTTCATCGTAGCAGGAGCGGGGCCCGATCGGGTTGACGTTGCCCCAATACTCTTCGCCTTGAGGATGAGTCGTGGGATCGCCGTAGATCTCGGAGGTCGAAGCCTGCAGGATCTTCACCTTGAGCCGCTTGGCGAGGCCAAGCATGTTGATGGCGCCGATCACGCTGGTCTTGGTGGTCTGGACCGGATCGTGCTGGTAGTGCACCGGCGAAGCCGGACAAGCGAGATTGTAGATCTGGTCGACTTCGACATAGAGCGGGAATGTCACATCGTGGCGCAGCAGCTCGAAGCGGTGATGATCGAGCAGATGCTCGACGTTGCCTCGCGTGCCGGTGAAGAAGTTATCGACACACAGGACTTCTGCGCCCTTTTCAAGCAGGCGCTCGCAGAGGTGCGAGCCAAGGAATCCCGAGCCGCCGGTCACTAAGATGCGTTCGGCCAGATTGTAAGGCATGACGTCCCCCTACATTGCTACGCCTGATCGAGATGAGTGGAGAGCACCGCCAGCTTGCCGGGCGTTCTGCCTTCTTCGAACCGACACATGTTGACTCCTCAGCCAAGCCCAACGTCTCGATCGTCAAACGCCCCATGACAGCAAGAATGCGAAGAACGTGTCAAAGTTAAGGTTTCTTCATGCCGTGATATGAATCTTGGAACCACGCCTGCATGCATCGCGGCCAGGATTGCGCAATGGTGTATGCACGAGTGCGACTAAATTGGGCTTGGCGAGCATCCATGCCCGCTCTGTCGGCTGGAAGCGGCAGTTGGGCCTAGTGGGCGGGCTTGCCGTCTCGCGACGCTGGGGCGGCAAGCCCCAGTCGCTTGGCGTCATAGCCGGAATCCTGGATCGACTGCCACCATGGCTTGTTCGCGAGGTACCAGCGGACGGTCTTCTCGAGCCCGCTGTCGAAATTCTCTCGCGCCGTCCAGCCAAGCTCGCGCTCCAGCTTCGATGCG
This sequence comes from Bradyrhizobium sp. ORS 86, assembly GCF_045571475.1. Lineage (NCBI taxonomy): Bacteria > Pseudomonadati > Pseudomonadota > Alphaproteobacteria > Hyphomicrobiales > Nitrobacteraceae > Bradyrhizobium > Bradyrhizobium sp. ORS 86. Next base: position 5,309,295 of record NZ_CP120699.1, on the reverse strand, counting down.
TCGATTGCGTAGCGGCGATCGTGGCCCGGGCGATCGGCCACGAACGAGATCAATCGCGTTCGCTCGCCGTGATTTGACGGTTGCAGCCGATCGAGCAGTAGACAGAGCCGTTCGACGACCTCAAGATTGGTTCGTTCGTTGCGGCCGCCGACATTGTACGTCTCGCCGACTTTTCCATGCCGCAGGATGGTGTGCAGCGCGCGCGCGTGGTCTTCAACGTAGAGCCAGTCGCGAACATTGCGGCCGTCGCCATAGACCGGAAGAGGCTCCCCCGCGAGCGCCTTGATGATCATGTGCGGGATCAGCTTCTCCGGAAACTGGTACGGCCCGTAGTTGTTCGAGCAGTTCGAGATCAAGCAGGGCAGTTCGTAGGTCTCGCACCAGGCGCGAACCAGATGATCCGAGGCGGCCTTGCTCGCGGAGTAGGGCGAGTTCGGCGCGTAGGGGCTCTGCTCGGTGAAGGCGCCGTCCGGGCCGAGCGAGCCGAACACCTCGTCGGTCGAGACATGCAGCAGCCGGAACGCCTTGCGCGCCTGCGGCGTCAACGCGCGCCAGTGGCGCAGGGTCTCCTGCAGCAGCGTGAATGTGCCGGTGATGTTGGTCCTGATGAAATCCTGGGGACCATCGATCGAGCGGTCGACATGGCTCTCGGCCGCGAGATGAATCACGCCAAGCGGCTGATATTGCGCGAACAGTGCGCGCAGCGCCTCGCCGTCGCAGATGTCGACCCTGGCAAGCGCATAGCGGGCCGATTGCCCGGCGGCTTGTGGAATCGAGTTCATGCTGGACGCGTAGGTCAGCTTGTCGATGTTGACGATCGAGACATCGGTGGTGTCGAGCAAATGCCTGATGACGGCGGAGCCGATGAAGCCGGCTCCCCCCGTCACGAAGATCGTTGATCGGTCCTGGCTCATGCCTGAAACATGTGGGGGCTAGCGCTGCGACTTTGCGAAGCTGTGATAGACGGAAAGCAGATATTCGCCGTAGCTGCTCTTGGCCGATCTCTGGGCGAGGCTGTGAAACTGGTCGAGCGTGATGTTCCCCATCCGCAACGCGATCTCCTCGATGCAGGCGATCCGCAGACCCTGCCGCTGCTCGAGAATCTGGACAAAATGGCTGGCCTCGACCAGCGACGAATGGGTGCCGGTATCGAGCCAGGCGAAGCCGCGGTGAAGCATTTCGACGGCAAGTTCACCGCGCTCCATGTAGATGCGATTGACATCCGTGATCTCGAGTTCGCCTCGCGCCGAGGGCTTCATCGAGGCCGCGATGTCAAGCACCGTATTGTCGTAGAAATAGAGACCGGTCACTGCGATGTCCGATTTCGGCTGGGCCGGCTTTTCCTCGATCGAGACCGGCCGTCCCCGGGTATCCAGCTCGACGACGCCATAGCTCTGCGGCGAGCCGACCGTATAGCCGAAGATCGTCGCGCCCTTGGGCCTGCTGCCGGCCCGCTTCAATTTGTCGGCCAGGCCGTGACCGTAGAAAATGTTGTCGCCGAGGATCAGCGCGACATTGTCGCCTCCGATGAAATCGTGACCTACCAGGAAGGCGTCGGCCAGACCTCGTGGTTGCTGCTGGACCGCGTAGGAGAATTTGAGGCCGATCTCGTTGCCCTCGCCTAGCAACCGCCGGAACAGGTGCTGGTCGTCCGGTGTCGTGATGATCAGGATATCCTTGACGCCTGCGAGCATCAGCGTTGACAAGGGATAGTAGATCATCGGCTTGTCGAAGACCGGCAATAGTTGCTTGGAGACAACGGTGGTCACCGGATAAAGCCGCGTCCCGGTTCCGCCCGCCAGAATTATCCCCTTCATCACGCCTCCGCCCCGTCGCATCTGAGGGTTGCTCGGCGAAGCTCTAGCACAGATTTTATCCGCGGTACGGGTCCGTTGGACGAATTTGCCGCGTCCATGCAGGGGCTTGCGGAAACGTTTGCACCGGTCCGGCGAGCACGTGCGCCGACCGCATCGCGTGTCGAATGCGGTCGCTCCGAAATCGACCTCGCCGCAAATGTCGCGTACGAAAATTGCGTCGATCAAGTCGCGACAGATTCGATGTGGACCTCGATTGATCGATCAGTCGAGCGCGCGATTGTGAATGCACGTCACTCCGCATGTGCACGCTGCCGTGCGATCTCACAACGCTGCGTCATGAGATTATCGAATTTGCCGAGTAGGTCTGTCCTGCGACTACGGGGCGAGCTCGATACATGCTTTATCGTTTCAAACTTCCTCTGCTGACGCAGTTGAAAGAAAGAAGCCTTTCCGGCGTTCTTGTCGGGTTGGTGCTGCTGGCGATGACGGGATGGATCTACCTGCTGAGCACGATGTTCCTGAAATTTGCGCTTTGGTTTTTTTCGTGAGGCGCGGAATCACACGCGCGTGTGTGATCAGTTCCACATCGTTAGGCTGCACAAAAAAATCAGCGGATGAACAATCTTTCGGCGCGCTGAATCATGATGTGGTCACAACTTCGGACTGTAGATACACCGCGGGTGAATTGGGACGACGGATATGCCTGGTAGTCTGATGTTGTTGACGACGTTCTTCGCTGGCTTCCTTGCCGGATGCGGAATGTGCGCCTGGCGATCATACAGGCGACGCATGCAACGGCAGACACCCGAAAGATCGAGGCCACCCTGCACAACATTCGGTCATGCGCGCCGGGCATTCTAGCTATGGTCATGATCGCACCACCGCAGGTTTGCGTTTGGTGTGACGCCAATCGCAAGCAAGTGTGGCTTCGATACGAGCGACAGCCCATATCGCTGCGGTCGCCTGGTTCCTGCAGCGAGGTCAAGACAGATTGGTTAAGGCGTTCGTGCGTTGCGCTGGTTGATCGTCCTGCCGGTGCCCGTGATCGCCGCTGCGACGTTGGTCGGGGCTCGCCCGAGAGCAACTCGCGGCCGAACTTCTCCCCGATCATAAACGAGCTCACGTAGCATGACCGACCTCGGGAATAATTCGCCGCGGCGCTACTTCATCGACGGTAACGGCCGGCGCGTTCTGATCGGCCTTACCGTCGAGGAGACTTTCGAGTTCGAGCGGCTCGATCACCAGTCGAGCTTGCACGATGCGGGGCATGTGGTTTGGGACACGGGTAGCGGTACGGCAAGCGGACCGGCGCGGCGCTGGCTCGAACTCTATCGCAAACACGATCGTGCGTGGTTGCAATGGGTTGAGGATACACGTATGGCGCGAGCCAAGGATTTACCTTTTCTTAACTAAGGCGAGGCGATTTTGAGCGGATCGTCTCCTGATTGCGCCTGAATCGGACAAACGCGGATGTTTCAGCTGTTCTTGCGCTCTCGAGCGCAAAACTACATCAAGGGCCGCCTGGGTGACGACGCCTTCAGGGCGCGCTCGCCGGAACGCGACGCCGAGACCGACCGGGCCCGGATCGAATCCATCATGACCGCGATCGACGCCGCTCTGCATGCGGCCGAAAGCGAGCAATCCGGCCTGAGCCGGCGAGTCGACGATGTCCTGGCGCGTGCCGCCGTGACGTTCGGCAACGGCACTGACGAGTATCTCGAGCGTGAAGAACTCGACAATCACCACCAGAACCTGTTCGCCGCCGAGATCGCCAACGGGCAGCGCCGGCTGAAGGAACTGTCGGCCGAGATCGCCCATTTCAAGTTCATGAAGGCCGCGGTGCTGAGCCGCTTTCCCAACTACAAGGCATCTGTCGCCGGCTAGCCCGGCCAAGACAGGGCGGTGCACTTTCCACATCTGCCGCGACAGTCCGGCCGCCGCCCTTGGTGCTTGATCCTCCACGCAATATCGTTAGGAATGACGCCCGTTCGGGCAAAGCCGGAGCGAATCCGGCGAAGATCGTGCTCTCAAGGGGCGTGGATCGCCTGATCTGAAGCGATTTCATTCGAGCACGATGCCCTCCGGCAGCATTGGTAGGAAGCGGATTGTGGCCAATTTGCTAGTGACAGGTTGTGCGGGCTTTATCGGCTTTCACCTCACACGGCGCTTGCTGGACGAGGGCAGTACGGTTGTCGGCATTGACAACCTCAATGACTACTACGATCCGGCGCTTAAGCTCGCGCGGCTCGACCGCCTGAAGGCGCATCCCAACTTCACGTTCCAGAAGCTCGATCTGGCCGATCGGGCAGGAATGCAGGCGTTGTTTGCCCAGCACCGTTTTCCGGCCGTGGTTCATCTCGCCGCCCAGGCCGGTGTGCGGTACTCGCTCCAGAATCCCCACGCTTACGCTGATTCCAATCTGGAGGGCTTCGTCAACGTGCTCGAGGGATGCCGCCGGCACGATTGCCGGCACCTCGTCTTCGCGTCGTCATCGTCGGTCTATGGCGCCAATACCAAGCTGCCGTTCTCGGTGCACGACAATGTCGACCATCCGGTCAGCCTGTACGCGGCAACCAAGAAGGCCAACGAGTTACTGGCCCATTCCTACAGTCACCTCTACGGCCTTCCGGCGACGGGCCTTCGGCTCTTTACCGTCTATGGACCGTGGTACCGGCCCGACATGGCGCTTTATCTGTTCGCCAGGGCGATCACCACCGGCCAGCCGATCAACCTGTTCAATCATGGCAACATGCGGCGCGACTTTACCCATATCGATGATGTCGTGGAGGCGATCATCCGGATCATCGATCGTGTGCCGCAAGGCGATCCCAACTGGTCCGGTGCAACGCCGGATCCGAGCACGAGCAAAGCGCCGTGGCGCATCTACAATGTCGGCAACAGCAAACCGGAAGACCTGATGCACGTGGTCGCGCTGCTCGAGAGGGGATTCGGTCGCGTTGCACAAAAGAACCTGTTGCCGATGCAGCCGGGCGATGTGCTCGAGACGTTCGCCGACGTCGATGATCTCGAGCGCGAGATCGGCTATCGGCCGCAGGTCGCGATCGAGCAGGGGATTGAGACGTTCGTCACCTGGTATCGCGACTACCATCGCGTCTGAAGCGAGGTTCCGGGAACTCTCGTCGGCTCCCGGACGCCTAACCAAGATCTCGCGGGGGCCATGGCGAACCGAGTGACGTCGGCGCGGGTTCCAGCCTGGGCTCTTCCCTTTGGCTCCGCCCAGGGCGAGACGCGCTCCTGACTGTTGCTGTCAGATTGTTACCGCTCTTGTGCCCAGATTGCGTCAGCTTTTGCCGCGTTTCGGTCGCAAGGCTCACAGCCGGCGGTCAACGGACCTGCGGACCGCCAGCGGTTCCTTTTTCCCGATCACCACCGCCGGGCCAGCCATGTGCCTGATCAATGCGCTGATCAAATACCCAAACTGCAGGCAGCCGGCGAACACGGCGATGGTGGACAACGCCTGACCGAAGGCAAGCTGCTGTGCGACCGAGAGCACGACAATGAGCAGCGTGCCCAGGAACAGTACCGGCAGGAGGACAAAAAACCTGAACCGGACACCCAAGGCCACGCCAAACAAGGTGCAGCAGATCGCCAATGTGGTCACACTCGTACTCCTCGCCGCCATATTCCCTAACGACCGCGAGCTAAGATTGGTTTAAGCGCCACGGTCGAATTGTCGTGACATCAGAGGCGTGTACGCAACGGACTGTTGCCCGGAAGCGTCAATGATTCTGTTTCGTGCACAAGTTGCTGCGAGCAGCGCTGCTCAAGGAAGTGTCAACCGCATGACGTCAAGTCGTGCAATCAGTCGATCCTCGTTGCGCAGTACTCATGAGATGGGAGTTCCGTGCGCGCGCTGAACAATTGCGCATCACAAATTGCTTGCATGTGCATCATGCTGTGATCGAGACCAACGTCACAATTTTGCAATGCGAAGAACGAAATTGATTTTCCTAGTGCGGCGCCACAATATCGCTTCGTTTACTAAACAACTTCCGCCGGCGTTCGCGCGAACCCGAACTTCCCAGGCAAGCTTTTTGCGTTAGATCGTTTCGAGTCGTCCCACCGACATTTTTTGGCTTTGTCCGTTTTCTTTCACGCGACGCGCGGCCGTTGAAGTGATGATGAGGTTCGAGATGTCTGCAACAACGTACGGCTCTGATGGACTCCACATACTGAGCTCGAACCGCGGGACCTCGTTGCAGAGACCGTTTCAGCTTTTCGTCATCGCGGGCGACTTCCTTCTCATCCTGCTTAGCTACGTGGCGGCGAGCTCGCTCTATCGCGAGTTCACGAATTCGCCCACCGACCCGGACAATTCGCTCGGCGCCGGGCTGATTGTCGGCATGGTGTTCGTCGCGGCCGCCTACTTTCAGGGGGCTTATGACAACCACAGATTGCTAAATACGTTATGGCAATCACGCAAGGTCCTGTTCACCTGGCTGTTCGCGCTGACCACGCTGGCCGTCGCGGCGTTCCTCTTGAAGTCGACGGCAAACCTGTCTCGCGGCACGATCATTCTGTTCACGATCATTGGGGCGCTTGGGCTTGTCGCGCACCGTGTGATCTGGCGCTACTGCCTGTCGTCGGCTTTCGCCAAGGAGCGGCTGATCGACCGCAAGGTCATCCTGCTCAGTCTGCGCTCGCTTGATTTCACGTCGAACCGTTTCAAAGATCTCCGCAAGCACGGCTTCGATGTCGTGCGCCATTTCGTGCTCAGCCTGGGCCCGGACCAGGACGACGAGGCCTGGAGCCAGCAGATCTCCGATGTGGTCCGTCAGTCTCGCGCGGCTGATGTCGACGAATATCTCGTGGCGATCGACTGGAACGAGCTGCCGATGCTGCAGAAGCTGAGCCAGCATCTCCGGGTGGTTCCGCAGCCGATCCGTCTGCTGCCCGATTTCCCGATCGCCGACCTGGTGTCGCGGCCATTCCTGCCGGTCAGCGGGACCGTGGCGATCGAGATCCAGCGGCCGCCGCTGTCCGTGTTCGAGCGGGTCCAGAAGCGCTGTCTCGACATCGGGCTCGCATCCTTCGCGTTGTTGATGCTGGCGCCGCTGATCCTGACGGCGGCGCTGCTGGTCAAGCTCGATACGCCCGGTCCGATCATCTTCCGGCAGTCGCGCCGCGGCTTCAACGGCAAGCCGTTCCAGATCTGGAAATTCCGCAGCATGACCGTGGCCGAGAACGGCTCCACCGTCACGCAGGTCACCAAGCAGGACAAGCGGGTGACGCGGGTCGGCCGCTTCCTGCGCAAGACAAGCATCGACGAGTTGCCGCAGCTCTGGAACGTGCTGCGCGGTGAGATGTCCCTGGTCGGTCCGCGCCCGCACGCGCTGGCCCACGACAACTATTACGACCAGCTCATCAGCAAATACGTCTATCGACACCACATGAAGCCGGGCCTGACCGGCTGGGCCCAGGTCAACGGCTTCCGCGGCGAGACCCCGACCATCGACCTGATGGAAAAGCGCGTCGAGTATGACGTCTGGTATGTGAGCAACTGGAGCATTTGGCTCGACATCCGGATCCTCATCCGCACGGCGACTGCGTTGATGTACCAGGAGGCCTATTGAGGTCGATCGCGATGCTGCTAATTCGGCGAGGGCCGGATGCTGTTCGTCGATGACCACTGCACGAGGGACATGGACACGTCCGGGCGACGAGCCGCGCGCAAATGAATTGAACTCGTCTCAGACCCGCGGCAGCGATCGAGGTGCTCCCGCGAGCGGACCTTAGAGGGCAAGCATGCTGTTGCCCTGGATCGTCAGCAAGGTGAGATTGCCGGTCGCAAAGGCGCCGGTGTCGATATTGGCACGGTTTTCCAGCAGTTCGGGCATGTGCACGGGCGTGTGACCGTGCACAACGTATTTGCCGAAGTTCTGCTTGCTTTGCAGGAATTCTTCGCGGATCCAAAGCAGATCCGCCTCCTGCTGTTCGGCAAGCGGCACCCCGGGGCGAACGCCGGCATGGACGAAGAAGAAGTCGCCGCAACTGAACGTCGGGCGCAACTTGTCGAGAAATTCCCGATGTTGGGGGGGCATGGCACGCGCCAAATCCCGCACCAACGCGTGCTGTTCCTCCTCTCCCGGAGCGGAGGAGGGCGCCAATCCATAGGACATCAGCGTGTACAGCCCGCCGACCTGCAGCCACTCGGGCAGGAGTGCCGGATTGCGTAAGACGTCGCCGAGAAACGCCTCGTGGTTTCCTTTCAGGAAGACCGTGTTGCCCCGCCGGCTCCGGTTGATCAGGATGTCGAGGGTGCTGCGTGAGTCCGGCCCACGGTCGACGTAGTCACCCATATACACTTCGATGGCATAGCGTGGACGGCTTCGCGCGACGTCGGCGTCGATTACCCGGAGCATCTGCTTCAGCAAATGAGCGCAACCGTGAATATCGCTCATCGCGTAGATGCGTACCCCATCCGGCAGTCTCGGCTTGTGCTTCGACGGCTGAGGTCGGCGCGGTGACAACATCTGGCGGCGGGGTTTCTCGCGAAAGGATCGGAACATGTTAGCTTTGGTGCGCTCCAACGGCGAGCGCTGTCCCGCAACTCAAGGTTCGCAAGCGTTTGTCAGGGGGCAAAGGCACGCGCGGCGACGATCCTGGTGCGACATCGGGGAATTGGACATACCGAGACAGGGACCTGCTCGCGTGGTGCTTTGCTCTCACATGCTGGCAGGCATAGTCGAGCCTGCACAGGACGTCATTGAAGAGGTCGAGGAGCAAGCCCGGCTTGGCATAATTCCGATCGTCAGCCTGTTGCGTTAAGCTCGCCAAGCGTCTGGGTTCCATGGGGATCATGAACTGCATAGTCCGACTAGGGATTCTGCGCAAGCGCCCCGCGGTTCGCGGCCATGCCGGTGAGCTGGGTTGTCGCGCGCGCAGGATGGATTCCACAGCGGTTAGCGAATGGACTTGTCGCTTGCCACCGCCTTGGACGGGCGGTTCGAAATTTGGCGGGTTTGCGACCTGGCGCTGCTTCCGAGCGGATTGTTTGCGTAGTGCTGCTCTGCACAAAAATTTGAGGGCCGAACGATTGTGCAGGGCGGGAATTGTGGTGACGTCATAGCCCAGAGATGAAAATATCCTTCAGCTTCACAGGACATAAAACATGCTTCCAGCCTTGATCTTGGTGGCGTCTTTCCTGCTCGGATTCGTCCTTGGCTACGCGACGCGCGAACGGCGCTCGCGCAAGCGTCGCGCGCACCACATGATGTATGGACGCTATATGTCCTCGCAAAGCGGTTCGAGCTTTCCAGGATCGTGGCGCTCACCCTCTAACGGCCGACCGCTGAACCAGCGTTCGGACGAATTGGAGCCGCGTAAGGCCTGAAGCCTATCGATCGCGTTCGTAAGCCATCGCCACGCGCCGCTCCATCAAGCAGTTATCGCTCAGCCCCAACGTGGACCACAGGGCCGGCGATGAGTGCTGCTTGCATCGGCAGAGTCTCGCGCCGTCGGACCGGCCTCAGTACTGAAACACCAGATCGGGATAGCGCGGATTCGCGTAACGGACGTAAGTCCGGTTACGGCCATAATAATAGTGTGGCTCGTCGCTCCTGGTGCGTGGATCGAAGGTGTAGGAATAGGCCTGCTCGAGCGAACGGTGTCGAACGTAAATCGGGGCGCAGCAGCCGCATCGGGGACCGCAATAGGGGCTGGGCCCGCGGTCGACGTGCAGCACGGACGCCGCAACGCGCGCCTTTCGCGGATGGGCAGCATAGTCGGCGGCACACGCCGGCGCGGCCGCAATGATCATCGTCGAGGCAAATGCAACAAGACCGACATAGGATTGTGACATCGCTTCCGCTCCCCTGATCGCGATCAAACCTTAAGTGCTCGCGCCGGGACGAGCAACTGGAACGATACTGCCGGGCGAATATTGGATGAAGTGTGGCCAAACGGGTCATCAAAGTGCGTCTGCACGTGGCCTTGCGCCGGATTCGCGCTTGCGTCGTGCCGGACGTCAGCCACGCAGCGTCTGAGCGAACGCCGGATCGATCGACTGAACGGCATCTTGCAGGAACGCCTTGCCACGGTCCGACGCCCGTCGAAAGGCCGATACGATCGCGGGCTTCAGCTCCGGCCGGCGGGTCATGATCAGCCGAACGTCGCTCCGTGCAAGATCGCTGATATCGGGATCGGCGAGCATGTCGGACCGGCCCGCGACGTCGAGCCGCACCGGCATCAACCGCGCATCGCTTGGAGCGGTGAAGTAGGTCATCTTCAGCGCCTCGAACACGACCGGGTCGTGCGGGTCGCGTTGCGCTTGAAGCAATGCGAGCGCGAGCCACAGTTCGGGATTGTGAGGCGAGATCGACAGTGTCCGCCTGACCCTGCCGATGGCCTCGACATATTGGTCGGATTGCACGGTCGTCTGCTTTTTCCGGTTGGCCTCGATAGCCTGCAGCGCGCTGATCAGGGCGTGATTGCTTTCCTGCTCCGATCCGAACGGTGAGAGCATTGCCGAAACGGATGGCACGTCTCCGACCCAGGGCGAGCTGATCTTGGCGGCATCGGATGGAAATGGCACGGGCTCGAGCGCCGTCATCGCCATGACGGCGGAGACGAAAACATAAGATCCGATGGTCAGCGCCAGTGCCATCAGAAGGATACGAATTCTGCTCAAGGAAGCGATGTCCGGCGAAGAGGGCAGGCCTGGGTTCTATGCCACGCCATCCTACGCTGCGAGCGCCCCGTCGCCTAGCGTTTGAGGCCGCTTGTCCGGCCGGCAGACTGCGCAAGTCCCAATCCGACCATGACGGCCACGATGATCCTGACCGCGGGGCTTAAGAGGCTTGAATCCAGGAAGCCTTCGAAGAATACGACCAGAACGCCGGCGGCCGCGGCTGATGCGAAAAAGGAATCGCGTCCGCGCCGGACGGCGCCGCGAAACAGGACGAAGAAAAGCTGGGCAGCGAAGGCTGCGAGGATCACAAGCGCCAGTCGTCCCGACTCGATCGCAACCAGCACCGCGGTGGAAGGCGGGACCGCCGGGGCGGTGGCGTCCACGTTCTGATAGGCTCGCGACGCCGCGGAGAACGTTCCGACGCCGCTCCCCAGCCATGGAGCATCGGAGAGCATGCGCCCTGCCAATGCCACGGTTTCGGGAGCGAATCTCGCCAATCCAGCCAGGCTCGCACCGGCGGATTGAAAGCGCGGCACGGCGAGCGAGCAGACGATCACGATGAGAACCGCAAACAAGACCGCCGATGGCCACGAGCGAAATCCGAGGCGGCGGACGGCGGCGACGAAGGCGATCGTGATCAAGCCGAGGCCGGCGGCTGCCAACAGCGTGCCTCGCGCGAGGACCGCCATCGCGATGATCGCCACGACAATTCCGAACGAACCGGAAAGCACGCCGAGCCAGAGCCGGACCGAGGCCAGATTGCGGATATCCCGCCGGTGCAGATGTCGTTCGAGTGCCCGAGAAATCAGTGCGGTGTTGGCGACCGCGGCAAGCGCGGCTATCGCGGGAAACGGGCTCGTCGGCGCATCGGTGGCCGGAGTCATCGCGGCGAAGAAATGGAGCCGGCCGAGCAGGACTTCGAGCGACATGAAAGTTGTCACGGCGCACAAGACGAACAGGATCGTTTCGGCCCTGTGGCGATCCCTGCTGATGATGACAGTCGACACCACCAACGACACGTAGACCAGATAAACAAACAGGCTTTGCAGTGTCGCGCCGGGATCAAGGCTGATGCGGCCCGGTAGCGACGGTTCGTTCAGCGCGATCGACGTCGCCGACCAGATCGGGTTTGCCAATGACGCGAACGGCAATGGCAGCATTTGCACCACCATCCAGATAACGGGGATCAGGATCGCGACTGAAAATCGCTTGAGCAATTGTGTGGTCGACGTGAGTTCAGCGTCCGCTCCTCTGACCGCCATGGCCAGCAGGACGGCGGCGGCGAGTGCGACCGCATGCTGTGCGAAAACGCCATTTGCGACGACCAGGGTCGGAACGGCGGCCAGCAATACTGTCAGGAGGAAAGAAGCAACCGGCAAAATGCGAGACTTCGAAGCTGGGCTGGGATCGGGGCGGGAATGATGTCACTGCGACAACGGCGGCCAACACGAGTTATCGCATATGCGATCGCGTGAGGCCAACACGTGCCAACACGTGCAGGCCAATCATCGTTTGTCGAGACTGTCACGTGCGCTCGGCGTTCGCCATCACGATACGCGGAGAATCTCACCAAGGAACCCCGCAGGGGTTCCCGCCACCAGCTATCGAGCATGGCAATTTTGCGACAGGTAGCTGAGCGCCGTCGGAAGTCCGCTGATCGGTACCATGCCATGGATTGCGTTCGGCTCGATCGCAATTTCGACCGAGAGCTCAGAGGCGTTCTGCCAATCGCTGACTGCAAGCCTCGATGCATCCGTGGGCAGCCGCAACGCTGCACCGCCCTGGACCACGGACGCTTCGAACTCCGCGCGCTTTCCGCCGCTCGTCAAGACCACGGTCGGCCGCGCCGAGCGCGACAAGGGCTCGAGGACGATCAGCGCCACGTCAATTCCGTCGCGTGCGCATTGCAGGCTCAAGCCCGCGAGGCGCCCGTCTGATTTCGAGCTGTCGGCGACATGCATCGCTGAAACGGCGTCGGCACCGCCTTCGGGGTCTCTGCTTCTCACCAATCGCCATCCGCCGTCGAGCTGCGTCGATTGGCTGCCGGACTGGACCTGCCTGAAGGCCTCCTCGTCGCAGCGTTGCCGCTGCTCGGCACTGACCCCGGTTGCGCAGTTCGTCATGCCTGGACGCGGCGCCTCGGCCCGACTGGAACCATGAGCTGCGACCAGCAGGGCGGCGCACAGCAGTGTTAAGCGTGTCATGTCAACGATAACAGAATCCTCATTGGAGCTGGTGCTGGACGCTACGCCCAACAACGCCGCACTAGTATCAAACGACGATCGGTTACATTGCTCAATTTTGCGGCAAGCAACCGACAGCTAGCTCGACTGTGGCCCTCTCGACCCGCCTGAATTTGATTTTGGCGGGTGGAATCGGAACACCCGGCAGCGTGCGATGGAACCTCCTATCGCGAGACCCATGGAACCGGTGAAGAGTGCAAGCATTTGCACCGCTGATTGCCTGGAACTCGTGCGTCAACCCGACGAATATTGGGCGCCGCGTCTGTATTAGGCAGTGTCCCTGCCCATTTAAAATCGCGCTTACCTGTAACTGCGCTGCAACATCCTCTCCTTATTCTCACCATTTCCTAGGGCTTCGTTGACGCCGCTTGGGGAATTCGACGAAGTTAGCCTGGAGTAGGGGGACGCGTTGTGAGGCGTAGCGTTTTAGTATGGGGAATGTTGCTCGGCATTCTGCTTTCTTCCGCGGGGTGCGCGATCATGCCGTCGTCCGGCCCGGAAGATCATGTCATCAAGAGCGAGATCACGCGGTCGGGGCCGGATTACGTCCTCATCAAGCTCACACCGACCGTCGTGGACATCCTGAAGGAATACGGCCCGGGCGCCATCGCGGGGTCATTTCCTGATCATAGGCCGCCGCCAGGCATCAGGTTTGGTATCGGCGACACAGTGGCGGTGTCGATCTTCGAAGCTGCCGCGGGAGGCTTGTTCATCCCGGCAGAGGCTGGCGTGCGGCCCGGTAACTTCGTGGCCCTGCCAAACCAGAACGTCGACATAAACGGGAACATTACGGTTCCCTATGCGGGACAGGTCAAGGCCAACGGCCGTACCCCGGTCGAGATCCAGCGGGACATTGTGAAGGCAATCGGAAACCGCGCCATCGAGCCCCAGGTGGTCGTGTCGTTGATCACGCAGAACACGTCGCTGATCAGCGTGCTCGGTGAGGTGAAGACGCCGGCCCGTTTGACGGCCAATGCGGCCGGCGAGCGGATCCTCGACTTGATCGCGCGGGCTGGCGGCCTCACGGGGCCAGGCTGGGAGAGTTGGGTGACGCTGGAGCGCGGCGGCAAGCGCGCCACGGTTCCATTTGGAGCCTTGATGTATGGGTCGGCCAACAACATCTGGGTCCACCCTGGCGACACCATCTATGTCTACCGCGAACCGCAGGTCTTCCTCGCCTTCGGCGCCTTCACAATTGGAGGAAACTTTGGCGGGCAGGCCCAGTTCCCATTCGATATGTGGAAGCTCACCATGGCGCAGGCGATGGCCAAGGCTGGCGGCCTGATTGATGCGCAAGCCGAGCCTGCGGGCGTCTATGTGTATCGGCGCGAGCCGCGCGAGCTCGCGGAACGACTGGGCGCCGACTGCTCCAAGTTTACCGGTCCGCTGGTTCCGGTGATTTACAACGCCGACTTCCGCGATCCATCTGGCTTCTTCCTCGCCAGCAAGTTTGAAATGCGGGACAAGGACGTGTTGTTTGCCGCGAACGCCGCCACCGTCGACACGACCAAGTTCCTGACGTTCGTCCAGGCGGTGGTCGGCACTGCCAACAGCACGATTGTCGCCGCGAACAACGCGCAGATCCTGCGGATCAACTCGCGCCAGTGAGGCGAGACCAGCCGCGCTGGGCCGCATTGCCGGCCCAGCGCGGCTGCCTAAATTCACCGCCTCGACGCCGCGGATCAAGGCGATCAAGTCGGTAATGCCGAAGTGCGATCAGCCTTAGTCGAAGTGGGTAAGTTCCAGGTCGGCGACTTCACGCCGGTCTGAATCCGCAATGACAGGGCCGTTCCAAGTTCACGTGTCAAACAGCGCGGTGTCATCACCCGCGCGGGTGATCCAGTATTCCAGAGAGGCCAATGCTTGAACCGAGATGCCGCGGCGTACTGGATGGCCCGCCGGAGCCTGTCATCGGGCGCGCGTTCGCGCGACCCGGTGGCGGGCCATGACGACTGAGAGAGAATGTGCATCCGCATTCTCGGACATGATTTGTCCGAGCTTTGCATCTCCTCTCAGAGGATGAGGCCTTGTTTTACAGCACAACGGCAGGCCCTCATGGTGTGAGGAGCGCCGCTTGCGGCGCGTCTCGAACCACGAGGCCGAGGACGTGCGCAGCCACCCAAAGGCGGCATAAGCGATAGTCCTCGAACCACCGGGCGCCGCTGTCATTGGCGCACCGGATGATCGTCCCTCTTCGGCGGGCGTTAGTCGACGTATCCGTATCGCTTGTAATATCGGTTGCGATAGTAGCCGGCGCTGTAGATGTCGTAGCGGCTCATCACTGCCATGTTCACCTTGTTGAGGACCGCGCCGAGCAAGCGCTCGCGGACAACCGGAGCTTCGCCCAGCACGCGCTCGAGAATATCGACCTTGGCCTTGGCCCATTCGACCACCAGGATGTACGAATCCGCCAGCGCGCCGGTGGCTCGAACGTCGATCACCGGTGCGAGCGGGCTAAGGTCGAGGACAATGCGGTCGTAGTGCTCCCGCAGATGCTGGAACAGCCTTTCCATTTGCTGCGAAGCCAGCACGTCGCTGGAATTGGAGAAGCGTGAGGTCACGACGCACGGCATGAAATGGAGGTTGGTCTGGGGATCGATCCAAACCGCATCGGTCCAATCGACCCGGCCCAGGACAACATCGATCAAGCCCGCCTGCGCGGAGGGGGCAAGCCTCGCAGTGAGGCTTGGATTGCGGATATCACCGTCGATCAGAAGCGTGCGGGAGCCACTTTGTGCAACGGTTTGGGCTAGTGCCTCGCTGACCGTGGATTTGCCTTCATTGGGGAGCCCGGAAGTGATGCCCACCACCTTGTTGGACGATCCGTAGCTGCTGAGATCGCATGCAAGCTTGATGGAGCGGAAGCCCTCGGCAAAGCGCGAGAAGGGCGAGTTGATCACATATCTGCCGACGCTCTGGTCGGCCGCCAGGAGACGATCGCCATGCGGCTGCGGGTATTTCGACCCGAGCTCGGATTTCCCCATCGGTAAACCTGAAGCTGCTGCAGGAACCGACTTTGGCGTCAGCGGCTGCGGTTTCTTCGCTCGTCTGTTGAACAGCCGCCCCGCCCTGGAGAGCAGGGTATGCCCCGTCAGACCTACGTTCTGCTCGCTCCCGATCGCGGGGATCGACGCAAGACAGTTGGTGTGCAGGTACTGCTCGACCTGAGATACCGTCCTGAACACCCGATCCATCATGTCGAGCAGAACGGCAACGCCTCCTGCCAGGATGGCCCCGCCAATCAGCGTTGCCAGCAGGATGAGGGTGGTCTTGGGCGACGTCTTGTTGGGAGCATTGGACGCTTGCGTGATCACGCGTGCTTCGGTGATCGGAAACGACTGCTGCTGAACCGAAACCATATAGAGCTGCAGGAAGTTGTCCGAGAGCGCGCGGGCACTCTGTGCATTGCTTTCCAGATCGCGCAGCGCGATCTGTGCCTGGTTGGTGCCATTGGACAGTGCGATGGTGTCGTTCAGGCTCTTTTGGCTGGATTCCTCACGCGCTTTCGCGATCGCGAGGTCGCTCTTGTAGACCTCCGCCGTGCGCCGCAGCTCGTCGGTGATCGAATGCCTGATTTCGCGCATCTGGTTGCGCAGGTTGACGACGGCAAGATGGGTCGGTCCGTATCGGTTGGACCAATCGGCCTCACGTGCCGCATAGTCGAGATAGGTCTGCCTTAGCTTGGTGATCACCGGATTGTTCATGGTGTCGGTGACGGTCGCCAGATCATTCAGGATGACCTTGGAATCACTGTCGTCCGCGTTCAGAATTGCCGTGATCCGCTCAAGCTTGGCCTGCGCTTCGGCGCGCTGAGCGCGAGCCTGCGTCAGCGAACTGTTGATCTCCGCGAGTTGCTGCTCGGTGAGAAGGCGCCCGCCGGCATCGACGATATTGTTCTTCGCCTTGAAGTCCACGACTGCGCGTTCTGCGGTGGAAGCCTCCGTTCGCAGCTCCTTCAGCCGATCCTGGAGCCAAACCGCGGCGCGCCGCGACGCCTGATACTTCGATTCCAGCGAATCGTTGATGTAGCCTTCGGCCACTGCATTGGCGATACGCGCAGCCTCGTCGGGCGAACGCGACTGATAGGAAATCTCGATGACATAGCTCAGGCCGACGCGCTTGATCGAGAGATTGCCGAGCACCTTGCCGATCGCGATTCGCATCAATGCGGCTTCGGACGGACGTTGTTCCGGAAACATCCAGGAAAACAGGTTCGAGACACTGGAGAGCAGCCCGGCTTCCTCGCCGGTGAACTCAGGTGAATCGAGCAAATGCAGTTGCTTGATGACGTTTGTCGCGATGGTCTCCGACTTCAGCACTTCGACCTGGCTGTCGACCATGGCCGAGTCGATCGAACTGTCGGAGCTGGTTGCCTGCTGGGTCTGCAAGCCCTGCATCTTGCGGCTGTCGATCAGCAGCACGGCGGTGCCGGTGAATCGCTTCGGTGCGGTCATCAAATAGACGCCGGCCAGGCCGATGCAGAGGCACATCACGAAGATCATCACCGGGTACTGGCGGCCGATCAGCGCGACCGCCGCAGAAATCGTCTGCTCCAGCGAAGCCGACTCTTGCGTGGGAGATTCGATCTCGCGAGGAGGTGTGATTCGAGTTTGGAGCATCCGGCTCGTCTACCTGACTAGAGTTCCTGGATTGTGCCGCGTCGAAGTGAGCGAAAATTGGCCCACGCTGAACGCATCAGCCCCCCGAACGTGCCAAACAAATGTGTCAGCAAGAGTGCAGTGCATCATTCATTTCCGGAACGTGCCTCCGGATCTGGGGCGCTGTCACCGGCCGATTGTGGTTCCGGCCAAGGCGGAGCAATTCCCGTGCCGGTTGCCAGCGCACGAGGTGGCGCGCGTCGCGGCAATTCGGCAGCGAGCAACCAGTCAAAAGGGAGGCATGACCCATAGCAACCAAAGCTCCTGGCGCAGCGCATATTTCGGCGGCAATTCTGCGCCCGAGATCCGGGTTCCATGGGCTGGAAGGTAGCTTTCGCACTGCACAGCAGGCGGACGACGACGATCGATTCAGAACGGCTGCTCCCAGCCGGCCGAACCCCGACGGAGATGGAACGGCAGCGCCAGCTCAACGAGAATGCCAAGCCGAGGCGGATTGTCGCCAACTGTCCTTGGATTGGGCCATGCGCCAGGACGCTCTTGCTCGGTCAACACCGGCTCGAGATCGCCCGCGGAAATCAATCGAAATCGCTGACGGCGGAATCGTGCTTCCATTCATGAAGCGAGCTTGCCACGTCATATTCGAACTTGAACCCGCTGGCGACCAGCCGCTTGGGCAGGATGTTCGTTGAGAACCACAATTTCCGGATGCGTTCGCGATTGATCCCGGTCTTGATGCCGATCTTGTGCAGCACCTCGAACGGAAGGACGGCGAGGTTCATGAACCATATCGGAATGGTCAGCGTTGGCTTCTTGTAGCCGGCGGCTTGTGCGAACGCTGCGCAGATGTCGCTGATCGTGTAGCGGTGCTCGTAGCAGAAGTTGTAGACCGACACGCTGTCGTTGCGTGCCGCCATGAAGAGCATCGACGACACCAGATCCTTCACATAGCCGCACGACTTGATCGTGTCGGTTCGGCCGGGATAGACGAAGGCTCGTCTCTGCAGCAGTCGCGACAGCCGCGTGAAGTTGCCTCCCTCGTAGAGACCGTAGATGACAGCGGGGCGCACGATCGTGAGACGTCTTGTCGGGTCCTCCGACTGCCACAGACGATGGATGGCCTCGGCCGACAGTTTCGAACGTCCATAGGCGCTGACCGGAGCGGGCTGCGAATCTTCGTCAAGCGGGGCTTCGCTCGGGCCGTAGATGGATATCGAGCTTGTGAAGATGATATTCCGGCTGCCGGTTTCCTGGGCAAACCGGCATACGTTCACCGCTCCCAGCACATTGGTGTAGTAGTACTCGCCGTCCGGATGACCGGGCGTCGTGTGGATTGCCGCCAGATTGAAGATGTCGGCGGGTACGCCGCGCGCGAGCTTGGGGTCGATCGGCTCACGGACATCGTGATGGATGTATTCGACGCCGGCAACCAGCGTCCTCGGCTTGCCGATGTCGGCGGCAACAATGCGCTGGTATTGTCCGGACGCGATCAGCCGGTTCATCAGATGCGTTCCGATGAAGCCGGCACCTCCGAAGACGATTGCCTGAGTGGTGTTCGACATGCGCTCAAGGCCCGGTTCGCGTGAGGGTGCTGAATTCGGCGTTGGAAATCTCCATCAGGACGTCATCAGGGACCACTTGCGTCGGCGGGCAAGCAACGCGCGACGCGACAACGGCTGCGGTTGGTGCTGACTGCGCCATCAATAGAGCTCGCGATACTCGTAGCGGAATGCGGTCGAACCCGCCGAGATCCCGAGGATCCTTTGCAGCTTCTGGTAGCCGCTCAGCGCGACCTTGATGCAGTCCGAGCTGCCGGCATAACAGACCTGAACGTTGATCGATTGGCCGCAAGCATTGTTCACAGTCACGATCTGGTCGATGATCTTCGGATTGATGACTTGCGGATGTGTCGATGGGTGGACCGATATACAGGTCGTCCCGTCCGGTGCCTTGTGCGGCGGCGCATATGTGCCCTTCATCGGCGGGAACGGGTTCGCGGGCATCGGCGACACGCCGGTTCCTCCGTACATTGGCGCCGACGATCGTCCGAAGCCGACGACCTGAGCCTGCGCCGGCACGGCGCCGAGCAGGGCAGCGGCCATCAGGCTGCACGAAATGCGGCTGACGTGACCAACGCGGCGTGACCGGAAAACGCTCGTCATGCGCCCGTCTCGAGAAGCTCAATGAGGCCGAAGCCGGAAACGTGGTGAAACGAGACCTTCTGGCCGCCGAACAGGATCGCCGGCGCAGGCGCGCTGACCGGCACGATCTCGATCCCGGACGCCGCCAGCACATCAAGCGCCTGTTCGGCATTGGGGCAGGCGTAGCATAAATGGTAGATCATGGTGCCAGTCCGCTTGATCAGCTTATCGATGGGAGAGGGACCGTCGCCCGGCCAGATCACTTCGACATCCGGCATCACGGGGTGATGCCGCATGGCGAGGTTGACCCGCTGTATCGGATCATAGGCGGAGTTTCCTGCGACATAGCCGAGTGCGGCCAGGTAACGAAAGGCCTCCTCGGGGGAGGCGACCGCGAGCCCGAGGTGATGGAAGGCCAGGACGTCAGATGCTGACGCGATGTCGTTCGCCGGGTGGTCCACGCCCAGTTACGCTTTCTTCTCGATCAAGTCGGCGAACTCGCCGACATTCTTGAGGCCGCCGATCTCGGATGCCGAAAATTTCACGCCGAAGGCCTTCGAGACGGCCAGCACGAGGCGGATGTGGGACAGGCTGTCCCAGCCGTCGACGTCGTCGGCCGTGGTCTGCGGCGTCAGTGCGAGGTCGTCCTCGTCAAACACGTCCTGAAATACAGCGGTGAGCTTGCTGTAGACTTCGGCCTTCTCCATTTGCGTCTTCCTTTGTCGATTAGTTGCGGTGGTGCCGCTGCGTGGATTGCGGTCAGTCGTCGGGGACAGCAGTCAGCCCTCCGAAGAGCGCACGGTGGTGACTCGTGGCGCGTTGTTGGGCTTTTGCTGGCAGATGAACGAATCCAGCGTCTTCGCCAGCCTGACCGACCAGACATCGGCCAGATGCCGCTTGGCATGCACCTCGTCCGAATAGTCGAGGTCGTTATCGAGATCGTCCATGCTCAGCGAGGTGAAGTTCGGCCGGTCGCCAAATTCCTGCAGCAGGCCCTTCAGCGCCAGTCGGTAGCTCGGTTCATACGGGCTTGCATCGCGATGCCAAGCCGGGATCGGCAGGTCGACGAGCACAACCTTCTCTCCGGAATCCAGCAGCGCCTGGATGGTCTGTTTCAGGACGTCGACCTGGCCTGGAGCAATGTCACTGGGCCGCCCCATGGTATCCGTCCAGTATTGCAACGCCTGTTGCTTGTACTCCTCCGATACCACGACACGTTCGCGCTCGTCGTCGGTGCGCTGGGCGCTGGTGCGGCCGGTCATCACGAGATTGACGCCGGCCCTGGCCTCGCGCGCGGCCTTCTCAAGCAGCAGAAACGGCCGGATCGCCATGACGCCCGCATCCAGCCATTGCGGCGGCAACACGGCGACCGGACCATCGGGCGTGCGTCGATAGAAGCCGTAGCGGTAGCGCTCGATATCGATATCGGTCTCGCCACGGTGCCGATCGCCATCCGCAAACTTCACATCGGAATCGATGAACATGCCGAACCAGATGCCGATGACGAAAGTGTTCTGCCGGCGTTCCGGATCGGTCTGGACCTCGTGGACGAGGTCGATCACTTGTTTGACCTCGGAGATGTTGGCGCCCCCCATCGCGAGGTTGCTGACCGTGCCGCAGCCGAGTTTCGACTGCACGAGCTTCTGCCGGAACCCGACTCCGGTATTCGATGCTCCCACCAGAATGATCTTCCGGTCCGGGTTGGCCAGCACGCTGCGGCCAAGGAAGACATATTTGGGAACTGTCATGTAGAGCGTGTCTCCCGCGGCCTGGAAGTCCCGCGGACCGGCGCTCGATGGATCCGGAAAGACGAGGAATGACGCGCCGGCGAGCAGCACATAAAGGAAGGCGAACGACAACAAGGTCAACGCCGACTGTCGAAGGATGTATTTCAATTTCAGAACGCCTTGTAGACGAAGTCCGGAGCTTTATGCAGCAGGGTCGCGACGGCAACGATTGCCATCATCTTGCCCGCCAGGTGCAGATTTTTGGTGATCTCGCCGCTCTGGATTGCCGACAGAGCGACGGGGATGCGAAGCCGAGCTTGGGCGATGTCCAGGATCAGCGCCGCGACCCCGAACGCCGCCGCCACCACGACGAAGGTTGCGACCACGCCGGTGAAACCGAGCCGCGCCAGCAGAGCGGTGAATTGAGGCAGTTCGGGGACCCAAAGGCAGGTCAGCGCCAGCACGAAATAGGCGACCGTGAGACCACGTGCGAAATAGATGTAGGCAGTGGATTCGGTCAGCGCGCGATAGCGCTTCTTGCCGAGGCGTTCAGTGCACGCCACCTGCCACAGCTTGTTGATGCTGGCGCCGGCGCCCATCAGGAGGCCGTAGATGACGAAGACCGCGGTCGTGCCGTGCCAGACACCCATCACGCCGAACGTGATGAAGAAGGCGAGCACGCCCAGATAGGATGTCAGCGCCGGCGACGGCAGCCAGGTCATTAGGAACATCAGGAGCGGGTTGAACAGGTAGAACTTGAACCATTGCGACAGCGTCATGTGCCAACGCTGCCAGAATTCTAGGAAGCTGCGCGCCGAGAATGGCCTGTCGAAGTTCTCCGGCAGCGTCTGCCCCAGCAGGGTTCCGATGCCGATCACGATGTCCATGTAGCCGGAGAAATTGAAATACAGATAAACCGTGTAGAGCGAGGCGACCGTCGCATAGACGGCGCACAGCTTGAGGAAGGAAAGGCCGGATGGCTGCAGCAGGTGCGGGCTGACGAACGTGAAGGCGTAGTCGGCGGTCGCGGCAATGATGACGAACTTCACATAGCCGGTCGCGATCCTGGAAAACGCCGCGTAGACCACCGATGCGTCGAGCTGAACCGCGGCCTTCCCATCCATCGCGCTGAAATCCTGATAACGCTGGATCGGGCCGGAGACGAAGCACAGGAAGTTGCAGGTGAAGCGAAAGAATGCCAGCGGACCAATTCGCTCGCTGAGATCGCCCGAGCGCACGTCCACCATGATGTGCAGGATGCGGAACAGGATGTAGGAAAGCCCGATCGTCAGATACGGGAACGGAAGCTGGCCGAGCCCTTCGAAGAACGAGAAACGCTTCAGGAATACGTAGCAGCACAGGATCGCGACGACGCCGGCCGCGAGCACCAGAGACGACTGGCGCAGGGAGAGCGCGGATACGCAGACATAGCCGAGCGCCAGGAAGGCGAGCAGCGGCAGCACCTGGCTGACGTCGCTCAAATAGCTTGCAATGAAGATTGCATTTGCGGCCCCGAGCACGAGCCGTCGGTAGATCACCGATTCACTGACGTGAAATGCGATGACGACCACGGCAACAAAGGCAAAAAACAGGGGCGATGTCAGACTCATGTCCGTGGGCTCGAGGCTGTCAGAAGTTCTCGTTCAAGTCAGTCGGCGATCTGATCCGATCAGGCCGGCTCAAACTGCTTCTCTTCGCGCTGAACCGTCATCGGCAAAGCCTCCAGTTCAACGTCGGTCCGGAGCGCCCAGCGGCTGCTTCCGTCGGCTCCCTCGTCGAGGCGCGTGAAGCCGAGCTTGCCATAGTGGTCGCGAACCATCTCGTTCCTGTCGGTCGGAAGATAGACGCCTTCGAGGGTCGTGACGCCGGCGGCCCGTGCCCGCGACACGACCTCGGCCAGCACAGCCTGCTCGACGCATCGCCCGAGCACCCGGCAGCTCATCAGCCAGGTGTCGATCGTCCAGATGTCGGGACTCGTGGCGCGGCAGACGATCACGCAGATGATGCCGTTGTCGCCGAACTTGTCGATTAACCGCGCGTGCAGCGTCATGACCCGGTCGTCGCCTTCCAACTGCTCGACCTGGGATTCGGTATAGCGGCGCGTCGTCAGGTTGAACTGGTTGCTCTTGTTGATCAATTGGGTGACGCGGGCTCGCGTCGTTCGGTCGAACGGGCCGAACACGATCCGCATTTCGAGCGAGCGCAGGTAAGCGTTTAGATCCGTCGCTTGACCTTGCAGGCTGAGCCGGCGCGCATTGGCCTGATACATTTCGGCGCGTGCGCGGTCTTCCTCGGAGAAATTGATCGCCTCGAAGTAGCCGGCAGCGGCCAGCGTACGGGCGTAGCTCGCGGGATCGGTGTCGAGCTCGGGCACCGCGACCTCCGGAAGCTCCTGCCGGATCAAGCCGCGTTCGACCGGATTGTCATCGAGGAAGACGAACGAATCGAGACCGAGAGCGAGCTCCTTTGCGATGGCGCGGATGTTGGTCGCCTTGTCGTTCCAGTTGGCCTGGAACACCGCGATATGCTCCTCCTTCAACAGCATGTCCGGGTGTTCCCTGAACGGCCGCCGCGCGACGCTGTCGGTATTCTTCGAGCTCACCGCGAGCACGATGCCGCGCGCCCGCAGTGTCAGCGCGAGCTGCTGCACGGAAAGATGCGCTTCGCCGGTGGCGTCGCCCTGGGCGATCTGGATGCCCTCCATGCCGTCGTCGCCGATCACCCCGCCCCAGACGGTGTTATCGAGATCAAGCACGAGAACGCGGCGGCTCTTCCCGCGCAGCGCGCCGATGATGCGCACAACATGCTCGGCGTAAAGCGGCACCAGCGCATCCGCAAACGGCAATTTCGCGAGATTCCACTGGGCCGGCGAGTGCCAGTCGGCAAGGCCGACGGTCTCGGCGATGCCGGCGACGTCGACCATCATGTCGGTCGAGTGCAACACCGCGCTGGATATCTTCTGGTTGATGCGATCGACCAGATTGCGGGCCGTGCCGGCCAGGGAGCGATCGAACGATCCGAACAGTCCTTCGGGCGGCGCGGCGAGCGTCTGCAGGATGCAGAGCGCGCCGCCGTTGCGGGACACGCCGGCACGAATCGAATCGAGAAGTCCGATTGCCGCATCAACGGTTTCAGTGGCGAGCTGCTCGTTGCCCGGGCACGGCTGCAACGACAGCCCGCGGTGGTCGAGCGCAATGAGGACCGCGTCGGGCTGCGCCTTGTTGAGGATCGACTCCGGCTGCAGCGCGTCCTGCAGATACTGATCATAGGCGCCGGTGATGCATTCGAGCGCAAAACCGTGGCGGGCCGCGGTTGCAACCAGAACGGGTACGATCAGATCGAGCGTTCCGTTTCCGATCAGGCCGAGGCGAAAGGGTATGAGCGGCGCGAGGGTCTCGCCGCCAAGTTGCAATGATCGAATCGTCCGTCCGAGTCTGGACAGTTGTCGCTCATCGAGCGCGTGGCTCGCGAGCGCTCTGATCTTCTTTCCGAGAGCGCCGCCGGAGCCGCTCGCCAGCTCCTTGCAGCGGATCGAGAAATCGGACGGAGGTTTTGGAAGCCAGGCGAGTTCTCGATACAGCTCTGCGGACACGGCCGTTCCCTTTATCTTGGCAACACGGTTATTGCCCGACTTGTTTGCGTTCCCCTCACTGTTGTTAGCCACAATCTTTATCCATAATTCGACAGTTTCATGGCGAGTGAAGATGTAGCCACATATGCGGAAGCGGTGACACGGTTTCGACGTTATCGGTGATGCAACGCAAGCGAGTGTCGCGATAATCTGTTGTCATATCGCACAAATGCGCAATAGAACTCGGCGACCATGGCGCGTGAGGAACCCGAAGTGGCGAATGATCTCGTCCTGTCAGTCGTAATTCCCAATCACAATTACGCCGATTATGTAGGCACCGCGGTCAGGAGCGCGCTCGACATTCGCTGGCCGCACGTCGAGGTGATCGTTGTTGATGACGGATCGACGGACAACTCGCTCGAAGTGATCAAACCCTACGCCGACAAGGTCACCATCATCAGCCAGGCAAACGCCGGCCAGATGCCGTCTTGCGTCAATGGGTTCCGCCGCTGCACCGGCGATGTCGTGATATTTCTCGATTCCGACGATGCCCTTCATCCGGACGTCATGACTGAAATTGCGGCAGCATGGTCCGACACTGCGAGCAAGTTCCAGTTTCAGATGCGCGTCGTCGATGCGAAGGGAAATCCGACGGGCAGCATCCTGCCTCAATATTACTCACGTCCCACCCCTCAGGAGATTCGCACCTGGGTTACGACGACAGGTCTCTATCCGACGCCGCCGGGATCGGGCAGCGCCTATCCGCGGTTGGTGGTCGAGCGAATCTTCGACTTTGAATCTGATTTCGTCGATCGTGCGCCAGATAGCTATTTGATCGCGGCGGCACCCGTCTATGGCGACGTCATCACGATCGCGAAGCCGCTGGTGGATTATCGGGTTCATGGACTAAACCATGGCGCGCATCTGCATCTGGACGACAGCCGCTTCGCGCGCGAGGTCGATCTCACGCGCCGGCGTCACAAATTCTTCACGGAAGTGGCAAGCAGCGTGGGCATGCCGGTGGATGCAAATGCGTTGAACAGGAATTTGCTGTTTCTGTGCCTGCGTGCGGCGTCATACTCGCTGCGACCGGACATCCATCCCATTGCGGGCGATAGCGCGGCGCAGATTGCATCCGCCATGTTCAAGGCATTGATGTTTCCGCAAGGCTTCTCACAGGCGCAGCGGATGTCGCTGTTCTTGTGGATGATCCTTGCATTGTTTGGCCCGCGCGGCATTCGGCGGTCCGTGGTGAGCTGGCGCTATGTGCCGACAGCACGGCCGCAATGGATGAGGCGGGCGCTTAGCCTGCTCCGGGTGGTGAAGAAAGCGCCGGCGGCTGCCTAAGACGAAATCAGTGGTTGATCACTCGGCCAAATGCGGCTGCTGAACCCTGGGACGCGGCTTCAGAAGTTCGGCAAACGGGCGCTCGATCAGCCGCCATGCGGCAACGCCGATCAAGGCGGAAAGCGTCAGGCTGGCAACGAAGAATGTCGAGGGATTGAAATGTGCCTTGAACTTGCCGATCGCGGAAATGGTGAGAGTATGCGTCAGGTAGATTGAATACGACGCATCGCCGAGCAGAACGAGGGCAGGAACAATCCGGACGCTGCGATTCTTTTCGACGATGACGGCGCCAGCAACCAGCAGGAACGCCGGGATGCCCCAGACCAGCACGCGCGGGGAATCGATCGCAAGCCAGGCGGAAGCGGCAAACAGCAGCAGACCAGCCGCCAGCGCCGCATGGCCCCAGCGGAGCCGTGGCAGGCGATCCTGCTCAAAGGCTCTGCCGAGCAGAATTCCCATCGGGAACTCGAGCATGATCGGATCGGTGTAGAATGTGATGGGGGGATTGTCGCCGGTGTAGAGGCGTCCCACCAGGATCAGCGCGAAGAACGTCAGGGCCAGGAAGACCAGCCGCCTGACGTTGTCGAGGAAGAGTGCCAGGGCAAAGATGGCATAGAAGAACATTTCGCAGTTCAGGGTCCATCCCGGCACCACCACCGGCCAGATCTCGCCGTTGCTCGGCGACCGCATCGGAACAAAGAAGAGGGATGCAAGAGTGTGGGAGGCGCTGACGACGAGCCGTGGAAAAAGGGCCGGGAAGGCAATTGCCGCGGCGACGAAGCAAATCGTCACGAACCAATACATCGGGACGATCCGGACGATGCGGTTCGCAATGAACTCCGCCGGCGTCTGCGTGCGGTGCGCGCTCACGGTCCACATCACGAATCCGCTGACCACAAAGAATATGTCGACCCCGGCGCTGCCGATCACGAGCGCCCGGCCATAGGTGAGACCTTGCGCGTGAAATGCGACGACCCCGAAGGCGGCAAACGCTCGCAGATATTGGATAGAGAGAAGCCTGGCCAACGCCGTCTCCCGGAGCAACTGCGACTGCCTGAAGGCGCCTCGAGCGGCCCGCGCAACGCCCTGGCATGCGCGGCCATTGGTCCGTCGCAGGTCGGTGTCGGCGGCGTGAAGCGCTACCGCCGGTGCTCACGGCGTCCGGTGCTTCCGCGGGACTTTCATCGTCCCTGCAGATTTCGTTGTTCGTGTGGACGCTATGCGTTGATTTTGCGACGAGGTTCCGCTTGAGCCGGCGCGACCATCAAACGAGCATCGCGAGAATGCATGATTGGAGGCGCGTGTTGGACCATGATCCGGAAAAGCATGAAGCGGATTTCCGAAAGATCACGCCAAGTTCGTCGCGCTTTGGTGGAGCGTCAACCCGCTGCTGATCTTGTGCGTTGACCCGATCGGCGTGCTGGAGTTCCGACCAATGTCAGCAGCCAGACGATCAGCGCAAAGCTCGGCTTGAGCACGAGTCCGACACTGATCCAACTGAACAGCAGAAAGTTGCAAATCTCGATGCGTAGCCGGCTCGAGTACAATCGTTGCACGAGAATGGCAAAGATCAGGACAAAGCCGAACAAGCCATACTCGTAGGTGAGCTTTGCCCAGGTCGGGTCGTTGACCTCATAGTCCATGTGGTAGAGCCGGACGTCCCTGAGATAACTGCCTGCGCCGTTGCCGAACCAGGTGGCGATGGGGCCGTTGTCAAAGCTGTGTCCGATCATTTCCATTGGCGCGACGAAGCGTGCATAAGCGCTGGTATTCGGCGTCTGGAATTCCGAGAGGCGGTCGAACCACAGGTCAAGACCGGGAACGTCCAGGCTGTAAAGCAGGTATAGCGCCAGGATCAGACCGACGAGATAGACGATGAACAGCGGGATGCGGAACACCGATCTTGGCAGCAAGAAGCCGGCCGTGATTGCGAGCAGGCCGGTGCCGGATAGCGAACAAAGCAGGCCTGCCGCGAGAATGCCCATGGTGCGCAGTCTCGCCTGCGAACCGAACTCGATGATGAGGGCTAACGCAACGATAAGCGAAAGATCAGCCGACTCACGGAGGAAAAAGCCGTTTGGCTTGATGATTCCGCCGCCCTCGCGCAGGAACGTGTAGTGTCCGGCACCGCGGATGGCTTCGGGCAAGTTGAAGTAGATGTTGGTCAGCAGCGTCGATTTGGTGGCGTTGACGAGCACGATCTGCACGATCGCGATGCAGGCGATGAAGGTTGCCGCCGAAACGTAGGCGGACAGGATGTAGTCGTGGACCTCCGCCGGCTCTCCCTTCAGCCGAATGGCGAACGGGGCATAGAGAACGAAGAGCAGCATCAGCGAAGTCCACGACGTCGACGACGTCGCTGTCACCGTTCCGAAACAGGCGAACACCAGCGCGACGACGAACAGCGCCAGAGACAGGAATCCGATCGAAGCGAAGCCGCTGACGAGCAGATATGCCGTCACGGCGGCGTAGCAGATGAGGTCGGTCGATGCCGGGAAGGTATTGATGTTGTAGGCGATCTGCGACAGGAACAGGACGGAGATAATCGACGCCCAGACGGCGAATCGTCCCGACTTGCTGAGTTCGGTGTCCGACGTGGCCAGCTTTGAATGCGCGGCCCCAGCCGGCGCCGTCATGGGAGCCTGAATCTCAAAGGTCATCGCGACATTTGCCTGGGTGGATCAAGGTCACGCTATCACAGTTGGCAATCGGTATCGATCGATATCCGGTTCCAGTCATGCCGCCGCGCCGACCTGCTTGACCAGGATGTCATGCACACGCTTGGTTCCCTGCTCGAGTCCGAAGCGGTTCGACATCAGTTCGAACAGCGCGGCCTGCTTCCGATTAAGCGCGGCGAGGTCGTCGATCCCGTCGATGATGGTTTGTGCCAGGCCGTCCATGGTGTCGGCGAGATACATCGCCGATTGTTCATCGGCCGTGGTGCCGTCGACCGCGGCGCGAAGGCCGAATATGGGAAGCCGTGCGAAAGCGTAGTCCAACAGCTTCAGTTTGAACCCGCCGCCGAGCGTCTCCGCAACCAGGCCGCCGCGCGATCTCGCAAGTACACTCGAGAGATCGTCCACCGGACCATGGAAGACCAGGTTCGGCCGTTCGTGGGCGTAGCGCGCCTTGATGTCCTCTGGAACGTTTCCGACCACATCCAGGGTAACGTTTTGGCGCTTCAGTGCCGGCAGCAGCGCGCTGACGATGTGCTCGAGATTGCGCTGCTTTGCGACCCATTCGAACGAGCCGAGCAGCAGGATTGACTTCGGCCGGGTTGGTTCGATGCGATCGCTCGGCGCGGCCGCTCCGAGATAGATCGGCGGCACCACGAACGTGGCTTTGCCCGATCGCGCGAAATAGGCCGCGTCAGCGTCTGTTATGCAGAGAATACTGTCGGCTGCGTCGACGATACGTTGCTCGAGTCGTCGATACTTCTCGGCATCCCAGCGCATGATCGAGCGGCGCAGCGGGTTGGCGAAGTCCTTCGCGATCGTAGGCCTGATCTTTCCCTCGGCGTTATGTGCGAGATAGCAGATCGAGGCTTGCTTCCGGCGCCGCAATACCATCGGTAGCAACGCGGCAGAGCGGGCGTGATCGAACACGATCCAGTCCCAGTGCTGGTTCAGGAGCTCTGCGAGAGTTGTGCCGATCGAGGGCGGTGCAAGGCTATAGGCATCCCTCGGCAACGATGTCAGCAGGCTAAGCATTCCAAGCCGTCGCGGCCACGGTGGCTCAGGAAAGACCGTGCGCGGCAAGCCGAGCAGACGGCCTTCGACCGGACCGTTCTCGCGCCGTGAGCCGACGACCGTCACGTCGGTCTGTTCGGTTCGCGACAGCGCCGTGAGCAGCCCCGCGGAATAGAGTGCATCGCCGCTGAAGAGCGGCGAGGGGATGCGGCCGACGATCCAGAGAATCTTCTTCATCACTCGATCTCGAAAGAACGCGCAGTACAGAATGTCGATGCCGAGGGCATACGCCCCCATCCGGATCAGGCAGCGGACGGAGATTTTGTGCCGAGCAATCGCCGTTTGACCAGCAGCCTTGCGACATATGCGATCCGCTTCGCGCCGCGACCGACGGAGGCAACGCCTCGTCGAAGCCGCTCCGCAGGTTGCAGCGGCGGAGTATCGAGATTGCGCAGCTCGATGCTGCTTTCATAGGCCGCCTGACTGACAAGGAACGGTTGAGTCTCGGCAAAATCAATTCCGTGTCGATCGTAATAGACCAGCTTGTGGTCCAACGGCCGGTCGGTGACGGAAAGAGTTCTGATCAACCCCATTGCACCCTTTCGGGTGACGGCATAGGCAGCCGATCCGAGTGCGGGCTTCAAGGGTACGACGAGCCGAGCTGCCTCGCCCTTGATCAGGGAAACGCCTGACTTCGACGTGTGCGCATAGTGGATGCCTTCGAACTTCACGATATCGCTTTTCGCCAGAAAGCGCGGCAGGTCGCGCCGGTAGAATTGCGGAAAGCGTTCGTCGAAGGCCGCATCGTCCTCAAGGACGATCGCCATCGGCAGACCCCTGCGCACAATGCGCTTCAGCGCGGCGATGTGCGAGAGATAGCAGCCGACTTCACCTGCCTTCATCGGGCGATTCGCTGGCGCAAAGTGGAACTCGCGCCGGATTACCCGGCGTATGAGCGTCATCCGGTTCTTGGCGTCGATCGCGGGGATGCGTTCATAGGGGACCCCGAACTGCGTCAGCGAGCTCGAGATGTCCTGCCACCGTGCGATGTCCCGATCGAGATTGATGACGAAGGCCGGTATGGTAGCGTCGGTTCCCACGATCCTCTCACGTTTGATGTTACCGCTTGCACAACGCGAGCGATGTTGCCGTAAATTTCGTCATCCTCCGGACATAAATTCGGCAGCGCGATCACATCATCGACAAACCGGACGTATTTTGTCCGAGGCCACGTCTTCGTCCAATTCGTCGATGTGAATGGTCGAGCGTTGCAGTGCGAAACTAACCTGTCCTACCGCGGCAGGGCTGTCAACTTGACGGCTGCTCGTCCATGAAGGCTCGAGTCTCGTCATCGAAATTGCACACAATCAGTCAGAAGGCTCGCTGAATGAACCTCGCCGAGATTATGAAACGTGTTCTCCCGATGCTGGCGGTGTTGACGTCGGCTCTGACAGCGGCTTCAACGCCGGCGCGGTCGGCGGGGTGGGAACTGGTGTTCTCGGACGAGTTCAACGGCGACAAGCTCGATCGCAACAAATGGGCAACGCGCTATCTCTACTCGAATGAGACGATGGATCACTTCAACGACGAGAACCAACGCTATCGCGATGGCCACGTCGTCGCCGATGGTGTTCTCAATCTGATCGCAAAGAAGATGCCAGGATCTCCCAGTCTGTACGAATCGGCAATGATCCGCAGTCATCGAACTTTCTACTATGGATACTATGAAGCGCGTGTGTTCCTGCCCAACGCCAAGGGCGTCTGGCCGGCGTTCTGGCTCGAGGCAGACTACGATATCGACGGCAAGACCTGGCATCCACCGGAGATCGACATCTTCGAGTTTGTCATGAACGGCGTCGAGGACAAGGCGAACTCGTTGCATTCCAATGTGGTGGCGCCGTTCGATCCGCGGCAGTACACCTACGTCGACCGCTCCTTCGAGCTCAAGTTCCAGAACATGTATGGAAGCGAGGATCTCAACCAGGGGTGGCATACCGCCGGCTTCGTATGGGCGCCCGACAAGATCTCGATGTTCTGGGATGGCAAGCTGATCTACACGCGCAACTACCAATGGCAGCGCAGCGATGGGAAGCTTGGGCCGCCCGCGCATGTCGACCTCAACTTCGCCGTCGGCGGCAGCAAATGGGCCGGACGGCACGGCATCGACGAGGCCGCGTTTCCGCAGAGCTTCAAGATCGACTATGTGCGCGTGTGTCAGTTCACGACCTCCGAGCGCGGAGGCCGGCAATGCGGGCCGAGCCAATTGACGCCCGATCCGCAGCAGTTCGGCTATTCTGCGCCGCTCAACGACATGGCGAAGCCCGCGTTCTTGCCTGTCAGCAAGGTGGTCGCGGGCAAGCAGCCCAACGCGGGCGCTCTGGCGCTAACGACGAGCGACAAGCTCAACGTCGAAATACCGCTCAAGGTCCCGGCTGACTATCCGTCCAACCGGACGCTTCAGGTGACGGTCTACGACAAGGCGACCGGAGCCATCGTGTCGTCAGCCAATACCAAATTGCAGGTCGAACCCGACAAGAAGCGGGCCGACGGCTCGACCACCGTGGTGGCTTCGCTGCCCGCCGTTGAGCGCCCCGGAAATTATATTCTGTTTGGCCGGCTGGCCTCCGATGTGACCAACGGCAATGGAGCTAAGCAGACGCTGTCGAGCCCGGTGACATGCAGCACCGACGTCGTCCAGCCCCCCAAAGCGACAGTGTGCAAGCTGTTGAACCTGGACGTGCAGGCGCAGACGCAATCGCATTGATGCTGCCCGTGGCCAGGGCGGACCTCGCCATGCTGTCGTCAAGACCGGCCGACATTTGGCGGCACGGCTCGTTCGCTATGCGCGCTCGGCGCCGAAGAACTCGCGCCGTAGCTTCGGGGTCAACAGTCTGAGCGAGAGGGCAGTCCTGATGAAGCCGAGCGGATTGGCCAATGTAGCCTTCTTGAAGAAGGTTGCGATCAGCCCGGACGAGTTGCTGTGGGCTCCCGGATGCCCGACGCGATAGATCGCGCCGAAGAAGGGGAGGGCCTTGAGCGGCGTTCCAGCGGCGGACAGTTCCTGGGCGACTGCGATATGGCTGCCAAGCATGCGCTTCAGGTAGTCATCCGCGTCGTTTCCCTTGAGCCTCTCGAGATCATAGAGCCGGGCGTTGATGATGTGGGATGTGCCGCAAAGCATGAAGAATTTTGAAATGGCCCCGAGCAGCATGTTGCCTTCGCTCCACATGTAGCCGCGGTCGATATACCAGCCATTTTCGCCGGGATGCCGGGCGACGTAGTCGGCGAGCCGCGAACTGACGAAATCGTCATCGTCGACGATCATAAAATAGGTGGCATTTTGTGCGGCCAGCATTCCTGCGCGCACGCGGCGTCCTTTGTCGACACGGAAGAAATCGCGGAAAACCTCGACATCGTCCGTCGCACCACGTTCATGCTTCGGGTTCGGCGCAAAATCGACGCGTTCGACCGAAAAGCCGTTTGGCAAGGCTGGCAGGTCGGCCCCGTCATTCGCCACAATAATGGCTTGCCAGCGGTCACTATTCTGACCCGAGATCGATGCTATGGTTTGTGCGAGCCGCGCCTTGAGAGCGTCCCAGTTCTTGGAATTGGCCGGATGGCGAACCGGTATGATGAAGGTCAACATGAATTATCTCGCATGGACGTCGTGGGCTCTGATGCTACGCATCGCGCGATGGCTCGGCCGAGG
Source organism: Bradyrhizobium sp. ORS 86 (assembly GCF_045571475.1). Classification (NCBI taxonomy): domain Bacteria; kingdom Pseudomonadati; phylum Pseudomonadota; class Alphaproteobacteria; order Hyphomicrobiales; family Nitrobacteraceae; genus Bradyrhizobium; species Bradyrhizobium sp. ORS 86. Next base: position 5,275,785 of record NZ_CP120699.1, on the reverse strand, counting down.
TAACATGCCCCGTTGGCCCGGCAGATGCATAGCACCAAGTTCACATGAACGTTCAGCGAGAGGTTTGTGGCAAAGCTGTGAAGCGAACTGCCTCTTGCGTGTGCAAGGGGTCGTTGCGGAACCGTGACGCTCCGGTATGTGCTTTCGGAACAATTGTCTCGCTGCTGACCGGCTCAGCGCAATTTTCCTCTTCTTGATGTGACGGCTGATGACACCCGCGACGGCGCCAGATCAAAAATCTTCCAAGCAGCTATTGACCATCCAATATCTGCGCGGGGTCGCCTCGGTGATGGTGGTGTTGCACCACATCAGAAATCCCTGGCCGAATCTCTACAACCCGCTCGAGAGGTTCGCCATGGGCGAGGCGGGGGTCGACATCTTTTTCATCATCAGCGGCGTGGTGATGTACGTTTCGTCGCGGATTGAAACGCCTGCCGTCTTCGCTGGATTGCGGCTTATTCGCGTCGCGCCCTTGTACTGGATTCTGACGCTCTGTGCGGCAAGCCTGCTGCTGATGTCTGGCGGGGCTAAGCCTGGTTTCGCGCTGGCGAACGACGTGATGCTTTCCGCGATGTTCATTCCGCATCACAGTTCGATCTTTGCCGGCACTATCTGGCCGGTGCTGAATCCGGGCTGGACCCTTTATTTCGAAATGTTCTTCTACCTGATCTTTACGATTGGACTGTTCTTCCGCAAACCGCTGCTGATCTCGCTTGGCCTGATTTCGCTGCTTGTTGCGTTAGGGCTCGTTGTCTCGACCGATGAATCGATCTTTCACAGCTACACGCACCCGCTGCTGATGTATACTCACCCCCTTATGCTGGAGTTTGCGGCAGGCATCGTGTTGGGGTGGTTGTTCCTGAACGGGAGGATCCCCAACGTCTGGTTGCTTCTGCCTGTGGGATTTGTGATGCTGTTCGCGGTGCATGCGTTGCAGCTTCCGCATCCGTACCTGCTCAACGGATTGTGTGCAGCGTTGATCATGGTCGGCGCGGTCGCGGCCGAACGGTCATTCAAGATTCGCGATATCGGTTGGCTGCGGTTGCTTGGAGATGCGAGCTATTCGATCTATCTGACCCACGCGTTGACGCTCTTCGTGTTTCGCCGCCTGTTTCTTCGGCTGCCGGTGGAAGGGATGCTGCAATTTGCATCATTCGCAATTCTCGCTGCGACAGCTTCGCTCGTGGTTGGATTTGTGGTGTACTTCAAGGTCGAGCGCCCGATGACGCGCTGGCTGCGTTCGCGGTTTCTTGCGGTCTTCGCGGTCGAGCGCGAACGTGCCGGCCGGCGACTACCGGAGACGACCGCTGCGGTCACCGTGGCCCAGCCGGGGAAGTAGTCCGCGAAGGATGCCTTGTCTACTTGTTGAGCAAACTGTTGCGGGGGTCCGCTTTTTGCCGAATTGTTGCGCATGTTTCATGGGGCGGGGCGTCCCAGCGGTCGGAGCCCCAGTATGGACTATGGGATCCTCATGGGCGTCGTAACGTTAAGTGTGAGCTTTCGTTGAGGCTTTAGTGGCAGACGGGGGCGCGGGATCCGCAACCCTTACAACGATTTTTTCCAACGAGTTTTTCGGGCTCGGCCCACCAGCATTCTGATTTCGTCACTGAACCCCAGCGCGCGTCACCGCGATCGTGTGACCGCATCAGGACAATCAAGAGATGAATGTTGCTTACCTCATTCTCGCCCATAGGCAGCCGGAGCAACTTGCTCGGCTGGTTTGTGAGCTCCAGTCACCGTCGACGGAGATTTTTGTGCATATCGACGCCCATGCGGACATCGCTCCATTCCAGCGCGCGGTCGGTTCTCGTGCGCATTTCACGACGAAGCGAATTCCAATTCATTGGGGTGACTATTCCTTGATCAGGGCAGCCCTTTTACTCATGGAGGCGGGGTTGGCGGCGCCGCGCCGCTGCGATTATCTCGTCTTGATCAGCGGGACGGATTATCCGCTACGTTCGGTGGACGAGATCGAGGAGTTCTTTCGTGAGAACAACGGCACTGAATTCATCGACTCGGTGGCGATGCCGTCTGAGGCCGCCGCGAAACCACTGTCGCGCCTGACACAGTACAAGGGCCGTCCCGGGCCGGTTGGCTGGTGGATCGGCAAGGGCCGCAAGCTGCTCGGTGGGCTCGGCGTGGTGCCGATGGCGCGCGATTACAAGAAATGGTTCGGCGAGCTCGCGCCTTACGCCGGCAACCAGTGGTGGGCGCTGACCCGCGACGCTTGCACCTACATCCAGAAGTTTGCTGACGAGCATCCGAAGTTCATGAAGTTTTATGAAAACACTCATGTGCCGGACGAGATGGTGTTTCAGACCATTCTCGCGAATTCGCCGTTTCGTTCGAAGATGCGGCGGAGCATCACCTATTCGGACTGGAGCGGGGGTGGGGCAAATCCGTCGGAGATCGGCGAGCGTCACATCGCGATGTTCCGTGCCAATCCATGCATGAAGATAGATGGCATCTATGGCTCAGGCGAACTGTTGTTTTGTCGCAAGGTCACCGACGCCACTGTCTCCGAGGAACTCGCGGTCATGATCCGGCAACGGAATGCGCGTATGTGACACGTTCCCGTCGCATTGCTTGCCTTTGATACCCGAAGAGGCCGTATGCAGTCATGATTTGCTGGAAGCCAAGCATGCCGCATGCGGCGTCTTCGGCTACAATTTGGTCGCATTTCCGGGCTGGTTGAGGGGTGATGCGTCACCCGCATGGAAAACGCGAAGAGCAGGCGTGCCTGTTGCAAGTCAGGTAGCTTGCCGATTGTCTGCCCGGCTGATTGGCGATCGACGGGTGAGGCGGTCCGGGCCGGATGCGCTCGGCTCGGCGGAGTATCTGATGGCAGTTGAATTGCATGAGCTTCAAGAACTGCCCCGAAGACAATCGGCCGCGTGTGAGCTGGTCTGTGCACGGTTCCATACATTTACCGCTTCCGACGCGCAGCTTGTCGGAAACATCACCGGCGGGAAGAAAGAAGAAAACTGCAAATGGTAGGCACGGAGCCGGGCAATCGTACCCATGCCGTTCGCGCAATCCGGGGCGTGTTCTGGTCGAGCGTCAATTCTGTGATTCCATCGCTCGCGGGCTTTCTCGTTTTTCTGGTGACGTCGCGCTATCTCGGTCCCGCCGAGTTTGGTGTCGTCGCCCTTGCCGGCAGTCTGGTTGCATTGCTTGCGGTGCTGTTGCCGACCGGTTTCGCCGAGGCAATTGTTCAGCGGTCATCCGTAGACGATATTCACCTGGACTCCACCTTCTGGGCGGCGACGATCTGCGCGCTCGTCGCATACGCCGTACTGGCCATCTGCAGCGGACCGTTCAGTCGAATGCTCGGCTCGGAATGGGTTGCTGTACTGCTGCCCGTGGCCGGGCTTAGATTGTTCGCCGACGCCGCGGGCATCGTTCCACAAGCTATCATTACGCGGCGAATGTCCTTTGAGTTGATTGCCGGTCGGACATTGCTCGCCACGCTGGTATCGGCGGCGCTGACGGTGCTTCTTCTCGTGGCGGGCTACGGAGTATGGGCGCTCCTCATCGCGCAACTGTCCTCGTCCGTCACCGCGACGGTGGCCGCGATGTGGGGAGCCGGTTGGCGACCGAAATTCCGGATCAGCTTGGCCGCGCTCAAATCGCTCGCGCGTTACGGTGCGTTTTCGTCGGGGACGCGCGCGATGCAGGCGCTGACGACACAGGCGGATCCGGCAATCGTCGGGCTTTACCTGGGTCCGCATCAAGCGGGCATCTATGCCTTTTCCAGGAACCTGTTCCAGATGATCCTCAACGTCCTGGCGACGCCGATCGGCGCAGTGGCCCATCCGATGTTCTCGTCCATCCAGGAAAATGTCGAGCGGGTCAGGAAGGGGTTCCTGCTTGCGACATTCCTGTCGTCGGCGTTGTCGTTTCCGGTCTTCATCGGGTTTGCGATGGTGGCGGATCTCGCCGTTCCCGTCGTATTCGGATCGCGCTGGGTCGATACGGTCGACCCCATCAGGCTGTATTGCGGCCTCGGCTTGATGGCCTGCATCGGAGTGATTCAAGGCAGCCTCATCAACAGCCGCGGACACGCGCATTGGTGGTTTTATTATCAGCTTGCCGCCGGAATAGTCACGCTGGCCATTCTCGTGCTGATGTCGAGGTTTGGCGTGACCACGCTACTGGCCACCGTTCTGATCGCGACCATCGCCCGATGGCCGTTTGCCATGATCAAGACCTCGCGGCTCCTGTCGGAACCGGTGTCGGAGTATCTGCGGGTTTTCGTCGGTCCGGCCGGATCCAGCCTGGTCATGGTCGCGGTCATTGCGGCCACGCGACATGTTCTTCCCGAGCTTCCGCCAGTCATTGCGTTGAGTATCAGCATTGCCGTTGGAGCGGTGTCATACTTTGCAACGATGCTGTTGATCGCCAGGGATCAGACGATGGATATCGCGAGGCTGCTTGCTGGATCGATCGGCGCGAAGTCGCAGAGGCATCAGGGAGTGGCGTCTACGCCCGGTTGAATATGTCGGTTGCACCACCTGGCTCAATGACCATAATGTTGCCTGACGTTCACGGCGTTAAGTGTCCGCCGGTTCTCGACCCTGACCAAGGCCCGAGCAAGATAGAAATGCGCGAAGTTGCACTCACGTTGGTCCTGTGCTCTCGAAATGGAATGAGGACCGTCGGAAAATGCCTGGACCATATCCGGTCGATGGACGGCGCTGATGCCGTTGAGGTTGTGCTCGTCGACAATGGTTCGACCGATGGTACCTTCGCGGCGATGCAGGAGTTCTGTCAGGTCAATCCCGCTCTATGGCGCGCCATTCTGGAGACCAAACCGGGCAATTCGGCCGGTCGGAATACCGGGATTGCGGCGTCGTCCGGTGACGTCATCCTCTTCATCGACGATGACTGCTATCCTGATCGCGGTTTTGCATCGGCCTGGAGAACGGTCTTCGCGCAAGATCCCGGATTGGGCTTTGGCTCCGGAAGAATCTTGCCATATGACGCGCGGCAGTCGCCGCTTGGCTGCAACACCAGCACCACTACGCGGATTCTATCCTCCTCTACCTTTGTTCAGCGAGGCTTTGTCCAGGGATCGAACATGGCATTCAGGCGCCAGTGCTTGACCGATGCCGGCATGTTCGACAGCCACTTTGGGGCCGGCACTCCGTTTGCCGGTGAGGAATGGGAAGTTGCCGTCAGGGCGTCATATGCCGGCTGGACGGGCGGCTATTTCCCGGAGCCGAGCGTGGCCCACGATCACGGCCGCTTTGACGATGAGGCGTTTGTTCGTGGGCACTACTACGACATCGGAGCCGGCGCAGTGTATGCCAAGCACCTTTTGACCGCGCACGCGCCTGCGACCGTCGTGGAGATCGCGCGGGACATCCGCAGACAGATCAGGAAGCGCGCCGCGGTGGGTCCGTTATTTGGAGGCGCCGTGCAATATTACTCGACTATGCTGCGTCAGGCGCGATCATGAAACTCTACTACTATCGGAGCACCGCACCGAACTTCGGCGACGATCTGAACAATGTGCTCATGCCGAAGGTTTTCCCGCGTTTCTTCGACGAAGACGATCTGACCCTGTTCCTCGCGATCGGGTCGGTCCTGTTCGATCATCATCCGCAGCAGGCCACGAAGGTGGTGTTTGGATCGGGATTCGGGCAGTACACCGCGGCGCCTCGGCTCGACGAGCGATGGAAGTTCTACTGCGTGCGTGGACCGCTTACCGCGCAAGCGCTGGGACTCGACGAACGGTTGGTCGCGGCCGATGCCGCTGTCCTGGTCAATCGTCATCTGAAGAAAGCGGTCCCGAAGCGCTTCAAGTTCAGCTACGTCCCGCATTGGCAGAGCTTGTTGAACGGCAATTGGCCGAAGGCCTGTGAATTGGCCGACGTCGAACTGATCGATCCGCGGTGGCCGGTCGATCGGGTCCTCGACATGATCCAGGCCTCGAACACGGTCATTACCGAGGCGATGCACGGCGCCATTGTGGCGGATGCGCTACGGGTGCCATGGGTGCCGGTTCTTCCGTTCCACCGATCGCACCGATTCAAATGGTCGGATTGGGCGGGCGCCCTCAAGATCGATCTCAGGCCGTTCCCGACCTTTCCTGCGACGTTGCACGACCTCTGGGTTTCCAAGACGGGCAGGGACGGCAACTGGATGTCCAGCAAGAACCGGCTGATTCAATTGGCCGTCACCGCGGCCAACGACACGCTGCCCTACGCAGCCGCGCGAGGATTGCGGCGACTGAGCGAGATGGAGCCGGTGCTCAGCTCCGATATTGCGCTCGCGAGGGCCGTCGCGAAGCTTGAGGAAGCCGCCGATCAAATCCGGCGCGATTTTCATCGTTGAAGCGAGAGATGCGCTGCAGCCTCGCTCGACAAGCTTCAGAACTGGATGACCTTGACGCCGGCGATATGCATTCTGGCGGGAAAGGCGCCGGGATTCTCCGGCTCGCGCGCCGGACCGCCGACGGCGACGTCCATCAGCATGTACCAGGGCCCGGCGCCGACCAGGTTCGGCATGGCGCAATAGGGCTTGTCGTTGAAATAGTAGACGATCTGTTGCTTCCCGATCAGGCAGCCGAAGCGGTTGAATCGGGAGAACAGGCTCGCGCCTTCCTCGACCAGGTCGAGTGGCATCGCCGCGCCGCGAGCGTCGGGCCCCTTTTCGCCTTTCCAGTGAATGCTCGAGAAGATGACGTCGTCCCGATACTGCGGCAATCCGGTGATGTAGGCCTCGATGACATCGATTTCAGGCGGCCAGCCGGGGGCGATGGGCAACAGCCACAGCCCCGGCCAACTGCCTGGGACCCTCATCAATCTGACATTGAACTCGACATAACTGTTGATGGTGATGCGGTTGAACAGCGTTCGCGATGTCACCATCGCTGCGGAAAATCGAAACGGCGTTTCCTTGCGCCAGCCCGGCACCAGCTTGCCGCCCTGTCGATCCGATAACCCTTCTTCGTGATACTCAGCCTGGATGAAGCGGCAGCCGGATGCCGGATCGATACCCCACACCGTCGTCTCCGGATTGAGGGCCGGGTCGGCATAGTAGCCCAGTTCCTTGTTGCCGTCCTGGCGCCGTCCGGTGGCGAGACGGCTTTGCCAGCATGGTCTGCCGCTGGGTGCAAACCCGTCGTCGCTGGCGAATTCGCGATCAAGCAGACGATCCGAAAATATCACTGTGCCGTGTGAAGGCAGCGGCGGTAGCGGCACGTCGTCCTTGGCGTAGGAGGTCGCGATCGTGGTGTGCGGGCCCCATCTCACCTCGCCGCTGGTGTGCGCGAGACCGAACAGTGGGTGTCCGAAATCCGATACCTGGAGGACGATTGACTTGCCCTCTGCAAGCGGCCGCACAAGGCGGATCTTCACCAGTTTGACCCGCTCGCCGGGCTGAAAGATCACGAAGCCGCGCGCCGCGACGAAGTCGGCGTCGGCCGTCGCCGCGCCAGGCGACGCGCCGATCGTCCCGTCCCCATTGAGCGTCTCGTATTCCAGCACGATCGTGCAGGCGGTCGGTACGTTGAGCTTGACGGGCACTTCCGCCCAGAGCTCGGTCGATCGCACCGTCGTATTCTCCACGGTGATGATGGCGTCGCCGAATGATAGGGCTCCGTCCGCTGCGGCCGGCGTGTCGAAGACCGTGAGCGGGCCGATGGTCGTCAACGCGAGGCCGGCCGCCCCCTTGAGCACCGCTCTCCGCGTTACGCGCCTCATCTCTGCTTCACCGGCTCCAAAGGCGACGTCCAGACGAGAAGCCGAAGGACACGATGGACTGCACCGCAAGGGCGGCAAGGCCTAACGGGACGGCCAGCGCAAGCGCCCCATATCTGCGTTTGGCGATCGCGTATTGGCTTGCTGTGCGCAGTTCGGTCCGAAGTGTGCGCAGCCCTTGCCAGTCGCGGCGGCGCCAGGTCGAGCTGAGCCAGCGCAAGATGAATGTCGCGCGGGTATCGGGCCGCAGGATGTATTTGGCGTAAAAGCTGCCGCGGCCGCGATCATAAGAACTGAGCAGCGCTGGCACGTCCGCGTCGACGCGGCCGTGATCGTGCGCCACGGTCGGGCGGGGATCGAAGCAGGCGTCGAATCCGGCCCACAGCACAGCAGTCACCGCATCGATATCCTCGCAGGGAAAGCGCGTGCCCGCTCCAAGATCGGGATCTATGCCGCCGATCGCCTGCAGGGCCTCGCGTCGGAACGCGAGATTCGCGCCCTGCAGCGTCCCGGCCCTGACAAAGGTCCGCTTCGGATAGACACGCGCTGCCTCACTTTCCTCGATCGTGATCCTGGTATGGTCCGGATTGTGGAGGAGGATCCGGCCTCCGATCACACCCGCGCCGGGATGATCGGCAAATGCCGCGAAGATCGCATCAACATAGTCGGGCGAAGGATAGCAGTCGTCGTCAGTGAAGGCGATGATCCTGCCGCGTGCGTTTTCCCAACCGAGATTGCGGGCCGCACCGAGACCGATCCGCTCGCACAAGATGTATCGTGAGGCCGAGTCGCTCCCGAAAGCACGTTGCAGCACGGCCGCTGTATCGTCGGTTGACGCGTTGTCGACCCAGATCACCTCGTAAGCGTGATTGGTGCGCAACGCGCGCATCGCGCCCAATGTCCCCGACACGCGGCTCGCGCGATTGCGCGTGCAGATGACAATCGACACTTCGATATTTCTGGTCGAATCAGAATCCACGATCAGGTCCTGCGCATGTCATCAGGCGGAGAGGCTAGAGGCCGGCATGTGTGTCGTACCACCCAGGCAGTGAGCCGCGTTGACCCGTGCAGAGCTTGTACGCCGCCTTGAACGGCAGTGCCAAAACGGGAGATTTGGCCAACAGGGAATCGTCGCCGAAATACCGGTAGTCGCGGAATATCGATCGGTAGCGACGAACGATGCCGTCAAAGTCCAGCCAGTCACTGCCGAGGTCTTCGCCAAACGGACCGGAAGCGCCGCCTTCGAAGACATGTGCGACGCGCGAGCCGTCCAGCACCTTGGTGTTGACCTGCGATCCCGGAATTCGCTGCTGCTGCACCGCCTTGAACTTCCGGTAGCCAAGATCGCGCAAGAGGCCGAGCTGGGCCTCGACCTCATCAAAGTCGACCTTGTCGGATTCGACCGAAATGTAGCGAGGGCGGTTGGGCTGTTTCTTCAGTCCCTCCAGCACCAGATGATCCGCTCCCTCGACGTCGATCTTGAGAAAATAGGGCACGCCGCAGGAGCGGTAGACATCGAGAACGTCGATGCGCGGCAAGACTATGCATTCACTCTTGTGACCCAATTTCTCGGTGCGCTCGGCCCTGTCCTTGTTGATGGTGGAGAGGACGGAGTCCGAGTTCTTGTAGAAGGTGATGGTAGGTCCCTCGGACTCCGCTGCGATTGCTCCCTCGATAATCCGCAACCGCCCGTTCGCGACTTCGTTGCGAAATCGCGAGCGGCAATGTTGTACGAGGTCCGGGTTGGCCTCGATCCCGAGAACCTTGAAGCCCTTCTTGAGATAAAAGGCTGCGTCCTCGCCCTTGTGCAGGCCAACGTCATAAATCAAGTCTGCAATCATTGCGAAGCTCCCACCGGTTGTTACCCATCGAGCCTTCCAAATGATCGTGGCCTGGTTTGCGCGAGCCTTCTCCTTCTCGTCAGCCAGGCCGGTTGGGCCGCCCGTCAGGCGGCGGCCCGGGTGTTGCTGCGGATCTGGCGCTCGATCCATTCATAGGTCTTCTCAAGACCGGAGCGCAGCGTCGCCGATGGCTTCCAGCCGAGCTTCTGGCCGATCAGACGGTTGTCCGAGTTGCGGCCGCGCACGCCGAGTGGACCGGGAATGTGTTTCTTGATCACCTTCTTGCCGGCGATGTCGGAGACGAGATCGACAAGCTGGTTGATTGTGACCATCTCCTCCGACCCGACATTGACCGGACCTTCGAAGTCCGACCGGGTCAGGCGAATGGTGCCCTCAAGACACTCATCGATATAGAGGAACGAGCGCGTCTGCGTGCCGTCGCCCCAGATCTCGACCTCACCATGATTGGAAGCCTGGGCGACCTTGCGGCACACCGCGGCGGGCGCCTTCTCCTTGCCACCTTCCCAGGTGCCCTCGGGCCCGAAGATGTTGTGATAGCGCGCGACGCGGTTCCGCATTCCATAGTTGCGGTTGTAAGCGAGATATAGTCTCTCCGAAAACAGCTTCTCCCAGCCATATTCGCTATCCGGCGCCGCGGGATAGGCCGAATCTTCCGCGCAATTGGGATTGTCGGGATCCTTCTGGTTATGCTCCGGATACATGCAGGCCGACGACGAATAGAACATGCCGCGCACATTCCGCTTCTGACAGGCATCGAGCATGTTCAGATTGATGGTCGCCGAATTGTGCATCACGTCGGCGTCATGTTCGCCGGTGAAGATGTAGCCGGCACCGCCCATGTCGGCGGCGAGCTGATACACTTCATCGAACTTGCGGTCGGTGATCTGCCTGCAGAAATTCTGGTCGCGAAGATCGCCGACCACGAAATCATCGGCTTCGGTCTCCGCGAATGGCGGAAATTTCAGGTCGACACCACGCACCCAGAAGCCCTCACGCTTGAGTCGCTTGACCAGGTGCCCGCCAATGAAGCCACCTGCGCCGCAGACCAGTGCGGTGGACATGTTCTTCGTCGCCATTAGATTTTCCTTTCCGCAGTTTTCGAACCGATTGCATAGTCAAATACTGTTTCAAATCGGTCCGTTACCGATTTGATGTCGTAGTTTTCGAGCGCAAATGACCTCGCCTTGGCGGCTGCATTTGTCCTCAAGGCTCCGTCATCGAGAAGCCGCAGCGCGGCCTTCAGGAAGGCCGCCTGATCGACGGGATCAACGACCAATCCGGCGCCATTGCGGCGAACCAGATCAGACGCGAGATTTTCCTTCGGCGCCGCAAGCAGCACCGGACGTCCGGCGCAGAAATAGGATTGCACCTTTGAAGGTACCGAGAATATTCCCGCCTCCGGTTCGATCGTCGCAACGGCGACATCGGAGGTCGCGAGTACCATCGGGAGATCCGCGAAGGGCTGCAATGGCAACAGGATCAGATTGTCCAGCCCGAGCTCGGCCTTGGCCTGCTCGAGATGGGTGACGCCAACGCCTTGGCTCACGGTCACGACGTTGGCGCGTCCCTTCACCATCTTGGCGAGCTGCACCAGCAGGTCGGGATTGTGCTTCAACCCGAGCGTACCCGAATACAGAAAGTTGAACGAGTGATGCAGACCGTGACGGCGTGACCACGCATTGTCCTTCGGGTGTGGCGCGATATCGTTCAACGCGCCCCAGTTCTCGATCACAAAGACGTTGTCTTCGGTGCCGGTCCACTTGCTTGCAAGCGGAGAGAAGGCGTTCGTGATGACGACGACCGCATCGGAGTTTTGAAACTGGCGCCGCTCGAGAAACCGATAATAGGCACCCACCACGGCACCGGGCGGACCCAGCTTCTTACGCAGTAGCTGCGACACCGCAACGCTGTAGAAATCCTGAACCCAGAACACGAACTTGGTGCCGGTTTGCTTGCACGCGTTGACGATAGCCGATTGGGCTTCGGTTGGGGTATTGCCGGAGATCACGATGTCTGGCTTGTCCGAATGCACCAGCTTCGCAACTGCTTTGCCGTAAGCGACGTCGTCGAATCGACGACGCACGAAGGACGCCTTGTCGTAAGGTCGCGACAGCTTGACGCCGGCAAAAGAGAGGTGAGCGGGATCCTTGGACGATTTCTCGAGCTTACCCTTTGGACCGAGATCGCCGTGGAAGTAGGCGTGGCTGACCTCATGTCCACGCGAAGCCAGTTCGCGGCTGAGATCGACCTGGAACGGATGTCCCGCGTAGTCGTGCACGAAGATCTTCATAGCGGCACCGCCCCTCCAGCAAACGGCGCATGGCCGTCGGGAAAATGCTCGCGATACGAGATCGTTGGTCGTGCACCGGTGGATCGGAGTTGCCTGTCGTCGGCTTGCATTATCCTCAATTTCGAACCTTGTTGAAGGCAGCGCAGCTTGGCGTGCATGTTGGCGTCATGTTTCGGAGGCACTCTGCTCGAATATTGGACAACAGCGGAGTGAGGCATGATCGCGGCTTCTATTCGACGAGTAAGAAATTCTTGTGTCGGTGGGAATTCAAAATCGGTGCCAAGTGGCAGCAACGGCGGCCGACCACCACACGGCGTGCTCAAAAGTCATCGAGGCATGCGTCCTTGCCTCAAAGCGGCCACATAAGCAGTGCCTACGCGACGGTGCCTTGATCCCGCGTTCGTGCCCGCGCCTGATCGTGCTCTCGTCGCATGGCCGGACAGAGGATGCCGCGTGCAGTACGCCGTTCGAGTAGACCGATCCTTTGGGGGTCCCATGTCATCTAGGTTCGTTGTTGTCGCCATCGCCGGGTGGCTTGCAACATGCCACGCAGCCCTTGCCGATCCGATGACGCTGGATTTTTCCTGGGGCGGAGCCAAGGGTTGCGTCACTCTCTTCCCGAATCCGGAATTTCGTCTTCACAACGTTCCGGCGGGCGCCAAGAGCCTGTCGTTGACGCTGACCCAAGGCGTCAGGGAGATGGGCGGAGAGGAGGTGCCGATCCCCTCGGATGGCATCTTGCCATCTGGAACCTTCAGAACGTTCGGACCGTGCAATCCGGGCGTGTATCGATGGACGGCGCAGGCCAAGTCCGCGACCGGAGAGGTTTTGTCGGAGGCGCACCGGGCGCGGTACTATCCATCCGACGAGCTTGCGGAACACCAGCCTTAAGTGGGAAAGCCGGCGCCCCCGCACGTGCGGACAGGTTGCGTGGCCACATTATTGCCACTTGGCGGAACTCGGCCTCTGCGCTGCCGCAATAGCAGGCACTATCGTGCTCATCTAAGGGCATCGTCGGACCCGTGAGCTGGCACGTTGCTCGATTCTTACACAGCCATGCGGTGGAACCTCGGCAGGCATCCGCTCACGGCGTGCGCGGTGTCTCCTCGCGCATGTGTAAAAATGGATCGGCAACGAAACATCGGGCAACGCACTGTGGCGTGCATTGCTTGTTCCTCATCGCGAAGAAGCCGCATTTTGAATCGATAGGTTTGGCAATCGTCTTGGAAATACTGCTGGGCCAATTTCAAAGTGAATATTGCGCGAGGAGTGGGACCAATCAAATTTCCGCGACAAATCAGGCTGTCGAGTTTCAGGGGGCCTCCAGTTTCCGAGCACCAAGCCGTCGTGATCGACGAGCGTGAGGACCTCGGGTGGTCGCGGTGCGCGCTACTCCGTCGACCACTCGCAAGATCGATTGATTGTTGCAGCAGCAAGTTGAGTTGTTGCCACGCCGGAGCGGCAACATGACCGGGACAGTACTGGTCACCGGCGGTGCGGGATATGTGGGCTCCCACTGCTGCAAGGCCTTCGCTGGGGCCGGCTGGCATGTTGTGGCGCTCGACAACCTCTCGCGCGGATGGCGCGAGGCGGTGCGTTGGGGACCGCTGGTGGAATGCGATGTTCGCGATCCGCTCGCGGTGCGGCGGGCGCTTGAGACACATGAGCCGGACCTGGTCGCGCACTTCGCCGCGTTCGCCTATGTTGGCGAGTCAGTCGAGAACCCGGCGCTCTACTACGAGAACAACACCGCGGGCACGCTTGCGCTGCTGAATGCGATGCGCGCAACAGGGTGCCGCAATCTGCTGTTCTCGAGCACGTGTGCCAGTTACGGCATCCCCCAGCACATCCCGATCGACGAAAGCCATCCGCAGGCGCCGATCAATCCCTATGGCTGGTCGAAGATGATTATCGAGCGAATGCTCGAGGACTTTGGTGCGGCCTACGGAATCGGATCGGTGTCCTTGCGCTATTTCAACGCTGCCGGCGCTGATCCTGACGGTGAGATTGGCGAGCGGCATGACCCGGAAACGCATGTCATTCCGCTTGCGATCGAAGCCGCGCGCCGAACGGATCGGCCATTCACGATACTCGGCACGGATTTTCCGACGGCGGACGGAAGCGCGATCAGGGACTACATCCACGTCAACGATCTGGCGCGAGCCCACGTGCTTGCAGGCGAAATGCTGCTCGAGCAGGGTGGTACCCACGTGTTCAACCTTGGTACCGGCGTTGGCACCAGCGTGCTCGAATTGATCGCGGCGGTGAAGCGTGTTGCCGGGAACGAGCCGGTCGTGCGCCGTGGCGCGCGACGGCTGGGCGATCCCGCCAGGCTCGTCGCATCGTTCGCCAAGGCCGAGCGAGAGCTCGGCTGGCGGCCGCAGCAATCCGATATCGACTTCATCATTGAGACGGCACTTGAGTGGCGGGACCGTCATCCGCCGGTCTGACACAGCAACGAAACGGCCATGCTCTCTTCCATCGCAGCCCTGCCACTCGGCGAGGGTGTCACGCACGTCGGGGTGACGTCGGCTGCGGATGTCGCCGGAACGGAACTGCGCGAGGGCATGACGGTGTTCTGGCACGGCGACCGTCCGATCGGTCATGTGCTGATGCATCGGGGGCGGCAGAGTGGTTCGCGTATTGATCACGTTGATGCCGAGTTTCTTCTGGCGATCGGGGACGAGTTGCAAAGGGAGGCCAAGCCGACTGTCTCGGCAGGCGTGGTGATCTGCACGCGGGATCGGCCGGAAGAACTCACCGCCTGCCTTGCGTCATTGCCGCGGCAAAGCTTTCGGCCGCGTGAGATCATCGTGGTGGATAACGCCTCACGGGATCAGCGGACGCGCGATGTCGCGTTGGCTGCCGGAGCGGTCTACGTACGCGAGGACAGGCCAGGGCTCGATATCGCCCGCAATACCGGCGTGCGTCGTGCAAGCAGCGACATCGTGGCCTTCACCGACGACGACGTCATGCTTCATCCTCATTGGCTGGAGCGGCTGGTGGCCGCATTCGATCAGCCGCAGATCGCGGCCGTGACCGGGCTCGTCCTTCCGGCCGAACTCGCAACCGAGGCGCAGCGGCACTTCGAAACCTATTGGGGATTTGGCAAGGGCTACCGGGAGCGCGACTTCGACAGCGCATGCTTCAAGTCGCATCGCCGGGACGCGTTCCCGGCGTGGGACGTCGGCGCCGGCGCCAGCATGGCATTTCGCCGCGACGTGTTCGAAAAGATCGGCCTGTTCGACGAGCGGCTCGACGTCGGTCAAGCCGGCTGCTCCGGTGATTCCGAATATTGGTACCGCTTGCTCGCCAGCGGCTACACTTGCCGCTACGCGCCGTCCTCTGTGGCGTTCCATTCTCACCGCCGCACGATGGAAGGACTCGCGAGCCAGATCTACTACTACATGCGAGGCCACATCGCGGCGCTGCTGGTGCAATATGAACGAACGGCTCTCCGGGAGAATCAAGTCCGCGCGTATTTGTACCTGCCGACCTGGTACTCCTATCGGCTGCTCCGCAGAGCCATCGGACACAAGCGCATTGACGACCGCTTTCTCAGGGAGGAGATCGCCGGCTGCGTGTCCGGCTTCCGCTTCTACCACAGCAAGGGGAAGCGCAAATGACATTCGGTTCGCTTACCTCGATCGTAATCCCCGCGCGCGATGCCGAGAGGACCATCGCCAGGACGCTCGAAAGCCTGTTGGCCCAAACCGATCCCGGATGGGAAGCGCTGGTCGTTGACGATGGTTCGGTCGATGCGACCTCGGCAATCGTTGCCGAATATGCCGCGCGGGATGCCCGCTTCGTTCTGCTAAAGTCCGACGGGCGGGGCGTATCGACGGCCCGCAATATCGGCCTGTCCAGCGCAAGCGGCGAGCGCCTTCTATTCCTTGACAGCGACGATTGGATTGATGCGCAATTTCTGACTAAAATGAACGCTGCGTTGGACGAAAATCCGTCCGCGATTGCGGCCTGCTGTGATCATTGTCGTGTGATGCCTGATGGTGATCAGACGCCTCGCTATCGCAATGCAGCGGTTGCGGCCAATCCATTCGAAGCGTTTGCGCGCAGTTGTCCGGTTGCCGTTCACGGTGTCCTTGTCAAAAGAAGTGCAGTCCTCGAGGTTGGCGGTTTCGACGCCAGTCTTCGCACCTGCGAGGAGTGGGACCTGTGGCAGCGGATCGCGCGAACCGGTGGCACCTGGACCCATGTTGACGAGTTGCTCAGCTACTATTGGTCGAGCGAGCATTCGCTATCAAGCGACATCCGGCAAATGCTGGCTGACGGGAATACGGTTATTGCTCGGGGATTTTCTGCCGACGAGCGTGTGAAGCATCCAGCAGCGGCTCACCGGAACGGGGCATCGGCCGCTTCCGGCAGGCCGCAGGCGGCAGCGCAGGCCTACTTCGCGCTCTGGTGTTGCGGCATCGATTGCGCCCGAGGGAACAGCAGTCGCCTTTCAAGAGAGGTACTCGCCGACATACCGCAATCCGTCACGGCAGCGGATGAGATTGCGCTCAATCTGCTGGACTCGGTCGCTGTGGGGGCCCGCGCAACGCCGGCGCGATTGGCCGGTCGGTGGCGCGAGTTCGGCGAGCATGTGACCGAACTGATCACTGCAATCGGGCAGGCCTGGCATGATCCGGCAGAAGCGCGAAAGATACAGTACCGGTTTGAGCGCATGTTGCTCGATTACGACGACCTGTCGGCGCCGCGCGAACTCAACCTCACACTTGGTCTCCGTGTCGATCTTCAGGAGCTTCCGGCGTTTCGCCCACCCCGACATATCGACCGGCTCTACGTTTACATTTGCGATGGACCGCAGGTCCTGGCCTTGCTTGATGTCGGCCTGCTCGGAGCGGTGGATTCGGAGTTCTGGCTGACTTTGATCCGCGAACACCTCTCCTATCTACCCGTTCCGGCGGGTAGGG
Source organism: Bradyrhizobium sp. ORS 86 (assembly GCF_045571475.1). Classification (NCBI taxonomy): domain Bacteria; kingdom Pseudomonadati; phylum Pseudomonadota; class Alphaproteobacteria; order Hyphomicrobiales; family Nitrobacteraceae; genus Bradyrhizobium; species Bradyrhizobium sp. ORS 86. The sequence goes on along the minus strand of NZ_CP120699.1, from coordinate 5,258,993 downwards.
ACGGGCGGCTTCGGCATCTCAGCCGGCCGGTCGAGTTGATCAAGCGAATCGGCCAACTTGGGCGGAACGGGCCGGACAGCCATCAGCATCGCCTGCATGCGCTGCAGCGGCGCATGTCGAGCGAAGCCGGATCGCAAATCGGATCAAGGGCGCAGGCATCCGGCAGCAGCGAGGGCCATACTCTTGCAGGCGGCCCACGCGACATTGGACGTGAAGTGTTCTGGGAGGGGTTCTTTCAGGGAGAGGATCCATGGAACTACGGCTCACCCTATGAGCAGGAGAAGTACCGTCGGCAACTCGAGTTGTTGCCGGCCGAGCCGCCGCAGCGTGCGTTCGAGCTGGCTTGTGCGGAGGGGCATTTCAGCCGGCAGTTGGCGCCGAAGGTCGGGCACCTCCTGGCATCCGATATTTCATCGACCGCGCTCACGCGGGCTCGCTTGCGATGTGACGGACTCCGCAATGTGGAGTTCGCCAGGCTCGATCTCTCGGCCGACTGTCTTCCCGATGAGATGGATCTGATCTGCTGCTCCGAGGTGCTCTACTATCTGGACGATGAAGCCGAGCTGGCACGCGTTGCGCAGAGGGTTGCGCGCGCCTTGCGTCCCGGCGGTCACCTCATCACGGCGCACAGCTACGTCTTGAAGGACGACGCCTCTCGCACCGGATTCGATTGGGAAAATCCGTACGGAGCCGAGACAATAGCCCAAGTGATGGCGCAGTTGCCCGAGCTCGCGCTCGAGGCATCGATTCAGACCGAGCTCTATCGCGTCGATCGCTACCGGCGCCTTGCGCCTGGCGAGGTTGCGCTCGAGCCGCAGGTGACGATTGCGCGAATTGATGCGCCGATCGATACGGAGGTCGCGCGATTTGTCGTGCGGAATGGAGCCGTCAAGCGGCGATCGGAGGTCTTGAAATCGGAAAGACGCTCGCATGTTCCCGTCTTGATGTACCATCGAATTGCGACCGATGGGCCGGATCAGCTTGCGCGCTACCGCATCGATCCGGATGCCTTTGCCGAGCAGATGTCGTGGCTGCGGAGAAATGGCTACCACACCATCAACTCGGAGCAGCTCGCGTGGTTTGTCGCCAACAATCATCCGTTTGAAGGCAGGCCGCTGCTAATCACCTTCGACGACGGCTATCAGGATTTTGCCGAGCAGGCGTGGCCGATCCTGAAAGCCAATGACTTCTCCGCGGAAGTCTTCATCGTCACGGACCTGGTCGGCGCAAGGGCGGAGTGGGATGCATCGTTCGGAATGCCGGCGCCGCTGATGGATGCCGACAGCATCATCGCGCTTGCCGGTGAAGGCGCGATGTTCGGAAGTCATCTCGCGCGCCATCCCCGCAGCGACAGGCTTTCGACCGCAGAACTCGCCGAAGAATTGCTGCGGTCGCGGATTCAGCTCGAGACCTGGCTGGAGCGGCCGACCACATCGCTCGCGGCGCCGTTTGGATGCACCGACCAGCGGCTCAGAATTCTAGCGGCGGAGTGCGGCTACAAGGCCATATTCAACACGGTCGATCGGGCTGCCGGACTGCAAGATGACTTGCTCGACCTTCCGCGCATCGAGGTGAGGGGCGACCAAAGTCTGGAGACGTTTGTGCACTGCTTGGAGCGGTATCAATGAGTACAAGTACGTGCCTGGTCAGCGTTGTCGTTCCAGCGTTCAACGCCGAGGCGACGATCGACGAGACGCTTCGCAGCGTCCGATCGCAATCGCACGAGCGGCTCGAGATCATCGTGGTGGACGATGGATCCACCGACGACACGCTCGCGGTCGCCGAATACCATGCCAAGCGCGATCCGCGTATCACGATCATCAGGCAGGATAACGCCGGTGTGGCGGCCGCTCGCAACACGGGGTGGCAGGCCGCGCATGCGGAATTCATCGCGTTCATCGACGCTGATGATCTGTGGGCGCCGCGCAAGATCGAAAACCAGCTCCAGGCGATGATCGACGGAGGAGACAGGACGGGCCTGGTCTATAGCTGGTATGCGTGGATCGATGCGAAGAGCCGCGTGAGCGTGAAATCCGATCCGGTGTTTCACGCCGGCGATGTGCTCGAATATCTGTTCGAGGGCAACTTCATCGGCAACGGTAGCGCGGCGATGGTTCGCAGGAATGCGCTGATTGCGGCGCGTGGATTCGAGAGCGGCCTGCGGGCATCGGGCGCTCAGGGCTGCGAAGATCTGCTGTTCTATTGTCGAGTCGCGGAAAGCTATCACTTCGCGGTGGTCCCTGAGTACGAGATCGGCTACCGCTACTTGCCCAACAACATGTCGAGCGACATGACGCGGATGTTCCGCTCCTGGATGCTGGTCGCAGATGAGATGGCGGCCCGGCATCCCGACCGCATCGCGTTGCTGGACCGCGGGATCAGCAACTACGCCCGGTGGCTGCTTCGGAGAGCGTTGACCGGCGGTCAGTTGGTTTACTTTGCATCGGTCCTTATGCTGCTGTTCCGGCGAAATCCCGTGCTGGCCGTCAAGGTCGCCGCGCTGGGCTTGCCGCGGGATATCGCCTCCGCGGCGTGGTGGGCATTCCGCAACCTGCGGCAGAGAGAATTCCGGCGGCCATCGCCGTCATTCCTGATCGGCGACTCCAATCTATCCCGATGGCAGAAGACACAGACGATATGAAGAAGCCAAGAGCCGCGCGGCGCGCAGCGCTGGCGGAGCTGTGGCGGCTCCTCAAGGTGGCTCCATTGCCGCGTTGGGCGACGCTGCTGCTGATCGTCCTTGGTCTGGCTTCATCCCTGGCGGAGACGGTCGGGATCACGCTGGTGCTGCTCTTCTTCTATCTTGCGATGGGGCAGGTCGAGCTCGCGACGTCGACGAGCGGCATTTTAGGCGATGCGCTTCGGCACGCGACCAGTTGGTTTCATAGCTCGACTGAAACCGCTTTGGTGGTGCTTTTTCTCATCGTCATACGCGGCGCATTGGCCTTTGCCAATACGCTGATCAGCGCCCATGTCGGCGAGCAGATCAACGAGGTCGCGCGCAACCGCGTCCATCTGCAATATCTGTCGACCTCGTATTCGTTCTTTCAGCGCCACGACGAAGCCTACCTGATGGAGGTTCTGGGGACCGAGACATGGTTGATCTCCGGAGCCTACAGCAATCTGACCCGCATCATCGTCAGCTCCTGCTCGATTGTTCTGTTCCTGTCGTTTCTTCTTGCGCTGTCGGTGAAGATTACGGTGATGGCTATCGCGGCTTCGATGGCCGTATCGGTCGGGATGCGTCACCTTTCCCGGCCGATGCAAGAGCTCGGCAGCGGAGTGAAGCTGGTTCACCAGAGACTGGGAGAGCACATGCTGATGACCCTTCAGGGCATGCGGACGATCCGTGCGTATGGCCAGGAGAAGGTGCATCAGGAGCGCTTCGAGGGCGCGTCGGCTGAGGCGCGCAAGGTCGCTCTGGGGCTCGCGCGTCTTTCGGCGCTGGTGTCTCCGCTGACCGAAGTGGGATATCTCGTGGTGCTCTGCCTCGTCATCGCGTCCGCCAACGTATGGGGAGTCGGATTCGCGACCAGCCTTACGGCGGTCGCCTTGCTCTACCGGTTGCAGCCGCACCTGCGTGAGCTGGAAACCAGCCTGTTGTACATGGCGCAGATCGAGCCGCAGTTGCGTTCCATCCGCCTGATGCTGGCGAAGGACGACAAGGAATATCCCAAGCCCGGACACCTCGCGATCGACAGGCTGGCCGATAGGATCTCGTTCCGCAATGTCACCTTCCGTTACGAGGCCAGATCCGATCCCGCGCTTCGCGATGTCTCCTTTGACATTCCGGCAGGCAAGATCACCGCACTCGTCGGTGCGAGCGGGGCGGGTAAGACCACGATCGTGAATCTCCTGCTCGGTCTTTATTCCGCGACCGAAGGATGCGTCCTTGTTGATGGTCGTCCAATCGAGGATCTCCGCCGAACGGAATGGCTTGGCCTGCTCGCGATTGCCGGTCAGGACGTTGACCTCGTTGAGGGCACCGTGATCGACAATGTGCGCATGTCCAAGAACGACGCGTCGGAGGCAGAGATTTTGGACGCGCTGCGCGTCGCGGGTATTTCGGAAATGGTCGAAGCGTTGCCGGACAAATACGACTCCTGGATCGGACAGCACGGCACGCGCTTCTCGGGCGGGCAGCGCCAGCGCCTTGGCCTCGCCCGCGCCATCGTGCGCAAGCCCGAGTTTCTGATTCTGGACGAGGCCATGAGTGCTCTCGATCGCTCCCTGGAGGACAGTGTCAAGCGCGCGATCCAGCAGCAGCTCAACGGCCGGACCTTGCTGCTCATTACCCATCGCCTGGAATCGGTGCTCGATGCGGATCACGTGGTCTGCCTCGAGGCCGGCCGGGTTTGTGCGGAAGGGCCTCCGGCGAAACTACTGGCGGATTCCAGCAATCTCTTTTCCAGGAATCTTCGCCTGGGAGCCGTGCGGGCCGCGCCCTGAACTCGCCGTCATGGTTCTCCGCCGATCATGAGAACGAGACATCCGCGACCGCGCGCATCGATGCCTGCGCGATCGTGTCCTCACCCGTAGCACTACGGGTTAGATCAGAGCTGAGAGCTCGGGTACAGGACGTGGCGTGATCTGCACCGCTGTTGAGGCGTGTTGTTCCCACAAAGGAACTTGCGACACTGCATCGCGCGTGCGCGCCTGCATTTCAGACGCATGCTTCAATTTGTTTCGAAGTTCGTAAACCGGCTTGAACACCTTCGTGATGGGTGTGAATGCAAAGGAGCACAGTAGCCATCATGACCGTGAACTCAACCTACGCGAGCATTATCGTTGGAACTTCCGGATCGGACATCCTGTTCGGAGGCACTGGAAACGATCTTCTCACCGGCGGAGCCGGTAGCGATATCTTCGCAATTTCGAAGGGGTACGGCTCTGACACGATCAGCGATTTTCAGGCCGGCGTCGGCGGAGACGTCCTGCGCGTGCAGAACTACGGATTTTCGTCCTTCGCAAGCTTTGTTGCCGCTGCCAGGCAGGTTGGCGCCGATACGATCGTCACTCTGTCCAGCACCGAAACCTTGACGTTGCAGAACGTTGCGCTTTCGTCTCTCGTCGCTTCCAATGTCGTGCTCGACAATCCGCTTCAGGGCAGCGCCGCGCCGAACACCGCGGCGCTCACGGTGCAAGCCGGGGGCACGCTGACCGGCAGCGCGATGAACGACTCCCTGCAGGCGCTCGGAACCGGCGTCACCCTGATCGGAGGCGCAGGCGACGACACCTACTTCATGTATGATCACAACACCAAGGTCGTCGAGCAGCCGGGCCAGGGCATCGATACCATCAACGACGGGATGATCGACGGCTACAGTCTCGTCAATGCGCCCAATGTCGAGAACCTGATCTTGGGGGGCAACTACTCGTCGCCTGCGACCGGCAACGATCTCGACAATATCATCATCGGCAATGCCGGCAACAACATCATCGATGGCGGCAAGGGTAACGATGTGCTCAACGGAGGTGGCGGCATCGACACCTTCGTCATCGCGGTCGGCAACGGCAACGACGTCATTACCGACTTCAAGACCGGCGCGGGCGGCGACATCCTGCAGCTCAATGGCACCGGCTTCCACTCGCTGTCCGATGTCACCGCTGCCATGAAGCAGGTCGGCACCGATACCGTCCTCACGCTCAGCAGCGGCGAAACCATCAGGATGAATAATGCCAAGGTGGGGGATTTCACCGTGGCCAACATCAATATCGTCGAAGCGCGCACCGACATGGTGCAGACCTTCAACGACGATTTCAACACGCTCTCAGTGGGGCAGGACCCCCATCTGACATGGCGCACGAGCTATGCCTGGAGCGGGCCGGCGAGTTACTCGCTCTCCGGCGAGCAGGAGATCTATGTCGACCCGAGCTTTTCGGGACTGCCGGGAAGCCAGGCGTCCGCGCCGCTCGGGCTTAACCCATTCTCGATCCAGGACGGCCATCTCGTCATCAGCGCGCAGCCGCTGCCTGCGGCCGATGCGCCTTATGTCGGCGGCCACGAGTTCTCATCGGGGATGATCTCGAGCCAGAACAGCTTCGCCCAGACTTACGGCTACTTTCAAATGACGGCGACGCTATCCGGTACGCCCGGTGCATGGCCGGCCTTCTGGATGCTGCCGACCAATCCGCATGGTCTCGCCACGGAGCTCGACGTGCTCGAAGCGCTGGGCACGCATCCCGATCAGTCGCATTGGGGGTTCCGGTCTTCGACCACGGCTGATCAGGGGTACTGGGCGAATACGGCCGATCTGACTGCTGGCCAGCATACTTTCGCGGTCGAATGGACGCCTTACACCCTGACCTACTTTGTGGACGGCGCTGAGGTGGGGCAGGTGGCCACTCCCTCCGACATGAACACGCCGATGTACATGATCGCCAACCTTGCCATGGGCGGGAGCTGGGCCGGCAATGCCGCCCCTGACGCGACGGCGAGTGTATCGATCGATTCCATTACCGCATATCAACTGCCGGAATACACGCTCGCAAACTATGCGCTGCTCTCCAGCGGAGCGCCGACCAACACTATCACCGGAACCGCGGGTGCCGACACCCTGACCGGCACATCGGGCAATGATTTGATCGACGGAGTGGGCGGCGCCGACACCATGAGCGGCGGGGCCGGCGACGACACCTATATCGTGTCCGACCCGAACGCGAAGGTGGTCGAAAGCTATGGTGGCGGCATTGATACCGTGAAGTCATCGGTCACCTACACGCTTTCTGACTATGTCGAGAACCTGACGCTTACCGGTTCGGCTGCGATCAACGCCACCGGCAACTCGCAGTCCAACATCATCATCGGCAATGATGCCGCGAACGTCATCACCGGCGGGCTCGGCAATGACATCCTGACCGGTGGCGGCGGCGCGGATACGTTCGTTTTCAATGCCGGGGACGGTTCGGATATCATCACCGATTTCACTCCGGGCTCGGGAGCCGGACACGACGTTATCCAGCTCAACGGGTTCGCCTTCACCTCGTTCAGCGACATTCAGGCGGCGATGACCCAGGTCGGCAACGACGTCTATCTGGCGCTGACGAGCCAGGATACCCTCGTCTTGCGTAACACCACGATCTCGTCGTTCACCAGCGACGATTTCCAGCTTCCTGGTTCGCTCCCGGTCGGCGGCCTGATCACATCGTGGATCAACGGAAGCACCAGCAGCCACACGATCTACGGCACCTCGGCCAACGACAAGATCACGGCGTTCAACTACGACGACACAATGATCGGATGGACCGGGGACGACACTTATGTCGTCAACAACCCGAACCAGAAGATCATCGAGAATCCTGGCGGCGGCATCGACAGTGTCGAGGCCTGGACCTCCTATGCGCTGCCCGACAACGTCGAAAACCTGACCATGATGATGGGCGGGCTCACCGGTACAGGCAATCAGCTTGCCAACCGCATCGTGGGCTCAAGCGGCGACGACGTCCTCAACGGTGGTGGCGGCAATGACTGGATCTCGGGGGGCGCGGGCAACGACACCTTCGTCTACACCCCGGGCAGCGGCTATGTCACGATCGCTGATTTCCATTCGGTGACCAACAGCGCCACCGAACACGACAAGCTCTCGCTGAAGGGTTACGATGCCTCCGCCTACCTCACCAATGTCGGCGACGTCTGGACCGTCCACTACGCAAGAGGAACGGACACGCTGCACGTCGTCGGCGTCACGCAACTGACGGCGTCGGACGTCGCATTCGTCACCGACTGGAACACGCCGATGACGATGACGGGGCTGGCGGCCCCAACCGCTTCGTTCTCAGCCGATAGCGGGGTGACCGCCGCGGGCCTCACCGCGGCAAATCACCTGACCCTGACCGGAAGTGCCCAGGCCGGTGTCACGATCGAAGTCTTCGACCAGGCAACGCTTGTCGGGACCGCAGTCGCCGACGCAACCGGCGCCTGGTCGTTCGCGACGGCAGCGCTGGCGGACGGCAGCCACCTCTTCACGGCCAAGGCCGCGGATGCCATCGGCAATCTCAGCGCTGCCTCTGTCGCGCTGAACGTGACGGTCGATACGCAGCCTCCGGTGGCCCCCAACCTGATCTCGGCCACGCTTGCATCTGGCAGCATCACTGCTTCCGGCTCAGCGGAAGCCGGAAGCACCGTCAACTTGTATGACGGGACAACGTTGCTGGGCACCACGGTGGCCGCATCCAACGGGACGTGGAGCGTCAGCACCGGAGTGCTCGCTGCCGGCGTGCACAAGCTCTCCGCAACCGCGACCGACGAGGTCGGCAATCAAAGCCAACCCTCCAATGTCCTTGCGGAGGTGATCGGCACCACGATCGAGGCGGTCGGCACGACGTCATTCACCAGGGTCGGAAACGACTACTACATGTCGGTTGCTGATGCGGCAGTGCTGCTGAAATATGCCGGCGCTGCCGTTACGGCGGGGCAGTTCGGTACATGGTCGCCGGTGGCGGCGGAAGCGACGTCGAGCGGATATGATGTGGCCTGGAAGGATTCCGTGAGCGGCCAGTACGCCGTTTGGACCACCGACAGCAATGGCAACTTCGCGTCCAAGATCCTGAGCAATGTATCGGGCACCAGCTCATCGTTCGAATCGATCGAGCCGGTCTTCCACCAGGACCTGAATGGTGATGGCGTCATCGGTGTCCCGCCGGTCACCTCGACACCGATCGCAACGACGTCGATCGAAGCGTCCGGTGCAACCAGTCTGGACCAGCTCGGCAACGACTACTTGCTGGACGCGATCGGCGGCAGCCAGGGACCAACATTGAAATACGCCGGTGCCGCCGTCGTCGCCGGGCAATTCGGCACCTGGTCGCCGATTGGTGCGGAAGCCACGTCAGGCGGCTACTACGTGGCCTGGAAGGACTCCGTCAGCGGGCAATACGCAGCCTGGAGCACCGATAGCAACGGCAACTTCGTCTCCAAGATCATCAACAGCGTGTCCGGAACCGACGCATCGCTCGCGTCGGTCGAAACCGTCTTCCACCAGGACCTCAATGGCGATGGTGTGATCAATACGCCATCCACGGTCCTCGACATTTCCGGAAATATCATCCTGACCTTAGGTAATATGAGCCAGCCAGCCATGATCGAGGCCGGTGCCAAGCTCGAACTGACCGGTGCCGTTTCGGGATCGATCACCTTCAATGCCGCAACCGGCACGCTGGTGCTCGATCACGCGTCGCAGTTTACCGGCAAGTTGATCCATCTCAGCGGCGACGGGACTGCATCCAATTCGAATCAGATCGACCTGAAGGACATCGCGTTCGGGTCCGGAACGTCTACATCCTATTCAGGAGACACGACCGGTGGCGTGCTGACCGTGACCGATGCTCAAAGCCACACCGCACATCTTTCGCTGGTCGGCGACTACACGCACTCGACGTTCAATCTTTCGAACGACGGAAGCGGCGGCACGCTGGTAATCGATCCGCCCAAGGATGGATTCGATTTCGGCTCGGTTTCGGCGCCACAACCTGTATCGGCCCCCGAGGCTCCGACGGCCGTGCGGATGGCGGGCGACAGCTTTACCTTTGATCGCGCCGGTTCATCGGCGAGCACGAGCACGTTCAGCCTTGAACCTGTCAATCACCAAGTGATGCCGCAGCCCGATAGCCTGCGGCCGGCCTTGCCGGCGACCGATCATGTTGAGCCCCTCCACGCTACGATATCGCCGGATACGCACCTCGCGGAGTTTCACAACTTCATGCTTCACCAATAGGGTCGGACCTTCGACCAACTATCCCCGGCTTCCGGTCGAAAGCCGGGGAGGGTGCAGTTATGTTGTCGACCGGAAAGGCTCAAGGCTTCTTGCAATCGGAATAGAAGGTGCCGTTCGTCGCAACGATTCGCTCGATGCACTGCTTGGGATCGACGACGTCGCCGCCCACGGTGAAATCATAGGCCTGGTTTTTCACCACCAGCGCGTAACGGCCTGGCGTCAGCTCCAGCGCGGGGTCTTCGCTGTGCAGCTCGTACATTTCCGGGCTGTCGGGCAGTGGTGACACGCGAAACGGGAAAGCGACGTTTCGGATCACCCAGCTATCGCCATCCTCCGGTCGTTTGCCTGCAACCTCGGCGGAGAATTCCCGCGCGACCTTGGCGATCACGCGGACCTCCGCGCGGTCCGCGATGTTGGTCGCCGCATCGCGGCGGAATACGATGAATTTGGGGTGCCCGCTCGACAGCACCGTGTGGCTCGGCGTTCGCAGCGCGGCCGACACGGCGACACGGATGTCCGGAGGACGGCCGGGCAGCAGTTGCAACTCGGTCAGTGAATCGCCTTCGACCGCGTAGACTCCGTAGTCCGTTGGTCGCAGCGGGTTGGGTTTCGGGGGCGGGGCCGGAACTGCGGCCGCGACCGCTGCCATCGGCGCGCGCGCCTGGACGGGGACGGCGGGCTGCTCTTGCGGGCGCGACAAGCGTTGCACCCAGGATGCCAGCCGCTCCCTCTGCTGGACGACGCCCGCGGCCCCGCCGACGACGAGCAGCACGGCAACCGTCCGCACAGCGAGCGGCGAAAACGGATGCGAGAACCGTCTGCGCGCTGCCGGGGTCGGGTCGATCGAAACGGCCGGCCGGTGTTGCCGGTCGAGATGGGGCGCGCCACCGGAACCGGCTTCCAGTCTCGGAGTTTGCGGCCGCGCAACGGCGATGTGCTGCCTCGAAAAGTCCTCGACGCCGCGGATGGCGGCTTCGAGCGCCTGTTGCGCCTGCTTGATGTCCTTCTCGTTCGCGGAAGTGAACTGCTCGCGCAGCTTGTAACGGGCGAGATCGTAGACGGCCTGGCGGAGGTGCTCGGGGCTATGTTCGACCGTGTCGATCATCCGCGCGATGACAAGCGCAAACTGAATCCCGTTGGAATTGTCGTCCAACGGGCCGTCATCGTGCGGCATCAAGTCGCGCGAACTCGCCGGGTCCTGCCGCGTCGTTTGCTGCGTGGTTAAAGACTCAGCCAGCTTCCGATCCCCGTTGCCTGAGCTTTTCGCTTGAACCAAATCGCGACATTTGGACTAGAATATGTGCCAACGATGGCGGCGCGTTGTCAGCGCGGCCTGGCTGGGAGAGGGTTCCATGTTCGGCAGCTTGAAGTTCGGATGCACAATGCTCGCGCTGGTATGCCTGGCGCTGAGCCTGGTTTCCAACTCGGCTTCGGCGATTACGGCCGAAGTCGCCCGAAAGTGTCATGCCCTGACTGCGGCACAATTTCCGCCGCGTTTGCCCGGGAACCCGGCGGCGGGAAGCGCCAAAGGATCGGGTCGCGAACAAATCGACTATTACAACAAATGCGTGGCGAATGGCGGCAAGCCAGACGAGGGCGGCGCTCCCAAGTGACCGGTCAACCCTGACCGATCAGGAAGCCGCCGCGTGCAAATTTCGCGACCCGCGCGTCCTCAGCGGTTCGAATGTGATGAAAGAGGCAGCACTTGGACGCAAAGCGACATCAGGCATATCCGTTTGGATTGGTGCTTTGCCATCGCCAGTGATCAGCGCACATCGTTTCAAGTGATCGGGTTGCTTTCCAACCAAGCAGGCTGCTGGCGTAATCGGTTGCGGCGTAATAGGCGGCAAGATCGCCCGCGCGCCGCGGCTTGATGTCGTAGGGAATCGTCTTTCCGCTTGCCGCTTCGAAGGCGCGGATCACCTCGATAACGCTGCTACCCGCGCCTGTGCCCAAATTGACGGCAAAGCATTTCGGGCTGCTGAGCAACGAAAGCGCGGAGACGTGGCCATCGGCCAGATCCATGACATGGATATAATCCCGAACGCCGGTCCCGTCAGGCGTATCGTAGTCTCCGCCCCAGACATTGAGCCGCTCGCGCCGCCCGATCGCGACCTGCGCCACGAACGGCACCAGATTGTTGGGAACGCCCTTCGGATCCTCGCCGATCAAGCCGCTCTCGTGGGCGCCGACCGGATTGAAGTAGCGCAGGACTGCCACGGCCCAGGTCGGATCGCTCGCATATTGATCGCGGAGCATGTCCTCGATCATGAGCTTGGTGCGTCCATAGGGATTGATTGCGTTGAGCGGATGGTCCTCAGTGTAAGGCAGGAATTTCGGCGTGCCGTAGACCGTCGCTGAGGAAGAGAACACGATTTTCTTTACGCCGGTCTTCTGCATGGCGCGGAGCAGCCGGTGCGAGCCGATGACATTCTGGTCGTAATATTCGAGTGGTTGGGCGACCGAGTCCTGCACGGATTTCAGGCCGGCAAAATGCATCACCGCCGTGCATCCGTGTTGTGCGAGGACCTTCTCGATTGCGTCCTGGTCGCGGATATCGGCTTCGACCACCGTCAGCCGCTTGCCGCAGATCTGCTGGACGCGCTCCAGCGCCAGGGGGCTGCTGTTGGAAAAATTGTCGAGGACGACAACGTCTTCACCCGCCGCGAGCAGCGCAACGCAAGCATGTGAGCCGATATAGCCGGCACCTCCAGTGACCAGGATCATTCAGCGTCTCTGTGTTGTTGGATTGGATGGACTGACTGCATGTGGGCTTGTCGCCGGTCGGTGTCGGATATCCGTCATCATCACAAAGGAAAGTTCTTTCCAAAAGTGTAACCGAGAAGGCGAATGTCCCTTGCGGCGCGCAGGATACAACGGCAATGCGACGGGTGGAATGGCCAAGCAGCGACTGCGCTATCTTGCGCCTGGAGGCGGTCCGCACCGAACGTCGTAAACCAATCGCAAGAGACAGAAATATGACGTGCAAAATGTGGAGCGATGGTCCTTGTTCGGCCAACTTTCACAGGGATGACGTCGTCGTCTGTGCAGCAAGCTCGGATGCTGAAACAGCGGAACATGTCTTCGCTGTCGGGTGGCACCATTCTTGCTGAGCGATAACGGGATCTTGTCAGCACGTGAGGCATCGATGGACCGGCGAATTATCCCCCTGATCATGTGCGGCGGTGCAGGCACGCGGCTGTGGCCGGCCTCGCGCGAGGTGCATCCGAAGCAGTTCCTGTCGCTGTTCGGGGCGCGCTCGACGTTCCAGGACACCCTGCTGCGGGTCGCGGACGCGAGCCTGTTCGAGCGGCCGATCGTGATCACCAATGAGGCCTATCGCTTCATGGTGCTGGAGCAGCTCGCCGAGATCGGCCGCGAGGCCGACGTGCTGCTCGAGCCGATGCGGCGCGATTCCGGCCCGGCGATCGCCGCCGGGGCGGCGTTTGCGCACAGCCGGGACGTTGACGCGGTGGTGCTGGCGCTCGCCGCCGACCATCTGGTGCGCGACACCCAGGCCTTCGTCGCGGCGTGCCGGGAGGGGCTGGCGGCGGCCGCGCAGGGCCGCATCGTGACCTTCGGCGTCCAGCCGGAGCGGCCGGCGACCGAATACGGCTATGTCAGCCCGGGCGAGGTGGTCGCCGGCGCGGTGCGGGCGGTCGGCAAATTCGTCGAGAAGCCGGATGCGGAACGTGCCGCCGGCTATATCGAGGCCGGCTATCTCTGGAACAGCGGCAACTTCATGTTCCGCGCCGCGGTGCTGCTCGACGAGTATCGCACCGTCGATGCCGCCAGCGTGGCGGCCGTCGAGCAGTCGGTGGCCGCGGCGGCGCGCGACCTCGGCTTCGTCAAGCTCGACCCGCCGGCGTTCGGCGCGGCGAAGGCGATCTCGATCGACTATGCGGTGATGGAGAAGACGGCGCGCGCGGCGGTGGTGCCGGTGGCCTGCGGCTGGTCCGACATCGGCTCGTGGCGCCAGGTCTGGGAGCTGTCCGCCAAGGACAGCCAGGGCAATGCGGCGCGGGGAGCTGCGGTGTTCGAGGACTCCCGCAACTGCAACGTCACGACCGACCGTGCGCTGGTCGCGCTCGAGGGCGTCGACGATCTCGTGGTGGTGGCGACCCAGGATGCGGTGCTGGTGTCGCGGCAGAAGGACGCCAACGGGCTGAAGCGGCTGGTCGCCAAGCTGAAGGTGACGGCGCCCGAGGTGACGGAGAGCCACATCAAGGTGCATCGTCCGTGGGGCTCCTACCAGTCGGTCGACAACGGCGACCGCCACCAGGTCAAGCGCATCATCGTCAAGCCGGGCGGCCGGCTCAGCCTGCAGAAGCACCACCACCGCTCCGAGCACTGGATCGTGGTGCGCGGCACCGCGCAGGTGACGGTCAACGAGCTGATCAAGACCGTGCACGAGAACGAATCGATCTACATCCCGATCGGCGCGGTGCACCGGCTGGAGAACCCCGGCAAGATCCAGCTCGAGCTGATCGAGGTGCAGACCGGCAGCTACTTCGGCGAGGATGACATCGTTCGCATCGAGGACGACTATCAGCGCGCGTGAGCGCGAGGTTGTCCGCAGGCTTCATGGCGTGCAGCGGCGCGAACGCGCCGCTGCCATTCGTCACGATGTCGACGACGGAGAATCCAGGCGGCAATCTCAAGCCGTGAGGCGCGTCATTTCCGGCGTTGGAGCGGAAGCCATCGTGAGATAAGGACGCCGACGATGCCGCCGGTTGCCTTTTGAAGTGCATCCGTCGCGGCAGGATCGCGATCCGGCTGCAGTGCCTGCAGCAATTCGAGCGAAATCGCGATAGCTACAACGATCGCGCAGGTCCGGATCATGTGGCCGGGAAAAAGCCGGGACAGGAGAAAGCCAAGAACCAGGTAGGCGGCGAAGCGCTCGAAAATCACGACCCAGAGGCTCTCGTGCAGGCTCAAGAGAACCGGCCGGCCCGAGTGGGACGTCAGGGTTGCGTAGACGATCAACAGCACGCAGCCAGTTGTCACGGCAATAATGTAGCTTTGGCGCATCGTGCGATCGGCCGCCTGAATCCCGGTTATGCGGTGCTGAGCGAGTGTGCCATATCAACAAAGGCGCACAAGGATGGGCTGCCGCGGCTTGGTCTTGCACGTCGTCGCATCGTTAACCGGCGGACTGTCCGCGCAATTTTCTGAAGCGTTCGACCTGATCCTGCATGATCGTCAGCACGATTCGGCCTGTGGCAATTCCGCCAAGCCCGCCCACCACTTTCACCAGAGCATCGAGCACACGGCCGTGGCGATCGGGCGTCAGCAATTGAATCGCCTCCAGCGTGAACGCGCTCCCGATAATGAGCAGCGCGATCGGCAGCATGCGCCGCGGATAACCCAGCATCAGCGCCAGGCCGAGCAGCGCGAAGGCCGCAAAATGCTCGAGGTGCGGATTGGCGATGGACGGCCTGTCATAGATCGGCGAGAGCGTCACGAATGCAATCAACGCGAGAGCCAACCACCCCGCAATACGGCAGATTTTTTGGATCATAATGGACATGGGGGTAGGCGCCGCTGGACATTGCCGCAACCCGCAAGCCCGTGACCAGCGCGGTTTTGCCGGACGATCGACTGATATCGTTAACGCCGGGGCTGCATGATCCGCGTGCCCGGCTGGGTCAAAATCTGTTATCAAGCCGGCAAATGACTAAAAAGTAACATTCCACCTCTTGACCCGTTCATAAGCCGTTCACCGCCGAAAGCCTCATTTTATGTCGGATATCGCAATGCTCACTCTCGGAGGCCATCGTGCGTCTGCTCGTCGTTGAGGATGACCCGGACTTGAACCGCCAGCTCACCACGGCGCTCACGGATGCCGGTTATGTGGTCGACCGGGCGTTCGATGGCGAGGAGGGGCATTTCCTCGGCGACAGCGAACCCTATGACGCGGTCGTGCTGGATATTGGCCTGCCCAAGATGGACGGCATTTCGGTGCTGGAGGCCTGGCGGCGGAACAAGCGGGTGATGCCGGTCCTGATTCTCACCGCGCGCGACCGCTGGAGCGACAAGGTCCAGGGCTTCGACGCTGGCGCCGACGACTACGTCGCAAAGCCGTTCCACCTCGAGGAGGTGCTGGCGCGGATCCGTGCGCTGCTGCGCCGCGCAACCGGGCATGCTCAGGTCGAACTGGTCTGCGGCCCGGTGACGCTGAACACCCGTACCAAGCGGGTCACGGTCAACGGCAATCCGATCAAGCTGACCTCGCACGAATACAACCTCCTTGACTACCTGATGCATCATACCGGACGGGTGGTGTCGCGCACCGAGCTGGTCGAGCACCTCTATGACCAGGACTTCGATCGCGACTCCAATACCATCGAGGTGTTCGTCGGCCGCATCCGCAAGAAGCTCGAGGTCGACATCATCCAGACCGTGCGGGGCCTGGGCTACATGCTGGCGTCGCCGCCGTCGGGTGCTTGATCGGCGTGCGGGCATCGGCATGATCTGCGCCGAACACTGGATTCGCCATGTCGAAGCCCGCTGACACGATTTTTGAGACCGTGCTCTAATGCGTGGCAGCTCCCTTGCCACCCGTCTGTTCGTCTCGGCAACCGCCTGGGTGGTGGTGATCCTGGCGATCACCGGTGTCATCCTGTCGTCGGTCTATCGCGATGCGACCGAGCGCGCCTTCGATCGGCGGCTTAATCTCTATTTGCGCACACTGATCGCGGAGGTGGCGACCCCTGATGAGCCGGCGGACCGCCAGTTCCAGTCGCTCGGCGAGCCGCTGTTCGACCTGCCGCTGTCGGGCTGGTACTGGCAGATCACCCGCACCGACACTGAGAAAGGCGAGACGCGTGCCTCGCGCTCGCTGTGGGACAAGAAGCTGCCGAAGCTCGAGGAACATGGTGCGGAGCTGACGGCCGCCGGCGTCCGCCTCGGCTATGTCGACGGACCGGAAGGCCAGAGCCTGCGCATGGTGGAGCGGCCGGTGGATCTCGGCGCGGACGGCAAGTTTCTGGTCAGCGTGGCCGGCGACGCCACCGAAATCTTCGATGAGACGCGCAGCTTCGACTACTATCTCGGCGGCACTTTCGCGGCCCTCGGCATCGTGCTGCTGCTGACCACGATCTTCCAGGTCCGCTATGGCCTCGCGCCGCTCAAGCGCATTTCCGAGGCGATTGCCGACATTCGCTCCGGCCGCGCCGAGCGGCTGGAGGGACGGTTTCCGGTCGAGATCGCGCCGCTCGCGCGCGAGACTAACGCGCTGATTGACGCCAACCGGGAGATCGTCGAGCGTTCGCGCACGCATGTCGGCAACCTCGCTCATGCGATCAAGACGCCGTTGTCGGTGATCGTCAACGAAGCAGGCGCCCATGCCGACGATTCCTTCGCGAGCAAGGTGCTGGAGCAGGCCGATATCATGCGGGACCAGGTCGCGCATCATCTGGAGCGCGCGCGCCTTGCCGCCCGCATCACCATCGTCAGCACCATCACCGACGTAGCGCCCGCGATCGAGGCGTTGCGCCGGACGATGGAGAAGATCTACCGCGATCGCGCCATCTCGATCGAGGCGAAAGCGGATCCGGCGGCGCGGTTTCGAGGCGAGCGGCAGGACCTGGAGGAAATGGTCGGCAATCTCGTCGACAACGCCTGCAAGTGGGCGGCGTCTCAAGTGTTCATCGAGGTGACCGTCCAGGCGCCAAAGGAGCAAGGCGCCGGACCCAGGCTGCACATCGTGGTGGACGACGACGGACGCGGCCTCTCGGAAGCCGAGCGCGCCCAAGTGTCGCGGCGCGGCCAGCGGCTCGACGAGTCAAAACCCGGTTCGGGGCTCGGCCTCTCCATCGTGACCGATCTCGCGGGCCTCTACGGCGGCAATCTCACGCTCCGGAGCGCGCCGATCGGCGGCTTGCGCGCCGAGCTCGTGCTGCCGGCGGTCTAGAGCATGATCCGGAAAAGTGTGAAGCGGTTTTCCGAAAAGATCATGCTCAAACAAAGAGCTAAAGCGCGATGACGGTTCGATCCCACCTCATCGCGCTTTAGCCGCGCATACCTGGTACGGTCCGCCGTCGTGGGGCCGTCATTATTCCTAAACGGCTTCTTAACGCCGGCGCCGCTATGATCGGAAGCGGACGCGCTTGCTGCGGTCCGTGGGGCATCAAGCATTCATCGCCAGGCGAATGAGCCAGAGATCGATCGAGCGGCTGAGGGACTATCTTGCGCAGCTTCCGCCGCAATCGCAGGCGCTGCTGATGCGGGAACTGGAGCGCGCGGTCGAACGCGGCGAGGACGTCGCGGTCGCCAATCTGGTGCTGGAGCAGCTTCGCAAGATCGTCCGCAGCGCCGAGGAAGACGAGGAGATGCGGCCGCGCACCGACGACCCGGCGCGGCTTCTGTTCCGGCCACTCGAGCCATTCCTCGCCGAGACCAATTTCCCGACGCGCCCGGGTCAAATCCGGCGCGCCTCTCTGCTGCCGATCTGGCAGTGGCTGGCCCGCGAGGGGGCTGTCGAAGCGGCCCGTGAGTTCGAGGCCGCGCTGGCGGCGGCGTTGGAGAGTGGCCCCTTGGAGGCCGCGACCCGCAAGTTCCAGCTCGCGGCCGCGGACGCCATCGTCAAGATCGCAACGCCGGTGCAGGCGGATAGCCGGCAGCGCGCGCTGTCGCGCGTGGGGCCGCCCAGCGTTGTCGAGGACCTGCTGCCGATCGGCTTGGTCTTGCAGGCGCGCGATGCGCTGGAGACGGTCGGGAGCCGCTTGCCGAGCCAGATCCGGGTGTTTGCCGATGCCCAGATCGTGTCCGTGGCGGAGGCGCTCAAGGTTCCTTCGCTGCAGACGCCGCAATTGCTGCCATTTGCGCTGTCCTTGATTGCGCAGCGGCTGGTCGCGCCATGGCAGATCATCCGGCTCGCCATCAAGATGGCCGGCTCCGACGATGAGTTGCGGGTTGCCGCCACGCCTTACGGCGTCGCGGTCACCATCGCGTTGCACGACCTGTCGTTCGTCGCAGCCTGCCTGCGAACAGATATCAGGCGCGGCCATTTCGAGTATGTCGGCGAGCAGCTCAAGACCCTGCATGACGGCGTGCGCGGGCTACGCACCGAGCTCGATCTGCGCAACGATTCAGCTTGGGGCCGCCAACTGACGTCGGTTCGGGCCGACACCTCCAATGCGCTGCAATCGGAGATCGACAGCGTGCCGGGGCGGGTCCGCCGGATCCTCCGCCAGCGCGCCGACAAGGATATCGTCGCGGGCGCCAAGATCGACATGTCCGAGGTCGAGGACGCCGCCGCCCTGATCGATTTCGTCGCGGTGTGCCGCACCTATGCCAGCGAGCTCGCCATCAATGAGGTGACGCTGCGCACCTTTTCGGATCTGCAACATTATGTCGAGCAGTCGACCGAGGGGCTGGTGCAGTCGCTGCGGGGCGGCGACGCCCGGGTTCGGGCGTTCCGGCAGCAGCAGGTCAAGGCCGCGATCCGGTTCTGCGAGGTGCTGTTCGGTCACGACTACGCCTCGCTGATGAACCGGGCGGCGGAGAATGCCGTGACCGGCGAGCGCAAATCCTCCCGCGCGAGCTAGCCGGGCCTCCGGGACCCTGTCCGAAGGTGCGGGGCGCTGCCGCCCGTGATCCAGCAATTGTCAATTGCCGGGCTTGCGGCCGGTGGTGTAAAGCGGCTTGACGGTGACCGTCCCGACGTCGCCGTTCCACCCGGGAACCGCTTGATGACGCTGTGGTTTGTGTTCGCGCTGATGACGGTTGCCGCGGTCTTTGCCGTGCTCTGGCCGCTCAGTCGCAGCCGGCCGGCGGATACGGGCGGTAGCGAGGTCGTAGTGTACCGCGACCAGCTCGCCGAAATCGACCGTGACATGGCATCCGGTAACATCGGCGCCGCCGAGGCGGAGGCCGCGCGGATCGAGATCAGCCGGCGGCTGCTTGCGGCCGCCGATCGGAGCGGGCAAGAGGGGCCGCTCAAAGGCAATCTGAAGCTGCGGCGCGTGGCAGCGACCTTGGCATTGATCGGCCTGCCGGTCGTTGCCGCAGGCTTCTACCTTCCGCTGGGGTCACCGCGGCTTGGCGACTTTCCGCTCGCGGAGCGCAGTCGGGTCGCCGATGCCAACCAGCCGTTGGCCGATCTGGTGGCCCAGGTCGAAGCTCACCTGGAGAAGAATCCGACCGATGGCCGTGGCTGGTCGGTGCTGGCGCCGGTGCTGTCGCGCCTTGGCCGCTATGACGATGCGGTCCGCGCCTATCGCAATTCCATCACTTATGCCGGTGACAGCGCCGATCGCCGTGCGGACCTCGGCGAGGCGTTGATGGGGACGGCGGGCGGCGTCGTCACCGCGGACGCCAAGGCTGAGTTCGAGCGCGCGGTCGCACAGAGCGCCGACAATGCCAAGGCCAACTACTTCCTCGGCATCGCGGCCGAACAGGACGGCCGCAAGACAGAGGCCGCGGCGATCTGGAAGGGGATGCTGGCGAAGGCGCCGGCCGACGCGCCGTGGCGGCCGCTGGTGCAAGCCGCCCTGGTGCGGGTTGGCGGCGTCGCCGCGCCGACGCTGCCCGATGGCGCGGTGGCCGCGGCCAAGGACATGAGCGAGGGCGATCGCAACGCCATGATCCACGGCATGGTCGATCGGCTCGCGACGCGGCTGAAGCAGAACGGCGACGACGTCGAGGGCTGGCTGCGGCTGGTCCGCGCCTATCTCGTGATGGGAGAGCGCGGCAAGGCGATGAGCGCGCTTGCCGATGCGCGGCAGGCGGTGGCGAAGGATGCGGATCGACTGCGTCAGCTCAATGAGGGGCTGAAGAATCTCGGGCTGGATGGATAGCGCATGACGCCGGACCGGATGCAGCGGCTTTCGGCGGGCGTGATGCGCAAGGATGGACCATGACCAGGAAGCAACGGCGTTTGACTCTGATCGGCTGCGCGCTCGCGGTGCTCGCCATCGCCGCGGGACTGGTGCTGAACGCGTTGCGTGACTCCATCGTGTTCTTCTCGACGCCCTCGATGGTCGCCGAGAAGCATCTCGGCCCAGGTTCACGCTTCCGGCTCGGTGGTCTGGTGCAGCCGGGATCAGTCAAGCGCGGCGACAATCTCGCGGTCACCTTCACCGTCGCCGACGGCAGCGCAAGCCTGCCGGTCGCCTTCAAGGGCATCCTGCCGGACCTGTTCCGTGAAGGGCAGGGCGTCGTTGCCGAGGGGATGCTCGATCCGTCCGGCGTGTTTCGTGCCGACACCGTGCTCGCCAAGCATGACGAGAGGTACATGCCGAAGGATGTCGCCGACGCCTTGAAGAAGCAGGGCCACTGGAAGGACGACTACGCCGCCAAGCCGAGCGCTTCGGCGGCACCGACGCAGGGAGCGATGCGATGATCGCGGAAAGCGGACATTACGCGCTGGTGCTCGCGCTCGGGCTGGCGTTGATCCAGTCCGTGGTGCCGCTACTCGGTGCGCGCTGGCGCGACGTCGCACTGATGAACGTCGCGCGCTCAACCGCGCTGGCCCAGCTCTTGTTCGTTGCGGCGTCGTTCATCGCGCTGGTGACGCTGCACGTCACCTCGGACTTCTCGGTCGTCAACGTCTACGAGAACTCGCATTCGCTGAAACCGATGATCTACAAGATCACCGGCGTGTGGGGAAACCATGAAGGATCGATGTTGCTCTGGGTCTCGATCCTGGCGCTGTTCGGCGGCCTGGTCGCGGCCTTCGGCAACAATCTGCCGCTATCGCTGCGCGCCCACGTGCTGGCGGTGCAGGCCTGGATCGCCAGCGCGTTCTATCTCTTTATCCTGATCACCTCGAACCCGTTCCTGCGCATCGCCAATCCGCCGATCGAGGGACGCGATCTCAATCCGGTGTTGCAGGACATCGGCCTCGCGGTGCATCCGCCGATGCTCTATCTCGGCTATGTCGGCTTCTCGATCTCGTTCTCCTTCGCGGTGGCGGCCCTGCTCGAGGGCCGTATCGACGCGGCGTGGGCGCGCTGGGTGCGCCCGTGGACGCTGACCGCGTGGATCTTCCTGACGCTCGGCATCGCGATGGGCTCCTACTGGGCCTATTACGAGCTCGGCTGGGGAGGCTGGTGGTTCTGGGATCCGGTCGAGAACGCCTCGCTGATGCCGTGGCTCGCCGGCACCGCGCTGTTGCATTCGGCGCTAGTGATGGAAAAGCGCAATGCATTGAAGGTCTGGACCATCCTGCTGTCGATCCTGACCTTCTCGCTGTCGTTGCTCGGCACCTTCCTGGTGCGCTCCGGCGTCCTCACCTCGGTTCACGCATTCGCCACTGATCCGACGCGAGGCGTCTTCATTCTGCTGATCCTCTTTATCTTTATCGGCGGCAGCTTCTCGCTCTACGCCTGGCGTGCGCCCGCCCTGAAACAGGGAGGATTGTTCGCCCCGATCTCGCGCGAGGGCGCGCTGGTGCTCAACAATCTCTTGCTCACCACCGCGTGCGCAACCGTGTTCATTGGGACGCTGTATCCGCTGGCGCTCGAGGTGCTGACCGGCGAGAAGATTTCGGTCGGTGCGCCGTTCTTCAATTTCACCTTTGCGCCGCTGTTCGTGCCGCTGCTGCTCGCGGTGCCGTTCGGGCCGCTGCTTGCGTGGAAGCGCGGTGACCTGCTCGGAGCGGCACAGCGGCTGACGGTGGCCGGCATCGTCTCGCTCGTTGTGATCGCGCTGGTCTGGGCGTGGACCTATGGCGGCGCGACGCTCGCGCCGCTCGCGATCGGGCTTGCGGTGTTTGTGATCGTTGGCGCGCTGTGCGATCCGGCTGAACGTATTGGGTTGTTCCGCATCCCGCTCTCGATCTCGCTGCGCCGCGCGCGCGGCCTGCCGCGTGCGACATGGGGCACTGTGTTTGCGCATGCCGGCCTCGGCGTCGCGCTGATCGGCATCGTCTGCGAGACCACCTGGAACAGCGAATATATCGGCGCGATGAAGGCGAACGACGTCGCCGCGGTCGCCGGCTATCAGTTGCGGCTCGACGGCCTGACGCAGCGCCAGGGACCGAACTTCCGCGAGATGGTCGCCCAATTCACCGTGACCCGCGACGGAGAGCAGGTGGCCTTGATGACGCCGTCCAAGCGCAACTTCACGACACGTGGTGCATCGACGACGGAGGCTGCGCTGCTGACGCGCGGCGCGAGCCAGCTCTACATCTCGCTTGGCGACGCCGGCGCCGACGGCGCGATCGCGGTGCGCATCTATCACAAACCGCTGGTGCTCTTGATCTGGTGGGGACCGGTGCTGATGGCGCTCGGCGGCCTGCTGTCGCTGTCCGACCGCCGCTTGCGGGTCGGTGCCCCGAAGCCGGCCAGGGCGGCGCGCGCATTGCAGGCGGCCGAGTGATGCGGTCGCGCGGTCTCGCTGCCGGCCTGCTCGCCGCCGCCTTGGTGCTCGGCGCGATGCCGGCGCACGCGGTGCTGCCAGACGAGGTCATGTCGGACCCGGCGAAGGAGGCGAGGGCGCGCGAGCTCTCCAAGGAGCTTCGCTGCATGGTCTGCCAGAACCAGTCGATCGACGATTCGGAGGCGCCGCTCGCGCGCGACCTCCGTCTTCTGGTGCGCGAACGTATCGCGGCCGGCGACAGCAATCAGCAGGTGATCGATTTCCTGGTGGCGCGCTACGGCGAATTCGTGCTGCTCAAGCCGCGCTTCAACGAGCACACGCTGTTGCTCTGGCTGACCCCGCCGCTGGCGCTTCTGCTGGGTGGTTTGGCGATCTGGCGCTTTGGCCGGCGGAGGGCAAACGCGACCAAAGCCGCAGGCCTTTCCGACCCGGCCCTGACAGCCGATGAGCGGGCACGCCTGGAGCGGTTCCTGGCAGCGGAATCAGCGCCGGACAAACCGATTTGAGTTCGTCTAAGTCATTCACCTGCCTGCGTTATTCTGCCGCAGAGTGCCTTATCTTAATTACAAAAGTTTAATTCCGCCGCCAGCGCGCCGTAAGGCTGATGACCCCATGTTCAGACGCATCAGGTGCCGGCCCCTGCACCACGATTCTGGCCTTGGAGATTTCAAGAAATGACCGACCGTCACGACCTCTCGTCCTTTCCGTCCTACAAGCAGCCGAAGCGCTCGCTGTTGTCTGCTCGCAAGTTCGCGCTGATGGCGTCAGTCGTCGCCGGTCTCGGCGCCGCCGTCTATGGCTTCAGCCCCTCGCACGATGCTTCGTTGTTTGCGACCCCGGCGCATGCGCAGGTCAACAACGAGGTCCGCAAGGTTCAGCAGCCGGTCGGCTTCGCCGACATTGTCGAGCGCGTGAAACCGTCGGTGATCTCGGTGAAGGTCAACATCCGGGAGAAGCTCTCCAAGGACGACAGCAATGAAGATTCGCCGTTCCAGCCCGGTTCGCCGATGGAGCGCTTCTTCCGTCGCTTCGGCGGTCCGGATGGTCTCCCCCCGGGTCTGCGTGGCGGACCGCGTGGTGGTGGCGTTGTGACCGGCCAGGGTTCCGGCTTCTTCATCTCGGCTGACGGCTACGCCGTGACCAACAACCACGTCGTCGACGGTGCCGACAAGGTCGAAGTCACGACCGACGACGGCAAGACCTATTCTGCCAAGGTGATCGGCACCGATCCGCGTACCGACCTCGCGCTGATCAAGGTCGAGGGCGGTTCCAACTTCCAGTTCGCAAAGCTGTCCGACAGCAAGCCGCGGATCGGCGACTGGGTGCTGGCCGTCGGCAATCCCTTCGGTCTCGGCGGCACCGTGACCGCGGGCATCGTGTCCGCCTCCGGCCGCGACATCGGCAACGGTCCGTATGACGACTTCATCCAGATCGACGCGCCCGTGAACAAGGGCAACTCCGGTGGTCCGGCATTCGACATGTCGGGCGAGGTGATGGGCGTCAACACCGCGATCTACTCGCCGTCCGGCGGCAGCGTCGGCATCGCGTTCTCGATCCCGGCCGCGACCGTGAAGAGCGTCGTCGCCCAGTTGAAGGACAAGGGCTCGGTCAGCCGCGGCTGGATCGGCGTCCAGATCCAGCCGGTGACCTCTGACATCGCCGACAGCCTCGGCATGAAGAAGGCCGAAGGCGCGCTGGTTGCCGAACCGCAGGCCAACGGCCCCGCGGCCAAGGCCGGCATCGAGTCCGGTGACGTCATCACGGCCGTCAACGGCGAGACGGTGAAGGATGCGCGCGAGCTCGCCCGCACCATCGGCGGCCTGCCTCCCGGCAATTCGGTGAAGCTGAACGTGCTGCACAAGGGCCAGGACAAGGTCGTCAACATCACGCTCGGCCAGTTGCCGAACAACCTGGAGGCCAAGGCCGATAACGACAACAACGATCGCGGCAACTCCAACCGCGGCACCGACGTGCCGAAGCTCGGCCTGACCGTTGCGCCCGCCAACAGCGTGGCCGGTGCCGGCAAGGAAGGCGTGGTCGTGACCGAGGTCGATCCGAAGAGTGCCGCTGCCGAGCGCGGCTTCAAGGAAGGCGACGTGATCCTCGAGGTCGCCGGCAAGAGCGTCGGCACCGCCGGCGAGGTGCGCGATGCGATTACTTCAGCGCGCAACGACAACAAGAACAGTGTTCTCATGCGCGTGAAGAGCGGCGGTTCGTCGCGCTTCGTGGCTGTGCCGCTGGCCAAGGGCTAACTATATGAGTTGGGAGGCGTCGCCGGCATCAGTCGCCCCCGCCGACGGCGCTTCCCGGGGGGCGGGCGCCTTGCTCGCTCCCTTCGGTGCCTTTCGATGGAATACGCCCCCCTCCGTCGGAAGGGCTCAGGGCGGTGAAGTCCCCCAGCTTCACCGCCCACTTTTTTCACCCCCGCACGATCCGGAAGAATACCAACCGGCTTTCCGGCCCGATCATGTGACGGCTACATTTCGAGAACATGCGCGGTCGCCTTGCATGTGCAGGCCGGCCGCGCCATGGTGAGAGAAGGCCAATTCCCGTGACCGCAACCGCTCCACAAATGCGCATTCTGATCATCGAAGATGACCGCGAGTCCGCCGACTATCTGGTGAAGGCATTCCGGGAAGTCGGCTATGTCGCCGATCTCGCATCCGACGGCGAGGAGGGCCTGTCGATGGCCGAAACCGGCGATTACGACGTGCTCGTCGTCGATCGGATGCTACCGAAGCGCGACGGCCTGTCATTGATCGGGAGCCTGCGCGACAAGGGCAACCGCACGCCGGTCCTGATCCTCTCCGCGCTCGGCCAGGTCGACGACCGCATCAAGGGCTTGCGCGCCGGCGGCGACGACTATCTGCCAAAGCCCTATTCGTTCGCCGAGTTGCTTGCTCGCGTCGAGGTGCTGTCGCGCCGCAATGTCGGCCCGGCCGAGGAGACCACCTACCGGGTCGGCGACCTCGAGCTCGATCGCCTCTCGCATCGAGTCGCCCGCGGCAAGGATGAGCTGACGCTGCAGCCGCGCGAGTTCCGGCTGCTCGAATATCTGATGAAGCATGCAGGCCAGGTGGTGACGCGCACCATGCTTCTGGAGAACGTCTGGGATTATCATTTCGATCCGCAGACCAATGTCATCGATGTGCACATCTCGCGGCTGCGCTCCAAGATCGACAAGGGCTTCGAGCGCCCGCTGCTGCACACGATCCGCGGCGCGGGGTACATGATCCGTGACGGCATTCGGTAAACTGATCCGAACCACGGCGTTTCGGCTGACGCTGGTCTATCTGTTTCTGTTTGCGCTGTTTGCTGCCTCGCTGCTGGCTTATTTCGCCTGGAACACGCGGCGTCTGATCACCGAGCAGATCGCCACGACGGTGAATGCAGAGATCGGGGAGATCACCGACATCTATAACCGCCGCGGCTTGCATGGTCTGCTGATTACGATGGGCAACCGCGCGCTGCGGCCGGGCGCCAACCTTTATCTCGTGACGGCGCCGAACGGGCAGGCGCTCGCCGGCAATGTCGGCTCGCTGGCGCCGGGCGTGATGGGCACGCAGGGCTGGTCGGAGACGGCCTATCGGCGGCTCGACGACCAGGACAAGACCGATCACCGCGCGCTGGTGCGGGTCACCGAGATGGACAACGGCTTCCGCCTGCTCGTCGGGCGCGATCTCGAGGAACGGCGGCGTTTGTTCGGGATCGTCGCCAAGGCCGCGCAGTGGTCGATCCTCGTCGTCGTCGTGCTCGGCATCGGCGGCGGCATTTTCGTCGCGCGCCGCGTGCTGCACCGGATCGACGCCATGACCGGCACCACGAAGACCATCATGGCCGGCGATCTGTCCGGCCGGCTGCCGGTCGGCCGCAGCGGCGATGAGCTCGACCGCCTGGCGGAAAATCTCAACGCCATGCTGGAGCGTATCGAGGCGCTGATGACGGGCCTCAAGGAGGTCTCCGACAACATCGCCCACGATCTCAAGACGCCGCTGACGCGGCTGCGCAACCGCGCCGAGGAAGCATTGGCGAAGTCCGGCTGCGAGGCCGACTATCGCGCCGCGCTGGAGCGGACGATCGAGGAATCGGACGGCCTGATCCGCACCTTCAATGCCCTGTTGATGATCGCCCGCGCCGAATCCGGCCAGGCGCGCGGCAACATGGACGATTTCGACGGCGCCGACGTCGCCAACGGTATCCACGAGCTGTACGAGCCGCTGGCCGAGGACGACGGCATGACGCTGCTGGTGAAGACGACGCCCGCGCCGATCCACGGCAACCGTGAATTGATCAGCCAGGCGCTCGCCAACCTGGTCGAGAATGCGATCAAATATGGCAAGCCCGAAACCGCCACAGGGTCGTCGAGCGCGGCGAAAAACGAGATCCTGATCGAGGCGCGGCGCGAGGGCAATCAGGTGCTGCTCAGCGTCACCGACCACGGTCCTGGCATTCCCGAGGGCGATCGCAAGCATGCGGTGGAGCGATTCGTCCGGCTCGAAGCGAGCCGCACCTTACCCGGGTCCGGTCTCGGCCTCAGCCTGGCCTCGGCCGTCGCAACGCTCCATGGCGGCGAGCTTCGGCTCGGCGACTCGCATCCGGGCCTGGTCGCGACCCTGGTCCTGCCCGCGCGGGTGGCCGGCAGTGACAGGCTTGCGGCTCAAACGCAGGATGTGCCACAGAAGGCGGCATGAATGCCGCCGCGCCGGGAAACGCGGATCGACAGGGGCTGGCCGCGCGATTTGCGGACGGGCCACGTGTCGCCGCGCCGCAATCCGCTGAACAGCGCCTGACCGACTGGTTCGCCGAGCTCGAGCCGGCACAAGCGGACGCACTCAACGCGTTGCTCGGACATCCCTTCGCAAGGGACATCCTGCGCGGCATCGCCGAGTTCTCGCCATATCTGTTCGAGCTCGCGCGCACCGACGTCGCACGGCTGGTCCGGATCCTGTCATGCGACCCGGAGTCGCACCTTGCCGCACTGATCGAAAGAACCTCGCGCGAGGTGCTCGCTGCCGGCGGCGAGGCCGACGTGATGCATCTGCTCCGCCGCTTGAAGGCGGAGGCCGCGCTCCTGATCGCGTTGTGCGACATCGGCGGCGTCTGGCCGGTGATGCGGGTCACGGCGGCGCTCACCGATGTCGCCGTCGCCTCGGTGCAATCGGCGCTGCGCTACCTGCTCCGGCAGGAGGTCGCCCGGGGCCGGATGACGGCTGATGACCCCGAACACCCCGAGATCGGCTCGGGCCTGATCGTGCTGGCGATGGGCAAGATGGGTGCCGGCGAACTGAACTATTCCAGCGACATCGACCTGATCGTGTTCTTCGATCGCTCGGCCACCTCGCTCGCCGAAGATATCGAGCCGCAGCCGTTCTTCGTGCGCGTCACCCAGGCGATGGCGCGGATGCTGCAACAGCGTTCGGGCGAGGGATACGTGTTCCGGGTCGATCTCCGGCTGCGCCCGGATCCGGCCTCGACACAGGTCGCGATCTCCACCGACGCCGCGCTGCACTACTACGAGCGCGAGGGACGCACCTGGGAGCGCGCCGCGATGATCAAGGCGCGGCCCTGCGCCGGCGATCCCGCCGCGGGAGATGCGCTGCTTGCCGAACTCGCACCGTTCGTCTGGCGCAAGCACCTGGATTTCGCGGCGCTCGCCGATGTGCACGACATGAAGCGGCAGATGCAGACCTATCGCGGCCAGAGCGAGATCTCGGTCGAAGGCCACAATGTCAAGGTCGGCCGCGGCGGTATCCGCGAGATCGAATTCTTCGCCCAGACCCAGCAACTGATCGCCGGCGGCCGGCATCCGGAATTGCGCGTGCGGCCGACGCTGGAGGCGCTGAACGTTCTCGCCAACAGCAACTGGATCACCTACGAAGCGCGCGACGAGCTGACCACGGCCTATGAATTTCTGCGCCGGGTCGAGCACCGGCTGCAGATGATCGCCGATGAGCAGACCCATTCGCTCCCGGAGCAGGCCGAAGCAGTCGAGCGCTTCGCGCATTTCTTTGGTTACGAGAACCGCGAGGCCTTCGCGAAGGACCTGCTCGGCCACCTCAAGATCGTCCAGAGCCACTACGGCAAGCTGTTCGAGGGCGACGATCCGACCGGCACCGCGAAGCTGCCGCAGATCGACTATGGGGCCGGGCCCGACGATGCCCGCCTGATCGAGCATCTCGCCAATGTCGGATTCAGGAAACCGGTCGCCGTTGCCGGGGCCGTGCAGCAGTGGATCACGGGTGACTATCGCGCACTGCGCGTCGAGGCGACGCGCGCGGCGTTCCTCGAATTCATTCCGGGGCTGATCGACGGTCTCGCACATGCCGAAGAGCCCGATGATGCAGTGGCGGCGTTCGATCGCTTCCTGGGCGCATTGCAGCGCGGCGGACGGCTGATCTCGCTGCTCAGCCAGAACCGCGACCTCGTCGCGCTGGTGGCGCTGATCCTGGGTGCCGCGCCGCGGCTCGGCGACATGCTGGCGCGGCAGCCGCAGATCATGGACGGCCTGATCGACCCGCGGTTCTTCGGCGCGATGCCGGACAAGAAGGAACTGTCCGAACGGCTCGCCACCACCTTGCAGGATGCGTCGTCCTATGAGGACTTCCTCGATCGCCTGCGGCTGTTCGGCCAGGAGAGCCTGTTTCTGATCGGCACGCGGATCTTGTCCGGCACGGTCTCGGCGCAGCACGCCAGCGTCGCGTTTGCCGATGTCGCCGAGGGCATCGTGCACACCGTGCACGGTCTCGTCACCGACCAGTTCGCGGCGCAATATGGCCGGATCAAGGGGCAGGAGACCGCGATCATCGCAATGGGCCGGCTCGGCAGCCGCGAAATGACGGCGTCCTCCGACCTCGACCTGATCCTGCTCTACGACTACGACCATGAGGCGCCGGATTCCGACGGCCAGCGCTCATTGCATGGCGCGCAGTATTTTGCCCGCTTTACACAGCGGCTGATCAGCGCGTTCACCACACGCACCAATTACGGCGTGCTCTATGAGGTCGACATGCGGCTGCGTCCGTCCGGGCGTGCCGGCCCCGTCGCCTCGCGGATCGATTCTTTCGCCGATTATCAGGAACGCGAGGCCTGGACCTGGGAACACATGGCGCTGACGCGCGCGCGGGTGATCTCGGCGGCGCCGCACTTCCGCGAGCGGATCGAGGCGATCATTCGCGGTGTGCTGACGCGGCCGCGGGATGCGGCGAGCACCGCCGCCGATGTCGCCGACATGCGGCGCGCGATTGCGCTGGAGAAGGGCGAGGACGATGTCTGGGACCTCAAGCTCGCGGCGGGCGGGCTGGTCGACATCGACTTCATCGCGCAATACCTGCAGCTAGCGCATGCGGCGGCAAAGCCCGAGATCCTCAGCGTCTCGACGATGCAGGTGCTCGATAATGCCGCCAAGCTCGGGCTGCTCGGGCACTCCGAAGCCGAGATCCTGCGCTCGGCGGCGCGGCTGTATCACGACCTGACGCAAATTCTGCGGCTCTGCGTGATCGGCAAATTCAACCCGGAGACCGCCGGTGAAGACCTGCTGCGCGTGATGGCGCGGGCCGGCGACACGCCGGATTTTTCCGCGCTGGAAGCGCGCCTGCGCGAGACGCAGAGCGAGGTGCGCCGCGTGTTCAACGCGATCGTGGGCGGCGGTTAGAACGGGTGCGAAGGCAAACTCGCCGCTGCGATCTTGCCGGCGAACGGTCAGATGAAATCTTCCGACGGCGCCCGTTGCGGCTCGAAGTTTTCGATGAAGATGCGGACCATCGCACCGATCAGGAAGCAGCCCTGCATTGCAACGACGCTGGAAATGAAGGCGACAACTCCCATCGTCAAACCGTCGGTGTGCCCGACGAAATAGGCAGCCGGAATAACGAAGAGCATCGCGAAGAGGCAGACGTAGACCCTGAAGTAGCGTCCCAGCAGCAACCCGCAGATGCCGCTCGCCAGAACGATCTCCAACATAACGCCTCCTCCATGATCCCTGCGGACGCCGCGGCGTCCCCGGCTGACTTGCGGCGACCGCCGCTGTCAGGATATCCGCCGGTAGATGCCAACATCCTGCCAAAGTCTTCAATCCCGGTAAAGTACGGCCTCGTTCAGCCGCTTCGGGGCGTCCAGCAGGCGGAGCGGCTCTGGCCAACTTCAAAAGGGTTAGAACAGCCTTAACGCCAAGGGCGATCCGCATTTATACCACCGTCGGCGCCAAGAAGCGGCCCAGCGATACCTCTCCGGGGACCGGTCAATGGCGCGGACCGCACGATGTTCCTGGCTAACATCCGAACCGGCCACCGAGCCTGCGAGCGTTTGATATCCGGCTGGATACTCGGCACGGTGACCTGCCCAATTCTGAAGATGAGCACACAGGCGGAGCGCCGATGGCGACACGTTTAGGCGCGATCGTTTATCGAGCGCGCTTGCGCGCGCTCGATGGTCTGTTCAGCCACACTCGTCCTGACGGGGCGCTGCTACCGGTGGCGGGCTTGCAGAACTAGAGAGAGAAGAAGTTGCTGTGCAACGCCACCTGATGAGCACTCGCTGAATCCGCGTTGACGACCGAATGGTCGATCACTGCGTCGTGCCCAGTGGCGGCCGTGTGGGCTTCGTTCACGAGCGCGGCCAAGTTGCCATGGGCAGCATCACCGCCCGCCACGAAACTGTCCCGGCTTCCGGAATTTGCGTCAGCATGCTCCTGGAAGGCAAAGGCGTTATTGCCAATGACTCCGACTGCAGGCGCTGTGGTGCCTGGATGATTGGTTTCGGTGGGTGCGGAATTGAAATGAAAGCCGTCCTTTGCCGTCTCGACGGCCATGGTGCCTTGGGCCGCCGCGGCGTCAGGCGCGGCCGGTTGGCTGACGCTCGCGGCCTCGCTCACCGCAGAGCTGCCTGAGGCGGTCGACGACGCCGTCGACGTCGAGTCGGATGCCGTCGCGGGTGGATCGCCAAAGTGCTGCGCCCATGCCGCAGCCTCGAGCGGCTTGTTGTCGGTGGAACCGGTGAAGCCATACGATCCGCCGGAATTCGAATCCCAGATGTTCACGAAGCTGACGTTCACCCCGGATTGATGCAGCGTATCCGAGAGCCACTTCACGAATGTCGGATTGTCGGTGAGGCCCGCGCCGTCATGTGTATTGCCTGCACCGGTCTCGGCAATAGCAAACGGCTTCCCTGCCGATTTGGCGAGATCGATCAGTTGTTGAAGCGTGGTCGCATGTCCGTCACTGCCATCGAGCGACCATTGGTTGGACGCCGGGTAGGTGTAATAGTGCTGAAGGTTGACCGGGTCTGACGCCCATTGCTGAACACTGGAGTCGTAGACGGGCTGCGACGAATCGAGGACTTGCCCGCTCTTGTCCCAGTCATAGAGGTGGGTCGACGAGCCGTAGGGATAGACGTCGCCGTAGACGTCGGCGGCGATGATATCGACGTACTGGTCTCCGGGATATGCACTCTGGATGACGTTGCCGGCGTGGCTGTAGTTCGTCACGGCCGGGTTCCATGCCACCTCGATGTTCACACCCTCGGCTGCACCTGCGGCATGCAACACGGTGTAGATGTGCTGGAACGCCTTGACCCAATCGGCGCGCGTCGCGGCGTCGTCGCCGGCATAGGAGGGCATGGTGTTGATGTTCATCTCCCAGCCGGGCCGCCAGATCTGGGTCGTGAAGCCATTGTCGGCCCAGGCCTTGACCATGTTCGTCAGCACCGAATCGTACTGGCCGGCCGTAAAATCCTTGTAGAACTGATCCGGGGATTCCGAGCCCGATGCGGTCGAGGTCATCGGCAGTCCGATCACCGGCGTGACCCCCTTGAGCACCGGCGATTGCGCCATCGATGCTGCATTCCAGCTCGATTGACCAACCCAATCCGAGATGGGCAGGCGTTGGTCGCCATACTGGTCGAGGAACTGCGGCGTGGTTTTCATCAAGGTTGAGAAAGCGTTGAAGTTCGCTTCGAAACTCGCTTCCTCGCTTGAATCGTAATAGTTCGGGTTCCCGACAAAAACGCCGAGAGGAAACGGCGTTGCGCCGCCGGCAGTGTTCTGACTCATTAGGTTTGTGCTCTCGCTGCTCTTTCTCCTTCATCGGTGTCTAAGCGGCCAATGCGTAATAATCGTGTCGGCACCGGACACCTAATCGCCGCTAGTCTGCCACGCATCTGGCGACTCAATCGCGACGTCAGCGGAGCCACGAGAATGCTGGCGCGGGAAGAGCACTGCCGATGCCTTGACGGAATCCGAAGCGGCCGTTCGGGCCTTTGTTGCATGCCACGAAGCTGATCGCGGATATCCGCCATCACGCCCTGCAGGACGTGCGCGAGCTCGATGTCATTATTGCGCAGCGTAGCTGCAAGCGTGTCTTTGCACGCACCACAATTTCGTCCAGCTCTACGCCTGTTTCAGCCTTTGCAGGGCGTCGCGAACGTCGGGATCAAGGCCGGCGCCACCGGCGTCGAGATGGGCGAAGATCTGCTTGCGCATCCGCGGATCCCAGAATTTCCAGATGTGCTCGGAAATGCCCTGCACCGCGCGGTCGCGCCCCTGGCTCTGGAAGAACTTTCCGATCTGGTTCGCCATATAGACGAGCTTGTCAGGCGACGACGACATAAGCGGACTCCTTGCCGGCCACCGCGCCAATGACGCGTTCCGGATGCGTAAAGATTTCAAATCCGTCCGACCGCGCGATGGCGACGAGCGTGACGCCGGCGGCATCAGCCATCTGCACCGCAAGCGCGGTCGGGGCGGACATCGCGACCATCAACGGCGCGCCGATCGCCGCGGTCTTCTGCACCATCTCGACCGAGACGCGGCTGGTCAACAACACCATGCCCTCGCTCGTCGCGGTCTGCTCTCGCGCCAACGCTCCTGCGAGCTTGTCGAGCGCATTGTGCCGGCCGACATCCTCCCGCAGCGCCACGATGCCGCGTCCGGGCGTCCAGAACGCGGCGGCGTGCACGGCGCGGGTTTGGTGATTGATCTCCTGCAGCGGCGTGATGGCCGCCATTGCGGTCATCACCTCGCGCGGCGCGAACGATCGCCTGGCAGCTACGACCGCGGCCGGGCGAACCGCTTCAGTGATGGAATCGACGCCGCAGATGCCGCACCCGGTCGGTCCCGCAATGTGCCGGCGGCGCTCGGCGATCAGCGCGGCCTTCGCCGGCTTCAGCCACATCCTGAGCTCGATGCCATCGTCGAGCTCGACGATGTCGAGCGTCTCGATTTCGTCGGCCGATTGCACGATGCCTTCGCTGAGGCTGAAGCCGATGGCGAAATCGCCGAGGTCCTCGGGAGAGCCCATCATCACGGCGTATGTGCCGCCGTTGTAGGTCAGCGCCAGCGGCGTCTCGTCCGGGATCAGGCGTGTCCCTTCGCTGAACGCGCCGTTGCGCCAGACTTTCCGGTTCGCCTTGTGCACGGGCTCGCGCATCGCTACTCCGCGGCTTCCACGACCGGCGCGATGCGGCGGGAGTGCCGCGCCTGTTCGTCATAGGCCTTCTGCCAGTCGGTCGGACCGTTCGATGGCGAGATCTGGACGGCGGTGACTTTGTACTCCGGACAGTTGGTGGCCCAGTCGGAGAAGTCGGTCGTGATCACGTTGGCCTGGGTGTCAGGGTGGTGGAACGTGGTGTAGACCACGCCGGGGGCGACGCGGTCGGTGATCAGCGCGCGCAGCGTGGTTTCGCCGGCACGGCTCGCCAGCCGAACCCAGTCGCCGTCACGCACGCCGCGCTGCTCGGCGTCGTGGGGATGGATCTCCAGCCGGTCCTCGGCGTGCCACACCACGTTCTCGGTGCGGCGGGTTTGCGCGCCGACATTGTACTGGCTGAGGATGCGGCCGGTGGTGAGCAGCAGCGGGTAGCGCGGGCCGGTGCGCTCGTCGGTCGCGATATATTCGGTGATGATGAACTTGCCCTTGCCGCGCACGAAGCCGCCGATATGCATCACCGGCGTGCCCTCGGGCGCCTTCTCGTTGCAGGGCCACTGCACCGAGCCGAGTTCCTCCAGCTTGGCGTAGGAGACGCCGGCGAAGGTCGGCGTCAGAGCCGCGATTTCGTCCATGATCTCGGACGGATGGTTGTAGTGCATCTCGAAACCCATCGCCTTGGCGAGCAGGATGGTAACCTCCCAGTCCGCGTATCCGTTCCTCGGCGACATCACCTTGCGCACGAGCTGGATCCGGCGCTCGGCGTTGGTGAAGGTGCCGTCCTTTTCCAGGAAGGTCGAGCCGGGCAGGAAGACATGGGCGTAGTTCGCGGTCTCGTTCAGGAAGAGGTCATGGACGATCACGCATTCCATCGCCGATAGCGCGGCCACCACATGCTTGGTGTTGGGATCGGACTGCAGGATGTCCTCGCCCTGCACATAGAGTCCCATGAAGGTGCCTTCGATCGCGGCGTCGAACATGTTGGGGATGCGCAGGCCCGGCTCCTTGTTGAGCTTGACGTTCCACATCGCCTCGAACTGCTCGCGCACGGCGTCGCCGGAGATATGGCGATAACCGGTCAGCTCGTGCGGGAACGAGCCCATGTCGCAGGAGCCTTGCACGTTGTTCTGGCCGCGCAGCGGATTCACCCCGACGCCGGGCCGGCCGACATTGCCGGTCGCCATCGCGAGGTTGGCGATCGCGATCACGGTGGTCGAGCCCTGGCTGTGCTCGGTGACGCCAAGTCCATAGTAGATCGCAGCGTTGCCGCCCGTGGCGTAGACTCGCGCCGCCTCGCGCAGATCCTTCGGATCGACACCGGTCATGATCGCGGTCGCTTCCGGGCTGTTGCTCGGCTGCGCGACGAATGCCGCCCAATCCTCGAACTCGCTCCAGTCGCAGCGCTCGCGCACGAAGGCCTCGTTGACCAGCCCTTCCGTGACGACCACATGGGCGAGCGCCGTGAGCACGGCGACGTTGGTGCCTGGCATCAGCGGCAGGTGCAGCGCCTTCACGTGCGGCGATTCGACCATCTCGGTGCGACGGGGATCGATCACGATCAGCCGCGCGCCCTGGCGCAGCCGCTTCTTCAGCCGTGAGGCGAACACAGGGTGAGCTGAGGCCGGGTTGGCGCCGATGATCATGACGACATCGGAATGCTCAACCGAATCGAAATCCTGCGTACCTGCCGACGTGCCGAAGGTCTGCGACAGGCCGTAGCCGGTCGGCGAATGGCAGACGCGGGCGCAGGTGTCGACATTGTTGTTGCCGAAGCCGGCGCGGATCAACTTCTGCACCAGATAGGTTTCTTCGTTGGTGCAGCGGGACGAGGTGATGCCGCCGACGGCGTCGCGGCCATATTTCTGCTGGATGGCCTTGAACTTGGCGGCGGCGAAGCCGAGCGCCTCGTCCCAAGACACTTCGCGCCAGGGATCCTCGATCCGCTCGCGGATCATCGGCTTCAGGATGCGCTCCTTGTGAGTTGTGTAGCCCCAGGCGAAGCGGCCCTTGACGCAGGAATGGCCGCGATTGGCCTTGCCGTCCTTATACGGCACCATGCGCACCACTTCCTCGCCGCGCATCTCGGCCTTGAAGGCGCAGCCGACGCCGCAATAGGCGCAGGTGGTGACGACGGAATGCTCGGGCTGGCCGATCTCGATGACCGATTTTTCGGTCAGCGTCGCGGTCGGGCAGGCTTGCACGCAGGCGCCGCAGGAGACGCATTCGGAGCCGAGGAAGCTCTCGCTCATGCCGGGTGAAACGCGGCTGTCGAAGCCGCGGCCGGCGATCGTCAGCGCGAAGGTGCCTTGCACCTCCTCGCAGGCGCGGACGCAGCGCGAGCAGACGATGCATTTCGAGGGATCATAGGTGAAATAGGGATTGGACTCGTCCTTTGGCATCCAGGCCGGATTGGCCGTGCCATTGGACTTGGCGAACACGTGGTTCTCGCCCTCATAGCCGTAGCGCACGTCGCGCAGGCCGACCGCGCCGGCCATGTCCTGCAATTCGCAGTCGCCGTTCGCCGCACAAGTCAGGCAGTCGAGCGGATGGTCGGAGATGTAGAGCTCCATCACGCCCTTGCGCAGCTTCTTGAGCCGCTCGGTCTGCGTGTGCACGACGAGGCCCGGCATCACGGGCGTGGTGCAGGAGGCGGGCGTGCCGGCGCGCCCCTCGATCTCGACCAGACAGAGCCGGCACGAGCCGAACGCGTCGACCATGTCGGTGGCGCACAGCTTCGGGATCTGGGTGCCGGCCTCCATCGCGGCGCGCATGATCGAGGTACCCTCGGGCACCGTGATGCTGCGCCCGTCGATGGTCAGCGTGACCATCGTCTCGGACTTCGATTGTGGCGTGCCGAAATCGGTTTCGTGGATCAGCGACATCGTGATCTCCTGTTATTCCGCGGCCTGCAGCCGGGCCGGTGCCGGGCCGAAATCTTCCCGGAAGTGTTTCAGCGCGCTCATCACGGGGTAGGGCGTGAAGCCGCCGAGCGCGCAGAGCGAGCCGAACTTCATGGTGTTGCAGAGGTCCTCGACCACCGCGAGGTTCTCGGCGACGCGCTCGCCATTGATGATCTTGCTGATGGTCTCGACGCCGCGGGTCGAGCCGATGCGGCACGGCGTGCACTTGCCGCAGGACTCGATCGCACAGAACTCCATCGCGAACCGCGCCTGCTTCGCCATATCAACGCTGTCGTCGAACACCACCAGGCCGCCGTGGCCGATCAGGCCGTCGCGCGCGGCGAATGCCTCATAGTCGAACGGCGTGTCGAACAGCGCGCGCGGGAAATAGGCTCCGAGCGGACCGCCGACCTGAACCGCGCGCACGGGACGTCCCGTGAAGGTGCCGCCGCCGATGTCGTCGACCAGCTCGCCGAGCGTGACGCCGAACGCGGTCTCGAACAGCCCGCCATATTTGACGTTGCCGGCGAGCTGGATCGGCATGGTGCCGCGCGACCGCCCCATGCCGAAATCGGCATAGGCCCTGGCGCCGTTGTCGAGGATGAAGGGGATCGCCGCGAACGACAGCACGTTGTTGATCACGCTGGGACGGCCGAACAGGCCCTTGTGCGCCGGCAGCGGCGGCTTGGCGCGCACGATGCCGCGGCGGCCCTCGAGACTTTCCAGCAGCGAGGTCTCCTCGCCGCAGACATAGGCGCCGGCACCGACGCGCACCTCGAGGTCGAAGTTGTGCGCGGAGCCGCCGACGCGATCGCCGAGCAAACCGGCGCGCCGGGCGGCGGCAATCGCCGCGTTCATGGCCTCGACCGCGTGCGGATATTCCGAGCGGATGTAGATGTAGCCCTTGGTGGCGCCGACCGTGATGCCGGCAATCGTCATCCCTTCGATCACGACGAAGGGGTCGCCTTCCATGATCATGCGGTCGGCGAAGGTGCCGCTGTCACCTTCATCGGCGTTGCAGACGATGTATTTGCGGTCGGCATTCGCCTGCGCCACCGTCTTCCACTTGATGCCGGTCGGGAAGCCGGCGCCGCCGCGGCCTCGTAGGCCCGATGTGGTGACGTCGGCAAGGATCTGGTCCGCTGTCAGCGTCAGCGCCCGCTCCAGGCCCTTGTAGCCGCCATGGGCGCGATAGTCGTCGACCGAGCGCGGATCGACCACGCCACAGCGCGCGAAGGTCAGGCGGGTCTGCCGCTTCAGCCAGGGAATCTCGTCCGTGGCACCAAGCCGCCGGGGATGCTGCCCGTTGCGGGCCATCGCATCGAGCAGGGCAGGGGCATCGGCCGGCGTGACTGGACCAAACGCGACGCGGCCCTGCGCGGTCGCAAGCTCGACCATCGGCTCCAGCCAGTAGAGCCCGCGCGAGCCGGTCCTGACAATCTCGAGTGTGACGCTCCGTGCGGCCGCGGCTTGCGCGAACGCCAGGGCCACCTCATCGGCGCCGACCGCGACTGCACCGGCATCGCGGGGAATGAATATCCGCATCGTCATCGCTGCGCCTCCGTGACCAGCGCGTCGAGCCGCGCCTCGTCGAGCCGCCCGACCACGCGGCCATCGAGCATCCCTGACGGCGCGGTGGCGCAGAGGCCAAGGCAGTAGATCGGCTCCAGCGTCACGCGCTGATCCGCCGTGGTGTGGCCGAGGGAAACGCCGAGCCTGGCCTCCGCTCGCGCCGCCAGCGCGTCGCCGCCGGCAGCCTGGCAGGCCTCGGCGCGGCACAGTTTCAGGACATGGCGCCCGGACGGTTGTTTGCGGAAGTCGTGATAGAAGGTGAACACGCCGTGCACCTCGGCGCGGGACAGGTTGAGCGCCTGCGCGACCATCGGGATCGCCGGCTCCGGCACGTAGCCGAATGCCTCCTGCAGCGCGTGCAGGATGACCAGCGTGGCGCCTTCGAGCTTGGCATGTTCGGCGATGATCTCGGCGCCGCGCGCCTCGTCCCAGGGTTCGTATTCCGACGTCATCCGCGCTCTCACGATCAGTTCTTCGACTGTGCGTATGAGAGTTGGAATCCTTCGAAACATCAATAAAGCCGTCTCATGCGGCGATTGCGAAACGCGATTAATAGTGTGGCGCTATGGGGTGATTTGGAATCGCAATAATGTCCGAGAATCACGAACTTCCGGCGCGCTTTTGGGGTTAGGATCGCGCCGCGGCCGTGCTACTTGTGACTGTGTTGGGACACTGTTTTCGCGATGGGGGTTGATCCTTGATCGACAAGCTGGAACTTCTGCTGGCGCTGGCCAAAGAGCGGCATTTCGGGCGAGCCGCGGAGGCCTGCGGCGTCACCCAGCCGACCATGTCGACCAGCCTCAAGCAGCTCGAGGAAATCCTCGGCGTCATGCTGGTGCAGCGCGGCTCCCGCTTTCAGGGTTTCACGCCGGAAGGCGAGCGCACGCTCGACTGGGCGCGGCGCATCGTCGGCGATGCGCGGGCGATGAAGCAGGAGATCAACGGCCTCAAGGACAAGCTGTCGGGCGAGATTCGGATCGCCGCGATCCCGACGGTGCTCGGTATGGTGGCGTCGCTGACGACGCCGTTCCGCGCACGCCATCCCGACGTGCGCTTCCGCATTCAGTCCTGCACTTCGGCGGACGTGCTCGGCCTGCTCGAAAATCTCGAGGTCGATGCCGGGCTCACCTACATCGAGAACGAGCCGATCGGCAAGGTCCGCACCATCCCGCTCTACAACGAGAGCTATCGCCTGCTGACGGCGCCCGACGCCATGTTCGGTGACCGCAAGCAGGTGACGTGGAAGGAAGTGGGCACTGTGCCGCTCTGCCTGCTGACGCCCGACATGCAGAACCGCCGCATCATCGATCGCGCGCTGACCACGGTCGGCGGCGAGGCGACGCCGACGCTCACCTCGAATTCGCTGCTCGTGCTCTACACCCATGTGAAAACCGGTCGTTGGGCGAGTGTGATGCCGGCGAAGCTTGCCGAGACACTCGGGCTGGCCGACGCGGTCCGCAGTATCCCGATCGTCGATCCGGTTGTGGATTACAGCATCGGCATGGTGATCCCGCAGCGTGATCCGATGACGCCGCTGATCGCGGCCTTGGTGCAAGTCGCGCGTGAGGTCGCGCCGACGCTCGAGACGCAGTAGCTCTCGGCAAACAGCCGAGGCGCTTCGGCTACGGTTCCCGAGTGAGACAACCGCCGGCCCGGTCTCGAAGCTGTTACGGTTGTCTGCTTGCTTGAAGAACGCTGCAACCGCGTTGTCCCCAAGCAATCTGCTCGTGCACGCAGCAGCGATGGAACTCCGGGACCGCTCGGCGGTTTCATTGCGGCGTTCCGATCAGCGAGCAGGAGATGCCTTGAATCGCCGCCAACTACTCCATGGATCGGCCATGTTGCCGACACTGATGCTCTTGCCACGGCGAGAGGCCGCAGCCGCTGGGAACACGTCAGACACGCCCTTCAACCCCTCCATGGTGCGAGACCTTGCCCGCAATCTCGCCAGCAAGTCGTTCGAGGCGCCCGACGAGAAGTTACCCGGCGGTCTCAATGACCTGACCTACGACCAATACCGGTCGATCCGCTTCTTGCCCGAGCGTGCACTGTGGCGCGGCGCGAAGCTGCCGTTCCAGGCGCAGTTCTTCCATCGCGGATTCTTCTACAAGAACAAGGTCACCATCTTCGAAGTCGCCGACGGCAAGGTTAGCGAGATCCGCTACACGAAGGACGATTTCTCATTCGGTGAGAAGGTGCCTGCCTTCACCGAGACAGACCTCGGCTTTGCCGGATTTCGCATCCACGCGCCGATCAACAAGCCGGACTACTACGACGAGGTCTGTGTCTTCCTGGGGGCAAGCTATTTCCGGGCCGTCGCCAAGGATGAGACCTACGGCCTGTCGGCGCGCGGTCTGTCGATCGACACCGGCGAGGCAAAGGGCGAGGAGTTTCCGTACTTCAAGGCGTTCTGGCTCGAGCGACCCGTGCCCAATGCGACGTCGCTCGTGATTCATGCCTTGCTCGACAGCAAGAGCTGCGCGGCGAGCTATCGCTTCACGATCAGGCCCGGGAAGACGACGGTGTTCGATGTCGAGGCATCGCTCTATCCGCGCGCCGATCTCGAGCATGCCGGCCTCGCGCCGATGACCAGCATGTTCTTCTTCGGGCCCAACGATCGCAACGAGGTCGACGATTTTCGGCCGTCGGTGCACGATTCCGATGGGCTTGCGATCTACAACGGCAAGGGCGAGAGCCTCTGGCGTCCTCTGAGCAATCCGCGCGACCTGCAGATCAGCACGTTCCAGGACGTCAATCCGCACGGGTTCGGGCTGATGCAGCGGGAGAAGAATTTCTTCGCCTATCAGGACATCGAATCCGGCTTCGAGAAACGTCCAAGCCTGTGGGTCGAGCCGATCGGCGACTGGGGCGAGGGCGCGGTCATCCTGATCGAGATTCCGACCAAGGAGGAGATCCACGACAATATCGCGGCCTTCTGGCGGCCGAAAGCGCCGCTCAAGGCCAAGAGCGAGAACAATCTCACCTATCGCCTGCATTGGGGGCCCGACGCGCCGAAGCCCCATTCGCTTGCGCGCTTCACGCGCAGTGGCGTCGGCGCCCACGGCGAGAACAGCAAGCTGTTCGTGCTCGACCTGATCGGGGACAATCTGAAGGGGATCGATCCCAACAGCGTCAAGGGCGTGGTGACGGCCGAGAAGTCCGAAGTGACAAACATCGTCACCCAGCCGAACCCGAACACCGGCGGATGGCGGCTCAGCTTCCAATGCGCCGTCAAGAAGGATCCGGTGGAGCTTCGAGCCTTTCTTGCCGCACCGGATGACAAGCCGCTTTCGGAGATCTGGGTCTATCGATGGGCGCCATAGTCACGTCGCCTGATCCCGACGTCGCCACAGCGGCCCGCGGGTTCCTTCCACAGGAGAGTCCGCTTGCGATGTTCGCCGCCGATCTTGGCGAGCCGCCGCGCGGGGCGGCGAAGCCGGTGTCAGTTGGCGCGGGCATGGTCGTGCGCCGCGCCTTCGTGCTGGTGCTGACGGCGGCGCTGACCGGCGCGGGCGCCTACGAGATGTACAGGGTGGTCGAGGTCGGCGGCG
This sequence comes from Bradyrhizobium sp. ORS 86, assembly GCF_045571475.1. Classification (NCBI taxonomy): domain Bacteria; kingdom Pseudomonadati; phylum Pseudomonadota; class Alphaproteobacteria; order Hyphomicrobiales; family Nitrobacteraceae; genus Bradyrhizobium; species Bradyrhizobium sp. ORS 86. Next base: position 5,216,514 of record NZ_CP120699.1, on the reverse strand, counting down.
TGACGATCATGGAAGGCATGGTGCTGGTGCTGTTCGTCGCACTGCTCGCCTGGATCGCCTTTTCGTTTGCCTCGGCGCTCGCAGGCTTTTGGGTTCTGCTTCGACGCAAGGGCAACGCCTTGCCGATCCGCGGCGATGGTCCGTTGCCGCCGATCGCGAGCCGGACCGCGGTGCTGCTGCCGACCTACAACGAGAATCCACATCAATTGATGGCGCGCTTGCGCGCCATCTACGAGTCCATCGAGGCGGCCGGACAGGCCGCAAGCTTCGACTGGTTCGTGCTGAGCGACACCCGCGATCCCGATATCTGGATCGCCGAGGAGCGGGCGTTCCTCGAACTCTGCGACGCCTGCGGCGCGGGACGGCTCTACTACCGGCATCGGGCCGACAACACGGCGCGGAAGTCGGGCAATATCGGCGAGTGGATCACGCGGTTCGGCGGCGCCTATCAGTTCATGATCGTGCTCGACGCCGACAGCCTGATGTCGGGCGACACCATGGTGCGGATGGTTCATGCCATGGAGAGCCATCCACGGGCAGCGCTGGTCCAGACGCTGCCGGTGATCGTCAATGCGCGCAGCCTGTTCAGCCGCCTGCAGCAGTTTGCCGGCCGGCTGTACGGGCCGATGATCGCCGCCGGCGTCGCGTGGTGGCATGGCTCCGAGGGCAACTATTGGGGACACAATGCCATCATCAGGATTCAGGCATTTGCGGAGCAGGCGGGGCTGCCCGAACTGTCCGGACCAAAGCCGTTCGGCGGGCATATCCTGAGCCACGATTTCGTCGAGGCGGCGCTGATGCGGCGCGCCGGCTGGGGCATCTACATGGCGCCGACGCTCGGCGGCAGCTTCGAGGAGGTGCCGCCGTCGCTGCTGGATTTTGCCGCGCGCGACCGGCGCTGGTGCCAGGGCAATCTCCAGCACCTCGCTTTGCTGACCACGCACCGGCTGCACTGGATTTCGCGTTTGCACTTCATGACCGGGATCGGCTCCTACATCACCGCGCCGCTCTGGCTTTTGTTCCTGCTGCTCGGAATCCTGATCTCGTTGCAGGCGCGTTTCGTTCGCCCGGAGTATTTTCCGAAGGGCTTTTCGCTGTTCCCGAACTGGCCGGCCCAGGATCCCGTGCTCGCCGCGTGGGTGTTTGGCCTCACCATGACGCTTCTGGTGATACCGAAGTTGCTCGGCTTCACCCTGTTGCTGATAAGGCGGGACGCGCGCCGGCAGTTCGGCGGCGGCTTTCGAGCATTCTCAGGCGTGATTGCCGAGCTGATGATATCGGCGATGATCGCACCCGTCATGATGGTCTTCCAGTCGATTGCCGTCGTCGAAATCCTGCTCGGGCGCGATGCGGGCTGGCAGACGCAGCGGCGCGACGACGGCGAGGTCGAGCGGCGCGAGCTCTATCGGAAATATGGCATCCCGACCGCATGCGGTATCGCGATGGCGGCGAGTGCCTATGCCGTATCGTTTCCGCTGCTGCTGTGGATGTCGCCGGTGATCGTCGGCCTCCTGTTTGCGATCCCGATCGGCGCCTGGACGGCGAAGCCGGAGATGCGGGCATTGTTCGTCACGCCGGAGGAGATCGCGCCGCCTCGTGTGCTGGTTCGCGCCAACGAGCTGGCCTCGCAGCCGGCGCCCGCATCCGCCCCGGCGCTCGTGGTGTTGCGGCAGGAGTCCGGATTGCTGCATCGTCATCTCTCCTCGCTTCCGCCGGCGAGGCGCGGCGGACCAGGCGAGATCGATCTCGACCTTGCGGTGGCGCGGGCGCGGATCGAAGCCAGCGAAAGTTTTGACGAGGCAGCGCGCCATCTCACCCCCCGCGAGACGCTCGCAGTCCTCGGCGATCCTGCACTGCTGGCGGGAGTGCTGGCGAAGTCACCCGCAGTCTAGGCCGCTTCCGGCAGCTTTGCCGGCAGCGTCCGCGGGTTGCGCGGCAGCGTGACGCGGACCACGGTGCCGACGCCGAGCTTGGAGCGTAGCCGCATCGAGCCGCCGTGCAGGTTGGTGAGGGAGCGTGCGATCGCGAGCCCGAGGCCAGAGCCCTGATAGCTCTTGGTGAGCTGGCTTTCGACCTGCTCGAACGGCTTGCCGAGCCGGCGCAGCGAGTCCGGCGCAATCCCGATGCCGCTGTCGGCGATCAACAGCACGATCGAGTCGTTCAGCATCTGGCCGCGCACCAGCACGCGGCCGTTGTCGGGCGTGAACTTCACCGCGTTGGAGAGCAGGTTGACGATGATCTGCTTGACCGCGCGGCGGTCGGCGACCACCGAGATCGTGCTCTCGATGTTCGATTCCAGGGACAGCCCTTTGTCCTCAGCGCGGCCGGAGACGACCCGCAGCGACTCCGCGAGGATGCCGGAGATGTCGAGCGGCTCCATGTCGAACTTCATGCGGCCGGCCTCGATCCTCGACATGTCGAGGATGTCGTTGATGACCTCGAGCAGATATTTCCCTGATGTCAGGATGTCGTGGCAATATTCCTGATACTTGTCCGAGCCGAGCGCGCCGAACAGGCCGCTGCCCATGATCTCGGAGAAGCCGATGATGGCGTTGAGCGGCGTGCGCAGCTCGTGGCTCATATTGGCGAGGAATTTCGACTTCGCGGCGTTGGCGTCCTCGGCGCGGGTCTTTTCCTGCGAGTATTTCTCGGCGAGGTCGGCGAGCTCGACGGCCTGCCGTTCCAATTCGGACTGCGAGCGCTTGAGGTCGGCCACGGTGGCGCGCAGGCGCAGATCGTTGTCGACCAGCTTCTGCTCGTGTGCCTTGATGCGGGTGATGTCGGTGCCGACTGAGACGTAGCCGCCGTCCTTGGTGCGCCGTTCGCTGATATGCAGCCAACTGCCGTCGTCGAGCTGGGCCTCGAAGGTGCGCGCGCCGGGCGCCGGCGTGCCGCTCTCGTGCAGGCGGCTGCGCACCTCCGGCATGCTGCCGACCTCGATCACCGTCTCGTAGGAGGTGCCGGGGATGACGGCGGAGTCCGGCAGCTTGTGCAGCCGCTGGAAATGCGAGTTGCAGAGCACCAGGCGATCATCGGCGTCCCACAGCACGAAGGCCTCCGGGATGGTCTCGATCGCATCGCGCAGCCGCAGGTCGGCCTCGACGCTCTTCTCGGCGAGGCTCTTCTGTTCGGTGATGTCGACGGCAATGCCGATCAGGTGCAGGCCGCCGTCGGCTGCGGCCTGGCTGAGCTCGCAACGCACGCGCAGCCAGATCCAGTGGCCGCCGACGTGCTGCATGCGGAAGCTCTGGTCGATATGGTCGATCTCGCCCGAGATGAGCTGATCGGCGATGTCGAACAGATTGATGTCGTCGGACTTCACCAGCGCGTTGACCTCGCCGAAGGTGAGCAGGTCGTTGCGGGAGTCGAGCCCGAGCAGGGTGAACATCGACTGGGACCAGAAGATCCGGCCCCGCGATAGGTCCCAGTCCCACAGCCCGCAGCGGCCGCGATTGAGCGCGGTGTCGATCCGGCCGCGCACGGCGTCGTTGATCAGGTCGCCCTCGCGGGCGCGGGTCGACTGCCAATGGAAGGCGAAGCCGAGGATCAGCACCACGAAGCTCGTGGTCGCCGACAGCGTCACCGAAAGCGCCGCGTCCGATCCCCAGATCGGCTCGTTCATTTCCTGGATCACCACGATCTGGCCCGGCAGCGACTTGACCAGCCGCGAGATTGCCAGTGCACCGCTGCCGTTGGGCAGCGTCATGTCGTTGACGACGCCCTGCTGGCCTGGCGCGGCCATCAACTGCGCGGTGGAGATGACGTCGAGGATGCGGTCGCTCTCGCCGAGGCCGTCGATCGGCACGCGCGCCAGCACGCGATGATCGGCGCCGGTGATGATGACGTGGCGACCGAAGGCGATGCCCCAGGACGGAATCAGGTCGGGCAGCAGTTCCTGAAGGCGCTCGATGTTGTTCAGCCGGTCGCGGTGCGCCGAGGTCAGGCGGTCGAGACGTTCGGCCAGGATGTCGGAGAGCGCGGCAAGATCGCGCTTCATCGCCCCGCGCTTCTGGCGGTTCTGGTCGATCACCTGGACGAAGGCGCCGAGGCAGATGGTGATCAGGAAGGCGATAATGAGAGTAGGGACAGCGCGGCGCAGTGCAGGCTCGGCGGTGAGAAGCCTGTGATATGCCGGTTTTGCGATCGACTGCGCCAATCCTTTGATCGAATCGGATTGGACGCACGCGTTCGCTGCATGCGCGCGCGCCATGCCCTAGACCCCCACGCCAAGCTGGTGTTTACCCGGTTCGGATGCTCCCCACGTCGCATCCGAATCAAGACGATTTGAATCCAGTTTTTCGGAGCTGTCGAGAGTCAACGATTCGTTAATGCGAAATAATTCTTGTCCAAGGGAGAATCATCGGCCGCAAAACGAGTCCGAAACGGGAACGGGTCCGTAGAACTATTCGCGCGGCGGCTCGGCATGACTGATCACGCGCTTGATAGTCGGGAACGCGCGGCGCAGCGCGCGCTCGATCTCGTCGACGCTGTCGTGCACCTTGGTCACGCTCATCGAGGGAGCGGCCCGGCAATGGAAGTTGACGATCTCGCCGGCGTCGGTGTCGCGGACCCGCACATTGTGGATGTCATGGATCGCGCCGCCATCGGTGGCAAAGCGGGTCAGCGCGGCTTTGATGGTCTCGACGCGTTCGGGAGCCGCGTCGGTGCCCCATGGCAGTTCCGGCTCGAGCGGCTCGATATGGGTATCGACCTCGACGTCTTCGCCGAAGTCCTCGCGGATCGCGCGTTCGAGGTCGTGGGCGATCGCGTGCGCCGCGGTCAGCTCCATCTCGCCGTCGACCTCGAGGTCGATGCCGACGATCAGCCTGCCGCCGAGATCGTGCACGGTGACGTGGTGGATGGCGAGGCCGGAATTGCGCGCGATCACCATGATGCGCTCGCGCACGCTCTCATTGTCGCGTGCGACCGGGACCGCGGTGAAGGTCAGGTCGGCGTCGCCGAACGTCTTGGCCACCGCTTCCTGGGCCCGGCGCTTGATCTCCTCGACGCGATCGATCGGATAGGTGCGCGGCACCTTGGCGATCGCATCGATGAAGTGGGTCGCCCCGACCATGCGAACGCGCAGCCGGTCGACATCGACGACGCCGGGCACCGCCTTGATCGCGGCGGTGGCCTGCTCCAGCGCACCTTCGGGCGCGCGGTCGAGCAGGGTCTCGACCGTCTCGCGTGCCATCCGGAGGCCCAGCAGGGCGATCATGACCGCAACCGCGATCGCGGCAGCGGCATCGCCCCACCAGTAGCCGAGCCCCGCCAGAACGAGGCCGATGATGACGGCCGTCGAGCCCATCACGTCGGAGGCAAAATGCAGCGCATCGGCGGCAAGCGCCTGGCTTCGGGTGTCGCGCGCCGCGCGGTGCAGCGCGCGGGCGCGCCACACGTTCACAGCGATGTCGAGCACGAGAACGATGAACGGAATGGTCGAGATGGTGGGCGGCGGCGTTCCCTCGCGCAGGTGACTGTAGGCCTGGACCAGGATGCCGCCGGCCAGCACGTAGAGCAGGGCGATGATGCCGAGTGCGGAGACGCTCTCGAACTTGCCGTGCCCGTAATGATGCTCGGCATCCGCCGGCTGGTCCGACACCCGCACCACGGCCCAGGTGATGATGGTCGCCACCAGGTCGATCGTCGAGTGCAGCGCCTCGGAGATCAGCGCGAGCGATCCGATCGCGACGCCAACCACGAATTTCGCCGCGGCCATGCCGCCACTGGCGAGGACCGAAATCGCGGCGACCGATGTCTTGGTGCTGGGTGCGTGGACTGTCATGGCCGGCGGTTTAGCAGGGCGGAGGTGAACATCAAGTGTTACTCGCGACGCGCAATCGCCACTCACTTGCAACAGCAGAGATATTGCGAATGAGTCCGAATTCAGAAACCGACCTGCTCAAGATTCATTGACCCACTTCAGGTGCGAATTCACGTTCTCGCGGCGCGTTATCGCCCGAGGCTTGCAAAGTCATTCGCCCTCCAAGCAAGAGGGCGCAGGGAATGCCGGGTGCGCGCTGCACCCGCGGTCTCGTGTGCAAAAGTGGATAAGGAAACGCACACGAGCATACAGGTTCAGCGGGAGACACTCCGGCATTCCCTGCGCGATGGTTTTACGGCTTATACGTGCTCTCCCCGGCGAGACCGGGCTTTGTTGTCACCGCCCTTGCAAGACGCGTGGCGCCTTGCAAGAGGACACCAGCCACTGGGGCGTCAGGACCACACGATTTCACCGTCCGCCTCATGCGCGCTCGTCAGTCGTGCAATCAGCGTCCACCGCATCTCACCGCAACACCCGTGACGATCGCGAAGCGCCCCTCGATAGGGTGAGACGGGCGGATCATATACGAGTTCTATTTCTGATAAAGCGAAATATTTTTGAGGCGAGGGATTGACGCGTTTTGCTGAGTTGCCCGTCGTGTCCAATGGGCAACACCCGTTGCCATCACGATCTGCCTCGTAGGATGGGTCGAGCGAAGCGAAACCCATCAAGTCTTGTCCGCGCGGTGAGACGATGGGTTTCGCTTCGCTCTACACGCTGCTGGGTGACCTTGTGACCGCTTTCAATATGACCGCTTAAAAATGGGCGAAAACAGGAACGCGCGCCCGCGGTGAACGTTCGAACCTCAACGAAGCCACAATCGGAGATGAACGCCATGAAGTTAAGCACCATTGGCGTACTTGCATGCGCGTTGGTTCTGTCAGGCGTGACGGCCTCGGCGCAATCGAACTATCCGCCGGCCACCGCTCCCAGCGGGCAGAACTCTGGTGCTGGAATTCCAGGCCAGCCCGGTAACAAAAATGGGCCTCCCGCGCAAAAGGGAACGGTTGGTTCGACGTCGACAACCAAACAGGGCAATATCACGACCCAGGAGCAGGACTCCGCCCGCATCAAGGGATTGCCCGGCAACAAGAGCGGAGAGCCGGAGAAGCGGCCACCGCGCCATTAGCGTTCGGACAGGCGCCCCGGAATACGGGGACACAGGGCTGCGCTACAACGCGGGCGCGGCCAGCCGCGCCTGCCGGCGCGGCACGTGGCCGTCGGTGCGGCAATAGTGCTGCATTGGGTGATAGCGGTCCATGTGCTCCCGCATGGCCTCGCGATCCTACAGTTTGTCGTGGATGTAGAAGTTGATGCCTTCGGGCAAGCCGTGGCACCGCGATCTTGGTTCGAATAAAGTTCCTTCTCTGATTTGGACGTCTCCATCGTTTCGGAGAGTGTCGCCTGTTGGCTCTTCGCGTCGTTTCGCGTGTGTGCAACAACTGGGTCGCTTTTCAGATCAGAGCGGATACCAGTGACAGGCTGAACCGGCCGGCTCAGTCGAGCGACGCGAAACCCATGAAGTTTCGTCGGCGCGGTGAGACGATGGGTTTCGCTTCGCTCTACCCATCCTACGCGCTACGCGCTTTCAGCCTCCGGCGTAGGCGTCACGGGCGAGCCGCGAGCCACATGTCATCCCCGCGAATGCGGGGATCCAGCATGCCAGAGGCGATTGCGATTGAATCGAGAAGCCGCAGCGTACCGGATCGCCTGGTCCCGTCTACGCCAAGTCTTCGACGGGGCTCGGGTATCAGGCGCGCCGAAGCATCTTGCGGAGGCGGCAAGCCGGGCGATGACACCTTTTTTTGACGCGTCTGCTTGCCTTTCCTATGCAATTGACTCAGCTCCCGCTCTACGATCGATGCGAGGGTTAGATCACTCAGCACTTTGGCTTTGCTCGTCCCCATGTTCGGTGCCGCTTCGATGGCGCAGCTACGCCACGGATGCGAGGTATAGGGAGGGCGGAAGATGTCGCGCACGCTTATTGTCCTCGGAGTTGTCCTGGTCGTGATGGGAATCTGCTGGCCTTTGATCGGCAGGCTGGGTCTGGGGCGGTTGCCCGGTGACATCGTGATCCAGCGGCCGAATTTTTCGTTCTACTTTCCGCTCATGACGTCGCTCATCATCAGCATTGTCCTGAGCGTGGTCCTTTGGCTGATCAATCGATAGATTCCTTGGCACTTCTCGCGTCTGCGGATGCTGAGCCACGGCGGCAAATTCCAAAGTTGAGGAACGGCGATGCAATTGCGGGTCTTTGGGCGTACAGGAATGCAGCTCTCGGTCCTGGGCTTCGGCTGCGGTGCCGTGGGTGGATTGATGGTGCGTGGTGATGCTGCCGACCAGGAGCGTACGGTTGCGCGGGCGATCGCCGCCGGCGTCAATTATTTCGACACCGCGGTGCAGTACGGCAATGGCGCGTCGGAGCAGAACCTTGGCCGCGCCTTGCGGCAACTCAGGCCGTCCAATGTGGTCGTCGGCACCAAGGTCCGGTTGCAGCCAGGGGAGTATGGCCGCGTTGTCGATGCCGTCAGGCTTTCGCTCGAAGGCAGCCTGGCTCGTCTCGGCCTCGATCAGGTCGACATCTTTCATCTGCACAATCCGATCACCGAAGCAGGTGGCGGCGCGACGCTCAACACTCGGCAGGTGCTGGACGAGGTGGTGCCGGCGTTCGCGCGCCTGCGTGATCAGGGGAAGGTTCGTTTCCTCGGGATGACGGCCGTCGGCGAGACTGTGGCACTGCAGCAGGTGATCGATGCCCGCGTCCTCGACAGCGCGCAGGTCGTCTACAACATGCTCAATCCGTCGGCCGGGGAGGATCTGCCGCCGAGCTATCCGGCACAGGATTATCGCCGATTGTTCGACCATACCAAGTCTGCCGGCGTCGGCGTCGTGGGCATCCGCGTGCTCGCCGGTGGCGCGTTGTCTGCGTCAGCCGAACGTCATCCGATTGCGGGCCCGGCACCCGAGCCGATCGGTTCGGCGATGAGCTACGATGCCGACATCGATCGCGCGCGTCGACTGCTGCCGCTGGTCGAGGACGGTTTTGCTGCAAGCCTGACCGAAGCCGCTACGCGGTTCGCGCTGTCGCATCCGGCCATGGGCACGATCCTGGTTGGCATGGCGACGCCGCAACAATTCGAGGCGGCTCTCGCGGCAGTTCAGAAAGGCCCGCTGCCGCAAGTTGCGCTCGACAGGCTGTCGGTCTTGCGGCAGGCCTTTTCCGGCGAGACGCGCTGATCATTGTTCGAGGCGGACACAACTGCGCTTGTTGTCTGCATGATGCTTGTTCGCTTTGCTCTACCCATCCTACGCACTGCGTCGATTGCCCGCTGCGCGACGCGGTGTCCGCTACAGCGTCACCACATCTTGCCGGGTTGCTTGTTCGCTTGCATGTGCGCGATCGCCGCGCCGATGAGCGCGTGCTCCTCCTCACCCGCAGTCGAAGGAACCGTGTTCAGTCATGTTGCTGACGCAATCTCTGTCTTAGTCGGTGACAACTAAAACACTGCGTGAGAAACCTCCCCGGTTCCCACAATAGTTCCATCGCTGGGAACGAGTCTGCAAGAAGATTGAAACGAGTTCCTAAAACGCCTCCGCGTTCGTTTGACCATGCCTTTGCGGCATCGGGAACCGAACGATCAAAGAAATCGGTCAAGGAGTCCTGATGCTATTCGGCTCGAGCGCCGCAATTTGCGGCGCCGTGATTGCGCTTGCCATGTCTGTTACAGTTGCGCGAAGTGAAACCAGTACGGTTCATTCAGCCGCAGCCGTCATTGCCGCTTCCGGGAATGCGATTGTCGGCGCGGCATCCATGTACAATCCGTTCCGGCCCGGATGGCGGGAGGGCGGTCCGAGCACGGCCTCGGGCGAGCGCTATGATCCCTCTGGCTGGGCGGCCGCCATCAAGACGAGCTTGCGTCAGAAATTCGGTGGGGTGCAATTTGGCGCGAAGCCGAAATTTGCCCTCGTTGAGGCTGTGGGCAAGAAGGTCATCGTCAAGATCAATGACGTGGGGCCACTCACGCCTGGGCGCATCATTGACCTCAATGAGCGGACGATGCGCCATTTCGATCCAAGTCTGCAGCTCGGGGTCATTAAGGACGTAAGAGTTATTCCGCTTTCGGGAGACTATTGGACTCCCGGACCGGTCGGCTGAACGTCGCCGCCGAAAGAGCGAGAGCGCAGCCCTCCTGGCTCGCGCTCAGGGCGGATGATCGCAGCATGATCCGCCCGGCATGCTCATCCGCGCAACGCCGCTATAGCGTCACCACGATCTTGCCGAGGTGCTTGTTCGCTTCCATGTGCGCGAACGCGTTGCCGATGTCGGCGAACTTGTAGACCTTGTCGATCGGAAGTTGCAGCTTGCGTTGCTCCACCGCAGGCCAGATGTCCTTCCTGACCTCGTCGAAGATATCGCGGATCTCCTCGATGGTGCGGGTGCGGAAGGTGACGCCGATATAGTGGATGCGGCGCGCCGCATGCAGGTCGAAGTTGAAGTCGGCGTGGGTGCCGCCGAGCCGGCCGACATTGACGATGCGGCCCTTGACCTTGGTCGCCTTGAGATTCTGGTTCGCGACCGGCCCGGAGACCTGATCGACGATCAAATCGACGCCTTCGCCGCCGGTGGCCTGCAACACCTGATCGACCCAGCCGGGATCCTTGGAGTCTACTGCGAGATCGGCGCCGAACTCCTTCAGCCGCCCGCGGCGCATTGCATCGGTCGATGATCCCACCACGAGCTTGGCGCCCTTCAGCTTGGCGATCTGCATCGCCATCAGCCCGACACCGGAGCTCGCGCCCTGGATCAGCACGGTCTGACCCGGTTGCAGCGCGCCGTTGGTGACGACGGCGTTGTGCATGGTGGCGAGGGCGACGGGGAGGGTGGCGGCCTCGTCGAAGTTCATGTTCGACGGCGCGCGGAACAGCCGGCCGTGATCGGCCAGCGTGTACTCGGCAAACGCCGCGCCGCCAGAGCCCATGATCCTGTCGCCGACTTTGACGCCCTTCGCATCGGGACCGAGCTCGGCAACCTCGCCGGCCCATTCCATGCCGAGCACGGTGCCGACGCCGCCGGCCGCGCCATGGGCGTGGCCCTTGGTCATGCCGAGATCGGCGCGGTTAAGACCACAGGCGTGGACCTTGACCAGCACCTGCGTGCCCTTCGGTGTGGGCTTGGCGACGTCGGTGATTTCGGGGCCGTTGGCACCGTACACATAGGCTTTCATGGGCTTGCTCTCGTTTGTGTCGTCTGACGCGAATAGCCGCTCCGTCATGCTGAGGTGCGAGCCTTGCGGCGCACTTGCGCTGCTGGGCGAGCCTCGAAGGGTGGTGGCCCGGCTGGTGGCCGTTCGCCCTTCGAGACGACCGCTTCGCGGCTTCCTCAGGGTGAACGGGCGCACTGCTCCACGCCGTCATTGCGAGCGAAGCGAAGCAATCCAGCGTACGGCATACGCGGAAGCATGGATTGCTTCGTCGCTATCGCTCCTCGCAATGACGGCCACATAAATTTACGCCTCTCAGGGTGACGGATCACAGGGGCCGAGCATCACCCTTTCTATTTCCCTACTCCGCGGCCTGGCGCTTGCCTCCGGACATCATGGCCTCGAGCCTTTCAGCAATGATCGCCTCCGCCTCGCGCACGATGCGTGAGATGAGCTCGGCGCAGGACGGGATGTCGTGGATCAGGCCCTGCACCTGGCCGGCCGACCAGATGCCCTCGTCGGCATCGCCTGTGGCGTAGACCATCTTGCCGCGGGCGCCGGCGACGAGCTCGCGGACGTCCTCGAACTTGGCGCCTTCCTTCTCCATCTGCACGACCTTGGTCGAGATCGCATTCTTGGCAACGCGCGAGGTGTTGCGCATGGTGCGGAAGATCAGCTCGGTCTCGCGCTCGTCATTGGCGACGATGCGCTCCTTCACGAGCTGATGGATCGGGCTTTCCTTGGTGCACATGAAGCGCGTGCCCATGTTGATGCCGTCGGCGCCGAGCGCGAGAGCTGCGACTAGGCCGCGGGCGTCGCCGAAACCGCCCGAGGCGATCATCGGAATCTTCACCTTGTCGGCGGCGGCCGGGATCAGGATCAGGCCGGGGGTATCGTCCTCGCCAGGATGGCCGGCGCATTCGAAGCCGTCGATCGAGATTGCATCGACGCCCATGCGCTCGGCGGACAGCGCGTGGCGGACGCTGGTGCATTTGTGCAGCACCTTGACGCCGTGCTTCTTGAATTCGTCGACATGCTCCTGCGGTTTGTTGCCGGCAGTCTCGACGATCTTGATACCGCTCTCGATGATAGCCTGGCGGTATTCGGCGTAAGGCGGCGGCTTGATCGCGGGGAGGATGGTGAGGTTCACGCCGAACGGCTTGTCGGTCATCTCGCGGCAGCGCGCGATTTCCTTGCGCAGGTCGTCCGGCGTCGGCTGGGTCAGCGCCGTGATCATGCCGAGCGCGCCGGCATTGGCGACGGCCGCCACCAGCTCCGCGCGCCCGACCCACTGCATGCCGCCCTGCACGATCGGGTGCTCGACGCCGAACATCTCGGTGAAGCGTGTCGTGATCATTCTGCCCTCGTTTCCACTGGAATTTTCCGTGGCGCGGACGGCCGCGCACGGTTGTTATGGATGTCGAGCGGCAGGATGCAGTCGTATCAGGCAAATGTCTACCTGGCAGGGGCGGCGCGCCCATGCGGAAATGGAAGGCTCGCGCAAGCGTTCGCTGTCGATGCATCTCCGCCAGCGCGAGCGATCAATCAATCGCAATCATGCTGCGTTCAACGTTACGTGCGCTGAACGTGATGATCTCAGGCCGGCACGGCTTGACGCACCGAGGTGGTCGCTTGCTCGTCGAACGCGGCCGAGATGTCGCGCATGCTGACGACGCCGATCAGGCTGTAATTGTCGATCACCGGCACGTGGCGGATGTGGTGCTTGTTCATGAGATGACGGACATGATCGAGCGTGTCCGTCGAGTTGCACGACACGAGCTGCTGCACGGCGACGAATTGCGACACGCGCATGCCGGCGCCCGCTGCGCCGTGGGTGGCGATCGCGCGCACCACGTCGCGCTCGGTAAACATGCCGACGGCGGTGTTGCCCTCGGTGCGGACGACATCCTTCACCACGAGCGCACTGATATTGCTGGCCCGCATCAGTTGCGCGGCGATCGCCACGGTCTCGTTCATGCGAACCGTTGCAACGCGGGCGGTTTTCTTGCGCAGGATATCTCCGACTTGCATGGCAACCTCCTTGGGGGTCATCAACGGCGCGAGTCTGGTATACATAATGCCAATTGTCAACAAGGTCTACAGGATTCCACGACGAAGATTCGCAAGGATTAGGCAGGTTTTCTGACGTTTATCGATGGTCGTCATGGCCAACTCACGGGCAAACGGCACGTCGGACTGACGTCTTGTATCTGGTATGCCTGAAGCTCCAGGCAAAAATAAGAGGCGCACCGAAGTGCGCCTCCAACCACTGAGCCAGCAATGCGAGATCAGGCCGTCTTGGCGGTGGCCGCCGTCGCGGCCTCGGCGGCAGCCTCGTTGCCATGGATGAAGGCGCGCCGCAGCGGCTTGATGACGAACACGGCCATCAGCGCGGCGGTGGCATTCAGCGCGACCGCAATCACGAACACCGCATGCCAGCCAAAGTTGGTGGCGACGATGCTGGCGGCCGGCACCAGCAGCGACGCCGTGCCTTTCGCCGTGTAGAGCATGCCGTTGTTGGTGGTTGCGAACTTCGCGCCGAAGGTGTCGCCGCAGGTCGCCGGAAACAGCGAGTAGATCTCGCCGAACACGCCGAAGTAAACCGCGGTCGCCAGCACGAACACCAGCGGATGATGGCCCCAGGTCGAGAGCGTCAGTAGCATCAGCGCGCCGGTGCCGAAGGCGATGAACATCGTGTGCTCGCGGCCGATGGTGTCGGAGACCCAGCCGAAGAACGGACGTCCGAAGCCGTCGAAGATGCGGTCGAGCGAGATCGCGAAGGTCAACGCCGCCATCTGGAAGCCGGCGAGGGTGACCGGCGTGGTGGCGATCTTGTAGTCGTGCGCGATCGGCGCGATCTGTGCCGCCGCCATCAGGCCGCCGGCGGCGACCATCACGAACACCAGATACATGATCCAGAAGATCGGGCTGCGCAGCACCTGCGGCGGCGTAAAGTCGATCTTGGTCTGCGGCAGATTGAGTTGCTTCTTCTTCGGCGGGATCGCGACGGAAGGCGGGCGGATGAAGAAGGCCAGCACGAACACGATCAGGCCTTGCCCAATGCCGAAATTGAAGAACGCGGACTGGTAGCCGCTGGCGGCAATCATCTTGGCGATCGGCACCACGGTGAGCGCGGCGCCCGCGCCGAAGCCGGCGGCCGTCGCGCCCGCGGCGAGGCCGCGGCGATCCGGAAACCACTTCAGCGCGTTGCCGACGCAGGTGCCGTAAACCGAGCCTGCGCCGATGCCGCCGAACACGGCGGCGACGTAGAGCAGGGTGAGCGAATTGGCGTAGGAATTGAGCACCCAGGCCGACGCGATCATGATGCCGCCGAACATGATGACGAGACGCGGGCCGTATTTATCGACGAACCAGGCCTCGATCGGCACCAGCCATGTCTCGGTCACCACGAAGATGGTGAAGGCGAGCTGGATCGACGCGCGGCCCCAGTGATGGGCGCCGTCGATCGGATCGACGAACAGCGTCCAGCCGTACTGCAGGTTCGCGATCATCGCCATGCAGACGATGCCCATGACGAGTTGCAGCCAGCGGAAGCCACTGGACGAAGGTTGTGCTTGCGTGACAGCCGTATTGCTGGAAACCATCAAGTCCTCCCGAGCGCGCTCTAGTTCTTGTGACCGAGTGTCGCAATCCTTGTGGCTTATTGTCACAAGGCATCGGGTGATGTTGGTATACTATATCCCAGAAAGCAAGCTTATCCTTCGTTTGCACCGCAGCAAAATTAGCATGTAAAGCGGGCCTGATCGCCGCGCCTGCTGACCCCTCCGCAAATGGAAACGCCCGGCGTCGGGCCGGGCGTTTCGCGGAGTTGGAGATGCGCCTGATGCTTACGCGGTCGACTTCGCCACCACGAGCTTGCGCCAGGGCTTGAGCACCGCGATCGCAAGGATGGATGCGAGAATGTTGGCGCCGGCCGCGATGACGAACACGTTGTCCCAATGGCCCGACGACTGCTGCATGTAGTTGGCGATCGGGACCAGCAGCGCCGCAGTGCCCTTTGCCGTGTAGAGCAGGCCCGCATTGGTGGTGGCGAACTTCGCCCCGAACGTGTCGGTGCAGGTCGAGGGGAACAGCGAGTAGATCTCGCCCCAGGCGAAGAACACGAAGCCGGAGAGCAGCACGAACCAGACCGGGTCATGTCCCCAGAGGTAAAGCATCCAGATGCCGATGCCTTCCATGCCGAAGGCGAGGAACATCGTGTTCTCGCGACCGATCATGTCGGAGATCCAGCCGAAGAACGGGCGCGTCAGGCCGTTGAGGATTCGGTCGATGGTGGCTGCGAAGGTCACGGCCGTCATGGTCATGCCGACCAGGGTCACCGGAATGTTGTCGACCTTCCAGTCCACCGCGATCGGCTTCAGGTTCGCCGTCACCATCAGGCCGCCGGCGCCGACGATCACGAACATGAAGTACATCAGCCAGAAGATCGGCTGCCGCAGCACTTCGGTCGGCTGATAGTTGCGGCGGGTCTGCACCAGATTGGCGTTCTGCACCACCTGCGGCACCTGTCCGGCCTTGGGCGCGAGCAGGAAGAAGGCGAGCAGCACGATGATGATGCCCTGGCCGAGACCGAAATAGAGGAAGGTGGTCTGAAAGCCGGAGTCCTTGATCATCGCCTGGATCGGCGCGACCGTCAGCGCCGAACCGGCGCCGAAGCCTGCCGCGGTGATGCCGGCCGCCAGGCCCCGCTTGTCCGGAAACCATTTCAGCGCATTGCCGACGCAGGTGCCATAGACGCCGCCGGCGCCGATGCCCGCAATGATCATGCCGAGGTAGTAGCCGTTGAGCGTGGTCGCCTGCGCGTTGATCGCCCAGCCGAGCGCGCACAATATGCCGCCGACGAGCACGACGATGCGCGGACCGTATTTGTCGACGAACCAGCCTTCAACCGGCACCAGCCAGGTCTCGAACAGCACGAACAGGGTGAAGGCCCACTGGATCGAGGCACGATCCCATCCGAATTTCTTCTGGATATCGGGGACGAAGAACGTCCACCCGTACTGATAGTTTGCGATCATCACCATTGCGGCGACGCCGATCGCAAGTTGTGTCCACCGATAGGTGTCGCTGACGCGCGCGGCCGCTGGGGCCGCAGTTGCCTGAGCCATTTCCGACATTGATCCTCCCAACGCGCTTGTCGTGATTGTGCTCTCGGCGCGCCGCGAGCATCTTGGTATTCGATATGCCAACGTTCAAGCGGTCGCAGCGGCAGCGTGCGCTTATGCCGCAGCGTTGCGCGTGGTCGCAGTGGATGGATTGGCTCAGCGCAACAAAAATGGCCCCGGAGATCGGGGCCATTGCAGGAATTCTTCGCTGTCGGCTCGGGTCTCGCGACGAAAGCCGTTTCGATCGCGGACGCTGGAGCCTCTGCGCCTTACAGGCCGAAGCGCGGCAGATCGCCGTTCCGGTTGGAGATCTCCGCGCTCTTCATCAGGAGGCGGTCGATCGTGGCCAACAGGCGGCCGAACAGGGTTGTGGACGGCGTGAGCGCGATAGCGGTGGTCTTGGACATTGATGTCCCCTTTGTCTGGAGTCCAGCAACGTGCCGGCTCATCATCTGGGGGCAATCTAGGTATGCCAGATGCCAGACACAACGGGCTTGTTTGCATAGCAGCATACGCCACTGTGCATTGCAGCAAAAATGACCCGATTGGCATCCCAGATTGTCCGTCACCATGGGAACCTGGCTGCGATGCCCCGGGAGGGGCTCCGGGCGCGTGGCGCCGCCTCAACGTTCCCGGCCGTTCGCCGGCTTGACGATGGTATCGATGGCAAGCAGTCCAGCGAGCGACAACAGGGCAAAGACAAGGCCGCTAAGGAACGTGGCCGCGGGCCCGAATGAGTCCCAGAGCGCGCCCGCGATGACGCTCGAGCACAGCATTGCGATGCCGCACAACAGGTTGAAATAGCCGTAGGCGGTGCCACGCAGCGGGGCCGGCGAGGTATCAGCGATCAGCGTTGCGAACAGGCCTTGTGTCAGCCCCATGTGCAGACCCCAAAAGACGACGCCAAGTGCCAGCCCGCCGAGATTCGCGAGGGTGGCCAGCGCGAGATCGGCCGCGGCGAGGCATACGAGCCCGATTGCGAGCAGGCCCGTGCGATTGATCCGGTCGGACAGCACACCGGCGGGATAGGCCGAGAGCGCATAGACGATGTTCATCAGCACCAGCACCGCGGGGACCCACATCGCGCCGAGTCCGACATTTTGTGCGCGCAGGATCAGGAACGCTTCGCTGAAGCGGGCGAGCGTGAATACGACGCCGATCCCGACCACGCGCCAATAGGGTTTGCCGAGATGCTTCACGGCGGCGAGGCTGAGCGGATTTTTTGCATGTCTTTCGTCGGCGTGACGCTTCGGCTCTTCGACGGCCAGCACGATCAAGGCGAGTGAGAGGAAGGCCGGAATGACGGCAAGCCAGAACACCGCGCGGAAGTTATCCGCGCTGGCCCACATCAGCCAGATGGCGAGCAGGGGGCCGACGAAGGCGCCGATCGTGTCGAGCGATTGCCGAAGCCCAAAGCTCGCGCCGCGCAATGCGGCGGGCGCGATATCGGCAACGAGCGCGTCGCGTGGCGCGCCGCGGATGCCCTTGCCGACGCGATCGATGAAGCGGGCGCCAATCAGCCAGCCGACGGTCGGCGCCAGCGGAAACACCGGCTTGGTGAAGGCGGCAATTCCGTAGCCGATTGCCGCAAGGAGCTTGCGTTTGCCGAGCCAGTCGGACAACGCGCCTGAGAATATCTTCGTGATCGAGGCGGTCGCTTCGGCGACGCCTTCGATGAAGCCGACCGTCACCATCGAGGTGCCGAGCACGGTGACGAGATAGACCGGCAGCAGCGCGTGGATCATCTCCGAGGAGATGTCCATCAGCATCGATACGAAGCCCAGCGCCCAGACTCCCGCAGGGATCCGGGCCGGCGCGGGAGATGAGTTGGGCTCGGCCGTCACATTGCCTCCTCGCTGGGCAAAAGAAAAACCCGCCGGCAGCGGGTCATCTTGGATGCGGCCACACGCTACCACCTCGCCTCGGCAAGAGCCACCAGCTCACGGCCCGGCGAGCATCACGGGACTCCGGCGCCAGCTCGCCCGCGGATGTTGGCATTCGGGGACGCGAGGCGGAAGTGCAGGCGGCGTGGTTCGAATTAGAAGCTGTGGGCCGACCTTCGCCGCGCTGCCGCCGCTGTGGAAGCTCGGCCTCGACGGCTCAGGCGCCGGGTACTTACATCAATTCGTCGATGACGTTCACCGCAAAGAGTTGAAGGCGGACATCGCCGTGAGGCTGAACGATATCACCTTCTGACCTTGTGCGGGCATGAGCAAGTTCGAGCTTGGTTTGAGGGAGGGCTCCCCATGCCCTCCCGTGCCCGGTTAGTTGGCAACCGACACGTTGCCATCAGAGTCAAAGTCGTTCTTCGGGTTGTAGCCGGAATCGCGAAGGTTCCGCATATGCATCGCGTGGTCACTGCCATCGCCGTTAAGGCTGGCATTGGCGTTGAGCAGAACAGGATTGACGCCGGTGCTCATCACGAGATGGCGATGGTGCACCTGGTGTCCTGCTGTGCGTGCATCGGCGAGTGCCGCCGTAGAGAGAGACGCAACTGCGATCGAAACAAGAATGACCTTCTTCATGGTATCCTCCCGTCAATAACCGAACTTTCAATCGCATCCGGAAGAATACGCTCTGATGCCACTGCCTGATGTGAGATTCTCCACATCTTGCCGTCGATCACGATGATGAGACCGCTGCCGATCGGTTTCCTGGACTTCTGCGCACCCGTCACGGAAGGTCCGTGCGCAAATTGCAAACGTGAGAGCATCATCCGCAAAAGTGTGGAGCGGTTTTCCGAACAGATCATGCTCAAACAAAGAGCCAAAGCGCGATGGGGATTCGACCCGATCTCATCGCGCTTTAGCTCGAAAAGGTGGAGCCGCCGCCGAACCGATGGAGCTTCTTGCTCCAAACAAAAATGGCCGCGGTTGCCCGCGGCCATCCGTAGTGTTGCTTGGGTGCGAGGCCTACTCCGCCGCCTGCTTCTGGGGCGGATCGAGCGCGCCGGAATCGTGGATCTCGGCGACCTGGTGATCGGAGAAGCCGAGCACCTCGCGCAGGATCTCGTCGGTATGCTCGCCGAGCAGCGGCGAGCGCTTCACGTCGCTTGGTGAGTCCGACAGCTTGATCGGGTTGCCGACCGAGAGATACTTGCCGCGGGTCGGATGGTCGACCTCGACCACGGTGCCGGTCGCGCGCAGCGACTGATCTTCCGCCAGTTCCTTCATCGACAGGATCGGACCGCAGGGGATGTCGTCCTTGTTGAGGATCTCCATCGCCTCGAACTTGGTCTTGGTCATCGTCCACTGCTCGATGCGGGCGAAGATCTCGTTCAGCCGCGGCAGGCGGGCGGCCGGCTTGGCGTAGTTCGGATCGGTCTTCCAGGTCGGCTCGCCGATCACGTCGCAGATCTTCTCCCAGACCG
Organism: Bradyrhizobium sp. ORS 86; assembly: GCF_045571475.1. NCBI lineage: Bacteria > Pseudomonadati > Pseudomonadota > Alphaproteobacteria > Hyphomicrobiales > Nitrobacteraceae > Bradyrhizobium > Bradyrhizobium sp. ORS 86. The sequence goes on along the minus strand of NZ_CP120699.1, from coordinate 5,196,993 downwards.
GGGCCTGGGTGATGAAGTAGATGTAGGCGTTCGGATCGGTCTCCCAGCCCTTGCACTTCAGGATGCGGCCCGGCTGGCCGCCGCCGGAATCGTTGCCGGCACGTGGCACGGCGTCACCGAACGGGATGCCTTCGCCGAACTGGCTGTATTCCTTGAGCGGGCCGTGGGCGAGGCGCTGCTGGTCGCGCAGCTTGACACGCGAGAGGTTCAAGACACCGTCCTGCATCGCCGCGGTGACGCGCTGGCCCTTGCCGGAGTGCGTGCGGTGATAGAGCGCAGTGACGATGCCGAGCGCGAGATGCAAGCCGGTACCGCTGTCACCGATCTGCGCGCCGGTCACGAGCGGCAGGCCGTCGCGGAAGCCGGTGGTGGAGGCGGCGCCGCCGGTGCACTGCGCGACGTTCTCGTAGACCTTGCAGTCCTCATACGGGCCGGGGCCAAAACCCTTGATCGAGGCGACGATCATCTTCGGGTTGATGCTCTGGATCTTCTCCCAGGAGAAGCCCATGCGGTCGAGCACGCCGGGGCCGAAATTCTCGACCAGCACGTCGCACTTCTTGATCAGCGCGGTCAGCACTTCCTTGCCCTTGGGGTTCTTGGTGTCGAGCGTGATCGAGCGCTTGTTGTGGTTCAGCATGGTGAAATACAGGCTGTCCACGTTCGGGATGTCCTGAAGCTGGCCGCGCGTGATGTCGCCGACGCCGGGGCGCTCGACCTTGATCACGTCGGCGCCGAACCAGGCCAGCAACTGCGTGCAGGTCGGGCCCGACTGGACGTGGGTGAAATCGAGAATGCGAACGCCCGTGAGCGCCTTGGTCATAATGTCTGCTCCTTCTGCTACCTGTTGTCGTCATTGCCCGCGAAGGCGGGCATCCAGTAATCACCGTTGGTCAGTCGGGCAGAACCTTCGTCACACGATGGTTCGGCGCTTACTGGATTCCCCACCTGCGCGGGGAATGACACCGGTGGGTTAAACGGTTCACTTCTTCTTCAGAACGCTCTGCGGATTGAGGTTGCCGATGCGGCCGCTCTCCGAGCCGGCAGCCGGATCGATCACCGCGTTGATCAGTGTCGGCTTGCCGGAATCCAGCGCCGCGTTGACTGCGCGCTTCAGTTCGTCAGGCGAGGTCGCGTTGACGCCGACGCCGCCGAAGGCTTCCATCATCTTGTCGTAGCGCGAACCCTTGACGAACACGGTGGTCGCCGGATCGGCGTTTGCGCTGTTGACGTCGGTGCCGCGATAGATGCCGTCATTGTTGAAGATCACGACGCAGATCGGCAGCTTGTAGCGGCAGATGGTCTCGACCTCCATGCCAGAGAAGCCGAAGGCGCTGTCGCCCTCGACGGCGAGCACGGGGTGGCCGGTCTCGATCGCAGCCGCAATCGAATAGCCCATACCGATGCCCATCACGCCCCAGGTGCCGACGTCGAGCCGCTTGCGCGGCTTGTGCATGTCGACCACGCCGCGGGCGAGGTCGAGCGTGTTGGCGCCTTCATTGACGAAGATGGTGTCCGGCCGCTCCTTGATGATGGCGCGCAGTGCGCCGAGCGCGCCGTGATAGTCCATCGGCGAGGCGTTGCTCATCAGCTTCGGTGCCATCTTGGCGACGTTCTCGTCGCGCTTGGTCGTGATCTTGCTGACCCACTCGGCCGGCGCTGCCGGCCAGTTCGCACCCATTCCCTCGAGCAGCGCCGTGACGCAGGAACCGATATCGCCCACCACGGGGGCCGCGATCTCGATGTTGGAGTCCATCTCCTTCGGCTCGATGTCGATCTGGATGAACTTCTTCGGAGCATCGCCCCAGGTCTTGCCCTTGCCGTGCGACAATAGCCAGTTGAGGCGGGCGCCGATCAGCATCACGACGTCGGCCTCCTTCAGCACGGTCGAGCGCGCGGCGCCCGCGCATTGCGGATGCAGGTCGGGCAGCAGACCCTTGGCCATGCTCATCGGCAGGAACGGCACGCCGCTCTTCTCGACCAGGGCCTTGATCTGCTCGTCGGCCTGCGCGTAGGCCGCGCCCTTGCCGAGAATGATCAGCGGCCGCTTCGCGCTCTTGAGCACGTCGAGCGCGCGCTTCACCGCCGCAGGCGAGGGGATCTGCTCGGGCGCCGCGTCGATCACCTTGACTAGCGACTTCTGGCCGGCATCGGCATTCATCACCTGGGAGAACAGCTTTGCCGGCAGGTCGAGATAGACGCCGCCCGGACGGCCGGACACCGCGGCGCGGATCGCGCGCGCAAGTCCGATGCCGATATCCTGGGCGTGCAGCACCCGGAACGCGGCCTTGCACAGCGGCTTGGCAATCGCGAGCTGATCCATCTCCTCATAGTCGCCCTGCTGCAGGTCGACGATCTCGCGCTCGGAGGAGCCCGAGATCAGGATCATCGGGAAGCAGTTGGTGGTGGCGTGGGCGAGCGCGGTGAGGCCGTTGAGGAAGCCGGGCGCCGACACCGTGAGGCAGACGCCGGGGCGCTTGGTCAGGAAGCCCGCGATCGACGCGGCATAGCCGGCGTTCTGCTCGTGGCGGAACGACAGCACGCGAATGCCCGCCGCCTGGGCCATGCGGCCCAGGTCCGTGATCGGGATACCCGGCACACCGTAGATGGTGTTGATGCCGTTGAGCTTGAGTGCATCGATGACGAGGTGGAAGCCATCGGTCAATTCCTGCTCGGTGCCCGGTGCCTCGGACTTCGCAGCGGTATTCAGCATCGGCATCGTCTCCCTGATCGTTCTTTGTTTCGGACGATCTGATGGTCGTCTGAAGCGTGTGGACTTTGAGTGCTACGTAAATAGTTCCTGGCCGTGTGCCTCGACATAGGCGGCCAGCCCAAGCGTGTGATCGCGCGCGCGCTTCTCGGCGAGCTCGGTGTCGCGCGCTTCCAGCGCCTCGATGATCCCGAGATGCTCGGGCAGGGAGGTCGCGGTGCGGTCCTTGCGGCCGATCGTGAGCTGGCGATAGCCGCGCACGTGCAGCAGCAGGTCGTTGGTGAGGTCGACCAGCACGGGCGATTCCGACAGCGAGATCAGCGCCTGATGGAATGCGATGTTGGCCTTGGAATATTCCTCGACGTGATCTTCAGGCAGACGATCGGGGCCGAAATCCCTGAAGAAGTCGCGCAGCGCCGTGATGTCCTTCTTGCGCGCGGTGGTCGTGATCAGCCGTGCGGCCATGCTTTCCAGCGCCGCCCACGCGCGGATCATGTCGACGATCTCCGCCTTGCTGCGGCGGACCACGACGATGCCGCGGCGCGGCACGGTCTTCACGAAGCCGTCCTGCTCGAGCATCGCGATCGCCTCGCGGATCGGCGTGCGGCTGACGCCGAGCCGTTCGGACAGGGCGCGCTCGTCGAGCATTACCGGTTCGGGCGTCGCGTAGATGTCCATCTTCAGAATCGCTTCCTTCAAGGCCTCATAGGCCTTGTTCTTGAAGCTCGTCTCCGGCGCGATCCGGACGATGGCGATATCCGTGTCTGCCATGATAGGCGACGCCTTGGTCTGTTTTGGTTCGGCCACGACTCGTCTCCTCCTTTTGGAGACGTCTTCTTAGCAGAAGAAATTACCTTAGTTTTTTGGCATGCCAAATACCAGAATGTCAAGATACCTTTATTTTCGGCGCTTTTGGGCATTCAGTGATCTTGACAATTCCCCCTCTGGCATACCAAATGCCATAAAATTTGTCCCAGGAGGAAGCCGATGTCAAACTCAAAGGATGCGGTCCGCAAAGTTCTCGATGCGGTCAGGGCTGAGAAGCGCACGAGCCTCACCGCGCCCGAGGGCAAGGTGGTGTGCGACGCCTACGGTATATCGGTGCCGAAGGAGGGGGTCGCCAAGTCCGCGGCGGATGCCGCGCGGATCGCCTCCGACATGGGGTTCCCGGTCGTGATGAAGATCGTCTCACCCGACATCCTCCACAAGACGGAAGCCGGCGGCGTCGTGGTCGGCGTCAAGAGCGCCGAGGAGGCCGAGAAGAGCTACGCTGCGATTCTCGCCAATGCCAAGAAGTACAAGGCCGACGCCAGGATCGAAGGCATCCAGGTGCAGCAGATGCTCGGCGGCGGCACCGAGGTCATCGTCGGGTCCATCACCGACGGCTCGTTCGGCAAGCTGGTTGCCTTCGGGCTCGGCGGCGTGCTGGTCGAGGTGCTCAAGGACATCACGTTCCGCCTCGCGCCCGCGACCAAGGAGGATGCGCTGTCAATGCTCGACGGCATCCAGGCGCACGAGATGCTGAAGGGCGTGCGCGGCGGCGATCCCGTCAATCGCGAGGCGCTGGCCGACGTTATCGTCAAGGTCTCGCAGCTCGTCAGCGATTTCCCCGAGATTGTCGAGCTCGACCTCAACCCCGTCTTCGCCACCAGCAAGAACGCGATCGCGGCCGACGTCCGCATCGTCGTCGACTTCAACTACAAGCCACGTCCGGCGCCGCGTCCGACCGAAGAGATCGTCGCAGCGATGAACCGCATCATGCAGCCGAAGGGCGTTGCGGTGATCGGCGCGTCCGCCGAGGACGGCAAGATCGGCAACTCCGTGATGAAGAACCTCATCAACGGCGGTTATAAGGGCGAGATCTATCCGATCCACCCCAAGGCCGACGAGATCCTCGGCTACAAGGCTTACAAGAGCGTCAAGGACGTGCCCGGCGTGATCGACACGGCGGTGTTCGCGATCCCCGCGAAGTTCGTCGCCGGTGCGCTCGCCGAATGCGGCGAAAAGAAAATCCCCGGCGCGGTGCTGATCCCCTCGGGCTTCGCGGAGGCCGGCGCACCTGAGTTGCAGGCCGAGATCGTCGAGGTCGGCAAGAAGTACAACATCCGCCTGATGGGGCCGAACATCTACGGCTTCTACTATACGCCGGCCAATCTGTGCGCGACCTTCTGCACCGCCTATGACGTCAAGGGCCACGCGGCACTGTCGTCGCAGTCCGGCGGCATCGGCATGGCGATCATCGGCTTCTCGCGCTCGGCGAAGATGGGCGTGTCGGCGATCGTCGGCCTCGGCAACAAGTCCGACATCGACGAGGACGATCTGCTCGCCTTCTTCGAACAGGACCCGAACACCAACCTGATCGCGCAGCACTGCGAGGATTTGAAGGACGGCCGCGCGTTTGCGGAAGCCGCCAAGCGGGTTGCCAAGAAGAAGCCGGTGGTCGTGCTCAAGGCCGGCCGCACCTCGGCCGGCGCCAAGGCCGCTTCGTCGCACACCGGCGCGCTCGCCGGCAACGACAAGATCTACGAGGACGTCTTCAAGCAGTCCGGCGTGATCCGCGCCCGCAGCCTGCGGCAATTGCTCGAATTCGCCCGTGGCGTGCCGGTGCTGCCGACGCCGAAGGGCGAGAACGTGCTGATCATCACCGGTGCCGGCGGCTCGGGCGTGCTGCTCTCCGACTCCGTCGTCGACAACGGCCTGTCGCTGATGCAGATGCCGCCGGATCTCGATGCTGCGTTCCGCAAGTTCATTCCGCCGTTCGGTGCGGCCGGCAATCCTGTGGATATCACCGGCGGCGAGCCGCCGATCACCTATGTCAACACCGTGAAGCTCGGCCTGTCGGACGATCGCATCCACGCGCTGATCCTCGGCTACTGGCACACGATCGTGACACCGCCGATGGTGTTCGCACGCAACATGGTCGAGGTGAAGAAGGAGATGGAGGCCAAGGGCTTCGTGAAGCCGATCGTTGCTTCGCTGGCCGGCGACGTCGAGGTCGAGGAGGCTGCCGAGTATCTCTACCAGAACGGCATCCCGGCCTACGCCTATTCGACCGAGCTGCCGGTCGAGGTGCTCGGCGCCAAGTACAAATGGGCGCGCGGCGCGGGCTTGCTCTGATCTGATCCGACTCTGAACCAGCAATAGATGCCGCTTCGAACCTCGTTCGAAGCGGCATTTTCATGTGTGCTCGAACTTCGGCGGGACTGGATTTTGCACGTGAGGTCTCCGCATGGCTCGGCCCCGCTTTTGGCATGAAGCGGCTGATTGGCGTCGCCGCGCAATCCCCTACACTGCTCCGCCACGATCAAGAAACAGACAGGGGATGGACGCATGGGTCGGAAGATCGCGATCGTCGGAGCTGGTGCCGTCGGCGGCTATGCCGGTGCGCATATGGTGCAGGCAGGTGAGGACGTCACCTTCATCGATCCATGGCCCGCGCATGTCGAGCATATGAGGACGCACGGCCTGCGCGTGACGCACGCGATGGATGTTGCGGAATTCTCGGTGCCGGTACGCGCGCTCCACGTCACCGATGCGCAGCAACTGGCGAAAGAGAAGCCGGTCGACATCGCCTTCGTGTGCATGAAGTCGTACGACACGGCGTGGGCGACCATGCTGATCCGGCAATATCTGGCGCCGGACGGCTATGTCGTGTCGTTGCAGAACTGCATGAACGAGGAGACGATCGCAGGCGTCGTCGGCTGGGGCAAGACGCTCGGGTGCATCGCGAGCAGCATCACCGTCAACCTGCCCGAGCCCGGCCACATCCACCGCGGCGCCGGCAAGGGCGGGGCGGCGCACACCGTGTTTCGCGCCGGCGAGGTGCACGGCCGCGTCACGTCGCGCGCGGAGGAGGTCTGCCGCCTGGTCGGCTATTCCGACAGCGCGAAGGTGACCAGCAACCTCTGGGGCGAGCGCTGGTCGAAGCTGGTCGCCAACGTGATGGGCAACGGACTTTCGGCCTGCACCGGCCTGCCGGGCGGCGAGGTGCTGCAAAGCGAGCCGCTGCGCCGCTTCTCGACGCGACTCGGCAGCGAGGCGATCCGCGTCGGCCAGGCCTACGGCTATCAGCTCGAGGAGATCCTGCATCTGCCGCCCGAGACGATCGCGCGGGCCGGCGAAGGCGACGAGGCGGCGCTGCGCGCCTGCGACGAGCAGCGCTTCAAGGACGCCAAGCGCACTTCGTCAGCGCAGCGTCCCTCGATGGGCCAGGACATGCAGAAGGGCCGGCGCACCGAGATCGAATTCCTCAACGGCTTCGTGGTCCGCGAGGGCGAGAAGCTCGGCCTTGCCTGCCACGCCAATGCCGCGCTGACCGACATCGTCAAGCGTGTCGAGCGCGGTGAGCTCAGTCCCGATCCGCGGCACATCACCGAGCTGCGGATGAATTGAGCTAAGCCAAGTATCTAGCGCCGTCATTGCGAGGAGCGATCGCGACGAAGCAATCCATCTGCCGCGCATGCGAATGGATGGATTGCTTCCGCCTTCGCCAAAGGCTTCGGCGGACAAGTCGCTTCGCTCGCAATGACGGGTGGAGCTACTGCGGCTGATTGCCTACAACGGCTGCCGTACCCCCATCCCATGCATGAAACGCTCGCGAATTTGCACGGGATCGCGGCGTGTCGTGCCGGTGCCGGGCTTGTCGTCGATGCGGACGCCGATCAGCATCGGCGCCGCCGCCGTCATCGATTGCTCGATCAACCGTTCGAAATCGTCTTCATCGGCGGCCCAGGAACTGTTGGCAAGGCCGCTTGCCAGCGCGATCGCGACGATATCGGTATGGCCTGCAGCCGGGGTCGGCTGGCTGCCGGTGATCTGATAGATGCCGTTGTCCATCACCACCATGGTGAGGTTCTTCGGCGCCTGCGCCGCGATCGTCGCGAGACAGCCGAGCTGCATCAGCAGCGAGCCGTCGCCTTCGAGCGCGAACACCCGCCGCTTCGGCTGCGCCAGCGCGACGCCGAGCGCGATCGGGAAGGCGAGCCCCATGCTGCCCAGCATGTAGAAGTTCTGCGGGCGATGGCCGGCCGCCCAGAGGTCGAAATTGGTGTTGCCGATGCCGCCGATCACGGCCTCGTCCTTCAGCTTGGCGACGAGCCGCTGCGTGAGATCGAAGCGGTTCATCACCTTGGTGTTGCGCGCTGGTGTTGCGGCCATGGCTGATCTCACTTGTCGAACACTTTGCCGCCAGTGAGCAGCGGCGAGAGGATCAGCGCCACCGGCGCTTGCGTGGTGACGGCCTGCTTGATCGAGCGGTCGGCGATAAATTCGAGCTCGTCGAGCCGGGTGATGGTGTGATGCTCTACGGCCAGCGAATCCAGCACCGGACGCATGGTGCGGCAGACTAGCGCCTGGCCGTAGTTGAACTCGCCTAGCGTGCCGCGCTCGGAGACGAACATGATGAGCGGGATCTGGTAGGGCACCGCGAGCGAGGCCAGCACATTGGCGAGCGTGGCAAAGCCCGAGGTCTGCATCAGCACCGCGCCGCGCATCCCGGCCATCCAGGCGCCGGAGACGATGCCGACGGCCTCTTCCTCGCGCGCGGTCGGAAACGTCGTGAAATAGGGATCGGCATGCAGGTTCTTGATCAGCGTGGTGAGCACCCGGTCAGGCACATAGGGGACCAGGCGGATCTCGTTGCGCTTCAACGTCTCCAGCACGATGCCGTGCCAGGTCGTCGCGGCCGGCGCCGGCTTCTGGGCTGAGCTCTGTTCCGCTGCTGCGGCCATCCCGGTCTCCCTGATCGCGCGACACTTGTGGCCGCTTGCGGAGCTGAAAACTTGACGCGGTGCGCGGGATTGTCAACATGCCCCGGCCGCAACGCGATCTGCGGAATTCGGCGATACCGGCACCGATCCAGCGTGCGGTAGAAACGCCAACAATAATGACGGGAGGGCGTGCATGGCCCGGTGGGTCTGGCGAATGGCCATTGCGGCAGCGGCGATGATTGCCGCTGGCATCGCCTCGGCCGAGCCGTTCCCCACCAAGTCCGTGCATATCCTGGTGCCTTATCCGCCCGGCGGCGGCGTCGACGTGCTGACGCGCACGCTCGCCGACAGCGTGTCGAAGAGCTGGGGGCAATCGATCGTGGTCGAGAACCGGCCCGGCGCCGGCGGCGTGATCGCCTCGCAGGCGATCGCGACCTCGGCGCCCGACGGCTACAGCCTGATCATGGTGGCGAGCGGGCATGCCACCAATCCCTTCCTGTATCGGAAGCTGCCCTACGACACCTTCAAGGATTTTTCGCCGGTCTCGCTGCTCGCCTCGTCACCGAATGTGCTGCTGGTGCGCGCCGATTCTCCGTTCAAGTCGGTCAGCGACATCATCGCCGCGGCGAGAGCCAAGCCCGGCAGCCTGTCCTTTGCCCATGCGGGTAACGGAACCTCGACGCATCTGGCCGGCGAGCTGTTGAACAGTCTCGCCAAGATCGATCTGAGCGCGATCCCCTACAAGGGCGGTGCGCCCGCTATCAACGATCTGCTCGGTGGCCAGATCCCGATGTCGTTCAACAATGGTCCGGAATCCGTTGGACAGTTGCAGGCGGGCACGGTTCGCGCACTTGCGGTGACGACCGCGACACGCGCGCCGTTCCTGCCCGACGTGCCGAGCATGTCGGAAACCGTGCCGGGTTACGATACCGAGGTGTGGTGGGGCCTGCTCGGACCCGGTGGCATGCCCGCCGATCTCGTCGCGAGGATCTCGCATGATTTCGTCGCGGCGCTGAACACGGAATCGGTGCAGGAGCGTCTCGGCAAGCTCGGCGCGATGCCGATCGGCAGCACGCCGGAAAAATTCGACGCGAAGATTCACGCCGACTATGACAAATGGGGGCCGATCATCAAGGCCGCCGGCATGACGGCGGAGTGAGGCGATGGCCGCGTCAGACATTCCCGCCTGCCTGCCGCCGCGTCCGGTGACGCCGCCGAAGCAGAAGCTGCCGGCAAAGGCCTGCGACACGCATGCGCATGTGTTCGGCCCAGCGATGCGCTTTCCCTATGCGGCGGATCGCAGCTACACGCCGCCGGACGCACCACTGCAAAAATATCTCGGCATGCTCGATGTGCTCGGCTTTGCCCGCGGCGTTCTGGTGCAGGGCAGCGCCCATGGCCGCGACAATTCGGCGATGCTGGATGCGCTGCAGCGCGAACCCGCGCGCCTGCGCGGTGTCGCGGTAGCTGACGCCGATGTGTCGCCGGGCACGTTGCGGCAATGGCATGTGCTGGGTGTGCGCGCCTTGCGCTTCAATCATTTCTTCCGCGGCGGGCAACTGCATTACCGCGGCGGCATTCCCCTTGATGTCGCCGCGACGCACGCCGCGGTGATGGCCGAACTAGGCTGGCACCTGCAGCTCTGGATCGATGTGAAGGATCTGCCCGCGACGATCCCGACGCTGAAGAAGCTGGGTCTGTCGGTCGTGGTCGATCACATGGGCCGTACCGACGCCCGCGCTGGCATCAACACCGAGGGTTTCCAGAGCCTGCTGCGCGCGGTAGAGGAGGGCTGGTGCTGGGCCAAACTGTCCGGCGCGCATCGCCTGAGCCTTCAGGCGCCTGACTATCCCGACGCGCGGCCGTTCCACGAGGCGCTGGTCGCAGCGAATTCCGAGCGGTTGGTGTGGGGCGGGGACTGGCCGCATCCGCGGGTCGAGGGCGAGATGCCTGACGCCGGCCGTCTGCTCGACCTGTTCCACGAATGGACGCCTGATGCGGCGACACGGCACCGCATCTTGGTCGACAATCCCGCAAAACTCTATGGCTTCCCAAACTGAGAGCTGCTCGAAGACATGACCGTCAACAACAAGCGTGTGTTCTACGTCAAATATCTCGCCCACGACATCTACGTCGACATCCTGAAGAAGCGGCCGGACGTGCGGCTCGACCGGCTCGAGAACGAGACGCCGGAGGCGCAGTTCGCGCCGATCCTGGCCGAGGCCCATGCCTATCAGATCGGCGCGGCGCGCGACGAATTGGCGCCGCACTTCCATGCCCATGCGGACCTGTTGAAGCGTGCGCCGAACCTGCTGATTGTATCCTCGAACGGCGCGGGCTTCGATCCCGTCGACGTCGACGCCTGCACGAAGGCGGGCGTGCTGGTCGTCAACCAGTCCGGCGGCAATGCCAATTCGGTCGCCGAGCACGCGCTCGGCATGTTGTTGACGCTGTCCAAGCGGATCATCCAGTCCGATCGCCGGCTGCGGCGCGAAGCCAATGTCAACCGCAACGACCTGATCGGCAACGAATTGAAGGAGAAGACGGTCGGCATCGTCGGTCTCGGCAATGTCGGCCGCCGCATCGCCGAGCTGTGCAAGGGCCTTCTGCACATGAAGGTGATCGCTTACGATCCGTATCTGTCGGCGGATGAGATGGCGAAGCGGGGCGGGGAAAAGGTGGAGCTCGACGATCTCTTGCGCCGTGCGGATTTCGTCTCGATCTCGTGCCCGCTCGACAGCAAGAGCAGGGGCATGATCGGCGCGCGCGAATTCGCGCTGATGCAGCCGCACGCTTATTTCGTCACCACCGCGCGCGGCTTCATCCACGACGAGACGGCGCTGGAGGCGGCGCTGCGCGAAAAGCGCATCGCGGGCGCCGGCCTCGACGTCTGGGCCAAGGAACCGCCGCCGCCGGATCATCCGCTGCTGCAATTCGACAATGTGCTGGCGAGCCCGCACACCGCGGGCGTCACCCGCGAGGCGCGCATCAACATGGGCCGGATCGCCGCCGAGCAGATCCTCGACGCGCTCGACGGCAAGCGCCCGCCGCGCGTCATCAATCCCGAGGTCTGGCCGGCCTACGCCCGACGGTTCGAAAGGGCGTTCGGCTTCATGCCGGGGTAGGGCGATCCGCGAAGCGCCACGCACACGGACTGTTGGCTCCCTCTCCCGCTTGCGGGGGAGGGTGGGGTGGGGGTGTCTCCGCGAGCGAGAGCCTTTGCGTGGAGAAAGCCCCCACCCGGATCGCATCTGTCGATGCGATCGACCTCCCCCGCAAGCGGGAGAGGTGCAGTGCGCGATGCGGCCCAAGCGCAACCCAAAACATCGGAGAAAATCTTCGTCGTCGCGGCCTCGATTGCAGCAATAAATCCACTGCCGGTGGACCGCCTCGCGAAGCGTCCGTTGTTATTTTCCCCGGGATATCGACCGCCTGGCCCGATGTCGCCATGTTCCCTCCGTGCCCGACTGTTCCGGGTGAAGGGAATGAATGATGCGACAGGTCCAGACATTGCTCCGCACCGCTCCGGCCAAGATCCGCCGCCGCTTTGCGCAGATCGTCGCCATCGCCGCAGCCAGCCTGCCTCAGGCCGGCGCGTAGTCTTTGCCCGCTGCGAACCGCCGCACGCCGCAGCGCTGAATTAACTCAACCTGATCCCGCACCAGTGCTAGCATGTGATCTCCCGGGCGCGCTGCCGCCGCAGCAGGGAGGGTTCCATGTCACGTTTTGTCGTTCAATTTATGAAGGACGTGCTCGGCGACAACGGTCGCGAGCGCGAGGTTTGCCAAGGGGCGCTCGAGATCGACGCGTCAACTGAAGGCCAGGCCACCGAAATGGCCAAGCTCAAGTTCTGTCAGCAACAGTCGCTCTGCGACTGGTCGCTCCATGCCGACCGCATCCGGATCGAAGCGGCGGATCTCCACATCAGGTGACGTTCGAGTAGCATCCGCATCCGTGCTGCGCTCTCCCCCCCGCAAGCGGGAGAGGTGCAGCAAGTCTGCCGCGCGATCGAATCCGTGGCTAAGCTCGTCGATTACCCTTCGGGCACGATGCGAACCGCGCCCTTCGCGGCGCTGCTTGCGAACGCGGCGTAGGCCTTCAATGCAGTCGAGACCGCGCGCTTGCGCGGCGCGGCCGGCTTCCACGCGGCCTTGCCCTTCGCGACCATCGCGGCGCGGCGGCGCTTCAGCTCGGCATCGTCCACCGCGAGATGGACCTTGCGGCCCGGGATGTCGAACTCGATGATGTCGCCTTCCTCGACGAGACCGATCAGGCCCCCTTCGGCCGCTTCAGGCGAGACATGGCCGATCGACAGGCCCGACGATCCGCCCGAGAAGCGGCCGTCGGTGATCAGCGCGCAGGCCTTGCCGAGCCCCTTCGACTTCAGATAGCTGGTCGGATAGAGCATCTCCTGCATGCCGGGGCCGCCGCGCGGACCCTCATAGCGGATCAGCACGACGTCGCCGGCCTTCACCTTGTTGCCCAGAATGCCTTCGACCGCCGCGTCCTGGCTCTCGAAGATGCGGGCGGGGCCGGAGAACTTCAGAATGCTCTCGTCGACGCCGGCGGTCTTCACGATGCAGCCGTCTTCGGCGAGGTTGCCGAACAGCACGGCGAGGCCGCCGTCCTTGGAATACGCGTGCGCCGCGTTGCGGATGCAGCCCTTGGCACGGTCGAGATCGACCTCGTCGAAGCGCCGATCCTGGCTGAAGGCTTCCTGGGTCGGCACGCCGCCCGGCGCGGCGCGGTAGAAGTTGCGTACCTTCTCGCTCGTGGTGCGCACCACGTCCCAGCGGTTGAGCGCCTCATCCAGGGTCGGGCTGTGCACGGTCGGTCCGTCGGTCGTGATCAGCTTGGCGCGGTCGAGTTCGCCGAGGATCGCCATGATGCCGCCGGCATGATGCACGTCCTCCATGTGCACGTCCTGCACCGAGGGCGCGACCTTGCAGAGCACAGGAACCTTGCGTGAGAGCCGGTCGATGTCGGCCATCGTGAACGGCACCTCTCCCTCGCGGGCAGCGGCGAGCAGATGCAGCACGGTGTTGGTCGAGCCGCCCATCGCGATGTCGAGCGTCATCGCGTTCTCGAACGACTTGAAGCTCGCGATCGAGCGCGGCAGCACCTTGGCATCGTCCTGCTCGTAGTAGCGGCGGGCGAGGTCGACGATCAAATGTCCGGCCTCGACGAACAGGCTCTTGCGGTCGGCATGGGTCGCCAGCACCGAGCCGTTGCCAGGCAGCGCCAGGCCCAGCGCCTCGGTCAGGCAGTTCATCGAGTTCGCCGTGAACATGCCGGAGCAGGAGCCACAGGTCGGGCAGGCCGAGCGTTCGACCACCGCGACCTCTTCGTCTGTCACGTTGGAATCGGCCGCAGCCACCATGGCATCGATCAGGTCGACCGCGCGCTTCTTGCCCTTGAGCACGATCTTGCCGGACTCCATCGGTCCGCCCGAGACGAACACGGTCGGGATGTTGAGACGTAGCGTCGCCATCAGCATGCCGGGGGTGATCTTGTCGCAGTTGGAGATGCAGACCATCGCGTCGGCGCAGTGCGCATTGACCATATATTCGACGCTGTCGGCGATCAGTTCGCGCGAGGGCAGGCTGTAGAGCATCCCGTCATGGCCCATCGCGATGCCGTCGTCGACCGCGATGGTGTTGAATTCCTTGGCGACGCCGCCAGCCTTCTCGATTTCGCGGGCGACGAGCTGGCCGAGATTCTGCAGATGCACATGGCCGGGCACAAATTGCGTGAAGGAATTGACCACCGCGATGATCGGCTTGCCGAAATCCTCGTTCTTCATGCCCGTGGCGCGCCAGAGGCCGCGCGCACCCGCCATGTTGCGGCCGTGGGTGGTTGTGCGGGAGCGATAGGCGGGCATGTCAAATCCTTGGGCTGAGGGCATTTTTTAAGGGAGACGCGTCCTTATGCCCGTCCGTGTCAGCCGATTCAAGCACGGAACCGCATGGCTGAACCCCGGTATTTGATCTCGGTCTTCGGTCGCCGCCGGAGGTGATTTATTCAGCCAGCGGGCGGCGGGGATTGGTCTGTCCGCGCGGCCGCTTCACCTCTCCCGCTGCTCGATCTGAGCAAAGTCACCTTGCGAGGTGGGGCGTCGCGACTATTCGGCGGCGATGCTGGTCGGCGCCGGATATCCCGCTTTCGGTTTGGCCTTCGCGGCCCGCCCGTTCTTTCGACCGAACTGACTGCCCGCCAGCAATTTCGCCGCGGCCTTTAGCTGCTCGCGCAGCCATTGATTGGTGGTGTCGCCTTCGGCGGTGGCGTGCCAGTAGAGATAATTGACGTGCGGGCTGATCGGGAACGGGCAGGGGAAGCATTGCAACAGCCCCGGCTGCTCCAGCACCGAGGCCGCGCTTTCGGATGCCGTCAGCAGCATGTTGCTGCGACTGACGACGTGACAGGCGGTCGCGAAATTCTGGCATTGCAGGCGCACGGTGCGCTTGATGCCGAGCCGCTGGAACTGGAAATCCTCGAACGACAACCCGCTGCGCCGCGACGTCACGCAGACATGCTCCAGGCGCAGATAGGTCTTCTTGTCGAGCCGCGAGCGGAGGTCGGGATGGTCGCGGCGGGCGAACACCGCGATATGCTCGGTCAGGATCTGCTCGCGTCGCACCTCCGCCGATTGCGGCAGCAGCGTATCGATCGCGACATCGAGCGTGCCGGCGGCAAGCTCGCGCTCCAGATTGTTGCGCTCGCAGCGCACGGTCGCGATCTCGACCAGCGGCGCGACCGCGCTGATCCGATTCACCAGTGCACTCAGCATCGGCGCCTCGAGATTGTTGCGCAACCCGATCACGAACCGCTTCGGCGTCTTCGCCGGATCGAAGCGATTGGTGTGGGTCAGCGTCGTCTCCAGCCCGTTCAGCGCCTGGCGCACGGTGGTGATGATCTGACGCGCCAGCGGCGTCGGCGTCATCACGTGATGGCGACGCACGAACAGCGGATCGTTGAACATCGCGCGCAAGCGGCCCAGCGCATGGCTCACCGCGGGCTGGGTCAGATTGAGACGGAAGCAGGCGCGGCTGACGCCGCCCTCGGAATAGATCGCATCGAACACGACGAACAGGTTCAGATCGATGTCGCGCACATGCATGGATTTGATCAATCCCTATCCGTCGAATGCATTTGACGAATACTAAGCGGCGCTCTTAAAGTCTCAAGCAAAATAATACCTGGAGGAAACGATGAGCGTGCAATCGCCATCGCGCGGCGTCGCTGTCCCGGCGGCGCCATCCCGCTCGGGCTCGATCTTCGTCAAGCCGAGCCAGGAGCAGATCGTGCTCCTGATCACGATCGCGCTGGTGATCGTGTTCGGCCTGACGCTGAACGGTTTTGCCACCGTTTCCAATCTGCTGAATTTGTTGCGCAGCATTTCCATCCTCGGCGTGCTCGGGCTCGGCATGGGGCTGATCGTGATCAGCCGCGGCATCGATCTGTCCGAGGTCGCGATCATGGCGGGCTCCTGGGCGATCGCGCTGATCGAGATGCAGAACGGCATGCCGGTGTCCACGGCGGTGTTGCTGGCGCTGGCGATCGCGGTGCTGATCGGTGTCGTCAACGGCGTGATGGTCGCCTTCGTCGAGGCGCCGGCGCTGTTCGTGACGTTGGCCGCCGGCTTCGTGATCTATGGCCTCGCATTCTGGATCGCGCCGGCCTGGGTGGTCTATGCCCCGAAGGATGCGCCGGGGCTGATGTATCTCGGTGCCGGCCGGCTGTTCGGCGTCCCGCTTCCAATCCTGGTGTTCGCCGTCGCCGCGATCGCGATGCACCTGTTCCTGTCGCGCACCTCGATCGGTCGCTTCATCTATGCGCAGGGCGACAATCCGGAGGCCGCGCGGCTCACCGGCGTCGCGCTGCGGCCGCTGATCGTGCTGGAGCACGTGCTGGTTGCATTACTCGCCTGGATTGCAGGCCTGGTCTGGGTCGGCACCACCGGCAGCATGCAGATGGCGATCACGCAGGGCACCATGATCTTCGACGTCGTGCTCGTCGTGGTGATCGGCGGCATCAGTCTGGTCGGCGGCCGCGGCAGCGTGTTCAGCGTCGTGGTCGGCTGCATCCTGATCGGCACGCTGCTCAACGCCTTCACCATCATGGACGTCAACAGCGAGGTGCAGAACATCATCAAGGGCGTGGTGCTGCTGGCCGCGATCGTGCTCGATAACTGGCTGCACCCGCGTGATGAGGAGACCGCGCGGCAGGGCGACTGACGCAGGCTGCGGGGCGCCGCCATGACAACAATCAGACAAGCAATCAAAAGAATATCTGTGTGGAGGAGACGATGAAGACGACGAAGTTCTGGACGATGCTGCTCGCCGGGGCGACGCTGGCCGCGTTGCCGTTGGTGGCCAGTGCGCAGGAGGAAGGCACCAAGGCCGGGCGCGAGCTGCGCGCCTCCTACGACAAGGCGCTGCAGGGCAAGACGATCGCGTATTTGCCGATCGCGCTCGGCGTCCCGTTATCAGACGAATGGGGCCGGGTGGTGCAGGAAGAGGCCGAATGGCGCGGCATGAAATACATCGTCCGCGATCCCAACAACAATCCGTCGGCGATGCAGCAGGCGCTGACCGCGCTGGTCGACCAGAAGCCCGACGTCCTGATCGTGCAAAACCCGAGCGTGACGCTCCTGATGAAGGACCTGAAGCGCGCCGAGAGCCAGGGCACGCATGTGATTCAGGTCAACATGGCCTCCAACTACAAGTCCGGCGCCTTTGTCGGCGTCGACTGGCGCGAGATCGGCAGGATGCTCGCCAACGAAACGGTCAAGGCCTGCGGCACCGGTTCGGGCAAGTCGGGCAAGGTGCAGATCGTGCAAGGTGAGCTGACGGCGGCCGCCAGTGTCGACCAGGTCGGTGCGATCATGGACGTGCTGAACAAGGATCCGAATATCAAGGTGGTGTCGAACCAGGCCGCGAACTGGGATGCCAACACCGCGCTCAACATCACCGCCACCGTGATCCAGCAGCATCCCGATCTCTGCGCCTCGATCGGCTTCTGGGGCATCATGGAGTCGGGCGCGGCCCAGGCGATCCGCAATGCCGGCAAGATCAACGACGTGAAGGTGTTCGCCTCGGGCGAGGGCTCGCAGCTCGATTGCGATCAGGTCAATTCGGGTAATTTCGCCAAGTTCCTGAGCTACAAGGCGACCGAGCAGGGCCACGACCTGATGTTTGCAGCCGAAACCCTGCTGATGTCCGGCGAGAAGCCCGGCACCCGCAACCTTGCCTATTATACGCGGCCGATCTGGCTCGATAAGTCGAACGCCTCGGGCGCCAACTGCTTCGCGCTACCCAAGAAGAACTAACAAGGGCGCGGGCGGCCGGCGCGGGGGGCATTCCCGCGCCGGCCGTATCAACGAGCATGATCCGGGACACGGAAGCCGGATCGAGGGAGTGCTTTTGGCGATGTCGATGGCTGTCGATTCCTTGGCCGCATCGGTGCGGCGGTTTTCACCCCGGCTCCTGCTCTCGGAGCTGCTGCTCAAGCAATGGTTCGAGCCGGTCGTTCCCTTCACCGTGATGATCGGGCTGTGGGCCTATTTCGCGCTGACGATTCCCGACTACGCCTCGGTGCAGAACTCGGTGTCGCTGCTGCGGCTGTTCGCCGAATTCGGCTTCGTTGCGCTGGCGATGGGCTTCTGCCTCGTCACCGGCGGCATCGATCTCTCGGTCGGCGCGATCTTCGCGCTGTGCAATTTCGCGGCGCTGTATTTCCTGCTGGTGCGCGAGTGGCCGGTTGGCCTCGCGGTGCCGGCGACGCTGGTGGTTGGCGCGCTGCTCGGCAGCATCAACGGTTTCCTGATCGGCTTCCTGAAGACGCGGCCGTTCCTAACCACGCTGGTGACGCTGATCATCCTGCGCGCGTCGGTCAACCTGCTCAACACCTCCTATGCGCAGGTGTTCGCCACCAACTCGGTCGACAGCGACGCCTGGGATTTCATCGGCGGCGGTAGCGTGCTCGGGATTCCCGTCAATGCGGCGACGCTATTCGTGGTGCTCTTGATCTGCCACATCTTCCTGTCGCGCTCGCGCTATGGCTGGCATCTCACCGCGATCGGCGCCAGCCGCAAGGCGGCGCGCCATGCCGGCATCCGCGTTCGCCTGATGTTGTTCATGACCTATGTGCTGTCGGGCACGCTGTGCGCGGCGAGCGGCATCTTCTACGCCGCGCGGCAGGCCTCGACGGATTCCACCACCGGGGTCGGCTGGGAGTTCCAGGCGCTCACCGCGGTCGTGCTCGGCGGCGTTTCGCTCGCCGGCGGCAAGGGCACGGTGTGGCGGGCGATGATCGGCGCGCTGATCATCTTCCTGTTGATCAACGGCCTCGTGCGCATGGGTATCCCCGGTTACGTCACCTCCGCGGTGACAGGCATGATCCTGCTCGCCGCCGTCGGCATCGACGTCAAATGGTCGAAGAACCGCGGCAAGGCGATCCAGAAGATCTACGTCAACCCGGCCTTCGTGCCGCTGGCCTCGGCGCCGTCGGTACAGCCGGGCGCCGTGTCGCCCTACGCGCAGAACGACCGGCTGATCCAGGCGCAGGCGATCGGCCTCGATCAGGTCGAAGGTCCGGAGGATGTCATCCTCGACCGCCAGGGCCGGGTCTACGGCTCGACCCGCGACGGCAACGTGATCCGCTTCTCCGGGCCGAATTTCGAAACGCGCGAGGTGTTCGCCCATATCGGCGGCCGGCCGCTCGGCATGCAGTTCGATCGCGACGAAAACCTGATCGTCGCGGTCGCCGGCATGGGCGTCTACGGGGTCGCGCCCGACGGCCGCGTCTTCAAGGTCACCGACGAGACCAACCGCACCTGGTACAAGCTGAACGACGATTCCCGCCTGCGCATGGCCGACGACCTCGACATCGCACCTGACGGCAAGATCTATTTCAGCGACTGTACCACCCGCTACGAGATGACGACCAACACCCTCGACATCCTCGAGGGTCGGCCGAACGGCCGTGTGGTGTGCTACGATCCCGCAACTAAGTCCACGCGCACGGTGATCAACCACTTCTACTTCCCGAACGGGATCTGCGTCTCCCACGACGGCAAGTCGATCCTGATTGCGAGCACCTCGCTGTGCAAAGTGTTCCGCCACTGGATCGACGGACCGAAGAAGGGCCGCACCGAGATCCTGATCGATGAACTGCCGGGCAACCCCGACAACATCAACCGCGCCTCCGACGGCACCTACTGGCTGGCGCTGGTTGGCATCCGCACGCCGACCTTCGATCTTGCCGCGCGCAAGCCCGGCTTCCGGCTGCGCATGGTCAAGCAGGTGCCGACCGACGAGTGGCTGGCGCCCGCGCTCAACCATGGCTGCGTGCTGAAGTTCAACGAGCAGGGCGAGGCGCTGGAATCCTGGTGGGATCCGACCGGCATCTCGCATTCGACCCTGACCTCGATGCGCGAGCACAGGGGCTATCTCTATCTCGGCGGGCTCGAGAACAACCGGATCGGCCGCATCAAGCTCGACGGCGTCGATGAAAGCTGGACCGGCTACGACGCCTATTGGGGCAGCAAGAGCAGGGTGACCACATAATGGGACTGTTCGATCATCTGTTGCGCGACATCAGAAGCGTGATCGATCGCGACGGCGGTCAGAACGCGATCCCGCCGCTCGACGGCGCGCTCAGCCCCAACGACCGGCTCGACACCGCGGTTGCGATCGGCGAACCGCTGCCCGGCGTCGACGACGTTATCGCCGCCGGCGACGGCGCGGTCTATGTCTGCGCCGGACGGCGTGTATTGAAACTCGCCGGCGATGATTTCTCGGCACGCACGGTCGTCGCCGAGTTCGAGGACGACGCCGGTGGGCTCGCGCTGCACCCGGACGGTTGCTTGCTCGTCTGCGTGGCGGGCAGGGGCCTCGCCGCGATCGACCCTGCGAAACCCGTTCCACGCTGGCTGGAGGCCGCCGATGGCAGCCCGCTCGCGGGACTGTTGTCGGTCACCGCGGCGCCGGATGGCCGCATCTATATGGTCGAAGGCAGCACCGGCCGGCGCCCCGATCAGTGGCGCCACGACCTGATGGAGAAGCGCGCAGGCGGTCGGCTCGTCACCTGCGGCGCCGGCTTGGACAATCCGCAAGTGCTGCTGCGCGACCTGCCTTATCCTTATGGCATTGCAGTCTCCGCCGACGGCAATAGCCTGTGGCTCACCGAGAGCTGGGCGCATCGGCTGAGCCGGTTTGCGCTCGGCGGCAACGGCCTCGGTCCGCGCGAGATCGTCGCTGGCAACATGCCGGGCTATCCGGCGCGGTTGCATTCGGATGGTCATGGCGGCTTCCTGCTCGGCATCTTCGCGCGTCGCACGCATCTGATCGAGTTCGTGCTCAAGGAAGACGACTTCCGCGAGGAGATGATGGCGACGATGCCGCCGGATTACTGGGTGGCGCCGGCGCTGGTCGGCGGCAGCGACTGCCTGGAGCCTATGCAGATCGGCGGCGTCAAGGCGCTCGGCATCCAGAAGCCATGGGCGCCGCCGCGCTCCTATGGCCTGCTGGTGCATCTCGACGCCGATGGCGATGCGTCGGACAGCCTGCACAGCCGCGCCGGCGGCCGCTTCCATGGCATCACCGCCGCCTGCGCGACGGCCAGCGGCATCGTGATCGCGGCGCGCGGCGCCGGACGCCTGCTGCTCTACACGGGAGACCTGCGATGAACGACGGCGTGATGCAGGCGGTGACTGAGACCCGGACTGCGGCCCGCGAGCCGGTGCTGCGGATCAGCAACGGATCCAAGATCTATGGCGGCGTCCACGCCATCGAGGGCGTCAACTTCGATCTCTATCCCGGCGAGGTGCATGCGCTGGTCGGCGAGAACGGCGCCGGCAAGTCGACGCTGTGCAAGGCGATCGCGGGCGCGATCCAACTCACTTCGGGCGATTATCTACTCGACGGCAAGCTGGTCGATTTCGAACAGCCGCGCGATGCGCTCAATGACGGCATCTGCATGGTCTATCAGGAAACCAGCCTGGTGCCGACCATGACCGCGGCGCAGAACATCGAGCTCGGCAACGAAAAGCTGCTGACGCGCTTCCGCACCCTGAACATCCAGGCCCAGCAACTCCTGCAGTCGCTCAACTTCCATGTCGACCCGGCGACACCGGTCGCGCTGCTCGGCACCGCCAAGAAGCAGATGGTCGAGATCGCGCGCGCGATCTACAACAAGGCGCGGATCATCATCTTCGACGAGCCGACCGCAAGCCTGACGCCGGAGGAGATCGTCCACTTCTTCCATCTGGTACGCGATCTGCGCGGGCGCGGCGTCTCGATCATCTACATCTCGCACGCGCTGGAAGAATCCCTGCAGATCGCCGACCGCATCACCGTGCTGCGCGACGGCAAGCTGGTGATAACAGCACCCGCAAAGCAGCTTACGCGCGATGCCTTGGTGCAGCACATGGTGGGCCGCGAGGTGGCGCAGGCCGTCTACGGCCGCAAGGAAAAGACCCATCAGCGGCGCGAGAAGGTGCTGACGGTCGAGAACGTCACGATGGGGATGGCGGTCAAGAACATGTCGTTCTCGGTCTATGCCGGCGAGGTGGTCGGCATTGCCGGCCTGATCGGCTCGGGCCGCACCGAGATCGCCAAGATCATCTACGGCGCGCTGAAGCGCAACCTCGTCAATGGCGGCACGATCCGGCTGCGCGGCAAACCGATCCGCTATCGCGTGCCGCGGCAGGCGATCAATGACGGCATCGCCTACATCACCGAGGACCGCAAGGCCAACGGCTTCTTCGAGACCATGGTGGTCGACGACAACGTCTATATCGGCGGCCTCGCCACCCGCAAGGGCTGGAGCTTCCTGCTGTCGCGCGCCCGCCGCGGCAGGCTTGCCAACTACTGGGTCGAGCGGTTGAAGATCAGCGCCCTGCAACGGAAGGCGAAGATCATCGAATTGTCCGGCGGCAACCAGCAGAAGGTGGTGCTGGCGAAGACGCTGGTGCAGGACCCCTCGATCATCATCTTCGACGAACCGACCCGCGGCGTCGACGTCGGTACCATTCCGCATATTCACAGCGAAATCCGCCGTCTCGCCGACGAGGGCAAGGCGGTGGTTGTGATCTCGTCGTACCTGCCGGAGATCCTCGCTGTTTCCGACCGCATTCTGGTCGCGCGCACCGGCCGCATCGTCGCCGAATTCGACGCCGCCGAGGCGACCCAGGACAAGATCCTGTACGCCGCGGTGCATTGAGGACGTCATTCCGGGGGCGGAGCAGCGAACCCGGCCTCCACCGCATCTCGACTCAACACTTCTCCATTGTCATGCCCGCGCAGGCGGGCATCCAGTACGCCGTGGCCTCTCGGCCCAACACCGGTTCTCCGGAATACTGGGTCGCCCGCCTTCGCGGGTGACGACAAGCGGCGAGCGTGGCGGCAACCGCCCTTGACAATTATTTTAAGTATAAAATAATATCCGACTTCGGCTCGCCGGAAGACGTTGCCCCGGCCCGCCGAAGCCAACGGGAGATCGCCATGCGGATCGTTTGCATTGGAGGCGGGCCGGCCGGGCTGTATTTCGGCATCCTGATGAAGATGCTGGATCCCGCGCACGTCATTTCCGTGGTCGAGCGCAACCGGCCCTACGACACGTTCGGATTCGGCGTGGTGTTCTCCGACGCCACCATGGACAACATGCGCAAGTGGGATCCGGTCACCGCTGACACGATCGAGCAGGCCTTCAATCACTGGGATGACATCGAGGTCCTGATCAAGGGCCGGCGCATGCGGACGACAGGCCACGGCTTCGTCGGCATCGGGCGCAAGCACCTGCTCAACATCCTGCAGGCGCGGGCCGAGCGACTCGGCGTCGAACTGATCTTCGAGCGCGAGGTCAATTCCGATCTCGAGTTCCCCGACGCCGATCTGATCGTCGCCTGCGACGGCGTGAACTCGAAGATCCGCACCAAGTATGCCGAGACCTTCCAGCCGGACATGCTGATGCGGCCGAACCGCTATATCTGGCTCGGCACCAACAGGCCGTTCGACGCCTTCACCTTCGACTTTCGCAAGACCGAGCATGGCTGGTTCCAGGCGCATATCTACAAATTCGAGGAGGGCGCGGCGACCTTCATCGTCGAGACCACCGAGGAGGCGTATCTCGCCCACGGCCTCGACAAGATGGACCAGGATGCCTCGATCGCATTCTGCGAGAACGTGTTCGCCGAAATCCTCGAGGGGCATCACCTGATCTCCAACGCACGCCATTTGCGCGGCTCAGCCTGGCTGTCGTTCCCGCGGCTGATCTGCGGCAAGTGGACCGGCTTCAACGGCAACAGCCATGTCGTGCTGATGGGCGATGCCGCGCACACTGCGCATTTCGCGATCGGCTCGGGCACCAAGCTCGCGCTGGAGGATGCGATCGAGCTGACCAACCAGTTCAAGACACACGGCGCTGTGAAGGAGAACATTCCCGCGGTGCTGGCTGGCTATGAGGCACTGCGCCGGGTCGACGTGGCGCGGATCCAGAACGCCGCACGCAACGCGATGGAATGGTTCGAGGTGGTCGGCTCGCGCTATGCCGACACGCTGGAGCCGGAGCAGTTTATGTATTCGCTGCTGACCCGCTCGCAGCGCATCAGCCACGAGAATCTGCGCCTGCGCGACAAGGTATGGCTCGAAGGCTATGAGCGCTGGTTCGCCGAGCGCAGCGGACTACCCGCGACCAACGACCGCGTCACGCCGCCGATGCTGACGCCGTTCCGCATCCGCGGGCTGTCGCTCAGCAATCGCATCATCGTCTCGCCGATGGCGATGTACTCGGCGGAAGAGGGCGTGCCCAACGACTTCCATCTGGTGCATTTCGGCTCCCGCGCGCTCGGCGGCGCCGGCCTCATGTTCACCGAGATGACCTGCGTCTCGCCGGAGGCGCGGATCACGCCCGGATGCTGCGGGCTGTGGAACGACGCGCAGGCGCTAGCCTACAAGCGCATTGTTGATTTCGTGCACCGCAATTCGCAAGCCAAGATCGGCATCCAGCTCGGCCATGCCGGCCGCAAGGGCTCGACCCGCGTCGCGTGGGAAGGGATGGACGAGCCGCTGCCCGATCACAACTGGCCGGTGGTGTCGGCCTCGTCAGTTCCCTATCTGCCCGACGGCCAGGTGCCCGAGCCGATGACGCGTGTCGAGATGGACGAGGTGCGCGAACAATTCGTCGCCGCCGCCAGACGTGCCGCCAAGGTCGGCTTCGATATCCTGGAGCTGCACTGCGCCCACGGCTATCTGCTGTCGAGCTTCCTGTCGCCGCTGACCAATCGCCGTACCGACGCATATGGCGGATCGATCGCAAATCGCGCGCGTTATCCGCTCGAGGTGTTCCGCGCCATCCGCGACGTGTGGCCCGAGGACAAGCCGATGTCGGTCCGACTGTCTTGTCACGACTGGGCCGAGGGTGGCAACACGCCGGAGGATGCGCTGGAATTCGCAAAGCTGTTCAAGGACGCAGGCGCGGACCTGATCGATTGCTCGTCGGGCCAGGTCTGGGCTGACGACCATCCGGTCTACGGCCGGCTTTACCAGACGCCGTTCGCCGACAAGATCCGCAACGAGGTCGGTATCGCCACCATTGCGGTCGGCGCGATCTCGGAAGCCGACCACGCCAACTCGATCATCGCCGCCGGCCGCGCCGATCTCTGCGCCATCGCGCGGCCGCATCTGGCCGATCCGGCCTGGACGTTGCACGAGGCCGCGAAGATCGGGGTGAAGTCGGTTCCCTGGCCGAAGCAGTATCTGTCGGGCAGGTCGCAATATGAGGCCAATCTCGAACGCGCGGCCGCGGGAGCGAAAGCATGACGCGGGTCTGGCCCAACGCCCACGCGTTTATCACCGGCGCCGGTTCCGGCATCGGCGCCGCCACGGCAATAGCGCTCGCCAAGGCCGGCGTGCGCGTCAGCGTCGCCGGACGCCGGATGGAGGCGCTGAAGGCGACCGCGGCCTTGCTCGGCGATCGTGCCGGCGCGGTCGTTGCGATCGATGTCACCGACGCGGCCGCCGTGACCAAAGGTGTCGCGCAGATCGAAGCCGAGGCGGGGCCGATCGACATCCTCGTCAACAACGCCGGCAGGGCCTCCAGCGCGCCGTTCGACAAGACCGATACGGCGCTATGGTCGGACATGCTGGCGAGTAATCTCTCCAGCGTGTTCCTGGTGACGCACGCTGTGCTGCCTGGCATGGCGCAGCGCGGGCGCGGGCGCGTGATCAACGTCGCCTCGACCGCCGGCCTCACCGGTTACGCCTATGTCTCGGCCTATGTCGCCGCCAAGCACGGCGTCGTCGGCCTGACGCGTGCTTTGGCGCTGGAGTATGCGCGGCGCGGCGTCACCGTGAACGCGGTCTGCCCTGGCTATACGGACACGCCGTTGGTGGCGGATGCCGCCGCCAACATCGTCGCCAAGACCGGGCGCAGCGAGCGGGAGGCGCGCGCGGCGCTGGCGAAGGTTAACCCAATGCAGCGGCTGGTGACGCCGGAGGAGGTGGCCGATGCCATTCTCTGGCTCGCCTCCGAAGGTGCATCGTCGATCAACGGACAAGCCGTCGCGGTGGCCGGCGGCGAAGTCCTTACCGGGTAAAAGGAACACGTCATGTCCGAGATGAAAGCAAAGCTCCGTCCGTTCAAGGATTACCCGGCGAAGCACTTCCGCTGGTCGACGGATGCGACCGGCCGCGTCGCGACGATTACGCTGAACCGCCCCGACAAGAAGAATCCGCTGACGTTCGAGTCCTACGAGGAGCTGCGCGACCTCTTCACCGATCTCAAATATGCCTCCGACGTGCGCGCGATTGTGCTGACGGGGGCCGAAGGCAATTTCTGCTCCGGCGGCGACGTGTTCGAGATCATCGAGCCGCTGACGCGAATGGCGATGCCGGATTTGCTCGCCTTCACGCGGATGACCGGCGAGGTGGTGCGGGCGATGCGCAAATGCCCACAAATCGTCGTTGCTGCAATCGACGGCATCTGCGCGGGCGCCGGTGCGATGCTGGCGCTCGCCTCCGACCTCCGCCTGACGACGCCGCAGGCCAAGACCGCGTTCCTGTTCACCCGGGTCGGCCTCGCCGGCGCCGATATGGGCGCCTGCGGACTGCTGCCGCGCGTGATCGGGCAGGGCCGCGCCGCCGATCTGCTCTACACGGGACGCGCGATGAGCGCGGAAGAGGGACTCGCCTGGGGCTTCCACAACCGTCTGGTGCCGGCCGCCGAGCTTTCCGCCGCCGCGCACGAGCTGGCGCGCTCGCTCGCGGATGGGCCGTGGTTCGCGCATGGCGTGACCAAGACCATGTTCAACCAGGAATGGGCGATGGGCGTCGACGAGATGATCGAGTCGGAAGCGCAAGCGCAGGCGATCTGCATGGTGACCGGCGACTTCCGCCGCGCCTTCGACGCATTCGCCGCCAAGCAGAAGCCGGCCTTCGAGGGCAATTGAGATGAGCGAGATCCTGCAACCGGACGGATGGGCAAAGCCGGTCGGCTACGCCAATGGCATGGCCGCGCGCGGCAAACAGATCTTCATCGCCGGCCAGATCGGCTGGAACGGGCAATGCGTGTTCGAGAGCGACGACCTGGTCGCGCAGATCGGCCAGACCTTGCGCAATATCGTCGCAATCGCCGCCGCCGGCGGGGCCGGGCCGGAGCACATTGTGTCGATGACCTGGTTCCTGCTCGACCGCAAGGAGTATTCCGCGCGGCTGAAGGAGATCGGCGTGGTCTATCGCGACGTCATGGGCCGGCGCTTTCCGGCGATGACGGCGATCCAGGTCGCCGGCCTGATCGAGGACCGCGCCAAGGTGGAAATCCAGGCAATCGCAGTGGTGCCGGATTAAAGGACGCACGATCGAGCCAACCCGGTCACCCTGAAGGAGTGCGGGACGCGCGTCTCGAAGGGTGAGCGGCCCGACCGGTGGCCGTTGTGCTTCGAGACGGCCGCTCCGCGGCCTCCTCAGCATGACGGGGATAGCGTGCTGCGACAATGTTAATCCTAAGCCAAAACAGCGCCAGCGGGTCAGAGGTTGAGGCAACAAAGCCGCTTGCGGCTGGATAGTGCGGCGTGCGACCCTGAGGACAAATGTAAGACGTCCTGTGTTCGAGTGGAGTAAGGGACGATGAAGGCGATAATCGTCGGAGGCGGAATTGGAGGCCTCACCACCGCGCTGATGCTGCGTTCACGCGGCATCCAATGCGAGCTCTACGAACAGTCTGACACCATCCGCGAGCTCGGCGTCGGCATCAACACGCTGCCGCATGCGATCCGCGAGCTGGCCGGGCTCGGCCTGCTGGATCGACTCGACGAGGTTGCGATCCGCACCTTTGAGCTGTTCTATCTGACGCGGCATGGCCAGCAGGTCTGGCACGAGAAGCGCGGGCTCGATGCCGGCCACGACGTGCCGCAATTCTCGATCCATCGCGGCCGGCTGCAGGGCGTGATCCATCAGGCGGTGATCGAACGCCTCGGTGCGGATGCGATCCACACCGGGTGCCGGCTCGGTTCGTTCACGCAGGATGAAGGCGGCGTCTCGGCCCACTTCTTCGATCGTACTGGCTGCCATGTCCACACCGCGCGCGGCGACATCCTGATCGGCGCCGACGGCATTCATTCCAAGGTACGGGAGACGCTGTTTCCGGGTGAAGGCGGCCCCTGCTGGAACGGCCTCATGCTGTGGCGGGGCGCCACCGATTGGCCAGCCTTCCTGACCGGACGCTCGATGATCATCGCCGGCGGGTTGAACGCCAAGGCCGTGATCTATCCGATCGCGCCGGGCTCGAGCCCGGCAAGCCGGCTGACCAACTGGGCGGTACTGGTGCGGATCGGCGACGGCTCCTCGCCGCCGCCGCGCCGCGAGGGCTGGTCCAACCTCGGCCGGCGCGAGGAGATGATGCCCTATGTCACGAGCTTCACGATCCCGCAGGTCGATTTCACCGGCTTGATCAACGCGACGCCGGAGTTCTGGGAGTATCCGTGCTGCGACCGCGATCCGCTGCCCTATTGGTCCAGCGGCCGGGTCACGCTGCTCGGCGATGCCGCGCATCCGATGTATCCGGTCGGCTCGAACGGCGCGTCGCAGGCCATCCTCGATGCGCGCTGCCTCGCCGACACGCTGGCGCGGGCGGAGCATCCGCGCCAGGCGCTGGTCGCCTATGAGCGGCAGCGCCTGCCGATGACCGCCGATGTCGTCGCCTCCAACCGCCGCGGCGGGCCGGAGGGCGTGATCGACGCGGTCGAACAGCTTGCGCCGCAGGGCTTCACCGACGTCGACACCATCCTCAGCTATGAGGCGCGCGAAGCGATCGTGCGCGGCTATGCCGCGAAGGCCGGCTTCGCCGCGCGCGTGGTGGCGCGGCAATAGGAGTCGCTGCTGAAAAGGAGGATACGTCCGACCCGAGTCGAGACCATTGCCCCTCATGGTGAGGAGGCGCACAAGCGCCGTCTCGAACCATGTGGCCCCACTGGGGGCCTCATCCTTCGAGACGCGCGTTCCGCGCTCCTCAGGATGAGGGGAGAGAGTGGGGGACGGATGCTACGCCGCCGGAGGCGGCGGCAGGAAGTGGATGTTGTATTCGGCGGCGAGCCGCACCACGTCATCCGGATTCTGCTCCCTCATGTTGTGGATCGCCCAGAACAG
Source organism: Bradyrhizobium sp. ORS 86 (assembly GCF_045571475.1). Classification (NCBI taxonomy): domain Bacteria; kingdom Pseudomonadati; phylum Pseudomonadota; class Alphaproteobacteria; order Hyphomicrobiales; family Nitrobacteraceae; genus Bradyrhizobium; species Bradyrhizobium sp. ORS 86. The sequence continues at coordinate 5,167,936 of NZ_CP120699.1, read as the reverse complement.
GTCGTAGAGCCGCTTCGTCGGCGACACCCAGAACAGCGTCTTGGCCGGCTGCTGCGACTTGTTGAAGATGCCGTGCGGCTTACCCATCGGCAGGCGCACGAGATCACCAGGCGTTGCGGACTCGTCGGCGCCGTCGAGCATGAAATCGAGCTTGCCCTCGAGGATGTAGAGGTACTCGTCCTGATCGGGATGGATATGCGGCGGAACGAAGGTGCCGGGCGGGAAGGTCGCATGCCAGGAGAATGAATGCTCGGAGCGGCTCTTCGGCACGTAAGTCTGGCCGAGGATGCTCCAGGAGATACCCTGGATCCCCTCGTTGGCGCGGGTGATGCCGGCGATCTCGTCTTTCATGGTCATGCATGCTCCTGCGATTTACTTGGCCGCGCAGTCCTTGGCGTAGCGGTCGCCGTAGTTCGAGAACACCTTTTCGACGATCTCGGTCTGGAATTTGCCGTCCGGACGCTTCGCCACCTTGGTGAGGTAGAAATCCTGGATCGGATAGCCGTTGTTGTTGAATTTGAAGTTACCGCGCAGCGAGGTGAAGTCGGCCTTCTTCAGCGCGGCCGCGACCGCCTCCTTGTTGGAGAGGTTGCCCTTCACCGCCTTGACCGCGCTGTCGATCAGCATCGCAGCGTCATAGGCCTGCATGGCATAGGTGCCGGGCACGCCGTTATAGGCCGCCTCATAGGCCGCAACGAACTTCTTGCTCTGCGGATTGTCGAGATCAGGCGCCCAGTTCGCGCCGCCGAACATGCCGACTGCGGCGTCCTGCTGGGCGGGCAGGGTGGATTCGTCGACCGTGAAGGCGGAGAGCACGGGCACGGTGGCGCCGGCCTGCTTGTATTGCTTGACCAGGTTCACGCCCATGCCACCCGGCATAAAGGTGAACAGTGCATCCGGCTTCAGCGAGGCAATCTTGGAGAGTTCGGGCTGGAAATCCAGCGTGTTCAGCGGCGTGTAGGATTCCTCGACGATCTCACCCTTGTAGTCGAGCTTGAAACCGGCCACGGAGTCGCGGCCGGCCTGATAGTTCGGCACCAGCAGATAGACGCGCTTGTAGCCGCGATCCTGCGCGACCTTGCCGAGAACCTCGTGCACCTGGTCATTCTGATACGACGTCACATAGAAGAACGGATTGCACTCCTTGCCGGCATAGCTCGATGGGCCGGCATTCGGGCTGATCAGGAAGGTCTTGCTGTCGGTGACCGGGCGATGGATCGCCAGCAGGATGTTGGAGAAGATCGGGCCGACCACGAAGTCGACCTTGTCGCGCTCGAGCAGGCCACGCACCTTCGTTACCGCGGCATCCGGCTTCAGCTCGTCGTCGGCGTTGATGACCTCGATGTCGCGGCCCGCCATCTTGCCGCCTAGGTCCTTGATGGCGAGTGCAAAGCCGTCGCGCACCTGTTGACCGAGCGCAGCCGCCGGGCCCGAGGTCGTCACCAGCACGCCGATCTTGATCTTGCCCTGGCTGCTGTCTTGCGCCGCCGCCGGAGCGATCGCGAGTCCCAGTATCGCTGCCAGTCCCGCCAACCTCGTCAGCCGTTTCATGTCGCTCCCCCAATCGTTGCCGCCTTGCTTGGGCGTCAGCTTATTCTGCCGAGCGCGATCGCTGCAAGCGATGTGGCATTGCGTCCGGACGGTCACGCAGCATGCAAGGGTCGCGCCAATTGCTTGAAGTCTAAAGAAATTGCAGGGTTGAGCCGACCAGATCGCGTCGATTCGCAATTGTCCTTGCGGCCCGCCGCGAATTGCTTGAAGCTCAAAACAATCAGTCCGATCCGGACCCCGCCGCGGAGGCGCGATCGCCGCATGAATCTCGATTCCGAAACCAAAGCCGTCGAACTGCCAGACGATCACGGCACCGAGCTGCGGCTGTGGCTCCGGCTTCTGACCTGCACCACGCTCATCGAAGGCGAGGTGCGCAGCCGCTTACGTGAGCGGTTCGACGTGACGCTGCCGCGCTTCGACCTGATGGCCCAGCTCGACAAGGTACAGGATGGCATGACGCTGTCGGACCTGTCGAAGCGGATGATGGTCTCCAACGGCAACGTCACCGGCCTGGTCGAGCGCCTGGTCGAGTCCGGCCATCTCGATCGCCGGACCTCGGAAACAGACCGCCGCGTGCAGTTCATCCGGCTGACGAAGCTCGGCCGCGCCGAGTTCCGCAAGATGGCCGCCGAGCACGAGAAATGGATCGCCGATGTCTTTGGCGACCTGTCGCCGAAGGACATGCGCGAGCTGATGCGGCTGCTCGCCAAGGCCAAGGGCTCGGCGCAGCGCGCCGCCAAGGCAAGGACGAGCTAGCCGTGGCCGAGATCGATTACGAGGTGGAATACAACAATCGCGCGCGGGTACCGGAGAACCCGGCACTGATGGCCGGCTGGGCGCGCGATTCCGCGGCCTATCGCGAGCAGCACCGGCCGCGACGGCTCACCTATGGTCCCGGCAGTCGCAACATTATCGACCTGTTCGAAGGCGATCGCGATGGCCCGCTGGTCGTCTTCATCCATGGCGGCTACTGGCAAGCGCTCGATGGCTCATCATCGAGCCACTGCGCGCGGGGACTGAATGCGCACGGGGTCAGCGTCGCGGTGCCGACTTATGACCTCTGCCCCAATGTTACGGTTGGCGACATCATCGGCCAGATGCGCGCGGCATCGCGGGAGCTGGCGAAGCTCGGCCGACCGCTCGTCGTCAGCGGGCATTCGGCGGGCGGACACCTTGCCGCCTGCATGCTGGCGACCGATTGGCCGGCTTATGACGCGTCGCTGCCGCGCAATCTGGTCAGGGCTGCTTACGCGATCTCGGGTCTGTTCGAGCTCGAACCGCTGGTCGGCACCTCTGTCAACAAGGCGCTCGGCCTCGACCGCGCCGCTGCACAGGCGGCGAGCCCGCTGTTCTGGACGCCGCCGGCAGGGCGGACGCTTGACGCGGTCGTCGGCGGCAATGAGAGCGCCGAGTACCACCGGCAGAGCCGCATGATCACTGACGTCTGGGGCAAAGCCGGCGTCGCAACGCAATTTGGCCTTATACCCGATGCCAATCATTTCACTGCCATAGCACCACTTGCCGATCCGGATTCCCGGATGGTGCTGCGGCTGAAGGAGCTCACACTGATCTGAGGCCGCGGGGGTGCGTCGATTCCACTCTTGCGTCGAATTATTTTAAGTATAAAATAACTCGCGCTGGAACGCTGCCGGGCGTCCTCGATATTGATCTTCTCGATGTTGGTCTTGGTCTTTCTGGATGGAAAGCAAGGGGCAATCGAATGTCAGGTGAAATTCCCGGACTTGGCCCGTCGGGGCACGTTGACGATTTCGCACGGCGCAACCTGCCGCCGTTCCACCAATGGCCGAAGCTGCTGCTCGATCGGCCTGAGTTCACGTATCCCGACTATCTCAACGCCGCGGTCGAATTGACCGACCGCATCGTCGAGCAGGGCATGGGCGATCGCATCGCGCTGATCGGCAACGGCCGCCAGCGCACCTACAAGGAGTTGACCGACTGGTCGAACCGCCTGGCACATGCGCTGGTGGAGAATTACGGCGTCAAGCCGGGCAATCGCGTCCTGATCCGCTCGGGTAACAATCCGGCGCTGGTGGCGGCCTGGCTTGCCGCGACCAAGGCCGGCGCGGTCGTCGTCAACACGATGCCGATGCTGCGCGCGGGTGAGCTGACCAAGATCGTCGACAAGGCCGAGATCTCGCTGGCGCTGACCGACAGCCGTATCGCGGATGAGCTGGTCGCCTGCGCCAAGACCAGCAAATTCCTGAAGCAGGTCGTCAACTTCGACGGCACGCAGAACCATGACGCCGAGCTCGACCGGATCGCGCTGAACAAGCCGGTGAAGTTCGATGCGGTGAAGACCGGCCGCGACGATGTGGCGCTGCTCGGATTCACGTCGGGCACAACGGGCGAGCCGAAGGCGACGATGCATTTCCATCGCGATCTCCTGATCGTCGCGGATGGCTATGCGAAGGAAGTACTCGAGGTGACGCCGGACGATGTGTTCGTCGGCTCGCCGCCGCTCGCCTTCACCTTTGGCCTCGGCGGCCTCGCCATCTTCCCGCTGCGCTTCGGCGCCACCGCGACGCTGCTGGAGAATGCGGCGCCGGGCGAGATGATCAAGATCATCGAAAATTTCAAGGCGACGATCTGCTTCACGGCGCCGACGGCCTATCGCGCCATGATGGCCGCGATGGACAAGGGCGCCGACCTGTCGTCGCTGCGGCTCGCAGTCTCGGCGGGCGAAACGCTGCCGGCGCCGGTGTTCGAGAACTGGACGAGGAAGACCGGAAAGCCGATCCTCGACGGCATCGGCAGCACAGAATTGTTGCACATTTTCATCACCAACCGCGTCGGCAGCGCGGTGGGAGGGACGACCGGCCATCCGGTCACCGGCTATGAGGCCAAGATCGTCGACGAGATTATGAACGAAGTGCCGCCGGGGACGGTCGGCAAGCTCGCGGTTCGCGGGCCGACGGGCTGTCGTTATCTCGCCGACGAAAGGCAGACCAACTATGTCCGCGACGGCTGGAACGTCACCGGCGACGCCTTCGTCAGCGACGAGAATGGCCGGCTGTCGTTCGTGGCGCGCGCCGACGACATGATCATCTCGGCGGGCTACAACATTGCCGGTCCTGAGGTCGAGGCGGCGCTGCTCGGACATCCCGACGTCGCGGAGTGCGCGGTGATCGGCGCGCCGGATGCTGAGCGCGGCCAGATTGTCTCGGCCTTCGTGGTGTTGAAACCCGGCGCGCGGGACGACGATCTCGAGATCAAGCTGTTGCAGGATCACGTGAAGGCGACGATCGCGCCCTACAAATATCCCCGTGCGATCTCCTTCGTCGAAGCGCTGCCGAAGACGCAGACCGGGAAGATCCAGCGCTTCAAGCTGCGCGAGGCGGTTTGAGAGAAGGACGACGGCGCGAGGCGGCCGTCACTCTGGAAGGTCAATGCGCCGCGCCGCCTCCGGCCGCGCCCTTCGGCCTGCCGGTCAGCAGAATAGCGATCGCGGCGAGCACCAGCACGATGCCGATCACGGCGAAGGTATCGCTGAAGCCGAGCACCAGCGCCTGGCGCTTCACGATATTGCCGAGCGCGATGATCGCCTGCTGATGCGCGGTGGCGGGGTCGGTGACGCCGTGGCCGAGGAAATAGTTCGTGACCTCGGCGATCCTCGAGCGCACTTCCTCGCGGCCGAGGTCGACGGATTGGCCGATGATGTTGGAGTGGAACTGCTCGCGCTTGGTCACGATGGTGGCGAGCAGGGCGGTGCCGATCGCGCCGCCGAGGTTGCGCATCATGTTGGAGATGCCGGAGGCTGCGGCGGCGTCCTGCGGCGCAACGCTGCCGAGGCTGACGGCGGAGAGAGGCGCCAGCATGATTGCCTGGCCGACGGCGCGGACGATGTTCGGAACGAAGAACTGGTCGCCGGAGTAATCGAGCGACATCGAGATGTTCATGAAAGAGCTCACCGCAAACAGCATCATGCCGGTGAAGGCGATGAAGCGGGCATCGTAGCGCTTCATCAGGATCGGGACCAGCGGGATCAGGATGAGCTGCGGCAATCCGGTCCAGGCCAGCACCTGGCCGATCTGCTCGGCGTTATAGCGCTGCACCTGGCCGAGATAGGCGGGCAGCAGGTAGACCGAGCCGAACAGCGCGAAGCCGACGAACACCGCCGAGATGGTGCCGAAGCCGAAGCTGCGCTGGGTCAAGAGCCGCAGCCGGATCAGCGGCTTCTCCACGACGAGCTCGATCCAGACGAACAGGCTGAGGGAGATGGCAGCAATCACCGCGAGGCGGACGATGAAGGGTGAGCCGAACCAGTCATCCTTGTTGCCTTCCTCCAGCACCGCCTGCAGCGCCGAGAAGCCGATCGCCATCGTCACGATGCCGAGCCAGTCGCCTTCGCGCAGCAGCTTGAGCTGCATCGGCTGCCTTTCTAGCGTGAAATAGAGGATGATGACCATCACTGCGGTCGGGATCACGTTGACGAAGAAGATGGTCTGCCAGCCGTAATTCTCGGTGAGATAGCCGCCGATGGTCGGGCCGATCGCCGGCGCAAAGGTTACGGCGAGCGAGAACATCGCAAGCCCGATCGGTTGCTGGGGCTTCGGCAACTTGGTGAAGACGAGCGTGAAAGCCATCGGGATCAGCACGCCGCCGAAGAAGCCCTGCAGGCCGCGCATCGCGATCATCGACGGCAGATCGTGGGTGAAGGCGCAGGCGACCGAGAACACCGCGAACAGCGTGGCGTGGCCGATCATGATGTTGCGGAAGGAGAACACGCGGCTGAGATAGTCGGTGAGCGGGATCACCACGATCTCGCCGATCAGGTACGACGTCGAGATCCAGGAGCCGTTGTCGACGCCGGTGCCGATGCCGCCCTCGATGTTGAGCAGCGAGGCGTTGGTGATCTGGATGTTCAGGATCGCCATGAAGGCGCCGATCATCGCCGCGAACACGGAAATCCACACCGCCGCGCTGGCGCGGTCGGGATCGACCGCTACGGCTGTGGCGCGTTGGGAGGCCGCCGGCGACGAGAGCGCGAGATCGGACATGGCATCACCTATTTGAAGGAGGCGACAGCGGCTTTCGGAGTTGAGTTCGCGTGCGAGGCGGGGGCCGGACGCGACAGCGTCGCGATGGTCGGGATCACCGACATGCCGGGCCGTAATTCGACGGAGGTGGCGTCGAGCGCTATCTTGACGGGAATGCGCTGCACCACCTTGGTGAAGTTGCCGGTCGCGTTGTCCGGCGGTAGCAGGGCGAACTCCTGACCGCTCGCAGGCGCGAGACTGTCGACGTGACCGCGCACGACCCGCCCGGGGAACATGTCGACGGCGATCTCCACCGCCTGGCCCTTGCGGACATCGGTGAGCTGCGTCTCCTTGAAGTTCGCGATTACATAGGCGCCGGTGGCGGGGACCAGCGACATCAATTGCGTGCCGGCCTGGACGAACTGGCCGGTGCGCAGCGTGCGGTTGCCGACGACGCCGTCGATCGGCGCGACGATCGTGGTGTAGCCGAGATTGAGCTCGGCCTGATGCTGGAGCGCGCTCGCTCGTTCCTGCGCCGCGATCGCCTGCGCGATCTCGGCCTTGAGCAGCTCCACCTGACGCAGTGCGGAGGCGAGGTTGGCCGTATCGCGGGCAATGGCGGCCTGCGCGCTGGCATAACGCGACTGCGCCTGCTGCGCATTCTGCACGCTGCCGAAGCCGGTGCCGGCGAGGTCGGTGTAGCGCTTGTTCTCCTGCGCGGCGAAGGTTTGCGCGGCGGTGTCGACCGCAAGCGTGGCGCGGGCCGCTTCGATCACGGACTGTTGCACGTCGAGCTGGGCGTGCTTGCTGGTGACGGCGGCTTCCGCGGCGGCGACATCGGCCTTGGCCTGATCGAGCGCGACCTTGAAGTCGCGGTCGTCGATCCGTGCCAGCACCTGGCCGGCATGCACATGCTCGTTGTCGCCGACCAGCACGTTGCTGAGATAGCCGGAGACCTTCGGCGCGATCGCGGTATTGTCAGCCTTCACGTAGGCATCGTCGGTGGAGACCAGAAAGCGGCCGACGGTCCAGTAGTCCCAGGCGTACCAGGCTGCGCCCGCAAGCACAGCGGCCGCCGCTCCCGCAAGAAGCAGGCGGCGCAGCTTACCCTTCGGGGCGGCGGGCGTCGTCGGCTCAGGATTTGCGATCAACTGCTTGGCAGTCTCGGCCGGAACCTGGCTCTCGGCCTTGAATGACGTTTCATGCTGACTCATGGCAGGTGCTCGTGATCGTTATATCCCTTTGGAAAGTCTCAATATTTCTCGTGACCGGCCATTGGGTTAATTAGGAAACTTGATGTTTTCCAAAATAGAGCCCATATTGGGACTGTCAATGGAATGACAGACATCATCTAAAAGCATGGCTCGGATCGGCGGATGAGCGTGAAAGATAAAGGTCAGGCAGAGGGAAGCGCGCCGGAGCGGCGCGGCCGCGGGCGGCCGCAGCTTCGCTCCGACGATGAAACACGCGCCGTGATCTATGAGGCTGCACGTCACGAATTCGCTGAGCGCGGGTTCGCCGCGACGAATATTGCCGACGTGGCTTGCCGCGCCGGCGTATCCACGAAGACGCTGTATCGTCTGATCCCGACCAAGCTGGCGCTGTTCGAGGGCATGGTGACGGATCGGATGGACCGGTTCGTCTCCATCGTGAATCTTGGCGCGTGTGATGGTCGAGATATTCACTCGGCATTGGAGACCGCGCTCCTGACCTGCGCCGATCTCGTGCTGGCGGCCGAGGTCATTGCGATCCAGCGCATCATTCTCGCCGAGGGCGACAAGTTTCCGGACCTCGCCGGGATGTTCTACGAAAAGGCCATGCAGCGCACGGTTGGCGTGCTGGCTTCGTGGCTTGGTGTCCAGCAGAAGCGAGGACGGGTCGTTCTCGATGATGTTCAGGCCGCCGCAGGCATGCTGCTCGGCATGTTCATCTTCCAGCCGCAGCGCGACGTGATGTTCGGACATAAGCCGGTGCCGCCACACAGCGAGATCGAAGCGCGTGCCAAGGCCTGTGCGACGCTGTTCCTGTCGGGATGCGCCACGCGTACCGACGGGGCTGGCAAGAAGAGTGGGGAGGCATGATGCCGCGGCGTCTATTCCCTCTACGGCCTGCTTGGAAGCGCCTGCAAGATCCAAAGCCGTTCGAGCTTTGGGCCTAAGAGGCTGCGCTATTTGCCAGCCGCTGACGCAGGCGGTTGCGCCAGGACCTGCCGGATCATGCGCGCGAGATCGGATTTGCGATAGGGCTTGGGCAGCAGCGTCACGTCGGGGTCGAGGCGGCCGTGATGAAAGATCGCGTCCTCGGTGTAACCGGACGTGAAGAGCACTCGCACCGACGGCAGCCTGGCGATGACGGCATCGGCGACCTGCCGGCCGTTCATGCCGCCGGACATGATGACGTCGGTGAAGAGTAAGTCGCAGACGAATCCCTTGTCGATCGCGGCCAATGCTTCCGGGCCGTTGGCGGTGACCACGGTGCGGTAGCCGAGTTGCTCGAGCTGGGCGCTGACGTAATTGCGGACCAGAGGATCGTCCTCGACCACGAGGATGGATTCGCTGCCGCCCCGCCCGTCGACCACGGCAGGCGGCTCGGCCTCGACCACGTCTCCGCTGCTGCGCGGAAGATAGAGCTTGATCGAGGTGCCATGGCCCTCTTCGGAATAGATCTTGAGGTGACCGTTGGACTGCTTGATGAACCCATAGACCATGCTGAGGCCAAGGCCGGTGCCCTTGCCGGTGTCTTTGGTGGTGAAGAACGGCTCGAACACCTTCTCGCGGATCGTCTCGGGAATCCCATCGCCGGTGTCGCTGACGGCGACCATCACATATTCGCCCGGTGTCACCTCCGGATTGGCGGCGGCATAGGTCTCATCGAGCACGACATTGCCGGTCTCGATCATCAGCTTGCCGCCCTCGGGCATCGCATCGCGTGCGTTGACCGCGAGATTGAGCAGCGCGGTCGCCATGTGGTTGGGGTCGATGAAGGCCGTCCAGGCGTCGGGTTCGAGCGACGTCTCGATCTCGATCTGCTCGCCGAGCGAGGGACGCAGCAATCGCGCGGTGTCCTGCACCAATGTATTGAGGTCCGCTTCCCTCGGTTGCAGCGGCTGCTGTCGCGAGAAGGCGAGGAGGTGCTTGGTTACTTCCGCGCCGCGCGAGGCCGCATCGCTGATCATCTTGGTGACCGACGACAGCGCGGCATCGTGCGCCACGGCGTCGGCAAGGATGTCGATCAGGCCGGTGATGACGGTCAGGATGTTGTTGAAGTCGTGCGCGATGCCGCCGGTGAGGTGCCCCACCGCTTCCATCTTCTGCACCTGGCGCAGTTTCTGCTCGGCCTCGAGCTGTTCCTTGGCGGCCTCGACTTCGCGCGCGCGCATGAAGATTTCGGCTTCCATCTGCTCGGTGCGCTCGCGCAGCCGATCCGCCATCCTGTCCTGTTCAGCGCCGCGGCGCTTCAGATGGATGAATTCGGTGACGTCCTCGACCCGGTGGATGATGTAAGCGAGCTGTCCGCCCTGTCCGAGCACCGGCGAGTTGCGCGGGCTCCAGAAGCGCTCCTCAAATCCGCCGCCTTCAGAATCGGGTTTGCGGATGTCGTATTTCTGCACCGACATGGTGTCGGCTCGCCTGTACTGGACCACACGCTCAAGCGACGCCCGCAGGTTCCGCACGCCGTCGGCCGTCGGATCGTCAGGATTATCAGGGAATATCTCGAACAGTTCGTGCCCGAGGATCGAAGCGCGCTCGGTCTTCGTGGCGCGTAGATAGGCGTCGCTCGCCGCCACTATACGAAAGTCGGGTGGAGTCAGCACCAGATAGAGGCCGGGTGCCGCCTCGAACAACGCCTTGAAGTCAGGCATCGGCGGGGACGGGGTCTGCAGGTTCATCCTCCCTCGCAGGGATATGGAGCTGTGCGCGTTCCGCAGCCAAGATGTCGCATGCGCTCCAGTCGAGCGCAATGACCAAGGTGTGGTACCACCTTGACTTTTTTCGACTAACCGCGCTCGGCCCACCGCCGGTAAGGTTAAGACGACGATTGCATTTGTGTCGGACCAGCGGGCTTGTGACGCATTTGCCGCACGCCCGGCGCAATCGACCGCCGCCCGTTCCGCGCTACTTGCCATGGCAACCATCGCGCGAGCGGTGCGTCCGCCGACCCGCATGCTGCACGCAAAACTCGAACTCTTGGATCGCTTCTAAGAGCTCTTCTATTAGAGAAATCTTCATCCCTCGCGTAAGCCGCAGCGGTGGCACGCCGAACGTGAAATCGCGCGCCATGGGACTCCGTTGCAGTTGGGCAGGGCGCGTTGAAATACTCACAGTTATTGGGAATCGCCGCGTCGGCGACCGCATTGGCATTGGTGCCGCATTCATCCTTGGCGCAGGGGACGACGACGTCGACGCAGCAATCCGGCGCACAGGCGCTGCCGCCCGTCGTGGTTGCATCTCCCCAAGCGCATCGGCGAACGACCACTGCGGCACCACGTCGCATCCAGCGCGCTACGCAACCGGTCGCGGCGCAAAAGCCTCCGCCGGTTCGCAACGTCGGCTTGGTCGAGAGTCCGCTCGGTCCGATCCAGGGCTATGTCGCTCACCGCAGCTCGTCCGGAACCAAAACCAACACGCCGATCATGGAGACACCGCAGTCGGTGTCCGTGATCGGCAGCGAGCAGATCCGCGACCAGAAGCCCAACAAGTTCGACGAGACGCTGCGTTATTCGGCCGGCGTGCTGGCCGGCACGTTCGGCGCCGACACACGCAATGACTGGTTCCTGATCCGCGGCTTCAAGTCCGATGACGTCGGCCTGTTCCTCGACGGAATGCAGCTCTTCTACACGTCCTATGCGAGCTGGAAGTTGCAGCCGTTCAATCTCGAGCGTGTCGAGGTGCTGCGCGGTCCCTCGGCGGTGCTCTATGGCGGCTCCAGTCCGAGCGGCATCGTCAACGCGATCAGCAAGATGCCGCCGGCCGAGCCGATCCGCTACATCGAGACCGGCGTCAACAATTTCGGCAATGCCTATCTCGGCTTCGATGTCGGCGGGCCGGTCGCGACGCCGCAGCAGGACGGCAAGCTGTTCTATCGCGTGGTGGGCCAGGTTCAGAATGGCGCGACCCAGGTCAACTTCACGCCCGACAACAACTACTTCATCGCGCCGTCGGTGACCTACAAGCCGGATGCCGACACCACCTTCACCGTGCTCGCCTCCGCCTCGCGTAATGAAACGCGCGGTATCAACTTCCTGCCCTATGCCGGCACCGTCGTTAACGCGCCGTTCGGCCGGATTCCGACCAGCCTGTTCGTCGGCGATCCCTCGATCGACACATTCACGCGCGAGCAGGAGATGCTCGGCTATCAGTTCGAGCGCAATCTCTCCGACAACGTCACGTTCCGTCAGAATGCCCGCTTCGCGCATGTCGATGTGACCTATCGGGGCTTGGTCGGCAACGGTTATACCGACATCGCAGCGGGCGATCTCGGGCGCTACAATTGGTATGCGAAGGACACGGCCAATCAGGCCAATCTCGACAACCAACTCGAATATCGCTTCGGCACCGGCCCTGTGCAGCACACGATGCTGTTCGGGCTCGACCTCCGAGACTACCGGATCGATGACTACCAGAACTTCCAGTTTGGCACGACGCCGTCGCTCAACGTGTTCAACCCGGTCTACGGCCTCGGAAGCCTGCCGTTGACGAGCGCACCGTTCCGCAATTACCTGATCACGCAGGAGCAACTCGGCACCTATTTGCAGGACCAGATGAAGCTTGGTCGCTTCACGCTGGTGCTCAGTGGCCGCAACGACTGGGTCTCGACCAGCCAGGGTGACCGGCCGAGCGGCGTCACGCTATTCAATCGCGAGGACAGCAAGTTCAGCGGCCGTGCCGGGCTGATCTACAATTTCGACAACGGCGTCGCGCCCTATGTATCCTATGCGACAAGCTACAATCCGGTGATCGGCCTCAACGCCTCGAACCAACTGTTGCTGCCGGAGACCGGCCAGCAGACCGAGGTCGGCGTCAAGGTCGAACCGAAGGGCTTCGACGGCCATTTCACCTTTGCCTGGTTCGATCTGAAGCGTCAGAATGCGCTGACGACCGATCCGAACAATCCGCTGTTGCAGAACCAGACCGGCGAGGTCACCTCGCGTGGCTTCGAGGTCGAAGCGGTCGCAAATCCGTTGCCCGGCCTGAAGCTGATCGGCGCTCTCACGACCTACGATCTCTTCACCAGCAAGGATCTCAACCCGGCCCTGATCGGCAAGACTCCGACCAACACGCCGCAGCAGATGGCGTCGCTCTGGGCCGACTACACCATCCAGCAGGGCCCGTTGACGGGCTTCGGCTTCGGCGGCGGCGTGCGCTATGTCGGGTCGTCGTTCGCTGATCAGGCGAACACGCTCGAGGTTCCCTCGGTGGTGCTCGGAGACGCCGCGATCCACTATGAATGGCAGGGCTGGCGCGCCGCGCTGAACGTCATCAATATCGCCGACACCACCTATGTCGCCAGTTGCTCGTCGACGACGTCCTGCTTCTACGGCGACCGGCGGCGCATCACCGCGAGCTTGGGTTACAAATGGTGACGGGGAGGAACGACTGAGGGCGCGAACCGTCAGGATCTGGTCGCTGGTTCATACCTGGACCAGTCTGATCTCAACCGTATTTCTGTTGTTGCTCTGCCTCACCGGGCTGCCGTTGATCTTCCACCACGAGATCGACGAGGCGCTCGGCTATGCGCCGCAGCCGGAAGCCGCGGCCGGACGGTCGCCGCTGCCCGCGCAACAGATCGTGCAGGCTGCGCTCGCGGCCGACCCGGGACGGGTGATGCAGTATGTGTCATGGGACAAGGACGAGCCCGGGACCGTGATGGCGTTCACCAACAATGCGCCTGACGGAAAGCCCGACGACGCGACCGTGCGTGCGTTCGATGCGGTGACGGCGAAACCGCTCGGGCTGGTCGGCGTCGGCCCGATGCTGATCGTGCTCAAGCTGCACACCGATATGTTCGCCGGCCAGCCCGGCAAGCTGTTCCTCGGCGGGATGGGCCTGCTGTTCGCGGTCGCGATCATCTCCGGCGTGGTGCTGTATTGGCCGTTCACACGCCGGCTGCGCTTTGCCACCATCCGCGACCGCTCGGCGCGCCGCGTGGCCTGGCTCGACTGGCACAATCTGATCGGCGTGGTCACGATCGTCTGGGCGCTGGTGGTCGGCCTGACCGGGGTGATCAACACCTGGGCGGAGCTGATGTTGAATCAGTGGAAGGCAAACGAGCTCGCCGAGATGGTGAAGCCCTATGCCGGCAAGCCACCGCCGGCGAAGCTCGCGCCGCTCGATCAGGTCGTGGCGCGGGCGAAGCAGGCTGCGCCCGGCATGGACGTTGCGTTCATCGCGTATCCCGGGACACCGTTCACCTCGTCGCATCACTACGCCGCCTTCATGCGCGGCGACACGCCGTTGACCTCCCGGCTGCTGAAGCCCGTTTTGCTCGATGGCGAGACCGCCGAAGTTTCGGACACAAGGGCGCTGCCGGCCTATCTGCAGGCGCTGCTGATTTCGCAGCCGCTGCATTTCGGCGACTATGGCGGCATGCCGCTGAAGATCATCTGGGCCGTGTTGGACATCCTTACGATCATCGTGATCGGCAGCGGCCTTTATCTCTGGTTCGCCCGGCGGCGGAAGCGGGCGCGTGCCACGGCGAGGGGGCACGCGGTGCCGGCGCAATGACGTCTTCTCCTGGTCGATCGCAGGGCTGGGTCGCCGTCTTTGGCGTGCCGATCGTGCTCGGAATCCTCTCAATGGCAGGGCTGCTTGCTGCGCTGCTGCTCGGCGACGTCGGGCGTTATCTGTCCTGGCTCGCGGTCGGCGCGCCGGGGCTGGTGATCGCCTGGACCTGGTTGCGGCTCAAGCTCCACTAACAGACTGATGCGCTTAGCGGGTGTTCGGCAGATAGCGCCAACCCTCCTTGCCGAGAAAATCCATCATGGCCTGCGCCGGCGGCAGCAGAATCTTGTCGGTGCGGCGGACGGCGTGCCACTGCCGGATGATGGGCAGCCCCTTGACCTTCAGCACCACGAGCCGGCCGTCTTCCAGCTCGTGAAACACGGTGTGCTGGGAGATGAAGGCGATGCCCAGCCCGGCCATCACGGCCTGCTTGATGGTCTCGTTGCTGTCCATCGCCATGCCGATCTTCGGGGTCAGCTCGACCCGCTGGAGGAACTGCTCCATCAGCATGCGCGTGCCGGATCCCTGCTCACGGGTGATGAAGGTCTCGTCCGCAAGCTCCGAGACGGCGACGTGGCGCCGTCGTGCCAGCCGATGATCCGGCGAGGCGATGATGAAGTGCGGATGACGGCCGAGCGGCCGCATCTCGACCTCGACGTCGGCCGGCGGCCGCCCCATCACGGCAATATCGAGGTCGTAGCCGCGCAGTGCGTCGCGGATCTCCTCGCGGTTGCCGATCTTGAGCGTGACCTCGATCTGCGGAAATCGGTGCGAGAACGCCGCGATCACGAACGGGACGAAGTATTTCGCGGTGCTGACGGCGCCCATCGCGACGCGTCCACCGCTGCGGCCCGCGATCATGTCGAGCGACTGCTCGCAATCCTTCAGCGCCGCCTCGATCCGTTCGACCAGTGTCAGCACGTGGGCGCCGGCATCCGTCAAGGCCATGCCATCGCCGGTGCGCTGAATCAGGGGCAGCCCGGCGAGCGCCTGCAGGTTGCGGAGCTGCAGCGTCACCGCCGGCTGGGTCAGGTTGAGGCGGTTAGCGGCCGACGTGATCGAGCCGGCCTCGTGCACGGCGGACAGCGCGCGGAGCTGGCGGATGGTGAGGTCGCGCCTGAAGTGGCCGGCCATGGTGAGCCCTCCCATAAGGAATACTTTGGCGGTACCAAAGATAATAAAATTTCCCTAATTCGGCAATTCGCGCGTTGATAGCGTCGAGGCGACTCCGGTGGGTCGCCGGTCGAAGCCTCGGCAAGTGGGCGCGATCAAAGGGAGAGGCCCGTGGAGATTCGTCCTTCATTGCATGCCCATCTGGAGTGGCCGGCGCAGCAAAACCCAATGCGCGCGGCGACGGTCGCGGTGATCGAGGCGCTCGCCGGCGCCGCGGTCGAACTCGCGCGTACCATTGCCGCCGGCTCGCTTGCCGCGATCGGCGGTGATAGCGGAGGCATCAATCCTGACGGCGATCGCCAGAAGACCATCGACATCGTTGCCGACGGCCTGATGCGCGACGCGCTGCGGACCGCGCCGGTCGCGGCGGTGCTGTCGGAAGAGGCGGAGCTGCCGGAGACGCTCGATGCCGATGCGCCGCTCTGCGTCGCAATCGATCCGCTGGACGGATCCGCCAACCTCGAGAACAACATCTCGGTCGGCACGATCTTCTCGATCAGGCCGAAAGCCCACGACATCATCTCGACCTTCTTCGAGCCCGGCACCGCGCAATGTGCCGCCGGCTGCTTCATCTACGGCCCGCAGACCGTGCTGGTACTGGCGCTCGACCAGTGCGTCGACTGCTTCACGCTCGATCCGCGCACGGGCGAGTTTCTGCTGACTGGGCGTGATCTGCGGGTGCCGCCGGATGCGCCGGAATTCGCCATAAATGCGTCGAACCGGCGGCACTGGAGCGGTGCGGTGCGCAGTTACATCGACCAGTGCCTTGCCGGCGTCAACGGTGAGCACGGCCAGGATTTCAATATGCGCTGGATCGGTTCGCTGGTCGCGGAAGCTTACCGCATTCTGATGCGCGGCGGCGTGTTCCTCTATCCGGCGGACGCGCGTCCGGGCTATCGTGAAGGCCGCTTGCGCCTGCTGTATGAAGCCCATCCGATCGCATTGATCATGGAATGGGCGGGCGGCGCCGCGTCGAATGGCCGGTCGCGCATCCTCGAATTGTCGGCACGCACGCCGCATCAGCGCGTGCCCCTCATCATGGGATCGACGCGCGCCGTGCGCGACGTCGATGCGATCCACCTGACCGTCGAGCCGTTGTTCGAGAGCAGCGATGCCCCGCTGTTCGCACGGCGCGGCCTGTTCCGCTGAGGGGGGATCGTATGTCTCGTCGACATCCCATCATCTCGATCACCGGCTCCTCTGGCGCTGGCACCACCTCGGTCAAGAAGACGTTCGAGAACATCTTCCGCCGGGAGAACGTGGTCGCGGCCTATATCGAGGGCGATGCGTTTCATCGCTACGACCGCGCCGAGATGCGCAGCAAGATGCTGGAGAAGGCCGAGCAGGGCAACAAGCATTTCAGCCATTTCAGCCCCGAGACCAACCTGTTCGAAGAGTTGGAGAAGCTGTTCCGCGATTATGCCGAAACCGGCACCGGAACGACGCGCCACTATGTGCATGACGAGGAGGAGGCGCGGCTCTACGGCGCCAAGCCCGGCACCTTCACCGCATGGGAGCCGTTGCCGGAGAACTCCGATCTGCTGTTCTACGAGGGTCTGCATGGCGCCGTGGTCACTGACAAGGTGAACGTCGCGCAGCATGCCGATCTCAAGATCGGCGTCGTGCCGGTCATCAACCTCGAATGGATCCAGAAGCTGCATCGCGACCGCAGCCATCGCGGCTATTCCACGGAGGCAGTGACCGACACCATCCTGCGACGCATGCCGGACTACGTGAACTACATCTGTCCGCAGTTCACCGAGACCGACATCAATTTCCAGCGCGTGCCGACGGTCGACACCTCGAACCCGTTCATCGCACGCTGGATCCCGACGCCGGACGAATCGATGGTGGTGATCCGGCTGAAGAATCCGCGCGGCATCGATTTTCCCTACCTGCTGTCGATGATCCCGCACAGCTTCATGTCGCGCGCCAACTCGATCGTGGTTCACGGCGCGAAGCTTGACCTCGCGATGCAGCTCATCCTCACCCCGCTGATCCTGCAACTGATCGAACGAAAGAGGCGAACGATATGACCGCACTTGCGTCCGTAGCCAGCCGCCCCGACGTCAGCCATGCCGAGATGGCGAACGCCATCCGCTTTCTCGCCATCGACGCCGTGGAGCAGGCGAAGTCCGGCCACCCCGGCATGCCCATGGGCATGGCCGATGTCGCGACCGTCCTGTTCTCGGACTTCCTCAAGTTCGACCCGACCGATCCGGCCTGGCCGGACCGCGATCGCTTCGTGCTCTCGGCCGGTCACGGCTCGATGCTGCTCTACGCGCTGCTCTATCTGACGGGCTACGAGAGCATGACGCTCGATCAGCTCAAGGCGTTCAGACAGTGGGGATCGAAGACCCCGGGCCATCCCGAATATGGCCATACGCCGGGTGTCGAGACCACGACCGGGCCGCTCGGGCAGGGCATTGCTACCGCCGTCGGCATGGCGCTCGCCGAGCGGCTGATGAACGCGCGCTTCGGCGACGACCTTGTCGATCACTATACTTACGTGATCGCCGGCGATGGCTGCCTGATGGAGGGCATCAGCCATGAAGCGATCTCGCTCGCTGGTCATTTGCGGCTCAACCGGCTGATCGTGCTGTTCGACGACAACCGCATTTCGATCGATGGCGCGACCTCCTTGTCCTGCTCGGACGACCAGGTCGCGCGGTTCAAGGCCAGCGGCTGGAACGTCAGCAGCATTGACGGTCACGATCCGCAGGCGATCGCTGCGGCGATCCGGCAGGCCAAGGCAAGCGACCGTCCGTCGCTGATCGCCTGCCGCACGGTCATCGGGTTCGGTGCCCCGAACCGGCAGGGCAGCGAGAAGGTTCACGGCGCACCGCTCGGCGCCGAGGAGGTGGGCAAGACCCGCGCGGCGCTGGGCTGGCCGTATCCGGCATTTGAGGTGCCGGATACCGTGCTCGCCGAATGGCGCGAGATCGGTGCGCGCGGCCGCGAGGCCCGCCGCGCCTGGATCGAGCGGTCGCGGCACGCCTGCAACGGCGAGCGCTCCCCGTTCCACGATGCGCTGAACCGGAAACTGCCCTGCGCCTATACCGAGGCGATGGCAACGCTGACGGCGCGCTTTGCGTCGGAACGGCCGAAGCTCGCGACACGGCAGGCGTCGCAGCAGGTGATCGACGTCATCGCGCAGGCCTTGCCGAACCTGCTCGGCGGCTCGGCCGATCTCACGCATTCCAACCTCACACTGGCAAAGACGCAAGTGCCGGTGCGGCCGGAAACGCTCGACGGCAGCTACATTCACTATGGCATCCGCGAGCACGGCATGGCGGCCGCGATGAACGGGATCGCCCTGCACGGCGGCTTCATTCCCTATGGCGGCACGTTCCTCTCCTTCGCCGATTACAGCCGCCCGGCGCTTCGGCTTGCGGCGCTGATGGGGATCCGGGTCATTCACGTGATGACCCACGACTCGATCGGGCTGGGCGAGGATGGGCCGACGCATCAGCCGGTGGAACATCTGGCTGCGCTGCGCGCCATCCCGAACCTCCTGGTGTTTCGCCCGGCCGATGCGATCGAAACGGCGGAAGCCTGGGACCGTGCATTGAAGGCCGAAACCTCGCCGTCGATCCTGTGCTTGTCGCGGCAAGCGCTGCCGACCATTCGCGACGGCAGCAAAGACAACCAGGTCGCGCTCGGCGCCTACGTTCTCGTCGAGCCCGACTTCGCGCGTGACGTCACCCTGATTGCGACGGGTTCGGAGGTGGCGATCGCGCTCGAAGCCGCAAAGCTGCTGGCGGAAGAAGGGATCAAGGCGGCGGTGGTTTCGGCGCCGTGCTTCGACCTGTTCCGCCAGCAGCCGAGCGACTATCGCGCAAAGGTGCTGGGCGACGCGCCGCGGGTCGGGGTCGAAGCCGCTGTCGAGGGTGACTGGGCAAGGTGGCTCGGCGAGGACGGCGAATTTGTCGGGATGACCGGTTTCGGCGCCTCCGCGCCCGCCGACGTGCTCTACCGTGAATTCGGCATCACACCTGCCGCCGTCGCTGCTGCGGCAAAGCGTGTGTCCCGTCGATCGAATTGAAAGGAGGACCACCCCATGGCTCGGATAACCCTGAGGCAATTGCTGGATCACGCCGCCGAGCGCGGCTACGGCGTGCCGGCCTTCAACATCAACAACATGGAGCAGGGCCTCGCCATCATGGAGGCGGCGGCGGCCTGCGATGCGCCGGTCATCATCCAGGCCTCGCGCGGCGCGCGCGCCTATGCCAACGACATCATGCTGGCGAAGATGATCGACGCACTGGAAGAGATGTATCCGCAGATCCCGCTCTGCCTGCATCTCGATCACGGCAACGAGGAGGCGACCTGCGCCACCGCGATCCGCTACGGCTTTACCTCGGTCATGATGGACGGCTCGTTGAAGGCCGACGCCAAAACCGCGGCGGACTACGACTATAACGTCGACATCACCCGCCGCGTCGTCGACATGGCGCATTGGGTCGGTGCCTCGGTCGAGGGCGAACTCGGCGTGCTCGGCTCGCTGGAGCATGGCGGCGGCGAGCAGGAGGACGGCCATGGCGTCGAGGGCCAGATCAGTCATGACCAGCTCCTGACCGATCCCGACCAGGCCGTCGATTTCGTCCGCGCCACCAAGGTCGATGCGCTCGCGATCGCCATGGGCACCTCGCACGGCGCCTACAAGTTCACGCGCAAGCCTGACGGCGAGATCCTGGCGATGCGCGTGGTCGAGGAGATCCATACGCGGTTGCCCAATACACATCTGGTGATGCACGGCTCGTCCTCGGTGCCGCAGCCGTTGCAGGACTTGTTCAACCAGTTCGGCGGCGAGATGCCGCAGACCTGGGGCGTGCCGGTCGAGGAGATCGTCCGCGGCATCAAGCACGGCGTCCGCAAGGTGAACATCGACACCGATTGCCGCCTTGCGATGGCCGCGGCGTTCCGGAAGGTCGCCGCCCAATCGAAGAGCGAGTTCGACCCGCGCAAGTTCCTCAAGCCGGCGATGGACGCATTGCGCGAGCTCTGCCGCGACCGCTTCGAGCAGTTCGGCACGGCCGGCAATGCCGGGAAGATCAAGGTGGTTCCGCTGCCGGAGATGGCGAAGCGCTACCGCGCCGGCGCCCTCGATCCGCAGATTGGAAAGATGACACAGGCCGCCTGAAGCCGCGGCGAACGACAGGAGATCCATATGAATATGCAGCAGTCGATCACGGTGCGCGGCAAAGATCGCTACAAGTCCGGCGTGATGGAATACAAGCGCATGGGCTATTGGGAGCCGAACTACGAGCCCAAGGACACCGACGTCATCGCGTTGTTCCGCGTGACGCCGCAGGATGGCGTCGATCCGACGGAAGCCTGCGCCGCGGTGGCGGGCGAATCCTCGACCGCGACCTGGACCGTGGTGTGGACCGACCGGCTGACCGCCGCGGAGAAATACCGGGCCAAGTGCTATCGCGTCGATCCGGTGCCGAACTCGCCGGGCAGCTACTTTGCCTATATCGCCTACGATCTCGACCTGTTCGAGCCGGGCTCGATCGCGAACCTGACGGCGTCGATCATCGGCAACGTGTTCGGCTTCAAGCCGCTGAAGGCGCTGCGGCTCGAAGACATGCGGCTGCCGATCGCCTACGTCAAGACCTTCCAGGGTCCGGCGACAGGCATCGTCGTCGAGCGTGAGCGGCTCGACAAGTTCGGCCGTCCTCTGCTCGGCGCCACGGTCAAGCCGAAGCTCGGCCTGTCGGGCCGCAACTACGGCCGCGTCGTCTACGAGGCATTGAAGGGCGGGCTCGACTTCACCAAGGACGACGAGAACATCAACTCGCAGCCGTTCATGCACTGGCGCGAGCGCTTCCTGTACTGCATGGAGGCGGTCAACCGCGCACAGGCCGCGACCGGAGAGATCAAGGGCACCTATCTCAACGTCACCGCGGCGACGATGGAGGATATGTACGAGCGCGCCGAGTTCGCGCACGAGCTCGGCTCCAACATCGTCATGATCGATCTGGTGATCGGCTATACGGCGATCCAGTCGATGGCGAAGTGGGCGCGCAAGAACGACATGATCCTGCATCTGCACCGCGCCGGCCACTCGACCTATACCAGGCAACGCAGCCACGGTGTCTCGTTCCGCGTGATCGCCAAGTGGATGCGACTGGCCGGTGTCGATCACATCCACGCCGGCACGGTGGTCGGCAAGCTCGAGGGCGATCCCAACACGACGCGCGGCTACTACGATATCTGCCGCGAGGATTTCAATCCGATGCAGCTCGAGCACGGCGTGTTCTTCGACCAGCACTGGGCGAGCCTCAACAAGCTGATGCCGGTGGCCTCCGGCGGCATCCATGCCGGCCAGATGCATCAGTTGCTCGATCTGCTCGGCGAGGACGTCGTGTTGCAGTTTGGCGGCGGCACGATCGGCCACCCTCGCGGTATCCAGGCCGGCGCCACCGCCAACCGCGTCGCGCTGGAGGCGATGATCCTCGCCCGCAACGAGGGACGCGACTATGTCCACGAAGGTCCGGAGATCCTGGCCAAGGCGGCGCAGACCTGCACGCCGCTGCGCGAGGCGCTCGAAGTCTGGAAGGATGTCACCTTCAACTACGACTCCACGGATGCTCCCGATTTCGTTCCTACGCCGAGCATGGCGGTCTGAGAGGAGTTTCTCATGCGCATAACCCAGGGCTGCTTTTCGTTCCTGCCCGATCTCACCGACGACCAGATCGCCGCGCAGGTGCAATATTGCCTCGACAAAGGCTGGGCGGTGAACATCGAGTTCACCGATGATCCGCATCCCCGCAACACCTATTGGGAGATGTGGGGCCTGCCGATGTTCGACCTGCGGGATGCCGCGGGCATCATGAAGGAGCTCGCCGACTGCCGGCGGGTCTATGGCGACCGCTACATCCGGATCTCCGGTTTCGATTCCAGTCACGGCTGGGAGTCGGTTCGTATCTCGTTCATCGTGAACCGGCCGCGCGAGGAGCCGGGCTTCCGGCTCGAGCGCCAGGAATCCGTTGGGCGCAACATCCGCTACGCGACGCAGGCCTATGCCGCCACGCGCCCCGAGGGGGAGCGCTACGCCGACCAGTGACCGCGTCCGGTCGAAGCCAGGCGGATTGCTCCCTCGGCCGCCCTGGTCCGGATGCACTTCTCCGTCGTCGCTGCCGCGCGGCGACGGAGCTTTTCGATAAGAGAGGACGATGACGCAACCGCAAGAACAAATCCGCCAGACGCCGCTCGAGACCGTCGACCTCCGGCATGAATTTGCCGATCTCGGCATCGGCGAAGTCCTCGACCAGCTCGATTCCGAACTGATTGGGCTCAAGCCGGTGAAGACGCGCATCCGCGAGATCGCATCCCTGCTGCTGGTCGAGCGCATCAGGCAGAAGATGGCGCTGGCGACGACATTCCCGACCCTGCACATGTCGTTCACCGGCAATCCCGGCACCGGCAAGACCACGGTGGCGCTGAGGATGGCCGGCATCCTGCACCGGCTCGGCTTCGTGCGCCGCGGCCACGTCATCAGCGTGACGCGCGATGATCTGGTAGGGCAGTATATCGGCCACACCGCGCCGAAGACCAAGGAGATCCTGAAGAAGGCGATGGGCGGCGTGCTGTTCATCGACGAAGCCTATTACCTCTATCGCCCCGAGAACGAGCGCGACTACGGCCAGGAGGCGATCGAGATCCTGCTGCAGGTGATGGAGCAGCAGCGCGAGGACCTGGTGGTGATCCTGGCCGGCTATGGCGACCGCATGGAGAAGTTCTTTCAGAGCAATCCGGGCTTCCGCTCGCGCATCGCCCACCATGTCGACTTCCCCGACTATTCGGACGCCGAGCTGCTCTGGATCGCCGAGTTGATGCTGCAGCAGCAGAACTATCGTTTCTCTCCGGAAGCACGCGAGGCTTTCATCCGCTACATCGCTGCCCGCAAGGTGCAGCCGTTGTTCTCCAACGCGCGCTCGATCCGCAACGCGCTGGACCGGATCCGGCTGCGCCAGGCCAACCGCATCGTCGCCAAGCTCGACCGCACGCTCACGGCCGACGACGTGATGGCGATTGAGGCCGGCGACGTGCTGGCGAGCCGCGTGTTCACCAAGGGGACGGCGGGCGAGCGGCGATGAACCAGGCGCTCGCAGCGATCCGGACCGCCGGGATGCGTGATGTGATCGCTAGCGCTCGCGCGCTGATCTTCGATGTTGACGGCACCTTGGCTGAGACCGAGGAAGTGCACCGCCGCGCCTTCAACGAGGCGTTCGCCGCAGCCGGCCTCGACTGGTTCTGGGACAAGGTAACCTATGGACGGCTGCTTCGCGTTGCCGGCGGCAAGGAGCGCATCCGCGCGTTCGACCAGCGCAGTGCCACACCGTCGCTGACCTTTGCCGAGATCGCCGACCTGCACAGGATCAAGACCGCGCGCTACGCCGCCTTGATTGCGTCGGGCGGCTGTCCGCTCCGGCCGGGTGTCCGGGCCTGGCTCGGCAGCGCGCGGAGCCGCGGCCAGCGGCTGGCGATCGCGACGACGACCTCGCACGGCAACATCGATGCGCTGCTCGCGGTCGCGCTCGGACCTGACTGGGCCGGCTTGTTCGAGACCATCGTCGCCGGCGACGATGTGCCCCGCAAGAAGCCCGCGCCCGATGTCTATCTCGAGGTGCTGGCCCGGCTCGGGCTCGGTCCTGCGGACTGCATCGCCATCGAGGATTCCGGCAACGGTCTCATGGCCGCATCGCGCGCCGGGATTCCCGCCGTCATCACCCGGAGCGCCTATTTTGGCGAGGACGATTTCGCGGGGGCCCTGCTGGTGGTCGGCGATCTCTCCGAAATCGACTACTGAACAGCGGCAGGCGCTCCTGACGCCGGGTGGATGACCGCTCGCGGCGCTATCCCTCATCGAGGCCGGGCGCCTGCCGCAGCATGAAGTGCCCGAAAGCCGATGCGATCGGCTTGGTCGGATCGTCCTGCCAGGCCTGCGCCTCGAACGCGACGACACGCCGGCCCTGCTTGACGATCGACACCCGGGCGTGGCTGTCGAGCGCGCGGCCGGAGCGCAGATAGTTGATGGTGAGGCCGATCGGCTTCGGCCGCGCCTCGACGCCGAGCTCGCGCGTGACACCGACGATCGCCGTCGTTTCGAGGAATGCACCGGTGATGCCGCCGTGAATCGCGGGCAGGATCGGGTTGCCGATGATCTGTTGCGAGAACGGCATCACCAGCGTGTCGTCATGGCCGGCGCGGATTCCCAGACATCGCGCGAACGGGCTGCCGGCGAACGGCCCATCCGGATCATCCGCCGCTTCGAGGCTCGGCAACGATGCGGCGAGGGCCGACGCGCGATCCATCAGCATGTTGCTCCGGTTGGCATCGATCATGAAGCAGGCGGTCGCGGTGGCAACCGGATCATCCTCGGACTCCTGATAGGCGGTGGCGCGCACGAAGGCGATCAGGCGGGTGACGCGATAGCAGACCGCGTGCGCGCGGATGTCGAGCCCCGGCGTCGCCGGCTTCTGGTAGTCGATCCGCAGATCGAGGGTGGCGATCGCGCGGGTTCCGTCGAGTGCGAGCTGCACGGCCATGCCGCAGCTCTCGTCGAGCATGGCGGTGACGACGCCGCCGTGCAGGACGCCAGTCTCGGTGTCGCCGACGAACTCCGGGCGATAGGCCAGGCTCGACCAGGCTTCGCCGGGCGCGGCGCGCTCGAGACGCAGCCCGCTGATTGCGCCGTAGATGGAGCGACGGGCCTGGATGGCGCGCGTCAGTTCGTCGAATGGGAGAGTTGGGTTCGAGGAGTCGGTCATGGCGGTGCTTGTAGACCAGGGCGTCGGGCAGGCAAAGGGCGGAGGGGCGCGTGCTGTGGCGAGGACGCGGGAAGGTTTCGGGTTCAACTGTCAACCAGTGCGGTGTCGTCACCCGCGAAGGCGGGTGATCCAGTATTCCAGAGACGTCAGCGCTTGAGCCGAGACGCCGCGGCGTACTGGATGGCCCGCCTGCGCGGGCCATGACGACCGAGATGTGCGTCCACGTTCTCGCGACATGAATTGTCCGAGCTTTGCATCTCGTTCCGCCCTCTCTTGGACAGAGGGCGCAGGGAAAGCCGGGTGCCGATCGCACCCATGGGCCCCGAGCAATGGTAGAAAAGCTCGGGGGTAGGACCACAGGTGTAACCGGAAACACTCCGGCTTTCCCTGCGCGATGGGTTACGGCTTATACGTGCTCGCCCCGGCGAGACTGGGCTTGGTTGTCACCGCCGTTGCGAGACGCAATTGCGTCTTGCAACAGGACACCTGCCACTAGGGCGTCAGGCCTGCACGACTTCACCGTCCGCCTCGCATATGCTCGTCAGTCACACGCTCGGCGTCCACCGCATCCCGACCCAGCACTCGTGACGATCGCGAAGCGCCCCTCAAGCGGGTGAGACGGGGCTATTCATACACTGGATTGTAATTCTTTAAAACCGAAATATTTTTGCAGCGGGGGCTTGCGCCGTCGGGCAACTCAGTGCTTGGCGCGCCAGTCAGGTGTCGACGGAAAAATTCCTGCCCCTCGTGGGGCATCGTGATCCGCTCAGGACTTGCCGCCAAGCTTCGCAGCGATCGCGCGGTAGCCGCGCAGCCACATGTGATCGAGATCGAGGTCCATCGGCAGCGGCTGCGAGGAGACGCGCGCGATCACGGTCTCGTTGGCCGGGTCGATGTAGATCCACTGGCCGTGGATGCCGACCGCGGCGAACGGCGTCTTGCCGCGGTCGATGGTGTACCACTTACTGCGGTAATTACCGTTCGGAAACACCTTCGTGAGGTCGCCGCGCGACCAGGCCTCGGCGTTGCCGTTGTGCCTGATGTCGTCGATCCACCAACTCGGCACTACCTGCCGGGCGTTGCTGACTCCATTGTTACGCATCATCTCACCGAAGCGCGCGAGGTCGCGCAAGGTCGCGCAGATGCCGCCGGCAGCGCGGGCTGCGCCGCGGGAATCGACCGTGATGTAGGCGTCGTGCTCGGCGCCCATCGGCTGCCATAGATATTGCGACAGGATCTTTGCATAGGAGATGCCGCAGGCGCGCTCATAGATCCACCCGAGCACGTCCGTGTTGGTCGAGACGTAGTGGAAAGTGTGGCCGTGCGTAGTGCCGTTCGGCCGTAACGTCCTGAGATAGTCGCGCAGGTTGGTCGGTGGCAGGCTCGGGTCCGGCGGCTCCCATCCGGTCGAGCGGCGGTAGTTCATGACGTCGCCGTCGCGCGCCATGTAGTCCTCGTCGAAGCGGATGCCGACGCTCATGTCGAGCAGATGCCGCACCGTGCAGCCGCTGCCATAGACCGATCCCTCCATCTCCGGGATATAGCTGATGACGGGCGCGTCGGGATCGAGCTTGCCCTTGTCGGCAAGAATCCCGCCGAGCGTGCCGGCGATCGACTTGCTGACCGAGAAGATCAGATGCTGGCTGTCCGGCGTCAGGCCATGGGCATACCACTCGAAGACGATCCGGCCGCGATGCGACACCACGATGCCGTCGGTGTGGCTGATGCGCAGCGCGTCGTTGACGCCGATCGCTGAGCCTTGTGGGTTCGCGAAGCTGACGTCATCGAGATAGACCGGCGCAACGGATAACGGCGATGGCTCGCGCGAGCGCGCGATGTTCGCGGTCGGCAGAAGCTCGCGCACGTTGCGGAATGCCCATTCGCTGAATGGATGCTGCCGCCAGTTGGCGAGCGTGACTTGATTTTCGGCCGCCGGAGGGAAGGCGGCCATGATGCGACGCGAATTCATTGTTGGTCCGGCAATGACATGGAGACGCCGCGAGGTTCCGCGTGCCCTGCGCGGCAGGCAATCCACCGGATGGTGGAGCCGGGAGCGCGAGTGACCCCGACGTAACCGGAGGCGTGAGACTCCGATGGTTGGCCCGCAATTTGCTTGACTATGCCGCGCGTCTGCCCCAGCGTGGTCGGCCACGCGACGCGCAGACGTCCGTCATCGGGAAACATCGGGAGGGAAGGTCATGTTCGCGCTTCTGGGCCGACCGGATCCGGCAACTACGCAAGCCATCAATTTCGCGAGGGGGATTCTCGAGGGGTCCGCGACGGCGTTCTACGAGGTCGACGGCAACCTCAACCTCAACCGCTTCGTGCTCTCGAGCAACGTCCCGCCGAGCTTCCACGACCAGTACCTGGCCGGGATGAACCGGCTCGATCCCTTGCATCCACGCTCCGCGAGCGACCAGCCGATTGCCCGCCTGAGCGTCGCGCTCGATCGCTGCGCCACTGCGGAGGCGGCGACCTATCGCGCCTTCGCCGGCCAATGCGGGGTCGCCGACATGATCGAGTTCTTCTTCCGCCGCAACGACCGGATCGTTGCCGGAATGAGCGTGCTGTGGGCGCCGGGTTGCAAGATTCCGGACGGCAGCATGAACATCGCCGAGAAGATTCACGATTATCTCGAGTTCAACCTGACCAGCCGTCTTTCGTCCTCGGCCGACGAGCCGGCACGCTATGGCCTGACCTCGCGCGAGATGGAGGTCATCGAGCTCTTGTGCTGCGGCCGGACCAACCGCGAGATCGGCGACTGCCTCGGCATTGGGCTCGCGACCGTGAAGACGCACCTGATCCATATCTTCGAGAAGCTCGGTGTCGAGACGCGGTCCGCGGTTGTCGCGTTGATGTCGCGGCCGCACTGAGGGCGGCGGGGCGCCGCGTGTGCCCCTCGGACCTGTTGGATATCCGCGTCATTGCGAGCCAACGGGTCGCGCGAACGCGCGCCCGATGACAGGCTCCGCGAAGCAATGCATGCCACAGCTTGCTGAGCTATGGATTGCTTCCGCTTTCGCCAAAGGCTTCGGCGGACAAGTCGTCGCTTCGCTCCTCGCGATGACGGGGTGACGTTCGCGCTCTTTTCACTCCACCATTTGGTCGATTGTCGCCGCCGCCGCGGTCGGCTGAGAGTCCCGAGACCGGTGTCGTCTTCGACAATGTTGGCGAGCGGCTGCCGCTTGCTACGTGGAAGGAGACGAGATGCGCGATTTCATGTCCATCGCCCGATCGGTTGCGGTTGCGGAGCGTGGCATGGCCGCGACCTCGCACCCGCAGGCGACGCTCGCTGCGGTCGAGATGCTGAAGGCCGGTGGCAACGCCGTCGATGCTGCGGTTGCGGCGGTGGCGGTGCAGGGCGTGGTCGAGCCGCAGATGACCGGGATCGGCGGCGACTGCTTTGCGCTCTACTCTCCGAAGGCCGGCGAGCCGATCGCGCTGAACGGCTCAGGCCGCACGCCCGCCGGGACCGACGTCGGAAAGTATGCCGAGAGCGGCCAGCGCGACATTCCGCCGACCGCGCCGGAAGCAGTCACCGTGCCCGGCGCGATCGATGCCTGGTGCCGGCTGGTCGCCGATCACGGCAGCAAGTCGCTGGAGGAGATCTTTCGGCCGGCGATATCGGCGGCCGAGCAGGGCTTCTGCGTCACGCCGCGGGTCGCCGAGGACTGGCGGCGCTTTCGCGCGCGGATCGAGATCGATGCTAATGCGGCGGCGCAGTTCCTTCCCGGCGGCGCCGCGCCTGCGACTGGCGATATCCGCACGCAACCGGCACTGGGCGCGACCTTGCGCAACATCGCACGGCACGGGCGCGACGCCTTCTATGCAGGCGCGGCGGCCGACGAGATGGTCGGCATTCTCCGCGAGCTCGGCGGCGCGCACACGACCGACGATTTCGCTGCACACACTTCGGATTGCGTACGCCCGATCTCGGCGCGCTACCACGACCACGACGTGGTCGAATGTCCGCCGAACGGGCAGGGCCTGGCCGCCCTGATGATCCTGCGCACGCTCGCGGGCTTCGACGTCGGCGCGCTCTCGCACGCCGATCGCATCCATCTGTTGGCAGAGGCGACCAAGGCGGCCTACCGTGCCCGCGATGTCTATTTTTGCGATCCCGCGACGAGTAACGTCGACCCGGCTACGTTCCTCGCCGAAGATTACATTGCCGATATCCGGAGCCGGATCGACATGGCGCGCGCGTCAATGCCCGCGACCTGGGACGACATCGAGCATCGCGACACGGTCTACGTCACCGTGGTCGATCGCGACCTCAACGCGGTCTCACTGATCAACTCGCTGTTCTATCCGTTCGGCAGCGGGATCTATGCGCCGAAATCGGGGATCCTGCTGCACAATCGCGGCTGGAGCTTTCGCGCCAGGCCCGGACATCCCAATTCGCTCGGGCCGCGCAAGCGCCCGATGCACACCATCATCCCGGGCCTTGTCCGCAAGGACGGCAAGACCGTGATGTCATTCGGCGTGATGGGCGGGCACTACCAGGCGGCCGGCCACGCCAATCTGCTGTCCAACATCTTCGACATGAAGATGGACATCCAGGCCGCGGCGGAGGCACCGCGTTCGTTCGCCTTCGACGGCGTACTGTCGCTGGAGACGACGATCCCGCCCGCGATCCGCGACGAACTGCGGGCGCGGGGACACGAGGCGCGGTTCTCCGAGGAGCCGATCGGCGGCTGCCAGGCGATCCGCATCGACCACGCGCGCGGCGTGCTGTTCGGCGCCTCCGACCACCGCAAGGACGGGCTGGCGCTCGGGTTTTGAGCCAAGATCGGCTGCCTGCATTGCGGGAGCCGAGCGAGCATCCACCGGATGGTGGATTGTTCCAAAGCGCGACTTGCCGAACCTTTTTGCTCAGGGTGCCGAGCTGTCCGTCCGCGGATCTGCGGGCCTCCGCTGCTGCGTGGCCATCGGCGCCAGCCGACACGCATCTCAACCGGGAAGTTGATCCAGATGGACAATCGCTTCGCCGACGCGGTGTTTCGCAACGGCCGAATCTATACGTCGAACCAAAAGCAGCCCTGGGCGACATGCGCTGCGGTGAAGGCAGGCCGGTTCATTGCGGTCGGCGAGGAGCGCGACGTCGCGCCGTTGATCGGCGAGGGCACCGCGACCATCGATCTCGCCGGGCGGATGGCGATGCCTGGTATCGTCGACATCCACAACCACATCATGATGGGCGGGCAGGCCGATCTCTACGAGCTGCGCTTTGCCTCCAGCGACAGCATTCCGGGGATCGCCGAGACCCTGCACAAGGCGGCGTCCTCCGCCGCGCCGGGCGCCTGGATCGTCGGTGGCCAGTTCGGCAACAATCTCCTGAACGAGCTCAACACTGCGGAGTCCTTCGCGCTCTTGGACGCGGCCTGCCTCGGCCATCCCGTCGTGCTGCGCGACGACAGCTACCACAATCGTTGGGCTAGCTCGGCCGCGCTGCGGCTTGCCGGCGTGAAGGCCGATACCCCGAACCCGAC
Organism: Bradyrhizobium sp. ORS 86; assembly: GCF_045571475.1. Lineage (NCBI taxonomy): Bacteria > Pseudomonadati > Pseudomonadota > Alphaproteobacteria > Hyphomicrobiales > Nitrobacteraceae > Bradyrhizobium > Bradyrhizobium sp. ORS 86. Next base: position 5,137,223 of record NZ_CP120699.1, on the reverse strand, counting down.
CGACGGCGAGATCGGCCGCGACCTTAAGGCCGGCACGCTCACCGGCGTGATGATCGAGGCGGCGTCGGGACTGGTGGAGCGGGCGCTCGCGGCGTCCGGCCATTACACCGCGGAGATGGACCGCGCCGCGGTGGCGCGTTCGATCTCGGTGCTGAACGCCTATGGTGTTACCGCCTTTATCGACGCCGCCAGCATGCAGCCGATCATGGCCGCGCTGAAGGGGCTCGACGATCGCGGCGAGCTCACCGCCTGGGCGGTGTGCGCGATGCCGGTGGTCGAGCCCGGCTTCATGTTCGGCAAGGCCGGCGAGGAGCTGTTTGCGCTGCGCGAGCAGTATCGCGGCGCCCATGTCAAGCCGGACTATGCGAAAGTGTTCCTCGACGGCGTGCCCGGCGCCAAGACGGCCGCATTCCACGAGCCATACATCGCCGATCCCGTGCGTGGCTGCTGCTTCCGCGGTTCAACGATGCTGACCGTGCCGGACTTGATCCGCTGGCTCGGGCGCTGCGAGAAGCTCGGGCTCGCTGCCAAGATCCATTGCGCCGGTGACGCCGCGGTGACGCAGGCGCTCGATGCGATCGACGTCGTGCGCAGCTTCAACGGCCCGACCCATCTGGTCCACCATATCGCGCATGCGAGCTACATCGCGCCGGAGGACGTGCCGCGCTTCGCCGAGCTCGGCGTGGCGGCAGACCTGTCGCCGATCATCTGGTATCCGACCATCTTCCTCGAGGCGCACAAGGCGGCGATGGGCGACGAGAGGGCGCAGCGATTCTGGCCGAACAAGGACCTGAAGACCGCCGGCGCGCTGATGGCCGGCGGCTCGGACTGGCCGGTGATCCCGATCCCCGATCCCTGGCAGGGCATCGAGGGCATGGTGACGCGGCAGAACCCGACCGGCGATTTTCCCGGCAAGTCGCTCTGGGCTGAGCAGGCGCTCGACCTCAAGACCGTGATCGATATCTACACCATCGATGCCGCACGCGCCGCCGGCCTCGGCCAGACCATCGGCTCGATCGAAGCAGGGAAATCGGCTGACCTGATCGTGCTCGACCAGATGATCTTCGACATCCCGCCGGACCAGCTCGCGGATACGCGTGTCGAGATGACCTTCTTCGAGGGCCGCAAGGTGTACGAACGGGGCAAGTGATGGGCGCGGATCAAATCCCGGTCACGGTTCTCACCGGCTTCCTCGGCAGCGGCAAGACCACGGTGCTGAACCATCTGCTGCGCCAGGCCGAGCTCAACGGCGTGGTCGCGATCATCAACGAATTCGGCGAGGTGGCGTTGGATCATCTGCTGGTCGAGAGCAGCGAGGATCGACTCGCCCTGCTCGACAATGGCTGCATCTGCTGCTCGGTGCGCGAGGACCTGATCGAGACGCTCGCCGATCTGGCCTCCCGCCGCGCCGCAGGGACGATCCCGCCGTTTCACCGCGTGCTGATCGAGACCACCGGGCTCGCCGATCCGGTGCCGGTGCTGCACACGCTGATGACCGCGCCCGGCATCGTTGCCCGTTACCGGATCGACGGCGTGGTCGCCACCGTCGACGCCGTCAACGGCGCACACACGCTTCGCACCCATCCGGAGGCGGCCAGGCAGGTCGCGGTCGCCGATCGGCTGCTGGTCACCAAGACCGATCTCGCTTCCAGCGATGCGCTGTCGCGGCTCGACGCGCGGCTTGCGGCAATCAATCCGGTCACGGTTCGCCATCACGTCCGGAACGGGATCGTCGATCCGGCCAAGGTGCTCGATGCCGGCCTGTTCGACCCGGCCGCACGGTCCGCCGATGTGGTGCGCTGGTTCGAGGCGGCGTCGCAGGCGGCGAACCAACCTCACCATCACGCGCATCATGATTGCGAAGGCGAGCACTGCGGGCATCACAGCCATCAGGCGCACGATCAGGGTATGTCGTCCTACAGCCTGATCATCGACGAGCCGATCCGCCGCGATGCGTTCGCGCGCTGGCTCGACTATGTCGCGGCGCTTAAGGGCGAGGATTTGCTGCGCTTCAAGGCGATCGTCAACGTCGCCGAGCAGCCGGATGCGCCTGTCGTCGTGCACGGCGTCCAGCACGTCTTCCATCCGCCGATCACGCTTGGCGGCTGGCCGTCGGCGGACCGGCGCTCGCGGCTGGTCTTCATCGTGCGCAGCATCCCGCGCCGGATCATCGAGAACACATTGTGCAAATTCGCGGCCGTCAGCCGCACGGCCATCCAGCGATCAGCAGCTTGAGGCGGCGAATATTTCAATGATTGGTCAGGGAGAGGGACATGACTGAAGGGTCGAGAACGAAATCGCTATCCGCCGGCCGGCTCAACCGCCGCACCCTGCTGAAGGCGGTCGGTGCGACGGGCCTTGCATCCGCGATGAACGTGCCGCTGGTCAACATTGCCCGCGCCGCCAGCAACACCATCAAGATCGGCTGGGTCGGCTGCCTCTCTGGTGTCCGCGCGCCGTTCGCAGAGCCTGATACCTGGATCCACGAGCGTATCAAGGCCCGCCTCAAGGACGGCCTCAAGATCGGCGGCAAGACCTATCAGGTCGAGTTCGTCTTCAAGGACAATCAATCCGATCCGAACCGCTCGTCGGTCGTGGCGAGCGAGCTGGTGCTGCGCGAGAAATGCGACCTGATCCTGATCGAGGACGGCGACGCGCAGGCGCCGGTGCAGGAGCTCTCCGACGCGCGCGGCATTCCCTCGATCTCGACCATGGTGCCGTGGCAGGGCTGGATGTTCCCGCGCAAGGGCACGCCGGACAAGGGCTTCCCCTACAGCTTCCATTTCTTCTGGGGCGCCGACGACGTCGTGAAGAATTTCCTCGGCATGTGGCAGTCGGTCGACACCAACAAGAAGGTCGGCACGCTGTACATCGACAATCCGGCGGGGCAGGCCTTCTCCGATCCCAAGGTCGGTCTGCCCGGCGGCATCACCAAGGCCGGCTACCAGGAGTTCTCGGCTGGCAAGTTCCAGATCGCGACCGATGACTTCACCAACCAGGTCTCTGCGTTCAAGAACAACGGCGTCGATATCGTCTCCGGCTTCACCTATGGCAATCACTGGGTGACGCTGTGGAACCAGGCGGCGCAGGCCGGCTTCCGGCCGCAGATCTGCACCGTGGCGGCGGCGTTCCTGTTTCCGAGCGCGGTGAATGCGCTCGGCGATCGCGGCGATGGGATGTCGACCGAGGTATGGTGGACGCCGGCCTATCCGTTCAAGTCGTCGTTGACCGGGCAGAGCGCCGGGGAGCTCGCCGCGGAATGGGAGAAGACCACCGGCAAGCAATGGACCCAGCCGATCGGCTACGCTCATGCCCTGTGGGAGGTCGCACTTGCAGCTTTGCAGAACAGCGATCCCAAGGACAGGAACTCGCTGCGCAACGCGATCGCGGGTCTCGACATGGAGACGGTCGTCGGGCAGGTGAAGTTCAAGGACAGCCCGATCAAGAGCGTTGCCGTGACCTCGCTGTCGGGCGGACAATGGCGCAAGACCAAGGGCGGCAAATCGAAATACGAGCTGCTGATCGTGCACAACGGAACGGCGCCGTTCATTCCGAAGCAGGCCGACCTCGCACTGCTCTCCAAGCTGGCCTGAGATGGCACCGCTTCTGCGCGTCAGCGGCCTGTCCAAGCGCTTCGGCGAAATTGTCGTCGCCGACGACGTCAGCTTCGAGCTGGCGCGTGGAGAGTGCCTCGGCGTGATCGGCCCCAACGGTGCCGGCAAGAGCTCGCTGTTGAACCTGATCGTCGGCCTGCTCACGGCCGACGGCGGCTCGATCATGCTTGACGGCGAGGAGATCACCGGATTGCCGCCGCATCGCCGCGCGCGCATGGGTCTCGGGCGCGCCTTCCAGATTCCGCAACCGTTTCCGCATTTGTCGGTCTATGAGAATGCGCTGGTGGCGGCATCCTACGGTGCGGGCCTGCACGGCGAGGCCGCCTCCGCCTGGACCATGGAGGTGCTGCAACGCACCGGGCTTGAGGCCAAGGCGGACAAGCTCGCGGGCGCCTTGCCGCTGATCGACCGCAAGCGGCTGGAGTTCGCCAAGGCGCTCGCCTCGAGGCCCGCGCTGATCCTGCTCGACGAAATCGCCGCAGGGCTGACCGAGCCGGAGGTCGAGCGTCTCGTTGCGATCATCAACGCGGTCAAGGCCGATCATGCGATCATCTGGATCGAGCACATTCCGCACGCGCTGCGTGCGGTGTCGGATCGGATTCTGGTGCTTGATTTCGGCCGCAAAGTGCTGGAAGGGCCGCCGGCGGAAGTCATGGACAGCGCCGTGGTGCGCGAAATCTACATGGGACTGAAGGCCGATGGCGTTGCTTGACGTGAATGGCCTGCAAATCTTCTATGGCGATCTCCAGGCGGTGTTCGACATGAACTTCACCGTTGCGGATGGCGAGGCGGTGGCGCTGGTCGGCGCCAACGGCGCAGGCAAATCGACCTTCCTGAAGGCACTGGTCGGGCTGAACGAGGAGCGCTCGGGCGCGATCCATTTCGACGGCGCCGACATCTCCCGCATGCCGGCGGAGGAGGTGTCACGGCTCGGCCTCATCATGGTGCCGGAGGGGCGGCTGCTGTTCGACTCGCTGACCGTCGAGGAAAACCTGCTGATGGGCACGGTGAATCGGCGGTCTGGAAGCTGGACGTTGCGCCGGGTATTTGATCTGTTTCCGATTCTGGAGGAACGGCGGCGGATGTATCCGGGGCAGCTCTCCGGCGGCCAACAGCAGATGGCGGCGATCGGCCGCGCGCTGATGTCGAATCCGCGGCTATTGTTGTGCGACGAGATATCGCTCGGGCTCGCGCCCGTTGTGGTGGAGCAGATCTATCGCTCGTTTGCGGATATCCGCGGTGAGGGCACCGCCGTCGTGCTGGTCGAGCAGGACGTCAAGCGCGCACTCGCGACATCGGAGCGGATCTATTGCCTCCTGAAGGGGCGGGTCTCGCTGACCGGGCCGGCACAGGGGTTGCAGCCTGAGCAACTGACACACGCGTATTTTGGCAATTGAGCATGATGAGGTCGGATCGAGTCAGTGCCGCGTGGGAGGTGCGCCACCTCTCCCCGTCGGGGAGAGGTGATCAGTGGGCGCGCGGACTTTCATAGCGCCGACCATTCACAAACCGAGCGGTGAGACATGATCTGGGTTGAGACGTTGATCAACGGAGCCTTGCTCGGCGGCCTTTACGGCCTGCTCGGCATCGGGCTGGCGCTGGTGTTCGGCGTGATGCGCGTGGTCAACATTGCGCATGGCGAGTTCATGGTGCTGAGCGCGTTCTGCGCGGTGCTGCTCGCCAATCTGTTTCCCTCGGTGCCGCCGCTGTTGATGCTGATCCCGGTGATCGGCGTGTCGTTTGCGGTCGGATGGATCTACCAGGCCGTCATTGTCAACCGGGTGGTGACGTCGCCCGATCCGCTCTCGCCGCTGCTGCTGACCTTCGGCGTGTCGGTGATCTTGCGCAACGTGATGGTCGAGGTGTTCGGTGCCGATGTGCGCAGTCTTCAGGTCGGCGAACTCTCGCGCGCGAGCCTGGAGATCGGCGGTTTGACCATCGGCATCATGCCGCTGCTGACGCTGGTGCTGGCCGCGCTGCTGTTCATGGCGCTGCAATTGATCCTGCGCCACACCGAGTTCGGGCGGATCGTGCGCGCCACCGCCGACCGGCGTGACATCGTCCGGCTGTCCGGGGTCAAGCCCGACCGTGTCTACAACTACGTGATGGGCCTGTCGCTGGCGCTCGGCGCCATCGGCGGCGTGCTGCTGGCGGTGCGCTCGAGCTTTACGCCGTTCTCCGGCGCGGAGCGGCTCCTGATTGCCTTCGAGGTCGTCGTGCTCGGTGGGCTCGGCTCGTTCTGGGGCGCGCTGCTCGGCGGCATCGCGCTCGGCATAGCGCAACTGATCGGGCTGAAGATCGATCCGAACGCCGGGCTGCTGTACGCCCACTTGCTGTTCTTTATCATGCTGCTGATCCGGCCGTCCGGCCTTGTGGCGAGCAAGGTGTGACGCCGATGCCGATGCGGACAATCCTTGCAGCCTGTGCCGTCGTTCTGGTCGCGGTGATCGCGGGCGCGCCATTCGTGGTCAACGAGGGCTTCCTGCGACTCGCGACGGAGTGCCTGCTGTTGCTGACGATGGCGCAGATGTGGAACCTGCTCGCCGGCTATGCCGGGCTGGTGTCGCTCGGTCATCAGGTCTTCATCGCCTTTGGCGCCTACGCGCTGTTCCTGACCTCAGGCTGGCTCGAGATCAATCCGGTCTGGGTGCTGCCGGTGGCTCCGCTCGTGGCCGCCGCCGTTGCCGCCGTCATCGCCTTTCCGCTGTTCCGGCTGCGCGATGCCTATTTCTCGATCGCGATGTGGGTGTTTGCCGAGATCATCGGCGCGTTCACGATGAAGTCGCAGGCGATCGGCGGCACATCGGGGATGCCGCTCGCCACCAGCAGGCTGATCGATTTCGACTGGTTCGAGCCGATCATGTTCTGGCTCGCGGGAGGCTTGACGCTGGTCACCATCGCGGCGCTGTACCGCCTGATGACCTCGAGCTTCGGGCTGGGGCTAATGAGCGTGCGCGACAATGATCTGGCCGCGATGAGCGTCGGCGTCGACGTCCAGCACAACCGCTTCGTTGCCTTCGTGCTGTCGGCGGCGGGATGTGGCCTCGCCGGTGCGCTCAGCTTCATGGGCAATCTCTTCATCGCGCCGCTGGCGGCGTTCGACGTCAACTGGTCCGTCTACATGATGTTCATCGTCATCATCGGCGGGATCGGGACGCTGGAAGGTCCGATCATCGGCGTCATCATCTTCTTCGGCCTGCGCGAAGTGATGACCGGGCCGCTCGGGCTGACCGGCGGCTGGTATCTCGTCGGGCTCGGCGTTATCGCGGTTATCGTCATGATGGTGGCGCCACGCGGGATCTGGCCGGTGCTGCGCGACCGCATTGGTCTACGCCTCCTGGACGTGCAGCGCGCCGCACCGCGACCGGCCGCAACCGCGGTGCTGCCAGGCGTGTCGGAACAGACGGCGGGATGAGCGCGGGGCTTCATGCTGCCGCCTTTGCCTGTATGCTGGCGACAGCGGATTTAAAATGGGGAGGCGGAATGGCTGTGATGTCCCGTCGTGGCGCTTGGGCATGGATCGCGGCGATCGTTGCGGCGCTGGCCGCGCCGACGCCGTTGCAGGCCGAGAGCAGGATGTGGCCGGAGGTCGCGGCAACGCACCCGATGGACGGGCTCACCGCGGACGAAATTCAGTCCGTGCCCAATGTGCTCCGCGGCGCCGGCAAGCTCAATGATGCCACGCGGGTCGTCTCGATGGCGCTGGAGGAGGATCCCAAGGACGAAGTGCGGGCATGGCGGCCCGGACAGCCGTTCGCGCGGCGCGCCGTGGCGACGCTGCTCGGTGAAGGGCACCTCTATGAGGCGCGGGTCGATCTCGCCGCGCGCAGCCTGACCGGCTGGGACGAGATTAAGGACAAGCAGGCTGCGCTCACGATCGACGAGCTGATCTCCGCCGGCGACCTGCCGAAACAGGATCCGCGGTGGGTCGCCGCGATGGCCAAGCGCGGCATCACCGACTTCAGCAACGTGCTGTGCCTGCCGCTGACGGTCGGCCCGGTAACCGATCCCGCGTTGCGCGGGCACCGCCTGCTCAACGTTCCCTGCCTAGACCGGTCGGGGGCGGGCAACAATCTGTGGGGCAAGCCGATCGAGAACGTGCTCGCCCAGGTCGATCTCACGACCAGGTCGGTGCTGTCCGTGACTGATCTCGGCGTCGTGCCGGCGCCTTCCTCGACGCCGTCGCACGCCTATGCCGACTCCGGGAGATATCGCAAAGCGCCGAAACCGGTCGACATCGCGACCCCGGAGGGCAGCAACGTGATGGTGGAGGGCGGCCAGGTCCGCTGGGACAATTGGTCGTTCCATGTTCGTCTCGACCCGCGCGTCGGTGCGGTGCTGTCGCTGATCCGCTACGACGACCACGGCTCATGGCGCGACATCGCCTACCAAATCTCGGCGAGCGAGATGTTCGTGCCCTACATGGATCCGGACCAGACCTGGTCGTTCCGCGCCTATATGGATATCGGCGAATATGGCTTCGGGGTGCTCGCCAGCGAACTGCGTCCCGGCGAGGATTGCCCTGACAGCTCGCACTTCCTCGACCTGATGATCTCGGACACCAAGGGCATGCCGGTCGTTTCCAAGGGCGCGGTCTGCATCTTCGAGCGCCCCACCGGTGATCCGATCTGGCGTCACAGCGAACTGCTCAACAACACCGCCGAGGTACGGCCGAACAACGAGCTCGTGGTGCGGATGGCGCCGGTCGTAGGCAATTACGATTATCTGGTCGACTATGTGTTCGATCGTGCCGGCAATATCGACGTGCGGCTCGGCGCCTACGGCATCGACGCCACCAAGGGCGTCGCGAGCCGCACCTTGAGCGACCCGACGGCCGCGCAGGACACGGCGTACGGCACGCTGGTCGACGAGCGGCTGCTTGCGGTCAACCACGATCACTACATGACGTTCCGGATCGACATGGATGTCGACGGCACCGGCAACCGGCTGGTCGAGGACCGCTTCAGCGTTCGCAAGCTGGAGCAGGGCGCGCGCAAGAGCCTCTGGCAGGTCGATACCAAGCCGGTTGCGACCGAGGGGCCGATCACGCTGCCGCTCAATGCAGCCCAGTTCAGGGTCGAGAGCACGGGCAAGACTAACAAACAGGGTTATCACACCAGCTATCAGTTGATGCCCGGCCATTCCGATGTCTCGTTGCTCGCCAAGGACGAGCCGATCCAGTTGCGCGCCGGCTTCAGCGGCTACACGCTGTGGGCGTCGGCTTACGCCAAGGACGAGAGATACGCGGCCGGTCTCTATCCGAACGAAAACGCCGAGGTGGACGGCCTGCCGAAATGGACTGCTGCCAAGCGATCGATCGAGGATCGCGACCTCGTGCTGTGGTACACCGTCGGCTTCCGCCACGTGCCGCGCGCCGAGGACTGGCCGGTCATGCCGGGGCTGTGGCACGGTTTCCGGCTGCGCCCGTTCAACTTCTTCGATCGCAATCCGGCGCTCGACGTGCCGCCTGCGGCCGTCGACGTTAAGGCCGCAAAATGAGCGGCCACCTGCATCGTCTCTCTGCGGTGGCCTGTGTCCTGCTGCTGCCGTTCGTCGCGACGCAAGCGGCGCGTGGCGCGACGATCTCGCCCGACGCGATGGGCGAGGACACGTCCTTGCTCTATCTGAGCGGCAGCGACTGGGAGAAGCAGCCGGCGCCGCGCAGGATCGCGCTCGCAGCGGACTTCATACGGATTTTCTGCACTGACCAGACCATGTCGCCGGCCTCGCTGGCCGATTGCCTCGACCGCGACAAGACCGATGGCGCGCTGTTCGAGCGTGCCATCGCCTGCGTGACCGCGAGATGAATTCTGAGTGTGGCCCCATCCCCGTCATTGCGAGCCAACGGGTCGCGCGAACGCGCGCCCGATGACAGGCTCCGCGAAGCAATCCATGGCCAACGCATACGCGGAAATGGATTGCTTCCGCCTTCGCCAAAGGCTTCGGCGGACAAGTCGTCGTTTCGCTCCTCGCAATGACGATGAAGCTTCATAACGCATCAGCCGGCCGCTGAGAGGCCGGCGTCGATCCCTTCGGCGATCCTGCTCACGTCTGTGGCGGTGAGGATCAGGGGCGGCGACAGGATGATGGTGTTGCCGGAGACGCGCAGCATCACGCCGGCCTCGTAGGCGGCATCGGCGACCCTGGCCATCGTCTTCTTGTCAGCGGCCTGCTTGCTGTCGCGATCGGCGACAAGCTCGAGCGCGGCCATCAGGCCCTTGCCCCTGACGTCACCGACGAGCGGATGTTTGGCCTTGAGCCTTGCGAGCGCGGCCGCGAGCTCCGTGCCCCTGGCGGCGGCATTCTCATCGAGCTTCAGGCGCCGTGTCTCGGCAAGCGCCGCAAGGCCGGCGGCGCAACCGACCGGATGGCCCGAATAGGTGTAGCCGTGCCCGATCGAGCCGAATGAGCTTGTGTCGGCTTCGAAGATCTCCGCGACGGCTTCACCGATCAGCGCCGCGCCGAGCGGGAAATAGCCCGAGGTGATCGCCTTCGCCATCGTCATCATGTCGGGCTTCACATCCCACAGTCGCGAGCCGGACCATGCGCCGGTGCGGCCGAAGCCGGTGACGACCTCGTCCGCGATCATCAGGATGCCGTGGCGGTCGCAGATCCCGCGCGCTAGCGTCATGAAGTTCTCCGGCGGCACGATCACGCCGCCGGCGCCGAGCACCGGCTCCATGATGAAGGCGGCGATGGTGTCGGCGCCCTGGAACGCGATCTCGTCCTCCATCGCCGCCGCGCAGAGTTGCGCGAGCTTTGCGGGATCGGTCTCGTTGAAGGGGTTGCGGTAGGTCGAGGGCGCGGGGATGTGAAACACGCCCGGCAGCAGCGGCTCGTAGTTGCGGCGGAAGTTGGCGTTGCCGTTGACCGAGGCGCCGCCGAAATGCGTGCCGTGATAGCCCTTCTTCAGTGCCAGGAACTTGGTCCGGTCGGCTTGGCCCTTGATCTTCCAGTACTGCCGCGCGAGCCGCAGCGCGGTCTCGACCGAGTCGGATCCACCCGAGGTGAAGAAGGCGCGCACCATGCCTTCCGGCTTGAACCAGTCGGTGAGCTCATAGGCGAGCTCGATCGACGGGCCGGTCGAGGTGCCGCGGAAACCCGAATAGTAGGGCAGCGCGTTGAGCTGATCGGCGATCGCCTGCTTGATGGGATCGCAGCTATAGCCGAGATTGACGTTCCAGAGGCCGCCGACCGCATCCAGCACGGTCTTGCCGTCGATGTCGGTGACGTGCACGCCCTCGGCCTGCATCACGATCCGCGGCGGCTGCGCCCGCATCTCGGCCGGATGGGCCATCGGGTGCCAGATCGGCTTGGCGTTGTTCTCGACCAAAAAGTTTCTGTCGCGCATGGTGGTTCCCGTCCGGCTCAGTCGAATTGCAGTTCGAAATGACGCAGCGCTTCACGGTACGACGCAGCAGGGTTCTTCACGTCGAACAGCACCGTGCGCATGCGGCACGCCTCCGCGCCCGCGATGTTGCGGCGCTGGTCGTCGACGAAAACGCAATCATCCGCGTTAAGCGACAGCGCGTCCAGCGCGCTCTGATAAGCGCGCGGATCGGGCTTCAGGATTCCGGTATGTGTCGCATCCACGATCGCATCGAAGCGCCCCAATATCGGAACGTGCGCGCGGAAATCCGCACCATAGAATAGGTCGAGCTCGTTCGATAGGATGGCGAGCCTGAAGCCGGCGTCGGCCACGATCCGGATCGCGCGCTCGGCTTCGGGGCGGATCACGGTTTCGGGGTCAGCGCCGCGCGCGCGCTTGACGAAGGTCTCCATGTCGGGCCAGTCCTCGCCCCGCATGCGCCCGACCTCGCGGCTGCGCGTCAGCCAGTAGTCGCGCTCGGAGATTTCGCCGCGCTGCATCGCGGCCCAGAGCGGATCGCTGTCGGGGGCGAACGGACCGCGCCAGGTCAGCGTGCCCTTGGCGAGACCAAGGGTTCGCTCCGTCAGGTCGTGGGTCTCGAACAGCGTCTTCGAGATGACCCCGCCGAAATCCAGCACCAAGGCTTTGGCGATCGGCCGGCTCACGCGGCAACCGTGGTGAGGCCGGCCGGCACGATGCCGGCCTCGACCCAGCGGTCGAAGATGCCGAGCACCGTCTCGTTGAAGAGGGCGCTGTTGATATGGTCCTCGATCTCGTGCAGCTCGATTGGCGCCGCGATGGCCGCGCGCATCGCATCGACAAAGGCGGAGAGGGCCTCGGGATCATGCAGCGGTTCGCCGGCGCGGTCCCATTGCTGGATGCCGCCGGTGGGCAGCACGAAGGCGACCGGCGCCTTGGCGTGAGCCAGTTTCTCGGCGATCGCGCGTGCGATCCGGCGGCGGTCGGCGGACTTCGATGTCGCCGATGCGAGCAGCCGGTTGTGCGCATGGAAGGGACGGTCGGCAAGATCCTTCGGGACCGGCAGCCACGCTGGAAAATCCACCATGTCGACGGCGCCGGGAGCGACGATCTGCGGAATGCCCGCGCGGCCGGCATTCTCCAGCCGGTCCGAGCCCGAATTCACCATCGATCCCGTGAACTGGTTGGCGACCTCCTGAAGGCTGAGGTCGAGCACCGCGGCGAAGCCGCCCTGTGCGGCGATCGATTCCATCGCCCGGCCGCCCATGCCGGTGGTGTGGAAGATCACGACCTCGTAGCCGCGCTTCTCGAGCTGCGGTTTGAGTTCGACCATGTAGCGCAGGCAGCTCTTGCCGAGCGAGGTAATCGCGACCACCGGCCGCTTGTTCTGCGGACGGATCGCGCTCTTCGCGGCGCCGACGATCGCGCCGCAAGCCTGCGACAGCACCGCGGTGCAGGTGCCGTTGAGGCCGTAGAGGCCGCCCGCCCACAGAATCATCATCAGATCGGCCGCGACGCGTTCCGGCGGGATCAGATGCGAGAACGCGACCGTCGAGACGATCAGTTTCGGCAGGCCGAGCGGCAGCGCCTGTGCGACGTCGAGCGCGAGGTCGGTCCCCATCGTGCCGCCAATGGCGATCACCGCATCGATGGCGTCGCGCTCGGCCAGATCACGCGCCAGATTGGCCGCGCCGACCGCCATCAGCGACATTGCCGAATTCTCGTCGCCGCTGGATGCGATTTCGGCGATCGTGGTTTGAGCGGCGGCGGCCACCGCGTGCTTGTCATGCGCGGGCTGGTAGGGCGGATCGCCGAGCACGCTGATATCCATCATGATCGTGGTGCCGCCGGCCCGGGTGATGCAATCGCTCATGAACAGCAGTTCGTCGGCCTTGGTATCTCCCGTTCCGATCAGGAGGATGTGGGGCTGCGTGATCTCTGGCATGACCTTGTCAGTGCTCGGCGGCAGGCGTGAGGGGATAGAGGAGCGACGTGTTTGCACCGAGCGGGCAGGGCGTTCGGCTATCGTGAGATCACGCTATGGGGACGATGGACGCGATGACATCCACCTATCGGTTGATTGCTGCCAAAGCCTTGAATTGGCGAGGATTGCGCCACTTCAGCGCTCCGCCGCGCGAGCGCGCATTTGCGATAGCCACAGTATCAGATGCAGCAAGCCCAGATCGATCGATGGAGGTCGGCGGCGATTCCGGCCCAACAGCTCTTCGTTGGTGGCCGGTCAGTGCCCGCCGCGCGCGATGCGCGGCTCGATGTCGTGTCGCCGATCGACGGCCGGGTGCTGACCACGATTGCCGACGGCGATGCGTCCGATATCGACCTCGCGGTGAGCCGTGCGCGCCAAGCATTCGAGCAGGGCGGCTGGTCGCGCGCGGCACCGGCGCAGCGCAAGAAGGTGCTGCTGCGGTTCGCCGAACTGATCGAGCAGCATGCGTTCGAGATCGCGGTGCTCGGCGTACGCGACAACGGCACCGAGATCGCCATGGCCTACAAGGCCGAGCCGCTGTCGGCCGCCGGGAGCATCCGCTACTACGCCGAGGCGATAGACAAGGTCTATGGCGAGATCGCGCCGACTTCAGGCGATGTCCTCGGCCTCGTCCATCGGGAGCCGCTCGGCGTCGTCGGCGTGATCGTGCCGTGGAATTTCCCGCTGATGATCGGCGCCTGGAAGATCGGTCCGGCGCTTGCCGCCGGCAATTCGGTCGTGGTGAAGCCGCCGGAGCTGGCCTCGCTGACGCTGCTGCGGCTCGCCGAGCTGGCGAGCGAAGCGGGATTGCCGGACGGGGTGCTCAATGTCGTTACCGGCCGCGGGGCATCGGCCGGCGAGGCGCTCGCGCTGCATACGGATGTCGACGTGCTGGCCTTCACCGGCTCCGGCACGGTCGGCCGTCGTCTGTTGGAATGCTCGGCCCGGACGAACCTGAAACGCGTCCATCTCGAGCTCGGAGGCAAGTCGCCGAACATCGTGTTCGCCGATGTACCTGACATCAAGCAGGCGGCGAAGGTGTCGGCGAACGGCATCTTCCGCAATTCCGGCCAAGTCTGCGTCGCCGGCTCGCGGCTGCTGGTGCAGTCTTCGATCTACGACCGCTTCATGGACGAACTGCTGCAGGCGACGGCAAAGCTCCGGGTCGGCGATCCGCTGGAGCTGGCGTCCGACATCGGCGCAATCTCGAGCCAGACGCAGTTGCGCAAGAATCTCGACGCCGTCGCGCGGGCCGAGGAGCAGGGCGCGACGCGCCTGGTCGGTGGCGAGCAGATTCGCATTGAGAGCGGCGGCAACTTCATGGCGCCCACGGTTCTCGCCGACGTCACGCCCGCGATGGAGCTGTGGCGCGAGGAGGTGTTCGGTCCTGTGCTCGCCGTCACGCGGTTCGACACTGAGGAGGAGGAGGCGATCGCACTCGCCAACGCGACGCCCTACGGGCTCGCGTCGGCCATATGGACCGGCCGGCTGTCGACCGCGCATCGCATGGTGCGCGCCATCAAGGCCGGCGTCGTGCATGTCAACACCTATGGCGGCGCCGACATCACCGTGCCACTCGGCGGCTTCAGGCAGTCCGGCTTCGGCCGGGACAAATCGCTGCATGCGTTCGATGCCTATACCGACCTCAAGACCGCATGGATCGCGCTATGACCGTCGCAGCCGACGAGCGCAACGCCATCGTGAACCGGCTGTTGGATGCCGAGCAAGAGCGCTTTCGCGCGCTGCATCCGCGCTCGGTGGCGGCCTGGCAGGACGGCAAGCAGCATTTCCTCTACGGTGGCCCGTCGCACTGGATGCGGCGCTGGGCCGGCGGCTTCCCGGTTTATGTCGCGGACGCCGACGGCGCGCATATCAGGGATATCGACGGACGCGACTACATCGATTTCTGCCTCGGCGACACCGGCGGCATGTGCGGCCATGCGCCGGCGGCGGTGACGGAGGCTGCAACGCGCCAACTGAAGCGTGGCGCCACGATGATGCTGCCGACCGAGGACAGTCTGTGGGTCGGCGCCGAGCTGTCGCGCCGCTTCGGCCCGAAGTATTGGACATTGACGACGTCGGCGACCGATGCCAACCGCGCCGCGATCCGCATCTCGCGCATGATCACCGGCCGCCGCAAGGTGCTGGTGTTCTCCGGCTGCTACCATGGCGGCGTTGAGGAGGCGCATGTTGAAATTCGAGACGGTCGCGTCGGCCTGCGCAACATGATCCATCCCAACGGCGTCGATCATGATGCCGTGAGCCGGGTCGTCGAGTTCAACGATATTGCCGGGCTGGAAGCAGCGCTCGCGCATGGCGACGTCGCCTGCGTGCTGACCGAGCCGCTGATGACGAATTTCGGCATGATTCCGGTCGATCCAGGCTTTCATCGGGCGTTGCGCGATCTGACACGCCGCGCCGGAGCGGTGCTGATCATCGACGAGACGCATACGCTGTCCTGCGGACCGGGTGGCTACAGCCAGGCGAATGGGCTCGAGTCCGATATCCTGGTTGCCGGCAAGGCGATCGCCGGCGGCATTCCTGCTGGCATCTTCGGCCTGAGCCGTGAGATGGCCGAGCGGCTCTGGGCCGTCGTTCCGCACGTCAATCCGCGCGAGCGGCAGTCAGCGCATCTCGGATTCGGTGGCACCCTTGCCGGTAATGCGTTGACGGTTGCGGCCATGCGCGCGGTGCTGGAGCAGGTGCTGACGCCGGTGAACTACCGGCACATGATCGCCACCGCAACGCAGCTTGCGAGCGAGGCCCGCGAACTGATCGAGTCCAACAAGCTGCCCTGGCACGTCACGCAGGTCGGCGCGCGCGCCGAGATCATGTTCATGCCGCGGCCGCCGCACAGCGGCGCCGATGTCATCGCTGGGCGCCAGCCCGATCTCGAGACCCTGCTGCACGCGTTCTATATGAACGAAGGCATCCTGGTGACGCCGTTCCACACGATGTTCCTGATGTGCCCGACGACCTCGGCGGAGGACGCCGCACGACACACTACGATCTTCGCGCAGTTCATCGATCTGTTGCGCGGGGCGGGAGTGGTCTGATGCAAGAGTCTCCGTTCAATCTTGCGGGACGGGTTGCAGTCGTGACCGGCGGGGGCAGGGGCATCGGCGCCGCCATCGTCACGCGGCTGGCGCAAGCCGGCGCCACCGTCGTGATCGCCAATCGGACGCAGGACGTCGCCGAGGCGCTGGTGCGCGAGCTCACCGCCGACGGCTTGGCGGTGCGATACCTGCCGTTCGAGAGGCTCGACCGGGCGAGCCTGCGCCTGATGATCGACGGCGTCGCCAGCCAGCACGGCCGCCTCGACATCGTCGTGCACAATGCCGGCGGCTGTCCATGGTCGTCACTTGAAGAGCTCGACGAGATGACACTGGAGGAGACGCTGGCGTTGAACCTCAATGCCAGTTTCTGGCTGGCGCAGGCCGCGATCCCGCATATGCGTGCTATCAGCTTCGGGCGGATTCTCGTGACATCCTCTGTCTCCGCGCGCGTCGCGATGGGCGGCGGTGCGCATTACTCGGCCGCGAAAGCGGGCGTCAACGCCTTCATTCGCGGCGCCGCCCTCGAGCTGGCGCGAGACGGCATCACCGTCAACGGTGTCGAGGCCGGCTTCATCGAGAAGCCCGGCCGCGGCACCATGAGCAAGCCTGAGAACAGGGCACGGCTCGAGCGATTCATCCCGGTCGGGCACATGGGCAGCGCCGACGATATCGCCTGCGCGATGCTCTATCTGGCGTCGGCTGAGGCCAAGTATGTCACCGGGCAAACCATCGTCGTCGACGGCGGTTCAACGTTGCCGGAGACTGGATTTGCCGTCGAACGGCAATGGGGGCTGTAGATGGCGCGGCTTGACGGAAAGACTGCGCTGGTCACCGGCGCTGCGACCGGGATCGGTCGGGCGACGGCGCTGCTGCTGGCGCGGAATGGCGCTGATGTCGTGCTGTTTGGACTTGGCGACGCCGAGCTCGCGGCGGCTGCGGCCGAATCCGGCGGACAGGCGATCCCTGGCGATGTCACGCGAGTAGCTGCTATCGCGAAGGCCATCGCGGCCTGCGGCGCGCGGCTCGACATCGTCGTCAATGCGGCCGGTCTGATCGTTCCCGATCAACCCGCAAACGTCTCCGACGAGGTCTGGGCCAAAACCCTCGACGTCAACCTCACCGGAACGATGCGTGTCTGTCGCGCGGCCTTGCCGCTGCTCAGGCAGCGCGGTGGCGCTATCGTGAACATCGCCTCCGTTGCCGCCTTCAACGCCAGTCCGGACAGCGCGAGCTACGCAGCCAGCAAGGCGGCCGTCGTCGCCTACACGCGGTCGCTGGCCTATGCGCATGGTGCCGACGGCGTCCGCGCCAACGCCGTGGCGCCCGGCTGGGTGCGCACGCCGATGAGTGACTATGAAATGCGATTGCTCGCCGAGCAGAACGGCACCACGCCCGAGGCGGAATGCCAGGCCGTGGAGCGGCGGATTGCACTGGGACGGATGGCGAACCCTGCGGAGATCGCCGCCTGCTGCCTGTTCCTCGTGTCCGACGAAGCATCCTTCGTGACAGGCGCCGTGCTGGTTGCCGACGGCGGCGGCCGGGCGCCGACGCAGAACCGCGCAGTGTAACGGCGCGCGCTCCAGATACGCGGCCGGCTTGGTCCTGGCCTTGGACTGTTGTTCGACATCACGCGCCACCCGTGGACGAAGCCGCCTTCCTGGCGTGCCGACCGCCTGGATCTGTATGCGCCCGCCCATTTGGCCTCTCGTCAGGTTGTTCGCCGCTCGCTGGTTCGATCTCCCATTGACAGGTTGGTCGATATGATAGAATTATAACATAGTAAGTTGCAATAATAACAAAATGTCACTATCGTAGCAGTGATGGGCTGAGCGGGAGGAGAAGGTGGAGCCGTCTGGTTCGGTTGCAGCACAGCCCCGATCGCCGACGCCGCTCGTGATGGTCAACGGCATCAACAAGCACTTCGGCGGCGTGCGCGCGTTGCGCGATGTGAACCTCGAGGTCCGGGCCGGCGAGGTGCATGCGCTGCTCGGCGAGAACGGCGCCGGAAAATCGACGCTGATCAAGATTCTCAGCGGCGTGCATGCCTTCGACAGTGGCACGATCGAGATCGCCGGCCAGCCGGTGGCGTTCGACAGTCCGGCGAAATCGCGCGAGGCGGGCATCGCCGTCGTCTACCAGGATCTCAGCCTCGTTGAATCGCTCAGCGTCGCCGACAATCTGTTGCTCGGCCGCGAGCCGCTCGCCCGCTTCGGCTTTGTCCGCAAGCGCGCATTGATGGCGCAGGCAGACGCATTCCTGGCGCAGCTCGGCATTCCCCTCGATATCAAGGCGACCGTGGGCTCGCTGCCATTCGCCTATCGCCAGATGACGGAGATCGCGAAAGCGCTGATGGGCGAGGTGCGGTTGCTGATCCTCGATGAGCCGACGTCGTCGCTGACGTCAGACGAGGTCCGCATCCTCTTTGACGCGATCGGGAAGGTGACGCGCCGCGGGGTCGGTGTGATCTATGTGACCCATCGGCTGAACGAAGTGTTCGAGATCTCGCAGCGCGTCACGGTGCTGCGCGACGGCGCCAATGCCGGCACGTTCGTCACCGCGGAGACCGACCTGAAGCGGCTGGTCAACGCGATCGTCGGAAGCGATCGCGCGACGCCGTCTGCATCTCGCGCTAAACCGCCAGCCACGCGTTCCGTCGAGGCGCCGCTCGTTCTATCTCTATCGAACGTATCCAATGACAGCCTCCGTGCGGTGGACCTGTCGGTCCGGCAAGGCGAGATCCATGGCCTGGCCGGATTGATCGGCAGCGGCCGCACCGAGATCCTGGAAACCATCTTCGGTCTGCGGCCGGTCGAAAGCGGCACGTTCGAAATCGACGGCCGTCGATGGCTGCCGAAGCGCCCGGCCGATGCGATCGACCGCGGCATCGCGCTGGTGCCCGAGGATCGTCACGTGCAGGGCCTGGTGCTGGATCATTCGATCGAGCGCAACGTCACGCTGTCGCGGCTGCCCTATTTCTCGCGCTGGGGCTGGATGCAGCACCGCGCGGCGCTGCGGCGCGCGGAGAATGCGATCGGCAAGGTCGCGGTGAAGGCGCAGGGCGCGGCGAGCCTGGTCAGGACGCTCTCCGGCGGCAACCAGCAGAAGGTCGTGTTCGGCAAATGGAACGATCCGCGGCCGCGCGTGCTGCTTCTCGACGAGCCCACCGTCGGCGTCGATGTCGGCGCGCGCGAGGAAATCTACGGCGTGATCCGGCATGCCGTCCGCGATGGTACCGGCGTTCTCGTCGTCTCCTCCGACCTGGTCGAGCTGATCGAGCTCTGTGACCGCATCTCCGTGATCGTCGACGGCCGCGTCGCCCGAACCCTGGTGCGCGGCGAGATTGACGATGCCGAGGAGCTTCATCATCTCCTCCAGGCGTTTCAGGCCTCCGGCCAAAGCGCATTTGACAGAGGCGTATCGCAAGAGCTGCCAGCATGACCGAATTGACCGCGCCCAATATCGTCGCTTCGCCGACACCGTCCGATCGCCGGCGCAAGCTGTTGCAAAACCTGCTGCGCGGCGAGCGGCCGTACATGCTCTACATCGCCTTCGTCATCTTGCTCGTCGTGTTCAGCCTGTCCTCGCCCTGGTTCCTGTCGGTCGAGAACTTCCTGAACATTGGCCGGCAGACCACGCTGGTTTCGATCATCGCCGTCGGCATGACCTTCGTCATCATCGCGCGACAGATCGATCTTTCGGTCGCATCGACGCTGGCGCTGTCGGGCATGGCGGCGGCGCTGGCAATGAGCCGGATCGACAATAGTTGGATCGTCGGCGCGGTGGCCGGGCTCGGCACCGGTGCGCTGGTCGGGCTGCTCAACGGCATCCTGACCACGCAGCTCTCGATTCCATCGTTTCTTGTGACGCTCGGCACGTTGAGCATGGCGCGCGGGCTCGCAATGATGGTCACCAACACCAAGCCGGTGATCATCACCAACGAGGCGTATTTTTCGATCTTCGGCGAGGGCTCATTCCTGGGGATCCCCGTGCCGATCGCCTGGACGCTGGCAGCCATGATCGCCGGCATCCTGCTGCTGCACTACAACGTGTTCGGCCGGCGGATCTATGCCGTCGGCGGCAACCCGACGGCGGCGCTCTATTCCGGCATCAACACCAAATGGGTGACGACGGCAGCCTTCGTCCTCACCGGCACGCTGGCCGGTCTTGCGGCGCTGGTGCTGTCGGCGCGCTCGCACGCGGCGCGGCCAGATGTCGTGCAGGGTATGGAGCTCGACGTCATTGCTGCCGTCATTCTCGGTGGCTGCAGCCTGTTCGGCGGGCGCGGCTACATCCTGGGGACACTGTTCGGCAGCCTGATCATCGGAACGCTCAACAACGGTCTCGTGCTGCTCGGCGTCAGCTCGCCGATGCAGCTCGTGATCAAGGGCGCGATCATCGTTGCCGCGGTGGCTTTCACGAAACGCTAGGCGGGGTCAGGCGCATCGCATGACGCACAGATTCATTGCGCTGCGCGGGTAGGGGCAAGGTCGCTGGCCCTCCGGTCAATCGGCGACCAAAATGGGAGGAAACCATGAAGCCAATCTTGCGACAAACCGTGCCGCTGACCGCGCTGATTGCGGCGACAGCAATTTCAATCGCTCCCGCAGCGCGCGCCGAGGTGCCGGCAACCTGCGTCAAGGGCGTCGACCTCGCGACGCTCGGACCGAAATCGATCGTCGGCCAGGGGCCGCATGGCGAGAAGGCTGCGTCGCCCGAGGTGCTCGCGCTGTCGGAGGCCGATGTCGCCAAGATCAAAGAGCGCCATTTCAAGGTCGGCATTTCCATGCAGACGGTCAATCTCGACTGGTCGCAGCTCCAGATCCAGGGCATCACCGATACGCTGAAAAAATACGGCGTGACCGTCACCGGAGTTGCGTCGGCCGAATATCAGGTCGACAAGCAGATCGCCGACATCGAGAACACCATCCAGCAGCATCCGGATGGCATCATCTCGATCCCCGTCGATTTCACCGCGACAGCGCCGACCTACAAGAAGATCGCCAAAGCCGGCATCAAGTTGGTCCTGATGGACAGCATCCCGACCGGGCTGAAGCATCCCGACGAATACGCCGCGATGGTCTCGGCGGACAGCCAGGGCAACGGGCAGATCGCGGCGCAGATCCTGGCGTCCTGCGTGGCGCAGGGCGGCACCATCGGCCTCGTCAACTTCGGTGTCGACTATTTCAGCACCAACGAGCGCACCAAGGGCGTCCGCGAGTGGATGAAGAAGAACCGGCCGGACATCAGGATGAAACAGGTCGATTTCACCGATCCGCCGAAGGTCTCGCAGATCGCCGGTGACTTCCTCACCGGCAATCCGGATATCAAGGGACTGTTCGCGGTCTGGGACCAGCCGGCGCTGGATACGCTGAGCTCGATGCGGGCGCAGAGCATCGATATTCCCGTCACCACGGTCGACCTCGGCCTGCAGTCGGCGATCGAGATCGCCAAGGGCGGTCCGCTGAAGGCGACCGGCTCGCAGCGTCCTTACGACCAGGGCGTTGCGGAGGCGATGGCGATGATGAACGCGCTGCTGGGCAAGGAAACGCCGGCCTGGATCGGCGTGCAGTCGCTGCCGGTGACGCAGTCGAACGTGCTGGAGTCCTACAAGACGGTGTTCAAGAAGGAGCCTCCGCCCGAGCTGACCGACGCCTGCAACAAGGCGAAGCCGGCCTGCAACTGAGCTCTTCGCTCACGGTTGCACGGTGTCGCAACGGCGTGCAACCGCTGACCGGCCTGATCCGGGCGAGCCAGCCCCCGCCCGGGTCAGGTTGCGTTGGTCACATATTCGACGGGCAGGCTGCGGAAGTGCTTGCGCATCTCCGCTGAGGCCGCACCCCCGACGATGATCCGCGAATACGCCTCGACGTCGGAGAAGAACGCCGGCTTGAGGCTGCCGAGCTTGCTCGCATCGACCACCAGGATACTTTCCATCGCGGTGGCAATGACGGCCTGCTTGATGGCGACTTCGTGAAAGTTCGAGCAGCTCGCGCCGCGGGTCCAGTGCACGCCGCCCGCGGAGATGAAGGCCTTGTTGATCCCGAGCCGCCGCAGGTAGGCCAAGCCATCGTCGGATGAAAATGACTGCGACGAAGGATGGTAGAGCCCTCCCATCAGCATCACCTGGGTGGCCGGACGCCGCGTGACGATCGTCGCCACGTTCATCGAATAGCAGATCACCGAGAGCGGCAGATCCTCGGGCAGGCAGTCCGCCAGCGATTGCATCGTGGTGCCGCAGTCGATGAAGATCGTGTCACCTTCCCTGATCGAGGCGGCGGCAGACCGGCAGGCGAGCAGCTTGTCCTGGGTGTGCTGGTCGATCTCCTGCTCGAAGGTGTACTTGATCCCGGTCGGTGATGCGGCGTTGACGACGTAACCGCCGAGCAGCGCAAGTGCGGCCTCCGGACCGGCGAGGTCGCGTCGCACGGTCATTTCGGACACCTTGAGCAGTTCGGCGGCATCCTTCAGGTGCAGCGCGCCGCTGCTCTCGACGGCGCGGCGCAGCCGTTGCAGGCGCTGCACGCGCGTCTCGCTTGGTCGTGTCGGTGTTTCAGTCATTTTGGTCACCGAGCTTTGCTTATCCCGTTGACAATGATCTTACAATGTTGTGAGTTTATCAACGGCTATATGTTACAATAATAACATTAGGGCTAAGTGAACTCATCCAGGGTCCGGCCATGTCGTGCGTCCGGCAGGCGATGAGCTCCAGTGAACGGGAGGATCACATGTTGCGATCGGGACATTCAATCTATCTGGCGTTTCAGTCGATTCGCTAGGATCGCGGTTTAGATGACGCAGAGCGTCTTCATCAAAAATCCATCCGCAGTGCCGGTGCAGCCTGATGTTCGGGGCGAGCAGCGCGCGCTTGCGGTCTCGCGCAACAGTGG
This sequence comes from Bradyrhizobium sp. ORS 86, assembly GCF_045571475.1. Taxonomy (NCBI): domain Bacteria; kingdom Pseudomonadati; phylum Pseudomonadota; class Alphaproteobacteria; order Hyphomicrobiales; family Nitrobacteraceae; genus Bradyrhizobium; species Bradyrhizobium sp. ORS 86. The sequence goes on along the minus strand of NZ_CP120699.1, from coordinate 5,114,334 downwards.
TCACACGCTCGAGATGGATTGGATCGACGAGATCAGGATCAACCTGTCCGCCGCCGAGCGACGCGTCGCGAGCCTGCCCGGCCGGCGCACCGTCAAGAAGGACGCGCAGGCCGCTTGGCTTCTGAAGGCGATCACCTGCATCGATCTGACGACCCTCAACGGCGACGATACCGCGGAGCGGGTGAAACGCCTCTGCGCCAAGGCTAAGGCCCCGGTGCGAAGCGACATTCTCGAGGCGCTCGGCTTCGCCAGCCGTGAGCTGCACACCGGGGCGGTGTGTGTCTATCACCGCTTTGTTGCAACGGCAGTCGAAGCGCTCGACGGATCCGATATTCCGGTCGCCGCGGTCTCGACCGGATTTCCGGCCGGTCTCGTGCCGCATGACCTGAAGCTCAAGGAGATCGAGGCCTCGGTCCGCGACGGCGCGCAGGAGATCGACATCGTCATCACCCGCGAACACGTGCTGACCGGAGACTGGCGCGGGCTCTATGCCGAGGTGAAGGAATTCCGCGCCGCCTGCGGCGATGCGCATCTGAAGACCATTCTGGCGACCGGCGATCTCAAAACGTTGCGCAACGTCGCCAAGGCCTCGATGGTCTGCATGATGGCCGGCGCTGATTTCATCAAGACCTCGACCGGCAAGGAGGGCGTGAATGCGACGCTGCCGGTTACGCTCGCGATGTTGCGGATGATCCGCGTGTACCAGGAGCGCACCGGCTACAAGATCGGCTTCAAGCCGGCCGGCGGAATCTCGACGGCCAAGGACGTGCTCAACTATCAGTTCCTGATGAAGGAGGAATTGGGCCGCGACTGGCTCGAGCCGGATCTGTTCCGGATCGGCGCCTCGAGCCTGCTTGCCGATATCGAGCGCCAGCTCGAGCATCACGTCACCGGCCGCTACTCGGCCTTCAACCGCCACCCCGTGGGATGAGACTCCGGCGATGAGCGTCGCACATTATTACGAGACCATGGAGTATGGTCCCGCGCCAGAGGCGGACGGCGAAGCGCGCGCGTGGCTGAAGCAGCACGGAGCCGTGTTCGGGCACTTTATCGACGGCAAGTTCGTCGCGCCGCATTCCGGCAAGCACCTCACGACGATCGAGCCTGCCACCGGCAAGACGCTGGCCAAAATCGCCGAAGGCTCCGCCGCTGACGTCGAGGCCGCGGTGCGCGCCGCGCGCAAAGCGCAGCCGCTATGGGCCAAGCTCGGCGGTCACGGCCGCGCACGCCATCTCTACGCGCTGGCGCGCATGCTGCAGCGTCATGCGCGCTTGTTTGCTGTGCTGGAAGCGATCGACAACGGCAAGCCGATCCGCGAGACGCGTGATCTCGACGTGCCGCTCGCCGCGCGCCATTTCCTGTATCACGCCGGCTGGGCGCAATTGCAGGAGCGCGAGTTCGCCGATCAGGTGCCGGTCGGCGTGATCGGGCAGATCATCCCGTGGAACTTCCCGCTGCTGATGCTGGCATGGAAGATCGCGCCCGCGCTGGCCGCGGGCAATACGGTGGTGCTGAAGCCGGCGGAGTTCACCTCGCTGACCGCTTTGCTGTTCGCAGAACTTGCGGCGGACGCCGGTCTGCCGCCGGGCGTGCTGAATGTGGTGACGGGCGATGGCGCGACCGGCGCGCTGCTCGTCGAGAGCCCCGGCGTCGACAAGATCGCGTTCACCGGATCGACCGAGGTCGGGCGGCTGATCCGGCAATCGACCGCCGGGAGCGGCAAGTCGCTGACGCTCGAGCTCGGCGGCAAGTCGCCCTTCATCGTGTTCGATGATGCCGACATCGACGGCGCCGTGGAAGGCGTGGTCGACGCCATCTGGTTCAACCAGGGCCAGGTCTGCTGCGCCGGTTCGCGCTTGTTGCTCCAGGAGGGAATCGCCGAGACCTTCCGCAGGCGCCTCATCCGCCGCATGGAAACGTTGCGTGTCGGCATGCCGCTCGACAAGGCGATCGACATGGGTGCGGTGGTGGCGCCGGTACAGCTCGAGCGGATCAAGGCGCTGGTCGAGATCGGGGTGAGGGAGGGCGCAGAAAAATACCAGGCGCCCGGCGCGATCCCGGCAGAGGGGTGCTTCTATCCACCGACCCTGCTCTGGAACGTGCAGCCGTCCTCGACCGTCGCGGTCGAGGAGATTTTCGGGCCGGTGCTGGTGGCGATGACGTTCCGCACGCCCGATGAGGCGGTCATGCTTGCCAACAACACACGCTACGGGCTTGCCGCCAGCGTGTGGAGCGAGACGATCGGGCTGGCGCTGGACATCGCGCCGAAGCTGCTCGCTGGTGTGGTCTGGGTCAACGCGACCAATCTGTTCGATGCCAGTGTCGGCTTTGGCGGCTATCGCGAGTCCGGGTTCGGTCGCGAGGGCGGCCGCGAAGGCATGCACGAATATCTCAAGCCGAAGGCCTGGAGCGGGCGTAAGCCACGCCCGGTGGCGCCTCCGCAGCCGGCTCCGGCTGGCTCGAATGCCGGCTTCGGCGTGCCGCCGATGGACCGGACCGCCAAGCTGTTTGTCGGCGGCAAGCAGGTGCGCCCCGACGGCAATTACTCGCGTGCCGTGCTGTCAGCGAAAGGGCGGAATCTGGGTGAGGTGGGCGAGGGTAACCGCAAGGACATCCGCAATGCCGTGGCCGCGGCACGTGCGGCCGAGGCGTGGGCGAAGGCCACCGCGCATAATCGCGCCCAAATCCTTTACTACCTTGCCGAAAATCTCTCCGCGCGCGGGGACGAGTTCGCCCGGCGCATTGCCGACATGACCGGTGTATCGGGCGCGAAGGCGCGCGCGGAGGTCGATGCCAGTATCGCGCGCTTGTTCAGCTATGGGGCCTGGGCCGACAAATTCGAGGGGAGCATCCATGCGCCGCCGTTGCGCGGCGTTGCGCTGGCGATGCACGAGCCGATCGGCGTGGTTGGTGTCGCCTGCCCGGACGAGGCGCCGTTGCTTGCCTTTGTCAGCCTGGTGGCGCCGTTGATTGCGATGGGCAACCGTGTCGTCGCCGTGCCGAGCGAGCGGCATCCGCTCGCCGGGACCGATTTCTATCAGGTGCTGGAGACGTCGGATGTCCCGGCAGGTGTCGTCAATATCGTCACCGGCAGCCGTGACGGGCTCGCGAAAGTGCTGGCCGAGCATGACGATGTCGACGCACTCTGGGTGTTCGGTTCGCAGGAAGCCTCGGCGGCGGCGGAGCGGCTGTCGGTCGGCAATCTCAAGCGCACGCTGGTTGACTACGGCCTGATGCTTGACTGGTATGACGGGGTGGCATCCGAAGGCCCGATCCTGCTCCGCCATGCGGTGCAGGTGAAGAACATCTGGATTCCCTATGGAGACTAGAGAGGCTGTCTCGCCGTGAGGCGAGCGGAGGATCCGGGCCGTCAGAGTCCGGACGATTTTGAGCAAGGGAGGAGGCAATATGCTCAAGGGCATCAATCCACTGCTGAACGCCGACGTGCTCTATGCGCTGCGCGCCATGGGGCATGGGGATCGGCTGGTCGTCTGCGACACCAATTTTCCGGCGGACTCGATCGCGCGCCAGACGGCGCTTGGCCGGCTGCTGCGCATCGACAATGTGAGGGCCGCCAAGGCCGTCGAAGCTATTCTCTCGGTGCTCCCGCTCGACACCTTCGTCGACGATGCGGCGATCCGGATGGAGATCGTCGGCCAGCCCAAGGAAGTGCCGCCGGTGCAGCGCGAGGTGCAATCGGCGATCGACCACGCCGAGGGGCGGTCTTGGCCGCTTGTCGGCGTTGAGCGCCACGCCTTCTACGAAAAGGCCAAGACGGCTTACTGCGTGATCGCAACGGGCGAGCGCCGCTTCTACGGCTGCTTCCTGTTCAGCAAGGGCGTCATCGGACCGGACGGAGAGTGATGACCATGAGCAGGAGCGGCGTCGCCATCCTCGGCGTCTTCGTTGTCGATCTGGCCTTCCGCGCCAGCAACATGCCGGCGATCGGCGAGACCATTGCCGGATCGGGCTTTGCGATGGGTCCCGGCGGCAAGGGATCCAATCAGGCGGTCGCTGCCGCGCGCGCGGGCGCCGGCGTGACCTTCATCTCCCGGATCGGCAGCGATGCCTTTGGCGAACTCGCGATCAAGACCTGGGAGGCCGAGGGCATCCGGCCGCGCGTCGCCAAGACCGCCGACACGCCGACCGGCGCGGCGTTCATCTACGTGCACGAGACGCGCGGCGACAACGCGATCATCGTGGTGGCCGGGGCGGCCGGGGGTCTCTGCCCGGCCGATGTCGACGCGGCGGCCGATGCCATCCGCGACAGCCGGGTGTTCGTGACGCAACTCGAGCAGCCTGTCGATGCGGCGCGGCGCGGGCTTGAACTCGCGCGCGCGGCGGGCTGCATCACGGTGCTCAACCCTGCGCCGGCGATCAAGTTCGATAGCAGCCTGTTCACGCTATGCGACTACGTCGTACCCAACGAGACCGAGGCCGAAGCGTTGACCGGGATCGCCGTCGGCGACCTTGCCGGTGCGCGACGTGCCGGCGACGCGCTGCTGGACAAGGGGGCCGGGACGGCGCTGATTACGCTCGGGGAGCGCGGCGCGCTGTTCCATGGCCGCGATCGCTCGCTGCATGTGCCGCCGTTTGCTGCCGGCAAGGTGATCGAAACGACCGGTGCGGGCGACGCCTTCGTCGGCGGCTTTGCGGCGGCGCTCGCGGACGGCGCGGATCCGCTCGCCGCTGCGCGCTTCGGTTCGGCGACGGCCGGGATTTCGGTGACGCGAGCCGGGACGGCACCTTCGATGCCGCGGCGCGCGGAGATCGAAGCTCTCTTGGGGGAGTGATCGACTCCATGATGCGGAATGATCCGATCAAGCATATCTTCATCTGGCCGGCGGTGCTCGTCGTGCTGGCGATCTCGATCTTTCCGCTGATCTATTCGCTGACCACGAGCTTCCTCAGCTATCGCCTCATTCCGCCGATCCCGCCTCGGGTGGTCTGGCTCGGCAATTATGCGTCGCTGCTGCAGGAGCCGCGGTTCTGGAATGCAATCTTCACCACGACGTTGATCGCCTTCATCGCGGTCGGGCTGCAATACGCAATCGGCTTCGGCGTGGCGCTGGCGCTCAACGCGCGTGTGCCGGGCGAGCGGCTGTTTCGTGTCGCTTTGCTGCTGCCTATGCTGCTCGCGCCAGTGGCTGTCGCGCTGGTGGCGCGCATGATGTTCAACCCAACCATGGGGCCGCTCAACCAGTTCCTCAGCCAGTTCGGCCTGGTCAACCTGCCATTCCTCACCAACGGACATTGGGCGCTCGCCTGCATCATCGCGGTCGAGATCTGGCAGTGGACGCCGTTCGTGATCCTGATGATGCTGGCCGGACTGCAGACGCTGCCGCAGGATGTCTACGAGGCGGCCGAGCTCGAGAATGCCAGCGCCTGGCAACAGTTCTGGGGCATCACCTTTCCGATGATGCTGCCGATCTCGGCCGCGGTCGTCTTTATCCGGCTGATCGAGAGCTACAAGATCATGGACACCGTGTTCGTGATGACGGGCGGCGGGCCGGGGGTGGAGACCGAGACGCTGACCCTGTTCGCCTACCAGGAAGGGTTCAAGAAGTTCAATCTCGGCTATACATCTGCGCTGAGCTTCCTGTTCCTGATCGCGATCACGATCATCGGCGTCACCTATCTGGCGCTGCTGCGGCCGCATCTGGAGAAGCGCCGATGAGCGGCCGCGACCTGACCGGACTTGCCCCCTGGAGCCGCCGCCTGGTCGCTGCCGGCGTGCTCGTCTGGTGCTTGATCACGGTGTTTCCGCTTTATTGGGTGGTGGTGACGGCGTTCAAGACGCCGCCGGGCGTGGTCGGTGGCCCGACCTACCTGCCGTTCGTCGACTTCACGCCGACCTTGCAGGCCTTCATCGACCTCTACCATGGCATCCGCGGTGAGTTCTTCCGGACCTTCCTGAACTCGACCATCGTGGGCCTCTCGGCTGCGGCGATCGCCACCACGATCGGTGCGATGGCGGCCTATGCGCTGGTGCGGTTCGAGTTCAAGGTCCGCCTCGGCGCGGGTCTCGCCTTCCTCCTGCTCGCGCTCGGCGGCTATCTCGTCTTCAACAACACGCTTGGCTTCACGCGGCCGCAGGCGCTGCTGCTGGCCTTCCCGATCGCACTTGTGGTCGCGGTTATCGCCAACCGGCTTCCCTTGCCCGGACCGATCCTCGGCAATGAGGATATCCTGTTCTGGTTCGTCAGCCAGCGCATGTTCCCGCCGATCGTGGCGGCGTTCGCGCTGTACCTGCTGTACAGCGAGATCGGCCGGCTCGGCTTCCAGCTCATCGACAGCTATATCGGTCTGACGCTGTGCTACGTCGCGTTCTCGCTGCCGATCGTCGTCTGGCTGATGCGGGACTTCTTCGAGGCCGTGCCGATCGAGGTCGAGGAAGCCGCGATGGTCGACAACGTGCCGAACTGGCGCATCTTCTTCGGCATCGTGGTGCCGATGTCGATGAACGGTCTGTTGGCAACCTTCATGATCACGCTGGCCTTTGTCTGGAACGAGTTTCTGTTCGCGCTGTTCCTGACCAATTCCAGATGGCAGACGCTTCCCATTCTGGTGGCGGGACAGAACAGCCAGCGCGGCGATGAATGGTGGGCGATCTCGGCGGCGGCGCTGGTTGCCATCATTCCGATGATGATCATGGCGGGCCTGCTGAGCCGCATGATGCGGTCGGGCCTGCTGCTCGGTGCCATCAAGTAAGAAGACTTAGGTAGGGAGGACTAACCATGTTGCGACGAACGTTCCTGATGCTTGCCACCTCGCTCGCTACGGCCTGTATCACGGCCCAGGCGAACGCCGCCTGCAGTCCGGATTATTCCGGCGTCACTTTGACGGTGGCGTCGCAGACCGGACCGTATATCGCCTCCGCGCTCAAGCTCGGCGCGGACGAATGGACGAAGAAGACCTGCGGCAAGGTCAATGTCGTCGAGTTTCCGTGGTCGGAACTGTATCCGAAGATCGCGACGTCGCTGGCGTCGTCGGATGCGACCTTCGATCTCGTCAGCTTTGCGCCGGCCTGGCTGCCGGACTTCGTTCCTTATCTCAGCGAGATGCCGAAGGAGATGCAGTCGGGCAAGGATTGGGATGATATCGAGCCCGCCTATCGCGAACGTCTGATGGTGTGGGAAGGCAAGATCTATTCGCAGTCGATGGACGGCGACGTGCACACCTACACCTACCGCACCGACTTGTTCAGCGATCCCAAGGAGAAGGACGCCTTCAAGGCCAAATACGGCTACGACCTGGCGCCGCCGAAGACCTGGAAGCAGTATCTCGACATCGCCGAGTTCTTCCAGCGTCCGGACAAGGGACTGTGGGGCACGGCGGAAGCGTTCCGTCGCGGCGGCCAGCAGTTCTGGTTCTTCTTCAGCCACGCGGCGGCCTATACCAACAACCCGAACTATCCGGGTGCGATGTTCTTCGACCCTGAGACGATGGACGCCCAGATCAACAATCCGGGCTGGGTGAGAGGGCTGGAGGAATACATCCGCGCCTCGAAGCTCGGGCCGCCCAACGCGCTCAACTTCTCCTTCGGCGAGGTGAACGCGGCGGTGGCCGGCGGTCAGGTGGCGGAATCGATCGGATGGGGCGACACCGGTGTCATCGCGGCCGATCCGAAGCAGTCGAAGATCTCAGGCAAGGTGGGCTCGGCGATGCTGCCCGGCTCGGACGAGATCTGGAACGCCAAGACCAAGAAGTGGGACAAGTTCCCGTCGGTGCTGCCGGGCCCGTTCATGGCGTTCGGCGGCTGGCAGATTGCCGTGCCGAAGGCCGGCAAGAACCAGCAGGCGGCGTGGGACTTCGTCAAGACGCTGACCAGCCCGGAAGTGTCCGGCCAGGCGGCGATCACCGGCGGCAGCGGCGTCAATCCCTATCGCAAGTCGCACACGGCCAATCTCCAGCTCTGGAGCAAGATCTTCACGCCTGAAGAGGCCAAGGAATATCTTGGCGCGCAGTCGGACTCGATCAACGCCAAGAACGTGGCCCTCGACATGCGTCTGCCCGGCTATTTCTCCTACACTGAAGTCGTGGAGATCGAGCTCGGCAAGGCGCTTGCCGGCCAGACCACGCCGCAGGCGGCCCTCGACGCGATGGCGAAGGAATGGAATCGTCTGACCGACGAGTTTGGCCGCGCCAAGCAACTCGCCGCCTACCGTGCAGCGATGGGCCTGCCGCCCAAGAACTAGCATGCTCATGAGGTCCCGGGCGACGCGTGACGTTGTCCGGGACCTCAACGACTATCTGCGAGAGACAGAAAAGATTCCATGGCGCACGTCGAGATCGAGAACGTCAGCAAGGCATACGGGCCCTACAAGATCATCGAAGGGCTCGATCTCAACGTTGCCGACGAGGAGTTTGTCGTGCTGGTCGGCCCGTCCGGCTGCGGCAAGACGACGACATTGCGGATGATCGCGGGGCTCGAGACCGTCACCAGCGGCACGATCCGGATCGGCAATCGCGACGTAACGCAATTGCGCCCGGGCCTGCGCAATTGCGCGATGGTGTTCCAGAACTACGCGCTCTATCCGCACATGACCGTCGGCGAGAACATCGGCTATGGCATGAAGGTGCGTGGCGAGTCCCGGGCCAGCATCGAGAAATCGGTCAAGGACGTGGCGCGGATCCTCGACCTCGAGCAATATCTCGATCGCCGTCCCAAGCAGCTCTCGGGCGGTCAGCGCCAGCGCGTGGCGATCGGCCGCGCCATCGTGCGCAGCCCCGACGTGTTCCTGTTCGACGAGCCGCTGTCCAATCTCGATGCCAAGCTGCGGATCGAGATGCGAACCGAGATCAAGGCACTGCACCGTCGGCTCGCCAAGACCATCGTCTATGTGACTCACGACCAGGTCGAAGCCATGACGATGGCCGACCGCGTCGTGGTGATGAACCGCGGCCGGATCGAGCAGGCGGCCGATCCGATCACGATCTATGAGAGGCCGAGCAACCTGTTTGTCGCCGGCTTCATCGGCGCGCCCAGCATGAATTTCATCCACGGCGAGATCGTTGCCCGCGACGGCGGATTGTGTTTTGCCGAGCCATCCGGCACTGTATTGAGGCTGCCGAGGTCCCGCCAGGCGGCCTATGCCGGCAGCGTCGGCAAGCCGGTGGTGCTGGGCGTGCGGCCCGATCATGTCCTGCATCAGGGAACGCCGGCTGAGACCTCCATCCGTATGATCGTGAAGGACGTCGAGCCGCTCGGCCCGCATACGCTGGTGATCGGTAGCGTCGGTGCGTTTCCCTTCACGGCGCAGATGCACGTCGGCGTCGCGGCTGAGCCGGACCGTCCGTTCGACGTCAACCTCGATCTCCAACGCGCGCACTTGTTCGACCGCGCGTCGGGGCAGGCGATCGCGGCGGCCTGATTCGATCGTGCGAACTTTGGGTCATGCCGGCCGGCGAGCCAGGCCTATGATCTGCCTTCGGCGGCGTGGCTTGATGCCGACGTAACCTGCTCGACATCCACAATCGCGACCACTGCGTTGCGCTCGACGGTCTCGCCGGCGCGGAAATGCACCGCGCTCACGATGCCGTCGACCTTGCTGGCGAGGCGCAATTCCATCTTCATGGATTCCATCACGACCACGGTGTCGCCTGCCTTGACGCGATCACCGACTGCGGCATCGCTCTTCAGCACGACGCCGGTCATCGGTGCCCGCACCTCGCCGTTGACCTCGGTCGCCGCGCTGATGTAGCCGAGATACGGCATCGCCGTCAGCGCGTGGCGTTTCCGCCGATCCTGAACGAAGATCGTTTGATCCTGTTGCTGGATGCGGACGGTTCGATGTTGCGACCCGGTCACCGCCGCGAACAGGTGGTCGCCAAGGCTGGTCAATTTGACGCGGATGCGCGCGTCATCGATGCCGACCAGCATCGAGCCGTCGGCGGCCAGAGGCCCAAAGCAGATCTCCGCGCTGGCATCTCCACTCTCCAGGTGCAGGATCGGGATCGAGGACAGTCCCTCGTCGTCGGCCGCCGTCTGCCATCCCGTGAGTTGCCGCGTCTGCCAGGGATTGGTCGACGCGGCCGGCCGGCTTTGCAGCAGCCAGAAACAGGCCGCCATCGCCAGCGCCTCGATATCCAGCGCCCGGTTCACCGCGGTGAGAGAGACAATATCGTCATCGATCAGGCGGGTGTGGAACGTGGCGTTCCGCGTGGCGGGCAGCGCGATCAGGCGCTTGAGGAAATCCTGGTTTGTCGTCGGGCCCAGGATCGATGTTTCGTCCAAGGCGGTTGCCAGCCGGTCCAGCGCTGCATCGCGCGTGTCGGCATGCGAAATCAGCTTGGCCAACATGGAATCGTAGTGCGGCGTGACCACGGAGCCGGTCTCGATGCCGGTCTCGACCCGAATGTTGCCTTCGGGGAACTGCACGTGAGCAAGCGCGCCGGTCGACGGCATGAAGCCGTGATCCGGATCTTCGGCGCAAAGGCGGGCCTCGACGGCATGACCATGAAGACGTGCCTGGTCTTGCGTTAACGGCAATCCCTCACCAGCCGCGATCCTCAGCATGAGCTCGACGATGTCGAGGCCCGTCACCATCTCGGTGACGGGATGCTCCACCTGGAGCCGCGGGTTGACCTCGAGGAAGTAGTGGCTGCTGCCGCTGACGATGAATTCGACAGTGCCGACGCCGCGATATTCCAGGCGCTGACCCAGGCGAACCGCATCGGCAAGGATACGCTTACGCAGCGAATCGGGAAGGTTGGCCGCCGGAGCTTCCTCGATCAGCTTCTGGTGGCGCCGCTGCAGCGAGCATTCGCGCTCGAACAGGTGAACCACATTGCCTTTGCCGTCACCGGCAATCTGCACCTCGATGTGGCGGCCGCGCGCGATCAGCTCTTCGACGATGAGGCCGGCGTGGCCAAATGCATTCCTGGCCTCGCGCATCGCGGATTCGATCTCATCGGCGAGGCGGTCCAGCGTCGTGATCGCCCGCATCCCCTTGCCGCCACCGCCGGCCGCGGCCTTGAGTATGACGGGAAGGCCGAATTCGCTGACGATCCGCGCAATCTCGCCTGGATCTTCGCTCGGCGTCGTGCTGCCCGGAACGGTCGGCACGTCAGCGGCCGCCGCTTCCGCCTTGGCGAAGGCCTTGTCACCAAGTCGCTCGATCGTCGCCGGCGTCGGGCCGATGAAGACGAGGCCCGAAGCCTCCACCGCGCGGGCAAAGCCGGCGTTCTCGGCGAGGAAGCCAAAGCCCGGGTGGATGGCCTCGGCCCCGGTGGCTTGGGCGGCAGCGATCACGGCGTCAATGTTGAGGTAGCTTTCGGCCGCCGGGGCGCCGCCGATCTCGACGGATTCGCCGATCAGCTTGACGGCGAGGGAGCCGGCATCGACCGAGGAATGGACTCCTGCGACGGCAATGCCGAGCCGTCGGCAGGTGCGGGCGATCCGGCATGCGATCTCGCCGCGATTGGCGATCAGGATCTTGTTAAACACGGAAGCAGGTCTCCATCGGTCACATACGGAGCACGCCGAAATTCGTCGGCTGGGGCGGCAGGCGGCCGGCGAGGTCGAGGAGCAGGCCCATCACGTGGCGCGTTTCCAGCGGGTCGATCACCATGTCGCACCAGGTGTTGCGCGCGAAATTGTAGGCGTTGGCGAACTCCTCGAAGGTCTTGCGGGTCGGCGCCATGTAGGCTTCGCGCTCCACATCGGTCCAACTGGTGCCTTCGCGCTTGTGGGCCTCGTCGCGAACCATCGCGAGCGTGGTGGCGGCCTGATCCGGACCCATGATCGCCGAGCGGCCGTTCGGCCACATCATCATCGCATTGGGCTTGAAGGCGCGGCCGCACATTGCAAGATATCCGGCCCCATAGGCGTTGCCGATGATCAGCGTGTATTTCGGCACGTTCGCGCTCGCCATCGCCGTGATCATTTTGGCGCCATCCTTGGAGATGCCGCCTTCCTCCGCCTCGCGGCCGACCATGAAGCCGGTGACATCGGCAATGAACAGCAGGGGAATGTTCCGCTTGCAGCAGAGGTCGATGAAGTGGGTCGCCTTCAGTGCGCTCTCCGAGAACAGCACGCCGTTGTTGCAGAGGAGACCAACCTCGAAGCCCATGATCCTGGCAAAGCCCGTGATCAATGTGTCGCCGTAGAGCGGCTTGAACTCGTGGAATTCGCTGCCGTCGACCAGGCGCGCAACGATGTCGCGATTGTTGGTGGGGATACGGGGATCCGAGCTGATCAACCCGTAGATCTCGTTCGGATCGAACACGGGCTCGCGTGTCGGCGCCACCGTCCAGCGCTGTGCGGGAATCTCGCCCAGATTGGCGACGATGTCGCGGGTGATCGCGATGGCGTGGCCGTCGTTCTCGGCGAGGTGATCGGTGACGCCGCTGATGCGGCTGTGCATCTCGCCGCCGCCGAGCTCCTCGATGCCGACCTCCTCGCGGGTCGCGGCATAGACGAGCTGCGGCCCGCCGAGAAACATCGCGCCTTGATTGCGCACGATCACCGTTTCGTCGCACAGCGCCGGCATATAGGCGCCGCCTGCCGTCGAGGGACCATGAACGATCGCGATCTGCGGGATGCCTTCGCCGGACATCCGGATCTGGTTGTAGAAGATCGAGCCGAACTGGCCCTCGTCGGGGAAGATGTTGGGCTGGTCGGGAAGGTTGGCGCCGCCCGATTGCACCATGGTGATGCAGGGCAGGCGATGCTGCCAGGCAAAGCGCTGGGCGCGGACATGCTTCTTGCACGTGATGCCGTAATAGGTGCCGCCTTTCACGGTCGGCTCGTTGGCGATGACCATGCATGGGCGCCCCTTGATGACGCCGACGCCGGTGATGATGCCGCCGCCGGGCGGCACGCCCTCGTACATGCCTTCGCCCGCAAGCTGGCAGAATTCCAGGAACGGCGATCCCGGATCGATCAGCGCGGCGATCCGCTCACGCGGCAGCAACTGATTGCGCTCCTTGTGCAGACGCCGCGCGCGCTCGGGGCCACCGAGTGCGGCTTCTGAGCGGCGCCGGCGCAGATCGGCGATGCGCGCCTCATAGGCTTGTCGATTGCGACGATATTCCTCGCTGCCGACCGCAACGTCTGACTTCATCACTGCCATGGCCTGATCCTAGTAGCTGCGCGGCAAGCCCATGACGTGCTCGCCGATGTAGTTGAGGATCATCTCCCTGTTCAGCGGCGCGGTCTTGAGCAGGCGCACGAACGGATAGAGATCGAAGATTCCGTATTCCTTGGTGAAGCCGTTGCCGCCGTGACACTGGATTGCGGTGTCGACGGCCTTGATGCCGGCATCGGCCGCCGCGAGCTTGGCCATATTGGCGAACTCGCCGGCTTCGCGTCCCTGGTCGAAGATCCACGCCGCCTTCAGCGTCATCAGCGAGGCGAGCTCGATATCAGTGCGCGCGCTCGCCAAAGGATGTTGCAGGCCCTGATAGGCACCGATCGGCACATTGTTGAAGACCTTGCGTTCGCGGCTATAGGCGACCGCGCGGTTCAGCGCATAGCGGCCGAGGCCGCAGCAGATGGAGCCGACCAGGATGCGCTCCGGGTTGAGGCTCTTGAACAGGATGCCAAAGCCCCTATCGATCTCGCCGACGACATCGTCCGGGCCGAGCTCGACCTCGTCGAAGAACAATTGCCACTGCGTCTCGGGAGCGGGGATGCTGACCGGAATGTACTGCTTCTGCACACCCTTGGCCTTCAGGTCGACGATGAAGAGCGTGAAGCCTTCCGTCTTGCGCTGCACCTCGGTATGCGGCGTGGTGCGCGCCACCACCAGCGCGAAATCCGAACCGTCGGCATCGGTGATGAAGGTCTTCTGACCGCTCAGCGCGAAGCGATCGCCGCGCCGCTTTGCGATCGTTGCGGTACGGATGGTGTTGGTGCCCGCATCAGGCTCGGTGATGGCGAAGCAGAAGCGGGTGTTGCCCCGGCACGCATCAGGCAGATAGCGCCTCTTCTGGGTTTCGGTGCCGTGTTTGGCGATGAAGCCGAGGCTCATCGCGGCACCGACGACAAGGTTCAACAGCGGGATGCCGTTGTTGGAAAGACCTTCGAGGAACAGATGCATCTCGACCATGCCCTGACCGGCCCCGCCATAGTCTTCGGGCACCATGGTCCCGACAAAGCCGTCTTCAGCGACCTGCCGATACAGGGCCTCCGGAAACACGCGCTTGTCGGCGCAGTCCATCCAGTATTTGCGATCGAATCTCCGGGCGATGGTGTCGCCATATTCGAGGATCTGCCGCTGCTCCTGCGTGAGATCGAAATCCATGCGTCCTCCCTAGACGGCACGTCGATAGGCTGATCGGCACGACCATTCTTAGGCGGGAGCGCCGTCGAGTTCAACGGCTAAATCTAACGTTTGTTAGAAAACGCGCGCTTGCCGATCAGGCCTTGCGGAACCGCGGCAAGGTCACCTCGTCCGTGATCTTTTCGAAGGCGAGCATAACTGGCATGTCGAAGGTGACGTCGTCCGGCGGGCCGCCGGTATAGGTGCTGATCATTCGGGGGCCTTCCTCCAGCTCGACCAGCAAGACGGCGTAGGGCACGTCGGCCTTGAACGCCGGTCCCGGCGCGCGGTGAACGACGCTGAAGGAGTGTACCTTGCCGCGCCCGCTGGCGGGACGATGCTCGAGCTCCTCGTGTCCGCAGGCCCGGCACGTCGCCTGCTGATAATACTGGACATGTCCGCAGGCCAAGCAGTGCTGGAGGAGCAATTGGCCGTCGCGCAGGCCGCGCCAGAAGGCGGCCGTATCGGCGTCCGGGGTCGGCAGCGGCTTGCGCGCGGCGTCTTCGGCTGAGATCACAGCGTGTCCTCCGTTCCGAGCACCGTGGTGGCGTTGGTGGCAAATCCGGCGCCAAGGCTGTGGACCAGGCCAAGCTTTGCGTCCGCGACCTGACGCGGACCGCAATCGCCCCGCAACTGCGCAACGACTTCGTGGAAGTGAAACAACGATCCAGGGATGCCGGAATGGGCGAACGAGAGCAGACCGCCATGGGTGTTGGATGGGATTTTGCCGCCGTAGGTCATCTGGCCGTCGGCGACGAAGCGTCCGCCTTCGCCCTTCGGGCAGAAGCCAAGGTCTTCCAGCATCATGATGACGGTGCCAGTGAAGCAGTCGTAGACGCCGGCGACGTGCATGTCGTCCGGGCCATAGCCTGCCATCTTATAGGCGCGCCGGCTGGATTCGACCGCACCCGTGACGGTCAGCGACGGCATCAGAAAGATGTGCTCATGCGTGTAGCACTCGCCGCCGCCGAGGATATAGACGGGCTTTTTGACGCCAAGTGCCTTGGCGCGTTCGGCCGAGGTCAGGATGAACGCGGCGCCGCCGTCCGAGATCAACGAGCAATCGAGCTTGTGATACGGCGTCGTCACCATGCCGGAGTTGAGGACGTCGTCGACCGTGATCGGTGCGGTCTGCTGCGCGCCCGGGGTGCGCGAGGCGTGGTGGCGCTGGGTGACCGCGACCTTGGCGAGCTGTTCGGGCGTGGTGCCGAATTCCTTCATGTGCCTGTGCGCCGTCATGGCGAAGGTGTTGGCGACGGGAATGCCGAACGGCATCTCGTATTGCTGGTCGCGGCTTTCCGTCAGCGAGCGCAGCGCAAGGTCCGGCGTGAGCCCGGTCATCAGGCTGTCCGCGGCCACCACGAGCACGACCTCCGCCAGTCCGCCGCAGATCGCCGCAGCGCCGATGTTGAACATCGTGGCGGCTGTCGCGCCCGAAACCTGGAGATTGTTGGAAAAGGTCGGCTGGATGCCGAAATACTCGCTGAACGCCACACTGAAGCGATGGAAGGGCGAAGCCATGGCGTGGCTCGACAGCACGCCGTCGATTTGGCTTTTGTCGATGCCGGCGTCGGCGACCGCCTTCCTTGCCGCATCGGCCGCGAGCCACAGCGGACTGCGGCCGGGAACCTTGCCGACCGGCGACTGCCCGATCCCGATAATGGCGACCTTGCCGCGGAGATTGTCGCGGCTCATGGCGCGACCTTGCTGATGCGGCTTTCGAGCTCGTGGCGTTGCACCTTGCCGCTGGTCGAGCGCGGGAAATCGGCAAAATCGATGAAGTGAAACTGCCGGGGGCGCTTGTAGCCGGCCAGGTCACGCCGGCAGAGCGCGACGAGCTCGGCCTCCGTCAGGCTATCGTCCCGGCATGCGACGAATGCGACGGGCACCTCGCCCCATTTGGCATCGCGCGCCCGCACCACGGCAACTTCAGTGATGCGCTTGTCGGTCAACAGGACGCGCTCGATCTCGGCGGGGTAGACGTTCTCGCCGCCCGACTTGATCATGTATTTGGCGCGGTCGACGAAATCGAGCATGCCGTCGTCGTTGCGGCGGAATACGTCGCCCATGTGGAACCAGCCGCCGCGGAAATCGCGCGCATTGACTTCATCCGCTTGCCAGTAACCCGAGAACACTGTGCCGCCGCGAATGGCAAGCTCGCCGGGGCTGCCGAGCGGCACCTCGTTGTCGTCGGGATCGACCAGCTTGACCTCGCAGAAGGCGTTCTGGCGCTTCGACAGCCGGGTCGGCGCGACGCCGATCGGGATCAGATCGCGGGAGGCGGGCGGCAGGCCGGTCTCGGTCGAACCAAAACTGTTGAGATACGGCGCCTTGATCAACTCGGTCGCAGCCGCGATCGCATGCGGCGGGACAAGGTCGGCCATTGCACCACAGACGCGCACGCCCTTGGCGATCGTCCGCTCCGCACGCATGCCTTCGACCAGCGCCTCCACCATGCCCGGGATCAGCACGAGCCAACCGATGCGATGTGAACTGATCGCGTTCAGCAGCGGCTCGGTCTGGAAGCCGTCGATGATCACGACCGTTCCGCCGCGCAGCAGCGTTGCGAGGCCGTGGTCGGTGGAGGCCATGTGGAACAGCGGCGCCCAGGAAACGAAGCTCTCGGATGTCGTGATCCCGAGTTCGGACGTGAAGACCAGGGCGCGCATGATCATCGCACGATGCGAGATCACCGCTCCCTTGGGCAGGCCGGTGGTCCCGCTGGTGTAGAGGATGACGAGACCGTCCTCGGGCCGCGCCGTCACGGGCACGCCGCGACCGTCCTGCTGCGCGAGAAGGCGATCATATTGCGTGCCCAGCTCGATCTGCGGACAGGAGGGGCCGGATCCCAGCGAAGCAGCCAGGTCGGGCTCGACGATCAGCAATTTGGGCGAGACTAGCTCGACGCAGTAGGCGAGCTCGCGCGGCGACAGGCGCCAGTTCAGGCATGCGGTGATGACGCCGAGATGGGCGGCGGCGAGCTCGATCTCGAAATATTCCGGGCGGTTGCGGGAGAGCAGGGCAACCCGATCGCCGCGCCGTAACCCGTGTGCCGCCAGCATGGCGCTGGCGCGCCGGACGCGGTCGAGCAGTTCGCCGTAGTTAATGCGCCGATCGCGGTATTCGATGGCGATCGATGCTCCATTCAGCGCAGCGCACGCACTGAACAGCGCGCCGACGGTTGCAATCGAGCCCGCCTGAGCGGGAAGGCTATCCTGGCCGGTCATCATGTTTCCTCAAAGGACGCGCTGTCTTTGTCGACAATCTTGGTCCAAACTCCGAGCTTGCGACGCCCGTCGATCGGTCTTAAATTCTAACATCTGTTAGAAAGAATTGATAGGCCGAACGCGCCTCGCGCGGTGAGGGAACCACGAGGAAATGCCGATGTCGAATCGTTACAAAGCCTACACCCGCCTCAAGATCGATTATCCCGCCGATCGGATCCTGCGGCTGACCTTCGACCGGCCCGAGACCTATAACTCGGTCGATGCCGAGACCCACACCCAGCTCACCAACATCTGGCGCGACATCAACGACGATCCCGGCATCAACGCTGTCATCGTCACGGGTGCGGGTAAGGCGTTCTCGGCCGGCGGCGACTTCGAGCTGATCAAGAGCCTGCTCGACAATCCGGTCGCGCGGATGGCGACCTGGCGCGAAGCGAAGGATCTCGTCTACAACGTCATCAACTGCAACAAGCCGATTATTTCGGCGATCAACGGCGTCGCGGTCGGCGCTGGTCTCGTGGTCGGCATTCTCGCCGACGTGTCGATTTGCGGAAAATCGGCTCGGATCGTCGATGGTCACACCCGGCTGGGCGTGGCGGCCGGCGACGTCGCCTGCATCATCTGGCCGCTGCTGTGCGGCCTCGCCAAGGCCAAATATTATCTTTTGACTTGCAAGCCGTTGTCGGGAGAGGAGGCCGAACGCATCGGGCTGGTGTCGCTCTGCGTCGAGGACGCCGAGCTGCAGAAGATTGCGCTCGAAACCGCGCTGGATCTGGCGAGCGGCGCGCAGAGCGCGATCCGCTGGACCAAATACGCGCTCAACAACTGGCTTCGTGTCAACGGCCCATTGTTCGATACCTCGACCGCGCTCGAAATCCTCGGCTTCAGCGGCGCGGAAGCGCGGGAAGGGCTGGCCTCGCATCTCGAGAAGCGCAAGCCGTCGTTCCCGCCGGACTGCCCGATCTGACGTCTATCCGGTCGCCAGCCGCTCGCGGATATGTGCGATCGCCTCGGGATTGGCGAGTGCCGACAGGTCGCCGGGATCCTTGTTCTCGAACATGGCGCGCAGCACCCGGCGCATGATCTTCATGTTGCGGGTGCGCGGCAGATCGTCGACCAGGATGATCTTTTCGGGGCGATAGGATGCGCCCATGCCGCGCACCAGCGCGGCCGACAGCTCTTCGGCTAATCCATTTGTGCTGCCAATCGTCGGCATCGGCACGCAGGCGCAGACGATGGCCGAGCCCTTGACGGAGTGCGGAATACCGAACACCGCCGCCTCCGCGAGTTTGCCAGTCCCGATCAGGATGCCTTCGAGCTCCGCAGGACCGGTGCGCTTGCCTGAGATCTTGATGGTGTCGTCGGACCGGCCGAGGATGTAATAGAGGCCATCATGGCCGCGCATGGCGAAGTCGCCATGCACCCAGAGGCCCGGAATCGTGCTCCAATAGCTTTCGATGTAGCGCGCGTCGGCCTTCCACAGGCTCTTGGTCAGTCCGATCGAGGCGTGGCGGAGCACCAGTTCGCCGACTTCGCCGTCAGCCACGCGCTTTCCCGAGATGTCGACGATGTCGGCGCCCATGCCGAGCGCCGGCCGCGAAAATGAGCACGGGTTCATCGGATGATTGGTCGTGCCGGTGAAAATGCAGCCGCCGATCTCGGTGCCTCCGGAAATATTGATGATCGGAATGGCCTTCTTGCAGACGTGCTCGAAGAACCAAATCCACGGCGTTTCTGTCCACGCCTCGCCGCCCGAGGCCGTGATCCGCAGGCTGGAGAGATCATATGTGTCGACCTCGTCGCCGTAGCGCATCAGGCTGCGCACAATCGTGGGCGATACGCCGAGATAAGTCACCCGGTGATCAGCGATCAGGCGCCAGAAGCGCCCGGTGTCGGGATAGTCGGGCGTACCCTCCGCGATCAGCAGGCTGCCGCCGGCAAAGCTCGGAATGCAGGCGCACATCGCGCCGACCATCCATCCCATATCGCTGAGGAAGAAAAAACGGTCGGATGCCTTGAAGTCTCCGCAGATGATGATGTCGCGCATCACCATCGTGCCGATGAATCCGATATGGGTCCACACGCAGCCCTTCGGCTCGCCCGTGGTGCCCGAGGTATAGAGCAGGATCGCGGGATCCTCGGCCTGCATCTCTACAGTTGCGATATCGCCCTCGGCCGCAGGCACGATCTCGTGCCACCAGAGATCGCGGCCGGGCTGCATCGGTGTTTCGATATTCAGCCCCTGGTGTTCGACCACGATCACGTGGCGGACGCTGGAAACGCCTTGCAGCGCATCATCAAGCACCGATTTGAGCGGAGCGGCGGCGCCCCTGCGCCAGGTCCCGCTCGCAGATATCACCGCCCTGGCTTCGCCGTGGTTCAAGCGCGCCTGGATCGGGCTCGGGCCGAAGCCGGAGAACAGCGGCATCACGATCGCGCCGATCTTAAGGATGGCGAAGAACGCGATGAAGGTCTCCGGCAGGTTGGGCATATAGATCGCCACCACGTCGCCGCGGCCGAAGCCGAGCTCGCGCAGCGCGCTTGCCAGACGGTCGACCTCGGCTGCAAATGCCGCGTAGGTCAGGGTCCGTTGCTCGTTACTGTCTTCGCCTTCCCACACCAGGAACGTCTGATCCCAGACCGGCGTGTCACGGTGCTTGTCGAGGCAGTTCAACACAATATTGGTGGTGCCGCCGACGCACCAGCGCGCCCAGGGCTGGCCGCGCGACACGTCGAGCATCTCATCGTATTGTTGGTAGAGCCTGATATTACAGAACCGGAACACCTCCGCCATCAGCCACGCCGGGTCCCTGTCCGCCTTGGCCGCCAAGGCGTCGTAGTCCGGTTGTCCGGTCGCGCGCAGGAAGGCGGTGAGGTTGCTTTGTTCCACCAGTTCCGGCGGTGGCGTCCAGAGATATGGCATCGTCGACAACGTGTCCGTTGTGTTTGACCGGCGTCGATGTATTCTAACAGATGTTAGAAAAGACGGAAGCGAACAATGTCCGACCAGGAACCCGTGCGCTACGACATCACCGAAGGCATCGCGACCGTGACGATCAATCGGCCGGAGCGCAAGAACGCGCTATCAGTCGAAGCGATGAATGGCCTGACCGAGGCTTGGGCACGCGCGGAGGCCGATGCCGCGGTGCGCGCGATCATCTTGACCTCCGCCGATTGCGGCGTGTTCTGCGCCGGCCTCGACCTCAAGCAGGCGGCTGAGATCAGGGCACGGGACGGTGTCGACATCCTGACGCTGATGCGGGACCCCATGCAGACCGCGATGCGCAAGGTGACGAAGCCGATCATCGCGGCCATGACGGGATCGTTGATGGCCGGGGGCATGATGCTTGCGCTCAAATCCGATCTTCGGGTCGGCTTGAGCGGCAGCCGTGCCGGGATCACCGAGGTCAAGATGGGACGGGGAACGCCGTGGTCGGTGCCGATGCTCTGGATGCTGCCGCAACCATTGATGATGGAGCTGGTGCTCACCGGCGAGACGATGCCGATCGAGCGCCTGGCCGCGCATGGCTTTCTCAACTATCTCGAACCGACGCCGGATGCGGTGCGCGACCGCGCCTTGCAATTGGCGCGCGCGATCGCCGAGGGCGCGCCGCTGTCTGTGAAGGCCGCCAAGGCAACCGTGCTGGCGGCGATGGATCTCGGCTACGAACGAGGCGCCATCGAAGGCGATCGCCTGCATGTCGAGGTTTACGCGAGCCAGGATGCGATCGAGGGGCCGCGGGCATTCGCCGAGAAGCGGAAGCCGAACTGGCAGGGGCGCTAGGGTAGGATCCGAAGGGCGAGGGCGCGGCTCCCCCGGACGCAGGCCGCTATTTTTTGATGCCGTCGAACACCATCATCTGGGTTCGCCGCGCAAGCTTGAGGACATCGTCCTTGCTGTTCAGCCTGAACCACTCGACGGTCCAGTTCAGCGCGCCGATCACGAAGATGCGCAGTGGCACGATCTCGATATCGGCGCGGATCTCGCCGGCCTTGCGTGCATCGAGAAACAGCTTGTCCCAGTAGCGCGCGTAAGCGCGCCGCAGCGGCCGATGAGGTTTCTTCAGATGCTCCGGCAACTGGCCGTAGATTCGGATATTGGCTGATGTGAAGTCGCTGGATTCCAACAGCGCAACAAGGTGGGCTTCGATCGCCAGTTCGATGCGCTTGCGGTGCGACGCCCGAGCAGCGCCGTTCACCGCAACCTTCACCGACTCGAAGACGTGGCGCAGGCCACGATCGAGCACTTCGTCCAGGATGGCTTCCTTGGAACCGAAATAATAATAGATGCTGCCGGCCTCGATCCGGGCGGCGGCCGCGATCTGGCGGAGCGTCGTCGCAGAGAAGCCCTGTTCGTGAAACAGCCTGGCCGCCGATTGCAGAATCAGGTTGCGGGATTTCTCAGACTTCGTCGGAAGAGGCTTCGAGGCAAGGGGCTTCGAGACAAGACCTGGGGCCTGCTTTGCGGCATCGGTCTTCAGCGCACGCGACCTCGAAGGCGCGTTGCCCTTTGACGCGTTGCGCTGGCGGCTGCTGGACTCCAATAGAAACCGCCGTCTCTTCCACGTTGGCGATGTGATCCAGTCGATTATTGGCGATGTTTGTTGATTGGGTCAACCGCGGCGTTCCCGTGCCGGGACAGCGAGCGAATCGCTCGCTGTCCCAAGGGAGCAGGTCGAGGCGGTTACGCGATCGTCTTCAGATACAGGCTGGGGTCGAAATATTTGCTTGCCGGAGTGAAATCCTTGACGCCCGCATTGGCCATGAAGAAGTCGGTCGACTGCTGCAGCCAGTTCGTGACGGTGCCGTCCGAATAGAGGCGCTTCCAGTCCCGCGACGTAAACATCTTCTGGGCCTTGAAGGACTCGTTGATGTCGCTGAGCGGGGTCTGGCTGTAATGGCCCTTCTGCAGCTTCTCCATGGCTTCGGTGCTGTTCGCGACGATGTAGTCGTTGGCGTCGGCCCAACCTCGGATCAGCTTGGCGAGAGTCTCCTTGTTCGGCTCGTAATAGTCATTGGCCGCGGCCCAGCCGCCGATGATGGCAGCCTGGGGGTAATAGGCCGAAGCGTCGGCAAGCTTGACGGCGCCCGGCACCTTGTCGCGAACCGTCACGTTGAACGGGACCCAGAGCGCGACGGCCGGCACCGCGCCCGAGACGAAGGCCGTCACGGCCGCCGGCATGGTCTGGTTCACGAGCTCGACGTCCTTCGGGTCGATCTTGTTGGCGCGCAGCGCTTTGTCGAGGAAGACATGAGCGGTGGTGCCGGTCGCGGTCGCGATGCGCTTGCCCTTGAGGTCGGCAAAGGATTTGATCCCTTGATCGGAGCGCACCCACAATTGGGCGGTCGCGACCTCGATGTCGTTGATCAGGAACACCTTGCCCTGTCCTCGGGCCGGGAAGTTCGAGAGCACGGCGCCGGTTGCGAGAACGTCGAGGCTGCCGCCGATCAGCGCCTGGAAGATTTCGAGCCCGGTGTTGAATTGGCGCAGCTCCAGATCGAGGCCTTGCTTCTCGAAACTGCCCCGGTCCATGCCGGTCCAGATCTGGCCATCGACCGCGACTGTGTGCAGATAGCCGACGCGAAGCTTAGTGCGGGCCTGCGCGATCGCGGGTGCCGCCGCCGTGAATGTGCCGAGGGCAAATGCGGCGGTGGTGGTCAGGAATTGTCGGCGATCCATGGTGTTCCTCCTCAATGTCCTTAACTATTCCGAGAACGATACCGGGCGCATCTGCGCCTGCTGCGCGCGATACTCGTCCATCACGAGTTGCCTGATGTAGCTACGGAGCTCGCCGAACTCGGGACGCTCCTGGATCGACTCGTCGCGCGGGTAGGGGAAGGGCACCTCGATGATCTCCTTGATCTTCGCCGGCCGCGCGGTCACGACGACGATGCGCGAAGCCAGGTAAATCGCCTCCTCGACGGAGTGGGTGATCAACATGACGGTCTTGCCTTCGGCGGCAAGCACCTTAAGCAGCAGATTCTGCATGTTGGCGCGGGTTTGGGCATCGAGCGCGCCGAACGGCTCATCCATCAGGAGGAACTGAGGCTTGACCGCGTAGGCGCGGGCGATGGCGAGGCGCTGGCGCATGCCGCCCGAGAGATGCTTCGGGTAGGAGTTGGCGAAATCGGCCAGGCCCATCAGGCTGAGGTAATGGTCGCAGATCGCGTCGCGCTCCGCATCCGGAACGCGGTTGGCCTTGAGCTTCAGCCCGAAGGCGATGTTCTGCTTCACAGTCAACCATGGGAAGACGCCATACTCCTGAAAGATGACGCCACGCTCGGGACCGGGACCGGTCACCGGGGCGCCGTCAAACAGGACCTTTCCGGTCGTCGGCTTCTGGAAGCCCGCAAGCATGCTCATCATCGTGGTCTTGCCGCATCCGGACGGGCCGATCACGGCAATGAAGTCGCCGTCGTTGATGTCGTACGAGACATCCTCGACGACATTGAGCCGGCCTTTGGGCGTCTCGAAGGCAAGCGAGACGTGATCGAACTGCGCGCGCTTCTTCATGATATCGCCCGTTCCTGCCAGACCAAAAGGCGGGCGCTGATCTTGCGCAGGATCAGGTCCATGATGAGGGCGATGATGCCGATGCAGATGATGCCGACATAGATGACGTCGAGCAGGAAGTAGGTCGATGCGTTCTGGATCATGGCGCCAAGTCCGCGCTGGGCGGCGATCAGCTCAGAAGCGACCAGGGTCGCCCAGGCGACGCCGAGCGCCACGCGCAGCGCGGTCAGAATGTGCGGCACCGTGAGGGGAATGATGACCTTGCGGAAGATTTCGAATTCGTTGGCGCCGAGCGTCTTCGCGACCCTGATGTAGAGCGGCGTGATCTGCGAGACGCCCTCATACATGACGATCACGCCGGAGAAGAACGCGGCGTAGAACAGGATGACAAGTTTGGCGAGTTCGTCCACCCCGAAATAGACGATCACGAGCGGGATCAGCGCGATCGGCGGCAGCGCGCGGAAGAAGTTGATCATGGGATCGGCGAAGGTGCGTGCCGGACGATACCAGCCGAGCAGGAAGCCGACTGGAACGGCGGCCAGGATTCCGAGGATCACGCCGAGCAGCACGCGACGCGAGGACACGTAGATGTCGAGCAGCAGATTCTCGCGCGTCAGAAGTTCATAGAACTTGGCTGCGACCTGATGCGGCGCCGGGATCAGCGAAGCGTTGACGAACCCGCTCCACCGGACGCCGTACCACAGCAGGATGGCGCCGACCCAAGGCGCGAGTCCGAGCAACAGGCGTCTCACGACCTGTCCATTCATTCAGCGCTTCCCACCGTACAATTCTGGTTGATGTCGGCGAACTCATATTATAAATAGGATGACCATACAAGAGTATTCTCGCCGCGCACGATGCGCGGGTTTCAGGCATGACGTCACAGGCCTTCACGATCAAAACCATCCAGGCGCTTTGCTACCGCCATCCGCTGTCGACACCTGTCGTCACGTCATTCGGCAGAATGTTGAGTAGGCCCGCGGTGCTTGTGCGCGTCGAGGACGCGGACGGTATGGTCGGATGGGGTGAGGTCTGGTGCAACTTTCCCTCGCCAGGAGCCGAGCATCGCGTGCGCCTCGTCAACGAGGTGCTGGCGCCTGCTGCAATCGGCGTCACTATCGATCAGCCGGCAGAACTGTTCGAGAGATTGACGTCGGGTACATCCGTTCTTGCGCTGCAATCCGGCGAGGCCGGCCCGTTCGCACAATCGATTGCAGGCATCGACCTTGCGATCTGGGATCTCTACGCGCGGCGCCGCAAGACCGCCTTGTGGAAGGTGCTCGGCGGCGCGCGAAGCAGAATCAAGGTGTATGCGAGCGGGATCAATCCCACGGGCTCACGCGCGATGGCGGAGGCGGCGTTGGCGCGGGGACATCGTGCGCTGAAGCTGAAGATCGGTTTTGCGCCCGAAACCGACCGCGCCAATCTGTCCGCATTGCGCGACCTGGTCGGTGACGGATTGCTGGCTGCTGACGCCAACCAGGCATGGTCGATCGAGCAGGCGCTGGCGACGGCGACGCGCTTGCGGGAGTTCGATCTCGCCTGGCTGGAGGAGCCGATCCGCGCCGATCGGCCCTGGCGGGAGTGGATGACGCTTGCCGCCAGCGCAGGTATTCCGCTTGCGGCAGGAGAGAACATCGCGAGCCGTGCCGGTTTCGAACAGGCGCTCACGGGCGATGTGCTGTCCGTCGTGCAGCCGGATATTGCAAAGTGGGGCGGGCTATCTGCTTGCGCGGGCATCGCGCGCGACATCATCAAGGCCGGCAAGACGTTCTGCCCGCATTATCTCGGCGCCGGCATCGGCCTGCTGGCCTCGGCGCATCTTTTGGCCGGCGTGGGCGGCGATGGACTTCTGGAAGTCGATGCCAACGACAATCCGCTGCGCGACCGACTGTGCGGTCCGGTCAGGGATGTGCGCGACGGCATGATCATGCTGGGCGATGAACCGGGCCTTGGCGTCGAGCCAGATCTGGCCGCGATCGAACAGTATCGGACCGCCTAGCATGAGCACGCAAGGTTACGACTACATCATCGTCGGCGCCGGTTCGGCAGGCTGCATCGTCGCAAATCGCCTGTCGGCCGACCCGTCGTGCCGCGTGCTGCTCCTGGAAGCCGGAGGATCTGACCGGAATTTCTGGCTGAAGCTTCCGGTCGGGTACTATCGCACGATCTACAATGAGCGCTTCTCGCGCCTGTTCAAGACGGAGCCGAGCGAAGGCAGCGGCGGCCGGTCGATCACGTGGCCGCGCGGTCGCGTGATCGGCGGGTCCTCCTCGATCAACGGCTTGATCTTCATCCGCGGCCAGCATGAGGATTTCGACGATTGGGAGCGCCTTGGCGCGACCGGATGGAGTTATCGCGAACTGCTGCCCTACTTCCGGCGCCACGAGCGCTATCGCGGCGGCGACAGCCAATATCACGGCGGCTTCGGCGAGTTCGAGGTGTCGGAGCTGCGCAACGACAATCCGGCCTCGGCGGCGTGGGTGGAGGCGGGCGTCGAATACGGCCTGCCGCGCAATCCCGACTTCAACGGCGAGACGACATTTGGCGTCGGTAGCTACCAGCTCGGCATCGGTCGGCACTGGCGCAGCAGCTCGGCATCGGCATTCCTGCACCCGATCTCCGCGCGTTCCAATCTTACGGTCGTGACAGCAGCACAGGTCAGTAAGGTTCTTTTTCGTGGCCAGAAGGCAATCGGCGTGCAGTGGATCAAGGACAAGCAGATTGCTGCCGCATCCGCCGATCGCGAGGTGATCCTGTCCGCTGGTGCGTTGCAGTCGCCGCAGCTCCTGCAACTATCCGGTGTCGGTCCAGCCGATCTGCTTCGTCGGCACGGCATCCCTGTCGTGGCCGATCTCGCCAGCGTCGGCGACAACCTGCAGGATCATTATCAAGCGCGGCTGATTGTGCGGCTGAAGGACCCTATCTCGCTGAATGATCAGGTCCGCAACCCCATCGCGCTCGCATCAATGGGATTGCAATGGCTGTTTGCAGGTCGCGGCCCGCTCACGGTCGGGGCCGGGCAGGTCGGCGGTGCGGCCTGCACCGAACATGCTGTCGGCGGGCGACCCGATGTGCAGTTCAACGTCATGCCGCTGTCGGTCGACAAGCCCGGCGATCCCCTCCACAACTACTCCGGCTTCACGGCCTCGGTCTGGCAATGCCACGGTCGGTCGCGAGGACGGCTTGCGATCCGATCGGCCGATCCGTTCGATCAGCCGCGCATCGAGCCCAACTACTTCGCGGAAGAGATCGACCGCAAGACCATCGTTGCCGGGCTCAGGATCCTGCGCGACATCTACCGGCAGAAGGCCTTTCGTCCGCTGTGGGATACCGAGATGGTCCCAGGCGAAGCGGCGCGGGATGACGCCGGGCTTTGGGAGTTTGCGCGCAACACCGGCGGCACGGTGTTCCATTGCGTCGGCACGTGCCGGATGGGGAGCGACGATCGGTCCGTGGTCGATCCGCAGTTGCGGGTGCGCGGCGTCGAAGGGCTGCGCGTCATCGATGCGTCTGTCATGCCGCAGATCACCT
Organism: Bradyrhizobium sp. ORS 86; assembly: GCF_045571475.1. Classification (NCBI taxonomy): domain Bacteria; kingdom Pseudomonadati; phylum Pseudomonadota; class Alphaproteobacteria; order Hyphomicrobiales; family Nitrobacteraceae; genus Bradyrhizobium; species Bradyrhizobium sp. ORS 86. Next base: position 5,086,792 of record NZ_CP120699.1, on the reverse strand, counting down.
CCGCCAATACCAATGCGACGAGCCTGATGATCGGCGAACGGGGCGCGGCCCTCGTTCTGTCCTGAACAGACATCCTGACGCGGGAGCGCGCGATGGAATTGAATTCCGAGAGTCACGTTCCAAAATACGCGCAGATCGCCGACATCTTCCGGCAGCGCGTCGCGCGCGGCATCTGGGCCAAGGGCTTGCGGTTGCCGGCCAACGAGGAGCTCGCCGCCGAATTCGGTGTCTCGCGGGTGACCATTCGCCAGGCCGTTGAACTGCTGTCGCGCGAGGGAGTCATCGAAGCCCAGCAGGGGCGCGGCACCTTCGTCACGGGCACGGTGAAGCAGGACCGCTGGCTGAGGGTCGAGACGACGCTCTCGGATCTCGCCGAGATGTATCGCGATACGTCACCCGAGATCATCAATATCTCCGAGAGCCGCACCGATGCGCCGCTGCTACCGGAGGACGGCAAGCCGGCCTCGAAATACGTCTTCATGCGACGCGTCCATTCGCGTCAGAAGGAGCCGTATTGCGTCATCTCGATCTACCTGGACGAGAGGATCTTTCGTCGCCATCCGAGGCGTTTCCGCAACGAGACGGTGATCCCGATCCTGAGCGACCTCCGCGATCCCGAGATCGCACGTGCGCGACAGACGCTGACAATTGGAACAGCCGATCTCGAGGTCGCGCGTCTGCTCAAGGTGCCGCTGAATTCGCCCGTCGCTGAGGTCCGCCGGGTGTTCTCGAGCGCGGACCAGACCGTGATCTATCTCGGTGAGGTGACGTATCGAGGCGACTTCGTGCGGATCGATATGGACCTGCGGCCATAGCGCCGGTGTTTCGCTGAGTGTGACGCAGCATCCGCTCCGGTCTAGCGGAAGAACAGCTCCTCGTTACGGCGCTCGAGCTCTTCGCCATAGGTGCGCAGCACGTGCGACTCGCTGACGATCCCGATTGCGGCGCGGTGATCGCTGCGGTCGATCACCGCGAGCGCATCGGCTTCGCTGCGTGCGAACATCTTCATGATGTCGCGGATCGAGGCGCCGGGCAGCAGGAATTCGTCGGTCTGACGCGCCAGGTCCGCGAGTGTCTCGTCCTGCGCTGCGGTCGAATAGAGGTCGGCCGAGGTGACGATGCCGGCATAGGAACCCTTGGGATCGCGCAGCACGATCTGCCGGACTTGCGCCGGCGAGAAGGTCTTTTGCGCTTCCGCGATCGGCATCGTGGTGAGCGCGCTTTCGAAATCAGTGCGCATCAGCGATGCCGCGCTGAGTTGCCGAACCCAGCCGACGTCCTGCGGCCCGCGGATCACTTCGCCGCGCAGATGGAAGCGCCAGGTCGCGAAGCTGTAGCCGAACAGCTCGCGGACGATCAGCGCGCAAACCGACGAAGCGACCACGGCACCGACCGTGACCGAGAAGTCGCCGGTGATCTCGAGCGCGAGACAGACCATGCTGAAGGGGGCGCCGAGAACGCCGGTCCCGAATGCGGCGAGCGCGGCGATGGCCGCGGTTCCCGGCTGCAGGGCGATTCCCGGCAGGAAGCCGGTGGCTACGATGCTGTAAAGCTGGCCCAGCAGCGCGCCCAGCAAAAGCGATGCGAAGAACAGTCCGCCGCGAAATCCGGAGCCGAGCGAGACCGCGGAAGCCGCCATCTTGAACAGGATCGTCGTCGTCAACAGCAGCCATGTGGGGTTGCTGACGAGCAGGATCTGCATGGCGCCGTGGCCAGCGCCAAGCACGGTCGGTGTGAGCAAAGCGAGGCTGCCGAGCAGCGCGCCACCAAGCACCGGCCGCAATGCGCCCCGGAAAATCGAGAGACGCTGGAAACAGCGCTCGGAGGAGGCGACCCCCAGCATCATCAGAATGCTGGCGAAGGCGCAAAGGATGCCGATGATGACGCTTTGCCCGACCATCTCGACTGACACCGGTGACGGAAAGCCCGGGACCATCAGGAAGGATTGATGGGTCAGATGGCGCGCGACGAGCCAGGACGTGACCGCGCTGGCGATGACCGGGACGAGCCCCGCGGAAGTATAGGCGCCCAGCACGACCTCGAACGCGTAGAATGCGCCAGCGAGTGGAGCCGAGAACGCGGCGCTGATCGCACCGGACGCGCCGCAGGCCACCAGCAGTCGCATGTCGTTGCGGCGGGCCGCCAACCGTTGCCCGATGTGCGAGCCGAACATCGAGCAGATCTGGGTATAGCCGGCCTCCAGGCCGACCGAGCCGCCAAATCCGTTCGACAGCAGGGTTTGCAGGGAGATCAGCAGGCTGCCCCTGAACGAGAGGCGTCCACCATATAGGGCATTGGCCTCGATCGCGTCGGCGAGCTGCTGCCCCTTGACGCGCTTGGCAAAGAAGACGGCAATCACGGCCAGCACGACGCCGCCGATGGTCGGAATCAGCAGTGTGCGCTGCCAGGATATGACGCCGGTTGCGCTGAGATGTGCGTCCAGCGGAATGTCGAACAGGAAGGAATGTGTGGCTTGGCTCAGATAGGAGATCGTTGCGACGAGCAGTCCGGACAGCAGCCCGATCACGATGGCGACCGCGACCAGTCCAGTTTCCCGGTTGCGGACATAATTGCGCAACGCGGCGGGCAACAGATAAACCGCTGCGGCTGGGTTCTTGGGCGTGTTGACCGGCGACGTGATCGTCATGCTGCGCCTTTGACACCGGAGCGCTCGATGTGAAACCCGATCTTGCTGATCGGCGTGTCGGCGCTTCGTGCCGCAATGCGGTACGGGTTGCAACAGGATTCATGGCACAAGAATGTGTGCTGTCTCGAAAAAGCGCTCTGGCGCCGTATCGGTGTTCCCTGCGGTATGCGGTTGAAGCGGCCGCCCTTGCGCCCCGGGACTGGCTGCGGGCGATGAGATTGTGCCAGATGGCCCGCGATGGGTGTTGGCCCGCCCGCAAGTCCGATGGCGACTAATTGGCGTGCCAATGGTAACCCAACTCAGCAAACAAAAGCAGGAAATGCCCATGTCGGAGAAGGTCGCTGTTATCGGAATGGGACAGATGGGATCCGGGATGGCAGGACGCCTGAAAGAATCCGGCTTCGACGTCGTAGGCTACGACATCAGTGCCGACCAGCGCGCTCGCCTCGCCAAGGATGGCTTCCGGATGGCGTCAAGCGTTGCGGAAGCGCTGGAGGGCCGGGCGCTGGTGTTGACGAGCCTGCCCGATCCCAAGGCCGTGACCGAGGCCTGGCTCGGCGCCGACGGGATCGTCGCTCACGCCGCCAAAGGCACGCTGTGCATCGAGCTCAGCACCATCGATCCGCAGACGATGCGCCAGGCCGCCGGCGCCGCCGCCGCGCGGGGCATCGCTGTCGTCGATTGTCCTGTTAGCGGCAGCCCCAAGGAGGCGCGCGCCGGCAAGCTGATCCTGATCGCGGGCGGCGAAGAGGCCGACGTGAAGCGGGCCGAACCGATCCTCAAGCTGCTCGGCACCGACTGGAAGTACACCGGTGCCGTCGGCACGGCAAAGGTGGTCAAGATCGTCAACAACATGATGTCGATGGGCAACGTGCTGGTTGCCGCGGAAGCCTTCGCGCTCGGTGTCGCCGCCGGCGTTGAGCCGGAGAAGCTCTACGACGTGCTGTCGGTGAGCGGCGGCCGCTCGCACCATTTCACCAAGCGCTTCCCGAACGCACTGAAGGGTGATTTTTCGCCGGGCTTCAAGATGGAGCTCGGCGAGAAGGATCTGGCGCTCGGCGTCGAACTGGGACGGATGACCCGGATGCCGACGCCGTCGGCGTCGGCTACTCGCGAGCTCTACGCGCTCGCGCTGGCTGAGGGGTTCCGCGGCCAGGACATCGTCGCATTGCTGGCGATGTATCAGAACTGGGCCAAGCCAGCCTGACGCGACGCTGGCGGCGCGGGCGTATCTTCTCGCCACATGCGGGCTTGGCGACCGGAGCGCAATCGGCTTACGATAGGCGCAGACTGATCGCTTCCGGGGACAAATCGCGAAGGATGCCGGCGTCACTGCTTGCCAACTTGACGGAACGGCCGTCCTTCAGCCGCGCCCTGATGCGGACGTTGGTGGTGATTGCTTATGTCATCATCTTCGCGCCGGTCGCGATGATTGTCGCGACCAGCTTCTTTGCCCAGGAGATCGTCAGCTTCCCGCCGCCGGCACTGACCTGGCACTGGTACGTCAACGCTTGGGACAAGCCCGAATTCCTGCGCGGCCTGATTGCCAGCCTTCAGGTCGCATTGCTCGCCGCCACCATCGGCGTGCCGATCGGCACCGCAGCCGCGCTCGCCATCGTGCGCGGCCAGTTTTGGGGCAAGCAGGCGATCAGCGCGCTCCTGCTCGCGCCCCTGGCGGTGCCCGGGGTCGTGGCAGGCTCGGGACTCTATATGTTCTATGTGCTCGCGGAGAACGCGCTCGACCGCGATATCAAGGCGACGACGGAGGGCCTGGTCGCCGCTCACGTGCTCCTCACCATTCCGTGGACGGTGCGGCTGGTGGTCGCAAGCTTGCAGGGCCTTGATCGCGCGGCCGAGGAGGCCGCGGCCAATCTCGGTGCGAATCCCTTCACGGTGTTTCGCCGCATCACGTTGCCGATGATGCGGCCAGGGATCGTGGCCGCTGCGATGTTCTCCTTCATCCAGAGCTTCGAAAATCTCGACCTGTCGTTGCTGCTGGTCGGACCCGGCCGCATCACGCTGCCCGTCGCGATGCTCAATTATCTGGAGTTTCGGATCGACCCGACGCTGGCCGCGGTCGCTACGGTGCAAATCCTGATCGTCGGAGTGCTGATGGTCGTGACCGATCGCTTCGTCAAGTTGTCGCGGGTCGTCTGATGGCAAGTCTGTCGATCGAAAATCTTAGCAAGCGGTTCGGTGCCTCAGTCGCGGTCGACGGCCTCGATCTCACGGTGCAGGAAGGCGAGCTGGTGGCGCTGCTGGGACCTTCCGGTTGCGGAAAGACCACGACCTTACGCATGGTTGCAGGATTTCTGCCGCCGACCGGCGGACGCGTGCTGTTCGACAAGGAGGATGTGACCCGTTTGCCCGCGCACAGGCGCTCAACCGGCATGGTGTTCCAGTCCTATGCGCTGTTTCCGCACATGACCGCCGCGCAGAATGTCGGCTTCGGGCTGGAGATGCGCGGGCTCGGCCGGGTGGAGCGAGAGACCAAGGTCGAAGAGGCGTTGAAGCTGGTCCGGCTGTCGCATCTTGCCACTCGCTTCCCCCGGGAGTTGTCCGGTGGACAACAGCAGCGCGTCGCGCTGGCTCGTGCGCTGGTGATCAATCCGAAGCTCTTCTTGCTCGATGAGCCGCTCTCAAATCTCGACGCCAAGCTGCGCGCCGAGGTGCGGATCGAGATCCGGGCGCTGCAGCAACGGCTCGGCCTGACCACGCTCTTGGTGACCCATGATCGCGAGGAGGCGCTGACGATGGCCGATCGCCTAGTCGTGATGGAAAGCGGGCGGGTGCGCCAGGTCGGCTCACCACGCGACCTCTATGACGCACCGCAAGACGCGTTCGTCGCGGATTTCGTCGGCCGCTGCAACATCCTCCTCGGCCAGCGCGAGAACGAGACCCAATTCCGGACCGCGAATGGGCTCGTCTTATCGGTCGACATCGCGCCTAGCGAGAGCAAGAATGCGAACGCCTTTGCGCTGCGACCGGAACGGATTTCGATCCATCCGGGCGCGAAGGGCGATCTCCAGGGTTCGGTTCAGGCCGTGACGTATCTGGGATCGCAGACCGAATACCATGTGCGCATCGGCAAGGAGGTCTTCGTGGTGATACGGCAAACCCCTGATGCAAGCGAGCCGCTCGCCGCGCTCAAGCCCGATGACCAGGTTTCCCTGCAATGGGACAGCAGGGCTCCGCGGCTGGTGCCGCAAACATCCGTCTGAGGAAGGATCGTCATGATATCGCGACGTCATTTTCTGTCTGCGGGCGCCGGAGCCGCGACCGTGCTGGCTTCCGGAGCGCGCGTTGCGCACGCGGCATCAGGCCAGGTTGTAGTCGGCACGTGGGGCGGCGACTATGGCCAGTTGCTCAGCGACCTGATCGACAAACCGCTGCTGGCGCCGAAGGGCATCGAGGTGCTGCAGGATGTCGCCAACGCCGATCCGAGAAAGACCAAGCTGCTGGCGGAGCGACAGAGCCGGCGCGGATCGATGGACGTGGCCTGTCTGTCCGATAGCGACCACTATATCGTCGCCACCACCAACGTGTTCGATACCGTCGATGCCAGCAAGGTCTCGCGGCTCGACAAGGTGTTTCCCGAGCTTCGCACCGATACCGCCATTCCTCACATCTATTCGGCGCAGGTGATCCTCTACAACGAGAACCTTGTGAAGACGCCGCCGACGTCCTGGGCCGACCTCTGGGACCCCAAATGGCGCGGCCGTGTCGGTCTCGCCGATATCCTTTATCCCGCGAATACTCTCGCTGCGGCGCTCGCCGGCGGCGGCAGTGTCTCGAACTACGATCCCGCCGAAAAGAAGCTGATGGAGTTGCGGTCGCTCGATGTGAAGATCTATCCGTCCAACGAGGCGCTCGCGGCAGGGCTCAAATCCGAGGAGGTCTGGCTCACGAGCATGTGGCTGGCGCGGGGTTTCATGTGGAAGAAGGCGGGCATCCCGCTGTCCCACGTCGTGCCGAAGGAAGGTGCGGTGTCGATCGTGTTCGAAGCCAGTGTGCCGCGCAATGCGCGCAACAAGGAAGGCGGCTTTGCCTATCTCGATGCGATGCTCGATCCCAAGGCGCAGATCGCCTTCGCCGACAAGATGGGATACGTGCCAACGGTCTCGGACGCCGTTTTGCCGGAGGATCTCGCCAAGCACGTCAGCCTGAGCGAGGCCGACCGTGCCAAGCTCCTCAAGCCGGACTACAAGTATCAAACCGAGCGCTCGCAACGCACGCTCGATTTCTGGAACAAGCAGTTCAAGGGTTGATGGATCCGGCTTCCTCCTTCGCAACGCTATCGACCCGTTGTCGCATGCGTTGGAGTTGAGAGGCCGGAGGTAGATTGTTGCGACCTGTGGGAGCGGTGGATTGACGTTCGGTGACCGGCATCGCGGGAAAGTCGGGGAGAATGTGAGACTGGCTTCTCCCAGGATGGCGTTGCTGGTCGTGCCCGCCTGTCTCCTGGTGCTGGGGCTACTGATCAGCCCGATGGCCCTGATGTTCAGGATCTCGCTCAACAAGTTCAGCCCGACGCAGTTGATGATCGAGGCCTTCACTTTCAACAACTATGTGCAGGCTGCCGCGGACCCTTATTATCAGGAGGTCATCCTGACAACGCTGGGGATGGCGCTGCTCTGCACGGCGCTTACTCTCGTCATTGCCTTTCCGGCAGCCTACTGGCTCGGGCGTCTGGAGAGCCGCTGGAAAAGTCTCGTGGTCATCGCGACATTGTTTCCGCTCCTGGTCGGCAACGTGGTCCGATCGGCGGGCTGGATGGCGCTGTTCACACGCGAGGGCTTGATCAACACGGTGCTCCTGAAGGCGCACGCGATCGGCGAGCCGCTGACATTGATGTACACGCCGAAGGCGGTGGTGTTCGGCATCATCGCTGTGGTGCTGCCCTACATGATCCTGACCATTGCCGCGGTGATCGAGAGCATCCCGCGCAATCTGGAGGAAGCGGCCGCCAATCTCGGAGCCTCGGCATTCCAGCAATTCTGGCGGGTGATCCTGCCGCTGTCCGCGCCAGGCGTCGCCGCGGGCTCGATCCTGGTCTTCGTTTTGTGCATGAACACCTATGCAACCGCGGTGCTTCTCGGCGGCCCTCGTTTCAAGATGATGGCACCGGCGATCTTTGACCAGTTTGTGCGCGGCAACAACTGGCCGATGGGCGCCACGCTGGCCTTCATGCTGCTCGCGGTCACGATGAGCTTCACGATTTTCGGCAGCATCGCCTTTGCACGGCACTACCGAGTGAGATAGCCGCATAACGAACAAAAAGACCCGCTCAACGAGAAGGAAATGCGCTCATGGCTGATCAGGCGAAGTCGGAGATATCCCCGGGCGATGAGCTTGCGCGTATCCGCAACAAGGGTGAGGTTCCGGTCGTCGCGAAGGCGACCTCGCGCGATCGCGGCATCGGGCCGTTCAAGCGCCTCGCCCTGCGCAGCGCAACCGTGATCGACGGGACCGGCGCGCCGCCGATCGGGCCGGTCGACGTCGTTGTGGAAGACGGACGTATCGTCAGCCTGAAGAAGGTCACGGGCTATGGCGCGGGGCCGAGCGAGCCGGCGGACCACGAGATCGATTGCCGCGGCAAATGGGTCACGCCGGGCTTTGTCGACTGCCACGCCCATGCCGGCGTTGCCTTTCACTCTGCCAATGGTTGGGTGCCTCCGGTCGATTACGTCTACAAGCTCTGGCTCGCCCACGGCGTGACCACCGTGCGCGAAATGGGCTCGATGAACGGCCTCGGCTGGGTAATCGATCAGCGCGAGCGGTCCAGGCAGAACACCATCGCGGCGCCCAGGCTGCTCGCTTATGCCTATTTCCCGGCGGTCAATGACATGGTCAAGACCATCTACACACCGGAGCAGGGCCGGGAGTGGCTGCGCAAGGTCAAGGAGCGCGGAGCCGATGGCATCAAGTTCTTCGGCGCGCCGCCGGCCATCATGGAAGCGGCACTCGATGAGTGCAGGAAGCTCAGTCTGCGGTCCGGCTGTCATCACGCGCAGATGGCGGTGACGCGCATGAATGCGCTGACCACGGCCGGCTGGGGTCTCACGAGCGCCGAGCACTACTATGGATTGCCCGAAGCGCTGTACGAGGATCGCCTCGTGCAGAACTTCCCACTCGATTACAATTACACCGACGAATACTTCCGCTTCTCGGTCTCGGGACAGATGTTCGGCCAAGCCGCCAGGCCCGGCACGCCCAAATGGGAGGAGACGCTGGAGAAGTTTCTCGAGATCGGCTTCACCTTCGTTCCGACCTTCACCATCTACGATGCCAATCGCGACCTGATGCGCGCCCGCCAGGCCTATTGGCACAAGGACTACACCTGGAAGTCGATGTGGGACTACTTCACGCCACAGCGTGGCGGCCACGGCTCCTACTGGTATCGCTGGTCGACGCAGAACGAGATCGAATGGAAGGAAAACTACCGGCTCTGGATGGCGTTCATCAACGAATACAAGAACCGAGGAGGGCGGGTCTGCGCCGGCAGCGACTCCGGCTTCATCTATCAGATCTTCGGGTTCGGCTACATCCGCGAGCTGGAGTTGCTGCAGGAAGCCGGCTTCCATCCGCTCGAGGTGATCCGCGCCGCGACCTCGCAAGGCGCCGCGCTATGCGGCATTCAGGATGAGGTCGGCACCATCGACATCGGCATGCGCGCCGACATGCTGGTCCACGATCACAACCCGCTCACAGACTTCAAGCTGCTCTACGGCACCGGTGCGATGCGGTTCAACGATGCGACCAACGCCGTCGAATGGCATCACGGCCTGAAATATACCATCAAGGACGGCATCATCTACGATACCGAGGAACTGCTGGCTGACGTCCGCGAGCTCGTGAAGGCGAGCTGGGAGAGCGATATCCCGGAGAAATACGCATCGCGGGTCGCCGCCGAATGAGCAACGGCGCGCTTGATTTCTTCGTGCTGACGGGATTCCTGGGATCAGGAAAGACCACGCTGCTGCGTGACTTCCTCGGGCGTCCCGAAGCGGCCGATACCGCTGTGATTGTCAATGAGGCGGGAGAGATCGGGCTCGATGGCATCGTGCTGCGCGAGAGCAGCGGTGACCTTCCGATCGCGACGCTGGCTAACGGCTGTGTCTGCTGCCAGGTTGGCAGCGATCTCGCCTTCACGATCGATCGCCTCATCATGGCACCGCGGCCAGCCGGGGCCGGTCCGCTGCGGCGCATTGTCCTGGAGACCAGCGGACTTTCGATGCCGGGGCCTGTGCTGCGCACGCTCGCGACGCTGGCCGAACATCGGATGCGGGTGGCCGTGATCGGCACCTTCGATCTTACGTGCGGCAGCGACGTGGCGACGTATGAAGAAGCTGTAGCACAATGGGCGGCGTCGCATCGCATTGTGGCGACCAAGGCCGACCTCGTCGCGCCCGCCGATCTCGCCGACGCGCCATCGATCATCGCCGAGTTCAACCCGCTCGCGGAGGTCATTGCGACGGCAGACCGAGGGAGTTCGGTGCTGACGGCGTTTGCTCCATTGACCGCGCCGCCCCGACTCGAGATCGCGCCGGTCAAGGGCAACGCGCATCCACGGGTCGCTGTCTGCCTCGCCAATCCGACGGGCGAGGTGGCTTATCCTGATGTCGCAGCCTGGCTCGACAACCTTGCCGGCGCGCTTGGTGAACGCCTGTTGCGGATCAAGGGGCTGGTGCAGGTCGTCGAAAGCCAACGACCGCTCCTGATCGAGTGCGTGGGTACGACGTTCTCGCCGCCGCGCGTATTCCAGATGGATGCTGCGCCGTTTTCCGGGCTCGTCATCATCGCGCGCGACGTGGACGAGGCCGACCTGCACCAGGTCGCGCCGGTCGGGCTCTTTGAATTTTCATCCTGGAAGGCGCCGGAGCGGAACGGCCCTTCCGGGCGCCGTATGCTCAAGGCCGAGTGGGTCGCGTAGTCCATGAGTGTCGGCGCAAATCGTGATCGCGCCTGGCATGTGTCGCCCGCAACCTATTTGGCGCAACGCCAGGTGAGCTTTCAACTCGCAGCGCCGTACTCGCAATATGTCACGATGCGCGGCGGTTGTCGGCTGGCGGTCGATGTCTATATCCCGCAGTCTGCCACCACAGCGGTCGAGAACACCTTTCCGACCCTTGTCTTCTTCACGCCCTACTATCGGCGATTCAAGCTGCGGCCGGGTGGCGTAGGCGAGGCGAACCCGAACACTGGAAAATTTCGCGACTTCTTCGTGCCGCGCGGCTACGCGGTCGTAGTCGTTGACGTGCGCGGCACCGGCGCCAGTTTCGGCACGCGCGATGCTTTCCGTTCGCCGCGGGAGCGCGACGACAGCCGCGAGATCGCCGACTGGATCGTGGCGCAGCCCTGGTCCGACGGGACGATCGGCGCGACCGGCATTTCCTATCTCGGCGCGGCGGCCGACTTTCTGGCCTCCACCGGCCATCGCGCCGTGAAGGCGATCGCGCCGATTTCCTCGGTCTGGGATACCTATGCCGACAATTACTTTCCCGGCGGCATTCAGCTCAAGTCGCTGACCAGGATCTATGACGAACTGATGATCGGGCTCGACCACGACCGGCGCGATATCCTCAAGCAGTTCTCGTACTTCAGCAATCCGGATTTCGAAGGTCCGCAACCCGTCGACGGAGACCCGGAAGGCGCGCTCGTGACCGCGGCGATCAAGGAGCACCTCAACAATTTCAGGCAAACCGACTTCATGGCGGAATTTCGATTTCGCGAGGAGGGGCTGCCATACGACCCCGAATTCACCTCGGCCTCGATCAGCCCCTATTCCGTCGCGCATGAGATGCATCCCGATGTTGCCATTCTCTCGGTGTCCGGCTGGCTCGATGGCGCGGGCTACATGAACGGCGCGATCTCGCGCTACCTGACCAAGAAGGACAATCCTCGCCATCTCCTGCTCGGTCCGTGGGACCACGGCGCGCGCATCGACGTCTCACCGTGGCGGCGGGCTATCGAACCGGACTTTCCGTTGCTCGGAGAGCTGCTGCGCTTCTTCGATACCTATCTGATGGGGCTCGACACCGGACTACACGAAGAAGCTCCTATCCACTACTTCGCAGTTCACGCAGAACAATGGCGCGTGGCGGAGAGTTGGCCGCCGATCACGGCACAGCAGAGTTTCTTCCTTGCGTCCGACGGTCGCCTTGCAAAGATCGCATCCTCGGCAGGCGAGGATCGCTACCAGGTCGACTTCACCCTGGGCACCGGCACCGAAACCCGTTATGAGCGCATCGCCGGCATTGACAGCCGCCAGTATTACGCGGATTGGCAGGGCCGTACCGAGAAGATGCTGAGCTACACGTCGGAGCCGCTTGAGACGGCTGGCGAACTTGCCGGTCATGGTCTCGTCGATCTCTGGCTCTCCTCAAGCGAGCGCGACGCCGCGTTGTTCGTCTATCTGACCGAAGTCGAGGCCGACGGCAGCGAGCGCTACGTCACCGAGGGCTTGCTACGAGCGCTGCATCGGAAGGAGCGGGGCGCGCCCGAGACCTATCGCACCACTTGGCCGTTCCGGAGCTTCACGCGCGCCGATGCCGCGCCGCTTGATCCCGGCGTCATCGAACGCATCCGTATTCCGCTGTTGCCTGTCGCGTGGCGCTTTTCTGCCGGAAGCCGCATTCGCCTGTCGATCGCCGGCGCCGACGATGATCATTGCGGACAGGTGCCGCATGGGCGTCCGCCGCTTCTGAAGATTTTGCGGGGAGGGGCCAGCGCGTCCAGACTGGAATTGCCCTTGCAAATGTGTGAGGGCACGACGTAGACGGCGAGCAGGTGTCGCTGACACCGCAGATCGGTGTTCCGATTGAATTGAAGGGGCGATATCGCTACCGAGCAGCAAAGGGTCCTATGTCCGCTAGACAGCCATTCTGGTCGTCACTCACGCCGGCCGAGCACGAATTTCAGTACAATCCGCAGGCCGCATTTCCCAATTTTGGGGATGCTCAGGCGGGCCGGACGGCAATCAATACCAAGGCATTGACGGGCCTGGTGCGCCTCGCGGATCAGGCCTATGGCGATCACCCGTTGCGCAAGGTGGATGTCTATCCAGCCGCGCGCAGTGGCAAACCTGCTCCTGTTCACGTCTTCATCCATGGCGGCTATTGGCGTACCCAGGACAAGGAGAACTTTGCGTTTGTCGCCGCGCCGCTGGTGGCGGCCGGCATCACCACGGTCATCGTCAACTACGAGCTCTGCCCAGCCTCGACCCTCGACGGCGTGGCGGAGTCGGCTATCGCGGCCGTCGACTGGACCCGGCGTGAAGCAGGTCATTTCGGCGGTGACCCGCGCCGGATCAGCCTGTCCGGGCACTCGGCCGGCGCCCATCTCGTCGCCGAGTGCCTGGCCCATAATTGGGTGGAGGCTGACGCGGATCCAGCCTTCCTGATCGGCGCCGTCATGATCAGCGGCATCTACGATCCGCGTCCAGTGATGGGGACCAGCGTCAATGCCGAGGTTCGTTTGACCGAGGAGATCGCGGTGCGGCGCGATGTCGAACGTCGGCAGGTCTTTGTCAAATGCCCGTCAACGCTCTTCGTCGGCGGTCTCGAGCCATGGCATTGGATCGAGCAGACCTACCGCTACTCGCACCATCTTCATCGAAGCGGTCTGACGCCCGAGGTCCACACCCTGCCGCGATGGGGGCATTTCGATATCCTGAACGAATTCACGGAGGCGGGAAGTCCGATCCTGAACGCCGTGCTCGCGAAGGCGAAGTCTGCCTGAGGCGCGGCTGGGCACTGGCCGGCTCGCGCGCGGCCCGTTGAAGGAAGCCTGGCAGCAGGTTCGGAAATGAACAGTATTGCAGCAAATGGGCTGCTCGCATGACTTGCACTTGGGCAGGCTTCCGCTCGCGCCGGACGCACCGCGCAAGAGGTCGTGCAGCCCGCAGCGCCGAAGGCGAGCGGCATCTGCGGCTTGCCGTATAAAGTCTGTTTTGCGGTCGCGATATGCTATCGGCGCGGGTAATCACTCGCGCGTCTACTTGCGATAGTTCGTTCGTCACGCGATGCGGCAACAATGTTGTCGTTGCCTATTTTTCGTTCGGTCCCCATTGCGCGTCGGTTTCGTTGGCAACATTAGTTGTTTGGGTCCTTGTCTGGCGGAAGATGACATGCAATTGTCCGCGGCCGGCAATCCTGTTCGAGAGCAACAAGAACAACAATCACTCTCGTCCCTCCCGCTAAGTCGAGGGCTTGATCATGTCGAACCTTTCGCAAACGACGTCCGCTCCGTGGCGGATTGGTGTGTTGTTCTCGCGAACCGGCTTCATGTCGGTGATCGAGGAGACCCAATTCCAGGGGACGCAGCTCGCGATCGAGGAGGTGAATGACGCTGGCGGGGTCTGCGGCCGAGAGCTGGTGCCGGTCGCCTATGACCCCGGTTCGGATTCGGCGGCCTATGGTCACTACGCGAAGCGGCTGATGGTCGAGGACCAGGTCAGCACGATCTTCGGCTGCTACACTTCGTCAAGCCGCAAGGCCGTGCTGCCGGTCGTCGAACGGTTGAACGGCTTGCTGTGGTACCCGACGCTCTACGAAGGCTTCGAGGCCTCGCCCAACGTCATTTACACCGGCGCGTCGCCCAACCAGAACAGCCTCGCGCTGTGCCGTTACCTAATGGATACGTTCGGGACGCGGTTCTACTTCGTCGGCTCGGATTACATCTATCCGCGCGAGTCCAACCGTGTGATGCGCGAATTGCTCAAGGCCAATGGCGGCTCGGTGGTCGGGGAACGCTACGTCAATGTTCGCGCGCGCTGGCAGGATTTCCTGCCGATCATTCAGGATATCAAGCGGGTCCGGCCCGATGTGATCTTTTCGACCGTCGTGGGCGAGGGCACGGTGTTCCTCTATCAAGCCTACGCGAATGTCGGGCTTGATCCGAAGCAGATGCCGATCGCCAGCCTGACCACCACGGAAGCCGAGATCGCGGCGATGGGATTCGACGTCGGCCAGGGGCACATCACGGCGGCATCCTACTTTCAGGGCGTCGAGGGCAGCGCCAACAATGTGTTTGTGCAGCGCTTCAAGAAGCGTTTCGGTGGGGATATCTCGACCAACATGTGTGCCGAAGCGTCCTACTTTCAGCTCCATCTGTTTGCGAAGGCACTCGAGCAGGTGAACACGCTGGATACCGAAGTGCTCCGCTCGATGGTGTTCGGCACCAGCTTCGACGCGCCGCAAGGCGCGGTCACCGTCAACCCGATGTCGGGGCATACCGATCTGTGGACTCGCATCGGGCGGGCCAACCGCCAGGGCCAGTTCGACGTTCTCACTCAGTCAAAAGAGCCGGTGCATGCGGATCCGTTCCTGATCGGATACGGTCGCGCAACGCAAACAGGAAGCGTCCAATGAACGAAATGTCGCGTAAGCCGTCGGTCAGCCGGGACATGGCCGGCCGCAGGACCATGGTGCAGGAGCTTGCGGATTTGTCGGCGGTGGTGGTCGCCCCGGTCGATGATCAGGTCGGTATGCTGCTGCGCGAATTGCAGCGCTTCAGGATGCGAGTCCGACAGGTGTGGCCGATGCCGGAGAGCGTTCCGGCGGACGCCGACGTCGTGTACTGCGAATACGCGCCGGATCTGGCGCGTCGCTTGCCGTGGATTCCCGGCGATGCACGGTCGGCGCTGGTCGTCATCCTACCGGCGACGGAAGCCATTCACGCCGACGCGCTCTGTCATGCGACCCCCAACGCGATCCTGCCCCGGCCATTCACGCCGAACGCAGTGTTGTCCAGCCTTGTGCTCGCCCGTAGCCAGTTCGGCTACGAACGGCGCCTACGCAGCAAGATCGAGAAGCTTGATGATAATCTGCGCTCGATGCGCACGGTCGAGCGCGCCAAGGCGATCCTGATGGCGACGCGGCAGATGCCGGAAACCGAAGCTTATGGCTTCATCCGGCGGCAGGCGATGGATCGTCGGGTGTCAGCGAGCGCCGTCGCCGCGGCGATTGTTGACTCGTTCGAACTGCTTGGCTACGATCATCAACAGTAAGCCCCAATAGCGGGGCCGGCGGCGACAGCGCCGCCATCGACACAACCGGCAACAAAGCCCTCCCAATGCTCGCGTGAGCGCGCATCGGGAGGGCTTTTTGTTTTTTCAGTGTCCTGAAGGGAGCTAGGGATGAGCATTTCAAGGCGGACTTTGCTGAGGAATACTGCGGCTTTGGGCGCTTTCGCCGGCGCCGGATTTCCGCACATCTGGATCAAGAACGCCGATCTCGCCAATGCCGCTGGTGGCGAGATCAAGGTCGGCGTGCTGTTCTCGCTGACGGGAACGACTGCGATCATCGAGGAATCGCTCAATAAGGCGACACTGCTTGCAATCGAGGAGATCAACGCCACCGGCGGCATCAAGGGCAGCAAGGTCGTGCCGATCGTCGAGGACCCTGCCTCCGATCCAGCCACCTTCTCCGAAAAGGCGCGCAAGCTCGTCGTCGGCGACAAGTGCGTCAGCGTATTCGGCTCCTATACGTCCGCGAGCCGCAAGGCGGTTCTGCCGGTCTTCGAGCGGCAGAACAATCTCTACTGGTATCCGACCCTCTATGAGGGCCGCGAGTGCTCCAAGAACGTGATCTACACCGGCGCGGTGCCGAACCAGCAGCAGGACGAATTCGTGCCCTGGCTGATCAAGAAGTTCGGCAAGAAGTTCTACCTGATCGGCTCCAACTACATCTATCCGAAGGAAGAGAATAACTACTGCAAGAAGCTGTTGGAGAAGCACGGCGGCGAGGTCGTCGCTGAAGAATACGTTCCCCTCGGCCATTCCGAGTTCTCCTCCGTCATCAACAAGATCCGCTCGACGCAGCCAAACGTGATCTTCTCGACCGTGGTCGGGGATTCCGTGGTCGCGCTGCATCGCCAGTATCGCGCTGCCGGGCTCGATCCGGAGAAGATGCCGATGGCGAGTTTGACGACCTCGGAGAACGAGGTGGCGGCGATGGGCGGCGATGCCGCCGCTGGTCACTTCACCTCGGCACCATACTTCATGGTCCACAAGTCGCCGGAGAACGAGAAGTTCGTCGAGGCCTACAAGAAGCGATGGGGCGCCGACAAGGTCACGCATTTCGTGTCGGAGGCCTGCTACTTCCAGGTCCACCTGTTCAGGCAAGCGGTGGAGAAGCTGGCGACCAGCGATCTCACGCCACCGAACATCCGCGATGCAGTCAAGGGGCAGGAAACGATCGCACCGCAGGGCAAGGTGCAGATCGAGCCGGAGAACTTGCATACCTGGCTGTGGCCAAAGATCGCTCAGGCGAGGTCCAACGGTCAGTTCGAGATTCTTGTCGAAGCGAAGGAGTGGCTGAAGCCGCTGCCTTACGCCGCCTATCCCGGTCAGGTCTGCACCGACAAGGGCCTGGTCGAGAAGAGTTGACACCACGGGGGCTGCTGCTGGCCGTCGGCGTTCGCGCCGGCGGCTGGCCTCCAGCCTCGAGCAAACGAGCGCGGCTCCCGGGCGGCGCTGCGCGGACGTTGCGGCGAGAAATGAACTTTAGAAAAGCGGATCCTGGCGTGGACCAACTAATCGAACAGATCATCACAGGCCTCAGCATCGGATCGATCCTGCTGCTCGTCGCGATGGGCCTATCGATCATCTACGGCTCGATGGGCATCATCAACCTTGCGCACGGCGAGTTCGTGATGCTCGGTGCTTACGCGGCCTGGGTATTGCACACCTATCTCGGGCTCGGCCTGCTGGCGAGCCTCGTTCCGATCTTCCTCGTGGTCGCGGCGTTCGGCTGGGTCATCGAACGCTACATCCTGAGCCTGCTCAACAACCGTCCGCTCGATACGATCCTCGCGACGTGGGGCGTCGGCATCATGTTGCAGCAGGCGGTGCGGCTGACGGTGGGCAGCGAGTTGCGCTACGTGCAGCTTCCGCCGGCGTTGTCCGACAGCATGAATGTGTTTGGCCTGTCGGTGTCGTCCTATCGGGTCTTCCTGTTCGTGGTGGCGATCGCGCTGTTCGCGGCGACCTGGTTGCTCATGAACCGGACTCCTGTCGGTATGAAGCTGCGCGCCATCATCCAGGACCGTTCGGTCGCGGCCTCGTTCGGCATCAACGCCAAGCGCGTCTATGCCCTGACTTTCGCCTATGGCGCAGGGCTGGCGGGGCTCGCCGGCGCGCTGGTGTCACCGCTCAAGAGCGTGTCGCCCGACATGGGCACCGGTTACGTGGTCGACGCCTTCATGGTGGTCGTGCTCGGCGGCGTGCAGAGCCTTGCTGGGACCGTGGCGAGCGCCTTCATCCTCGGTGAGCTCTCCGGCGCCATCGCCTTCCTTCAGAACGATACGGTTGCCAAAGCGATGGTGCTGCTCGCGATCGTCGTGCTGATCCGCTTCCGCCCCGAAGGGCTTTTCACCGCGCGTGTGCGAACTTGAGACAGATTGCCTATCGATGTCATTGAACCCTTCCACGTCCAACGGATTGCAGCGCCTCACGGTGCAACTTGCGCCGCTGCTTGTCGTCTGCGCGCTGGTGTTCGCGCTGCCGGTGCTGCTCAACAATGATTTCCTGCTCAACAAGGTCGCGCGCTACCTGGTGCTCGGCATCCTCACGGTGTCGCTGGGATTGTCCTGGGGATTCGGCGGGATACTCAACCTCGGCCAGGCCATGAGCTTTGGCCTCGGCTCGTACGCCATGGCAATGGCCTTGAAGCTCAAGACCGTCCCGGTGCACACGGGCGCGGGCGGCCTGCCGGACTTCATGGTCTGGAACAACGTCCAGCAGTTGCCCTGGTTCTGGGAGCCGTTTCGATCGCTGACCTTCGCGATCGCCGCGGGTCTGATCGTGCCAGCGCTGGTGGCGGCGGCGCTCGGCTGGTTCATGTTCCGAGGCCGCGTGACCGGCGTCTATGTCTCGATCGTCACGCTTGCGACAATGGTGGTCATCAATCTCGTGATCATCGATCAGCAGAGCTACACCGGTGGCTTCAACGGCATCACCGATCTGGCCCAGCTCGAAATCTTCGGCGTCGCCTTCGATGCCTATGGCCGTGCGACTTACTATCTCGTCGCGGGAAGCGTGATGCTCAGTTTGCTAGTGGCCTTTGCCTTCACGAAGTCGAGGGCTGGCCTGAT
Source organism: Bradyrhizobium sp. ORS 86 (assembly GCF_045571475.1). Lineage (NCBI taxonomy): Bacteria > Pseudomonadati > Pseudomonadota > Alphaproteobacteria > Hyphomicrobiales > Nitrobacteraceae > Bradyrhizobium > Bradyrhizobium sp. ORS 86. The sequence goes on along the minus strand of NZ_CP120699.1, from coordinate 5,068,050 downwards.
CGTGCAGGCGATCCGCGACCACGAGAGCAGGGTGCGTTATTTCGGCTACGACGTTGCGCTCTACCAGATTTTCGTGTTCGCGCTGTCGGCGGCGATCGCCGGGCTCGCGGGCATGCTCTACACGGTGGTGATGGAATTTGCTTCGCCGACGTTCCTCGGCGTGCAGCTCTCGCTGTCGGTTGTCGTGTGGTGCGCGGTCGGTGGGCGGCAAAGTCTGGTTGGCGCGTTTCTCGGTGCCGTACTGGTGGCGGGCATGCAGGGAGCGCTTTCGGAATCCGCAGCGTTCCTGGAAACCTGGACGCTGGTGATGGGCGCGCTGTTCGTGCTGGTGGTGTTGTTCCTGCCGAAGGGACTCGCTGGTCTCGCCCAGAACGTCTGGCGCTGGATCGTTCAGCGTCGGCAAGTCGCGGAGCGGGACGTGCCACAGGGCGTCAGCCAGACGGAGGGCAGCACATGACCTCCCATCTCGATCTTCGCGACGTCTCCGTCAGCTTCAACGGCTTCAAGGCGCTCAATGCGCTCAACATGAGCGTGCGCAAGGGTGAGCTGCGCTGTCTGATCGGACCCAACGGCGCGGGCAAGACCACGGCGCTGGATATCATCTGCGGCAAGATCAAGCCGAGCGCCGGCACGGTGACGTTTGCCGGCACTGCGCTGCAGGATCTCGAGGAATACGAGATCGCCCGCGCCGGTGTCGGCCGCAAGTTCCAGGTTCCGAGCGTATTCCGCGATCTCACGGTCAGAGAGAACCTTGAGGTGGCGCGGGCCAGGCGCACCGGCGTGTTTGACAATCTGCGGTGGGACGTCCGCAACACGGGGCGCGAGCACGTCGAACGTCTCGCGGAGCTGGTCGGGCTCACCGAGCGGCTCGACCGGCCAGCCGCCTATCTGTCGCATGGTCAGACCCAATGGTTGGAAATCGGGATGCTGGTCGCGCAGGATGCCGAGCTGATCCTGATGGACGAGCCCACGGCCGGCATGACCGCCCAGGAAACCCGCAAGACCGCGGAGATGTTCGCGCGATTGAAGGGCAAGCACACGCTGATCGTGGTCGAGCACGATATGGGCTTCGTGAAGGCCATCGGGGACATCATTTCGGTGATGCATATGGGGCAGATGTTGGCGGAAGGGACCGCGGCGGAAGTCGAGGCGCATCCGGACGTGCGGCGGGCCTATCTCGGATCGGGAGGCATCAGCAATGCTTGAGCTGACCGACGTCGACGCCTTCTATGGAAACAGCCGGGCCTTGCAGGGCATCAATCTGATGGTCGGCTCCGGCGAATTCCTGTCGGTGCTTGGCCGCAACGGCGTCGGCAAGACCACCCTGATGCGGAGCATCCTCGGCCTCATGGATCGCGTGACCGGACGGCTTTCGCTCGACGGCGCCGACATTTCAAGCTTGCGAACCCACCAGCGCGCCAAAGCCGGTATCGCCTATGTGCCGCAAGGGCGCGGTATCCTGCCGCGCTTCACCGTGCGGGAGAATCTGACGCTCGGCACGTTTGCTGCGAAGTCGGCGAACGGCATCGAGGAGTGGGTGCTCGAGCTGTTTCCGGTGCTGAAGGAGTTTCTAGGTCGCTACGGCGGCAATCTCTCAGGCGGCCAGCAGCAGCAGCTCGCAATCGCCCGTGCGCTGCTCGCTCAGCCCAAGGTCATCCTGCTGGACGAGCCTACCGAAGGCATCCAGCCGAACATCGTCGAGCAGATCGAGGACGTCATTGTCAAGCTCAATCGCGAGCGTGGAATCACCGTTGTACTGGTCGAGCAGAACGTCGCATTCGCGCGGCGCGCATCCCATCGCTTCGCGCTGCTGGAAAAAGGACGCGTCGTTGCCAAAGGCGCGATCGAGGAACTGACCGAAGATCTCATCCAGCTACACATGGCGGTGTAGCGGGCACCATCGTCCACTTGAAAGGGAGTCGAGCACATGTTGCATGGAGACATATCGAGCAGCAAGGACACGGTCGGCGTTGCCGTGGTCAACTATAAAATGCCGCGCCTGCACACCAAGGCCGAGGTGCTGGATAATGCGCGCAACATCGCCAAGATGGTTGAGGGCATGAAGCTCGGTCTGCCGGGCATGGACCTCGTGATCTTCCCGGAATACTCGACGCACGGCATCATGTACGACTCCAAGGAGATGTACGAGACGGCGTCGGCGGTGCCGGGAGAGGAGACGCGGATCTTCGCCGACGCCTGCCGCAAGGCGCGGGTCTGGGGCATATTTTCACTGACCGGCGAGCGGCACGAGGAACACCCCAACAAGGCGCCGTATAACACGCTGATCTTGATGAACGACAAGGGCGAGATCGTCCAAAAGTATCGCAAGATCATGCCATGGGTGCCGATCGAGGGTTGGTATCCCGGCGATTGCACTTATGTCTCGGAAGGGCCGAAAGGTCTGAAGATCAGTCTGATCATTTGCGACGACGGCAACTATCCGGAGATCTGGCGGGATTGCGCGATGCGCGGCGCCGAACTGATCGTTCGCTGCCAAGGCTACATGTATCCGGCCAAGGAGCAGCAGATCCAGATTTCGAAGTCGATGGCGTGGGCGAACAACTGCTACGTGGCGGTCGCCAACGCCTCAGGTTTCGATGGCGTCTACTCCTATTTCGGTCATTCGGCGATCATCGGCTTCGACGGCCGGACGCTGGGCGAGTGCGGCACCGAGGAGAATGGCATCCAGTATGCGCAGCTCTCGGTATCGCTGATCCGTGACGCACGCCGCAACATGCAGTCGCAGAACCATCTCTTCAAGCTGATGCACCGCGGGTATACTGGTCTCATCAACTCCGGGGACGGCAATCGCGGCCACGCCGTGTGTCCCTACACCTTCTACAAGAACTGGATCACCGACCCCGAAGGCACGCGGGAAATGGTCGAAGCCATGACCCGTCCGACCGTCGGCACCGATGAATGTCCGATCGAGGGCATTCCGAACCAGAAGGTCGCGCATCGCTGATCGATATTGGCGATCGGCGTCGGCGCGGCGTTTCGCGCCGACGCCCCGCCGAACGGGTGGACCACCCGCCGGTGGCGAAACAAGAACAGCAAGAGGTGCATCCATGAGCATCGACTATCAGATCTACGACCTCGGAAACGTGACCTTGCAGCGGGGCGCGACCATTCGCGATTGCAAGCTTGCCTACAAGACCTTCGGTCAGCTCAATGCGGCCAAAGATAACGTGATCGTCTACCCGACCTGGTATTCCGGCCAGCACTACGACAACGAATGGCTGATCGGTCCGGGCAGGGCGCTCGATCCCGCAAAATACTTCATCATCATCCCCAACATGTTCGGCAACGGCCTGTCGTCGTCGCCGAGCAATACGCCGGAGCCATATAACGGCCCGCGCTTTCCGCAAGTGACGGCGTACGACAACGTGCGTGCTCAGCATCGGCTGATGACCGAGAAGTTCGGTATCAAGCACATCCGCCTGGTGGTCGGGTGGTCGATGGGGGCGCTGCAGACCTTCCATTGGGGCGCACTCTATCCTGACATGATGGACCTGCTTGCGCCGTTCTGCGGCTCGGCCAAGTGCTCGCGCCACAATTTCGTGTTTCTTGAAGGCGTCAAAGCGGCGCTGACCGCGGATGCGGCCTGGAAGGAAGGCTGGTACACCGACAAGCCGGCTCGCGGCCTGCGCGCTGCCGCGCGCGTCTATGCCGGCTGGGGTTTCTCGCAGGCCTTCTATCGCGAGCAACTGGACATCAAGACGCTGGGCTATTCCTCGCTGGAGGATTTTCTGGTGGCCTTTTGGGAGGGCTTCTTCCTGCCGAAGGATGCCAACAACCTGCTGACCATGCTGTGGACCTGGCAGAATGGCGACATCAGCGACAACGAGATCTACAACCGCGATTTCAAGGCGGCGCTTGGCGCGATCAAGGCCAAGGCCTTTGTCATGCCGGGGCAGACCGATCTCTATTTCCCGCCGGAGGACAGCAAGTTCGAGGTTGCCAACATGCCGAACGCCGAGCTCGTGCCGGTGCCGTCGATCTGGGGGCATTTCGCAGGCGGGCCGGGGACGAATCCGGTCGATGTGGCCTTCATCGATGGCAAGCTGAGGGAACTGCTCGCATCTTGAGGTCGATCGCTCGCCAAGGATTGCTGCGCTAACATGGGGGACGTGAGGTTGTCCAATCCCGCCTTGCTGCTTGACCAGTACCGCATTCCGGATGAGCCGTATTACCGGCCCCTCCGGGACGAGGTCGAATTGTTCGGCGCGGCCTATGCGAGCCGCATGCCGGTGATGCTGAAAGGGCCCACCGGCTGCGGCAAGACGCGCTTCATCGAGTACATGGCATGGCGGCTTGGCCGTCCGCTCATCACGGTGGCCTGCCACGAGGACATGACCGCGGCTGATCTGGTTGGGCGTTGGCTGCTTGATGCCCAGGGTACCGTGTGGAGCGATGGACCGCTGACAACCGCGGTGCGGTTGGGCGCGATCTGCTATCTGGATGAGATCGTCGAGGCGCGCCAGGACACGACAGTCGTCATCCATCCCCTGACCGATGATCGTCGCGTCCTGCCGCTGGAGAAGCGCGGCGAACTGATCCACGCCCATTCCGATTTCCAACTCGTGATTTCCTACAATCCCGGCTACCAAAGCGCGATCAAGGACCTCAAGGAATCCACCAAGCAACGCTTCGCGGCGCTTGATTTCGGCTATCCGGGTCGCTCGGCCGAGGTCGAGGTGGTTTCGCGGGAAGCCGACATCGATCCGAAGATTGCCGACCTGCTGGTGAAGATCGCGCTGCACAGCCGCAACCTGAAAGGCCAAGGCCTCGACGAGGGTGCGTCGACCCGGATGCTGGTCAACGCGGGACGCCTGATCGGATATGGCATCAGCCTCGAAAAGGCCTGCGAGACCACAATCGTCGTTCCCTTGACCGATGATACGGATACCAGGAACACGTTGCGGGACGTGATTTCGGCCTGCGCGTAGAATGGAAGTTGGCGGGTGGCGGTCGCGCACATCAGTTCGCTTGAGAGTTTCCGGTCCGGCCGCAGGCTAGCGTCGCTGTTGCGCGGCCACGACGATGTGGGCTCAGCCGTGCAGGCGGCGCGGATGGCGTTGCAGAGCCGTTCCGAACCGCCCAATCGTCTCGCGCTCTGGGATGAGACCGTGCATGGTCTGTTTGAGGCCAATCTCGGTGAGGCCGTAGTCCTCGTCTTTCTTCGTCTGTCGGAGCAATGGCCGGCGCAACCATCGGTCGAAGATCTGATTGCGATCGGACGTGCTGTCCGTGACATCGGCTGCAACACCGGAAGCCGTGTCGCTCACGCCTTGTTGGTCGAGCTTTCAAAGGTTCTGCCGCGGCTCGCAGGCGCTGGAGAGCTGACGGTCGTTCTTGATGCTCTCCGCCGACTTTCCGAGGAGGGGCCGGAATCGGTGGGCCTCGCTGTCAACCGGCTGGAGCAATTGCTCGCACATGCTAGTGCCGAGGATTTCGCGGCTTGGGTTTCCGCCGGCTTGCGCGCGAGCGGCGGTCGCGCCGCGCGGCGGCGTGCCTATTTCGCGCTCGACGATGCGCTGTCAAAGCGGCTGTTTGCGCTCGGCCGAACAAGCGACGATCTTGCGCGGCTGGAAAAGCGCCTCGCGGCAACGACGGTAGCGCTGTGGGGCAGACGGCCGCGTTTCCGCAAGCTGCCGATGGCGACAACGTCGGCGCCGCAGCGAACCTCGCTCGCCGCAGGCTTGATCGGGCTGCCGGAAAGCTTTGCCGGCTTCGAGGGTGAGCGCGCCGATGCGATCTATCTCGCGGCGGTCGCGCATGCCGGCGCCCATCTGGTTCATTCCACGGTCCGATTTCCGGTCGGGCGGCTGAAGGCGCTGCAACTCGCGCTGGTCTCGCTGATCGAGGATGCCAGGGTCGAGGCCCTGGCATTACGGGAAATGCCTGGTTTGCGCCGGCTGTGGCTGCCATTTCACGTCGCCGCGCGATCTGACCAGGCAACCGCGGTGGGCCTGATGACGCGGCTGTCGCGGGCACTGATCGATCCAGATTACCAGGATTCCGACGCCTGGGTGGTCAAGGGACGAACGCTGTTTGCCACGGCGTCGGAGCGCTGGACCGATCCCTCGATCAGCCGCGAGATCGGCGGACTGCTGGGCAACGACATCGGACAGATGCGGCTGCAGTTCAACCCCAAGAGCTATGTCGTCGAGCCCGCCTATCGCGACGACAATCTGGCCCTGTGGGATTTCGGCGACCTGCCCGATGCCGAGACCGAGACGATCGAGCTCGCCGTCGATTCCGTGCGAATCGAACGACGCGAAGACGCGGGTGGCCGTTCCGCGGACGACAGCGCGAAGCCCGAAGAGACGCTGCGTGCGCGGGCAAGCGCCGTGACGCTACTCGACGGTCTTCCGGTTGCAACCTATCCGGAGTGGGACTACGCGGCCGGCATCGAGCGGGCGGACTGGACCACCATTCTCGAAGCGGATGCCGGCGCGTCCGCAAAACCCTTCGATCTCCCTGCGGATACGGACGCGATGCGCAGGGTCACGAGGTTGACCCGCGATGCGTCGATCGGCCGCCGCCTCCGCCACAAAGCTCAACGCGACGGCGACGCGCTCGACATCGATGCCGCGATCGCGCTGACCGTCGAGCGGCGGTCCGGTTACCTCAGCGAGCCGAGGGTCTACCAGCGCGATGCACCGGGCCCGCGCGATCTCGCCGTTCTGCTGCTGATGGATCTGTCGCAGTCCACCGCCGATCGCGACCGTTCGGGCCGAACCGTTCTCGACGTCGAGTGCAAGACGGCCGCGATCATGACGGCGGCGGTGGAGGCCGCCAATGACGCGATCGCTGTCCACGGATTTAATTCCGATGGCCGTGAACGTGTACGCTACCTGCATATCAAGGACTTCGACGAGCCGATGGACACGGTAGTGCGTTCACGGCTCGCGGGACTTGGCAGCAGCCATTCAACGCGACTCGGTCCAGCGCTGCGCCATGCAGGCAGCTATCTTACGGGGCGCCGCGCATTCCGAAGGGTGTTGCTGGTGCTGACCGATGGCGAACCTTCTGACGTCGATGCGCCGGACCCGCGATATCTTGCAGAAGACGCCCGTCGTGCCGCCCAGCAGTTGCGGCGGCGTGGCATCGACATCTTCGCGTTCGGCATGGGCGGCGGCAGGCTTGCTCAGCTCGATCGGATCTTCGGAGAGCGCTACGCGCTGCATGTACCGCGGATCGAGGTGCTGCCGCACCGGGTGATGCAACTGTATGCCGAATTGAAGAAATAAGCGGTTACCCGCTCATCTCAATGAGGCGCCGATCCAGCCGATCGCGTCATGCTCCCATCGGTACTAGGCCCGCGAATTCCCGGCGGGCGGATCCTGCACGCCGTAGCTGCCGAATGCCGCGGCGGTCTCGCTGATTTCTGCCTCGTTCAGCAGCACCGGCCCACCGATCGCCAGCGAGAGATAGTACTGCCGGGCAATCGTCTCGAGTTCGACCGCCAGCCACATCGCCTTGTCCAGCGATGCGCCCGTGGCGATCATGCCGTGATTGGCGAGCAGGCAGGCGGTTCGACCCTCGAGTGCGGTGAGCGCGTACTCGGACAGCTCCTTGGTGCCAAACCTCGCATAGCCGGCGACACGGACGTTCATGCCGCCGAACGCCGCCATCATGTAGTGGCAGGCCGGGATTTCCTTACGCGCGATCGCCAGCACGGTGGCGTAGGTCGAGTGGGTGTGGACGATCCCCCCGACATCCGGCCGTGCCTTCATGATGTCGAGATGGAACCGCCATTCGGTGGAGGGCTTGAGCGGGCCCTTCCATGATCCGTATTCTCCGTCGATCGGCATTGCCGCGATCATGTCGGGAGTGAGCGACTCGTAAGGCGTTGCGGATGGCGAAATCAGCATTGTGTTGCCATGGCGCGCCGAGATGTTGCCGGACGTTCCCTGGTTCAGCCCGGTGGCATTCATCCAGCGGCATTTCGCAATGATGGCCTCGCGCAACTGAAGTTCGGTGTCGGTCATGATGGGCTCCTGGAAATCGGCGTCGGCCGCGCTCAATATTTCTGTCGGGTCGGCGTGATGCAGATCTCCTGCACCAGCGCATTTTGCGGAAGGTTGTAGGCATCGAGAATCAGCTTGGCGACATGCTCGGCCCCGATGCCGCCGCCGATGGCCGCCTTGTTTGCCTTGTAGTTGGCGAGGGTGCCGGGATCCTTCACGCCGTCGAGTACTTCGGTTTCGATGATGCCGGGCGAGATGACGAGGACGCGGACGTCGTAACTGGAGAGGTACTCGCGCAGGCTCTCGGAGACGCCGTGCACGAAGAATTTGGTGCCGCAGTAGACGGTGTGGTCGGGATAGACCTTGCGTCCCGCGATCGAGCTCATCATCACGAGCGTACCGTGACGACGCTCCATCATGCCGGACATCACGGCATGGACGCTGTTCATGACGCCATTGATGTTGATAGCGATCATTTCATCCCAGTCGGCCGGGTCCTGCTTGCCGATATCTGCCAGCCGGGCAACGCCGGCATTGGCGAACATCATGTCGACCGGGCCGAATTGTGCTTCGGCGTCCCGCACGGCCGCGGCTAGCGCAGCGCGATCACGCACATCCACTTGGCGGGAAATCGAATTGGGTAGCCGCATGGCATTGAGCCGTTCGATCCGGCGAGCCATTAGCAGAACTGGGTGGCCGGCCGCCGAGAAGGCGCGGGCGGTCGCTTCTCCAATACCCGAGCTGGCACCCGTCACGGCCACCAACGGTTTCGCAGTCATGTCACAGCCCTCCTATCAAAGTTCGCCTTGCGCAAATGCCTCCAGCGTTCCGGCGTCCGCCGCAATGTCGAGGAACGAAAAGCGGTTGCGCATCTCCCGACAATGCACGATGGCTTCGCGATAGAAATCCACGGGCACGCCAAGCTCGGCGGCGGTCGTGGGGCCGCCCGCGGCCGACAACAGCCGCTTCATCTCGTCGACCGGAATCGTGAAGGCGGCGAGCTCGCGGCGAAGCTCCGACCACGTAGTCTCGAGCTTGTGGTTGAATGCGCCGGCTCCCTCATGGTCGAAAGCCTTCTGCTTCAACTCAGCCACGCATTGGGAAGCGACCTCGTCGCCGAAACGGCGCTTCATGTCGGCGACATCAATGTTCGTCGCGCGAACCGAGAGCGGCCGGTCGGCGGCGAGCATCTGCTGCTGCAGCCGTGCCATGGTCAATGACGCGATGCCCACCTGCTGGCCGTGCAGGCTGCCCGGATGCCGTTCGCCTGCAAAGCAATCGATGTAGTGCGAAATCTGGTGCTCGCCCATCGAGCCATGGTGCGAAACCCCGGTGAAGGAAATGCCGAGCCCGCACAGGGTGAGCACGCGATAGAGATACCCCATCGCCTCGATGTCGCCTTTGGGCAGATTCCCGGCACGCTTGTTGAGCTCCACCTCATCGGCGGCTTGGATCGTGTACGGCTCCTGGAAATAAGCCGTTCCCAACAACCGATGCGACATCCACCAATCGGTCTGCGCGACCGAACGGGCCAGGCAGTCCGCGAAACCGGAGGCGGCGAGGTGGGGCGGCGCCGCGGCGGACACCTTGAGGTCCACGAAGAAGCCGGCTGGCGTGTGCGAGGGCAGGGACACCTTCAAGCCGCTGTCGAGTGTCAGCGAAGCCGTGGATGAGGTGTAGCCGTTCATCGAGGCTGCGGTGGCAAAGACGCAATAGCGCCGGCCGTCCAAACCCGTGACATACTTGCAGAGATCGTTGACAGTGCCAGATCCGACGGCGACGACGGCGTCGAATCCGCGCAGCCTTTCCGCAAGGCTGCGAACCTCGGCCATGTCGGCGTGAGGATGATCCAACACAATGGTTTCGATCGGACCGAGTTCGCGCAGGGCCTTGGCGATGCGAGCGCCCATCGCTTCATAGGTTGCCTGGTCGGCGACGACGGCAGGTCGATGTCCCAGCTTCAAGGACGCGACCAACTCGGCCTCACGGCCGTCGAGGCTGTCTTCGATCACGATGGAATCGTAGGGCACCTTGACCGGCGCGCCGGTGAGCGGATTGATCCAGCGCCCTGCCACCAGATCATCGATCAGCGCGGTCCAATTGTGTTTTGGCATCGGCAAATCCCGCGCTGCGTCATCGGCGTCGCGCCCAGATGGTGACATTTGACAAATCGTATTAACAATTTGCCGAGCTGATTGACAATTGTCAACACGGCATGCATTTTGTGAAGTCGTGGCTGAGGCCGGATCGCTGATGACCAGAACGCTGCAACGCCAAGTGACGCCGTCGCGGATCAAGCGCAGGGCGCTGTCGATTCCGGCGGAGTTCGACAGCGATCCAGTCGTGTGGGCGGCGTGGCTCTATTACGAAGAGGGCATGACGCAGGAAGAGGTCGCCGATCAGCTCGGCGTCTCCCGCGCCTCGGTGGTGAACTTCCTGCAAGAGGCGCGCGACCGCAACATCGTCACGATTGCGGTCTCGTCGCGGCACCTGCAGTCCATTGGTCTTGCGCGCGAGCTGGCCGATGCGTACGGGCTCACGAGCTGCCTCGTTGTGCCTGATGACGGCGGTCGTTTGCCGGTGCACGAACGGATCGGCATGGCGGGCGCGCGGCTCCTGATCGAGCGGCTGCAGCCCGATGATGTCTTGGGCGTTTCCTGGGGCCGCACGGTGCAGGCGTTGTCGGCGTCGTTGCCTGAAATGAAGCTTCCCGGCGTGACCGTTGCTCAGATCACCGGCTGCTCGATCGGAACCACGGAGTTTTCGCCCGAGCTGTGCACCTCCAACATTGCCAACCGGCTTGGCGCGCGCTGCGTCAACCTGCATGCACCCGGCATCGTCTCCACCGCCCAGATCAAGCGTCTGTTCATGCAGGAGCCGGCGCTCGTTGAGACCTTCAAGATTATCCAGTCGAGCAACAAGGTGCTGTTCGGTGTCGGTAGCGTCGACGATGCCGGCACCGCGATGCGCAGCGGCTACATGACGCCGGAGAAGATCGCGCCGTATCTGGCGCGCGGCGCCGTCGGTGTGGTGAGCGGACGCTTCATCGACAGGGAGGGAAAGCCGATCCTGGGTGCGCTCGACAACCAGATGATCGGCCTCACCCTCGACGAGATCGCCAAGGTGCCGGAACGCATCTGCATCGCCGGCGGCAGCGACAAGATCGATGCGGTTTATGCTGCGCTCAACAATAATTATGCAACGATACTGGTGACGGACGTGGCAACAGCGAAAGCGCTGGTGCCGCGCGCGGCCCGGTCTCACCGATCCGGAGTATCACGCCGGCCCTGAAATCGAGACAGCGAACCGGGCCGACAGAGCCCGGCGCCGAGAGAGAGCGATGCGCGAGGAAACGTCAATTGTTGCGCAGCATGTGCAGAGTCTGGCTGTCGATGTGTCGTTACCGGGCACGCCGCGGCGCAGTGTCTGGCCGCGGTTTCTGACCTCGGAACATCCGTTCCCGTGGCTGGCGCCGATCACCGCGCTGCTGCTGGCGTTCGGTGTCTATCCGCTTCTGTATGCGCTGTGGCTTTCGTTCTTCAAGCGCAATCCCATCACCCGCATGAACGTCTTCAACCCAAGCTGGAATTGGGGGAAGTTGATTGCCGATGAACGGGTATGGGGTGCGATCGGCCACACGTATCTTTACACGATCACAGCTCTGCTGATCGAACTTTGCCTTGGTCTCGCCATCGCGCTGCTGCTCGACAGCGATCGGAAGGGTTACGGATTGCTCCGGGCGCTGATGACGCTGCCGCTGGTGGTGCCGCCCGCGGTCACCGGCATGATGTTCTTGCTGATGCTGGACGGGTCCTTCGGCGTGTTGAGCATGGGCCTGGTATCGCTCGGACTTTGGCCGCCGCAGTATCCGATCCTCGCCTCCAGCGGTTCGGCGCTGGCCGGCATTCTGCTGGCCGACATCTGGCAGTGGACGCCCTTCATGGTGCTGATCATGCTCGCCGGGTTGCGCGCCTTGCCGAAGGAGCCCTTCGAGGCTGCGGCGATCGATGGAGCAACCCCGAGCCAGGCCTTTTTCCGCCTGACCTTGCCGATGCTCTCCAGGATCATCGCGCTCGCCGTTTTGATCCGCGGAGTCGATCTGTTCCGTATCTATGATTACGTGAAGGTCATGACGGACAGCGGACCGGGCACCGCCACCGAGACGCTGACCTCCTACGCCGGAACGATCTATTTCAAGAACGCGGACTTTCCCTACGCCTCGACCATTTCGCTGTTCACGCTGCTGCTGGTGATCATCACCTCAAGCATCTTCATCAAGCTGTTCAAGGTGCGGTTCTGATGCAAGAAACGTTTTGGCAGAAGCGATTGCGTGACGTGGCCGCGGTGCTCGTGGTCGGCATATTCATGTTTCCGCTGTTCTGGTGGGCGCTGACATCGTTCAAGCCCACGTCCGCGATCTTCAACAAGGACGAAATCGTCTGGTTCAACTTCAAACCGACGTTGGTGAATTATGCCGTGACGATGCTCGGTAAGTCGCGGGCGGAGCTTGCGATCGAATCCGGCAATACGTTCGGCGTCGGAGGCGCGAGTTCCTATGACAGCCGCCAAACCATCATCGACTCGCTGATCATCGCGGTGGGAGCCACCGCGTTGACGGTGCTGCTGGCGGTGATCGCGTCTTATGCATTGTCCCGGATGCGGTTCCGCTGGCGGCAGGCCTATCTGAACTGGATTCTGTCGCAGCGTTTCATGCCGCCGATCGCGATCATCGTGCCTGTCGTCTTCATGTTTCACTACATGTCGCTGCTCGATACGCGGCTCGGCCTGATCCTCGTGGATACGCTGATCAACCTGCCGATCGCCGTGCTCTTGATGAAATCGTTCTACGATGACGTTCCCGTCGACGTCGACGAGGCCGCTATGATCGACGGCGCCTCGCGGTTGCAGATCTTCTGGCGCGTCGTTCTGCCGATGGTGAAGGGCGGCGTCGCGGCCACCGCCGTGCTTTGTTTCATCTTTTCGTGGACGGAATTCTTGTTGTCGCTGTTCCTGACCAATTCGATCCGAACGCTGCCGGTCAAGATCACGACCTTTGTCACCTCGACAGGATCGGAATGGGGCTTCATCGCTGCCCTTGGCACGACGGCCGTGATCCCGAGCTTCATATTCATCTTGCTCGTCCAGAAGCAGCTTGTGCGCGGCCTGACCCTCGGATCTCTCAAGGAGTAGGCATACGAACCGGGACTACAAGTCAACAAAACATCGGGAGGAGTAGCAATGAGTTTCAAAAAGTTCGATCAGCAGACCTTCATCATCGACACGGCGAACGCCTATACCAACCGGCAAATCTCCAAGCGCGAATTCCTGCGCAAGATGGGATTGGCCGGCGTCGGCTTTTCAGCCTTCAGCTTGGGCATGCTTGGCAATCCGCGCGGGCTGCGCAGAGGAAGCATGCTCGGCACCGAGGCGTTTGCCGAAGGCCTGCCCGACAACCAAGCCAAATGGCTGAAGGAAGTCGGCAGCAAGTTCAAGGGCGCCAAGATCCGCTACTCGACCGAATCGACGCCGCCGTCCGTGGTGCTGAACCAGATCAAGAAGGAGTTTACCGATCCGACCGGCATCGAGGTCGAGGTCGAGATCGTGCCGCTCGAGCAGGTGCTCGCCAAGGCGACACAGGACGTGCAGGGCCAACTCGGCTCTTACGACCTCTACTACCTTGACCAGTCGTGGATCTCGATGTTCCAGCCCGATTGCGTCGACCCGGTAGCCTACTACAAGGACAAGCCTGAACTCGCGATGCCCGATTTCGATTGGGACGATTTCTCGAAGCCGCTCGTCAAGAATGTCGCCCAGGTCGAGGGGCAATGGATGGGCATTCCGTTCGACATCCCGATCTTTACGCTGATGTACCGCAAGGACATCCTCGAGAAGCACAAGATCGCGGTGCCGACCACCTACGAAGACTTCCTCGCGGCGGCCAGGCAGATCTCCGAGGCCGAGAAGGGCAACGGCGTGTTCGGCACCGGCTTGCAGGCGAAGTCCGGGCACTATTCGTTGGAATGCGACTGGAGCCAGGCGGTGTGGGGCCATGGCGGCTCGATCTTCAACAAGAACAAGAAATTCTCGGGCAATGACGAGCAGGGCATTGCCGGATTGAAATGGTACCAGGAGCTCTTGAAGGTCTCGCCGCCGAACTCGACGGCATCGACCTGGGACGGCCAATTCGAGATGATGCACTCGGGCCAGGTGGCGCTGGTGCAGAGCTGGGATGAATTCTTCCCCGGTCTCGATGCCGACGACTCCAAGGTCAAGGGCCTGTGGGAGCCGGCCAAGCCGCTGACCGCGAAGAAGTTGCGATCGCCATCCGATGCCGGCTTCAACGAGCAGCCGAATCTCGGCCATCAGGGCGGCTCGTGCATCTCGCTGTCGAAATATTCCAAGAACAAGGAAGCGGCGTGGATCTTCATGCAGTGGGGCTGCTGCAAGGAGATCATGACACGCTGCACGCTGCTTGGCGGCTTCGCGCCGATGCGGAACTCCTCGTTTGCCGATCCGCGTGTCAAGGCCAAGGCCAAGGTCGGCCCGGGTACGACACGGCATCTCGAAACGGTGAAGTGGGTCATCGACAACGCGATGGCCACGGAGCCGCACATGGCGTTGTGGGCCGGTCTGTCGACCAACGAGATTCCCACGGAACTCGGCAAGCTGCTCACCGGGCAGGCGTATGGCGGCGATCCTCAGAAGTGCATGGATGCGCTCGCAAAGGATATCGATGCCAAGGTGAAGGATGCTGGCCTGCTGTAGGGCCCGCAGAGCAAGAGTTCGCGAAGGCGGCTGACGTCGCCTTCGCCTCTTTTGAACGAGACGGCATGACACAAGATCTGGTGATCGGCATCGACAGTTCGACCTCCGCGACCAAGGCGATCGCCTGGGACCGCAGTGGCCGCGCCGTCGCGGAGGGACGCAAGGGCATCGGCCTTGCCAATCCGCGGCCGGGATATTTCGAGCAGAACCCGGATGAATGGTGGGAGTCGGCCGCAGCCGCCTTGCGCAGCGTCACCGATCAGGTCGGTGCCGGGCGTATCGCTGCGGTCGCGATCTCCAATCAGCGCGAGACGTTCAGTGCGTTCACCGAGGAGGGGACCGCAATCAGGCCGGGCATGACCTGGCTCGATGAGCGGGCCCGGCCACAGGTCGTGCGTTTCGGCAAATCATTCGGGGCCGAGCGCGTTCATGCCATTTCCGGCAAGCCGCTCGATGTTCTGCCCTGCCTCTATCGCATGATCTGGATGGCGGAGCGAGAGCCCGAGATTTTTGCGCGCACCGCGCGGTTTGCCGAAGTTCACGGCTACTTGACGCATTGCCTGACCGGTCAATGGCGGACGTCGACGGCATCGGCCGACCCGACCGGCTTGCTCGATATGACGAGCGGCGCCTGGTCTGAAGCGATCCTGGATGCCGCGGGAATCGCGGTGGAGAAATTGCCGGCGCTGGCGCGACCTGGCGCCCGGATGGGTGAAGTGACCCATGCGGCAGCGGCGTTCACCGGCCTGCCTGCCGGAACGCCCGTTATCGCCGGCGGTGGCGACGGGCAGTGCGCGAGCACTGGCGCCGGCGTCACGTCTCCGGGCAGCGCCTACATCAATCTGGGGACAGCGGTGGTCTCGGGAAGCTACGGCCACAACTACGCCTATGACCGCGCATTCCGCACCGAGAAGGCTGTGTGCGACGGTGGCTATATCTATGAGCAGGTCATTCGCACCGGAACGTTCTTGATCGACTGGATGGCGCGCGAAATGTTCGCAGCCGATCCGGCGGCTCAACGCAGCATCTTCAAGGCGCTGGAAGCGGAGGCCGCAGGCTGTCCGATCGGGGCGGGTGGAGTCGTCGTGCTGCCGTACTGGCTCGGTTGCATGACGCCATATTGGGATCCGTACGCACGCGGCGTGATTGCGGGATTGTCGGGTTCGACTCGACGGGGCGCCATCTATCGTGCCTTGCTGGAAGGAATAGCGCTGGAACTCGCCGGTCAGATCGAGAGGATCGTGGCCGTGACAGGTGGCGCGATCGCGCAGCTCACTGCGATCGGGGGCGGTTCGGATAGCGATCTCTGGCTCCAGATTCTGGCCGACGCATCGGGCCGCCCGGTGTGCCGTTCACCGGCGCGGGAAGCATCGTCGCTCGGCGCGGCGATCGCTGCCGCCAAGGGAGCAGGTTGGTATGGGACCATCGCCGAGGCCACCGCGGCGATGACGAGACCTGCAGCAAGGACGTTCCAGCCTGAACCCAACAACGTTGCGCGCTACGCCGAGTTGCGCGCCATCCACGCCGACCTCTGGCCAAAGCTGATCGACTGGAACGCCCGCCTCGCGACATTTGCCGAGGGCGTGCCGTCATGAAACCCATAGCAAGTTTCCCGGACGAGGCCGCGCGTCGCGTCGTCTGCATCCTGACCGATATCGACGATACGCTGACCACCGAGGGCCAGCTCCCCGCCGCCTCCTATGCTGCACTGGAGCGGCTGCGCGCCGCTGGCCTTGCGGTCGTTCCGGTGACCGGCCGGCCCGCGGGCTGGTGCGACATGATCGCGCGGTTCTGGCCCGTCGATGGCGTGATCGGCGAGAACGGTGCGTTCTATTTCCGATACGACCCAGTGGCGCGGAAAATGGTTCGCGAGTTCGTTGCGACCGAGGCCGAGCGCGCCGCCAACCGTCGCAAATTGCTGGCGCTCGGCGAACGCATTCTGTCCGAAGTGCCGGGCGCAGCGATCTCGGCCGATCAGCTTTACCGGGAGGCGGATCTTGCGATCGACGTGTGCGAGGACGTGGCTCCGCTGCCGCGCACTGCGGTCGATAAGATCGTGTCCCTGTTCGAAAGCGCGGGTGGCGTCGCCAAGGTTTCCTCCATCCACGTCAACGGATGGTTCGGCCGCTATGACAAGCTGGCAATGACCCGTATCTTTCTGCGCGACAGGCTGGGCCTCGATCTCGACGAGGCGAGGGACCGCATCGTGTTCTGCGGTGACAGTCCAAACGATGCGCCGATGTTCGGCTTCTTTCCTTATGCCTGCGGCGTTGCGAACGTGAAGGATTTCGAAGGCATGATGGCGGCAACTCCGGCGTTTGTCGCCAGCAAGCGCGGCGCAGATGGCTTCGTCGAGATCGCCGAGCGAATATTGTCGGCGCGGGCGGGCATATAGCGGGAAGGTCAAGGCATGGCATCGGTCACCATCAGCAATGTGCGCAAGTCCTACGGCGGATTCGAGGTGCTGCACGGCATCGATCTCTCCATCGCCAATGGCGAATTCGTCGTGCTGTTGGGGCCCTCCGGTTGCGGAAAATCGACATTGTTGCGGATGGTCGCCGGGCTTGAGCAGATCACCTCGGGCCAGATCAGCATCGGCAACGTCGTCGTCAACGAGCTGCATCCGAAGGATCGCAATATCGCGATGGTGTTCCAGAACTACGCTCTCTATGCGCATTTGAGCGTGTTCAACAATATGGCGTTCTCGATGCAGCTCAAGAAGCGTCCGAAGGAGGAGATCAGGCGCAAGGTGGAGTGGGCGGCATCGATCCTCAACCTGACGCCCTATCTCGATCGTCAGCCGCGGCAATTGTCGGGCGGCCAACGCCAGCGCGTGGCGATGGGCCGCGCCATTGTGCGTGACCCCTCCGTGTTCCTGTTTGACGAGCCGTTGTCGAACCTTGACGCCAAGCTGCGCGTGCAGATGCGCACCGAGATCAAGGAGTTGCATCACAAGCTTTCCACGACCACGATCTATGTCACGCACGACCAGATCGAAGCCATGACGATGGCCGACACGATCGTGGTGCTGCGTGACGGCAATATCGAGCAGATCGGCAAGCCGCTCGAGATCTATGATCGGCCTGCAAATCTGTTCGTCGCCGAGTTCATTGGATCACCTTCGATGAACTTCCTGACCGGTGAGGTCGCAACGGAGGCGGGACGCGGCATCGTGCGTGCCAATGGCGTTAATCTCCCTCTGCCTCCCGGTGCGAATGTCGCACCAGGGCAGGTCGTCAAATACGGAATCCGGCCCGAGCATTTGCGGCCGGGCAGCGGCAATGAAGGCATTCCCGCCAAGGTGTCCGTGGTCGAGCCGACCGGTCCCGAGATTCACATCTATGCCGACATCGGCGGACAGGAAGTCTGCGCCATCACGCAAGATCGACTGGAGCTGTCGCCGGACGACGCGATCAGATTGGTGCCCGCACTCGACCGGATTCGTTTGTTCGACCTGGCGACAGGCAAGGTCATCAACGGTTCTGACGAGACCCGACCGCGCAATCTGATGCGGGCCTGACTGCACTGGCCGGAGCTCAAACCTGCGCCGGATAGACGAGCTGCAACCAGGGGCGGGCCAATTGTTGTTCGTTGCCACTAGCCGACGGCCATCGGCGAATAAGACGGAGGAGAGCATGGTGGATTACGTCATTGTCGGCGCGGGCTCCGCCGGATGCGTCCTGGCAAACCGTCTGTCGGCTGTCCCCGAGAATGACGTCATCCTGCTGGAGGCCGGTGGCAAGGACACAAATCCATTCATCCACATGCCGGCGGGATATCTCGCCCTGATGAAATCCGGCAGTGTCGATTGGCACTATCACACCGAGCCGCAGCCACATCTGGACAACCGGGTGTTGTTCTGGCCGCGCGGCAAGGTGCTGGGTGGGTCGAGCTCGATCAATGGCATGGTCTATATCCGCGGCCACGCGTCCGACTACGACATGTGGGCGCAGCTCGGCAACCGCGGCTGGTCCTATGCAGATTGCCTGCCATACTTCATTCGTTCCGAGGGGCGCGGGGCCGGCGCCGACGATTATCATGGTGGCGATGGCCCGTTGCGCACGAGCCGTCTGCCGGAGTTGACACATCCGCTGACCAAGGCCTGGTTCGAAGCCGGAAGACAGGCAGGATTTCGCGCCAACGACGATTTCAACGGCGCCGAACTCGAAGGCTTCGGGCCCGTCGACAGCACGATTGCGGACAGCAGGCGTGCCAGTGCCGCGCGGTGCTATCTGCATCCGGTCATCAACCGTCCCAATCTCAAGGTGATCACGAAGGCGCTCGTCTCCCGCATCCTGGTCGCGGGCGGACGCGCCGTCGGCGTCGAATATATCAGGAACGGTCAGGTCCATACCCTGAAGGCGGAACGGGAGGTGGTCCTGTCGGGCGGTGCGATCAATTCGCCGCAACTGCTGCAGTTGTCAGGAATTGGCGACGGAGACCACCTGACCTCGCTCGGCATCAAGGTGGTCCACGAACTCAAGGGCGTTGGACAGAATCTGCAGGATCATCTCGCCTGCGGTGTGAAGCAGCGGTGCACCCAGCCGATCTCGTTCCTCAAGCACACCAAGCCGCTCGGGGCCACCAAGGCCTTCATCCAGTACGTCCTGACCAGGACGGGGCCCGCGACCTCGCACGGTCTGGAAGCTATGGCGTTTCTCAAATCGCAACCCGATCTCGTTGCGCCTGACCTCCAGTTCTTTTTCGTCCTGCTGATCTATGGCGATCACGGCCGCAAGATCGTGAACGAGCACGGATTCATGGCCTACTTCAACATCGCACGGCCGGAGAGCCGCGGCAGCATCATGATCAGATCGGCTGATCCGCTGCAACATCCCGCAATCCGCCCGAACTATCTGGAGGCACCGGAGGATGTGCGCAACATGCGCGACGGCATCAGGATCGGCCGCGAGATCATCGCGCAGAGGGCTTTTGATCCCTATCGGGGAACGGAATATGCCCCGGGCTCTCGTGTGACATCAAATGCAGATATCGACAACTACGTCCGGCAGACCTGTGAGACGATCTATCATCCGGTCGGCACCTGCAAGATGGGGTCCGATCCGCTTGCCGTTGTCGATGACCGTCTCCGCGTCCGTGGCATCGAGGGATTGCGAGTGATCGACGCGTCGATCATGCCGCGATTGGTCTCGGGCAACACCAATGCACCGACGATCATGATTGCGGAGAAGGGCGCCGACTTCATCCTCGGCCGGCCGCCCCTTGCGGCGGCAGCGCGAGGCGGTATGGAAGCCACGCTGCAGGCGAGCCTGTAACGCCGCTCGTCCTTCCAACATCGAAGGGCGAAGGGCGGTCGGCGCAATCAGGTTGAGCGATCGGCAGTCAATTGCTGGCGATACCGCTCGGCGTCCCAATTGAGCAATGCGCGCTCGTTCTCTGCGGTGAGGTAGATGACTTCTGCATCGGTCGGCACACGGCTGGTGACCAGTGCAAGACAGGTCAGCATCGCTTCCGCCCCCGGGGCTCGCGTCCTTGCGAATGATGCAGCCGATGCCTGGAACGAGAACCGCGACCGGGGCCGGTGCTCCATCCGTCTTTTGCAGATTCAGGAGATCCTTGCCGGGGCTCATGGTCGGCATCGCCGGTCCCAGGAAAACCACATGGTCGGGATAGAGCGAGCCGCGCGTGGCGACCGAGAAACTGTGATGGTCGATGGCAATGCCGTGGCAACGCGGGTCCTCGGGCAAGCGATAATCTGTTCCTGCGCAGATCGCGGCGAGCGCGCCATGGTCCGCGGTCGGAGCCTCGCGTGGCTCGAGCGCCAGCCGCTTTTCAACGTCCGCCACCAGCGCCTCCGCCGCTTCACAGCTTGCCGCACCTACGACGAGTCCATGGTTGCCGAGGATCAGCACGTCGACAGCATCTTGCGCGATGGCTTCGCTCACGGCCTGTGCCAGAGGCAGTCCCGGATGACAGTTACCGAGGAAGCGCCACGCCAGACCGTGGAGCCGCCGCGCAAGTTCCGCGGCGGCATCGGTCCGCACCGCCCATGCGATCGTGTTGACGGAGTGGACGTGAAGGACGACCGGATGCGGCATGAGAGCATGCAGCGAGGTTTCGATCGAGGCGCGTAATGCCGTCTCGGTCCCCGGAGCGAGCGGCACGCGCTCGTCGTCTCGCGCCAGCGCCGCGCGTGCGGCGGACAGCGAAACCGGGACGAAGATATCCTTGTCGTTGGCGTCCGCCAGCCAGGTTCCGGACGCCTTGACCCACAGCACATCGCCATCCTTGACCGACGAGTTGCCGCCGGCGCCCTGCACGAGCAGGATGTTCCTGCCGACACGGGCCGACATGTCGCGGAGGTCGTCGAGTTGCGCGGGCTGCTGCATGGTTTGGATCTCACCAGGCTAAGCGATTCATGGTCCAGTGCGGAGTGCGGGCGTCTCCTCGGCCGTGGATCGTCTTGGATTTGTCGGCCATAAGATGATCCCGGCGCACACCGGCGCGCAGAAACAGCGTCAACATGCCGGCCGCGTGTGCGCCGGCAATGTCGTGGTCGAGAGAATCGCCAATCATCAGGACGCGCGCGGGCGCCGGATGGCCTAGCCGGTCAAGCGCCGCCGCGAAGATCGGCATATGCGGTTTGCCTACGAACGTCACATGTCCGCCGAATGTCTGGTAGAAGCGCGCCAAGGCGCCCGGTGCAGGCATCAATCCGTTGGCGCCGAACATGGTGAGGTCGGGATTGGCGCACAGCATCGGCAGTCTACGCGACGCTGCTCCAGTCAGGCATCGGCGCCAACGTTCGGGTTCGGCCGCACTATCGTCGAGCCCGGCGAGCAGAATGAACTCGGCATTCTCGATATCGCCCGCGACGTCAAGATCGAGCCCGTCGACGATGGTTCGGTCGCCGCCCCGCGTGATCAGAAAGCACGTGCGACGAAGTTCTGTGAACGGCGCATGCTTGCGCTCCTTGAGGCCGATCCAGGTGACTTCGCCCGACGTCAAGATCCCATCATAAGCTTCCGTGGGCAGTCCAAGCGAGGCAAGCCGCTGCGCGTTGCTGCTTGCGCGCTTGCCGGAATTCGACAGCACCAGCACGCGCTTGCCGGCTTCGCGCGGCCGCGCCACGCAGTCGCGGGCCTCGGGGAAGATCGAGCGCCCCTCGTGAAGTGTGCCCCATTGGTCGAGCAGCACGTGATCGAAATGCTCGACAATCGTGCCGAGGCCTGCGATGTCGATCGGCCCGTCTCTCATTGCGGACCGCCCCGCAGGGCAAGCAGGGCCGCACCATAACTGGCTTCGGTTTGCTCCGCGACCGTCACGGGTACACCGAGACGCCGATGCCTGATTGCGGTCCACGCATCGTTCCTTGCGCCACCACCGATGCTGATGACGCGGCGAAGCGGCGGCGCTCCGAGGCGGGAGAGTTGCTGATAGGCGAGGGCCTCGACCGAGGCGATCCCCTCGAGCAGAGCCTGGAAGAAGCGGTGATCCTCGGGCGGACGCGGCGTGACCCGCGCAGGCAGTGCCGGATCGGCGATCGGAAATCGCTCGCCCGGTTTGGTGAGGGGGTAGTAGTCGAGGCCGGTCGGTTCGTCAGGGTTCAACTGCGGCGTCAGCCGCTCCATTTCCGCGGCGGTGAAATGTGCCAGCAGCGCGCCGCCGCCGGAGTTTGAAGCGCCGCCGGCGAGCCAACTGTCGCCAAGCCGGTGTGAATAGACGCCCTGATTGGCGGCAAAGATCGGTGTTGTCGCCAGCAGCTTCACCACCAGCGTCGTGCCGAGCGAGGTGACTGCGTCGCCCGGAGCATCGGCGCGGGTGGCGATAAAGGCGGCGACGCCATCGGTGGTGCCTGCTGCGATGCGAACTGATCGCGGCAGGCCGAGAGTGGCCGCGACCGTCGGGTCGATATCCGCAAATGGTGTTCCCGGCACCAGAACCTTCGGCAGCAACTCGCGCGGCACGTCGAGCCGATCGAGCCAGTCCGGCCAGGTCTGCGTGATCGGATCGTATCCGAGCTTCAACGCGTTGTTCTCGTCGCTGATGCCATGGCGTCCGGCAAGGCGCCCTGCAATCCAGTCGGCCTGATGCACGGCAAAGCGGACATCCCGACGCTCCGTGTGGTCTAGCAAATGGAGCAGCTTCGCCAGCGCGCTGCTCGCGCCGTGAGCGCCGCTTTCCGGAGGAGCCACCTCGGAAATGCGCGCGGCCTCTGCTGAGGCGCGCGCATCGTTGTACATGAGACTTGGCGTGTGCGGCTGGCCGCCGGCTCCTATCAGGAGGAGGGTTCCGGAGGTGCCGTCGACCGAAATTCGCTCAACACTTGCGGGATCTATTTTGCCTCTAAGCTTGCGGATGGCGGCGACGGTCGCATGCCACCACAGTTCCGGATCCTGATCGATCGCGTTCCCGTCCTGCCGAGGCGGTGGCAAAGCGACGGCTTCCATTCCCTGGATATCGCCGCGCGCATCGATAGCGCAGGCGCGTACGCCACCCGTTCCGACGTCAATTCCAAGGAACAAACCTGCCATTCGAGCTCACCGCGATTGGCGATCTGGTCCGACTACTCCGCCCAGAAGCGCAATTGCTGTGTGATCGCACTGCAGCACGTTTGGGGGATTGACGTCCCGATCCACCTCTGCAATTTTTTGCAGCATCTGAATAATTTTGCAAGCGGGCTTTTGCGGCGTGAGTATCTCCCCCGACAGGCTGCCGATGGTTGATGGCGAAGCCTCGCTCGCGACGCGGGCGGCGTGGCTTTACTTTGCTGCCGGGCTCACCCAGTCCGAGGTTGCGGACCGGCTCAACATTCAGAGCACCAAGGCGCACCGGCTGATCGCGCGGGCGAGCCGCGAAGGCATGATCCGTGTCTTCGTCGAGGGGCCCGTGGCGGAATGCGTGGCGTTGGAGAACGCCTTGGCCGAACGCTACGGCCTTGCGTTCTGTCGGGTGGCGCCGGATCTCGGCGAGGGCGACCTGCCGCTGAAGGCGCTCGCGCTCGAAGGGGCGAGCTTCCTGCGGCAGCTCCTCGAGCGTGGCGAGCACCGGATCATTGGCGTCGGCCACGGCCGCACGCTCGCAGCCGTGGTCGAGCAGTTGCCGCAGACGCCGACCCGCGATGTGCAGTTCGTGTCGCTGCTCGGCGGTCTCACCCGCAAGTTCGCCGCCAATCCGTTCGATGTCATTCATCGGCTGGCGGAGCGGACAGGGGCCGAGGCGTACCTGCTGCCGGTCCCGGTGTTCGCCAATTCGGTCGCGGACCGCGCCGTGTTGATGCAGCAATATGGCATTGCCGAGGTGTTTGCGCTGGCGCGCCAGGCATCCTTGCTGTTCGTCGGCATCGGGCAAATCCACAGCGACGGGTTCCTGGTCTCAAGCGGCATGATCAAGCCGGATGAGGTCGTCGAGTTGAAGCGTGTCGGCGCCTGCGCCGATTTGCTCGGACGTTTTTTCAGCGCTGACGGCCAGATCCTGGACATCGATCTGTCCGCACGCGCCACCTCGATGGAGGCGGCGGATCTCAGGGCCCATCGCATCGTCGCGATTGGCGGCGGGCTAGCCAAGGTGACCGCATTGCGCGCGGTCCTGCGCAGCGGCCTCCTGCACGGCCTCATCATCGATGAGGCCACCGCTCAGGCACTCGCTACCGACAAACCGGAAGCAACATCCGGCAAGACCAGAAACAAGGGTCGTAAGGGAAAGTAAAACGCGCACAATGGGAGGTTATAATGTACGATCGAGAGAAGAATCTATTCGACTCCTACGCCGCCAAGCGCATCAGCCGGCGTGATCTGCTGGATGGCGCCGCCAAGCTCGGCATCGCCGGCGTCGCCGCCAATGCCGCCTTTGCGTCCTCGATATCGCGGGCGATGGCCGCGGACTTCAACTGGAAGGCCTATAGCGGCAAGTCCGTCAAGCTGCTGCTGAACAAGCATCCCTACGTCGATGCGATGATCGGCGATCTCGAGGCGTTCAAGACTCTCACCGGGATGAACGTCACCTATGACATCTTCCCGGAAGACGTCTACTTCGACAAGGTGACCGCGGCGCTATCGTCGAAGTCGGACCAGTACGACGCCTTCATGACCGGCGCCTACATGACCTGGACATATGGTCCGGCCGGCTGGATCGAGGATCTCAACACCTACATCAAGGATCCTGCCAAGACCAACCCGGCCTTTGCCTGGGACGATGTGCTGCCGGGCCTGCGCGCCTCAACGGCGTGGGACGGTGTTGCCGGCTCCGAACTCGGTTCAGGCAAGGCCAAGCAATGGTGCATTCCCTGGGGCTACGAGCTCAACAACATCACCTACAACCGCAACATCTTCGATAAGGTCGGCGTCAAGCCGCCGAAAAATCTCGACGATTTGCTCGAAGTCGCGGCAAAGATCACCAAGGACGCGGGTGGGCCCTATGGTATCGGCGTGCGCGGTTCACGCTCCTGGGCAACCATCCATCCGGGCTTCCTGTCCGCCTATTCGAACTTCGGCCAGAAAGACTTCGTGATGGAAGGCGGCAAGCTGAAGGCCGCCATGAACACCAAGGCGTCGAAAGAGTTCCACGAGAAATGGGTCAAGATGATCCAGACCTCGGGCCCGAAGAACTGGTCGACCTACACCTGGTATCAGGTCGGAACCGACCTTGGCGCGGGTGCCTCCGGCATGATCTTCGATGCCGACATCCTCGGCTACTTCATGAACGGCGGCGACAACAAGGAGAAGGGGCATCTCGGTTACGCCGCGTTTGCCGCCAATCCGGCGGCCAAAGCGCCGACCCCGAATGTCTGGATCTGGTCACTCGCGCTCTCGAGCTTCTCCAAGCAGAAGGATGCGGCGTGGCTGTTCATGCAGTGGGCGGCGTCGACCGAGCACGATCTGTTCGGCGCGCGCAAGATGGACTTCGTCAATCCGGTGCGTGCCTCGGTGTGGAAAGACAGCGAGTTCCGTGACCGTATCGCCAAATCCTATCCGGGCTATCTCGAGCAGCATGATGTGTCATCGCCCGGCGCCAAGATCTACTTCACGGCGCAGCCGCTGTTCTTCGACCTGACCACCGAATGGGCCGCATCGTTGCAGAAGATGGTGGCCAAGGAGGTGAGCGTCGACGAGGGCCTCGACAAGCTCGCCGAGAGCATCAATCGCCAGCTCAAGCAGGCCGGCCTTGGTTGACGTCTTGCGTGGTGCCCTGATTCCTCCGCACCACGACAACCCGCCGGTCCGGACGGCAAGCCGATCCGGACCGGCGATGTTGCAGCGAAGAAGTGATCTCTTGTCATGAGCACGGTCCAGCTTTCCCAGACCAACGCGGTCCCCCGCCGTAGCCCTCGGCCGCGCGGACGCATTCTGCCTTACCTCCTGAGCCTGCCGGCTCTGCTCGTCTGCATCGCCATCCTGGTGCCGTTCGTGACAGCGGCGGTCTATTCGTTGCAGCGCTACCGGCTGAACCTGCCTTATCTGCGCGGCTTCATCTGGGCCGACAACTACATCGACTTCCTCTCCGACCCCGCGTTCTGGAACACGCTGCGGATCTCGCTGGTTTACACCGCGCTGACCGTGGTGTTGGAGCTTCTGCTCGGCCTCGGGATCGCCTTGCTGTTGCGGCGTCCGACCCGTTTCCACAACGCGGTGTCGATCGTGCTGCTGTTGCCGCTGATGACGGCGCCGGCCATCGCAGCGCTGATGTGGAAGCTGATGACCAATCCGGGCTTCGGAATCCTGTCCTATCTGGTGAGCCTGTTCGGCGTCCATGATTTCAAGTGGGCGTCCGATCCGTCGACGGCGCTGTTCACCGTGGTGCTGGTCGACGTCTGGGTTTACACCCCCTTCATCATGATCCTGCTGCTGGCCGGGCTTCGTTCGCTGCCGCGCCAGCCGTTCGAGGCGGCTGCGCTCGATGGAGTGCCAGCGAGCTTCGTCTTCTTCCGCATCACGTTGCCGATGCTCGCACCCTACATCATCACGGCGTCGCTGTTCCGCCTGCTCGATTCCATCCAGCAGTTCGACATCATCTATGCGATGACTCAAGGCGGCCCGGGCGATCGGCTGATGGTGTTTCAGGTCCAGGCCTATCTCGAATTCTTCCAGTACACCAATGTCGGGCGTTCGGCAGCGCTGCTGATGATCCTGTGGCTGGTCACCAACATCCTGTCGAACATCTTCATCAAGAACTGGCTGCGGCTGCGTGCGCGCGCCCATGGTCACGCGTAGCGAGGAGGCGGCGATGGATCACTCCAGTCTGGCAGGTCGCGTCTTCCGCGGTGTGGCGCTCGCGCTCGTTCTGGTGTTCTTCATGTTTCCGATCGTCTGGATCTTTCTGATGTCCTTCCAGACCAACGAGCAAATTCTGCGAATTCCGCCGCATATCCTGTTCGAGCCGACGCTTGCTAATTACCAGGCGCTGATCTCGGGACAGCTTCGTACTACGGCCGGCAATCTCGAGCTCTCTTTCATGCGCAACCTCATGAACAGCTTCGTGCTGTCGAGCGCCGCGGTGATCCTGGCCTTGCTGCTTGGCGTGCCCGCGGCCTATGCTTTCGCCCGCTTCAAGTTCCGCCTCGGTGAGTCCATCGCCTTCACGCTGCTGTCGTTCCGGTTCGCGCCGCCGCTGCTCGTGCTGTTGCCGTTGTCGCTCTATTACCAGCAGCTCGGACTCAGCGACACCTACTTCGGCATCGTCTGGGTGTATCAGCTTATCGCGCTGCCTCTGATCCTGTGGATCGTGCGCGGCTATTTCGAGGATATCAGCCCTGACATTGAGCACGCCTACCGCCTGGCGGGACATTCCTGGCGCGAAACGTTTACGCGCATCGCGGTGCCGCTCGCAGGTCCTGGCATCGCAGCCGCTGGCCTGCTGTCCTTCATCTTCTGCTGGAACAATTTTGTCTTTGCGCTGATCCTGGCATCCGCCGACAAGCAACCGGTGACGGTGGGCGCACTGGCGTTCGTCACGGCATCCGGTATCCAGTACGGACAGATCGCGGCGGCGATCGTGCTGTCCGTCACGCCGACCCTTCTGCTTGCGCTTTACGCGCAGCGTTATCTGGTCGAAGGTCTGTCGCTGGGCGCGGTGAAAGGCTGAAGGCATGGCGCGTCTCGACATCAACGCCCTCGGCAAGTCGTTCGGTCCGGTGCGCTGCGCCGATGCATTGTCGTTCACCGTCGAACCCGGCGAGATCGTCGCGGTGTTCGGGCCGTCGGGCAGCGGCAAGACCATGCTGCTGCGCATGATCGCGGGCATGTACGAACCCGACGAGGGCGATATCCTGGTTGGCGGGCGGTCGATCGTGGGCGCACCGCCGGAGCGGCGCGGGGTCGGCATGGCCTTCCAGAACTTTGCGCTGTTTCCGCATATGACGGCGCGGGACAACATCGCAAGCGGCCTGCGAGCGAAGGCAGGTGATGCCGACGTCACCGCGCGCGTCAAGTCGATCAGCAGGCTTCTCAAGATCGAGCACGTCCTTGGTCACATGCCTCGGGAATTGTCGAACGGGCAGAAGCAGCGCACTGCGCTGGCGCGTGCCCTGATCGGTAATCCGGATGTTCTGTTGCTGGACGATCCGCTTCGCAACGTCGACGCCAAGCTTCGTTACGAGATGCGATTGGAGCTGCCGAGCCTGCTGCGCCGGAGTTCCGCCGCGGTCCTCTATGTCACGCAGGACTATCGCGAGGCGATGGCGATCGCGGACCGGATCGCCGTCCTGGTTCGGGGCCAGCTTGTGCAGCTCGCACGACCGGCGGAGGTCTACGCAAAGCCGGCATCGGTCGCTGTGGCGCGGCTGTTTGGCGATCCCAGCATCAATCTTGCCGAAGTCGATCCTGAAGTCGGGCAGGGAGGACTGAGCGCCGAGATAGCGGGAACGAGAGTGCGGCTCGATTCGGCGGATCAGCCGGCTGCACATGGTCCCTGCTGGCTCGGTGTTCGTCCCGACGATCTCGCGATCAGCCGCGATCCCGGAGATGACGCCATTCCCGCCCGGGTCGTCGCGATCACGCCAATGCACGAGCGGAACGTGTTGCTGCTGCGCCTTGCCGATGGCTCCGAATGGTTGGCCGCGTTACCGCCTGATGCGTCGGCCGCGAGCGCGGACGACGATGTCTTCGTTCGGTTCGCACCCCAGGCGGCACTCCTGTTCGATCGCGCATCCGGGCTCCGCGTCGGTCAATCCGATCATCGGCAAGCGGCGTGAAGAAGGCGGAATGACCATGGGCATGCTCGAGATCCGGAACGTCGACAAGGTCTACCGTAGTCGTGGCAAGCCGCCCGTCCACGCTGTCCGCGCGCTCGATATGGAAGTCGGAAAGGGCGAGATCGTCGCGCTGCTCGGGTCCTCGGGCTGCGGCAAGACCTCGACGTTACGGATGATCGCAGGCTTTGAGAGCGTCACCTCGGGAGCGATCACGTTGGGCCAGCGGCGCATCGACGAGCTGCCGCCGGCGAGGCGCAAGGTGGCGATGGCTTTCGAAGGCTATTCGCTGTATCCGCCGCTCACGGTTCGCGAGAACATCGCGTTCGCGCTGAAGGCGCAGCAGTTGTCGCATAGTGAGGTCACGCGCCGTGTCGATGCGATCGCGCGGCTCGTCGAGATCGAGGACACCCTCGACAAATATCCGCGCTCGATCTCGGGCGGCCAGCAGCAACGCGTATCGCTGGCGCGGGCACTGGTGCGCGACGCCGATCTTTATTTGCTCGACGAGCCGATGGGGCAACTGGAGCCTCAGCTCCGTGCCGTGCTGCGCGGACGGATCAAGGGCTTGCTGGCGGAGCGCGGCATGACTGCGATCTTTGTCACCCACGACCAGACGGAGGCCAGCGCGCTCGCCGATCGCATCGCCGTGATGGAGGATGGCGTACTCCAGCAGTTCGCGAGCGAAAAGGAGCTCAAGAGCCGACCTGCGAATCTGTTCGTGGCAAGCTTCATCGGCGAACCTCCGATGAACCTGCTTGAGACCGACGTGGCGGCCGCGGATGGCGGTTTTCGCCTGTCTGTCGGCTCGGATATTGCGTTGCACCTTGCTGGCGGCGCACTCGATGAGGCCGCCCGGCGCGCGCTTGAGCAGAACAAGCGGCTCCGGGTCGGCATCCGGCCGCAGAAGATTGCGGTCGGCGCGGGTGAAGCGCGGCTGCGCGTAATCTCAAATCAATGGTTGGGCGATCAGTCGCATGTCGCCGGTGAATGCGCGGGTCATGTCCTGATCGCGGTGACGTCAAGCCGGGTCGCGGCGCGGCCTGGAGACATCATTCCGTTCGGGCTCGCGCCGCAGCATCTGCATATTTTCGGCGCCGACGGAGCCTGCATCCGCCATGCGGAGGCCGTCTAAGATGTCGATCCCGCAGAGCCGCGACGTGATTATCGGCATCGATGCCGGAACATCGCTGATCAAGGCCGTCGCCTTCACGCGAGATGGTCGACAGCTCGCGGACTTCTCGCTGCCTAACACGTACAGCACGTTGCCAGGTGGACGTATCGAACAGGATATGGCGCGGACCTGGAATGACACCGTCGCTGCGCTGCGCGGTCTGGTGGCGGCGGTGCCGGACCTGCCGTCGCGGATCGCGGCAATCGCAGTCACGGGGCAGGGCGACGGCACGTGGC
The DNA here is from genome assembly GCF_045571475.1 of Bradyrhizobium sp. ORS 86. Taxonomy (NCBI): domain Bacteria; kingdom Pseudomonadati; phylum Pseudomonadota; class Alphaproteobacteria; order Hyphomicrobiales; family Nitrobacteraceae; genus Bradyrhizobium; species Bradyrhizobium sp. ORS 86. The sequence continues at coordinate 5,037,753 of NZ_CP120699.1, read as the reverse complement.
TGATTGATGATGACGGCCGTCCGGTCGCGCCCGCGCTGCTCTGGCTGGATTCCCGGGCGGCAAGCCTGGTCGAGGACATCCGCTCCAGCGATCGCAACACGGCCCTCTATCAGCGGACGGGCTCGGGGCTGAACGCCTGCCAGCAGGGCGCTCAGCTTGCCTGGTTGCAAGCTTACGCGCCGGAGACGCTGTCGCAGGCCGCGACGGCCTTTCACTGCAAGGACTGGCTGTATTTTCTGCTCACCGGCCAGCGTGCGACCGATCCGTCGGAAGCGAGCTTTACATGCGGGAATTTCCGCAAGCGCGGGTTCGATGCGGAGACCGCGAGGCTCATCGGCATCACCGATTGCGTGGCGCTTTTTCCAGACGTTGTCGACGGTGTCTCGACGACGCATCCACTGAGCGCCGGGGCGGCGCTAGAGACGGGGCTTCCGCAGGGCGTACCGGTTTCCCTTGGTTATGTCGACGTGATCTGCAATGCGTTGGGGGCTGGACTCTACGATCCGGCGCCGGACGTCGGCTGTACCATCATCGGATCGACCGGCATGCACATGCGGCTCGCTCCACGCGCCGATGCCGTCGTGCTGAACACCGAGGCCACTGGCTACACCATGCCGTTCCCCGTGCCCGGTCACTATGCGCAGATGCAGTCCAACATGGCTGCCACGCTGAATATCGATTGGCTCATCGATCTTGCGCGCGACCTCCTGGCCGCTGAGGGCGTGACACGTTCGCGCGCCGATCTGATCCGACGACTGGATGAGCGGGTGCTCGGGGCGCGGCCCGGCGAACTGCTGTTTCATCCTTTCATCTCGGATGCGGGAGAGCGCGGTCCATTCGTTTCGCATGAAGCCTGTGCTCAATTCCTCGGGCTGCGCTCGCGTCACGGCTATTGGGACCTTATGCGAGCGGTGATGGAAGGGCTCGCCTTCGCTGCACGTGATTGCTATGCGGCGATGGGCTCGCTGCCGCGTGACTTGCGGATCACGGGCGGAGCGGCGCGAAGTCGCGCGCTCGGCGCGATCCTGGGCGCCGCGCTCGAGTGCAATGTCCGCGTTTGCAACCGCGGTGAAGCCGGCGCGGCAGGCGCTGCCATGATCGCGGCGGTCGCGACCGCCATATACCCTGATATGGCGGCGTGCGCCGAGGACTGGGTGACACCCTGTCTCAACCCGGCGCAAACGCATGATCCGGAGCTGGCTTCGCTCTATTCGCGGATGTTCCCGGCCTATCTCGGCGCAAGGCTGGCCGCGCCGCCCGTCTGGAAGCAACTCGCAGCGCTGCGGACAGGAGGCGGCCATGTCTAGAACCATCGCCATCATCGGCGACCGCTTCATGCTGCCGTCGGTCTTTGCCGAGCGGATCAGGGCGGCTTGCGGCGACGCTGTCGACATTCGGATCCTGGAGCAGCCATGGCCCGACGAGCCGATGGAGCACGGCTATGCCGGCTCCAAGCTCGATGGGTTGAAGGAGTTCATGGGTGATCCAAATGAGATTTCCGAGTTCATTGCCGATGCGCCAATGCTTGTGACGCATTTGGCGCCGATATCGCGATCGATGCTGGAGCGGCTGCCGAATCTCAAATTCATCGCGGTCTCGCGCGGCGGTCCGGTCAACATCGACATGCAGGCGGCGCGAGATCACCGGGTGCTTGTCGTCAACACTCCGGGACGCAACGCGAGCGCGGTGGCCGAGTTCACGATCGGCGCCATTCTCGCCGAGACGCGGCTGATCCGCAGCGGGCATGAATCCCTGCGCGCCGGCGAATGGCGCGGCGACCTCTATCGCGCCGACCGCACGGGCCGCGAGCTCGGCGAGATGACGGTCGGTATCGTCGGCTATGGCGCGATCGGCAGCCGCGTGGTGAAGCTGCTCAAGGCGTTCGGCTGCAAGATCCTGGTGGCCGATCCCTATGTTCAGCTCACGGCACAGGACCGTAACGACGGTGTCGAGCATGTCGCGCTGCCGGACCTTCTGGCGCGTGCCGACGTGATCAGCCTGCATGCAAGGGTCACGGCCGAGACGACCGGATTCATCGATCGCGCGGCGCTCGCGCGGATGAAACCGGATGCGGTCTTCATCAATACCGCGCGCGGCCCGCTGGTCGATTATGAGGCGCTCTGCGAAGCGTTGTCCGCCGGACGGCTTGGCGGCGCGATGCTTGACACATTCGCGGTCGAGCCGGTGCCGGCCGACTGGCCGCTGCTGCAATTACCCAATGTCACGCTGACGCCGCATATCGCCGGCGCTTCCGTGCGTACCGTGACGTTTGCCGCCGACCAGGCGGCCGAGGAGGTTCGCCGCTTTCTGGCCGGCGAGCCGCCGCTCAATCCGTGCTGAAGACGAAAGGTGCCTTGATATGACCCGCGAGGAACGAGAGCTGCGCGAAGCGATCATCACCAAGTGCCGGTGGATGAATGCGTCGGGTCTCAACCAGGGAACGTCAGGAAACATCTCCGCCCGCTACAAGGACAGGATGCTGATCACGCCGTCGGCGACGCCCTACGACGCGATGAAGCCTGAGATGATCGCATCGATGCCGCTCGAGGGCCAGTATGGGTCGTGGGAAGGCCCGCTGCAGCCCTCCACTGAATGGCGCTTCCATCTCGACATCATGCGCGGCCGGCCCGACGTCGGCAGCGTCGTGCACACCCATTCGACCTATGCCACGGTGCTGGCGATCGCACGCAAGTCGATTCCAGCCTGTCACTACATGATGGCGGCGTTCGGCGGCCACGACATTCGCTGTGCGGGCTATGCGCGCTACGGCACGGCGGAGCTGTCCGAACTCGCGCTCGCCGCACTCGAGGGCCGCAACGGCTGCCTGCTGGCCAATCACGGCATGATTGCCGTCGGCCCGAACCTGGACAAAGCAATGTGGCTTGCGGTCGAGCTCGAGACCATCGCGCGACAATATTATCTCTCGCTTGCGCTCGAGACCCCGCACATTCTCAGCGAGGACCAGATCGCGGAAACGGCGCAGGGATTTTCGACCTATGGTCTCCAGACGCCGAAGCCAAAGCCCGCGAAGGCGCGCACGGCTGGAAAAGCCGCAGCCCGCCGACGGGTCGAGAAGAAGCGCAGCGGGACGCGATGAGTGCAGCCGCACCGGGCACGGGCAGTGACCACGGGCTCGTCGATATCGCCATCATCGGTGGCGGCATCAATGGCGCCGGCATTGCCCGAGATGCGGCCGGCCGCGGCCTCAAGGTCTTGCTGTGCGAGAAGGATGACTTTGCCGAGGGCACCTCGTCGCGCTCGGGCAAGCTCGTGCATGGCGGGCTACGCTACCTCGAATACTACGAATTTCGCCTGGTCCGCGAGGCTTTGATCGAGCGGGAGGTGCTGCTGGCGTCGGCGCCGCACATCATCTGGCCGATGCGCTTCGTGCTGCCGCACTCACCTGAGCAGCGGCCGGCGTGGCTGGTGCGGACCGGGCTGTTTCTCTACGATCATCTCGGCGGCCGCAAGCAGCTCCCGCCGAGCCGCGGGCTCGATCTGTCCCGGGTGCCTGAGGGCGCGTCGCTACGTCCCGAGTTTCGCCGTGGCTTCGAGTATTCGGATTGCTGGGTCGACGATGCCAGGCTCGTGATCCTCAATCTGATCGATGCCGCCCGCAACGGCGCCCGGATATTGCCGCGAACGCGCGCGGTGGGCGCTCGACGGGAGGGAGAGAGCTGGCGCCTCGAGATGCTGGCTGAGGACGGCCGCCTGCAGGTGGTGCGGGCGCGAGCGCTTATCAATGCGGCCGGCCCGTGGGTCCGCGATGTCGTGCAGGGCGTCGCAGGATTGAACTCGGCGCACAATGTGCGGCTGGTCAAGGGCAGCCACGTCGTCGTGCCGAAGTTCTGGAGCGGTCCGCAGGCCTATCTGCTTCAGAACGAGGATCGCCGCGTCATCTTCGTCAACCCCTACGAGGGGGATCTGGCGCTGATCGGGACCACGGATATTCCCTATGACGGCCGCGCGGAGGACGTCGCGATCGACGGCAGCGAGATTGCCTATCTGCTCGGGATACTGCGCCGTTATTTTCGCGCGTCCCCGTCCGAAGAGGATATCGTGCACGCCTTTTCCGGCGTGCGACCACTCTATGACGATAATTCCGCGAATCCCTCCGCGGTGACGCGAGACTACGTTTTCGAAGTTCATGGAACGACGGAGCAGCCGCCGCTGCTCGCGATCTTCGGCGGCAAGATCACGACCTATCGCCGGCTCGCCGAGCACGCACTCGGTCGATTGCAGCCCTGGTTTCCCTTGATGTCATCGGCGTGGACGGCGCGAAAGCCGCTGCCGGGCGGCGATATCGGCAGCACCTTCGAGGGCTTTGCGACCGACCTGGCACGCGCCTACGCCGATTTGCCTCAACAGGTCGTCCACCACTATGCGCGCCTGTACGGTACGCGCGCACGCGATCTTCTCGGATCGGCACGCAGTGTTGCCGATCTCGGTCGTCATTTCGGTGGCAATTTCTATGAGCGCGAAGCTGTCTATCTCCGCGAGACGGAGTGGGCGACAAGGGCCGCAGACTTCCTCGAGCGACGCACCAAGCACGGCCTGCACCTGACGCGCGCGCAACGCGATAGCTTCGAAAGCTACTTGTGAACAGAGGCCGTTCGAGGAAGCTCAGGCATAGCGGCAGGGGCGAGGCAATCGTCCCTGCCATGCGCAGTTATCGTCACTGCGTCTTGGTGATGTAGGGGCAGCCGCCTTCGTTGAGCGGACGGAAGGCCTGGTCGCCGGGGATGGTCGCGAGATACTCGTAGAGATCCCACTTGCTCTTGGACTCCTCCGGCTTCTTGATGCGCATCAGATACATGTCGTGCACCATCCGGCCGTCATTGCGTACGACGCCGCCCTGAGCGAAGAAATCATTGACCGGCGTCCTGCGCATTTGCGCAATCACCGTTTCCGGGTCGACCGAGTTGGTGGCAGCCACAGCCTTGAAATAGTGCCGCAGCGCGGAATTCACGCCGGCCTGGTATGCCGTCGGCATCGCGCCGTGCCGCTTGAAGAACTCCTGCGAGAATGCGCGCGTCTCCGGCGTGCGGTCCCAATAGAAGGAGTCCGTGAACAGGAGGTCATGCGCATGCTGCAGGCCGAGTGCCGGCACGTCGGTGAGCGTCACCTGCAGCGCGACGACCTGCATGCTCTCGCGGATATTGAACTCATCGCCCTGGGCGACCGCGTTGCGGAAGTCGGAGCCGGCATTGGCGAGCGCCAGGATCTTGGCCCCGGACGATTGCGCCTGCAGCAGGAATGACGAGAAATCCGCGGTGTCGAAGGGATGCCGGACCGCGCCCAGCACCTTGCCGCCGGCAGCCGTCACCGCCTTGCTCGCGTCGCGCTCCAGCGCCTGGCCGAACGCATAATCCGCGGTGAGGAAAAACCACGGTGTGCCGCCGCGCGCGACCACGGCTTTGGCGGTGGCGTTCGAGGAGGCATAGGTGTCGTAGGTCCATTGCACGCTTGTTGGCGAGCACTGCTTGCCGGTGAGTTCCGACGAGCCGGAGCCTGAGATCAGGAACAGCTTCTTGCGCTCGCGGGTCACGGTCTGGATGGCGAGTGCCACGGCTGAATTCACACCCTCGGCGATCACGTCGACGCCCTTGGTATCGATCCAGTTGCGGACGATTCCGGCCGCCACATCGGGCTTGTTCTGGTGATCGGCCGAGATGATCTCGATCCGGCGTCCCGCGACCGTGCCGCCGATTTCCTCGGCCGCCATTTGCGCCGCGATCACCGAGCCGGTGCCGTTGCCATCGGAATACTGCCCGCTCATGTCGGTGATGATGCCGACGCGCAATACGCCGTCGTCGGCGCGAGCGGTACTTGCCGCGAACAACAGAGAAGTGCCGAGCGCAATCAGCAATGAAAATGGCGAAGCTTTGGTCCAGATCATTTCCGTTCTCGAGTGGAGGATATCGGGGCGTCTACTGCAGGAGTTACTTGCCCACCACAACCTCTTCCCGAGCATGGCGCTCTGCGCCAACGCGACGCTTCGACAACTCAGCTCAAGCAACAAAATCGATCAGATGCCGCCTGAAGGAAAATGCGCGCTTATGCGAGGCCTAATCCCGCGCACGCCCTGTGCTTCGTCCGCGCGCGTAACCCTTCGACGTCGCCGCGCAGATGTCTTCCAGTTCAGCTTCGAGAAGTCCCTTGGCGACGATCAGCGCGCGGACCGCGGCACGCGGGTCGCCGTCGCACGCCGCGATCACTTGATCGGCCGCCCGATCCAACGGATCGCGCCTTTGCAGCGTCTTTGAAACGGCTGGCATATCGAAGATTCCCGATTGACCGGCCTTGATGATGTTCCTATTTTGTTCTCATGTCAATCGCTGCCCTGCGATAGCGGCATCAAGTTTTGGTCAGCACAGGTGAACGGTTGGGATGGCAACAGCAGGCACCATCCTCCACGCGGACCTGGATGCATTTTATGCGTCGGTTGAGCAACTGCTGGATCCATCCTTGCGTGGCCAGCCTATTGCCGTCGGTGCCGGAGTGGTGCTTGCCGCTTCGTACGAAGCGAGGGCATTCGGAATCCGTGGCGGCATGTCGGGACGCCAGGCGCGCGAGTTGTGTCCGCAGCTCATCTTTGTCGGCGGCCACTTCAAGGACTATCAGCGGCTGGGTGACGCCGCCATCGGGGTGCTCGGCGATTTCACGCCGCTCGTGGAACGGATCTCGATCGATGAGGCCTTTGCCGACGTTGCCGGCTGCACCCATCTGTTCGGCACGCCCGCCGAAATCGCGGCGGCGATCCGCCGGCGCGTGCGCACCGAGCTTGGCCTGCCGATTTCGGTGGGTGTCGCACGCACCAAGCACCTCGCCAAGATCGCCTCGCAGGTTGCCAAGCCTGACGGGCTCGTGGTGGTCGATCCCGCCCGTGAGCTGGAATTCCTGCACCAACTGCCGGTCGAATTGATGTGGGGCGTGGGCCCGGTCACCAAGGCTCGGCTGGCGGCAATCGGCGTGTCGACGATTGGGCAGCTTGCCAAATTGCCCGGCTGGTCGCTCGAGCGGTTGCTCGGACCGGCGGCGGGGCAGAAACTCTCGGAGCTGGCCTGGAATCGTGATCCTCGGCAACTGAAGCCTCACCGTCGGGCCCGATCGGCTGGGGCGCAGTCGGCGATCGGCAGGAAACCCGCCGCTGAGCGCGTCATCCGCCCGACCCTGCTTCACCTCGCAGATCGCGTCGCCACTCGGCTCCGCGCAAAGTCCAGGCCCGGCCGAACGATCACGGTGCGCGTGCGTTTCGCCGACTTGAGCTCGGTGACGCGCTCGACCACGCTCGATGTGCCGATCTCGGCCACCATGATCCTCGCCGAGCTTGCCGAGGAATTGGTGCGTACGATCCTGGCCGATCACCCGGATGAGAAGATCATCTCGTTGCTGGCGATCTCCGTCTCGCATCTCGAGGAGCACTGGGATCTCGAACTCGAGCTCCCGTTCGGGCTTGACGATCAGGCGCGTCGCCCCGGCAGCAAGCTCGGCTTGGCGCGTTGGGCGGCAGACTGCGCCATCGACAAGATCCGCGATCGCTTCGGATGGGATGCGATCGGATACGGCTCGGTGGCACTTGGCTTCTCTCGTTCGGTGCCTGACGCGTTCCGCAAGCTGGCCGAGAAGGATCTGTAGCCAGTGACGGTATCTCGATCGTCGGTCTGGGTGCAGGGCAAGCCAGCCGGGAGTGTCAGCTATCTCCGTTCCCCAATACCAATGGATCGGGCAAACCCGCTCAGATCCTAGACATCCACTCATTCGACCGGGTGGAGTTTTCGGCGCGCACGGGCTACTGGTGGCGGGCTTCCTGGCCTGCGACAGGGGCTTTGAGAACGGCCGAAGACTATGGGATTCCTCGATATTTTGCGGTCAAGGCGCAGCCCCGGCGGGCACCAGGGCGATGCGGGCGAGCCTCGCCGTGCGGCGCCGTCTGTTGGGGTCGTGTTCGATCAGGTTTGCCTCAGTCGGGGAGGCAACCGGATTTTCGATGGCCTGTCGCTCGAGCTGCGTGAGCGGCGAATTGGGTTGGTCGGCGACAATGGCTCGGGCAAGAGCACGTTGTTGCGCCTCGCCAACGGCCTGCTGTCGCCCGAACGCGGCGAGGTGATTGTCAACGGACATCGCACGACGCGGGCGGGCAGGGAACCGCACGCCGATGTCGGATTCGTGTTCCAGAATCCTGACCATCAAATCATCTTTCCGACCGTCGGCGAGGAAGTCGCTTTCGGCCTGATCGAAAGTGGCCGGACCGCGGCTCAGGCCAAGCAGGCGGCGAGCGATCTGCTGGCCGATCACGGCTGCGCCGAGTGGATCGATCGCGCGATCCACGACCTGTCGGAGGGACAGAAGCAACTCGTCTGCATCCTGGCGATCCTAGCGACCGAGCCGAAGATAATGCTACTCGACGAACCATTTTCCAGCCTCGACCTGCCGACGCGGTTGTCGCTGTCGGCAAGGCTTGCGCGGTTGCCGCAGCAGATCGTGATGGCGAGCCATGACCTCGATCTGCTGCACGATTTCGATCGCGTGATCTGGCTGGAGAAGGGGCAGGTGAGGGCCGACGGCACGCCTTCGCAGGTGTTCCCGGAATACCGGGCGCATGCCGCCGCGCGGGGCGCGTTGATGCTGGAGAGCGGCGCGGCATGATGAGCGGGTATCTGTCCCGCGCGACGTGGCTGCATCGGCTTCCTGCGGGTCTCAAGCTCCTCGCGGTCGCGGGCATCAGTATCGTGCTGTTGCCGATGCAGGACTGGCGGCTGCTCGCGCTCTGCCTCGCCGTCGTGGTCGGCATCTATGCGGCGCTGGGCCGCGACGCGGTGCGGCGGCTCGGCCTGTTGAGGCCGATCGCTCCGCTGCTCGTGATCGTCGGCGGCTTGCAGGGCTTGTCGAGCCAGTGGGACGAGGGAGCGAGCGTGGTTCTGCGGCTCCTGGTCATGGTGCTTGTCGCCGATCTCGTCACGATGACGACGACAATGTCGGCATTGATGGAAGCCGTCGAGCCGCTGTTCCGGCTGCTGCGCCCGCTGGGCGTCAACTCCAGGAAGATCGCGTTGTCGGTCGCGCTGGTGCTGCGTTTCATTCCGGTGCTGCTGGCCAACTGGCACGCACGCGAGGAGGCGTGGCGGTCGAGGTCACAGCGACGCGTTCCGCTTCGCATTGTTGTCCTGTTCCTGATTGAGACACTGCGACTTGCCGACCACGTCGCCGACGCGCTGGATGCGCGCGGCTACGGCCGTGCGGGTCGCCAACCCAAAGGATCACGCTGATGGACTCGCGCGCCATTGCTCGAATCTCGCTGCTCGCTGCCATGATCGCAGTGCTCGGCCTGCTGCCGACGTTTCATCTCCCGCTGGCCGGCGGCGTGCCGATCACCGCGCAGACGCTCGGCGTGATGCTTGCGGGCATTGTGCTCGGGGCGCGTCAGGGCGCACTTGCCGTGGTGCTGCTGCTGCTCGTGGTGGCGCTTGGTGCGCCGCTTCTGGCGGGCGGGCGAGGCGGGCTCGGCGTGTTCTTCGCTCCTTCGACTGGCTTCCTGCTTGGCTGGATTCCCGGCGCTTTCGTCACCGGCGCCGTCATGCAGCGTCTCACCAAAGTGCCGGTGTTCGCCGCCGCATTCGCAGCCGCGATCGCCGGCGGAATCGTCGTCGTCTATGGCTGTGGCATCATCGGTCTCATGATCGTGGCGCATATGGGGGCATTGCAGGCGATGCTGGCCACCTCGGTGTTCCTGCCGGGTGACCTCGTCAAGGTGCTTGCCGCGGCGTTCCTGACCAAAGCCGCCGAACAGGCCTATCCGGCCGCGCTCGGGTATCGCGCGTGAGCATCACAGAGCCGCTGTCGCATCACGCCGTGCGAACGCCGGACCGCGACGCGCTGGTATTCGAGGAGCAGCGGATCTCCTGGCGAGATCTCGACCACGAGATCAATCGATTGGCGAGCGTCATTGCCGCCGCGACTCCGGAAGGCAGCGGCGTCGCGCTGCATCTGCCGACCGGTCCCGCACTTGCGCTGCTGTTTCTCGCGGTTGCGCGCGCCGGGCGCGAGGCGCAGGTGCTGGATCCCGATTGGCCGGCCGAGATGACGCGCGCGATCTTGGCGCAGCTATCCTCTGCTTTGCTGATCAGCTTCGATGCCCGGTTCGCCGGAGACCGGGCGATCGTCCTTGCCGATCCTTTGTCCTCCTTCACGCAGCTTGCGACGATCCTCGGCGCGGCGCCCGAAGCAACCCCGGTCGCCGCGCCGGATGGCCTCAAGCCCTTCTACGTCGGCTTTACCTCGGGATCGACCGGCCTTCCGAAAGGCTACCGCCGTCATCATCGATCGTGGACCGAGAGCATCCGCCACGACGCAAAGGAGTTTGGAATTGGCGCAGAGGACGTGATCCTCGCGCCCGGGACGCTCACCCACTCGCTGTTCCTTTACGCGCTCGTCCACGGGCTCAACGTCGGCGCCCGCGTCATTCTCTGCCGAAAATTCCGACCTGACACGGTCGTGCGCCTGATCGAAGCCGAGCGTGCGACTGTGCTCTATGCTGTGCCGGCGCAGCTCCAGATGATCGTCAAGGCCGCGGGCGATGCTTCGCTCGTCTCGATGCGCTGGGTCCTGTCGTCAGGTGCCAAGCTGCCGGCGGAACAGCGCGCGCCGTTGCGGCGCGTGTTTCCCAATGCCCGTATCGCTGAATTCTACGGCGCCTCGGAGACGAGCTTCATGACGGTGGCGAAGGCCGACGAAGGCAGTCCCGAAACATCGGTCGGCCGCGCCTTCTCGGGCGCTGTGGTGACGATCCGGGACCGTGCGGGCCGATCCCTGCGAGCCGGAAAGAACGGCTATGTGTTCGTCGAGAGCCCGTTTCTGTTCATGAATTATGCCTGCGGTGAATCATCCGATCTGCTCCGTCACGGCGATGCTGTGTCGGTCGGTGACATCGGTTACCTCGATGCTGATGGATTCCTGCATTTGGTCGGCCGCGCCAGCCGGAAGATCGTGACGTCCGGAAAGAACGTCTATCCCGAGGAAGTCGAGCGAGTGCTGGAACGTCACCCCGCGGTCGCGGCCGCGGCCGTGCTCGGCGCGCCCGACGCCAGCCGCGGCGAGCGATTGATCGGGCTCATCAACACGCGCGCGGATGCGATCGTCGCCGCGTCGGAACTCATTGCTTACCTGCGCGCGGTGCTGCCGCTCTACAAGGTGCCGCGTGTTTATGCGAGTGTGCCGGAATGGCCTCTGACACGCTCCGGAAAAACTGATTTCGACCGGCTGCGCCAGGCCTGGAGCGCGGGCACGATGGCGCGGAGACTATCATGAGCGCGGCTTTCATCGTTGCCGCGCGTCGCACCGGGGTCGTGCCGCGCGGCGGCGCGTTTGCCAGGGTCGAGGCCGTCGATCTGGCCGAAGCGTCCATTCGAGCGGTGCTCGACGACGCGGGTCTTCCACCGTCCGATGTCGACGAGGTGATCCTGGGCAACGCGCTGTATGGCGGCGGCAACCCGGCACGCGTCGCGGCGCTGAAAGCAGGATTACCCGCCGAGGTTCCGGCAAGCACGATCGACACCCAATGTTGCGCAGGCCTCGATGCGATCCTGCTGGGGGCCGCGCGCATCAAGGCCGGAGAAGCCGATGCCATCATCGCGGGCGGCGTCGAAAGCTTTAGCCGTAGTCCAATCCGCGCGCGCCGCCCGCTCGTTCCCGATGAGGCCGCGCAGCCCTACGACAGGCCGCCTTTCGCGCCCTGGCCGAAGCGTGATCCCGACATGATTCCGGCCGCCGCGATGCTCGCGGCGGAGTGGAACATCACGCGCGATCATCAAGAGGCGTTCGCCATCGAGAGCCACCGCAAGGCGCTGGCTCGCGGCGTCCCGGCGCAGGAATTCGTGCCCGTCGCGGAGCATGCGGGAGATCCTTTTGCCCGCCGTCTGACGGCCGGTCTTTGTGCGCGACTTCCCGTTCTTGCAGGCAGTGCGACCCATGGCGTGACTGCCGCGACCGTCGCGGTCGAAGCCGATGCCGCCGCCGCGGTGCTCTTGGTGTCGGAGCGCACGCTGGCGTCCTTGCATTGCTCCACTCGCGTGATCCGTGTCGTCGGTGCCGGGCGGACGGGCGGTGATCCCGAGCGCCCGGGGTTGGCGCCGATTGAGGCTTCGCGCGCGGCTCTGCGTCGTGCGGGATTGACCACATCGTCCCTTGCTGTCGCAGAAATCATGGAGGCCTTCGCCGTTCAGGCCATGGCCTGTATCCGCGCGCTCGACCTCGAGCCTACCCTCGTCAATCCTGGCGGCGGCGCGCTGGCACGTGGGCATCCGATCGGCGCGTCCGGGGCGATCGTGGCGGTGCGCGCCTGGCACGAATTGCAGAGCATGCATGCGGGGGCGACCGGACTTGCGGCGATCGCTGCGGCAGGCGGACTTGGCTCCGCCGTGCTGCTTCGCGTGGAGTAGGCTCATGCTAGTTCGTGTCGACCGCCCAGCCGACCTTGCCGCGTTCGTCGGCGTCGGACTGCGGAGCGAGCCATTTACGCTCGCTCAGTCCGACGTCGATCGCCTCGTCGAACTCAGCGGTGATCGCCAGTGGATTCACTCCGATGTCGAGCGAGCCAAGCTGGAACTGCCGGGTGGTCGCACCATCGTGCCCGGCAATCTATTGTTGCTGCGGCTTCCGCGCCTGCTGCAAGAGACTTACAGCGTCACGCATTTCGAGAAATGCCTGGTCGCCGAATATCGCCATGTCCGCTTCAGGCATCCCGTCGAGACGAACGCGCCGCTGGTCCTGCAGGCAGAATTCCTCTCGGTCACGCCGGCGCGCAACTTTGTTCGTGTCGAAACCGCCTGTGCAATGAAGCTCGTTGAAACCCGCAAGGCTGCGCTGACGTTGACTGTCGTCGACGTCTTCTACGACGCGCGCTGAATCTGCCAATCAAGAAGATCAATTCAGTGTATGAAATACCCGTCTCACCCGCTTGAGGGGCGCTTCGCGATCGTCACGAGTGCTGGGTCGAGATGCGGTGGACGCCGATTGTGCAACTGACGAGTGCGTATATGCGGATCGATGGATGCTTCGTCGCTTCGTTTCTCGCAATGACGGTGTTGAGACATCGCGTGAGAACTATCCCCAGCGTCGTCCCGGCGAAGACCGGGACCCATTACCCCAAATGTTTATTGTTGCACGACGCCGGGGCCACAATCCCATTCATCACCAAGTGCGGTGGTTATGGGTCCCGCCCTGCGCCGGGACGACGGCAGTGGATGCGGCTCGGCTTTCGCCAGGACGACGAACGGAGACTCGCGCGTACAACATCCGCTGTGGCGGTCGCATGGCAACAGGAGTGGCCACGTCCAGCCGAAATCGAACGTGCACAGGCCGCGATATTGCGCCAAGTCAGTCCGACGGGGCTTGTCCGGTCACGCCGCTTCTCCTGGGACAAGGACAACCTTGCCAATGACTCGCCTCTGCTCGACGCGTCGAAGGCCGTCGGCGAATTGCGCAAGGGGAAGCGTCTGGTCGACCGGAGCGCCGAGCTGTCCGGCCGCAAAGAGCGCAAACAGCTCGTCGAACAAGGTCCTGACTTGCGCGCGCAGCGCTGTATTGGCCCTGGACTTACCCCATGCCATGTAGAATCCCCAATAGAGACCGATCACCGTGAGGTTCTTCACCAAGACGATGTTGGCGGGTATTTGGGGGATGCGGCCGGAGGCGAAGCCGATCGGCAGGATGCGGCCGAGCGGGGCGATGCAGCGCAGGGAATTGTCGAAGACGTCGCCGCCCACCGGATCGAATACGACGTCGGCGCCGCGTCCGTTGGTGAGCTCGAGAACGGCCTCGCGAAAATCCTGGCGCTTGTAGTCGATTGCGTGATGCGCGCCGAAACGCCTGACGGCATCGAGCTTATGCTCGCCGCCGGCCGTCGCGATCACCCGCGCCCCCAGCGCGCGGCCGATCTCGACTGCGGCCAATCCGCTTGCTCCGGCCGCGCCGTGGACGAGCAGGGTTTCGCCGGCCTTGAGGTTGGCACGCCAAGTCAGGCCGGCATAGGCCGTTGCATAGATGGTCGGAAACAGCGTCGCGCCGGCAAAGCTCAGCGCATCGGGAATTGCGAAGACGTTGCCGGCATCGACGATGGCTTCCTCGGCAAATCCGCCCGAGGGCAATCCGGCACACACGCGGTCGCCGACGCTGAGCGGCGTCGCGGCATCGGAAGCGATTTCGGTGACGATGCCGGCGATCTCCGTTCCGGGAATGAAGGGCAGCGATGGTCGGTTCTGGTGCTTGCCTGCAATGAACAACAGGTTTGCAAAGCTCACGCCGGCCGCGCGGACCGAGATGCGGATAGTGCCTGGCGCAAGATACGGAGCAGGCACATCTTCGAGACGCAAGTCGTCGATGCCGCCAAACTGATGTCCAACCACCGCGCGCATGAACTATTCCTTCTCGATCGAGCCGTGACGCCCCGCGCCGGCTGCGAAGCGGGCAGCGCCGCTGCGTGCTTCCTTCTGCCTCGCCTCGATCGACAGGCTGGTTTCAAGCGCGAGCGCCTGCTCCTCCGACAGATTCCATTGACGTATCGCGGACATCCTGTCCGAGCGCATGGCGATCTGGGGAAAGGCGGCGATTTCGCGCGCGAGCGCGATCGCCGCGGGCAGGGCCTGCCCGTTCGGCACCAGCCGGTCGGCAAGCCCCATCGCGACGGCTTCTGCTCCCGACACCTTCCTTGCGGTCAGCAGCATGTCGAGCGCTCGTCCGGCGCCGATCAGGCGCGGCAACCTCACCGTGGTGCCGTCGCTCATCGGAACGCCCCATCGCCGCGACAAGACGGCAAAGGTCGCGCCTTCCTCCGCCACGCGGAGGTCGCAGCGCAGCGCGACGCCGAGGCCGCCCGCGCACGCGTAGCCTGCCACCGCGGCGATGACCGGCTTCGAGAGCAGGTCATGGCACGGACCATCGGGATCGCCCGCCCACGGCCGGTACTCGCGGCCCGCAGCGAGCTCCTTCAGGTCGGCGCCGGCGCAGAAGTGACCTCCGGCTCCGGT
This sequence comes from Bradyrhizobium sp. ORS 86, assembly GCF_045571475.1. Lineage (NCBI taxonomy): Bacteria > Pseudomonadati > Pseudomonadota > Alphaproteobacteria > Hyphomicrobiales > Nitrobacteraceae > Bradyrhizobium > Bradyrhizobium sp. ORS 86. Next base: position 5,022,730 of record NZ_CP120699.1, on the reverse strand, counting down.
CAGGATCGCCACGGCCTGGTCAGGCGCCGCGTCAAACGCGCGCAGCGCAGCGGTCAGGGCCGACGCAGTTTCGTTGTCGAGCGCATTGCGAACCTCCGGGCGATTGATGGTGATGATGGTGACCGGACCATCGGTCTCGACAACAAGCTTGCGGTGATCCGCCATGCCCCGACGCTCCCTGGTTCAGTGAGTTTTCAGAAGCGGGCACTCGCTCTCGTCGACGGGCCGCCACGCTTTATCTCCGGGGATGGTGGCAACGATCTTCCAATAATCCCAGGGCCTTTCGATTCCTCCGGCTTCTTCACCTCGGTCACGTAGAGATCGCGCAGCAGGCGACCATCGGCGCGGATCCTGGCGCCGTGGGTGAAGGCATCCTCGACCGGCAGCTCGCGCATCTTGGCGGCGACCTTGTCGCCGTCGTCAGTTCCTGTCGCGGCGACCGCCTTCAAATAGTGGACCACCGAGCTGTAGACGCCGGCCTGCACGATCGACGGCGGCCGTCCCATCTTGTCCCAGAAGCGCTTTGCGAATGCGCGGCTGCCATCGTCGAGGTCATGATAGTAGGTCGTCGAGGAGACGAGGCCCTGTCCGTTCCTGAGGCCCATGGCGTCGACGTCGTTGATGAACATCAGGAAGGTGACGACCTGGGTATTCGGTCCGATCACGTTGTATTCCTGCGCCTGCTTGATCGCGTTGCTGGTATCGCTCCCGGCGGTCGCCAGCGCAAGCACCTTGGCGCCGGAGCCCTGTGCCTGCAACAGGAACGAGGAGAAGTCCGGCGTGTCGAGTGGCGAACGCACGCCGCCGATCACCTTGCCACCGTCGGCGACGATCCGCTTCGTCGCCTCGCTCTCCATCGACTTGCCGAACGCGTAGTCGGCGGTGATGAAGAACCAGGTGTCGCCGCCGCGCTTCAACACGCCCGCCGGAGGAGCCGCGGCGAGCGCATAGGTGTCGTACATCCAGTGGAAGCTGTACGGCGAACAGGCCTTGCCGGTGATCTCGGCGGTGGCGGGGCCTGACAGCAGGATGATCTTCTTGCGCTCGCGCGACACGTTCTGCATCGCGAGCGCCGCCGCCGACGAGCCGCCGTCGGCGATGACGTCGACACCCTGGGCGTCGTATTCCTGGCGGGCGAGATTGGCTGCGATATCGGGCTTGTTGGCGTGGTCGGCCGAGACGATCTCGATCGGCGCGCCGGCGACCTTGCCGCCGAAATCCTCGGCCGCGAGCTGGGCCGCAAGGATCGAGCCCTTGCCGCCGGCATCCGCATAGATTCCGGTCATGTCGTTGAGGATGCCGATGCGCACGACGTTGTCGGACACCTGGGCCGTCGCGGAGGAAGCCGTCAGGATCGCCAGAAGCCCGGCGACCGCGGCGCCCGCTTTCATCTTTGCTGTCATTTTCCAACCTGCCTTTTCTTGTTGTGCGGCGATGACCGTGCCGTTCTCGACGAGGGGCGATCGGCCGTCACCAACCCGACCCTCGTCCTGCCTTAAATACCGAGTAGTATGTTGAAACCTACCGAGTAGTATGTTGTGATGTCAACGGTGCCGACGATAGGAGAGCCATGTGAGCAAGCTGGGCAGGATTGAGAGCAGCCAACCGCTGGCCGATCGCAGGGGCGATATTCTCGATGCTGCTGCGCGCGCCTTCATGCGCCAGGGCTTCGCCGCGACGTCGCTCGATCGGGTCAGCGACGAGATCGGCTCGACCAAAGGCGCGATCTATTACTACTACCGCAGCAAGTCGGAGCTGTTCTTCGCGGTGCATCGCCGCGGCATGGAGCTGACGGAAGCCGCGATCCGGCCGTCCTTCGAAGCGAAATTGTCCGCGCGCGAGCGACTGCACGGCATGGCGGTCGCGCACACGATCCTGGTCATCGATCGCCTGCCGTATCTGCGCGTGATCGCGCAGGGGCTCGAATTGCATCTTCTGGAGCGCACCAACGAAAGCGAACGGGCGGAGCTTGCGGAGGTCGCCGCGCTGCGCGAGGCGAATGAGAACCTCTATATCCGCGTCATCCAGGATGGCGCTGAGTCCGGCGAGTTCAGGCCGGTGGATGCGAAACTCGCGGCAAAGCCGCTGCTCGGCGCCCTGAACTGGACGTCGCGCTGGTACCAGCCGCGCTCGGGGGAAACACAGGCGGCGAAGAAGCGTCTGGCAGAGCAGATTGCCGACTTCGTGGTCGCCGGCTTGGAGAAGAAGAAATGAGCCAGGGATCGGGGATCACAAAGGACGACATCGCGGCCTATCGCGCGATCGAGCTGATCTATCACTCCTACCTGACGGGGCTGATCCTGATGATCTCGTCCCGCGCCGGTGCTATCCGCGCCGCCGACGTGGTGTTCAGGACGTTCAGGCGCCAGCAGCTAGCGCGTTTCGTTCCGGGCCTGAAGAAGCTCGGCCTCGATCAGCTTCCTCACGCGGTCGCCTGCGCACAATATCACTATCTCTCGAACCAGGTCGGCGGCGTGAAGGTCGAGTATGTCTACGAGAGCGACACAAAGGCCTGGGTCCGCTATCCGCCGCCGCGGTGGATCTGGTCGGGGACGGCGATCTGCGGCATCCCGTCGGAGGTGTCCCGCGCGATGTTGTGGGGCTGGCACGCCAACAACGGCGTCGTTCTCGGCAATCCGAGACTGGGGTTCGTATGCACGGGCCAGACCGTGGACGGACAGCCCGGCCTCGAAGGCTACTACAAGGAGTGGGATCACGACCTCGCTCCCGAGGAACGCTTGCAGTTTTCGCCCGGTGAGCGTTGCCCTCCGTTCCGGGCCGATCTCGCCCCGCGGCTCCCCGAAAATGCCTGGCCGGAAGCGCGGCTGCAGAAGGTGCTGCGCAACTATGCGATGGAATACATCACCTCGATCGTTCCGGAGACGATCGCAGTGCTCGGCCCCGAAGTGGGTGGCCATCTCGCCGGCGCGGCCGCGCGACTGGTCGGAATGCACACGTTTGACGAGGTCGCATCGCTGCTGGGAGGCGTCGGCCCAGGAGCCGCAGGGTTCGCCGCCGCCTTCGCCAGGCTTGCGGCCGGGCAGGGCGACGATACGCAACTGCTGATGGAACGCGGCCTCGCAACCGTCCGGCAGACATCATGGCGCCTGATGGCGGAGCGCGAGGCTTTGTCTTCGGCCGTCTTTGACGCATGGAATGAGCTGTGGGTTGGCGCCGCGCTGGCGCACGACCGCTTCATTCGCGTCGACGTCACGGAGCGGCGCGATCGCGGCGACCCGTATTGGTGCTGGCAATTTCGCTAGCGGGCAAAGGTGGGATTGGAGGAGGTTCAGCCTGGCGTGCCCGAGCATCGCGTCATTGAGCCAGGCTGCTTGGGTCCGCCTCGACGGACAGCTCCTCGGCATTTGGATCACCCGGAGCCGTCGCCCAGGCCAGTTCGACGAGCGTCACGATTCGTCGACCGGTACCGTCAAGTTGGCAGACGATGAGGCCTTGCTCCTCGATGTAGGTCAGCAAACGTCGTGCGCGGCGAAACGAATGCGTGCCATAGGCACGGGCAATCGCGGCATCGCTTGGGCAGGGCCGGGCTTCCTTCGCCGCGCGTGCGATCATCATGAACACACCCTGCATGTCCTCGGGCAGGATGGAGGCGCGGACCGAGACATCCTGCCACGTGTCATCCTCTGCCATGTCGGTGGCAAGCCCGGCGCGGGCGTGTGTCAGCATGCGCCGGAAGTCACCGAGGTCAGGCACGGCCGCGCCGAGGCCCTCGATCCGGCAGCGGACCACGAACTCCTGATAGAGGACGCCGATGGCGCGGAAGCCCGCGTCAGGTTCCGCCAGGATGGCGCACAGGATGCGGTCGAGCCGCGCCCGCCGCTCCGCCAATTCCTCAGCGCTGAGGGCCTGCTCCACGACGTCGGGACGCATCTCCGCCGCTGCGGACTTCGCGGCCATGAGTTGGCCGAGCAGATCCGGCGCCGGCCGGCGCTGGGGCCGGCTATGCTCGGGGGGCGGTGCCGCAAGGATAACGGCCCGCGCGTCCTCCAGCGCCGCTCCAGGGAGCGGAACGAGTCTCGCCGGCGCATTGCGCGGCTGGGTTTCGGTGGCTCCAATGCGCAGACCCACGGGACGACGGGAGAGGGCGGGGCCCAGCGCCATGAATTGACCGCGTTCGAGATCGCGGAACGCTTCGGCCTGCCGGCGCTCCATGCCCAGGAGGTCGGCGGCGCGCGCCATGTCGATATCCAGGAAGGTGCGGCCCATCAGGAAATTCGACGCCTCCGCCGCGACGTTCTTGGCAAGCTTTGCCAGTCGCTGGGTCGCGATCACGCCCGCAAGACCACGTTTGCGGCCGCGGCACATCAGATTCGTCATGGCCCCGAGGGACAATTTGCGCGCCTCGTCCGACACCTCCCCGGCAACCGCCGGCGCGAACAACTGGGCCTCATCGACCACCACCAGCATCGGATACCAGTGATCGCGGGCGATCTCGAACAGTCCGTTCAGGTAAGCGGCGGCGCGCCGCATCTGGTTCTCGGCATCGAGCCCTTCGAGATTGAGCACCGTGGAGACACGATGAATCCGCGCTCGCTCGCCGGCGACCTGCAGGCCGCGTTCGGTATGGTCCTCGGCATCGATGACGAGGTGACCAAAACATTCGGCCAGCGTGACGAAGTCGCCTTCCGGGTCAACGATGGTCTGCTGCACCCATGGGGCACTCTGTTCCAGCAGCCGGCGCAGCAGATGGGATTTGCCGGACCCCGAATTACCTTGCACCAGCAGCCGCGTTGCCAGCAGTTCCTCGAGGTCCAGAGTGGCCGAGCCGCCCGCCGTCGTGTGCCCCATCTCGATCGCAACGGTCATGTCCCGACTCAAAGTCTCCTTGCGGGTGGGGCTTACCAACCTGATCGCGGCCAGTCGAGCGCCTCATGTTTCGGAGGACGGCTGACTGTGGACGCAGCGGCAACGCCGCTTTGACATGAGGAAAATCTGAAGCGATCTCCATCAACCAAAAGGCTGTGAATTGTCAGAAAATTGCATGCGTTTCCCGAAGCGCTGCAGGCAGTGAGGGCGGCGATTCCTTCCGCCATACCTCTGCAGAGGCGATGACGCCGTAGCAGCGGTCGCAGGAATGTGGCGGGGAGAAGGCGTCCCCGTTCCGTCAATGACGTTGGGATATTGTAAAGTAGGTGTATTCTCTGCATACTTCAACGTTAGGGGGTCTGCTCACGCGGATTGCCGCAGTCGGTGGGGTGTTGGCACCCGTGGTGTGCGGTCATCTGCGTCTTGAGGTTTCTTTCAAACGATCTGGCGCAGCGCCGGAGGTGTGAGGGGACATGTCGAACGCGCGCAGCATCACCGTTCTGCTGGCAAGTACCTGGGCATTCCTGATCTGCTTTGCCGTCTGGATGATGTTCGGCGTCATTGGCATTCCGCTGCGCGATGAACTTCACCTCAACGCGACCGAGTTTGGCCTTCTGACTGCGACCCCGGTGCTGACTGGCTCACTGTTCCGCCTGCCGCTTGGCATCTGGACCGACCGGGTCGGGGGACGCATCCTGATGACGCTGCTCCTGCTGATTTGTGCCGTGCCTTTGTACTTTGCTTCCTACGCGAACGCACTGTGGCAATTTCTGCTGCTGGGGCTGGCACTCGGCCTTGTAGGAGCTTCCTTCTCGGTGGGCACGCCCTATGTCGCGCGCTTCTTTCCCACCAACCAGCGCGGGTTTGCCATGGGCGTATTCGGCGCGGGCACCGCGGGTGCCGCGCTCAATATGTTCGTCGCTCCAGCGCTGATGGGAGCCTATGGTTGGCAAGCGGTGCCGCGCGCTTATGCGGCCGCGCTGTTGGTGAGCGCGGTCTTGTTCTGGTTCCTGTCTGCGCCCGATCCCGGAGCGGGTAGAGGCGGAGCGTCTCTGTCGGAGCAACTTGCGGTGATGCGCGACCGGCGGGTGTGGAAATATTGTCAGTACTATTCGATCGTGTTCGGCGGCTTCACCGCGCTGTCAATCTGGATGCCGCAATATTTCGTCAGTGAGTACGGTTTCTCGGTCGCCCAGGCAGCGTTGCTTGCGGCCTGTTTCTCTCTTCCTGGAGGCCTTCTGCGCGCTGTCGGTGGCATGTTGTCCGACCGATTTGGCGCCCACAACGTAACATGGTGGGTGCTGTGGGCTGCGTGGATTGCGCTATTTCTTCTGTCTTATCCGCATACCGATTTTTCGATTCGCACCGTGGACGGCTCGCGCCAGTTCACGATCGCGCTGACGCCCTGGATGTTCACCCCGCTGCTGTTCATCGTCGGCGTCACCTTCGCATTCGGCATGGCATCGACCTTCAAATATATCGGCGACGAGTTTCCGGAGAGCATGGGCGCCGTGAGCGGGCTGGTCGGCATGGTCGGCGGCCTGGGCGGCTTCCTGTTGCCGATCATGTTTGGCAGCCTGCGTGATTGGTTAGGATTCAACTCAAGCTGTTTCATGCTGCTGTATGGTATTGTGTCGGTCTCGCTGTTCCTGAACTATCTGACCGAAGTTCGTCGGGCGCCGGTGATGGGAAGGCCGCTCAACGCGTAGGAGCCGAGCTTTGGCGCGGCTTGCGGAAGGAGAGCCCTGGATGAGTCATTTCCTCGAGCGCCTCACCTATCTGTCGCGGAAGCGGGAGCCGTTTGCCGAGGGCCTCGGCGAGGTGCGTGACGAAGACCGCACATGGGAGGAGGGATATCGCCAGCGCTGGCAGCATGACAAGATCGTGCGTTCGACCCATGGCGTGAACTGCACGGGATCGTGCAGTTGGAAGATCTACGTCAAGAGCGGCGTTGTCACCTGGGAGACGCAGCAGACGGACTATCCGCGCACGCGCCCCGGCATGCCCAATCACGAGCCGCGCGGCTGTTCGCGCGGTGCGTCCTATTCCTGGTATCTCTACAGTGCGAGCCGCATCAAATATCCGATGGTTCGCGGCCGTCTGATCAAGGCATGGCGCGACGCGCGTCGCACCCGCGAACCGGTCGAGGCATGGGCATCGATCGTCGGCGATGCGGAGATCGCGAAATCCTACAAATCCGCACGCGGGCATGGTGGTTTCGTGCGTTCGAACTGGGACGAGGTGAGCGAGATCATCGCCGCCGCCAATGTGCATACGATCAAGACATTCGGACCCGACCGCGTGATCGGCTTTTCGCCAATCCCCGCGATGTCCATGGTCTCCTTCGCGGCGGGGTCGCGCTATCTCAGTCTGATCGGCGGTACCATGCTGTCGTTCTACGACTGGTACTGCGACTTGCCGCCATCCAGCCCGCAGACCTGGGGTGAGCAGACTGACGTTCCGGAATCGGCCGACTGGTACAATTCCGGCTACGTCATCGCCTGGGGATCGAATGTGCCTCAGACCCGCACACCCGATGCCCATTTCTTCGTCGAGGCGCGTTACAACGGCACCAAGGTGGTTGCGGTGACGCCCGACTATGCCGAGGTCGCCAAGTTCTCCGACCTGTGGCTGCATCCCAAGCAGGGCACCGACGCTGCGCTGGCTATGGCGATGGGACACGTCATTCTGCGCGAATTCTTCCTCGACCGGCAGGTGCCGTACTTCCAGGACTATGCGCGCCGCTATACCGACCTGCCGATGCTGGTGCGGTTGCGCCGCGACGGCGACCGCTTCGTGCCGGACCGCTATCTTCGGCAGAGCGATCTTCCGGGCGCGCCGGCGTCCGATCGCGCCGCCTGGAAGACGGTGGCGACCACGGACGAGAGCGGCGATCTCGTCCTCCCGCAGGGGGCGATCGGCTATCGCTGGCCTAAGCCCGGCGAACCTGCAGGCCGGTGGAATTTGGAGTCAAAGGATGGTGAAACCGGCCGCGACGTCCAACTGGCGTTGAGCCTGGTCGACCGTCGGGACGAAGTCGTCTCCGTTGGCTTTCCCTATTTCGGCGGCAAGGAGAGCGAATACTTCAAGGCGAATGCGCAGGGCGGCGACGTGTTGGAGGTCAACGTTCCCGTGCGTCGCATCATGCTCGCGGATGGTGAGGCGCATGTCGCAACCGTGTTCGATCTGTTGTGCGCCAACTACGGACTCGATCGAGGGCTTGGCGGCCACTGTGCCAAGAGCTTCTCCGACAACGTGCCCTACACCCCGGCTTGGCAGCAGGCCATCACCGGCGTACCGGCCGAGCAGGCCATCGTGGTTGCGCGCGGTTTCGCCGACAACGCGGAAAAGACCCGCGGCCGCTCGATGATCATCATCGGTGCGGGTATGAATCATTGGTACCATCAGGACATGGGTTACCGCAGTATCATCAATATCCTGATGCTGTGCGGAACGATCGGCGTGTCGGGGGGCGGTTGGGCGCATTACGTCGGCCAGGAGAAGCTCCGCCCGCAGACCGGCTGGACCATGCTGGCTTTTGGCCTCGACTGGGCGCGGCCACCGCGGCAGATGAACGGCACTTCGTTCTTCTATGCGCACAGCGACCAGTGGCGGTACGAGAAGCTCGACGTCGCCGACCTGCTGTCGCCGCTCGCCGATCCGGCAGCCTATCGTGGCAGCATGATCGATATGAATGTGCGGGCGGAGCGGATGGGTTGGCTACCGTCCGCGCCGCAGCTCAACGTCAACCCGCTGACGCTCGCGGATGACGCACGGCTGGCGGGCCGCGACGTCAAGGACCACGTTGCGACTGGGCTCGCATCGGGCGCGCTGACGATGGCCTGCGAAGATCCAGATGATCCGGCGAACTTTCCGCGCAACCTGTTCATCTGGCGCTCCAACCTGTTTGGCTCTTCAGGCAAAGGCCACGAGTATTTCCTGCGCCATTTTCTGGGAACGCGCCATGGCCTGCAGGGCAAAGATCTCGGCGAGATGAACGGGACCAAGCCGCAGGAGGTCGTCTGGCGCGATACAGCGCCGGAGGGAAAGCTTGACCTCGTCACCACGCTTGACTTCCGCATGTCGACGAGCTGCCTCTATTCGGACATCGTGCTGCCCACGGCGACCTGGTACGAAAAGAACGATCTCAACACCTCCGACATGCATCCCTTCATCCACCCGCTGTCGACGGCGGTGGATCCAGTCTGGGAGGCGCGCAGCGATTGGGAGACCTACAAGACGATCGCCAAGCGCTTCTCGGAGCTCGCGGTCGGCCATCTCGGGGTCGAGCGCGATGTGGTGCTGTCTCCGATCCAGCATGATACGCCGGGCGAACTGGCGCAGCCGTTCGACGTGCGGGACTGGCGGAAAGGCGAGTGTGAGCTGATTCCAGGTATCACCGCGCCGCAAATTGCCGTGGTCGAGCGTGATTATCCGAATACTTATCGTCGCTTCACCGCGCTCGGCCCGCTGGCGGACAAGCTCGGCAATGGCGGCAAGGGCATTGCATGGCAGACAGTGGAGGAGGTCGCAGGCCTCGGCGAGTTGAATTACCGGGTCAATGATGGCGGGCCAACCGACGGACGGCCGCGCATCGACAGCGACATCGATGCGGCAGAAACCATCCTCTATCTCGCGCCGGAAACCAACGGCCAGGTCGCAGTCAGGGCATGGCAAGCACTCGGCAAGGTGACGGGAAGAGATCACAGCCACCTTGCGCTCGCGCGGGAGGATGAGAAGATCCGCTTTCGCGACATTCAGGCCCAGCCGCGCAAGATCATCTCGTCGCCTACCTGGTCCGGCATCGAAAGCGAGCATGTCAGCTACACGGCCGGCTACACTAACGTCAACGAGTTGATCCCGTGGCGCACGCTGACTGGCCGTCAGCAGTTCTACCAGGATCATCGTTGGCTGCGAGACTTCGGCGAGAGCTTCGCCGTTTATCGCCCGCCGATCAACACGCGGTCCGCCGCCGGCATGGTAGGCACGCGCTCCAACGGAGAGACGGAGATCGTGCTGAACTTCATCACACCGCACCAGAAATGGGGCATCCACTCGACCTACACAGACAACCTTTTGATGCTGACGCTGTCACGCGGAGGTCCGATCGTCTGGATATCGGAGAATGACGCAAAACAGGCCGGCATCGCCGACAACGACTGGATCGAGCTGTTCAATCTCAATGGCGCCATTGCCGCGCGAGCCGTGGTCAGCCAGCGGATCAAGGACGGCATGTGCATGATGTACCATGCACAGGAGAAGATCGTGAACGTGCCGGGATCAGAGATCACGGGCTTGCGCGGAGGTATCCACAATTCGGTGACACGGGCGGTGCTGAAGCCGACGCACATGGTTGGCGGCTATGCACACCTGTCATACGGCTTCAACTATTACGGCACCGTCGGCTCCAATCGCGACGAGTTCGTGGTCGTCCGCAAACTCAGCCGGGTCGACTGGCTCGATCACAGCGATGCGACGGCGCTTGCGCACAGGAAGGTCCGCTGATGAAAATCCGTGCTCAGATCGCGATGGTCATGAACCTCGACAAGTGCATCGGGTGTCACACCTGCTCGGTTACGTGCAAGCAGGTCTGGACCTCGCGCCGGGGCGTGGAGTATGCGTGGTTCAACAACGTCGAAACCAAACCCGGCATCGGCTATCCCAAGGATTGGGAGAACCAGGAGCGCTGGCACGGCGGCTGGAAGCGCAAGAGGAACGGCAAGATCGTGCCGAAGCAGGGCGGCCGGCTGGCTGTCCTTGCCAAGATCTTCGCCAATCCGCACCTGCCGGAGATCGACGAGTACTACGAGCCCTTCACCTTCGACTACGAGCACTTGCAGCACGCGGGCGAGCAGGTCACGGCGCCGGTAGCCCGGCCGTTGTCACTGCTGACTGGCCGACCCATGGAGAAGATCGAATGGGGGCCGAACTGGGAGGAGATCCTTGGCGGCGAGTTCGACCGGCGTTCCCAGGATTACAACTTCGAGGCCGTTCAAAAGGATATCTACGGCCAGTTTGAAAACACCTTCATGATGTATCTGCCGCGGCTGTGTGAGCACTGCCTCAATCCGGCCTGCGTCGCGTCCTGTCCCTCTGGCTCGATCTACAAGCGCGAGGAGGATGGCATCGTCCTGATCGATCAGGACAAGTGCCGCGGCTGGCGGATGTGCGTGTCGGGTTGTCCTTACAAGAAGATCTATTACAACTGGAGCTCCGGCAAGGCCGAGAAGTGCATCTTCTGCTATCCGCGTATCGAGGCAGGCCAGCCGACGGTTTGCTCCGAGACATGCGTCGGGCGCATCCGCTATCTCGGTGTGCTGCTGTACGATGCCGACGGCATCGAGCGAGCTGCCGCGGTCGAAGACGAGAAGGATCTCTACGAGGCGCAGCTCAAGCTTTTCCTCGATCCGAACGACCCCGCCGTGCAAACCCAGGCGCGCGCCGATGGCGTGCCGGACGCGTGGCTCGAGGCGGCGAAGCATTCTCCCGCCTACAAGATGGCGGTGGACTGGAAGATCGCCTTTCCGCTGCATCCGGAATACCGCACGCTGCCGATGGTGTGGTACGTGCCGCCGCTGTCGCCGATCCAGTCGCACGCTAATGCAGGAGCTATCGACACTATCGGCGAATTACCGGATGTTCGATCGCTGCGCATTCCGGTGCGCTATCTTGCCAACCTGCTCACCGCGGGTGCGGAAACGCCGATCGTCGCAGCACTCGAGCGACTGTTCGCCATGCGCATTCACTTCCGGCAGCGCCAGCTAGGCGAGGGCGACGGACAGGCCGTGCTCGACCAGGCCGGCCTCAGCCGTGCCCAGGTCGAGGACATGCACCGCTATCTCTCGATCGCGAACTACGAAGACCGCTTCGTGATCCCGACCAGCCATCGCGAGGAGGCGGAAGATGCTTATGGGCTGAAGGGTGCCTGCGGCTTCTCCTTCGGCAACGGCTGCGACCATGGGCCGGCGCCGTCCAGCCTGTTCGGCGGCAAGATGGGCGCGCGCCGGGCGGTCCCGATGCGGCCGTTGGACAATTGAGAGGCGGTCATGGTTCTGCTGTTCAGGGCGTTCAGTGCGTTGTTGTCTTATCCGACTCCGGAGATGCGGGCAGCGCTGCCTGAAATCGCCGGGGTGGTGCGCGGCTCGAAGCTGGTTGCGGCGCGCGAGCGGCAGGAATTGCTCGATCTGATCGGCGAGATCGGAGCCGGCGAACAACTGGCCGCCGAAGAGCGGTATGTCGACCTGTTCGACAGAGGACGGGCGCTGTCGCTGCATCTGTTCGAGCATCTCCATGGAGAAAGTCGCGATCGCGGCTCCGCCATGGTGGAGCTGAAGCAGATTTATGCGGCCGCGGGCTACGATCTCGCAGCGAGCGAGCTGCCGGACTATCTGCCTGTGCTGCTGGAATATCTGAGTTGCCGGGACATCGCTGAAGCGCGCGAGATGCTCGGCGATTGCGCCTACATCCTGAACTCGATTGCGCGTTCGCTGATTGGGCGTCGCAGCCGCTACGCGGCGGTCTTGCAGGCCCTGATCGTGATCGCCGGCGAGAGTGCCGTTGGCGCCTCGACCGTGCCCCCGATCAAGGATCGCAAGGAAATCCTCGACCGTGACTGGTTCGAGCAACCAGCCTTCGGGGCGCCGACGGCTGGTCCGCCCACACCTTGAGGGAGTCCGCCCGTGTCCGAAAGCTATGTGAATACGCTGCTCTTCGGTGTTTACCCCTATGTCTGCCTCAGCGTGCTCTTGCTTGGCAGCCTGATCCGATTCGACCGCGACCCCTATACCTGGAAGAGCGACTCGTCGCAGATGTTGCGCAGCGGGGTGCTGCGCACCGGCTCCAACCTATTCCACTACGGTGTGCTAGTGGTCATCCTCGGCCATTTCGCTGGCTTCCTGGCGCCGCACTGGGCAGTCGACTGGGCGCTGTCGCCGGTTGGCCATCAGTTGCTGGCGATGGTGGTCGGCGGCATTGCCGGCGTCGTCGCGATCATCGGGCTGTCGTTGCTGATCTACCGCCGGCTCGCCGACCCGCGTATTCGTGCAAACAGCCGCAAATGGGACATTGCGGTAGTGGTGATGTTGTGGTGCCAACTGGCGCTGGGTCTGCTCACAGTGCCGCTGTCGGCTGCGCATATGGACGGTGTGCTGTTTGAAACGCTGACCAGCTATGTGAAGGGCGTCGTCACTTTCGACAGTGGTGCGTCCACGCTGATGCAGGATGTTCCGCTGACTTACAAGCTGCATATCCTGCTCGGCTTCACGTTGTTCCTGATCTCGCCCTTCACGCGCATGATCCATATTTGGAGTGGAGCCGGCGCGCTGGCCTATCTCATTCGCCCCTACCAGGTCGTGCGGGCGCCGCAGCGGCGGAGGGTCAAGGAGCCGGCGCGGCCATGACGGTGTCGGTCAACGGCGTTGCAGTCAGGGTGGACGAGGCAACGTCCGCTGAATTCGCGGCGGCCCGCGAATTGTTGCGCCAACGCGCTGTGTCGATCGGATTGCTGGCGACTGACGAGGCTGATGCGAACGCGGTTGGGGAGGGCATCGAGCGCTTGCTTTCGGTCGAGGTGAAGGTACCAGCACCGACCGAAGCGGAATGCCGCCGCTACTACGAGACCCACGGCGAGGAGTTCATCAGTGGCGATCTCGTCCACGCGCGCCACATCCTGTTTCAAGTGACACTCGGGGTGCCTGTCCCCAAAATTCGCGCGCGAGCAGAGCAGGCACTGAATGCGATCCTGGCTGAGCCGAACCGCTTTGCGGCGCTGGCCGAGGAACTGTCCAACTGCCCGTCAGGCCGGCAGGGCGGCGATCTCGGGCAGATCGCGCGAGGCACGACTGTTCCTGAGTTCGAGAAAGCGCTGTTTCGGATCGATGCGGTTGGGATTCTCCCCGAACTGGTGAAAACACGCTATGGCTTTCACATCGTCGCCGTCGACAGGATGATCCCCGGACAGAAATCGCCTTTCGAGATGGTTCATGCGGACATTGCGCAATCGCTGCGCTCGAGCGTCGAACGTCGAGCGCTCAAGCAGTATGTCGCGATTTTGGCAGGAGAGGCCAGTGTCGTGGGTGTAGACCTTGATGCCGCAAGCTCTCCGCTTGTCCAATAGGTGTCGTTGTGAGCTGATCGCGCGTCGATCACTTGCCTCGTCACTCGTCCGCCGTAACTGTGCGGGATCAATGGTCAAACGGCCTGGCATGAACGCGTCGGTGCGACAGCGCGCCAGGTTACCGCGCGCGCGGAACGTTCGGCACGAGATCAATCAAGCCCAGGTCCACAAGTGTACGATGGAACTGGCGTTTCCGTTCCGAGCCCGAGCCAAAGTAGGCTTCCCTGCAATCGTCGAGCAAGCTTGCACGGGTGGAGAAGACCGGGTCAAGCGGAAGCCCCGCATGTTGCAAGGCAACGGTCCCGAGAAAGGCGATGTCGAGGTCCGGGCCGCGTCCGGAGCCAAATGGCGTCCGGGACATATTCAAAGCCTCTATCGCGTAAAATGTCGTGAACGCGTCTCGCGCGTCTCCTCGGCACTTAAGCCGGTGGGCGATGCGCCCCGTCAATACCGGTTGGTGATCCCCATAATGGACGATCAGCATGGGGCGTCCCGGGAAACGGTTTGCCAGCCTTCGCTTGAGTTTCTGCCACGTGGAAGCGGTCTCCACCAACCGCGTATAATACTCGGCGTATCCGGCATCGGGGAGGCTTGCCGCCGCAAAGGTGCGCTCCTTCTCAAATTGTCCGGCCGGCACAAGCTGCCGATCGTGTGGGCCATGATTGAAGTTGGTCAGCACGTAGAGAAAGTGCGGTGCCGGATGATTGATGACGCTCTTCGTGTGAGCATCGATCACCGCTTCAAGAAATATTGCATCCGAATTTGTCGCCTCGAAGCGTCGGGCATCGAACGGAGGTGGAAGGTCTTCAATGAACACCCGCTCATGTATGCCGATCGAGCTGTAAAATCGGTCGTAGCTGAGGAAGCTGCGACGGCAACTCGAGATGAGTGTCGTCCGGTAGCCTAGCGATGCCAATGAACGGGGGAGGCTGCTGTGGAATCGCCCCGCGCCTTTCTTGAACAGGTAGTAGGCGCTCGACCCGAAACTCGCGCTCGAAAGGCCGGTCAGGAGGCTGAATTCGGACTGCCAGGAGCCTCCGCCGAAGATGTCGACGTTGAGACGCCCATATTGACCATTCGCAGGAGACAGCAAGCCTTCGACGATCGGCTCGACGGGCAGTCCAAGGATGCGCGGGTCGAAGACCGATTCGTGCTGGATGATTATAATGTCCGGAGAGGCGTCTGAGCGCGCAGGTGTCGCCTCCTTCAGCGGCAGCGGTTCGTTGGCGATGTCGCTCAGCGCGAGGCCGCCGAATTGTCGCCAGCAAACACGGTCGACGAGGGACGCCATGAAGGTCGAGTAGAAGCTGCGCCGCTGCGTCAACGCGAGCCGCGACGGTGCGATGGCATCTTTCGTCGCGGCAGCAGCGGCGAAGCCAATAACGGCAACGTTGAACAGCAGGAGTCGAAGCGCCAACGACATCGGTGGCCCGGCGGCGTAGAGCAGCACAGCAATCGAAGCGGCAACGAACAGGACAATGCTGACGAGCACTCCCAACATCACGCGTGGATATTGCAGCACAAGAAATGGAACGGTCCCTGCAAATACCAGCGGCAAATCCGAAATGGTCAGCTTGAGGGCGCTGTGATCGAACTTTACCGTGGATGCTCCGGCAATGGTGATTGCCACTATGCCGGACAGCAGGATCGCTCTGTCGAAATCGGCGACAAAGATCAGCAACAGAGCTGCGTTACAAAGCAGCGCAGCGATGGCAAACGGGAGGTGTTCAGTGCTGCGTTCTGTCAGCGCCACGGCGCCGACCACTGCCACAACTATCAGCATCGAGCCCATGGGATTAGGATGCCCTTGGTACGCGACTTCTGCAATGCCGCTATTGGCCCGTTCGGCCACGAGTCCTAGCGACCGGTGCATCGCAGCAAATGGCATCCTGAGATCGTGGCGGACAGCGGTACGCGGTCCGCCACCGGCGTCGTCACTGCGAGACCAACTCGCATCCGCCTTCGCTGAGCGGGCGGAATGCCTGCGCTGCGGGGACCGTCGCGACGATATCGTAGTAATCCCAGCGCCGGGTCGAGGCCGCCGGCGTCTTGACGCGCGCCAGGTACATGTCGTGTACGAACTGACCATCGGCGCGGACCGTGCCATGAGCAAATGCATCCGCGACCGGCAGCTCGCGGATTTTGGCTGCGACCGCGAGGCCGTCGTCGGAGTTGGCCGCCTGGACCGCGCGCAAGTAGTGGCGCACGGCGGAATAGATGCCGGCCTGCGTCGTGGTCGGCATCCGCCCGTACTTCTCGAAGAACTTGTTAGCCCACGCCCGCGACTCCGCATCGCGATCCCAGTAGAAGGCGGTGATGAACTGCAAGTTCTGCGCGGAGGCGAGGCCCATCGCATCGACGTCGGTGAGGAATACGGTCGGTGCCACCAGGGTCTGGCCGCGGGTGACGCCGAACTCGGCCGCTTGCTTCACCGAGTTGGTCATGTCGGCGCCGGCGTTGGCGAGTGCGATCACCCTGGCGCCGGATGCCTGCGCCTGCAGCAGCACCGAGCTGAAGTCCGCGGTGTTGAGCGGGTGGCGCACCTCGCCGACAATCTTGCCCCCGCCGCTCTCGACCGCCCGGCGCATGTCGGCGGCGAAAGCATGGCCGAACGAATAGTCCACTGTGATCAGGAACCAACTGTCGAGCTTCTGCGCCGTAAGGGCCCGCGCGAGACCGTAGCCGTTGGTGTAGCTGGTGTAGACCCACTGGAATGAGGTGCGGGTGCAGGCCTTGCCGGTGAAGTCGGATGACGCTGACGCGTTCAACACGATCTTGTTGCGCTCCTTGGCCAGCGTGGTCACGGCGAAACCGACGCCGGAATTGGAAATGTCGGCGACGGCGTCGACCTTCTCGGTATCGAACCAGCGCCGCACGATGCCAAGCCCGATGTCCGGCTTGTTCTGGTGATCGGCCGAGACGATCTCCACCGGCACGCCGCCGATGTTGTCGTCGAATTCCTGCGCCGCCATCCTCGCCGCGACGACGGAGCCTTCGCCCCCGAGGTCGGCATAGGCGCCCGAACGGTCGTTCAGAATCCCGATGCGGATGACGTTGTCCGACATCGCGGCGTGCGCGAACGGGATGTGCAGCAACATCGCGGTGGTCGCCGCGCACAGGGTGGTCTTGAAAGGCATCGTCATGTCAGGGGCTTCCTCCAGGGTATTGTTTGCTCTTCGTTTTGATTGCGTGATACGCAACTTGCTCGCGCGCCAACGTTCGGGATGACGGATTTTTCCGAAGGATTTCGCACATCGGCTGCAAGCTAATTGTCTATAAGGCAATTTATATTGACAAGGAAGCAAATTGGCGGGAGGATGGGAGCAATGAGGACGCAGGACGAGACGCTGGCAAGGCTTGGCGCACGCATTCGCTCACTGCGGGAGGAGCGCGGCATGAAATTGAAGGAGCTCGCCGACATGACAGGGCTGTCCGACGCCTTCGTGTCACGCCTCGAGCGCGGCCAGGTCTCGAGCTCCGTTGCCAACCTGATCCAGATCGCCCAGGCGCTCGACATCGGTGTCAGCGAGCTGTTCGCCGCGCCGCAGGACCCGTCGCGCAGCCATGTCACGGTGCATCGGCACGGTGACGACGGTGAGGACCAGAGCATCCCGAGCACCGGCTATCGCTGGCGGTTGTTTGCTGGCGGCATGCCGAACGACGATCTCGAGGTGTTTCACCTCTCGTTTCCGCGAAAGAACCGGATGGACCTGATGGTGTCGCATCCGGGGCAGGAATATTGCTACGTGATCAGCGGGCGCATCCGCTTCCACGTCGGCGCCGAGGTGTTCGATCTGGCGCCCGGTGAGGGCATCTTCCTGAATTCCGAGCTGCCGCACCGCGCCGACAATATCGGCGAGGATGAGGCGCGCATCCTGATGGTGGTCGCGAAATCACCGCAGAAAGCCGAGCATTTCGATTGGTGGCGCGTGCCGAGCGCCGCCGCTCTACCTCGATCAAGCAAGAGCAAGCCCCAAGGAGATTGATCCATGCAGACGGCAACCGGGACCGGCAGGCACCTGCCTTATGAGGCGAAGCACATCGACGATGTGGAATGGGAAACCATCCGCTGGCCCGGTGAGACCGGCAAGATGCTGTTTCATCCGCGGCCGGAGCGGCCGACCGAACCGAATGCCGGCATCCTGCGGCTCGAGCCCGGAGCGCATCATCCAATCCACAATCACGATTTCGCACAGGTCTGGTACATCCTGAGCGGCGAATTCAAGATCGACGACAAACTCTACACGCCAGGCACGATGATCTTCCATCCGGATCCGCATTTCGAAGGCAAGTTCGAGACCTCGACCGGCGGCGAAATCTTGATCGTGCAGTATCCCGGTCCGACTACCGGCGGGCGACCAATCTATGCAGGGCGCTTCAACATGGAGCAGCGTCGCGACATCTCCGAAGAGCGGACCGATCTCTGATCGTTTGTTCGCCTCGGCGATGATGCGGACCGCTGGACCCGTATCGCGACCAGATGAGCGTGAGCCGTTGCGAATCTAGGGAAAAGCTGGAGCGCCGGGCAACCAACTCAGGGCGAGTCGTTGTCCGACGATGATTTCATCGCGCGACAGCTTTGAGGCGACCGCATCGCGAAGTCGCGTATAGACATCGCGCGTGTGGCCTTGCGACCGGGCCGCCGCGAGATTGAGCCATTTGTACGCCTGGATGAAGTCCTGACGCGCGCCGTGGCCCTTGTCGTACATCAATCCGAGCATGGCTTGCGCGAACGGATCGCCCCCGGTCGCGCCCTGGCAATACAGATCGAACGCGGCATCATAGGCCTGCGGGACGCCGAAGCCATGCTCATACATGAAGCCGAGCAGGCCGAGCGCTCTTGGATTGCCTCGCGCTGCCAGCGGCGATAATTCCCGCACGGCCCGGAGATAGTCGGCACGGTCGAGCGCCGCCACACCGCGGCTGAGCGCGTCCGCGCGAGCGACAGGCGGGCCGCCGCAGATGGCAAGCGCAACTCCCAGGGCAGCCGGCAAGCAGCGCCGCAGGGCACGTCGGAGTGACGCCGAACGGCTGGTCTCAATGGTAGCTGGTCGTGATTGGAGCATTGGTGTTCGTGGTCGCGATGGTTCCGCGCAGTTTGGAGCGAAGTTCTTCGGCCACAACATGCGCGTCCGAGCCATCGCGTATGATCTGCGGCCTGATGAAGATGATCAGTTCGGTTCGCTGGGTGTTGTTGGACTGGTGGCCGAACGCGTCGCCAAGTCCGGGTATCTGGTCGAGCACGGGGATCGCATTGCGCGCGCCGGTCTGTTGCTCCCTGATCAGGCCGGCCAAAAGCACGGTCTGGCCGTTCGCAACCGCGATCTGGCTCTTGACCCGGCGCTCCGAGATGGTCGGCGTCAGGTTGGGGGTGCTGGCTGTTCCCGTGTTCGGCACGTTGCTGATCTCTTGCTCGATGTCGAGCCGGACCGTGCCGTTGACGCTGACGCGGGGCGAGACACGCAAGATGATGCCGGTGTTACGATAGTCGATGGTGTTGACGACGGTGTTGCTGGTGGTCAGCACGGTGGCGCTGCCCGTTGAAACCGGTACCACGTCGCCCACCTGCAGGGTTGCGACCTGATTGTTGACCACGACCAGCGAGGGATTGGACAGCACCTTCACGTTGGTGACGGCATGCAGCGCATCAAGAATGAGACTTGGCTGCGTCGCCGAACCAACCAGGAAATTGAAGCCGGGAAAGGCCTGGTTGATGAAGGCGTTGGTCAAAGACCCCGTCACGGAGGCGATGCCGGTGCTGGTATCGACGGTGGTTGCGGGCGCCTGCGTCGCCTGGGTGTTGAGGATCGATCCGGAGTTTGGACGCAATCCAAGATTCTGCCCGGTGATGTAGGCCTGCACACCGTAGGAGAGGGTGTTGTTGAGCGTCACTTCGGCGATTGTCGCATCGATCGCAACCTGCACCTGGGGCTGGTCGATCTGCAGCAAGGTCGACTCGATGATCCGATAGTTCGCTTGATCGGCATAGATCAGGAGCGAATTGTTGGTGGCGTCCGGAGTGATCCGGACGTCCTGAAGCATCGGCTGGCCGTTGCCTGACGGCGTCGCACCATGGCCGGCGTCGAGCGCGCCGCCGTTGTTGCCGCCGGAATTTGCGCCCTGCGCGCCAAGACCGGGCGTGCTGCCGTTCGCGGTGCCTCCGCGCGCAGCAAAATTGTTGGCGGTGGCAGGATTGTTGGCATTGAGCGACAGGCGGTCGGCGCTTGACGTCGCCGACGTGCCCGAACCGGGCGCAACCTGGTTGTCGGCACTGTCAAGCAGGCTGGAGGCCCCTGAGCCGCCGAGAAACATGTCGGTCAAGACGCGCGCGATCTGGCGGGCCTCGCCATACTTCACGTGATAGACATGGACGCTGGTGCGCGCGGTGTCGGCGTGATCAAGCCGCTTGATCCACGTCGCGGCGGTGCGCAGCATTTCCGGGCGCTTGCTCACCACCATGACGGCGTTCAGCCGGGCGATCGGCTCGAACTTGACGACGTTCTGGCTGAGGCCGTTCTCGCCGGAATCGACGATCTTCTCCAGCTCGGCGATGATCGGCGCCGGAGGGCCGCTCGAAATCGGAAAAATGCCGACCGACTGACCGCGCATCCAATCGACGTCGAAACTCATCGCGGTGTCGACTGCGGTGCGGCGCTCGGCGCCGGTGCCCTGGATCAGGAGCAGGTTGCGCGTGGTGTCGGCGCGCACGGTGCCGGCCCGGGTGGCGAAACTATCCATCAGCTTTAGCAGCGTCTGCGCCGACACATATTGCAGCGGCACCACCGACACCCCGAAGCCCGGCTCGGGATGTGCCGCCGCGGCGTCAACCCGACCGGCGCCGACCGCATCGCCCAGCGGCGTCAGGCGATAGCCGGAGGCATCGTGAAGCAGCACCACGCCGCTGAGCCGCAGCGCATCTTCCAGCACAAAGATGATGTCCGACTTCGACACCGGCCTGACCGACACCAGGCTCACTGTACCCTGCACCCGCGGATCGATGGTGTAACCGACCTGGAGGATGTCGCCGAGCACGACCTTGGCAACGGTTGCGACCGGCGTGTTCTCGAAATTCAGGTCGAAGCCGTTGCCGCTCGACGTCGGTTGCGGCCGGTCATCGGAAACAGCCGTGATCGCTGCGCCTTCATAGATCGCCGGGGAGCCGGCGCGGTTGCTGCCAGCCGCGGCGGCCCCGTTACCCACCGGCTGAGGCTGATGCGGCAATAGGTCGATCGAGCGGATCTTGTCCGTAATGTCGAGCTGGGAGCCGTCGACGCTGGAGCCGACGGTCGCGGAATTGCAGGACTCCAGGAGCGTCAGCGAAGACAGAAGAAGGACCGCCGCCATGCCACGACGGATCGCCGGATGACGGCTAAGCTTGGTGACACGCATCATAAGACTTCGCCGTTCCGACTACCGGTGTTTGTGGATCGTTTGTGACGATCTGATTGTGTCACCTCTCCGGGATTGAATTCTTAGCGATCGAACATGACAGAAATAAATTGGTCGCCACATCGACCGGCGGTTTGCGGACCTATGTTGATTTCAAATGATGTCGGCGTTCGCCGGTGACTATCGATCGTTGAACGCTTTTTTGGGCGGTGGCGGCGCGCGAAGCTTCGTACGGCTGTCATACTTCGGGTCAATAACATCGCGGATAGCTGGCACCCGCACGCATCGCCTTCGACAGTCCATGACACGGCGGCCTAGCTCAAAGCTTGCGCCTCCGGAGCGACATATGGCCGGCGACTTATCCTCGCAGTTTGCTGAACATCTCCGTCAAGCCAAGCACTTGACGGTGGTCGATGGCCAAGAGGATGCCGCAGGTCAGCTTAGCGCCGATCAGCGACGAGCCAAGCTGTGGGAGCTCGTGGACCTGTCGGCGAGCGAGTTCGCCGACGAGGCCGCACGTTTTCATGGTCTTGAGCGGGCGACGTTACAGGACATGATGTCGGCGGCGTCGCTGGCATCGTCGTTCTCGCCTCGGTTCCTCAGGGAAACGGTTGTCTTTCCGTATCGCTCGCCGCAAGGCGAAGCGGTGCTCGCCGTTGCCGACCCGACCGATCAATCCGCGCAGCGTGCTGCGCAGATCGTGCTCGACACGGGCGTCGTCATCAAGGTCGCGACCTGGGAAGACCTGGCGGTGGTCCTCGATCAGCGTCTGGAGCAGCAAGAGGCCGAGGCCAGCGATGCCTTACCGGCGCAGCTTCGCGAGGACGACATCGAGAGCCTGCGCGACCTCGCAAGCGGCGCGCCGGTAGTGCGCGCCGTCAACGATCTGCTTGAAAAGGCGGTCGAATTGCGCGCCAGCGACATTCACATCGAGCCTTTTCAAAGCGGGCTCGTGGTGCGCATGCGCATCGATGGCATGCTGCGACCCGTCTCGGCGCCGGCCAATGTGCTGCCGCAGGCGGTGATTTCCCGCATCAAGATCGTGGCCAATCTCAACATTGCGGAGCGGCGGCTGCCGCAGGACGGCGCCGCGCGCTTGAGGGCCGGCCGCGCCGACATCGATATCCGCGTCGCCATCATGCCGATGCAGCACGGCGAATCGGCGGTGATCCGCATCCTGCCCAAGGATCGGGGGCTGCTCGTCGTTGACAAGCTGGGATTTTCTCCTCCCGACGAAGCGAGGCTGCGGCGGTTGCTGAAACTGCCGCACGGCATGATCGTCGTCACCGGCCCGACCGGCAGCGGCAAGACCACGACGCTCGCCACCGTGCTGTCGATCCTCAATGAGCCGATCCGCAAGGTCCTGACCATCGAGGATCCCGTCGAATACGAAATCCCCGGCATCAATCAGGCCCAGGTCAAGCCGGCAATCGGCCTAACCTTTGCGGCGGCGCTGCGCTCGTTTGTTCGCCAGGATCCGGACGTGATCATGGTCGGCGAAATCCGCGATTCCGAGACGGCGCATGTGGCGGTTCATGCCGCGCTGACCGGGCATCTGGTGCTCACCACGCTGCATACCGAGACGGCCGCGGCTGCGGTGCCCCGTCTGCTTGATCTCGGTGTCGAGGGATATCTTTTGCGTTCGGTCCTGCGCGCGGTGATCGCGCAGCGGCTGGTCCGCCAACTCTGCGAGCGTTGCAAGGCACCCCGCATGCTCGCCGATGCTGATTTTGCTGAGGACCCGCGGCTTGGTGCATTCGGCTTTCATTGCGGCGACGTGATCCATGACCCCGTTGGTTGCAAACGCTGCGGCGGTACGGGCTATCGCGGTCGCCTCGGCGTCTTCGAGGTGCTGGAGCTCACCGGCGAGCTCAGCGAACTGATCGGCGACAAGACGGATGGACGGAAGATCGACGAGATGGCGATACGCGGTGGCATGACGACGATGCTCGACGATGGCGTGGTCAAGTGCCGTGCGGGCCTGACATCGCCCGCCGAAATCCTCCGCGTCACAACTCTGCGGTGATGCCGTGCCGAACTTCCGCTACCGGGCGTTGACACAGAACGGTGAGATCGTGATCGGCACGATCACGGCGCCGACCTCGGCTGAGGTTGCGCGCCGCATCGAATATCTGCGATTGCTCCCGATCGAGACGATCGAAGACAAGCGGTCGGCCTCGGGCGCCACGGCCTACGGCCTGTTCGGCCGGCCGAGTGCCGCCGAGATCACCACCTTCACGCGGGACCTTGCGCTGTTGCTGAAGGCCGGCGCAAGGCTCGACGATGCGCTTGAGCTGCTGGCCGGCGATGCCGATGTCGGACGGTTGCGGCCCGTGGTCGCCAAGCTTCGCGCCTCGCTGCTCACAGGCGAAAGCCTGGCCGATGCCATCGCCAATCATCCCGCGCTGTTCTCGCCGATGTATGCCGCGCTGGTCCGCGTCGGGGAGGTGTCGGGCACGCTCGATCAGGTGCTGGACATGCTTGGCGCGGAGCGTGCACGCTCGGAGCAGATGCGACGCAAGCTGACGGATGCGATGCAATATCCGGCGTTCGTGCTGGCCGCTTCGGCTTGCGTCATGCTGTTCTTTATTCTGTTCGTGCTGCCGCAGTTCTCGTCGGTGCTGCAGGATTTCGGCAGCAAATCGGATACGACGCTGGGCGCCTTCATCAAGCTGTCGGATTTTCTGCGTGCCAACGCGACCCCGGCGATGCTGGTCTCCGCGGTAACCATCGCCGGCGGCTGGGTGCTGTTGCGCCGGCCGGGCACGCGCGCGGCGATGGTGAGCGGCTTGTCGCGCCTGCCTGGTGTCAGCAGCATTTTCCAGTTCTATCGCAGCAGCCTGTTCTGCCGGAATCTCGGCGTCTTGCTCGGCAGCGGTGTCAACCTCACGGCGACCCTGCGCATCCTCGTCGATATCATGGCGGTGACCGGGAACGAGCAAAGCTGGAGCGCGGCGGCCGACCGCGTGCGGCACGGCGGAAAACTGTCGGACGCGCTTGCGGTTGCCAACAGCCTGCCGCCGATGGCGGTGCGCATGCTGCGGCTGGGCGAGGAGACCGGGCAGTTGCCGACGCTCGCCGGCCGCGTCGCCGAATTCTACGAGGCCAAGCTGCAACGCAGCCTCGATCGCATTGTCGGCATCGTCGGGCCGCTTGCCATCATTTCCATCAGCACGGTCGTCGGGGGCCTGATCGTGTCGCTCATGACAGCGTTGCTGTCGGTTACGCAACTGGTCAACTAGACCAGAGGGTGGTGCAACATGATCTCATTCAAATACATCTGCGAAAATCTCATCGACGGAACGGCCCGACGGGGCGCCAGACGTCAAGGCGCGCACGCCAGCGAGGCCGGGTTCACACTCGTCGAAATGCTGGTCGTGATCGCGATCATCGGTCTCATCATGGGCTTGATCGGTCCCCGCGTGCTCAACTACCTCAGTGAGTCCAAGGTCAAGGCGGCCAGGATTCAGCTACAGAGCTTTGCGAGCGCCCTAGACCTCTACTATCTCGATGCCGGCCGATATCCGTCGAGCGCGGAGGGATTGGCCGCGCTGGTCCGGTCGACCCCGGGCGTCGCGGCCTGGAACGGGCCCTATCTCAAGGGTGGCAGCGTTCCCAACGATCCGTGGAGCCACGCCTATATCTATCGCTCACCGGGCGAGCACGGCCCCTATGACATTGTCTCCTACGGCTCGGATGGTCAGGAAGGGGGCAGCGGCACGGCCGCCGACATCTCGCTGGAAAAGCTCACTGCGAAGAATGAATAGATCGGCGGAACAAGGCTTCACCTTGCTCGAGATGGTCTGCGTGCTCGCGATCATCGCGCTGCTCTCGGCTGTCCTGCTGCCGTTCGTTCCGCGCGAGACCTCGCGTTCGCGACTGGAGGCCTATGCCTTGCAGGCGGCGACGCTCCTGAAGGGGGACCGCGATGCCGCGATCCGCCGCCAGGTCAGCGTCGCGACGCTGGTCGATGCCGAGGGGCGCATGATCCGGTCCGGCGCTTCGCAACGCGCGATCCGGATTCCGGAAGACGTGCGCTTTGATGCGGTGCTGCCGGAGACGTGCCAGCGGCAGGCCGCGTTGTCGACCATTCGCTTTCTGGCCAACGGCACATCGTGCGGTGGCACCATCGCCTTGACGCGTTTCGACGCAGGCTATGAAGTTCGCGTCAACTGGCTGACCGGGAGGGTCGAGATTGTTCCCCGCCACGTCGCCATCAACTGAACGCCACGACGCCGGCTTCACCATCATCGAGGTGCTGGTGGCGCTGGCGCTCGTCGCCGTCGTGATCGTTGCCATCGGCTCGGTGATGGGCACCAACGTACGCGGGGTGCGCTCGTTGGAGCGACATGTCGCTCTGGTGCAGGCCACGCGCACCGCGATGGCTGCAGCGATTCCGCCGCGCGATCAGCTTCGGCAGGGGACGTCGTCAGGGCAGGCCGACGGCTACGGCTGGACGGTCGACGTCACTCCACTCGGCGGTGACTGGACAGTCCCGGATTCCGACGTGGTCTGGATACCCGAGCTTGTCAGGGTGCGCGTCAGATCGCCCAGCGGAGCCACATCGGACGTTCGCACGGTGCGCTTGATGAAAAAGGTCGCCTCCCAATGACGGTGGTGATGGCGACCCGGCGTGAGCGTGAGGCCGGCTTTACCTTGATCGAAGCCATTGTGGCGCTCGCGTTGATGGGCCTTTTGCTATCGGCGCTTGCCAGCATCACCGCGCAATGGCTGCCGAACTGGAATCGGGGGATTGACCGGGTCCAACGCGATGAAGCGATTGGTACGGCGCTGCAACGCATTGCGGCCGACCTGGCCGCAGCCGAGTACGTTCCCGCCAATCGCGAATCCCGCCGTCCATTGTTCGATGGCTCGGAGCTCTCGATCACCTTCGTGCGCACTGCGATTGGCCCCAACGCCGGGCCAGGGCTCGACGTCGTGCATCTCGGCGAGAGCTCCGATCGCCGAGAGTTTGTCACGGTGCGCTCGCGGACGCGGTTTGCGCCGCTGCCGGCCGGCTCGTCGCTGTCCGAGCAGTTGCACTTCCGCGATCCCGTGGTGTTGCTGCGCTCGCCGTTTCGACTGTCCTTTGCCTATGCGGGGCCGGACCGGGTCTGGAAGAGCACATGGCGCGAGGCCGAACAATTGCCCGTCATGATCAAGCTGACCATCCGCGACGCCGCCAGCCAGCGCGTGCTCTCGGTCTCGACCATTGCGCCGGTCCATGCTCAGGTGCCGAGCGATTGCACGCGGCCTGACGGCAACTGCACCGACAAGCCGAATAGCGCTGGCAGCGGCGGGCCGGCCAACGCCGTCGGGCAGGGAGGTCAGTTATGACCAGTGCGGGACGCGCTGCCAGTGATTCCCAACGCGGTTTCGTGATCGTCGTGGTGCTCTGGATTCTCCTGACGCTGTCATCACTGGCGATGATCTTCACGCTCTATCTGTCGGCATCGGCTCGCGCGATGGCGCTCGGCGATACCGCCCTGCAGAATGAAGCATTGGTGTCGGCCGGCGTCGAGCTCACGGCCTATCAGTTGATCCTGGCCAGCGACGATGCAAGGCCGGCGCAGGGTTCATTCCATTTCCGGATGGACGACGCCAATGTCGGCGTGACCTTTACCTCGGAAGCGGCTCGGATCGATCTCAATCTTGCGTCGAAAGAGGTGCTCGCCGCGTTTCTGGCTGGGCTCGGTGCCAGCAAGGATGCGGCCAACGAGGATGCTGACCGCATCGTCGGCTGGCGCACCCGTCCCGCGCCGGGCAGCACCAACGAAGAGGCGGCGCGCTACGCGGCCTTGGGGTATACGCCACGGCAGTCGTTGTTCACGCATGTCAATGAGCTTGCCCTGGTCGCTGGGCTTCCGCCGGCACTCGTCGATCGCGCTTTGCCGTTTGTGACTATCTTCAACGGGTCGGCGGACATCGATGCGACGATCGCTGCGCCGGAAGTGGTCGCGGCCTTCGCAAAACGCTCCAGTGCAGGCGCGGATCTATTCGGCGCTGCGATCGGACTTTCGAACGATCCGCTTGCCGGTGCCGACCCGTCCGCTCCGGCGAAGAGCCTGCCGAAAGCCAAGAGCCCGTGCTACCGCGTCGAAACGACGATCGGCTTTGCCAACGGCCGGCGCGCCACGTCGGAAGTGGTGATTGCTCTCGGCGACAAGCGTGAGCCCTATCGCGTGTTGTCGTGGCAGGACGATGTCGAATCCGCTCACCTGCCTCTTCGCCGGAGGTCCTGATGGCGCTGATATCGGACGCGAAACTGTTCCTGACCGAATGGATCGATGCGGTGAGCCGCGCGATCGACGCGATGGCTGGCCGCTTCGGCCGCGCGCCGCGCATCGAGCTTGCGGAACAGGATGACGGCACGTTCACGGCAAGTGCGAGCAACGCGAAGGGCGGAGCCGATCTGCCCGATCTGTCCTTTCGCTTCGATAGCGATGCGCCGCACCCGCCGCTGCCGGAGACGTGGAAGGTCGTGCTCCGGGGAAGCCGCATCGAGGCGCTGCTGCGCGCGGATCACGTCATGACGCACCGGCTCGATTTCCCGAGCAGGGCGGCCGATTTCCTCGATGGAATGATCAGGGCTCAGGTCGATCGCTTGACGCCATGGTCGGCCAATGACGCGGTGTTCGGCTGGGGGGCGCCCGCGCCTGCCGCGAATGACCGGATCGAGGTGAGTTTTGCGGCGACGTCGAGAGAGAAGGTCGCGCCGCTGTTGCGGTTCGCGGAGATCGTCGGCGCTGCATCGGTTGCGATCCTGGCGCCAGCCGATGGGTCCGCGCCGATCAAGCTGCTCGACCGGCCGCTGCGCAGCGTGATCGGCGCCGCGGTCAACGTGCCCCGATTGCTGCGCGTCATCCTGCTCTCGAGCGCGCTCGCCGCGGCCGCGTCGCTCCTGGTCAGTGCCTATCTTGGCGGCTCGCTGCAATCGGAGCTCGGCGACCTGCAGCAGCATATCGCCCAGCGCCGCGCCGCATTGCGTCTTGACACGAGCGGCTCAGGGCTCGGCCTGCTCGCCAAGCGCAAGCAAACGACGCCGTCGAGCGTCATGGTGCTGGAGGCGATCTCGCGGGCGTTGCCCGATTCCACCTATGTGACGGAACTGCGGATCGAGGGGGACAAGATCCAGATCGTCGGGATGACCCAGGATGCCCCCTCGCTGATCCGCTTGATCGAACAGTCCTCTCCACAATTCACCCGCGCGACCTTCTTTGCCCCTACCACGCATGCGGCGAATGAGCCCGGCGAACGATTCCACATCGAAGCTCACATCACCGCCTATTTCGGATCAGGCTCGTGAATATCCAGTCCACACCCTTCAGGTTGGTAACGTCCTCGCCGCTGTTGGCGGCGGTGGCCTATGTCGGCCTGGTCATCGTGCTGCTGTTCACCGTGGTGATGTCGATATCCGATCTGATCGACCAGCGCAGCGAGGTCGCTGCCGCCGCGACCATGCTGGAGCAGCTTGGGGGGCACCGCGCAGCGGCCAAGCCGAATGCAGAGGGTGCGATGCCGGCCGGGTCGCCGTACCTCGAGGGCGCCACCGTCACGATTGCCGGCGCGACTTTGCTGCAGCGGGTGGCGAACGCCGTCACGAAATTCGGCGGCAACGTGTTGTCGACACAGCTTGACGTGCAGAGCTCATCGAGCAAGCCGGGGTTCCTCAGCATGATCGCGAGCTGCGAGATCGAGCAGCCTCAATTGCAGGAGCTGCTTTACGATATCGAGGCGGGAATGCCGTTCCTGTTTGTCGATCAGTTGGTGGTCCAGACCCCGACAACCTCATCCGTGTCGCAGCCCGGCAAGTTGCGGGTTCTGCTGGGAGTGTCGGGGCAATGGCGAGGCGCCAAATGAGGCGCAGCCTTATCATTGTGGCAATGGCGCTTGGGTTGTCGCTCCATGTTGCCATGGCGGCAACGGTCGCAATCACGACCGACGATCTCGACGCCGGCATTGCCGAGGAGACGCGGCTTGGGGGGACGGCCGCGCCGCGTTCGGGCGAACCGGTGACGTCCGTTCGTGTCGTTGCCCCGCCGCCAGCGCAAGAGCAGCCGCCGAGCGCCAACCCGCTATGGGCGATACCGCTCGCTCGATTGTCGGGAACGCGCGATCGTCCAATTTTTTCGCCGTCACGGCGGCCGCCGCCAGCGGTCGCCTCGGTGCCGGCGGCGGCGCCGCCACCCCCGCCGCCGCGGAAGAAGGAAATCCGCCCGCCGCCGTTGTCGCTGGTTGGAACGATCGCAAGTGACGACGAGAGCTTTGGCATCTTTCTCGATCAGTCGACCAAGCAGGCCCTGCGCTTGAAGCTCGGCGAAAACTATCAAGGCTGGAAGCTGCTTATGATCCAGGGCCGCGAGGTCACGATGGAAATGGATCACGAGGCAGCGATACTGACGTTGCCGCAACCCGGCGAACACGCCAATGCGCCGGTGCTGGTGACGCCGGTCAGCGCCGACGGCTCGACGCCGCAGGCCGAGCTGAGGCGGCGATGAAACGTCAATTTGCTGCGCGGCTGCGCTTCGCCCCCGGGAGACCTGGCCTGTCAGCATCGTGAAAGTGTTCCGCGCTGAAATGCCGCAATCCACTGTCATTTGGCTGTTAGAAACCTGCCAGATTCCCGCAACAACGCGCATGTAGCGTTGCGAGGTCAAACAGAACACTCGTTGGCGACTGTGGTCGCGAAGCTGGCTGGCACCATGCGTGGCGTCAGCGTGCCTTTGCATGGCCGCGGCGCATGGGCAGGATGGCGTGCTTCGACGATACTCGACAACTTCTTGTATCATCGTCGCGGCCGGCATCGGGCTCGCGACGAGTGGCATAACCGCCGCCTGGCTGGGGGCGGCGGAGCTGCCGACCGTGCCGCGCGCGCAGAATGATGTGTGCGCTCGACCGGAGCCTGGAAGCGCGATCGCCGAACCGGTGGATCTGCGCAGTCGCGACGGAATCCTCGAGGTCGATCTCAGTGAACATGACGAGAAGCTGCCGGACGGGACGAGCCGCTACTGCTACCTGACGTCGGACGGCAAGCCGTCGCCGACCTTGCGCGTGAAGCCGGGCGATCAGCTCGTCATCCATTTGAAGAACGATCTTGTTGATCTCGGTGCCACGACGCCCGCGATTGATCAGGCGCTCGCCGGTGGACCGATTTGCACGGCGAAGCAGGAAGCGGATCCCTGTGAGAGCGGCGCAATGACGCCGGTGTCAACCAATCTGCACTTCCACGGACTGACAGTGCCGCCGGTGTGTCACCAGGATGATGTGCTGAAGACATCGATCCAGCCCGACGACAAGGCGTTCGACTATCGCCTGCGCATCCCTGACGATGCGCCGCCCGGGCTCTACTGGTATCACCCGCATCTTCATGGCTTGAGCAAGACGCAGGTGCTCGGCGGAGCCTCCGGCGCCCTGATCGTCGAAGGCATCGAACGCGCCGATCCGTCGCTTGCCGGATTGCCCGAGCGCGTGCTCGTGGTCCGCGACCAGGATCTCGTCAATCCCGACGCGCTGCCGTCGAGGCGCGAGCCGGTGATGTCGAAGAGCCAGCTCGATAATGACGGCGACGTTGCCAACTCCGGCACCGGCTTCGGCAAGCCGTCGAAGGACCTGTCCGTCAACTTCGTGCCGGTGCCGTATCCGGACTACCCGCCGGCGAGGTTGTCGATGAAGCCGGGAGAGCGGCAGCTATGGCGTGTCCTGAACGCGTCCGCGATCACGTATCTCAACCTCGCTTTGCTGGTCGGCCGCGCGCCGCAGCAGATCGGCGTGGTCGGTATCGACGGAGTCCCGCTGCGCTTCCAGGGCAGCCTGTCCTCGGCGGTGCGATGGGTCAATCACATCGGCTTGCCGCCTGGCTCTCGCGCGGAGTTCATCGTCGAAGGTCCGTCGGCGGGAGCGTCCGCATTGCTAGTGACGCGCGCCGTCGATACCGGGCCGGCCGGAGAGAACGACCCGAACCGCGCGCTGATGACGATCACGGGCACGACAGATGCGGGCGAGCCGCAAGCAACGCTGCCGATCGCAGCGGAGCCGTTGCCGCCGCCCGATTTGCCGTGGGTTGGCGATGTTGCACCGGTGCGCGTCAGGAAGCTGTTTTTCTCCGAGCGACCGGAGAACCCGAACGATCCGAGCAGTCGCACGCAATTCTTTCTGACCATCGACGGAAACACGCCAAGGCCCTTCGACCCGCAGTCCGACATCCCCGACATCGTGGTAAGGCAGGGCGACGTCGAGGACTGGATCATCGAGAACCGCTCGATGGAGCTCCATGATTTTCACATCCACCAGATTCACTTCCAGTTGCGCGACTGGTCCGGGATCGCAGTCAACGAGCCGTTCCTGCGCGATACGGTCAACGTTCCCTATTACAACGGCCGAATGCTGAAATATCCCAGCGTGCGACTGCGCATGGATTTCCGCGATCCCAACATCGTCGGCACCTTCGTCTATCACTGTCACGTCCTCGAGCATGAGGACGGCGGCATGATGGGACGGATCAAGGTGGTGCCGAGGAGCACCGCGACCTCAACGACGCCATCCAACCAACAGAACAGAGGAGAGCTTTGATGCGCGACAAGCACACGTCACGTTGGCTGCAGGGGTGCCGCCTTACTCTCAGCGCGCTGGCGCTGGGTCAGTTCACCGCGAGTCCCGTGCTTGCGGAAGAGTGGGGGCACCACGGTGGCCACGAGACGAGGACCCCGATCAAGCATGCGATCGTGATCATCGGCGAGAACCGCAGCTTCGATCATGTGTTCGCCACCTACGTGCCCAACCGGCCCGGCGAGAGCGTGATGAACCTGCTGTCGCAGGGCATCGTCAAGCTCGATCAGAACAAGAATGCGGTGCCCGGGTCCAATTTCGAAAAGGCACATCAGCTCTCCGCCACGGACACCGGCTTGAACGATGCATTCCTGCTGAGCCCGCCGAAGCAGACCTTCCCCAAGGATCAATTGCCGGCTCCGCTGGTGGGCGGTCCCAAGGACTCCTACATCCCCAATCAGTGCGGCAGCTCGCCGATCACGACCTGCGAGGCGTCCCTGGCGCTGGCGCAGCAATCCGAATCCGGCCTGCCTTCCGAGTACTACCAGTATCTTTTGACCGGCGGCACGGGACAGACGTCGAAGACCCCCGACCAGCGCATCACGAATGTCGGTGCGCTGCCGGCCGGGCCGTTCCAGCTCACCAACAGCGATGCCATGCCCTATGACGCCTATGCGGCAAGCCCGGTGCATCGCTTCTATCAGATGTGGCAGCAGCTCAACTGCAACACCTCCGCCGCCAGCCGCGACAATCCGTCGGGCTGCAACGGCAACCTGTTCGCCTGGGTCGAGGTGACGGTCGGTGCCGGCAGCAACGGTGCGCAGCCGCCTTCCAACTTCTCGACCGAATATTCGCCGACCGCGACGACCACGGGCGAGGGGTCGACCGCGCTCGGCTTCTACAACGTGCAGAAGGGCGACGTGCCGTACTTCACTAGTCTCGCGCAGAAGTACGCGATGAGCGATAACTTCCATCAGTCCGTCAACGGCGGCACCGGGGCCAATCACATCATGTTCGGACACGCCGACATGATCTATTTCAGCGACGCCTATGGCAATCCGGTC
Source organism: Bradyrhizobium sp. ORS 86 (assembly GCF_045571475.1). Lineage (NCBI taxonomy): Bacteria > Pseudomonadati > Pseudomonadota > Alphaproteobacteria > Hyphomicrobiales > Nitrobacteraceae > Bradyrhizobium > Bradyrhizobium sp. ORS 86. The sequence continues at coordinate 4,989,790 of NZ_CP120699.1, read as the reverse complement.
GCGCCGCCGGACGGCACGCAGGTTTTCGGCGGCACTCCCGACGCCGGTACGGTCCATGAGATCGAGAATCCGAATCCGGCGATGGGCACCAACAATTGGTACATCCAAGATGGCTACGGCGCCGGCGGCAATGGCGGCTCTCCGCCGCCTTATTCGACGAACCCGGTCTCCGGCGGCGGCTCCTACAGCAACTGCTCGGATGCCGGCCAGCCCGGCGTCAAGCCGATCCTCGACTATCTGAAATCGGTCCGGATCAAATCGAATTGCGAGCCGGGTCACTACTATCTCTTGAACAACTACAATCCCGGCTATTTCGGCAACGGCAAGAATGCTTACACCGACACCAACCCGTCCAACACCCCGTTTACGATCCCGCCGTCGACGAGAAAGAGCATCGGCGACAGCCTGAACGAGAAACACATCTCGTGGAAGTATTACGGCGATCAGTGGAACAACTATGTCAACGATCCCTACCAGCTCAACTGGGGTGTAGCCGGACCGACCGCCGACGAATATTGCAACATCTGCAATCCGTTCCAGTACGACACGTCGATCATGTCGCATCCGGATCAGGTTGCCGCCCACATCCAGGACACGGTCAACCTGTACTCGGATATCTCCAAGCACGCTCTGCCGGCCGTCTCGATCGTGAAGCCGAGCGGCTATACCGACGGTCATCCGGCCTCCTCCAAGCTCAACCTGTTTGAAGGCTTCGTGAAGAAGATCGTCGACCAGGTCGAGGCCTCGGACTACGCCCAGGATACCGGGATCTTCATCACCTTCGACGAAGGCGGCGGTTACTTCGACTCGGGCTACGTGCAGCCGCTCGATTTCTTCGGTGACGGCACCCGCATCCCGTTGATCGTGGTCTCACCGTTCGTGAAGCAGGGGCACATCTCGCATGCCTATGCCGATCATGTCTCGATCGTCAAATTCATCGAGCGGAATTGGCGCCTGGAGCCGATTACAAACCGCAGCCGCGACAACTTCCCGAACCCGGTTGCCGCACCGGGCAACGCCTACGTTCCGGTGAACAGCCCAGCGCTGAGCGATCTGTTCGACCTCTTCGACTTCGACGGCGGCCACCACCGCGGTGGCCATGGCGAAGGTTGGGATCACTGACATCAGCCAGTGCTTTAGCCACGCGTTCGGTTCACCTCTCCCCAACGGGGAGAGGTCGATTTGCGGAAGCAAATCGGGTGAGGGGCTGCGGCGCTAACGAGAGACCGTAATCCCTCACCCGGCACTGCGCCATAGCCGAAGCAGCGCTTCGGCGTTCTCTTAAGGACGGCCGCCGAAGGCGGCCTATGCCTCTCCCAAGGGAGAGGTGGAGCACCGCCGCCGCTCCAGCTCAACCTCACCTCATCGCGCGCTAGCTCAAGCCGAACCATTGCTCGGCGACGACGGCCGACAGCAAGCCGAGCGCCAGGAATGGGCCGAACGGCAACGAGGTCTGCCGCGTCAGGTTTTGTCCGGCCAGTTGCGCGCCACCGACTGCGATCAAGGCCGAGAGCGCAGCAATCAGGATCAGAACGGGGATGCCAGGGAGGCCGATCCATAGCGTGGCCGCGGCGAGAAACTTGACGTCCCCGAGCCCCAACCCTTGGATTTTCCTTGCGGCGAAATAGAGCCTGCGAAATAGCCAGAAGATTAGTCCGACAATGATCGCCTCCGCTGTGGCCTCGACGCCGGCCATGGCGCCGCCCGTAACGATAGCCCGGGCCAGACCAATACCGCCGACTGCAAGGTTGAGGGCGTCTGGAATGATGCCCCGACGAAAGTCGATCAAAGCGAGGCTGCTACACAGCAGGCATAGCGCAGCGAAGAATCCTGCAATCAGGAGCGATGGCGTGTTGGCTGTCATGTCACTCGCTGTAGGACAAGGAACGCGGCGTCGATCGACGAACTTTGGCATCGCCGCCAGGGCATGAAGTCTACTCGAAGAAATTATTATTGTCGCCGACCCGCGTGCGCATGCTCTTGGCGATGATGCGCAAGCAAGGAGTTGCTTCGCGGCAATTCTGTTTGATTTGCGGGGAAGGCGTGAAGAGACGCGATACCGTCACAAAACAGTATAACAAGCCGACAATATTGTGGGACCGTTGGACGCAGCGTCGCGAACGGCTGCACTCCGCGTGGTGGAGGGGGCAATGAAGAAGAGCGTGGTGCTGTGCCTTGTTTCGTTCGCTATTGCGAATAGCGTCGGTCCAGTGAGTGCCACCGCACTGGACGACGCCGCGGAGCGCTATCGTCCCTACATGATCGAGGGCATCGGGTCAGCACTGGCAGGCATCAAGGAGCTGCGCGAACGGGTTGCCGCCAAGGATCTGGCGGGCGCAAAAAGGGCCTGGCTGTCAGCCCGCGCCGGCTGGGAGCGTTCGGAAGTCTTCACGGCCGGTTTCGTGCCTGAGCTGGATACGCTGATCGACGCTTGGCCGAACGCCGACAGCGGATTCCACGCCATCGAAGCAAAATTGTTCGGCGCCGGAGAAATCGACGTCGAGCGCGACACCGATGCGTTGATCGGGCACCTCGACCAGCTCGAGAGCAGGCTGCCGACCATGGCATTGACCCCGCAAGGCCTGCTCGACGGCACCGTGCGCCTAGCCTACGAGGTGGGTGAGAGCAAAGCGGATGGCGGTGAGTCCCGGATCAGCGGGACCTCGCTCGACGACATGCGCAACAATGTCGACGGCATCGACTTTGCCTATCGAACCATCTTTGCGGAGGCGCTTCAGGTGACCGACGCGCGGCTCGCCAAGCAGGTGACCGAGCGCATCGACGAACTCAAGGCCATCGTCGCAGCGCATGATCTGCCGCATGTCGATGTTCGCGCCTTGCGGCGCGCAAGTGAAGAGCTGGTGGTCTCGCTGCAGGCCGCCTCGCTCAGGCTTGGATTGCAGCGGCCGACGCTGGAGGCTCAGTCGCGATGAGCTTGCGCTGTCTCGGCACCGTCGCGGCCGCGTTCGGCCTCCTGATTGCTGTCTGGCATGGACCGGTCTTGGCCTTTCCGGTCGACGGTAACCAGACGGCGCTGCCTGTTAACACCGAGCTGAACGAGGACGCGCTGGAACGACCGCGCGAGGTGTTTCGCTCGGAGATGTCAGGGGGGAAGTCATACCTGGTCAATCTCGGCAATTTGGCCTTCAGTTCGCCATCGATCCTCGGCGACGTTGCGCGGCAGGCCAACGTCAGTTGCGGCACTTGTCACGTCAACGGCGCCGGCAATGCCAGGTTCTTTATGCCGAAGATGTCGACACGGCCCGGCAACTTCGACACGACCGGGCCCCTGTTCAATCCGAAGGCGGACAATGGATTGCTGGACCCCGTGCGAATTCCGAGCCTGCGCGGTGCGCGCTATCTCGCGCCTTACGGTGCCGATGGCCGGATGGCCTCGCTGCGTGATTTCGTGCGCAACGTCATTGTCAATGAATTTGCTGGTCCCGAACCGTCGCCCGTGATCCTCGACGCCATTGTGGCCTATCTCCAGGATATCGATTTCCTGCCCAATCCGAGCCTCGGTCCCACGGGCCGCCTGGTCGGCAAAATCAGCGAAGCGGAGCGCCGCGGCGAAGCGCTGTTCTGGAAGCCGTTCCCGCATGATCCCGGCATGAGCTGCGCCGGATGCCATGTCCCGTCAGGTGCCTTCGTCGATCACAAGCAGCATGACGTCGGATCGGGCGGTCTGTTCAAGACACCGACGCTGCGCAACGCCGACTTCAACGCGCCGTACTTTCATGACTGTCGCTTCGATACGTTCGATCAGGTGGTGACGCATTTCGATACGGTGTTCGGACTGGGCCTGACCGCGCAGGATCGCAGAGATCTGGTGGCCTATCTCATGGCGGTCGGCGATGGCACACAGCCTTACGAGCACGAGGGCGCCGGCGCTTCGCTGAGGGAGGTCAACGATTTCGCGACCGTGTTGGGCGCGGCCATTGCCGCCGGCGACAGGGATGTGGTCGGATTGGCCGTGGAGACGATCGGCGGCGAGCTGCGCGAGCTGACGGAGCAATATCCCGACCGCAAGAATACCAGCGTGTCGGGTGGCGACCGGGAGCGCGTGAATGCGCGGGCGGCCCTCAAGGAGGTTGTCCTGCTGCTGCGGCGAATCGAGGTCGCGGTCGACGACGGGAGAACCGAAGACGCTGCGGCCGACTACCGCAACTACCGCTATCTCATGGCTGCGGCCGTGCCTTCGCTGCTGGCCGGCGCCGAACCATGGTCGCTCTTCAATCCCGCTGTGCACGACCAGCACTACGCCGCTCTCCGCCGCGTTCTTGAATCAAGGCGCGTGGCTCGATAACGCCTGTTCGGCATTTGCGCGATCGCGCAGCTCAGGGTGACGGCGCGCAATCCTGTCCGCGTCATTGGCAGCGAAGCGATCCACAGCTCCGCGCACTGGAAGGATGGTCGTCGCTTCAGCACAAAATTGCTTTTCAATTTTATCGCGAGCTCCTTGCAATGACACGCAATGGCGTCGAGCTCATCGCGTGCGAGCTGCAGGGAGAAAAATAACAGGCATCATTTTGCGTTTCGTGCGTCGTTTCATCGCGGCGATATGCCTGCGTCATGTTGATGCACTAGTTACCGGCGGCGCTAAACAACAACCGCTTGGAGTCGACATGGCTTTCAACTTCAAAGATCACTGGCGAACAACCACGGCGCTTTGCATTGCTTCAACGATCGTGGTGACCACGGCAGCTTACGCAGCGAATTTCGGTGGACGCAGCGATTGGGACACGCGCTCACACGCGCATCACCAAAACGCCAACGCACAGGAGCACAATGGCCCCAACAGGGACCACGATCCGGCGAGCAGGGTGAAGACGGCGTCGCCGATCAAGCACGTCATCGTCTTGATTGGCGAGAACCGCGGCTTCGATCATACATTCGGCGTGTACAAGCCGAAGGGCAGGGGTGAGACGATCTCGAACCTGCTGTCGAAGGGCATTGTCAACGAGGACGGCTCGCCCGGCCCTAACGTCGCCAAGGCGCAGCAGTTCTCGGCCGCAGCGCAGTCGTCCTATTATGTCGGTGCTCCGGCGATCGCGAAGACGCCCTACAGCCCGACCAATGTGATGCCGCAGCCGAACACGAACGGTGCTCCGCAGGCGCAGAGCGACACGGGCGCTCCGTTCAAGACAGTTGCGGAAGCTGGCGTCGAGAGGGATATGGATCCGAGCGACCTCGACATCCTGACGACCGGTCCCACCGGTTTGCCGACGGGCGCCCTCGATACGCGCGTTCCCGGTGCGGGCAGCCTCGCCGGGCCGTTCCTGCTGCAGGGTGCGAATATCACCGACGACGACTACACCGGTGACACGACCCACCGCTTCTACCAGGACTGGCAGCAGGAGGATTGCAGCGCGGCCACCGCGTCGAAGAGCAACAATTCTGGTTGCTTGAGCGACCTGTTTCCGTTCGTCATGGCGACCTACTCGGCGACCAACAAGAGCCAGGGCAACGAGATGGGCTTCTACAACGTCGAGCAGGGACAGGTCCCGATCCTGAAGATGCTGGCGGACCGCTTCACCCTGGGTGACAACTTCCATCAGTCGTTCCACGGTGGCACCGGCGCCAATCACTTCATGCTCGGCACCGGTGATGCGGGTTTCTGGAGCGACGGCCAGGGTAACCCGGTCACGCCGCCCGCGAACCTGATCGCCAATCCGAATCCCGCCGCGGGCACCGTCAACAAGTACACGGTCGACGGCAATTTCAGCAATTGCGGCGATTTCAGCCAGCCGGGCGTGAAGCCGATCGTCAGCTACCTCGAGGCGCTGCCATACGCCGCGGAGCCGAACTGCAAGCCGAACCACTACTATATGCTCAACAATACCAACCCCGGCTATCTACCGAACGGCGCGCTCTCGGGTGGCAAGAGCCTGCCGCCATCGTCGGTCAGAACGATCGGCGACGCGTTGATCGAGAAGAAGATCTCGTGGGCCTACTATGGCGGTGCGTATAACGACGCCGTGGTTCTCTCGAATGAGGCAGTGGCCAAGAATGCGACCAGCCCGGACCTGAACGGTGCGGCACTTGCCGATCCGGCCCACGCGCTCGGCGTGGCCTATTGTCAGATCTGCAACCCGTTCCAGTACGCGACCTCGATCATGGCCGACCCGACGGTCCGCGCGGCGCATATCAAGGACACCTCCGATCTGATCACCGCGATCCAGAACAACGAGCTGCCTTCTGTGGCGTTCGGCAAGCCGGATGGCCTGCTCGACGGTCATCCGCAGAGCTCGAAGGTTGATCTGTTCGAGGCCTATGTCGCCAACATCCTCGGTGCGCTCGAAGCCAATCCGAAGCTGAAGGCGGAAACGGCGGTGTTTATCACCTGGGACGAAGCCGGCGGCTACTGGGATTCCGGTTACATCCAGTCGATCGACTTCTTCGGCGATGGCGCGCGCATGCCGATCCTGATCCTGTCGCCGTATTCGACCGGCGGTAAGGTCTACCACAACTACGGTGACCACGTGTCGCTGCTGAAGTTCATCGAGCGCAACTGGAACCTCAAGCCGCTCACGAACCGAAGCCGCGACAACCTGCCGAACCCAACGTACACGAAGGGCAATCACTATGTGCCGACCAACAGCCCGGCGCTCGCTGATCTGTTCGATGCGTTCGACTTCGACAAGCCGGTGGATATCTCCTACCTCGAGTGATCGGCTCTGACATCGGGCCCACGACCGATGCCGATCGAACCTTGCGGTTCGGTCGGCGTCGTCCATTGGTTGAAGATGATGATGAAGGACGTGATTCCGGCCGGTCTGCGCCGAATGATGCGATCCCGCATCGCCGCGTTTGGCGTCGCTCTTGTCGCCAGTGCGGTTGCGGCACAGGCGCAACAATTCTCCGCCGATATTGTCGTGCAACGTGGCGCCGTGTCGTCGCCGGCGGGACGGCTCAACGTTCTCGGCAGCAAGATCAGGATCGAGACGCCGGAGTTTGCCGACGGCTTCTTTCTGGTCGACGCGGCAAAGCCGGTGGCCTGGTTCGTTCGGCCCGTCGCACGGATCTATATGGAGGCCCGGCAGTCGAGCCAGTTCACCCGGCTACTGGTGCCCGTCGATCCGGATGACCCTTGCCGGCAATGGCAGTCGATGGCGCGTCTCGCCGGACTGGAAGAGGGTGGCGAGTGGCGCTGCGAGCGGACAGGGGAGGATGTGATTCAGGGCCGCAACACGACCATGGTCCGCGCCGCTCCCGTCGCCGGGCCGGCGCTTCTCGGCTGGATTGACCGCGAGCGAAGGTTTCCGCTGCGGATCAAGAGCGAGGACGGGACGGTGATTTCGGTTGAGAATATCAGGGATGAACCGCAGTCGGCTGCATCCTTTGAGCTACCGCCGCGTGCTCGGAAGTTCAGCCCGGAGGCGCTGATCGAACAGATCAAGCAGAGCGACGTGTGGGTTGCCGACCAGAAACCCGAGCCGCGGCCTTGATGTGACCGCAGCGTGGTCGGCCGTCACAAATCGGCAAAGGAACTCGACAATATTTGCAAGCGTGTGACACGCGTCCCGCATCGCTGGAGAATCTCCCGAAATGGCAAAGAAAGGCGTTTGGGCATTCGCCATGCTCGGTTGTGTCGTGCTTGCGGCCGACAGGCTCGCGGCATTTCCGCTCGATGGACGGCAGACGCTGCTGCCCGTCACCACCGAGTTCAATGAGGATGCGCTGATCAAGCCGCGCGAGGCGTTCCACAGTGAACTCAATCGCGGCCATAAATCCTATCTGGTCAATCTCGGCGATCTCGCCTTCAACTCGCCGAGTGTCTTGGGTGGGGTAGCGCGGCAGGCCGGAATGAGTTGCGGGACCTGCCACGTGAACGGCGCTGCCAACCCGAAATTCTACATGCCGAAGATGTCCGGCCATCCCGGCACCTTTGACACCACCGGGCCGCTGTTCAATCCAAAGGCCGACAATCTGGTGTTCGATCCCGTTCGGATCCCAAGTCTCCGCGGCGCGCGGTTTCTCGGCCCCTATGGCCATGACGGCCGCATGGCTTCGCTGCGCGACTTCGTCCACAACGTGATCGTCAACGAGTTTGCCGGCCCCGAGCCGTCGTCGACGCTACTTGACGCCATGGTCGCCTACATTCAGGACATCGATTTCCTGGCCAATCCGAATCTCGCTCCGGGCGGACGGCTCGGCCCGCTGGCGATGGATAGCGAGCAGCGCGGCGAAGCGTTGTTCTTCAAGCCGTTTCCGCACAACCCGCAGCTCAGTTGCGCCGGTTGCCACGTTCCCTCGGCGGCATTCGTCGATCACCAGCAGCACGACGTTGGCTCCGGTGGCCTGTTCAAGACGCCGACATTGCTGAACGCCAATTACAACGCGCCTTACTTCCATGACGGTCGTTTCGACAGCTATGATCAGGTGGTCGCGTTCTTCAACCGCAGCTTCGACCTCGGCCTGTCGGACGCGGAGCGGCAGGACCTCGTGATCTACCTGCAGGCTGTCGGCGCCGGCATATCACCCAACGAGTATGAAGGCTATGTCGCGACGACCAAGGAGCTCAACGACTTCGCGAGTGTGTTGGGTACGGCGATCGCGAACCACGACAGGGACGTGATCGCTCTTGCTGTCGACACGATCGGCGCCGAGCTGCGCGATCTCACCGAGCAATATCCCGATCGCAAGGACACCAGCCTGACGCCCGATGGATTGAGCGAGCGCATGCTGGTGCGTCAGGCGCTCAAGGAGCAGGTTCTGACGCTGCGACGCATCGACATGGCGGCTGCTGACGGACGCTTCGACGATGCGGCCGCAGACTACGAGCTCTATCGCGGCAAGATGAAGATCGAGGTTCCGACGCTGCTCTATAATGCCGAGCAATGGTCGCTGTTCAACCCGAAGGTCCATGACGCGCACTATGCGGCGCTAAGACAGGCGCTCGAACATCACCAGAAGCCGCAGTGATGGGAATGGACATTTCCCCTGAGGGCAGGTGAACCGAGGGACAGGATCGCGCGATCCTGATTCCGTGCCGTTCATAAGCCACATAGCGTATTCGTGCGAGCCGGGTCCGGCTCGCGCGTAGTCAACATGTCATGCGGACGGCCGCAGGACCGAAGCGTGAGCAGCCGGCGTCCTCAAAACAGCACGTCCCCGGCTCGATGCCGGGGACGTGCTCGTGCATGCCCAGCGACCGGGTCTCGAGCATCAATGCCCGAGATACGCCACGGCACCGTTGCTGGGGTTGAGGATCAGCTTGCGCGGATAGTCCTCGTCGCGACGGTCGAAGTCGAACATGTTGTCGATCGGACCTGCGATGGTGTCGAACGATCCGCCGGGCTGGATGCGCTCGCGGTTGAGCCAGTTGTCCTCGATGAAGCGCAGGACCGACGATTGATCCGTCAGCGTGTGATCGACGTAGTTGCGCTTGGCAAACGGCGAGATCACAAGCAGCGGTTGGCGGGTGCCGTAACCGCAGCGGCCCCAGGCCGGCTGGCCGAAGTTGCCGTTGAGCGGCTGGCTCGGAGTCTGGCGGCCCTGCTGGAAGCCGTTGCTGGTGTTGCAAACGCCGGGGCCGTTCAGCGTGTCGACGGTCGGGCTCGCCGAGGTGTTCACGATCGGGGGCATCTGGTGATCATACCAACCATCGGAGTCGTCGTAGGCGATGATGATGGCGGTATCTTCCCAATCGCGGCTCTGCTGCACCGCATTGATCACGCTGACGATGAAATTCTGCTCATCGAGCGGATCGGAATAGCCGGCATGCCCGTCCTGGTAGGCGGGGGCCTTCAGGAAGCTGACCGAAGGCAGGTTGTGGGCCTTGAGCGCAGCAAAGAAATCATTGCTGTCGTACTGGTGATTGGCGGGCTCCGGCGTCTTGGTCCCGGGGATGAAGCTGTGGCCGATGGCTTCGACCGAGCTTGGCCGGGTGTGTTGCGGATTCCGGGTCGAGGCGTAGTACTGGAACCAGGCGTGGTGCGGAATGTAGTCAGCCGACGTGAACGCAGGCGTGCCGGGCGCGGTCGGATCGGTCTCGCGCTGGCAACCGGTCGTCTTGTTGGCGTTGACGACGGTGAGGTCGAAGCCGCCCATGAATGCACCCCAGGTGATGCCCTTGTCGTTGAGCAAGTCACCGATATTGCGGCCGCCCAGCGTCACCTGGTCTCCGGTCGGATTGGAGCAGACGTCGCCGATCGGGTCGGCGTCGCCGATCAGGGTGATGTTGCTCGTCGTGTGGCTGGCGTCGCCGAAGGCTTCATGAGTTGTGTGCAGCAACGTGCCCGAGCCGTTGATCACATTCATCGTCGCCGAGAGACCGTTGGTCTGGCCCGAGATGAGATTCAGCGCGCCCGGCGTCGACGGACCGAATTGCGACGAGTAGCTGTTGTCGTTCATCGCGAAGTGCTGGGCGTAATTCCACAACGCTGTGACCGTGTTGCCGTCATAGTAGCCCATCACCAGCGCCTTGGTGCCGATGCCGGCCGGCGGCGGACCCGCGGTGCCGGTGAAGGCCGGGAAGCCGTCCATATGACCGTTGTTGTAGGCGCTCTCTTCGGGCGCTTCATTATGGCCTTGATCGGCCGTGAGCGCCTGTCCCGGTGCGAGGCGGAACGGATTGGAGGCGCCGGCGCCGTTCTGGACCTTGTTGTTGGGGGCAACCGGAGCGCTCGGATTACTGTTGGGATTATGAGCGAGCAGATCGACGCCCTTGAGCGCTGAAAAACCGTGATTGACGTCAAGCGGCGTCTTCAGGCCGTTGACCACCGGGGTGAACGGCTTTGCATGGAAAGGCGTTTCGCCCTGGCGGTTCTCCGCGTTCGGGTAGGTGCCGAAATAGTGGTCAAAGGAAACGTTTTCCTGAAAGATCACGACGAGGTGCTTGATCGGCGTCGCCGTATGCACGTGATGGTGGCCATCACGGTCGTGGTCGTGGTCGTGGCCGAAATTTGAGTTGTCAGAGCGGCCGTGGTCGTCTTCGGCAACAGCGCCCGCGCCCATCAGCGACAGCGCGAGAACAGAGACCAGTCCGAGCGTTTTGGACAAGTGCATTGGAGGTTTCTCCCTGTGGGTCCTCAAAGACAAATCGAAGGGGATTTCTGCGGCGATTTGCCCCAGCGCGCCGACTGTTTCAGAGCCCGACTACAGCAGGACGAAAAAAATATGACACGCCATTGAATGCTGGAGTGCCGTTGCTGCGCGGCTTCGGATTCCGCAGCAATGCGACGCTGGTCGCAAGCATGGCATCGCTCTTGCTGTTTGATTGACCTATCTGGCAACCCGCGAGGGGTTGCTTCACCATGAGGCAATCGTCATGAAGCAGCCGTCCGATTACGGAACGAAGAGTGCCTTATCGCTACAAGCGTTGATCGCGGACCTTAACTGGAGAATCCAGCTCCTCAGCTCCGACATCGCGGAAGAGGAGCAGCGTTCCCGCGTTCGCGATGAGACAAGCTGTACGTACCCTACGCTCGCGAAGCACCTCAGGGAGCGCAGAGCCAAACTGCTCTCGACCGTGGCCACGCTTGAGTCCCGGTTGCGGGCAACGATGCCCGCCGGATCGGCGGCGGCGTGACCTGGCCAATGCAACGCGGATCCTGATGAGAAGCGAAGACCGTCCAATGGCGGCCTTTCGCTCCCTGATCACGTCGTGCTTCCCACCAAGCCTGATCCATGCCCGGATGGCCGACCTTCGTCGAGCGATCGCTGGCTTCCCATTGATGTGCTGAATGGACACGGTTCCGCCGGTCGGGGCGACCGGTTCGGTCGCCCATTTAGCGCCGCGAGAGATGTCATCCGCGATGGGAACCCAAGCGTTGATCTGACAAGCCGTGCCCGAGCGAGGCAACCGGGTGACAGACCCCCGGCCGGGGCGTGTCGGGTCTGCTGCAAGTGCAGTTGACACGGGACGCCGGCCACTTTAATCACCTGATTAACTAATTAATCAACTAATTAAGGCTCGGCGCAAGCCCTGAGAATGAACGCATCGGCAAAGAAGCTGGTCTGACAAAGCCGCTCTCGGCCGCTTCGAGTCCGGTGTGGATGGAGCCCGTGAGAACCGGGTCTTCAACCAGGTGAAATCAAGGTCAAGCGGCGGGCTTGCACCAACCGGGATGGAATCCGTTCACGCGTACAAAAGTGGGACTGGGTTGTTTGGGAGCGTAAGCGATGGGACGTCGATCTGAGAAACTGATGGCGCACGACGGGTCTTCGACCGGCGCGGAAGACAGGCAAGTGATACAGGTCGTATCGCGCGCATTCGACATCTTGCGCTGTTTCGAAGGTCGAAGCATGCGCCTGGGCAATCGGGAAATCGCCGACCGATGCGGCCTTCCTCGGTCGACGGTCTCTCGCCTCATGTTGACCCTCACCCGGATCGGCCAACTGATCTACCTGCCGCAAGAGCAGAAATATGCTCTGGGCCCCCATGCCATCGCGCTCGGCACCTCGCTGTTTGCGGAAAGCTGCGACAAGGCGGTTTGTATCGAAGAGCAGGAGCTCCACGGCAGCGCGAGCGCCCATGTGGCGAGGGATCAACTCGCGCTTTGAGCATTTTGAAGATCAGCGCAGCGCTGGTCCAGCGTGGACCGACGCATCGTATGGTCAGAACCATCGTCACTACTCAATGAAACAATAACATTCGAAACCAAGGGGAACGTATGTCCGAAGCATACATCATTGACGCCGTTCGCACGCCACGAGGCATCGGCAAGCCGGGCAAGGGAGCGCTGTCGCATCTGCACCCGCAGCATTTGGCCGCGACGGTGCTCAAGGCGCTCAAGGATCGCAACAAGCTCGATACGTCGACGGTCGATGACATCATCTGGTCGACATCGACCCAGGAGGGCAAGCAGGGCGGTGATCTTGGACGGATGTCGGCACTTGCGGCCGGCTACGACATCAATGCCAGCGGGACGACGCTGGATCGCTTCTGCGGCGGCGGCATCACATCGGTGAACCTTGCGGCTGCTTCGGTGATGTCGGGAATGGAGGATTGCGTCATCGCGGGCGGCACCGAGATGATGAGCTATCAACAGACTCTGGCAGCGGAGCGGTCCAAGGCGGGACAGCCGGCGCGGATGATGGGCGCGGGCAACGCGGCGCTTGACGCCATTCACCCGCAGTCTCACCAGGGCGTATGCGGCGACGCCATTGCCACCCGCGAGGGCATCAGCCGGGAGGCCTGCGATGCGTTGGCGCTGGTCAGCCAGCAGCGGGCCAAGAGGGCAATCGATGAAGGCCGCTTCGCCAAGTCGGTGGTCCCGGTCTACAACGACGACGGCAGCGTCGCCCTCAATCGCGAGGAGTTTCCACGCCCTGAGACGACGGCCGAAGGACTCGCCGCGCTGAAGCCCAGCTTCGAGCAGCTTGCCGATTTCGATCTCGGCAACGGCACGACATTCAAGAAGCAGATCCAGCGCCGCTATCCGGGCCTCGAGTGGAAGGGCGTGCATCACGCCGGCAACAGCTCCGGCGTGGTGGACGGCGCAGCCGCCGTCCTGATCACCTCAAAGCAATATGCCGAGAAACACGGTCTCAAGCCGCGCGGCCGGATCGTGGCCTATGCCAATCAGGGTGACGACCCGACGCTGATGCTGAACGCTCCCGTTCCTGCGGCAAAGAAGGTTCTCGCCAAGGCCGGCCTGACCAAGGACGACATCGATGTCTGGGAGATCAACGAGGCCTTCGCGGTGGTCGCCGAGAAGTTCATTCGCGATCTCGAGCTGGATCGGGCAAAGGTCAACATCAACGGCGGTGCCATCGCGCTCGGCCATCCTATCGGCGCGACCGGATCGATCCTGATCGGCACCGCGCTCGACGAGCTCGAGCGCAGCGGCGGACGCTACGGCCTTGTCACCATGTGTGCCGCCGGCGGAATGGCGCCCGCCATCATCATCGAACGCATCTGACCTCGAAAGGATACTGCAATGAAGCTCGATTCCTCGGTCGCTGCCGTTGTCACGGGCGGAGCCTCGGGTCTTGGCGCCGCGACGGCGCGCGCGCTTGCCGCCAAGGGCGTCAAGGTCGCGCTGTTCGATCTCAATCGCGAACTTGGCGAAGCAGTCGCCAAGGAAATTGGCGGCATCTATTGCGAGGTGAATGTCGCAAACGAAGAGTCCGTCGTGGCCGGCTTCGCCAAGGCCCGCGCGGCTCACGGCCAGGAGCGCATCCTGGTGAATTGCGCAGGCGTCGGCGGCGGCGCGACCAAGACGGCAAGCCGCTCGAAAGAGGATGGTTCGATCCGGGAATATCCGTTGGATAATTTCTACCGGATCATCGAGGTCAATCTGGTCGGGACATTCCGCTGCATCACCAAGTCCGCCGCGGGCATGCTGAGCCTGCCACCCCAGGAGGATGGTGACCGCGGCGTGATCGTGAACACGGCTTCGGTCGCGGCGGAAGACGGGCAGATGGGGCAGGTTGCCTATACGGCGTCAAAGGCCGGGGTCGTGGGCATGACCCTTCCGATTGCTCGCGACCTGTCCGGCGAGAACATCCGCGTGAACACCATCCTGCCCGGCATCTTCGACACGCCCTTGCTGGCGCGTGCGCCGGAGAATGTGAAGGCCGGACTACGCGCTTCCGTGCCGTTCCCCAAGCGGCTTGGCCGCGCCCACGAGTACGCGCATCTCGCCCTCACGATGATCGAGAACGGTTATTTCAACGGCGAGGACGTCCGGCTGGACGGCGCCATCCGGATGGCACCGCGCTGAATTGGACAGCGGCTGCTTTTGCGGAAAAGCGCGCACCGAACTGGAAAGGCAAGTAGAGCATCGACCGCTTCGATACTGGAGCGTCGGTTTTGATCGCATCAGAACCGGCGCTCTGGATTTTTGCGTTATCGCCGCTCCGCGCGCCGACAGGCATCCAGAGCCTTCGGGACTAGCCCGGTTGCTGCGACCGACGGGATGCGTCGCTTCGGGGACGGCCCATCAGGTCGTCCTCTTGCGCGCGATCGCGCGCTGCGCAGTCCGGATGACTCCATCCCGGATCAGGTCGCCGCAGATTTCCTTGAGCAGGGTCGTAGTTTCGCGCGTTGCTCTGCTGATGGGGCGGCCGCGCGGCAGAGCGAGCACCCGTTCGGCGCGCATCCAGGGCAAAAGCGCCGCGGAGAGCTGACCGGCGGCAATCTCCTGGGAGATGCCGGAGTACGGCAATAGTGCGTAGCCAAGACCGGACGCGACGATGCGTTTCATCGGCGTGCTGCTCTCCACCCGCACGAACGAGGGGACTTCCGCGGGGAACGGCGTGCGGCTCAACGGGAGGATGGCACGCGGCAGGCGCTTCACGTCATTGACTGTCATCCTGCCGCGCTTGAGCGGGGGATCGCGTGGCGGGCCGATCAGAAACACCTGCTCCACCACCAGCGTCTCATAGGCTAGATGGTCGTTCGGTTGCGGCGCCGTGACGATCGCGAGATCGAGCTGGCCGCGCAGCAGGCGGTCGCAGGCAAGCTCGGTCAGAGCTTCGCCGAGTTCGAGCTGGACCCGGGGAAAGCGATCGGCAACGAGGCGGGCAAGTGGCGGGTAGAAGATCTCCGCAACGCTCGACGGCGCGCCCAGCCGCACGGTGCCGCTCGGCTCGCGGTTCTCGGTGCGCACTTCCGCCTTGACGTCGTCGACCAAGCCGAGCAGCCACCGCCCGCGCTCCAGCAGCACCTTGCCGGACTCCGTCACTGCGACACCGCGCGCGGTGCGCGTGAGCAGCGCGCCGCCCAGCTCAATTTCCAACTCCTTGACATGACGGCTGAGCGCGGACTGCGCCACGTTCAGCGCGCTGGCGGCGGCGCCAAAGCCGCCGCGCTCGGCGACACCGATGAAATAGCGAAGCTGACGCAGGTCCATCGCCGCCTCCATCTCGGAATGAGATGGAGAGCATATCAAACATATTCTTGCGAGATGTCAAAAGCAGCGCATCCTGTGGGCCAACAACGCGCAACGGGAAGGAAACGCACATGGGCACGTCTGTCGAGACGCCGCGCCGGACATCGATCATGATCGTCGGTGGCGGACCGGTTGGGCTCGCGATGGGGCTGCTGCTCGACCGCTTCGGCATCGACGCCATCATCGTCGAGAAGAGCCCGACCACAACCGATCACCCGAAGTCGCGCGGCTGCTGGGTCCGCACCATGGAGATTTTCCGCCAATGGGGCATTGAGCAGGCGATCCGCGATCGTGGCTTGCAGGATTCGTCCGACATGTTCGTGCAGGTTGAAAGCATCGCCGGCCGCGAGATCAGCCGCTCGCGGCCTGAGCCCAATCTCGGCCAGACCCCGGCGTGGAAATCGCTGGTCGCGCAGGATGCGGTCGAGGAGGAGATCTACAAGGTCATCGAGCATTCGAACCTCGTGCAGGTGCATTTCTCGACCGAATTCGTTGGCTTCGAGGAGGCCGAAGACGGCGTTGTCTGCGAGATCCGCTCGGTGGAGACCGGTCGCAGCGAGCGTTGGCACGCCAGATATCTTCTTGCCTGCGACGGTGCCGGCAGCCAGACCCGGCGCCGCGCCGGCATCGACATGGTGGGCCCGGCGACGCTTGCGGTGATGTTGAACGAATATTGGCGCGGCGACCTCTCGCGTTTTCCGATCACGCGCGAGGCCGCCGGTTATCAGGTCTATAGCGACAAGCCGGGCATGCCGCGGCGAGCCGGCATTCTCAACACCAACGGCCGCGACCGTTGGTTGTCGGTGATCCAGATCGGCGAGGAGAAGGATGAGCGGCCGCGGCCGTGGACGGATGCCGAGACCATCGAGATCATCCGGACCCACGCCGGCGTCCCCGACCTCGACGTGACGCTGCTCAACCGCTCGATCTGGCGGATGAGCAAGCAGGTTGCCGCGCAGTTCCGCAAGGGCCGCGTGTTCGTGGTCGGCGACGCCGCGCATCGCTTTCCGCCGACCGGCGGCTTCGGGCTGAACTCGGGCGTGCAGGACGCACATAACCTCGCCTGGAAGCTCGCCTATGTGTTGCGCGGGGCGGCCTCGGAGCGGCTGCTCGAGAGCTATGACGTCGAGCGCCGGCCGGTCGCGCAGTCGAACGCTGATTTTAGTTACGGCAACATGATCCGATTCCGCCGTCTCGACGAGGCCGTGCGTTCCGGCAATGAGGACCGCATCCGCTTCTGGGTCAATGACCTCGACAACCATCTGCACTCGATCGGCCAGGCGCTCGGCTTCTCCTACGAGGAGGGCGCCGTGATCCCCGACGGCACGCCACGCGGCGGCCACCTGACCCGGACCTATTTCCCATCGGACCGCCCGGGCGGACGCTTTCCGCATTTGTGGCTGGACATGGCGCGCAAGCGCTCGACGCTCGACTGGTTCGACAAGGAGTTCACTGTCGTCACCGGCCCGCAAGGCGGCGACTGGCTGGAGGCCGGCCGCGCGGTTTCCGACAGGCTTGGCATCCCGCTCAACCTGCAGCAACTCCCGAACGCGCATCAATCGGACGGCATCCAGATGGGCCTGCGCGGCGCCGCGCTGGTCCGGCCGGACGGTCATGTGGCCTGGCGCATGCCCTACATCCCGCAGGATCCCGCACGCGAGCTCGCCGGCGCTCTGCAATCCGTGTTGCACTAGCCATGGAGACAGTTGAAGCCAACGGCATCTCGATCAGCTTCAAGCGCCGCGGCGAGGGGCCACCGCTATTCCTGCTGCATGGCGCGGAGGCCGATCATTCCATGTTCGACGCGTTTGCGGCGGTGCTTGCGCCGCATTTCACCGTCATCGCCTATGACCAGCGCGATTCCGGTGCTACGCGCAACCCGCCGGAGCCTTATGGCCTGGGTGAGCTTGCCGACGACCTCGCCGCGCTGGTCGCAGTGCTCGGCTATGCGCGCGCACATGTGTTCGGCACCTCCTTCGGCGGCGCCATCGCGCAGGTGGCAGCCGTTCGTCACCCCGCACGCATTGATCGCCTGATACTCGCCTCGACCTTCCGCGTTGGTGTGCCCGTCGCCTCGATCAACCCGGAAGGCTTTCCGAGGTTTGCCGAGCTGCGCGCACGTCTGCCGGAGAGTCTGCCGGCCTTCGCCGAATATTTCTTCACGCCAGGCTACATTGCGGCTCATCCGGATGCGCTCTCCCTCTTCGCGGGCAACAAGCGTGACGCCGGACAAAGAGAACGTCGCGGTGCGGTGCTGGCACAGCCGATCGAGATCTCGCTCGGTGCCGTCAAGGCGCCGACGCTGGTGTTGGCGGGAAGCGAGGACCGCCTGATTCCGCCCGCGCACACGCTGTCGCTGGCGCGAGAGATTCCGGGCGCGCGCAGCGCCATTGTCGAAGGCGTCGGCCATGTTGGCACGATTCAGGATCCGGCGACGATGGCGGCGCACGTGAGAGCCTTTCTGCAAAACGATAACTAAAGCAAATCGTGGAGGAGGACGACCATGGCGAAGGAAGGGGAGGATCTCGTCACAGCCTATGACGGAGCGCGGCTCGACGCCCGCTACTGGATCAGCATCGCGCTCGGCATCTCGACCAGCGTGTTCGACTACTTCGACTATTTCGTCGTCGGCTTCCTGGTTGCGGTGCTGGCGCCGCAATGGCAGCTCACTTTCGGGCAGACCTCGTTGATCCTGCTCAGCGCAGGGATCGGTGCAATCATGGGATCGCTGGCGTGGGGCGCGCTTGCCGACCGGTTCGGCCGCAAGGTGCTTCTGGTTGCCGGTGTCACGCTCTGCGCGTTGAGCGCGGGCTCTGTCTCGCTGATACCGGACGGGGCATGGATCGCGTTCGCCGTGCTGCGCTTCTTCGTCGGCTTTGGCGTCGGCGCCGCAGCCTCGGTCGCCGTGCCGTTGATCGTGGAGTATACGCCGACGCGCCACCGCACCCTGGTCACCAGCGCGACCGTCATCCCGGTCTCGCTCGGCATCCTTGCCGCGTCGCTGTCGGCCGCGACCCTGCTGGACCAGATCGGCTGGCGTGGCCTTGCCGCGCTTGGTTTCCTGCCCTTACTGCCGGCGCTCTTGATTGGGCTGATCATGCCGGAATCCGTGCGCTGGCTGGTGTCGCGCGGCCGCGATGCGGAGGCGCGCCGGATCGTCGCACGCGCGCTGCGCGTCGCGCCGGAAGCGTTGCCGTCGTCACCGGCGATCGAGATAACCGCCAAAGCGCAAAGTGCGGGCTTTGCGGAGTTGCTACAGGAACCGAGACGGGTTTGGTTGACACTGATCGTCTGGTTCGGCGCCAGCACGGCGAATTACGGCGTGTTTCTGTGGGGGCCAACGATCGTCGCACTGCTGATGGGTGTTTCGGCCGTCGAGGTAGCTCATTTATTCGTGATCGTCTCGCTCACCGGCATGATCGGGCGTGCCGTCTTTTCCGTGCTGGCGCAGCGGATCGGCCGCCGGCGCTGTGGCGAGATCATGGGCTATGGCATCGCATTGTCGCTCGGTGCAGCCGGACTGTTCTTCGACCGGACGCTGTTCGGTTATCCTGCCTTCGTGGTGCTCCTGATCCCGGCAGCGCTGTTCTTTGACGGCGGCTTCTCCAACATCGCGCCTTACTCGGCCGAAATCTTTCCCGTCCGCCTCAGTGCGCGCGGCGTCGGGCTCGCGCAGGCCGCCAATGGCGTCGGCAAGATCGCGGGTCCCTTGTGCCTCGCCTTGATTGCCGGCACCTCGAATCTGATCACGCCCAAGGCGACCATCGATGCCGTAACGCCGGCGTTCCTGTTCCTTGCAGCCTGCGGGCTGGCGATCGGGCTCGCTTTCACGTTGCTTGGTGTCGAAACCCATGGCCGCCCGCTCGCGTTAGAGGCGTCGCAACCTGATGAAGGTGCGGGAACAGGTGTCGCCCGTCCCGGCCGCGAGGCAGAGGTCGGCGTTGCGGTGCGGCCGACGCCGTCATAGCTTTTGCCAAGGCGCCGTCACGACAAACACGGAAGACAGGGAAGTATGTCATGCAGGACAGCGTTCAGACTGGACAGGGCTCCCAGGCAATCCCATTCGATACGGACAAGCTTGACCGGCTGATGGAGGAGGCGGGCCTCGACGTGCTGCTCGTCACGTCCAAACACAATGTGCAATACATGCTCGATGTCGAGCGGGCGATCTTCTTCGATTACATGGATGCGCTCGGCATCAGCCGCTATCTGCCCGTGATGATCTACGCCAAGGGTGCGCCTGACAAGGCCGGCTATGTCGGCCACGGGCTGGAGACGCATCAGCGGGAGGTGGTGCGTCCCTGGGTGCCGACGCTCAAGACCTCCGGCCACGGCAGTCTGGATGCGATCGCGACCGCCGTTCAAATGGTTCGCGCCAGCGGCGTGCCCGCCAAGCGCATCGGCGTCGAGACGGCCTTCCTGCCGATGGATGCGGGCAAGGCGCTGCAGGACGCGTTTCCCAATAGCGAGATCAAGGACGCGCTGTATGCGCTGGAGCGGCTGCGCGCCGTGAAGACGCCCGCCGAACTCGCCAAGCTGCGCGCCGCCTCCGAACTCGTAACCGAAGCCATGCTCGATGTGATTGCCCACCACGGCCCGGGCGTCACCAAGCGGCAGTTGTTCGAAGCACTACGGGTCGCCGAGGTGAAGCGTGGGCTGACCTTTGAATATTGCCTGCTGGCCGCAGGCAGGAGCCACAACCGCGCGCCGTCGGAGCAGCGCTGGGAAGAGGGCGACGTGCTCTCGCTTGATTCAGGCGGGAATTATCACGGCTATATCGGCGACCTCGCCCGCATGGCTGTGCTCGGCGAGCCGGATGCCGAGTTGCGGGACCTGTTGGCCGAGATCGACGCTGTGCAGCAAGCGGCTTTCGCGGTGATCAAACCGGGCGCGATGGGCGGCGTGATCTACGCCGCAGCCGAACGCGCGCTCGAGGGGACGAGCCAGCGCAACAACACCGAGTTCCTGGCTCATGGCATGGGCCTTGTCAGCCACGAAGCGCCGCGGCTGACCGCCTCGGGTCCCGTCCGCTACGATGCGGCCGATGCCGGCCGCCCGCTCGAACCTGGCATGGTCATTTCCGTCGAAACCACGATGAAGCATCCCGAGCGCGGCTTCATCAAGCTGGAAGACACGATCGCGGTGACGGCGACCGGATACGAAATGTTCGGCGAAAACGGCCGCGGCTGGAATCTCGGCGGGACGTCGACCCGTTGAAAGTGGCCAGGGTCGTCGTCAGGTATGCTTGTCGAGGCGGCGCTTGAGCAAGGTCAGATGTTGCAATAGATCGGACTGCGCGACGGGCGACAGCTCTCCGATCAGAGCAATCACCCACTCCTCGTGGCGACGCGCCATGCGGCCGAATTCCTTTGCGCCCTCCTGCGACAGGCGCAAGCGGAAGGTGCGCCGATCCTCGGAATCGACCTCGCGATGGATCAAGCCGTCGGCTTCCAGCTTCTGCACCAGCGCGGTGATGGCGCCGTTCGAGACCATCAGGAGATCGGAGACCTCGGACATGGTCGCACCTTCGGGCTTGCGTTCGAGCTGCGCCAGCAGGTCAAAGCGGGCCAGCGTGGTGTTGAACTCCTTGCGCAGCCGCGCGTTCAGCGCCTTTTCGATCCTGGTTGCGCAGGCGAGCAGTCGGAGCCAGATCCGTAGCTCGAGATGCGCGCCATCGGACTCGTGCGCGGACTCGATCGACCGCAGCGGCGGCGGGCGCGCATTCTTCGGGGATCGGGCCTTTCGTTTGACCGTGGCGTCCATGGCTGGCGTTCTCACCGAAGCTAAATGGAGATCGACCCGATGCTGGCCCCGCCGCAGACATAGAGCGTCTGCCCTGTAATGAAGCCGGCATCTGGTGAACTGAAGAAACGGACGGCGTGCGCAACGTCGCTGGATCTGCCGAGACGGCCAAGCGGAATCGAGCGCGCCAGCGCCTTGGCGCGTTCGGATTCCGGCGACATCACGCTCTCGAACATCTCGGTATCTCCGATCGGGCCAGGGGCTACGACATTGACCGTGATCCCGAACGGGGCGAGCTCCAGTGCCCAGGTCCGCGCCATGCCGATGATACCGGCCTTGGTCGCCGAATAGACCGTGCGGGTGACAGCGCCGAGCGCCGCGCGGGAGGACAGCAGCACGATGCGCCCGAAGCGCGCCTGCTTCATGCTGGGCAATGCCGCCTGCGCCAGCGCAATTCCGGCGCCGAAATGCAGTTGCGCCAAGGCGCCGACGTCCTCGTCCTCGACCTCTTCTAGCAGCTTGGCCCGGATCGCTCCCGCATTGTGCACGACATGAGTGATCGCAACCGTCGCGGCGATCGCCGCGGCCGCCTGGCGCGTCGCCGCCGCATCGAGCAGGTCGACCTCGTGCGAGGAGAGCTTCGGATGGCTCCAGTCCGGCTTGCGGCGCGACAGCGAGATCACCCGATATCCCTCGGCAAGGAAATCACGCGCGATCGCCGCCCCGATCCCGGTATTGCCGCCGGTCACGATTGCCGTGTAGTTGGCCACGCTCATTGTTCCCTACATGAAGAGCTGGATGTTGCCGAAGGCGGCATCGCAATTGATCAGATCGACGCGCTTGAGCTTGATCCGTAGCCTGCCGTCTTCGACGCTCAAATGGTGTGTGGCCCAGGCGGCGTAGAGCGTCTGCTCCTCCATGCGGGTCTCGATATAATGCATGGGGGTCCAGGTGACGTAGCGGTTGGCGGCAACGTCGCGCGCATCGACCTGCGGCGTCTGCAGCACGTGATGGCAGCGGCTCTTCGGCTTTTGGCTGAAGGTTCGCGCGCCCTTGAGCCGCTCGACCCGGATCGAGAGCAACAGCTTGTCCTCATACATCAGCGAGCAGGTTAGCCGTGGATCGGTTTGATTCCATTCCAGCGGCATCCAGTAGAAGGCATCATCGGCGTACAGGGCGAGCCACTCGTCGAACCGCTGCTGATCGATCAGCCGCGCTTCGCGTATCACGAAGTCGATCAGTTCGCGATCGGTGGGCTCGGCATTCACGAGCGGGGCTTCGGCAACGATCGTCATGGTCACATCCCCATCGTCATGAACTTGGTCCAGGCCCGGAACTGGTGGCGCATCGGCCACTCACTGGTCCCGTTGACTGCCACATTGGTCTGGCGGGCTTCGTCGGGGCTGTAGAGGCGCTGAAGATTGACCCATTCGTTGCCGTTCGAATGCAAGCCTTCCTGTGCGCGTTCGTACATTTCGAGATCGTCGTGGCCGACGATGGAGGTGGGGGCATTGATCAAGCGGTTGTACATCAGCGTGCGCTCGAGCAGCATGTCGGGCGCATCGACGAGCTGGAACGTCCAAGACTCGACCAGCGTCTTGTTGGCGGCGATCGGCTTGAATTGCCGCAACAGTTGGATCGGCCCCTTGATCATGATGTTGGGGAAGTAGACCGTGTTGTGCCTGTTCTCACCGAGGATCAGCTTTGCGCGCTCCTCGCCATAGGCCGCCGTCATCTTCTCGAAATAGCCAGGCACCGCCGAATAGTCGGAGTGGATCGAGTGGTGCACGCCGGTATGGCCGTGGCCGTTGTCCCAGATCCGGATGCCCATGTTCTCGAAGAACTCGTACGGGCTCATGAAGGGAGCAATGATCTCGACCGCCATCGGCTTCTTGGTGCCGGGCGGCGCCTTCTTCCAGACCTCGACCACGGTTCCGGCGGATGACTCGTGTGCCACCATCGGGTGACAGGTGTCGGTCTGGTTCTCGACCAGCATTTTCCAGTTGCAGTTGTGCATGTAGCGCAGCACACCGCCGGCGACCTTGAGCTGCCCGACCGGCGATCGGTCGATCATGTTGTCGAAGCTGGACAGGCTGTCGCCGAAGAACTCTTCGAAGTCGAGGCCGCCGTCGTTGATCTTGGCGAACACGAAGCCGCGATAGTTGCGGACGTGGCGCACCGGCGTCATGCCGCGCGCGGCCTGGCTCTGCTCAAAGCCGGTGTTCTCGTAACCCTTCTTCAGGGGGATCGCGAGCAGCGAGCCGTCGGTCTTGAAGCTCCAGGCATGATAGGGACAGCGGAAGAACTTTCCGGTGTTCCCACAGGTCTCTGAGGTGATGCGCGTGCCCTTGTGGGGGCAGCGGTTGTACAGCACGTGCACCGTGCCGTCGGTGTGGCGAACCATCAGAACCGGCTGCGTGCCGATCGTCGTGCCGAAATAGTCGCCGGCGTTGGGCACCTGGCTGTCGTGGCCGACATAGACCCAACTGTTCGGGAACATGTGCTCCATCTCGAGCTGGAACACCTCTTCGCTGACATAGACATCGCGGTGAACTTCCTGGTCGCGGACCAGAGCGCGGATCGCCGCGGAGTTGCCGGCATACCGGGACATGCGTTCCTCCATCACAGGTCGAGCACGAGTCGCTTGGTCTTCGCGCGCGAAATGCAGATTTGCATCACCTTATTCGACGCCCGCTCGCTGTCGCTCAGGATGTAGTCGCGATGGTCGGGGATGCCCTCGATCACCGCGGTCTGGCAAATCCCGCAATCGCCGCGTTTGCAGTCGTGTATCGGATCCTCGCCGGCCTCGAGCAGGACGTCGAGGATGGTCTTGCCGGCGGGAATTTCATAGACGCGGCCGCTGCTCCTCAGCTCGACCTCGAAGCCGGCGTCGCCGGATTTCTCCTCGGGCGCGGAGAAGATCTCGAAATGCAGCCGGCCTGGCGGCCAGTTCAACCGCTTGGCCAGCGCGATCGCTGCTTCGATCATCGGCAGCGGTCCGCAGAGGTAGAGCGGTACGTCGGAGCCGAGCCGCGTCATCAAGCCATCGAGATCGAAGAAGCGGCCGGCTTGGTCGTCGGCGTGGATGCTCGCGTTGGCGCCTGCGATCCGCTCGATCTCGCCGAGGAAAGCGAGCTCGGCGCGGCTGCGCCCGGCATAGTAGAACGAGAACGGCCGTTTCGCGACGCTGAGCTCGCAGGCCATCGTGAGCAGTGGCGTGACGCCAATGCCGCCCGCGACCAGCACAACTTCGCTTGCGGCGGTGCCGAGAGGAAAGTTGTTTGCCGGCGGCGAGATCGTCAGGCGATCGCCGAGCTTGAGACCGTGCATATAGGTCGAGCCGCCCTGGCTCTTGCTTTCCAGCAGCACGGCGATGCGATAGCTGGTCGGGTGTTCGGCGGCCGCGCGCGGCGAGCCGGTTTCGATCAGCGAATAGGAACGCCGGCCGACATCGGGCAGATGGATGTCGATATGGGCGCCGGCCGCCCAGCCCGGCATCGGCGCGCCGTTGGCGCGCTTGAGCACGAATTCGCGAATGCGCGGCGTGAGCGCCTCGGTCTTCGACACCACGACTTCGAAGTGATCCATTCTCAGGCGTCCTCGAACAGCGTCTCGACAGTGCGCAGCGCGCCGTCGAGTTCGGCGCCATCAGCGTCCTTCAGCGCGACCCTAGTCAGCCGCTGCACCCATTCGGCGGCGTCGCGCCGGCCGGCCAGGCGCTCGGACGCGCGCATCACCTTGTCGAATTTGGATTCGCCGCGGGTATGCGTATCCGAATAGCCGCCGACGAGACGGCGGGCTTCACAGACGGCAGTTGCAAGCGCGGGATCGCTTGCCGCGAATCTGTGCACGCGCTGCGCCCACGCGTCGAGATGGCGCATCTCGCGGGCGTGCCGCAGCGTGCCGCGGCGGAAGCGGCGCAGGCCGGCAACGCAGTACAAAAGCAGGAAAGACGGCGGCGCGCTGGTGCGGAGCTTGCGTCCACGGTCGATGAGCCGGGCGAGGTGTTTGCTGCGCTCCAGCCTCTCGCCAAGCCGCTGCGGCAAGAGCCCGGCCATTTCTTCGATCCGCGGATGAAAGAACTCGGTGATGGCGAGGACTTGATCGTCGCCGGCTCGTACCTCGCGACGCACCCGGTTGAACCTTCCTGCGCGCGTCTTGAGATCGGCGACGCGAATGACGTCGTCATAGGCCATCGCGACCGCGAGATACTTGGCAAAGGCCTGCAACAGGCCGGTCGCATCGCGCGGCAGGGCTTCTAATCGATCAAGGTACTCGTTGCCGTAGGCGACGTCCTGGAAATCGACGACGCGTTGCAGGCCGGCCGCAACGATGCCATGCAGCTCGGCGGGCAGCTTCCGTGCCCGCGCGACCAGCGCGTCGTAGTCAGCATGGCCGATCGGCTCGAGCCTCGGAAAGCGCTTTGCGGGTGCCGGCTTTGCCGCGGGCTTGACCTTCGGGTCCTGCTTGAGCGCGGCGGCGCCGCGCTCGCGGCCGGCGGCGAAGGCGCGCAGGCTGGCATCGACACCGACACCCGCGGCTCGGATCGTGGCTTCAAAATCCTCGATCGCGAAGGGCAGGGCGGCTGAGCCCGCCAGTGCACCGAACAGCACGGCGGAGACCACGCTGCCGGTGGCATCGGCAATCTCGGCCATGTCGAATGCGATGAAGCGATTGGCTGCGACATTCGCGGCCTCGTAAACCTGCGCCGCATCTGCGGTGCCGTCACCGGGCGCGGTCTTCTCGATCACGGCCAGAGAGCGGTGTGACGAGCCGATCAAGAGCGTTCGGTCGGGCGAGACCAGTCCGCGCAGGATGGCGCGGCCGGCTTCCATCAGCTCGGCGCCGATGACGACATCGACCTTGCCTGGCGCCGGCATCAGCGACAGCACAGGGTGCCGCTCGGGCTTGCTCGCATCGGGTGCGATCATCTCGATGTAGTAGATGGTGGCGCCGGTACGCTGCGCGACGCCAGGCACCGACGTCGACTGCGCATACCAACCGCGGCGCTCGGCGAGCGCAACGATCCAGTCGACCAGCACGCCGCCGCCCTGGCCGCCCATCGCGAGCACCGCGACGCTGATCGGGCGCGCCTGGCTGAGGCCGATGGAGGAGGGTGCGACGGAGACGTTCATGCCGCCTCCTGCTCAAACGTGACGCGCCGTCCCGCCCGCCAGCGCTGCAAGGCGCCGATCAATCGCCGCCAGAGACGGTCGAGCCTCATCTCGAACGCGGTCGGGTTGGACACGATGTCGGCGCGATAGAAGGAGGGACACAGCACGGCGGCGTCCGCAACCTCGCCGCAGTGACCGCAGCCGACGCAACTGTTGTCGACGGCAGCGACCGGATTATCCTTCAGCGGATCGCTGGTCGGTTTCACCGACAGCGATGGGCAACCGGACAGTCGGATGCAGGCGTGGTCTCCGGAACAGACATCTTCATCGACGCCGAAGCGCTCGCGCACGATCCGCTCGCCGCGTTTGGCGGCGGCCGCCGCCAGGGGTTTCACCCGTCGCTGCTTGTTCAGCATGCACTCGGAGGAGGCGACGATGATCTTCGGGCCCTTTTCCTCGGTCGTCAGCGCCTCGCGCAGCGTATCCCGCATTTTCGTCACGTCGTAGGTGCGGTCGATCTGGCGCACCCATGTGGCGCCGACACCCTTCACCGCCTCGACGATCGGATGCTTGGTCGAACGCGAACGGTTGTTGGCGCGTGAAGAGGGAATGTCCTGGCCGCCGGTCGCGGCAGAATAGTAGTTGTCGACCACGACGATCACGCCGTCGTGCTGGTTGAAGACGGCGTTGCCGACGCCGCTGGTCAGCCCGTTGTGCCAGAAGCCGCCGTCGCCCATCATCGAGATCGAGCGTTTCCCCGCCGGTACGTTGAAGGCCGAGGCCGATGCGGGGCCAAGGCCATAACCCATCGTGGTGGCACCGATGTTGAATGGGGGCAGGATCGAAAACAGGTGGCAGCCGATGTCGGCGGCGACATGGTGCGGGCCGAGCTCCTTTTCCACCAGCTTCATCGCGGAAAAGATCGGCCGCTCCGGACAGCCGGTGCAGAAGCCCGGTGGCCGCGGCGGCACCACGTCGGCGAGCGCGCGGATCTTGTCGTCGATCTCGACGCGGTCAGTGTTCGGCGCGCGCGCGGAATCGGGCAGCGCATCCGGGCGCCAGCGGCGGATGAAGGCGCCGATCGCCTCGCTCATCACTTGCGCGGTGTACTCGCCGGCCATCGGGAATAGGTCTTTCCCGTGCAGCTTCGCCGGAATGTCCGCATTGCGCAGGATCTTGTGCAGTGCCTGTTCGATGAATTCGGGCTGGCCCTCCTCGACCATCAACACGGCCTTCTTGCCGCGGCAGAAGTCGATCACCTCGCGGTCGACGATCGGGTAGGTCACGTTCATCACATAGAGCGGCACGCGCGTTTCGCCCCAGACATCGGCGAGCCCGGCCTCGCGCAGCGCCGTAACGACGCCGTTGTACATGCCGCCCTGCATGATGATGCCGATATCGTCGATATCGCCATTGAAGGTCTCGTTCATGCCGCGAGCGTGGATGAATTCGATCGCCGCAGGCCAGCGCTTCTCGATCTTCTCTTTTTCGTGCAGGAACGAGGCCGGCGGCAGCACGATGCGATTGGTGTCGCGTGACGGCTGATCGAGCGCGCGGGACAGTGGAAAGCTCGGCCTGACATTGTCGCGCGTGGCGAACCGGCCATGCACATGGCAGGCACGAATCCGCACTTCCAGCATCACCGGCGTATTCGACGCCTCGGACAGATCAAAGGAGTCCCGCACCGCCTTGACGATCGAAGCCACGTTGGGCCGCGGATCGACCAGCCAGAGCTGCGATTTCATGGCGAAGGCGTGCGAACGCTCCTGCATGATGGAGGAGCCCTCGCCGTAATCCTCGCCGATGATGATCAGCGCGCCGCCGGTGACGCCGCCCGAGGTGAGGTTGGCGAGGGCATCGGACGCGACATTGATGCCGACCGGAGCCTTGAAGGTGACCGCGCCGCGGATCGGGTACATCACCGATGCGGCCAGCGTCGCCGCCGCGGTTGCCTCGCTGGCACTGGATTCGAAATGCACGCCGAGATCGGACAGAATGTCCTGCGCGTCGGAGAGCACGTCCATCAGATGCGAGATGGGGGCGCCCTGGTAGCCGGCGACATAGCTGACGCCGCATTCGAGCAAGGCCTTGGTGATGGCGAGGATGCCTTCGCCGCGAAATTCCTGGCCGGCGCCGAGCTTGAGGTCTTGCACCTCGCGCGCGAAAGAGCGTTCTGCCATGCTCGTCTCCTCGGCCGTCTGCGGTGTTCCGCAAGACTGAATATAGTTTAGTCATCAAACAAAAATGATGTCAATTGGACTCGCCGGCTTCGATGCGGGGAGAGCAGAAAGATATCGATCTGTATGCATTGCAGGCTTGTTTCGCAGGCTTTGTGCGTGATGCCGTGGCTCTGTGGTCCGATCGGCACTGCTTGACATGATATTTTAATGGTGAAACATTATTGACGCGCGTTGCGTTTGGCGGCGTGCGGGCCTTTGCGGGAGAGTCACATGACCCCGGTTTCGCCACCACGCGGGCCGTCGCGCGAACACCTCGCGTGGCCGTTCTTCGAGTCCCGCCACCGCGATTATGCAGCCGCGCTCGATGCGTTTGCCGCCGATCTCGGCGATACCCATGGTCATGACGTCGACGGAACCTGCCGTTCCCTGGTTCGCAGGCTCGGCGCCGCAGGCCTGCTCGAAGCATCGGTCGCCGGCGATCAGGTCGATGCCGTGATCGATTCCCGGATGATCTGCCTCGCCCGCGAGACGTTGGCCTGGCACAGCGGGCTTGCCGATTTTGCCTTTGCGATGCAGGGGCTTGGCACGGGCGCGGTGGCGATATCAGGTTCACCCGAGTTGCGCGCGCTGGTGCTGCCGAAGGCGCGCCGCGGCGAATGGGTGGCGGCCTTTGCCTTGTCGGAGAAGGAGGCAGGTTCTGACGTCGCAGCCATGAGCTGCAGTGCCAGACGCGAGGGCGACCATTACATCCTGGATGGCGAGAAGACCTGGATTTCCAACGGCGGCATTGCCGACGTCTATACGTTGTTTGCGCGAACCGGCGAGGCGCCGGGCGCGCGCGGCATTTCGGCTTTCGTGGTTCTGCCTGATGATCCCGGCTTTTCGATCGCCGATCGCATCGACGTGATGGCGCCGCACCCGCTCGCGACGCTGCGGTTCGAGAGGTGCCGGATTCCGGCGGCGCGGCTGCTGGGCTCGCCGGGCGAAGGCTTCAAGATCGCGATGCGCACGCTCGATATCTTCCGCGCGTCCGTTGCCGCCGCTGCACTCGGTTTCGCCCGTCGCGCGCTCGATGAGGCGACGGCGCATGCAAAAAGCAGGCGGATGTTCGGCGGGGTGCTGGGCGACCAGCAATTGACACAGGCAGCGCTCGGCGACATGGCCGCGGGCGTCGATGCCAGCGCGCTTCTGACCTATCGGGCCGCCTGGCGGCGCGATGTGCAGAAGGCGTCCACGACGCGCGAAGCGGCGATGGCCAAGATGGTCGCGACCGAAACCGCACAGACGGTGATCGACCGCGCGGTGCAGATGTTCGGTGGCCGCGGCGTGCGCTCGGGCGAGATCGTCGAGCAGCTCTATCGCGAGATACGTGCCTTGCGCATCTATGAAGGCGCGACCGAAGTCCAGAAGCTGATCATTGGACGCGACGTCCTGAAGGGGGCCTGATCAACGATCACGTCGGGGTCCAATTGACGTCGTAGCGACCGACCAGGCGCCAGCACGGGAGGGCGAGATGGGTACGAAAGCGCGCGAAAACCATCGGGAAGACGTGGCCGGACGCGCCAATGTCGAGGATACGCCTGAACTGCTCGCCTACTATGACGAGCTCGAACGGCTGGACGCCGGGGCGCTGTGGACGGTCGCCAACAAGATCGAGCCCTGGCAGCCCAAATCGTCTTCCGTTCCGGTGCTGTGGCGCTATGAGGATCTCCGCGCACACGTGTTGCGCTCCGTCGAACTGGTGTCGCCGGAGAAGGCCGGACGGCGCGTGATCTACCTGAATAATCCCGGCCGCCGCGACCACGCCGCCGCGGTTGGCTGGCTCTATTCGGGTCTGCAAGTCATGCATCCGGGCGAGGTCGCGTCCGCCCACGCCCATTCGGCATCCGCGCTTCGCTTCATCATGGAGGGCGAGGGTGCCTACACCATCGTCGATGGTCACAAGATGACGCTCGGCGCCAACGACTTCGTGCTGACGCCGAACGGTACCTGGCATGAACATGGCGTCTCCAGCGACGGCTCGCCCTGCATCTGGCAGGACGGTCTCGATATTCCCCTGGTCAACGCGCTCGAGGCCAATTTCTACGTGGTCCACCCCGACCTGCAGCAGAGTGTCGGCTATCCCGTCGATGACATGACGCACACCTGGGGCAACCCGGGCCTGCGTCCGGCGGGTGCTGAATGGTCGAGGGGATACTCTCCGCTCCTGAAATACGAGTGGGGCCCCACCTATGAGGCCCTGCAACGCTATGCCAAGGCCGCCGACGGCTCGCTCTTTGACGGCGTTCTCATGAACTACGTGAATCCGGTGACTGGCGGTCCTGTCATGCAGACGATCGGCGCATCGATGCAGATGCTGCGGCCCAGTGAAAGCACGCGTGCCCATCGCCACACCGGCAGCTTCATCTATCAGGTCGCCAAGGGACGCGGCCATTCGATCATCGACGGCAAGCGTTTCGACTGGAAGGAGCGGGACATCTTCTGCGTGCCATCCTGGGCCTGGCATGAGCATGTGAACGCCTCCGCCAGCGAAGACGCCTGTCTCTTTACCTTCAACGATCTGCCGGTCATGCACGCGCTCGGGCTCTATCGTGAGGAAGCCTACGGCGACAATGGCGGTCGCCAGCCCCTCGTGTCCTAGGACAGGGCTATCGCATATGGGATTCGCGTGGCAACGACATCGGCAGTCGGCTCCCTCTCCCGCTTGCGGGGGAGGGCTGGGGTGGGGGCTCTCTCCACGAGTCACATCGTGGAAAGAGCCCCCACCCGCCGCGCGCTGCGCACGCGTCGGCCTCCCCCGCAAGCGGGAGAGGCGAATGGAGCCCGCGGACAGCCTCCGCAAATGTCATATGTGATTACCCTGGTGTCCTAGGAGAGAATCCGTGCGTCTCGTCACCTTTCGCAGCGGCGTTGAAGCTGCCGCCCGTCTCGGCGCGGTTGTCGACGATCTCATCGTGGACGTCGAGAAGGCAGGGCAGCATGCCGGGGCTTGCCTTCCATCGTCGATGCTCGACTTTATCGATCTAGGACCACCGGCGCTGGCAGCGCTCAGGAGGATCTTGGACGAAGGCAAAGGCGGCTGGCCGGTCGGCGCTGCTTTGCCGCTTGCCAATGTCCGCCTGCTGGCGCCGATCCCGCGTCCCCGCAAGAACATCTTCGGCATCGGCCTGAACTATGTCGAGCACGTTGCGGAGTCCTCGCGCGCCCTCGATACGGCCAAGGACCTGCCCAAGCAGCCCATCATCTTCTCGAAGCCGCCGACCAGCGTCATCGGGCCGGGCGAAGCGATCCATCACAACAAGGAGATCACGCGGCAGCTCGACTGGGAGGTCGAGCTTGCGGTGGTGATGGGGCGGACCGCGCGCCGCGTGACGGAGGCCGACGCACTCGGCTTCGTGTTCGGCTACAGCGTGATGATCGACGTCAGCGCGCGCGACAATCGCCGCGCCGGCCAATGGATCTACTCGAAGGGCCAGGACACCTATGCGCCGTTCGGGCCATGCATCGTCACCGCGGACGAAATCGCGGACCCTCACGCGCTCGATCTCTGGCTGACCGTGAACGGGGTCGAGAAGCAACGTTCCAACACGCGCCACATGCTCTTCAGGGTGCCGCATCTGATCGCGGATATTTCGGCCGCGATGACCCTCGAGCCGGGCGACATCATCGCAACCGGCACCCCCGAGGGCGTCGGCGCCGGGCGGAGCCCGCAGGAGTGGCTGTGGCCCGGCGATGTGGTGGAGGCGGAAGTGACGGGCATCGGCCGCCTGCGCCACCCGGTGGTGGCGATCTGAGAGGTCACCATGATCTTCGACATGGAGACGCTCGAAGCGCAGAACCGCTACAAGATTCTGACGGCCACGGTGACGCCGCGGCCGATCGCCTGGGTCACCACGCTCTCCGCGAACGGCGTGATCAATGCCGCTCCCTTCAGCTTCTTCAACGTGATGGGGCACGAGCCGCCCACCATCGCGATCGGGCTCCTGGCAGGCGCGGAGGGCTTCAAGGACACCGCTGCGAATATTCTCGATACCGGCGAATTCGTCGTCAATCTCGTCGGCGAGCGCAATGCCGAAGCCATGAACATCACCTGCATCGATGCGCCGCCTGAGATCGATGAGCTCCGGCTGGCCGGATTGACGCCGGCGGCTTCGCAGGCGGTGCGTCCGCCGCGCATCGCGGAATCGCCCGTGTCGTTCGAATGCCGGGTTCTTGCGTCGCTGGTCACGGGGCCGCGGCAGACCGCCGTCATCGGCCGCGTCGTCCGCGCCTACATCGATGACGCGGTGATCCTGGATAAGGAGCGCTGCCACATCGACACCCAGGCGTTGGGCCTGATTGCCCGCATGCACGGCAGCGGCTGGTATGCGCGCTCCACCGATTTGTTCCAGATTGACCGCCCGACCTGGGCGGCTTGGCAGGAACAGCAACTCAAAGCGAAGCCTGCGTAACGGTTTGAAGTGGGAGGGCATCTTGAAGATCGCAGTGTTGGGTGGAGGCAATGGTTCGTTCGCGGCCGCGGGCGATCTCACGTTGGCCGGGCACGACGTCACGCTATGGCGGCGCAATCCGAAAGATGTCGAGGCGCATCGGGCCCAGGGTGGCACGATCACCGTCATCGATCGGTCGGGCCGCCGCGATGCCAGGCTCGCGGCCATCACTGCGTCGATCGCAGAAGCCGTCGAGGCGGCTGATCTCATCCTGTGTCCGGCGCCCGCGTTCGCGCAGCCGGCGATTGCCGAGCTCACAGCGCCGCACTTGCGCAGCGGCCAGGTCGCGTTCCTGCCGCCCGGCACCTTCGGCTCCTACATCTTCGCCCGCGCCGCGCGCGATGCCGGCAACCAGGCAGAGATCGCAACCGCAGAGACGGGGACGTTGCCATGGCTTGCGCGCAAGCAGGGTCCCTATGCGGTTCGCATCTCGGGCCGGGGTGCGCGGCTGCCGACCGGCGTGTTTCCGTCGCGCCTCACCCGCCACGCGCTGGGTGTGATCGAGGGCGCGTTTCCGAATGCGATCGAACCGTGCGGCGATGCGCTCTCAGGAGCGCTGATGAATGCCGGCCCGATCATCCATCCGCCGCTGATCACAATGAACGCCGGTCCGATCGAACACTTCGACAAGTGGGATATCCACAAGGAGGGAACCCAGCCGGCGATCCGCCGCGTCACCGACGCGCTTGATGCCGAACGGATCGCGATCCGCGAGGCGCTTGGCTATCGAGGTCCGCATTTTCCGCTCGCTGACCACTATTCACGCGATGGCGAGCCCTGGATGTATGCGCGCGACGCGCATGAGCAGCTCACCGATTCCGGCGACTGGTCCGAGCGGCTTGTTCTGACCGAGCATCGCTACATGCTGGAGGACCTGCGCCTGGGTCTGTCATTCCTCGCCTCGGTGGGCGATCTTGCTGGCGTGCAGACGCCGCTTGTGAAGGCGTTCCTCGCGATCGGCTCTGCCGTGACCGGCGAGAATTTCATGGCGACCGGCCGGACCCTGGTTTCTCTCGGCCTTGGAGATCTCGATAGGGCTGCATTGCAAAATCTTCTCGCGGAGGGCTTTCGATGAAGCCAGTCATCGGATGCCTCGGTGCCGGACGAATGGGGCGCGGCATTGCGGTGGTCTTCGCATTCGCCGGGCACCGGGTCGTGGTGGTCGACTTCAAGGACCGGGAAGCATCGGCATTTGATACGCTGGCGGCCGACGCTACGGCCGAAATCCGCTCGACGCTCGATATTCTCTCGCGCATCGACCTCCTGCCGTCGGAGCTTGTGTCCACCATCGCCGAGAGGATCACGATCGTGTCGCGGCAGGAGGCAGCCGCGTCGCTGCCGCGTTGCGACGTCATCTTCGAAGGAATGCCGGAGATCCTCGATCTGAAGCGCGCGGCACTGGCCGAGGCCTCGCGGCTTGCCGGCGAGGGTCCGATCATCGCCTCGACCACGTCGACGATCCTGGTCGATGACCTCGCCGGATCGATCGAGCACCCCGGTCGCTTCCTCAACGCGCACTGGCTCAATCCGGCCTTTCTGGTGCCGCTGATCGAGCTGTCGCCCGGCAAACGCACCGCACCTGAGACCACGGCG
The DNA here is from genome assembly GCF_045571475.1 of Bradyrhizobium sp. ORS 86. Classification (NCBI taxonomy): domain Bacteria; kingdom Pseudomonadati; phylum Pseudomonadota; class Alphaproteobacteria; order Hyphomicrobiales; family Nitrobacteraceae; genus Bradyrhizobium; species Bradyrhizobium sp. ORS 86. The sequence goes on along the minus strand of NZ_CP120699.1, from coordinate 4,954,829 downwards.
CGGATGAAGGAGTTGCTCGAAGGCATCGGCAAGGTGCCGGTGGTCTGTGCGGCGCGACCGGGCTTTATCGTGCCGCGTATCCAGACGCTGGCGATGAACGAGGCGGCCCGCATGGTAGAGGAGGGCGTTGCCTCGGCGGAGGATATCGACAAGGCCGTCATCCATGGCTTCGGCTTCCGCTTCGCCGTGCTGGGCCTGCTCGAATTCATCGATTGGGGCGGCGGCGACATCCTGCATCACGCCAGCCGCTATCTAGTCGAGGCGCTGGGCAATAGCCGTTACGCCGCGCCGGAGATCATCGCGTCGAACATGCGTGAGGGACGCATCGGCATGAAGACCGGGCAGGGCTTTATGAACTACGACGGCGTCGATCAAGCCGCCTATCGCGAGCAGCGCCTCGCGGCCTTTGCCTCGGCGCTGCGGGCGATGGGTCTGGCGCGCGATCCTGTCGCGTAACGCGCGCGATGAAGGAATCAGTCCTGCGGGCGCAGGGCGGCTTCGGCACGTTGCATCATGCGCTGCCATCGCTCACTTGTCGGCCCGCCCATGATCAGGAAGTAGCGGACGATCGCGATCGGCAGCCAGGTCTCCATCGCTTGCGTCAGCGCCGCTATCGGCGTGCCGGACAGCCGCGCATATTCGGATTGCGCGGCCGCATTGACCGCAAGCGGCCGCTGCGGATTGTCGGTGACGTCGAGGGCGAACTCGGTCAGGCTGACGTGAGTGAACCCATGATCGAGGGCCGCAGGCGCGCGGATCGAGAAGGTCCAATCGATCAGCCGCGGACCATCCGTCGTCATGATCACGTTGTTGGGATGGATGTCGCCATGGCACAGCCCGTCGCCCGGCTGCTGCAGGCGGTCGATCAGCGCGAGGATGCCGGAGGCGATGTGCTTGGGCACGACGTCGCCCGAGCGCCTGAAGGCGGTGTCCATCCAGCCGCGCAGATGGAAGGTCTCCGGCGGCGGCGACAACCTGTGAACGGACAGGCTGACGGACGCGATGATTGCGCCCGCCTGGGCGAACGTCACGGCGCCGCTGCGCGTGAGCTCAAGCAGAGTCGGCCCGTCGAGGCGGCCGAGCACGATGCCGAAGCGTCCGTCGAGCGTCACCTCGCCGAACACCTCCGGCGCAGGCGCGCCAGCGGCGAAGACTGCCCGGGTCATCCGCGCCTCTTGCTGGCCGAGCCGCGACGGGAAGCCTTCCTTGAACAGTTTTACGACCTGACCTGGCGCCCAGGCGTGGATGTCCGCCGTGCCGCCCTGATTGATCTTCTCCCCGAGGGATTCCCGCATCGCCCGTCCTCCCGCTGGTCGCGACCAAACACCGACGGCGGGCAAAAGAGAACGCTCCTGCGATCCTGGCTGCCAGCCATGATCGTGGCTTGTCCCCGGCCACAGCGTTTGCCAGAATCGCGAAGCCTCGCGGCGGTGTGAGACAAGTCCGGTTCTGGCTCCTAGCTGACCATCTGTATGACCATCGGGAGCGTCGGCACTCCCGGATGAAGCGGAAGCCCTCCAGGTCGGTCGCTATCGGCAGCTTTTGACCCTGAACGGACGTCGCTGCGAGAATGCGTTAACTGGAATCCAAAGAAGATACTTCAATAGGCGTTCTGTAGCTCCGTTGATGAGTATTGTGCAGCGATCAGGTCAAGCTCGCAGCGTGTGGGAATCCAATGCGTATTCGCCAGCTTGTTTTCGCCGTCGTGCTGCTCGGCGCTTTGGTTCGGTTCGGGCCTGCCACGGCTGAAGATGGCTTCCCGGCAGCGAAGTGGGAGCGCGTCACTCCTGCAGAATTGGGCTGGTCGGAGTCCGTATTGGCGCAAGCGCGATCCTTTTCGGATCAGATTCGCTCGAGCGCGATTGTGATCGTTCAGCACGGAAAGGTGGTGGCCGAGTGGGGCAATACGACGAAGCCGATGGAAGTCGCTTCAATCCGCAAGAGCCTGCTCAGTGCCCTGATCGGCATCGCAGTGTCGGGTCACCAGATCAACCTCGACAGCACGCTTGGCGAACTCGGCATCGACGATAATCCGCCTGGCTTGACCGGGGTCGAGAAGGGCGCGACGGTGCGTGAACTCCTCCAAGCGCGTTCTGGGGTCTACCACGCGGCGCTCTATGAGACGCCGGACAATGCCAAGATGCGACCGCCGCGCGGCAGCCACCCGCCCGGCACCTTCTGGTATTACAACAATTGGGACTTCAACGCGCTCGGCACGATCTACGAGCACGCAACTGGCACCGGCATCTTCCAGGCGCTCGACCAGAAGATCGCAAAGGCAATCGGCATGCAGGACTACCGGCCACAGGACGGCAGCTACGTCCGCGGCGAAGCGTCTATCCACCCCGCCTATGAGATCCGCATGAGCGCACGAGACCTGGCGCGTTTTGCACTTCTCTATCTGCACAAAGGCAATTGGGCCGGACACCAGATCGTGCCGCGGGAGTGGGTGGAAGAGAGCACGCGTGTCTATTCGAGAGCGGCGTTCGGGCCGGGCTATGGCTATCTCTGGTGGACCGGTTTTTTGGGCGGTGCCGTTGCGCCTACGGTGACTTTGCCCGAGGGCAGCTTTTGGGCCGAAGGTGCCGGCGGCCAATACGCTTTGGTCGTGCCCGCACTCGACCTCGTCGTGGTGCATCGTGTCGACCGTGACACGCCCTACACTGAACCTTCTATGCGTAGTTTTGCCAGGCTCTTCTGGCTGATCCTGAAGGCCGAGGGCTATGATCCGGGGCCCGATGCCTCGCTCACGGCAGCGATCGGCGAACGACTGACAGGTGAGACCCTGGCTGCAAAATTGCAGGGCAAGACGATCAGCTTCGGTCCCAAGCTCAGGGATGGTCCGTTCACAATGCGATTCGAGCCCGACGGCCGGATGACCTATCCGCACTGGAAAGAGTCCCTTGGACCTGCAGCCGGGACATGGACGGTCGCGGAGGATAAGCTCTGTATCCTGAACTCGGGTGCCAGTCGTCGCTGCTACATTCCAGTGCTGAACGGTGAACGGATTGAGTTGTTCGACCAGCTTGGTGTCATGCAAATCGACGCGGTGGTGCTGCCTCAGTGATCTGCATGCAGCAATCGGCTCGCGACGTCTCTGGTTGGCCCTTTTCGACCGCCTCCAAAGCTTGTTTCGACGTCGGCTAACAGGGACATTTCCGACGTGATCGGCGCCGGGGCAAAGCGACTCGCGACCCAAGCGGACTGACGATTACATCCTCCGCCTGGAGGCAGGACTATCGCATATGCCGCGTTGGGCGGCTGCGCACATACTCGGCCTCGTGGTTCGAGACGCGCCGCAAGCGGCGCTCCTCACCATGAGGGTCTACTATTGTGCCGCAAAACGAGACCTCATCCTGAGGAGCCCGCCAAAGGCGGGCGTCTCGAAGGATGGCCGCAGGCGCCCTTCTCCCAAATGCGATTCCCCTCCGCGTGGAGGTGTGCCAAGGCACTCGCCACGATCCAGAAGCGGAACGATGACTTGCTGGGCAGAGCTGAACCGTTCGTCCTGCCAAGCCCTTACGAGCGGACATGAATAATCGTCTTGCCCTGGACTCGCTGGCCCGAGTTGAAGGTGGCAACAGCATCGTCGAGGGAGGAGACCTTTCCGATGTTTGTGCGCAGTCTTCCGTCTCGCACCCTCTGGGCGATCTCACTCAACTGACGACGATCGGCCTCCACAACGAAGTCGATGGCCAAACCGTCCAGCGGCCGAGCCTGCGCCGGGCCGACGACAGTCACCAGCGTCCCTCCGGCTCTAACAAGGGCTGCAGACTGCTTCTGGATGTCGCCGCCGATGACGTCGAATGCAAGATCGACGCTGCCGACATCCTTGAGCGCGTCGTTTTCCAGGTCGACGAATTCATTCGCGCCGAAGTCGAGCGCTTTCTGCCGGTCGGCTGCGCGTCCTGTTCCGATGACATAGGCACCAGCCTCTCGTGCGAGTTGAACCACCATAGAACCGACCGCGCCCGCCGCACCATGCGCAAGCACGCTCTGGCCTGCCTGAAGACGGCCGTGCTGGAAAAGCCCCTGCCACGCGGTTAAGCCCGAGATCGGCAGGCTTGCGCCCACCTTGAAATCGACGTCACCCGGCAACGGCGCGAGATTGCGCGCCTCAATGGCAACGTATTCAGCGAGCGTGCCATCGCGATACCAGTCGGCAAGGCCGAATACGCGCTGTCCCACCGACAGTCCCGTCGTGCCGTAGCCAAGAGCCGTGACTATGCCGGCCAATTCGTGCCCAGGGATCGACGGAGTTCTGTCCCGATCGCGACGATCGGTCCACGTTGAGGGCCACTCCAATTCCGTCGGAACGAATCCAGATGCGTGAACTTCTACGATAACGTCGTTGATCGCTGGTTGAGGTTCGGGCCGTTCCACCAACTTCATCCCGGCAAATCCGGCAGCCTGGTCCGTCACAATAATCGCTTTCATCTTCGCCTCCTGCATGTGTGATGTCGTTTCAGATTCCGAGCTTCCCGGTCTGCGAACCGAGAGCACCGTGCTCAGATCGAGCCGGCCGGTGCCACCGCGGGGAAGTCCTTGTCGGGACTGAACACGTTGTTGAAGAAGTTCGTCAGCGAATACATGGCCACAAGCGCGACGATCTCCATGATGTTCGCATCCATGTAGCCCGCATCGCGGACGGCTTGCAGATCGGCGTCCGTGACATGGCCACGGCTCTCGATGATCTTGCGTGCAAACTGCACGGCGGCATCCCGCTTCGGGTCCCTGGCGTGACCCTTTCGGGCGAGGATGATGTCCTCGGCCGGCAGCTTTGCCATATGCTCCGCCGTGAAGCTGTGCACCGTCAGGCAGTAGTCGCAGCCGTTCACTTCGGAGACCGCGAGGCCGATGCTGTCACGCGTCTTGACGTCGAGCGCCTTGCTCAACGAGCCGAGCAGAGCGGCCCATGCGTTGAACGCGATCGGGCTTTGCGCGAAGGTCGCCATCATGTTTGGAGTAAACCCGATGTTCTTGGTGAACGTATCGAGGGTTGGTTTCGAATCGGCCGGCACATGGTCCGGCTTCAGAGCAGCAGCTCTCGCCATGACATTTCTCCTGCAATGATTGACTTCAAGGTTGATTATGCGAAGTGCAGCACATCGGCCACGGGCAGGCGCGGCTTCTGCGGCCAGTTGCCGGGCCGCTCCGGCCCGACGGTCAGCAGCATGACCGGGACTTCGTCTTCGGCCAGGCCGAACTCTTTGTGCACGGCCTCTGCATCGAAACCGATCATCGGTGTCGACCCCAGGCCTAGCGAGCGGGCTGCATAGATGATAGCTGCGGCACCGAAGGTCGCGGAGCGTACGGCCTCGTCGCGCTGGCGCTGCGGTTGATTGTCGTACAGACCGCGCGCAGGCCCTTCCCATTCCGGCACCAAATGTGCCGGCATGATTCCGGCTTCCACGACTGGCGCCAGGCGCTCAGGGACGGTGCTGGCATCGGCCAACTGGCCGATGATGATGAAGGTCACGGCTGCTTCGGTGATTGCGGGCTGATTCCAGGCGATCGGAAGCAGCCGTGCCTTTGCTTGCGGTGAGCGCACGGCGATGAAGCGCCAGTTCTGCAGATGGAAGGATGTCGGCGCCGAAGTCCCGATCCGCACCAGGTCGCGGATCTGGTCATCGCTTAAGGTAGCGGTCGAGTCATAGTACTTGGCAGCACTGCGGCTCAGAATGGTTTCGATCACGGCGTTTGTCGGCAGCGGCCCCGCGAGCGAACTAAAGGTTTCGGGATCGGCTGTTGTAGCGGTGTAGTTCATTGGGTGACTCCCTCATCAAATGATTACGGAGCCCAACTTACGGACGGCGTTGATAATTTCGAGCCTCTATCTGCTCAAAATGATGCGCAAAAGGATCATTTGCGTCGGTATGGATCCCCTCTGGACTACTCGCCGTTGTGTGCCTGTCGGCGCCATTCCCCCGGCGTCATCCCCATCCTCTCCGCAAATACCCGCCGGAATGCCGAAACGGATTGATACCCGACCGTCTCAGCCACAGCTTCCGTGCTGATCCTTGGCCTCTTAAGCTCGTTGGCGGCCATACTCATGCGAAGATCGGTCAACAGGTCGAGGGCGGAGCGACCTAACTTGTCCTGAAACTGGCGCATGAATGTCGCCCGTGACATGCCGCATAAATCGGCCAGATCGGGAAGCTTCCAAGGTTGCGCCGGATCAGCGAACATCGCGGCAATGGCCGGTGCCAACCTCGGATTGCCAGCAAGGGCCAACAAGCCTTCAGTGGATTTTCCGGCTTCGCTTGCGGCGCGTAGAACTAGAGTGAATAAGACCGAAGAAAGCGCGTTGAGAATGGCGCGTCCTCCCGCTCGGTCACCAGCGGACTCCATTCGCATCAGCCCGACCAGTCCGGAAAGTTGACTCGATGCCGACGCGATGTCCTCTTCTCTATGATTTTCCAAAGCCCGCACGACCAGATTTGTTGGCAGGTAGTTGCGGATGAGTCGATCATGGGGTGGCACGACGAAAAACCGTCCGCACAGCAGATCTAGTTGCTCACCGCGTCCATCGTTCTCGCTCAACATCCATCCTGCGGAGCCCGTGCTTTCGTGCGTGCTGACTGGCGTTTCGCCGCTGCCGTCGTGCAGCATATGCGCCGAACCGTGAGGGAGCAGCACGATATCCCCGTTCCCAAGCTCCTGCACCGTTCTCGAATCAGGGTCCTCGAAAATGGCCCGGCCCTTGACGATGACATGGTACGGGATCTCGTTCGCCGCCGCCCGGGGCCAGATAACACGCCACGGTGCGCCGTAGGCGCAGCGGACCTCGAGTTGGCCGGTAACCGTGATGATTTGCAGGAGATGACTCAACCAGTCGACTTGAGACATAAGACCTCGAGGAAGTGAAGCGCCGAAGCAGCATATCAAGTTGGCGAGGCCTTCGGCGAAAGGCTTGGCGTTCCGTCCTCATAGATCGCGGGAACGAAGGCCAGAACGCTCATTGCGGATCGCAGCGCTGCTTGTTGCGCCTGGGCGCCTCATTCCGGACGCGGCCCCCTTGGTCGCCCGGACGTCGGCTGTTGACCCATCGCGGCATTTGTTGCGATCGCACAAGGCGGTCGGGATCGGGGCGAACCGGACATTGATGAAGATTGATGGCGTACGCGTCCCAGATTTAGTAGGTCGGATGACTGCGAGGCCCCATTTCTACTTTGCATGGGGTTGTTTTCGCAGTTTTTAGTCCCGCTCTCTAATGCCCGCCGAGATAGGCCGCGATCAGTTTTGGATCGTGGATCAGGGTGTCGGCAGGTCCCGACTGGATGATCTCGCCAGTTTCCAGCACATAGCCGTAGTCCGCGGTCTCGAGTGCAGCCCGCGCGTTCTGCTCGACGAGCAGAACCGATACGCCAAGGCTTCGCAGCGAGGCAATGGTGCGGAAGATTTCGCGGACGATCAGCGGTGCAAGCCCAAGGCTCGGTTCGTCGAGCACGAGCAGCTTCGGTTTTGCCATCAGCGCGCGGCCGAGCGCAAGCATTTGCCGCTCTCCGCCCGACAATGTGCCGGCGGCCTGCTTGCTGCGCTCCTTGAGCCGCGGAAAGCGATCGAAGACGTCATCGAGGCATCTCCGCGTCGCCGAGCGATCGCGCAGGCTGTAGGTGCCGAGCAGGAGATTGTCGGCGACCGTCATGTCGGCGAACAGCTCGCGCTTCTCGGGCACGAGGCAGAGGCCGCGCTCGACGCGGCCCTCGACGTCGATTTTCGCCAGATCGGTCCCCTGAAAGATCATTCGTCCGGTCGATCGCAACAGGCCGATCGCCGCCATGAGCAGCGTGGTCTTGCCGGCGCCGTTGGGGCCGATCACGGTCACGATCTGTCCCTGCTGGACGGACAGTGAGACGTTCCGCACCGCCTCCACCTTGCCATAGGCGACAGACACGTTCTCGATCGAGAGCATCTGCGTCACGCGACGCCTCCGAGATAGGCCTCTTGCACGCGAGCGTCGCTGCGGATCGCCGCCGGGCCGCCCTCGCAGAGCTTGGAGCCGAAATCGAGCACGACGATGCGGTCGACCAGCGACATCACGAACTCCATGTCGTGCTCGACGAGCAGGATGGTGAGGTGGTCCGCGCGCAATGACCGCAGCAGTTCGGCGAGCTTGAGCTTCTCCTGGCGACGCAGCCCGGCCGCCGGCTCGTCGAGCACGAGCAGCGTCGGATCCGCGGCAAGGGCGCGGGCGATTTCGAGCACGCGCTGACTGCCAAGCGGCAGGTTGCCGGCGAGCTCGAACGGCTTCTCGCCGAGCCCGACCCGTTCGAGCTGCTGCAAGGCTTCGTAGCGCGCACTCGCTTCCTCGGCCTGGTTCAGGCGAAAGGCGCCGGCGAGCAGACCAGTCCTGGTGCGTGAATAGGTGCCGAGCAGGACGTTGTCGAGCAGCGTCATGCGCGGGCGCAATTTGACATGCTGGAACGTGCGCGAGATCCCGGAGCGGGCGATGCGGAATTGCTGGTCACGGGTAATCGACCGGCCGGCGAACTTGATCTCGCCTTGGTTGGTGCGAAGGGCGCCGGTGAGCAGGTTGAACATCGTGGTCTTGCCGGCGCCGTTCGGCCCGATCAAGCCGAGGATCTCGCCGGACCTCACCTCGAAGCTGACATTGTTGACGGCGACCAGGCCGCCAAATCGCCGTTGCGCGCCGCTGACCTTGAGCAGGAGCGAGCTTGGTGCGGGTTGTTCACGGCGCGGAAGGGGAGTGGCGGTGTCCGGACGAGACAATTTAAGGTCCGGCAGGAAGCCGGCGACGAGCGGCACGATGCCCTGTCGCGCCCGTTGCAGAAACAGGATGAACAAGGCCGAGAAGGCGACGATCTCCAACTGGCCCGAGGCGCCCTTCGCGATCAACGGAAGGTAGTCCTGCACAGAATTTTTGAGCAGCGTGACGATCGCAGCCCCCACCACGCCGCCCAAGACGCTGCCTGCGCCACCGACCATCGCCATCATCAGATATTCGATGCCCATGCTGGCGTCGAATGGTCCTGGGCTGACGAAGCGGCCGAGATGGGCGTAGAGCCACCCGGACAGCGCGCCGAGGAACGCAGCAATGACGAACGTCACCAGCTTGATCTGGAACGCGTTGATGCCGAGGCTTTCGACCAGCGTATTGCCGCCGCGCAGCGCACGCATCGCGCGCCCGATGCGCGAGTCCAGCAGGTTGTAGCAGACGAGCAGAACCGCCCCGACGATGGCCCAGATCAGGAAATAGATCTGCCAGCTCTCGACCAGGACGAACGGGCCGATCGAGATCGGCGGAATGCCCGAGATGCCGTTATGCTCACCGAGCCCCTCGATGTTGCCGAACAGGAAGGCGATCGCCAGTCCCCAGGCGACGGTGCTCAACGACAGGAAGTGTCCCTGCAGGCGCAACGTCACGAAGCCGAGGATCGCCGCGACGCTGCAGGTCAGGAGGACGGCCAAGACCAGTCCGAGCCAGGGCGAATAGCCGTTCAGCGCGGTAACCCACGCCGTCGAATAGGCTGCGATCCCGACGAAAGCAGCCTGACCGAACGACACGATGCCGCCGACGCCGGTTAGCAACGCAAGCCCGATGGCCGCGAGTGAGTAAATGCCAATGTAGTTCATCAATGTGATGCTGAACGGATTCAGCACCAGCGGAGCGGCGAGGAGGCAGGCGATCACCGCGGCAATGATGAGGCGAATCTGCGTCGGGGTCATTCCTCGACTTCCTCTTCGGAATGCTGCGAGGCGAGCGAGCGCCAGAGCAGGACAGGGATCAGCAGCGAGAAGACGATGACGTCCTTCAAGGTGCTGCTCTGGAATGAGGCGAAGCTTTCGAGAAGACCGACGCCGAACGCGCCGAGTGCAGCTCCCGGATAGCTGGTCATGCCGCCGATGATGGCGCCGACGAAGGCCTTCAGGCCGATCAGGAAGCCGGAATCGTAGAAGATCGTGTTGACCGGCGCGATCAGGATGCCGGACACACCCGCCATCAGCGATCCCAAGAGATAGGCGATGGTCCCGGCGCGGGCCGGCCTGATTCCCATCAGTCGTGCGCCGGTCCGATTGAAGGCGGTCGCGCGCAACGCCTTGCCGATGAGGGTGAAGTCGAAGAACAGAAGGAGCAGGCCGCTGAACACGAGGGCAGCCGTCAGGATCAGCATCGTCTGTCCGGACACATTAACGCCGGCGATCTCGATCGCCAGCGAGGTCAGTGGCTCGGTCCTGACGCCTTCGGGGCCGAAGAACAGCAACCCCAGTCCGACCAGTGCGAAATGGAGCGCGACAGAGACCGTGAGCAACAGGAGCACGGAGGCGTCCGCGATCGGGCGAAACACGATCCGGTCGAGCAAGGGCGCGACCGGCATGATCAATATCAGAGCCAGCACGATCCTGACTGGCATCGGCGGATTGAAGCGCATGCCCAGCCAGACGATGCCGACCGCGAGCAAGGGAAGTGCGAGATAGCCGAGCACGGCCTTCGGCACCGCGCGAAGCTCGCCGGCGCGCGCCAGCGAGGTGATCTCCATGACGCAAGCCAGGCAGGCCAGCACGACGACCAGCCCGACCGTCCCGGGAAGCTGCCTCGCGTCGAGCGCCGCCAGCGTCAGGGCGGTGAAGGCCGTAATGTCGCCGAACGGAATGAAAATCACCCGCGTGACGGTGAAGATCAGCACGGTACCGATCGCCACCAGGGCGTAGACTGCCCCGGTCGCTATTCCGTCGATCGCAAGGATCGCTGCGATGTCTGCCGTCATGGTCTCAGCCGATCTTCTTGCTGTCCTTGGCTCAGGGCGCGTAGGTCCAAGCGCCATTGCTCAAGCGCACGATCACCAGCGCGCGCTCGTCGACGCCGTGATAGGCGCCAGGCTTGAAATTGTAGACAGCGTGCACGCCGGCGAGTTCCTTGGTGTTGAGAATCTCGTCGCGCAGGGCTTTGCGGAATTCGACGGTGCCGGGTTTCGCGGTCTTCAGGGCGCGCTCCGCGGCGGAGGTGAAAATCCTCCAACCGTCAAAGGAATAGGCCGAGAAGCCGTCCGTCGTCGGCATATTGTTGGCCTTCTGGTAGGCCGCGCGGAATTCAAGCGCGAGCTTCTTGGCGAAATGGCTGTCCGGAAGCTGCTCGGCCACGATGACCGGACCTGCGGAGACCTGGATTCCTTCAACCGCCTTGCCGCCGACGCGTACGAAATCCGGATTGACCAGTGCGACGGTGCCGTAGGTCTTGCCCTTGAAGCCACGCTCGCTAAGCGCCAGCAGCGGCAGCGCACCCTGCGTGCCCGATCCGCCGATCAGCACGGCATCCGGACGTGCGGCAAGCACCTTGAGGATTTGGCCCGTCACCGAGGTGTCGACGCGTGCATAGCGCTCGTTGGTCAGCACCTTGAGGCCATCTGCAGCTTCGGCGGCCTTGGCGCCGCTGTAGACGAGATCGCCCCAGGCATCGGAGAAGCCGATATAGCCGATATTCTTCATCCCATCGCGCTTCATGCGATCGGCGACGACCTTGACCAGCAATGAGGCGGGCTGCGGAACGGAGACGCCCCATTGATCGGCCGGATCGGGCTGCCCGGCAAGCGGGGAGACGGCGATCATCGGCACCTTCAACTCGGTCGCGACGGCCGTCATCGCGATGGTCGACGGAGTGGTCGCGGTGCCGATCAGCAGATCGACCTTCTCTTCCTCGATCAGCTTGCGCGCGGCGCGAGTGGCGGCGGAGGGATCGGAGCCGTCATCAAGCTGGATCAACTTGATCTTCTCGCCATTGACTTCGCCCTTGTACTCGAGCGCGGCCTGGATGCCGCGCCCGTAGGGGATGCCAAGCGAGGCGCCGGGTCCGCTCAGCGATGTCACGAAGCCGACCGTAATGTCGGCCTGTGCGACCGAGGCTGCGAGAAGGCCGCCGACGAAAACAGTCAAACCCAATATGTTGCGCATTGCATTCCCCCTTGGTTGCAAATAGCGGTGACCTGAGCGAGATGTCAGCATGGATCGAGATCGGACCAGCGTGATCGATGCCGCGATTGATATCCTGGATTGGCTGGTCCTCGCGTGCCGACAGGAGTTGTGAAATGAGCGCCACCGGAGCCGGTTCCCGCGTCGAACGCCGCTTCGTTTCGACACGGCATGGCCGCATCCATGTGGCGATCGCGGGAGCGGGATTTCCTGTCCTGCTCCTGCATCAGACGCCGCGGTCGTGGGATGAGTATCGCGATGTGCTGCCGCTGCTCGGCCGCGATTTCCGCGTGATCGCGATGGACACGCCTGGCTTCGGCGATTCCGACCGGCCGGCCGGTGTGCCTTCGATCGAATTGTGGGCGCAGTCTGCGCTTGGACTGCTCGACGCGCTGGACGAGCCATATGCTGCGATCGTCGGCCATCACACCGGCGCGGCGATCGCCGTGGAAGTGGCCGCTGCGGCAACCACGCGGGTACGCGCGCTGGTGCTCTCGGCCTGTCCCTTTGTCGATGCAGCGCGCCGCGCCAAGCACGCCGGCATGCGGGTTATTGATGATGTCGAGACGCGTACCGACGGCGTCCATCTCGCGGAGCTCTGGGCGCGGCGGCAGCCATTCTATCCGGCTGGGGATACGGACTTGCTGCGGCGCTTCATGATCGACGCCCTTAGGGCGGGTGAGATGGCGGCGGAGGGCCACCGAGTGGTGAATCGCTATCGGATGGAAGACCGTCTGGGACACATCCGGTGCCCCACGTTGGTTATTGCTCCGACAGGCGATCCGCACGCTCATCCCGTGGCCCCTAAGGTCGCTGGAGCTATCGGCGGCAGCATCCTACGCGAACTCTCAGGAGGCATGGTGCCGCTTCCCGATCAGATGCCGGAGGCTTTTGCCGGCCTCGTGCGCGACTTCGTGATCGCGCACATCGCCGAACGCTGACATGCAAGCATCGGCCGTGGCGAATGCGAACCCGCCGGCTGCCCACGTCGTTCGGAGGTCGATGATCTCAGCCACGTTGGAGGAACCCTTGATCGACGCAACCATCAACGCGACGCGCGCGTGCGGAGCGCCGGTCCCCGTCAATTGTTTAAAGCCTAAAGTATCTTTCGGCCGAACGTCAATATGCCCGCTTGGTGCCCTGCGGAAAAGTTTGTCGCGGCGAACGTGCTCACGGGACGCTGAATTCGCTTGTGCAAACTACGAGGGCGCGATCTGCCTGTCCTCCCGGCAGTCCATCCTCGTCGCATCCAGAGCGTGCGGGCGCGCCGTTGAATTGACGCCAAAATTATTTTGTGATTGAAATATTTTGGTCGAGGGCGTCATCGCCATGGCGCTGGCAACGACATGCTTGTGCGTGTTGTCGGTCTCTCAGACGTCGGCAGTTCGAGGACCGGCACCGTCCGCCCGTGAACAGGATGTCCGCTGTGCGCATCTTCTGGCAGAGCTTCGTCGACCGGACAACGAGCGCGCCCTACATGGCGCGACTTGCGACTTATCTGAACGAGATTGCCGCGCCTGGTGTCACCGTGCACGTCGAGGGCATCACGCCCGCCGATCGCGACTTTGGCCGCTTGAGCGAATTTCGCTGCGCGATTCAGGCGGTCGACAATGGGCTTGCGGCGCAAGAGCGCGGCTTTGACGCTTATGTCATGGGCCACTTCCAGGATCCGGGATTGTATGAACTGCGCTCGGCGCTGACGATTCCCGTGGTCGGCGCTGGCGAGGCCACACTGCTGGCCGCCTCCCAGCTCGGACGGCGCCTTGGCTTGGTTACGCTCGATTCAGCTTTCGAAGTTTGGCATTACGAACAGGCCGATCGCTATGGCCTGAGCGGCCGGGTGGTGCACGTCACCGGCATGGGCTGCCGGCCGGAGGATTTTAGTGCCGCGTTCGCGGGCGATGTTACGGCAAGGGCACGCATGCTGAGCGATTTTGCGGTCTGCGCGCAGCCGCTGGTCGATCGCGGTGCCGACGTCGTCATACCGGCCGGCGTCCTGCCGGGGCTTCTGATTGCGAGCGAGTATGGTTTCAAGGTTGGTCATGCGCCTGTGGTCAATTGCGCGGCGGTCGCGCTGAAGAGCGCCGAGATGTGGGTGCAATTGCAGCGCCTCAACGGCACCGAACCGAGCCGCGGGCCGAGCTTCGCGCTGGCCAATGACCGTGCCCGCCAGGATTTTCGCGCACTCGTGAGCCGCACGCAGAGCAACGAACCCGGATAACCTGAGGACAAGCATGCTGTCGCCCGCCAGGATTCTCTATGAGGCCGAAGTCACTGCAACCGGCGGACGCGACGGCAAGGCCGCGAGCGACGACGGGCGTCTGTCGGTGTCGCTGTCGCTGCCGAAATCCCTGGGTGGCCCGGGCGGGCCAGGAACCAATCCAGAGCAACTTTTTGCCGCAGGCTATGCAGCCTGTTTTCTCGGTGCGGTGAACCTCGTTGCGCGCACGCGCAAGATCGCGCCATCGGCAGAGCCCACCGTCACCGCCAAGGTCGGCATGGGACCGGTCGCGGTCGGCTACGCGCTCACGGTCGAGCTCAAGGTGCTGCTCCCCGGTGTAGAGAAATCCGTCGCCGAGGAAATCGTTGCCGGCGCGCACGAACGCTGTCCCTATTCGAACGCAACGCGCGGCAATGTCGACGTCAAATTGACCGTGCTCTGAGCGGCCTTGCGGTAGGGAACCGGCAGTCTCATGCAGCGCTCCATCCGAACACCTTATGACCGGGTTGTGATGGCGGTTCCGGTGACGATCCCATATGTGCGCTACTCGATTGAAAGCGCGCAGTGGTGGATCGGCCGTGCGCTGAAATCGCTGGTCGAGGGTGCCGGGATCACACCGCGCGATCTCGACGGGTTCTGCGTTTCAAGCTTCACGGCGGGGCTCGACAGCGGGATCGGGCTGACCCAGCATTTCGGGCTGTGCGTGCGCTGGGTCGATACCATTCCGCTCGGCGGTGCGAGCGCGATTGCCGCGCTGCGTCGCGCCGCACGGGCGGTGCAGGCGGGCGATGCCCGCATCGTCGCCTGCGTGGCCGGCGACACCAACCACGTCGATTCGTTCCGTTTCACACTCGAAAACTTCTCGCGTTTCAACCAGGACGCGGTCTATCCCTATGGCGCCGGCGGCGCCAACGCCAGCTTTGCGCTGATCGCGCGCAACTACATGCGCACGTACGGTGCCCGGCGTGAGGATTTCGGCAAGATCGCCGTCGCCCAGCGCAGCAACGCGCTTCGCAATCCGCACGCTTTGATGAAAACGCCGCTGACCATCGAGCAGTACATGTCGGCGCGCCCCATTGCCGATCCGATCCATCTGTTCGATTGCGTGATGCCGTGCGCCGGCGCGGAGGCTTTCCTGGTGATGGGGGAAGATGTTGCCGCGTCGCTGAATTTGCCGTCCGCAAAAATCCTGGCCACGATCGAGCGCCACAACGCCTTCAGCGAGGATCCCGTTCAGGTTCGCGGCGGCTGGGCGATGGACGTCGACGAGCTCTATGCGATGGCCGGCGTCAAGCCGGACGATCTCGATTTCGTCGAGACCTATGACGACTACCCCGTGATCTCGATGATGCAGTTCGAGGACCTTGGCTTCTGCCGCAAGGGTGAAGGGCCCGATTTCGTGCGGCAGCATGACCTCACGATCGACGGCTCGTTCCCGCATAACACCTCCGGCGGTCAATTGTCGGTCGGGCAGGCCGGTGCGGGGGGCGCCTATCTCGGGCTGGTCGAGGCGTTGCGCCAGGTTCTCGGGCTCGCGGGTTCGACACAAGTCAAGGATGCCCGCATCGGCCTGGCGTCGGGCTTCGGAATGATCAACTATGATCGCGGCCTCGCCTCGGGCGCGGCGATCCTCGCGGGACCAAGCTCATGATCGACCCGATCGCAAAGCCGCGTCGGAAGAATCCCCTTGCGCGGACGCGGCTGCCGACGTCGCCGCCGGGCGCACGAAGCCGTACGTCGCACGGCCTCACACACGCCGCTGCCGAGGGGCGCTTCATGCTGCAGCGTTGCAGCGCCTGCGCGAGCTTTTGCTATCCGGCGCGCGATGCCTGCCCTGCGTGCCTGTCGGCCGATCTCGTTTTTGCAGATGCGCCGCGCCGCGGAACGCTGCTGAGCGAAACCACGCTGCATGTTCCGGCCGACGTGCATTTCCGCGAGCGCGCGCCGTGGCGCATTGGGCTGGTTGCGATGGACTGCGGACCCACGCTGGTGACGCATCTCCATGCCAATTGCGAGGAGGGGCGGCCGGTCGTGATGTCGCTTCAACTCGACAAGAGCGGGCAGGCCGTGGCCTTCGCGCACCCCGAACGTGAGACCCCCAACATGACGGACGACAAGCAGTGGCGTGAGATGACGGCCGATCCGAAGCTTCGACGCGTCCTGGTGACGAACGGACGGAGCATCGTCGGTCAGGAGGTGGTGACCGCACTGAAGAACGCCGGCGCGTCGATTGTGTTCGTCGGCGTCGCCGAGCCGTGGAAGCCGTTCCGCGGCGAGGAAGCCTTGCGCGCGCTTGACGGCGTCGAGATTGTGCCGCTCGACGTCGGCGACGAAAAGTCTGTCGCCGATCTGGCGGCGGATATCGGCGGCAAAGTCGATATCCTCGTGAACACCGCCGAGCATGTCCGCTCCGGCGGGTTGCTCGACCGCCGGGGGACCAGCGTCGTGCGCGACGAGATCGACCAGGCCTATCTCGGCTTCGTGCATCTGGCGAAGGCGTTCGGTCCGGCGATGCGGATGCGGGGCGCCGATGGCATTAACAGTGCTGCCGCCTGGGTCAATATCCTCTCGGTCTATGCGCTGGCGAACTGGCCGGTGTTCGGCGCATATTCGGCCTCGCAAGCCGCCTGTCTGTCGCTGTCGCACTGCCTGCGCGCGGAGCTTCGGCCCGGCGGCGTCAAGGTGGTGAATGTGCTTACGGGCCCGCTCGACATCGAGTGGTTCCAGACAGTGCCGCCGCCGAAGGTCGCGCCTCGCGTGGTCGCGACCTCAATCGTGTCGGCGCTGAGGCGCGGACTTGAGGACGTGTTCGTGGGCGACGTTGCCGAGGACATTCGCCAGCGTCTTGCGGCCAATCCCAAGGCGGTCGAACGCGAGCTAGGGACATAACCAGCGTGTCGAAACGGGAGAAGCGCAATGGACAGCAGCAGTCTGATGCAATTTGCCGGGGCGGTGGCATCCGGCGCAGTGCGGGTTGTCGATCTGACCTTCACGCTCAGTCCGGATTTCCCGGTCATCGTGCTGCCGCCGGAATTTGGCCAGGCCGCGCCCGTGCGCATCCAGCGGATTTCGCAATACGACGCGGCCGGCCCCGCCTGGTACTGGAACAACCTCAGCTTCGGCGAGCACACCGGCACGCATTTCGACGCGCCGATCCATTGGTTTACCGGCAAGGATCTGCCGAACAATTCGGTCGACACGCTGCCGGTGCGCGACATGATTGCGCCGGCCTGCGTGATTGATTGCTCGGCGCAAGCTGCGCAGGATCCGGACTTCCTGCTGACCATACCGGTCGTCGAGGCCTGGGAGAAAAACCACGGACGGATCCCGGAACGCCATTGGGTGCTCTTGCGCACCGACTGGTCGAAGAAGGGTTGGCGCGACTACGCCAATCTAAGGGACGACGGTGCGCACACGCCCGGACCGGATGTTGCCGTCATGCGCTGGCTCGTCGAGGAGCGCGGCATCATCGGGCTGGGTACGGAGACGATCGGGACCGATGCCGGCCAAGCCGGTCATCTCGATCCGCCGTATCCGGCGCACCACTTCCTGCACGGTGGTGGACGCTATGGGCTGCAATGCCTGTGCAATCTCGATCAGCTCCCGCCAACCGGCGCAGTGGTCGTGGCCGCGCCGCTCAAAATCCAGAACGGTTCCGGCAGCCCGCTGCGCGTGCTCGCGCTGGTGCCCGCACCGCAGGGTTAGAGTTCTCCGTTCGCATCGAGTGAAATCATGAACAAGACGTTCGTTGTCGGCGCCACACTCTTGCTGGGCCTCGTGACGCCGGCACGCGCTGAAATCCTTGTGGGATTCGTGACCGGGCTGAGCGGGCCGGTGTCTTCGATCGGCGTGCCGAATGCCAAAGGGCTGGCTGCGGGCCAGGCGTATGTCGGCGAGGTCGATGGTGAGAAGGTCCGCGTCATCCAGCTCGATGACGGATCGGATCCGGCCGCGTCGACGCGCGACGCGCGCAAGCTCGTGGAGCAGGAAAAGGTCGACTTCCTGATCGGGACATCAGGCGCGCCGCAGACGCTGGCGATGGCCACGGCCGCGGTCGAAATGAAGGTGCCGATGGTCGCAATTTCGCCGATCGCGCCGGTGCCGGCCGGCGAGGGCGGGCCATGGGTGGTGCAAACGCCGCAGCCGACGCCGCTTTTGGTTAAAGGCATCGTCGATCACATGAAGGGCCGTGGCGTGAAGACCGTGGCGTTCATCGGCTTCTCCGATGCTTTCGGCGATCTGATGTACACGTCCTTGGTGCAAGGCGCCGAGAAGGTCGGGATCAAGGTGATCGCGAACGAACGTTATGCGCGCTCCGACACTTCGGTCACCGCGCAGGTGCTGCGGGCGATCTCTGCGCGCCCCGATGCGATAATGCTTGGCGGCACCGGGACGCCCGGCGCGCTGCCCGTGATCGCGCTGTCCGAGCGCGGCTACAAGGGGCCGCTCTATGGCAATCACGGCATGATCAGCGCCGATTTCCTGCGGCTCGCCGGCAAATCGGCGGAGGGCATCATCTGCCCGACCGGGCCGGTGACGGCCGCCGAGCAACTTCCCGAGAGCAATCCAATCCGCAAGGTCGCGCTTGCGTTCCGTTCAGCCTATGAGAAGGCCAATGGCGAGGCGCCGGCCGATGCCTTTTCCCCTTATGCTTTTGACGGCTGGCTGGTGTTCATGGATGCCGCCAGGCGCGCCAAGGCGACGGGTGCGGCGCCCGGCACGCCAGCCTTCCGCAACGCGCTGCGCGAGGCGCTGTTCACGACCAAGGACGTGGTGGGTACGCACGGCATTTACACCTATACGCCGGCCGACCGTCATGGCGTCGACGACCGCGCACGGATTCTGGTTCAGATCGAGAACGGCAAGTACAAGCTGCTGCCGTAATGGTTGCGGCCCGCAGCTCAGCTATGACGCAACTTCGCCTTGAGGGCCCGCATGTCGATCGCGCGGTTGGACGCGACGGCGGCAGCCGCCAGCGTCTTGATCTCACCGCGGGCAAGCTTGCGCGTCGATGACAAGGGCAGTTCGTCGACGATTGCGACGTAGCCCGGCACCTTGTGATAGGCGAGGCGCTCCGCGCAGACCTTGACGATCGATGTCGCGAGTGCGTCGTCGTCGTCGACCTTTGTGTTCGGCACGATGAAGGCAAAAACCTCTTCGCCGCGGATGTCGTCCGGAACAGGGGTGACCGCGCAGCCGCCGATGCGAGCATCCATGTAAAGCGCGCTTTCGACCTCGAGCACGCCGATATTCTCACCGCTGCGCCGCACGATGGTCTTCTTGCGGTCGAAGAAATACATCAGGCCGTCTTCGTCGGCGTATACAAGATCTCCGGTATGGAACCAGCCGCCGTCCCAGGCCGCTTCGGTGGCCTCTTCATCCTTCAGGTAGCCGCTGAAGAAGCCAGCTCGCGGGGCATCGCCTTTGGCGCGCACCAGCAATTCGCCGGGTTTGCCAGGTGCGACGTCGGCGCCCTGATCGTCGACGAGGCGATACTCCATGCCGTCGGATGGCCGGCCGACGCAGCGCGCGCCGAAGCCGGCGGGCTCCCGTGCGGTGGTGGTGGCTGCGGCGCCTCCGGTCTCGGTCATCGCCCAGGCCTCGACGATCGGGATGCGGTAGCGCTCCTCGAAGGTGGCGCGGTGGCGGACGTCGACGCCCGGTGCAAACGCGAAGCGCACGCTGTGCTGTCGCTCGACCTCGGTCACTGAAAGTTGCAGCAGAATGGCCGGAATGACTCCGAGGCAATGCACGACAGTTGCGCCGCTATCGGCCACGCACTGCCACCAGCGGTTGGCGTGAAAGCGGTCGAGCGGCACCACGGCGCCGCCAAGCACCATCATCCCGACGGCACTGCAGCCAAGCGCGTTCATGTGGAACATCGGCAAAGGCGTCAGGTTGATTTCGCGGTCCGGCCGTAACGCAGCGACGCCACCTTGTGCGAGATACCAGTCGGCAACCTGCAGGAAATAGCGGTTCGAGAGCATGCACCCCTTGGGCTTGCCGGTGCTGCCGGAGGTGAACAGCAGCGCGCATTCGCTTTCGAAACTTGGGTCTTGGCCGGTAACGTCGCTTTCGCACGCGGGAATGCGGCTGTCAGTATCGATCAGGCGGGCACGTCCGAGTGCCGCATCCCGGGTCACATGGATGCGATCAGACGTCGCCACCAGCAGGTCGGCCTGCGACAACTCGAGTTGGAAGGACAGCTCCTCGGCGCGGACGTCGGGATTGATCGGAACGATCGAAACTCCGAGCGCATTGAGCGCCAGCCAGTGCAAGAAGAAGACCGGACGATTTTCAAGCAGCAGGGCAACCCGGGCGCCGCGTCCATAGCCGGCGGCCGCATATTCCGCGCGCAGGCGATCGACGTCGGTCTTGAAATTCCCGTATTTGATCCTGAACCCATCTGGCGCGTAGGGCAGCCCCGCGCTTGCCGGCGCAATCAGGAACGGCGCGTCCGGCAGCCTTGCGGCTGTGGCCGCGAAAGCATCGGCTGGCGATCGATAGCGGATGTCGCGGCTCATTGCGGCCCTGGCTCCTTTTGACGCCTTCGGGTCCGCCGCAGCGGGCGGGGCCCTTCGCACGCAGCCCGTGCTGCGACGATGGCTTTGGGTGAATACTTTAAGCCTAAACTATCTCGATGGCCAATAGCGAACTGGCAAACCGGCGGTGAAGCAGTGACGGTGCGCGTGCAGACAGGCGACGGCGGTGCGGCCGGGCAATGTGCGGATCGGTCGGTCTGGACGCTTTCCGTCGGCAGATTCTCCCGGGTCGTCTGTCGAGCTGTCTCGAAAGAGCCGTCCGCAAGGATTGCTTCGGCCGTCAACTCACCGAGCCAGAGCGGTGTCGCTGCTTGCGTGAATGCGGTCGGTGTACTTTGCGCTGATCGGCGCAAAGGCTGTCGGCAGCGGACCATCGGTGAAGAGGTGATGGCACTCGTCGAGATGGCCACCTCGCACGCTCGCGTTGCGGCCAAACTTGGTGGTGTCGGCGACGAGGACGGCTGTGCGCGAATTCGCGACGATGGATTGCCGCGCCTGAACTTCGCCGAGGTGAAAATCGAGCAGCGTGCCATCCTGGTCGACGCCGCCAACCCCGAAGATTCCGTAGTCGGCTCGAAAGCCCGCGAAAAAGCGCGCGGCAGCCTCGCCGACGATGTCGCGGTCAAGCGGGCGGAGCGTCCCGCCGGCGATCGTGATCTCTACGTCCGGATTATGTGCGAACGCGGCGGCGACGTTCAGATTGTTGGTGATCACGCGCAGATCGTGACGACGCGATAGCGCCTGCGCGACGTATTCGGGCGTCGTGCCGAGCCCGATCATGAGCGAGGCGCCGTCGGGAATGAACTTCGCGGTCGCATGCGCGATGCGCCGTTTGGCGTCGGCGTTCAATCCCTGTCGGCTGCCATAGGCAAGGTTCTGGTTCTGGACCGGGAGGCTCACGCCGCCGTGGATTCGGCGGAGCAGTCCTTGATCGCAGAGCGCATTCACGACACGGCGAATAGTCTGCTGCGTCACGTCAAAGCGCGTCGCAAGGTGCTCGATCGAGGCGAAGCCTTCCTCGCGCACGATCTCCAGTATGTGGGCCTGACGTGAGACGGCGATCTTGAGCATTGGGTTATCCGTTGCAACCAAAGTATCATTTGAACGTTTGGTGCGCAATTTTCTGTTTCATATGGCGTCACATTATGTTCATATGAACATTATACGCACTGCGCCGATGAATGGTGCGCGGTCTGGGAGGAACGATATGGATCGGTCTGCTTCTGGTGGCCGGCCTTCGGCTGCTCCGCCGGGGCAGGACACAGTGAGCGCACGTGACGCCTGCACCCCGCACCGATGCCCGCAGCCAAGAGCAAACAGGGCATGTCAGCGATTACGCTGAGTCACGTCTCCAAGTCTTGGGGGGCGATGCGCGCGGTCGACGATGTCAGTCTGACGGCGGATGAAGGCTGTTTGCTGGTGCTGCTCGGTCCCTCGGGTTGCGGCAAGTCGACGACACTTCGCTTGATCGCGGGGCTTGAGGAGGCCGATGCCGGCACAATTGCCATCGGTGGCATCGACGTGACCCATCTCACCCCGGCGCAACGGAAGATTTCCATGGTCTTCCAGTCCTACGCATTGTTTCCGCATTTGAGTGTGGCCGAGAATATTGTTTTCGGCCTCCGCGTGCGGCGCGTGTCGCGCGCCGAGAGAGACAAGCGGCTCCGGCGCGTCGCCGACATTGTTGGCCTCTCGCACCTGCTTGAACGCAAGCCGTCTCAGTTGTCCGGCGGTCAGCGCCAGCGTGTGGCGCTGGGACGAGCGATCATCGCGGAAGCGCGGGTCTGCCTCATGGATGAGCCGCTTTCAAATCTGGATGCCAAGCTGCGTCACGAGATGCGCACCGAGATCCGCGCGCTGCAACAGCGTCTTGGAATGACCATGGTGTACGTGACTCACGACCAGACGGAGGCCATGACGATGGCTGATCGCGTCGTGCTGATGCGTGACGGCCGGATCGAGCAGAACGGCTCACCGGAGGAGCTTTATAACCGTCCAGCAACGGCGTTCACGGCACGGTTCATCGGCACGCCGCCGATGAATCTGCTGCGTCAGGGTGATCATCTCATCGGTATCCGGCCTGAGCACATCCGCATCGTGCCGGATGGCGATCGCACTGCACGCGTCAAGGCCGTCGAGCATCTCGGCGCCGACAGCATCGTCTTGTGCGAGATCGACGGTCAGCCGGTCGCGGTTCGGCTCGACGGTTTCAGCAGCGTGCAGCCAGGCGAGGACGTCTGGATTGCCTGGGAGCCTGGCGACGAGCATCGGTTCGATCCGGCCTCGGAACGGCGATTGGTGACCACCTTCAAAGAGGGGCAACTCACGGCGTCGGGCCAATCGCGGTGATTTTCGGGTCGGCGAAATCGCTTCAATGAGGGAGACTAAAAGATGTTTGCGCGACGAACGATATTGATGGCGGCCGCACTCGCTGCGCTGTCCATGGGCGCCCATCCTGCAGCCGCGGTGGATTTGACGATGTATTATCCGGTTGCCGTCGGCGGTCCCGTTACGAAGATCATCGACGACATGGTCGCGCGGTTCGAGAAGGACAATCCGGACATCAAGGTCACGGCCGTCTACGCCGGCAACTACACCGATACGATGACCAAGGCGATGACGGCCATGAAGGGCGGGCAGCCACCGCAACTGTCGGTGCTGCTATCCACCGATGTCTTCACGCTGATGGACGAAAACGCCATCGTTCCGATCGACGGGCTCGTCAGCGACAAGGCGTGGTTCAAGGAGTTCTATCCGGCGTTCATGGCGAACGGGCAGATCGACGGCAAGACCTGGAGCATTCCGTTCCAGCGGTCGACGATTGTGCTGTACTGGAATAAGGAGGCCTTCAAGGAGGCGGGCCTTGATCCCGAGAAAGCGCCGGCGTCCTGGGACGAGATGGTCGAGATGTCCAAGAAGCTGATCAAGAAGGACGGCTCCGGAAACACCACGCGCTGGGGCGTCGAAATTCCGTCGACCGGCTATGGCTACTGGATGTTGCAGGCGCTGGCCATCGAGAACGGCCAGAAGATGATGAACGATCCCGGTAACGAGGTCCATCTGACCGCGCCGAAGACGGTCGCCGCGCTCGACTACTGGGTCGAGCTGTCGCGCAAGCACAATGTGATGCCGGCGGGCAGCATCGACTGGGCGACGCTGCGCACAGACTTCGTCGAAGGCAAGACGGCGATGATGTGGCACACCACCGGCAACCTGACTGCCGTCAAGGATGCCGCAAAGTTTCCCTTCGGCGTCGCCATGCTGCCCGCCAAGGAACGGCGGGGTTCGCCGACCGGTGGCGGCAACTTCTACCTCTTCAAGAGCGCGTCCCCCGAGCAGCAGAAGGCAGCCGTCAAGTTCATCCAGTGGATGACGGCACCGGAGCGTGCGGCGGAATGGAGCATGAAGACGGGCTACGTCGCCGTATCGCCGGCTGCCTACCAAACCAGCGCGATGCAGGAATATGCGAAGGGCTTTCCGCAGGCTGTCGTCGCGCGCGATCAACTCGAGCATGCGGTTCCGGAGCTCTCCGTCCACGAGAACGGCCGCATCTACAAGTTCGTCAATGATGCCGTGCAGGCCGCGGTCACCGGCACGCAGAAGCCGCAGGAGGCGCTGGCTGCCGCGCAGCAGCAGTCCGACCGCGTGCTGCGCGCCTACAAGTAAGGGAAATGGTGGGGTGGCGGCTCGCTGCCATCCCACCATTGACGGATGTCCGACTACGCCGCTTCATCGCCGATCTCCCGACACCGCGCTGGATCGCGGGCGTGGTGGAATGCAGCGAATGCCTGGCTGCTGCTGTTGCCGGCGGCGGTCCTCCTGATCGCGTTCACCCATTACCCGATCCTGGCGACGATCCGGCATTCGCTGTTCGTCACGCGCCGGAACGGCACCGAGGTTTTCGTCGGCCTCGACAGCTACCAGGCCATGGCGGCCGATCCGATCTTCTGGAAAGCACTGGTCAACAATTTCTGGTTCGCGCTCGGCACGATTCCGACGTCGATCGCGCTTGCACTGGTGATGGCGATTTGGGTCAATCGCAACATGCGCGGCCGCGGCTTCCTGCGCCTGGCCTATTTCACGCCGACGGTGCTGCCGATGATCGCGGTCGCCAACATCTGGCTGTTCTTCTACACGCCGGACTACGGGCTGCTCGACCAGTTGCGCGGGCTGTTCGGTCTCGCCGGCTGGAACTGGTTGGGCGATCCTTCGACGGTCATGGGGTGCCTGATCGTGATGGTGATCTGGAAGGAAGCCGGTTTCTTCATGATCTTCTACCTGGCGGCCCTTCAGCAACTCTCGCCGGACCTCGACGAGGCCGCGGCGATCGAGGGGGCGAGCCGATGGTACACGTTCCGGCGGATCACATTCCCCTTGCTGATGCCGACCACGCTGTTCGTGGCGATCAACGCCGTCATCAACTCGTTCAAGCTGGTGGATCACCTCGTCATCATGACCAAGGGCGGCCCGAACAATGCGAGTACGCTGCTGCTCTATTATATCTATGAGGTCGCCTTCACCTTCCAGGACTCTTCGTACGCGGCAACGCTGACGGTGGTGCTCCTGGTGCTGCTGAGCGCCGTTGCGCTGATCAAGTTCGGCTATCTCGACCGTAGGATCCACTATCAATGAGAGGCCGGACCCATCCCGTCGAGGCGGCCGCCGCCTGGTTCCTGGCCTTGATCTGGCTCGCGCCATTGGCCTATGCGTTCTGGAGCGCGGTGCATCCGGCCGCTTACGCAACATCGTTCAGCCTGTCCGCGCCGTGGACGCTGGAGAATTTCGCCCGGGCCTGGAAGCAAGCGCCGTTCGCCCGCTACTACCTCAACACAATTGTGCTGGTGAGCCTGATCCTGATCGGGCAACTGATCCTGTCGACGCTAGCCGCCTATGCTTTCGCGCGCTTCAAATTCAAGGGCAGCGGCATCGCGTTTGCGCTCGTTTTGCTCCAGTTGATGATCATGCCTGACGTGCTGATCGTCGAAAACTACCGCATGATCGCGAAGTTGGGCCTGCTGGACACGATCCCCGCGATTGCGGTGCCTTATCTCGCCAGCGCCTTCGGCATTTTCCTGTTGCGGCAAACTTTCAAGAGCGTCCCGCAGGAACTCGTCGAAGCCGCTCGGGTCGAGGGAGCGGGGCCATTGGGGATTCTCTGGCGGGTCTACGTCCCGCTGGCGCGCCCGACCTATGTGGCGTTCGGGCTCGTCTCGGTGAGCTATCACTGGAACAATTTTCTGTGGCCGCTGATTGTCACCAACTCGGTCGAGGCGCGGCCATTGACAGTTGGCCTCGCGGTGTTCGGCGCGCCAGAGACGGGGGTGGACTGGTCGGTCATCACGGCGGCAACCGTGATGACCATGGCGCCGCTGCTGATTGCATTCCTTCTCTTCCAGCGACAGTTTGTCCAGTCGTTCATGCGCGCAGGTATTCGTTGATGCGTCTCCTCACCTGGAACATTCAATGTGGCAAGGGCTGCGATGGCGTGACCGATCTTGCGAGGATTGTCGCGACCGCCAAGCAGGTATCAGATGCTGACGTCTTCTGCTTCCAGGAGGTCAGCTCGAACTTTTCCAGACACGACGGGGGAGGCGATCAGAGCGCGCAACTTGCGGCGCTGCTGCCCGGCTACATGCCCGTGTTCCGACCGGCGATCGAGACCGTCGATCAAGCCGGCCGGCTGCATCAGTTCGGCAACATGACCCTGTCGCGCCTGCCGGTCGTGCAGATCACCAATCATCTTCTGCCTTGGCCTGAAGCGGGCGCTGTGCGCAGCATGCGCCGCCATGCCCTGGACGTGACGGTTCAGGCTTCCTTTGGCACGCTGCGCGTCGTCAATACTCATCTCGAGTATTATTCGGCCGCTCAGCGAGAAGCGCAGATTACGCGACTATTGGACTTGCAGCAGGACGCATCGACCAGCCCAAAGGCGCCCACAGCGCCGCCAGACGAACCCTATGAAAGCCAGACCGTTGCGGCATCGAGCCTGATGTGCGGCGATTTCAACTTCGATGTCACCGATCCGCAGCACGCCTTGATACACCGGTCGAGTCGTCCAGGCCTCAACTATCGCGATGCCTGGACGGCTGGTCGTCCCGATTGTCAGCGGTCACCGACCTGCGGACTATATGATCACGTCCAATGGACGAATGGACCCGATTGTCGCGACTTCATTTTCGTGACGGAAGATCTGATTGGCCGTATCAATCACATCGATGTCAATGGCGAGACCAGTGCCTCCGATCATCAACCGGTGTTCATTGAACTCGCGGATTGAGAGTGTTTGGACTCGAACTGACGGTCCGGGTTGCTCCGATGAGACGTCGTGCTGAGGGGAGCATTCCTCCGGAACGCTCGGCGTTCCCCATCGATCGAGCTGAACGACCTTGACCTAGGCCGTTCGTGCAGGCAATTGCTGGATTGACCTTGCACAGTGGGATATCCCCGCCGGCCGCCAAGCCTGCCGCGGTGGTGGCTTTTCTGCGGCCAGTCCAACAGGATCAAGATCTGGGCCAGCGGCATCAACCGGGTCGATCAGAGGTACTCGCGTCAGCCGTGACCGCGAAACAACGACGGATTCAGCGTGGGACATTCAAAAAAGGTGCGCGCCGCCAGCCGTGCGACAAAGAAGAGCAAGAGGGCATCGCGTATCGAAGTCTCCTCGTCGTCGCCGCTCGGCATGCTGGCTCTTCACCTTCTTGCGCAGTTGCGAAAATCCGCGCGCGGCGGCGTCGTCTTCCTTGCCGAAAGCGAGAACAGGGCGGAGCGGCTCGGGAGTGTGGTTCACTCGCTTGATCCTTCGTGCGGGGTATTGGTTTTGCCGCGGCTGAATACGCTACCGTTTGACCAGTTGGAGCCGTCCCGGGAGATCGCAGGTCGACGAAGCTCGGTGTTGCGACGTCTGGCCAAGGCAAGAAAGCCTGTCCTGCTGGTTTCGACGGCGGAGGCCGTGATGGAACGCCTGCCGATGCCGTCGGCCTGGTCGCGCGTTGGGTTGGGCTTGAAGGTTGGAGCGACGTATTCCGAGCGGGATCTGAAGACGCGCCTCGAAGCGCTCGGATACGCCGTGGATGAAGAAGCGGAGTATCCAGGCGGCGTACTGTTCCACGGAATGACGTTCGAGGTGTTTCCGGCAGGCGCTCTCGGTCCGTTCAGGATAGAGCACGCCAAAGGCGTGATCCGAAAGATCGCGGCGGTCGACCCGGTCGAACACGAGATCATCTACGAGACCAAGGAGCTTCCGATCGACCCGATGTCGGAGCGGCTTGCGTTCGCCGGCAAGCGTGCGGGACGGGCGACGCTGCTCGACTATTGTGGCGGAGCCAAGTGGATCGCGGATGCAGGCGTGCCTGCGCATGCCGATAGCTGGCTGGATACGATCGGAGAGGCGGCTGGTCGCAAGGAGGCCGCGCGCGAATATCTCGGACGGAGTGACTGGAAGGGACTGGCGAAGCGCATCGGCGTGCTGCCTGAAAAGTCGCCGTTCAAATCGACGCCGGATTTCTCAAAGCTGGCCTCGCCGAGGAAGGCCCTCCGTGCATTTGTCGCCGACATGCAGCGCGCCGGATCGCGGCTGCTTTTCGTTGCAGCGCTGGAGGAGGACTTGCGCGCGATGGAGCGGATCGCCGGCATCAAGGCGGAGCGCTTTGCGGATTGGACCGAAGCGACGGCGGGGCGGAGCCGAGAAGGGGCGCTCCTGGCTGACTTCGATGCAGGCTTTGTCGGGGCCGGCGCAAAGCCTCTTGTCGTGGTGACGGCGGCCGATGTCCTCGGCAGCAGGGCTCATCATCCGCAACCCATGGCGCGAGCCTGGAATGCGGCGTTCGATCATCCGGAGGTGCCCGAGCAGGGCACGGTAGTCGTTCATCTGCAGCGAGGACTGGCGTTGCTCGATGGCTTGCAGGCCGTGCAAGCGGGAGGCGGGGCGTCGCGCGAGATGGTCAAGCTCGTATTCGCGGCAGATGATGCCGTCCTCGTTCCGCCCGCGGACTTGGCTCTGATCTGGCCTTATGCCGCGGAGCTGGGCAAGCTGACCCTCGACCGGGCGGACGGAAGTTCCTGGTGGGTGCGGCGTACCGGGGCGGAGAAGGAGATTCAAACGTCCGCCAAAGAGCTCGCCAAACACATCAGACAGCGGCGCCGCCGGCGCGCTCCCAAGCTGGTGCCGCCAGGCCCTGCCTACGAGAAGTTCGTCGCGCGTTTTCCGTACTTTACGACGATCGACCAGGCGAAGGCTATTCGAGATGTCCTGGATGATCTTGCGTCGGGTCATCCTATGGACCGCGTCATATGCGGTGACGTCGGATTTGGAAAGACTGAGGTAGCGTTGCGGGCGGCGGCCGCCGTGACACTGTCAGGCAAGCAGGTGGCGGTTGTGGTACCGACAACCGTCCTGGCGCGACAGCATATCGCGACCTTCCGCAAACGTTTCGGCCCGTTCGATATCGAGGTGGGAGGCCTCTCGCGGGCCACGTCGGCGGCCGAGACCAGAGATACGAAAGAGGGGCTCAAGAGCGGAAAGCTCAAGATCGTGATTGGCACGCAGGCACTCGCCTCGAAGGACGTGAAGTTCGCGAATCTCGGTCTCGTGATCATCGACGAGGAGCAGCATTTTGGAGCGGCGGAGAAGGCGAAGCTTTCGGAGCTATCCAAGGGAGCTCATACGCTCTTGATGAGCGCCACACCGATCCCGCGGACCCTCGCGGCGGGTCTTGCGGGCTTCAGGGATCTCAGCGTCATCGCGACCCCGCCCGTGCATCGGCTGCCGGTCGCGACCAGAATAGCCCCGCTTTCGGATGCCGCTATCGCCTCCGCATTGCTGCGCGAACGCAGTCGGCACGGCCAAAGCTTCCTGATTTGTCCCCGCATTCAGGATCTCGACCCGATCCTGGCACGGGTGCAGGCAGTGGCTCCCGACCTTCGCATCGTCTGCCTCCACGGCAAGCTGCCTGCCGACGAGATTGACGATCGGATGATGAGCTTCGTCGAGGGCGAAGCTGATGTTCTCCTGGCGACCAATATCGTCGAGAGTGGTCTCGATATTCCGCGCGCGAACACCATCGTGGTCTGCTGGCCCGAACGGTTCGGTCTTGCGCAACTGCACCAGCTCCGGGGACGCGTGGGGCGAGGTGGAACGCGCGCGTTCGCCCACTTGTTGACTGAGTCCGGCTCGGAGCATTCCGAAAAGCGCTTGGCCGTTCTGGAGGAGTTCAGCAGGCCAGGTGCCGGCTTTGCCATCAGCGAGCGTGACCTCGACCTCAGGGGCGCCGGCGACCTGTTTTCGGAGCAGCAATCGGGCCATGTCCAGGTGCTCGGACCTGTGCTCTACAGTCACCTCCTGAAGATTGCCTCTGAGAAAGCCAATAACGGCGCCGCTGATCTTTGGGTGCCGGATCTCAACCTGCCCCTCGAAGACACGCTGCCCAAAAGCTACGTCCAATCGGAGGCGGTCCGGCTCGAGATCTATGGTCGCGTTGCCAGATGCCTGAGTGAAGACGATCTCGACGACCTGGAAGATGAAACCACGCGTCGCTTCGGCAGGCTGCCGGCGCCGGCCCAGGCTTTCTTCGCGGCCGCAAAGCTGAGGATGGAGTGCAAGCGGAGGGGGATCATCCGGCTCGATATCGGACCGGAGGCGATCGCGGCGAATTTCTTGCCCGGGCGACTGCGGAAATCCAAGGCACGATCGCTGCAACGCGACGGCGATCGCGTGGTCTGCATCTGCAGGACGCATGAGGACCCATTTGATCGGGTCGGGGAGTTCCTGGATCTTCTGGACGAGTGACATCGGATGTTCGCTCTCACATTCCTGGGGACATCGGCAAGCGTTCCTTCGGCGGATCGCAATCATCCGGGGCTTTTGGTGGAGGCGGCCGGCCGGCGCATTCTGGTCGATTGCGGCGAGGGCACCCAGCGCCAATTGCTGCGCGCCGGCGCCGGCTTTCGCCGGCTTGACCGTATGCTTCTGACGCATGCCCATCTTGACCATGTGCTTGGCATTCCCGGCCTGTTGTCCACCCTGCGATTGCGGCAGGGGAGCGGTGCCGTGGCGATCCACGGCGGCCCGCAAACTCTCGATGTCGTCATCCGGATGCTCGCAGGTTTCTGGGGCGAAGGGAGAGCGCCGCTACCGCTGGAGTTCATCCCCTTGACGGAAGGTCAAGTCATCGACGCCGGAGGATGCGTGATTGGCTGCTTTCGGGTTCGCCATCGCGATACCGACAGCTTCGGCTTCACCTTCGAAATCCGCGCGCGCCGCCACCTTCAGCCGGACCGCCTCGCGGCCCTCGGCGTGCCGGACGGCCCGCTGCGCAAAGAGCTAGCGGAGGGACGATCGGTGACGATCGCGGACGGCAGGACCATTGATCCCGAGGACGTTCTCGGACCCGTGAGCGGCGGCAAGAAGCTTGTCGTTATCGGCGACGCCGAGACAACTGATGGCCTGTCCAGCTACGCCGCCGACGCCGACGCATTGGTGATCGAGGCGACATTTCTGGATCGCGATGCCCCAATGGCCCGGGGCTATAACCATCTCACGGCGCGGGAGGCAGCGCTGTTCGCCGCCGCAGCCAACGCGAAGATGTTGTTGCTCACGCACATCTCGGGGCGATACCCAGACGAGGAGATACTCGCCGAGGCGGCACGTGTCTTCCCGAACAGCAGAATAGCAAATGACTTCGACCGAATTGTTATCTGACCATTTCGGTTGAGCTTGCCGACTCCTTAGCTCGGCGAATTGACCGCTGTCCGCGCGATTTGTGCGGTGTTGACGTGGCCTCACTGACGTTTGGTCAGGGGCTCCTGGGAGCCACGTGCGCTGTCGCTGCCGGGCTCGTTGCCGGGCCTCGCTTGCGCCGGTTGTTGCTGGCCGCCAGGCGGGTTTTGCGCGGCCTGATCGGGCGCACGACCAGTCGTCGTTACTTCGTTCGCCGGTTCGGGGCTTTTCGTCGTCGCCAAGATCATCAGGATGATCGCAAGGAAAGCGAGCGCACCCGGCATGCCGAATTCTTTGGAAACGTTCGGGCGTGGGGCGAATCCCGCACCCGCCGAACGCGCCGCTTGCTCTTGCTGTTCGGAGACGGCTCGCGCCCTCGCGTCCTCCTCATCCACCAATTCCCGTGTGGTCTGATCGAGCCGCTCCCGCTCGTCGCGGCGCAGCCGGCCCGCTCGCACCACGGCAAAGACCAGGGCAAGCCCGAGCAGAGCGGCCCCGGCCCACCAGAGCATCACGAGCGGAAGTGGAGTGGTGGCGGCGCCGAGCATACTTCAACTCCATTTGCATGTGTTGAGAACGGCAATATCAGCGGCCTCTTTAAAGAACCGATGGTGGAGGGAGTCGTTCCCGAAAATCCGGCGCAGGGGGATGATCCGTGAGGGGAACGCAGCAAGTTCCATGCTGTTGGCGAGGTCCAGCGCCTCTGGCGCTGGACCTCGCTAGGCGATCCTGATCGATCACTTCCGCCAGGGCCAAGAGAATCGGGGCGATTGCGATCGCGCCGGCGAGGATCGCTCGGCCTCTGCGGCAGCGCGGCGGTCCGAGCGCACGACGGACCAAGTGGGCCGAAGGAGCGGAGGTTGCGGAGGGAGCCTGGGTCTCGCCCGTTCGCCGTGCGCCCCATGCGCGCTCGTGCAGGCCCGGACGCCGTGCGGGTGTGCAGTGCCGATCGCGTTTCCCTCCATCACTGAAGCAAATACTTGAATTTCCGATTTCGATTGGACGGCGATCTCGCGCGCGTTGATCAATTGCCGATCGGAGCATTCGGCGCCCAGACGCCAGGCAGGGGAGGTTACAAGTGGCTCGATCCGCATTCGTCGACGTCAACGCCGGTGCACGCCTCGATAGGCTGCCAATCTGCAGTTTCCACTGGCGCATCTTGGCCTTGATCGGCGCCGGCATGTTCCTCGACGCTTTCGACATCTATCTCGCTGGAGGCGTGCTGGGGGCCGTCGTGAAGGAGGGATGGTCCACCATCGAGCTGAACGCCGCCTTTGTCGCGGCGACCTTCGTCGGAATGACCATTGGTGCCTGGTGCTCCGGTATCCTCGGAGACCGCTTCGGCCGCCGCTTCTCTTACCAGGTAAATCTCGCGATTTTCGGCCTGGCATCGATCGCGGCTGCCTTCGCGCCTAGCATGATCGTCCTGATCGGTCTTCGCTTCATCATCGGCATCGGTCTCGGCGCCGAGATCGTCGTGGGGTATGCCACCTTGACCGAGTTCGTCCCTGCATCGTCGCGCGGGCGCTGGATCGGCCTTCTCGCCGTAATCACCAATTTTTCGCTGTTCGTGTCGTCCATGGTTGGCCTGTGGGTGATTCCGAATTTCGGATGGCGTTACATGTTCGGCCTCGTCGGCGTGCTCGCCATGATCGTTTGGTTCTTGCGCAAGTCGATGCCGGAGTCGCCTCGCTGGCTGGCGGCCAATGGACGCGCGGAAGACGCCGAAGCAATCCTCGCCGCCATCGAAGCCGAGGCCGCGCGCAAGGGCCCGCTTGCCCCCGTTGCGCCCAAGGCGGTCGCCGAGGAGAGCCCAGGTTCGGTCTGGCGGCTGTTCCAGCCGCCGTATCTCGGACGCACGCTGCTCGGAAGTCTGCTGCACATCGTCGTCGGATTCAGCCTCTACGGCTTCATCGGCTGGCTCCCGACATTCATGGTCAAGAATGGCCACAGCGTCGTCTCCTCGCTTGGCTACACGACGGTGATGGCGTTGGGCGGCCCGCTCGGATCGCTGATCGGGCTCGCGCTGGCGGACCGGCTCGGGCGCAGGCTGTCGATCATCTTCTCATCGGTGGCCGCCGCAGCGCTCGGGATCGCATACCCCTATATGTCCGATGGCGCCGCTCTCGCGGGCACGGGATTTCTGCTCGTCACCGCCATCTACGTGATGCTGGCGACCGGGTTCGCCATGCACGTGCCCGAGCTGTTTCCGACGCGATATCGGCTTCGTGGCACCGCTATTTGCGCGACGTCGGGACGCATCGCAACCGCTTTGGTCCAGTACGTTGTGGTGGCGATTTTCGTCTGGCAGGGCTTGACCGGCGTGCTGACGACATTGGCCGGTATCTTGGTCTTTCAGGCTGTAATTTTTCTTATCTTCGGATTCGAGACGAAAGGTCGGTCCCTGGAGAACGCTTCTGCGGTCGCGCCCGATGAGAGCCGAGCCTCGGTCTCGCGCGAGGCCGTCGATGTCGGCGCCTAGCTCAGATTGGTGCAGACCGTCCTGATCCGTTCGCGCAGCCACGCATTCGCGTTGCTCTGATCATAGCGTCGATGCCAGTACAACATCCAGTCGAACGGCGCGGACTCGAACGGGAGGTCCTCCATCCTGAGCTCTTCGTCCATCAAGACGGCGGCGAGATGTCTCGGCATCACCGCAAGAAGATCGGTCTGCTTGAGCACGTGGGGCACAACCAGCCAATGTGGTACGTTCAGGGTTATCCGCCGCCGATGGCCCCGTTCGGCGAGCACATCATCGACAAACCGCAGGTCGGTCGGGCTCATGGAAACCTTCATCTGCTCCTGAGCGATAAAGCTGTCGAAGGTCAGCCGGCCGCGCTTGATCGGGTGAAGACGCCGCATCAGGCAGACCATACGGTCCTGGAGCAGCGTTTCCGAACGGATCGAGGCTGAGTGCTCGAGACCCATGCTGACGGCGATGTCGATCTCGTCCCTTTCCAGCGCATCTACAGTCAGCGAAGGCGACAGATGGATCGTGTTGTAGGAGATTCTCGAATTCGGCGGTCTCGCGGCTGCAAGCCTTGGAAGCAGGAGGCAGGCGAGAATGTCCGACATTCGGATGGTGAAGGTGCGTTCTGCCTGGGACGCGTCGAACCCGGCATCGCTCACCATCACGCGTTCGACCTGGCGCAGCACTTGCCGCAACGGCTCGGCAAGCTCGCTCGCCCGGGGCGTCGGCTTCATCCCGGTTGTGGTCCGGACCAGGAGCTCGTCTTCAAACATCGCTCGCAACCGGCTCAGCGCATTGCTCATCGCCGGCTGGCTGAGACCGACGCGTTCGGCCGCCTTGGTGACGTGGCGCTCCGTCAGAAGCGCATCCAGCGCGACGAGCAGGTTGAGGTCGATCGAGCGAAGGTTCATCCGATCATTCATATCGTGAATGTGAGCAGAGGACAAATCCATTTCACCGATCATGCCGGACCCGGTACACACCGAGCGCAACCGAGGAGGCGCGTATGAGCTTTGAGAGCATCAAGAGCGAAGTGAAAGTCTGCATGTTCGACCAATATGGCACGGTGGTCGATATGCAGGGCGGGCTGGTGAAGATCGCGACGCCGTTCCTGAAGGAGAAGGGCTGGACCGGCAATCCGAACTCCTTCGTCACCTGGTGGCGGCGGACCCACTTCGAGAACTCGATGATCGATGCGCTGCTCCATCGCGAGCACACGCCTTATCGTGAGATCGGCCACCGTGCGGTGTCGCACGTCATGGACCGCTCCGGCATCAAGTACACGAAGGACGACGTGAAGTATCTCGTCGGCGAGATCGTGAAGCTGGAGTGTTTCCCGGAGGTGCCGGCGGCTTTGGCGAAGCTGCAAACCAAGTACAAGCTGGTCGTGCTGTCCAACGGAGATCCTGACATGCTCGAGGCGGCCAAGCAGTATCACAAGGTCCCCTTCGACAAGGTGATATCGGTTGCCGAAGCGAACTCCTTCAAGCCGCATCGCGCGACCTACACGAGGGCCGCAGAAATCCTTGGCCTCAAGCCGGAACAGATCCTCTTCGTCGCCAACCATGCCTTCGATGTCATCGGCGCGAAATCGGCGGGCATGCGCAGCGCGATGATCAATCGGCGCGACCGGCCGTTCGAAGAGACGCCGCACAAGCCCGACATCACCGTCCCGACGATGAAGGACCTTGCGGATGCGATCGTCTAGGACGGAAGCTCTCTGCGGCATCAAGGTCCTGGACCTTTGCCGCGTCGTCTCCGGCCCCTTCGCCACGATGCATCTCGGCGACCTCGGTGCGGACGTTGTGAAGATCGAAGATCCCTGTCTCGGCGACGAAAGTCGGCGGTACGGTCCTCCGTTCGTCAACGGGGAGAGTTCGTACTTCCTGTCGGTCAACCGCAACAAGAGAAGCTGCGCGATCGATCTGAAGTCGTCTGCGGGCCGGAGCGCGGTCATCGCGCTCGCTGATGTCGCCGACGTCGTGATCGACAATTTCAGGCCCGGAACGCTCGACAAGTGGGGCCTGACCTACGAAGCGATGAGTTCTGGCAACCCCAGGCTGATCCAGTGCAGCATCTCCGGGTTCGGGCGCACCGGTCCGGACGCTGAGCGGCCCGGCTACGACCTCATCCTGCAGGGGGAATCCGGCGTGATGGACATCACCGGCGACCCGGATGGTCCGCCCATGAAGGTGGGAACCTCGATCGCCGATCTGGTGACCGGTCTCTACGCGTCGCAGGCCGTGCTCGCGGCGCTCATGAGGCGCGAGAGGACGGGTGTTGGCGGGCGCGTCGATGTTTCCATGCTCGATGCCATGGCCTCATTGCTGACGTTCAATGCCGGCATGTACTTCGCGTCCGGAGAAAGCCCGAAGCGCCGGGGCAACGCCCACCCCACGATCAGTCCCTACGAAACCTTCGAAGCCAGTGATGGCTGGCTCAATCTCGGGATCGCCAACGATAAGTTCTGGTCGCTGTTCTGCGGTGTCATCGGCGGCGAGGCCATGGAAACCGATCCGCGCTTCGATAGCGCTCCCAAGCGCGCGGCCAACCGCGCGACGCTAGCCGGGATTCTGCGGCCCATATTCAAGTCCGCGCCGCGCGACCATTGGCTCGAAGTCCTCAGCCGCGCCGGCGTTCCGTGCGGCGCGATCCGGACGGTCGGCGAGGTCTGTGAAGCCCCGCAACTGATCCAACGCGGCATGGTCCAAACTGTGACGCACAGGGTCGCCGGTGAAGTCAAGTTCGTCGCCCGTCCGCTGCGCTTCGATGATCGTCCTCCGGCGCCTTCGACCCCGCCGCCGACGTTGGGCGAGCACACCTTCGAGGTGTTCGAGACCTGGCTCGGATGGACGCAAAGGGAAGTGTCCGACTACGCGTCCAAGGGTGCCTTCGGGGACGCAAACCTCGCGTGATCGCCATCGAGTCCGTTGACGGTCAGGAGGGGGGCTGCGTCTCCGGGAACACATCAACGACCTTGCTCGTCATGCCGTTCACGATCAGCACCTGATCCTTCATTTTGACGTACATGTAGTCACGCAGCTCTGGCATTTGCGCAAGAACCGGTGTTGGCAGCGATTGCGCTTTAACTCCGTTCGGGATCTTTGCGCCAACAGCGGGGGTGAAGTCCTTCGCTGACTTGGTGGTCGGCAATCGAAATTGGACTTCGTTGTGCTCGGTAAGCACCGCCTTGCGAATTTGCTCGCGCTGCATGTTCGTAAGGTTCAGTTTCGGCAGCGATGGATCCTGCGAAATCTTCGTGCCATTGCTGAGCTCGACTGCGCCTTGGACATTCGATTGCGCGAATGCGACTGCGCCAGTGTTCAGCATCATCGCGAGCGCAGCCAATACGGTTGAAGCCTTCATGGCCGTTCATCCTTGTCCGATATCCCCTAGGAGGAAAACGCAACGAACGGAGCGTTGCTCCGTTCTGGCTCGCGCGTTTGTAAGTTCCAGGCCGGGAACCTGCGGGCGCTTTGCAGCAAGAATTCCTCAGTGGCTGTGAGGCGGTTCACACCCTGTCCTCGCGCCTCGCAGTAATCAGGTCGGCGCAAGCATTTCCTGGATTTCAGCCAAACGGGAGATTTGCATGAAGCCTCTGATCATCATTGTCATCGCCGCGGCCGGATTGCTGGCTGCCGCGACCGGCATCCCGCGACCAAACTCGGGCTCGACGATCGGACATGCCGGGCCGGCGAGCACATCGACACTGCACGACATGCAAAGCACCCTCGGAGGCAAGCTGCAGGCCGAGGACTTTGACGATCGGTCATTGGTCTTTCCAAGGGACTCTAAGCGCTAGGCAGAAAGCGACGCACGCGGCCCGTTAGCCGAAGATGAATCGGTGCCTGCGGGACGCTGCCCCCGCGCTTACGGACTGAACAAGCCGACCTGGACGGGATGGTTACCGCTCAGCAGACCAAGCTGTTCCAGTTCCAGCCGATGAGCGTCTATTTCCAGAACAGCCAGGAGAAACGCCAGCACGACCGTGGCATAGATGAGGGTGGGCGACGCTCTGTCGCGTACGTCAGAATGGTGCGGCGGCAGCGTATCGCGATGTGATCGCCACCGGGAGATGAAATGCAGATACGCCTTCGGCCGTATTTGCATGACGTCGTCCTCAATGCATACATCGACGATAGGTCCAGGCTATGCCCGGTTCAAGTTAACAACCGCCGTTGCGGCATCGAGTAGCAGGGGACCACTCCTGCGATGCAGCATTGGCCGGAGGATGGCTTCAGCCGTCGACGACACCGAGCGCCTGAACATCCGATTGATCGCAGGCGACCTGAAGATTGCAGATGCGTTGGGTCCGACGTTTTGCCAGCAGTCTCCGCGTTGTGGCCGCCTTGCTGGCGATCCATTCAGTGCCGGCGCATGCGCAATTGGCCGGTCACGGCGGACCGGTGAGGGCGATTGCGATTTCCAGCGACGGCGACAGTGTCCTGTCGGGCAGCTTCGACACCGCGGCCATCCGATGGTCGCTTAAGACCGAAGCGGCCGAGCAGGTGCTTCGTTTCCACGCCGGCGCGGTGAACGCAGTCGCGTTCCTGACGGATGGTCGAATGGCGACCGCCGGAGCGGACGCGAAGATCGCAATCTGGACGGCCGGGCGGCAGCAGCCGGATCAGGTTTACGAGGGGCATACCGCGCCGATCGTTTCCCTCGCCGTCTCGCCGGACGGTGAAAGGCTGGCTTCCGCCTCCTGGGATCATACGGTTCGCATCTGGTCGCTCCGCGACGGCGCGCAACAGGTGCTGGAGGGGCATGCGCAGAACGTCAACGGCGTCGCATTCACGCCGGATGGACGATCACTGGTCAGCGTGGGTTATGACCGTGAGCTGAGGATCTGGCCGCTCGCGGGTGGCACCCCGAGCGTTATCAGGCTGGCCGCACCGCTCAACGCCCTGGCAATCGCGCCCGACGGCGAGATCGTGGCCGCCGGCGCCGACGGCAGGCTGCGCTTTCTCAGATCGGACGGTTCGGAAAATGATGAGGCGCAAGCGAGCCGGATGCCGATCGTTGCGCTGGCGATCTCGCCGGATGGCTCGCTGATCGCTGCTTCAGGAATTACCGGAGCCGTGACGATCATCGACCGAAAGTCGCGCAGCATCGTGCGAACGTTCGACGATTCAGGTTCGCCCGTATGGTCGGTCGCTTTCCTGCCGGACAACGCAACATTGCTGACCGGCGGCGCCGACGGCAAGATCCGGCGCTGGAATGCGCGGACCGGCGATGCCATTGGCTCATCGTTGCAAGCCACGCCGCGTGATCCGCTTGCAGGCTTTCCCGGAGACCGTGGCGCCGAGGTGTTCAGAGCGTGCGTTGCATGCCACACCTTGTCGGCGAACGATCCGCAGCGTGCTGGCCCCACGCTTGCGGGCCTGTACGGCCGCAGGATTGCGTCGTTGCCCGGCTATCGTTTCTCGGAGGCCCTGAAAGGGATGACTATCGTGTGGACGCCCGAGACGGTGTCAAAACTGTTCGAGCTCGGTCCAAATACCTATACGCCGGGAACCAAGATGCCGGAGCAACGAATAGGATCGGCGGAGGATCGCAAGGCGCTCACCGATTTTCTGGGGCGGGCAACATCGAAATGAAGGACGCTGGTCATCGGTGGTGCAGATCAAGATAAGTTCTGGCCGTCTGGCTTGTA
The DNA here is from genome assembly GCF_045571475.1 of Bradyrhizobium sp. ORS 86. Classification (NCBI taxonomy): domain Bacteria; kingdom Pseudomonadati; phylum Pseudomonadota; class Alphaproteobacteria; order Hyphomicrobiales; family Nitrobacteraceae; genus Bradyrhizobium; species Bradyrhizobium sp. ORS 86. Next base: position 4,915,298 of record NZ_CP120699.1, on the reverse strand, counting down.
TCCCGGCTTCTCGTCTAGAAGCCGGGCCACCGCTCGACCGGAAGATCGGTCAAGTCCGGATGCTCTTTGAGCATGGTCGTGACGTCTACGGTGGGATGGGCCTTCATAGCCTCGGTGACGCAAGCGTTGACGTATTTCCGGCGCGAGAGCCACTTGATCTTCTTGCCTTTCGCTTCGGCTTTGCAGGCCACAATCGCCCGCTTGAGCGCGACTTTGTCAGCTTTGGACGGGCTCGCAGCATCAGCAGGCTGCGGCATCACTGCGACGACGCTCGCGAACAGCGTCGTAACGAACGACATCACTTTGATGAATCGAGACATCACGTGCTCCCGGGAATAGCTGCTTTCGTCAGTCCGCGTCTTAGGCCTTGGTGTTCCGTTGGCGCAAATAATCGTTGGTTGTGCGCGGCGGCGCGCGTTCGGGCACGTCGGCAAATGGGTCGAACTGTTGCTCGCTCATGGCGACGACGCGGCAATCCGCGCACATCCTGACAACATCCAGCCGCTTGTCGCCCGCGGGAAACATCCAATGCCGGCCCTCGAGTTTCGCGGCGACCTTGTCGATCGTGCTCTTCACGCCGAACGGCGTGCCGCAGCGAACGCAAAGCGCCGGCTCTTCCTCCTTGATGATCCGGGCCGGAGCCCTTGCGGCGCCGAAATCGATCTGCGGTTTCAGCGTAATGACCCTTTCGGGACATGTGCTCTGGCACAGCCCGCACTGCACGCAGGCGTCTTCGACGAACTTGAGCACGGGGCGTTCGGGATCGTCGCGGAGCGCGCCGGTGGGGCAGGCCGAGACGCAAGACAGGCAAAGCGTGCATCCGTCCGTATCGATGGCGACCGCACCAAGCGGCGCGCCTTGCGGCAACGGAATGATGTCGGTCGCCGCAGGCGCAACACGATGCAATTCATGAAGGGCAAAGCGAAGCAACTCGCGGCGCCTGCCTGTCGCTTTGAAGGTGGCCGCACGCTCGACGCCCGGCAGTGGTTCGATCGCCCGCAACTCTTGACCCAGGACGTCCGGATCGTCGGTTTCGATCGTCGAGACACGCTGCCCGGAAAGCCCGAGCCCGCAAACAATCGCATCAGCCATGGCGATGGTCTGGGAGAAGCCGGCTGTGTCGTGGAGCGGTTTTGCCCGCAGCAGGAGGCGGATCCCGATCGCGCCATAGGCAAAGGACGCCACGAATGCTTCGAGTCCGATCTGCGTCACCTCGTTGACGGCGAACGGCAGGACATTGGCCGGAAGCCCGTCGCCATGCCGGGCGAGGGCATCGATCAGCGCGGCGCCGTGTTGGCCGTCGTGGAACAGCACAATGGCATTGGCGCCGCCAGCTTCACGGAAGGACAAGAGCAGTGCGCGCAGCTTGTGGAGCAGCGCGTCGGCTGGCGGCAGGGCATAGGTTGCCGCACCTGTCGGACAGGCTGCGGCGCACTGGCCGCATCCGGCGCACACCTCGGCGCTGATCTTGACGTGATCGCCATCCGGGGTGATCGCTCCGGTTGGGCAGAGATCGAGGCAGCGATGACATCCGGTCAGCCCCGAGCGTGAATGAACACAGATGTCTGCGGCAAAATCGACGTATTTCGGCTTGTCAAAGCTGCCCACAAGGTCGCGCGCGCGCAGCACCGCGCGCAACATCGCAGCCGGATCTCCGGGGTCCGCGCGTAGGTAGCCATCGCGCAGGCCATGAGCTGAGAAGAGCGGCCTCCCGCCGGAAAGATCGAGCAGGATGTCGCATCGCGAGGTCAGGCCGTCGCGGGGCGCCCCGAACGTGAGCGCATCGCGCGAGGAGGGACGGGCGACCGCATAGTCATCTATCGTTGCCTCGAACGCTCCCAGATAGCCCGTTGCGCTGCGGATCGTCCCCTGGACGATCGGAAAGGATGTCACCGCCGGCGGCATGATCTGCGCCGGCCTCGTGATCATGACTGTGACGTCGAGGTGGTCGGCGAGCAGTTGGCCTGCCTCGACCGCAACATCGTCGCGGCCGTAGATCAGGATCACACCTTCGCTCGATAAGGTGACAAAAGGAGAAGCCGGCGCTTCGTCGGACGCTGATGCGAGCAGCGCTGCCATCTTTGGCCCAGCTTTGGCTCCCTCCGTCGACCAGCCGGCCATCTCGCGAAGGTTGACGAATTGCAATGTCCCCGAGCGCCGCTTCGCCTCGTCCTCAAATAGCGCGGCTTCCTGGGTGCAGCCGACGACGAGCATTCCTTCCGTCTTTGCCGCGTCGCGAAAATAATCGAGCTCTGCCCGGCAGAGCTGACGGAATTCGGCGATTTCGTTCTTACCGCACCCTCGTTTGATGGCGGCCGTGTCGAGACGCATCGTGTCTTCGCACGAGCAGATCACGATGGTTTTCGGCGGATCCGACATACGCAGCTACGACCCTCGACGAGGCTGAGAACCGGCGAGCGGACTCGCCTCGATCCTCCCGCTCGATTAAGCTATTCTTACAAGAGAAGAAAAGGAAGCTGGAGGTCCGACTGATACCGACGGCCCCTAGGCACTCCGCGATCGCGGAGCCGATTAATCTGCCGCCGCCATTCACACTGGTGCGGCTGCGCGAGAATCGTGACGCCTTTGCCCACGCCATCGATATCGCCGAGGAAAGCGGGGCAGGGACGCTGACCTATGTCGGACGGTTCGATGTTGCCGAGTTCGCAGTTGTGCTCGAGCCCGGCGAGCCCCTGCGCAGCGCGCGCCGCGCCTTCTACGCGGGAATAGTCGCGCTGACCGACGCCCTGCGCGCCTATGCACCGCCGAACAAGGAGGTCGCGATCGACTGGCCCGACGCGATCCGGGTCGATGGCGGCCTTGTTGGTGGCGGGCGGCTCGGCTGGCCCCCACGCACGAGGGAAGAAGAGCCGCCGCGTTGGTTGGTGTTCGGCGCGATGATCCGCACGGTGGCGATGACCGATAGGGAAGCCGGCGTGCATCCGCTCGCTTCCGCATTGGATCAGGAGGGGTTTGGCGAGGCCGGTGCGGTTCAGGTGACGGAGAGCTTTGCGCGGCATCTGATGCGTGCTCTCGACATCTGGCAAACCGACGGATTCGACCGCATCGCACGCGAGTTCCTGAGCCGGCTGATGCGCGAATGGCAGGCCTGCTGCGTTGTCGATGACAATGGCGACCTTCTGGTGCGCCGGATCGGGACAAGCAGAGCCGATCGGCGCGAGTTGAAGCGGGACTTGCTGTTACCTTCGTGGCTTGATCCGAAACTTGGAGGACCGCGTTTGTGAAACTCCTGCGCACCATCGCGCTCGATCCGTCCGACGCTTTCGTGTTCGACGTGCCGGCTGACCCGGGCGATTGGGCGGTGTCGGGCGCGTTCCGATTTTGCGACCGGGATCCGGCGAGGCTGGGCGGCAAAGAGCGGTCGGCGTTCCGCAGCGGTTTTCTCGGAGTGCGGTCCTGGGGCTGGTCGACGCTAGCGCAAATCGTCCATGCGACCGAGGAGGATCGCCGGACGTTGGTGGAACTCCTTGCGAGCCGGCTTGTCGAGCGGTTCGGCGCGCCGGATCTTGCAACCGCACGCCTGGCCGCCGAAGAGGAGGTCGCCTTTGCGCAGTCGCTCTGCACGCATCCCATCGGTGCGCTGGTTGGGGTCCACCGCGCAGCGCGCGATGGCGAGATCCGTGAGTCGTTCCGCAGATTGCAACTGCGTGAAGGCCAGCGTCACGGCAAGGCGTTCTCGTTCATGGAAATCGAGGAGGAGATCGAGCCTGACAGCACTCTTGATCTGGCGAAGATGGGCGAGGAGCAGCGCCGCCGATGAAGGATTTCTGGATCGCCTGCGGTCACCACCTGCTTGATCGCCATCCAAATGGCGGGCTCGTGGTGACCGACGAGTTCCTGAGGGCCTATTTCGCACGTCCAGAGCTCATGCCGCCGGAGGGTGCTTGCGCGGTCGAACGCATGCTGCACCAAGAGCTGCTCGCTGACCCGCGCCGGGCCGTGGCTGCGGAGGAGGTCGCCGCGATCGCCGATGCGGATGCACGGGAGAACTGGCAATTCGTACTGGCGCTTCGCAAGCTTCTACTGCGTGAGCCTACGCTGGAAGCGGCCTATCTCGCGTTGGTTCGGTCAGGATCCGTCAACTTGCCGCCGCTGTTTGTGAACCACCTCGCTCACGTGATCCTGCGAAATGCGCTTGATGGCTGTGAGGATCCGTTCGTGCTGCGCGCGGCCGAGCTGTTCTTCCGGCCGCAACGTATCGTGCCGCACGAACATGTGCTGCTGCTGGGTGACGAGGAAGTCATTGGCGGGCCCAATGTGACGCCGGTGCTATCGCTGATATCGATGCTGGGGGCAACGAGCGCCGAGCTCGAAATATTGAACGCGGGGAATGCCGACACCTATTGGCGGCGCAGCGATCAGTTTGATCTTGCGCTGGATTTCACCGGCGGGACGCGGGGGCCGGCTGCGCTCGCCGACGCCATGAGGCTATGGATTTCTCATTTGCTCGGAGTCGACGTCGCCATCGAACCGCTCACCGCCGTGCGCGACGCAAGCCTGTCCTGGTATGTTGGCCTAGATATAGAAGCCACCCGGATAGGCGACCGGCTTTGGCATGGAGAGACGCTGGATGAACGCACCGCGGGCCGTGTGCTGGCGCTGTTTCAACTTACCTTTCCTGAGGGGGACCTGGTTGTCGATGCGGTGGGGCGCGAGCCGGTCCATTTGATCCTGGCAATGAGCTCGGATCAGTTGGTGCGAATGAAGCCGCAGAATCTGTTGACGGGGTTGCCGATCAGACACCTGGAGGCCGCAACGTGAGCCCAGCGGTCGTTCCAGCTCTGCGCATTCCGGTCGGCGTCGTGGTTGAGCGGCGAAAAGCGGATTCAACATGGATCGATTTTGTCTGGCGCGGCACCGGCGTATTGCCGGATGAACCGAAAATGACACCGTGGACTGTTCTACGGGAGCAGGAGGGAACGACCCTGTTCTATGCCGGGAGCGCGACGGTCGACCTCTATCGTTCGGAAACCGCGCGCTACCGTGATAACGTTGCGAGCGGTGCGCCCAGCATCTGGATCGTATTGACTCCTTCAGGAGGCGCCCGGCCCTACGCCGTTTCGGCCGTCACCGCGGACCCCGCGGAGGGCGAAGCATTCACAGAGGCGGGCGACAATCTGGTCGACGCAGTGCCGATGCCTGAGACGCTGCGTGAGGCGATTGAATGTTTCGTCGCCGAGCACCACGTCGACACGGAGTTCGTCAAGCGCGAGCGGCGGCGCGCCGATCCGGAGGCGCTCGCGCGTCGTTACCCCGAAGGGGGTACGAAATGAGCGATGAGGAATTTCTGGCGCGTTGGTCGCGTCGCAAGCAAGAGGCAAAGGCCGAGCGCGCTGAACCCGTGCCGGAACAACCTTCTCAGGCGCAAGGATCGACGCCGCTCGACCGTGTCGCGCCAGCGCCAAGTCCTGCCGAGACGGAATTTCCGGACTTGCCCCCAATTGAAGCTATCGATGCAACCACCGACATCACCGCCTTCCTGCGCAAAGGCATTCCGCAGGAGTTGAGCCGCGCGGCGCTTCGTCGCGCATGGAGCGCTGATCCCGCCATTCGCGATTTCCTCGGATTGGCAGAAAACGCTTGGGACTTCAATGACCCGAACGCCATGGCTGGCTTCGGTCCTCTGGACTATTCGCCCGAGCGGGTTGACGCACTGGTTCGCCGCGTCATTGGCGGCGTGATAGAGACCGCCGAGAACCTCGCTGGTCAGCCCGGAGAGGAAGGTGCCGGGCGGCCGGCTGGGGAGGAAATCGGCCCCGCGCAAGCGTCAAACGCGGCGAAAGCGACCACGGATCCTCGGCCGCAGGGTGAGTACGCAGTGACTGGCCGGTCCTCGGAGCCTGCTGCATCGCAACCGCTGGCTCCGGGCGAACAAGCTCCTCTTCTGCGTCGCACACATGGCGGAGCGTTACCCCGGTAGACTGCGACTAAGTGCGATAGCCGGAAGCTATGCTCCTTGATTGACCGCCTTGCGAGGTGCGTCGTAATCTTTGGTGTGCAAACGCAATTGACCCCGAGGATGGGGAGGTCAGCGTGCGCGATGCAGGCCTTGAACGTGCCATCGATGCGGCGGGCGGCGTTGCCCAGCTTGCCCGGAAAATCGGTATTGCGCAGCCCTCGGTGTCGAACTGGAACAGGGTGCCCGCGCAGCGCATCATTGCGGTCGAAGGCGCAACCGGCATATCGCGCAAGGTGCTTCGTCCGGATCTCTACAGCGAGCCAGTCGTAACGAACGATTCGGTTGATCCGATCGATGCGGATCGCGCGCGGGAATACGCGCTGCTCGCGAGCTTGCTCTCGTCAGCACCGCCGGCCGCACTGCTGGATCAAATCGCGCAGCTCAAGGGTGATACGACGCCGCTCGGCCGCGCTCATGCAACCCTGGCAGACGCCGCATCGATCGCGACCGCATTCGAAGTCGAGCGCGAATTTTTTGATTTGTTCGTCGGTCTCGGCCGTGGCGAACTGCTGCCTTACGCTTCCTATTACCTGACTGGCTTCCTCAACGAACGTCCGCTGTCGCGCCTACGCGACGATCTCGCTGCGCTCGGCATCGAACGGGTGGAGAACAGTTGTGAGCCAGAGGATCACGCGGCGACGCTGTGCGAGATCATGGCGGGCGTCATAAGCGGCCGCCTCCGAGCATCGCAGCAAGCACAGCGCACCTTCTTCGAGAAGCATCTGTCGTGCTGGATGGGACGTTTGTTCGCCGACATGGAGAAGGCGAAAAGCGCCAGGTTCTACCGGTCAGTCGGCACGCTTGGACGCGTCTTTCTGGAAATAGAATCGAAAGCTTTCACGTTCGCCAACTGATCGGCGCTGCTGGTCCAGGAGAAGCGCGATGAGAGACAGCAAGAGAACGACCGTCGGTCGCCGCGACTTTCTTCGCAAGCTCAGCCTCGGCGCCGCCGGCGCCGGAGCAACGCTGGCGACACCTTTGACGACTTCGGCGCACGCCGACAGCGAGTCGGACGACGAGAAGCGCAAGCCGCGCTACAAGGAAACCGACCACGTGAAAGCCTACTACCGCGTCAATCGTTACCCTGGCTGAGGGAGGCGGTCGTGCTGATCAGGAGAACACAACAGCGTTCCGAAGGGGCTTCACGAGGATCAATCGCGGCAGGCTTGTCCGGCCAAACCGATGGTCTCGACCGCCGTACCTTTCTGCGCCGGTCCGGCCTTGCCGGCGGCGCGCTTGCCGCGTTGGGAACGTTGCCGATCGGCAGCGTCCGCAAAGCGAATGCGGCGGTGGCGGGCCCCCTGACCTCGGGAGCGACTGTTCGCAAGAACGTTTGTACACATTGCTCCGTTGGATGCACCGTGACCGCTGAGGTGCTGAACGGGGTTTGGATCGGCCAGGAGCCGAGTTGGGATTCTCCGATCAATCGCGGATCGCATTGCGCGAAGGGCGCCTCGGTGCGTGAGCTCGTGCATAGCGAACGCCGGCTCCGCTACCCGATGAAGCTCGTGGGCGGACAGTGGACGCGCATCTCCTGGGACACCGCGATCAACGAGATCGGCGACAAGCTGTTCGAAATTCGCGAGAAGTCGGGCCCCGATTCGGTCTATTGGCTCGGATCAGCCAAGATGACCAATGAGGGCTCGTATCTGTTTCGCAAGCTCGGTGCGTTCTGGGGGACCAACAACACCGACCATCAGGCACGCATCTGCCATTCAACGACCGTCACCGGCGTCGCCAACACTTGGGGCTACGGCGCGATGACCAATAGCTTCAACGACATCCGCAATGCCAAGACCCAAATCATCATGGGCGGCAATCCCGCTGAGGCCCATCCCGTATCGTTGCAGCATCTCCTCGAGGGCAAGGAGATGCAAAAGGCCAACCTTGTCGTCATCGATCCGCGGCTGACGCGTACCGCGGCGCACGCGACCGAATATGTGCGGATGCGGCCGGGCACGGATATTCCTGTGCTCTACGGCATGATGTGGCACATCATCCAGAACGGGTGGGAGGACAAGGAATTCATCAAGCAGCGGGTCTATGGCTTCGATGATCTCCGGAAGGAAATAGAAAAGTGGAATCCGGAAGAAGTTGAGCGCGTCAGTGGCGTTCCCGGCGAGCAGCTCAAGCGCGTCGCCAAGATGCTGGCCACGGAGAAGCCCGCCACTCTGATCTGGGCCATGGGCCAAACCCAGAAGACGGTCGGCACCGCAAACGTGCGGGCGAGCTGCATTGCATTGCTGTTGACCGGCAACGTCGGCAAGCCCGGCACGGGCGCCAACATCTTCCGCGGCCATGACAACGTGCAGGGAGCGACCGATGTCGGGCTCGATATCGTCACCCTGCCATTCTATTACGGCCTTGCCGAAGGCGCGTGGAAGCATTGGGCGCGCGTTTGGGAAGTCGACTACGACTTCCTGAAGTCGCGCTTCGACTCCAAGCAGATCATGGAGACCCCCGGCATCCCGCTCACCCGGTGGTTCGAAGCGGTGATACTGCCGAAAGACCAGGTTGCGCAGAAGGATAATGTGCGGGCGATCTTCGTGCAGGGGCACGCCAGCAACAGCATCACGCGCATTCCAGAATCCCTGCAGGGCCTGAAGGCGCTCGAACTGCTTGTCGTCGCCGACCCGCATCCGACCACCTGGGCATCGCTGGCGGTGGAGGCCGGACGCAGGGATGGCCTCTATCTTCTTCCGGTCGCTACGCAATTCGAGTGCAAGGGTTCGCGGGTCGCCTCGAACCGCTCATTGCAGTGGGGCGAGCAGATCGTAAAGCCGGTTTTCGAGTCCAAGGATGACCTCGAGGTCATTTACCTGATGGCGAAGAAGTGCGGTTTCGCCGACAAGATGTTCAAGAACATCAAGGTCGAGAACAATCTGCCGGAGGCCGAGGACGTGCTTCGGGAAATGAACCGCGGCAGTTGGTCGACCGGCTATTGCGGGCAGTCGCCCGAGCGGCTCAAGGCGCATATGAGGAACCAGGCCAAGTTCGACATGCTGACCATGCGCGCGCCGAAGGACGCTCCGGAAGTCGGCGGTGACTATTACGGACTGCCATGGCCGTGCTGGGGTTCGCCCGAGGTGCGGCATCCCGGCACTCCATTGCTCTACAACACCAATCTCAGTGTGATGGACGGCGGCGGCACATTCCGCCCGCGCTTCGGCATCGAACGGGAGGAGAAACTCGCCGACGGCACGACCCGGAAGGTAAGCCTGCTTGCCGAAGGATCCTATTCCAAGGACTCGGAGATCCAGGACGGCTATCCGGAATTCACGCTGGCGAGCCTGAAGAAGCTCGGCTGGGACAAGGACCTGACCGAAGCTGAAATGGCCACCATCACCAAGATAAACTCCGCCAACCCGGATGCGGTGTCGTGGTCACTCGACGTGTCCGGCGGCATCCAGCGGGTCGCGCTGAAGCACGGCTGCGTGCCGTACGGCAACGGCAAGGCGCGCATGAATGCATTCGGGCTGCCCGATCCCATTCCGGTTCATCGCGAGCCGATCTACACGCCGCGCGTCGATCTGGTCGCGAAATATCCGACGCTGCCCGATGCCAAGCAATTCAGGATGCCGAATATCGGCTTTTCCGTGCAAAAGGCCGCGGTGGAGAAGGGAATCGCCAAGCAATTCCCGCTCATCCTGTCCTCGGGCCGTCTCGTCGAGTACGAGGGCGGCGGCGAGGAGACGCGCACCAACCCGTGGCTTGCCGAGCTGCAGCAGGACATGTTCATCGAGATCAATCCTGCCGATGCGGCCGACCGCGGGATCAAGGACGGCGGCTGGGTTTGGGTCACGGGCGCTGAGAACAATTCGCGCGCCAGGATGAAGGCACTGGTGACCGACCGTGTCGGCAAAGGCGTTGCCTGGATGCCATTCCACTTCGGCGGCTGGTTCGCAGGCAAGGACCTCCGTGGCAATTATCCGAAAGGTACCGATCCGATCGTGCTCGGCGAAAGCGCGAACACGATCACCACCTACGGCTACGATCCGGCGACCGGCATGCAGGAGCCCAAAGTGACGCTCTGCCAAATCGCGGCAGCATAGGGAGCAACGACCATGGCACGTATGAAATTCCTCTGCGACGCCGACCGTTGCATCGAGTGCAATGCCTGCGTCACCGCCTGCAAGAACGAGCACGAGGTGCCTTGGGGAATCAATCGGCGCCGCGTCGTCACCATCAATGACGGCAAACCCGGTGAGCGTTCGATCTCGATGGCCTGCATGCACTGTACCGACGCGCCGTGCGCGGCAGTCTGCCCGGTGAACTGCATCTACACCACCGCCGACGGCGTTGTGCTTCATTCGAAGGATTTGTGCATCGGGTGCGGATATTGCTTCTACGCGTGTCCGTTCGGAGCGCCGCAGTACCCGAAGGTCGGCAATTTCGGCTCGCGGGGCAAAATGGACAAATGCACCTTCTGCGCCGGCGGTCCGGAAGCGGACGGCAGCAAGGAGGAGTACGAGAAATATGGCGCGAACCGTCTGGCCGAGGGCAAGCTGCCGCTTTGCGCCGAGATGTGCTCAACCAAGTCGCTGCTTGCAGGCGACGGCGAGATCATCGCCCAGATTTACAAGGAGCGGGTGATGAAGCGCGGCTACGGCTCCGGTGCCTGGGGCTGGAAGACCGCTTATCGCGAGACGATCGAGTCCTGACGGCGCGACCGTTTGCTGTCGCGTCAAAATCGGGAGGAAGGTATGGCGTGTGTTGCACGATTTATTCGGCTCGCCATCGGCGCGGCGGCGCTGGTGCTGTTCGTCGCTGCAGCTTCACCGTCGATGGCCCAGCAGGTCAACCCGACCGCCAGTTCGGTCAAGGAGCAACAACTGCTGCAAGAACTGAACCGGGTCCAGGGGCGCGTCAGCATTCCCGATGAGAAATCCGGACTGCTTGAGCAGCCGGCGGGCCGCGAATGGCGGGAGTTCCGGAACGTCGCGCTGCCCTGGATTGGCGGCATCTCAATTCTTGGCATGCTGGCTGTGCTGATCATCTTCTATCTCGCCCGCGGCATGGTGCGACTGGAGCACGGTCGCTCCGGCCGAACCATCGTGCGGTTTACGGCGTTCGAGCGCTTCGTGCATTGGATGACTGCGACTTGCTTCATCGTACTGGCGATTTCCGGATTGAACATCAGCTTTGGCCGTCCATTGCTGTTGCCGTTGATCGGCCACGAGGCGTTCTCCACGTGGTCGCAGTGGGCGAAATACGCGCACAACTACCTGAGCTTCCCCTTCACGATCGGCGTCGTGTTGATTTTCCTGATGTGGATCTCAGGGAATATCCCGAATAAGGCGGACATCGATTGGCTGAAGCGCGGGGGCGGCATCGTTGGTCACGATCAGCCGCCGGCCTACCGTTTCAATGCCGGACAGAAAGCGATCTATTGGGTCGTGATAATCGGCGGAGCGCTGGTGGCGGCTACCGGGTACAACCTGATGTTTCCCTTCTATCTGTCGGATATCGAGGGGATGCAGCTCGCGCAGGTGGTCCACTCCATCGTTGCGATGCTTTTCATCGCCGTGATGCTCGCGCATATCTATATCGGCACGATCGGCATGGAAGGTGCGTTCGAGGCGATGGGCAGCGGCACCGTCGATGTCAACTGGGCCAGGGAGCATCACAGCCTCTGGCTCGAACAGGAAAATGCGCGTACCGGCGCAGGCGGTGCACGGCCCCAGCCCTCCGCGACTGCAGCAGAGTAGGCGAGACGCGCAGGCCTAGCCGTTCAGCGTACATTCGCTAAAGGCGCACGCCTGTCGTCGCGAAGGCCTGTTCGACGGGCTCCTGCACACGGCTGAGAACCGCGGCCGCGACCGCTGCCACGGCGATGGCGGCCGCGCAGGCGAGCAAGAAGGCTTTCATTGCAGTTCTCCCAAAGGGATCAAGATGCCGTGGGAGTCTACACAAAACGGCTCGCTGCGAACAGCGTTGTCTGCTTGCGTCGCCGTACGCTGCTCAGGCTCGGCGCACGGATCAGCATAATCTGGCCTCTGGTGAGGCCAGGGTGCTTCGGCAGCCGGCGTGGCTGATCCGACTTTATGCCAAAGGATCAAAAGAGGGCCGAACAGCGTTCATCTAAACAGAACCTGTGTGGGGGCGCTCTCACGAGGGAGACGGAAGATGAGAGCTGCAATCACGTTGGTGATGCCGTTGACCATTGCGCTCTTCACCACGTCGGCGCCGGCGCAGCAGCCGAGCAGCAATACCTCACTCACCGTCAAGATCGGCGTCCTTAGCGACATGTCCGGGCTCTACGCCGATATCGGCGGACCTGGATCCGTTGCTGCCGCGCAAATGGCGGTCGAGGACTTCAATCCTGAAAATCATCACATGAAGGTCGAGATCGTTTCCGCCGATCATCAGAACAAGCCTGACATCGGATCAGCGATTGCTCGCAGGTGGTTCGACACGGAGCACGTCAATGCTGTTGCCGACGTACCCAACTCGGCGGTTGCGCTGGCGGTCAGCAACGTGACGCGCGAGAAGAACGGCGTCTTTCTCGTCTCGGGAGCAGCCGATTCCGATCTGACTGACAAGCAATGCTCGCCCAATACTGTGCACTGGACCTATGATACGTGGACACTCGCGCACGGAACCGGCGGCGCGATCGTACGGCAGGGCGGCAAGACCTGGTTTTTCGTGACCGCGGACTACGCCTTCGGCCATGCCCTTGAGCGCGATACGGCGGCCGTCGTGGAAGCGGCCGGCGGCAAGGTACTCGGCGCTGTGCGCCACCCGCTGAACACGGCCGATTTCTCCTCCTATTTGCTGCAGGCACAAGGCTCAAAGGCGCAAGTCATTGGGCTTGCCAACGCCGGCGGTGACACCATCAATTCGGTCAAGCAGGCCGCCGAGTTCGGGATCGTGCAACGCGGGCAACGGCTCGCCGGACTTCTCGTTTTCTTGACCGACGTACATGCCCTCGGCTTGCCGACTGCACAGGGCCTGACGTTGACGACGGCATTCTACTGGGACCTCAACGATCAAACTCGGGCGTTCGCCAAACGCTTCGCTGCCCGGAACGGCGGAAAATATCCGACCATGGTTCAGGCCGGGGTGTATTCCTCGCTGCTTCACTATCTCGAAGCCGTCGCCAAGACCGGCTCTGCGACTGACGGCGCGAAGGTCGTCGAGGCCATGAAGGCGACCCGCTACGAGGATCCGCTCTTTGGAAACACCATGGTTCGCGAGGACGGACGGGCCGTTCATGCCATGTATTTGGTCGAGGTCAAGAAGCCGGCGGAGTCGAAGAGTCCTTATGATTACTTCAAGGTCCTCGCCAAGATCCCCGCTGATCAGGCATTCCGCCCACTTGCCGAGGAGAAAGGCTCATGCAGTCTGGTGAAGGCCGCCTCGCAATCGGGGGCAAGGTAGGCGCACGGTCCCGCCGGCAGGCGGCGTGAATGCCAGAACGACGTCGGCAGTTGCGAGCGAGTCCTTGCTTGCGGCGCGTGCAACCGACGGGAATGTCTCACGCACACCGCCAAGGCGGAGAGACGGGTTGCCAGCGGTCTGCATCCAAGTCTCGCCTGAGCAGCTCAGCAGGAGATCGCTCAAGCAGGCTGGATGCTGGAACCAACAGGGAAGGCGCGCGTTGTGCAGTCGGCGTGACGTCGACCTCACAGCCGATACATGCGACGACTTGTGTGAGCGAGTCGTTGAGTCGTCGGCGAGAGAACTGCTTTGCGGCTGCCGGGGAGGCAGCTCCGTTCAGGCGGCAGGTGGGTGAGCCACGTACGCCGTCAGGCCACACGGCGCGGCGCCCGTTGGGATCAATTGAGGAATCCCTTCGATGTTTTCACAAATACTCAACCCCACGGGAAATCTCTTCGTCACCTGGATCGTGGCACTGATCCCGGTCATTCTCCTGCTGGTTCTGCTCGCCGTGTTTCGTGTGTCGGCATGGCTCGCCGTGTTGATCGGATCGATCGTAACGTTCCTTCTCGGCCTGTGGGTCTGGAAGATGCCGCTTGGGAACGGCGCTCTGGCCTATATCTATGGTTCGGCGACGGGCATCTGGAATGTCGACTGGATTACTTTCTGGGGCGTGATGTTGTTCAACACGCTCGTGGTGACCGGCACCTTCGAGAAATTCCGCCGATGGCTGATTTCCCAAGGTACTGAGGATGTCCGCGTTCAGACCATGCTATTCGCATGGGCGCTTGGCGCGCTGCTCGAGGGGCTCGTCGGCTTCGGCTACCCCTGGGCGTTCGTCGCGCCCATACTGATCACACTCGGAATACCCGACCTCGACGCCGTGCGCGTGGCTGCGATCGCGAATAATGCGCCGGTTTCGTACGGAGCGCTCGGCGCGCCAATCATAGCGCTTGCGGCTGTCACCGGTTATCCGTTGATGGCGCTTTCGGCCTCGGTCGGCCATATCGTGGCTATTCTGGCTTTGTTGCCTCCATGGCTTCTCATCTATCTCGTCGCCGGCAAGGATGGCTTCCGGGACGGCTGGCCGCTCGCGATCGTCGGCTCTTTGGGCTACATCGCAGGCCAATTTCCCGTCGCGGTCTATCTCGGACCTTACTTGCCCGATGTGACCGGAGCGATCGTCTGCTTCGCAGCGTTGCTCGTCCTGCTCAGGTTTTGGCGTCCCCGACGTGTCCTTGGCTATGGCGGCACGGTCTTGGCGATCAGCGAGCTTCCGAAAAACCAACGCGACTCCGAGCTTGGCGCGAGCGAAATATTGCAAGCCTGGTTACCGATCATCGTGCTCGTGGTCGTCGTCGTGGCATGGACCGGTCCGTGGTCAAGGTTGCCGACAATCAACTGGCTCCACGCCGCCGTGACCGCGCAGTCCTCGGTAACCCAGGGAGCGACCGTCTCGGCTGCATTCGATTTCAAACCCGGCGTCGGCGGGACCGCGATCCTCGTCTCCTGGATCGTCGTTGCGCTGCTCTTGCGCATCAACGGTCGGCAGCTCGCGGAGATCTGGAAAACGAGCTGGCGGCAAATGTGGGGCGCGTGCCTGGTCGGCGTGTTCATTTTTGGACTTGCGTATGTCTACAACTATTCCGGCATGGCGGGCTCGCTTGCGAAAGCGTTCTCCGAGATCGGAGTGGCGTTCATTGTCGTTGCGCCAATTCTGGGGTGGATCGGCGTGGCGCTGTCCGGCAGCAATACCTCGACCAACGCAATGTTCGGCAAGTTCCAGGCGTTGGTCGGTCAACTGCTCGGTTTCCCGCCGCTGATCTTGCCAACGCTCAACTCGGTCGGAGCCGAGATCGGAAAACCAGTTGCACCGCAAACCGCTAGCGTCGGTGTCTCGACGACAAGGTTTGTCCGCGACGAAGGTGCAGTGATCCGGCATAACATGGGCTGGACTTTCGTGCTGCTGGTCTATCTCGTGCTCATTGGAGTCGCTTGTTATCTGTTCTTCCCAGGCATCGCGACCGTTTGAGTAGAGGTTACCGATCTCGGCTAATCCAGCGGATCTGGCGCGAGCAAGCAGAGAGTTCGGGTTACGCCCCACTTTGGACGAGACCGGACCGGAATTTGCAAGATCATCGAGGGTGCACAATCCAGCGAGCATCTGAGCAGCCGATTTCACGAACGGGCGTGTCAGGTTTTGCGATGTCTTGCGTTGACGGCGATCGTAGCGGCGGCGGTTCGATTATCGACCCCAAGCTTCGCATAGATTTGCTCCAGATGCTTGTCGACGGTGCGCGGGCTTAAGCCGAGGATTTGCGCAATGTCGCGGTTGGTCTTGCCCTTGGACAGCCAGGACAACACCTCGCCCTCGCGCGTGGTCAGGCCGAGATCGCTGGAGAACTCGGTCGGCACGTCGCCGCTGGTGTCCTTGGCGAGCCGAAGCAGGAATTCGTTCGGGCCGAGCTTACCCATATACTGCAGGCGGAGTGGTTCGTGACCGGGAAACGACGCCACGGTCGCCGTCTTCGAGTCCGACTTGCCCTTTTGCGCCTGGTCGAGCCATTGCGGCATCGGGTCCGGCAGCGCGAAGTTGTCGGCGGCGTCGACGAGGGTATCTGATAGCAGTTTCTGCGCCTGCGGTGTCGCCCACAGCAGCTCGCCGGCACTGTTGACCGCAAGCAGATAGCGGCCGGAGACGTCCAGCGCCGCACGGGCGCTCCACGTCATCCGCGCGTTGGCGAGATGGACACGGATGCGCGCCAGCATCTGCTCGACCACGATCGGTTTTGTGACATAGTCGACGCCGCCCGCCTCAAGCCCACGGACGATGTGCTCGGTTTCGGCCAGTCCCGTCATGAAGATGATCGGCACACCGTCGAGCCCGGCGTCGCGCTTCAGCCGCCTGCAGGTCTCGAATCCGTCGATGCCGGGCATCACGGCATCCAGCAACACGATGTCGGGGGTGATCTGCTCGACGATCCGCATTGCAGAGGCGCCGTCGAGCGCGACCATCACTGTCATGCCGGCGCCGTCGAGCGCGTCAGTCAGCAAGCGCAATGTTTCGGGTGAATCGTCAACAACGAGGGCGATGTCACGCTTCTTCTGGTCAATGGTCATAACTGTGCAATATCTTTAAGGTCGCCATGTATTGGTCGAGGTCGAAGCGGTCGATCAGCGTGCGCATCTGCGCGACGAAGTCGGCATGTTCGGGATGTTCATTGCCGATCTCGTCAAGCTTGAGCTGGATCGCCCTGATGTAACCCAGTTGCCCGAGGCTTATCAGCTCCTCGACGTATTTCACCGGCGGATGGACGGCGCTGTCGGGCTTCCATTGGGGGGGAGGGGCTTGCTCGGGCTCATACTGCCATTCGATCTTGAGCAACTGGCGGATGGTCTCGAGCAGCCGCGGGATGTCGATCGGCTTCATCAAATAGCCGTCGTGGAATGGCTGGGCCAGTGGTGCGCCATGGGCCTCCAGCGCGCTTGCCGAAATCATCAGGATGCGGGCCTGGTGATGCCCGTCGGAGCGCAAGGTTTCGGCGATGGTCCAGCCGTCCATGCCCGCCATGGAGATGTCGAGCAGGAACAGGTCCGGCCGGCAATGCCGCGCGAGCGCAAGGCAGCCCGGTCCGTCGGGCGCGCTGAGCAGGATGAAGCCGAGCGGCGCCAGCACCTCGCGCAGCAGGTCGCGATGTGTCGGGTCGTCGTCGGTGATCAGGATGGTCTTGCGCGGGCCATGGTAACCGTAAACGGTCGCATCGACCGGCGCCTCGCGCCGTGGATTGGTCACCTCGGAGAGCAGCAGTTTCACACGGAACGTGCTGCCGGCACCCACTGTGCTGACCACCTTGATGTCGCCGCCCATCACGCCCGCGAGTAGGCGGCTGATGGTCAGGCCCAGGCCGGTGCCGGTTTGCGGCTGCGCGACGCCGAGCGCGCCGCGCTCGAAAGGTGCGAAAATCCGTTCGAGATCATCGGGCTGAATCCCCGGCCCGGTATCGATCACCTCGAACTCGGCGACCGGGCTACGGTAATGCACGACAAACTGCACCTGTCCGGCTTGGGTGAATTTGATCGCGTTCGAAAGCAGGTTGATCAGGATCTGTCGCAGCCGCTTCTCGTCGGCATAAACCACGACGGGGAGCACGGCAGGTCGCTTGAACACGAAGTCGATGCCCTTGGCGGCGGCCTGCAGGCGGAACATGCCGACCAACTGTTCGAGGAAGTCGCTCAAGCGCACCTCGTCGCGCGAAAGATAGAGACGCCCGGCCTCGATCTTCGAGATGTCCAGGATGCCGTCGATCAGCCCCGACAGGTGGTCGGCGCTGCGGCGGACCACGCGTACCTGCTCGCGTGGCCTCGCCTGCATGCTCTCGTCCTGCTCCAGCAATTGCGCGTAGCCGGAGATCGCGTTCAGCGGCGAGCGTAGCTCGTGGCTGAGACCCACGACATAGCGGCTCTTGGCGAGATTGGCTGATTCCGCCACCTCCTTGGCGCGCTGCAACTCTGCGTCGGTGCGTTTGTGGGCGTCGATCTCCTGGATCAGCAGCGTGGTCTGCCGCCGCGTTTCCGCCTCCGCCGCGCGTCGGCTCTGTTGTGCCAGAACGAACAGCCACGCGACCACGCCGATGATCAAGGTCAGCGCGAAGAACACCTTCCACAGCACGTCGGCCAGCAGTTCGTCGGCATGCACGGCCGCCGAGGTCTGTAGATAGATCAGCCCTAGCACGAGCGCGACGAGTCCGGCGGAAATCGCGAACACGCCGAGATAATGCCCAAGTTGCGAGTTGATGCGGGCGTAGATCGGCTGCGGCATCACCTTGCCGAGGGCGTCCGATACCTGCGCACCGATCCGCCCATCCGGCTTGCAGAGATCGTGGCAGCGCGCGTCGAGCGAGCAGCACAAGGAGCAGATCGGGCCGGCATAGGCGGGGCAGGCGGCCATGTCCTCAGGCTCGAACGTGTGCTCGCAGATGCAGCACTGGATCGACTCCAGGTTCTGCCAGCTCCGTTTCGGCTTGCGTGCGATGTAGTACTTGCCGCCGGTCGCCCAGGCGATCAGCGGTGCCGCGACGAATGCGACCGCGAGGGCGACGAAGGCCGACAACGCCTTCGTGGTCGGTCCGAACAGGCCATAGAACGCGCTGATCGAGACCACGGTCGCGATCGTCATTGCGCCGACGCCGACCGGATTGATATCGCAGAGGTGGGCGCGCTTGAACTCGATGTGCTGGGGGCGCAGGCCGAGCGGCTTGTTGATGACGAGATCGGCGACCAGAGCGCCGACCCAGGCGATCGCTACGTTGGAATAGAGCGCGAGCGTCTGCTCCAGCGTCTTGTAGACGCCGATTTCCATCAACAGCAGCGCGACGACGACATTGAACACCAGCCACACCACACGGCCGGGATGGGAGTGGGTGAGGCGTGAGAAGAAGTTCGACCAGGCGATCGAGCCGGCATAGGCATTGGTGACGTTGATCTTGACCTGCGACAGGATCACGAACGCTCCGGTTAGCGCCATCGCCAGATCCGGCTGCGACAGCACGTAGCGGAAGGCTTCGAGATACATGCTCGCAGGCTCTGCGGCGCGCTCGGCGGAGACGCCGTGGCTCAGCGCGAAGAAGGCAAGGAAGGAGCCGGCGAGCAGCTTCAGCGCGCCGAGTACGATCCAGCCGGGACCGGCGCTAAGCAGCGCGATCCACCATGCCTTCCGCGAGGTACGGCGATCGCGCGGCAGGAACCGCAGGAAGTCGACCTGCTCGCCGATCTGCGCCACCAGCGCGAATACGACCGAGGCGGCCGTGCCGAACAGCAGGAGATCGAGATGGCCCGTCGGATCGCCGTGGTCACCGGCGAACTTACGCCAGTCGGCGAAGGAATGTGGATTGGCCCAGGCAATGGCCGCGAACGGCATAATGTGAAGAATGATCCACAGCGGCTGGGTCCAGAGCTGGAAGCGGCTGATGAGCGTGATGCCATAGATCACCAACGGAATGATCACGACCGCGCTGATCAGATATCCGATCGGGCGCGGAATGCCGAAGCACATATCGAGCGCGCTGGCGAGGATCACCGCCTCGATCGCGAAGAAGATGAAGGTGAAGGAGGCGTAGATCAGCGAGGTGATTGTCGAGCCGATATAGCCGAAGCCCGCACCGCGGGTAAGCAGGTCGATATCGATGCCGCATTTTGCGGCATGGTAG
The DNA here is from genome assembly GCF_045571475.1 of Bradyrhizobium sp. ORS 86. Taxonomy (NCBI): domain Bacteria; kingdom Pseudomonadati; phylum Pseudomonadota; class Alphaproteobacteria; order Hyphomicrobiales; family Nitrobacteraceae; genus Bradyrhizobium; species Bradyrhizobium sp. ORS 86. The sequence goes on along the minus strand of NZ_CP120699.1, from coordinate 4,895,732 downwards.
GCGATCGGCAGCCCACACAGGAAGATGATGACGCTGACGACCAGGATCGCTGCGGACGCGTTCATCGCGCCGTAGTTCAGCGTGATGGTGCCGCCGATCGCTTCCAGCGCGAGGAAGGAAATTGCGCCGAGCGCCGTGTTGGCGACCCGGGCGGCCGACCATCGCCGGGCGCTCTTGGCCGTGAAGCGCAGCGCGTAGTCCTCCAGCGTCTGGTTTGCCACCCACTGGTTGTACTGGCGTCTGACGCGGTCAATCCGCTGCCGCCCTGCCACTCGCTCTTGCTCCTGGTCCGTGATGCTCCGCTCCCGTTGCGGAGCAAATCCCGTACCAAAATCTACGTCGCTATTTTGCGGTGCCGTATACGCGATCTTGCGTATCAGTGCGGTGCACAAAAGTGAGCAATTCTCCCCTCATCACCAAGCGTTCTCGAACCAAATGGGGTGCTCATGTCAGACGAAACAAAAGCAGGGCTGCAGTCGCAGCTCCGCCGCAAGCTATTGATGGGAATGGCCGCATTGCCGGCCGTTTCGATGCTGTCCCGGCCCTCACTTGCAGACATTCCTGCAACCTCCGCGGTCAACACGACCGGTCTTGCAGTCACCGATAGCGAAGTCACGGTGGGCATCCTGCACTCTGTCACCGGCACCATGGCGATTTCCGAGACCGGGTCGGTCGAAGCCGAGAAGCTTGCAATCGAGCAGATCAACGCCGCTGGCGGCGTGCTCGGCCGCAAGATCAAGTTCATCCAGGAGGACGGTGCCAGTGACTGGCCGACCTTTGCGGAAAAAGCGAAGAAGCTGCTGGTCAACGACAAGTGCGCCGCGGTGATGGGCTGCTGGACCTCGGCCTCGCGCAAGGCCGTGCTGCCGGTGTTCGAGCAGTACAATGGCATGCTGTACTACCCGACCTTCTATGAAGGCCTCGAGCAATCCAAGAACGTCATCTACACCGGCCAGGAGGCCACCCAGCAGATCATCGCCGGGCTTGACTGGGTCAACAAGACCAAGGGCGCGAAGAGCTTCTACCTGCTTGGTTCGGACTACATCTGGCCGCGTACCTCTAACAAGATCGCGCGCAAGCATATCGAAGGCCATCTGCAGGGCTGCAAGGTCGTCGGCGAGGAATACTTCCCGCTTGGCTCGACCCAGTTCAACTCCGTCATCAACAAGATCAAGCTGACAAAGCCCGATGTGATCTACGCGATCATCGTCGGCGGCTCGAATGTCGCCTTCTACAAGCAACTCAAGGCGGCCGGCATCGATCTGTCGAAGCAGACGCTGCTGACGATCTCGGTGACCGAGGACGAGATCGACGGCATCGGTGGTGAGAACATCGCAGGCGCCTATGCTTGCATGAAGTACTTCCAGTCGCTCGACAATCCAAACAACAAAGCCTTCGTGCCTGCCTTCAAGAAGATGTGGGGCGAGAAGACCGTGATCGGCGACGTGACGCAAGCCGCCTATCTCGGCCCATGGCTGTGGAAGCTGACGGTGGAGAAGGCAGGTTCCTTCGACATCGACAAGGTCGCGGCCGCGTCACCCGGTGTCGAGTTCAAGGGAGCGCCGGAAGGCTATGTGCGCATCCATGAGAACCATCACCTCTGGTCGAAGACCCGCGTCGGCCGCGCCAAGGCCGACGGCCAGTATGAGCTGATCTACGAGACGGCCGATCTCGTCGAGCCGAACCCATTCCCGAAGGGGTATCAGTGAGACGGAACGCCTGAGGCGCAAGCTCACTCTTAGCGCATCGCGGCGCGCACCGGGCGCCGCGGCGCATGCTCCTTGAACTGGAGGACCCAACATGTTCGGCGACTACTCGATCAGCGATCTCGGCGCCATTCTTGCGATGCAGGGATTTGCTGGGCTCATCCTGTTCTCGGTCTACGTGCTGATGGCGCTGGGGCTCGCCATCATCTTCGGCCAGATGGGCGTCATCAACATGGCCCACGGCGAGTTCATGATCCTGGGGGCCTACGTCACCTGGATGACGTCAAACGCGGTGCAGAGCTTCGCGCCCTGGCTGTTTCCGGGCTACTTCTTCATCGCGATGATCCTCGCGTTCATCGCCTCCGGTGCGCTCGGCATGCTGGTCGAGTGGACCCTGATACGTCATCTCTACAAGCGTCCGCTCGATACGCTGCTGGCAACCTGGGGCCTCAGCCTGATCCTGCAGCAGACCTATCGCTCGATCTTCGGCGCGCGTGAGGTCGGCGTCGAATTGCCGGAATGGATGATGGGTTCCTGGCAGGCGACCGACTCTATCCAGATTCCGATCAACGGCATGTTCGTGATGGCACTCACCATCTTGATCACCATCGCGGTCGCCTACGTGCTGTTCTGGTCGCGCTGGGGCAAGCAGGTGCGCGCCGTGGTACAGAACCGCGTGATGGCAGGCGCCGTCGGCATCAACACGGAGAAGGTTGATCGCTACACGTTCGGTCTCGGCTGCGGCATCGCCGGGATTGCGGGCTCTGCCTTCACCATGATCGGCTCGACCGGTCCGACCGCAGGGCAGCTCTACATCGTCGATACCTTCCTGGTCGTCGTGTTCGGCGGCGCCGCCTCGCTGTTCGGAACCATTGCTTCCGCCTTCTCGATCTCGCAGACCCAGTCGACGCTCGAGTTCTTTATGTCGGGCTCGATGGCCAAGGTCATCACGCTGCTGACGATCGTCGCGATCCTGATGCTGCGTCCGCAGGGTCTGTTCGCGCTCAAGGTCCGCAAGTAGGAACAAGCAGGCTGCCATGATCATCAACTCGCGCTTTTTCAATCGATCCGAACTGATCGGCTTCCTTGCGCTCGCGGCGCTCCTGCTCGTCATTCTTCCGTTGTCGCTGGATATCTTCCGTCTCAACCTGGTCGCCAAATATCTGACCTACGCCTTCGTCGGCATCGGGCTGGTGCTGTGCTGGGGCTATGGCGGCATTCTGAGCTTGGGGCAGGGCGTGTTCTTCGGCCTCGGCGGCTACTGCATGGCGATGTATCTCAAGCTCGAAGCATCGAGCGTCGAGAACACCAAGATCCAGTCGACCCCGGGGATCCCCGACTTCATGGACTGGAACCAGATCACCTCGCTGCCCCTCTTCTGGAAGCCGTTCCACAGCTTCCCCGTAGCGGTGATCGCGATCATCCTGGTGCCCGCGCTCTTCTCCTTCATCATTGGCGCAGCGATGTTCAAGCGCCGGGTCGGCGGCGTTTATTTCGCGATCATCACGCAGGCGATTGCGGCGATCGTGACCATCCTGATCGTGGGACAGCAGGGCTATACCGGTGGCATCAACGGGATTACCGACCTGCGCACCCTGCACGGCTGGGATATCCGCACCGATCACGCCAAATATATCCTGTACTTCGTCGAGGTGGCATTGTTGTTCGGTTGCATCGGTGCCGCGCAATTCATCCGCCTGACAAAACTCGGGCGCATCCTGGTGGCGATGAGGGAGCAGGAGGACCGCGTGCGCTTCTCCGGATACAGCGTCGCCAACTTCAAGATCTTCGCCTTCTGCGCCGCAGCGGTGTTCGCTGCGATCGGCGGCGCGATGTTCACGCTCGAGGTCGGCTTCATGTCACCGTCGTTTGTCGGCATCGTACCGTCGATCGAGATGGTGATCTACACCGCGGTCGGTGGGCGGATGTCGATTTTCGGCGCGGTTTGGGGCTCGCTCCTGGTCAATTTTGCCAAGACGAGCCTGTCGGAATCCTTTCCGCAGCTCTGGCTGTTCGGCCTAGGCGCGCTGTTCATCGCGGTGGTGCTGGCCTTTCCGAACGGTCTGTCGGGCATCTGGCAGGACCATGTCCAGCCGTGCATCGACCGCCTGCTGGCGTCCCGCAAGCCGAAATCGGCCAATTATGTCGCCGACGGCGCACCGGCCGAGTGAGGAGAGATCACCATGCTCATCGGTCATCAACCCAAGGACTTCCTGCTCGCCGTCAGCGGTCTCACCGTCTCCTTTGATGGCTTCAAGGCGGTCAACGATCTCTCCTTCTATGTCGAAGAGAACGAGATCCGCGTCATCATCGGCCCGAACGGCGCCGGCAAGACCACGGTGCTCGACCTGATCTGCGGCAAGACCAGGGCGACCTCAGGCTCGATCCAGTTTCGCGGCCAGGAGCTGACCAGGCTGAAGGAAAACGAGATCGTGCAGACCGGTGTCGGCCGCAAGTTCCAGACGCCGTCGGTATTCGAGGATCTCACGGTGTTCGAGAACCTCGAAATCTCCTTCCCGCGCGGCCGCACCGTGTTCGGTTCGCTGACCTTCCAGCGCGACGAGACGGTCAAGCGGCGGGTCGAGGAGGTCGCTGAAATGATCTTCCTGAAGGACCGGCTGCACACCTATGCCGACCAGCTCAGCCATGGCCAGAAGCAGTGGCTCGAGATCGGCATGTTGCTGATCCAGGACCCCGACCTCCTGATGCTCGACGAGCCGGTGGCCGGCATGAGTGTCTCGGAGCGCGCCAAGACCGCGGAGCTCCTCAACCGCATCATCAAGGACCGCTCGGTGCTGGTGATCGAGCACGACATGAAGTTCGTCGAGGACATCGCCCACAAGGTGACCGTTCTGCATCAGGGCCAGATCCTGTCGGAAGGCACCATGGAGCACGTCAAAAACGATCCGAAGGTCATCGAAGTCTATCTGGGGCATTGACGCATGGTTGCGATAGGTCGAGCCGCGAACTCGGTTCACCTCTCCCCCAATGGGAGAGGTCGGATCGCATCGCTAGATGCGATCCGGGTGAGGGGTCTTGCTCTCTCGGGGCACCTGTTGCCCCTCACCCGGCGCTGCGCGCCGACCTCTGCCCGATGGGGAGAGGTGGAGAAGACCAATCGGTCGTGGGAGCTATTCAATGCTGGCAATTAATGATCTTCACGTCGCCTACGGCCAGAGCGAAGTGTTGCACGGGCTCAACGTGTCAGTCGCGCCCAACGAGATCGTTGCGATCATGGGCCGCAACGGCATGGGCAAGACGACGCTGATGAAGTCGCTGATGGGCATCCTGCCGGCTAAGAGCGGCAAGGTGACCATGGACGGCATTGAGCTGGGTGCGCTGAAGAGCTACGAGCGGGTGGCGAGGGGCCTTGCCTACGTGCCGCAGGGCCGCATGATCTTCTCCACCATGACGGTGAAGGAGAACATCGAGACGGGCCTTGTCGTCTCCGGCGGCTCGGAAGTGCCCGACGATATCTACCAATTGTTTCCGGTGCTGCTCGAAATGAAGGGTCGCCGCGGCGGCAATCTTTCGGGCGGCCAGCAGCAGCAACTCGCGATCGCCCGCGCGCTCGCGACCAAGCCAAACGTGCTGCTGCTGGACGAGCCGACCGAAGGCATTCAGCCTTCGATTATCAAGGACATGGCGCGCACACTGAAGCGCATCCGTGACGAGCGGGGTCTGTCGATCGTCGTTTCCGAGCAGGTCTTGAGCTTCGCCCTTGAGATCGCCGATCGCGTGCTCGTCATCGAGAACGGCGAGATCGTGCGCGACGATCCGCGCCAGAGCGTCGATGCCGCTCAGATCTCGAAATATCTATCCGTGTAATCATCGTCGGTAAACCAAGGGGAGCATCTCGATGCCAGAGACACTGATCAAGGTCGATCTGACCAAGTCGGCCTATGAAAACGACAAGGTCCACAACCGGTGGCACCCCGACATTCCCATCGTGGCGTGGGTCGATCCGGGCGACGATTTCATCATCGAAACGTATGACTGGACCGGCGGCTTCATCAAGAACAACGATTCCGCCGACGATGTACGCGACATCGATCTGTCGATCGTGCACTTCCTCTCCGGCCCGATCGGCGTCAAGGGCGCCGAGCCCGGCGATCTGCTGGTGGTCGACCTGCTCGATGTCGGGCCGCTGAAGGAGAGCCTGTGGGGCTTCAACGGCTTCTTCTCCAAACAGAACGGCGGCGGTTTTCTGACTGATCATTTCCCGCTGGCGCAGAAGTCGATTTGGGACATCAAGGGTCTCTACACTTCGTCGCGTCACGTGCCCGGCGTCAACTTCGCCGGCCTGATCCATCCCGGCCTGATCGGCTGCCTGCCCGATCCGAAGCTGCTCTCGGTATGGAACGCGCGCGAGGCGGAGTTGATCGCGACCAACCCGTCTCGCGTGCCGGGGCTTGCCAACCCGCCGTTCGCGCCGACCGCGCATGCCGGCCAGGCCAAGGGCGACGTCAAGGCCAAGATCGGCCTCGAGGGCGCCCGCACCGTGCCGCCGCGCGAGCATGGCGGCAATTGCGACATCAAGGATCTCTCGCGCGGCTCGAAAATCTATTTCCCGGTCTATGTGCCCGGCGGCGGTCTCTCGATGGGCGACCTGCATTTCAGCCAGGGCGACGGCGAGATCACCTTCTGCGGCGCCATCGAGATGGCCGGATGGCTGCACATCAAGGTCGACGTCATCAAGGACGGCGTCGCGAAATACGGCATCAAGAACCCGGTGTTCAAGCCGTCGCCGATCACGCCGAACTACAGGGACTATTTGATCTTCGAGGGCATCTCGGTCGACGAGGCGGGCAAGCAGCATTACCTCGACGTGCACATCGCCTATCGCCAGGCCTGCCTGAATGCGATCGAGTATCTGAAGAAGTTCGGCTACTCCGGCGCCCAGGCCTATTCGATCCTCGGTACCGCGCCGTGCCAGGGCCACATCTCCGGCGTCGTCGACGTGCCGAACGCCTGCGCCACGCTATGGTTGCCGACGGAGATCTTCGACTTCGATGTGATGCCGTCGGCGGCGGGGCCGATCAAGCACATCAAGGGCGACGTGCAAATGCCGATCTCACCTGACAAGTGAACCCTTTGCGAAGGATGCGGGACGGTCTCGTTCCGCGCCATCCCGCATCCGTCGCCCGGAAGTGTGGACGATTGTGCAAGGATCAAAGATGCCGATCTACGAATATCTCTGCAATGACTGTGGACCGTTCACCGATATGCGTCCGATGGCGGAATGCGACCTGCCGCAGGACTGTCCGCAATGCGAGGCGACGTCGCCGCGCGTGATCCTCACTGCGCCGGCGTTCTTTTGCATGCCCTCGGACAAGCGCAAGGCGCACGCGGTGAACGAGCAGAGCCGACATGCGCCGAAGACGCTCGATCAATACAAGGCCGCGCACGGTCCGGGTTGCGGCTGCTGTTCGACCGGCAGGAAGAAGCCGGCACGGCCGGTGGCAAAGAGCAGGAGCGGTGCAAAGGGCTTTCCGACCGCACGCCCGTGGATGATCAGCCACTAAAGCATGATGGAATGAGCTTGATCTGAAACAGCGGCGGAGGTCACCTCTTCCCGACGGCAGGGCTATCGCATATGCCGCCTTGGGCGGCTGCGCACATACTTGGCCTCGTGGTTCGAGACGCGCCGCAAGCGGCGCTCCTCACCATGAGGGTCTACAGTTGTGCCGCAAAACAAGACCTCATCCTGAGGAGCCCGCCAAAGGCGGGCGTCTCGAAGGATGGCCGCAGGGCGTGTTTCTCCCAAAAACTCCATAGTCCAGACCCACCTCAGCGCGCGCCCTTGGGCTTCGAACCGAGCAGATCGTGCGTCCCGCTGATGCTCACCGTTCCCGCGCACTCGAATCCGCCGAAAAATCCGCAGGAGCCGGTGACCGTGACGCGCAGATCCTTGCGCTGGTACATATCGACCGAAATGCCCATGCGCGAAAAGTCGTTCGCGCTGTTCGGCAGGATCAGGTCGATGTGTTCGGCGGCCCAACGCGGCAGGTGCGGGTTGCTCTTCCAGAACAGCTCATTGCCGGCGTGGTGCGCGAAGTTCGGCCCGACCGTGAGTGCACCGTCGGCGCCCTCGAACACGAATCCCGTTTCGTCGATGTGAACGTTGACCCGATCGGGTGCTACCGCGAAATGCAGCGAGGTGATGTCCTGCGGCTGCGGGTCCTTGCCGAATTGCGAACTGTACGCGTCGCTCCACTGCCCGCGGTCGCGTCCGAGCCCGAAGCCGTGCTGGCCCGGAAGGTCTCGCGTCGAGAGCGGCCTGTCGGACAGCTTTGGGCGCCAGATCTCGCGAAATCCCTTGCCGATCGTGGCGGCCATCGACAAATCGAGGGCCCAATGCGGCTTGTCCAGGCTCTGCCCTTCGGCGAAGGCGTCGTATCCGTCCGTTGTCTTGGCAGTGCGCAGCTTCTGGATCAGGTCGTCCCAGTTTTTCGGCAGGAAGGTGACGCCGTCCAGTGTGTTTGTCGCGGCAGCGACGCCGTACTTCTCGAGTTGGTGTCGGATGTAGGGCTTCTCGTCATGGAGACGCACGTCCGGGTTGGGCCCGGCGAAGTACTGCGCCAGATCGATCTGCGGCCGAAACATGGTCAGCCGCGCCGCAATCTTCCGGTAGGTGTCGGTCGTGGTCGGGTTGATGGTCGTCACGGGCCGCCTCCGGGTCAAGGCTGATCTCCGATTGGTCTGGCGCGAACGGGGTGGGGTTCAATGTCGGCCGGCTGAATGACTTTGCTTTCCGGTGAAGGTCGACGTCCTGTCATGCCCGCGTAGAGCTGTTTGAACCTCCCAACAAGAACGGCCGACCACCATCCGTGGGGCGGTGTCAGCAACGAGGACGATCCGATGTCACTGCGGAGCAGGGTGCTAGACGTGCTCAATGGTCCGGCGGTCGCGCGCATTCGCTTCCGGTTTCCGATCCGCGGGAGCCACGTGACGATCGCGCCACAGACGTTCCAGCATGTCGCGCGCGCGATCCGGTTGGGGCAAGTCCATGTCAGGGTTCCGACCGACCTCGCGGCAGACGTCGCAGCGCAATATAACGATGTCGCGCGAACCCGAGCGGACGGTACAGTGGTTGCGGCGAACACGTTGGAGGTCGTGTCCGCGACCGGACGGCTGGACGAGGCGTACATCGTCCATGAGAGTCTGCATGCGGCCTACGATCTGTTGCGCACCGGCCTTGACGCCAATGCGGAAGAGGCGTCTGCCTACGTCTGCACGGCGCTCTATTGCCGCATGACAGGTCTGCCGCGACCTCGGTGGGCGAACGGGCCGATCTACGCCAATGCCGCTGAGGTCGCCCGAACGTTGCTATCGCAATACCAAAAGGGGGATCCCGGAATTCCCTGGGTCGGCGAGCACGAATGGCGGCTGTTGCGCGCCGGTGTCGGCACTGATCCGGTTTATACCAGAGGACCCGCCGGCATTCTCACCGGATGGCTCCTCGGCCAGCAATACACTCACGATGGCTGAGTGGCGCGAGCCGCTTCCAAAAAAGGGCGGCACCGGCTTCCGGCTTCTTGCCCTTCCTGGACAGGGGTCGATGCCGTTGAGCGCGTCAGGCGACCAGCAAACCCAGCTTGCCGACGATCGCGAGCGAGCGTTCAACGCTCTCTCGCATTGACAGCAGCAACGGCTCGGCAGGCTGCCCGGCACGATCGGCTTGGTCTATCCGGATGGTTGGACCGAACCTTTCGGTCATCTCGGCAATGATCTGGTCGATGGTCCGGACACCGTCCAGCAACTGCAGAAAATCCCTTGTCCGATCGTTCTCCAACTGCACCGTTTGGTGGAGCAGGTTGGTGACCAACGGACCGATTTGCGCCTGTTTTCGCGCGAGCAGGCTCGCCTGCGGACGATCGCTCGCTTCGTTCCGGAGAAAGGGAGATGATACCAAGAAGGTGACCTCGCCGCTGCAAGCCAGGATGTACATCGCCTCCGTCAGCACCTGTTGATCATCATCTGCCCGCCGGCCGCCCAGCAGCGTTCGGGCGCCATCGAGCAATTCGCCAAAGGACAATGCGCGTGGCCAGGCCCGGCCGAGACAGAGGTGTGCAGCCTTCAGAAGCGGCTTGGCCACCGTAACCCTGCTGCCGTCTTGCTGCTCAAATTCCATCGCGGAATTGTCGGTCACGCAGGCGTTGGGATCGACCGGGCTGGTGGTGCTCAGCAGGTAGAACCGGGTGACGAAATCGAGGTCGATCTGGCGGCGCAGTGAAACGCTGTCGTGGCAGAGCAAGGTGCGCCGGAAGCCGTTGCCGTCGATGAAATCCTGGTACTGGTCGCGCGCCATGAACTCACTGTCCGGGAAGCGCTGCAGCGTCGTGCGGATTTCCTCGGAATAGCCGGCGAGATAGCGCCGTGAGAAATCAGCGTCGCTCAGATATTGCAGACCATGGCGGCCCGCGTCTTCGACGACCTCATGCAGCAAGAAGGCCTCGGCGCCCTCGTCGAGATCGTCGTGAAACAGCAGCTCATCCGGACACTTGAGCACGCGATTGTACTGGTCGCGCATGACCGCACCGTGCACCGAGTTGGCTTTCGAGCCCTCGCTCAGGAACTTCAGGATCGCGCGAGCCTGTCCGACCTTCTCCTTCATGCCGGTAAGGCGGCGGGTGTGATACCGCATCATGTCGCGGACCATGTCGCGAAGATGCGAGAACGGGTGCGCGTTGTAGCTGACGTAGCAGACCCCGTGCGGGGCAAGGTTCTGCTTGAAAATCGTGATCATCTTCTCGCGTACCGCCGGAGGTACCCATGAATACACGCCGTGCGCGATGATGTAGTCGAACAGTCCGAAGCTGGCGTCGACGTTCATGATGTCGCAATGCAGGAGCTTGATGTTGTTCAGGCCCAGTGTCGCGATATTTCGTCGGCCGCGCTCGATCGTCACGCCGCTCAGGTCGACACCGATGAATTCGCTGGCCGGATGCTGAAAAGCCATCGGCAACAGGTTGCCGCCAACGCCACAGCCGAGCTCCAGCACCCGGCAGTGCTCGACCGGAGCCGGCTGCATGCCGTAAACGGCGGCAATGGTTGCGAGGTGGTTCGGGTGAGTTAGGCCGTAGACGTGACCGGGGTAGAAGACCTCGTCGTATGGCGTGAGGCCGATCGCCGGGGAGCGATGCTCGGTTTGAACGTTCATCGCCTCAGTTCCACGAATATGCGAACTTGTCGTTCTCGATCGAGACCCGTGCCTGCTTTACCTCCTCCTTGGCAATCGATTTGCTGAGGAATTCGCGCGATAGCTCCGGCAGCAGGGTGTTGGTGATGATGTTATCGATCATGCGACCGCCGGAATCCGGATCGTTGCAGCGTGACACGATGTGCTCAACGACCGCATCGTCGTAGCTAAAGGCCGCGTTGTGATTGTCACGGAGACGCCGTCCGATCCGGTCGAGTTGCAACCGAACGATCCCGCCAAGCATCTCGTCCGACAGCGGGAAGTACGGAATCGAGACGATACGTCCGAGCAGCGCGGCCGGAAACACCTTCAACAACTCCGGTCTCAGCATCCTGGCGAGCTCTTCCGGCTCATTTCGATACTTCGGATCGCGTGACAGGCCCATGATCAGATCAGTGCCGACGTTGGTGGTCAAAATGATCAAGGTGTTCTTGAAGTCGATCCGGCGGCCGTCGCCGTCCTCCATGATTCCCTTGTCGAACACTTGGAAGAATATCTCGTGGACGTCGGGATGGGCCTTCTCCACCTCGTCGAGCAGGATGACGCTGTAGGGTTTGCGCCGGACTGCCTCGGTGAGACGACCGCCCTCGCCATAGCCGACATAGCCGGGAGGCGCACCCTTCAAGCTAGAAACGGTGTGCGCCTCCTGGAATTCCGACATGTTGATCGTGATCATGTTCTGCTCGCCGCCATAGAGGGTCTCTGCCAGCGCCAGGGCGGTTTCGGTTTTGCCAACCCCGGATGGTCCGGCCAGCATGAACACGCCGATCGGCTTTGACGGATTGTCCAGCTTGGCGCGGTTGGTCTCAATTCGCTTGGCGATCATGGTCAGTCCATGGGACTGGCCGACCACGCGGCGGTTGAGAATCTCCGGCAGCTTCAGCACGGTTTCGATCTCGTCCCGCATCATCCGGCCGACCGGGATGCCGGTCCAGTCAGACACGACAGACGCAACCGATTGCTGGTCCACATGGGCGTAGACCATCCGCTTTTCCGGATTGATCCGCTCCAGCGTCTCGAACTTGCCGCGCAGCTCCGCGCGCGCCGTTGCCGGATCCTCGCTTTCGTCCGGCTTGGACAGCAGCTCACGAAGGCTGCGGATGTCCTTGACGAGCTCCTGCTCGGCGGCCCAATCGGCCTCGAGGCTCGCCAGCTTGTCCTTCAGTGCTGCGATGTCGCTGTCGATCGCGGCAATGCGCTCGCTGTCTTCGGTCCCCAGATCGCCATCGCTGACGAGGGCCGACCGCTCCGCCTCGCGAGCGGTGATCGCAACGCGAGTGTCCTCGATCAGGGCCGGCGTCGCGCTCTGGCTGATGGCCACCCGCGCCGAGGCGGTGTCAAGCAGGCTGACTGCCTTGTCCGGCAACTGCCGTGAAGGAATGTAGCGGTGCGAAAGATTGACTGCTGCAACGATCGCCGCATCCGAGATGCGCACGCCATGATGCTTTTCCATCGGACCGAGAAGTCCGCGCAGCATGATGCAGCAGGTCTCCACGTCGGGTTCGTCGATCTGGATCGGCTGGAACCGTCGCGTGAGCGCGGGATCCTTCTCGATATATTGGCGATATTCGGCCCATGTGGTGGCGGCGATCGTACGCAGCGTGCCACGGGCGAGGGCGGGCTTCAGGAGATTGGCCGCGTCTCCAGTGCCGGCCGCGCCGCCGGCGCCGATCAGGGTATGGGCTTCGTCGATGAACAGGATGGTGGGAGTGGGTGAGCTCTGGACCTCATCGATCACCGAGCGCAAGCGCTGTTCGAACTCGCCCTTCATGGAAGCGCCGGCCTGCATCAGGCCGATGTCGAGCGCGCAGAGCCTCACATTGCGCAGCGGCGGCGGCACGTCGCCGGCGGCGATGCGCTGGGCGAAGCCTTCGACCACGGCGGTCTTGCCGACGCCGGCCTCGCCGGTGAGGATTGGATTGTTCTGCCGCCGGCGCATCAGCACGTCGATCAGTTGGCGGATTTCTTCGTCCCGGCCGAGGATCGGGTCCATCTGGCCCGACTTGGCCTTGGCTGTGAGATCCTGGGAGAACCGGTCGAGCGGTGTCGTCCCTCTGGCGCCGGTCTGTTCGGCGCCCTCTGTGCCGGCGCCGACCAATCCCGAGCCGTCCATCGGCCTCATGGTCTCCTCGTCGGAGCCGGCCCAAACGGCGCGGCGCTCCGTGGCGAGCGCGTCGACATTGAGCTTGGAGAATTCCTGCGAGAGATTGTTCAGTGCACGACGGATATCGTTCGACTTCAGTCCTGCCACCAGCAGATGACCGGTGCGGATCTGGGTCTCGCCGAAGAACAGCGTGGCATAGTGCCAGCCGCGGTCGAGGAGATCGATGACCGAATTGGCGACACCCGGCATGTCGGTTTCGTTCTTGCGAAAGCCGTTGATGACGCCGGCGAGGTCCGACAATAATCGAGACCGGTCGAGCTTATAGTGATCCACCGAAAGGCTGAGGTCGTTGCGCTCCTGCTGCAGGATATGAAACAGCCAGTGCGCGAGCTCGACGTTGCGGTTACCGGCGCTCTTGGCGTGGCGCAGTGCCTGGATGAAGGCATCGTAGCCGACCCGGTTCAGTTTGCCTGTCACGGCTTCAAGGCTGATGTCGGTCACTGCGGCACCTCCTGCTCAATTGCTCCGGGATGCCCGGGTTGGCGGAAATCGCCTCGACTCCCATGCAGTTGGGCGATCGGCGCGGCAGATAGGTTCAAATCGCGGCGGCATCGTCTGCGGCGCTCCGACGGGCCCTCAAGCGTTCACCGAGCGCAAAGCGCGCATCGCGGCGATAGTCGTCCGTGGAGGTCCAATTCGGCGACACCCAGGTGGTCCATCCCAGTCGCCCGCTCTGTCCGAGCCTGACCGGCACCACTTCGCCCGCTGGAATGGCGAGCTCCACCTCCCATTCCAACTCATCGCCGATATAGAAGAACACGGCATCCGCCAGCGGCTCCGACAAGTTGCGCGCGTCGGTCGGCAGGAATTTCTCGTACTGGGCGAAATTCCTGACGAAGACACGAATCCTGATCTTGTCCTCGACGCTGAACACGCGGGAGCCCAGAAGAGCATCCCGGCCGAGCCTGGCATGCGTCCCGCCGAGCCGGCTGCAGTGAGCCGGGTCGAACGAGAGCCAGGTTCCGACAAATTCGTCGATCTCGACCTGGACGTCGAACAGCCCCTGCAGGAACCGAGTCAACCGCGACGCGGACTTGGCCCTGGGTGCGACCAGCCCGGCGAAGCTGAGCTTCGCCATATCGGGTACGGTGTCCCGATTGGCGAAAACGTCGGAGCCCAAGCCGGCGAAAGAGCCGACATAGGCGATGAAGCGATCCTCGACCGGCCGGTCATGCTGGGCGATCGGCCGCGCGTCGGCCCAGACGCGAAAGAACAATTGCAGGAAGCGTCCGTTGAGGAGGTCAAGAAAGCGCGGGAAGGCGTCATCGCGCATCAGCCACCAGCCGAGACTTTCATCGGTGGTGGCAAGCGGCAGCGCGCCCTGCGGCCCCAGCAGACCGAAGAACTTGACGAGGATCCTGAGGCGGCCGTTCTGGTCGTCGACCGCCGCGAGGTTGGAAGCGGGGAACTCCAGATACGGCACCTGGCCGAGCTCGATGTATTCCTCGCGGCGCGCGGCACTGTCCCCGATCCGCGGCCGATCCGGATGGGCCCGCTCGAACTGGCGGAGTGTATTGAAGAAATCGAACCGCCAGGGTTCGGCCGTCATCTGCTCGATCAGCGTCACAGCGGTCTCCGCGTGCCCATGCGCGGCGGCCACCGCATGATCTCGCCGCGTTCCGGCGTCGAGATGACCGTCTGCGTGAATGTGTTGAAGCCGGAATAGTCGGCGAAGAAGCGTTCCAGCACGGCGCCGAGCAAGAACACGCCGCTGCCTTCGAATGCCTTCTCGTCAAGGGTGACGGTGATTTCCAGTCCCCGCGCCGCGCCGCTGCCGGTGCGCTCGCGCACCCGGCGGACGACGGGCCGGCTTTCGATGCTGCGCACGCCGCGGATCTTGCGTTCGGTGGCATCGTCGAACTGGTCGGCGAACAACGACAGCATCTCGCGCAGCGCTCCGGCGTTCTTGCCACCACCACGCTCGACAAGGCCGAGGTAGTTCAGGGTCAGCATGTTGATCAGCGACCAACTGACGGCTCCGCTATTGGCGATCTTGCTCCGGCTGCGCAGTTGAGCCACCACCGGCTCGCGAGGCCGCGTAGGGCCAGCGACGCAGATCAGGTCGAGGGAGGTATCGTCCAGCAAGCGGAAATCGGCGCCGCCCTGGCCGACGGGCAGGTGCTCGGTGAGATGGCGGTTGGAGCACAGAGCCCGGACGCTGAGTTCGGCGACGGCGCCTTCGCCGCTCAGTTCACCGGGCTCGAGCAGTGACAGGAACATATCCGTCCCGGTGTAGTCGGAGGACGCGCCATACGTCTTCTCTTCCACCGTGCGGCGCCGGGGCAACCGGCGGACAGTGAAGTAAAGTCCCTCGACCGATCCGCTGGTCCGGTCGACGGCGGCCGAATACAGCGGGCGCACCGGCCGCTTATCCCTCTCTGCCGGAAAATGCGCGTAGACGTCGAGCACCTGGTGCGGCTCGTACTCGAGATAACGGCTGCGATCGGGCACCACATGGTACTCATGGGTGTTCGACTTGACCGGGATGCGATCGCTCGTCTTCTCGAACAGGTTGATCGCTGGCGCGGTGTAGAGCCTGAAGGTGTCGGGACGCACCGCGGCGGCAAGCCGCGAATTGTGTTCATCGAAGGCAAAGACGATGTCGACCGATTTGCTGCGCAGCCGCGGCATCAGGCCGCGAAGGCCCGTCAGGTTGATGCCGAGGAACTTGCGCGGAAACATGAAATATTCCCGCAGCAGCTCCGAGCCGCGAAAGATCCGGTTGTCGTTGGGAAACAGAGCCTCGCTCTCGCCGAAGCCAAGTTGCTGCACGCAGTCATGTGGCGCACGGGTCACCACGGGATCGCCGAAGTCGTCGAGATGGCGGAAGTAGACACCCCTGCAATTCGAGATCAATTGCTCGTAGAGCGCGATGGCATCGGATTCCGCGCCGGACAGGTAGATCGAGAGGTCGCTGACGCGACAGCCTGCAAACCAGGTTTCCGGCTTGGCCCGAGCCTCTGCGTCTGGCAATTCCTCATCAAGCCGGGCCGCAGTGCGATGCGTTAACGACAGCCTCAGCCCGGCGATGACGTCGCTGCCCACCGGAACCCCGAGCGCCTGCAGCGCGCCTGCCGTCGAGAAGTATTCCGCGCCGGTGACGTCGAACGGCCAGAGCACGATCTCGCTGCAAAGTCGAAATCGGCAGGAAAGGCTTCGCTCCCGCTCGCGGTAGGTGGCATCGAAATAGGCGCCGCGTGCGATCTTCTTGCCATCGCGCAGCGCAGGGTCGGCATAGGGTGGCCGCGCCGCGACCAGCATGGCCGACGGAGTGGGAGCAAGGTAGTTCGGAACCAGTTGCTCGAGCAGGTTTGCGGTGAATTCCGGGAATTCGTGCTTGAGCTTGAGTTGAACGCGGGCGGCGAGAAACGCGGCACCTTCCAACAGCCCGGTGATCATCGGATCCGAGCGATCCCGGATCAGGCCGCCGAGGCGCTCCGCAATGCCTGGGTATTCCTCGGCGAAATCTCCTGCCTGCTCGTACAGCAGTGACAGTTCGCGATTGTAGAAATCCAGGAATTCGCGATTCATGTTAAAGTCGGTTGATCTGGATATCGCCGCTGTCGAGATCGACGTCGGCGACGAATTCCACGGGGACGTCGAGCGGCTCGGCCTTCAGGTCGGCATGAACGATGAAGCGCAGCTTGAGCTGCTCGGGGCCGACCGAGCCGTCGCGGCGGACCCGGATCGTCTTGCGATCGAGCCGGGGTTCATAGGTCGTCAGCGTTGCACGCAGCGCGTCGGTGAGCTCGTCGTCCGTGACCTCGTCGATCGAACGGTGGGCAATATCGGGAAAGCCGTAGTTCAAAATTGATGTTCGAACGCAATCCCGGCCGCTCAGGTCCAGGGTCGATTCCAGGGCGATGGTATTGAGGAGCATTTCAAGGTCGTGGGACACCTCGCGCCGGAGCAATGTTTCCGAGATCGGAAAACGGCCGGCGCTGCGCCGTCCGGCAATGACCCGCTCGCCGGACTCATCGCGCAGATTGAGTTTCTTGCGCGCATCGCGCGCGTCGTGCGCCGAGCGAAAGGCCAGCATTAACGGGGGACAGAGCCGATCCTTCTTTGGCGTAATGGTCATTCATGTCCCCATGACACCCAACTTGCATATGATTTGGCGGCGCGTCAGTTGGCCTGCGACGTCAAGTCGCCAATCGCACCGCTTGGCGCCGGCTCGCGCTATTCGCATCCGGCGCCAGGCGAGGCCTGCAATCAGGCCCACTCCTTGTTGGCCGGAATGTCCCAGCCAAACGTTGGCGAAGCTCCGGCGCCGCCTTTTTCCGTCTGCGTCTTGTAGGTGATCTTGACCTTCGCGAAGTTCAGACTGACGTTTTCGGTCAGGCGATCCTCGCCGTGCGAGCCGCCCGTCGATACGCTGCTGACCAGAACCTGCTTCATCTCAATCTTGAGATATTCGAGCGGGTGCTCCCCGGCCTTGCGGACAGTCAGGATGGCGCTATCGATGTGCTTGCCGTTCGCGCAGACCTTGAACAGTTCGGGCGTGGCCTTGTCGACGAAGTGCGTGAAGTGGAGGTCCTGTACGTTGACCTTGCCGGCGCCGCCGCCCGGGCCGCTGTGAAAGGTGCCGCTCTGGCTCTCGCCAAACGACCAACTCAGAACGTCGATCTCGTCCTTGTGCTTGTCGTCCAGCGACTCGCCCTTGATCGGATCGAGCTTTAAGAAGATATCGACAGCCATAATATAGTCCTCTCAAAATTCTGCATGTTTGCGGTTGCGACGGTATAGCGTCAGGAGCTGGGGCCGGGCAGGCGTGAAACCAGGCTGAGGCCGACGTCCATCGCCTCCAATTGAAAGTGTGGGCGAAGAAAGAAGCGCGCGTTGTAATATCCCGGGTTCTCCTCGTTTGCTATGACCTCAACTTTCGCAGCGGCCAGCGGCTTGCGCGCTTTCTCGGCTTCTGACGACAGGGCTGGGTTGGCGTCAACGTACTCGTTGATCCATGTCTGCAGCCAGACCGTCAGCTCATCCTTCTCCTTCATGGATCCGATCTTGTCGCGAACCATGCACTTCAGATAATGCGCAAAGCGAGATACTGCGAACATGTAGGGCAGACGTGACGACAGGTTGTCGGACGCGGTTGCATCCACGCCCTTCTCACCGAAATACTTCTTCGGTTTGTAGAGCGACTGGGCGCCGATGAAGGCGGCCTTGTCGGTGTTCTTGCGATGGATCAGCGGGATGAGGCCCGCCTTGGCAAGTTCGTGCTCGCGGCGATCGCTGATCGCGATCTCGGTCGGACATTTCAGGTCGACGCCACCGTCGTCGGTTGGGAATGTATGCGTCGGCAGGTTGATGACCTCGCCGCCGGATTGCACGCCGCGGATGCGGGTGCACCAGCCGTACTCCTTGAAGGCACGGTTGATGTTGACCGCCATCGCATAGGCGGCGTTGATCCAACCGTATTTGTCGCCGGTGTGCCCGTCCGTCTCCTCCTCGAAGGCGAACTCTTCCACGGGCTCCGACTTCGCGCCGTAGGGCAGACGCCCCAGCGCACGCGGCATGCACAGGCCGAGATAGCGCGAGTCGTCCTGATCGCGCAGTCCCTTCCACGCGGCATATTCCGGCGTGTCGAACACCTTGCCGATGTCGCGGGGGTTGGACAGTTCAGTCCACGAATCCATTCCCATCAGTGTCGGCTCGGCGCCGCTGAAGAAGGGGGCGTGTGCCGCGCCGGCGATCTTGCTGAGGTCGCGGAGCAACTGGACGTCGGTGGGCAGGTGACTGAAATAGTAATCGCCGATCAGGCAACCAAACGGTTCGCCGCCCAACTGGCCGAATTCGTACTCGTAGATCTGTTTGAACAGCGGGCTTTGATCCCAGCGCGCATCGGGGTAGAGCCGCAGATTCCGATACAGCTCGCTCTTGGAGACGTTCATCACCCGGATCTTGAGGTTAGCGTCGGTTTCCGAATTGAAGACGAGGTAGTGGAGGCCGCGCCAGGCACTTTCGATCGCCTGGAACTCGGGTGCATGAAGGATCTCGTTCATCTGCGCGGTCAGCTTCTGGTCGATCCGCGCAATCATCTCCTCGATGGTATCGAGCACATCCGACTTGATGACGCTCGAGTCCTTCAACGCTTCTTGAACGAGCGTGGATACCGCGTTCTCGACTTCGGTCGCTGCGCGTTCGGTGCGCGGCTTGAAGCTTTGCTTCAGCAGAGCAGCGAACTCGTCTGCCTCGACGGTCCCGACCTGGGTGGTGACTTGATGAGCAGCTTCGTTTGCCATGGTCCCCATTCCTTCCCTTAGCTCTGAACGTCGGGTTCGGTAGACTGGCTGGTGGCGCGCTCGTGCAGCGCGGCCATCAGTTGAGGATCGGCGAGAAGTTTCTTGAGCTGATCCTCGGCGGCCACCTTGCCATCCATGTAGCGCAGCAGGTTGGCGAGTTGTTCGCGCGCCTCGAGCAGCTTGGCCGTAGCCGGCACCTGGCGGGCGACCGCCACCGGCGTGAAGTCGGCCATCTTGTTGAAGCGCAGATTGACGGAGAGTTTCTCGTCGGCATCGCTGAGACGGTTGGCGACGCGGGCCGTCACGCCGGGCTGGATCGCCGCCATGCGGTTGTCGAAATTATCCATGTCGAACTCGAGGAACTTGCGTTCTTCGACCTTCGGCTTCTCGACCCCGGGATTGTTGCCGGACAGATCAGAGAGGACGCCCATGACGAACGGCAATTCGATCAGCCGCTCGGCATCGTATGGATCTTCGTAGGTGATGTGCACGCGTGGTGCACGATTGCGCCGAATGAATTTCTGACCGCTGTCGGTAGCCATGATTTCCTCTCCACGAAATCGCTTTGGGAAGCCGATTTGCGCGACGCGGAGTGACAAGGCGCCTCAGCTCACGGTCGGCAAAGCTTCCTTATGTCCGGTTAGTCCGCTCGAGCGAAAAGCGGGTTCAATGCGATTTGTCGATTGTCTTCAGCGCGCCCTCGGGCAGGACGTCATTCAACAGGCTGAGGAAGTCTCGTTGTGCGAGATCGCGCGCGCGATCAACCAAAAACGGGATCGGGCTGGAGGGCTCCGCGGCCCGGAAAAACGACGCCACCTTGGTCAGCAAGTCTAGGGCTTGAGCCCTGTTTTCTATTGAAAAGACAATATCTTGAGCATCGCTCTCGGTCGTCGATGACGGCGCGGGGGCAAGCTCCGCCATCCGTTCGATCGGCAGGTCAAAGACCTTGTCGCGGCCGATGTTGATCGCAGCGTTCTCCAGGTGAGACGGCACGAGCATCCGCATTACCTCGATGAACGACTTGCCGACCATCTCTTGCGCCTGACGCACCAGCAACAGCGCCGGGCTGGATGGTTCCATTCGGGCAAAGTAGTCGGCAACAGCGGCAAGCGCTGCGGACGCCTGC
The DNA here is from genome assembly GCF_045571475.1 of Bradyrhizobium sp. ORS 86. NCBI lineage: Bacteria > Pseudomonadati > Pseudomonadota > Alphaproteobacteria > Hyphomicrobiales > Nitrobacteraceae > Bradyrhizobium > Bradyrhizobium sp. ORS 86. The sequence goes on along the minus strand of NZ_CP120699.1, from coordinate 4,875,286 downwards.
GCTGAGGAGGCCAGCACGCCGATCGCGTCGGGCGCCACTTGCTCGTCGACGGCGGAGACTTCAGCAGGTGCGGCGATCGCAGCCGGGTCACGTGCCGTGACGAGACCCGCAAGCCAGGCAGCCATTTCGTTCACCAGGCCGGAGAGCCTGTCGAGGCTGATCGGTTGGCCCGAGTTCAACTTTTCGTGCCAGATCGCTTTGAGGTCGGACAGTTCGGTGGCGACGGCGGCGCACCGCGCGCTGGCGGCCTTGAGTGTGTCGAGGTCCGTTTCGCTGACGATGCGCTCGATGGTCGCCAGATCGGGCCCGTCGACGTCGGCGTCGCCAGCGGGAATTTCGCCCTTGGCCACCTGATAGGCACGGTAGTTGAGGCTGCCGTGCCTGCGGTTCTCGATCAAAGGAAGGAATTGGAGCGGATTGATCACCGTCGGAAACACGTCGATGGCTTCGACCGTGACGGCGCGAAGTGCATAGTTGCCGTCCTCGCCCCTCGGATGCACCGCGTCCCACTGTTCGCGCAGCAGCAGGTTGGTTGCCCTCAGGCAGTTGAGAAAGCCGTCGAGATCACGGTTGAGGATGGAAAACTTGGCCAGCAACACGTTCAGCCGCAGATCGCGGGTGCGTGCCAGAAGGGGCTGCGCGGCGGCAAACTGGCCGGCGAAGTCGACCGCCTTCGGATCGAACCGGCCGCGCTCTCCGTTGGCGTTGACGACCTCGAAGAATGACATCGGCAGCAGCGATTCCGCACTTGCGAAGAAGTTGAGATATTGGACGTCTCCGATGGCGTCGAGATCCGGCCCGCAGGGATCTTCCGCGGCTATCGGCTGTGTCAGGGAGGCGACATCAAGCATGCGAGGATCGTCCTCTGCTCGGCCATGGCCCCTCTGCCGAACGCGACGGTGGCGGATCACGCAGGGGGCATCATGATCCGATTGCTTATGGGTCAGATGCTTGCCGGTCCCGGTTCACTCCCGACGATCATGACATTTTCGCGTGAACCGGCAAGCTCTTGAAGCCGACTACTTGAGGGCCGGGGTGGTTCTTTGGACGGCTGCTTGTGGCGCGTCAGGAGGCTCGGCCCCGGGGCGGATTTGCCGGCACTGCCAGTGGCGGGCGGGATTTCCGTGGTTCTTGCGTGACGCCTGATCTGCTGTGCTGCGGCCGATCAGGTGGCTAGTCAGGGAGTTTAAACGCCCACATGGGCCAGCTTACCCAGGATACCCGGCTCTGCGAACTCAAGACGCCTCTCGGCAAGGACGTTCTGGTTTTTGTCGGATTCGAAGGTTCGGAAGGTCTCAGCGAACTGTTTGAATATCGCATCGAATGTCTCAGCGAGGATGCTGATCTCGACTTCGACCGTGCGATCGGTCAGCAGTGCACGCTGACGATCAAGCTGCATGGAAAGGAGCGCGAATTCAGCGGCATTCTGACGGAAGCGCAGTGGCTCGGCGTGAAGAACGACTATTTCAGTTACCGGATCGTGCTGAGGCCATGGTTATGGCTGCTGTCGCGCACCACCGATTGCCGGATCTTTCAGGACAAGAAGGCACCCGACATCATCAAGGAGGTCTTCACCGAACGTGGCTTCACGGATTTTGAATCCAGGCTGACTGAGGAGGGCTCCTGCCCGGAGCTCGAGTATTGCGTTCAATATCGTGAGACCGACCTCAATTTCGTATGCCGGCTCATGGAACAGCATGGCATCTATTACTTCTTCAAGCATGAGGGCGGTAAGCACACGCTGGTGCTGGCAGACTCCAAGTCGTCGCACAGTCCGATCCAGGGCCTCGCCACGATTCCCTACATCCCACTGACCGGCGCCGACCGTCGAGGGGAGCAGCACATCTACGAGTGGGTCTCCGAGCGCCGGTTTCGCACCGGGAAGGTCGAGCTCAAGGATTACAACTACGAGAAGCCTAATGCGCAGATGCTTTGTGATGCCAACGGCTCCGAGCACTACGCCCGCTCGGAGATGAAGTTCTACGACTACCCCGGCAAGTACAAGGAGAAATCCGACGGCGAGCGCTACGCGAAGATCCAACTCCAGGCCGAGCAGGCGATGGATCGCCGGCGCCGCGGCAATGGCGACGCGGTCAACCTGTTCCCCGGCGGATTGACCAGGCTCGCGAAGCACTCCAAGGATTCGCAAAACATCGAATATCTCGCGGTGCGCGCCACCCATTCGTTCTCGATCGAATCCTATCGGTCCGGTGGTCTCAGCGATGCCGGACAACACGTCTATTTCGGCAGCTACGAGTTTCTGCCGAGCGACCGGCCGTTCCGGGCACCGATGATGACCCCGAAGCCAAGGATCAATGGCATCCAGACGGCCAAGGTGGTGGCCAAGAAGGATACTTCGAACGAGGAAATTGACGTCGAGTCACTGGGCGAGATCTACGTCCGCTTCTTCTGGGACCATCAGAACAAGCGATCGTGCCGGTTGCGCGTGGGTCAGGTCTGGTCCGGGAAGCGCTGGGGCGGCCAGGTCATACCGCGGGTCGGACAGGAAGTGGTGGTCGAATTCCTGGAAGGGGATCCGGATCGGCCGCTGGTGATCGGGACCGTGTACAACGACGAATACAAGCCGCCCTACGATCTGCCGTCGAACAAGACCATCGCCGGATTGAAGTCGGACTCCACCAAGGGGGGCGGCGGCTACAACGAATGGAGCTTCGAGGACAAGAAGGGATCCGAGAAGATCACGCTCCATGCAGAGAAGGACTACGACGTCACGGTCCGCGACAGCGAGACGCGGACCATCGGCGAAGCTGCGTTGGGCGGTGACACGCGCAAGACCACGCTCAAGAACGGCAACGACAAGCTCGATATCGAGTTGGGCGGTCAACACATCACGCTTGCGATGGATCAATCGGTCAACGCCGGCATCAGCATTACACTGATGGCCAACGTCAACATCACGCTGCAGGTTGGTCCCAGCCAGATCATCCTGTCGCCCGCAGGTATCGTGATCAACGCGCCGACGATCGCCATGACGGCGCAAGGCGCGATGGCACTTGCGGCCGGGGGCCCGCTGGTGGCCCACGGCACGCCAACCCTGGTCGGATGACGCTCATGGGTCAGCTTCGGTTCGCCATGGTTCAGGATCTGCTGCAGGCCTATCCCATGGCGCGCTATGATGTCGGCAAGGCCGACGCCAATAAGTCTTCGCTGGATTTCCTTCAGGAGGCTGCGGATGCACGCAACTGGCACCAGGCCGTGTCGTTCTGCGCCTATCTGCTCCCCAGGCGCGTGGCCATTGCCTGGGGCTGTCGATCGTTGCGGCGCATGTTCGACCAATTCGACGCCAACGATACTAGGTCGCTGAACTTCACGGAGACCTGGGTTCGGCAACCGGACGAGCAATCCCGGAACAAGGCGCTGGCTGTTGGCAATGCCAACGATCCCGAGCAGCCGGCGACATGGCTGGCGCTGGCGGCCGGCTGGTCCGGCGGAAGCGTGGTTCCCGCGGAATTTCCGCCGGTCGAGGCCAAGCCAGACCAAGCCGCGCGAGCGGTGCGTGCGGCCCTGCTGATCGGCCTTTGCCGGCTGCCCCGCGACTGCCGCGACCGGATAATGACGGCTTGCCTGGAGGATGGTATTCAATTGGCACGCGGCGAACCGCGCCCTTCACGCTGACGAGACGATGTGATGGTGCTTCGCTTCCATATCGAGAACGAACCGAATCTTCCCGACGGCGGCCCTGTGTCATTTGCGGTCACCGGCCGGCGTTCGGTCGATATTGGCCGCGACCGCCACCTCGATTGGACGTTGCCGGACCCGGCGCGGATGATTTCGGGAAAGCATTGTGAGGTGCATTTTCGCGACGGCGGCTACTGGCTGCACGACGTCTCGACCAACGGTACCTTTCTCAATGGCGCCGACCACCGCATGCGGGCGCCGCACCGGCTGCGGGATGGCGATCGGCTCACGATCGGCCATTACATCATCGCGGTTTCGCTGGAAGGTGAGGGTGGCGATCGTGTCCCTTACCATGACGCACAACCGCACGAGCCACCCGTCCGGCAACACGCGAATGGCGAAGAGCTTTGGGCGGCCGATCGTGACGTGCCGCCGCCGATTGATCCGCAGCAGTTGAAGACGCCGCGCGAGGCCGCGCGGCCCGTCAATCCCGAATTTCTGGACTGGGCAGCGAGCGTCCCGGCGCCGGGTGTGGACCCTGTTCGACGTTCATCGCCGATGCCACCGTACCAGCCGTCTATCCAGGATGACATGAGCTGGGCGGCCGGTCCGGTCGCCGCGCCGAAACCGCAGGTCGAGCGCCCGCCCGCCGTACCGATCCCGCGCCGGCCGTCGGCGTGGGCCGGTGATGAGCCTGCGGCTATAGAGCCAACGCCGTCAGCATCGCGGCCGCAGGGTGACGCGCCGCGACCGGCGCAGCCAGCAGCCGGAGGGGCTGCCATGGCCTCGCCAGTCGGCCGTGCCGAGTTCACTCCGCTGGTGGCTCGCGCGGCCGGATTGCCGGACAACTTCTTCGCCGACAGCACCGATGCCGAGCTCGCTGAACAGCTTGGCATCATCTTGCGCATGACGGTGGATAATCTGATGGCGCTGTTGCAGGCGCGAACACAGGCCAAGCAGCTCACCCGCAGCACGAGCCAGACCACCATCCAGGCCATCGAGAACAATCCGCTGAAGTTTTCGCCGACCTCGGAAGAGGCGATGCGCATTCTGTTCGGGCCGCCGACGCGTAGCTACCTCGGCGCGCAGCGTGCCTTTGCACAAGGATTCAGCGACCTCAAATTGCATCAGTTGAAGACCTACACGGCGATGCAGCACGCCGTCCATGAGCTGATCGCCAGTATCGATCCGACGCTGATGGCGCGAGAGCTCGAGCTTCAGCGCGGCGCAAGCTCCTGGCTCGGCACGAACAAGAGCAAGCTCTGGGACGAATTTCTGACGCGCTGGAAGGCGCATCTCGGCCGCGACAGCAGCGCGCCGATCGATACCTTTATGTTGCATTTCTCGGACTATTACGACCGCGCCGACAAGGCCGGGTCAAAATGAACTACTGGCGACCACGCGGTCGCCGACAAATTGCTAAGTGGATGCAGGAATGTCTTGGTACAGCAAGGTTTTCTGGTCAGAAGGTCTGTTTCTGCGACCGCATCATCTGCAGCAGAACGATCGCTACATCGAACATTTGCTGGAGAAGCGCGTTCGCTACACGACTCCTTACCCCTGGGGCTTCGCTCAGCTCGAGATCGATAGGGACCTTACTGAGCAAAGCAAGTTCGCGCTACGCAATGCGTCCGGCGTCATGCCGGACGGAACGCCGTTCGATATTCCTGCGGATAGCCCCATCCCGGAGGCAATCGAAGTGCCGGATTCGGCCGCAGGTCAGATCGTCTGGCTGATGATGCCGGTCGCAGCGCCAAACACCCGCGAGGTGGACGAGGACCGCACCGACAGTGCCAGTCGTTACGTTCGTACTTCGGAGACCTTCATTGACTCGACCTCGGCGTTGCGCATCGAGGAAGAGATCGACATCGCTTATCCCCGGCTGTCGTTCGAACTTCGCAAGACCAGCAAGCCCGGATACATGGGCCTCGGCATCGCGCGCATTCTGGAGGTACGCGACAAGAATATCCTTTTTGACGACAAATTCGTCCCTCCGATGCTGGTTTGCGCCGCACATCCGATCATCGATGGCTGGCTCAACCGCATCATTGGCTGGGTCGAGACCAAGCTCGACGAGCTCGCGCGTTACGCAGTTGATCCGTCGTCCGGTGGCGGCTTGCAGAGCGTCGACTACCTCGTGCTGCAAGTCCTGAATCGCACGATTCCTGTGCTGACCCATTTCCAGCGTTCGGGCTGCGTGCACCCCGAGCGGCTGTACGAGGAATTACTGAGGTTCGCGGGTGAGCTTGCGACATTTGCCACGGCGGAGCGGCGCGCGCGCAACTATCCGGCGTACGATCATGACGATCTCGAGAACGTCTTCACACCCTTGGTGAGCGACATTCAGGACTTCCTGAGCGCGCGACTGGGTCGTCGGGCGATCCGGCTGGAAATCATCGAACGCGCGCAGAACGCTTTCGTATCGCCGATCCGCGATCGGGCGCTGTTCCGCAATGCGACGCTGGTGCTTGAGGTTGCCGCACGGCGGCCGCTCGTCGAGATTCAGAACGACTTCCCGCACCTGTTCAAGGTCGGCCCGAACACCAAGATGAACGAGATCGTGCACGCAAACCTGCCGGGGCTGACGCTGGTGCACTTGCCGACGCCGCCGCCGCACATCCGGGCCATCACGGATCACGTTTACTTCTATCTCGACCGCAAGTCGCCGCTGTGGCCCGAGTTCAGCACCGCGGCCTCGATCGGGATGCACTTCTCCGGCGACTGGCCAGAGCTCGAGCTGTACCTTTGGGCTATCCTGGAAGACAGGCCATGAACGACAGGGACAAGCCGGTCAATCCTTTCGGTCGGGGTGAACGGACCATCATCCGTCCCAACCCCGGCGGGAAGGTGCCGCCGGCGCCGACCTCCGAGCCTCCTCCGGGGGAGGGACCTGCGGCACGTCCGGCCTATTCGCCGTCGCCTCTGCCTTCCGCTGACGCGCCGGCGCCGCTGTCATCCTTTTCTCCTGTCCCGCAGGGCCCGGGCTACGCCGCCGCACCGATCAGTCATCCGACCGAAGAGTGGATCTCGACGTCAGCGCAAGCCCAGACGCCGCATCCGATAGTGCCGCCGGGACCGCCGTTGCGCGTCGACGATCTGGTTGCGCCGAACGCCAATCCGGTGATGCGCGCTGCGGGTCCGTTGCTGCAGTTGCTTGGCCGGTTGCGGGTGGCGCTGATGCGTGCGTCGTTCGCGAGCCTCATGGAGCAGGTCGCCGACGCCATCAAATTCTTCGAGAAGGATATCCGTTCCGCGGGCATTTCCGAGCACCAGGCCAACACGGCGAAATACATCCTGTGCGCCACGGCCGACGACATCGTGCAACACATCCCGACCGAGGATCGCCACGTCTGGACGCAATATTCGATGCTGAGCCGGTTCTTTGGCGAGCGGGTCGGCGGCGTCCGCTTCTTCGAGATCCTCGACCATCTGAAGGCTGATCCGTTGGTCAACTATCCGGTGCTCGAGCTTCAGCACGCCTGCCTTGCGCTCGGCTTCCAGGGCATTCACCGCACGTCGGCGGGTGGGCTTGCGAACCTGCAGGTGATCCAGCGCAACCTCTATGAAACGCTGCGCCGGGTCCGGCCCAAGACGATGGGCGACCTGTCGCCCAATTGGCGCGGGCAGGCGCTGGCTGGCCGCCGGCAGCGCTTGCGGATTCCGGTGTGGCTGGTGGCGGCCGTCGCTGCCGCGCTGCTGACCGGGTCCTATTTCGTCCTGCGGACGCTCCTTGCTGGCCGCGCAGAGAATGCTGCCCAGGTCGCGCTCGCGCTGCATCCGGGCGACCCAATCGAGCTCAAGCGCCAGGTTGCTGCGCCACCGCCGCCGCCTCCACCGCCGCCGCCACCGGACCGCATCACCCAGTTGCAGCGCATCCGCAACGCGCTCGCGAAGGAGAACACCGCCTGTGCCATGACGGCGGACCAGACCGCGAGCTTCATTGTGATCAGGGTCTGCGACTTGGCGTTGTTTGCGTCGGGGCAGGCCACCATCCTCGACGGCTTCAAGCCGGTCGCAGCCCGTGTCGCGGCCACCCTCGACAAGGAGCCGGGACGAATCCGGGTCGTCGGCCATACCGACAGTTCACCGATCCACACCGTGCGCTTCCCTTCGAACTTCGAATTGTCGGTCGAGCGCGCCAAGGCAGTTGCGGCCGCATTGAAACCGGGCCTGACCGACGGTTCGCGCGTCGACGTCGAGGGCAAGGGAGCCGATGCGCCCATCGCGAGCAATACGTCACCTGAGGGGCGCGCCAAGAACCGGCGCGTCGAGATCTTTATCGAACGCAGCGAATAGGCAGATACCGCCAGCTCACGCGGTCTGCGACAGGTAGGGTTAGATGCTTGCCAAGGACATTCTCCGCATCGTTCTCTACGGCGTCGGGCTCAGCTCTCTCGGCGCGGTGATCTATTTCGCCGGTCCCTTTGTCGCGTTCGGCGACTGGCGTCCGCTGGAGAGCCATATCGTCCGCGAGATTGCCATTCTGCTGCTCACCACGGCCGTGGCAGGCATCGTCGGCCTCAATCTGTTCAAGCGGCGCAAGAATGCCAAGGAGATTGCCGACGGCATCGCAGGCGCGGATCAACCAGCCAGCGATGAGCCGGTGCTCAAGGAGCGCATGAAGGATGCGCTCGCAACGCTCAAGACTGCAAGCGGCAACAAGTCGGGCTATCTCTACGATCTGCCGTGGTACGTCATCATCGGTCCGCCCGGCGCCGGCAAGACAACGGCGCTGGTCAACTCCGGGCTCAAATTTCCGCTCGCGCGCGGGGCGACGCCGGCGGCGATCGCGGGCGTCGGCGGTACCCGCTACTGCGATTGGTGGTTTACCGAGGAAGCCGTGCTGATCGACACCGCCGGCCGCTACACGACCCAGGATTCCAACAGCAAGGCCGACAAGGATAGCTGGCTGGCGTTTCTCGACATCCTGAAGAAGAGCCGGTCGCGCCAGCCGATCAATGGCGTTCTTGTCGCCATCAGTATCGAAGACGTGCTGACGCTGCCAAAGCAGGAGCTCGCGCTTCACGCCGATGCCATCCGGATGCGCCTGCTCGAGCTGCACCAAAGGCTCAAGGTCAGCTTCCCGGTCTACGCCTTGTTTACCAAGGCCGATCTCGTCGCCGGCTTCACCGAATACTTCGCCTATCTTAACGAGGCCGGCCGCCGCCAGGTCTGGGGCGCCACGTTCCAGACCGCCGACAAAACCCGCAATCTGGTGGGCCAGATCCCGGTCGAGTTCGACCGTCTGCTGGAGCGTCTCAGCGAAGAGACGCTCGACCGCCTGCAGGACGAACCGACGCCGCAGCACCGCGTGCAATTGTTCGGCTTTCCGGCGCAGATGGCGCGGCTCAAGCCCCAGATCCACGATTTCCTCAACCAGATCTTCGAGCCGACGCGCTATCACGTCAACGCGAACCTGCGCGGGTTCTACTTTACGTCCGGCACACAGCAGGGCACGCCGATCGACCAATTGATCGGCTCGCTGGCGCGTACGTTCGGCGCAGAAGAGGTCGGCGCCGGATCCTATTCCGGCACGGGCAAGAGCTACTTCCTCGCCGATCTGATCTCCAAGGTCATCATCGGCGAGGCCGACTGGGTCTCGACCGACCGTGCCGCGGTGCGTCGTGCACTGATCCTGAAAACCGCAGCTCTGTCGCTGATCGGCCTGATCTCGGTCGGATTGATCGCGGCGTGGCTGACGAGCTACAAGCGCAACTCCGATCTGATCGAGCAGAGCCTGCAGGCGGATAGCGAATACGCGGTCGCCGGAGCGCCCCTCATCAAGCAGACGCTGATCGCCGATCATGATCTCGACAAGGTGCTGCCGCTGCTCTACCGGCTGCGCAACGCCCCGGCGGGGTACCAATCGCGCAACGAGCCGGTGGCACTGTCGGCGCGCTATGGGCTGAGCCAGCACGCCCGGCTGTTGTCGCCCTCGAAGGCGGCCTATCACACGGCGCTCGAGCGCATGTTCCGGCCCCGCCTGCTGTATCGGCTGGAGGAGCAGCTCAATGCACGCATCAACGAACCTGCCTTCGTCTACGAGGCGCTGAAGGTCTATCTGATGCTCGGCGGCCTGCAGGCGCCCGACCGCGAGCTGATCCGCTCCTGGATGCAACGTGACTGGGCGGACAATCTCTATCCCGGCGCGACCAACGCGGAAGGGAGGCGTCTGCTCGACGAGAATCTGGTGGCGATGTTCGACCTCGAGACCGAGCAGCCGCCACTGGTCGAGCTTGACGGCCGATTGATCAAGCAGGCCCAGACTTCCCTGGCGCGCCTCAGCGTGTCGCAGCGTGCCTACGAGTTTTTGAAATCGGAAGCACGCACATCGACCGCTGGCGACTGGATCGCCGGCCGCCGCGGAGGTCCCGACATGGCCGTCGTGTTCGAAACCACGACAGGGCAGCCTTTGGACGCGGTGCGGGTGCCTGAGTTCTTCACGTATAACGGCTTCCATGAGAAGTTCGTCTCCCGGCTTCCCGGATTGTCGGAGCGCATGAAGCGGGAGCGTTGGGTCTTGGGCGATGCCGGTCAGCAGTCGGCCATCGATCAACAGTACGACAGTCTGGCCGGCGATCTGCTCAACATCTATTCCAACGAGTTCGTGACGGCCTGGCGAACGGCGCTGGGCAGCCTGCGCTTGAAGAAGCTGCTCGCCGACAAGCCGAAATACGAGGTGCTGAGAGCGCTGTCGGCGCCGACTTCGCCGATGCGACAAATCCTGGAATCGGTGCGCGACGAGACGATGCTGACCAAGGAAAGGCCGAAGTCCGCGACCGCTACAGCGCCTGCCGCGGCCGCCGCGGCGACGGCGCCGGCACTCTTCAGCAATGCCCAGGACGGACCGCTCGGGGCGACGATCGAGGCGCAATTCAAGCCCTATCATGCGGTGCTCGAAGGCGAGAGCACGCGCCGGCCGATCGACTCGACCATCGCCAATCTGAACGACATCGCGCAGAACCTGACGCTGATCATCGAGAGTCCGCAACTGACCGCGCAGGCGACCGCTGCGCTTCAGACCCAGGTCGCAGCGCTTCGCAACAACGCCTCGCGCATGCCGCCGCCGTTTTCCGACATGCTGCGGGCGGCGGCCGGGGAGTTCGAAGGTAGTATCGCGGCCTCGACCGCCGGACAGATCCTTCAAACGCTGCGCGATCAGGTCACGCCGGTCTGCCAACAGACGATCACCAACCGCTATCCGTTTGTCCGCAGCAGCAGCCAGGAGGTCCCGCTCGCGGACTTCGCCAAGCTGTTCAGCCCCAACGGCGTTATGGACAAGTTCTTCAGCCAGTACCTGGCACCTTATGCCGACACGTCGCGGTCGGACTGGGTGTGGCGAAAAGAGAGCCCCGTCGGCCGGTCGTTCTCACCAGACACGCTCAAACAGTTCCAGCATGCGGCCTATATCCGCGATGCCTTCTTCCAGACGGGCGGGGGCGTGCCGGCGGTGTCATTCGCGATCCGGCCGCCAGGGGCAGGCGAGCCGGGTGTGACCGTCAAGACTGAGATCGGCGGCACCGTTATTACAAGCCCCACCACTCCGGCACCGGCCGCTTCGTCCATGTTCGCCGGTCCGCCGCCGGCGCCGCAACCACAGCCACAGAGTAATGCGCCGACGACCGTCCTCTGGCCGGGCCCATCGCCGCGGACGGCGATTTCAGTCAGCAACGACACCGGCCCGCCGTCCGTGCTGGAGCGCATCGGTCCCTGGTCGTTATTCCGGATGCTGGAAGCAGGCTCGTTGGTGGCGAAGGCGGAAACAGCCAGCGCGACTTTCATCGTCGCCGGGCGCGAGCTCAACTATCGCATTTCGACCGGTTCGTTACGCAATCCGCTGAATCTGTCAGTGCTCCGCGAGTTCCGTTGCCCGACCGGGATATGACCATGCGCTGCGGTTTGTTCGGCAAGATCGGCGCGAAGCGCGATTTCATCGCGATCGCAACCCCGCGCAGCTTCCTTGAAGCCTGGGAGCCGTGGATGCAGTCTGCGCTGTCGGCAAGCCGCCACCAGCTTGGGCCAGCCTGGCAGCAAGCGTTCCTGACCGCGCCGGTCTGGCGATTCTGGCTCGGCGCCGCGATCTGCGGCACCACGGTGGCGGGTGCAGTGATGCCCTCGCTCGACGGGGTCGGGCGGTACTATCCATTGACGCTGCACGCGGTGACAGACGATGACGCCTCGCTGCCGCCGCCGAACATTGATCCGCAGGACGAATGGTTCGGGCAGGCGGAGGCCTTCCTGCTTTCGACCCTGGATCGCGCCGCAACCTTCGAGCAAATCTCCGATGCGCTCGATCGTCTCGCGGTGCCACGACTTCAGGCGAGTGTCACCGACGGTCCACCGATCACATCGCTGGGCGCCGCGACCATCGGGAGGGCTTCGGCGATCGACGCATTCGCCGGGTCGTTTGCCGCACTTTGCGCCGCCAACCCACGGGTCTATGCGGCGGCCAGCTTCTGGTGGACTGCCGGAGGCGAAGGCTTTCCTCCATTGGCGCTGTGTAGCCGCGGATTGCCGGATCCGTTCCACTATTCCGCGCTGATCACCGGCGATCTCGACCGCGCAGCATCCAAATCGGGATGACGGGCGATGATCCACATCCCATCCTCGTTCGACGTCGGTAGCGTGACCCACGCCGGACGGGTGCGGGCGCGGAACGAGGACTCATGTCTGGTCCGAACCGATGTCGGCCTGTGGGCGGTCGCCGACGGCATGGGCGGTCATGAGGCCGGTGATCTCGCCAGTCGCATCGTCGTGGAGTCGCTCGATACGATCGGCACGCCGGAATCGGCGGCTGACTTGCTGGCGGACTGCGAGGAGCGGCTGTTCAGCGCGAACCAGCAGATATTGGCACTTAGCCGTGAACGGCAGGGTGCCACCGTGGGTACGACAGCGGCGGTTCTGCTCGTGCGCGACGGCTATTACGCCTGCATATGGGCGGGCGACAGCCGGGTCTATTTGATCAACCGCGGCCGCATCAACCAGGTGTCGCATGATCACAGCGAACTGGAGGAACTGATCGCTGAAGGCGCGCTGTCGCGTGAGGACGTGAAGGATTGGCCGAACAATGCCATTACCCGGGCCGTCGGCGTTGCCGATGATCCGGAGTTCGAGGTGGTGACGGGGCCGGCCGAGCCGGAGGACATCTTCGTGATCTGCAGCGATGGCCTGACCAAGCACTTGCAGGATGACGAGATCCTGCAGCAGGCGGTCACGCGGCGCGCCCAGGCGGCTTGCGATGACATGCTCGCCATGGCCCTTGATCGCGGCGGGCTCGACAACGTGACGATCGTGATCGTGCGGCTGCTGATGCCGCGATCCTCGGAGCCGACACGATCGCCGCTCGATCGGGAGTCGCAACAATGAATTCGAACGATCCGTTCCGAGCGTCCTATCACGGCGTGCCGCCCGGCACCCGCCTCAATGGCATCTACGAGATCGAAGCGATGATCGGCGCCGGCGGCATGGGTGAGGTCTACAAGTGCCGTGAGATCCAAACCGGATCGGCGGTTGCCGTGAAGATGCTGCTGCCCGACATGATCGACAACGAGGCGGCGCTGGCGCTGTTCCGTCGCGAAGCCGCAGCGCTGCACAATCTTCCGCATGACGCGATCGTCCGCTACTTCCTGTTCACCGTGGAGCCGGTGCTGCAGCGACCATACCTCGCGATGGAGTTCGTGAACGGCCGCTCGCTCTCGCACATGCTCGACGAAGGACCGTTGACCTTCGAGGCACTGATCAAGCTGAAGCAGCGCGTCGCATCGGGTCTGGAGGCCGCCCATGAGCACGGCATCATCCATCGCGACGTTTCCCCCGACAACATCATCGTGCCGCTCGATGATGTCAGGCGGGCCAAGATCATAGACTTCGGTATCGCCCGGTCGACCCAAGTGGGTGACAAGACCATCATCGGCTCGAGCTTTGCCGGCAAGGACAATTACGCATCGCCGGAGCAGGTAGGGCTGCACGGCAATGAGGTCACCGCGAAATCGGATGTCTACAGCCTGGGTCTCGTGCTGTTCCACGCACTGACCGGACAGAAGCTCGACATGGGCGGCAGCCAGTTTCAACTGGTGGAGAAGCGCCGGCGTGTGCCCGATCTCGGTGCGGTGGACATGCGCATCCGGCCTTTGCTGGAGCAGATGCTCCAGCCTGATCCGGCATTGCGTCCAACCATGGCCGAGGTCGCCAACTGGATGCCGACCGGTTCGGCTGAGACACCTTCCACGCCGATGTACGGCTTCGATCCGCTGCGGCGACCGGAAAGCACGGCGCCGGCGTCGCGGGACGGGATTCCACCAACGGCGCGGAGCCTGCGCGGCCTCTGGCTGGGTGCGGGCGTGGCAATGGTGCTGCTTCTGCTCGGCGGAGGTGGATATGGCTTCTACAAGATGGTCTGGTCCGCGCCCGGCGTCGCGGCCTTGCCGCCACCTCCGAAACTCGCCGGGACACCGTCACCCCCGAAGGTCGAACCCGCTGGACCGCCGCCTGGACGCCAGGAGCCAGTGAAGCTGTCGGCGCAGCCGACGGTGACACCAACTCCGGCACTCGATGGGCCAGGGCGAGCCGAGCGGATCCGCAAATATGTGGCCCAATATTCCGGCGGTGACTGCTTCTTCATCCTTCCTGTGGCCGTGAGCCAAAGCGCCGCCATCATCGAAGGCTTCGGCGCCTCGACGGCCCCGTTCGAGACCTTCGACAAGGCGTTCCGGCGGGAGCAGGGATTCGAGGCCTCGGTCGGCGTCAGGCAGGTGACCCCCGCGCAATGTCCGGCCGTACAGTTCTTGAGTCAGGTCGGCGGCGATCAGGCGCGAGCGCCCCGCATCACGTTGTCGGCGACCGAGCTGAAGGCCGGCGAAACGCTCAATGGCACGATCGAGAACTTCGCCAATCGCGTCGTGGAGTTGCTCATGGTGTCTGATCGCGGCGAGGTTCAGAGCCTGTCTTATCTGCTCAAGCCCGGCATCGACTCGCTTTCGTTTACGCTTCCGATAGCGCGCGCGAGCGGTCCGCAACTGCTGTTGGTCGTGGCGACCCCGCAGGTCTTGGACTCGTTGCGCCAGCCGCGGCCGACGGCTGCCGATACGTTTTTCCTGCAGGCGCTCAGCGAGGCGCAGCGCAACAAGATCACAATCACCGCAGCGGCGCGCTACGTGCTGCTGACGAACTGATCGGCCCGCTCAGAACTTTCCGATCACCAGGATCTTCAGGTCGGCATCCGGCTTGAAGTCGTTTGCCGTATATTCAAGCGTGTTTCCGGAAGAGGATGGCTTGAGCCGCCCTGGACAGAAGCTGACCAAGCGGTCGCTGCCGCCTGGATCGATGGTCAGCTTGAACGACCGGATCGGCCCGGCCCAATTCGCGCCGGTCTTGAGCACGTACGATATGCGCCGTTCCTGCAGCTTCGCGGTGTTGGCCTGGCTGTCGCCTGCGCGCTTGTCGATCTCGGCGAGGAGCGCATCCTGGATGCAATACTCCTTCCGGTAACGCGCGACCTCCTGACTGAGAGCGCTGCTACGGCGCAGGCTGGAGCGCAGAATGGTGTCGGGGCTGGACCCGACACTTGGCCGATACTGGTGTTCGACCGTGACGGTTCGCGCGGGCGGAAAGACCTGCTGGCGCACGGCCGAGGTCTTGGTAACCCAGCCCGGCGCATATTGCTGGCGCCCGTTGTCGCTCATGCCGGCAGGCATAAGCAGCCCGTCGTCTACGAGCCGCGTTCGGGTCGCCGCGGGCAGGTCGGCCGCCCGGATCTCGCGGCCACCGACCGGCAGCAGCGGCAGCCTGAGCTCACGGAGCAGGGCGCTGACATCCTTGTTGCCAACCATAGCGCGCTGATCGATGGTCAACGGCGCCGGGCTGCCGTCGACTTTGGTCTCGAAGTCGACGAAGTTCACCGGATCGTTCGACGGCAGCGCAATGGTCTCGGCGTCAGACAGGTCGATGTCCGGCAGCGGAAAAGCGACAGTCAGCGTCACCGGCTTGCTGGTGAGGTTCGTGAACTGGTAGCGAACACTGATCCTGTCGAGCGCGATATGAAGGTCCTCGCTCGCCATGGCCACGTCATTGGTGCGAACGAACTGGAGCCCGCCGATCGACAGTTCCGCGGCCGAGTCGTTGGCCCGCGCCGGCCAGGTCATCGCGATCGACAGCGCGACCGCGAAGGTCCGAAGTCGAAGCGACGGCGAGATGAGCGCTTTGTCCACCATGCTACTGTCCATGTGGCGTCGCAACATATGCCTGTTCCAGCCGGTGTGGATCAATCGATCGCCTGGTAAAGATCGCCCCATTCGGACTTCCAGACTGCGTCTGGATCGCACACCACGATCGCGAGCTTCAGGTCGTTGGCCAGCCGGATCGCGCCGCGAAAGGCGTCCCGAGCCGGCAATTGGGCGCTGACCTGGTCGGTGGTTAGCCGTCCTCCACTCGCGGCCGCAGGCAGCACGACCGATCCGGTGGCGCCATTGCTGTCGCGCTTCAGGACCAGCGTGATAGCGTCGGGCTGGACTTCATTGACCTGCTCAAATCTATTTCGAGCCATGATTTCGCACCGCAAGCTGAAGAGGTTCGGACGATCACCGTCCGGTGATGAATTGAACGCGATTGAAATTTCCAACCACTAATTGACGTGCCGCATTACCGGCATGTCGAGTTAGTCGGTCCGGCGCGGCATTCGGTTCGGGGTATGTTGAGGCGAACATGCTTCGTCGAATTCATTGGATTTGGTTATTCATCGTTAGCGCGATTTCTCTCCCTGTCGGGGCGCATGCCGACGACACCGTCGTGCGCAGTTTTGCCGGCGGCTCGGCGGCTTCCATGGTCGGCATCATTCCGGCAAGCGAGGACGTGGAACTCGCAGGCCCGCAAGCGCTCGCTGCCGACGGGCAGGGCAACTTGTTTGTGCTCGATCAGGTCAACGGCCGCATTCTCCAGTTCGATCCCAAGCAGCCGAGCTCCGATCCTGACGTCCTCAAGATGCCGAAGGACGTCCAGCCGACCGACCTTGTCGTCCACAACGACGACATCATGGTCTGGGACGGCGGGGTGCGGACGCTGAAGGCGGCACCGGGACAATCCACGCGCGGACTCGGTGGCGACGTGATCCAGCTTGAGGAGGTCTCGAGCCGTGGTGCGGACGATCAGGTCGCTGTCTCGGCTTTCGCGCAGATGGGATCGCAGGCGCTCGACAGCGCGACCGACTTGCTTGATCAGAACACCCGCGCGGCCATCGTCAAGACGACGCGGCAACCCGACCGGCAATATGTCGCGTCCCGAAGCAAGGGCTCGGTGATCGCCGACATCATTCCGGACAAGGGCAACGCCAGCGTGCGGATCGAGATCCAGACGATGGTCACCAACGAGATCATTGCACAGCTCGGCCTGCGCGTGCGCAACCAGCTCGGCACCGTGGAGTTTCTCGAGATAGACAACAGCGACCGCTTCTATGTGTTGGCCGAGGACATTCCGCCATCGGGGAAGAACGCCTCCACATTCGTCGCGCGTTATGCCGCGAACGGCCGTCTCGAGGGAATCTACGAACTGCCCTTGGAAAATACGCCGCTGACGAGGCGGTTCGTCACGGTCTCGGGCGATGGCGATGTGTATTTCCTGCGCACCAAGCCGGACGGTATCGAAGTGGTTGGTGTCGGATTCCGTCCGCTAGGTAAAGTTGCGGCGATCGACGTGCGGCCGTCGCGAGCGGCTGCGGCGCCGGCGGAGAAACCCGAGGTGAAGTTCAGCGCGACAGCCGCTGTGCGGCCATCCAATCGTCAGCAAGCGATCGAGACCGCGTTTGCATTCGAAGGCTTCCAGTGGAAGCTGACGCAGGCGAATTACGGCAGCGATCCGGACAGCCAATGCAGCGGCCTCAATCGGATTCGCCGGCCGTGGTATCTTCAGGGCAAGGTGAACCAGGAGGTGCGCGGCGTACCCTATTGCTGGGGTTGCCACGGTTCGCTCGCGAACTTCCGGCAACGGATCGAGAGCGGGACGCTGGCCGGAAATGTCTGCACCCGCAACGCGCCGCGCCCGGATGTGGCGGGCGTTGATTGTTCGGCATTCGTCAGCGCCGCGTGGGGACTGTCCGTCCACTATACGACCGCCGCCATTCCCGCGATCGCAGCGCCGGTGGCAAATCCGTGGGACCTCAAGCCTGGCGATGCGTTGAACAAGCCGGGCTCACACGTGATGTTGTTCCTGCGGTTCACGCCCGATCGCAAGGCGGAGGTCATGGAATCCTCGACGGGAGGCTGCAACGGCCGCGTCTGCCGCAACGTCTATCCATTGGCGAGTCTGCTCGCGCGCGGCTACATTCCGGTCCGCTTTCGCGCCTTTGCGGATGATCAGACCACCGTTTCGGCGAGCGCCTATCAGGAGACCGAAGCGCCGGCGGGCCGCAAAACGGCAACTAAGAGACGCTGAACCACGCGTGTCGTTGGCGCTACAGAATGGGTAGGCATGATGGCGAGGTGGGTCACGATGCGGATGCCCAGAGGACTTGATCGCGGGGTCGGGCGGCTATTCGTCACGATCGGGCTCGCCGTATTGATCGGTCTGGCAATCCCGCGGGCGCACGCGGCAGATGGCCTGTCGATCAGCAATCCGGACGGTGCCGCCGTACGCGCGCTCGTGATCGGCATCGACGACTATCAGCACGTGCGCAAGCTGAAGGGCGCGGTGGCCGACGCAACGGACATCGTGACCAGCCTGAAGTCCATGGGTGTTGGCGATGTCATCGAGCTGACCAACGCCCAAGCCGACAGGGCAAGCGTCCTGCGTGAGATCAGCGCGCTGGTGGAGCGCACCAGGAACAACGACCTCATCCTTCTGTCGATCGCCGGTCATGGCAGCCAGGAGCCGGAGCGCGTCAAAGGCTCGGAACCGGATGGGATGGAGAACGTGTTTCTGCTGCCGGGCTTCGAAACGACGCCAAGCGGCTCCGTCGAGCGCATTCTGGGCAGTGAGTTCAACCATTTCATTCGGCAGTTCGAGCTGCGCGGCGCCAAGGTGATCTTCGTGGCCGACACTTGTCATGGCGGCGGAATGGTGCGCGATATCGATCCGCGTGCCGCGGAGATGAGCTTCCGGCAGGTGCCGCGCTACACGTTGCTGGTCGACGAACTGAAGCCGGTATCGGACAGCAACGATCCAAAGTCCGAGCTCGATTTCGACCATACCGCGTTCCTGGCTGCGGTTGATCGCTACACCAAGGCGCCGGAAGTGCGTATTCCCGGCATCGATGGTCTGCGCGGGGCTCTCAGCTACGCGGTGGCGCGGGCGATGGAAGGCAGCGCGGACATCAATCACGATGGCAAGGTGACGCTCAAGGAGCTCTTCAGCAATGTTCGGCAGGTGGTGTATCAGCTCTCGGACCAGCGCCAGAACATCGTGACGATATCATCGCCGGCGCAGACGCCGGAAACCGATGTCGCCTTCGAACTGACACGCGGCGTGGTGCTGATCCAGGGACCGTCCGCGAGAGCGGCCTCTGGTCAGGCCGGAGCGGCGGCGCCCGCCGAGGGACAGGCGCAGGCGCCGTCGACTGTCATGGCCAAGGCGCCCACGATTCCGACATTAGCCGCTGCGACCAAGGCAGCTCCAACCAGCGCGGTTCCGACCAACCCCGCGCCGACGTCTGTTCGTCTCACGGCACCGATCCGACTGGCAGCGCTCGACGGCAAGACGAACTATTTTGCGGGCGTGACGCCAAAGGACGTCACAGTGCAGGCCGTTCAACCGACGGATAATCCGGACCTGATATGGGACCCTGTGTCCCACGACGTGATCGCCTGGGGTGATGTGGTCGCCTATGGGGTGGACGTGACGGGTTTGCCGACGGTGGTTGACCGGACCGCAGCGATCCGCGAGCTCAAGCGCATGGCGACCCGGTCACCGCAGATGATGCGTATTTGGCCGGACGATCGACAGCAGCGTGCCGGCCAGACGATCGAAGTTGACCTGTCCGACGTGGCCTCAAGGGCGGTGCTGCTGTTCAACGTGTCCGGCGATGGTACCATCCAGATGTTGTATCCGGTGGGTTCGGATGCGGCGCTGTCCCGGTCGGCAAGCCTGCGGTTGCCACTCAGGGTGGGCGAGCCGTTCGGTGCGGAACAGGTTATTGCGGTGACCTCGCAACAGCGCATGGCCGACCTCGAGACGGTGCTGATGCAGCTCAATCGCCGCCGTGCCTCGGGGCAGGTCATCAAGAGCCTCGAGCGCTACCTGCCTGCGGACGCACGGATTGCCTCGATCGGCTTCTTCAGCGCTCCCTGACGTTTGGGGAGAAGCACCGGCCATGTCGTCATCGCAGCCGATCCTCCACGAGCGATCCTGGCTCGCATTCCTGCTGCTGCTGGCGGGAAGCGGGGCTGCGTCGGCAGCGCCGCCGCCATCGGCATCGCCATATGTAAATATGGCGAACGCACCACGGGTTTGGCCCGTACAGGCCGCACGCGGGCAGACCAATACAGCAAATGTGTCCCTCGAGATACTGCCGAGCCAGACAGTCGACGTCGGTGCCAAGATCTCGTTCGGCGTGACCGCCAGGAAGCGGGGATATCTCATCCTGGTCGATGTCGACGCGGAAGGGCGGATGTCTCAGATCTTTCCGACTCCCGAGCTGCTGGCGCAGACGGACGGACGCGACATCAATCTCGTCAGGCCTGGGGTCGAATTCGTTATTCCGACGCCGGCGACGCGGCAGCGCGGATTTGAATATGTCGTCGCGCCGCCGACCGGGGCTGCGCTGATGGTGGCGATCCTGAGCGAGCGGCGGGTGCAGTTGCTCGATCTGCCCGACTTGCCCCGCAAGCTGCAAGGGCAGGCGGAAGCGTTGAGCTATTTGTCGACCTGGACCAGTGAGCTGCGGGTACCGGACGACGGCAGCGGAAAGCTGGTGACCAACAACTGGTCGTTCGACGTCAAGCCTTATTCCATCAAGCGACCTCCGTGAGGTTACAGCTTGCTCAGGCGGCTGAAGAAGCCACCCCGGGCGATCATGTAATGAATATCCTTCGGAAAGGGAAAAGCGTCGCGAACGTTGGAGATGGCTTGCTGGAGAAACTCCCCGTGCTGTGGCGACGGCCTGTGGTGCAACCGGGGTTGGTCGGCGACCTGCGGAATCATGAACCGATCCACGAAGGCCGGGTCCAGATCGTTGACCCGGACCATCTGCCCGAACGCTGGGAACAAGTCGTAATGGCCCAGGGTCACGTTGAGGTTCTTGAGGGCGGGGCGCTGTGGCTGAGCTCGATTGCCGTCGATTGTCGCCAGCCCGCGTCCGATCAGGTCCAGTTTCACGGATTGTGGCAGAGTTGAGGGGCCGTACACGATCTCGAGTGCGCGGCCGCTCTGTCCCGACAGCCACTGGTACCAGAACGTCGCATCGTCGGATTGCGCTCTGGCACCGTAGAGGCAGTCAAATCCCCAGCATGCCGTCAGGTTCGAGTCATACTTTCCGAGGCTTCCGACGAGATTGCGCATCGCATTGCCGCCGCCGGAATGGCAGGCGATGATGAGCCTGCCGATCTGGAGCTGAGGAATGGACGTGGAGGAGGCGCCCAGGAAGCTTGCAAGAGCCCCGAGGATCTCATCGAGGTAGCGTTCGCCCCATTTCGGGCTTGCGAGGTCCTTGACGCTGTAGCTTCCGGCAAAGCCGTCGGCGACGGCGTATTCGTAGCCCAGGAATGGTGCGATGAGCACCACGTCCTTGCCGGAATCGCGGACCTGCTCGCGCAATCGCGCCGGATCGTTGTGGAACAGGAATTCATGATCTTTGACGTAGAATCCGTGCAGCCAGATTACGACATCGAACTTGGTCGCGGCTGTGACGTGTTTTGGCGGAAGATAGACGGCTGTCGGCTTCATGCCGGGCGCCTGGCGCTTCGTGAAGAGCGTCACCCCCGGAAAGGCGCTGACGTCCTTCTGCTCAAGCTCGCACGCCACCACAAGGCTGCTCCGCGTCTAGTGGCAGACCTCGACATTGCCGGTGTTGCCTCCGGGACCGCCGCCGCCGCGGTACTCGAGGTGACAGCCGCTCCGCACCTGTCGGCACAGATATTGATCGCAAACGATCTGACCGGTGCTGCCGCCGGACCTCGCCGTCGCTTGTCGTCGTGGAGCGTCCACTGTCGGCTCTCGCCTTTCGCGGGCTGGACGATCCGCACGTAACGGACGCTCGTCTGTATTTCGTTTTGCAACCGGCTTCTTCCCGCGCCGCTTCTCGCATTCATTGTCGTCGTTGAGGAACGAGCCCTCGGCACAGGTGATCTTCACGCATTGGCCGCCGTCGGCCTTGTAGCCGTGATCGCAGATCAGGGGACAGACCCGCGACGGCTTGAGCTTGATCGCGTCAAGCGCATCAAGGCTTGCGAGCTTGGCGTCAAACTTGGTTCCCGCGTGCCGGTTGAAGAGGGCCAGCGAGCGCTGCGAAGCCGCATTCCATTGGCCATCAATGGCACCGGTGAAGCAGCCGACGCGGCTGAGCTCGCTCTGCACGGACTTGGCGATATCGCTCTTGTCGGCATCAGTCTTGGCAACATCAGTCGGGCGCGGCTCCGGGCTCAGCGCGGCGAGGTTGGGAGCCTTGTCAGCCTGCACGGGCGCGACGGTCTCAGGATTGCCTGCGACGGTATTCTCAACAGCCGGCTTGTTTCCGGAGAGGGCAGCCATTGCGGTTTCCGAGTCAGTTCGCTTCCGCTCGGCCTCGGCTGCCTGGTCCTGCGCCGCCTGCTTTGCCTTTTCGGCGGCAATGCGGGCGTCTTCCGCTGCCTTGAGATCGGCGGCCGCTTTCTCCCGGTCGGCCTGCTGGGTGTTTTGGGACGTCAGCCGCGCCTGCTGTTGTTCGGCCTGCCGCGCCTTCTCGATCGCTGCGACGCGTGCATCCTCGGCCTCGAGTTGATTAAGCTGCAACTTGGCCAGATCAGCGTAGTATCCGTCCGGATGCTGGCTCAGGAACGCGTTCAAGGCGGCCTTGTTGCGGAGCTGCAAGGCCAACTCGTAATCACGACGAATCTCGGACTGGGGATTGGCCGCTTGCGTCGGCTCCTCCGTCTTGGGCGCGGGGACGAGAGCGACGTCCTCGCCGCCCAGCGAGCCGTAGACATAAGGCTCTTGCCGGTTGCCCGTGGCTTGCAAGACATCGTCGCGGACGAAGCCGAAAGCTCTGCGCAAGTCGAGCCCCGGCTTGGCGATATATTTCACGAGAGCCGTCGCGTAAGGACTGTTCTTGCTGTTGCCGTCGAGCGCCGTCAATCCGGCCTTCGCCGCGAATGCGATCAACGTGTTGGACACGGTGGGTTCGACCCTGGCCAGCCCGCGACTGATTGATCGCGATGCAACCGTTCGCTTCATCGTGTCGGCAAAGGGATTGTTGCGGCACGCATCCACGATCACGACACGGAGCTGCCGCGCCGGCTCGATCGCCAGCAGGACACGATCGAGCGAGAACGCCTCGTCATAGATATCGGTGTCGCGTTCAAGTTTCGCGTCTGTTGGGATCAGATAGTTCGTCCCGTCGATCTCGATACCATGGCCCGCGTAGTAGACCAGCGCAATGTCGGCATCCCGCGCTTGATCGGCAAAATCTCTCAGTGCCCGCCGCATGTCGCTGGCGGCGAGGTTGAGCCTCGAGTCAACCACATCAAAGCCGGCGCCTTTCAAGGTTGCGGCGATGGCGGCCGCATCGTTGGCCGGGTTTGGAAGCAATGGGACGTTCTGATAGCTGGAATTGCCGATCACCAAGGCCACGCGCTTGGTCGCCCAAGCCGGCTGGCAGGCCAGGAACAGTGAAGCAGCAAGAAGAAGGCAAACGCGGAGGTGCCTATGCAATCTCATGGCGAAACATCCTGCGGCTGCCCGAAGACAGGTAGCCTTGCGAAGATGGCCCTAAAAAATGCTCAGTGAACCAATTCGCACGCTACTGGCGGCCACCTGTCCGCGTACAGCGACAATTATGAGCCCGATCCATTCCTCATGTTGTCGTTCGACGCAGTGAACATGTTCAAGCCCGCAGCGAAGATTGTGGCGGCCAACGGGCTCGAATGAGGGGTCATCGGTTGCTGTCAGTTGCGGCGTAAGGCATTGATATGCCTTGTGATTGAAGCCATCGCGCGATCCTGCCACTGCGCCGTGAGCACGCCGTTCGAAAAACACGTTTCGGCGAGCGGCATGTGAAGTGGGCGAAGGCTAGCAGCGCTTGATCGGACAGACCGGCGAGAACCGCTCGAAGGTTCCCATGCTGATGATTACGGCCGGATGTCGGGCCTGATCGCATTGCGCGATGCGGAGTCAGTGCGGCGCTCACCTCGCTTGATCTGCAAATCATTATCCAACACCATTTGCCCAGAACGCACGAAGATTGAATCGAAATCCAATTTGGAGAACCTTATGTCCATTCCGCTGAGAATTTACATCACGCCGTTTGCTGAGAAAGGTGTTCTGGAGCCCGGAAAATGGAGTTGCGATGCGGCCAAGAAGGCACTGGATGTGGTCAATACGATCTGGTCAAAGGCCAAGATTTCGTTCGTGATCAATGATTGCCTGATAGACAAGCCGCTCGACATGGCCAAGAGCGCCCGCAACGATGATAAGCGGATGCTGGGTGTGCTGAGCCTGCGCCATGATCCCGACAATGCGGTCCATATCTATCTGGTCAATCCGATTCAAAATCTTCCAGCAGGCGGGGGCTCATACCTTCATAGCGATCCGGAGCCGGCCAGCTTTGTCCAGTGGTATGGCGATGACTTCGCGAATGGACGCGCCTTCGCGCATGAACTCGGTCATCTCATGAGTGTCGACCACGTCGACATCGATTACATGAACGAGAAGCAGGCGGCCGCACTACACGGCAACCTCATGGCGAAAGGCTTGAGCGTCGGCAGCGACTTGACCAAGCAGCAAATTGAGACGGCCAAGGGCTCAAGACTGGTCAAGCGGTTTGGCGGCTGACATTGCTTGGGGCCAGTTGATGCCGGTCGCGCCGGCCGCTGGTCGGGATAACCGGAACGATGCCGCGATAGGAGCGGGCGGATGTCAGTGTGCGTTTCCGTTCGTCATCTGCGCTGGTTGTAGACGTCGATGCACACCGCACCCAGCAGCACGAGCCCCTTGATGACCTGCTGATAGTCGATGCCGATACCGAGAATGGACATGCCGTTGTTCATCACGCCCATGATCATGGCGCCGACCACCGCTCCGCCGACCCGGCCGACGCCGCCATAGGCGGAGGCGCCGCCGATGAAGCAGGCGGCAATGACGTCGAGTTCGAAGCCGAGGCCTGCCTTCGGCGTTGCGGTGTTGAGGCGCGCGGCGAAGACGAGCCCGGCCAGGGCCGCCAGGACGCCCATGTTGACGAAGGTCAGGAAGGTGAGGCGCTCCGTCTTGATGCCGGATAGCTTCGCCGCCTTCGCATTACCGCCGACCGCGTAAATGTGACGGCCGACCACGGTTCGCCGCGTCACGAAGCCGTAGAGCGCGATCAGTGCCGTCATGACGACGAGCACGTTCGGCAGGCCGCGATGCGAGGCGATCATGTACGTGAAGTAGAGGACCACGCCGGCCAGTACCACGCTCTTTCCGACAAAAAGTGCATAGGGCTCGACCTCGATGCCATGCGACTGCTCCCGCGCGCGGCCTCTCGCGCTGGCGTAGACCATCGCAAACGCAAGCGCGGCTCCGATCAGGAGCGAGGTCGGATGCAGCGTGCCGGTGTCGGGGAGCAGTTCAGGTATGAAACCCGACGAGAGCTTCTGGAAGGTCGGCGGAAACGGCCCCACCGACTGGCCCTGCAGGACCGCCAGCGCCAGGCCCTTGAACACCAGCATGCCCGCCAATGTGACGATGAAGGAGGGGATTCCAAAATAGGCCACCCAATACCCCTGAGCCGCGCCGATTGCCGCGCCGAGCAGGAGGCAGGCGAGGAAGGCGAGCGGCGGGTCGAGGTGATAGCGGACCATCAGCACGGCTGCGACCGCGCCGACGAAGCCCGAGACCGAGCCGACCGAAAGATCGATATGGCCGGTGACGATCACCAGCAGCATGCCGAGTGCCATGATGACGATGTAGCTGTTCTGCAGCACCAGATTCGTCAGGTTGAGTGGTTGCAGCAGCGTGCCGTTGGTGACAAGCTCGAAGAACAGCATGATCGCGAACAGCGACAGCAGCATGCCGTAGTTTCGCAAGTTGTTCTTGATGAAGCTGGCATGCCGCCGCTCTTCCGGCAGCGATACCGTCTTGTCGGTCATAGCCTCATTCCCTCCGCAAGCGCGTCGTTGACGCTGATCCTGTTCCCCAGGCTTTTGTTGCGCATGATAGCATGCATGATCTTTTCCTGGGTCGCATCATCACGCGCAAATTCACCAACAAAAGCCCCCTCGTTCATGACGTAGATGCGATCGCAGGTGCCGAGCAGCTCCGGCATTTCGGACGAGATCACGACGATGCCCTTTCCGGCAGCGGCGAGCTCGTTGATGATGCGGTAAATCTCGTATTTGGCCCCGACGTCGATGCCGCGGGTCGGCTCATCGAGGATCAGAACCTTTGGGTCTGTCATGAGCCATTTCGACAGCACGACCTTCTGCTGGTTGCCGCCGGATAGGGTCGCGGCCTCCTGATAGACGTCGGAGCAGCGGATGCGCATCCGGTTCCGATAGGCTGTGGCGGCCTTCAACTCGCCGATGTCGTCGATCACCCACCTTGGCGCCACCTGCTCGAGGCTCGCCAGGGTGACGTTCTTGCGCACGTCGTCGGCCAGGATCAGGCCGAGCTGCTTGCGGTCTTCGGTGACGTAAGCGAGCCCTGCGTCGATCGCCGCCGGGACGCTGGACAGCTCGACCTCGCGTCCGTCCAGCGTGATGCGGCCGGTGATCGCGGTGCCCCATGCGCGGCCGAACAGGCTCATGGCGAACTCGGTACGCCCCGCGCCCATCAAGCCGGCAATGCCCACGACCTCACCGCGTCGGAGGTGGAAGTCGACATTCTTGATGACCCGCCGCTCGGGGTGGAGCGGATGATGCACGGACCAGTTTTTGACCTCCATCACCGTATCGCCGATGCGCGCGTCGCGCTCGGGAAACCGATGGGCGAGATCACGATTGACCATGCTGCGGATGATCCGCTGCTCCTCCACGGGCTCGGTCCGGCAGTCGAGGCTGTCGACCGTGAGTCCGTCGCGCAACACCGTGATGCGATCAGCGACGCGGGCGACTTCGCTCAATTTGTGGGAAATCAGGATCGAGGCGATGCCCTGGTCGCGGAAGGCAATCAGGCGGTCGAGCAGGGCTGTGCTGTCGGCCTCGTTCAAGCTCGCCGTCGGCTCGTCCAGGATCAACAGGCGCACGCGCTTGGAAAGCGCCTTGGCGATTTCGACCAGTTGCTGCTTACCGATGCCGAGGTCGGTGACGAGCGTATCAGGCTGCTCGCGCAAGCCGACCTGGGCCAAGAGCTCCCGTGTGCGCCGGTACACCGCGTCGCGGTCGACGACTCCGAACCGTGCCGGAGGGTGCGACAGAAAGATATTCTCGGCGATCGACATCAGCGGGATCAGCGCGAGCTCCTGATGGATGATGATGATGCCGAGCGCCTCCGAATCGTTGACGTCGCGAAAGCGCCGCTCCTCGCCGTCGAAGGTGATGGTTCCTTCATAGCTACCATGAGGGTAGACGCCGCTGAGCACCTTCATCAACGTGGACTTGCCCGCGCCGTTCTCGCCCACCAGGGCGTGGATCTGGCCGGCCTCCACCGAGAAACTAACGTCGCGCAACGCCTGCACGCCGGCAAACGCCTTGCTGACACCGCGCATCTGAAGCATCGCCGTCATCGCATCATGTCCCGCAATGTCCCGCATCGTCGCGCCGCCGGCGGGCGCGGTCTCGCGCCCACCGGTGGCATTGCATCACTCAAATTGCGAGCGCTTGTAGTAGCCGGAGTCAATCAGGACCTTCTCCCAATTGCTCTTGTAGACCACGACCGGCTTGAGCAGATAGGAGGGTACCACCTTGACGCCGTTGTTATAGGTCTTGCTGTCGTTGACGGTGACCTGCTTGCCGGCGAGGGCCGCATCCACCATGTCGGCTGCCACCTTCGCGAGGTCGCGGGTATCCTTGAAGATGGTGGAATATTGTTCGCCGCGCAGCATCGCCTTGATCGACGGCACTTCCGCATCCTGCCCGCTGATGATCGGCATCGGCTGATCGGCGCTGCCATAGCCGACGCCTTTCAGCGAGGAGATGATGCCGATGGAAAGGCCGTCATAGGGCGACAGCACGGCATCGACACGCTTGTTGCCGTAGTACGCGCTGAGCAAGTTGTCCATGCGGGCCTGAGCTGTCGCACCGTCCCAGCGCAGGGTCGCGACCTTGTCCATGCCCATCTGCCCGCTGACCACATTGAGCTTGTGGCTGTCGATGTAAGGCTTCAGCACCGACATCGCGCCGTTGTAGAAGAAATAGGCATTGTTGTCGTCGGGCGAGCCGCCGAACAGCTCGATGTTGAATGGCCCTTTGCCATCCTTCAGCCCGAGCCCTTGTTCGATCGATTGCGCCTGCAGCACGCCCACCTGGAAGTTGTCGAACGTCGCATAGTAATCGACGTTTGGCGTGTCCCGGATCAGGCGGTCGTAGGCGATCACGGTGATGCCGGCGGCCTTGGCCTGCTTGAGCACGTCCGACAGCGTGGTGCCGTCGATGGCGGCGATGACAAGGGCTTTCACGCCCTTGGTCACCATGTTTTCGACCTGCGAAAGCTGGTTTGGAATATCGTCCTCGGCATATTGCAGGTCGGTGCCGTAGCCGCGCCCTTGCAGCGTCTTGACCATGTTGTTGCCGTCATCGATCCATCGCGCGGACGATTTTGTCGGCATCGCGATCCCGATCGTCGGCTTGTTTTGGGCTAATGCGGCGTTACCTAGTACGATCGCGGAAAGGCCCGCGAGCACAAGCGTTGCGAATGTGGTTGTTAGCTTCGGCATTTCTTCACTCCCTTTGTTTCTTTTCGAAAACTCGATTGACGCGCTGGAATTTCTTGGTGTCCCTTACGCGCTTGCAAGCTTGACGTCCGGCTCGCTGCGCCCCCGGGCAGCGATATCAAGTAGAAAGGTGCAGCCGGCCTGTGGATCGGCGTCACGCGCCGCTCCGTCCATGCCTTCCCACGCCGTGGTGACCAGAAGTTGCGACAGTCTTGGTCCGACGAAGACCGGGCAACTCGCCTGTCGCGCCGGCACATGCAGAGAGCGCAGGTGTCTGCCTTGGGGGCTATAGACGTCGACGCAGCCGCCACCCCAGCAGGCATTCCAGATCAGGCCGTCGGCATCGACCACGGCGCCGTCAAGGCCACCAATGCCGCGGTGGCGCAGCAAGACCTCGGGCGCGCCGCGCGGCAGCCCTGTCTGCGGATCGAGGGGCACGCGGTACAGCACGTTCTCGGCTGTGTCGGCGAAATAGCCGATCGTGCCGTCGATCGAGAAGCAGATTGCGTTCGGAATGGTGATGTCGGGAAAGAGGCGCAGGATTTCTCCGCGATGAAGGGCGTAGATGGTGCCGGCACGAGGTTCCGCTTTGCGTCCCATCGTGCCGATCCAGAATGTTCCTGAGGGATGTACGCGTCCGTCATTGGAGCGGGTGAGGGGATTATCAGCCTCTAGCGGGCGATAGAGGGTCGTCGCACCGTCAGCGACGTTGCGGATATAAAGACCGTCCGCCGCGGCGATCAGTTGGCGCGCCGCATCGATGCGTGCAAGGGCGCTCGCCATGCGGCCGAGTTGATGAATATTGATGCGGCCGCTTGAAAGACGCGCCTCGAACAACCGACCTTCGAGAATGTCGAACCACCACGCGGTGTCGGTCGTCGCATCGTAGGTCGCGCCCTCGCCGAGATGGCAATGCTCCGCGCAAAGAACGGAGGTCGGCACATGCTCGATCATGTCGGTCTCCTGCCTCCTTGCGCCTGCGAGAAGCGATAGCCGGTGTGGTGACGACAGGCGTCCGGACTGTCGGCAGTCGAACGGGCCGCGCCGTTCGGCAGGACGGCGGCTCGGATGATTCCCCGGATCAAAGTTGACGACGGCGAGACGCCGCCGCTCCCTGACCGGGATCGGTTATGGTTAGACCCAGCCGCCATCGACGATGTAGTTCTGGTTGGTGCAGGCGCCGCTGTCCTCGGCGGCGAAGAACAGGACGACGCGGGCGATGTCGTCCGGCACGAGCTTGCGCTTGAGGCATTGGCGCTGCATGAGTTCGGCCTCACCTTCGGGCGTCAACCACCGATCCTGCTGCCGCTCTGTCATGATCCATCCGGGCAGGATGGAGTTGACCCGGATGTTGTTCGGCCCGAGATCGCGGGCGAGCGCACGGGTGAGGCCCTGAACCGCTGACTTGGCGGTGGTGTAGCAGGGCATGTTGCCCTGGCCGATCACCCAGCTCACCGAGCCCATATTGACGATTGCGCCGCCCCCTGCATGCTTCATGTCCGGCGCAACCGCCTGGGCGCTGAAGAACTGATGTTTCAGATTAACCGCGATCCGCTCGTCCCAATATTCGGGGGTGACGTCCTCGATCGAGTGACGGTCGTCCCGGGCCGCGTTGTTGACCAGGATGGTGATCGGCCCGAGCGCCTCGCGGACGCCGGCGATCGCGCGTCGCAAAGCGCCGATGTCGCGCAGATCGGCGTGCTCGAAGTGCACACTCGCGTGCGCCGGCAAGCTGGCCAGGAGTTGCTTTGAGGCGTCGATGTCGATGTCGATGAAACTGACGCGCGAACCCTGATTGACGAATTGGCGGACAATGGCTTCGCCGATACCGGAACCGCCGCCGGTTACGAGCACAGTCCGGTTCTTGAGGCTTGGATAGGTGGCACCCTGCATTGGCATCCTCTCGATTTGGCGCCTGAAGGGCGTCGGTTGCGTTTGCTGCGCCCTGAGCATGGGCCGCAGCTCCCGGTATTCACTCGGTCGTCTCCATGTGGCTTCGATCCACGACCCTTAGCGTTCGCCGCACCATGCCGTCGACAATTGCCGCCGACTCGCTCGGACGCACATATATTGCCGTGGACTTGAGCAGCCATGGCAACACCGCCTGATCGAGCCGTTCCTGATAGGCACTACGCATCATGTCGAAGGCCTGCACGCCGGGACCCGCCAGGATGACATGATGCGGGCGCAGCACTGATATCGTCGTGGCGACCGCCTCGGCAAGCGCGTGGCCCGCCTGCCGGAACAAGTGCTCAAGACGGGGATCGCCGCCTCGCGCTCGCTCGCGCAGCAAAGCCATCTGCGCTTCGGACGGTTGCTGCGACACTGCCGGCGGCAAGTCGAGAAAGGTGCGGGCGTCGCGGTAGAGCGCATAATCGGCGAGATGGGCCTCGATGCAGCCGCGCTGACCGCAGCGACACTGCGGACCGTTCGGCGCCAGCTTGACATGGCCGATCTCGCTGCCCGCGCCGGCACCCAAGCGCGCTTCACCGTCGACGACGACGCCCATGCCGACGCCATGGCCCACCATGATCGTGGCCGTGAGGCCCTGCGCCAGCGCCGGTTCCGCGGCTGCGAGGGCCAGCGCAACGGCGACCGCGTCGTTCGCCATCACGACCTCGACGCCAAATGACTGGCGGACCGGCTTCGCCAGGTCGACGTCTGTGACCGACAGTGCCGGACTCCACAGTTGCCGCCCGGTATCGCCGTTGACGATGCCCTGGAGCGCAATTCCGATTCCGAGCAGCCGATGCCGCGGCGTGGCGGTCGCGTCAAGCATGGCGCCGATCTGTGCGATCACCAGATCGCACAACGCGTCCGCATCGAGCGCGCGCGTCGCGAGTTCAAGTCGCGATTGCGCCAGGCCGGCGCCGCTGAAATCAGCGATCAATGTCTCGATCAGATTCATGCGCAGCGAGACGGTAACGACGCGGCCAAATTCAGGGTTCAGGGTCAGCAGGGTCGCCGGCCGGCCTCGGCGACGGCCGTTCAGCCCGTCCGCGTCCTCCTCATCGGTATCGTCGGGCCACAGCGTTGCCGCCACCGTCTCCGTCTCGGCTTCGCACAGCAGTTCTTCCGCCATCAGTTTGGACGTG
Source organism: Bradyrhizobium sp. ORS 86 (assembly GCF_045571475.1). Taxonomy (NCBI): domain Bacteria; kingdom Pseudomonadati; phylum Pseudomonadota; class Alphaproteobacteria; order Hyphomicrobiales; family Nitrobacteraceae; genus Bradyrhizobium; species Bradyrhizobium sp. ORS 86. Next base: position 4,843,591 of record NZ_CP120699.1, on the reverse strand, counting down.
ATGGCGGAAATGGCCGGGAAGCTCAGCCCCGTGCTGCGTGCGAGCTCGACGCGCGGCAGTGGCCCCTGACGTCGCAAGACCTCGACGAGCCGGCCACGATTCGATCCGCGGGCCAGGCTGGAAGCGCGTCTCAGTGGCTCGGGCTGTTCGTTCATGTGTCCCCTTTAGTTCATTTGATGAAGTTATTCAATGAGAGCGACTCGAGTGCAGGCGCAAAAAGTACGGAAAAGAAGCAAGAGTGGCGGAAATGCATCATTGGGAAACTATTGTTGGTTGAGGTGGCAATGGAGAGCGTCCTTGACTGGACATTTTGTCGCGATAATTTATTAGTTACGTGAATAAAATAAGGCGCGAACAAGCGTCGCGTGTGAAATCCCCTCATTGGGGGTGTCGACAGGGAGGTGCACATGAATGACTCAGTGAAAAAATTGATCGCGCCGCTATTGGCGGGCGCAGCCGCGCTCGTGATCGCGACGGGGATGGCGCAGGCACAGCAAAAGAAGACCATTGCGCTGGTGACCAATGTTGCGGCCGACTTCTGGACTATCGCGGGCCGCGGGCTCGAGAAGGCGCAGAAAGAGCACCCGGACTACAATATCGAGCTAATCGTTACCAACGAAGGAACGGCGGCGGGCCAGCGGCGCGAATTGGACGACCTCCTGGTGCGTGGAGTTGCCGGCATCTCTATCTCCGTCGACGATGCGCCGCATGCAACCGAAGAACTCAACAAGGTTGCGGCCAAGACCGTGCTGATCACGACGGATAGCGACGCGCCGCAGAGCAAGCGTCTCGCTTATATCGGCACCGACAACGTCGCGGCCGGCCGGCAGGCGGGCGAGGAGATCAAGAAGGCGCTGCCGAACGGCGGCAAGATCGCGTTGTTCGTCGGAACAATGGACGCTGACAACGCTCGCGAGCGGGTGCAGGGTATCAAGGACGCGATTGCCGGTACCAAGGTCGAACTGGTCGACGTGTTCACCGACCAGGTGGACTTCGCCAAGGCCAAGGCGAACATGGAGAACGTGCTCGTCAAATATCCCGACATTGCGCTGTTGTCCGGCCTGTGGAGCTATGAGACGCCGCTGATCTATGACGCGGTGAAGGCCGCGGGCAAGGCGGGCAAGGTGAAGATCGTCGGCTTCGACGAGGACCAGCGCACGCTGCGGGGCATTTCCGACGGCACGATCGAATCCACGGTCGTGCAGCAGCCGTATGAGTTCGGCTACCTCTCCGCTACCAACATCATCAAAACCTTGAATGGCGACAAGTCCTGGATCCCGGCGGACAGCAAGCTGATCGTGCCGACCAAGGTGATCAATAAGTCCAATGTCGCCGAGTTCACGGCAAATCTGAAGGAGCTGCTGAAGAAGTAACATCAGCATGCTCATCGCCCGGCTGCCGCAAGCTGCCGGGCGATGAGCCGGAGGAACCGCTAAATGGCAGAGACGCTGCTCGAACTCATCGGGATCAGCAAGACGTATCCCGGTGTCAAGGCTCTCGATGATGTCAACCTGCGCGTGTATCGCGGCGAGGTGTTGGGCCTGATCGGCGAGAACGGCGCCGGCAAGTCGACGCTAATGCGCGTGCTGGGCGGCGTGATCGCGCCGAGCGAGGGCGTGATCCGTATCGGCGGCAACGACCACGCCCGGATGACGGTGAATGAGGCGACGCAGGCCGGCATCGCCTTCGTGCATCAGGAGCTGAACCTGTTCGAGAATCTCGACGTCGCGGCCAACGTCTTCATCGGGCGCGAGAAGCTCACCGGCGGTCCGCTGAAGCTGGTTGACAACGCGGAGATGCGCGCCCGCGTGACGCCGCTACTGGAGCGGCTGGGCGCCGATTTCACGCCGGACACGCTGGTCGACAACCTGTCCATCGCCGAGCGCCAGATGGTGGAGATCGCCAAGGCACTCTCGATTGACGCCCGTGTGATCATCATGGACGAGCCGACCTCCAGTCTGACGATTTCCGAGACTGAACGGCTGCTGGAGGTGATTGCCGACCTGAAGGCGCACGGCATCTCGGTGATCTATATTTCTCACCGGCTCGGCGAGATCATGACCTGCGCTGATCGCGTCGTGGTGCTGCGCGACGGCCGCACGGTCGGGGAGCTGGCGCGGAACGAGCTGAGCCATGCCGCCATGATCCGGCTGATGATCGGCCGCGACCTGAAGGCACTGTATACGCCGCCGATGCGGCCACCGCAGCCCGGCGGCTGCGATATCGCCGGCCTTGTGACATCAGCCTTTCCCGACCGGCGGATTGACCTGTCCGTGCGGCGCGGCGAGATCCTTGGCTTGGCAGGGCTGGTGGGCGCAGGTCGCACCTCGCTTGCGCGCGCGGCCTTCGGCATTGACCCGCTGCTGGGTGGCGAGATCAGGATCGACAACACGCCGGTCGGTGTCGCCTCACCGCGGGACGCGATCAGGCAAGGGATCTATCTGGTGCCGGAGGACCGCAAGAAGTCCGGGCTGGTGCTGGAGCTGCCGATCCGTGAGAACGTGACGCTCGCGAACTTGCTGAACTATGCGCGGATGTGGCTGGTGAGCGGCGCGGCCGAGCGCAAGGTCGCAAAGCAACAGGCCAGGAGCCTGTCCATAAAGGCGCCGAGCATCGATATCGAGGCCGTGACGCTCTCCGGCGGCAACCAGCAAAAAGTCGTGCTGGGCAAATGGCTTTCGATGCAGCCGCGAGTGATGTTCTTCGACGAGCCGACCCGTGGCATCGATGTCGGTGCCAAGAGCGAGATCTACGCCTTGATGCGCGAGCTCGCCGACCAGGGCGTCGCCATCGTGATGATTTCTTCGGACATGGAGGAGGTCATCGGCGTCTCCGACCGGGTCGCAGTGATGCACGAAGGCAGTATCAGCGGCGTGCTCGAGCGCGACCAGTTCAGCGAATACAACGTGTTGCGGCTTGCGATGGGCCAGACACTGGAAACCATGGAAGCCGCTGCGTCATGATGAAGAAAGAACTGGGCCTATTTCTGCTTCTGGTGGTGGTGTTCGCCATCACAGGCGCGATCAACCCGGCCTTTCTGTCGTTGGTGAACCTGCTGAACATGGCCAATCTGATCGGCCTGTTCGGTGTGTTCGCTCTCGGTGAGGGGCTCGTGATCATCACCGGAGGCATCGATCTTTCGCTCGGCTCGATGTTCGCGCTGCTCGGTGTCGTCTTCGTCGACCTTCTGACGACGTATCAGATCTATTGGCCCTTCGCGCTGTTGCTGGTCCTGCTGGGCGGGCTGGCGCTGGGAGGCATCCAGGGTTTCCTGATCACGCGGCTGAAGATGCAGCCCTTCATCGTGACCTTGTGCGGATTGCTGATCTATCGCGGTGTCGCGCGCTACTACACGAGCGATTCGACGCGCGGCTTCGGCTACGGTGACGAGGCGAGCACGCTGAGCAACATCGCCTCCGGCAATATCGCGGGCATCCCGAACACCTTCATCTTCCTGATCATCCTGGCGCTGATCCTCGGCGTGCTGCTGCACCGCTCGGTCTACGGGCGTTGGCTCTATGCGGTGGGCAAGAACGAGGAAGCGGCGCGCTTCTCCGGCATCAGCACAAATATCGTGATTGCGACGGCCTATATCATCAGCGGCGGGCTCGCCGGCGTCTCGACCGTGCTGTTCGTGTTCTACACCAACTCCGTCTCTCCGAGTTCGTTCGGCAACTTCTACGAGCTCTATGCGATCGCGGCCGCCGTTCTCGGCGGGTGCAGCCTGCGCGGGGGGGAGGGCTCTATTCTAGGCATCGTGCTGGGAACGGCGCTGCTGCAGGTGCTGCAGAACTTGGTGAATATCTTGGGCATCCCCAATTCGCTGAACTTCGCGGTGATGGGGACGGTGATTCTGCTCGGTGTGCTGGCGGATCAGCAATTGCAGGCCCGTCGGCGGCAAAAGATGGCGCTGGCTGGGCTGGCTCGAACGGCGCCGAGATCTACGCCTGCGCAAGAAAAGCAGAGCGCGTCGCCGCGTGGAGCAACTGCGTTGCCAACGAGAACGGGCGACCATGCATGAGAGCGCAATACAGGAAATCTACGGGGCGCGTTCCAGGCTGCAGGGCTTTGGGCCGGAACGTGACAAAAAAGGACAAAGCCGGGGACGCTGGGAGTGCAAAAATGTTGCATAGGTCTGTAAACGCGGCACGTCTGTGCGGCGTGGGGATTGCTTTGTCATCCCTGTTGAGCGGTGGGGCATATGCCGCTGATCTTTTGACGAAAGCTCCGCCTCTTCCTTATGCGGAGACCGACGATTTCTGGACAAGGCCGTATCTGTTCGGCGATCTCGGCAGAACCAAGCTGAAGGAACAAGGCATCGATATCGGCCTGACGCTGGGCAATGAATCCGTCGGCAACCTGTCGGGAGGAAGCAGGAACACCGCGGCCAACGCTGGACAGTTGTGGTTCGGGGCCAAGTTGGACATGGGGAAGCTTGCCGGTATCCCCGGTGGCACGGTCGGCCTTACGCTGGTCGACCGCTTCGGCGACAATCTGAACAGCGAGGCGGGCATTCCGGCCCTGCAACTGACCAACGAAGTCTTCGGCCGCGGCAATATTCTACGCCTGACCCAACTCTACTACTCTCAGAAGTTCTTCGACGATCACCTTGAAATCAAGGGCGGCCGTCTTCCGGTGGGCTCCGACTTCTTCTTCGGTTTGTGCGAGTTCATCAACCTGACCTTCTGCGGCGGTCAGCCTGGCAATATCCAGGGTGGCTACATCTATAATTGGCCGGTGAGCCAATGGGGCGGTGTGGTCCACTACAACTTTGCCAAGGAATTGACGTTGTCGGTCGGTGTCTATGACGCCAATCCGAATTATCTGACGACCTCAGACTCCAGCGTTTACTTCTTGCCGGGCGTGCCGGGCTCGAGCCGGGCCTCCGGCGTGCTGGTGCCGGTGGAGTTGGTCTGGGCGCCGAGCGGTCCGTTGAGCGGAACCTGGAGATTCGGCGGCTGGTATGACGATGCGTCGACGATTGATGGTGGCCTCCCGGGTATCATCACGACCATCCCGGGCGTCGGCGGTGTCCCGGACCAGAATCTGGGCGATCAACGAGGCCGCTATGGCTTCTATGAGTCGATCCTGCAGCGGTTGACCGTTGAGGGTCCGAAGGCGCAAGGTTGGTATACCTTCCTCAACACGACCGTTGCCGATCACCGGACGTCGTTCCAGGACTACCAGATCGCCCTGGGCTTCAAGCACACCGGAACGTTTTCCTGGCGCCCGGACGACGAAGTCGGCTTCGCGGTGGGCACGACCCACGTGAATTCTGCCGCTCTCACCCCGAATGCGGGCGGCAACGAAGTTCCGATCGAAGTCTGGTACGGATGGCAGGCGACGGGCTGGATGAACCTCAAGTTCGACGCACAGTATGTGATCAATCCCGGCGGGCGCGGGTACAATGGAGCCGGCGTGAAGACCGATAATGCCGTGGTCCTTGGTATGCGCACCGAGGTTCACTTCTGATGCGACGGTAGCCGTCCGGGTCAAAGCACTGAGCGACCCTGACGCGGTGTGAGGGATGGGCCATGCCGGGGTCGAGCAATCCTCGCGAGGGAGGGTTCGCTCGGCGACCGCGCATGCGCCTGGGTTCGATCCGCAACCGCGTTCGGGACACCAGAAATATCTGGACATCGCTGGTCAACCAGCCCGTCTGAACGAGGCCAACCATGGTAACCCCTCCTGCTGCCGGACAACCGGTCCTGGAGTTGAAGGGCATCGGCAAGGAGTTCGGCGCCATTCGCGCCCTGCACGACGTCGACATGCGCATCTTTGCCGGCGAGGTGGTTGGCTTGATGGGAGACAACGGCGCCGGCAAGTCGACGCTGGTCAAGGTCATCGCTGGCAATTTCCCGCCGAGTCACGGCGAGATTTGTTTTGACGGCAAGGTGGTTCATTTCACCCGTCCGATCGATGCCCGCGCCGTCGGAATCGAGGTGGTCTACCAGGACCTTGCGCTTGCCGATAACCTCACGGCGGCAGCCAATGTGTTCCTCGGCCGCGAGCTCAAGCGCAAGCTCGGTCCGTTCGCCTTTCTCGATCACAAGGCGATGGCGGCGCGGGCGCTGGAGCTGTTTGGAGAACTGCGCTCGGAGACCCGTCCGCACGACCTCGTCAAGCAGATGTCGGGCGGCCAGCGTCAGGCGGTCGCGATCGCGCGGACGCGGCTCTCCAATGCGAAGCTCGTGATGATGGACGAGCCGACAGCCGCGATCTCGGTTCGCCAGGTCGAGCAGGTTCTGAGCCTGATCCATCGACTGAAGGAGCAGGGCGTCGCGGTCATGCTGATCTCGCACCGCATGCCTGACGTGTTCGCGGTCTGTGACCGTGTCGTCGTCATGCGGCGCGGCGAGAAGCGCGCCGACAAGGCGATCGGCGAGACCAGCCCCGAGGAAGTCACCTCCCTCATCACGGGAGCGAAGGAGACTGCGTGATGGCCACCCCCCTGGAATCTCGCATCACCTTCAGCAATGTCGGCAAGGCCAAATGGTGGCAGACCGGTTTCTTTGCCTCGCAGACCGGATATGTCCTGCTCGCGCTGGTGGCGCTGTTCGTGGTGATGAACTTCGCCAGCCCCTATTTCTTCACTGAAGGCAACATGCAGAACGTGGCGAAGAACTTTTCCTTCATCGCCATCGCCACGCTCGGCATGACCTTCGTCATCATCACCGGCGGCATCGATCTCTCGGTCGGCTCGATGATGTGCTTTTCCGCGATGATCACCTCGATGGTCATGACGCATCTCTCGACACCGGGCGCGCCCGGGGCGGAGTGGTTCGTGCACCTGGCGGCCGACGGCAAGACCGTGATCGCCAATGTCCCCGGTTTGATCCTGCTGGTCTCGGTCCTGGCGGGGCTCGGCGTTGCTTTGCTGGTCGGCCTCGTCAACGGCTTCTGTATCGCAGTGCTTGAGCTGTCGCCCTTCGTCACCACGCTCGGCATGCTCTCGATCGTGCGCGGCCTCGGCTACGTGGTCTCCAACGGCCGCGGCAGCTTTCCCGGCGGCCCCGACGCCGATTATTTCTATGCGCTGACATCGGGCGTCGTGTTCGGCATGCCCGCGCCGTTCGTCTATCTCGTGATCCTCGCGGTGGTGATGGCGACCGTGCTGCATCACACCAGTTTCGGCCGTCACGTCTTTGCGCTCGGCGGCAATGAGAAGGCGGCTGCGCTGACCGGCATTTCTGTCGTGCGCGTGAAGATCGAGGTTTACGTGATCTGCGCGCTCGCAGCGGGACTGCAGGGGATCATCGTCTCCGGTTGGCTGGGATCGGCGCCCGCGAACATGGCCACGTCCTACGAGCTCAACGTCATTGCCGCCGCCGTCATAGGTGGCGCCAATCTCGCCGGCGGCGTCGGCGGCCCGCTCGGGGCCATCGTCGGCTGCGCCCTGCTGGAGGTGATCCGCAACGGCCTCGTGCTCGCGCAGGTCAACTCCTATTGGCAGCAGGCTCTGGTGGGCGTGATCATCATCGCGGCGGTGCTGGTCGATCGCCTCCGCTCGCGCATGGCTTAAGGAGTTTCATCCCGGAGGATCATCATGTTCGTCTATCCGCCTCCCGGAGCCCGCTGACTGCAAGGGATAGGCACAAGAAATGTGGAGGGAAGCAATGAAGAAGGTACTTCTTGTCGGCATCGCAGTTGCCATGATGGCGACGCCAGCGTTCGCCCAGAGCTACAAATTCGTGATCGTTCCCAAGGCCATGAACAATCCGTTCTTCGATTTCGCGCGCGACGGCTGCCAGAAGCGTGCCAAGGAGCTGGGCAACATCGAATGCGTCTATAAAGGCCCTGTCGAGCACGAGCCGGCGACGCAGGCGCAGATCATCCAGGATTTCATCACCCAGAAGGTGGATGGCCTGGCGATCTCGGTTGCCGATGTGGCCGCGATGACCAAGTCGATCGAGGCGGCAACGGCCGCCGGCATTCCCGTCATCACGTTCGACGCGGACGCGCCGGGCTCGAAGCGGATTGCCTATATCGGCACCAACAACAAGGAGTTCGGCGTCGCGCTTGGCAAGCAATTGCTGGCGCTTCGGCCCGGTGGCGGCAAGTACGCGATGGTCTCGGGCGGGCCGGGTGCGGAGAATTTGGCCGAACGCGTCAACGGCGTCCGCGAAGCGCTCAAGGGTTCGAAGTGGACCGAAGTCCCGGGCTCGCCGACGTTCTGCAACGACGACCCCGCGCTTGGCGTACAGCAGATGACGGATCTGCGCACCGCGACACCTGACCTCGCGGCGATCGTCCCGGTCGGCGGCTGGCCCATGTTCGCGCCGGAAGGCTTCAAGGCATTCGCCAGCAAGAGCAAGAAGGACATCGATGCGGGCAAGTTCACGCTCGTCGTGGCCGATACCCTCAAGATGCAGCTTGAGCTTCTGAACGAGGGTTATGCCAATGCGCTGGTCGGGCAGCGTCCGTTCGAGATGGGCGAAAAGGCGATGGATACGCTCCTGGCCATCAAGAAAGGTCAGAAGGTGCCGGAGATCATCTACACCGGCCTCGACATCGTGACGAAGGACAACGTTGCGAAGATGTTGAAGTAGGAACGTTCGCGGCCACGACGGTTTCCGCACGCCTTTCATCCATCCAGGAAGAAGCCTGACGGGGAGCATCCACCCAAACGTGGACGAGGTGCTCCTCGCCGGATTGTCTGGTGTCGACGATCCGGCTTGAAGCACCAACGTTTCTCGTTCGCCTCCCGTTGAGGCCGCCCTCGTTTCGTAGGATCGAAGCACCTTGGGCAGGTTGGCCGGGAACCCAAATTCGCTGCGGTTCGTTATGCCAGTTTCCGTTGGAGGTGAGTGTGATGAACAGTCATCGAACGGCACTGGTCCTTTTCGCTGTCGCCCTCGCGATCGCATGCGTCACCGCAACCATACTCACGCTGAATAACGTCAACACGCGCGTGGCCAGCAATGACACGCCACCGGGCACGATCGGGCTGGCGAAGCCCCATCCGCCGCTCGATCGCGCGCCCGGCGTCCCGATACAGACGCCCCCACAGCGGTAGCGCCGGGTTCGCGAGGAACTGCTTTGCGACTTCGCGTCTGGCATCAGTAGCGTCCCTGTCCCCTTTTGGAACGCGTCACCATCGCGTCCGTTAAAGTTGAGTTGACCTGTCAATCGACGACGCCACCGCATCAGCAAGACTTGCCGGTGGTAACGCGGCATCGGAGGTAACCATGAAGAAGATCAGCGACGTGATGACGCGCGACGCGAAGCTCGTAAATCCCAACGACACTCTCCAACACGCAGCGAAACTGATGAAAGCTTGCGACTGCGGTGTGTTGCCGGTCGGCGAGGGCGACCGCCTCGTGGGCATGATCACCGACCGCGATATTGCAGTGCGCTGCATCGCTGAGGGCAAGGGGCCGGACGCCAAGGTCCGCGACGCGATGAGCAAAGAAGTGAAATTCTGTTTCGAAGACGAGGACATAGCACACGTCTGTGCGAACATGAGTGAGATCCAGGTGCGGCGGTTGCCCGTCATGAACCGGAGCAAGCGCCTGGTTGGGATTGTATCGCTCAGCGACTTGGCGCGCCATTCAGCAGGGACTGCGAAGGCGCTGCACGGCATCGCTCGCCCGAGCCAGCAGCACAACCAGAGTTCAGCGGCTGCCTAACGGGTCTGTGCTTTCGCGAGCGCGATTTATTGCCGCGGGCGCTTCCACCTGCGGCGAGAGTTCGCGCGCAAGGAGGAAGCCGGGACGCCGCTATGGGACTGTCTCAGTCAGCCGCATGTCTGTGGCCGGCGGGATTCGTCAGACGGACACGAGAGCATAGGGGAGAGCCGAGGGCTTCGACACTGACCTGGCAACATTGTACACCGGCGCTCCGGCAGGCGTGCGACCTTCATACCTGCCGCGATGGGCGTGACCATGCACGACCGCGCTTACCTTGAATCGATCGATCGTCTCTGCGAGGCGCGAACACCCGAGGAACGGATAAATCTCCAATGGTTCACCCTCGACCGTCTCGACAATCGGGGCGTAGTGCAAGATCACAACGACGCGCTCCCTGTTGACGGTCCGCATGATGTTTTCCAGCCGCATCGCTTCGTTCATGGCTTCGGCGACGAAGGTCTTGATGGCCGGTTCACCGAAAGAACTCAGCATTCGTGGCCCAAACCCTCCGGCAAAGCCCTTAACACCGATGAACGCCACCCCGTCCACTTCGGTGACCTGGCCATCAAGCAGGCGCATGCCTCCATCGCACAGGATTTGCTTCACCTGATCCGCATGCCCAGACTCGTAATCGTGGTTACCCAGAACTCCAATCACCGGGATCGCGCAGGCACGCAGCTCCTTGGCCAGAAGTGCAGCCTGCGTCGGCGTTCCGGTGTCGGTGAGATCGCCGCAAAGGACTAGCGCGCCGGCGCGCTTTGATATCTCCTCGAACATGTCGCGAAGCGAGGTCGGCTGATTGTCCTTGACGTGAAGGTCGCCGATACCCGCAAATGTGAATGAGTTGGCATCACCTGTCATTGCCATGTTCACCTATTGCATCCAGAAAGCCCCACTTCTCGACGGCGATCCGATAGTCGGAGCTGGACAGCAGTCGGCCGCGGCAGATCCGGGCGCCGGGCGCCGCGTGCTCGCGCTGTCGCTCCAGGCGATCGAGGAGCTCATCGAGCAGCCACTCTGGGATGGCGTCCCGTTCGCTGGGGTAAATCCAGCGGAAGCTCAGCACATGGCAAAGCAGAACCTCCCAATGCTTGTCCACGTAAGCAACGAGGCGGTGCCAGTCGATATCGTTGCGCTGTATCAAGATGACGTTGGCAATATCGCTGGCATCGTGGCGCTGCCGCTTCTGAACGAAGACTTTGGACCAGATGAGCTCTGTGGGGCTGATCAGAGGCACGCTATGCCCAAGCACACAGGCCTCTCGCACGTACTTGAACCATTGGGCTTGGACCGGGACGAGGCCGTTGCTCGAACCAAAAATGATATCGACGAAATTGGCCCCATGGTGGATCTTTCCGATCCAGCGCTCGTCCACCATCGATGCAGTGCGGCCCCCCTGCTGCAGGCAGCCGAGCAGGCGGGGCAACTCGTCCGCGGTCGTAAAAATATCGAGGTCCTTGGTCGGACGACGCGCGCCCGTATAGGCGTTCACGGCGAATCCGCCACCGACCAGGAACCGGACCCGAGCCTTGAGCAGATCCGACAGGACTTCGGCATAAAACCGCTCCGCCTGTGCGAGACTTGCACGCCGGTACCCCTCGGCCTCCGCCGTGGGTTCTGCTCTCGAGTCCGGTGCCTCACCGCGAGACCGCATGCGTTGGCGCCTCCATCTCCTGCTGTGCAAATCGATGCGGAAGACAGACGTTCCTAGGTGAGTTCCGGCCAATCGACCGTGCAGCGGGAACGAGCGTTTATCCTCAGCGTTCCAACAAGATCCTATTCCCGGGGAGGGAGGCGGTTGAGTGGGCAATACGCTCGGCGCCGGCCTTTCGGCTAAGATTGGGTAGTGAAGCAATGAGCGACGCGACACGATTTGCGCAGGTCCTCGGACGTGCTGCACTGCGTACCTGGGCCGATATGCCGCGCGACGTGCAGGAGCATCTGTTTGAGGATGCCGTCGCAGGTGACGAAGCCCTCCGGCTAAGTCTTGCTGTCTATTTGCACGATCACCATCCGCGGACAGCACACCCCGCGAAACCAACCGCAACTGCCTAGAGGGTTCCTTGGGCGCGCCGTGTCCAATCAAGCCCGAGGTGGCTTAGGAACCCGCGGGTAGGTCACGCATTGTTGCCCCAGATGAAACAAGAAGAATGGCAATGCGAAAACTCGCTTTTGAGCGTTGGCGGTCGGTGCCAGTATCGCGTCGGCTCGAGGGGCTATTAGAGACCTCGCTGCCATCGCCCTTGCGGTGATGACGGAGCTCGATAAGACCGGGCCTCATCCTGCGGACGAGATGGAGGTGAATATCCGCGTCCACTTCATCATCCGCGGAGGCCCGGCGGCTCAGACGGGAGATCCAGTTGCCGGTCCGTTTGTTCGGCGTCGGCACGCTGTGATGAAGATCGACGCTCCGAGGGCCGCACCAATCGAGGGACCGGCATTATGTTCTCGAGAAAGGGAGACGTAGTGCAATGACCAAGCCTGCTGACTCGAGCGACGAATTCACCGAGGCCGAACTTGACGCAGTGCCGGCTCAGCAACGCAGTTTGCTAACAACCTTCTTGAACGAACGCTGCTCCTACGAGCATCTGGCCCACACGTTCAACCTTCCCATCGGCACCGTCAAAAGCCGAATCAGTCGAGCGCGGCAGAAGATCGCGCGGTTGCGCGAGAGGCAGACCGCGGCTTAGTCGGTGATTTGGGCGGCTGCTAGGATTTCGGGATAACGGCCTGTTGCGGACCTGGCTCGACGATCTCTGATCGCATTGGTGGAGTCGGACCTCTGCACCGCGCGCGCTCTTCAGCGGTTTGCAGTCCCCGTCCCAGTGCCGCGCGCCGTCTGGTGCTCGATCTCGGCGTCGAGCTCTGCGCCAAGCAAGATCGCGATGGCGGAGATCCAGAGCCAGGTCATGAACCCGATGGCCGCGCCCAGCGAGCCGTAGGTCTGATTGAAGGTGCCGAAGTTTGCCGCGTACCAGGAGAAGAGCGCCGACGCGACAAGCCAGAGCAAGCCCGCTGCAACGCTTCCCCACGTGATCCATCGCCAATATGGCGCTTTGCGGCTGGGTCCAAAGCGATAGACGCAGGCGAGAGCCAGCGCCAGGCCCGCGACCAGAGCTGGCCAGCGCGCGAGACGAATGAGAAGATCGGCGGAGCTCGAGAGCGGCAGGTAGTTCAATGCCACCGGTATTACGACGACAGCACCGAGGGCCAGAAGACCGCACCCGATCGCCGCGACGGTGAACGCAAGAGAGACCGCATTCAACCTCAGGAAGCCGCGCTTCTCCTCTTCGCCGTAGACGACGTTCAGGGTGTCGAATAACGCTTTCGTCGCGGCATTCGCGCTCCAGAGCGCGACAGCGAGGCCGACGACGAATGTCAGGCCGAGCGTGTGGTGTTCTCCTGAGGCGACGCGTGTGAGCTGTTCGCGCGTCACGTCGATTGCGCCACCCGGCATCAGCCCCACAACGCCGTCGAGCTGTGTGGCGATGCTGGCGGGATTGGAGAACATTCCGTAAATGGCGACGAGTGCCGCGATGGCGGGGAAGAGCGCGAGGATGCTGTAGTAGGTGATGCCCGCGGCCAGCGCGAGGATGCGATGCTGGCCGATATTGCCATAAACCCGCAGCAGGATGTCCTTCCACACCGCGGCAGGAAACCCTGCTGGAGAGTTCGTCGATCGGCCGCGAATGCCAGTCTCTGGGCCGATGGCGGAAGTGTCCCGATCGCCGCCCCGTTGCGCTGGAAGCATCTGCCAGCCCGACGACACAAGACGTCCCATCAGAAAGCCCGCGGCCAGCAGCACGAGCGCCGCGGCGGCGCTCCAACCCTCGTCGTTCCTTCGTGGAGCCGGCGCGCTGACCCTGCTAGCCATGGGACTCTCCCGAGACGTAACCATCGTCGGAGCGGCGCAGTTCCTTTATTCAACCCGGTATACCGTCATTGCGAGGCGCTCGCGACAAAATTGCAAAGCAATTTTGCGCTGAAGCGACGAAGCGATCCATTCCTCCGCATATGCGGCGCGGTGGATTGCTTCGCGGAGCCGGTCATCCGGCGGCGCTTCGCGCCGACCGGGTGGCTCGCAATGACGGTCCGGATCGATGCCTCTATGAGGTCCCTCTGCTGGCTGCGCGGCTTAGGTTGCGTCGATGTTGCAGGGGACTGATGCGCATTTCCGAGCGAAACATGAATATGAATGCCGAGGCCGATGAGTAGCCGAGACGCAACGCGATCTCCGTGATCGGCAGTTCGCTGCCCAGCAATTCGATAGCCTTGAACAGGCGAACACGTTGGCGCCAGGCGCGCAAGCTCATGCCGACTTCGCGCTCAAAGTGCCGCGTCAATGTTCGCGGGGACATGCCGATCTCACGCCCCCATTTGTCAGCGTGGCGGGGATTCGCAGGATCGGCGTAGAGGGTTTCACAGAGTGCCAGCAGGCCAGGGTGGGTGGGCCACGGTAGCGCTCCCGAGATGGGCGTCGCCCGCCGCAACTGATCGAGGATGAGTCCGATCACGCGAGCGGCGTAGTGACGATCCTCCCTTTTCAGCGACGCGGCTTCCACGATCAGGGTCCGCAGGAGCGGGGACGCTTGGATGACCGTCGTCTCGGAAGCCATGTCTCGGCTGGCATCGTTGGCGACCCAGAGGCTCCGGAATTCCGCTCCCATGAGGGAGCCGACCGAATGCTTCGTGCCGGCCGGCAGCCAGACGGCTTGTTCCGGAGAAATGACCACGCTCCGTGCATCCGCGTTCACGGTGAGCGCGCCCGAGATCGCGTAGACGAGTTGATTCCAGGTGTGACTGTGTTCGGCGAAGTAGCTTCTCGCGGGAAGCGACTGCACGCGAACGATCAAAGGCTTCGGCGAGCCAAGGCCCTGCGGCGCCTCGACGGTCTTCCAGCCAGTATTCCCCGGCGATATGTGACGTTTCATCGATATAAATTGGCATTCTGTAGAGGGAAAAGTCCAACGATTTTGTTCTTACTCTGACGCGTGAACCACGGCCTGGTGGACCCGCCACAGGTCTTGCCGGCCACGTCTTACGGATGGAATCGACCAGTGGAGCAAGCGGCAGCGTGAACTTCAATTTCTCCGCTCTCGGCCATGAGGCGCCGACGGCCATTCGCCGAGAGCGCAGCAACGTCGTAAGGCTTGCAGTCGCCCAGGCCCTCGCGGGCGCCAATTCCACCGTGGTCTACGCAACCGGAGCCGTGGTCGGTGACATGCTGGCGCCCAGCAAGGCGCTTGCGACGCTGCCGGTTTCGGTTTTTGTCGTCGGCATGGCCCTGTGCACGCTGCCGGCGGGCGCTATCGCGCAGCGGTATGGCCGGCGTCCAACATTTCTGCTCGGTGCAGGCAGCGGGGTCCTCGCGGGCTTGATTGCGCTGCTCGCAGTGCTCCGCGCGTCGTTCTGGCTATTCTGCGCGGGGACTTTCTTTGGCGGCGTCTATGCGGCAGTGGTGCTCTCGTTTCGCTTTGCGGCGGCCGATTGCGCAGCACCGGAGCGGCGTCCGCGTGCGCTCTCCGCCGTGATGGCTGGCGGTGTGTTCGCCGGTGTGATCGGTCCACAGCTTGTGACGCACACCATGAACCTGTGGACGCCTTACCTCTTTGCTGCGACGTTTGTCGGCCAGGCGGCAGTTGCCGCGCTCTCGGCGGTCATTCTGGCGGGCGTTGAGCTTCCTCCGCTGGCTGCAGCTCATCCAAGCGCCGGAAGGCCGCTCGCCGTCATCGCCCGGCAGCCGCGTTTCATCCTGGCCGTGATCTGTGGCGTGGTCTCGTACCTGCTGATGAACTTCCTCATGACGGCAGCCCCGCTGGCGATGAAGTTCTGCGGGCTGTCGCAGGAATCGGCCAATCTCGGTCTGCAGTGGCACGTCATCGCGATGTACGCCCCGAGCTTTTGGACCGGCCGTCTGATCACACGGTTCGGCGCCTCCGCTGTCGTCGCCGTCGGCCTCGCGCTCATCGCGGCCTCTTCGTCGGTGGGCCTGCTTGGGATCGATGTCGTCCATTTCTGGGCGACGTTGAGCTTGCTCGGGATCGGCTGGAATTTCGGCTTCATCGGCGCTTCGGCCATGGTTCTGGAGTGCCATCGTCCCGAGGAAAAGGCGCGCGTCCAGTCGCTCAACGACTTCGTGGTCTTCGGAACGATGACGGTCGGCTCCTTCCTTTCGGGCGGGTTGCTGTCGTCGTTCGGCTGGTCGACTGTCCTGATGCTGTCGTTCGCGCCGTTGCTCGCCGCCTTGTTGGCACTCATTGGCTTTTCATGTCGGCCCACCGCACGACGGAGCTAGCGTCTCGAGGAGATTCCACATGACCGCAGCGGAAATGCCAGTTCAGTATATGGAGCGAACGCGCCACTATTACCGTGCCCTCGGTTACGACAACGACTATGTCTGGGCGACCTTTGATGATGTTCCTTTCACCTTGCCTGCCAAGCCATCATCGGACCTGCGGATCGCGCTGATTACTACGGCTAGTCCGGCAGATTTCGACGGCGTGAAGCGGGTGTGGTCCGGTTTGGTATCGCCGCCGCCCAAGAAGCTATTTACCGACAATGTTGCGTGGGACAAGGAGTCGACCCACACCGATGACCCGGGCAGCTTCTTGCCGATAGCAGCCGCGTTCGGATTGGTCGGCGAAGGAGCGCTCGTCGGACTGACCCGGCACTTTCACGGTGTGCCGACAGAATACAGCCAACGGAAAACAAGCACCGAGGATGCACCTGAAATCCTGGCGCGTGTGCGAAACGATGGGGCGGACGCTGCGATCCTTTGCCCGCTATGCCCTGTTTGTCATCAGACCGTAAGCCTGGTGGCCCGGCATCTGGAAGCGAACGGCATTCCGACCGTCATTATCGGCTCGGCGTTGGATGTCGTGGAGCACTGCGGCGTTCCACGGTTCTACTTCACGGATTTTCCCCTCGGCAATCCGTGCGGGCATCCGTGGCGACCTGACATGCAGCGTGACATCATGCGCCAGGCGCTCGCGCTTTTTGACACGGCGACGGCGCCCCGAACGACCGTGAAGGCGCCATTTGCGTGGAAGGAGGACGGTTCGCTCTGGCGGCCACGGTACGGACGAGTAAATCCGGAGGATCGCGAGCGGCTGCTCAAGCTAGGTGACGAGCGCCGACAGCGGCAAGCCAAGGCCAAGCAGACTGAGGAGTGTCGTAACGTGTAAGTTCACTTCCCACGCAGCTCAAAGGCCGATGCCAAACCGAAAGATCGCTGGGCTACTTCAATCGATAGCTTGCGCTTCGGCTGCCTCGCCTATAGGTTGTGGAGCTATGGACTGGCGCGTGAAAGCACTGGCGTTCCGGGTGTTGGAAGTTCCGGGAGGCGGAACACTCCACTATCTATTGCAACGGCACGTTACGCGGACTTGGCCGCGCCGGTCGAACACGCTGAAGTCGCTGGCTGGGATCGCGGGGCGAGTGCTTGAGGATTATGCTCGATACAAAGGAGGCCGTCCTGCGACCGTGCTAGAGATCGGCGCGGGCCGGGATCTGGCGGTGCCGATCAGCCTACGGAAGCTTGGTGTAGAGCGTGTGATCGCGTCCGATGTCGAGAGGCTGGCACGTCTAGATCTCGTGGATCACGCCGCCCGGCAGCTAAATCCGGGGGGGATTGATGCCTCTTCATGGGCTGCGCTGGAAGCGTCAGGCGTCGTCTATAGGGCGCCGCACCATGTCGGGTCGAATGACGAGCCGGTCGACTGCTCATGCTCAAATGAAGTGCTTGAGCATGTCCCGGCAGACCAACTGCTGCGGCTTCTCTCGGCGTTGCGTGCAGTAACCAAAGGCGTGACGACGCATTCGATTGACTACAGCGACCACTATGCGAGGAGCGATCGGAACGTTTCGCGGCTAAACTTCCTGCGCTACTCGGATGAGGAATGGCGGCCGTTTAACAGCGGTCGTCAGTTCGTCAATCGACTGCGCCATAGCGACTACTTGAGACTGTTTCGCGAGGCCGGGTTCCAGATCGTTGAAGAGAGCTCAGTTCAAGGAATGCCGCCAGCGGACCTTGTTCCAGCGCAGCAATTCCGGAAATATGCGCCTGAAGATCTACTCGCGGTGAAAGGCCAGATCATCGCGGAATGATGACTTTACGAGCTTTGGATGTTAAGTGCTGCTGACCCTCTTCGGCAGTGCTGGCTTGGCTGGCTAGCTGTTGCTCGGCAATGGGAAAGAGATCGTTCAATCCGTAGCCATCAAGCAGTCGAGAGCTGTCGGTCTTCTGCATGGTGTCGGTAACGACCAGCTAATCTGTGACCAATAGCGTTGATGGGCCGCTCGATCCCGAACCATAGCGCAATCGATATGACACAGACTGCGACCATCGTTCCGAAACGCCAAATCTCGGCTGGGACCGACGCTTCGATATCGAACGCAAGGCGGTTCGACAGATAGAGAATAATCCAGTGCGAGAGGTAGATCGAATAGCTCGCGTCGCCGAGCAGGACTACGGAGCGCCAAGCTCCGCCGCTTCCACGCAAATTGACGAAGCCGACCAAAGCCAGCAATGACGCCGCCGGAATAGCGAGTTGATAGCCATACAAACTGGCCCAGTAGAGCAGCGGCGCCGTCAGGATCGGCCCCAGAGTGCCAAGCTTCTGCAGCGCGTTCCGGTACTCATAGGCGAGGATGCCGACAGCAAAGTTGGCGTGTACCATCGTGAAGATGTGTCCTTTGCCGATCTCAGGCCGAACGAGATAGGCGATCGCGGTAAGCACGAACAGCAGGAGCATTAGGCCAGTCCGACCGATAAGGGGGACCAAGATTGCAGCGAGCACATAAAAGATGATCTCGTGCTCGAGTGTCCAAGTGACCGCATAGTAACGCTCGCCGTCATCCGGCAGGAGCGACATACCGTAGAGAACCCTTGACCACGAATGGTCGACGGTCACATCCACGATGGCGGCTCTGTGTAGCCAAAGCTGCAACAGGGAGAAGATGATGACTACCGGATAAAGGCGAAATATCCGCTTGATCAGGAACTGCACAGTCGAGAAGCGCGGCCGGTCCGTTACGACCGAAATGACATAGCCGCTGATTGCGAAAAAGAAATCGACGCCGAAGAAGCCGCCAGCAGCCAGAGGGGGGAACGGATGGACGGCACCTGTCGGGAACCAACGCAGTGCAATATATGAATGAAAATAGACAACCGAAAGCGCTGCGATTGCTCGCCCGGCTTGAAGACCTGGAAGTCTGTCTTGTTCCATTCGCCCCGCAAGACCATACAACTCCAAATCGAGTAGACTGTTATGTCACTTCTAAGGCAGCATCGATAATGCTCGACAATATTTGGTCAACCGTCGCAATCAGAGCCAGCCAGTTTTCTCGCGGAATTGATCTACACGGCCGAGGCGGCGGCTTCCTGCAAGAATTTATGGACGAATGACGGGATTAAGGAGGAGCTCGTTAGACCAGTTCGCGACTGCAAACGTGTCCTAGCTTAGGTCCTTGCAATGGTAAGATGATCCGAAATAGCGAAGCGGCGAGTTTCGGATGATGCTACCCTGAGGGAGAGCAACGATGCGCATCAACGATGATCTATCGAAGCCTGTGATCGTTCACGCCGCGAAACTGGACTGGGTGGCCAGTCCGTCGGCCGGCGTGGATCGGCGCATGCTGTTTCGGATTGGCGGCGAGGTCGCGCGCGCCACCTCGATCGTGCGCTATGCTCCCGGTAGCGTCTTCCCGCGTCATACGCATGGCGGTGGAGAAGAGATCGTCGTCCTTGAGGGTATCTTTCAGGATGAGCATGGCGACTATCCCGCCGGCAGCTACTTCCGCAATCCGCCGGGGACGTCACATGTCCCCGCTGCGAAGGACGGCTGCACCATCTTCGTGCGGCTCTGGCAGTTCCGGGACGAGGACCGGACCCAGGTCGTGCGTCAGCCAGGGCAGGGCCGACAGGTTGCACCGCGCCCCGGTGCAAGCAGCGCTCGCGTTCTATTTGACGACGGCCACGAGGAGGTCCGCCTTGAAGACTGGCAGCCGGGTGAAACCATCAGCCTTGCGAATGCGCGCGGGCTCGAGTTCCTTGTCCTATCGGGCGGACTAACGATCGGGGATGAGACGCTGCAGCCGCAGAGCTGGGGGCGGCTCCCCGCCGGCGTCGACCTGAAAGCTGCGGTTGGCCCGCAAGGCGCAAGTATCTGGATGAAGGAGGCGACGCTGCTGCATCCGGATGTCTGTCGGCTGCCCGGGTAGCCGGTACACGGTATTTCGCGTTTCAGAATAGTTCCTTGCGACTGCGATGCCCAGTATGAGCGATGGGGCAAGCTTTAGCGCTTCGGCGGCGCCAGCTCCGCCATGATCCAATCGGCGAATGTCCGAACCGCGCGGCGCTGCCGGTTGGCACGGGGGAACACGAGATGATGGCCGACATAGCGGACATCGACGGCGCGGCCGGCCAGCGGAGCGACCAATTTGCCCGTCTCGATTTCGCGTTCGGCAAGCCGCGTCGACTCCAGAGTGATGCCGAGACCGCTCGAAGCCATGGCGATCGCAAGAAAGCTGCGGTCGAAACGCATGCCATGAATCGCGGGTGACTCAAGCCCGTTCGCGGCGAACCATTGATGCCATTGCACCTGCTTCACGTCTGAACGGATGAGTACCTGGCCGAACAAATCCTTCGGCTTGCGAATTTTCTTTGCAAGCGCCGGCGTGCACAGCGGCGTCACGGTCTCATCGCCGAGCGGGATGATTTCCAGAGCCTCGCTTCTCGGCTGACCGTAGACGATATCGAGATCGAAATCGTCGTTGCTGAAGCGGGCATATTCGGTGCTGGCGGCGAGCCGCACTTCGAGCTTGGGTTCGGCAGCGATGAATTGGCCAAGACGCGGCGCCAGCCACTGCGCCGCGAAGCTCGGCGCGCAGTGCACGCGAAGCAGTTGCGGCCCGCGGCCGGCGACCTCCTCGATGCCGCGCCGCAGATTGTCGAACGCGGCCCCGGCATGACGCATCAAGTTATGTCCGGCCGGCGTCAACCGGATCGATCGGGCGCTGCGCTCGAACAGCGTCGTACTCATCGTGCTTTCCAGCTTGCGGATCGCGTGACTGACGGCGCTCGGCGTCAGGTGGAGTTCGCTGGCGGCATCACGGAAGGAGCCGGTGCGCGCGGCCGCCTCGAAGGCGCGGATCGCCGAAATCGGGATACTGGACAGCAACATCCGATAAGTGAACCAGATTCACCTGTCGGCGACAACTGCGCGTTTGTCGCCATCGCCGCTCAGGCGTAGTCGATGGCGTCAAGAAGACGGGCGCCGATCGACGGTGCCTTGCCGGGTCGAAGGTCAGGGAGGAAGGCATGCTGCTACGCGGCAAGACGGCAGTCATTTCAGGCGCAGCCTCAGCGCGGGGGATAGGGCTGGCGACCGCGCGACGGTTTGCGGCGGAAGGTGCCCGGGTTGCGATCCTCGATCTCGACGGCGCCGCGGCGGAAGCCGCAGCGAAAAGCCTGGAAGCCATTTCCGGTGAGCCTCACATCGGCCTGACCTGCGATGTCGCCGACCAGAAATCCTGCGCGAAGGTGATCGAGGCCATCGCCGCCGTCTTCGGCCAGATCGACATCCTGATCAACAACGCCGGCATTACCCAGCCGGTGAAGCTGCTCGACATCACGCCGGCGGACTGGGACCGCATCCAGAACGTCAATCTCAAGGGCGTGCTGTTCCTCTCCCAGGCAGTGATCCCGCATATGCGCCGTCGCAAGTCCGGGTCGATCGCCTGCATGTCGTCGGTCTCGGCGCAGCGCGGCGGCGGCATCTTCGGCGGTCCGCATTATTCGGCGGCGAAGGCCGGCGTGCTGGGCCTGGCCAAGGCGATGGCCCGCGAGTTGGGCCCCGACGGCATCCGCGTCAATTGCGTCACGCCGGGTCTGATCGGAACCGATATCACCGCCGGCAAGCTCACTGATGAGATGAGGGCAAAAATACTTGAAGGCATTCCGCTCGGCCGCCTCGGCCAAGCCGAAGACGTTGCGGGGATCTACACCTTCCTTGCGTCTGACCTGTCTGCCTATGTCACGGGGGCGGTGATCGATGTCAACGGCGGTATGCTCATCCACTGAGCGCGAAAGGAAGATCGCCATGGGAAATGCCGGGATGATTGCCAACGCGCCGACGCTGGCGCAGCGCGCCCACAATGTCCGCCGCAACGCGCTGCGGATGGGTGAGGTCCAGGGTCAAGGCTACATCGCGCAGGCGCTCGATATCGCCGACGTGCTTGCGGTCGCCTACTTCCATGCCATGCAGTACCGGCCGGAGGAGCCGTCCTGGGAAGGGCGCGACCGCTTCCTGCTCTCAAACGGCCACTATGCCATCGCGCTCTATGCCGCCCTGATCGAGGCCGGCATCATTCCGGAAGCGGAGCTGGAAAGCTATGGTAGCGACGAAAGCCGCCTGCCGATGTCGGGCATGGCCTCCTACACTCCGGGCATGGAGATGTCGGGCGGCTCGCTCGGGCTGGGCCTTGCGATCGGTGTCGGCATGGCGCTCGGTCTGAAGCGGAAGGAATCGAAGGCGCGGATCTACACGCTGTTCTCCGACGGCGAACTCGACGAAGGCTCGGTTTGGGAAGCGATGATGTCGGCCGCTCACCACAGGCTCGACAATCTGATTGCCATCGTCGACGTCAACAACCAGCAGGCCGACGGCCCTTCGACGGAAATGATGGCGTTCGAGCCTCTCGTGGAAAAGCTCAAGGCGTTCGGCTGGTTCGTGCAGCGCGTCGACGGCAATGACCTCGATACGGTGGTGGCCGCCTTCGATGCCGCCAAATCCTATCCCGAGCCTAAGCCGCGCATAATCGTTGCCGACACGCTGATGGGCAAAGGCGTGCCGTTCCTTGAGCAGCGGGAGAAGAATCATTTCATCCGGGTCGAGCCGCACGAATGGCAGCTCGCTCTGCGCGCACTCGAAGCAGGGAGGCCGTCATGAAGCCCGCCGCACCAACCATGCCGTCGGGCAAGCCGCGACTGACCACCTCGGCCATGATCGCCTCGATCGCCGCCGAAGGGCAACGAACAAAGCCCGCGCCTTTCGGGCATGCGCTGGTCGAGCTCGCGCGCAGCCGCCCTGACGTGATCGGCATGACCGCCGATCTTGGCAAGTACACGGACCTGCACATCTTCGCCAAGGCGTTTCCCGATCGCTACTACCAGATGGGTATGGCCGAGCAGCTTCTGTTCGGTGCCGCCTCGGGGCTGGCTGCCGAAGGCTTCACGCCCTTCGCAACAACCTATGCGGTGTTTGCGTCCCGGCGCGCCTACGACTTCATCCATCAGACGATCGCGGAGGAAGACCGCAACGTGAAGATCGTCTGCGCGCTGCCCGGCCTGACCTCCGGCTATGGCCCGAGCCATCAGGCAGCCGAGGATCTCGCGCTGTTCCGCGCCATGCCGAACATGATCGTGGTCGACCCCTGCGATGCGCACGAGATCGGGCAATTGGTGCCTGCCGTCGCTGCCCACCAAGGCCCGGTCTATGTGCGGCTGCTGCGCGGTCAGGTGCCGCTGGTGCTGGACGAGTACGATTACAAGTTTGAGCTCGGCAAGGCGTCCCTGATCCGCGACGGCGGCGATGTGCTGATTATCTCCACCGGCATCATGACCATGCGCGCGCTCGAGGCCGCAAAGGCGCTGGCCGGCGACCGCGTCGATGCGGCCGTGCTGCACGTCCCAACCATCAAGCCGCTCGATGCGGCAACGATCCTGCGCGAGGCCGCAAAGCCAGGCCGCATGGTCGTCGTCGCCGAGAACCACACGGTCATCGGCGGCCTCGGCGAAGCGGTCGCCGGCCTGCTGATGCGTTCCGGGGTTCATCCCACCTTCGGCCAGATTGGTCTGCCCGACGAATTTCTCGCCGCCGGCGCGCTTCCGACCCTGCACGACCGCTACGGAATTTCGACCGCGGAAGTATCAAGGCAGATCAAGCAGTGGCTTGGGCGCTGAGGCCTTAGCCGCAGCTCCACAACAGACCTGGCCACGTCCTTTGCTTCGCAGCTCCGCTGCGGAGAGCGACGACGGCTGCCGCCCTTCGCCGGCCTTCTCGCGCCGGTCAACAAGAAAATCAACGGGAGCAACCGTTGCTGCCAATCCGCCAGTCGGAGCCAAAATCTCAAGGAGGAAACGATGAGCACGCGCAAGCTGATAACCGTGAGCCGCCGCACGTTGATGATGGGCGCGGCCGCCGTTCCGCTCTGTAGCATTGTTACCCGCCGCGCTTCCGCGGCGGAGTTCACTTACAAGCTCGCGACCGGGCAGGATCCCACACATCCGGTCAACATTCGCGCCAAAGAGGCGGCCGATCGCATCCGCGAGGCCAGCGGCGGGCGGCTCGAGATCAACATCTTCCCGGCGAACCAGCTCGGTTCGGACACCGACCTGCTCACCCAGGTGAGAAATGGCGGCGTCGAGTTCTTTAACCTGTCCTCGCTGGTCCTCGCGACGCTGGTTCCGGCTGCGGGAATCGCAAATCTGGGTTTCCTGTTCACCAGCTATAATACGGTCTGGAAAGCGATGGATGGCGATCTCGGCGCCTACATCCGTGCGCAGATCGCCAAGACGCCGATCATGACGGTATCGAAGGCCTGGGATAACGGCTTCCGCCATGTCACTTCATCGGGCCGCGAGATCAAAACGCCTGACGATCTTAAGGGCTTCAAGCTTCGGGTGCCGGCAGCGCCGAATCTTACTTCGCTGTTCCAGGCGTTTGGCGCAGGTCCCGCCCCGATCAATTTCAACGAGGTCTACTCCGCGCTGCAGACCAAGGTCGTCGACGGGCAGGAAAATCCGCTACCGATCATTGCGACCGCGCGCCTCTACGAGGTGCAGAAGAGCTGCAGCCTGACCGGCCACGTCTGGGACAACTACTGGATCCTCGGCAACAAGCGGGCATTCGAGAAACTGCCAAAGGATCTGCAAGCGATCGTGACCCGCGAATTCGACAACTCCGCGGACGACGAACGTGCCGATATCGCAAAGCTGAGCGACGCGCTGCGGTCCGATCTGGCGGCGAAAGGCATTCAGTTCCTGGAGGTCGACCGTGCAGGCTTCCGGCAGGCGCTGGCCAAAACGAGCTTCTACGCCGATTGGAAGGCCAAGTTTGGCGAGGAGGCTTGGACGCAACTGGAGAGAGCCGCAGGAAAGCTGGGGTGAGCGCCATGGCCCATGCACCTGCAACCGAGTTGGAGGCTGCGGGGGCGCCTCTGTCCGGATGGCGCCGTGGCGTTGCACGCCTGACCCGCGTGCTCGAGCCGGCCGTTGCCATTCCCGCCGCGCTGTTGGTCGTCGCGGAGATCGTTGTGCTCCTGCTCGGCATCATTGCCCGTTACGTCTTTCATGCGCCGATCGTATGGACAGACGAACTGGCCGGCATCCTGTTCCTGTGGCTGGCGATGCTCGGCTCGGTCATCGCATTCCAGCGCGGCGAGCATATGCGGATGACCGCGATCGTCGGCATGCTCGGTCCGTCTGCACGAGCATTTCTCGATGTCGTCGCTATATCGGCGTCGCTGGCTTTCCTGCTTCTCGTCATCCATCCCGCCTATGACTTCGCGGTCGACGAGGTCTATGTCCGAACGCCGGCACTCGACATCGTCAATTCCTGGCGGGCGGCCGCGTTGCCGCTGGGCATCGGACTGATGCTGGTCGTCGCGGTGCTGCGTCTGGCCGCGATCGCCGATTTGCGCAGCGGGCTTGCGGCTGTCGCCCTGGTCGGCGGTCTCGTTGCTGTCCTTGCGCTTCTGGCGCCTGTGCTCAAACCATTGGGCAACTTGAACCTGCTCATCTTTTTTGTGTTCCTAGTCGGCGCCATGGTCTTTGCGGCGGTTCCGATCGCCTTTGCGTTCGGCCTCGCCACGGTCGGCTACCTCACCCTGACCACCAGCACACCGAGCGTGGTCGTGATCGGCCGGATGGACGAGGGCATGAGCCATCTGATCCTGCTGGCGGTGCCGCTGTTTGTCTTCCTCGGCTTGCTCATCGAAATGACCGGCATGGCCCGGGCCATGGTGAGCTTCCTCGCCAGCTTGCTCGGGCACGTCCGCGGCGGCCTGCACTACGTGCTGGTCGGAGCCATGTATCTCGTCTCCGGGATCTCCGGCTCCAAGGCTGCCGACATGGCAGCCGTTGCCCCTGTGCTGTTTCCCGAAATGAAGGCACGCGGCGCCAGGCCCGGCGACCTCGTGGCGCTGCTCTCTGCAACCGGGGCGCAGACGGAAACCATCCCGCCTTCGCTGGTGCTGATCACGATCGGCTCAGTCACGGGCGTGTCGATTGCCGCGCTTTTCACGGGCGGCCTACTACCGGGCATCGTGCTCGCGGTCACGCTTTGCGCCGTGGTCTGGTGGCGTTACCGCCGCGAGAACCTATCGCATGTCAAGCGGGCGACGGGGCGCGAGATCGGCCGTGCCTTCGTGGCCGCCATTCCCGCTATCGCGCTGCCCTTCGTGATCCGGGCGGCGGTGGTGGAGGGCGTTGCCACCGCGACCGAAGTGTCCACCATTGGCATCGTCTACGCGATGCTCGCAGGACTGTTGATCTACCGGCAGTTCTCCTGGCGACGCCTCTATCCGATGCTGGTCGAGACCGCCTCGCTCTCCGGCGCCATCCTGCTTATCATCGGCGCGGCCACCGGCATGGCCTGGGCGCTGACGCAATCCGGCTTCTCGGCTTCGCTCGCGAAGGTCATGACCGCACTGCCAGGCGGCGTCTCGATGTTCCTTGCCGTTACCATTGTCGCCTTCGTTATCCTGGGCAGCGTGCTCGAAGGCATTCCGGCCATCGTCCTGTTCGGGCCGCTGCTGTTCCCGATCGCACGGCAGGTCGGCGTGCACGAGGTGCATTATGCAATGGTCGTCGTGCTTGCGATGGGTATCGGCCTGTTCGCGCCGCCCTTCGGCGTCGGCTACTACGCCGCCTGCGCGATCAGCCGCATCAATCCGGACGAAGGCATGAAGCCGATGGCCGCCTACATGATCGCATTGCTGATCGGCACGATTATTGTCGCGGCTGTGCCGTGGATTTCGATCGGGTTCCTCTAGAGCATGATCCGGAAAAGTGGAAGCCGGTCTTCCGAGAAGATCATGCTCAAACAAAGAGATCAAATCATGATGCAATTCCGCGGAAACGCATCATGATCCGGCAGAGCCTGTATCGCCAGTAGAGGCGGCGGTAGAGGTCCGGAGCGGGCGACGGCTCTTGACCACGCGCGCGGCCTGGGCGGTCGACGATGGTGTCGGCATCTGCGAGAGCGTAGACGGTTTGTCGCGCTTCGGCCGACGCGCACCCGCAAAGCTACTTTGCATGGGGTTGTTTTCGATATTTTGGTTGGGCCGGACCTGCTTCGCCCGGCAGCGGTTCCAAACATCGTGTTGCATTGCGCCCGGCTTGCGGGTAAGCAGTTGAGATGGAATGGAAATTTTCCGTGGCGCCGATGATGGATTGGACCGACCGGCACTGCCGCGTGTTCCACCGGCTGATGTCGCGGCGGGCGCGGCTCTATACGGAGATGTTGACGACCGGCGCGGTGATCCACGGCGATCGGATGCGGCTGCTCGGGCATGATGCGAGCGAGCACCCCGTGGCACTGCAGCTTGGCGGCTCCGATCCGCGCGATCTCGCGACCGCCGCGAGGATCGGCGAGGATTTCGGTTACGACGAGATCAACCTCAATGTCGGCTGCCCCTCCGACCGCGTGAAGGATGGCCGCTTCGGCGCCTGCCTGATGGCCGAGCCGGCGCTGGTCGCCGACGGCGTCGCGGCCATGAAGCGTGCGGTGAGCATTCCCGTCACGGTGAAATGCCGCATCGGCATCGACGATCAGGATCCGGAAGTCGCCCTCGATGTGCTGGCGCGCGGGGTGGTTGCGGCGGGGGCGGACATGCTGATCGTTCACGCCCGCAAGGCCTGGCTCAACGGGCTATCGCCGAAAGAGAACCGCGATATCCCGCCGCTCGATTACGATCGCGTCTATCGCTTGAAGGCGGCGTTGCCGGATGTGCCCGTCATCATCAATGGCGGCATCGCGAGCCTTGCCGAGGCGCGGCAGCATCTTGCGCATGTCGATGGCGTGATGCTCGGACGGGCGGCCTATCAGGAGCCGTGGCGGCTGCTTGCCGTCGATTCCGAACTGTTCGGCGAGGTGTCGCCGCATGCGACGATGAAGCACGTGTTCGCGGCGATGATGCCCTATATCGAGGCGCAGCTCGCGCTCGGGACGCGGCTGCATGCGATCACGCGACACTTCGTTGGCGCCTTCCACGGTGTGCCGGGCGCGCGTGCGTTCCGCCGTCACCTGGCGCAGCACGGCGTCAAGCCGGGGGCCGGCGCCGATGTGTTGCGCGATGCGATCGCGCTGGTCGAGGAGCGCGTCCCGGCGTCGATCGCCGCCTGATCTAGAGCATGATCCGGAAAAGTGTGAAGCGGTTTTCCGAGAAGATCATGCTCAAACAAAGAGCTAAAGCGCGATGACGATTCAACTCAATCACATCGCGCTTTAGCTTGGGCTTGCGAAGATCCGCTGCATCATGCGGGCCACCGCGTGACTCATTTCGTCGCCTTCTTCGCGCAAGCCGGCCATGGTGCCCTCGGCGTCGGCGCCGGGCTTGTTCTGCCCGAGCTTTTCGACGCATTCGAGCCGGCACGGACCGATGCGAAAGGCGACAATGCCGCCGAGAAGCCGCGTGACCAGATCTAGCGGCGCATCGCTCAACCGCCAGGGCGCGGCGGCGCGACGCTCGAACTCGTCGACGGTGCGCTCCAGCACATAGCGCCGGTCCGTCTCGGCGGGCAGCAGTTCGATCCGTCCGCGCAATTGCAGGCCGACATAGTTCCAGGTCGGCACATTGGCGGGGCCGGCATACCAGCGCGGCGAGATATAGGCGCTCGGACCATTGGCAACGATCAGAACCTCGTTCACGGACGGGAGGTCTGCCGCGTGGCTGTTCCTCAAGGCGATATGCCCGAGCAACCGGATGTCGGCGGGATCGTCGTTCTCCACGACGAAGGGCAGGGACGTCGCGCGCACGCCCGACGCGCCCGTGGTGATCAGGACTCCGAAAGGATAGCGGCGCAGCCATTGCAGCGCCTGCGCCGCATCGGCCTGGCGGAAATGCGGTGCGGAGAAGAACTTGTCGCCGGTTGCGGGTGGCGAGCCGCTCGCTGATTGCTGGGCCATGAGGTCGTCGCCTTATTGCTTGCCTGACGTCAGTCCTTCCACACGCCCCAGGCAATCGGCCGGTCCGGCGCCCATACCCTGTAGCCGTGCACGTGCTTTGTGGTTGCGTCAACCGCCGGCTCGTAGAACAGCCCGATGGTTGGAATCTGCGCCCTCAGCAAGCCATGCAGGTCGAGGAAGAGCTGCTTGCGCCGCGCATCGTCAGCCGTCTCCATCGCCTCGCGCAGCAGATCGAGCGCTTTCGGATCGTCCCATTGCGCCCACTTGAACCTGGTGCGGTCGGCAAGAAAGGTCGCGTAGGTCAAGGCCGGGTCGAAGCGGCCGGAATAGGTGAAGGACTGCAGTTGAAATTCGCCCTTCATGTAACGGTCGAGCTGCGTCGCCCAATCGAGGGTTTCGATCTGCACGTTGAGGCCGACCGCCGACAGCATCGCCTGCAGCAGAATGGAATTGGCATCCATGCCCGGATAGCGCTTGTTGGTCTGCAGTTTGATCGGCTGGCCGTGATACCCGGCCTCTTTCAGAAGTGCGGCGGCGCGGCTCGGGTCATAAGCGGGCCAGGCGAGAAAGGCCGGATCGAAATAGGCCATCGAGGCGCTGACCGCCGACGAGTTGGCCTTGGCGAGGCCCTGGCTGCGGATCTCAGCGATCTGCTCGCGGTCGATGGCCGTGGCGATTGCCTCGCGCATTTTCGGATTGGCGAGCAGCGGGTCCTTGTCGTTGATCAGAAGCGCGTCGCGGGCAAGGCCGGACGCCGTCTGCACGTTTACGCCGCCGGCCTGCAACTCTGCGATGCGTTCAGGCTGTACTTCCGTGATCACGTCGACGGCGTCGGTCCGCAGCGCGGCTCGCGCTGCGCTGTCATCGGGGATGATCCTGAAGCGGACGCGGTCGACATGAGCAATCCGCGCGCCGGCGTAGCCGCTGGCTGGTGCCGTGCTCGGCCGGTAGTCGGCGACGCGATCGAGATCGATAGACTGATCATGCTTCCATTCGGCGAGCTTGAACGGACCGGTGCCGATCGGCGCGCGCCATTGGCCTTGCGCATCCGCGCTGTCGGGATGGGCGACGAGCACCGCGCATTGGATGTTCGCCAGTTGCTTGAGGAACATGCCGCTCGGCTTTTCCAGATGATAGACGACGATGCGCGGCTCGGGCGCCTCGACGTCGATCACTTTGACGCCCTGGCTGCCGTCGAAGACGTTGCGGCATTGCCAGGCGGGATTGGCCTGCAGTCGCGACCAGCTCCATTTCACTTCGGCCGACGTCAACGGGGCGCCATTGTGAAACGTCGCGCCGTCGCGCAGCACGAAGCGATAGGTCTTGCCGTCGCCGGAGACGGTCCAGGAGTCTGCAAGCGCCGGACCGACGCTCATATCGGCGCGATAGGCGACCAGACCCTCGAAGATGTGGTTGAGGACGTTATCGGTGTTGGTGTCCCGGTTGACGCCGGGCTCCAGGCTGCGAATGTCGGAATTGAGCCGGATCGTGAGCATGCCGCCTTGCTTCGGTTGCTCCTCGGCAACGGCTTGCGTGACCAGCATCGTGCAGAGCCAGGCTGCCACCAGCGCTCGTTTCATCGCACGCCCTCCCTATGATCCGCTTCACCAGCGAAAGCCGCATTGAAGAAATCCTCGACGACCGGGATCAGGCCGGGCAGCGTGTGGGCGACGCCGGGAACGATGTCCCGTCGCACCGAAATGCCATGCGCCTCGAAGCTCGCCTTGAGGGCATCGAGCCGGGCCGGCCGGTCGGCGCCGGCGATATTGGCGTCCGGCTGCCACCACGCGTCGCCCGGTTTGATGGTGATTTCCCAGGTGTCCCTGTCGTCGGCGCCGACGACCATCTGCACGGCGACGCGACGCATCGCGGCAAGGTCGAGCGGCTTGCCGAAGCGATCGGCGAAGTCGCGGACGCCGACCCAGTGGTCGCGTTCGACGTCGAGCAGGGTGACGACACCTGGCGATGCGATGGATACGGCGCTGAGCCGCTCCGGGTGCAGATAGAGGAAGCGCTGGGCGAACTGCCCGCCGCCGGAAAAGCCGAACAGACCGAAGCGATCGGCATCGAGCCGGTAGCGCGCCTCAAGCTCTGCGATCATCGCAAACAGCACGGCGTCGTAGTGCATCGCACCGACGCGCAGCATCTTGTAGCTCGAATGATCGTCGGGTGCGAGGATGCCGACCGGAAACAAGGGCGCAAGGACGATCAGCCGGCGCCGCTCGGCAAGCGCGATGAAGACGTCACGATAGGCGATCATCTCGCGGCGCGAGCCATGGACGGCAACGAGCAGGCGGTAGCGACCAGCGCCATCCTCCCCATAGCTTTCCGGAACATAGGCGCAATAGGAAAAGCGCGGGTCGCGCTGGCAGCAATAGACGGTCGTGCGGCCGAAATCATAGTAAGAGAGGCGCGCACGGTGGCCTTGGGGCTTCGGGGCGGATGCGCTCATCGCCGCGGCTCGGGCGGCAGCGCCGGCGGCAGCCGCGCCTCGATCGCTCCGGCCGCATCGAAGCAGAGGTCCTCGCGGAAGGGCGCAGCGACGAGCTGGACGCCGATCGGCAGTCCATCGGACACCAGCGTAGGCGCCGAGATTGCGGGCAGGCCGAGCAGCGAGACCGCAGTCATCGGTCGCTGGGAGCGGATGATCGCAGCCGTCATCGCTTCGTCGCGCGCGTCGGCGTCGACCTCGAAAGCCGGTTCAGTCGAGACCGGCATGAGGATGAGCGGATGGCGGATCAGGAAGATCTGCCACTGCCGCAGCAATCTCAGCCGTTCGCCGAGCGCAACGAGCACTTCGGCCGGATCGTGTTGCGGCCACACCCGCCGCCACAGACCGGCGGCGCGGCGGACGCCGTCATCGCCGTTCGTCTCGATATAGGGTTCGAGCTGGGCGAGAAGATCGGGCATGGCGAGGCGCGGCCAGGTTTCGGCGGCGGTGATGAGCTCCGGCGGCGAAGCCGGCTCGACGTGATAGCCGGCGTCCTCGAGTACACGTGCGGCAGCCCTGAGCGCTGCGCTCACCGCCGGATGGAAAGCGGTGCCGTCAAGGCTGTCGACGAGTGCAACCCGGATCGGCTGGCGCGCCGGAGGGAAGGGAGCCGGTGCGACGGTGCGGGGATCGAGCACATCGGGTTTCGCCATCGCTGCGAAGGCGAGGCGCAAATCCCTGACGCTGCGCGTCAGCGGGCCTTGCACCGCCATCAACTGCGACGAGATCGGCGATAGTCCCTGGAAGCTCGGATTGTAGGAGGGGACCCGTCCAAGCGACGGCTTCAGGCCGAACACGCCGCAACAATAGGCCGGGTAGCGAATCGAGCCGGCGATATCGTTGCCATGGGAGATCGGTGCCATGCCAATGGCGGTCGCGACCGCCGCGCCGCCGCTGGAGCCGCCGCAGGTGCGGTCGGCGCGCCATGGATTGCGAGTCTCGCCATGCAACGCGTTGCCGGTGTGCCAGCGCATCGAATAGCCCGGCGCGTTGGTGCGTCCGATCAGGATGGCGCCGGCCTGGCGAAGGTTGGCGACGACCGGGTTGTCGTGCTCGGCGATCAGACCCTTGTTGGCGACGATGCCGTTGTCGGTCGGGCAGCCTCGTTGATCGATGTTGATCTTGATCGTCGCCGGCACGCCATGCAGCGGGCCCAATTCCTCGCCGGCGCGCTGCTTGGCGTCCAGCGCGT
This sequence comes from Bradyrhizobium sp. ORS 86, assembly GCF_045571475.1. Taxonomy (NCBI): domain Bacteria; kingdom Pseudomonadati; phylum Pseudomonadota; class Alphaproteobacteria; order Hyphomicrobiales; family Nitrobacteraceae; genus Bradyrhizobium; species Bradyrhizobium sp. ORS 86. The sequence goes on along the minus strand of NZ_CP120699.1, from coordinate 4,811,089 downwards.
CCGCGGTGGCGAGCGCTTCGTCGGCGAGCGACAGAACGATGGCATTGAGCGAAGGATTGACGTCGGCCATGCGCGCGAGTGCCGCTTCGACCGCCTCGCGCGCCGAAATCTTCCGCGCCCGGATTGCTGCGGCGAGCGCGGTGGCGTCAGCGCGCCAGAGTGGGCCGTCGAGCGATCCGGGCGCGTCTTGCGCGCGCCTCGCGTCATCAGCGATCCGCTCGGTCATGCTCACTCTCCTCTGGTCATGGCGGGGACACTAGTGTATTTTATAGTCACATGAAACAAAAATCGACATCTCGTCCCACCCGCCTGCAACGGGACCTGTTGCCGCAAATCGTCGAGCTCGTGCGCGGCGACGGGCTCGGGCCGGGCGCGCGTCTGACCGAAGCCGACCTTGCGGCGCGGCTGCAGGTGTCGCGCACGCCGGTGCGCGCCGCCCTCCAGCATCTGGCGCGGCGCGGTCTCGTCGAGGCGCGCCCGCGCCGCGGTTTCGTGTTGCGCAAGAGCGTCACGAGCCTGTCGCTTGACGATGCGCCGGCCATTTCCGACGAGGCGAGCGAGCTCTGCGTCGAGATCGCCCGCGACCGGCTCGCCGGCGCCCTGCCGCTCGAAGTCTCCGAGTCCGATCTGATGCGGCGCTATCAGGTGACGCGGCCGTTCCTGCTCAAGGTCTTGAACAGGCTTGCCGGGGTCGCGCTGATCGAGCGCAAGCCGGGGCGGGGCTGGCTGTTTTCGCAAGCGATCGACGATCCCAAAGCGAGGGCGGAGAGTTTTGCCTTCCGTCGGCTGCTGGAGCCTGCGGCGATCCTGATGCCGGGCTTTCGCCTCGATCCGGCCTGGATGGCCGAGATGCGCGCACGCCATCGCGCTGCACTGGCCGCGCCCTGGCGCAAATCCTCGAGTGTCGATTTCTTCGAGATGAACGCTGCGTTCCATCAGGGGATCGCGGCCGGCGCCGACAATCGCTACTTGCTTCTGGCGCTCGAGCAGCAGAACCGGTTGCGGCGTTTCGTCAACTACGATTGGACGTTCGGCCATGAGCGCGTCGTCGCATCCTGCAACGAGCATCTGGAGATCCTGGACCGGATCGAGCGCGGCGAATTGGAGGTCGCGGCGGCGCTGATGCGCAGCCACATCGATGCGGCCAGCCGGCTCGCCCATCCCCAGCTCGAGCGGGTGGACGCAGACGACTAAGTGTATTATATGTTCAAATAGATCAGTTGGCGTGATGATCTCATCGCGATGCGTCGCGGCCGCACCAAGCGCATGATCGTGCGGAACGCCTTGCCGAGCGTCCGCCGCGCCAGCAGTGACCGCCGGTGATCCGGGCATCTCGACCGACGGACCGATCGCCTTGATCTTCCAGGTCAGCCACGCTGCCGCCACGCCGAACCAAACGTTGGCTGTCGTTTCGGTGTGTGACACCACCGGCGGCGGCCCGGGCGCTACATCTGCATCCGGTTAGACGAATTGTGGATTTGTGCCGCAGGAGGAGTGGGGCAATCTGCCGCACCGGAGCGCCGCGACTGCCGCATCCTTCGATGCGGGAAGAAGAGCCAGCCGCCTCGCGCGCCCAATTCCAAACAGCGATGTCAAATCGCCCTTGATCTCTGAGATCGTGATCTCTTCACGATCACTTGGAGCAGCCGGAGTGACCTTGTCTTCATGAAATAACGTCCGCGAAAAATTACAAAACCGGGAGGTCTGGAATGGCTACGATTCGGTTGTCGATCAATCGTCGCACGCTCATCAAGTCCGGATTGGCTTTGGCCGGCAGCCAGGCGATTGGCGCGCCCTTCATCGTCAAGTCGCTCGCGGACGAGCCGGTCAAGATCGGAATGGTCAATCCACTGACCGGCGTGCTTTCCGCGCTGGCGCAGAGTGAGGTCGACGGCGCCCGATATGCCGAAGCCGAACTCAACAAGAAGGGCGGTATTCTCGGTCGCCAGGTCCAGCTCCTCGTCGAAGATTCCGCGAACGATGTCGGGACCGGGGTGCAGAAGACCCGGAAGTTGATCGATCGCGACAATGTCGCAGTCATCCTCGGTGACGTGAATTCCGGCATCGCTTATGCGATGTCGCAGGTGACCAACGAGAAGAAGATCTTTCACATCGTTCCTGGCGGTCATACCGACCCGATCACCGGAACGAGCTGTAAGTGGAACGTCTTCCGCATCTGCAACACCACGACGATGGACGCCAATGCCATCACGCCGGAATTGGTGAAGAAGTTCGGCAAGAAGTGGTTCTTCATCACGCCGGACTATGCTTACGGCCACACCTTGCAGGACGCCTTCATCAAGGCACTGAAGAAGGCCGGCGGAACATTCGAAGGCGATATGCTCCCGATCAACAATACCGATTTCTCCGCGACCTTGATCAAGGCGAAGGCCTATAAGCCGAACGTTCTGCTCAACAACATGGGCGGCCTGACGCAGATCAATTGCATGAAGCAGTTCACCCAGTTCGGAATGCAGAAGGAAATGGCACTGGGCGGTGCGCTGTTCGAGCTGGAAAGCGTCAAGGGATGTCCGCCTGATGCGCAGACCGGCTGGTGGGTCATGGAATGGTGGTGGAACCAGCCCAAGGTGCCCGAGGTCGTCAAGTTTGTGGGCGATTTCCGCGCTGCCACGAAGAAGACGCCCACTGCGCGCGACTGGTTCGGCTACGTGGCGATGCATACGGTCCGGCTTGCCGCGGAGAAAGCGAAGTCCCTCGAAGGTCCGAAGATGGCGAAGGCACTGGAGGACCTCGAGCTGCCGCCGGACGTCGCACTGCAGCCGGGCAGGGTGCGCTATCGCGCGGGAGATCATGAACTGATGCCGAATATCTTCGTCGGCGAAGTTCATCCGCCGAAGGGTGAACCGGATGATCTGTTCGCAGTCTCGTCGCTCGTCCCGGGCGATGAGGCTGCCGGCTCGGTGGCCGACACCGGCTGCAAGATGGTGGCGCCGGCCTGAGTCAACCGCCCCTGAACCATCACCAGAGCCGAGGGCGGGATGTTCCAAGTTATATTGTTCAACGTCACCAATGGTCTGATCATCGGTGCATTCTACGTGCTGATGGCGCTGGGCTTATCCCTGATCCTCAACCTCAGCAACGTCATCAACTTCGCTCACGGCAACTTCCTGGCGCTCGGCGGCTATCTTGCCTTTACCTTGTCGCCGACGTTGGGTTACTGGGGCGCCTTGCTGGTCTCGCCCTTCATCACGGCGCTGATCGGTCTTGCGGTCGAGCGGCTGATGATCCGGCGGGTCTATAACCGGGATCCGGTCTATAGCCTGTTGCTGACCTTCGGCTTCGCCTTCGTAATGCAAGATGCGGCCCGCTACATCTGGGGACCGAACGGGCTGCCGCTCGGATTGCCGGAGTTCCTGTCGCAGCCGATCAGCGCGACACTATTCTTCATCACCTGGTACCGCGTCTTCATGGTCGGCGTCGTCGTCATTGCGGTGGCCGGACTGTTCGCATTCCTGCGCTACACCCAAGTCGGCATACGCATCCGGGCAGGCACGCTTGATCTCGAGACGGTGGCGTCGCTCGGGGTCAACATCAGCCTGTTACGCACGTTCAATTTCGCGCTTGGCTGCCTGCTCGCCGGGTTGAGCGGAGTGTTGGCCGCCGGGCAGATCGGCCTCAATCCCAATATGGGCGACGACCTGCTGATGCCGAGCTTCATCGCCATCATCGTCGGCGGCGTCGGCAGCCTGATCGGCACGCTGTTCGGTGGGCTGCTGATCGGAGTGGCCGCGGCGCTCACCACAGTCTTCTATCCTTCGGCAAGTGAGGCTGTGATCTATGCCATCATGATGATCGTGCTTCTTGTTCGTCCGCGAGGTCTGATGGGCGAGGAAGGAATGATGGCATGAGCGCCGACGTCGGCACGAGCGCAACCGCCGCGGCGATTGGTGCAAGACGGACGCCCGCCGTTCCCAGATGGGTCATGCTCGCCGTCGTCTGGGCCGTCCTGCTCGCGGTGCCGTACTGGCTCCCCTTGCTCGGCGGCTACACGGCGCTCGCCGGACGCGTGCTGGTGTTCGGGCTTGCCGCGATGGGACTGAATCTGCTGCTGGGCTTCACCGGTGTCTTGAGCTTCGGCCACGCCGCCTATTTTGGCCTTGGCGCCTATGGGGCTGGGCTCACCTTGCGATATCTCGTGCACAGCACGCCGCTCGCCATGCTGTTGGGAACGCTGCTGGGCGGATTGGCCGGGACGCTGTTCGGTCTTCTGATCGTGCGCCGCCGCGGCGTCTACTTTGCGATGTGCACGATCGCGTTCGGGCAGCTCTGGTACTATCTCGCCTATAGCTGGAACGACTTCACCGGCGGCTTTGACGGCCTGCGCGATTTTCACCGCGAGCCGATCGGGTTTGGTCCGCTGACGCTCGACATCACCGACGGCGGTAACAGATTCTATTTCTTCCTTCTCGCCGTCTTCGCGCTCGCCGTGGGCTTGTTGGGCCTACTGGTGCGTTCTCCGTTCGGCCACACCTTGCGGGCAATCCGGGAGAACGAGCGCCGCGCGCGGTTCCTGGCGATCCCGGTCGAACGACAAATCTGGCTGTCGTTCTCGATCTCGTGCTTCTTCACCGCACTTGCGGGCACCCTCTACGCGCTCCTCAATAACTTCGCCGATCCCCTGGCGCTGCACTACTCGCTGTCTGGCTATCTGGTCGTGATGTGCGTGATGGGCGGCATGCGGACGTTTTGGGGACCGCTGGTCGGTGCAACCGTGTTCGTGGTGTTGCAGGACTACATCTCGTCAATGACTGTGAACTGGATGTCCTTTGTCGGCGCGATCTTCGTGATCGTGGTGCTGTTCTTCCCGCGCGGCCTGCTCGGCATGCGGCGTGCGCGCAAGTCGGTGTAACCATGCTCGAGGTTCGCAACATCACCAAGCGATTTGGCAACCTGGTCGCCGTGAAGGACGTGTCGATGTCCGTCAAGGCGGGCGAGCTGCGCGCCATCATCGGCCCGAACGGGGCGGGCAAGACGACCTTCTTCAACATGATCAGCGGCTACTTTCCGCCGACCAGGGGATCGATCCTGTTTCAAGGGAAGGACGTGACGCGCCTGCCGGCGCACCTGCGGGTCGGGCTCGGCATGGGACGCACGTTCCAGATCACCGAAGTGTTTCCGGAACTGACCGTCCATGAGAACGTGCTCACCGCGGCCGAGGTCGCGGCGCGACAGACGTTGCACATGCTGCCGAACCGGGCTGATGCAAAGCTCGCCAACGACGTCGCGGCTGAAATGCTGGCGCTCGTGGGGCTCAGCGCCAAGGCTGACCGGCTGGTCGGCGAACTCTCTCACGGCGACCAGAGGACCACCGAGATCGCGATGGCGCTGGCGCAGCTTCCGCGCCTGCTGCTGCTCGATGAGCCGACCGCCGGCATGGGCGACCAGGAGACCTACGAGATCACGACCCTCATTCGTCGCCTGCACAGGGAAAGAAATTACACCATCGTGCTGATCGAACACGATATGCGCGTGGTGTTCCACCTGGCCGACTACATCACGGTGCTCGATCAGGGCGGCTTGCTTGCCGAGGGGCGGCCTGACGAGATCGCAGCCTCCGAAGCGGTGCAGGCAGCTTATCTTGGAGAGAGCCGATGACGCCGCTGACGGTCGCGGGGCTGCAAACGTTCTATGGCAAGAGCCATATCCTGCACAATGTCGGCCTGACGGTGAACGAAGGCGAGATCGTCGTGCTGCTTGGCCGCAACGGCGCCGGCAAGACGACGACGCTGCGCAGCATCATGGGACTGACGCCACCGCGTAATGGCAATGTCACCTTGTTCGGAATCGACGCGACCCGGATGTCACCCTATCAGGTGGCGGCGCTCGGCGTGGGCTACGTCCCGGAAGGCCGCAAGATCTTCGCCAACCTGACCGTCGAGGACAATTTGCGGGTGCCGGTCGCGCGGCCCGGTCCTTGGGACACCGAGCGCGTCTTCAAGACCTTTCCGCGCCTCGCGGAGCGGCGGGACAGTCGTGGCCGTCAGCTTTCCGGGGGCGAGCAGGAGATGCTTTCGATCGCGCGAGCATTGCTGCTCAATCCCAAGCTGCTTCTGCTGGACGAGCCGAGCCAGGGGCTGGCTCCGCTGATCGTCAAGGAGGTCTTCCAGATCATTCAAGCGATGCGCAAGGAGGGGATCTCGGTGTTGCTGGTCGAGCAGAATGTTCGCGTCAGCCTCGCCATCGCCGATCGCGCCTATGTGCTGGACGACGGTGCCATCATCTACAGCGGCAGCGCCGCCGAGCTTGCAACCGACGAGGAGCGCGTCCGCTCGATGGCCGGCGCCAGTGCGAAGGAATGGGCCGTGGGCGAGCACCAGGGCGCAATGCGATGACGCCGAGACATCTGTGATTTTCTTAGCGAGGAGGGGAATGATGCTGGCTTTCTTCGAGGGACATCCCAACACCGATGCCCTGACGTTCTACGTGATTGCGGCGATCACGCTCGGCATCCTGCTTTATCGCTTCCATCAGAAGCGAGTCTGAGGTCGCAACGATGGCGGTGAGGCGGATGAATTTGAGTTGAATCGACCTTGCTGCGGCTTCGGCCCACCTCTCCCCATCGGGGAGAGGTCGGATTGCGAAGCAATCCGGGTGAGGGGGCCTTGGCCTCTCGATCGACCGCAACCCCTCACCCGATTTGCTGCGCAAATCGACCTCTCCCAAGGGAGAGGTGACCTTCCGTGCTGTGTCAGGTCAAGGTAATCCCATGCTTTAATCGACCGCCGTGCGCGGGCGCCGATGACTGTGCGCGGACAGTTCGGGGTAGCCGGTCAGCATCAGCTTGTCGGCGCGCACGCCCCAGCTTTCGAGCCGGTCGAGGAAGCTCATGCCGAGCAGGTTGGTCTTCATCTGGCCGCGCTGGACCACCAGCGCCGGTACCGATTTCTCGACGAGCTTTCCGACAGCGAGCCGATCGAGTGTCAGCCGCGCCGCCTTGGTGTGACCGCCGGCGGTTTCGAGGTCGACATTGTATTCGAGCATCTCGGTGGGCAGGCCGATCGCCCTCGCCGTTTCCCAGGTCAGCACGACCGAGGTCGCGCCGGTGTCGATCACCATTGGCGCGCTGACGCCGTTGATCTTGGCGCGGAATGCGAACTCGCCGCCCAGGCTGCGCGCGATCTCAACCGCAGGGGCTGCGGACGGATTGCCGCTACCGCTGCTCCGGCCGAGGATTTGCGAGATGTTTTCTCTGGCGCGCGCGATCTGGTTGGGATCGCCGTAGGCGACGACCGCACCGGCGGTCGCCATCAGCAGCAGGATGACGAGGAGGATGCGGCTCATCGTGCGCCTCCGCGCATCCCGCGCAGGCTCAGGCGCGTTTCGGACGCGGCTCCATACGCTCGAGCCCGGCATCCGCCATGCGCGCGGGGAGCAGTGCCATCACCGCCAACCGCTCCGCGCTGTCCATCTTGTGCCAGCGCGCGATCTCCGGAAGCGTGCGACCGCATCCGAAGCAGAGCTTGGTCCTGGGATCCATCATGCAGACTGCGATACACGGCGTTTCTGAGCTCATTCTTCAGTGTTGAACGGTTTCAGCCGTTTGCACAAGCGGGTCGAAGCGCAACGGTTCCCTCGCGCTTCTGCTGCTTGTCCAGAGCATGATCTTCGGAAAACCGCGTCACACCTTTCCGGGCCATGCTCTACAATCCGGTGCCTGCACTCATGATCGATCTGCGGCGTACACGCTGCCGGTCGCTGCTCGCCGAGCTCACCACGGGCTCCGGCTGCATCGGCGGCGCGTCCTCCGACATCGGCGCCAGCGCGCTCATGACCCGCTCAGGCGGGAACGTGACGATCACTTCGGTGCCGATGCGCAGCTTCGATTTCAGCGTGAAGGTGCCGCCGTGCATGTCGATGAGGCTCTTGGCGATCGGCAGCCCAAGCCCCGCGCCCTGTTCGGCCGACTTGATCGAGTTGGAGCCCTGGCCGAAGGAGGCCAGCACGACCGGGATCTCGTCTTCTGCTATGCCGGAGCCGGTGTCCTTGACGCTCAGATATTGTCCACCAGACGCGGTCCAGCCGACCTTCAGCCAGATCTCGCCGCCCTGCGGGGTGAACTTGATCGAGTTGGAGAGCAGGTTGAGCACGACCTGGCGGATGGCGCGCTCGTCGCCCCAGATCCGCGGCATGCCGTGCTCGAACACCTCGTGGATGGTGATGCCGCGGCTCGAGGCGCGCAGCTTCAGGAGATGGTGGCAGTCGGCGACGACATGCACCAGCGCCACGGCTTCCTCGTTCAGCTCGTAGCGGCCGGCTTCGATCCGCGACAGATCGAGGATCTCGTTGATGAGGTTGAGCAGGTGCACGCCGGAATTATGGATGTCAGCGGAATATTCCCGGTAGACCGGCACCGTGTGCGCACCGAAGATCTCGCTCTTCATCACTTCGGAGAAGCCGAGGATCGCATTGAGCGGCGTGCGCAGCTCGTGGCTCATCTGGGCGAGGAAGCGCGACTTGGCGACGTTGGCGGATTCGGCACGATGCCGCGCCTCGTCGGAGATCGCCTTGGCCTGTTCCAGTTCGCCGATCAGCGCGTCCTTTTCGGCACGTGCCTCCAGCGTCGCGAGCGTGGTCGAATGCAGGCGGTGGGCGAGCAGCGCAAAGTAGCCTTCGGCCGCGAGCGCCAGCAGCGCCAGCACGTAATTGTCGAAAGAGCCCCTCAGCACCAGATCGAGCGCAATCGCCACCGTCACCGGGATCGTCGCCGCGAGCGCGGCGATCGGCAGGCTCGCCGCCAGCATGCTCGACACCGCGATCACCAGCAGCATCAGGAACATCATCAGCGTGTTGGAGGCGAGGTCGCGGCCGGCGGGATGCATCAGGATCGCGGTCCAGCACAGGCCATAGAGCAGGTCGAGCAGCACGAAGCGCGTGCGCCATTTGCGGGTCACCGCGACCGAGGGCTGCTCGGCGAGGAAGCGGGAGCAACCGCGAATGATCGCGGCGTGGATGCAGAGCATGCCGCAGGTCCACGCGGCGGCCACGATCGGCTGCATCCAGAAGCCAAACAGCGCGCCGGTTGCAACCACCAGCAGCATGACGACGTAGGATGCCGACATCCTCGTCTGGGCGTATTGTCTGAGCAGTTCGGCGTCGAAGGCGGGGCGGGTTCCACTGGTCGACGTTAACCGATCGCGCGCTTCGCGCACCCGCTGCGCAGAGGCGCGCCGGTTGTTCACCGGCGCCACCACCTGAGGCCCTGCCGGAAGCTGTACAACTTCAGGCTTTTCTGCGGGATTACTCATAAACAACACAAATCCTGCTCGCGGACCGCGCGAGCTTTTTGCATCGTCTATCTGTGACGCCAAATCATTAAGCGATAACTTAAAGAGCTAAAGAAACGCGTTAACCGGGAGTTAAATTAACCTTTGGCCTCGCGTTGAGCCGACCGCGCAAAGCCCGTTGCGCGGTCGGCTCCGTGGACCATCGGTAACGGATGGCCAAGCGCGGTCGCACCGCGCCGGTGCCTCTTCGTTCTGCGAAGGATTTAGCGCTGCAGCCGGGCCAGCAGGCTCGACGTATCCCAGCGCCTGCCGCCCATCTTCTCGACCTCGGCATAGAACTGGTCGACCAGCGCGGTCGCCGGCAGGGTGGCACCGTTGCGGCGGGCTTCCGCCAGTGCAATCGAGAGGTCTTTGCGCATCCACTCGACGGCGAAGCCGAAATCGTACTTGCCCTCGTTCATAGTCTTGTAGCGGTTTTCCATCTGCCAGGATTGCGCGGCGCCCTTGGAGATGGTTTCGATCACGTCGGCAACGTCGAGGCCCGACTTCTTGGCGAAGTGGATGCCCTCCGACAAGCCCTGCACGAGGCCGGCGATGCAGATCTGGTTGACCATCTTGGTCAACTGGCCGGCGCCTGCCGGTCCGAGCCGCTTGCACATCCGCGCATAGGCGCCGGTGATGATCGGCTCCGCGCCCGCGTAAGCATCTTCGGCGCCGCCGCACATCACCGTCAGCACGCCGTTCTCGGCGCCGGCCTGGCCGCCGGACACCGGCGCGTCGACGAACTTGAAGCCGCCCTTGGTGGCGGCGGCGTCGAGTTCGCGGGCGACCTCGGCGGAGGCGGTGGTGTGGTCGACGAAGGTCGCGCCTTTCTTCATCCCGGCGAAGGCGCCGTCGGGGCCGATCGTGACCGAGCGCAGGTCATTGTCGTTGCCGACACAGCACATCACGAAGTCCTGACCTTCGGCAGCAGCCTTCGGCGTCGGCGCGGTCTTGCCGCCGAACTTGTCGGCCCAGTCCTTCGCCTTCGCTGCGGTCCGGTTGTACACGGTCACCTCATGGCCGCCTTTTTTCACGAGGTGTCCCGCCATCGGGAAACCCATCACGCCGAGACCGAGAAAAGCGACTTTAGCCATGTCTGCTACCTTGTTTTGTCTTGGTATTTGCCTTGGTGATCGCCCCGAGGCCGCGCCGGCAACTCTGGGGCGGGCGGGGCATTCCTTCCATGGAGGGAGCCGCACCATACCCCCTCAGCAGCGGAGGGCAACGCCTTCGTTTGGTGGCGCCCGCCGGTTTCGTGCTAGGATCGGGGTACCAAAGAACCTCACAAAAACGGGAGTGTTTCGCATGGGCGTGAGCGTGGGCGTGCTCGACCATTTCAACATCAGGACCAGGAATCTCGCCGATACGGTGCGGTTCTATGAGGACATTCTGGGCCTGGAAAAGGGCCCGCGGCCGAACTTCGCGTTTCCCGGCGCGTGGATGTACAGCGAGGGCAAGGCCGTGGTGCATCTGGTCGATATTTCGAAGACCGACGAGGCACAAAAGCCGGATTCGGGCGTCGTCCATCATGTCGCCTTTGCCAGCCGGGGCTTTGCCGGGATGAAGGACCGCCTGCGGTCCAAGGGCATGGAATTCGACTCGCGCCAGGTTCCGGGCGGCGATCTCTGGCAGATCTTCGTGAACGATCCCAACGGGGTCATGATCGAGCTGAACTACGAAGCCGCCAAGGAAGAGGCCGGTGCGGCCCCGGCCGAGCGTCGGGACGACGTCGGAGCGAGGTAGCCTTTTGCGCCGCAACGCTCTAAGGGTCGCATCCGAACTGCTTTAGGAGATGCGCGGTG